>NZ_JBMHEW010000001.1:0-680000 GCF_050499185.1 Enterococcus sp. AZ040
ATGCCATCTGCTGATTCTATTTGGCAAGATCTTCAACGTTCCTTTAAAGAAGAGCTGAATCCGGCCAGTTATAGTGCTTGGATCGAGACTGCCAATGTCTTGTCGTTTGAAAAAAATCAGCTGCTGATCGAAGTACCCAGCGATCTTCATAAATCTTATTGGGAAAAAAATCTAGCTGCCAAAATTGTTGAAATGGGATTTATGAAAACTGGTGAAGAATTGATTCCTAGTTTTGTGACTGTCGAAGAAGCAGAAGCTTTAAAAACAGCCCCTTCTACTATTCAAACAGCTGCAAAAGAAAACGAGCGGCCGCCGAAATCGATCTTAAATGAAAAATACACATTTGATACCTTTGTCATCGGGAAAGGCAATCAGATGGCCCACGCTGCTGCTTTAGTTGTTGCAGAAGATCCTGGGTCTATTTATAATCCGCTGTTCTTCTATGGTGGCGTTGGTTTAGGGAAAACCCACTTGATGCATGCGATCGGTCATCAAATGTTGCTGAAACGTCCCAATGCCAAAATCAAGTATGTTAGTAGTGAAAATTTCACCAATGATTTCATTACTTCTATTCAAAAGAACAAAATGGAAGATTTTCGAAACGAATACCGCAATGTTGATCTTTTGCTGGTGGATGATATTCAATTCTTAGTCAATAAAGAAGGAACCCAAGAAGAATTCTTTAATACCTTCGAAGAACTGTATCGCAATAATAAACAGATCGTCCTCACAAGTGATCGTTTGCCAAATGAGATCCCGACTTTACCAGAACGTTTGGTTTCCCGTTTTGCTTGGGGCTTGTCCGTTGATATCACCCCGCCGGATCTAGAGACGCGGACTGCGATTTTGCGGAAAAAAGCCGAAGCCGAACGCTTGGAGATCCCCGACGATACGCTAAGTTATATCGCTGGACAGATCGATTCAAATATCCGGGAACTTGAAGGAGCACTCGTGCGGGTGCAAGCTTTTGCTACGATGCAAAACTCAGACATTACAACGAGCTTGGCAGCTGAAGCCATCAAAGCCTTGAAATCAAGCCATGGCTCGACCCAAGTTTCGATTTTGCAGATCCAAGAAGAAGTCGCAAAATACTATCACATTCATGTCAATGATCTAAAAGGGAAAAAACGGGTCAAAGGCATCGTTGTCCCACGGCAGATCGCGATGTATCTCTCTCGAGAATTGACCGATAGTTCTTTACCAAAAATCGGTGGCGAATTTGGTGGCAAAGACCATACCACGGTCATTCATGCCCATGAAAAAATTCAGCATTTAGTCGAAACAGATCCCACGATCAAAAATGAGATCGCTGAAATCAAACAAATTCTCTTCAGCTGATCTGTGGATAAGAAAAGAAGAACCAAAAAAGTTGTCCACAAGTTATTCACAGGCATTTTCGTTAGTCTAATCACTCTTTTCTCGAGTTATCCACATTACTAACAAGCCTATTACTACTATTACTTTTATTTAATAACTATAAATTAAAGGAGTATCGCTATGAAGCTAACTTTAAACCGAACAGAGTTCATGCAAGAATTACAAACTGTCCAACGGGCGATTTCAACCAAAACCACCATCCCGATCTTAACCGGAGTAAAATTGTCCCTTTCAGAAAAAGGATTGACCATGACTGGGAGCAATGCCGATATTTCCATTGAAACTTTTTTAAGTGTGGAAAACGAAAAAGCGCAAATGCAAATCGAAAAAACAGGAGCAATCGTTTTACAAGCACGTTTCTTCAGCGAAATCGTTCGTCGTTTGCCTGAAAGTACCTTAACGTTAGAAGTTTTAGACAATAATCAAGTAGCGATCACTTCTGGAAAAGCTAACTTTACCGTCAACGGCTTGGATGCCGATAGTTATCCACATTTACCAGTTGTCGAAAGTCAAGATTCGATCGAGATTCCAGCGCACGTGTTGAATAAGGTTGTTAGTGAAACGGTCTTTGCGGTTTCGCAACACGAAAGCCGTCCAATCTTAACTGGGGTCCACTTTGTCTTAGAAAATCAAAAATTATTAGCTGTTGCGACGGACTCACACCGTTTGAGTCAACGGGTGATTCCCTTGGAAAGCGGGGAAACAGCCTTCAATATCGTGATTCCCGGCAAAAGCCTAACGGAACTTTCTCGTTCCTTAACAGATGAAGAAGAAGCGATCCAAATCAGCATTATGGATAACCAAGTATTGTTCCAAACGAAAACTATGAAATTCTATTCTCGTTTATTGGAAGGAACTTACCCAGATACCAACCGTCTGATCCCTTCAAGCTTCAATACTGAAATTGAATTTTCTGTGCCAGAATTGTTACAGGCTATCGAACGGGCGTCATTGCTTTCCCATGAAGGCCGTAACAACATCGTTCGTTTGGCGATCTCCGAGGAAGCTGTTGTCTTATATGGAAACTCACCAGAAATCGGGAAAGTGGAAGAAGACCTTTCTTTTGAAAAAGTGACCGGCGACCCATTAGAGATCTCTTTCAATCCTGATTATATGAAAGCTGCACTACGAGCATTTGGTGACACCAGCATCGTGATCCGCTTTATCTCAGCGATCCGTCCCTTTACGTTGGAGCCAACAGAGAGCAAAGGCAGCTTTATCCAGCTGATCACACCGGTGCGCACCAACTAGTTTTTCATGTCTTTTGAAAAAAGTTGAAACAATCATCTGAAAATGAATAAATGAGTTAAAAGGGCTTAAAATCGTTTTTAAGCCCTTTTTTCTATTTTGGCTTCTTTTTTGTCTAAAAGCAGTAAGTCTTCTGAGAATGAAAAATATGCCGATGAATTTGTTTTCTTGGCAAAAAAAGAGTATAATAGAGCTAAACGCTCTTTGATAGAATTGAGGGGAATTATGAAAATGCAAATACCGTTAGAAACGGAATATATGACACTTGGACAAATGCTCAAAGAAGTCAGTGTGATCAGCAGCGGCGGCCAAGCGAAATGGTACCTTGCAGAGCACACCGTTTTTGTCGACGGCGAGCCGGAAAATCGACGAGGGCGCAAATTGTATGCGGGAATGCGTGTTGAGCTACCTGATGAAGGTACTTTTTTTATGGTGAAGAAGGAAGACGCAGATGCGGCTGAATGAGTTGCATTTAAGCAATTATCGGAACTATGATTCGCTGACACTGACTTTTGAGAAAGGTCTGGTCATTTTTTTAGGCGAAAATGCGCAAGGAAAAACCAATATTTTAGAAAGTATCTATGTATTGGCGATGACCAAAAGCCACCGCACCTCCAGCGAGCAAGAACTTATCCGTTGGGACACGGAAGGTGCGCGGATCTCTGGCAGTGTCAGTCGGGGACGCTCAACGATCCCGTTAGAACTGTTTTTGTCAAAAAAAGGACGAAAAACGAAAGTAAACCACATTGAGCAAAAAAAGCTCAGTAGTTACATAGGGCAGCTGAATGTCATTTTATTTGCTCCAGAAGACCTCTCCCTTGTAAAAGGAAGTCCCCAAGTCCGCCGCAAATTTCTCGATATGGAAATTGGGCAGATCGATCCAATTTATCTCTATGATCTCGTTCAATACCAATCCGTTTTGAAACAGCGCAATCAATACTTAAAACAGCTGAATGAAAAAAAACAGACCGATGAGATCTATTTAGATGTTTTGACGGAACAGCTGGTGGCTTTCGGCAGTAAAATCATTTTAGCCAGACAACGGTTTGTTCAGCGCTTGGCGTATTGGGCAAATCAGCTGCACCAAAAGATCAGCCAAGGAAAAGAAACCTTGCAGATCGACTATTTATCAAATGTGCCCGGTGAGGCGACCTCGCTGGAGGAGATCCAACAGCAATTTGTCAAAGCCTTGGCACAAGTCAAAGACCGTGAACGATTTCGGCAAGTCACGTTGGCAGGCCCCCATCGAGACGATCTGGATTTTTTGATCAATGAGAAAAATGTTCAGACCTTTGGTTCGCAAGGACAGCAGCGAACAACGGCCCTAAGTGTCAAATTGGCAGAAATTGATTTGATGAAAGAAGAAACAGGGGAATATCCCGTCCTTTTATTAGATGATGTCATGAGTGAGCTGGATGATTCCCGACAACTGCATTTATTGGAAACCATTGAAGGAAAAGTTCAGACCTTTCTGACAACAACGACATTAGAACATGTAAAAGACAAAATGTCTGTGGAAGCAGAGATTTTTTATGTAGAGCAAGGACATATTAAAGGAGAATAGACTGAATGACAGAAGAAGAAAAAAGCTTAGTTGAACGTGCGAAAGCCTATGATGCCAGTCAGATCCAAGTGCTGGAAGGACTAGAAGCCGTCCGCAAACGACCTGGGATGTACATTGGTTCTACCAGTTCAGAAGGTTTGCACCACTTAGTATGGGAAATCGTCGATAACTCGATCGACGAAGCACTAGCAGGCTTTGCCTCAAGTATTCAAGTGATCATTGAACCAGATAATAGTATTACGGTCGTCGATGACGGTCGGGGGATCCCCGTTGATATCCAAGCCAAGACAGGCCGTCCAGCGGTAGAAACCGTCTTTACGATCCTGCATGCCGGCGGGAAATTTGGCGGCGGCGGCTACAAGGTTTCCGGCGGACTTCATGGGGTAGGTTCCTCCGTCGTTAA
The DNA here is from genome assembly GCF_050499185.1 of Enterococcus sp. AZ040. Classification (NCBI taxonomy): domain Bacteria; kingdom Bacillati; phylum Bacillota; class Bacilli; order Lactobacillales; family Enterococcaceae; genus Enterococcus; species Enterococcus sp. AZ040. The sequence continues at coordinate 4,593 of NZ_JBMHEW010000001.1, forward strand.
TGCGTTGTCCACGACTTTAGACGTAAAAGTCTATAAAGAAGGCAAAGTGTATTATCAAGAATACCATCGTGGAGCAGTCGTTGATGACTTAAAAGTGATCGATGAAACCGACCGCCACGGAACGACCGTCCACTTTGTTCCAGATCCAGAGATCTTTACGGAAACAACGGAATTCAATTTTGATAAATTAGCGACGCGGGTTCGGGAATTAGCCTTCTTGAACCGTGGTTTAAAAATCTCGATCGAAGACAAACGGGAAGAAAAACCCGTTTTGAAAGAATATCATTACGACGGCGGGATCAAGAGCTATGTGGAGCATTTGAATGCGAGTAAAACAGTGATTTTCCCAGATCCGATCTATTTAGAAGGAGAACAACAAGGAATCACGGTTGAAGTCTCCATGCAATATACCGATAGCTACCATAGCAACCTGCTAAGTTTTGCCAACAACATCCATACCTATGAAGGCGGAACCCATGAATTCGGGTTTAAGACTGCCTTGACCCGGGTGATCAATGATTACGCCCGCAAGTCAAAATTGATGAAAGAAAACGACGAAAACCTGACCGGAGAAGATGTTCGGGAAGGCTTGACGGCGGTTATCTCCATCAAGCATCCAGATCCTCAGTTTGAGGGACAAACGAAAACCAAATTAGGAAATTCCGAAGTGCGGACAGTCACCGATCGTCTCTTTTCCGAACATTTCACGAAATTCTTGATGGAAAACCCGAATGTGGGTCGTCAAGTCGTGGAAAAAGGACTTTTGGCATCAAAAGCCCGTCAAGCAGCCAAACGTGCCCGGGAAATGACTCGCCGAAAAGGTGCGTTAGAAATCAGTAACTTACCTGGGAAATTAGCCGACTGTTCCAGTAATGATCCAGAAAAATGCGAATTGTTTATCGTCGAAGGAGATTCTGCCGGCGGTTCAGCAAAACAAGGCCGCAGTCGGGAATTCCAAGCGATCTTACCGATCCGTGGGAAGATTTTAAATGTCGAAAAAGCCAGCATGGACAAAATCTTAGCAAACGAAGAGATCCGTTCATTGTTTACGGCAATGGGTACCGGGTTTGGTGCTGATTTTGATGTAGCAAAAGCCCGTTACCACAAGCTAGTCATCATGACCGATGCCGATGTCGATGGTGCCCATATCCGGACCCTACTCTTGACGCTGTTCTATCGTTATATGCGTCCCATCGTTGAAGCCGGTTATGTCTATATCGCACAACCGCCATTGTACGGTGTCAAACAAGGGAAAAATATCCATTATATCCAACCCGGCAAGAATGCCGAACAAGATTTGAAAAATACGATTGAATCACTACCTGCGACACCAAAACCAACAGTTCAACGATACAAAGGTCTAGGGGAAATGGATGACCACCAGTTATGGGAAACCACGATGGATCCTGACAATCGGATGATGCTGCGGGTCAGCGTAGATGATGCCATTGAAGCCGATCAAATTTTTGAAATGCTGATGGGGGATCGCGTCGAACCAAGACGGGCCTTTATCGAAGAAAACGCGCACTACGTGAAAAATCTTGACATCTAGCCAATCGTAGAGGAGGAAACAGCTTGAGTGAAGAAGCAAAACAAAATATTCATGACGTCAATCTGACCAGTGAAATGCGCGAGTCCTTTATCGATTATGCAATGAGTGTAATTGTTGCTAGGGCTTTACCAGATGTGCGGGATGGCTTAAAGCCGGTTCACCGCCGAATTTTATATGGAATGAATGAATTAGGGGTCACACCAGACAAGCCCCATAAAAAATCAGCCCGGATCGTCGGCGATGTCATGGGGAAATACCATCCCCATGGTGACAGTGCGATCTATGAATCAATGGTGCGGATGGCACAGCCCTTCAGCTATCGCTACATGTTAGTCGATGGCCACGGAAACTTTGGCTCAGTCGATGGTGACGGTGCCGCTGCGATGCGGTATACCGAAGCCCGCATGAGCAAACTGGCGATGGAGATGCTGCGGGACATCAACAAAGATACTGTTGATTTCCAAAGCAATTATGATGATACAGAACGAGAACCAGCGGTATTACCAGCACGCTTCCCGAACCTTTTGGTCAACGGGACGACGGGGATCGCTGTTGGGATGGCGACCAATATCCCGCCTCATAACTTGAATGAAGTTATTGCAGCCATCGATCTATTGATGGAAAATCCAGAAGTCACGACAAGTGAATTGATGGAAGTCCTGCCGGGACCAGATTTCCCAACCGGCGGGATCGTCATGGGAAAATCCGGTATTCGCCGTGCCTATGAAACAGGGAAAGGTTCGATCACTGTTCGCGGAAAAGTCGAAGTGACTGAAATGCCCAACGGTAAAGAACGGATCTTAGTGACTGAATTGCCGTATATGGTCAATAAAGCGAAGTTGATCGAGCGGATCTCTGAGCTGCACCGTGACAAACGGATCGAAGGAATCACCGATCTGCGGGATGAATCGTCTCGTGAAGGCATGCGGATCGTTATCGACGTTCGTCGCGACGTCAGTGCGTCGGTGATCTTAAACAATCTCTACAAAATGACTGCACTGCAATCTTCTTTTGGCTTTAATATGTTAGCCATTGAAAAAGGCGTGCCGAAGATTTTGAGTTTGAAACGAATTTTAGAAAATTACATCGAGCATCAACAAGAAGTGGTAACTCGTCGGACACAGTTTGATAAAAACAAAGCAGAAGCCCGTGCCCACATCTTAGAAGGGTTACGGATCGCATTGGATCATATCGATGAGATCATTGCTTTGATCCGGGCATCAAATTCTGATGATGAAGCAAAAAATAGCATGATGGAGCGCTTCAAATTGTCCGATCGCCAAGCGCAAGCAATTTTAGATATGCGTTTGCGTCGCTTGACCGGTTTGGAACGCGACAAGATCGAAAACGAGTACCAAGGTTTGTTAGAATTTATCGCTGATTTGACAGACATTTTAGCAAATCCACAACGAGTCCTAGAGATCATCCAAACGGAGTTGCAAGAATTAGGCCAACGCTTTGGCGATGATCGCCGGACTGAATTATTGGTTGGGGAAGTCTTAAGTCTTGAAGATGAAGACTTGATCGAAGAAGAAGAAATCGTCATTACTTTGACGAACAATGGATACATCAAACGAGTAGCTAAGTCTGAATTCCGTGCACAACGTCGCGGCGGACGTGGCGTTCAAGGAATGGGGATCCACGATGAAGACTTCGTGAAGACGTTGATTTCTTGTTCGACTCACGACACATTACTGTTCTTCACCAATAAAGGGAAAGTTTACAAAGCCAAAGGCTATGAAATTCCTGAGTATGGTCGGGCAGCCAAAGGTATCCCTGTGATCAATCTGCTAGGGATCGATTCTAGCGAACGGATCGAAGCGATCATTTCGGCTTCTGGTGGGCCTCAAGAAGGACGCTACTTGTTCTTCACGACGCGTCTAGGTGTGGTCAAACGGACCTCAGTGACGGCCTTTTCAAATATCCGTGCCAATGGTCTGATTGCGATCGGTCTTCGGGAAAATGATGAGTTGGTTAACGTGATCGAAACCCATGGCGAAGATGTCGTGATCATCGGCACCCACGATGGCTACTCTGTGACTTTCAAAGAAGCCCTTGTTCGGGATATGGGCCGAACAGCTGCTGGTGTGCGAGGTATTCGTCTAAGAGATGGAGACTACGTCGTAGGTGCCGCTGTGATCACAGAAGACAGTGAAGTCTTGGTCATCACTGAGAACGGCTATGGCAAACGCACCAAAGGCTCTGAATACCCAATCAAAGGTCGTGGCGGAAAAGGGATCAAAACAGCCAATATTACGGCGAAAAACGGTCCATTAGCCGGCTTGACGACGGTCAGCGGTGAGGAAGACATCATGGTGATCACCAATAAAGGCGTCTTGATTCGTTTCAATGTAGCGACTGTTTCCCAAACTGGTCGGGCAACCTTAGGGGTTCGTTTGATGAAGATGGAAAACAATGCCAAAGTAGTGACGATGGCAACGGTTGAACCGGAAGTCGAAGAAGAACTAACGACTGCCGAAGAAACAGCGGGACAAGACGTGCCAGTTGTGGAAGAAACAACGGAAGACACCACGGATACACAAGAATAAGCAATACATTTTCTAGGAAGACAGCAACCTGCGAACCTGCAGCTTGCTGTCTTTTTACTCTTTTTCAAAAAATCGGCAGCAGCTGACGTATTTATCAGTGTAAGCGATTGTTTGCGGTGATGGGTAGATGCAGGGACGCAAAAAATAGCTTGCAGTAGGGACGAAAAAAGTGTATAATAATTATTTGTGAGTAGTCTAATTAGACCACTCTCTCTGCTCCTAGAAAACTAGGGGCCAAAGTCCACAGGGAGGTGAAAAATCAATGGAAAACACGAAATATGAGATCTTATATATCATTCGTCCAAACATTGATGAAGAAGCAAAAGCCGCATTGATCGCTCGTTTTGACTCAATCTTAACTGATAACGGCGCTGAAGTTATCGAATCAAAAGATTGGCAAAAACGCCGTCTAGCGTATGAAATGGATGGATTCCGTGAGGGTATCTATCACATCGTTAAAGTTTCTTCTTCAACAACTGCAAGTGCAATCAACGAGTTTGACCGTCTTGCGAAAATCAATGATGACATTATCCGTCACATGATTGTCAAAGAAGAAGCATAATATTGTTTCACATGAAACAAAAGCGATGAGGAGATGATGAACTTTGATTAATAATGTTGTACTAGTAGGAAGACTAACCAAAGATCCTGATTTACGTTACACTTCTAATGGCACTGGTGTCGCAACCTTTACCTTGGCGGTAAATCGCAATTTTACCAACCAAAGTGGAGAGCGCGAAGCTGATTTCATCAACTGTGTTATTTGGAGAAAACCAGCGGAAACATTAGCAAACTATGCACGCAAAGGAACTTTATTAGGGGTTACTGGACGTATTCAAACCCGTTCATACGACAACCAACAAGGCCAACGTGTTTATGTAACAGAAGTCGTTGCTGACAACTTCCAATTATTAGAATCGCGAAATGCTTCCGAGCAAAGACGCACAACTGATAGCGGATCTGGCAGCAGCAATACGTATAACTCAAATAGTTCTTCTGGATTTGGTAACAATAACTCAAATCAAACTCAATCCTCTCAACCATCAGGAATGCCTAATTTTGATCGAGACAACTCCGATCCATTCGGAAACTCATCAATCGACATTTCAGACGATGATTTACCATTCTAAGAAATTGATAGGAGGGAAATAGGATGGCACAACAAAGAAGAGGCGGACGCAAACGTCGTAAAGTAGACTACATTGCTGCAAACCATATTGAACATATCGATTATAAAGATATTGAATTACTAAAACGTTTCATTTCAGAACGCGGTAAAATTTTACCACGTCGTGTAACTGGTACTGGTGCGAAAAACCAACGCAAACTTACCATTGCAATCAAACGTGCGCGTATTATGGGATTACTTCCATTCGTAGGCGAAGAATAAATCGAATGATTTTCATTGACAAGTTTCTTTTGAAGCTTGTCAATTTTTTTATCTACTGAAGAAATACTTGTTATTTTATATACAGATAAAATAACGAGTGACAGAAATTTTCCCATGATTATCTCATCAAAAAAGTTTCACGTGGAACTTTTTGCATCAATCGCCTATTTGATTGTTTTGTGGTAAAATAAGGAACAAAGCTTCAAAAAAATGGGATGATACATTGAGGGGTAAAAAAGATGGCAGCAATTGGGTTGATTTCAATTGATAATTACGATGATTTGATTGAGAAAAAAGACGACAAACAAGTTTCTTATTTGAACTCGCTGATCACGACACTGATTTCTGATTGGGCAAGTGAGAATCATGTTTTTTACAAACGAATCAATTCCGAGCGGTTTCTTTTCGTCGCGAAGTATTCAGATATTGAGCGGATGAAGGAAGAAAAATTCCAATTTTTGACTAGAGTACGGCAAGTTGCGGAAAAAAATGATCTGGCATTAACGATCAGTATGGGAATCTCCTATGGGGAAGAGTCTTTTGAAGAGATTGGTGAAGTGGCACAAAACAATCTCGACATTGCGTTAGTTCGTGGCGGCGATCAAGTCGTTTTAAAAGAAGCCAAAGAAGAAGCAAAACCGCAATTCTTTGGCGGTAATACGGATGGTACGCCGAAGAGAACGCGTGTTCGTTCTCGTGCCATGAGTACGGCGTTGAGAAAGATTTTTGCTGAAAACCAGCGGATCTTTATCATGGGTCATCGTTACCCGGACATGGATGCTTTAGGTTCGGCTTTTGGGGTGGCTTACATGGCGATGATGAGCGACAAAGAATGCTACATCATTTTAAATCCGAAAGAGATCACCGCCGACATTCAGCGGGCATTGGAAGAATTGAAAAAATACCCCGAGCTGGAACGATTTGTGATCAGTGGGGAAGAAGCAGTCAATTTATCAAATGAAGAAAGTGTCTTAGTGATGGTAGATTACCATAAGCCGTCGATGTCGATCTCGCAAGCGGTCTATGATGAATTTGACAAAATCGCAGTGATCGATCACCATCGTCGCGGGGATGAGTTTCCCGATAAGCCATTATTGACGTATATTGAATCTTCCGCGTCTTCAGCATCGGAACTGGTAGCAGAATTGATCCAGTATCGCGCTTCTCGCAGATCGCAAGTCCCTAAATTTATTACGACTTCTTTATTAGCGGGAATCTACGTGGATACGAAGAACTTCACGGTGCGAACCACTGGTCGGACCTTTGATATTGCTGGCTATTTGAAAAATCAAGGCGCAGATACGTCATTGGTTCAATACATGTTGAGTACGGATTTAGATTCCTATTTGATGATCAGTGAACTGGTTTCTCGCAGCCAGCATTTCCGAGAAGATATCGTGATTGCTGCAGCGGATGAAGATCGGGTGTACGATAGTGTCACCGTTGCAAAAGCGGCCGATACTCTGCTATCGATCAATGGGATCCATGCCGCGTTTGTCATTACGAAACAGCCAGGAGATTTGATCGGTATTAGTGCTAGAAGTACCGGAAAAGTCAATGTACAAACCTTGATGGAGGCATTAGGCGGCGGCGGACATTTTACCAACGCAGCCACGCAAATAAAAAACAGCAGCATTGGCGATGTAGAAAACCAGTTGCGAGCGGAATTAACGAAAAATGAACAATAACAAGGAGTGACCAAGATGAAAGTTATTTTCTTACAAGATGTCAAAGGCAAAGGCAAAAAAGGCGATATCAAGGAAGTCCCTAATGGCTACGCACAAAACTTCCTGATCAAAAACAACTTAGCCAAACCTGCCAACAATGAAAGCATGGCAGAATTAAAAGGCAAACAAAAAGCCAAAGAAAAACAAGATGCGGAAGTCTTAGCAGAAGCGAAAGAGTTAAAAGCACTTCTTGAAAAAGAAGAAACCGTCGTGAAGATCAATGCCAAAGCAGGGGAAGATGGCCGCTTGTTCGGTTCGATCCCATCAAAACAAATTGCCGATGCCTTGAACAAGCAATACAAAATTAAGATCGACAAACGCAAAATCGAATTGGATCAGCCGATTCGTGCATTAGGGTTTACGCAAGTACCTGTAAAATTGCACCCACAAGTAACAGCAACGATCAATGTTCATACCATTCAAGAATAAGCATTACTCCCAACAGTCACATGTTGGGGTTTTTTTCGGCAAACGTCCAAGCAATCTTGTACTTTGGATGGGAATCTTGTAGAATGAATGGACGAAGGAGCGAATGGCATGAATGAAGTTTGGCAAAATCAAGTTCCCCCACAAGATATTGAAGCGGAACAAGCGGTCCTAGGGGCAGTCTTTTTAGATGCCGATGCGATCATCGATGCAATGGAAGTAATCGCCCCAGAAGATTTTTATCGCCGCAGCCATCAAATAATTTTTCAAGCAATGATCCAGTTGAACGACCGTAGTGAATCGATCGACTTGATTACGTTGAAAGCAGAAATTGAAAAAAGCAACAGTCTTGAAGATGTTGGCGGTCTGACGTATCTGACTGAACTGAGTCAAGCTTCACCATCAGCAGCAAGTATTGCTTATTATGCGAAGATCGTTGACGACAAAGCCACGCTGCGCAATCTAATCCAAACAGCGAGCCGTATCGTAACCAAAGGCTTTGAACAAGATGAAGATGTACAATCGATCATTGATCAAGCAGAAAAAAGTATTTTAGAAGTATCCGAAAAGCGCAACAGCAATGGCTTCCAATCGATAGCGGAAGTCTTGAATCGGACGATCGAAACGATCGATCAGTTGGCGCAAAACAACGAAGAAATCACCGGATTACCTACGGGTTATGCGGCTTTAGACAAAATGACGGCGGGGCTGCAAAAAGAAGAGCTGATTATTCTCGCTGCCCGCCCCGCGGTAGGGAAAACCGCGTTTGCCTTGAATATCGCGCAAAATGTCGGAACGAAAACCGATCGTTCCGTAGCGATCTTTAGTCTGGAAATGGGGGCTGAATCATTGGTCAACCGGATGCTTTGTGCGGAAGGCTCGATTGAGGCTAGTCACTTGCGGACGGGGCAGCTCTCAGAAGAAGAATGGCGGAATTTGATCGTTGCCATGGGCAGTCTTTCTAACGCCAATATCTATATCGATGATACCCCCGGGATCAAGATCTCTGAGATCCGGGCGCGTTGTCGGAAACTGGCGCAAGAAAAAGGCAATCTCGGCTTGATTTTGATCGACTATTTGCAGCTGATTGAAGGAACGGGTCGCGAAAACCGCCAACAAGAAGTCTCTGAGATCTCTCGCCAATTAAAGAAACTGGCGAAGGAATTGAAAGTGCCGGTGATTGCACTGTCTCAGCTTTCTCGGGGTGTGGAACAGCGACAAGACAAACGTCCTGTTTTAAGTGATATCCGGGAATCAGGGTCGATCGAGCAGGATGCCGATATCGTTGCTTTCTTGTATCGGGATGACTACTACCGCAGTGAAGGCGACGATGACGATGAACCAGAAGAACAACAAAACAACAATGTGATCGAAGTCATTATTGAAAAAAACCGGAGTGGTGCCCGGGGGACGGTCGAACTTCTATTCATCAAAGAATACAATAAATTCTCCTCGGTCTCGCCACGAGAAGAGTTCGGGTAAGACACCAATTATTTGAAAAACAATGGCTCCTGCTGCCGTCTGCATTGCGCTGATGGTAGTAGGGCTTTTTTTATGTGTCGACTTTATTCGTTTTTACGTGTATAAATAATTATTCCAAAGAAAATAGTTCGTTTTTTACCCCTGAAAAATGAGAATTTAAAACGATTATTCGATTTTAGATTGAAAGAGCTTGCGAATCTTGTTACAATACTTAAGGAATGCACTAATTAAAGAAAGAGGTCATTATATGTCATCTGTAGTAGTAGTAGGTACACAATGGGGCGATGAAGGTAAAGGAAAGATTACGGACTTTTTGAGTGAAAACGCGGAAGTCATTGCACGTTATCAAGGTGGAGACAATGCCGGCCATACGATTAAATTTGACGGTGTGACCTATAAACTGCATTTGATTCCTTCAGGGATCTTTTATGCAGATAAAATCAGTGTCATTGGAAACGGGGTCGTTGTGAACCCGAAATCATTAGTTAAAGAATTAGCATACTTGAAAGAAAACAATATAATAACAGAAAACTTGAAGATCTCTGATCGTGCACATGTTATTTTACCTTACCATATCCATTTGGATCAGCTGCAAGAAGATGCCAAAGGTGACAACAAGATCGGTACGACAATCAAAGGGATCGGACCAGCCTATATGGATAAAGCAGCCAGAGTCGGCATTCGGATCGCTGATCTTTTAGACAAAGAAATTTTTGAAGAACGTCTGCGTATCAACTTAGAAGAAAAAAATCGTCAATTCGTGAAAATGTTTGATGCAGAGCCAATCGCCTTTGAAGATATTTTTGAAGAGTATTACGAATATGGCCAACAAATCAAAAAATATGTGACGGATACTTCGGTGATCCTTAACGATGCCTTAGATGAAGGCAAACGAGTTTTATTTGAAGGGGCACAAGGCGTGATGCTGGATATCGACCAAGGAACCTATCCTTTCGTAACGTCATCCAACCCCGTTGCTGGAGGTGTCACCATCGGTAGTGGTGTGGGCCCTTCAAAAATCAACAAAGTCGTTGGTGTCTGCAAAGCCTACACCTCTCGGGTAGGAGATGGTCCATTCCCAACGGAACTGTTTGATGAAACAGGTGAACAAATTCGTAAGATCGGTCGTGAATACGGGACAACGACAGGACGACCTCGTCGTGTGGGCTGGTTTGATACCGTCGTGATGCGCCATTCAAAACGGGTCTCAGGGATCACGAACCTATCCCTTAACTCGATCGATGTCTTGAGCGGCCTAGAAACCGTGAAAATCTGTACCGCTTATGAACTAGACGGCGAATTGATCTATCATTACCCAGCAAGCTTGAAAGAGTTGAACCGCTGCAAACCAGTCTACGAAGAACTTCCTGGTTGGTCTGAAGACATTACTGGCTGCAAAACATTGGCAGATCTGCCAGAAAATGCACGCAATTACGTTCACCGCATCTCTGAATTAGTCGGTGTCCGCATTTCGACCTTCTCGGTAGGGCCAGACCGCAGCCAAACCAACATCTTAGAAAGTGTTTGGGCGCAAATTTAACCTGACGCGAAAGCATCAGAACAAGACAAAGAACTTCTGTGTCAGAAGCGGTCAACGATAAGTTTGGCTGCTTTTGATGAGAATTTCTTCTGTCTTGTTCTTTTTTTGCTATAATAGGGGGTAACGAGAGGGGTGAAACCATGTTTCAAATCATGACAGATTCCTGCTGTGATTTACCAGCAGCAAGATTAGCGGAGCTAGATGTCGCCTATATTCCAATGCTGATTGAATTAGATGGCAAAGAATATATCGATGATATGGGCAAAGAATTTGATACGGAATGGTTTTTAGGAAAACTAAAAGAGCATGCGCAACCGACGACTTCTCAAATCAATGTCGGACGTTATATGGAATATTTTCGGCCATATGTCGAAGCGGGCACACCGGTCCTTTATTTAGGTTTTTCTTCAGGAATGAGCGGCTCATTCCAAAGTGCCGTCCAAGCCGTAGCCTTACTAAAAGAAGAATACAAAGAAGTCGCGATCACCTTGATCGATACGCGCTCTGCTAGTTTAGGCGAAGGCTTCTTAGTTGCTGAAGCAGCCCAACAAAAAGCCCAAGGGCGTTCGTTGCTGGAAGTCAGCCAATGGGTAGAAGAAAATAAACTGCGTTTAGATTCATGGGTCACCGTCGATGATTTAAAACAATTGGAACGCGGCGGCAGAATCTCTAAAACAGCCGCAGCGATCGGTGGATTGTTGAATGTGAAACCAATCATTACCGTAGATACCGCGGGAAAATTACGCAGTGTTGATCGAGTGCGGGGACGCAACAAAGCGATCCAAAAAATCGTGGATCAAACCATCGCCAATCTTCACGAATCAAAAACCAATACGGTTTATTTTGCCAATGCTGGCGATGCCGAAGCAGCGGAGAAAGTCATCAAGCGTTTGACCGAAAAAGTTCCTGACATTATTATTCATCATTATCCATTAGGTCCAACGATCTCCAGTCATACCGGCTACGGCTGCTTGGCGCTGTTTTCATTCGGCAAAGCCCGTTTAGAACAAGCGTAACCTGCCCAACATGCCCGAAGTATTAGACAAAATAAAAAGAACGCTCCAGTTGCAGCCTTGGTGGCAGGCAACTGGAGCGTTCTTTTTTGTAGAAGCAGCTTATTGATTCATTTCTGCTACGCGTTTTTGGACATCTTTGTTTTCTAAGAATTCATCGTAGGTCGTTTCGGCACGATCCACCACGCCTTTGCTAGAGACCGCAATGATACGGTTCGCAAGGGTTTGAATAAATTGGTGGTCATGAGAAGCAAACAACAATGAGCCGGTGAAGGCCATCAAACCATCGTTTAATGCGGTGATCGATTCTAAGTCCAAGTGATTGGTTGGATCATCCAACACCAATACGTTGGCTTTTGAAAGCATCATTTTCGACAACATGCAGCGAACTTTTTCGCCCCCGGAAAGAACGTTGACGGGTTTTAATACTTCATCACCAGAGAATAACATGCGACCTAGGAAGCTGCGCAAGAAGGTATTGTCGTCTTCTTCTTTGCTTGCGTATTGACGCAGCCAATCAACGATCGGGGTATCCGTATCGAATTCGCTGGTCGTATCTTTTGGCAAGTAGGCATGCTGCGTGGTGACGCCCCAACGAACACTACCTGTATCAGGAGTGATTTCCCCCATGATGACTTTGAATAGCGTCGTGGTGGTGATATCGCTATTGGCAACAAAAGCGACTTTGTCGTCTTTATTCAAGGTGAAAGAGATATTGTCTAAAATCTTTTTGCCGTCGATCGTCACACTGACATTGTCGACTTGCAGCAAGTCATTCCCGATTTCACGTTCTGGTTTAAAACCAACAAATGGATAACGGCGGGACGAAGGTTGAATATCATCAAGGGTGATTTTATCCAACATTTTTTTCCGAGACGTTGCTTGTTTGGATTTTGATGCATTGGCACTAAAGCGTGCGATAAAGTCTTGCAGTTCTTTGATCTGCTCTTCTTTTTTGGCATTTGATTGTGATTGTAATTTCGCCGCTAATTGGCTTGATTCCAACCAGAAATCATAGTTGCCGACAAACAATTTGATTTTGCCGAAGTCTAGATCGGCCATATGGGTACAAACTTTATTTAAGAAGTGGCGGTCATGGGAAACAACGATGACAGTGTTGTCAAAGTTGATTAGAAATTCTTCTAACCAGTTGATAGATTGGATATCCAATCCGTTGGTAGGCTCATCTAGGAGCAAGACGTCTGGCTTACCGAAAAGGGCTTGTGCGAGCAAGACTTTTACCCGTTGACCAGCAGTTAGATCTTTCATCAAGACATGATGCAATTCATCGGGAATGTTCAGGCCTTGCAAAAGAACGGCTGCTTCTGGCTCTGCTTCCCAACCATCAAGTTCCGCAAATTCGCCTTCTAGTTCGGCGGCACGAATCCCATCTTCATCAGAAAAGTCTTCCTTCATGTAGATCGCGTCTTTTTCTTTCATCACTTCGTAGAGACGTTTATGGCCCATGATGACCGTTTCGATCACTGGAAACTCTTCGTAATCATAGTGGTTCTGTTTCAAGACAGCCATCCGTTCATCAGGACCTAAAGAAACGTTCCCGGTCGAAGGTTGGATCTCACCAGATAAAATTTTTAAAAAAGTTGATTTACCAGCACCATTTGCACCAATCAAACCATAACAATTACCAGGCGTAAACTTAATATTAACATCATCAAACAGTTTGCGGTCTGAAAAATGCAAACTTACATCACTTACTGTAATCAATTCTTTTCCTCACTTTATATAAATTGACATGGAGTCTCCTAGCATTATAGCGATGAATGTTGAAACTTTCAAGTAAAGCCGAGGATTTCATCGGGAAAGGCTTAGGGCTGGTGAAAGAAAAATTTTGGCTGCTGCTGCCTTCCTAGTAGAACCTGACGGCTTCCTATGCTAGAGTATTGGTAGAATAGTCAGACAAAGGAGCAGACGAATGGTGGATTGGTTGGTTGGATTGTCGCCATGGCAGCAAGCGCTGGCGGGGACGATCTTTACGTATGGTATGACGGCGCTTGGGGCAGCGCTAGTCTTTTTCTTCAAAGAAATCAATAAAAATGTCCTGAATACAATGCTGGGGTTTGCCTCTGGAGTGATGATCGCCGCTAGTTTCTGGTCGTTATTAGATCCTGCGATCGCACGAGCCGAAGAAAATGGCGACATTCCGTGGCTGGTGGTCAGTATCGGGTTTGGTTTGGGCGGTTTGTTTCTTTATGCAGCAGATAAGACACTCCCACATATGCATTTTGGTCCGAATCATGAAACAGAAGGATTGCCTAGTCATTTGAAGCGAACGATCTTGCTGGTTTTTTCCATCACACTACATAATATCCCGGAAGGCTTGGCGGTAGGGGTAGCGTTTGGGGCGGCGGCTAGTGCTGATGATCCGCGAGCTGCGATCTTAGCAGCACTTTCGGTAGCGATCGGGATCGGGATCCAGAATTTTCCAGAAGGCGCAGCCGTTTCGATCCCCTTGCGCCAAGAAGGGTTAAGCCGAACCAAAGCCTTTATGTATGGGCAAGCATCTGGGATCGTTGAACCGATCGCGGGTGTGATCGGGGCTTTGTTGGTAACGAGTATGTCCGCTGTCTTGCCGTATGCGTTGGCTTTTGCAGCGGGTGCTATGATTTATGTGGTGGTGGAAGAATTGATTCCAGAAGCGCAGCAAACCTTGACGAGTCGCCGCCATTTTGCGGTCTTTGGCGTCATGTTAGGCTTTATCTTAATGATGGTTCTAGATGTCGCATTAGGCTGATGGATAGAAAAAACCACCTGACTCTTGGAAAGTCAGGTGGTTTTGGTTTTCCTGCAATTAACGATAATATTTTCTTGGTTTTTGGCGAATCGAGGTTAACCAGCGAACGATCAAAACGGCCAGCAGTAAAGGAATCCCGAAACGGAAGATCAATCCGATCAACCCACCAACAATGCCTAATACGACAGATAAAACAAGAGATGCTGCGATTAAAACTGCCACGACAGTAACGATTCTTCCTAATAAACTTTCTGTATTCATAGCGACTCCTCCTAGACTTTTTTTCTTATCCTTAGCATAGCAAGAAGGAAGAAGAAAAACATCCAACTTAAGGCGGAATAATTGCTCCGCCGTGGGCCATAGGTTTTGTGATAAACTAAACATGAAGCATTCATGAAAGGAGACGAAACGAATGAACGTAGAAATCCTCACGAGCCAAGTCATCACAGAAGGAGGGTGCAATGCCTGTTTGCCTTATGAACTCAATACCTTCATGCTGCAGCTGCCAGATGGTCGTTGTTTTTCGCTAGAAAACTTGGATGTTGCTTCCTTGGTGATGCCCATAGCTCAAATCAATCAGTGGCAAACTCGCTTATTATTGGAAGAAGACGAAGGGCTGATCTATCGCAAAGGAACACAAGAAGTGATTTTTGTAGAAGGCAGCCGCCAGGATACGTTTTCCAGCAAAGGACAGACGATTGCTTGTCCGAAAAAGAGTTGTGAAGCAGACGTTTTTGCCACAACCAATCGGGTGCTGACAGAATTGTTTGGCATCGACCCGCTTTCCTTCGTTTTGCGGGCTGCACAAGCATAAGAAGACGCAAAAACAACCCCTTGCACGGGTGTACCGACCTCCAAAAGTTCGCTTTTGATCGAACTTTTTGGGGGACACTACAGCAGGGGGCTGTTTTTGCATATCGTTAATTACGGATCTGTCCTTCGCCATAAATAATGTATTTGGTGGAAGTCAGTGCTTCTAACCCCATTGGCCCACGGGCATGTAGTTTTTGCGTCGAGATGCCGATCTCGGCACCAAAGCCAAACATAAAGCCATCCGTGAAACGGGTCGAGGCATTGACGTAAACCGCCGCCGCATCAACTTCTTTCAAGAAGCGTTGGGAAGCGAAATAATCATCAGTGATGATCGCTTCGGAGTGCTTCGTATTGTAGCGATTGATGTGGGCAATGGCTTCTTCTAGCGAAGCCACCACTTTGATGCCTAAGATATAGTCTAAAAACTCGGTTGCCCAGTCCTCTTCAGTGGCAAGCTGTGCATTGTTTAAAAACGCCAATGCTTTTTCATCTCCTCGCAATTCGACTTGATTGGCAAATTGCTGTTCTACCATTGGCAAAAATTCCGCTGCCACTGCTTCATGGACGAGGATCGTTTCGATGGCATTGCAGACAGAAGGGCGTTGCGTTTTTGCATTCGTGACGATCGCCAGTGCCATCGGCAGCTGGGCGGCTTGATCGATGTAGATATGATTGTTGCCGGTGCCGGTTTCGATCACTGGTACTGTGGCGGTCTCTTTGACGCGACGAATCAAGCCGGCGCCCCCACGGGGGATCAAAACATCCAAGTAATCCGTCAGACGCATTAGTTCAGCCGCTGTTTCGTGGCTCGTGTCTTCGATAAACTGGATCGCATGGCGGGAGTGTCCATTGGCAGCTAATGCCTCTTGTAAAATAGTCACGAGGACTTGATTGGAGTGGAAGGCTTCTTTTCCACCACGCAAAATCACGGCATTTCCTGATTTGAAACACAGACTAGCGGCGTCAGTGGTGACATTAGGACGAGCTTCGTAGATGATGCCGATGACCCCTAAAGGCACCCGCTGTTGACCAATCAAAAGATCGTCAGCATTGCGCCACATTTTATCCACGGCACCGATTGGATCGGGCAATTGGGCGACTTCTCGGATGCCGTTAGCCATCTCTGTGATCCGTTGTTCTGTCAGCAACAGTCGATCCAGCATCGTTTGGCTGGTTCCTTTGGCTTTTGCGGCAGCTAGGTCTTGTTGATTAGCAGCTAAAATCGTCTCAGTAGCTTTTTCTAAAGCATCGGCCATCGCTACCAGTAGGTGATTTTTTTCACTGGCACTCAGTAAGCTTAATGTCTGGGCGCTTGCTTGAGCTTGTTGACCGATCGTTTGCAAGTTGCTCATTGCTCATCCTCCGTTCGTTGATAAAAGTGGGTGCCGACAGGTTCCCCTGCGAGCAAGTCAAAAATAATTTTCGGCTGCTTGCCGTTAGCGAGCAGCATGTGACTGTTCACGTCTAAGATGCGTTGGGCGGCTTTTAGTTTACTGGTCATACCGCCGGTTCCATAAGGACTGCCTTTTCCCGTAGCTTGTTCTAAAAGTTCCGGGGTGATTTCATTGATCTCGGAATACAAAACGGCATCAGGATCATTCAGCGGATTGGCGGAATAAAAGCCATCGATATCAGAAAGCATGATCAAAAGCTCGGCTTTCGTCAACTGAGCGACGATCGCTGACAACTGGTCATTGTCGCCAAATTTGGTGAGATGGTCCAATTCATCTACTGCCACCGTGTCGTTTTCATTAATGATCGGGATGATCCCCATCGTAAGTAGTTGCTCTAAGGTGTTGCTAACGTTTTGACGGCTTTGGGGAAATTCGATGATGTCTCTGGTCAGCAGAATTTGTGCAGTCTGCTGGCTATAGCTTTGAAAACGCTGGTTGTAGATCGTCATCAGTTCCGATTGGCCAACGGCGGCCACGGCTTGCTGCTGTGGAATCTCCACGGGTCGTTCTTTCAAATTTAACTTGTTCATGCCAACACCGATCGCCCCGGAAGAAACTAAGATGATTTCTTTGCCTTGGTTTTGCAAAGCTGCTAAGACAAAGGCTAATTCATCGATGCCAGCTAGATTGATGGCACCATTGGGATAAATCAACGAGCTGGTGCCGATTTTTACAACGATTCGGTTTTTGTTTGAAAGATCTGCGCGCATATGCCACCGCCTATTTTTTGATATTTTTTCTATTGTACTCGCAAACGGGCGTTTCGTCATGCTCTTTTTTCTTTTTGAGCTATTTTAAACGAAGAAATTGTAAAGACTTTTCGATAATTGTGTTTTCCATGAAGAAAATAGTTCTTCCTATGCTAAAATAGCTATATGTTTTATTATTGGAGGAACCCATGAAATTACGAGGATTTGAAATTATTACATCATATAAAGAAAAAAGCATCACCTTGCCTCAACGTGCCACCCATCATGCGGCTGGTTATGACTTTGAAGCCGCGGAAGAAATCGTGGTGCCAAGCATTTGGAAAGCGGGCGTGATCGATGGGGTCAAAGCGCTTTTTGCGAAAGAGACCGCAAAACAGTTGAAGCCAACCTTGATTCCCACTGGGATCAAAGCCTATATGGGGGAAGACGAGTATTTGCAGCTGACAAATCGTTCCAGCAATCCTTTGAAACGTTTCTTAGTCTTGACGAATGGTGTCGGCGTCATCGACAGCGATTACTATGACAATCCAGATAATGAAGGGCATATTATGTTCCAGTTTACTAATTTCGGCCCCACAGATGTCGTCATTAAAAAAGGCGAGCGGATCGGCCAAGGAATTTTCTTGCCGTTCTTAAAAGCTGATCAAGATACAACCACTGCCAGCCGAACCGGCGGCTTTGGCTCCTCGAATCAGTAAATCCTGCCTGGGGGTCTGTTTGATAGAAGTAGTGGAGGAGATCAATGGCAAAAAAAGCAAAAAGTCAATTTGTCTGTCAAAATTGCGGGTATAGTTCCCCTAAATATTTAGGAAAATGCCCCAATTGCGGCAGCTGGAATTCAATGGTAGAAGAAGTGATCCAAGAAACCGCTGATCGTCGTGTACGTACGACATTGACGGGGCAAAAGATGCAGCCGACGAAAATTGCCGATGTCGTACCGAAAAAAGAACCGCGGGTCCAAACGAAACTCGCTGAGTTGAATCGCGTCTTAGGCGGCGGCGTGGTCCCAGGTTCCTTAATTTTGATCGGTGGGGATCCCGGGATCGGAAAATCGACGCTGCTCTTGCAAGTTTCCCAGCAATTAGCAGCGATCGGCGGAACGGTCTTGTATGTGTCAGGAGAAGAAAGTGCCGAGCAGATCAAAATGCGGGCGCAGCGCTTAGGCGCCATCGACACGGAATTTTATCTCTATGGGGAAACGGACATGTCAGAGATCAGTAAAGCGATCGAAAACATCCGCCCAGATTATGTGATCATCGATTCGATCCAAACCATGACCCAACCGGATATCACCAGTGTGGCAGGCAGTGTCAGCCAAGTGAGAGAAACGACCGCAGAATTGCTGAAAATCGCTAAAACCAATGGCATCGCCATCTTTATCGTTGGCCACGTGACGAAGGAAGGCTCGATCGCAGGACCGCGGATGCTGGAGCACATGGTGGATACCGTCTTGTATTTCGAAGGCGAAAAGCACCACAGCTTTCGGATTTTGCGGGCCGTCAAAAACCGCTTTGGGTCCACCAATGAGATCGGGATTTTTGAAATGGAAGAAGGCGGGTTGAAAGAAGTCGCCAATCCGTCACAAGTCTTTTTGGAAGAACGCTTAGAAGGCGCAACCGGATCGGCGATCGTAGTGGCAATGGAAGGCAGTCGGCCAATCTTGGTGGAGATCCAAGCACTGGTCACGCCAACGATGTTCGGCAATGCCAAACGCACGACGACGGGGCTAGACTTCAACCGGGTCTCGCTGATCATGGCGGTTTTAGAAAAACGGGCAGGTTTGCTGCTGCAAAATCAAGATGCCTACTTAAAAGCAGCCGGCGGGGTCAAATTAAATGAACCCGCGATCGATCTAGCAATCGCTGTTAGTATCGCCTCCAGCTATAAAGAAAAAGGCACCAGCCCGACGGAGTGTTTTATCGGTGAAATTGGCTTGACGGGTGAGATTCGCCGAGTCAATGCGATCGAACAACGGGTCAAAGAGGTGCAGAAACTGGGCTTTACAAAAGTTTATTTGCCTAAAAACAATCTGACTGGTTGGCAGCCGCCAAAAGGCATCGAAGTCGAAGGCGTGTCTACCTTAGCCGAAACCTTACGGAAAGTCTTCCGTTAAAGTGGAGTCACTGCAAGAGAAAGGGGCAATCTCCCTTCCTCTTGCCCTGACGCTGCTGGTTCATTCATTGAACCAACCGACAGCCGCTGACTGGTGGAAGGAGTCAGTTTGGCAGCACGGATTTTTGAACAAAAGAAACCTACTGGAGTATGGAGGAACATGTATGCAGAAACGAGTCATTACCGCACTAATGGTACTTGCCGGAGCAAGTCTAGGGATCTCACTGATGCCCATCGCATGGCAAGCCATTGGGCAAACCCAAAATGAATGGCTGAATAATAACATCACTAATAGTTTGCTTGGAGCCCTTATTTTCTTTTTATTATCTTTACTATTAGCGAAATATATTGCAGCCGGTATTCGCAAAATTGAAGAAAAACTAAGTGAATTGAGCTTAACCTATCTCTTGTTTGGCGCAATTGGTTCGATCATCGGTCTGATGATCGGTGTGATCGTGTCGATTCCTTTTTACAATTGGGATATTCCTTTTATCAACGGGATCGCCCCAATCTTAGTGATGGTCCTGTTAGGGTATCTCGGTTTTCAGATCGGGACGACACGGATCGATGAATGGAAAAAAGTCTTTGCCCCGAAAAACAAAAAGGCAGAGCCTCAAGAGCAAGATGAACAGCAGATGCTAGAAAGAAAAATCGCGGACCATTTCCACAAATACAAAATTTTGGATACCAGCGTGATCATTGATGGCCGGATCTATGATATTGCCAAAACCGGCTTTTTGGAAGGCGTCCTGCTGATCCCGAATTTCGTTTTGTATGAATTGCAATACATCGCAGATTCTGGCGATAGTTTGAAACGGGTCCGGGGCCGTCGCGGCTTGGATATTTTGAATGCTTTGCAAAAAGAAGAAGGCATCGCAGTTGAGATGTACGAAGGCGATTTTGAAGACATTTCCGAAGTCGACAGCAAGCTGATCAAGTTAGCGAAATTGCTGGATGGTGTCGTTGTGACTAATGACTACAACTTAAACAAAGTTTCTGAATTTCAAAATGTGCCGGTCTTGAATATCAATGCGTTGGCCAATGCGGTCAAACCAGTGGTGATTCCAGGAGAAAGCATGCACGTCTTAGTAGTGAAAGCTGGCACGGAGCGGCAGCAAGGGGTCGCTTATCTAGATGACGGGACGATGGTCGTGGTGGAAGATGGCCAGCATTACATGAATGAACACATCGAAGTGATCGTCACCAGCGCCTTGCAAACGGCAGCTGGGCGGATGATTTTTGCCAAACCAGCCCATTCTGGTCGCGGCATCGACAACAAAGAAGGATCGAAATCAGAGAAATAATCCTAGGCAGCTGGCGTAAAATATGCCAGCTGCCTTTACTAATTGGGTTATTGATTGTACAATTCAACTTGAGGGTTCTGTTTTTTACGCGGGTCTTTCCCACTAAACTGAACAATAAGCCCCAAGCAGCTTGGCTGGCTTGGAAATCAGATGAAGGAAGAGGAAAACAATGACAAAAGTACGTGTACGTTACGCGCCAAGTCCAACAGGACATTTACACATCGGGAATGCTCGGACGGCTTTATTCAATTATTTGTTTGCTCGTCACAATGACGGTGAATTTATTATCCGAATCGAAGACACCGATCAAAAAAGAAACATTGAAGATGGTGAAAAAAGCCAGCTTGAAAACTTGCAATGGTTAGGAATGGATTGGGACGAATCACCTGAAAATCCAGGAGAATACGGTCCGTATCGTCAATCAGAACGCGGCGATATCTACCAACCACTGATCGATCAATTGCTTGCAAGCAATCGTGCGTATAAGTGTTATTGTACGGAAGAAGAACTGGAAGCCGAACGTGAAGGCCAAAGAGCTCGTGGCGAAATGCCCCATTATGCAGGGAAATGTGCCAACTTAACACCAGAAGAGCAAGCCGAAAAAGAAGCACAAGGCTTGAAACCAGTGATTCGTTTCCGTGTCTCTCGCAATACTGAATACAAATTCCACGACATGGTCAAAGGCGAGATCGTTTTTGAATCAGATAATGTCGGTGGCGATTTTGTCATCCAAAAACGTGACGGTATGCCGACTTACAACTTTGCAGTAGCAGTCGATGACCATCATATGAAAATCACCCATGTGCTGCGTGGAGATGACCACATCGCCAACACACCAAAACAGTTGATGATCTATGAAGCATTTGGCTGGCAAGCACCAGAATTCGGGCATATGACGTTGATCATCAATAGCGAAACCGGGAAAAAATTAAGCAAACGGGACGAATCGATTCTCCAATTCATCGAGCAATACCGTGAGTTGGGTTATCTGCCAGATGCTATGTTCAACTTCATTGCACTTTTAGGCTGGTCACCAGTAGGGGAAGAAGAAATCTTCTCTCAAGAAGAATTGATCAAAATCTTTGATCCTGAACGGTTGAGCAAATCACCAGCTGCCTTCGATGCCAAGAAGTTGGAATGGGTCAATAACCAGTACATGAAACAAATGGATCTGGATGAATTGACGGCAATGTGCGTCCCTTACTTGGCAAAAGCCGGTCGCATCGAAGAAACATTGACCGAAGAAAAAGCTGCTTGGTTGAAAAAAATCGTTTCCTTGTATCAACCGCAAATGAGTTTTGCGGCACAAATCGTCGACCTTTCGGAATTGTTCTTCGAAGAACACCCTGAATTAGATGATGCAGCCAAAGAAGTCTTAGCAGGAGAAACCGTACCGACGGTTTTGACAGCCTTTAAAGAAAAATTACAGGCGATGCCAGTCGTTGAAGCTGCAGCAGTCAAAGCAGCTATCAAGGAGATCCAAAAAGAAACAGGCATCAAAGGCAAGAATTTATTCATGCCGATCCGAGTGGCGGTCTCAGGCCAAACCCATGGACCAGAACTACCGGATACCGTTGAATTATTAGGGAAAGAAAAAGCCCTTGATCATTTGAATAACGTGTTATAAACACAGCGAATAGACGAAGTACTAGCCGATTTTTTTCAGAGAGGCCACGGAAGGTGAGAGTGGTCAAAAAAGGCTAGGAAATGCACCTAGGAGTGGCTTTGGCGCAAGTCAAAGACGAAGCAGCGGACGTTACCCGCTTGAAGGCAGTGCCGAACTGCGAACAAAAGTGGGACCACGCAAAAAAGCGTCTTTTGAATAAGGAAACTTATTTGAAAGACGCTTTTTTCGTATCAAGAAGTTTGGATAAAGCAGGTGAGAAGATGACTTGGTTCAAAAAAGCAATTGCGGCAACAAAAAAACACGATCCGTCGGTGCGATCAACGTTGGAGATCATCATCACGTATCCGGGATTCCATGCCTTATTTTGGCATCGTTGGGCGCACTTTTTGTTTCAGCATCGCTGGTATTTTTTGGCAAAACTGACGGCCCAGTTTTGGCGTTTCTTGACCGGGATCGAGATTCATCCTGGTGCCCAGATCGGCCAAGGGGTCTTTATCGATCATGGGATGGGGGTCGTGATTGGGGAAACGGCGATCATTGAAGATGATGTCGTCTTGTTTCACGGAGTCACCCTGGGGGGAACCGGCAAAGAGCGGGGCAAGCGTCATCCCACGGTTAAAACAGGTGCGTTTCTCTCAGCCCATGCGCAGATCTTAGGTCCTGTCACGATCGGTGAATATGCAAAGATCGGCGCCAATGCAGTGGTTTTGAAGGATATCCCCGCAGAAGCAACTGCTGTCGGCATCCCGGCAAAGATCGTTCGAATCAAAGGAAAGAAGGTTACCCACGATGATTAAAATCTATAATACGCTGACACGAGAAAAAGAAGTGTTTCAGCCATTGGAAGAAAAGAAAGTAAAAATGTATGTTTGCGGACCCACCGTCTATAACTATATTCATATCGGGAATGGCCGCAGTACTGTTTCATTTGATACCGTACGTCGTTATTTCGAATACCGCGGCTATACAGTGGACTATTTGATGAATTTTACTGATGTCGATGATAAAATCATTCGTGCAGCAAAAGAATTAGGTACGACGGCCCCAGAAGTGGCAGAGCGTTTTATCAACGCCTTCAATGAAGATACTGCAGCGCTGAATGTCAAACCTGCTACGATGAATCCTCGTGTGATGGATCATATTGAAGACATCATTGCCTTTATTGCTGCTCTTGTAGAAAAAGGCTATGCCTATCCAGTCAATGGCGATGTTTATTACCGTACCCGTAAATTTGCTCACTATGGGCAATTAAGCGACCAATCCATCGACGAGCTGGAAGTCGGCGCAAGCCAGCGAACCGGTGAAGAACAAAAAATCAAGGAAGATCCGTTGGATTTTGCTTTGTGGAAAGCGGCAAAAGGCGATGAGATCGCTTGGGAATCTCCTTGGGGAGCCGGCCGTCCCGGCTGGCATATCGAATGCTCAGTGATGGCGACCAAACACCTAGGCGAGACCATCGATATTCATGGAGGCGGACAAGACTTGACCTTCCCTCATCATGAAAATGAGATCGCCCAAAGCGAGGCAAAAACCGGCAAGACCTTTGCCAACTATTGGATGCATAATGGCTATGTGACGATCGGTGAAGACGAAGAAAAAATGAGTAAGTCGCTGGGCAACTTCGTCACGGTGCATGAGATGGTCAAAAAAGTTGATCCACAGGTGCTGCGTTTCTTTTTGGCAACGACTCAGTACCGCCGACCAATCAAATACAGCGAGACTACCTTGCATGAAGCACAAACCAATCTGCAAAAATTGCGTACGACCTATGAAAATGCCAAATTCCGCTTGAATAGCAGTCACTATCAAGCCAGCGATGAGGAAGTCAATGCACCGGTTCTGGAAGAATTTGAAGAACGTTTCATCAAAGAAATGGACGATGATTTCAACGCGGCTAATGGGATCACAGTGGTCTATGAATTGGCGAAGTGGCTGAACTTAGCTAGCGAAGACCCAGAAACAGACTTGGCTTTATTAACCGCTGGATTAGCCAAGTTCAGCGAATGGCTGACGATTTTCGGGATTTATTTTGTATCAGAAGAATTGCTAGATGAAGAAATCGAACAGCTGATTAATGAACGAATCGCCGCCCGCAAAGCCAAAGATTTTGCCCGCAGCGACCAAATCCGTGATGAGTTGAAAGAACAAGGGATCATCTTAGAAGATACCCCGCAAGGAACCCGATGGAGACGAGAAGTATGAGAGATTATAAACAATTGAATGGTTTGGCATTGGCCTATGTGGGGGATGCGGTCTATGAAGTCTATATTCGCGATTATTTAGTCGCCCAAGGCCAAACCCGACCAAACCAACTGCACCATATGGCGACCCACTATGTATCTGCCAAAGCCCAAGCGGCGTTGATCCAAAAGATGTTGGATGAAGAGATCCTGACCGAAGAAGAACATGATTTTTATCGCCGCGGCCGTAATAGTAAAAGTCATACGGGTGCCAAAAATGCCGATGTCACGACGTATCGCATCGCTACTGGCTTTGAATCGCTGATCGGGTATTTGCACCTCACGCAGCAAAAAGAACGCTTAGACGAGCTGGTAGACTGGTGTATAAAGAAAGTAGGAGAAGAAGATGCGAGAAAAACCGCAAAAAAAGCGTCCAAATAAAAAAACAGCTGGCCAATCAGAAGCCAGAAAAGAAAATAGACCGGATCGCCGCAAAGAAGCCGAGGGAGAAGCCATCGAAGATAATTTTGTCTTTGGCTATCATGCGGTTGCTGAAGCCTTGAAAGAAGGGCGAGGCAACAAGCTGTTTCTTTCTGAAGAGGCAAGGGGAGAAAAGATCGATCGTCTGAAAGAAATGGCACGGGAACAGGCAGTTCCTGTCAAATGGGTGCCAAAACAAAAGCTGGATACGATGAGTGACCAAGGGGTCCATCAAGGCATGATCTTGGCGATCACCCCTTACCAGTATTTGACCTTGGATGAATTGTTGGCCCAAACGAAAGAACAGCCGCTGTATCTGATTTTAGATAATCTAGAAGATCCCCATAATTTCGGCTCCATCATGCGAACCGCTGATGCCAGCGGCGTAGACGGGATCATCATTCCGAAACACCGTGCGGTGGGGATCACGCCGATCGTGGTGAAAACATCGACCGGCGCAGTGGAACATATCCCTGTGGCTCGAGTGACCAACTTGACCCAAGCAGTCCAGCAGCTGAAAAAAGCTGGTTTTTGGATCTTCGGTACTGATATGAGTGGCAGTGATTACCGTACATGGAATGCCCAAGGGGCGGTCGGTTTGATCATCGGTAACGAAGGTCGCGGCATGGGGGAAGGTTTGAAAAAAGAAGTGGATCAAATGCTGACGATCCCAATGACCGGGCACGTGCAGAGCTTGAACGCCAGTGTGGCGGCAGGCTTGTTGATGTATCAGGCCTTTACTAGCCGAAATGGGGCATCCCAATGAAAACCCCTTTGCTGATCGTGGATGGCTACAATATGATTGGCGCTTGGCCGGAGCTGGTTCTTTTGAAAAATCAGGACCGTTTAGAAGATGCGAGAGAAGCTTTGCTGAACCGGCTATCGAATTATGCAAAATATGAAGGCTTGAGAATCATCGTTGTTTTTGATGCCCAACTGGTGCCTGGTGTGACACAAAGTTACACCAAATATCAGCTGGAAGTTATTTTTACCGAAGAAGGAGAGACCGCCGATAGCTACATTGAACGAATCGCTGGTGAATTAAACAATCGATTGACGCAAGTCACCGTCGCTACCAGCGATTTAGCCGAACAGTGGGTGATCTTCTCTCAAGGTGCCTTACGAACTTCGGCACGGGAATTGTACAAAAGCGTGGAAAAAACGGAAAAAGACATCCACGAGCATCAAACCGATTTGCGGTTTGAAAATTTCCGGCGCAATTCCCCTTGGTCACCGGAACAATTAGCTGAACTTGAAAAGAAATTGCGCGACCTTAGTTAGGGACAAAGTTGGTCTGGTAAATTAGAAGATGTCCCAGCCATTTATGATACGCTCCTTTTGTAGCAAATGAAGCAAAAACAAAAGGAGTGATATCGATGCGCAGGGAAGAAGGACAAGTATCACACCCTTCTGATAGATTTGAAGAGTTGTTCAGAAAATATCGACCGATCGTTGAGATTTTGCATAAAAAATATTATCTGCGGGATTATGACTTAGATGATTGGCTGCAAGAAGGCCGGATCGTTTTTAATAAGTGTCTAAAGACTTACGATCAGGACAAAGGAACGACGCTGGGTATCTTGTTTAAGCGATCCTTTGAAAACCGTATCTGCAGCTTGTTGCGGGCGCAGCATGCCCAAAAACGCAAAGCCCAAGTCGATGCCTGCTCGCTGGAAGAAAAGCTTTCACAGGAAGGCAATCGGTTTTTGACCGATCATAATCGCTGTGCGGAAACTGCAGAGACCTATTTGTTTGTTAATGAATCGTTGGTAGAGTATCCGAAAAGTTTATCGTCTTTAGAAAGAATGGTTATAATGAATTATTTAAAAGGATTAGAACTTGATCAGATTGCCGCGCAAGAAAAGCTGTCTTACGAAAAAATAAAAAGCGCTTTCAGTCGCGGTAGGACAAAATTGATAGCGCTTATCAAAGACGTTTAACAAAAATCTTATTGAAAGTAGAATTATTTTATGGTAAACTTGAAATTTTCTGCATTTCGTGGTATAATGATGCTCGAGGTGAATGCGATGCCAACAACTTTAGCTACAATCAAGAAAGATTTAGAAGGCCGTATCGGTAGTGAGATTATGCTAGTTGCTCAGACTGGACGTAAGCGTCAAACTGAACGTCGCGGCGTTTTGACAGAAACTTATCCTTCAGTTTTTGTTGTAGATTTGGATCCAAACGAGAATTCATTCGAGCGGGTTTCTTATAGTTATTCAGATATTTTAACCAGAACTGTTGAGATTGAATTTTTATCGGAAGCTGTTTGAAACAAGAAGAGTTGACACTTTGTTGACTCTTTTTTGGTTCAACAAGATAAGGAGTGATGGGATGGCGTTTTTTCTAAAAGAGTTAGGGGAAATGACTGGGGTGGAGTTTTATCAACTTGCCCGTTTGCGCACGGCAGTTTTTGTGGTGGAACAAGCGTGTGCGTATCAGGAGATCGATGCGATCGATGCACAGGCCAAACATTTATGGGCCCTTGATGAGGACGGGCAGGTCGTTTCGTATGCCCGTATTTTCCAGCAGGAACAAACGGTGCATTTTGGTCGGGTCATTGTGGCACCGGCATACCGGGGGCAAAAAGAAGGCCATCGTCTGATCAAAGAAGTTTTGCATCGCATTGAGCAGTGTTATCCGGCTTTGCCTATTGAGATCGAAGCACAAGCCCACTTAGAAAAATTCTACGGCCAGTATGGCTTTAAAACCATTACACCGCCTTTTTATGAAGACGGGATCCTGCATGTCGGGATGAAAAAAGAAGCAAGCACAGCGACTCTCTAGAGAGGTTCGCCGTGCTTGCTTCTTTTAGCGCTATGATTGATGGATCGGATGAATCCGAATTGCTTCTTTTGTCCTTAATGACAAAGAGCCGGTTTCTTATCTGATCGTATCGTCCAATGATGTTGGACGTGGATCAACGGTGTTGGCAGTAGGCGTTTGCGCTTTTAAAAGATCACGAATCTCTTCTAAATAATCCTCTGCAGTGATTTCTGGTACTTCGTCTTCCTCAGGTTGTTGTTTCAGATTGCGTAATTTGTTCACTGCTTTGACAATCAAGAACAAGACAAATGCGGTAATCAAGAACGTAATAATGGCAGTGATGACGCGGCCAAAATCAAAGACTACATTTTTGGCGGGTTCAAAGACCAAGCCAGAAAAGGCATCGGCGTTACCGAAGAGTGATAAGATCCATGAAACCAATGGTGTCAGCAATCCTTCAACTAAACTAGTGACGATTGCGGTGAAGGCACTCCCGATTACGACCCCGATCGCCAAGTCAATGACGTTTCCTCGTAAAATAAATTCTTTAAATTCTTTAATCATCCTGTATCCTCCCTTCTAAATCTTACTGACAGTATAGCGAAAAATGCAAGATTTATAAAAAAAAACGCTCGCTGCAGCAGGTTTGATCAATGAGCCAAGGAGAAAGTTTGTCAGCTATGCTATAATTGAAGAGATAATTTTGCTTCTAGAAGGGGTGTCACATGTCTATTGAATTAAAAAAAGGTGTTCGGTTAACGGTGCTGCCGACCAAAAAGTATAAAACGATCCGTTTTTTCGTTCGGTTCACTGCACCATTGCAGGCCGAAATGACCGCCAAACGGACTTTATTGACTAGTTTATTAGAAACGACTAGTTTGGCTTATCCGACGCAGACCGCATTTAGCAGTCAACTGGCGGAGCTTTACGGTGCCAGCTTCGGAATGAATGTCAACAAACGGGGCAATCTGCATCAAATCAATGCAGCGATGTCCTTTGTCAACGGGAAGTATGTGTCAGATGAAGCAGTCTTGCCGCAAGCAGCCGCTTTTTTAGCAGAAGTTTTGTTCCATCCGAATGCCCACGAGGAGCAATTTGAGGAAAAGAACTTTACCATCGAAAAGCACAACTTGATCGCCTATATGAACAGCGTGGCAGAAGATAAGCAAGCATTGGCTTCTTTAGGGCTGCAAGAGTTGTATTTCGAAAACGATCAGAATCAGAAGTATCCGAGCTTTGGCCGTCCCCAAGACTTAGAAGCTGTGACCGCAAAAGAGCTTTACCAAACCTATCGCTCAATGATGGACAATGACCAAATCGATCTTTTTGTGATCGGCGATGTGGTTGAAGCAGAAGTCGCGGAGATTTTCCAGAACATGGCCTTTACCGATCGGCCAGACCAAGCAATACCGGTCTTTTATCAGCAAGCGGCGGAAAATATCATTCGCGAGAAAATCTTGCGGGAACCAATCATTCAAGCCAAATTGAACTTAGGCTATCATACTGGCGTGTATTATGACCAAGCCGAGCGGATCGCCTTTATGGTCTTCAACGGGTTGTTTGGCGGATTCCCTCATTCAAAACTGTTTATGAATGTCCGAGAGAAAGAAAGTTTGGCTTATTATGCTTCCAGCAGTATCGATACGTTTCGCGGGTACTTGTCGGTCCAAACAGGAATCGACGGCAAAAACCGCGACAAGGTCTTCAAATTGATCGAACAACAGCTGCAAAGCTTGCAGCGTGGCGAAGTCACAGCGGAAGAACTGGCACAAACAAAAGCGATGTTGAAAAACCAGTACTTGCTTTCGTTGGATAACCCACAAGCACTGATCGAAACAGCCTATCTGAATCAGTGGGTACCGAATACGAAAATGACGGAAGATGAATTTATGCAGAAATTGGCTCAAGTGACCGTAGCAGATGTCCAAGCATTGGCCAAAAACGTGTCCTTGCAAGCTGTATTCTTCCTGGATAAGGAGACGACCCATGAATAAAAAAGTCTATCAGCAAATCAATGAGACCCTTTATGAAGAAGTATTGCCAAACGGCTTGAAAGTTTATTTGCTGCCAAAAGCCGATTTCCATAAAACTTACGGACTTTTCAGTACGAACTATGGCTCTGTCGACAATCATTTCGGGTTTTCACCCGAAGCATTGCATCAAGTTCCAGATGGCATTGCCCATTTTCTAGAGCACAAACTGTTTGAAAAAGAAGACGGCGATGTCTTTCAAACCTTTGGTCAGCAGGGGGCTTCTGCCAATGCCTTTACCAGTTTCACGAAAACCAGCTACCTTTTTTCGGCAACCGATCAAATCAAGCTGAACCTTGAAACGTTGATCGATTTCGTTCAAGCCCCGTATTTCACAGAAGAAACCGTCGAAAAAGAAAAAGGGATCATTGGCCAAGAAATCCAAATGTATGATGACGATCCGAACTGGCAGCAGTTTTTCGGCATCATCAAAAATTTGTATCCGAAGCACCCCCTGCATATCGATATCGCTGGTACGGTGGAAAGCATTGCGCAGATCACCGCAGAAGACTTGTATCTTTGCTACAATACCTTCTATCACCCAAGCAACATGACACTTTTTGTGGTAGGCAACATCGATCCGGAAGAAACGATGGCGTGGATTCGGACCAATCAAGCGGCCAAGACCTTTCCAGAAACGCAAGCGATCATTCGCCAGTTTCCTGAAGAAACCTTTGCCGATATTCAAGCAGAATCAAGCCTTACCATGCCAGTGACACGTGCTAAAGGCGTGTTAGGGATCAAAGGGGACTTGAACAAACTGCCGGAATCAGGAAGAGAGCTCTTACGCTTCAAAAATGCGTTGAACCTTTTCTGCCAATTGGTTTTGGGCAATACTTCCGCCAATTATTTGCGTCTGTATGATCAAGGCATCATCGATGACACGTTTGGATTTGAAGTGAACTTGGATCGCGGCTTTTACTTTGCCGATTTCTCGGGGGATTCTGAAGAGCCAAAAGAAATGTTGGCAGAGATCGAAGCGATCTTAATGAATTTCCAGCACGACCCAGAGATTAATGAAGAAAACTTGACGTTATTGAAGAAGAAAATGCTAGGGAAATATTTCCAATCACTGAACTCATTGGAGTTTATTGCAAACCAGTTTACCCAAAGCTTATTCGGTGAAACGACGCTCTTTGATCTACCGGAGGTGATCCAATCGATCACTTTAGAAGATGTTCAGCAAGCGGCTCGTTCCTTTATCGATCCTAAAGCGTTTAGCCGTTTTTACATGTATCCAACGGAAAAAGCCTAAGCGAAGGCTGGTTTTGTCAAACAGCTGTCATTTAAGCGACACTGAATGATTCAAGGAGGAAGGCCCAACAGCTCAAGGGCTGCCCACCTCCTAGATCATTCAGTGTTTTCTTTTTGCGTCAAAGGGTGGTTTTTTCTTGCATTTTGATGCCAATTTGGCGAAAAGTATTAAAATTTGTTTGCGAGTTGTGGTTAGGCTATCCTCAGACTTTTTCTTTTATGGTATTCTTTAATTATTGAAGCAAAATCTTTTTTTGTTTTTTTGCAAAAAATCACGGAAAAAATGTTATATTTAGTAGACGGCGCGCCCAGATGGAAATCGGCGTGACGGAGTTTTTTTTATTGACTGATACAGGGAACCCCTGTTTTAAAATGATAGAGCAGCTTTGCTGACCTTACGACAAGCAGCGAAGCGATTTTAGGGCTTTTTTTAAAGATGAATAAAAGACTGGAGTAGATGATCGAGTGGCCAACGAAACAACGATTGGAGCAAAATTACGGCAAGCCCGTTTAGATAAGAACATTTCATTGATTGAATTACAACAAATGACAAAGATCCAAAAACGCTATTTAGAAGCAATTGAAGCGGAGCGTTTTGATCAATTGCCAGGCACTTTTTATGTCCGCGCGTTTATTCGCCAATATGCAGCAGCGGTTGGAGAAGACGGCGACAAATTGGTGGCCGTTTTTGATGGCAAAGATACGTTAGACGCTCCCTTACCAAAAAGACCGCAGCCTGAAACCGTCAGCGGCTCACGAAAAGCACAGCACGTAGAAGAAAAAAGCGGCTCATTTGTCGTCCGCTATTTGCCGATGATTCTATTAGGCCTGGTGGCCATTACGATCGTGAGTATCGTGGGCTACATGGCTTGGCAAGACCGTAATACAACACCGATGATCCAAGGGAGTTCTTCTCTCGTGGTAGAAAATTCGGCGTCTACAGCTTCCACCACGACAAGTACGGAAGAAACCAGTACTTCGAGTGAAGCGACGGAGTCATCAAGTACGACGGAATCCAGCGAAGCGAAAATGACGATGACTGCCAGTGATTCGACGCAATCGTCGATCACGATCACGATGAAAGATGCGGAAAACCCTATTGAATTGGCATTTACTGGGCTAGATGCTTCTTGTTGGGTCGGTGTACAAGTTGACAACGCTTATGTGTACCAATACACTCTACAAGCGGGGGAAACGCAATCGATGACGCTGCCAGAAGGCGCCACGAATGCAACTTTGACCCTGGGAGCAAGCCAAAATATCTCCATCAAGGCCAATGGACAGGAAGTGGACTTTTCTGATCCGCAATTTGAATTGTTACAAAAGACGGTCCGTCTCGTGATTGAATACCAAGACGATGCGGCATAAATCTGACAAATGCGCCTTATTGAGGTATCATTAGCTAAAAAGTTATCTGTTGCACCCGACTGGTGAAAAGCAGAAGTAGTGGCATGATTTGCCGTTATTTCGTACAATAGTCGGCAGAGAGGAGTCTATTTCGTGAATTTACCCAATCAATTAACTGTATTACGGATCATTATGATCCCCATCTTTATTTTGGTCTTGGTTTTGCCGATCGATCTTGGCACGATGACCGTTGGTACGACACAATTAGAAAACACGCACCTTATTGCAGCGATCCTTTTTGCGGCAGCCAGCATTACGGACTGGCTAGATGGCAAGATCGCTCGTTCCAGAGGCCTTGTTACCAACTTCGGGAAGTTTGCTGACCCGTTAGCAGATAAAATGCTCGTCATGACGGCTTTTATCATGCTGGTCGAATTAGACAAAGCCCCAGGCTGGGTAGTTTCGATCATCGTTTGCCGTGAGTTGGCAGTGACAGGTTTACGCTTGTTGTTAGTGGAACAAAGTGGCGAAGTCATGGCTGCTGCGTGGCCGGGGAAAATCAAAACCGCGACACAAATGGTTGCGATCATTTTCTTGTTCTTGAACAACATTCCCTTTTCAATGATCGGTTTACCTGTCGATCAAATCATGTTGTATCTATGCTTGATCTTTACGATCTATTCCGGGGTCGATTATTTCATAAAAAATACGAATGTTTTTAAAGATTCTATGTAAAATTTCTAGATCTAGATAAAGAAGCGATAAAAACAAGGATACAAGTCACGAAAGTTCAGAAGTTTTCTGGACTTTTTTTGTCAATATGAAAGACTTTTACGTATCTGATAAATGAAGGAGTAAAAGAATGAAAGCAGAAATTATTGCAGTCGGGACCGAATTACTTTTAGGACAGGTGGTGAATACGAACGCGACCTTCTTGTCAGAAGAACTGGCAAGTCTAGGGATCGATGTTTTTTATCATAGTGTTGTCGGGGACAACCCCAATCGCTTAGAGGAATTGCTGACGATCGCCGACAAACGCAGCGACTTGATCGTGCTGTGCGGCGGCTTAGGGCCCACCGACGATGACTTGACGAAACAAGTCACTGCGCGCCATGTGGGACAGGAATTAGTGCGAGATGAACCAGGTTATCACCAATTGAAAGCCTTCTTTGAAAACAGTCAACGGAGGATGACGGAAAACAATTTGCGGCAGACCTTAGTCTTCAAAGACGGTGTGTCTTTGCCAAATCCCAATGGACTAGCGATCGGGATTTTTTATCAGACAGCCGCTACCAGTTATTTGCTGCTGCCAGGACCGCCAAGTGAACTGCAGGCGATGTTTCTTACCCACGCAAAACCACTTCTGTTAGAGCAGTTTCCCCAAGAAGAAGTCTTGCTTTCTCGCGTTTTGCGCTATTACGGGATCGGGGAATCGGCGTTGGTCACAGAATTGGCCGATTTGATCGAGAACCAAGTCAATCCCACCATCGCCCCTTATGCCAAACCCAATGAGGTCACATTGCGTCTGACGGTCAAAACCGCAGATGAGGCGCAAGGAATCGAACAATTGGATGCATTAGAAGAAACCGTCCAAGCACGGGTCGGTGCGTATTTCTATGGATATGGGGAACAAAATTCGCTGGCAGAAACAGTCGTCGATCTACTAATCGAGAAAAAGAAAACCGTCACCGCAGCGGAAAGTTTGACCGCTGGTTTGTTTCAAGCGACCCTAGGAGGGATTCCTGGCGTCTCTGAGGTGTTTTCCGGTGGGTTCGTGACATATTCTGCTGGAACAAAAAGCAAGCTCTTAGGCATCGATTCAGCGCTTTTAGAAAGCTATGGGACTGTTAGTCAGGAGTGTGCGGAAGCAATGGCCGTCTATGCCCGCAAACAAGCAGAGACCGATTATGCGGTGGCCTTCACCGGTGTTGCTGGTCCAGACGAACTAGAAGGCCAGCCCAAAGGCACTGTTTGGATCGCCTTAGCTTCTGACAAAGGCGTCTCAAGCCAGCTGTATCACTTCAACCGCGACCGCGCCTATATTCGGCATAGTGCTGTCATGGCAGGCTTAAATCAAATACGTAAGGAATTATTAAATTAATGCGAATGTTTGTTCGTTTTTTCTTGCAATTTCCCTTTAGAAGGACTATTATTATCTTATGAACGACACACGAAAGTGATGAATATAAGGAGGATTATCCGTTTGGCAGATGATCGTAAAGCAGCCTTAGATGCTGCACTAAAGAAGATTGAAAAGAACTATGGTAAAGGTGCCATCATGAAGCTTGGCGAAAAAGTTGATCAACAAATTTCAACGATCCCAAGTGGTTCATTGGCCTTGGATGTTGCATTAGGTGTAGGTGGTTACCCACGAGGACGGATCGTAGAAGTTTACGGCCCAGAGAGTTCTGGTAAAACGACAGTTGCTTTACATGCCATTGCGGAAGTCCAAAAAAATGGCGGAACAGCAGCATTTATCGATGCCGAACATGCGTTAGATCCGCAGTATGCGCAAAAATTAGGTGTAAATATCGATGATCTTTTGTTATCACAACCAGATACAGGGGAACAAGGATTAGAGATCGCTGACGCCTTAGTTTCAAGTGGTGCGGTTGATATCGTAGTTATTGACTCGGTAGCAGCTTTAGTCCCACGAGCGGAGATCGATGGTGAAATGGGTGATACCCACGTTGGTTTGCAAGCTCGTTTGATGTCACAAGCATTACGGAAACTTTCTGGTTCCATCAACAAAACGAAAACGATCGCGATCTTTATCAACCAAATTCGCGAAAAAGTTGGGATCATGTTTGGGAATCCAGAAACGACACCTGGTGGACGTGCGTTGAAATTCTATTCAACCATCCGTTTGGAAGTACGTCGTGCTGAGCAATTGAAATCCGGTACAGATATCATCGGGAACCGCACGAAGATCAAAGTAGTCAAAAACAAAGTAGCGCCACCATTTAAAGTAGCGGAAGTCGACATGATGTATGGTCTAGGTATTTCACAAGAAGGTGAATTATTGGATATGGCCGTGGAACAAGACATCGTTGATAAAAGCGGTGCGTGGTATGCCTATAAAGGGGATCGCATCGGTCAAGGTCGTGAAAACGCCAAAAACTATATGCGTGAACACCAAGAAATGATGCTAGAAGTTTCTGCTCGCGTCCGCGATGCTTACGGGATTGGAACAGGAGAGACCGTAACCCTCGAGGAAGCGCAAGAAGAATTACCATTAGACGAATAAGTCTTGAAAAGCCAAACAACGAGGTTGTTTGGCTTTTTTGTGGCTTTTTGCTAGATTCATCTATTGTTGAAAAAACATCCGTAAAAAGGAAGGGTTGCGAAAGTTTACTTTATTATTTAAAGTTGACACTCTTGTGTTCAAACATTAGAATAAACGTATGTGGATTTCCACATAAGAAGTAGCGAATTGATAATTTTGTTATCCTTTGTTAATCAAAATTACAAAATATTTAAAAAGATAGTATGGAGGTGGATTCATTGGAACTACTTTACATTCTCCTCGCTATCATCGGTTTAATTGTCGGTCTTGGATTAGGAGTTTATGTGACGAAATCTCGTCATGAGAAAGAAATCAACGGCGCCCAAAATTCTGCAGCTGGAATTATCGAAAGCGCTAAGAAAGAAGCAGAAACTCTTAAAAAA
Source organism: Enterococcus sp. AZ040 (assembly GCF_050499185.1). Classification (NCBI taxonomy): domain Bacteria; kingdom Bacillati; phylum Bacillota; class Bacilli; order Lactobacillales; family Enterococcaceae; genus Enterococcus; species Enterococcus sp. AZ040. The sequence continues at coordinate 40,770 of NZ_JBMHEW010000001.1, forward strand.
GAAGCATTGTTAGAAGCTAAGGAAGAAAATCAGAAGTATCGGTCAGAGATTGAAAGTGAGTTGAAAGAAAGCAAACTTGATTTAAAATCACAAGAAAATCGTTTACTCCAAAGAGAACAAGTACTTGATCGTAAGGACGATTCTTTGGAAAAACGAGAACGCTCACTTGAAGATAAAGAAGGCAGACTTAGTGAGAAACAACAATTAATTGACGAGCGAGAAAAAGAAGTAGAAAACTTAATCGATGGACAACAGAAAGAATTAGAGCGCATCGCCGCGCTGTCTAGAGATGAAGCAAAAGAGTTGATCATGAAATCAACGGAAGAGGAATTGAACCATGAATTAACGATCATGGTCAAAGAATCTGAACAGCGTGCGAAGGAAGAAGCAGATCGAAAAGCAAAAAATCTCTTGTCCCTAGCAATCCAACGTTGTGCCGCAGACCAAGTGTCTGAAACCACGGTATCGGTCGTATCATTACCAAATGATGAGATGAAAGGTCGAATCATCGGAAGAGAAGGTCGGAACATTCGGACCCTTGAAACATTGACAGGGATCGATTTGATCATCGATGACACGCCAGAAGCAGTCGTCTTATCAGGATTTGATCCGATTCGCCGTGAAATTGCTCGTATGACCCTTGAAAAACTGATTCAAGACGGCCGGATCCATCCAGCTCGAATTGAAGAAATGGTCGAAAAATCTCGGAAAGAAATGGATGAGCATATTCGTGAATATGGGGAACAAGCAGCCTTTGAAGTCGGTGCTCACACCCTTCATCCAGACTTGATCAAGATTTTAGGTCGTTTGCGTTTCCGTACCAGCTACGGACAAAACGTCTTGAACCACTCGATCGAAGTCGCAAAACTAACCGGTGTTCTTGCCGCAGAATTAGGTGAAGATATCCAGTTAGCCAAACGTGCCGGACTCTTGCATGATATCGGGAAAGCCCTTGACCATGAAATCGAAGGCTCTCACGTTGAGATCGGGGCTGAGTTAGCTGCCAAATACAAAGAAAATGGTGTGGTGATCAATGCGATCGCTTCTCACCATGGAGATGTTGAAGCAACATCGGTTATCTCTGTTTTAGTTGCAGCCGCAGATGCCTTGTCAGCAGCCCGTCCAGGTGCCCGCAGCGAATCATTGGAAAATTATATTCGCCGCTTGCAAAACCTAGAAAATATCGCCAACGGCTTCAAAGGTGTCGATTCCAGTTTTGCCGTCCAAGCCGGACGTGAAGTCCGTGTAATGGTCAAACCAGAAGAGATTTCTGATTTGGATGCTGTACGATTGGTTCGCGACATCCGCAAGAAGATCGAAGACGATTTGGATTACCCAGGTCATATCAAAGTAACCGTTATTCGCGAGACCCGCGCAACGGATTACGCCAAATAGCAAGCAAAAGCAGTATCCTCTCAGAGGGTACTGCTTTTTTTGTGTGGCTGACTGTTAATAAGGACGACTGAGTTGTTCAAAATCAACTGTGCTTTTCATCAGTCCCATAAATGATTGAGCCTTTTTTGTTCGTCGGCAGCCAAACGCCGGGAAAGCAAAAGGATGAATCGTTAGCGACAGAGGCGAAAAGAGGAAGGATCGATCCAGCATCATCTCGAGAGGGGGGGATTGAAAGATAAAACAGACCCAGACTTCTCGGTGAAGTCTAGGTCTGTTTTGTCTTTTTCACGTCTATACGTCCATCAAATCTTGCGTCGACGGGCAAAGTCCACAAAGCGGAATTTATCCAGTCGGTGGATCGATTCGGTGTATTCAAAACAGCGCGTGTCTTCTAGATACACGAGGCTGCGAACCGTAACGACATGCTGATCTTCAGGACGCAGATCCATTAGATCCCGCAATTCTTTGTTGACGGGGTCAACAGTGATTTCTTTTTGTGCATAAGCGATCTCAAGGCCAAGATCATTTTCAAAGTAATCAAAAATCGATACTTTCGCTCGGTTTTCTGGCAACTCTTCGATGATAGAAGCATCAAGGTAATCTTTATCCAAAATCACCACTTCTCCATCGATTCTCCGCTGACGGATCAGTTTCCATGCCTCAGAAGCGACAGGCCAACCAGTGGTCTCGTGCAGCTTTGGCGAAACGGCGATCTTACGGATCTCGACAACCTTTGTTTCACTAGGAATGCGTTGGGTATCTTGCAGCTCACGAAAACTCGTCAAGCCAGAAATCGGGAAATCAAAGCGATTCAAGTCTAAAACGATCGAACCTTTCCCTTGTTTCTTTTGGATATAACCAGCATCCCGCAATAAATTCAATGCCTTACGGACAGTCTCGCGGGAGACACCATAAGTTTTGATCAATTGGTTTTCGCTAGGCAGCAAAGAATGCGGAGGGTATTCGTTTGCTAGAATTTTTTGTTCTAAATCTAAAAATATCTCTTTGAACTTGTTCATCGGATTGCCCCCTCTTTGGCTATTATAGCGAGGCCAATTTGGAAATGCAATCGACTATTTCGCCAAAAGTTCGTCAATGTTTAGATCCGTCAATTTTTCAACGATCACATCTGCACCGTGTAGTTCTTCTCCTGAATAAACGCCTACCGCGTACATACCAGCAGCTTTGATGCCGTCGATCCCTGCTTGAGCATCTTCAAAGCCAACTGCTTCTGCCGGTTCAATGCCTAGTGCCAGCGCTGCTTGGATAAAGATTTCTGGATCTGGTTTGCCTTTTTTCAAGGTTGCTGGGTCAACGATCGTATCAAAGTCTTGCATGACACCTAGTTTGTCCAAAATAAACGGCGCATTCTTGGATGCCGAAGCGATGGCACAAGGAATATTTTTTGCTTTGGCTTCATCAAGGAACGTCTTTACCCCCGGCAATAGATCATCAGGAGTCAAGCTTTGTAATAATTGTACATAGTGGGTATTTTTCTTTGTCGCTAAGGCTTCTTTTTCGACTTCTGTGTAGGCATCATTTTTGTTGCCTAGTGTTAAGATTCGCTCTAAAGAATCCATGCGGCTAATGCCTTTTAACTGCTCATTGAATTTCAAATCGATCTCGATCCCAATCTCCGCAGCTAATTCTTTCCATGCGATGTAGTGGTATTTAGCTGTATCCGTGATAACGCCGTCTAAATCAAAAACAAATCCTTTTTTCATGTGTAACACTCCTTTTAGTAAGTAATCGTTGCTTCTTTCTTTGCTTCTAGAGAAACTTGCTGCCCATTCACTAAGATCGTGACTGGCTGATCAGCGGTGATCGTCAATGTTTCATGTGTAACATTCAATGCAAAGCGGGTGCCGCGAACTTCTAGCTGAAAGGCTAAGCTGTCCCAAGCTTTTGGCAAGTTTGGTGTGATCTGCAGTTGCTCTTCTCGAATATCAATCCCAGCAAAAGTGGTTAACGGAATAAACAACGTAGCGGCCATGACACCGGCGTGAATGCCTTCTGCCGTGGTCCCGCCTTGGATATCACGATAATCAGAAGAGAGGGCTTCTTGGTATAACGACCAAGCCAATTCCTGATCCTCCACCATTGCCGCTAACTGAGCGTGAACGATCCGCGACAAAGTCGAGCCGTGGGAGGTGCGAGCCAAATAATAATGGAGATTTTTTTCAATATAGTCTGTTGGCAGTTGGTAAGAAAGATCCGCCAAAATTTGATTGACTTGCTCTTTTGAGAAATTATAGAAAATCATCAAACTATCGGCTTGTTTCGCGACTTTGTAGCTGTCAGCACTCTTGCCTTCAGCGTTTAGGATGCGATCCATCCGATAAATGTTGCCATATTTCTCTTTATAATGGGCCCAATCCAGATCTTCCAACTGGAAGTACCCTTCAAACTGTGCGATGATGCCTTCGTGATCGATCTCTAAGCCTAATTTGGTACGAATATCTGCCATAGCAGCAATATCCGCTGGGGTTAAAGCCGTTTTCTCCAATACTGCTTGGAAGCTCTCTGCTGATAGTTGTTGTTGGAGGTTCTCGATCTCTTCAAACAACCATACTACCATCATATTGGTATAGGCGTTGTTTTTCAAGCCGCCTTGTTCACTATTTGGGTAGCTTTCATGAAATTCATCTGGTCCCATGACTTTATCGATAAAGTAACGTTGAGCAGTATCATCCCAGGTGGCAGCACTTTGCCAGAAATGGGCGACTTCTAACATCAATTCTAATCCATATTGTTCCATAAAGGGACGGTCTTGTGTGTTGTGCCAATATTGCCAAATGTTATAAGCGATCGCTAAGGAGACGTGGCGCTGCAAGCGACTGTGGTCTTCTTTCCATTCGCCGCTGATAGGGTTCAAATGCAGTTCTTGGGATTGCTCACTGCCATCCAAGCCTGATTGCCATGGGAACATGGCGCCTTGGTAACCGGCTTTTTGGGCATCTTTTTTGGCAGCAGCTAAGCGGCGGTAGCGATACAGCAAAATTTCTTTGGCGGTGTCAGGAAAATGTAGAATGTAAAAGGGTAAGATAAACAGTTCATCCCAGAAAATATGACCGCGATAGGCTTCACCATGTAGGCCACGGGCAGTGATACTGGCATCTAAGGACTCCTGATAAGCATTCGGTGCTGCGGAGACCAGCAGATGATACGTATGCAGATTCAGCATTTTTTGCGACATCAAGTCACCAGTGACTTCGATGGCCGCTTTCGCCCATAATTCAGCCCAGGCTTGTTTTGAGGCGGTATACATCGTCGCAAAATCAGGTAATGCTAAGGAAGAAAACGTAAATGCCGGTTGCGGATCCTCTTGCCGATAAGCGGTAGCAGTGACTGATTTTTCGACCCGATAAGTTTGTCCCTCCGTCACCTCAAGGGCTACTTGCTGACGGACGAGCTGGTCGTTTGTTTCAGCGTGCAGCTCAGCCAATGGCAGGTCCTGTGAAAACAGTTCAGAGGATTGGACAACGGTAATCTGTGATTGGTTAGTGGTGACCACTAAATGCGCTTTGTTTTGTTCAGCTGCTGTCTCTTTCACGGTCAAATGCTGGTTGGTTAAGCTACGGTAACGAGCGACGTTATAGTTATAGACCGATCCGTCGGCTTCACTGACGAAAGTAACGGTGCCGGAAAAGTTCAGCGGGGTAAACTGATAGACCAAGCTATATTGGTGAACGTCTTGCATATTGGCGATTTTCTTCGTTTCGATTCGCAGACTCTTTTGTTTTTTTGTTTCAATTTCTGCCACTGATTGGAACAAGCCGGTCTTCAGATCTAATGTCCGTTTAAAGGAAAGAAGCTGATTGTTGGCAATGTCGATCACTTCATCATCGATCTTCACGTACATTTTTTGCAGATTCGGTGCATTGACGAAGTCTTCATTGCTGATGGTATGACCAGAAACATCAGATTCCACCGTATTGTAAAGACTTGCTAAATACAGCCCTGGATAGTTCGCTTCACAAATGGTCATCTCAGGCGTCGTGCCTCGCAGCCCTAGATAGCCGTTGCCGACGGTTAAAAGTGACTCCACCGAGTATTCATCTTTACCAGGGGTGTAGCCATAGTATTCGAGGTTCCAAGGAATTTCAGCACTTTTTTCTTCATACTGTTCTTTCGTGGTGCAAACAAAGGGACGATTCAATTTTTCTGTCAACCATTGGTCCAGTGAAAAAGTCCCTTCTTCATTCGTAAACACCAGCGATTCAGAGACGATCCCGCCACCTTCCATTTTCTGCAGCTGCGCGGTCAGTGCAGCAACTCGTTCACTGTCTGTCCCAGAAAACGGATAGGTCGTACCGGTTTGATCCGTTAACAGCCATTCTTCCTTAGACAATATAATCGTATTCACAATAGTTGTCCTCCTTTAAACTTGTCTATACATGCAAGATGATTATAACGTAATTTGTAAGCTATTTCAATTTATCTCACCTGTTTTTTTATTCTTTTTTGTTAAATAAACAGTAAATAAAGTCATTGGCAATATTATTTTATATTAATCAAATATTTTAAAAAACGTTTATTTATTAAGGTTTTAATACGGTACCTTTTCTATTCACTTGTATTGTTTGTAGAAAAAGTGAAAAAAATTGGTTTGAAACGCTTGCAATATCAAAACTATCAAGTTATGATTAGTGCGTAATTAAAACATATATATACAAGTGGATATGAAAGGGGTTTATTAATTATGGGAAAGTATCGTGATGATGCTGAGAAGCTGCTGGAATATGTTGGCGGCAAAGAAAATATCGCCGCAGTAACACATTGCGCGACACGGATGCGTTTTGTTTTGAACGATCAGACAAAAGCAAACGAAAAGGCAATTGAAGAAATTCCAAGTGTCAAAGGGATGTTTACGAATGCGGGACAATTCCAAGTCATTATCGGCAATGATGTCTCAACGTTTTACAATGATTTTACCGATGTATCAGGAATAGAAGGTGTTTCTAAAGAACAAAGCAAAGCGATTGCAAAAAACAATCAAAATATCGTGCAACGAGCGATTGCTACGTTAGCTGAGATCTTTACCCCGTTATTACCAGCGATTATTGTCGGTGGTTTGATGCTAGGGCTGAGAAATTTCTTAGAAGGTGTACCGTTAGAAGCTCTAGGTGGACAAACCATTACGCAAGCTTCTACTTTTTGGAACGGTGTCAACGGCTTTTTATGGCTGCCCTGTGAAGCGATCTTTCACTTTCTACCAGTAGGGATTACCTGGAGTATTACACGTAAGATGGGAACCACGCAAATATTAGGGATTGTTTTAGGGATTACATTGGTTTCACCGCAATTATTAAATGCTTATTCAGTAAGTTCAACTTCTGCTGCAGAAATCGCCCAAAATTATACGTGGGACTTCGGGTTCTTCACTATTGATAAAATTGGGTATCAAGCACAAGTGATCCCAGCAATGCTGGCAGGTTTCTTATTGGTTTATCTTGAAAGATTCTTCCGGAAATGGATTCCAGAAGCGGTTTCAATGATCTTCGTTCCATTGTTCTCATTGCTGCCAACTATTTTAGCAGCTCACATGGTATTAGGTCCAATCGGTTGGCAAATCGGATCAGGCATTTCTTGGGTCGTAAATGCTGGCTTGACCTCACCATTAAACTGGTTATTTGGTTTCATTTTCGGTGGCTTGTATGCGCCTTTGGTTATTACCGGATTGCATCATACAACGCTAGCGATCGACTCTCAATTAGTAGCGGATTTTGGGACAACAAACCTTTGGCCAATGATCATGCTGTCAAATATTGCGCAAGGTACGGCAGTATTGGCGATTTGGTTCCTTCACCGTGGCAATAAAAAAGAAGAACAAGTCTCTGTTCCAGCAACGATTTCTGCTTACATGGGGGTTACTGAACCAGCGATGTTCGGGATCAATTTGAAATATGTTTACCCATTTGTCGCAGCAATGGTAGGTTCTGCCTTCGGTGGAATGCTGATCACTGCAACGAATACCCGTGCATTAGGTATTGGTGTAGGGGGACTGCCCGGCTTCTTATCATTTAAAATTGAAAACTATCCAATGGTCTTCATCTCAATGGCGGTGACGATTGCGATCACTTTTGTTTGCACTATCGTCTTTAGAAAAGTTACCTTCTTAAATAAATTAGAACCGCAATTGGCTGCTGATACAGCTGCAGCAGCGGCTGTTGCACCAACGACTGCTGCACCGACAACTGCAGCCCCAGAAGCAACACAAGTTTCAGAAGAAACCCTTTATGCCCCAGCTGATGGGAAAGTGGTTGCCATCACTGAAGTTTCTGATCCTGTCTTTTCTCAAAAAATGATGGGTGACGGCTTTGCTGTTCAGCCAACGAACGGAACGATTTATGCTCCTGTTGCAGGTACGATCTCTAGCATTTTTGAAACGAAACATGCAATCGGGATTTTAACGCCTGGTGGCGCGGAAGTTCTTGTCCACATGGGCTTGGATACTGTAGAACTAAAAGGTGCGCCATTTGAGGTTCTTGTTTCTGAAGGTGATACAGTCACACCAGAAACGAAGCTTGCAGTGATGGATCTAGATGCCGTTATCGCAGCTGGCAAACAGACAGACGTTTTGACGGTCATCACGAATGCCGAAAAAGTGCGTCAGCTTTCATTGACGACTACAGGCACAGTGACAGCCAAAACAGCGGTTGGTTCAGCTGAATTAAACTAAAAAAATAATCCGTTTCCGAGAGCGCCCTTTGACTAAGAAGGGGAATCGGAAGCGGATTTTTTTATGGGCCGTCCTCAAGGGAGGGCGGCTTTTTTTCGTTGTTTTTCAATTGGAAAAGCCGCAGTTAGCTGACAGCTTTTTTGTCGGTGTTTTTGCGGAAGTAGTTGATCGTTAATAGGAAAGTCAGTAAGACCAGGGCCCACAAAAAGAATAAGGCGATTTGAGAGCCGATGACCGTCCCTTGGGTGTAATCGGTCGTCGCATTTTGTGCCAAATTGATAATGGTCGCCACCACAGCCGTCGCCACTGCACCAGAAAATTGCTGCAGCGTATTAAAGATCGCATTACCGTCCGCGTACAACGCAGGAGTCAGCTTGTTTAAGCCGGTGGTCATCATATTGCTGTAGGCTAAGCCGATCCCGATCATGTAAAAGACATGTCCGGCAACTAGGCTCCAAATGAAAGGCGAACGCAAAACAAGGGCTAAGGCAAGCCAACCAATGGCAATCAAAGTCAAACCAGACAGGATCGGTTTTTTCGGTCCAACTTTATCCAGCAACCGACCAGAGATCGGCGCAAGGACCGCCCCGATGGCCGCCCCGGGCAGCATAACTAATCCTGCAGTAAAGGCATCTTTTCCCAAGACGAGTTGGACAAAGTTCGGCAAGACAAAGGAAATGCCCAGTAAAAGGAACTGACAAACGAGAAAGCCGAAAAGAAACAAACTGAAGCTGCGGTTTTTCAAAACAGCCAAACGAATCAAAGGGTTCGGGCCGTTTGAGCGTTGATAAAACAAGCCAGCACCAATGAAACCGAAAAGCAGTGGCAGTAGACTCGCTAAGGTGCCTACTTGATTCAAGAACAATAAGAAGCCGCTGAACATCAAGACGATTCCTAATACACTCAGTAAATCCAGGGAAGTGTCTTTTGCCCCAGCCGTTTTAGGGATCGAGTAAAGGCCGAGTACTAGGGAGATCAGTAAGACTGGGATTAAGAAAAGAAAGATCGCATTCCAAGACCAATGGGCGGTCAATAATCCTCCATATGTCGGTCCGATCGCTGGAGCGATGGAAGTGGTCAAATTCCCTAAGCCGATCGCCGCTCCCCGCTTTTCAAAGGGGGAGTAAGTCAAAATGATGTGGAACATCAAAGGCAGTGCGATCCCTGTGCTGGCACCTTGGAAAAAGCGGCCAATCAGCAAAATGGCAAACGTCGGCGATAAAAAGTCGATCACCAAGCCAACAAGGAAGAAGGCGTTGGCAGCTAGAAACAAGGTTCTCAATGAGAAGCGTTTCAAAAGGTAGGTCGATATTGGGACAATGATGGAGATGACCAGTAAGTAGATGGTCGTCACCCATTGGACATCGGATGTTGAAAGCGTAAATTGATCGATCAATGTCGGAAACGTTACATTCATGGCTGTTTCAATCAGCACGCCTGCAAATGACATCAATCCGGTTGCGAGGATCGCCCCCACGAGTTTTTTGTTGTTTTCCATATTCTCACCTCTAAAAAATTCGCAAAAAAAGAGACCGTTTCTATTCTCATAGAAACCGCCTCTCTCTCGACAAGCGAACCCGCTTGTTATCTGTACGATTTAATCTATCGCTATTCTACTGACTTCATAAGAAAGTGTCAAGAGAAGTGGATAAAAAAATAGCAAAAAACTTTTTTGAAAGTTTTCAAACTTTTACTTACACGAAAAATTTTCTTCTGCTAGAATAGTCGAGTACGAAAAAGAGAAAGGAAGTTGTTACATGCCCATCAACAAAAAAGAAAGTTTGATCTATACGACACTTATGTGTATTTTCATGGTGTATTTTATGAGTGTTTACAACCTCATGTTCCAAGTCGGTGTGTCTGCATTGGCATTCCAATTGGCGTGGAATGAATTGCCATTAGCCCTTTGTGTCGCCTTTATTTTGGATTGGTTCATTGTTTCGGGTCCAGCAAAAGGTTTGGCGTTTCGATTTTTGGACCATCAATCAGCTACTTGGAAAAAAATCGGTTTGATTTCTTCATTGATGATCGCCGGCATGGTGATCTGTATGTCACTCTTTGGTGCGTTGATGCACCCAAACCCTGATCACTCGGTGTTCGTCAATTGGCTAAGCAACATTGGGAAAAATGTGATTGTCGCATTGCCGTTGCAATTGTTCATTGCAGGCCCCATCGTTCGCCGGGTGTTTCGCGCCTTGTTTCCTATTGGCACTGTGCAAGAACAGCCAGTACTAGGGGAATAATCGAGCATTAGAAAAAACGTACTGCAGACAGGCTCTACCAAGGTTAGCTAAAAATAGCTGGCTTGGCGATACCTGGACTTGCGGCACGTTTTTTTGCTTTTATAAACAACAAAAAAACCCATAGGATGGTATGGGTTTTTCTGGTTACCCTATGAAATAGGATACAGGATGTACCTATATAGTAATATGGTGAGGTCAAAAAGGAAAGTTCAATTTTTTCATCAATACATGAAATTAATGCAAATCACTTGTTTTTCTGACGAAAAAAGCAACTTATAATTGTTTTTGCCGATTAGTCTGTGTAGAAACCAATCAGTTGATACCAACGACGATGCTCAATATGGTAGGCATCAGGTGAGTACCCTGACATTGAAAAACCGATAAAGGTGATGACCAGTCCGAGAATAATAAACAACAGACTGAGAAAAACGAAAAAGCGCTTATTGATTTTGATCATAGGACTGCCTTCTTTCGATAGTTTTGAACAAATGATTTTGGCCAAACGACAAGGGAGTGGGTAAGACGTGAAAAAGGTCGGCTCATACTATAAGTGGCGATCAGACAAAGAAGCCCTAAACCAAATAAGAAAATCCCCACGCCTAACTGACTTAAAAAGAGATAGAAACCATCCGCCATCAGCATGGGACTTAAGACAACGCTAGCAATCCCACCGATAAACGTAGTGACACCAATCATGCCAGTGGTGAAAGGCACACACCAGATGATTATTAAAAAGCTTAGGATCAGCAAAGCGGCACTTAACAATAAGCTGCCCCACAATGGAAAGCCTAGCACTAAGATCAAGAGCAAAAAGGGATGAAAGCGGCGGGGAATCTCTACCACGACCTCTTCTGTTTCTGTGACTGTTTGGATCAGTTCTTTTGGGGAGCCAAGGCGTGCCACGGCTTCTTCTTCAGTGTATCCTTCTTCCATCAAATCTTCGATCATCTCGTCATAATAGTTGATCAGCTGATGAATCTCGCTAGGTCTGACTTTTTCAGATAATTCTGCAGCCAATGCCTTGATAAAATCAACTCTGTTCATCTAGTGTTCCTCCTTTAATAAATCGCTGGATCAATGTCAATTGGGGCCAGTCGTTGGTTAAAAAATCGTCGATCCGCTGTTTGCCAAGTTTGGTCAAGCGGTAATATTTTCGGGTCCGTCCTTGATGACTCTTGTTGTAAGTCTCAACCGCTCGGCTGGCTTCTAAGCGCTTCAAGATAGGGTAGAGGGTGGATTCTGAGATTGGTAGTAAAGGAGAAATATTTTTGACTAATTCATAGCCATAAGAGTCCCCGTGCTGCAAATAGGCTAAAACACAAATTTCCAATAATCCTTTTTTTAATTGGGCATCCAAAGGCTCTCCTCCTGTTCATATCCATACTATACATTACATAGTATCATTTCACAAGTAGTATCAAAAAAATCAGTCTTAAGACTTAGCCGAGGAAAACAGGGAAGTTTTTCAGGAAAATGGTCAAAAATATAAAACAAAATTAAGAAATTCGGCAGAAAGTATATGTTAACGTTCTCTTTTTTGTTAAAGTAGAAGTATGCAGATTACTTTCAGTAAGAAAATTGGGTGTTGGTGGTGTTTCACTGGAAGAAAGCAAGTGAGAGTAGAGGAGCGTTAGCGAGAGCTGATCGCCTCAAGAAAGGAAGGGGTATTATGAGAAAAGCAACGATTACGAAAAAATATTTGATCAACTGTTTAAAAAAATATCTGGTGGAATATCTTTATCGGCCAATCACTGTCCGCGACATTGCTAAATATGCACGAACATCGACCCAACCAATCTATTTGAATTTTTCAAACATGCAAAATTATAAACAGGCAATGGTCGATGATGTCTTCCATGACATTCATGAAGCAAAAAAAGAGACGGTGATGACACTGGATCCTCTATACTGTTTTTGGCATGACTATTACGTGTTCGCCAGTCGCAATCGAGCCCTCTTTTTTGCATTATTTTTAAATGATATTGGTTGTGGTCCCTACATAAAAGAGTGTTCTTTTGCATATTTTCAAGAAGCAATCGCTGAATCAGCTGTTTTTCAATGTGAGCAAGAAAACGATCTGAGGAAATACCATGAAGAAGCCTTGATTTTTTTTAGCGGTTTGGTATTGCTGTTTATTCGTGAAGGGTGTACTGACGGCAACAAGGATTTTATAAAAGATACCGTGGAGTATTGGGAACGAATGTTAAAGAAAGCAAAAGGCGTGACGCGAGACCAGGGTCGGCAAGGATTATTAGAGGTTGGTGCGTTTGCTGTAGAGGAATAGGTACTTGAAATCAAGCATTAAAATAAATATCTGAATATTTTGACACCAAAAAACCGTTAGTGATTAAACATTCTTCACTGACGGTTTTTTTTGAGGAGGTAAGTCTTGCGGTATGAGTAGAACAATTGTGGTGTTTTCACCTTTTACTGATTGAATCGATAAGGAAGCTTGCTTGCCATAGTACAATGCTAGCCGTTGGCGTACATTGTTGATACCATAATGTTGATCAGAAGGTTCCTCCAGTTGTTTTAGCTGTTCAGGATCAATCCCGGGACCATTGTCTTGAATCTCAAACCGTAGCCACTGTCCTTCTTTGAGGCAGCGGATCGTCAATACCCCTCTGCGGTCATCTTCAATATGATCAAGCCCATGAAAGACGGCATTTTCGACAAACGGCTGCAAGAGTAGATTGATCATCGGATACTCATCGATATCTGAGTCAATTTCGAGGACTAAATCAAAGGAATGGTGATGCATTTTTTGCTGGATTTTAGCATAGGTGATCGTCAGATCGAGTTCTTTGCTGACGGATAGCCGGTTGGATCCTTGGTTTAGGCTGAGACGGTAGAATCGAGACAGCAGCTGAGCCATCTCACGGATCTCGTGATTGCCGTTTAGTGTGGCAGTATTGCTGATCAGTGCTAAGGAATTATAAAAGAAATGCGGATTGATCTGGGCTTGCAGAGCCCGCAATTCGTATTCTCTTTGTTTCAATTCGGCTTCATATACTTCATTGATCAGCTCAGCGATTTTATCTAGCATTTTTTGAAAATTGGTGTATAACTGCCCGACTTCATCTTTTGAAGAATATGTGTGCTCGATTTTGAATTGATCCATTGATAAAGAGGCCATTTGCTGGGTCAAAGAGTTGATCGGCTGTACCACGGTTTTAGCCAACCACCAGCTGGATAAAACCAATATCATTAATACAAAACCAAAGATAATAAGTGCCGCACCAACTAGATACAGTAAACTGCTGAAAAATGACTGTGCGGTTTTAACAAAAACGATTTGCCAATGATTATCCAGCAGTACAGGTGCCTCTTCAATAACTGCGTTTCCAACCAGCCACTGTTTTTGAGTACGTTGCTGCTTCGTCAAATAATCAATGCGGTAAAGCGTCTGCCCGGTCTCTGACTGAATGGTCAAATCATAAGGCTCCTCAGTGACTGCATCCAGATTCGTGAACAATGCTGCTCGATCGATGGTTAAAACGATGTAGTTTAAGGAATCTGCGGTATGGCCTTTTAAAAAAAGGTTGGTATAAAAAGAAAGTTCCTCCCGTTCTTTGTCAAAATACGTTCGAATCTCGGTCGAAGGTTTTTCTTTTAGAAAAGGCAGTGCTGTATCAGCCGTGATTTTTTTGACGTATTGCCCATGATCATAAAGATCGATCGTGGTGTATAGCGTGATGCCTTTAATATCTGCTTGCGGAAAACGAACACTGTGAAACAAAGGCACGATCGTATTTTGAAAGAGATTGTATTGATCAAAGTTTGAGAAGCGTTGACTAGAAAGCTCTTGCGTCAAGGCGGTATTGTTGGCTAAAAAGAGCAGGCTGTCCCGATAGGTGTGGATCTTGCTTTCTAACTGATAGCTGATACTTTTGAGATTATCGGAGTAAGCACTTTTTTCCTGCTGTTGGATAAAGGCTCGGATGATAGATACCCCGACAAAGGTCAAAACGATCAGAGGAACAATGCTTGAAAGAATTGAAATAAGGGCGATCTTTTTTTGAAAACGAAAATTTTTAAAACAATCGTGGACTTTTCTTAACAAGAGGGACCTCTCTTTCTATACGCATCCGGCGTCATTCCGACAATTTCTCGGAACGTTTTGCAAAAATAGGAATAATGATTAAAGCCAACTTGTTTGGAGATAGTTCGAATGCTGCAGTTCGAGTTCTTTAAACGCTTCTGAGCCTGTTTGATACGGTAAGACTTGATGTATTTGGTGATACCCATGCCTTCAGAAGTACTGAATAATTCGCTTAGGTAGTTAGGATTGATATTGACTTCCTTTGCTAACCGATCCAAGCTCAACTCTTGGTGAAAATGAGCGAATATATAGGATTTTACTTGGCGCACATAGTCATTTGACTGGCTCCCGTTGATTTGAAGCAATGCATCATGGATATAATGGAAGAGGGCATCAAAAATATCCGCAATTAGTTGCAGACTTGGCGCTTCCAGTATTTTTCCAATCTGATTAGCGCCACACTCCGCATCAAAAGTGATCGTGCACTGATCGAGGATTGTTTGATAAAAGGTCGCAAAATAAAACTTGGCATTGGTTGGTTCCTCACGTCCATTTGTTTCAAAGCAGTCGAAAACTGTTTTCACAAGCGCGTGGGCTTTTTTACTTTCGTATTGATTCACATACGAAACGGTTTTTTCGAAAAGCGCTTTCTTGACGATGTAGTGATCTCCCGGAAGCAGCTGGCAGATTTTCCCTTTGTTTTGCTGATAAAAAGACCGCTGACTGGTTCTCAGTAAGTCATGATAGGTGCCATACACCCCTGAATGGTGGGGAACTGGTCCGCTGTCAAAAAGTGTTATTTTTTGCTGAAACTGTTTGGAAAAATAGGTAGTTAAGTTGTTTTTTCGCTCTTCGATTTCCCTTTTTGGCAAAGGTTCGTTAAAAAAGAGCAGTTGTGCTGGAGCTAAAAACAAACTGAACATTTCAGGAAATGCAGCAGATAGCGATGGGACAAAATCCGGCGCATTCCAAGAATCCAGCGGCCAAGTAACGAGAAAAAAAGAGGGATGAGTCTTAAAAAAATCTTGTGCAATCGATTGCTCTTCCTTCGGCAGTGAATGCCAAGGATAGCCATAAAAAAGTTTACTCAAAATCTCTTTCAAGTAATGGGTTTGTGCGATTGTTTTTGTGTAAGCGCGCTGCTTTTGTTGATCAATAAAAAGAATGATTTTATTTATTTGTTCATAAAAATCATCAGGGTCGATTGGTTTTAAGAGGTAGTCAACCGCTTGTAACTGTATGGCTTTTTTTACATAATGAAAATCTTCAAAGCCGCTGATAAACATCACAGGAATTTCAGGAACTGCTTCTTTGATTCTCGCTACTAGGGCATGTCCATCCATAAAGGGCATCTTTACGTCGGTAATTATCAAGTCAAAGGGCTGTTTCTGAAAAAGTTGCCAGGCTTCGCGGCCATTTTTGGCTTCTTCGATCAGCCATTCTTTTTCATGCTGACTCAAGAAGTATTTGATCACTTCTCTTTGATCGTAGCTGTCATCAGCAAGCAGCAGTCGGTACATGGTTTTCGCCGTCCTTTCGTATAGAGAAAATTACGCAGTCGCTTCTTCTTTCTATAGTAAGCGATAAACAAAAAAAGCAACAGAGCGAATTTGTAAACGTTTTATTTTTCTGGATATCGTGCTATGAATCTGAAAAAAGTGCTATATTTTCTGTGGAAGCGATTGCGTATAATAAGGATATCAAAAAAGTTTGAGGAGGAAAACAATGAAATTTAGGCGGGGGACAGCAATGTTAACAGCAGTTGCTTCAGCACTTATTATGACAGGATGCAGTTCAGAAGAAGCAAAGACCAATGAAAATGGGGATACCGTGATTACGATCGGACGCCAGACCGCACCGAACTCGAAACTGCCTGAGGGGGATTCTTACAGCAATAACGCATATACTCGATTGATTCAAGAACGCTTGGGCATCGAGCTGGAGAGTGCCTTTGAAGCCCATGGGGAAGACTATGATCGTCAAGTATCGCTAGCGATCGCTTCAGGGGAACTACCGGATACGATGATCGTCGGATCAAGAGATGAATTGGAAGAATTAGTTAACAATGATTTAGTGGAAGACTTAACCGAAGTATTTGAGGAGCATGCCGACGATTTTCTAAAAGACATCTATGATTCGTTTGATGGGATTCAGTTAGAAGCAGCCACGTTTGATGATCGCTTGATGGCGATCCCATCTACTAGCGATGACTTCGGGCCCAATCTTGTCTGGTTGCGCCAGGACTGGCTAGATGAGCTAGGTATTGAACTGGATAAAGATGGCAATCGCTCAATTACATTGGATGAGTTGAAGGAAACAGCGATTGCTTTTCAAGAAAATGATTTAGCCAATACCGGAAAAGCAGTTGGTTTGCCATTGGCCTTCTGGTTGTCTTCGCCAAATCATGGCGGCACGGCATATACCGGAACAGCCATCATGAATGCGTTTGGAGCCTACCCAAAATCGTATCTCCAAGATGAGAATGGGCAGATGTTTTATGGATCCAATACGCCAGAAATGAAAGAAGCACTAACGCTACTGAAGGACTGGCAAGATGAAGGGTTCATGGATCCGCAATTTGGTACCCGCACGTATGACGATATCCATGCCATGATGGTTAATGGAGAAACGGGCATCGCTTTTGGTCCTTGGCACATGCCTGACTGGGGCTTAGTACAAGCCAAACAAAATGATCCAAATGCTGAATTTGTTCCTTATGCCCTTGAAAATGCTAACGGCGATGGAGGGGTCAATGCCGTGGCTAACCGCGGCACTGGGCAATACATCGTGGTGCGCAAAGGTTTTTCTGAGCCGGAAAAAATCATGGAGATGATCAATCTGATTTATGGTGAAGTTGCCAACTCGGAAGATATTGAAGCCGAGTTTCCGGAAATTTATGACTATGCGAAAGTGGATGTCGATGGGACGGTTCGTCCATGGAATGTTGTTTTCTTAAAAGCCTATAGTGAGATTGATGATGCAGTAGAAGCTTCCAAGGCGGCGGTTGGCGAAACATCTATCGAGGATATCTCCAACTTCTTCATCAAAGAAAACGCCGAAAAAATCAAGCAATATCTGGATAGCCCTGAAGAAACTGATCCGGTGGACTGGACCCGCTATGCCTCCCGCTATTTAGCCGTCAATAATGTGATGGGCGGTATCAGAGAGCAAGGACGCTTGAATGAAGTGAAACCACCGCGTTTTGATTCGATCAAAGCCAATGAACGAAACGGCGCACAAGTAGGGAAACTGGAGGAAGAGACCTTCATTAAGTTTATCACTGGAGAAGAACCCCTGGAAAACTTCGACAACTATGTTGAAACCTGGAATAGCCAAGGTGGGACAGCCATACTTGAAGAAATGCAAGAAGTAGTAGATCAGCGAGCAGATAATTAAGCGGCCACTCCAGCGGTTCTGACACTCGTCTTTCGAACAAAGAAAAGCAAGGTTGTATGCAGGAAAACCGACTGCAGGTGCCTTTTCTTTGTTCGAATTTTTTCATCAAGCGGCTGGTGAGGCAAAAAATTTATGGAGGAGTAAGTAAATGGAACTTTCTGTTGAAAAAGAAAGCAAAAAAGAAAAGAAAAAGTGGTTTTCTCGAGATCAGCTTTTCTTTCTAGGGATGATTTTACCAGGCATAATTTTTATTTTGATTTTTTCTTATGGTCCTATGTTTGGGTTGTTGATGGCATTTCAAGATTATGTGCCAGCGAAAGGTGTATTTGGTTCTGAATTTGTGGGATTCGAGCACTTTCGCTATTTGTTCAGTTTACCGGATATTTTCTTAGTAACTAAAAACACGATTTTCATCGCTTTCTGGAAAATTGTCTTTAATACGATCGTACCGATTCTTTTTGCGATTCTATTAAATGAAGTACGTGTAAAGTGGATGAAACGCTCCATTCAGACCATCGTATATTTGCCCCATTTTCTTTCATGGGTCATATTGGCTTCAGTAGTGGTCAATTTATTCAGTCTTGATGGAACGGTGAATCAGATTTTACAAAACTTTGGTGTAGAACCATTAAACTTTTTGGGTAGTAATCAGCTGTTTCCTCGTTTGCTGATCGGGACCGATGTTTGGAAAAGTTTTGGTTACAGTTCAATCGTGTACCTTGCTGCCATTACCTCGATTGATCCGGGATTATATGAAGCAGCAACGATGGATGGTGCTTCTTGGTCAAAAAAAGTCTGGCACGTAACCCTGCCGGGGATGATGCCTTTTATTTTGCTGATGACGATTTTGTCGCTGCCTAATATCTTGAATGCCGGCTTCGACCAAATTTATAACCTGTATTCTCCGGTTGTGTATCAAAGCGGCGATATTATCGATACCTATGTCTACCGAATCGGTCTGATCGGTAGAGACTATAGCTTAGGAACCGCCGTTGGTCTGGTCAAATCGGTGATCGGTCTATTCTTGATTTGGTCTTCCAACAAAATTGCGGAGAAGAAGACTGACAGAGTGATGTTTTAAGGAAAGGAAAAAAGAGATGAAAGAAAAATTTAGTATACGGCATGCAGTAATTTATTTGATCGTCATTGTTTTGGCACTTTCTTGTTTAGTACCGATGTTGAATGTCGTGGCACTTTCTTTAAGCAGCAGCAGTGCGGTCGCTGCAAATGCTGTGGGGCTATGGCCAGTGGATCTGACCTTAGCGGCTTATGAGCGCATCATGAGCGATCAGCAGTTTTGGCGTTCTTTTGGTATTTCAGTCATTCGTGTGGTGATCTCTTTATTGCTGAATTTGGTGATGATCGTAACGATGGCTTATCCGCTATCTAAATCAAAAAAAGTATTTCGAACGAGAAAATTATTCATGAGTGTGATGGTTTTCGCTATGCTCTTCAGTGGTGGCATGATTCCAACGTATTTGGTCGTTCGCAATCTAGGATTATTGAATACGATTTGGTCCCTGATTTTACCTAGTGCAGTCCCTATCGGCAGTGTGATCTTGGTGATGAATTTCTTTCGGGGAATTCCCAAATCATTGGAAGAATCTGCTCGGATCGATGGGGCCAACCCACTGCAGATTTTGGGACGAATCTATATTCCAATGTCTTTGCCGTGTTTGGCAACCGTTTCTCTATTCAGTATTGTCGGTAGTTGGAATGATTTTTTCAGTGGACTGATCTATATGACCAAGACTGAAAACTATCCTTTAATGACCTATATCCAAACACTATCAGTCAACATTGCTGAAACAATGCAACAAGCCGGGAATTTGACTTCCGAGCAGCTACAAAGTCTGCTAGCGGTCTCTGATCGAAACTTGAATGCAGCGAAGATCGTGGTGGCAGTGGTGCCGTTATTGATTATTTATCCGCTTCTACAAAAATATTTCGTTCAAGGAATCGTTGTCGGATCAGTAAAGGAGTAAACCCACATGATACACTTTTTTCATTCAGAAAACTTCTTCGCACGAATCGCTTGGAAATTCAGCCAGTTGCTCCTATTAAATGTACTACTCTTGTTTTTTAGTTTGCCGCTCTTCACGATCGGTGCAGCCATTACTGCGGGTTCTAAAGTGGCGACTGATCTGATAGAAGGAAAAGCACCGGCTGTTGTTCAGCAGTTTTGGTCGGTCTTTTGCCAAAGCTTTCGAAAGAGCACTCTTATCTGGCTCAGTCTACTTTTTTCTTTGTGGCTTTTGACTGCTGATTGGTTGTATTATTTCCAACTAAAAGGGACGCCTGATCTTTTTACCGTAGGCTTAGTAATTTGTACGTTCATGTGGCTTCAATTTTTCCAAGTTTCGTTTTTCTTACTCGCACGTTACGATAGCGGAATCAAAACGATCCTTTTGAACAGCATAAAAGTCGCCGCAAAGCACCCTTTTAAAATACTTAGTCTTCATATTCTGACTGCAGCCCCTATTGTCATCATGCTTCTTTCACCCTATGCGCTGGTTTTCAGCATGTACATTGCCTGCTTTTTTGGTCTTAGCTGTTTTTTGTATGCACGCTGTCAGTTATTGTTGGCAATTTTCAAGAAATATGAGAAGGTAGAAATAGCAGAAAAGTAACTGGCTTTTATAGTTAGAAACGTTGAATGGAGGAATTTTGATGGGACAAAACACGCAGTATGGAGAAAAAAAGATTGCGATCGATCGCAGGATCGGTTTTTTAGAAGAACATACGTATCACGGGAATGATCTTGGTGTGACTTTTCAAGGACAGCAAACCACGTTCAAATGCTGGTCACCAGAGGCAGAGGCCGTTTCAGTATTGCTTTATCAAAGCGGTGTTGCTGGGACTGACGATCGTCTGCTGACGCTGCCAATGGTTCAAGAAGACAACTGTTGGCAAGTCACGACGGAAGAAAACGTCAAGGAGCTGTTTTATACCTTTGAGTTTCAACGAGATGGGCAGAAAATCGAAGCGATGGATCTTTATGCCAAGGCAGTAGGGATCAACGGAAACCGCGGTGCGATCATTGATTTAAAGGAAACAGATCCTGAAGGTTGGCAGGAAAGTCACGGCGTCGGTCAGCAGTCGATCACAGATGCCTATATTTGGGAATTACATGTCGAAGATTTCAGTGGTGCCGAAAACAGCGGTATTTCACCAGAAAATCGCGGAAAATATTTAGCCTTCACTGAAAAAAAGACCCATCTGGTGGGAGATGAAAGTCAACCAACTGGCATGGCCTATTTAAAAGAGCTGGGGATCAATTATGTTCATCTGCTGCCGATCTTCGATTTTGACAATGATGAAACTTCGTCTGCCTACAATTGGGGCTATGATCCGAAAAATTACAATGTACCTGAAGGACGATACGCTTCTGATCCTAGTGATCCCAAGGCGCGGATTCGTGAATGCAAGCAAATGATCCAATCGCTGCACGAAGAAGCCATCGGCGTTGTGATGGATGTGGTCTTTAATCACACTGCGATCACGGAAGAATCATGGTTTAATTTGACGGTGCCTGATTATTACTACCGTCAAGATGATGCAGGGAATTTTGCGGACGGTTCTGCTTGCGGCAATGAAGTGGCTTCTGAACGGAAAATGATGCGTAAATTTATCATTGATTCAGTTTTATATTGGGCGCAAGAATACAAAATCGACGGCTTTCGTTTTGATTTGATGGGCCTGATCGATGTGGAAACCATGAACCAGTTGCGGCAACGCCTAGATGATGCCGGCTTCAGCCATGTGATTTTATACGGCGAGCCATGGGATGCCGGCAGCAATCAAATTATTCAGCCGAATATCCCAGCAAATAAAAGTAATGTTTGGGCACTGTCAGAAGGCGTTGCTGTTTTTAGCAATGATTTAAGAGACAGTATCAAAGGCGATGTCTTTGAAGAAACAGACGGCGCGTTTATTCAAGGAATGAATGGTCAACCGCAAGTCAAGCAAACCTTTTATGCAGCAAATTTGGCAACGGCGATTCAAGGAAATACGAAAGTTGCCGCACAAGAAGGCGCCGAGCGCTGGGCAAAATCGCCCCGCCAAGTGATCGCCTATGCTTCAGTCCATGATAATTTGACCTTATGGGACAAGCTGGTGGCAACCATGCAGGCTTCAGTGAAGGAAAGAAATTATGAGTTTGATCCTGAGCTTTTAGCCCGCAATAAACTAGC
Organism: Enterococcus sp. AZ040; assembly: GCF_050499185.1. Lineage (NCBI taxonomy): Bacteria > Bacillati > Bacillota > Bacilli > Lactobacillales > Enterococcaceae > Enterococcus > Enterococcus sp. AZ040. Next base: position 62,721 of record NZ_JBMHEW010000001.1, read on the forward strand.
AGCAGCCATTTTGTTTACTAGCCAAGGAGCAGTGCTGACTCAAGCTGGGGAAGAATTTGGCCGTACCAAAGAAGGCGATGAAAATTCCTTCCGTTCGCCACTGGCAGTCAATCAGCTGGATTGGTCACGTGCCAAAACCTTCAAAGAGTTGCGCGAGCTGTATCGGGGCTTGTGGGCATTGCGGCAGTCCTATGCACCATTGAGAGATGCCACGACCCAAACGGCTGAAAGCATGGTCTTTTATGAGACAAAGAATGAAAATCGCTTGGCGTATCAAGTACCCAATCGTGACAAACAGCATCCATGGCGTTCCTTGTTCGTTTTACTCAACAGCACGGAAGAAAGCTGGTCCTTTGGCTTACCGACGGCAACAGAAAATGCTTCTTGGCACATCATTGCTGACCCCAAAGGAGCTGGGATCACTTCTCGCGGCGTAGCAGCGCCAAGAATAACCATCGACCCCTTATCCTTCTGCATTTTGGCGGAACAAAGTAACTAATCAAAGTAGAAGCTAAAACAAACTAAAAATTTTAGTTTGTTTTAGCTTTTTTGGTAGTAAAAAAACAATTCTTTTGCTATACTTTTAACAGAATGAGAAGCAGAAAGCGGTGAGCAAATGAAAGTTGTGATCTCTGATATTGCCCGAAAAGCTGGCGTTTCCAGCGGAACTGTCTCTAATGCAATCAACAATCGTAAGGGGATCAGTGAACAAAAACGGCAAGCGATCTTGAAGATCGCTCGTGAGATGGGGTATTTTGATCAGCGAGAAATTAAAAAAACGGAAAGCCAAAAGATCAAATTTGTTGTAATGAACAAACAAGGAAATGTCGTAGGGGATACGCCTTTCTTTTCTGAATTGATCCGGGGGATCGAAATGGAATGCAGCGCGTTAGGCTATGAATTGGTCATTTCCCATATCACATTGGCGCCAGAGGAAGACCCGATCGAAAAGATCCGCCCAGAATTAGTAGATGGTTTGCTATTGTTAGGAACGGAATTGGAAAAACAAGATTTAGCAGTCTTCCGTCATTTGGAAGTACCCTTAGTGATTTTAGATACGATTTTTAATTCGCAGGACTTTGATTTTGTCGCCATCAATAATCGTGACAGCGCCTATGAGATCGTTGAAAAGATGATCGAAAAAGGCCACCGAGACATTGGCATCATCAACTCAACCTTTCAAATCAACAATTTCCGTGAACGCAAGCAAGGGTTTATTCAAGCGATCCAAGAGCATGATCTGATCCATTATGAAGAGACGGAAGCCTTAGTAGAACCCACCTTGGAGGGCTCATATCAAGACATGAAGGTCTATTTGGAATCCTTGCGTGCCGATCAGCGGCCGTTACCAAGCGCCTTTTTTGCGGTCAATGACAATATCGCCATCGGTGCAATGAAAGCCATTCGCGAAGTGTTCCCCGATCATCCGTTGGCCATCGTTGGGTTCGATGATATTCCTTTGGCGGAATTTTGCAACCCACCGCTGACCACCGTCAAAGTAGATAAAGTGTACCTTGGTCGCCAAGCCGTGCGACGCTTGATCGAGAAAATCACCAGTGAAGATGAAAACCATCTGAAAATGCTGGTCGCCACGACGATCGTCGAACGCGAAAGCATCAAATAAGAAAAAAATAAGAAGAAGACAAAACGTTTAGCAAGCGTTTTGTCTTTTTTTAGTTATTAAACAAAAATATTTATCTAAAACTATTGCAAAATATTTAGCTTATGCTATATTTAAGGTGTAAAAAGTAAGGGATTACATTTTGAGGAAGTGAATAGATGACACAGATCGGTCTCTTTTGTGCAACTGGGCTCTCCAGCGCACTGCTCGTCAAAGCGCTCAAAGAACAACTAGCGGATGATCAGCATTACCAAGTGAATTCCGCGCCTTTTTCAGAAATATTTATGGTGGGAAATGACTATGATTTTTTGATTTTAGCTCCTCAAACCCGCTTCAATCAAGCGAAAGTCGCAACAGCCTTTCCTAATAAAAAAATCGTTTTACTGACGGATAAGGAATTTCTGAGCAGAAATGTAGCACGAATCGTCGAAGAAATAAAAATTTAGCTAAATATACTAAAACGCAAAGGGTGGTTTTATGGATAAAGTGACAATCGGGTTCGCCCCGACTAGAAGAAATTTATTTAGTGCAGAAGCAGCCATTGAGTACGCCAATCTGACACGACAAAAAATGGACGAACTGGCCATTGATTATGTAGATATTTTAGATATCAACGAAGATGGCTTGCTATACGATGATGAAGGGGTTGAAAAAATCGCCGAAAAATTCAAAGCAGCAAAAATCGACGGTCTTTTTCTAGCCAATGAAAACTTTGGTACGGAATATGCCTGTGCTCGTCTAGCCAAAAAACTAAATGTCCCCGTCTTACTATGGGGACCCAAAGACGAGACACCAGCCGCCGATGGTTCACGTTTGCGGGATACGCAATGCGGTCTTTTCGCTATCGGGAAAGTCTTGCGCCGTTTCAAGGTACCTTTCACCTATGTCAAAAATTCTGATATTGATTCACCGGAATTTGCCCGCGGCTTGCAAGACTTTATCAAAGCCTGCAATGTCGTCAAGACCTTCAAACAAACACGAATCTTGCAAGTTGGCCCACGCCCCTTTGATTTTTGGACCGTGATCTGCAACGAAGGCGAACTATTGGAGCGTTTCAATATCTCGCTATCACCAGTACCGATCCAAGAAGTGGTGCAAGAAATCAAGAAAGTCAAAGAACAGCAGCCAGATAAATTGCAAGCAGTCATTGATTATTTCGAAACCAATACGGAAGTCCAAATTTCGGCGAAAGATTTGGAGATGGTGGCAGCCCTTAAAGTGGCCTTGCAAAACTTATGTGAAAGCTATGGCTGCAATGCAGGGGTCATCCAGTGTTGGACGGCTTTACAAGACGAAATCGGTATTTTACCGTATGCCTCCCTGTCGCTTTTACAAGAAGAAGGTCTGCCTTTTGTCTGTGAGACGGATGTTCATGGGGCGATCTCGGAACTGTTGGTCGAAGCCGCTTCGTTGGGGGAACACCGTGCGATCTTTGCGGATGTCAACTGCCGCCATCCAGAAAACGAGAATGGCGAATTGCTACAGCACTTAGGGGTTTTTGCTTATTCCACCGCGGAGACCAAACCGATCTTGCCGCAACGACATTTTGTTTTTAACTATCCGGGATCAGTCGCTTTTCGGGCAATCAAAGACGAGTATACGTTGTGTCGCTTTGATGGAGACAACGGCGAGTATTCGTTGCTGATGGGCACCGGCAAAGGGATCGATGGACCATACAATCAAGGGACCTATCTCTATCTAGAATTTGCGAATTTGAATCGCTTGGAATTCAAACTCGTTGAAGGCCCTTATATTCATCATGTTGCGGCGGTCAGAAAAAATGTGGTGCCGATCTTGTACGAAGCGTGCAAATACATCGGCGTGCAGCCAGATTTTTATGATCCGATCGAAGAAGACGTTAAAGCATACTTGAGAGGGGATCAATCATGGAAATAAACGAGCTGGAAATGAAGGCTTTAACGATTCGAAAATCCGTGTTAGAGCTGATCTATCAAGCAAAAACGGGTCATACTGGTTCGGATCTTTCTTGTACCGATATTTTAGTGGCCCTGTATTATCAGATAATGAATGTGGATGCGAAAGATCCCCAAAAGCAAGATCGTGACCAGTATATCCAAAGTAAAGGACATGCTGCAGAAGTACTATGGGCCGTTTTAGCGGACAAAGGTTTTTTGCCGAAAGAAGAATTAGCCACCTTTTCGCAATTTGGTTCACGACTGATCGGTCATCCAAACAATAAAGTAGCTGGGGTTGAGATGAATACTGGTTCGCTAGGTCACGGCTTACCCGTCGCAGTAGGGATCGCCTTGGCAGGCAAACTGGATCACCGCACGTATCAAACCTATACGTTGTTGGGAGATGGCGAATTAGCAGAAGGCTCGGTATGGGAAGGAGCCATGGCGGCTGCCAACTACCAGCTGGACAATTTGACCGCCATCATTGATCGCAACGGCTTGCAGATCACTGGAGCCTCGGAAGATGTGATGGCAGTGGAGCCGTTAGATGAAAAATGGCGTGCCTTTGGTTGGGATGTGCATATCGTTGATGGCAATGATATGGCTGCCTTGGTGGCTGCATTAGAAAAACCGCATCAGCCCAATCAACCGAAGCTGGTCATTGCTAAAACCATCAAAGGCAAAGGCTATTCTGCAGCCGAAAATCAAGCGCAATGGCATCATAAAGTGCCAACGGCAGAAGAGCTTGCACAAGCTATTGCCGAACTTGATCAGCAAATGGAGGTTTTGACTCATGGGAAAAAATAATATTGCCAATCGCCAAGCGATGTGCGACGTATTGATTGAAGAAGGAAAAAAGAATCCTGCGATCACGGTGTTGACCAGTGATTCTCGTGGTTCCGCTTCGTTAGCACCTTTTGCCAAGGAATTACCGACACAATTGGTGGAAGTAGGGATCGCAGAGCAAAACATCGTCAGTATTGCGGCCGGCTTAGCCCATATGGGCAAACGCCCTTTCGTTGCATCCCCTGCTTGTTTTCTCAGCATGCGCAGTATCGAGCAGATCAAAGTCGATGTCGCGTATTCGAATAAAAATGTCAAACTCGTAGGCATCAGCGGCGGTGTCAGCTATGGGGCATTAGGCATGAGTCATCATTCCTTGCAAGACATCGCAGTGGCACGAGCGATCCCTAATTTGCAAGTGCTGTTGCCAGCAGATCGCTTTGAAACGATCCAAATGTTTAAAGCCTTAGCGGCATCAAATGAACCAGCCTATATCCGTCTCGGTCGCAATCCTGTTGAAGATTGTTATGATTCTGCAGATTATCCTTTTGAGATCGGCAAAGCCATTGAGCTGAGAAGCGGTCAAGATGTCGCATTGCTCGCCACTGGCGAAACCGTGCGCCAAGCGTTGGATGCTGCTGAGCTATTGGAAAGACAAGGTATCACTGCTACCGTTTTAAATGTTCATTCCTTGAAGCCCTTTGATTCAGAAACGGTCAAACGAGTGGCGAAAGAAACAGGCACCGTGATCACTGTGGAAGAACACAGCCGATACAACGGCTTAGGAGCTGCCGTGGCGGAAACGCTGGCAGAAGAAACGGGCATTCGACAAAAAATCATTGCTTTTCCGGATGAAGCCTTGATTACTGGTTCTTCGTCAGAACTGTTTGCCCATTATGGCTTAGACGGTGGCTCCATAGCGAAAACAGCGGTTGCGTTTCTAGGAGCTTAAGATGGACAAGACCTATCAGCTTGTTTTAGATCAGAGTACATCCGGTACCAAGCTCTTACTGTTTCAAGAAGGGAAAATCCTGCAGCGTTACGATAAAAAACATCGCCAAATTTATCCAAAAGTCGGGTGGGTCGAACATGATCCCCTTGAGATTTGGCAAAATGTCCAAGAATTGCTGGCACAAGTGTTGCAAGAACAAGCGATCACTGCAGATCAAATCGTTTCCTTGTCATTGACCAATCAGCGAGAAACGATCGTTGCTTGGGATCGATTGACCGGCAATCCCCTGTACAATGCGATCGTGTGGCAATGCAACCGCAGCGCTACGATTTGTGAAGAATTGACGGCACAAGGCTGGGAAAAGACGATCAATCAAAAGACCGGTTTGCGTTTAGATCCGTATTTTTCCGGCACCAAAGTGAAATGGTTGGCCCAAGAATTATCAGCCATCAAAGAAAAGTCGGGGACTGGCGAATTGGCGATCGGTACGATGGACAGCTGGCTGTTGTGGAATTTAACGCAAGGGACAGTATTTGCGACAGAAGCCAGCAACGCTTGCCGAACATTGTTTTACAATATTGAAGAGGGCCGTTGGGATGCAGAACTCGTCAAACTTTTTGGCATCCATTTAGCAGACTTGCCAGCGATCAAACCTGCTGATACGGTTTTCGGTAGCTATCACGGAATCCCTATCAAAGGGATCTTAGCCGATTCACAAGCGGCATTATTTGGGGAAGGTTGTCAAAGCCTTGGGGATGTAAAAATCACGATGGGCACCGGTTGTTCGATCATGATGCAAGTGCAGCAGGAGCAGACGTTGCGGGATCGCCGCATTTTGACGACGGTCGGCTGGCAAACTAGCCAGGAAACAGCGTTTGCGCTAGAAGGCATCATCCGTTCCTGTGGTGACGCCATCAACTGGTTCAGTGAGCAAGTGGCTCCGCTGCCAGATGTAGCTGAGATCTGTCAAGAAGTGCTGACCAGTGACAGTCAAGAAGACATCTATTTTATCCCAGCATTGCAAGGAATGGGTGCCCCTTTTTGGGATAATACGATGACTGCCAGCTTTGTCGGCATGAAACGCACAACGACGACTCATGAGCTGTTGAAAGCCGTTTTAGAAAGCATCATTTTTCAAATCAAAGCAGTGATCGATGTGATGGAAGAAGTCGCTGAACGACTGATCAATCAGGTAATGATCGATGGCGGTGTTTCGAAAAACCGCGCCTTGATGAGCTTATTGGCGACTTTGATCAATAAACCCGTCATCGTCAGCGAAGTCGAAGAATTTTCAGCCATCGGCACAATGCTTGTTGCCAAACCAACCATGAATGAACCAGCTATTCAGCAAACCACGATCGTTCCGCAAGCCGAACAGGCCGTGATCCGTTTGAAATATGAAAAATGGAAACGGTTCATTGAGAAGTCAGCTGCTTTTAGTGAAGGATAAAGGAGGAACTATATGGAGATTCAACGAATTCAACTGAATCAAACGGCTTACGTGGATACCTATTTATTGCACCAATCCAAAGAGTACAATGTCGGCAAGAAACGACCGCTAGTGATCGTCTGTCCAGGCGGCGGCTACGCCTTTACCAGTGATCGAGAGGCGGAAGTCATTGCCTTGAAATTCAATAGTATCGGGCTAAATAGCGTTGTTTTATGGTACACCACCGGTGATCAGGTGAAAAACGTTCCCCACAATGCCTTGATGGAAGCCGCCCAAACCGTCAAAATCATTCATGAGCATGCTCACGAATGGTTGGTGGATGAGGAGCAAATCATCGTTTGCGGTTTTTCAGCAGGCGGACATCTAGCGTTGCAGCTAGCGACGCGCTGGCACGATGCTGAGCTGGCAGAAGCGTTGGGCGTCAGCAGTGACTTACTGAAAGTGAATTTGGCGATCGCTGGCTACCCATTGGTTTATCAAGAGCATGCTTTCCCAATCGATGAGCTAGGCTTTGCCGCTCGTCTAATCGAAACACCTTTAACTGCCAACGAGCGCTTTTTTGGGAGTAAACAACCGACGGAAGAAGCCATTCAATCCATGAACATTTTGCATCATGTCGATCAGTGGACACCTCCGATGTTTCTCTGGCATACGACGGAAGACGTCTTAGTCGATGTGGCGCACTCGTTGAAGTTGGCGGTCAAATTAAGAGAAGCAGAAATTCCATTCGAACTGCATATTTTTGAAAAAGGCGAACACGGACTGGCATTAGCGGATCGAACAACGGCACGCAAGTCAAGTCACCTCAATGCCCATGTCGCCAAATGGTTTGAGCTGTGCGAAGGCTGGCTCAGTAGTTATATTGATTAATAACCGCCAGTGCACAACTTGTGCCGATGAAAGGAGAGCTCCACCGTGAAAATCACCGTAAACCAAAACAAACGCACCTTATTGCGAGACGGACAGCATTTCTTTTATTTAGCCGATACTTGCTGGAGTGCTTTTACTAGTATTCAAGAAAATGACTGGATCACCTACTTAGACAAACGCAAAGAGCAGGGATTCAACACCCTTCAAATCAATGTGTTACCGCAATGGGATCGCAGCCGTGGTCAATTTGACTGCTTGCCGTTTCCCCTTGATGCGGGTGTCTTTGATTTTACGGTTTGGGAGGATGCCTATTTCGAACGGGCTCAGCGTCTTTGTAAAATTGCCGATGAAAAAGGCTTTAATTTAGCATTGGTTGTCTTGTGGTCAAACTATGTCGCTGGCACTTGGGCTAGCCAGTTGGACAAAGAACGCAACGTGTTGCCGGAGGATTGCCGCCAGGCCTACTATCAAAAAGTGATTAAGACGTTTGATGCCTTCCATCCGATCTACTTTATTGGTGGCGATACGGACTTCCCAACACAGCCAACCATCGATACGTATCTAGAAGCCTTTGTTTTCTTTGAAAAGCATTCGCCCAATACCTTGAAAACGATTCATATCAAGGGACGTTTTGAAGAAATCCCTGAACCTATCGTCGAACATTTGGACTTATTTTTATACCAATCAGGTCATAACAGCGCCTTTTTGAATATGCCTTATTATTTGGCAGAGCGTTTTTATCAACGAGAACCGCAACTGCCGATCATCAACTCAGAACCTTGCTATGAACAAATGGGCTATGCCCGTCACGTATACGGTCGATTTGGTCAAAAAGATGTCCGCAAAGCAGCATGGCAATCATTGTTAGCCGGCGGCTCGGCTGGGATCACGTACGGTGCCCACGGCATCTGGAGTTGGCAAACCCCGACGGCAACCTTTGCGGAAGAAATCGGGGAAGCGTTTGATCGTCCGATGATTTGGCCAGAAGCTTTGTCTTTTCCTGGGGCAGATGATTATGGCTTTATCAAGCAATTATTTGAATTATTAAATATTCAGGAGCTTGTGCCTTGCCAAGAGCGCTTGATCGATGCAGATGAACAGATTCGTATGGCAGCTATCGCAGGAAGGAAGGATGCCTTGCTTTACTTGCCAAGCAATACAACAGTTCGCCTGCAAGGAGATCTTTCTACAGCGACCGTCACATTGATCGATTTGAACACCAATCGTTTCTTGAAACCAAAACTGACAGTTACTGATGGTATCACTGTTTTCCATCCCCACAATTGTCACGAAGATGTATTGTTCGTCATCCAAATAAAGGAGTGAAAAGAAAATGGATAAATATATGGATAAGGTATTAGTATTTGCAGATAAAATCTCCAACAATCGGTATTTAAAGGCAATTTCAAACGGGTTGATGGCGACGCTGCCGATCAACATTATTGGCTCGATCGCCTTGTTGTTAGCAGTTTTGCCGATTCAAGGGTGGACAGATTTTATCAACTCGATCAATATTGGCGGTTATTTTTCCGTCGGTTACAGTATGACCGTTGGGGTTATCTCAGTGTACGCTTCCTTTCTTGTCGGTCACCGTTTAGCGACAGAATTTAAGCAGTCGGCAGTCCCTGCCGGCATCGTTTCGTTGTTTGCCTTTTTGATGATGACGCCAATGGTCACCTTGGAGGAAACAACGACCCTCGACATGAGCAAACTCGGCGCTCAAGGCTTGTTTACCGCTATGATCTGCGGCTTAGTTTTTGCTCGTTTGTACTGCTTTATTTTAGAAAAAAATATCGCCATCAAAATGCCAGCAGGCGTGCCGCAATTTGTGACGGATACCTTCGCCGGTTTGATTCCAGCAATTATTTCTGGGTTTACCGCGATCGTCATTAGCTGGGCATTCAGTTTTACTTCTTATGGCTCATTTTCAGATTTCATCTATCAAATCTTGGCAATGCCGCTGCAAAGCTTGTCTTCTAGTGTCGGTTCGTTGCTATTTATTGTACTGATCCAAATGGTGCTATGGTTCTTCGGTATCCATGGTTCGTTGGTGGTGGGTAGCTTTGTCACCGCTTTGTACTTACCAATGGATGTAGAAAATATGGATGCTTTAGCTAGCGGTGTTGCTCGTTCCGAGCTGCCAAATATTTTGAGCAAGTCGTTTTATGATTTGTTTGCTGGTATTGGTGGGGCTGGGGGAACATTGTCATTGATTATCGTTATTTTGCTGTTGGCGAAATCAAAACAATCACGGACAGTCGCTAACCTAAGTGCCGTTCCTGGATTGTTCACCATTAATGAGCCGGTGATTTTTGGCTTACCGCTGATTTTGAATCCAATCATGGCGATTCCGTTCATATTAACACCATTGGTTCAAGTGCTTGTGGCGTACCTAGCGATCTGGAGTGGGATCGTTCCACGACTTAGTGGCGTACAAGTTCCCTTTGGCACACCGATTTTTCTAAATGGGTTTCTAGCTGGAGGCTGGCAGGTCGCAGTTCTACAAGTCGTTTGCGTTTTGGCAGGCTGCTTGCTGTACATTCCTTTTGTTAAAGTCTTAGATAAAGGAAAATTAAAAACCGAAGCAGAAGCTGCGCAAGCGGAGGGTCACCCACAAACTGAAAGTATCGATGCAACGGGGGAAACGGTTTAAAAGAAACCGATTTTATGATGACAAGCCAACGAGTTAGTGCTATAGTTAAAGAAAGAAAACCCACGTGGATTGTTACTGACTCGATCAGGCAAGACCTAAATAAGAAAGCGCTATTCTCGTTTTAGCAGCGGCTCTTATTTAGGTTTTTTGTTTTTTATCGGAGATTTTTCAGTAACCAGCTAGGTAGGTTTATCAAAAGAAAACAAAAGGAGAACGAGCAAATGGCAAAATTTCCAGAAAATTTCTTATGGGGCGGCGCGACCGCAGCGAATCAATTAGAAGGGGCGTTCGATCGCGATGGCAAAGGATTGTCAGTGGCGGATGCAATGCCTGGCGGCAAACAGCGTTTAGCGATTTTAGGTAGTGATACGTTTGATTGGACGATCGATGAGGACAAATACACTTATCCAAATCATCGCGGGATCGACCATTATGACCGTTTCAAAGAAGACATTGCGTTGTTTGCAGAGATGGGCTTCAAGAGCTATCGTTTTTCTATCGCTTGGACACGTATCTTTCCAAAAGGCGATGAAACGACACCAAACGAAGCTGGGCTAGCATTTTACGATGCGCTGATCGATGAATGTTTGAAATACGGGATCGAGCCAGTGGTTACGATCTCCCACTATGAAATGCCTTTGCATTTAGCCAAAGAATACGGTGGCTGGAAAAATCGAGCATTGATCGATTTCTATGAGCGTTTTGCAAAAGTCGTCTTGGAACGGTTCCACAGCAAAGTCAAATACTGGATGACCTTCAATGAGATCAACTCTGCTTTCCATTTCTCTGCATTGAGTCAAGGAATGGTCAACAGCACGGGTGCCAGCGACTTTACAAACGTGATCCAAGCGTGGCACAACCAATTTGTTGCCAGCAGTAAAGCAGTCAAAATCGGCCATGAATTAAACCCAGAGTTACAGATCGGTTGTATGATCATTTATGCAACGACTTACAGCATTGATGCGAACCCAGTCAACCAAGTGGCGACGATGATCCATAATCAAGCCTTCAACTACTACTGTGCCGACGTGCAGGTACGTGGAAAATACCCATCCTTTACGGATCGTTTGTACAAAGAACACGGCGTCAATAAAGAGGATCTTGAGATTACCGAAGAAGACTTAGCCTTGATTGCTGAACATACTGTTGACTATGTTGGCTTCAGCTACTACATGTCTTCTGCCGTGGATATCACCACAGAAGAAGCCGATGAAGTGCAAGGAAACTTGTTAGGCGGCGTCCGCAATCCATTCTTAGAAGCAAGTGAATGGGGCTGGCAAATCGACCCAGAAGGGCTGCGCATCGCGTTGAATGAATTGTATGATCGTTATCAAAAACCGTTGTTTATCGTGGAAAACGGCTTAGGAGCCATTGATACCTTTAACGAAGAAGGTAAGATCGAAGATGACTATCGTATCGATTACTTGCGCCGCCACATTGAAGCAATGGGGGAAGCGATTGCTGATGGCGTAGACTTGATCGGCTACACGCCATGGGGCTGTATCGACCTTGTCAGTGCTTCAACAGGCGAAATGAGCAAACGCTATGGCTTTATCTATGTTGACTTTGATGACGAAGGCAACGGCACGATGGATCGTTCCAAGAAAAAATCCTTCGATTGGTACAAACAAGTTATTGCAACAAACGGAGAAGAGTTGGCCTAAGTGTTTCGTTAGACTCACGGATGACGCAGGATCCGTTATAAAAGAAAACCGATCAACGGTGCTCCTATACTGGCGCATCGTTGATCGGTTTTTTGTGATATTTGGGTTTAACGGGTATGTTCATAGCTGTCTCGTAACAAAGATTGGAGTTGTTTTTCTGATACAGAGCCATCTAGTAATGCGGTGAGCCAATGGTTTTTATTCATGTGATAAGCGGGTAAATAGCCGTGACTTTGATTGATGATCGAAACCATTTCGGGCGCTGCTTTGACATCTAAAATCTCGATCATTCCCGTTCCTTCCAGGCCTAATTTCTGCTTTTCTACAGTCATCAGCAAGCCAAACCATTTGCCGCTTTTACGGTGCCGCAAGACTTGGTACTCGGGAAACTTTGCAAATGGATGGTCGATCTGAACATCATTGAAGGTCTGAGCGAATGCGATCAGACGGTTTTTAAGATCCATGGGTATCCCTGCCTTTTTATTCATTCAACTCCAGTATACTGTATTTTTGCCAATATTTCGCTGGAAAAGGAGATTGGGCTCTTTGGTTTAATGAGCCGTATCACCTGCTGCATCGATAGTAATAAATAAGGCAAAGTAGCAGGCGGTTTATTTTCTCAATTTGACACTCAGCTTTCGGCATTACTTGTCATTACATTCGATTACAATATAATGTTCTTACAGAGTAATTACAAAAACTGAGAGAGGAGTGCAGCGATGATTACGAAAACAAGGGAATTCCATTATGTTGACGGTGCCCAAAGACTTTGGTATTCCCAATGGTGTGGAAGTAGAAGCAAAGCTAGTAGAAAATGGAATCTTGTATGAATTTATTGAACCGGTAAAACCATTCGATGATTTCAGTGAAGATATCTTGACTGATATTATTAATGAGGGATACGAACACGAAGATATTTTATCCGAGTTTAAAGCGCGTAAGAGTAAGCTGATTTCTTCATTTAAGACAATTGCAAAGGATACTGCTACCGACGGGAAAGCAATGACCAAAGAGGAGTTGGCAACTGAAATTGGCTTATGAGGGGATTCCATCTAGACAAGTAGTAGTGAATTATTTAAAAAAGTTGAAGGAGAAACCGCTGAAACAAAAGTTTCTTCATGTCATTTATGATGAAATAGCTGTCGAACCGTATAGCGGCGATCAAAAAACAGGCGATTTAGCTGAAATCTGGTCGAAGGGTTTTAAGTATGCAGGGACAACCTATCGTATTGCTTATGATGTGATCGATGACCAAGTGATTCCAGTCTTGTTATGTGGCACCCATGAAAATTTTTATGAACAGTTAAAGCAGTTAATGAAATAACTGGGGGCCTGAATCGAAGAGTTGCGCGTAGGCGGACTCTTTTTTTGATTTCTATTAAAAAGTACAATAAGTGAAAGGTTCTAAGAAATGGATGCCTATGCTAAGATAGAAGAAACCGGCAGCGTAAATAAGCAAGTGAGGTGGTCGCTATGAAAACGACAAGTCAAGTATACATTCGTTTAAATGAACATCTATTTAAATGCAAAAAATACGATTTGAATTTTTTGATAACAAAACTTTTAATTGAGCGAATCGATGAATTTCCTGCGATCTATATTGAAGAAATCGCCTATGCTGCACAGACGACCCCTGCCAGTATCACTAAATTTTGTAAGAAACTTGGTTATGCTAGTTTTAAAGAAATGCGTAATGACCTCACGATTTATTTTGAACAAGAATACCATTTAGCAAATACGATGTTTGAAGGGATGCTAGCGAATCTCGATACAAAGAGTAAAGTATCTGAAATGGTTGACCAATTTTTAGCCCGAGAGTACATGGTCCAAAAACAGATTTTTGACCAATTTGATCAACACCAATGCACACGGATCGCAGAAGAAATGAAACGAAAAAAACGAGTGGCGATTTTGGGTAACAGCTATTCTTTTTCGGTTGTTAATCTCCTGCGGGAACTGCTTAGTCAAATGGGCTATATCGTTTTTGAAGTAAACCGTAATGCGGAAGATCAGCTGATTGATCAAGTATTGCGGGAAACAGATATTTGTTTTGTGATCAATCTAACCGGCAGCTGGATCGATAAAAAGGCCTATTTGCTTGAAAAAACGGCCTGTCAGAAAGTTTTATTGACGTTCAGCGAGCAAGCCGCTCAAAGTAATCTCTTTGAAGAGCGTGTCTTGTTTAAAGAGGTCGTTCCATTGATGTCATCGAATTATTACTCGCAAAAAGTGCTTCATCTATGGATGATTTTTATGATTATGAATATGAGAAAAGAGTAAACGTAAAAAGCTATTTTCCATTTTTGGAAAATAGCTTTTATTGTTTCCTTATGAGAAAGCGCTTATATTCAAGTTAAGATATATCTTAAAAAATTTAGGAGGATTTACTGATGGATAAATTAATGCAATTTATTGAAACCAAAGTGATGCCGCCAATGATGAAACTTTCTAATCAACGTCACTTGAGTGCTGTTCGCGATGGATTGATCGCAACGATTCCAATCACAGTGATCGGGTCGATCTTTTTATTGATACCGTACATTCCATGGCCTCAATCCTATGTATCGTTTATGGGCAATCATCCCGACTTAGTGGCAAAACTGATCATTCCCTTCAATATGAGTATGGGACTGCTTTCGATCTATGCAGCTTTTGGCATCGGCGCACGATTAGCGCAAAGCTACCAACTGGATAGTTTGGCAGGGGGCGTTTCTGCAATTTTTACCTTTTTTACTACATTGACCTTCACTTCTTTAGATGAAGGAACGTTTATCTCTACGCAATATCTTGGAGGAGAAGGCATGTTCGCCAGTATTTTGACCGCTATATTAGCAGTCGAGTGCATGCGCCTTTGTAAAAAATACAATATCGGGTTTAAACTGCCAGAGCAAGTACCTACGAATGTCAGCAGCAGTTTTGAAGTGATTATTCCCGTGTTTTTTTCAATGACGATCGTTTGGATCATTGTTCACTTGATCGGCTTTGACATCAATGCCCTGATTGCAAGTTTGATCACACCCTTATTAAGTGTTTCTTCCAACTCGTTAGCAGCACCCTTGGTTTATGTAGGATTGACTTGTATCATGTGGCTATTCGGGATTCATCCGCAAATATTAGCGACGGTGATGTTGCCGATCTGGCTAGTCAATTCTGAAGCAAATATGGCAGCAGCACAAG
The DNA here is from genome assembly GCF_050499185.1 of Enterococcus sp. AZ040. Classification (NCBI taxonomy): domain Bacteria; kingdom Bacillati; phylum Bacillota; class Bacilli; order Lactobacillales; family Enterococcaceae; genus Enterococcus; species Enterococcus sp. AZ040. The sequence continues at coordinate 77,807 of NZ_JBMHEW010000001.1, forward strand.
CCGGACAAGCGATTCCTAATCTGGGGGTACAGCCGTTTATCTTTACTTTCTTATGGATCGGTGGTGGCGGAGGAACCTTAGCACTTTGCGCAATGATGTGTTTCTCCAAATCAAAATTTTTAAAACAGCTTGGTCGTCTCAGCTTTATTCCTGGGGTCTTCAACATCAATGAGCCGTTGTTGTTTGGGTTGCCGATCGTTTTAAATCCAGCACTGGCGATTCCCTTTGTCGTGGCACCAATCGTGACCACTTTCGTGACCTATTTCGCGTTTGTGTCCAATCTTGTTCCCGGAATGGCGTATCCATTAGCGGCTGTGTGGACGGTTCCGAGTATTTTTTCAGCAGTGATCGCAACAGCCAGCATTCGCGGTGCTGTCTTAGTTGTGGTGAATTTCTTGATTTATTTGGGTATTTATTATCCTTTCTTCAAGGCCTACGAGCGCAAATTAGTGCTTGAAGAAGGTCAAACCGAAGCATAAGTCTATGAGATGAGCAATCAAATTTTTAGAAGAGGAGCAATGACATGAAGAAAAATAAGAAGCAATTTCCTGCCGATTTTTATTGGGGAGGTGCAGTTGCCGCAAATCAATTAGAAGGGGCCTATCTTGAAGGGGGAAAAGGCTGGAGCGTGGCAGACATCAATCGCTTTCGTAATGATATCGATATAAAAAAGAAAAGCAACAAAGAAATAACGACGGCAGACGTTGAATTTGCTTTAAATGATCAAGAAGGGCGTTACCCCAAACGGGATGGGATCGATTTTTACCATACATTTCGTGAGGATCTGGCACTCTTAGCCGAAACAGGCATGAATTCGTTTCGAACATCTATTAGCTGGGCGAGAATTTTTCCAAAGGGAGACGAACAAACGCCCAACGAAGAAGGGTTGCGCTTTTATGACGAATTGATCGATTGTATCCTTGAAAACGGTATGGAACCCTTGATCACCTTGTCTCATTATGAAATGCCGATCCATTTAGCGATGGCTTATGATGGCTGGTCAAATCGTAAACTGATTGATTTCTTTGTTCATTTTGCGCAAGTCGTATTCAAGCGATACCAAGGAAAAGTCAAATATTGGATCTTAGTCAATCAAATGAACTTGATTACCCATGAATCATTTAACCACCTTGGTATTCCCGCTGACCGAGTCGACAATCTGAAGCAAGCTAAGTACCAAGGGGTTCACAATGAATTGGTAGCATGTGCGAGAGCGATCAAAGTAGGGAAAGAAATTGATCCTTCTTTTCAAATTGGTATGATGTCTTATTATGGCAATGTTTATCCAGCTACTTGTAAACCGTTGGATGTTCTGAGTGCTCTCAAAAATAATCAAATGGAATATTATTATTCAGATGTACTTGCGCGGGGAACTTATCCAAATTATGCCTATCGCTTTTTTGAAGAAAACGGCATCGAGATTCAATTTGGGGAAAACGATGAAGCGGACTTCAAGCATACGGTCGATTTTGTTTCTTTCTCCTATTACTACACGCGAATCATTCATAGTGAAAACTACGGGAAAGAAGACGCAGCTTCGCCTAACCCTTATTTAGAAGCCAATGACTGGGGCTGGGCGATTGATCCAATTGGGTTACGGATTGCTTTGAATGAGTATTATGATCGGTACCAATTGCCGATCATGATCACAGAAAATGGTATGGGTTTTTATGAGACATTGAATGAAGAAGGAACGATCGATGATACGTATCGCATTGATTTTCTGAAACAGCACATTGAACAAATGAAAGAAGCAATCTATGATGGCGTAGAACTGATCGGCTACTATCCTTGGGGACCGATCGATCTTGTTAGCTGCTCCTCATCAGAAATGAGCAAGCGGTATGGGTTCATTTACGTGGATCTAGATGATTGGGGCAATGGTTCAGGAAAACGGTACAAAAAAGCCAGCTTTGACTGGTATAAGAAAGTGACGGCTTCTAACGGAGAAGTCCTCGATTAAAAAAAAAGCGGCAACGACGAAGCAGAAGCTTGATCGTTGCCGCTTTTTTTATAAGAGAGTCAGAAAAGGTAGCCGGCGTCATTAGCGTATCCGTTTCTGATAAAGCATTCGTGCCAAGAACCAGCTCACGACTACGATACCGCCGCACCAGCTAAAGGCACTGATCAAGGTGGTATCTTTCAAGTTTAACAAAAGCCCTCGCAAAGAATGGATGATCGGCGACATTGGTTGGTATTCAGCAAAAATGGCTAACGGGCGCGGCATGGTTTCCGTAGGGACGAAACCAGAGCTTAAGTAGGGCAACAGGGTGATCAAGACAGTAAACAAGGTAGCTGTCTCGGGGCTTTTGGCGATGAGACCAACCAGAACTGAGACCCAAGTAAAAGCGAAGGTGAAGCAAAAGATCAATAGGAAGGCGAGCCCCCAGCCAGCAACTGTGGCTTGAGGGCGAAAACCGATGACCATGGCAACGATCAATACGACCAAGGTACTGATCAAGCTCCGAAGGGTCGCGGCGAAGACATGGCCGTTTAAAAAGGCTGAGTTAGAAATATTCAAGGTCATCAGCCGTTCCACCATGCCGGATTTCAAATCTTCCGTCACCGTTACCCCAACGGAGGAAGCACTTTGGGCGATACATTGGACGAGGACACCGGGAACGACAAAATCGACATAAGAAGTATCGCCGACGTTCATAGCTCCACCAAAAACATAGACGAAGAGGATCATTAAAATCGCTGGGGTCAAAATTCCACTTAGCAGAGTCTCCATACTGCGAATCGATAGCAAGAGATTGCGCTTGAATAAGGTGTTGGTTTCTATAATTGCTTTCATTGGTTTCCTCCTTGGACAAGTGTTAGAAAAATATCCTCTAAAGAAGCATTCTTTTGATTAAAACTGGTGATGGTGATCGGTAGTTGATTGAGTTCCTGCAACAGCGTGAAGGAATGCTGGAAGTCTTGACTGACGGGAAATGCCAGAGAGAGACTGGACTCATTGACTTGCAGCGGAAAATCAGACAGATACTGACGCACGGTTTGCAAGTGTTCTTTTGTCAATACGCTGATTTCCATCGTTTGCGAAGGGTGCAGTGCTTTGACTTCTGTTGGTGTTCCTTGCAAGATGATTTTCCCTTCATGCAAAATGGCGACTTGGTCTGCTAAAAATTCAGCTTCTTCTAGGTATTGGGTCGTCAGGAAAATCGTTCGTCCTTGAGCGGCGATTTCTTTGATCATGTGCCATGTGGCTAAGCGGTTTTGCGGGTCTAACCCGGTCGTCGGTTCATCTAAAAAGAGCAGGTCAGGTTCGCCGATAAAACTCATGGCGATGTCTAAGCGCCGTCGCATGCCACCAGAATAATTTTTGACGAGTCTGTTGCTGGCATCCACCAAATCAAAACGCTCTAACAACTGTTGGACGATCAACTGTTTGTTTTTGACATGGCGCAAGGCAGCAATCATCAGCAAGTTTTCTCGTCCGGTTAGTTCTTGATCGACGGCGGAAAATTGCCCCGTCAGACTGATTTTTTCGCGAATCGCTGCTGGATCTTTAGTCAAGTCGATCCCGGCGATCAGCGCGGTTCCTTGATCAAAAGGCAGGATAGTGGACAAAATTTTGACTAAAGTGGTTTTTCCAGCGCCGTTTGATCCTAGTAAGACAAATACTTCGCCAGGAGTGACGTCAAAAGTGACCTCTTTCAAAACGGTTTTGTCTTTGAAACTTTTTTGTAAATGTTTCACGTGAAGCATTTTCTTTTTTACATGGGTATCCATAGCTTTTCCCTCGTTTCTATAAGATAATTCAACTATAAAGGCTCTTCGGGAAAAGCAACTGCTTATTTCAATATATTGAAAAAGAAGGTGAAAAAATGAACAATTATGGTGCGACAGTGAAAGAGCTTCGCAAAAGCAAAGGCTTACTATTGAAGGAATTAGTGGACGAACAATTGTCGATGTCTTTGTTATCGCAATTTGAAAATGGCAAAACGACGATTTCCTGCGAACGATTTCATCGTTTGCTAGATAAACTAGAAGTGAGTTTTGCCGAATTTCAACTGCTGCATACGGGGGAGCATCATTCGGAGGCTCAAAAGCTAATGGTCGACTATGTCCGTTCGATGGGGATCGAATCTATTGATGAAGTACCTAAACTAAAAAAGAAATATCAAAAGCTGACCGCCTACTTTCAACGACATTACTCCTTGGAGCTGGACCACTTCTTACAACTGATCCGTTTTGACTACTTGATGAAAGAGGAGCTTTTTAAAGGGGTGCCCATCCAGGAGGCGTACCCGAAACACAATTATTGTTTGGACTCTGCGAAACATTACTTGCTGAATACCGATACATGGGGTGTTTATGAGCTGCGGCTATTTGCCCGCGTAGCAGTTTCGATGGAGCCAGCTTTGCTTTGGCGCTGTTTGACGATCGCCATCAAAAAGAGTCAGCGCTTTGCAAAAATCCCCGGCAACAAAGATATTCTATACAACACGTTTGAGACGGTGTTTTCCGTCTTTGCTGTTTTTGATGAGGTGGATTATGCGGAAAAGACCTTTCATTTATGGCGAGATCATGTTTATGAAAAAGAACACATTGAGCAAGCGATCTTTATGCCGTTTTTTGAAGGCTGGACATGTCTATTAAAACAAAATAAGCCAAAAGCGGCGGACTTAATGCAACAAACGTTAGATCAATTGGAAAGATTAGGGATGAAGACCACGTTTTCCATGTATCAGTCATTAAGCATGTTTGTTTTAAAGGAGGATTTCCCGGGAATTTTATTGAGTGATCCTTTGCTTTCTGAGGGAACTCGTTACGGGTGGGAAGAGCCCTAAAAAGCTATATTCCGCTGATGAAAGCGCCTTATGTTTAAGAATCGGAGAGGAAGTGATTAAAAATCAGTAAATGCAAGCAATTTGCTTCTTTTTTACTGATTAGAGGAGTATATTCGAAGTTGGAATTTTTCTTTCTTTAGAATTATTTTAATGCACTTTTTTATGAAATAGGAGGATGTAGGATGGATATTGTGACACTAGCGCGAATCCAGTTTGCGATGACGACGATTTTTCACTTTTTCTTTGTACCGTTTTCGATCGGAACTGGTGTCGTCGTTGCAATTATGGAGACACTTTATGTGATCAAAAAAGATGAAAAATATCGCCGGATGACGAAGTTTTGGGGAAATATTTTTCTATTAAGTTTTGCTGTCGGGGTCGTGACAGGGATCATTCAAGAATTTCAATTTGGGATGAACTGGTCAGACTATTCTCGTTTTGTCGGGGATATTTTTGGTGCGCCCTTGGCTTTGGAGGCTTTGTTGGCGTTCTTCTTAGAATCGACGTTCTTAGGACTGTGGATCTTTACATGGGATCGGGTCAGTCCGAAGCTGCACGCCACCTTTTTCTGGTTGGTGACGCTTGGTTCGATGCTATCGGCGTTTTGGATCTTAGCTGCCAATAGTTTTATGCAGCATCCAGTGGGGTATACCTTGAACAATGGCCGGGCAGAAATGACTGACTTCGGTGCTTTATTGGCAAATCCACAAGTGTGGTATGAGTTTTTACACGTGATCACCGCAGCCATCACGATGGGCGGAATCATTGTTGCTGGTTTATCAGCCTTTCGTCTATTGAAGAAAGACAAAGACATTGACCGCGATTTCTTCAAAAAATCAATGCGGATCGGTTTTGCGGTGGCATTGTTCGGTTCATTCACCGTCTTGCTAGCCGGGGATGAACAAATGAAATACTTGGTTGAAGAACAACCAATGAAATTTGCCGCAATGGAAGGAACTTATGAAGATACCGGGAGTCCTGCGGCTTGGACTGTCGTTGCTTGGGCGAATGAAGCGGAACATCACCAAGTCTTCGGTATTTCGATTCCATATATGTTGAGTATCTTAGCCTTCAATGAACCCTTCGGCTCAATCGATGGGATGGATACGGTCAATCAGCAATTGATTGAAACCTACGGCGACCGTAATTACTACCCGCCGGTCAACACACTCTTTTGGAGCTTTCGGATCATGGCTGGTTTTGGTGCCTTGATGCTGTTGGTTTCTGGTCTGGGGTTGTATTTTACGCGTAAGAAGAAACCGTGGCTCTTTGAAAAACGCTGGTTACTTTGGGTAGTGGCAATCACTTTGTTCACCCCATTTATTGCCAATACAGCTGGTTGGCTGATCACGGAGTTAGGGCGTTACCCATGGACGGTTTACGGCTTGTTTACGATCGAAGATAGTGTGTCACCAAACGTTTCCGTGACCTCTCTCTTGATCTCAAATATCGTTTACTTCCTCTTATTCTCTGGCTTAGGCGGAACAATGGTCTATCTTGTGAAACGGGAAATGGATCATGGACCTGAAAAAGAAGCCTTTGGTGAAATCAGCCAAGGAGACAACCAAGATGGGTACGAAGACCCATTTGATAAGGAGGCGTTTGAAGGATGACCGGTCTGCAATTACTATGGTTCACGTTGATTGGGCTTTTATTTTCTGGCTTCTTCTTCTTAGAAGGGTTTGACTTTGGTGTGGGGATGTCTGTGCAGACATTGGCTCACAATGAAGAGGAAAAAGACCAGATCGTTAAAACGATCGGGCCTGTCTGGGATGGCAATGAAGTGTGGCTATTGACCGCCGGCGGAGCGATGTTCGCCTCATTTCCATACTGGTATGCTTCTTTGTTCAGCGGGTTTTATTTGATTTTGCTGTTGATCTTAGTTGGGTTGATCATTCGTGGTGTCTCCTTTGAGTTTCGAGCGAACTTCCCGAAAGAGCACAAAAACATTTGGAACTGGACGTTGACGATCGGCAGTACGATCGTACCGTTTTTCTTCGGTCTGATGTTTGTCAGCATGATCCAAGGAATGCCTTTGGGTGAAGATGGCAACATGACCGCAACCTTTACGGATTACGTCAATCCCTTTTCAATCGTTGGCGGGATCGCGTTGACCTTGTTGTGCTACTTGCACGGATTAAACTATATCGCTTTGAAAACGGAAGGTCCGATTCGGGCACGGGCACGCAACTATGCAAGTATTTTTTATGGCATCCTATATGCAGGCTTAATCGTCTTTGCTGTGATGCTTTACTTCCAAACGGATTTCTTTGAGAATCATTTTGCGACAACGCTTGGTTTGTTGCTGGTGATCGTTGTACTGACACTGATTGCAAATATCGGCGTCTTTAAAGGCAAAGAAATGATGGCTTTCATTGCGAGCGGCTTGACGTTGATCGCTTTGGTGGCATTGATCTTCACAGGGTTATTCCCAAGAGTCTTGATCAGTTCGATCGATTCAAGCTATGACCTGTTGATCGCTGATGCGTCTTCAAGCCGCTACACATTGAAGATCATGAGTTATCTTTCACTGACGATCTTGCCTTTCGTCTTGGCCTATACGGCTTGGAGTTACTATATCTTCCGTAAGCGGATCAGTCATACGGAGGCGTTGGAGGGGTATAAATGATTGATAAACAAATCATGAAGCTCCCAGGAATGAAACAACTTTTAGGGCTGCTTGCGGGACTTTCGTTCCTGCAGGCGCTCTTCATTATTGGGCAGGCGTATGGATTGGCACGTGCCATCACTGGCTTATGGGAAGGACGACCATTAGAGGAACAGTGGGGCTGGATTCTACTGTTCTTTTGTTCGTTTATCGCCCGGCAAGCCGTTATCTATTTCCGTTCCAAAAGACTCGATGATTACAGTTACCAGCAAGCTGCCGATCTGCGGGATCAATTATTGGAGAAATTGTTTCGTGTCGGTCCTCAGATCGCACAACAGCAAGGGACGGGAAATGTAACAACGATGGTCTTGGAAGGGATCAATCAAGTTGAAAACTACTTGAAATTGATTCTTGCCAAAATCATGAATATGTCGATCATTCCTTGGGTCATTTTGGCACTCGTTTTTTATCTGGATTGGGAATCCGGCTTGGTCTTGCTGTTGGTGTTCCCCTTGATCATCATTTTTATGATCATCTTGGGCTATGCCGCCCAAAGCAAAGCGGAAAAACAATACCGGACGTTTCAATTATTGTCCAATCATTTCATCGATTCTTTGCGAGGGATCGACACGCTGAAATTGTTTGGGGTCAGTAAAAAATATGGCAAAAGTATCTTTGCTTCCAGCGAACGGTTTCGGAAAGCGACGATGGCTTCATTAAAAGTCGGTATTTTATCGACCTTCGCCTTAGACTTTTTCACGACCTTATCGATTGCCGTCGTGGCAGTCTTGCTAGGCTTGCGGCTGATCAATGAAGGGATCTTGCTGTTTCCGGCGTTAACTATCTTGATTTTAGCACCAGAATATTTCTTGCCAATCCGCGACTTTTCCAGTGATTATCATGCAACCTTAGACGGGAAAAATGCGATGACTGCGGTGACGGAGATCTTGCATCAGCCGGAAGCCCAAGTACCGGCAGTAACGGTGCCTCGTTGGCAGGAAGACGCCCAGTTAACGATTGATCAGCTGGCTTTTTCCTACGAGGAAAAAGCAGCTTTGAGGGATATCAACTTGAACGTGACTGGCTTCAAAAAGATCGGGATCATCGGTCTGAGCGGTTCTGGCAAGTCTACCTTGATCAATACTTTGAGTGGCTTTCTCGTGCCAGACAGTGGCGAGATCACTCTTGGAGGAGCCCAAACCACGGCCTTTCGCCAAGCAAGCTGGCAAGAACAGCTGATCTATATTCCGCAAAATCCTTATATCTATCGGTTGACCTTGCAGGAAAATGTCGCGTTTTATCAGCCGACAGCTACCAAAGAAGCCGTACTGAAAGCCATTGAAGTGGCAGGCTTGACTGAGCTTTTGGCAGAGCTGCCGCAAGGGTTGGACACGATGTTAGGAGAAGGGGAACGACATCTAAGTGGTGGACAAGCCCAACGGATCGCTTTAGCCCGTGCCTTCTTAGATCAGCAACGAAAGATTCTTTTGTTTGATGAACCAACGGCACATTTGGATATTGAAACTGAAGTTGCCTTAAAGGAACGGATGCTGCCGCTGATGGAAAACCGGTTAGTCTTTTTTGCAACCCATCGCTTGCACTGGATGGAAGAAATGGATGAAATCATCGTGATGGATCAAGGAAGAATCGTGGAACAAGGCACCTTGACACAACTGCAGCAAAAGCAAGGTGCTTTTACAGAACTAGTCAATGGAATGAGGAGGGAACAGCTTGAATAAAATCGGCTTATTGCGCTCATTGAAAACCGATACCTGGGTCAAGCCTTTCTTGTCAAAATACAAAAACGTTTTGGCGTTGGCCTTATTCCTAGGCTTCTTGACCTTTTTCTGTGGCGGTGCACTGATGTTTAATTCGGGGTACCTGATCAGCCGCTCGGCATCGATCCCAGAAAACATTCTATTGGTTTACATCCCCATCGTACTGACCCGAGCGTTTGGGATCGGCCGTCCAGTCTTTCGCTATTTGGAACGGTTGACCAGTCATAGCTGGGTCTTGCGCATGACCTCTAATTTACGTTTGAAATTGTACAACGTAGTAGAAAAAGATGCGATCTTCTTTAAGCAAGCGCATCGCACGGGGGATATCTTGGGCTTATTGGCAGAAGATATCAACCATATTCAAAACCTGTATTTGCGGACGATCTTTCCTACCGTGATCGCTTGGATCTTGTATGCGTTCTTGATCATTGGACTCGGCTATTTTTCTTGGTGGTTTGCTTTGGTCATGCTGCTGCTATTAGGAACCATCGTCTTTGTCTTGCCACTTTGGTCGGTGATCATCAACGGCGCGCGGCAAGAAAAGCAAAAACATATGAAAAACAACTTGTATACGACACTGACGGATAATGTATTAGGGGTTTCTGATTGGGTCTTCTCTCAAAGAGGGAGCGAGTACGTGGCTGCCCATAAGGAACTGGAAACGCAGTTGCGGGCGGTGGATGAACAGATGCTGTCCTTTGATCGCCGGCGTGATTTTCTTTTACAAAGCATCTTTGGGGTGATCGCTGTCGCATTGCTGCTTTGGACCAGCATTCGCTTTCCAGGTAACCACGGAGGAGCAGCCAACTGGATCGCTGCCTTTGTCCTGTGTGTCTTTCCTTTAGTTGATGCATTTGCGCCATTACCGTCAGCTGCTCAAGAAACCAATCGGTACAAAGACTCCATCGATCGCTTCAATGCATTGCCAGAAGAAAATCGCCAAGAGGTCTCCATGGAGCAACCGTTAGTACCTGAAGTGACGGGCCTCGTGTCGATCACAGTCAAGGACTTGCATTTTCAGTATCCTGAAGGCAAAGAAGTGCTTCATGGGCTGGATCTAACGATTCCTGCACATCAAAAACTAGCGATCCTTGGCCGCAGCGGTTCTGGGAAAAGTACATTTGCCTCCTTGTTGCGAGGCGATCTGCAACCGACGCAAGGGGCGATCACCTTAAATGACGTGCCAGTGACGGCATTGAGTGAGTCAATCAGTGACTTGATCGGTGTCATCAATCAAAGTCCCTATCTTTTCCATACGACCGTCTTGAATAATATTCGGCTAGGCAATGAGTCGGCTTCGGAAGAAGAAGTCTGGCGCGTACTGGAGCAAGTTGGGTTGAAAGAAATGGTGGCAGCTTTGCCTAATGGTTTGGCGACGATGGTGGATGAAGCCGGCTTGCGTTTTTCTGGTGGAGAACGGCATCGTTTGGCATTGGCGCGAATCTTGCTAAAAGACACCCCAATCATCTTATTGGATGAGCCAACCGTCGGCTTAGACCCAATCACGGAGCAAGGCGTACTTGAAACCTTTTTCCAAGTGCTGGAGAACAAAACGATCATTTGGATCACCCACCACTTGCAAGGAATTTCGATGATGGATCGTGTGCTTTTTATTGAAGATGGTCAGTTGACCATGAGCGGAACACCTGCCGAATTGGCCGCAGAAAATAAACATTTTCAACACTTATTGGCCATTGACCAAGGACGACGATAAAAAAGAGCGTCCATCAATCAGTGATGGACGCTTTTCTTATCATTGCTCTATGGCTCAGTAATTGCGCTGCAAGAGCAGTTCAGTTAATGAACGAATTTTGGCCTTGCTAGGTGCTTCTGGCAGCAGATCGATGTCGTCTAAGGCTTTTTGCGTGTAGGTGACCGCGAAAGCGCGCGCTTTTTCGACACCGCCGTAACGGACGACAAGATCCGCAACTTCTTGGGCTTCTGCCAAGGAGAGTGCTGCTTTTTTATTCAAATAAGGAGCGAATGCTGCAGGTGCCTGTTCTTTGGCAAATAGCAGCGGCAAGGTATAGACCCCTTGCGCCAAATCTTCTAGAATCGGTTTTTTCAAGGTGCCGCTATCAGAGGTGTAGTCGAGAATATCGTCGAATACTTGAAAGGCGATCCCGATGTTGCGCCCGATCTCACCAGCTCGTTCTTGGTTTTCTGTGTCGAGGCCGCCAAAATGAGCGCCTTCGAGACAAGCGAGCCAAAACAGTTCAGCGGTTTTGCCGTTGATGCTTTGCAGATAGTCGTCAATCGATTCATGGATGTTGTAGCGAGTGTGCATTTGATCAAGCTCACCTAAAAGGAGTCGTTTCATGGCTTGTGCGTTGGTTTTTAAAAACGGGGAGCCATTCATACTTTCGATCAAAAGCTCAAAAAATTGGGTGAACAGAAGATCACCCGTGTAGACCGCGATATCCTTGCCATATTTGGCTTGAACAGTGACTTGACTGCGGCGCAGCGGCGAATCGTCAATAATGTCGTCATGGATCAAAGTGGCCATGTGTAAAATTTCTAGAGAAGCAGCAATTTTTGTTAATTGGTCGGTTTTTTTATAATGGGGATCGCCTAAGTCAGCAAACAAAAAAAAGAGCGCTGGCCGCAGCATTTTTCCACCTGAATAAGTAAAGTCGATCAAAACATCTTGTATCTCTTTGTTACGAACAGTAACGTGTTCTTCAATGATGGAACATACGGTTTTCAATCGTTGTTCGATCGTCGGATAATCGATCCAAAAGTCAAACATAGTATAACCCTTTCTAACAGTCATTCAGCCCTTATTCTAGCGTAAAGGGGCGTGATTGACTAGTTTAATGCACTCACTAAAGGAGGTGAAGTTGTGACGCTACCTGTATTTTTAGAACTTGTCGAATTTAAAGCAAAAACCGCCAGTATTTTGCCATTTTTTATTGGTGTCTGCTACAGCTGGTACAATTATCAAACGATTCATCTTGGCTATGTCTTGTTGTATTTCATTGCCATGCTGATCTTCAATATGGCGGTGGATATTTTAGATAACTACAACGATTACCATCATGCCACAGAAGGGCATGATTACAAAGAAAAAACCAATATTATTGGTCGGGAGCAGTTGTCTGTCAAATTGGTTTTTTGGTTGATGGTCTCCATGATCATACTTTCCGCCGCCATGGGGATCGCCTTGGCAATGGTGGTTGGCTGGCCGCTCTTTTGGATGGGGCTGTATTGTTACCTAGTCGGGATCTTTTATTCCTCTGGTCCACGGCCGCTTTCTAGTTTGCCTTTAGGCGAGTTCTTTTCCGGCTTTACGATGGGCTTTATGATCTCATTGATCTGTGTCTATCTCAATGCCTATCAAACCTTTGAATGGAACATTGCCACGATTGGCAGTATTTTCTTGATCTCATTGCCCAACACATTATGGATCGCCAACTTGATGCTGGCAAACAACATTTGTGATCTGGAAGAGGATGAAAAAAATGAGCGCTATACGCTGGTGCATTACCTTGGTAAAGCCCGTGCGTTGAAATTATTTATCGCGATGAACGTCTTGGCGTTTGTTGCGATCATTGCCTCAGTTGCCCTCAACATTGCGCCTTGGTCACTGGTTCTGACCTTTTTCGCGGCGCCCTTTGTCTGGCAACAGACAAAACGATTTATGCAAAAACAAATCAAAAGAGAGACCTTCATTTGTGCCGTTCGGATCCTTGCGGTCGGAGCATGCGTACAAGTGCTGAGTTTTGCGATTGGTTTGATTTTATAATTTTTACAGCAAAGAAAGGAAGTAAGGAAACATGAAGGAAGTTGTCATTTTAGGAGCAGGGTATGCTGGATTGCGAGCATTGCACGTACTGCAAGGAGCAAAAGAAGCGTTTCACATCACATTGATCGACAAAAACGATTATCATTATGAGGCAACCGATCTTCATGAAGTTGCGGCTGGTACGCAACCAAGAGACCGCATTTGCTATCCCATCAATGATGTCGTTCGTCCCCAAAAGACGAGCTTTGTTCAAAAGGAAGTTGCGTCGATCGATCGTAACCAGCAAGTGATCGTTTTTAAAGATCAATCCACGTGCACGTATGATTATTTGATCGTGGCGTTAGGCTTTGAATCAGAATCATTTGGGATCCCTGGTGTCGAGCAGCATGCGTTGGAAATGGTGGATGTCGACTCCGCAGAAAACATCTATCATCATTTGTTGAAACAAATGAAGGCATACAAAGAAACACAAAATCCTGACTACCTAAAAATCGTTGTCTGCGGTGCTGGTTTTACCGGAATCGAATTGCTAGGTTCATTGGTGGAAAACCGTAAAACCTTTGCGAAAGCAGCAGGCGTCAAGCCAGAAGACATCAAACTGTATTGTGTCGAAGCAGTGACTCGTTTATTACCGATGTTTGATGAAAAACTATCGGATTATGGGATCAAAAATCTCGTTAAATGGGGCGTGAACTTCCTGACTGGTAAACCCATCAAATCAATCAAACCGGGTGTCGTTGTCTATCAAGATGATGCCGATACAGGAGCAACAGCTGAATTATCAGCCAAAACCATCGTTTGGACCACAGGCGTCAGCGGAAGCCATGTGATGGCTGAATCAGACTTTTCTGCTCGTCGTGGTCGCGTGATGGTCAATCAAGACCTAACAGACCCTGATCATAGTAACGTCTATGTTGTCGGTGATGTTTCAGCAGTCATGGACCCAGCGACCAATCGCCCGTATCCAACAACGGCTCAAATCGCTTTGAAGATGGGGCAGCATGCGGGTAAAAATATCTTACGTCAAATGAACGGGGAAAAACCAACAGATTTCCACTTTGAATCATTAGGTTCAGTGGCGTCTATCGGCAATACCCATGCCTTTGGCTTAGTAGGGAAAATGGGCATCAAAGGCTATCCCGCTTCCGTGGTGAAAAAAGCCATTATGGACCGTTCCTTGTACCAAACCGGTGGGGTCAAAGAAGTATTGGCGAAAGGCCGCTTCGACTTTTATCATTGAGCAATAGAGACAGCAGACTGCGAGGGTGACCTCGCAGTTTTTTTTTCAAAAAAAGCAGTGGCGGCATCCCGCAGACTACTTTTTTCTCCCAGAAACTGCTATGATAGCCAAAAGAAGAGGACAAAGGAGCAAGGACAATGGCAGAAGGTCAACGAGTGTTACAGGGAATGGGAACGGTGATCACGATTTGGGTGCAGCATGAAACCCCAGAAGTGATCTTAGAGGAAGCAGCGAAAAGAGCCGTGGCCTTTGAACAGCGTTTTAGTGCCAATGACCCGACGTCTGAGTTGATGCAGATCAATCAGCAGGCAGGACAAGGAGCGATCGCCGCCACACCGGAATTGGTTGAATTGATCGCACTAGGGAAAACCCATAGCTTGCCAAAAGATAGCTACTTAAATATTGCCATCGGTCCTTTAGTGCAGGAATGGCGAATCGGGTTTCAAGATGCCCATCTACCAACGCCTGAGAAAATCGCTGAACTGCTGCCAAAGACTGATCCCGCCAAGATCGTTTTGGATGAAACGCTGCAGACCGTTGGGTTAGCTGCCGGCATGAAGCTTGATCTAGGGGCCGTTGCGAAAGGGTATTTTGCTGATTTGTTGATGGCGTATTTCAAGCAGGTCGGTGTCACAGCCGCTTTGATCGATCTTGGGGGCAATGTGGTGACTTACGGCGATGCCCCGAGCCATGCTGATGGCTATTGGCGGATCGGGATCCAAAATCCTTTCTTGCCAAGAGGGAATTTTGTCGCCGCGTTGAAGGTACACAATCAGTCAGTCGTTACATCAGGGATCTATGAACGAACCTATCAGGTAGCGGGCAAGACCTATCATCATATCTTTGATCGAGAAACGGGCTATCCGTTAGAGTCAGCCATTGCCAGTGTCACGATTCTATCCGACAAATCGGTTGATGGAGAGATTTGGACGACCCGCTTATTCGGCAAAGAGCCACAAGCCATCTTGCAGGAGCTGGCGCCGTTAGATGGGATCACTGGGTTAGTCATTACCAAACAAGGAGAGCTGATCTATCCGCAAGAATTAGCACGTTCGATCGAAACGCCAACAGCAGAATGAAAACAAGCAGCGATCACCTAGAAATATAGGTGATCGCTGCTTGTTTTTTTTTGTAAAAAAGGAAAGCTAGACGTGGTGCAAAAAGGCCTCGATCAAGGCGGCTTCGCTGTTTGACAATGCCCGTTCGGCTTGGTGGGCAATAAAATAGGTGAGGGACAAGAGTTCCTCTGGCATCGGATAAAGATTAAAAGGAGTCGCAGTCGCTGCTTGTAGCACGCTTTCTGGTACGATCGCAATCCCAAGGTTGTTTTCTGCCAATGCCGCTGCTGTATAAATATTGCTGCTTTCTATGAGAACCGTCGCCTCTACTTTGTATTTTTGCAGCAATTGATCGATTTGGCGCCGAATCGCCGAGCCGCTGGCGGTCAAAATCAATGGACTTTGCAGCAAGTCTTTGACGGCCAATGAATCAGGCGCTAAATACCGCCTCCCTGGTTGATACAGGGAAGAACAAGGCGGAATGATCGCTAGATACCGTTCTTGATTGGTACTGTGGACCGTTAGATTCGGTGCGATCGTCTCAGGATTTTGTCCGATAAAAAAGTCCAGCTGCCCATTCAGCAGGCGTTTTTCATTGTGCTTCGGCAGGTCTTCCCGCAAGAAAAAGTGCACGTTGGGATAGTGTTCATAATACGCAGGCAAAAAGAGCGGCAGCAGGTAAGAACCAAGGCTTGGCAAGATGCCTAAGCGCAAAGAACGCTTCTCGGTCGCGGTATACCAAGACAGCCGACTTTTCAATTTGGCAGATTCTGTTTCCAAGGTTTCTAGATATTGATAATAGATTTTACCAGCTTCCGTCAGTTGAAAATGTCCCGGCTGCCGATTGATGATGGGGGTCCCTAGCTCTTGCTCGGCTCGTTTCACGGTTTGCGTCAAGTAAGGCTGTGAAATGTAGAGATCTTTGGCGGCTTTGGTGTAGTTGCTATGCTTTAACAAGGTATCGAGGTATTGCAGCATCAGATGGGAATCTTTAAGTGCCATCGCGTTGTCCTCCTAGTCATTTTTCTCATTATAACAAATTTGTTATCGATGGATAATTAAATAAATATTTCACAAATAAAGAATTCAGCCGTACACTTAATGGGTACTTGGGGAAGATTTTTTTGTTTAGGAAGAAGCCTTTCATCTCAGTAGGTCGTAAAAATCAACTTGAGAAACGATTGAAAAAAGAAATCAAAGCCAATGGTCAAAAACTTTTTATTTTTTGTCAAATGTTAAATTATTCACAATTAGGAGAGATGATAATGAAATTGATTGGAATCGTAGGAACCAACTCGACGCGTTCGACCAACCGTCGCTTACTGCAATTTATTCAAAGCCATTTTAGTGACCAAGCGGAGATCGAACTTTGCGAAATCAGTGATCTGCCGGCATTTAATGAACCAGAAGATCGGACGGCACCAGCGGCAGTCCAAGCCTTGTCAGAGAAGATCGAAGCAGCAGATGGGGTAATCATCAGTACACCAGAATACGACCACTCGATCCCAGCGGTGTTAAAAAGCATGATCGAATGGCTTTCTTATACGACGCGGCCTTTGATCGATAAACCAGTGATGATCACGGGTGCTTCTCTTGGTGCATTAGGTTCATCGAGAGCCCAAGCCCACTTGCGTCAGATCTTAGATGCGCCTGAAGTAAAAGCCCGAATCATGCCGAGTGCGGAATTTTTGTTAGGGCATTCCATGCAAGCCTTCGATGAACAAGGAAACTTGATCGATAACGAAAAAGTTGCCGAACTAGAAGACTGTTTCAATGAATTTGTCTTGTTCGTCGAAATCACGAACCGTCTGGTCAGTGAATATTCAACGGCTAAAGAACGAGCAAAGAAATTTTCGTGGGAACAAGCATAAGAAAGAGAGGAACTAGTCATGAAATTTGTCGGCCTAATCGGAACGAACGCCAAAAAATCGACCAATCGCCAATTAGTAGCGTTTATGCAGCGAGAATTTGCTGCCCTAGCAGAAATTGAACTGCTGGAAATCAAAGATGTTCCAATGTTCAATGAAACACAAGATCAAACCAATAGCGAAGTGATCCAACAGTTAAATAGCAAGATTTTAGCAGCCGATGGGGTGATTATTGCGACACCAGAGCATAACCACTCGATTCCTTCCGCATTGAAAAGCGTCTTGGAATGGCTCTCCTTCAATCTCCATCCCTTTGATGGCAAACCAGTGATGATCGTCGGCGCATCCTACGATGTGCAAGGCTCCTCCCGAGCACAGCTTCATTTGCGCCAAATCCTTGACGCTCCAGGTGTCAATGCGACAGTCATGCCAGGAAATGAGTTCTTGTTGGGACGTGCGCATCAAGCCTTTGATGAACAAGGCAATTTAAAAGATCAACGAACGATCGACTTTTTGGAAAGCTGTTTCCGCAAGTTCGTTCGGTTTACGGAAGTCGCTAATTTGTTGAACGTACCAGAAGAAGTCGTTTATGAGCCTGGCGAATACACCGTCACAGCACCAGGACATAACGGGGATCTACCAATGGTCGTCAAATTGAGCGAAGAACGGATCGAAGCCATCGATATCGATACGTCTGGTGAATCAGAAGGGATCGCTGATGTCGTTTTCGTACGGATCCCTCAAGAGATCATTGAAGGGCAAACCTTAAATGTCGATGCGATCTCTGGTGCTTCGGTTACTAGTAACGGTGTCGTTGATGGCGTAGCAAAAGCCGTGAAAATGGCTGGTGCGAACCCAGATGTCTTGCGCAAACGTCCAAAAGCCGCCAGTGCTTTGCAAACAGAAGATGAAACGTACACTACCGATGTCGTTGTCGTAGGTGGTGGCGGCGCAGGTCTAAGTGCAGCTGCCAGTGTGCTGCAAGCCAATAAAGACGTGATCTTAGTAGAAAAATTCCCAGCGATTGGTGGCAATACTGTACGTACTGGCGGACCGATGAATGCTGCGGATCCAAAATGGCAAAACGGCTTCTCCGCATTGCCTGGCGAACGCAGTGCTTTAGAAGAAGTGCTGACGATCGATGAACAAGACATCGATGCAGAATACTTGCCAGACTTCAAAGCTTTGAAGGCACAAATCACTGCGTATCTTTCAGAAACGACGCCAGAAAAAGAATACTTGTTTGATTCTGCTTTGTGGCATCGAATCCAAACTTATCTAGGCGGAAAACGCAAAGATTTGAATGGGCAACCGATCTATGGGAAGTACGAGCTAGTGAAAATCTTGACGGATCAAGCATTGGCCTCAGTGAAATGGTTAGAAGAAATCGGCGTAGAATTTGATATGAACAATGTCGATATGCCAGTAGGAGCGAAATGGCGCCGTGGGCATAAACCAGTTAAAAACGAAGGGTATGCCTTTGTATCGGCTTTGCATCAATTCGTGAAAGAACATGGCGGAACGATCTTAACCGATACGCCTGTCAAAGAATTATTGATCGAAGATGGTAAGGTTACTGGAATCATCGGGGAAGGCCGTAACGGTCAAAAAATCACAATCCATGCCAAAGCAGTGATTTTGGCTTCCGGCGGGTTCGGAGCGAACACCAAAATGTTGAAACAATACAATACCTATTGGACAGAGATCGAAGACGATATCAAAACGTCAAATTCACCAGCGATCACTGGTGACGGGATCAAACTAGGGGAAAGTGCTGGCGCGGACCTTGTTGGCATGGGCTTTTCACAAATGATGCCCGTATCTGATCCGAACACAGGGGCTTTATTCAGTGGGCTGCAAGTGCCGCCAGCTAACTTTGTGATGGTCAATCAAAAGGGGGAGCGCTTTGTCAATGAGTACGAAAGCCGCGATGTATTGACCCAAGCGGCGATCGATAATGGCGGATTGTTCTATTTGATCGCGGATGAAGAGATCAAGAAAACCGCTTATAATACGAGCCAAGAAAAAATCGATAAGCAAGTAGCTGCTGGTACGCTGTTCCGCAGTGAGACCTTGGCTGGCCTGGCAGAGCAGATCAATGTTGATCCAGCCGTCTTAGAGGCGACCGTTGCGAAATACAACAGCTATGTGGATGCTGGGAAAGACCCAGAGTTTGGCAAAGATGTTTTCGACTTGAAAGTGGAAAAAGCGCCTTTCTATGCCACACCAAGAAAACCAGCGGTTCACCACACGATGGGAGGATTGAAGATCGATCCGCAAACCCATGTGTTGACGAAGGAAGATCAAATCATTGAAGGACTGTATGCAGCAGGAGAAGTTGCTGGGGGGATCCATGCCGGCAATCGCTTAGGCGGCAATTCGTTGACAGACATCTTTACTTTTGGCCGGATTGCTGGAAAGACAGCAGTCGCAGAACATCTCGAATAAAAAGCCTTGCGCGTTGTGACTTGTCACGCGCGCTAGCTTTTGAAAAAACATGTGAATAAAGTAACATGCTTAAAATAAAGGAGAGAAAAAATGGAAACAAAAATCAATCGCTGGCTGATTCTGATCGCTTCGACCGCAGTGTTGCTGTGTACGGGCGCTGTATACGCCTTTAGTGTCTTTGCAGGACCTCTTAGTCAATTAAAAGGTTGGTCCATGGAAGAGATCATGCTAGCCTTTACCATCAATGCCGCAGTTGGCCCGATTACCATGATTTTGGGTGGTTTGCTGACAGACCGAGGAGCCGCTAGATGGGTCATCGCTGGTGGAGGCGTGTTGTTCGGAGCAGGTTTCTTCCTGACGGGTTTGGTCAACTCACCCGCTATGCTGTACCTGACTTATGGAGTCTTTGCTGGTTTAGGGCAAGGCTTTGCCTATTCGGCTTGTTTAAGCAATACGATTCGGTTATTCCCGGATAAACGGGGACTGGCTTCGGGCTTGATCACAGCAGGTATGGGTGGGGCAGCGATTATTGCCGCACCGATTGCGAATCGTTTGATCGAATCACAAGATGTCTTAGCGGCGTTTCGGATTTTAGGAATTGCCTATATCGTGATCGTCTTGGTGGCTAGTCTATTTATTCGTAAAGCACCAGAAAATTACCGTCCAGCAGGTTGGCAACCAGCGGATCAAGGAAAAAATGGTCCTCAAATCAATCTAAATTGGTTGGACATGCTGAAGACACCAACTTTTTACTTGATTATTGTTATGTTAGGGGTAGGGGCTTTCTCAGGTTTGATGATTGCTTCCAACGCCTCAGTGATCGGGCAAAGTATGTTTGGTTTGACGGCAGCGGCCGCTGCCTTTTATGTCAGCTTGTACTCATTGAGCAACTGTTTTGGTCGTGTCCTTTGGGGCACCGTTTCTGATAAAATTGGTCGGACGAATACGTTGATGATCATCTATGGCGTGGTGGCATTGTCCTTATTCTTATTGACGCTTGGTCAAACAACTGTGATCTTCACTGTCGGGATCATCGGTTTAGGACTGTGCTTCGGGGGCGTGATGGGGGTATTCCCATCGATCGTTATGGAAAATTACGGACCGATCAATCAAGGGGTCAACTATGGAATCGTCTTTATTGGTTATTCTACGGCGGCATTCTTTGGCCCCAGAGTGGCAGCAGCAATCGCAGAAAGTAACCAAGGAGATTATACAAAAGCCTTCTATACGGCAATTTTCTTGGCCGTTTTTGGGCTTGTTCTCAACATAGGCTATGCGATGCTAAAAAAAACCAAAAAGCCCGCACCTGTTATTAAATAACAATTCACCAAAAGTAGTCTTTTTGATAAAGGCTGCTTTTTTGGTGCTAAAACAACTCTTTTTTCTTTTTTTAGAACAGAGTATTGGCTGATGAAGCAAAAGAGAAAACTGTTTCATAGCAAGAATTTATCTCGTTGATTTCACTGTTTTTTCATCTTAACCCCCCATTTTTTAATAAATCGTGTTACAATAAAAAAAGGCTAATACGACGGAGGGATTAAATGACAATTCGTAAAGAACGACGCCGCTTAGAAAAGCGCTTGAAGCGCACGCAATATACCCAAAAAAGTATTACGATGGCTACTACTTTAGTAGCGGGATCAACGTTTATCCCGACCTTAGGGCATGCGGCTGAAACGGCAACGACAGAGACCAGCAATGACCTTAAGGTCGTTGAACAAACAACAAACACTACACCAGAAACCGACAGCACGCCGGTTGAGGAAACGACAGAATCGACGACAGCACCTGTTGTGACCGAAGAAACTTCGGAAATAACGGAGGAGTCAGGAGCTGAAGCAGTTACTGAGGGATCAGAAACAGCGACGACAGAAAGCACAACAGTCGCTAGTGATGAAGTCTTAGAAGCAGATGAAGTACCATCAGCCCTTTCTGATTTGACTAGTCGGGCATTATTTTCACGGGCAACGATCGATCCGGCTGCCTTTATCAGTCAGATTTGCGGCTATGCAACGGAAGTGGCGGCAGCAAACGATCTGTATGCCTCTGTTATGATGGCACAAGCGATTTTGGAATCAGGTTGGGGCGCCTCGACTTTGACGACCACAGCCAACAATATGTTTGGGATCAAAGGCAGCTACAACGGCCAATACGTGACGATGGATACCTATGAAGATGATGGTTCCGGCAATTATTATTTGATCAGCGCTAAGTTTCGGAAATACCCATCATTAAAAGAGTCTTTTGAAGACAATGCATATGTGTTGCGCAACACGAGTTTTTCTAGCGGCAACTACTATTACAGCGGTGCATGGAAAAGCAATACGACCTCTTACACGCAAGCAACCGCTTGGCTACAAGGGCGGTATGCAACCGATACTTCTTATGCCAGCAAATTAAACAATTTGATCAGTACGTATAATTTAACGCAATATGATACTGGCAGCTCAAACACAGGTGGCGGCAATAGCAATGAAACGATCGTCAGTGATGAAACAGCGATCAATCAGCAGATGAAAACCACGTCATCTATGAATATTCGTTCCGATGCTTCCACCAGTGCCTCTATTACTGGTTCGTTAGCAGCTAATACGACGTTTACGGCAACGGCGACCAAAACCGGCACCAGCGTCAATGGCAACACCACGTGGTATAAGATTTCTGGCAAAGGTTGGGTCAGCGGCGCGTATTTGACGAAGGTTTCGACCGACTCTTCAAACAACAATAGCGGATCAGGCAACACCGGTTCTGACAATGGCAATTCCGGTACGACGATCAACAAGCAAATGAAGACGACGGAAGCGATGAATATTCGTTCTAGCGCGTCCACTAGCGGATCAGTGGTAGGGTCACTTAGCAAAGGCACGACCTTTACTGCCACTTCCATGAAAACCGGCACATCAGTCAATGGCAACAAAAATTGGTATTATGTCTCTGGCAAAGGTTGGGTCAGCGGTGCCTACCTTACTGAAGTGACCAACAATAATTCTTCTGAAGCGGAAAAAGAAGACAATGGTTCAAGTATCAATCAACAAATGAAAACGACGGCCGCATTGAATGTCCGCTCCGATGCTTCTACCAGCAGCCGTGTCGTGACAACGCTTGGTCAAGGGGTGACCGTTACCGTGACAGCGAAAAAGAACGGCACTTCAGTGGAAGGCAATAAAACGTGGTACTACGTTTCTGGCAAAGGTTGGGTCAGTGGTGCCTACTTGACAACAACCAGCAGCTCTTCCAATAATAACGGTTCAACAACCACAAATCAGCAAATGAAAACCACCGAGATTTTAAATGTTCGTTCCGATGCTTCTACCAGCAGTAGTATTACTGGTTCTTTAAGTAAAGGAGCAACCGTCACGGTTACCGCAACAAAAACCGGGACGACCGTCAATGGCACGAACAAATGGTATTATGTTTCTGGCAAAGGCTGGGTCAGTGGTGCCTACTTGACGTCTGCTAGCAGTGGGTCTTCTAATACGAATACCAGCAGCAGTTCAACGAAGACGCACACGGTGAAATCAGGGGACAGCTTATGGTCACTGGCACAAAAATATAACACCAGCATCAGCCAACTCGCATCATGGAACAACATCAACAGCAGCTATACGATCTTTGTCGGTCAAAAACTGATCGTTTCCAAGTAACAAGCAAAAAAACCGCGTGCAAGCCATTGGCTCACGCGGTTTTTTTATGATGGATCCGCTTCTTCCGGAGCAGCTAGTTTTTTTTTCAAGAAACCGCTTGTTTTCCGTAAGCGCAATCAAACTATTTGGTCAATCATAGAACCCTGCGTTAGAATGAAAGAAGCAATAGAAATTGCTAGTTTTAAAGGAATTGCTTCAGAACCAGAACGATCGAAGCGTACACAAAATAAGGAGGATTTCACATGCACAACAGAAACCTAACGATTATTGGCAGTTACGACACTCGAACAGAAGTATTACCGGTTATTGAGCAATTGACAAACGAAGGCTATGGCAAAGAGGATATCGTGCTGTTTGCGAATCAAACAGTCATCGATCAATTTGGGTTAGAATCCATCGACGATGTGGAAGTGGAGCAGGCAGCTAGTGAGGATGAAGATCGTTCGCTTTGGGAAAAAATCAAAGATGCTTTTTCTTTCGGCGATTCCGATCATAGGCATGATGAGCATGATCCGTTATATGGTTATCGTGATGACCTTGAACGAGACAAACTCGTTGTCGGTGTCTACGATTATCAGCCGATGGACAAAATAACCGATCGTGATGCAGATACTGGGCCAATCATCGATCAACCGTTACCAGGTGAAACAGCAATGCCAGATGAGTCCGTCCATCCAACGCCCCGCATGGGAGACAGCGATATTGAAGCACCGATCCATGACCCGAATCATCTGCGAAACTTATAAGTAAAAGAATTTCTTAAGTAAAGGAACCATTAAAGCCAGAGGAACGAGCATCCGTCGCACCTGCCAACCCTTAGTGAAGGGATGGGCCCGCAGGTGATCGACCGTCGCCCTCGGGCTTTTTTTGTTGCGCAACGGGCATTCATGTCTTTGTCATCTTTGAAAATAAAACTTAATTTGTTGACGATTGCTTTTTTTTGTATAATATAAGAATGAGATAGATCATTGACGGAAGGTCCAACCATATTTTTGGGAAAGGATGGGGAGTGCGATGAAATTCAAGTTCAATATGCAGTCGGCATTAGTCAGTTGTTTTGTTGCGGTTTTTTTGAGTGTGGCGATCAATCAAGATGCCAATGCCTTTGTTGCCGCGCCCTTTGTACGAGATTCTTCCAGTAGTTCCTCCGAGCCACCTTACCAGACAGCAAGCAGCAGTATCGAAGAAACCTCTGATTCCAGTCAGATTTTTTATGAAGCCAGTGTTAGTTCTTACACATCGCCTTCAACGACTAGTCGCTCGATCGAAGCGTCGACAAATGAAGGCACGTCTGTTTCCGTAAGTGAAGCAGAGACAGAGCCTAGCGTCAGCACTTCTGCAAGTAGCGAAAGCAGTTCGAGTACCGCGCCGAGTGGCGGATCAACCACCACCAGCGATACTTCTAGCAGTAGCGCTAGCAGCAGTTCTTCAAGCTCTTCCAGTACGAGTTCGACCAGTACTACAACAAGCAGCTCCAGCAGTGAAACGACTGAGCCGTCTTCAGAAACCTCCAATAGCGACGACGAAGCTGCGGAAGATACGAGTGAAAATGTTGATCTAACAGTCGAAGGGGCTCACTGAGCCTGACTGTAAAAATCAATCTCATCTAAAGGGACCATTTCAGCTAGGCCTTGAGCCTAGCTTTTTTATTTGCTTATGGTCAGAGCCACGAACACACCAAGTGTACGAAGGATGCGCGATTCCTCACTCTGAGACTTCAAAAAGTAGCAAAGAGGAAGGTTTTTTGGAGGATTGCTGGAACAGAAAAGAGCTGTCTTACGTTTTTATTCACTGCCTCCATAAAAAAAGCTGCACTTGCAAGCATATCATAAAGTGATTCTGAGTAGTTTCGCTATAATAAGTGCGAGGAGGGGTGTTATGGGAAAGTATTTTAAGCACTTCGAAAAATTGATTAGTGTTGTGGTTGATATTATGTTAGGACTGTTGGTTCTGTTGGTTTTGGTGGTGATGGCGGAAGCGATCTATAAAATCGTTGTCCATGTGATCCCACTGCATGAAGTTAGCGATCTTTCTTTATTGATCGAAGAGATCGCAACATTGTTTATTTTACTGGAAATTATTTTGATGTTATTGCGTTACGTAAAAGAAGGTCACCATATTCCGGTGCGCTACTTGATTTTGATCAGTATCACAGCGATTTTAAGGGAGTTGCTTTTAGCGCAGGGAAAAGGGTTAGAAACGCTCTTTTTAGCCTTAGCGATCTTGGTCTTGATCATTGTGCTGCAGGCGTTGGAAAAACTCAAAGCCTTTCATAGTTCCAAAGGACTGTAAAAAAAATCATCCGATTGGTTGACGAATGACTCGTCAAGGGATCGGATGATTTTTTAATTCTTCAAAAAGCACTCGGCTTTCTTGCTGCAGCCGCTTGCCGATATCTGTTTGCCCTACCGTTGTTCTTTCCGTTTGCCGCACGACGATTTTTTTCTGAGTGACGATGTCACGTCGCTGCTGGATGGCTTGCTGGCGATCTGTAAAGGGTTGATGGGCTGCTAAGGTCATGCCGAAGGAATTTGACAACAGCGTGTAACCAGCAATGCCTGTGACGGATTGGTAGGAGCGGGAAAGTCCGCCATCAATTACCAATAAACGACCATTTGCCTTGATGGGCGTCTCGCCTTTACGCACTTTGACAGGGGTGTGGCCATTGATGATGTGGCCTGTCGGCGGCAGACCGAAGGCAGCTAGGACACGGCAGCAGAAGTCTTCGTTTTCCCTTAAAGAATAATAGGCATTTTTTTGTTCCTTATGAGTGTTGCGATCTGCTATAAAGTAGCGCTCAAAGGTTTTCATGGCTTTTTTGCCGAAGAGGGAAGAGCCTTCGCCACACCAAAGATACCAGATCATATCGGTGGCAAGGTCTGTTTGGTTTTCTGGTTGGGCAAAACTTTCCTGCAAACATTGCTGAAAAAAGTCCATCAACGCTTTGCCTGCCAAGGGCTGCTGCTGGAAAGTAAAGGACAGGAAATCGCCGTTTTCCCGACAAGGCAGGCAGCCGTGATACAGTAGGTTGTCGTTGAAGCGCTGGTACAATGTACCATGCTCGACCAAAAAGCGCATATGCGCAGCTAAGCGGGGCGAGCGTTGAAATTGGCTCAGCAAATCTTGCAATACTTCATGTTCTTCGGCTGTCAAACGGTAAGGATCATCGGGATCTACTAGTTGAAAACAGCCGTTGATCAAAGGATAGGTCTGGTCTAGCTGGATTTGTTGTCGATCTTGAGACAAGCGATGCAATAAGCAGCGCTCTGCCATCGCAAATGCCGGTCGCCGCTGGATCACGGCTGCTTCGACTTTGAATTGGATGATGGCAAATGCCTGCTGCAAAAGCATGGCGGCTTTTTTTTGCTGGCTTGATAAAGGGTCCACTGTTTTTTGCGGATAAAAGCCGGCATTTTCTGTGTAATATTTTTGGCTAAAAGCCAGTGCTTTTGATAGATCGATCCCATAACCATCTTGTAATAATGCCAAATTGCCGTAGCGAGCAGCGATGCGGATCGTATTGGCCAAACAGGGCAGCGAGCCGCAAAAGCTACCGATCCACAAGATATCATGGTTGCCTAGCTGAATATCCAGTGAAGGCAAAGCCATCAAGCGATCGACGATTTTGTCTGGCGCCGGTCCTCGATCATAGATATCGCCTAAGACATGGAGATGGTCCACTACGAAACGCTGAATCAAGTACGCCAGTTCTTGGCAAAAAAGCGGGGCTGCCTCTAATTCAATGATCTTATCAAAAATCGCCTGATAGTAAGCTTCTTTATTGAAGTCGGCATCATATTGGTACAACAGTTCTTCTAAGATGTAAGCAAAAGAAGTCGGCAATGCTTTGCGTACCTTGGAGCGTGTGTATTTACTGGAAGTAAAGCGGGCAACTTTCACTAGCTGTGCCATCTTCAAGCGCCAATCGGCAGGGGTCCAGGCCTGTTCTTGTAATAGCTCCTCTGGATAATAAATGACAAAACAGAGTTCGGTCTGTTCTTCTTTCGTCAAGACACCGGTAAACAAAGTCTCGACTTTTTCTCGAATACTGCCAGAACCATTCCGCAAAATATGGTCAAAGGCATCGTATTCGCCATGCAGATCGCTGACAAAATGCTCGGTAGCTTTCGGCAGCTGCTGGATGGCTTCCAAGTTGATGATCTCGGTCAGGTTTGCCAAGGTGTCTTTATTGAACATGGGCCTGTTCTTTGGCTTGTTCTTCAATCAGCATCGCGCTTTCTTCAATGGAGCGTTTGCTGACATCGATCACCGGAATGTTCAGCTTTTTGAACCATTCATTCGCGTAGGCTAATTCTGCTTCGATTCGTTCACAATTGGTGTAATGGGTTTCTTCTTTCAAGCCCAATGAATGCATCCGGGACCGCCGGATTTCCGTAAGGGATTCTGGATTCGTAGTCAAACCGACCATTTTCCGTGGGTCTACTTGGTGCACTTCGGCTGGCAAAGCGACTTCAGGAATCAAAGGCAGATTCGCCACTTTGTAGCCGCGATTTGCCATGTATAGGCTCAATGGGGTCTTTGAGGTTCGCGAAACCCCTAATAGGACAAAGTCAGCATCGAGAAATCCCCGTGGGTCTTTGCCGTCGTCGTATTTCACCGCAAATTCCATCGCGGCCACCCGGCTGAAATATGCTTGGTTCAAGCGATGCAAGGCACCAGGCTCTTGGACGGCTTCTACACCGAATGTTTTTTCCAGCATCGTGGTCAAGGGCGACATAAAGTCGACATGCTGCAAGCCAGTCCGTTTGGCAAAGGCATCAACAAAAGCGACTAATTCTTTATTGACTAAGGTGGTAACGACGATCGATTTGTCTAGCAAGGCATCTTTGAGGATCTCGCCTAAGCTCTCTTCATCATTAGTAAAGGGAAAGAGCTGGATATCTGAAAGGTCGATCGTGGGAAACTGCGCGGAAACGGCGGCGATCAGCTTTTGTGCCGTTTCGCCTACGGAATCTGAAATCAAATATATTCGAACGTTCTTCATTGTTTTTTCCCCCTAAAAGTGTGTGTTGTCGCTGTCATTGCCTGCTTGAATAAAGTAATTCATCAGCCGCGTCTTCGTGATTTTGCCGATGACTTTTTTTGGTTCCTGTGGATCGACCACTGGCAAGGTATCGACTTCATGTCGTCCTAACAACGTACCAGCCGTCAAGATCGTTTCTTCCGGTGTGATGGTCACGATGTTTGGCATGCGAGTCATGATCATCGCTACGGGTGTTTTTTCCGGTGCGGCATTGCTGATCGCAAAGCGCAGCAGATCTTTGCGGGAGAGTACCCCAATCAGTTCGTCTTGGTCATTTTTGACATAGAGGGAACCGACATCGTACATAAACAAAGTCGTGACTGCTTCATAAACGGAGACCGTTTGTGAGATCAGCAACGGTGGGATCATGACTTCTGCAACTTTGGTATGGTAGAGTTTTTCGAAAAGCAAAGGCTCAACGGTTTGTCCTGTATAGAAATAGCCGACTTTCGGTCGGGCGTCTAATAAACCGGTCATGGTCAAAATCGATAAGTCATTCCGCAAGGTTGCGCGGCTCAAACCCAACTGCTTCGCAATGGTCTCCCCACTGATCGGCTGATGCTCTTTGACGATCTCAATGATTTTCATTTGTCTTTGGCTTAATTCCAATGTGTCACCTTCTTTCTTTTATGTGCTATGCTATTGATTATATGATTTTCCGAATGAAAAGGCAATCCTTCTCTTTTAAAAAGGATAAATCCCTTAAAAGTTTTCTTTTTTTGGCTTGACGATTAAATGTGTCATACTATATACTGCTAATTAATCGAAATAGTATATAACATTTAAAAGGAGGAACATGATGGAAAAAGCAGTCGTATGGTTTTCAGAAGGCACGAAAGAGCAAAAAGCATTATTAGGCGGGAAAGGGGCAAATCTTGCGGAGATGACCAATTTGGGTTTGCCTGTTCCTCAGGGATTTATCGTCCCGGCCACCATTTGCCTGACCTATTTAGAAGAACAGGTTCTTCCTGAGGCGATCATCAAGCAAGTCAAAGCTGCCATCGAAGAATTGGCAGTCCGCAGGAACAAAACATTTGGCGGACTGCAGTCGCCGTTATTGGTTTCTGTCCGCAGTGGTGCCAAGTTTTCCATGCCAGGGATGATGGATACGATCTTAAACCTTGGGTTGAATGATGAAACCGTCCAAGGGTTGGCTCAGCAGACGGGGGACCCCGTCTTTGCTTATGATTGTTACCGCCGTTTGATCCAGATGTATGGGGATGTGGTGAAAGGTGTAGCAAAAGAACACTTTGAAGCCTATTTGACAGATTATAAGAAACGGCAGAATTATGTGTCAGACCAAATGATGACCGGCAATGACTGGCAAATGATCTGCCGCGTGTTTCAAAGTATTTATATGGAACATACCCAAGAAGCGTTTCCCCAAGACCCGTTTCAGCAATTATTGGCAGCCATCACGGCAGTTTTTCGCTCATGGAACAACCCACGGGCTAAGACCTACCGTTCCCTCCATCGGATCCCTGACGATCTAGGGACTGCCGTAACGATTCAAGAAATGGTTTTTGGCAACAGCGGGATAAATAGTGGGACGGGTGTCGCCTTCACCCGCAATCCAGCAACCGGGGAACCGGGACTTTTCGGCGAATTTCTAGTGTGTGCTCAAGGGGAAGATGTGGTTGCTGGCATTCGTACACCACAACCGATCCAAGCGTTGGCGCAACAACATCCTGTGATTTATCAGGAACTAAAGCAACTGGCTGAGGGTTTGGAGGATCACTATCAAGACATGCAAGACATTGAATTTACCATCGATGACGGCCAGTTGTTTGTCTTGCAAACAAGAAACGGCAAACGAACCGCCGCTGCGGCAGCGCAAATTGCAACGGATATGATCGCAGAAGGTCGGATCACCATCAGGCAAGCCTTAGACCGAATCACACCAGAAATGATCGATCAATTGTTGCACCCGTTATTTGCCCCCGAAGCCTTGCAACAAGCCGAAGCTTTTGCGCAGGGCTTGCCGGCTAGTCCAGGGGCAGCTTCAGGACATGTCTATTTCACTGCAGAGGCGGCGGAAAAAGCCAGCCGCACAGGAGAAAAAGTCCTGCTGCTGCGGCAGGAAACCTCACCTGAAGATATTGAAGGCATGGTGGTGAGTGAAGCGATCATTACCGCTCGTGGGGGGATGACTTCTCATGCGGCGGTGGTCGCCCGTGGTCTGGGGGTCTGCTGTGTGGTAGGGTGCGAGGCACTAAGCGTCGATGCATTTTTGAAACAGGCCCGCTGCGGCGAGCTGCTGATTGAAGAAGGTGACGTACTTTCCGTAGACGGCAGCAGTGGCAAACTGTATCAAGGGCAGCTGCCTATGACCAGTGTACAGGAGCGGGTTTTGCTGGATCAGCTTTTGACGTGGGCACAAGCCCAGGCAGATCTAAAGGTTTACGCAAATGCGGAAACGAAAAATGACATTGAGGGTGCGCTGGCCTTTGGTGCAGCGGGCATCGGCTTAGCACGGACGGAGCATATGTTTTTTGGGGAAGCGCGTTTGTGGAAAATGCGGGAAGTCATCTTGGCAGAAACGAAGGCGGAACGATTGGCGGCTTTGGCTGAGATCAAGGCTTATCAAAAAGCCGATTTCCAAGAAATGCTGCAGGCCGCGCAAGGAAAAAAATGCACGATTCGTTTATTAGATCCACCACTCCATGAATTCTTGCCCCATGAGCATGAACGCCTTGAGATGGCCCGCCGCAGTAAAAAATCATTGGCAGTGATCGAGCGGCGAATTGACGAACTGCAAGAGGTCAATCCTATGATGGGGCATCGCGGCAGCCGTTTAGGACTCAGCTATCCAGAAATTTATGAAATGCAAACAGCGGCGATTTGTGAAGCGGCTGTGGAATTGCGGCAGCAAGGAGTCGAGGTAGAGGCGGCGATCTTATTGCCCCTGATCAGTTTGCCAGCAGAGCTGCAGGTGTTGAAAGAGACGTTGACACAGGTGATCGCTCAAGCAGAAGCAACCCTTCAGCAACCGTTGCACATCGAGATCGGGATGATGATCGAGACGCCTAGAGCGTGCTTGATTGCTGGGGAGTGTGCTGAAGAGGCGGCGTTCTTTAGTTTTGGTACCAATGACTTGACCCAAATGACCTTTGGCTTTTCGCGGGATGATGCCGGCAGCTTTATTCAAGCCTATTTGCAGTCGGGGATCTTACAAGAAGATCCTTACCAGCACTTAGATCAGGTAGGTGTTGGCGCGTTGATGCGTCAAGCGATCGCCGGCGTAAGAGATCGTCAGCCAGAGCACTCGATCGGTGTTTGTGGCGAAGTCGGCAGCGATCCCTATTCTATTGCGTTTTTGCGAGAGATCGGCATCGACTATGTTTCTTGTTCCCCATACCGGATCCCTGCTGCTTGGTTAGCGATCGCCCAATCAGCCCCCATTATCGAAGAGGCGTCAGTGAGCACCCGCTAAAATAGGAGAAAAAAATACACCGCAGTCCACTAGCAAGGTTCACTTGCTTGGTGGATTACGGTGTGTACGTACAATTTTGTCCTTACAGGGGCTGATCCGTTTTTTGGATCGCAGGTTTGCGTCCTTTTAAATACCAAGTGATCCCAATGACATGGGCGAGGTAGATGGCAGCGAGGACGAAACGTACCAGCAGATTGGGGATCAGCAGTGCAGGAATTGCAAAGACTACCAGCATCATGGCAAACATCCGAACCATTGCCTTGGTGCTCAGCTGTTTTTGTACGAGTGGTTTTTCAATGTATTTTTGATAATTCTCTGATTGAACCAAGCGTTGATAATAGGTATCGGAACTCCGCAGCCAGAAATAAGCCGTCAGCAAGTAAAAGACGGTTGTAGGTAAGAAAGGCAAAAATATTCCTAAAGTACCTAAACCGAATGTCAGTGATCCACAAAGAAAAAACAGTGTTTTTTTCAAAAGTAACCCTCCTTATTTGGGTGTTTCGTATCTTACCCTCAGTATAACGGAGGAGGGGCTGCTTGAACATGCGTTTTGTGCTTTTCCCCGTTTTTTAGCGGCAATAAGAGTTTTTCTTCCCCTTACTCCTGCTTTTTTGATAGACTAGAAACAACACAAAGGGGGAAGCAGCATGGAAACGATTGAATTGAATACCGGCATTCAGATTCCAGTGATCGGCAGCGGGACGAATACATTTGGGAAAGAAAACCGAGAATACCAAGGTGCGATCAATGATGATACGACAGAGCTATTGACTGCCATCAAGCTTGGGTATCGGCATTTTGATACGGCGATTTCTTACCGCAACGAAGCCGTGGTTGGCAAAGCCATCAAGGAAAGCGGGATTGACCGCAGCGAATTTTTCCTGACTTCTAAGATTCCTGGCAAACCAGAGCATACGCAAGATGCAGCTGCCGTGAAAGCGTCTGTCGAAGCGAGTTTAGCAGACTTGCAGACGGAATCGATCGATCTTTATTTGATCCATCATCCGTGGGACAACTTGGCAGAGATCGCCGCTGTCTGGGCGGTTCTTGAGGCTTATGTCGATAAAGGAGTCTTAAAAGCGATCGGGGTGTCCAATTTCCAAGAAGAAGAACTCAGCTATTTATTGGCAAACAGTCGGATCAAACCAGCGGTCAATCAGATCGAATCGCATCCAGGCAAGTGGAATGATGCGATCATCTCGTATTCCTTAGACAATCAGGTAGTTCCAGAAGCCTGGGGTCCGCTTTCCCGGATTTCGGAAGCGGCACGGGAAACCTTGACCCAAATCGGGGAAGCGCATCAAAAAACCTGGAGCCAAGTGGTCTTGCGTTACCAAATCGAGCGTGGGGTGATCGTGATTCCGAAATCCCATTCAGAAAAACATCAAGCCGAAAATTTAGCGCTCTTTGATTTCGCTTTGACGGCGGAAGAAAAAGCCGTCATCAAAGAATTATAGGCAATAGAAGCGGTCCTATTAAAGGGACCCTACAGCCAGTGCGGAAACTTCCGTACTGGCTATTTTTATGCAGTCGCAACGCTCCTTGATGACTGAGGAGCTTTTCTATTCGTTACAACAGCAACTGTAAGCCTTAGCAAAAAAGAAAATGCGCTTGCAGCCGTTTCTGACAATGAATCCTCTTAAATATTCAAAGAAATGACCGATTATCCTTACTAAGGGTCGTCTACGGACGAGTCTTCAGTGGATCGTGTGAAATTGGAAATGAAGGAGTGGCACAGTTGTGAAAAAAAGAAAAAAGACGATAGGAATTTATGTGATGATCACCTTGATGCTGGTTGCGGGGATCCCGATCATTGTCATGCTGACAAGTTCCTATTTAACCACCAAGAACTTATTGATTGAACGAAATGATTTGAACAAAGAAAGTGCCGTCAATTTGATCTTGGCGGAAGAAAAGAGTTTGCGCCGATCGACGGAAAGCAAATTGAAATCAATGGCTGAACTGCCAGCGATGAAAACAGAATTCAGCATGGGACGTATCCGTTCAGATCTTTCTTTAGCGATTGCTGGGAGCAACAGCTTCTTAGCAGTAACTTTTGGGACAGAAGATGATGAGTATGTGACCTTCAATCCCTTACCGGATGATTACAAGCCTACAATTCGGCCGTGGTACAAAGGGGCCGTGAAAGCCGAAGGAGAAGTGTATTGGACAGCACCTTATTTAGATACGGTGTCGAATCAATTTGTGACGTCGGCTTCGATCCGGGTCAAAAATTCCCATAATCAAGTGGGGGTTTTAAGCGTCGATGTTTCCTATGAAAGCATTCAAAACATCTTGTCTTCCTTTACCGTAGGGCGGACTGGGAATGTCACCTTAGTTTCAGAATCTGGGGTCATCGTGACCTCAAAAAATACCAAGCAAATCGGTAAGAATATCAAAGAAGAAGAAGTGTTCCAAAAAATCAAAGACGCCAAAGATCCGACAGGCATGGTTGGCTTAGGCGACTCGAATAAAGTCAATGATGTGTTGTATGACAAGTCTGCTGATTCCAATGTTTGGGCGTACTCCGAAGTCAAAGCTAGTGATCTAGACAAAGAGTTAGGGGCGTTAGTCCGCACCACGATTATCGTTACGATCTTGATGCTGCTCTTTGTAGGACTGGTTTCGTATGCCGCGATCAAAGTAGTCGCAGCGATCATCGATTGCTTCAATCGCTACTTTAGAAAAGTCGGTGAAGGCAAACTAGAGAAGATGAGCAAAACCAAACGAGCCAAAGGCGAAAAATGGACATGGGATCAACTGGCACGCCGAGTTGTATATCCAGACAAAGCAGGCAACGAGATCCAGCAAATGGCGGACAATTACAATGTGATGATCGAAGGCACGGGTGCATTGATCCAAAAAGTACAAAAAGAAAGCAACAGTGTCGCAGGAATGTCGGATTCTTTATTAGAATTGTCAAAACAAACCAATATTGCGACAGAAGAAGTCTCTCAAACCATTACGGGGATAGCTGAAGTGACCGGTGCTCAAGCCCAAGAAACAGAATACAGCGTGTCACAAATGCAAAATCTGTCGCAAGTCGTGAAAGAATTACGAGAAAATGTTGGCGGCATGAGCAGCAAGTCGCAAGAATCTACGAAGATCAATCAAGAAAACTTAACGATCATGGATCAAGTCGATGACAGTTGGCGACAAGAGTTGGCACAGATGGAGCGCTTGATGTCGAATATGACGGGAATGAATGATAGTATCCAAAACATCAACTCGATCATCGGGGTCATCAACGATATTTCTTACCAAACCAACTTGCTAGCCTTGAATGCATCAATCGAAGCCGCAAGTGCTGGCGAGTCTGGCAAAGGCTTTGCCGTCGTGGCTGCTGAGATCCGTAAATTGGCGGAACAAAGCAAAGCTTCTACCAAAGAGATCGAAGCGATCATTGAAGAAATTCGTGAGCAGTCTAGTCAAATGGTCAAACAAACGTCGGCGTCTGTCAAAGGCGGCGTTCGCCAAACCAACTTGATCAAAGAAGCGATCTCATCTTCAAAAGAAGTTTTCCAACGCAGTAGCTATATGATCGAAGGCATCCATCATATTGAAGCAGCCAGTGCCCGTATCGAAAATATTCAAAACAGTGTACTGGAAAACTTAGAAAACATTTCCGCATCAACGGAAGAAAATGCCGCTGGCACACAAGAAGTTTCCGCAAATGCAGAAGAAGTCTTGGCAACCATGGATGAATTTACCAACCATGTGGCAGACCTCAGAGACATTGCAGAAGAGTTGAAGCGATTGACCAATCGTTTTGAAGTGGAGAAATAAATCAAGCAAAAAAATCACTCATCAGCTATTCGCAAGAATGGCTGATGAGTGATTTTTGTTTGTTGAGGAGGAGACTACAAAAAAGCCAAGACGAATGTTGCTCATCTTGGCTTTTCATAATGATATTTATAAAACCTTATTACGGGCTATTGTGTCGTTTCGGTCCGCTGGATGATCATCTCCACGCGGCGGTTTTCCGAGCGGCCTTGTGGGGTGTTGTTATCGGCTTTCGGTTCGGTATCGGCAAAGGCTTGGATGGCAGCATT
This sequence comes from Enterococcus sp. AZ040, assembly GCF_050499185.1. Lineage (NCBI taxonomy): Bacteria > Bacillati > Bacillota > Bacilli > Lactobacillales > Enterococcaceae > Enterococcus > Enterococcus sp. AZ040. The sequence continues at coordinate 113,521 of NZ_JBMHEW010000001.1, forward strand.
TTTTTCTAAAACGGCGCCTTTGCTGATGAAGTATTCCATAACGGTAATCGCACGAGCGGAACTAAGATCCCAGTTAGATTGGTAGCGGCCATTGCCTTTTTCCGGTACGTTATCGGTATGCCCGGCGATCACGATTTTGTTGGCTTTTAGTTTTTTCAGTGAGTCCGATAGTAGATCCAGTGACTGACGAGTGGTGTCCGTGATCTCGGCGCTACCAGAGGCAAACAAGATGCTGCTGGCTAGCGTGATATGCAAGCCATCGGATTCCAAGCGGACTTCTGTCTGGTCTTTTAAGCCAGAAGCGGCGAGTTCTTGAGATAGCTGGTCACTGATTTTTTCTAACTGCTGATTTTCCAGTTGGGTCCGGACCGCTGCTTCTTGCGCTTGTGCTTCGGCAGAAGTGGCGGCTTTTTTTCGCGGCGTGGTCTCGCCCATATCGATCACTGACCCGATGACGGAGGCGTTGCTGTGGTGGCTGGAAAGGATGGTGCCGAATTCGCTTCGGATTTCTTGAAACTTCTCATCATCGACTTTCGCCATGGCAAACATGACGATGAATAAGGCCAGCAGCAAGGTCAACATATCCGAGTAAGGCAAAAGCCACGCTTCGTCTACATGTTCTTCATGTTTCTTTTTTCGCTTCATGTCGCTTCACCCTTTATAATTGTTCTTGCCGTTTTTTCGGATCGATCAAGCTGTATAATTTTTTCTCAATACTTTTCGGCGATTGTCCGGCTTGGATCGCTAAGACCCCTTCAACGATGATCGACATCATTTGGACTTCTTGCTCCGATTTCAAAGTTAATCGTGAGCTAAAAGGAATGAACAGCACATAACCGAAGAAAATACCATAAAGGGTCGCCACAAAAGCCGCCGAGATCATATGACCCAGTGCTTCTACATCCTCTAAATTGCCTAGCGCCCCTATCAGCCCGATCACGGCTCCTAACACCCCTAAGGTCGGGGAACTCGTGCCGGCGGTTTTAAAAATAGCCGAGCCGATGCGATGCCGTTCTTCGATCCCATAGATCTCATTTTCCATGATTTCTTGGATCTGTTCGGCAGCGATGCCATCCACCACCATTTCCAAGCCCTTTTTTAAAAAAGGATCTTCTAAGTTTTGGATAGCACCTTCAAGAGATAGTAGGCCATCGCGCCGAGCTTGGTTAGCTAATTCAACGATGGTATTGATGGTTGTTTTTAAGTCGTATTCTTTATTTTTCAGCAGAACGCCGAAGATCTTCGGGATTTTTTTGATATCACTGCTGGGAAATGAATTGATAACGGCTGCGATCACACCGACGAAAATGATAATCGCGGCTGCCGGATTGATCAAAACGGCCACATTGGCACCTTTTACAATCATCCCAACCACCACAGATATCAATCCTAAAATAATACCGATCAGCAAGAAAAAATCCATTTGTTGCGTCCTCCTAAATTCTATTTCCAGGTTTTAAACCCTCATTTATTTTATCGGTGAATTAAAATCATTCTTAATAGCAAAAAAAAATAATCCAAAAAATAACTAAAATAAATTTTCTGTTTCTCCTTTTTTTGTTCTTTTTTTGACAAGTTTCGTCAAATTGTTGAAATGGTACAGCTTGCAATTTTTGTGAATATTTATAGATGGTACCGTTTTTTTTCGTGAAGCGCTTCTCAGGGTTTGTCATGTCATCAGGCACAAATGAAAATATTTTAATCAATTTTTCGAATAATGCTTGTTTTTTTATCAAAAAACTGATTTTGATCAAAAGGCATAGATATGCTTGTAAAACGCTTTATATCGATCGTTTGCTTTTTATAACTGGGGACGAAATTGCGATGAAACAGTGTTTAACAAATAACATAACACGTCTGTAACTTAAATGTCATATCCGTAAAGTTGCAAAAATCAAATTGTAAAATAAAAATAATTCTACTATAATGACATCACGTCTTCTTGTTTTTTTAATCTATAACAAAAAAATAAATAAATATATTTGTTTCTGTTCCATCGATGAAAAAAACGTTTGGTACAGAAGGTGGAAGGAGTAATTATTGTTGGATACCTATGATTTATTAAAAACAGCTATGAACGTTTCTGCACAACGCGCAGAATTGATTTCGTCTAATATCGCTAATGTCAACACGGATGGGTACAAAGCAAAACGCATCGTGTTTGAAAGCGAATTAAAGCAGGCACTCGCTTCGTCAGGGACCGACGCTGTAACAGAAGCGTCAGTTTCTCAAGTAAAACCGAAAATCACTGAAAATGCAACTACCAGTATCAAAGACAACGGCAATAACGTGGATCTTGAGGTAGAGATGTTGGATCAAGCAGCCAATGGGTTGTATTACAGTGCATTGACCGCACAAGTCAACGGACGCTTGCAAATGATGAACCTTGTCTTGAGTAATTGATAGAAAGCGCAGGAAAAACAAATGGGTATATTTAACGGACTAACGATCAACGCGAGCGGTCTAGCATTGGAACGGTTAAAACTAGATACGATCTCCAGCAATATCGCAAATGTAAATACAAATCAAACACAAACAACCGCGGCTTATCAAAAAAAGAGTATTCTTTTTTCAGAAAATTTAAAAAATAGTCGTGAAGGAACACCGGCTACATACGGTGTCAAAGTGACGGGGATCGCTGCCGATGAGACGGAAAAACTGACCTATGATCCTACCAATCCCGCTGCCAACGCTGAGGGATATGTCGGTCAATCAAATGTGGATATTGCCGATGAAATGGTGGCAATGTTGCAAGCGGTTCGAACGTACGAAGCCAATGTTTCTGCTTCAGAAATGAATAAAACAATCTTGAAAAAAGCATTAGAAATATCAAAGGGGTAACGAGAAAATGGATGGACTTTTAACGACAGGATTAACAGACTACCAAAACGTTTTGCGGACACTAGGCACGGGGGCTGCTTCAAAAGAGACTAGTGTTGTGGGCACCAAGGAAAACCAGTTTTCTTCCTACTTGACCAATGCGGTCGATCAGTTGAATCAAAAAACGGCGGTCATGGATCAAGATACTGTTAATTTGATCACCGGCGATGAAAGCGATCTAGGCAATGTGATGATTCGCATGACGGAGGCGCAATTGGCGCTACAAACAGCCGTTCAAGTACGAAACAAGTGTTTAGAAGCTTACAATGACGTGAAAAATATGCAGTTTTAGCAGTGGGTGAGGGAATAAGAATAAATGATGGATAAAGTGAAAGAATGGACAGAACAACTCAAAGACCGTTGGCAAATGCAAAGCTCTTTAAAGAAAATGATCGTTGTTCTTTCCGTTATCAGCGTTCTCGGAATCACAGCAGCTGTTTATTATTTAAATACGCGAATTGAATACGGTATCTTGTTTACGGATCTAAGCGATGCCGATGCGGGAACGATCAGCAAGGATTTGGATGAACAGCAGATCGCCTACAAATTAGCCGACAATGGGACGACTATTTTGATCGATAAGGACCAAGTCGATGAATACCGCATCAATCTTGCCGTGGACAATAAGTTACCAAATACCAGTACAGGCTTTGAATTATTTGATGATGCCAACATGATGACAACGGATGAAGACCGCAAAATCATGTATCAGCGGGCAGTAACGGGCGAACTACAGCGAGCAATCGAGTCGATCGATGCGGTCAAATCCGCCAAAGTTTTACTCGTGATGCCAGAAGAAAGTGTCTTTTCTTCGGAGGAAAGTGCGCCGACGGCCTCTATCGTGTTGTCCTTGAAAAATCAGCAAATCTCAGACGAGTCCGTGCAAGGGATCGTTACCTTGACTTCCGGCGCAGTGGAAAAGCTGAAGCCTGAAAATGTAAAAGTCGTTGATAGCGCGGGCAATACGTTGACTAGAACCGAAGATGAAGCCAGTCAATTAAGTGGCTTAAACAATAAATACATTGCCATCAAAGATTCCTATGAAAAAACGCTAGAAGAAAAAGTAGCGAAGTTGCTGACACCGATCTATGGTGCAGACAAATTCCAAGTGTCGATCAACTTAGACTTGAATTTTGATTCGATCGAGCGGAAGAAAGTCACTTATGATGACCCAGAGATCAAGAGTGAAACAGTGCAGGCTGCTGGTTCGCAAGAGACTGTCCAAGAAGCCCAAACAGGGACTGTGGATGACAATGTCTCCAATGTGACGGGCACGGATGGAGAGGGGAACAATTCCTACAGTCGTTCCGTTGAAAATGAATTGGATACCGAGACCACTACGACCATTACGGCTCCTGGCATGATCGAACGAATGACCAGCTCAATCGTGATCAATGCGAACCTTTCGCAAGCTGATCAAGCAGAATTGCAGCAGTTGATTGCTAGCGCCGTCGGCTATGACAATGATCGTGGCGATCAAATTGCGATCCAAGGGTTTGACTTTGCCCAAGCAGAGGTTGATCCAGCCGCTGATCCTCAAGGGAATGAACAGATTGCAGCTGCCAAAGGTTATGTCAAGTATGCCATCATCGGCGGTATCGTGTTGACCTTGTTCTTGGTGATCTTAATGATCGTTGGCGTGATCCGACGCCGACGCAAAGAAGACGAGTTGGAAGTGGATGTGACGGATGAAATGGTCACTTTTGCACAACCATCCGCTGCTAGCATCGGAGCGAGTAACCCGGTTGCACAAGAAGTCGTTTTTGGCGGTGTCGGTAACCGGTCTGCTGAAACGAAACCAGCGGTGCCAGAAGCATCCACACAAGAAGCCACAGCAGAACATACAGGAGAACCAACATTGGATCAAACGGCTAGAAATTATGCCGAAAGCAATCCTGAAGTAGCGGCGGAATTGATCAAAGCTTGGATGAAAGAAAAATAAGGGGGCAGCCATGGATACAATAGACGGGGTAAAAAAAGCAGCGATTCTTCTGATTTCTCTAGGATCAGATACCTCTGCAAAGATCATGAAGCTGCTGCCAGAATCATTTATACAAAAAGTGAGCTATGAGATCGCCAACATCGACTTTGTCAGTCCCGAAGAGCGGGATCAAGTGTTGGAGGAATTTTCTCATACCGCAACGGCCCGCAAATATGTCTTAGACGGCGGGATCGATTATGCCAAAAATTTGCTGAACCAAGCATTAGGCCCTCAAAAAGCCAAAGAAGTCATTGACGTATTGACTCAGATTCAGCTGCGGGAACGGCCCTTTAATATCGCTCGCAAAGCCGATGTTCAACAGTTGACCAATCTGTTGATCGGCGAACATCCACAAACGGTAGCGTTGATTTTGTGCTACATGCAGCCGGACAAAGCGGCCAGCGTCTTGTCACAGTTTCCCGATCATTTGCAAGTGGAGATCGCTGAACGGATCGGGACGATCTCCAGTACGTCGCCTTTGGTGATCGAACGGATTGAAAAAGTGATCGAGAACAAATTCTCGAATTACATTGAGAACGATACGGAAAATGTCGGTGGTGTGCATACACTGGTAGAAATCTTGAACTCAGTCAGCCGCAGTACTGAAAAGAACATTTTGAACGACTTGGAAAAGCGGCAACCGGAACTATCCAACGAAGTGAAATCAAGCTTGTTTACTTTCGAGGATATCGTGACCCTCGATCGCTTGGATGTTCAAAAAGTCTTGCGAGATGTTCAAAACGATGTCTTAGTCTTAGCGCTTAAAGGCACGACCGACGACATCAAGAACTTTATTTTCTCCAACCTCTCATCACGGGCGGTGGAAAATCTGCAAGAAGAAATTCAATTTATGGGTCCTACCCGCTTGTCTGCTGTAGAAGAAGCCCAACAAAGTGTGGTGGCTGTGATTCGACGGCTAGATGAAACCGGTGAGATCTACATCGGAAGGGGCGACCAAGATGCAGTGGTCAAATAGCAGTTTATTGAAGCAGCAGGCGGTCAAAACGACTGAAGCTGCTCGCAGTATTTTGACGGATACGACCATCAAAGCGCCGATTGAGAAACCGAGCTTAGACCCAGAACTGCAAGCGGCTAGACGTGCACGCCAGTTGGAGCAGGAACGGCATCTGCAGCAAATGGAAGCCTTGAAACAGCAAATCTTGACCGATGCACAAGCGCAAGCGGCGCAAATTCTAGCAGAAGCGAGAACGGAAGGCTTTCAAGCAGGACAAGCAGACGGCTTTCAACAAGGCTATCAAGAAGGACTCAATGCCAGCAAAGAAGCCGCGCAAGCATTGATGACACAAGCCCAAGCCAATGTCGCTGAAGCCGTTTCTGAAATCAACACCTTTCGCTCAGAGAAAAAGCAAGAAATGATCGCTTACGGCACGGCAATCGCCGAAGCCTTGATCAATCAACGTTTTACAGACGAGCAAGCAGGCTTCCTGCCTTTTGTGGAGTCTGTGCTATGGCAATTTGAACAACCCGATCAATTTGTGACTATTCGCAGCCAAGAGCAGCATCTTGCAGGGTTGCGAGAATTGTTGGAAACCAAAAAACAGACGATCAGCGGGTTTCGCTATTTACTCATGGCAGATGACGGCTTGGCGGAACACGATTTTTGTATCGAATCTGAAAATGCCTTGGTGGTTTTTGAACTGAGGGAAGAAATCGCTCGCTTTTTGAGCCAATTTTTAGAAAGCAGTGTGAAGGAATGACGTTTGAATTACCGATCACAGCGCTGCGCAAAACAGCGCAAGCACAGCCGTTCTTTACCACTTACGGCAAAGTCAGCGAAGTCGTAGGTCTGCTGATCAAAGTCGAAGGGCTGTCAGTTTTCATAGGAGAAATCTGTGAAGTCGCACTGCAAAACAAGACACATACAGCTTTAGCCGAAGTCGTGGGCTTTGTGAAAAAAACCGTGCTCCTGATGCCCCTTGATCAGCTAGAAGGCATCGGACCGGGCTGTTTAGTGCGGCCAACTGGCAAATCGTTGACGGTAAAAATCGATGATACGCTACTAGGGCACACCTTAGATGGACTAGGGCGACCGTTAGATATGGCGCTGGATCTGGAAACTGCGTCAGAATATCCAGTTAGTCAAGATTCTCCTGACCCCTTTCGTCGTCAAAAAATCGCTGAGATCATGCCGACAGGTGTCCGGGCGATCGATGGTCTCTTGACCGTCGGCCTTGGCCAACGGATCGGCATTTTTGCTGGCAGCGGGGTCGGTAAGAGTACCTTATTGGGGATGCTGGCTCGTTATTGCGAAGCAGATGTCATCGTGATCGGCTTGATCGGCGAGCGAGGACGAGAAGTCAAAGAATTTATTGAAAATGATCTAGGCCCAGAAGGCTACCGCAAGTCGGTCGTTGTCTGTGCTACCTCCGATATGCCACCCCTTGTACGACTAAAAGGGGCTCATGTGGCAACGGCGATCGCTGAGTATTACCGCGATCAAGGCAATAAAGTCGTATTGATGATGGATTCGGTGACCCGTTTTGCGATGGCGCAGCGGGAGATCGGTTTATCAACAGGTGAACCACCGACGACCAAAGGCTATACCCCTTCTGTGTTTACAGCTTTACCGAAGTTGTTAGAGCGCAGTGGGATGTCTGACAAAGGCTCGATCACTGCCTTTTATACCGTCTTGGTAGAAGGGGATGACATGAATGAACCGATCGCTGATGCGGTGCGGGGGATTCTTGACGGTCATATTCTGTTGTCACGGAAAATCGCCGCTCAAAATCATTATCCTGCCATCGATATTCAAAACAGCCTCAGCCGTTTGATGAAGACCCTCGTTTCTGAGGAACAGCATGAACATGCGGGGGAACTAAAAGAAAACATGGCGGTTTATGCAGAGGCCAAGGATTTGATCGATATCGGTGCTTACAAAAGCGGCAGTAATGCGTTGACCGACCAAGCGATCGCGTTGCATCACCCCATCCTACGGTTTTTACAGCAAAAAGTGGATGAGCGGATCCCATTCGAACAAACGATTTTTGAATTGGCGCATTTGTTCAGTGAAGAAGCGCTGATCGAGCGCCAGCGTTCGACCATGTAAAACAGATTATAAAGGAGCAACCATGCAAGCATTTCACTTTTCCTTAGAAAAAGTATTGGATCACCGAAAAACCATTGAGCAAGAAGCCAAACGAGCGTACGCCCAAAAACAGCAATTGTTGATTCAGCAAGAACAGCACCTGAACACGCTGGCACAGGAAAAAGCCCAGCTTTTTGATGTCAATGAAATTACCATTGGGCGGATGCAAGTGCAGCAACGCTATTTGCTTGCTTTGAATGCCACCATCGATGAGGTTCAGAACAAAATGTTTCACGTGAAGCAAGAATTGGCAGAGTCTTTATCGGTAGTGGTAGAAGCGCAGCAGGAACGCAAGATCGTGGAAAAACTGCGAGAAAAACAATTTGCTGAATACACCTATGAACAGCAATTGGAAGAGCAAAAACAATTGGATGAGTTCGGCAATCGCGCCTTATTTTCTTAAAGAACTAATGTTTTAGTGATGAGATGACCTTGGTTTTAAAGCATCAGCTGAGAGGAGGTGAACAATGAAAGAGATCACAACAAGTGCCGCAACCGCTGTACCTGTCGGTAGCAAATCAAAAAAGATGGAGGCGTCACCAGAGGTCTTCAGTTTGATGATGCGACAGCTGACAGTTCAAGCAGGCAGCAACCTGCCAGCCCCTATCGAAACATCAGGGATGACGGAGCAAATCGCCGCCGCACCAGAAATGGGTACGGCCAGCAGTATGGAACATCTGCCGCAGGAGTCAGAAATCACTTCAGCAGCTGAACAATCTGCAACGACGCAAGCGCCAGAAATGAGCCAGATCAGCCAGACACCTTTTGCAGGCTTGGTTCAGGAAGCGGCACAGGCATCAATGGTAACGACGGAGCAGAACCAAACAAGCGCCACAGCAGCTTTAGCACCAATAGACGTAGCCAACACAGTCATCGACCCCTCCGAGTCTACGCTTGAAGGTCTGGATTTGATGACAAATGACAGAAGTGAAGCCGCAGCACCAACGCTTGAAACGCCTTTGCCAGAAGACTTAGTAGGCGAAGAGCAGTCCACGGCAAAAGGGATCGCGACTTTCAAGGAAATCGATTCAGTAACAAAAGCCGCGATTGCGCAGACGACAGAAGCACAGCTGAAACAGTCCACCGAAGGGACCGCTCAATTGGGCCAAACGGGACCATTGGATCAAGTGTCGCCAGTGACCCACCAAGCGACGGATACGACTAGCACCTTGCAAAGCACGAAGGAAACAGTCGCCAAAAATACGGAAGCTGTTTCTGCACAAGCCATTGCTTTTTCGGCAGTAACCGACAACGAAATGGCGACACCAGCACTGCAACTGCTTGATGTTTCTCCCCTTTTGAGCAAGCAAGGACTAGCACCAACAAAAGCGAGTATGGAGCAAGCGGCTCTGCCCTTAGCAAAAGCGACTGCCCAACTCGTCCAAACGAGCAGCACGTCAAGCGAGAAAAAAATCACGTTGCAATTCGTTCCCGAGAAATTAGGCACGATCCAGCTTTCTCTAGAAACGAATGCCCAAGGCAGCCGCTTAGAACTGACCGTTCAGCAGCCGCAAGCCAAAGAATTATTGCTGTCCATCAAGCATGAGCTAGAGCAAGTTTTGCAAAAGCAAGAGCAGCCGATCCTAGCAATCAAAGAACCTACGTTAGCTTCTGTCCAGCAGGCTGGTCCGCTGTCAAATCAATCCTTTGCCGGCAGTATGATGGCAAGTGACAGTCAGTTAAACCAACAGCGTTTTTTACAGGCTCAAAAAGGACAAAGCAAAAAGCCATTTCATCAAAGCAATACGGTTGAAGAAGAGCAGCAATTAGCACCGATCGATCATGCGATCAGTATTTTAGTGTAAAGGAGGAGACCTATGGCAGATGAAATTACAGCAGCTGCGGCAGGTATTGCCAATACATCGGCATTAACGCAAACAAAAAAATCTTCAGATATCTCCATGGATGATTTTTTGAAGATCTTAGCAGCATCTATGAGCAACCCATCGATGGGAGGCAGCGATTCTTCTGGTGGTAGCACCGACTATATCTCGCAACTGGTTCAATTTACGACCTTAGAGAGCTTGAATGAATTGAGCGAAACGTTGACGACCTCGGTGATTTTACAGCAACAGCAGCAAGCTTTTAGCTTGATCAATAAACAAGTCACTCTGATGGACGGCACAGAAACATTGTCAGGAACCATCGAAAAGGTCCGCTTTGCCAATGGCTACGCCACGATCGTCGTAAATGGCAAAGAATACAGTATGAGTGCGATCCAAGAGATTGGCGGCGAAGCAAAATGAGTTTGACGATTCAACAGGGGCTGCAAAAAGTTGCCGGGGAGCCTTATCAAAATCCCCGCAAAGCCGTGGACAAACAAGCCTTCTCTTCAATGCTTGAACAAAAACAAAACGACATCAAAGTCTCGCACCATGCGCAAAAGCGTTTGACCGCAAGGGAATTGACCTTACAAGACGATGATTACCAATCCCTTTCAACGGCGCTTAGCGAGCTAGCGGAAAAAGGCAGCAAAGAATCACTGCTTGTTTACAAAGATATGGGCTTGATCGCCGATGTCCATTCACGAACCATCATTACGGCGATGGGGATGAATGAGCTTCACACCGTCACCAATATTGACAGCGCCACATTTATCAAATAGCAGCTGGACTGAAAAGGGGCTGCAAGTATTTTCTGAATGACAGAGGAAAATACGCCAACCATAAGGAGGAAAATAAGCATGTTACGATCATTATATTCAGGTGTCAGTGGAATGAAAAATCTTCAAACGAAAATGGACGTGGTTTCAAATAATATCGCCAACGTCAATACGGTCGGGTTCAAATCAAGTCGAGTCCTTTTCCAAGACATGATGAGCCAAACGATGTCTAACGCAACTGCACCAGGCAACGGCTTAGGCGGGATCAATGCAACGCAGATCGGTTTAGGGGTTCAGACGGGCTCCATCGATACCATCAATACAGTCGGTGCCCCGCAATCGACTGGTCGCAGCATGGATTTTTATATCAGCGGACAAGGCTACTTTATGGTACAAGGACCAGGAGCAAATGGCGAAACCTATTACACACGAGATGGCGCATTTGTTCGCGACAGCAACGGAACCTTGACCAATAGTGATGGGATGCAAGTCTTAGGTCGTTCAGTCAATGGCGGTCAACCAGTTGTCTATGATGACAACTTTGATGAAAACACGGCATTGAGCAGACAAGGTGCGGTATCTCCCTTGTCGATTCCAAGCACACTGACCGTCAATGGGGAAACCTTGACCTATAACTCCATGGCAATCGATGCCAATGGCTTAGTGTTGGCAAAATACGGCAATCAAACCTTTGTGATGGGAAAAGTCGGTGTCGCAACCTTCAATAACCCAGAAGGCTTAGAAAAAGTCGGCGGCAACAACTATATCCAAACCAGCAACTCAGGAAATGCGATCGTTGCAGGCCCCGGCAATAATGGAGCGGGAACGCTGCAAGCAGGTGCCTTGGAAATGTCGAATGTCGATCTTTCGACAGAATTTACCGAAATGATCATTGCGAGCCGTGCCTATCAAGCAAATTCAAGAAGTATTACGACTTCTGATGAAATGCTGCAAGAATTATTGAATCTAAAACGTTAAGAACGTGACGCTTCATCGTTGAGAGGAGTTTGACCATGATTCTAGTGACCGCATTGAATGGCAAGCCATTCTATTTAAATCCAACATTGATTTATCGGATCGAAGAAATGCCGGATACATTGATCACACTGACAGACGGCAAAACCTTAGTGGTGACGGAAGCTGCGCAAGAAGTTGCGCAGCGGGTGATCGAGTATCATACGGTGATCCATTCGAACCAAGTGAAAACGTAAGGGTGGGAAAGATGGCAAAAGAAGAAAAAGTACCAAAAGCAGAAAAAGAGAAAAAAGGCTTGAACATGGTTGTTTTACTGCCGATCCTCTTGATCGTGGTAGTCGGCGGCAGTATCGGCGGAACCTTAGTGACGAATCACTTTTTGACGGGGGAAAAAACAGCAGCTGCTGAAACAGCAAAAGACAGCAGCAAAATCTCCTCAGACGAAGCGATCGTGGCATTGGATGAATTTTTAGTCAATCTGGCAAAAGAAGACAACCAAGAGCAGCAATACATGAAGGTCAATTTATCGATTTTAGTGGCGGATGAGGAAAAAAGCGCGGAAGCCACGAAAAATGTGGCTGTCATTCGTGACAGCGTCGTAAACTTATTGCGCCAACAAAAGGCCAGCGGTATTTTGAGCTCCGCCGAAAGTGTACCGAATTTAAAAAAAGCATTGAAAGAAACAATTAATCAGGAATACGGATCAGAAATCGCCAAGGATGTTTATGTGACGGATTTAGTGATCCAATAGAAAGAGGCATGTTGATGGAAACATTTTTATCGCTGGTCAAAATGATTGGGTTTTTGCTGCTTATTCTTTATTTGATCAACATTAGTTTGAAATATTTGAATCGTTACACGAACCAGCACAATCACCAGTTGCGTATTTTGCAAAAAATCGCCGTCAGCAAGTCGTCTTCGATCGGGATCGTCCAAATCATGGACAAATGTTACGTCATGAGCTTTTCTGAACAGCAAAATCAGATCATCAAAGAGTTGACGCAAGAAGAAACGGCCGCTTTTTTACAGCAAAGCCTAGAAAGCACCCAAGTGCAAGCTGGCAAAGATTTTTCTGAATGGCTAAACAAAGCCAAGGCGGAAATTGCTGGAAAACGAGGCAAGCAAAAATGAAGATCAAAGGCAGAGATATCAAGATCATGGCTGCGGTCCTTTTCAGCAGTCTGATGCTTCCGCAGACGGCATTTGCGCTAGACACGGAAGACGTCAGTTCCACCATCAACAATTTATTGTCGAATGGGAATGGCTCAAGTGATACGATCAATACTTTCTTGTTGCTGACGCTGCTTTCCCTTTTACCAGTCTTGCTGATCATGATGACTTCTTTTACTCGTATCATCATGGTTTTGTCCTTTGTGCGTAGTTCGTTAGGTACACAGCAAAACCCGCCCAATCAAGTGTTGATCGGGTTGGCCTTATTCTTGACATTTTTTATTATGAAACCTGTGTATACCGACGTCTACCAGCAAGCGATTGAACCGTTTGATCGACAAGAGATCAGCCAAGCCGAAGCCTTTGACCGCTCAGAAAAACGGATCAAGGCCTTTATGATGGTACAGACACGGGAAAAAGACATTGCCTTGTTTGCGGAAGCTGATGGGGAGACCGAAAAGTATCATTCTTCTGACGATGTTCCTCTGACCGTTATGGTACCGGCGTTTATTATCAGTGAGTTACGAACGGCTTTCAGTATCGGCTTTTTGATTTTTATCCCCTTTTTGATCATTGATCTGGTCGTCTCCAGTATCTTGATGTCGATGGGGATGATGATGCTGTCGCCGATCATGATCTCACTGCCCTTCAAGATCTTACTATTTGTTTTAGTGGATGGCTGGTATCTGATCGTGGAGTCGCTGATCAAGAGCTTTCAATAGCCGCTAAGAAAGGAGCCAAGAGGAAATGACAGTAGAAATGGTACTTGATGTGCTAAGGGAAGCCTTTCTTCGAATTTTAGCGATATCTGGCCCTGCCTTATTGGTCGGCATGCTCGTTGGATTGGTGATCAGTATTTTTCAAGCCACTACCCAAATCCAAGAACAAACGTTGAGCTTTGTGCCGAAACTATTAGCGATTTTTTTGACCTTGATCTTGGCGGGGAATTTTATGCTGAATCTCTTGTTGAATTTTACCAAAATGATCTTCAAGATGATTGCGGCAATGTAAGGAGGAAACCTGATGGCGCCGATTCAAGCGACGGTGTTGATTTTTTGTCGAATATTGGCGTTTGTCGTCCTTTGTCCGATCTTCTCACAGCAAAATTTTCCGTCACTGGCAAAAATCGTGATCGGCATGGCGTTGACGGTCCTATGTCTGCCGACGGCACCTGCGATTCCCGAGCTTTCCCTCTTTATGCTGACGGTTTTCGTCATCAAGGAAGTACTGTTTGGGATGGCGATGGGCTATTTGAGTCAGCTGGTCTTTACTGGTGTGGAAATTGCGGGTCAACTGATCGACTTTCAAGTAGGCTTTTCGATGGCGCAAGCCTATGATCCGACGTTGCAAATCGCCTCTTCCCAGTATGGCAAAACGTACTATTGGCTGACGATCGCTGTGTTTTTTGGACTTGATCTGCATCATCGACTGATCACAGCATTGCTGTTGTCTTTTCGGATCGTGCCCTTAGGCTCTGTGGTGATCCAAGGAACGACGGTTGAAGGCATCGTCAAACTTTTCAGCCAAATGATGGTGATGGCAGTTAATCTTGCGGCACCAATGATCATTGCGCTGCTGTTGGTGGACCTGGTGCTAGGTGTGATTTCTCGGTCGATTCCCCAGATCAATATTTTGATGATGAGTCTTTCGATGAAAACCGCCATCAGTTTTGTGGTGTTTCTCTTGCTACTACCCAATGTCCTTTCGTACTTAGGCAAACACTTGCCAGATACGGTCCGCTATTTGCAGGAGTTTATCGAGTCCTTTCAATAAAGTAACAGGTAGCCAGCAGGAGGTGAGAAGATGGCAGAAAAAGATGGCAAAACCGAACTACCTAGTGCCAAGCGGCTGCGGGATGCCCGCAAACGCGGGGAGGTCCCTAAGACCCAGGAATTAGCAGCAGCTGTTTCGCTATTGGTCTTCTCGTTTTTGATCCTGTCTTTATGGCAGTTTTTCGCCGCTTCTTTTTTGCCTTATTTTTCCCGAAGTTTGGCGCAGCTGGCTGATTATCAAACCAGTTTGGCGGATCTGCCGAAACTGGGGGTGCAGAGTATCTTGCTGCTGCTTTTGTTGTGTGCGCCCGTCTTTCTGGTCGCGCTCGGAGTCGGGCTTATCACGAATTATGCCCAAGTCGGTCTGTTGTTTTCCGGCAAGGCCATCAAACCAGATTTTAAAAAGCTGAACCCCATCAGCGGGATCAAGCAGCAATTCAGTTTGCGCTCGTTGATGAATTTAGGCAAAACATTGGCGAAATTCGGCGTGATCGTCTACTTGTGCTATCAACAATTTTTAGCCGCCGTCCCTGTTTTACTTGGTTTGAGTGAAGTGGGGTTGGAAAAAACGATCCTGTTCATGCTACTGCGTGCCAAAGAATTGTTTTTACAGATTTCGATTTTCTTGATCATTTTGGCCGTAGTCGACTACGGCTACCAACGCTATAGCCATCGTAAGAACTTGATGATGAGCAAGCAGGAAGTCAAAGAAGAGTTCAAGCAAATGGAAGGTGATCCGCAAGTCAAAGCACAGCGCAAAGCGAAATACCGTGCGATGACCCAAAATGCCATCGCCAACGTCAAAGAAGCGACGGTTTTGATCACCAATCCGACCCATTTCGCCATTGCGATTCGTTACGATGCCAGCAGTGAAGGGGTGCCGCGGGTCTTGGCCAAAGGGGCAGATCAGCTGGCGCAGCGGATGAAAGCAGAAGCCCTGAAAGAAAATATCCCACAGATCGAAAACCGTGAAGTGGCACGAGCCCTTTATCGTCAAGTAGAACCCGGGGATCTGATCCCTGTTGAAATGTATGAAGCCATTGCCGAAATCATCGCTTTGGTCTATCAGTTAGAAGAAAGCCAACGCGGCAAGATTTAAGGAAACAGGAGGAACAAAAATGAATGAGGCTGCCTCAAAACCGAAAAAAGGCATTGGTCTGGCGGATATCTTAATCTCGGTGATCGTCCTAGCTATTATTGGTTTGATTATTATTCCATTACCGAGTGCATTATTAGATATTTTGATCATTATCAATTTGACGATCGCGATCAACATTTTACTGATCACCCTGTTTACCAAATCAGTGTTGGAATTCACTACGTTTCCAACCTTGTTGCTGATCACAACGATGTTTCGTTTAGGTTTGAACCTATCTTCCACTCGTTTGATCTTGACCCAAGGAAATGGCGGACACGTGATCGATGCCTTCGCCAATGTCGTTGCCGGCAGCAATTACATCGTGGGGATCATTTTGTTCGTGATCATCATGGTGGTTCAGCTAGTCGTCGTGACCAATGGTGCAGGGCGTGTCTCCGAGGTGACTGCTCGCTTCACATTGGATGCGATGCCCGGCAAGCAAATGGCGATCGATTCCGACCTAAATGCCGGTTTGATCACGGAAGCGGATGCCCGCAAACGACGAAAAGATCTGCAGCGAGAAGCTGATTTCTTTGGTTCGATGGATGGTGCCAGCAAGTTTGTCAAAGGGGATGCGATCGCAGGGATCTTGATCACTGTCATCAATTTAGTCGGCGGGGCGATCATTTTCTCCATGGGGGGACAAATGACCGTCATGGAAGCCTTCGCCCAATTCGGGAAACTGGCGATCGGGGATGGCTTGGTCAGCTCGATTCCCTCTTTATTGATTTCGATTGCTTCTGGGGTGATCGTGACTCGTTCCGATAACGATAGTTCCTTTGGTTTGGATATTGCGGCAGATGTGATGCGTAATCCCCAACTTTTTCGGATCGTGGGGGCGATTCTCTTCGTCTTAGCCTTAGTTCCTGGGTTTCCGTTTGTGCCTTTTGTGTTGATTGGTTTAGGCCTTTTCGCAGCCAGCTTTCTGGTGACGCAAAAAGAAGAAAAGCAGCGAGTGGAACAAAAACAATGGGAACAAAAATTGGCACTGGAACGCAAAAAAGAAGCACAGGAAGAAGACGATTCCGTGGCTTCCTTCCAAGTGGAACCAATCTCAGTGGAAATCGGTTATGGTCTGATCCCTATCGTGGATAGTTCGATCGACAACAGCTTGATGAACCGCATCGTGGCGATCCGTAAACAGAGTGCTAGAGAATTAGGGATCTTAGTCAGTCCCGTTCGTATTCGCGACAACCTCTACTTGGATGCCAATGATTACGTGATCAAGATCCGCGGCAACGAAGTCGGCCGCGGCGATATTTACCCGAATAAAGTCATGGTGATCAGTCCGAATGAAGAGCCGTTTCCTTTTCAAGGAATCGCAACAAAAGAACCAGCCTTTCATCTGGATGCTATGTGGATCGATGAATCCGATAAGGAGATGGCGGATCTGCAAGGGTTTACGATTATCGAGCCGTTGACCGTGATCGCAACACACTTAAAAGAAATCATCTATGCCCATGCACCAGAGCTGTTAGGTCGCCAAGAAGTCAAGAAATTATTGGAGGGCATCAAAGAACAGTACAATGTCGTGATCGATGAATTGATCCCCGATATTTTGCGGCTCGGCGAGGTCCAAAAAGTTTTACAAAATTTATTGGATGAGCAAATTCCCATCAATGACTTAGCAACGATCTTAGAAACCTTAGCCGATTACGGCGTTGTCACGAAAGACGTAGAAGTTTTGACAGAATATGTCCGCCAAGCATTGAAACGGACGATCGCTGCCAAGTATGCCAATGAGAACCACGAGCTGCAAGTGGCGGTGATCCAGCCGAAACTAGAAGAAATCATCGCTCAAAGTATCCAAAAAACCGCAACTGGCTCGTACCCGGTCTTAAAACCAGATACCGTGACCAAGCTGTTGGATTCCATCAGTGGGATCCAACATGCAGCGATCGCTCAAAATATCAATTTCGTCATTTTAGCATCGCCTAAGATCCGGTTAGCATTCAAAAAAATGATCGTTTTTAATTTTCCAGATATCGCCGTTCTTTCTCTAAATGAGATTCCCAATGAAATTGCGATCGAAACGGTGGGCAGTATTGACATTTAAGCAGAATTTTCTTAGGAAGGGGCATCGCCGATGTATGAAGTCGATCGAGAAGCGGAGATCATCAAGTATCTGCCGCTAGTGGAACGGGTGGTTCAGCGCCTGTCTATCAAAACCGCCGATTATGAATCAGGCGATCTCTACAATATTGGGGTGATTGGGCTGATGGATGCCTTGCGGAAATTCGATCCCTCAAAAAAAGTTCCTTTTGAAAGCTATGCAGCGATTCGTATCAAAGGGGCAATCATTGATGAAGTACGCAAGCACGCCAAAATCTCCCGTTACAAAATGGCGGCAGTCAATCAGTTTTATCAAGCACGGCAAGAGTTGGAGCAAAGCCTCAAAAGAGAAGCGACCGACACCGAGATCTGCAAACAGCTGGGAATCAACCAAAGTCAACTAGCGGATATTTATGAGAGTCTGCACTACTTAGCCAGCGTCTCTTTGGAAGATACCTTGTTTGCTTACCAAGAAGAAGGCATGACGTTAAAAGATATGGTTCGGGATCCAGCCGAAAATGTCGAAGAGACCTTGGTCGCTGAAGAAAAACGCACCGCCTTGGTTGCGTGCATCAAAAAATTAGGGGAACGGGAACAATTGATTTTAAGTTTGTACTATACCGAAGAACTGACGTTAAAAGAAATCGCTGAAATCTTAGAAGTCTCGATTCCGCGAGTTTCACAAATTCATGGCAAAACGATTGCCAAATTGCGCACATTGATTGAGGAGGAACTGGCATGATTCGAGGACTGGATGTCTTATCACGGAACATTTCATTATTACAAAAGCGACAAGAGACGACGAGCGGCAATATTGCCAATGTCAATACAACAGGGTATCAAGCAAAAACCTTATTCCAGTCGACGCTAGACGAAGTGGCATTGCATAATTACCAAAGCGGGCCCAATGCGGATACCCGCCGTGACATCGGTGGATTGTCTTTAGGGACGCAATTAGCAGGCAGTACGATCAGTCAAGACCAAGGTGCTGTCAAACAGACGGGACAAGCCAGTGATTTTGCACTGCTTTCCGAAGGCTACTTTGTCGTTCAAAACAATGCGGGTCAGCGGTTGTATACGAGAAATGGCGACTTTACTGTCAATCAGCAGAATCAATACGTGACACAAGAAGGCTATCTTGTCTTGGGTGCCAATGGACAAGCAGTCAGCGCCTTAGGACCAGCGAACTTTCAGATCCAAACATTCCCCCAAGAAGCATTGACTACAGATGGTCAAAACTACGTGACTAGCAACGCAGCAGGAACCACTGTGAATGCACCCGTGATCCAGCAAGGTGCCTTAGAACAAGCCAATGTAGCGGTTGCCGATGAAATGGTGGCGATGATCCAGACTTCTCGGGAATTTGAAGCCAATCAGAAAGTCTTGAGTTCAACGAATCAGACATTGCAAAAAGCGGTCAACGAATTAGGAAAGATTTGAGGATGAGTCAATGAATATCAGTGGATTATTAGGGATCAGCCGTTCTGGGTTGAATCATTTGCAGACAAACTTAGACACGACAGCCAACAATATTGCCAACGTCAATACCAATGGCTACCAAGCACAAACGACGCACTTTCAAGCATTGATGGAAAATGCCATCGGTGCAGAAGAAACGCTGTTTAATGGCAACGCCGCCCAATATGGTGCGTCAATGGGGGCGAAGGCAACCACGACCACCAGTTTTGCCCAAGGCAATCTGGCGGGCACTGCTCAGCCATTAGATCTCGCGATCCAAGGCAATGGCTTTTTCGGGGTTCGGGACCAAACCGGTCAATTGCTGCTAAGTCGAGCAGGCAATTTTCATTTAAGTGAGAACAAGCAATTAGTCAATAGTGAAGGGTACCCTGTGGCAATGACCACAAACGTACCGACCGCGCAGTGGCCAGATGCGCAGCAAATCGCAATAGATGCCAGCGGTCAGTTGACGACGGAAGAAAATGGTCAGACTCGCGTGTTGGGACAGCTGACCCTTTATCAGCCGACGAATACAGAAAACATCACGCCAATGGGCAACCAACTGTACAGTGCCGGTGATCAAGCGTTGCTTACTTCGCAAACCAATCCGGCAGCCTTTGGCAGCGTGTTGCAAGGACAGTTAGAACAGTCGACAGTGGATCTAGCGACGTCCATGACAGACTTGTTAACGACCCAGCGTGCGTATGGATTGAATACGAAAGCCATGCAGACAGCTGACGAGATGTGGTCCGTGATCAATCGTTTTACAGATTAGAGGAGAAAGAACATGATTCGCTTAACCAAGGTCAGTAAAAAATTCAGCAATGGTACGTTGGCATTGGCCGATATTTCTGTTGCGATCCCTCAAGGAGAATTTATCTATGTGGTGGGTCCCAGTGGTGCCGGCAAATCGACCTTATTCAAATTGCTCTTGAAAGAAGAAGAGCTTTCGGCCGGTTCTATCCAAGTCGGCAATGTCTTGTTGGAACAACTCAAAGACCGTCATCTCTATATGATTCGACGACAAGTCGGTATCGTCGGACAAGAAGACCTTTTGCTTCCTTATCTGACGGTTGCCAAAAACGTTGACTATGCGCTGCAAGTACTAGGCACTCCCCGTAAGCTGCGTCAGGAAAAAACCGCCAAAGCACTGCAACTGGTGGGTATGTTTCCTCAAAAGGATCACTATCCTGAAGAGCTTTCCGTGGGACAGCGCAAAAAAGTAGCGATCGCGCGGGCGATCGTCACAGAGCCAGCAGTCTTGATCGCCGATGAGCCCACCGCCAATCTGGATGCGAAATCAGCCGTTGAAGTCATGAAACTACTCTTGCGGATCAATCAAGTCGGTGCCACGATCCTCTTGGCGACCCACGACAGTACGATGGTCAATACGGTCCGTAATCGGGTGGTCGAGCTGCAAAACGGTCGCTTGGTTCGTGATGAATACCAAGGCGGCTATACGCGCTTTGCTGATCCAAAAGATACATATGTCTGGTGAAGATGCTTAACTTTTCTAGCAAAAGATCCGATTAAAGAACTAGAAGATTGTTTTCATAATCGGATAAAGAAGGAGTGACCCAACGATTATCAAGTGAAGAGCGAATCTTGATAAACAGCACGACTGATCATTTTGCATAGGAAAGGATACTGTTATGAAGAAGAAGGTACAAGCTATCATCAAAAAAATTCGCTTGGCGGCGTTGATTCCGCTAGGGTTTACCCTGATCGTATTATTAGGATGCTATTTCTTCGTGATCCGCACCCACGGAGACGGACAAGCAGCAAAAAGTTTCTTTATTTTTTCAGTGATCGTATTGCTGCTAGAAATCGCAGTGTTAGTAGGAATGACCTATTTGGTAAAAAAAGAGACCCACTCGGGCATGGATACGTTGTTGACAGAACTAGAAGCAGTTGGTTCTGGTGATCTGTCGCATATCGATGAGATCGGCAGCAGCGACCAAACTTCCCTATTTGGGCAAGTTCAAAATCGTTTTCAAGGGGTTTTAAACACCTTCAAAGCGGTGATCGTTGGCATGCACGAAGAAAGCAGCCGGATGGAAAAAATGGTAGGCGGCCTAACGACAACCTCAAAAAATGCCAAAAATTCAATTGAAAATGTGCGTCAGACGATGAATGCCATCGCAGATGCCACTAGTTCACAAGCCTCCGAAGCGGAACAAACCTCCTTTGATATGGACGAGCTAGCCTTAAGTATCGAAGAGATCCACAAAGAGATCGAATTGATGAACGGCTATGTGGGTCAATCCCAAAGCAGCAATGTCCACAATTCAGAAATGATGTTCCATGTATTTGAAAGCTGGGAGATCGAACGGCAAAACCAAGCGGAATTAGTGGAAAGCATGAACGACATGAACGAAGATGTCCAAAGCATCGGTAAGATCGTTCAGCTGATCAATGATATTTCTGATCAGACCAACTTACTGGCATTGAATGCATCCATCGAAGCAGCTCGAGCTGGAGAAGCGGGCCGAGGGTTTGCCATCGTTGCGGAGGAAGTCCGCAGCTTGGCGGAACAAAGCAGTCAATCAACGAAAAGCATTCGTTCGATCATTGAAACGATCCGCAAAAAATCGGAAAAAGTGGTCTCTGCAGTGACGGATTCCTTTGAAAGCGGCGAAAAACAAACCAACAATATCAACAAAGCGATCGAGTCAGCCAATGAGATCTCTGATATTGTCGAAAAATTGGTTTCAAGTATTCAAGCCGTGGAAGCCCATATTACCGGGATCGTTGAGAAAAAAGACATGGTTCAAGTTTCCGTCAGCAACATTTCGGCTGCTGTTTCGGAAACCTCTGCCGGCACCCAAGAAGTAACGGCAAACTTAGAGGACTTCTACTTAGTCATCGAAGACTTTGAGCGGAATGTACAAGAGATCGAAACGATCGCCACTATCCTTAAATTCCAAGTGGATAGTTTCAAATTCTAAAAAGGAGCAGTGACGCCAATGGAACAATACGTTGTATTTAAAAGTCATCAACAACTCTTTGCCTTGCGTATCGACTATGTGGTACGGGTCATTGAGGCTGCTTCTTTTACACAGCTGCCGGAAGTGGCGGATTTCGTGTTGGGGATCCAGCCTTTTGAAGAGGCAATGGTTCCGATCATTGACATCCGCAAAAAGCTGTTTGATGAATTTACGCCGGAAACTGGGCAAAATGTGGTCTTGTTGTGTCACTGGCAAGAGCAAGCGATCGGCCTTTACGTGGAAGAGATCGTCGGCATTTTGCCGCTAGTTGAAAGTCCCAGCAATGCGGAATTAAATACGTCAGGACTCAAGCAAAACTATATCGAAGCCTTTTTGGAAAAAGACGATGAACTTGTGCTGGCATTGGAACTGCCATTTCTCTTCAGCTATGAACAAGCCGCTGAGATGACGGCTGAGTTAGACGCCTATCAGACAGAGGAATTGGCAGCCGCCAATGACGATGACAATGATGACCGTGAATGAGGAACTGCATGTGGGGATCTCGGAGTATAAGATCGCCCAAGCGCCAACGCGCTTGATCACGGTGGGTTTAGGTTCTTGCATCGGCACGATCATTTACGATGAAGCCAGTCATATCGGCGGCTTGAGTCATATTATGCTGCCAGATAGTCAGCCTTTTTTGCACAAGCGGGAAATCAAGCCCGAGAAGTTTGCGGATTTGGCATTGCCAGCGATGGTGGCTGAGCTGGAACAAAAGATCCGTCGGCCTCGCTTTCAAGCGAAAATCGTTGGGGGCGCCAATATGTTTCAGTTCCAGACGCTTAACGCTGCCAGCAACATTGGTCAGCGCAATATTGAAGCCGTCGAGGAAGTCTTGGCTCGGCTAAACATTCCGATCGTAGCCAAACATGTTGGCGGCAGCGCTGGTCGAACGATGATCGTAGATCTTCAGGATTTCAAGACCATGGTTCGGCAAGTCAAACAAGAAATCGTTTATTTGTAAAAGGAGTACAGGGATATGAAAAAAGTAATGATCGTCGATGATTCGGCATTCATGCGGAAAGTAGTGACAGATTTATTGAATCAGCTGCCTGATATCGAAGTGACCGTCGCTGCCCGCAATGGCAAACAAGCATTGGACTATCTGACCAAAGAAGCGATCGATTTGGTAGTAATGGATGTGGAGATGCCTGTGATGAACGGATTAGAGACCTTGCGGAGGATGAAACAGCAATCAGCCATTCCCGTCATCATGCTTAGTTCATTAACCAATCAAGAAACCACGATTGAGGCATTGGCGCTAGGCGCCCGAGATTTTGTCGAAAAACCGGTCAGTCTATCGATGATTGAAAAAGAATGGATCGCTGAATTTCATCAAAAAATTTTGGCGATGGATCATGAAGCCGGCACGGTTCAAACCCTGATGCCAACGATTGCCCAACCCACTAAGCTGACGCAAAACAGCTTGCCGGTATTACTTGATGCGCTAGTCATTGGTGCTTCAACAGGCGGACCGCGTGCCTTGCTGGGGATAATCCGCCGTTTGCCTGCGCGTTTGTGTTGTCCCATTTTGATTGTTCAGCATATGCCTGCGGGATTTACGGCTTCCTTTGCAAAGCGCTTAGACACAGAGACAACCGTCCGAGTACAAGAAGCAGTCGATGGCATGCGGATCGAAAATCAAGTGTATCTTTGTCCAGGGGATTACCACATGACGGTCAAACAAGGGCACTTGCAACTGGACCAGCGAGAAAAACGACATGGGACGCGGCCAACCGTCGATTATCTTTTTTCCTCAGCAGCTGACTACTATGGCCCGCAACTAGCGGCGGTGGTTTTGACGGGGATGGGAAAAGACGGCACCGCTGGCTTACGACAGATCCAAGCGGCTGGGGGCTATACGATCGTTCAAGACAAAGAAACGTGTACAGTCTTTGGGATGCCGCGGTATGCCATTGAACAAGGAGTCGTGGATGAAGTCCTGCCGTTGCAGGGCATTGAAGCAAAAATTGCACAGATGGTCAGGTGAAGAAGATGGAAGAAGAATTTGCCTTATTTAATGCGTGGGTGGATCGCCGATTAGGGATTCCATTAGCCGCATACAAAGAAAATCAAATGCAGCGCCGCATCCTTACGATCATGGAAAACAGCGGGGCAAAAACGTTGAGGGAATACCAGCAGTTGATCGAAGGAGATGACGGGGTGCGGGCGGCTTTTTTAGCCCATATCACCATTAACGTAACGGAATTTTATCGCAACAAAGAACTGTTTGACGCCTTTGAACGCGTCTTGAAAACCATTGTTCTCCCGAAAACCACGCTGCCAAAAATTTGGAGTGCCGCATGTTCGATTGGGGCAGAACCCTATACGATCGCCATGCTGCTAGAAAAAAATCAAATTGCCGCAGCCAATGTCTTGGCCACCGATATCGATACGCAAATTTTGGCAAAAGCCAAGCAAGGACTCTATCGAGACCACGAATTGCGGAATGTCTCAGCGGCAGAACGTACCCGTTTTTTTGATGCAAAAGAAAAGAACCAGTTTCAAATCAAACCAGAAATCAAACGGCGAGTTCATTTTAAGCAACACGACCTTTTGAAAGACCCGTATAATGGGCCTTTTGATGTGATCGTTTGCCGCAATGTGACGATTTATTTCAAAAGTGATGCTCGGGATGCCGTCTATCAAAAATTCAGCGATGCATTGGTCCCAGGGGGCATTTTGTTTACGGGAGCGACAGAAACGATCAATTTTGCGGAACAATTCGGTCTCAAGAAAATCGATTCGTTTATCTATCAAAAAGTATAATTTTGTAAAGGAGGGACCCATTTGGATGACAATAGTGTCTATCGTACCCTTTTCTTTGAAGAAACAGACGATCATTTAGCACAGTTGAATGATCATGTCTTGCAATTGGAAAACGATCCAAAAGATAGCGCCTTGCTGAATGATATTTTCCGTTCTGCCCATACCCTTAAAGGGATGGCGGCAACGATGGGCTATGACGTCATGACGCAGCTGACCCATAAAATGGAAAATATTTTTGAGTTATTTAAAACAGGGACCTTGCAAGTGACCCAGCAATCGATCTCATTGATTTTCAAATGTCTGGATCGCCTGTCAGAACTTGTGGAGGACTTGCGGGAAGAACGCGACCTGCAGCCAGCTCAAATTGCCGATTTATTGGCCGAACTTGACCAAACGGAACATTCTGGCGGTATATCAACCGAGACAGAAGCAAACCAAAAACCCACCGCAGTGGGCGCGTTAACCCCACAGCTTCAACAGATCGATCCTTCTGATCTGTATGTGATCGAGCAAGCGGCTGGAGATGGCTATCAAGCGGTCCAAATTGCTGTTCGCTTAGATGCCCAATCCATGTTAAAAGGTGCTCGTGCCTTCTTGATCATGGAAAAGCTTGGCCAAGCAGGGGATGTTCTCTATACAGAACCAGATGCCCAAACACTCGAAGAAGGCACCTTTGAATCAGATTTTTCACTGCTGTATTTGACGCAGCAAACACTGGCTGATGTCGAGCAAAACATCGCCAGCAATAGTGAGATCGAAGCCTTCGTGGTGGCACCGTTTGATCCTTCAGCTGCTGTGTTGGAGGAGACAGAAGAGCTGCTTCAACCAGTGCCGACCCCAGAGTCAGAGACTTCTGCTCTTCAGCAAGCGACAACAGAAACGAAAGAAAAATCGCCGGCGCCCGCGCATCATGCGTCCGCCCAAAATCAATCGATCCGAGTCGACTTGAATCGCTTAGATTCATTCTTGGATCTCGTGTCCGAATTGGTGGTCTATCGCAATCAATTAGAAGATGTCAGTGAGCGGGAAAACATCGAAGCAGTCAAAGACCCCTTAGAGCAAGTTTCACGATTGACCTCTGAGCTGCAAGATTTGGTCTTACGGATCCGCATGCAGCAAGTCAATGTCGTCTTTAGTCGCTTTCCGCGAATGGTTCGGGACTTATCCAATGAACTGCAAAAGGAAATGGAACTTGTCATTTTTGGGGAAGAAACGGAATTGGATAAAACAGTGGTTTCTGAGTTGAGTGAACCTCTGGTCCATCTATTGCGTAATTCTGTCGATCACGGCATCGAAGCACCCGATGTTCGGGAAAAACTGGGCAAACCGCGCAAGGGCACGATTCGCTTGGCGGCCTACCAAGAAGGCAATCGCGTGATCATTACTTTAGAGGATGATGGCAAAGGCCTTGATCCGCAAGTAATCAAAG
This sequence comes from Enterococcus sp. AZ040, assembly GCF_050499185.1. Classification (NCBI taxonomy): domain Bacteria; kingdom Bacillati; phylum Bacillota; class Bacilli; order Lactobacillales; family Enterococcaceae; genus Enterococcus; species Enterococcus sp. AZ040. The sequence continues at coordinate 139,840 of NZ_JBMHEW010000001.1, forward strand.
CAAGTGCTGAAAAGAAAGGCTTAGCAACGGAAGGTCTTTCCGATGAAGCGTTGCAGCAGCTGATTTTCCATCCTGGTTTTTCAACGGCGCAAGAAGTGACTAACATTTCTGGGCGCGGTGTCGGGATGGATGCCGTGCAATCGAAGATCACCCAACTAGGGGGCACGATCGAAATGAAGAGCCAGCCAAATAAAGGCACGCAGTTTGTGATCAAATTGCCATTGACTCTGTCGATCATTCAAGCGTTGATGGTTCGCGTCGGAGCAGAAACCTTTGCGATTCCACTAAATCTCGTCGAACGCGTGGTGATGGTCAAAGAAGAAGAGATCATCCAGACGGTCTCGGATGAGGTCTATCGTTTTCAAGAGGAGTTGATTCCCTTGGTTCGGACCGATCAACTCTTAGCGATCGAAGGCGATCCATCTGAGAAAAAATTCGCCATCATCGTCAACAATGACCAGCAATTTCACGGCATTTTGGCAGATGAGCTGATCGGCCAGCAAGAAATCGTCATCAAGAAAATCGATCCATTGCTGCAAAAGCTGAATCGCTATCAAGGGGCAACGATTATGGGCAACGGCTCGATCGCATTGATCCTAGACATTCATGCCATCTGTCAGGAAAAAAAGGATGACCGCCTATGAGTTATACAGCGCTGCAAATCGATGGCCTAAAAGAACTAATCAATATCGGCGGTGGTCACGCTGCGACGAGTTTATCAAAGCTCGTCCAACAACCGATCGATATGCGGGTACCGGAAGTCGAGATTCTAGCGTATGAGGACCTGTATCAGCAGATCATGGCGGAAGACAAAGAAGTTCATGTGGTGATGAGCCAGATCGAAGGGGCGTTTCGAGGGATCTTCTTGTTTGTCTTAACGGATGAATCCGCCGCAAAATTGCGTCAGTTGATGATCCAAGAAATCGATCCGTCTGAAGAATTGAAGCAATCGGTCATCAACGAGTTGACTAACATTCTTACCAATTCTTTTTTGATCGCGATCGGCCAACTATTGGAAACTCAGCTGAGTGCGTCTTTACCAAGCGCCAGCTATGATTTCTTTGGCGCAGCGATCAGCTCCATCTATCTGGCGATGGCCCAGTATGATGAGCAGGTGATGGTGATTCGTAATGAGTTCGTCTACGCCAAAGAAACATTAGAGGCATCGTTATTTTTGATTCCAGAAATCGGTGTACTAGAAAACATATTTGATTCATTAGGAATTTGAAAGGGGCAAATACAATGTCAAAAAAAGTATTGATCGTGGATGATGCGGTATTTATGCGCATGAAATTAAAGGATATTTTAGAAAAAAACGGCTATGAAGTCGTGGGGGAAGCCCAAAATGGCCAAGAGGCTTTTGAAAAATACCAAGCAACGACACCAGACTTAGTGACTATGGATATCACGATGCCAGAAGTGGATGGCTTAGAGGCATTAAAAATGATCCGCACGTTTGATGCGCAGGCCAAAGTCGTAATGTGCAGTGCCATGGGACAACAAGGAATGGTGATGGATGCGATTCGCGCCGGTGCGGTGGACTTTATCGTGAAGCCCTTTGACACGGACCGCGTAATCACTGCCATCGACAAAGCCTTTGCCTAATGCCTAGGAGGATAGCGACATGCAGATGATTCTTTTCAAAATGGCTCAGCAGTACTATTTGATCTCGGCGGACTCGGTGGACGAGGTCATTGATGCCCCTTCTTTTACGAAGGTGCCCCTAGCACCAGAGTGGGTGGAAGGGTTGATCAATCTGCGGGGGTCTGTCGTAACGGTGATTCGTTTGGCAAAATTGATTCCCATCATGGAACCAGCCTACGAAAAAAACATATTGATCATGAAGAAGCAAGAGGAGACCAAAGGGGTCCTCGTAGAAGAAGTAATTGAAGTACTTGATATCACTGAAGACGATATCCAACTGGGCAATCAAGAGACAGAACATGCCGTTGGGGTCGTGACGATCGGTGAAAAAGTAGCCAGTGTGATTCAAATCGATCACATGATTTTTTAAAAAAATGGGGGATTAGTGTGGATCAGGTATTGACGCAGCAAGAGATTGATTTATTGTTGAATGCGATGAGCAGCGGAGAGATCGATCAAGAAATTATTGAGATAGAAGACAAACAAGCCAAAGTGAAAGCCTACGATTTTCGCCGACCAACAAAGCTGTCGAAAGAATACGTCAATACCCTGCACATGATCTTCGAGGATTTCTCGAAGATGAGCAGCAGCATGCTTTCTACCCAACTGCGGACCAATGTTTCTTTGCAGTTGGCAGCTATCGAACAAGTCAGTTATGACGAATTTATCCATTCGATACCAAAATTTACTTTGTTGGGGCTCTTTCATTCGCAGCCTTTGAGCGGGATCCAAATGATCGAGATGAACCCACAACTGTGTATGATGTTAGTGGAGTTGTTGTGCGGCGGCTTGGATGTTTATCAAAACAAGCCGATTGAAATGGATTTTAGCGAGAAAAAAAGTTTTACTGATATTGAAACAGCGATCTTGGAAGAAGTGGTGGCACAATTTGTACGGGTCTACCAAAATGTTTGGAAGGACATCGCTGCCTTGGATTCGGTTTTGGATGGAATCGATACGAATCCGCAATTGATGCAAAACATGTCGCCCAACGAACCCGTCGTGTTAGTGACCTTTACTATCAAAATTTTTGAAGTGAAACATTTTATCAATCTATGTATCCCCTATGTCTTCTTTGAAGGGATCATTGATAAATTAAGTTTCCGCAATTGGTTTGATAGCAATCAGCCAGTCAACCAAGACGATAGCCGCGAGTTGCAAAAAAGTTTGAATGGGGTCGGATTGAATCTAGAAGTTCTGCTGGGCCATGCTCAAATGAGTCTTTCTGAGTTTCTCCACTTAGAAGAAGGCGATGTCATCAAACTAGACAAAAAAATTACTGAACCATTAGAGACCTTCATCGATGGAAAACCTTACTTCCGAGCAAAACCTGGGAAGCAAGAGGACCATTTAGCCATTGAATTATTAGACAAGTTAGAAGAGGAGCAAGAACTATGAGTGAACGTTTATCCCAAGCAGAAATCGATGCATTGTTGAATCAAAGTGCCCCAACCCAGCCGCAAGGATTAGAAGAGCAAGTCAAAGTCGACATTATCGGCGAAGTTGGCAATATCTCCATGTCGCAAGCGGCGACGACGTTGTCTTCCATTCTTGATCGTCGGGTCAGCATCACGACTCCCCGGGTGTCTAAAATCAAATTTGGTGAGATCTTAAACGACCTCGTTGCACCAAAAGTAGCAACGACAGTTGAATTTAAAGAAGGCCTTTTAGGCAGTAATTTGATGCTGTTAGAAGTCAAAGATGCCATCGTGATCGCTGATTTGATGATGGGGGGAACCGGTGAAACCAGCAACACCCAATTCACGGAATTAGAGCTAAGTGCTGTGGCAGAAGCCATGAACCAAATGATTGGGACTGCCTCGACTTCGATGGCGACGATGATCAGCCGTAAAGTGGATATCTTACCGCCGATCGTCAAACTATGGGAGACACCAGAAAACATTGAGTATAGCGGGATCGAGGCAGAGGAAGAGATTTATTGTATCTCATTTTCTTTGCGCGTCGAAGGTCTGATCGAAAGCAAAATCATGCAGATCTTTACGGATCCGGTGGTTAACGATATCGCCAGTGCGATGCTGTCCGATGAAGCGACTGTCGTTACTCGAGAAACACCACCACCGCAGCCAACGGCACCCGTTGCTGCGCCTACCCCTGAACCGGCGGCTACATCAAAACCCGTGGAAGTCAGCAAACCGGCGTTTCAAACATTGGCCTCTAGCGGGGTGAGCGATGGGGATAATTTGGACTTGATTCTTGATGTGCCACTGGATCTAAGTGTCGTGTTAGGCCGCAGCAAAAAAACCATTAAGGACATTTTATCTTTCAATACGGGGTCCGTCATCGAGCTGGAAAAACTGACGGATGAACCGCTAGAGATTTTGTTGAACGGCAAACTGATCGCTACTGGGGAAGTCGTGGTCATCAATGAAAACTTCGGCGTACGGATCACCAACATTCTTTCGCAAAAACAACGCATCCACAATTTGCATTAATTTGAAGAAATCGCAAAAAGTTAAACATATGGGTTTAACTTTTTTGTGATTTGACCGATAGTAGAGGGTAGAAGAATGAGAACGGAGGAGAACCTATGAAAATCGAAAGAGGTTACGCAGAATACAGCGACAAGGCCATCAAACGTGAAGCGGTCAAACAAGAAAAGCCAACTGCTGCTCAGACAGAAAAAACCGTCGATGTTCAATTGTCCGAAACAGCTCAAGCCATTCAAAAGAGTGCCAATCAAACAGCCAGTCGCAGTGAACGAGTGGCAGAATTGAAACGAGCGATCAAAGAAGGCACCTACCAAGTATCTGCCGAAACGATCGCCGATAAAATGCTGCAACAAGATGAAAAGCAGGTCGACTAGATGACAGAACGGGAATTTGAGCGTCAGCTACAGCAGTTCTTGCGGTTGCTGCAAAAAGAAAAGACCTGCTTGATCAAAAATCAAGCAGAAAAATTACCAGAACTCGTCGAGAAAAAAACCGCCTTCGTACCCGTTTTTTCCACGTATGAAGGAACTCTTTCAGGGGCGATCAAAGAACTCATCCGCCAGATCCAAGTGCAGCAAGCCGAGAATCTCCTGCTGACGGAACAAGCCATTAGTTTCCAAACCGTTTTGATGGATGCAGTCAAAGAAAATATCAAGACACCGGCAAATACGTATTCGAAATACCAAGAAAAACAAGCTGTCTCAACAGCGATCATCGATCAAAAAATGTAAGGAGTACTTCTATGACAGGACTATTTGGTTCATTAGGCACCGCAACCCGGGGCATGACCGCCAATCAAGCAGCGTTGCAAACCAGCAGCCATAACATTGCAAATACCAATACAGACGGCTACTCAAGACAACGAGTCAACTTGCAAGCCGAAGCGTCTTACCATCTAGCGGGTGTCGGCAGCATCGGTATGGGTGTGAAAGTCGGCAGTGTCGAACGGATCGTCGATGATTTTGTCATTGGACAAGTACGCAATGCCAATTCTACCTATACATATTATGAACAAAAAGCAGACATATTAGGACAGCTGGAAAGTTTAATGAATGAGCCTTCTGACAACGGACTGTCCAAACAGCTGGCAACGATGTTTGATTCTTGGACCGCATTAGCCAACAATCCTGAACTGGATACGTCTAAGACCCTTGTGCTGGAAAACAGCAGTACATTTGCCGATACCATCAACCAAATGGGCAAACAAATGACGCAGCTGCAAAGCGACACGCTGGATACCATCGAAAAATCCGCGCTGGACTTCAATGAGAAGGTCAAGCAGCTGCAATCCTTGAATGAACAGATCTATGGGTTGACGACGAGTGGTGAGACACCCAATGATCTTTTAGATCGTCGAGACAGTCTGTTGAAAGATCTCTCGGGTCTAGCAGGGATCGAAACCAAGACCGATCAGTATGGCCGTGGGTTTGTATCCATGAGCGGACAGACGATCTTAAGTGCGGAGGAACGCAATACCCTTAGTGTGGTGGTGGGACAAAGCGAGACAGGCGCCTTGGTTTCCAAAGACGGCAACGCCTTGAATCCTGCCGAAACCATCACAGGGTCTTATCCAGCTGGAACCGTCTTGTTGACGAAAACCACCGACAATGGCGACACCGCCTATACAGAATTGCCGATCAAAGAAGGGGCGATCGGTGGCCTGCAAGCATCATCTAGTGAAATCGGCAGCCGCTTGACGGAATTGAACAACTTTACGACGACGATCGCGCAAGCCATGAACATGGTCTTTACCGGCGGCGCTTCTCGTACAAGCGGACTATTTGAGATCGGCCAAGATGATACCGGCACAGCGACGACGATTCGGGTCAGCCAAGCACTGTTAGATAACCCAAGTCTGGTGACCGGCGGAACGAGCAATGCAGCAGGAGATGGTTCAAGAGCTGCTGCAATGGCGAAACTCAGCAGTGCCAAATTGGATTTCCCGTTGTCAGAAAAGACGATCGCTTCTTTTGATTCTGAGACATTGACGTTTGCTAATGCAGCATCCGGCATGAGTGTCAGCAGTTATTTTAACAGCATCGTCACCAAAAACGGGATCTCAAAACAGCAAGCCGACAATACGGTCAGTGCCCAATTGTCGCTGCTGAATCAACTAGAATACAAAAATCAATCGGTGTCCGGTGTTTCATTAAATGAAGAAATGTCAGATGTGATTCGTTTCCAACAAGGATTTCAGGCCAATGCCCGCATATTATCGGTCGTTTCTGAAATGTTAGACACATTGATCAATCGAACAGGAGTGTAGAACATGCGTATTTCCAATTCAATCACCTACAATGATTTTCTACGAAATCTAGGAACCAACGCCTCCAAAGTCCAATCCACGTTGAATCAGCTATCGAGCTTGAAAGAAGTCAGCAAGTCCTCGGATAATCCACTGCTGGTTTCAAAAATCATGGATCTCAATGTGTCGTTAAATCAAAACAAAACCTACAATAATACGATCAAAGACAGTATTTCTTGGACAAAAGCCCAAGATTCTGCTTTAGAAAGCGTCAGTACCTCGATGCTGCGGATTCGCTCATTGGTTCAATCTTCTGCCAATGCGACAGCCGGCAGTGAGGAATTAGGCGCAAATCGTTCAGAGATCGAGCAAGAGATCGCAGGTATCGTTGAATCATTAAATACCAACTTTGATGGCCGCTATTTATTTAGCGGAACGAATACGACGACGGCGCCTTTTGAGATCGTCAAAGAAAATGACGCCATCGTCGGTATCAAATACAATGGCACCAGTGAAGACTTGCCCCGAGAAATCGCAAACGGGGTCTCGGTGGATCTGTTAGCCAGCGGTGATCGACTGATGAACGAGACGGGCACCGCTACGGATCCCCAAAATTTAAGCACCTACTTCAATGATTTATTGTCTGCGTTGCGCAGTGATGATAAAGATGCCTTAGGGGGCGAGCTTTTAACCGCTCATGACCAGCATGCCACCAATGTAGTGAATGTACGGGCGCAGATCGGCACCCTCTACAATCGCTTGGAGGCGGCTGCTGATCGAAATGAGACGGAAAAGCTGAACTTGACCGAAACACTGTCCAACAAACAAGACGTCGATATTGCGGAAAAGTATATGGAATATCAAAATCAAATGACTGCCTACCGCTCAACATTAGCAATGGGAACAAAGATCATGCAGATGTCCATTCTAGATTATTTAAATTAACCCAAAAAACTTTTGTTCTTTGACGGGAGCAAAAGTTTTTTATTTTTTTTAGAAAAAAGGCTTAACCCTGAACGGTTTCTTCCGATAAATAGTAGCAGAGGGAAACCTTAGCGAATAAAAATTAGGAGGAACTACACATGAGAATCAATACAAACGTTTCAGCATTGAATACTTACTCACGCCTAACGGCAGCAAATGCTTCTAAAAGCAATTCTTTGTCTAAATTATCTTCAGGCTTACGCATCAACAAAGCTGGGGACGACGCAGCTGGCTTAGCAATTTCTGAAAAAATGAAAGGCCAAATCGGCGGTTTGTCACAAGCAAAAAGCAATGCACAAGATGGTATCTCATTGATCCAAACAGCAGAAGGTGCATTAAATGAAACCCACAGCATCTTAGGCCGTATGCGTGACCTTGCGGTTCAAAGTTCAAACGGTACGTTAAGTGATGACGACCGCAGTGCGATCAACAAAGAATACACTGCATTGTCTGATGAAATCGACCGTATCAGCAATACCACTGAATTCAATACAAAAAGCTTGTTAACTGGTGAAGGCGATGATGCGAAATCATTCACTTTCCAAATCGGTGCCAACGCAAACCAAACAATGGGCGTTTCAATCAACAACATGAGCTCATCTGCCTTGAAAGTAAAAGGCTTAGATTTAACACAAGCCATTGACACAAGCGATGCCAAAGCTGTTGCTGCAGCAAAAGATAAAGCAGTAGCGACTGCCTTCAAAGCAGATGCTACAACAAAATATGCAGCGGACGGCACAGTTGATGCGGCAGCTGGTAAAACAGTTGCTGAATTACAAACAGCCATCGACACAGCTGCGGATGATACAGCAAAAGCAACAGCTCAAAAAACATACGATGATGCTTTAGCAACATTTACCGCTTCTGATGAAGGCAAAGCAGCAGCGGCAACTGTCAGCGTTGAAAACAACCCAATCACGAAAATCGATGAAGCGATCAAAGCAGTTTCTGCACAACGTGCGGATCTTGGTGCGGCGCAAAACCGTCTAGAACACACAATCAACAACTTAGGTACAACACAAGAAAACCTATCTGAAGCAAACTCACGTATCCGTGACGTTGATATGGCCCAAGAAATGATGAGCTTTACGAAGAGCAACATCCTTTCTCAAGCAGCAACTTCAATGTTGGCACAAGCAAACTCAATGCCTAACAGCGTATTGAGCTTGTTACAAGGATAATTTTTGATCAAGTGAACCACTGACACAAGGACTGCCTAGGGGAAGCGCAGTTCTTGTGTTTTACATAGCAGCACAAAAACGCTTAGAAATGAGGAAGCTCTGATGGATATTCAGCCAATGTCAGGAATACACCCGATCGAAGCCGTTGCGTCGGTCGCTAAAGCACGTCCGATCGAATCCCTAGATCCAGAGACCGCCAACCTTCAGCCGCAACACCAAGAGGGGAAAATGGCGGAGAAAAAGGAACGGACAGTGGTCACTGAACCGCCGATCCACTATTTTTCAGTAGCCGATCAGCACAAGATCGCAGCCTCCGTGGAGGAAGTGAATCAGCGACTACTTGGCAAAGATATGAAATTGGCTTATGAAGTACATGAGCGCACAGGGCGTACGATGGTGCGTTTAGTGGATATGCAGACCAACGAAGTGATCAAAGAGATCCCACCAGCCAACATGCTAGATGTGATTGGAAAAATATGGGATGACATGGGCATTGCGGTCGATCGAAAGGGATGAAACTATGGCAAGTGTAACCAGCAGTTCAGGAATCAGTACAACGCTAGGGAGTTATTCTGGCGTGACTTCAGAAGATATTGAAAAATTATTGGCGGCAGATGCGATCAATAAGACCCGTGCTGAGAATAAAATCACGTCGCTTAAAGCACAAAAAACGGCATGGAGTGATATCAGCACTCGCTTGACTAACTTTTTGTCAAAAGTCGATGCGTTACAAAAAGATGATGCTTATCAAACAAAAAAAGCGACGACCACCAATAGTAGTATCGCTTCAATTGCAGGAACAACGGAAGCCCCAGAAGGCACCTATGATCTAAAAGTCAACCAACTAGCAACAGCCACGAAGGTGACGGGGAGTCAAGTAGCTCAAAGCAGCAAAACGGCCCTAAATGTCAGTGGTCAGCTGTCATTGACCAGTTCGGAAGTCGATGAAGATGGCAAACCGATCACCGCTTCGATCGAGATCACTGCCGAAGACAGCTTAAAAGATGCGGCAGCTAAGATCAATGGCCAAAGCAAGACGACCTTCGTTGCAGCGAGCATCGTGGATAACCGTTTGATTTTAACGAATACGAAAATGGGCGACAAAAACTTCTTGATCGACGGCAATGCCGCCGAAGGATTAGGGATCGGTTCAACTGCGGCTACGACGCAAGGCCAACCGGCTATTTTTGAACTAGACGGCATGGAGATCACCCGCGACAGCAATAGTGTGACGGATGTTATCGATGGTGTCACTCTGACGTTAGCGAAAAAAAGCGAGGAGCATGTGACGCTTTCTTTAGCCAATGATACTTCGAAAGTCGTTGATGCAGTACAAGGATTAGTGGATCAATACAATAGCTTGATGAGTTTTATCGGCGATAATTTGACCGTGGGAGATCCTAGTAGTGAAAACAACAAGACGGGGACCTTGGTGGGAGACAGTGCGTTGACCCGTCTACAGACTCAATTGCGAAATTTGATCACCATTCCAGCCGTCAGCGGCTCAAAGCTGACTGCTAATAAGCTAGGCATCTCCACCGTCGATAATGATGGTACATTGGGACTGGATACGACCAAGTTAAAAGAAGCCCTAGCGGAAGATCCCGCTGCTGTGAAGTCCTTCTTTTATGCAAGTACGAAAACCAAAGAAGCCGATGGCACTGCGAGTACGAAAGAGACCGGCTATACATTAGCGCTAAAAGAATTAGCCAACAGCTATGTCGTCAATACTTCAGCCAATAAAGGGATCATTGCCACCAAATCTGCGACCTATGACAGTACCATCAAGGATTTGAACAAACAGATTACACGGTTTGATGATATTTTAGCAATGAAAAAAGAGCGTTACATCACAATGTTTACCAAATTAGACTCCGTGATGATGGAGGCTGAAAATCAGCTGAGTTACCTAAGCAATCAGTTTGCCAATACGTCAAACTAGGCAGGATAGCCGATTAAAGCAGTCATTTTTTCATTCGCATAAGAAACCCTCGTCAACAAGAAAGGAAACAACCTATGGAGCCACACGTATCATTAGATGAACGTTTGAATCAGATTTTAACTGGGTTTGCAAAATGGCGCGGCGACAGCGAAGATGCCGGTCGTTTGATGGCAGCCAATGCAGCGGTCATAGCAGCCATGCAAGCAGAAGAACAGAGCCATAGTCCACAAACCAGTGCATTGGCGCAACAAGTGATCCAAGCGTATCAAGCGTTCCTAGACCAGGTCAAAGCCCAGCAGCAAGAGATCAAACAAGAATTGGGGCGTTTGAACCGCAAAAACAATCTTGTCAAAACGTATTTGCAGCAAGAAGACAGTGCCGCCTTCGTCGAATTTGATTTATAGTGAGGAAAAAAAGATGAATTATCAAAAAATGCAAAACAACTACCTGCAGAACCAAGTAATGAGTGCCTCCCCCAACAAACTGATTGAAATGCTGTTGCAAGCAGCCATCAAAAACATCAAATTAGCAGTGATCGCATTGGAAAAAGAAGAGTTGAGCCAAGCCCATCAGCAATTTGTCAAGGCGCAGAATATTTTATTGGAATTACGGGTCTCTTTAGACCGTGAGCAAGGCGGCGCTATTGCTGAAGATCTCGATCAGCTGTATGGCTATATGTACGATCAGCTAGTCAGTGCCAATGTCCAAAAAGAGGCAGCCCCTGCAGAAACGGTCGTCCCGCTTTTAAGCGAACTACTGGAAAGCTGGCAAACGATCACCCAATAAATTTGAGAAAAAGCAAAGAAACGACCACCTAAAACCTAGAAAAGTTTAGTAATTGGTTAAATTTTTACCATGTATCCCTTTTCACTAAGCTTTCTTTTTCCCCTCCTCGTCCCTATCTGGTACTCTTTTTATGAGCGTACCGAAAAGGTGCAAGGAGGTTTTTTTTTGAAACAAAAAATAGTACAAAAGCCGCTTTTCTGGCAAGTGGTGATTCTGATTGCAATGAGTGGTGTTTTTTTATTACCGCAGATCTTAGGCCAAGGCATGATTTTGGGCTCTGATGTGGTCTTTCACTTCAATCGTTTTTATGAGACCAGCCAGCAGATCAAAGAGGGCAATTTTCAATATTTTCTTTCTATCTACGGGTTTCAGCAATCTGCTCGTATCGTCAATGCATTATACGGTCCCTTTTTTGCCTATTTCCAAGGTCTGCTGGTCTTGCTGAGTCCTTCGTGGTTTTCCTACCAACTGCTCGCCAATGGGCTGCTCTATCTGCTAGCAGGGTTTTCGATGTTTGGCTTATTAAAGAAACTACGAGTCAATGGCTGGCTGTCAGTGGGGATGAGCATCCTGTTTATGGCGACCTATTCTGTCCAGTATTGGATTGAGCGGCAGGGCTTTTCTGCTTGGGGAGCAGCCGTGTTACCGCTGTGTCTGATTCCACTGATTGCACTAGGGGAACATAAACGGTTGCGGCCTTTTGCGGTAGGGGTTTCCGTGGCAGTCTTATTTCAAATCCATGTGTTTTCAAGCATCTTGTTAGTGCTCTTATATGTGCCCTTTTTCTTACGCGCCTTTTTTGTTGGAACTTCCGGCGAAGAAAAACGACAATTGGTGCTGCGCTTAGCAGGAGCGATCGGGATTTTCTTGCTGCTGACCGCCAATATTTGGTTAGGGATGTTGGATCTCTATACGAGTAACACGTTGATCGCGCCTTTTGTGAATCGCAACATGCAGAACAATACCATTACTGGAACCAGCAGCTATTGGTGGACGACTCCGTACCTGCTGCCAATCTTATGTGCCTTGTTCTTTTGCGGTGCGATTCGTGTATGGCCTCGTCTATCCGGCGGCTTCAAATTAATGACAGCAGCTGCAGCGGTCTTTTTCGTTTTATCATCGAACGCTATTCCTTGGCAATGGCTAGGCAGTCTGGACAATGGTGTGATCAATTTACTACAATTCCCTTTTCGGTTCTTTGTTCCTGCCACGATTTTGATCTTAGTCGGTTTGTGCCTGCTGGTTCCTTATTATCGGGGCAAGCCATTGGCAAATCCGCGTTGGTTCGTCCTCGTTTTAGTTTTGAGTGTTGGTCAAATCCTGATCCAAAACACGGTCAAAATGCAGGACTGGCACTCCGATGAAGCGGCAGTTTCACTGCGAAACCACACCTATCTCTCGGCGGAATCTGAAGCGCAATTGAAGGAAGCCTATTTTAGTAAAGACAAGTCCTTAGCATTAGCGCTGTATCAACGTTCTACCCCAGATTATCTGCCCCTCTATCAAGAGACCAAGAAGAACAAGTACAATTTGTACGGGGAAGAAATCATTGAAAAAAATGATACCGTGGCAAAAACCGTAGAAAACGGGAAACTTACTTTACGTTGGCAAGGTGATCAAGAGGCGTGGAAGGCGTTACCGATCATCAATTACCGCTATACTGAATTGACCCTCAATCAGCAGCCACTAACTGAGAAAGATGTCTCTTTGAGTGCCATTGGTGCCGTTTCTGTCCAACAGCAAGCAGGGGAGAATGTCTTAGTCGTTGACTATGACGCACCTTGGTTTTTCGACGGAGCTTTATGGCTGACGATCATTTCTTGGATCGCTTTACTCATCGGCTTTATCAGCTGGAAAACAAGACAGCTGTATCGTCGTCGTAAGGTCGTACAAGCTTTATTGAAAGAATCTGAATAAAATGAATCAGAAAAGAACTTCAGCGAGAGGGCTGAAGTTCTTTTTTTGTTGATCAGCAACAGTGTACCTATTTTTTTCCGAGAGAAACAATAATCGTTGCGTGCGCAACGATTATTCCTTATAATAGATAAGACACTTTGAAGAACCAAGAAAGGCAGGAGTGCTCATGGAAGCCATTATCCGCTCAATCAATCATATTGCCCGTCTCGCCATCCTTTATCGGGAAAAAGAACTGAAAAAATTTGGTTTAGGTGGGATGCATCATACCTATATCTTAAACATTTGCCGTCAACCGGGGATCAGTCAAGAAGCCTTAGCCAAGAAGATTTTTGTTAATAAAAGCAATGTTGCCCGTCAACTAGCGATCTTAGAAGAACGAGGATTTGTCACTAGAACCAGCAGTCCCACCGACAAACGACAATTACTGGTTTATCCAACCGAAAAAGCACTTGTTGTCCAACCAAAGATCCAACAGCTGCTTCAAAGCTGGAATGAACAAGTCGTAGCAGGTTTTTCTGCTGCCCAACAGCAGCAGTTGATCGCTGATCTGGAAATCGTCAAAGAAAATTCCCAACGGCTTTTAGCGAAAGTTGAGGCGATGGAATGAATCTTTTGACTCAATATTTAAAACCCTATATCGGCCGCATTTCCCTTGGCGTCAGCATCAAATTCTTCGGGTCATTGATGGACTTGCTATTGCCTTGGATTTTGGCGTATATCATCGATTCTGTGATTCCCACGAAGCAAGTATCAGCGATTTTTGCTTGGGGCGGGGCGATGGTGGTCTGCTCCATCATCGCAGTTGTCACCAATATCATCGCCAATCGGATGGCCTCCAGTGTTGCTCGCGATACCACTGGTAGTATACGCCATGACTTATTTGAAAAAGTTTCCTATCTGTCGATTCCGCAAGTCGAAGAAGTCGGGATCCCTTCCTTGGTGTCTCGCTTGACGACAGACACTTACAACATCCATCAAACGATAGGGATGATCCAACGGATGGGGATTCGTGCCCCGATTCTGTTATTAGGGGGAATCATGATCACTGCTACATTAGATCCCGTTTTGACACTGGTCTTAGTAGGCGTCTTGCCCTTCACTTTAGTGGCAGCAGTCACCATCTCAAAACGGGGGATCCCCTTGTTTGCCTCATTGCAAAAGCAAGTGGATGTGTTGGTGCGGACTGTCCGAGAAAATGTAACTGGGGCTCGGGTGATCAAGGCCTTGTCTAAAGCAGATTACGAGAAAAAGCGCTTTGACCACGTCAATCAAGACGTAGTAGCTGCGGAAACCACTGCTAATCGAACCATGGCTGCGACACCACCCCTGATGGACCTATTTTTGAATATCGGACTGACGCTAGTGATCGTCGTCAGTGCCTTTCGCGTCAATCAAGGGTTGACCCAACCAGGGGTCATCATTGCCTTTTTGACCTATTTTACGATCATTTTGAATGCCATGCTCAGTATCACTCGCATCTTTGTAATCGTGTCGAAGGGGCTGGCTTCTGCCGATCGGATCCAATCCGTCTTGCGCCTGCCGCAAAATATGCAAGTCATTGAGGCGCCTGTCAAAGAAGAGTCGGCGCATATCGTTTTTGAAAAAGTTTCCTTCACTTATCCTAATGGCACTCGGGTGCTGAAAGACATCGATTTTTCCTTGCAGCCGGGAGAAACCTTAGGGATCATCGGTGCGACTGGTAGTGGAAAATCAACGATCGTCAAACTACTGCTGCGGCTCTATGACCCAACGAAGGGCATGATTCGCATCGCTGGTCGCGACATTCGCTCCATCGATCCGACGGAGCTGCATCAGTTATTCGGTGTCGTCTTACAAAAAGACGTGCTTTTTGCGGAAACGATCGAAGAAAATATCGCTTTTGGCCGGCGGTTTTCCAAAGAGCAGATCGAAGAAGCGGCGGCTCGCGCCCAAGCCAAGGAGTTTATCAATCAACTACCCATGCGCTTAGCTCATCCACTGCATGCCAAAGGCAGCAATTTAAGCGGCGGTCAAAAGCAGCGGGTCTTGTTATCGCGGGCATTGGCGGGGGATCAGGAAATTTTGATTTTGGATGATTCTGCCAGTGCGCTGGATTATCGGACCGACGCTCAGTTGCGCAAGGTCCTGAAACAGCAGTTTCAACAGACGACGACGGTCTTGATCGCGCAGCGGATCAGCTCGATCCAGCATGCCGACAAAATTTTGGTACTGGAAAATGGTCAAATGAACGGTTTTGGCAGTCACCAAGAATTACTAGCAGAAAATGCGATCTACCAAGCCATTTATCAAGGTCAGACAGGAGGTGCCGACGATGCCGAAGAAAAAAACGGAAAAACCCAAGGATAGCAAGAAAACACTCCGGCGTTTGTGGGGCTATCTCTACGAGTACAAAGGACTCCTGTTGGCAGCCGCTATTTTAATGATGGTCAGCAACATCTTCGCCTTGGTGGGCCCGTTGCTTTCCGGGTACGCCATTGATGCTATTCAACCGGGTCCCGGCAAGGTCATTTTTGAACGAGTCTTCTTTTATTGTGGGCTGATGCTCCTGTTTTATCTTGCGTCTTCCCTTCTTAGTTATCTGATTTCGCTCATGATGATCCGCTTGAGTCAGCGGGTGGTGGCAGCGATGCGCAAGGCGATTTTTGATAAAATCACCGAATTGCCAGTGGGGTATTTTGACCGGGTCGCCACTGGGGATATCATCAGCCGCATCAGTTATGACGTCGATACCATCAATACGTCATTGGCCAGCGATGCCATTCAAGTCCTCAGCAGTCTTGTGACGATCATTGGTTCGTTTGTGATGATGGTTTTGATTTCGCCGCTGCTGGTGCTGATTTTTGTCGTAACGGTTCCCGCTTCGATCTTTTTGACCCGCTTTTTGATGAGCAAATTTCAACCATTGTTTCGCCGTCGTTCCCGCAAATTAGGTGAGCTGAACGGCTTTGTGGAAGAGATTATTTCTGGTCAGCAAACGATCAAGCTGTATAACCAAGAAGAAGCGATCATCAGCCGTTTTGACGAAAAAAACCAAGAAGCGGTGGATGCCTATTACAATGCCGAGTACTACGGTAGTATGACTGGTCCTTCCATCAACTTTATCAACAATCTGTCGTTGTCCTTGATCAGTATGTTTGGCGCCTTGCTGTTTTTGTTCGGTCATCTGACATTAGGGAATGTTTCTTCCTTTGTTCTTTACTCCAGAAAATTCTCAGGACCAATCAATGAGTTAGCCAACATCTTCAGTGATTTGCAATCGGCATTGGCGGCGGCAGAACGGATCTTCCGTTTGCTGGATGAAGAACCGGAAGTTTCTGATGTTCCTGGAGCCTACGAATACCACGAGGTGTCTGGTGAGGTCGCCTTTGACCATGTGACCTTCGGCTATCAAGCACAGCAGCCCATCATCAAAGACCTTTCGCTGCAAGTACCAGCTGGCAGCTTGGTCGCGATCGTCGGACCAACCGGAGCCGGGAAAACCACCATCGTGAACCTCTTGATGCGGTTTTATGACCCTGACCAAGGAGCGATTCGGTTAGACGGCAAAAATATCCGCCAAGCGACACGCCGCAGCTTACGGCAAAGCTATGCGATGGTGCTGCAAGACACGTGGCTGTTCACGGGAACGATTTTTGAAAATTTGGCCTACGGCAAGGCGAATGCGACGATGGCAGAAGTCCAAGCTGCTGCACAAGCCGCCCATATCCATGACTTTATTATGAGCCTGCCAAAAGGCTATGATACTTTGATTTCTGAAGACGGGACCGGTATTTCACAAGGGCAAAAACAACTATTGACGATTGCGCGAGCAATGCTGTTAGATGCCGATCTGCTGATTCTTGATGAAGCCACATCAAATGTCGACACGCAAACGGAGCTGCTGATCCAAGCAGCGATGACCAAATTGATGAAAGGCAAAACCTCCTTTGTGATCGCCCATCGCTTGTCCACGATTCGACATGCCGACACGATCCTCGTGGTGGAACAGGGCAATATCGTAGAGCAAGGGACCCACGAAGAGTTAGTAGCCAAAGAGGGGCGTTATGCCTCACTCTATCAGGCACAATTTGACGCATGATCCATAGCTAGTCCGCATCCGTACAAGGAGTAACCCACTGCTTGCACGGATGTTTTTTGCGTGCCATCGGCTTTCTTGGCACAGGTAAAAAATCTTCTTATGACAAATCAGGCAATTATCGGTATACTTAAGAAAGGGGTATCATCAAACAGAAAGAAGGGAAACAATTGGATCATAAACAACTAAAAGAATTCCCCAACGATTTCTTATGGGGTTCAGCATCAGCAGCCTATCAAGTAGAGGGCGCATGGCAAGAAGACGGCAAAGGCGCTTCAGTTTGGGACGATTTTGTCCGCATTCCAGGCAAAACCTTTAAAGCAACGAACGGAGATGTCGCGGTCGACCATTACCACCGCTTCAAAGAAGATGTTGCCTTGATGAAAGAACAAGGATTGAAAACCTATCGTTTTTCCATTGCATGGACACGGATTTTTCCAGAAGGACGAGGAGAAGTCAATCAAGCAGGGTTAGACTTTTATTTAGCATTGATCGATGAGCTGATTAAAGCAGGGATCGAACCAATGGTGACCTTGTACCATTGGGATCTGCCACGTACGTTGCAAGAAGAATATGGCGGCTGGGAATCTCGCAAAATCATTGAAGATTTCACCAACTATGCGGCCGTATTATTTGAAGCCTTTCGCGGCAAAGTTCACTATTGGGTCAGCTTGAATGAACAAAATATCTTTACTTCTTTAGGCTATCTTTTAGCTGCCCATCCACCAGGAGTGACCGATCCTAAACGGATGTATGAAGTCAATCATATCGCTAACTTGGCAAATGCGTCGGTGATCAACAAGTTCCATGAGATGAAAATCCCAGGGAAAATCGGACCAAGTTTCGCCTACTCACCAAACTACCCAATCAACAGCGACCCGAAAAATATTTTGGCAGCTGAAAATGCCGAAGACTTGATGGCGCATTATTGGTTAGACGTCTATCTATGGGGCGAATACCCGATTGCCGCAATGAATTACTTGAAAGAGCAAGGGATCGCACCAACGATTGAACCAGGAGATATGGACTTGCTGCGTTCAGCAAAACCAGATTTCTTAGGGATCAACTATTACCAAACAGCAACGAATGCCTACAATCCATTAGATGGTGTCGGTGCCGGTAAAATGAACACCACTGGGAAAAAAGGTAGCTCCGAAGAAACCGGGACACCAGGAATGTTCAAAAAAGCTGAAAATCCATTTGTGGAACGGACGAATTGGGATTGGGAGATCGATCCTCAAGGGCTGCGGATCGCTTTACGCCGAATCACTAGCCGTTATCGGGTGCCTGTGATCATTACGGAAAACGGACTTGGTGAATACGATAAACTAACAGACGATCACCAAATCCATGACCAATACCGCATCGATTATTTAGCAGGGCATGTCCATGCCATCAAAGAAGCGATCAGCGACGGCGCGGAAGTTCTTGGCTATTGCACCTGGTCCTTCACTGATTTGCTAAGCTGGTTGAACGGCTACCAAAAACGCTATGGCTTTGTCTATGTCGACCAAGATGAAACCCAAGAAGGGTCACTGGCACGCTACAAGAAAGACAGCTTCTACTGGTATCAAGAGCTGATCAAAACCAACGGGCAAGAGTGCTAGCCTCCTAAAGCCAATACCTGAATAAGCGAAACGACCCCTGCAACGGCAGTGATCGTTTCTTAGAAAAAAGTACGTTCCACCTGTAGCGACTGCCCAAAGGTAGACCAAAAGTCTCGCTTTTTGGGCCGCTTCAAAGGAGAACGTCCTTTTTTTGAGTATTATCGTTGACAAGTGTAAACGATAATTGTAAAGTAGAAGAAGATTACAACTGTAAACACAAAAGGTGAATGGGTTTGCATAGCAAGCAAGGAGGAAGGAAACAATGATCGAAAAGAATTATGGGGTAAAAGGGATGACCTGTGCGTCTTGTTCCCAGACAGTCGAAAAAACAGTCAGCAAGCTGGCGGGGGTCGACCAAGCAGCTGTCAATTTGGCTACTGAAAAATTACATATTCGTTATGATGAGCAGCAGCTCACCGAAGAAACACTCGCTGAGGCCATCAAAGCAGCGGGCTATCAACTGATCGGCTCTCAAAGACAAGAGACCTTTGCCATCTCGGGCATGACCTGTGCGTCTTGTGCCCAAACAGTAGAAAAAGCTGTCCAAAAATTAGCGGGTGTGGAGCAAGCCTCCGTCAATCTGGCGACAGAAAAACTGACGGTCAGCTATCAACAAGACCAAGTGTCCGCCGCGAAGATCGCAGCTGCCGTGAAAGAGGCGGGCTATGACGCACAGCTGCCGACCGCTTCTGCCGACAAGGCGGATTCAAAACAGGCAGAGATTCGTGCTTTATGGCAACGGTTTTGGCTTTCGGCGCTCTTTACGATCCCCTTGTTCTATTTGACGATGGGGGAAATGATCGGTTTGCCGATCCCTGGCTTTTTAGATCCAATGGCCTATCCAGTCAATTTCGTTACCACTCAATTGATTTTAGTCTTACCGGTGATGGTCCTCGGTCGCGCCTTTTACATTGCTGGTTTCAAAGCGCTTTGGAAAGGCCATCCTAACATGGATTCCCTCGTCGCATTGGGAACCAGTGCTGCCTTCTTTTATAGTATTTATGGGACCGTGATGGTCTACCTGGGCACGACCCACTATGCGATGCACTTGTACTATGAAACGGCCGCCGTTATTTTGGCATTAGTGACCTTAGGAAAATACCTTGAGTCGGTCTCAAAGGGCAAAACCTCCGAAGCCATCAAGAAGTTGTTGGATCTCGCACCGAAAAAAGCCCGCGTGCTTCGCGGCAGCGGGAATCAAGCCGAAGAAGTCGAAGTGGGTATTGAAGAAGTCGCAGCCGGCGATATCTTAGTCGTACGACCTGGTGAAAAGATTCCTGTGGATGGGATCGTTACCCAAGGACGCTCTGCCATCGATGAATCAATGATCACCGGAGAAAGCTTACCTATCGAAAAACAAGTCGGTGATCGGGTGATCGGCGCTAGTATCAACAAAAATGGCTCGTTTCAATACGAAGCCACCAATGTGGGAGAAGATTCAACGTTAGCGCAAATCATTCAGTTAGTAGAAAATGCCCAAGGCTCCAAAGCGCCGATTGCCCGCATGGCAGATAAAGTTTCGGGTGTGTTTGTCCCGATTGTCATGGTCTTGGCGGTTTTTGCAGGACTTGCCTGGTTTTTCTTAGGACAAGAAACCTGGATCTTCTCATTGACCATTACGATCTCTGTATTAGTGATTGCTTGTCCGTGTGCCTTAGGATTAGCGACACCGACCGCCATCATGGTGGGTGCGGGCAAAGGGGCAGAAAATGGCGTCTTGATCAAAAGCGGCGATGCGTTAGAAACAGCTAGAAACGTGACGACGATCGTCTTTGATAAAACCGGCACGATCACAGAAGGCAAACCAGTCGTAACCGATCTCCTGCCTGCCGGCAACCACACGCCGACGGAATTGCTGCAGCTGGCGGCTTCTGTTGAAAAAGGCTCAGAACATCCATTAGGCGAAGCCATTGTGATCGAAGCCCGCACGCAAGCCCTCGCCCTGCAAGAAGTTGACGGGTTTGAAGCGATTCCGGGGCATGGGATTCAAGGCACGATTGCTGGCAGTCCAGTCCTATTAGGCAACCAGAAATGGCTGGAAAAACAAAACGTTGCCATCGATGGCCTGATCGAGCAAGCCCAACAATTGGCTCACGAAGGGAAAACACCGATGTATGTTGCCAAAGACGGCGAAGCGATCGGGATCATCGCTGTGGCAGATACTATCAAAGAAAGCAGTCGAAAAGCCATTGAACGTCTGCATCAAATGGGCTTGTACGTAGCAATGATCACTGGCGACAATGCTCGGACAGCCCAAGCCATCGCCAAACAAGTCGGTATCGATGAAGTAATCAGTGACGTCTTGCCAGAAGATAAAGCCGCCAAAGTAGCCGGCCTGCAAGCCAAAGGCCAAAAGGTTGCGATGGTAGGTGACGGGATCAATGATGCGCCGGCGTTAGCCCAAGCCGATGTAGGGATCGCGATTGGCTCTGGTACCGATGTCGCCATCGAATCGGCAGACATCGTACTGATGCGCAGCGATCTGATGGACGTCCCATCAGCGATCGAGTTAAGTCGGGCAACCATCAAAAACATCAAAGAAAATCTTTTCTGGGCTTTTGCTTATAACGTCTTAGGCATTCCTGTCGCAATGGGTGTGTTGCATCTTTTCGGCGGCCCCTTGCTCAATCCAATGATCGCCGGGGCGGCCATGAGCTTCAGCTCGGTATCCGTTTTATTAAATGCCTTGCGGCTGAAACGATTCCAACCCTCAGCAAAAAAATAAACGAAGCAACGAATGCAACAACAAAAAGACCTGCCCACGGTTTCTGATGGAAGAAAACCGTGGATAGGTCTTTTTAGTGCTGGACATCTAAATAAGAGTAGGCCCGCACGTCATAACGGTTGCGACTACGGGAAAATTCGATGGGTGAGCCATTTTTCTGATAGACGATCTGTTCAATCTCTAAGACCGGATCATCGGCTTTACAGTCCAAATACTGTTGATCGTACGCGGTACTTTTATCAGCGGCGATGGTGCGGTAGGCCCCAGCAAACTGGACCCCTAGTTCCTCTTTGACATAACGATAGATAGAACTTTCTAAATGGCCACGAGTTAAATTGGGCACCAAATGGACCGGCATATAGGTATATTCTAAAATAAACGGCTGGTCTTCAAGAATCCGCAAGCGGACAATACTATAGATCGGCTGTTCTTCCGTCAACATCAACTTTTCTTGGATCGTTTGGTCAGGAAATTCGACTTGAAAATCGATGACCTGACTGACTAGCTTGCGGCCAGCTTTGCCCATTTCTGTTGACAAGCCTTCATAGACCGTTAAAGCAGTGGTGTCTTTTTTTAAGAATGGGTGGTTCAATATTTTTGTTCCAGCGCCCCGCTGAGAATAAACCAGTCCTTCCATGGCTAAAATACCGATGGCTTTTTTGACGGTCATCCGGCTGACTCCGAATTCTTCGACTAAATCAGTTTGATTCGGCAGTAAGCTGTCAGGCGGATACGTTTTGTTTTTGATACGTGTGCGTAAAATATTGGCAATTTCTTGGTATTTTGGCATCTGATCACCTCGCAAGAAGTATAGCTGAAAAAAGCGGTTTCGACAATCAAACCTTGGTTTTTTTATAAAAAGAACGGCTGACTGAAAAAATTCAGCCAGCCGTTGCGCTTAATCGATCGATGGTTCTGCTTGGCGATCTAAAACACGTAAGAATGGATACCAGATTAAGCCGACGATCACCACGTCAATGACTTGCAGCAAACCACCTAACCAAGAGTTGGTTGCTAAGACACCACTGAAGACCACTGGAACGGTCCAAGGAACAGAAACACCAGTTGGTGCAGGAACAAGTCCAGCCGCCATCACTAAGTAGTTGAAGGTCGTTACCACAAGAGGTGCCACGACCCAAGGAATCAGGATTGTCGCATTCAAGACGATCGGCATACCGAAGATTGCTGGTTCGTTGACGTTAAAGATCCCTGGTGCTAAAGCCAAGCGACCCACATCGCGGTATTGTTTTTTCTTCAATACGAAAGCCATCAAGATAACAACGGCTAACGTCATACCAGAACCGCCTAATCCAACAGTAAAGGTTTCCATAAATGGTTTTGTGACGATATGCGGCAGTGCATCCCCATTTTGATACGCTTCTAAGTTGTCTAACATCAATGTATTCCAAATCGGGTCCATCACAGAGTTGACGATGATTTGACCATGTAGACCGAAGAACCAAAGGAATTGAACAAAGAACAAAGCCAATAGAGTTGCTGGCAAGCTGCTGCCTAGTCCAGTCAATGGTTTTTGGATCAATTCATAAACCAGGTCATGCAAGTTGGCATTGAAGACACCCGTCATGATGGCATTGATCACTAAGAATACCGTTAAGGTGATAATTGCTGGAATCAAAGCGGCAAAAGATTTAGAAACTGCTGGTGGTACCCCATCAGGCATTTTGATCTGCCAGCCGCGTTTTGTGATGCGGCAATAGATTTCAGCTGCCAAAAATGCTGCGATCATCCCGATAAACATCCCTTTTGCGCCAAGACGATCAAGAGATAGCACGCCGGAGATCGTTTCGCCAGATTCAGTAGTCATAAAGAAAGGAGTTAAGATCAAAAAGCTGGCAAAAGAAACGGCGCCGCCAAAAATCCCTTCCACATCATATGATTTTGATAAATAATAGCCGATACCGAAAGTAACGAAAACAGTCATGATACTCATTGTTGCATTTTGCCCATTGCCAAACAGCGTTCCTAATGTTCCTTTAGTGGCATCACTGAAGAAGGGCAGGTTGTTTAAAACGACCACGATCGATCCAAACATAGTGATTGGGAACGAAAGCATAAACGCGTCCCGCAAGACGGTCAGGTAGCGATTTTGTCCTAAGGCATTCGCCAAGGGCAAAATCTTTTCAGATAACTTATCCATAAAACCATTCATTATTAGTTCACTCCTTAAATTTCTTTTTGCAATCGATTACATTGATAATGTATCATGTTTTATTTTAAATGTCTATACATTTATTTTAAAAAAGATTGATTTTTGTAACTGCTTCCTTTATGATTAGGGCAGCAAAGAAAAAATGAGGAGTGAATGAAGATGGATTATCAATTTCCAGCAGGCTTTTGGTGGGGGTCAGCCGCTAGTGGCCCACAAACAGAAGGTGTATTTGAAGGTGATGGCAAAGGGGCAAGCATCTGGGATTACTGGTATCAGCAAGAACCAGAGAAATTTTTCAATAGGGTAGGTCCTGAAAAAACCTCGCAAGTCTACACACGCTATCAAGAAGATATTCAACTCATGAAAGAAACCGGCCATACGACGTTTCGGACGTCGATCCAATGGAGTCGTCTTTTCCCGCAGGGCAAAGGAGAAGTCAATCAAAAAGCCGTTGATTTTTACAATGCCTACATTGATGAGTTGATCGCCAACGGGATCGAACCTTTCATGAATTTATACCACTTCGATATGCCAATGGCGCTGCAAGAAAAAGGCGGCTGGTTGAACCGAGAGACCGTGGATGCCTATGTCGCGTTTGCGCAAACCTGCTTTACGTTATTTGGTGATCGTGTCAAGAAATGGTTCACTCATAATGAACCGATCGTCCCTGTTGAAGGCGGCTATCTTTACCAATTCCATTATCCGAATGAGATCAACATGAAACATGCAGTCCAAGTTGGGTTCCACGAAACGTTGGCGAGTGCTAAAGCCATCAAAGTCTACCATGAGATGAACCTTGGTGGGGAGATCGGCATCATCTTGAACTTGACGCCAAGCTATCCAAGAGATGAGAACGATCCAGAGGATGTCAAAGCAGCGCAAATCGCAGATGCCTTCTTTAATCGCTCTTTCTTAGACCCTGCGGTCAAAGGCACGTTCCCAGAAGAATTAGTGACCATCGTCAAGGAATTAGATATGGTACCAGCGATGGAAGCTGATGATTTACAAACAATTCGCGAAAATACGATCGACTTGTTGGGGATCAATTATTACCAACCTCGTCGTATCATGAAGAAAGAATCACCGATCGATCAAGCGAAAAGTCCAATGCCAGATGATTACTTTGATAACTATGATATGCCGAACAAGAAAATGAACCCGTATCGTGGATGGGAAATCTATGAAAAAGGGATCTATGATATTTTGACAAACACGCGAGAAAACTATGGCAATATCAAGTGCTACATTTCTGAAAATGGCATGGGTGTCGAAGGAGAAGAACGTTTCGTCAATGCTAATGGCGTGATCGAAGATGATTACCGCATCGAGTTTGTCTCTGACCACTTGAAGTATGTCCACCAAGCGATCCAAGAAGGAACCAATTGTGTTGGCTACCATATGTGGACCTGCATGGACAACTGGTCATGGACCAATGCTTACAAGAACCGTTACGGATTTATCTCCGTTGACTTAGCAAATGATGCTAAACGAACAGTGAAAAAATCAGGTCGTTGGTTTAAAGAAGTTTCAGATAATAACGGCTTTTAATAACAATGAAAAAAGCAATGCTGTAGGGGCCAGCATTGCTTTTTTTGTGTAAAATCGCGGATTTTTCTGTCTTGTTCCGAAGGGAATTCTCTATTAAAAAACCACCTGTTTTTGCAAATGATAAGCTGGGTTAAACAAAAGCGCAGTTTTGATAAAGAAAAGACTAGACATGGAAACGTTCTCGTGGTATTCTTTAGTAGAAATCGGTTTCATTATTTTGTTTAGGGTTTGAAAGGAGAAAAAACAATGGATAAATTTATTGGATTTATGGAGAAGCACTTTATTCCGATCGCTTCTAAAATAGGCTCTCAAAGACATCTAGTGGCCATTCGTGACGGATTTATCGTAACGATGCCGTTGATGATCTTAGGCTCTTTTGGGGTATTGATCAACAACTTACCAATTCCTGCCTATATTGATTTTATGAATGGCATTTTTGGTGAAGGGACATGGCAAGCCTTTGGGAACAACTTGTCAGCAGGTACTTTTTCAATACTTGGTCTGTTAATCGCTTTCACAGTCGCGTATAATTTAGCTAAAAGCTACAATCAAGACGCATTAGGTGCTGGGGCGATCTCAGTTGCAAGTTTCTTCGCATTAGGTGCAATGGCGACAGGCCCAGATGGTTTGTTAACAGCTGCCGGACTTGGTTCTCAAGGATTATTTTTAGCATTAATCGTATCGATCATTTCTACTGAGATCTTCCGTCGTCTAGCTGGCAACCCACGCTTAGTCATCAACATGCCTGATGGCGTACCACCAGCAGTCTCACGTTCATTTGCTGCGTTATTCCCAGCAATGATCACCGTATCGATCTTTGCTTTGTTTACAGCAATTTTCCAAGCATTTGGTGTGACAAGTATCGTATTGTCCTTCTATGAATTGGTGCAACAACCATTCATGGGCTTGGCAAACTCTTACCCAGCTGCTTTGCTATTAGGTTTTATCTCTGCATTCTTATGGTTCTTTGGTTTGCATGGTGCCAACATCATCGACCCGTTCATGCAAACGATCAATGTGCCAGCGATCGAAGCAAACGCACGAGCATTAGAAGCAGGAACAGATTTGCCTTATATCGTCAACAAACCATTCTTTGATTCTTTCGTGAACATCGGCGGAACAGGCGCGACACTAGGTCTTCTGATTGCGATCTTTTTAGTTGCTCGTCATCATAAAGCGTATATGACTGTCGCAAAACTATCCGTTGCACCAGGTGTGTTCATGATCAATGAACCAGTGATGTTTGGGTTACCCGTTGTCTTGAACCCAATCTTGTTCATCCCATATGTGTTGACACCACTTGTTTTAGTCACGACTGCTTATTTTGCAACTGCAACTGGCTTAGTTCCTGCAAGTACCGTCATCGCACCATGGACGACGCCACCAATCATCGGCGGTATTTTGTCGACACAAAGTATTGCTGGCGGAATCTTGGCAGCTGTTAACTTGATCTTGTCGATCGTTATTTACTTGCCGTTCGTGAAAATGGCGCAAATTCAAGAAACACGCCGTTTAAAAAATGCGTAATGTCTGATCGAGTCGATTAGAAACAAGCGCCAAACGTAATAGACCTTATCCGGCCGCGATCAGAGTGCAATACCCCTTATCACACTGCTTCATTGGAAGGTGCAGTGGTGTGATGACACTCTTTTCGTTTGGCCGGTTCTTTTCTCGTTTTTCAATCAATACAACACACGTTTTGGAGGTGGCAAAATGCCCAAATATATGGAGATCGCAGATGTTCTGCGTAAAAGAATCAAGGACGGAACTTATCCGAAAGACAGTCTTTTACCTTATCAAACAGAGTTAGTGGAAGAGTTTGGCGTCAGCCGAATGACGATTAAAAATGCGGTGAATATCCTGATTATGGAAGGCTTGCTGCTGACAAAGCGCGGCTTAGGGACCAAAGTTTTGAATCATTCCTTTTGGGGCAAAGATACCTCATCGGTGACAGAATACAAAGGCCTGAGCTATCAGATGAAACAAGAAAAACGGACGTTGACTAGCCAAGTCATCACCTTTGAAGTCTGTTTTCCTACAACAAGAATTCAAGAGATGCTTCAGATCACTGCCGAACAACCAATCTACCATGTGATCCGTTTGCGGATCTTAGAAGGCAATCCATACATACTCGAGCATTCCTATATGCCGTTGGATCTGGTCAGCGGTTTGACGAAAGAGATCTTGGAAGAATCCGTCTATGACTATCTGTTGCAAGATTTAGGCTACAAATTTGCTGGTGCTTATCGGACTTTTCAGGCTGCCAAAAGTGATGAATACGATCAAACCTATTTAGCGTGCCAAGCAGATGATCCAGTATTGGAATTAGAACAGATCATCTATTTAGAATCGGGACGTCCAGTGGACTATTCCTGCAGCCGCAATCGGTATGATGTTCGTGGCTATTCCATGTTAGACATGAAGCCTGATCTGTTACAGCACCGCAAAAAGTAACGGCTTACAAAATGGTTCTTCAACGAAAAAACGCTTCATAGCTACTGTTGGCTATGGAGCGTTTTTGTTTTGACTTAAGAAGTGGGTTGGTTTTGATCGCCTAGTTTGGCTAAGATAGTTTCCGCAACGGCTTTGGGAATACCAGCTTGCTGGATCTCTTCCACGGAAGCTGCTTGGATGTTTTTTAACGACTTGAAGGTTTTCATGAGCTGTTGCTTGCGTTTTGGTCCTAAGCCAGGAATTTCATCTAGTTTGGAAGAAAAGCTGTTTTTACTGCGCAGTTGGCGATGGAAGGTGATCGCAAAACGATGGACCTCATCTTGGATCCGTTGCAGCAAAAAGAATTCGACAGAATTGCGTTCCAGCTGGATCGGATCTAAAAATTCTCCGAAAATCAACTCGCTGGTTTTGTGTTTGTTGTTCTTCACTAATCCGGCAACGGGAATATCTAAACCTAGCTGGTTATGCAGCACTTCTTGGGCGGCACCGACTTGGGCTTTCCCACCATCGATGATGATCAGATCAGGAAAAGGCAGGTTTTCTTTTAGGACACGAGAGTATCGGCGGTAGATGACTTCTTGCATAGAGCCATAATCATCGCCGCCTTGTGCGGTACGAATCTTATATTTCCGATAATCATCTTTAAACGGCTTCCCGTCGACAAAAACCACCATTGCAGAAACCGGATCGGTTCCCATGATGTGGGAGTTATCGAAGGCTTCAATCCGATAAGGTGTCGGGATCCCCATGGCATCGCCTAGACGATCCACAGCACCGATCGTCCGTTCTTCAGTACGCTCGATCAACGCAAATTTTTGGGCCAAGGCAATGCGGGCATTTTTATTGGCCAAATCGACCAATTTCTTTTTGTCGCCTCGTTGGGGCTGCAGGACTTTGGTTTCCAACAGCGCTTCTAATGGGGCAGCATCGACATTTTGCGGAACAAAGACTTCTTTGGGAATGAAGTGTTCATTCTTTTGGTAAAACTGGCCGACGAAGGTCAAGAAATCTTCATCCGCTTCATTGTAGAAAGGAAACAAAGAGACTTCTCGTTCGATCAGCTTTCCTTGACGGATAAAGAATACTTGGACACACATCCAGCCTTTGTCGACACTGTAGCCAAAGACATCACGGTCCATCAGATCGGTCAAGGTCATTTTTTGTCGCGTCATGACGGTATCGATCGCTTGGATCTGATCCCGCAGCTCAGCCGCTCGCTCAAACTCTAATGTTTCAATGGCTTCGCCCATCTTCTCTTTCAGATCTTTCAAAATATCGACGTGACCGCCGTGGAAAAAGTGTTTGACTTGATCCACGATCTTTTGATAATCCTTGGGGTCTACATTATTGACATAAGGACAGACGCATTGACCCAAATGATAATAAAGACAAGGCCGCTTTTGAGAAGGACCGCATTTTCGTAAAGGAAAGAGGCGATCTAGCACCCGTTTGGTTTCATTGGCTGCTCGTGCATCAGGATAAGGGCCGAAGTATAAAGCCCCGTCTTTTAAAACTTTACGAGTGATGATCAAACGCGGATAGCGCTCTTTGGTCACTTTAATAAAAGGATACGACTTGTCGTCCTTTAACATGATATTGTATTTTGGTTTGTTTTTTTGAATCAAATTGATTTCCAGCAATAAAGCTTCCGTATTTGATTCGGTAACGACGTACTCAAAATCATTGATTTCTTGAACGAGCCGTTCGGTTTTCGTATCGTGGCTGCCGGTAAAATACGAACGGACACGATTTTTTAAAATTTTGGCTTTCCCAACATAGATGATTTTGTTATTTTTATCTTTCATTAAATAACAACCAGGTTGATCAGGAAGCAGCGCTAATTTGTTCTTGATTTGTTCGTTCATTTCAAGATCCTTTCTTACTGGTTTGCTTCACGAACTGCATAAGTAGTCAAAGGGCGGTCTAAGTTTCCCTCAAAAAGGGGAACGTTAGAGCCCATAGCCAGTACTCCTCATTTTAGCACAAATTTCTTAAGAAACAATCAATCGGACCAGATCAGCAGCGAGGAAGCGTAATCGTAAGAAAAGGTTAAGAAATCCCACGAGGCGGTGGTTCCCCCAAAAAATCAGTTTGTTATTATACGCTTGCCACCTGTGAGGGATCGTTTTGCGACCACTCCTGAATGAAGGTCCGCAATCCCTCGATGGCTGGTTCTGTGACTACTTTGCGCTGGATTAAGTAAAATTGGCGCTCAAAGTTTTTATCCAGCAGTTGATAGCCAATGCCGTGGGAGGCTCGCTTGGAAAGGATCGAACAGCCGAAGCCTTGTTTCAGCAAAGCGACAATCAATTCATTGCTGGCGATCTCGATGATCGGTCCTTGAATGTTCTGTTCCTCCAGATAGCGCTTAGTGTAATAGTAGACACCAGAACTCGCTTCTCGGACGAGCCAAGGACCGGTTTGGGGATCGCCAGCTAAGACGAGCTGATCTTTCAAAATCGGAAAACGCAAAATACTCGGTGCGGATAAGGGTTTTTCAATGATCCCTAAATCCAGTTGATGTTGTTCAAGCGCTGTTAAGACTTCAGCGGAGTTCATCATCGATACCCGAAAACGTACCGTGGGAAAGGCGTTGTATAAAGCAATCATCAAGTTAGGCATCAAGGCCATCGCATAGGTATGAGAGATGCCTAGGGCACAGTGGCTTTGGTGCTGCGTGTTGGTATGGATCTCGCTGGTGATCGTCGACCACTCATCCAATAAATTCAGTGCCTTTTCGTAAAGGTACTCTGCTTGGGGTGTGGCGATCACGTTTTTGCGACCATTGCGTAAAAAGAGCGGTGTATCCAGGTCTTGTTCCAACTGCTTGATTTGAGCAGAAACCGTGGGCTGCGAAATAAATAGCAATTCGGCAGCTTTCGAAAAATTTTTCGTTTCATAGACCATCTTAAAAGTCTCCAATAATTTTAACATTGCAATCCCTTCCATTAGAAAATTCAATCATAACTATTATACCAATAAATCCTACTGATCGGTCAATCTGTGTATAATGGATGTTATATGAAAGGATGAAAGCAATGAAGCAACGACAAACAGCTTTGATACTTCCCGGTTTGTTCCTGTCCTTTTCGGTAGCCGTCATCGCCCGAATCATGGCTTTGGCTGTGCCAAAATTAGGGGGAGCAACCCTTGCTATTTTATTAGGAATCATTTTAGGAAATACACTGTTCAAGCAAGAACGCTATCAAGTCGGGACGAAGGTTGCGGAAAGTCGTCTCCTAGAATATTCGGTGG
This sequence comes from Enterococcus sp. AZ040, assembly GCF_050499185.1. Lineage (NCBI taxonomy): Bacteria > Bacillati > Bacillota > Bacilli > Lactobacillales > Enterococcaceae > Enterococcus > Enterococcus sp. AZ040. The sequence goes on from NZ_JBMHEW010000001.1 coordinate 170,823, forward strand.
TTTTGCTGGGCTTTACCGTCACTTTCCAGACTATCAGTGAAATGGGTCTTCGGGGCTTTCTCTTTATTTTGCTGATGATGAGCTTGGTCATTACCGCTGCTTATTTGATAGGGAAAAAAATGGGCTTTAATCAAAAGATGAGCCTGATGATGGCAGGCGGCAATGCTGTCTGTGGGTCCTCTGCGATTGCGGCGATCGCACCAGCCATTGATGCCGATGATGAAGAAAAAGGGCAGATCATCACCTTGGTCAATCTTTTAGGAACGGTGATGATGCTGACGCTGCCGTTTTTAGGCTTGGCCTTATACGGCGATGATCTATTGCAAAAAAGCGCCTTACTTGGCGGCACACTGCAATCCGTCGGGCAAGTCGTGGCGGGGGCTAGTTTGATTGATGCCGACACCGTCAAATACGCGATGCTCTTTAAAATCGCGCGCATCATCATGTTGGCAGTCGTCGTCATTGTTTTTGAACGAATGACGACAAAGACCCCCACCAAAACCAAAGGCAAAGGTAAGCTACGGCTGCCAATCCCTTGGTATGTGTTGGGCTTCTTGACCATCTGTATCTTGAACAGCTTCTTGCCGCTGCCTAGCTGGTTGAATGAGGGTGCTCATTTTATCAGTACGTGGTTTGAAACAACGGCGTTGGCAGCCATCGGTTTGCGCCTGGATTTCCGCAAGTTTTTAAAAGAAGGACCGCGCTTTTTATTCTATGGTCTTTCCGTTGGAGCCGTCCAAACCGTGGGTGCTGTTGCGTTGATTTGGTTGCTGCGGCTCTAATTCACACGAGGCACATCCCATAAAGCACGTTTGAAGCGTACGATTGTTTAACGAAAAAAGCCACGACGGTTGATCGAAGGGCACGCTTTGCTGTTTCTGTTGGAAGAGGCAGCAAGGCGTGGCTTTTCAGATCAACTGTCGGGCTTTTTTTAGCGACAAAGATGGTTAGACGGGAACTTGGATGACTTGAACACCTTGTTGCTCAATCAAGTCGATGACTTTGGGATCAGAATAATGGTCGGTGATCAGCAGATCGATAGCCGCAATTGCGCCAATCGTAAAATTGGATTGCTTACCGATTTTTCGATAATCCGCGATAACGATCAACTTGCCAGAATTTTCGATGATTTTCGCATTGACTTTGGCTTCGTGGATCACTGAAGTGGAAATGCCGGTCTGTAAATCTAACCCACTACAACCAATGATCGTAACATCAGAACGAACATGAGAAAACGACTCCACGGCGATATCCCCTGACAAGGCCGCTTTAGGATAGCGTATTTCGCCGCCACTTAAAACGATCGTTGATTTTGGATGGTGTTCCATTTGGATCACACTTGTATTGTTCGTCAACAAACTGATTCGTTTGTCTGTGAGATGGCGCAACGTTTGAGCGGCGCTAGTACTCGTATTGACGAAAAGGGTATCGCCATCTTTTACTTGGCGAGCCGCTTCTTTGGCTAGTCGATCTTTGATGTACTCGATCGAGTCGGTGGGATGCGCTTCATCTTCATAAGCTTCACAGTATTCGATTTTTCCGTGGGTTTGTTTGATCTGACCCATCTCACTCAGTACGGTACAGTCTCTGCGGATCGTCATCTCTGATACTCCCAACTGATGACTGAGGGTCTTCACATCAGAAAAACCAGATGTTTTTATCAGATCGATCAATTGTTTTCTCCTTTGCCTCACTTCTTCATTGGAACGTTTCACGATACTTCCTCCTTACATGCGCTTTATTCTATTCTTGTCTTTCATCGTTTATCCAGATTGCGATTGCCTTTGCATAGCAAAAACCTTCTCGCCTCATTCTCGCAAGTTCAAGTGATGATCCCACACCACTTGTTGAGAAGCAACGATGTGTTTGTTGTTTCTTCTTTCGAACTCATTTTAACATATCCCCTATACATTACCATATATATTAAATAATCACATTTATTTATGGGTTAATTAACATATAATAAGCTAAATTAACATAAAACTAGATTGAAAGCGTTTTTCTATATGTTAGAATCAAAGTGTAAATAAGCAAGGGAGGAATAAGAATGGCACATGTAAATGATGTTTCGAAAGAGAGTTGGCTTTTAAATACGTTTCCAGAATGGGGGACCTATTTGAACGAAGAGATTGAAAATGAGCTTGTGAAAGAAGGCACAGTTTCCATGTGGTGGCTAGGCTGTACGGGTATTTGGCTGAAGAGTGCGGAAGGAACCAATATTTTATGCGACCTTTGGTGTGGCACTGGCAAGCGCAGTCATGGGAATGGGCAAATGAAAAAAGGCCATCAAATGATGCGAATGAGTGGTGTACAAGAAATGCAGCCTAACCTACGGACTCAGCCCTTTGTGATCGATCCATTTGCAATCAAAGGAGTGGGTGCGTTAGTGGTGACCCACATCCATTCCGATCATTTAGACATCAATACCGCAGCCGCAGTCCATCAAAATTGTCCAGAAGCAAAATTCGTCGGTCCCCATGAAGTCGTTGCAACTTGGTTGAAATGGGGAATACCAGAAGAAAAAACCATCGTGGTCAAACCGGGGGATGAAGTGACTATTGGGCAGGTGAAAATCGTCGCTTTAGAAGCATTCGATCGAACCGCTCTGATTACTTGTGAAGATCCGGATACCAGCTTGAAAGGAAAAATGCCACAGGACATGGATCGTATCGCAGTCAATTACTTGTTTGAGACTTCCGGTGGGGCGATTTATCATGCAGGAGATTCTCATTATTCGAATGTATTTGCTAAACATGGGAATCAGTACAAGATCGATGTTTGCTTAGGTGCATATGGCGAAAACCCGCGGGGCATCACCGACAAAGTTACATCAGTCGATATGTTGCGGATGGCCGAATCCCTCAATGCCAAAGTGGTGATTCCCGTACATTATGATATCTGGTCCAATTTTATGGCTGATCCAAAAGAGATCACCGAGATTTGGAAGTTTAAAAAAGATCGTTTGAACTATGAGTTTAAACCGTATATTTGGCAAGTTGGCGGCAAATTCACCTACCCAACGAATAAAGATGATCTTGAATTTAATTTCTATCGTGGCTTCAAAGATGTTTTTTCGGTCGACAATGATACGCCATTCCCTTCTTTCTTATAAAAGAAGGGGGGATGCTGCAAAAGCCAAATTTGAAAGGAGCAAACGTAATGCTGCGTTATTTTTATGAAAATGAGTTGGTTGCAATCAACCATGAACAGCCCGAAGACTGGGAAGCTGCTATCTGGGCGAGTGGCGAAGGATTAAAGCAAAAGGCGTTGATTACGGATCAGTACATTGAAGATGTCATTCGGGATGTCCATCAATACGGTCCTTATATTGTGATCATTCCCAAAGTAGCCATGCCCCATTCTTCAGCAGAAAGCAAAGGCGTCTTAGGAACAGGGATCGGGCTGACGATTTTTCCAGCGCCCGTCTCGTTTCAGGAAGATAATCCGGACAAGGAGGCGCAGTTGTTCTTTATGCTCGCTGCCAAAAACGCTGAAGCACATATGAACAATATCGCTGGTTTATCAGAGATGTTGATGGAAGAGGGGCTGGTAGAAGATCTATTAGGTGTAAAAACGATGGCAGATTTTGAAATGGTGATGGAGAAATATGACCAAAAAGAAAGCAGGGATTAGATGGAAGTGGTAGGAGATTTCTTATTGAGATGCTGGGATTACTTTGCTCAGAATATTTTGATGCAGCCAGCTTTTTTGATCGGTTTTATTGTACTGATCGGTTACTTACTATTGAAACGGCCGTTTGTTGAATGTGTCGCAGGTTTCTTAAAAGCCACCGTTGGTTACTTGATTTTGACGATTGGCTCTGGTGGATTGGTCAATAATTTCCGTCCGATCTTGGTGGGGCTTAAGGAGCGTTTTGAATTAGATGCGATGGTCACTGACCCGTATTTTGGTCAAAATGCGATCACCGCCGGCATTGAAGAACGATTCGGACGCACCTTTGGTGACACGATGCTCTTATTATTGATTGCCTTTGTTTTTAATATCTTACTCGTTCGCTTTAAAAAATATACGAAGCTGCGGGCCGTCTTTACTACTGGAAATGTGCAAGTACAGCAAGCCGCAACGGCCTTTTGGTTACTGCTATTTTGTTTTCCAGACTTGGGTCGGATCGAAGTCTTACTTGTCATGGGCTTGATCTTAGGCTGCTATTGGGCGGTTGGTTCCAATTTGACCGTGGGCATCTGTCAAGATTTGACGGAAGGTGCTGGTTTTGCGATTGCCCATCAACAGATGTTTGGTGTTTATTTCTTTGCGAGACTTGCGGAACGGTTCAAAAAGAACAAATCCAATCGGAAATTAGAAGATGTCGAACTACCGGGTTTTTTATCGGTCTTCAATGAAAATATGGTATCGACTTCGATCCTGATGCTCTTTTTCTTCGGTATCATTTTAGTGACACTTGGACAAGATTATTTAATAACAGCAGGATTTATGGCAGAAGGACAAAGTTTCTTATTTTATATTTTACAAACATCACTGATGTTTGCCGTCTACTTAGCAATTCTTCAATTAGGTGTGCGCACCTTCGTTTCCGAATTGACCGAGTCATTTCAAGGAATCTCAAATACGATTTTACCAGGTGCTGTTCCGGGGATCGATATCGCGGCAACCTTTGCCTTTGGTTCACCAAATGCTGTGACGGTGGGCTTTTTATTCGGTGCATTAGGACAATTTTTAATGATTGCTTTACTGATTTTGTTCCGGTCACCAACGATCGTGATTGCCGGGTTTATCCCACTGTTCTTTGATAATGCAGCGATTGCCGTTTTTGCCAACAACCGTGGAGGTATCAAGGCGGCTTGTCTTTTCCCATTCTTATCAGGCATCATTCAGATCGGTGGTTCGGCCTTGATCGCTACTTGGGTAGGATTGTCCCAATATGGCGGCTATCTTGGTATGTTCGACTGGGCGACCGTCTGGCCATTCTTTACAGTATTGATGAAATTCTTAGGCATCATTGGTGTGGTTCTTGTGGTGGTGATCTTATTAGTGATTCCGCAATTGCAGTACCGCAGAGATCCAGAAGGATATTTCTTGATCGTAGATGATTACGATGCGTATGTAGAAAAACAAAAATAATGAATTCTTAGGAGGAAAAAACGATGAGAGTATTAGTATCTTGTGCAAATGGATCAGGAACAAGTTTGATGATGATGCGGAGTGTTGAAAAAGCTTTGAAGTCTGAAGGGATCACAATCACCTCTATCCACCACTGCGCGATTTCTGAAGGCAAAAGCACCGCCAAGAATTACGATGTGGTCTTTACGCCAATGAACTTTGTCAATATGTTCGATAAAGCAAAAGAAAAGGGCGTAACAGTAATCGGGGTCAGAAATGTGATGTCTCCAAAAGAAATCATTGAGCGGGTCAGAGAAGCGGGTCTTTCAAAGGAGTAGTCAGCGTAACAGGATGTGGCAAAACAAAAAGGTTGGTCAAACAAAAGAGAGGGGAATTTCATGAGCAGACCAAAACTACAGATTGCTTGCGATCACTCCGATTTAGCTAGTGCACTGGCAGATATCAAAAAAGTCGGCGATGTGGTTGATATTATTGAAGCAGGGACTATTTTATTGTTGCAAGAAGGAGAACAGGTATTACGCTGTTTCCGAGCAATGTATCCGGAGAAGTTGATCGTAGCAGACACAAAATGTGCCGATGCCGGTGGGACGGTCGCCAAAAACTGCCAGCAAGCTGGCGCGGATTATATGACCGTGATTTGTGCAGCAACGATCCCAACAATGAAGGCAGCGGCAAAAGAAATTGCTGAGATCCAAGTAGAATTATATGGTGACTGGACCTACCAGCAAGCACAGCAGTGGCTAGATGCCGGCATCTCACAAGCCATCTATCATCAAAGTCGTGACGCATTGTTAGCTGGTGAAACATGGGGAGAAAAAGATTTAACGAAAGTCCGTAAATTGATCGATATGGGGTTTCGAGTGTCCGTCACGGGAGGATTGAGCGTCGAGACGTTGGCTCTGTTTGCTGGCATTGATGTGTATACCTTTATCACAGGACGAGGCATCACTGCCGCTGACGATCCGCAACAAGCAGCAGTTGATTTCAAGCAAGAGATTTTACGGATTTGGGGGTAGTTTTCTATGAGTTTGATCGGTCTATATGAAAAAGCAACACCCAAAGCCCTTTCTTGGCCGAAACGATTGCAGTTTGTCAAAGACCGAGGTTTCGACTTCATTGAAATGTCCATCGATGAATCCGATGAACGCTTGGCACGCCTAGAGTGGAACCAAGCACAGCGCAAAGAGATCGTCGAGGCAATCTATGACTCGGGGATCAAAATCTTGTCTTTATGTCTCAGTGGACATCGGCGGTTTCCCTTTGGTTCGATCGATGAAAAAAAGCGCAAGCACGCGATGCATCTGATGGAAAAAGCCATCGACTTGGCTTCAGATTTGGGTATTCGCTGCATCCAATTAGCCGGATACGATGTGTATTATGAGGAAAAAAGTCTTTGTAGCCGCGAATGGTTCATTGCCAATCTAAAAGAAGCCGTCGCCAGGGCGTCTGAAAAGGGGGTCGTTTTGTCACTAGAGATCATGGATGATCCGTTTCTGAATTCTATCTCAAAGTATTTACGGATCAAGGAGCAGATCCCTTCACCCTATCTACAAGTCTATCCAGATGTCGGGAACCTGTCGGCCTGGCCAGAAAATGATGTCGGTTATGAATTAGAAAAAGGCATTTGCGAGATTACCCAGATTCATTTGAAAGATACATTGGCGGTCTCAGATAAGTTTCGAGGAAAGTTTAAAGAAGTACCGTTTGGCACTGGGTGTGTTGATTTTGATGGCTGCTTACGCACGCTGAAGCGGTTGAATTATAACGGTTCTTTTGTCATCGAGATGTGGAGTGAGACGAGCGCTGACCCGATTGGGGAGATTGAACAAGCCAAAGCATATTTATTACCAAAACTAAAGGAGGTCGGTTACCTTGATCAATCAGCTTCAATTGATGAAAGAGCGAGTTTATCAAGCCAATAAGAGACTACCTGAGGAAGGGCTAGTAAAGCTGACTTGGGGAAATGTTAGTGAGATTGATCGAGATTTAGGGATCATCGTCATTAAACCAAGTGGTGTTGATTATAAGAAGATGACGGTTGATTCAATGGTGGTTTGCGACTTAACGGGAACACCGAAAGAGGCGAAGACGTTGAAGCCTTCCTCGGATATCAAAACCCATGCGCTATTGTATAAGCACTTCGAAGGCGTCAAGGCGATCGTCCATACGCATTCGACAAATGCGGTAAAATGGGCGCAAGCACAGCGAGACATTCCTGCATATGGAACGACGCATGCGGATACTTTTTATGGTAGTGTCCCTTGTACACGACCATTACGGGCCTCTGAGGTAACGGCAGACTATGAAAAAGAAACCGGCAAAGTCATTGTCGAGACGTTTGAAAAGCGGGGATTAGATCCGCTTGCATGCCCAGCTGTCCTCACAGCGGGACACGGTCCCTTTACTTGGGGGCAATCTGCGGAACAAGCGGTCAGCAATAGTATTGTTTTAGAAGAGGTTGCAGAAATGGCACTAGGTACCGAAGCTTTGACCTTAGAGCGAACACCGATCGCTGATTATTTGCTGGATAAACATTATTTCCGCAAGCATGGCGAACATGCTTATTATGGACAAGGATAACGTAAAAGCAGCCATTCCTAGCGATCAAGGAATGGCTGCTGTTCTATTCGTTTTCTTCAACGAGTGTTTTCACATAAAAGCGATCCATCGTGGTATGCTGTGCCGCCAATAGTGGCTGGGACAATGCGCGATAGCCGGCTTTTTGATAGACATGCAAGGCAGCTTCTAAAGAATGATGGGATTCTAAATAGAGTTGCCGATAGCCTAGTTCAAAAGCTTTGGCCTCGATCTTCGCCAGCAGGGGATAGCTGAGACGCTGCCCTTTGGCGGCATCACTAAGATAAAATTTTTGCAGCTCGGCGATTTGCCCTTCTGAATCATAAGCGGCAAGACCACCGCCGCCTAAAAGGGTACCCGATTCATCGGTGACGACAAAATAATGGCGGCTAGCAGGATCTGCTGCATAAAATTCACTTAAGTGGTCTAACTCGGGATCAAAATAGGCAGTTCCTGGAACCGCCAACTGGTGGTTGGTCAAGCTTTTGCGAATGATAGCAGCTAATGGCGCATCATCTTGAGATTGGATTGGACGAAATATCGGCTTCATGCAGTTCCTCCTTAACGTAAAAGTAAATGAATAGCTATAGTGTACCACAAGCATCGAGGTAGTGTTTAGTGATGATAAGAAAAGCCATCCTCGCAATGGCGCACCTCTTTAATAAGAAAACCGCCCCTCGTTGCCAGGCTCCTAATGTAAAAAGGAGGATGGCGAAACGAGGGGGCGGTTTTTGTGTTAGTCATGGAAGCAGTAATTAGAGCGTTTCACCATTAGAGGCGATTACTTGCTGGTACCACGCAAAGGAATCTTTTTTCAAACGATTCAAGGTTCCTTTGCCGGTATTGTCTTTGTCGACATAGATCATGCCATAGCGTTTCTCCATTTCGCCGCTGCCGAAGCTGACGATATCAATGATCCCCCAAGGCGTATAACCTAATAGCGGTACACCATCTTCAACCACCGCTTTTTCCATCTGTTCGATATGCTCTTTCAGGTAAGTGATGCGGTAGTCATCATGGACTTGCTGTTCATTGGTTAATTGATCGTAAGCACCAAAGCCATTTTCTACGATAAATAGCGGCAAGTCATAGCGTTGATAGATCGTATTTAACACATAGCGCAACCCGACTGGATCGATAGGCCAGCCCCAATCAGAAGCACTGATATAAGGATTACTCACGATTTTTGCTCCCGGGATATCCTCAGTTGGTGTGCCAGCCACTTCATCAAGGGTTGAGATCGTTCCTGACATGTAATAGCTGAACCCAATATAATCAACGGTTCCCGCTTTTAATAGCGCTTGTTCCTCGGGCGTGATCTCAATCGTGATGCCTTTTTTTGCCCAATATTTTTGCACATAGGTTGGGATCTTGCCTCGTACGTGGACGTCGCTGTAAAAATAGCGCCGTTCATTGGCTTTGACGGATGCCATCAAATCAGCTGGCGCACAAGAGTAGGGGTAGACCGGGACATAGGCCATCATACAACCAATCTGAAACTCTGGATTGATTTTTTTGCCTTCGATCACGGCTGCCGCACTGGCAATCAACTCATTGACGCCCGCTTGAAAGACGAGTGCTTCTTTTTGACTGTCATCCTCGATGATCATGGCAGAATTGGTCCAAACGTGCAGCGGCTCTTGCCCATCTGCTTGATTATTGATCTCATTGAAAGTCATCCAATACGTCACTTTGTCATGATACCGTTGAAAAACAGTCTTAGCGAATTTGACAAAGAGGGGAATCACTTCTTTGTTAGCAAACCCACCAAATTCTTCATAGAGGGCATAAGGCATTTCAAAGTGAGACAAAGTGATGACGGGTTCGATGCCATTTGCCTGCAATTCGTCGAAAAGATCATCGTAGTATTGGAGACCGGCTTCATTTGGTTCTTCTTCTGTTCCAGTTGGATAGATCCGGCTCCAAGAAATCGATGTCCGTAGACATTTCAAGCCCAGTTCTTTGAATAACTGGATATCTTCTTTGTAACGGTGATAAAAGTCAATGGCTTCATGGTTCGGGTAATATTCCCCTTCAATGACTCCTTTGGTGATTTTACGGGGAATACCGTTGCCACCGGCCGTCATGACATCGGCGGTACTCATTCCACGGCCAGCAACATTCCAAGCGCCTTCCGCTTGATGGGCAGCGATCGCGCCGCCCCATAAAAAATCTTTCGGCATTTTTGCGGACATAAATTTCATTCCTCCTCGACTCATTCGTTTGCTTATAATTCTACTTTCTGGGAACGGTTAGAGGCGATCACGAAAGGCAAATAGATCAAGACCGAAATCGCAAGACAAACGACACCGACAACCGCAGCGATCGCATTTCCTCCAGTTCCTAAAAAGAGATTAATGATTCCTGGGGTCGTCCATGGTACCCCAATCGCTGGGGTCGGCATGATCGGCCAGACAACAGTGACAAAATAACCCACCAAAATATTGACCATTGGTGTCAAAATAAACGGAATGATCATGATTGGATTCAAGACGATCGGTAGACCGAAGATCATCGGTTCATTGATTTGGAAAATTCCTGGAACTAAGGACATCTTAGCGATCTCACGTTGTTCTGGACGTTTTGAAGCGATGAAGATCGCAATGATCAAGCCCAATGTCATACCAGTTCCGCCCATATTTGCGAACATATCATTTAAAACGCCCCAGGTTTCTTTGTAAGGAACGTCCCACAAGGAGCCGCCCTGGTTGATAAAGTCTAGGTTAGCTAGATCTTGTTCGGTAAAAATCGCTGAACGAACCGCATTCAATGTGTTTGGTCCATGGATCCCAATCGCAAACAACGTGGTTTGCAAAAATGCCAAGATCAAGACACCGACGACATTGCCCCCCAGATCCCGCAATGGACTTTGGATCCCGTTGTAAATAAGTTCATTGATGCCTTCCGGTGCAATCATTAAAACTAAGAAATTGATCAAAGCAGTGACTGCCACGATGATCACGATCGGAATCATGCCAGAAAAGGAACGGGAAACAGCTGGTGGTACCATTTCAGGCATTTTGATCTGCAATCGTTTGACCTTGAAAAGCTTCGGTAAGAATTCACCGACCAAACAAGCCACGATCATAGCTACAAACAACCCTTGGGCGCCTAAATATTGTGTGGAGATCACATTGACATCATCTACTGCAAAGGAGGTCGGGTACAAGATCATAAAGGCAGCGACACTTGTCAAACCAACTAGCGTAGCATCTGCTTGGAAATGCTTGGCTAAAAGTTGGGCAACAAGAAACGCAATGAATAAACTCATGATGTTGATGGTCCCGTTCGCCACGGAAGCTAGAACTTGCTGGGCGCTTTCCAGATTAGGAAAAAGCCGATTCAGTTGAAATAATTGCACGATGAAACTTTCATTGGAAAATAAAATATTGTTGACCAAAATAACGAGAGAAGAAGCGATGGTCAGTGGGAAAATCAGCATGAATGCATCCCGGATCGCTGCTACGTGGCGTTGATTGTTCAACTTTGTTGCGATTGGTACCAACGAGCGGTCTAACAGGTCATTGAATTTTTGCATAATAATAACACCTTTCCTTAATTGATGCCATCATTATAGCGAATGAAAGCGGCTAAAAGTAAGCGGATACGGATTCCGTACATATCTCTCAAGAAATGAAAAAAATTCCGCATCCGGAACACAGTGTTACAAAAAAAGATGGTTCAGTAAACTGAACCATCAAGGGTTGGAACGATAATCTTGTAAATAGCCGATCAGTGTTTCTAAAATCGCTACTGAAGGCAATTGACTAGTCAAATCAAGAAAGATGTCTTTGCGTTCCTCTTTGATCGCATACTCGATCGAATAATCGCACAGGCGTGCCAACGTACTTTCCCGATTAGGGGTAATGCAGTATTTCTGCACGATCGCTTGATTGTCTAAACCGGTAATGACTTCGATCAGTTCTTTGGTTTCACCAGAGACACTCAGAAAAACCAAAACATTTTTTTGATCTTTTCGCAAAAAGCTTTTGATTGGGTAGGTCAGCTCATCAATGCTGATACTAAAGTAACCGAGACTGGCTAGCTTGCGGGCAACGTATTGCGCGATCGCACCGGATGCCCCCATCCCCATAAATAAGATCAAATCGGCATCCCGCATCGCTTCGGCAAGTTTTCGTATTTGGTATTCCGCATCAGGGTGGAAGATCTGCATATTCAAGCCTTTGATGCGCGCTTCTAAACCTAAGTGTTCAGGATGCGCGTCAAAATGGGCTTTTTCTAAATGATTTTTGATATAGAAGCGAAATTCTGGAAACGACTGAAAGCCGACTTTTTGAATAAAACGAAAGACCGAAGTCGAAGAGACATGAGCATCATCGGCAATGTCGCGCACACGCATATACGGGATCTTTTCTAAGTGATTGACGATAAAACGGTAGATTTCTTGTTCTACCGCAGAGAGCTTGTTCAAGTTTAATTGTTCAAAAAGCGCCATGCTGGTTCCTCGCTGTCCTAGATAATCAATTTACACCAGTATAGCATATCCGAACTTTTAACGGTGCAGCTGTTGGTGGATCTGATAGACTGCGCCGATCAAGCCGGCATCGTTTTTTAGTTTCGCTGGACGAACAGGCGCGATGGTTTGTCCGCGCAAATAATTAATCGCTTCATGCCGTGTTTCCGTGATCGTCAAGCGAGCCTGCAGGCGTTCCCAGAAATAAGGATTGGCACTGATGCCGCCGCCGATCAATACCAATTCTGGGTCAAAACAGCTAATCAAATTGATCAGTCCTACAGATAAATCCGTTAGAAATTGGTCCGTCAGCTTCAGCGCCAACGCTTCGCCTTGCTGCGCGCGGTCAAAAATCTCTTTGGCGTCTTGGGTGGGTTCAAAGCCAGGAACTGCTGCGCCAGATAAATTGTAGAGGCGAATCAAGCCGCCCACGACGGCAGTTTTTTTATTGATGGAACTTTCCTCGATATTGCCTTCTTCTGGCAGCTGATCAATCACCATCCAGCCAAATTCACCAGCCATGCCATGAGCACCTCGGTAGACTTGATTATTGATCACGATCCCACCGCCTACACCAGTGCCTAGGACAAGACACAAATAGTTGGCTACCTCTTGCGCATTCCCGATCCATTTTTCAGCAATCGCTGCTGCATTGGCATCATTTTCCACCGCCACCGGCAATTCTGTACGCGCTTCCAAGACTGCTTTAAAATTTTCACCATATAACGATTTGATGGCTCCAGCCGTTAACATAAACCCGTCTTTTTGAACGATCCCTGGGGCACTGATCCCAATGCCATCAATCGTGTGGCGGCTCTGGGCATCTTCGATGATCGTGAGTAGATCCTGATAAAACTGGGCTGGCTCATAGCTAGTGGGGATCGCTGATTTTTCAAGGATCACTCCGGTTTCATCTAAAACCCCATATTTAATACTTGTTCCGCCAATATCAAATCCTACGTACATTCTTCTTCCTCACCTTTCAAAACATTGTTGCCTTAAGTGTACCATCTGGCAGGAGGAATTTTTTTCTTTTTTCAGCTATTTTTTGACAGCCGTTTCCGCTGCATCCAAATAAAACAAAATGTCACTTTTGCCTTCCTGATTGGTTCCTTTGTACACCTCCGTATCCAGGCCTCCGATACGAAAGCCTGCTCGCAAGTAAAACAGACAGGCAGAAGGATTGTTGTCCTGCGCTTGTGTATAGATGCCGCGATAGTCTTTGGCAAGGGCCGCTTTCAGTGCCTGTTGGATCAACAGTTGACCGATTCCTTGCTTGCGGTAGTCTGTGTTGACCTTTAAGTCATAGAGGTACAGATACTTGAAAAAAGCGTCTTGAACGATCGCTAAGCCAATGCATTTTCCATCATCATAAGCACCGATAAACAGACTGTTTCGGCTCATTTCATCATAGCAATAATTTTCATCTGGGAAACGCATCGTCTGAATGTCTTCAGGTGCAAATTTACAGATCGTGTACTGCCAGTTGCCCTCATTATAAGACGGCAGCATTTTCCCCCATAAGGAGAAGGGTTCGTTTTTCAAGCGGATATCAGCTTGGTGTTCTTGATCGATCAGTTTGATTTCTAGCATGGGACACCTCGGTTTTCTATAGTTTTCAATCATGAGTATTTAAAAGTAAGTTGTTGCAGTTTAGTTTACTACAAAGAATGAAAAATCACGATACTTATTAAACAGTCTGGTCTTCCTGTGAGAAGGGACGTTTTTGTAGGAGTAACTTAGTTGTTTGTCTATACATTTAGGTGGAAAAAGCAGAAAATATTCTATTGATACCTTAGTCACAATGACCGACGGAAAAATACGTCTTAAGTTTGATTATATTTATCGCTTGTTTTTTTATACTGAAGGTAGATAGAAAAAACGGAGGACAATCACTTGAAAAAAGCAATTAGTATGATCCTGCTCGTGTTAACGATCGGGACCGTCACATTGGTTACATGGTCTTATTTTACGAAAGATGATTCCAGCGAACTGGTTCAGCTGGTGGATCGTTTCAATCCTTTCGTACCGGAGAAAAAGGTTTATGTCAAAACATCCAATGAGTATGGCGTGCCGCAAGAACATGATGCCTATGAATATACGCAAGAAGGAATCAATGAAGATGGACAAAAAATAAAAATCACGTTTTGGGCACCACAAAAATTAAAAGAAAATGCCTACCTAGAGCTTGATGCAAAGGGCAAACATGTGGAGTCGTATCAAGAGGTGACCGAGCAGGATCTCCCTGACGCTATCAAAGACGAGTTGGTTACGACCCATTGATCATCGAGCCTGCTTGAAGAAACGGACAGAAAGTCATTTCCCACAAGTTGGGAGATGGCTTTTTTTAGTACCTTCACCTAAAGAAAAGTTCGCCAAGATTTGATTTGGGTGAAAAAGATTAGAGGATGATAGAATTTTCAGAAAAAATAGATAATTTTTTCAATTCTTAGTTGCAATAGCAGAAACGTCTGGTATTCTCTATGAGGTAGTTAAAAAAAATCATTCATATAATTAAAAATAGCAACAGTGAGAGAATCACTGTGTATGAAGGATCAACGGTTTTCGAGGAGGAACGTATGACAGAAAAAAATCAATTAAAAAAACAGATGAAAACCAGACACATCACTATGTTGGCACTAGGTGGCGCAATCGGTGCCGGCCTATTCAAAGGCAGTGGGGAAGCGATCCAGTTAGCGGGGCCTGCGGTCTTGCTAGCGTTTATTTTTTGTGGGCTGATCTTATTTGTCGTCATGACAGGACTGGGACAGTTGGTTTTATCTGACCAAAAACAACATGGCCTTTCGGGCTTAGTCCAGCCGTATCTTGGCTTGCATACAGCTGATTTCATTGATTGGATCTACTGGTCAATGTGGATGATCAACATCATCGCCGAAGCAGTTGCTGCCGCAAGCTTTTTGCAGCTGTGGTTTCCCAATATTCCAGCTTGGATCTTTGTTTTGATTTTGGCACTACTCACGACCATCATCAATTTGTTTTCGGTCCGCTTGTTTGCAGAAACGGAATACTGGCTTTCGTGGGCCAAAATCAGTGTGGTGATTGTGCTGATCTTGGTGGGTCTCTATCTGGTTGCCACGCAAGTCTTTGATCTGGGCTTTTTACCGACGATGAGACAAATGACAGACTATGGTGGTTTTGCCCCTCACGGTCTCAAAGGATTTATCAATTCTTTATTGGTCGTAATCTATTCGTATGGCGGTTCTGAGTTAGTAGCCATCACGATTAGTGAAGCAGAAAATCCAAAAAAAGCGATCCCTCAAGCAATCAAAGGAGTAATGACTCGGATTGCCGCTTTTTACATCATTCCCATGTTTCTTTTACTGATCATTTATCCGTGGAATCAATTAGCAGATCCAAATGTCAGTCCCTTTGTAATGGTGTTTCAAAAAATCCATGTGCCTTTTGCTTCCGACATCGTTAATTTAGTGATCATTTTGGCCTTGTTTTCCTCCATCAATTCTGGGGTCTATGCTTCTTCAAGAACGTTGTTTTTCCGGTTAAGCAACAATGGCCAGAAAAAAAGCCGCTTCACGATGCTGAATAAAAACAGCGTGCCCCAACGAGCGATCATGTTTTGCAGCGGTACTTTATATCTTGGAGTCGTTCTTTCTTACTTTTTAGGCGACAAACTCTTCAATTATCTGGCAGGCTCCCTGTCGTATACTGTATTACTGATTTGGTTGTTGATCAGTGTGGCGGCGTTTGTTTTGGTACGCAAGCAGAAGAAAATGGGCTATACGATTTTTTTGGGTGGGGCGATCCTTGCGTTGCTTTTGCTGTTTGCCGGAATCTTGATCACTAACCCATTAGCGGTTACAGGTTTCACCGCATTGCTGTATACGATCATTTTTCTTAGTTTTTATTGGAACCATCGAAAAATAGGGGACACCAGTGGAAAAAGTTGAAGAACCCTCCCTTAAGGCATAAACTGATGGAGAAGGAACAGCCCGCTTGGCTATTTTTTCGCTTCTCAGGAACATGGCTAAAAATAAAGTAAAGGAGAATACGAAAATGGTTAATTTTTGGACATTGATTTTCGGCACCCTCAGCTGGGTTGTGGTGGAAAGTCTGCTTTACAACCCGATGCATAAGTGGGGCAAGTTTTGGGCGAAAGAATCAGGAATGGCAGAGAAGATGGACGGTCAGCAGATGACGACCGGTGACATGCTCTTTACCTTTGGCGGCACGATTGTTGGTGGGATTCTCTTATCGGCAGCGACCTATCAAGTCGTCTATTGGTTTGCCACATTCGATCATGATGGTTGGCTGATGACCTCCTTGCAAGTCGCTTGCTTATTGTGGCTAGGGGTGTATGGGGTCGCCACCTTCGTGATGGCTGTTTACTCGGGACAGTCCCGTAAATTAGTTGGGCTGCACCTTGTGAATGGGTTTCTAGGAGTGATCGTTTTAGGGCTTGTTGTCGGACTAATTGGACAATAGGCAGCGATCATATCCCAGCGAGAACGTTCAAAGATCTCAACGAATCAATCCTAAAGAAAGCCGATCTTGTCTCGACAAGGTTGGTTTTTTTGTGCGTGAAATTAATCTCACTATAAAAAAAAGCTATAAAAGCAAATTGTTTATGCTATACTGAAAATAACTCAATTTGACAGGAAACACAAACCCACGGGTTTTCGAAAAATCATGAAAGAAGGAAACTTAGGGACAACGAGGAGGGGAAAAATGAAAACGAAAAGCAAGTTAGGTAGAAGAATGTTTGCTACCGTTTGTTTGGCGGTGCTATTTTTTTTGGCAAGCTGCAGCCGCTCAGGGGTTGACTCTGCAGCTGCAAATCAAGTATTGACCAATAGCAACAGTCATCAACAAAATGCCTTGTACGTTTTGGAAGATGGAAAGCTCACCGTCAATAAAACGCTGAGTTTTTTGGTCGATCCGAATCAGGAACCTGCGGACTTGGTAGAAGAACAAGAGGCGCAATTAGTGCAGATCAACGAAACACTGCAAGCAGAGTTTCCCAAAAGCAAAGCACTGACTGCGGCAGACATCGGCACTATGCACACCTTTGAAGTGACAAATGCCCAAGTGATCATTGATCAAGAGAAAAAGGAAGTGCGCATGACTGGCGATGATTTTGAGAAAGTATTCAAAATGGTGGACAACAATGACAAGCGTCTGATCGATGATGAACAAAACGAGTACGAGTTTTCTTACGATGAGAAATAGCAAGTGACAAAAAAGCAGCTGCCTCCGACGAGACAACCGCTTTAGACTGCAGACAAACCTTAGACAAAAATGAGGTTTGTCTTTTTTTGTTGTAAAATTTAGTGGCTATTACGGAAAACATTTTGCGCAAGGAGTAAGTCCGCGACTTTGCGCTTCTGCTAAAGTGGCAGGCGTGTAGGTACCGTTACCGCATTTTCTCGTATGATATTTCGAACCTGTTGGTGTAACGAGGACCGACGTTTGGGCTTGATTGCTAGCAGCGGCTGGCTGGCTTTGTTCTGGCACAGCGGCGGCTGCCTGCCGTTCTTCCTCCGCCTTAGCTTGTGCGACTGCTTGTTCGTTGGCAGTGATCGTTTGCGCCACTGTTTTCGTTCGAGCAGCTAATTCCTCATCGGGGGTCTTGAGACGAGCGACAGCATCTTCTGCACGAGCAAGGGCATCTTTTGTCGGCTCCGCCTCTGCCGCTTCCACCGCTTGGACAGCTTCTGCAACGAGGGCTTCTGCTTCTTTCTCAGAAATCTTGGTTTCTACAGTGGATAACCGACTTTCAAACGTTTCCTTGTTCAACACCGCTTGTGCGACCAATTCTTTTGCCTGATCGAAATCCTTGCGCTCAAGAGAAGCTTCAGCAGTATCGAGGGCTTTGCCGATGGCAAGATGTTCTTCCACCACGGTTAGCCGGGTAGCGAAATCTTCGTAGGTTTTACTCAAAGCATGAATCAGCGTCACGGCTTCGTCGTAATTCTTTTGGTTTGGCTGGGTTTCGGCAAGCGCCAGTGCCGTCTCGGCTTTTTCCAGTGCTGCTTGTTCTTGTTTTTCAGCTTGCAAACTCGCTAGAAATGCGCGAGAAGGTTTGACGGTGACGACTTCTTCTTTGGTGCTTCCACCCATTGAGGCTTGGAGGGTAAATTCCTGTTCCTCTTCATCTTCAAGTTGCACGGTGTAAGAAAATGTTTCGTCCGCCAGCGAAACCTCCACCCCGTTGATCGTCAGTTGCGCTTCTGGATTGGTTTGCCCAGTGATCGCTACTTCACCTTGCTCATTCGTAACCAGTTCTGCTTCATCTACGTGAAGCTCCGGTGTTGTTGCAGGAGTCAATAATACCCCGCCGATCAATAAGAGAAAACCACCCATAAAAATAACGATTTTGTTGCGAAGCGGCTTTTTCTTGATCAAACTAAGAATAAAAAAGATTCCGCTTACAACCATTGTCAAAAAAACAACACCAAAAATAAATATCCCCATAACTTTTTCCATTTCCTTTCTTGTGAATATTTTAATTATAACATTTTTCCTAACTTATCCGCCATTAATAACCGGCTAGCAAGGGTTGCTGAACGTATGGAGGGAGTTCAACTAGCAAACCGATAGATTTTTATCAATAATAAATAGATTTACAGAAATTTTTATTATAAAATGATATAGAAAGAGTTGTTTTTCGTTTGTATTTGCTTTTTTTGCTAAACAGCTTTTGGTCCTAATACACGTATTTACTTCATTACTGGAAAAAGACGCTTTGAACAAACGGATGAAATCGAGCAAATACCTGCAAACAAGCGGCTTTCCTTCGCTGCTTCCCCCAAATAACACCATAAAAAAGACATTCCCCCTCATGTGCAACTAAGCCACTTCATTGATAAGAAAATCAGTATGTGCAAAAGGAGTAGCAATGAAAATCACACAAATCCAATGTCCCAGCTGCTTGGGTCAGTTAACCGTTGACTGGGAGACAGGAAAAGCAGTCTGCCAATATTGCTTAACTAAATCAGTCCTACAGTCGCCGCCAAAACAAACGCAAGAAGCTTCGAATGAACAGGCTCCCGTAGTTTTTCAAAAAGTCAAAGAAGGGTTTTATTCGTTTGCCTTTAATGAAGACGAGGTAGCAAATGCCTTGAAAAAATGGCTGATCCAACAGGAATCAGTTCCTGAGGACATTATCGTTCATCTTGAAGTCAGCGAGGTAAAACGATATTTTATTCCGATTTATGAATTTCAGGTGACCTATACGATGCAGTGGGAGGGGGCCTTTGGCTACGATACCCATTCCATTGCATGGGAAGGATCGCATACGACCACGTGGGAAAAGAAGCGAGGCGACCATTCAGGTGAGACGGTTATATTCTATCAATGCGGCAGTTCGGAGGTGATCGAACAAGAAATTCCTCAGAGCTTTGAGGTCAATGATGAAATGAAAAGAAAACCGCACTTTAGTACCGATCAAAAGGAATTTCAACAGCTAGTCTCAGCACATGCTATTCATGTTTTTCCCTTTGATATTGAGCAAGAGCAGGCGCTCTTTGGTTCTGAAAAACAAGCGGAATTGAGAGCTCATGCGAATGCGGTGATCCAGAAGAAAGAATCTGCCGATCATCTAAAAGAGCTGCACCTAGATCTTTCCCTGATCAGCTGTGCTACAGAAAAGCTCTACTTTCCCCTGTATATGGGCACCTTCAAGTACCAAGAGCAATCCTTTGAATTTGCGATCGACGGCAAAGATCCTGACCGAATGAAGCTGCCGATTATCCCACAGTGCCAAGAAACCTTACAAACGGTTGCGAATTTTTCAAAAGCTCGTAAGGTTTTTGGCTGGTCCTCCGTACTCTTTTTTACGTTAGGTGTGATCCTGATGATCTTGGCTCTATTCATTTCTGAATGGATCCCTCTCGGAAGAGTATTTAGGGCTGTCATAGGGGGGATTGTCATGAGTTCCCTGCCAACTGCAGTTTATTGGGTAGTATCGGGGATAGTGTTGCACTTTCTAAAAGAACAGTACCTCAAAACAGTCCAAAAATTTAGAGATGAGTGCCAAAGAGAATTATTAGGTAAGAAAACTGGGACAGCTTTTTTAGCAAACTACGAGAAGCGTGGAAAGCATCTTGCAAGAATGAGGAAATTTTATGAATGGCTCGATACGCTCGCTTATGTGGTCGTGGTCGTTACCCTTATTTGGAACATTCTTCGGTTTCTTTGATAAACCATCTTGTTGAAAAGAAAAAACGATTCATAAAAAAGGAGAAAAAATGAAAATCACCCAAATCCAATGTCCCAGCTGTCTGGGACGTCTAGAAGTTGATTGGGACTCAGGAAAAGCAGTCTGTCAGTATTGTTTAAATGAGCTGTTGATCAAACCGGAACAAAAAAACCAGGAACAAACAAAACAAGTCGTCTCGCTTAAAGAGTTGTCACGCATTCAAGGGACCGTCAAAGAAGGATTTTATCCGTTTGCCTATGATGAAAAGGCATGTGAAGCGGCGTTGAAAAATAGACTAGCATGGCAAGACACCATCTCGGAAAGTATCTTTTTTGAGCTAGAGATGGTTCATCTAAAACGTGTATTTATCCCGATGTATTATTTTCAAATTGCTTATGATGCTCAAGTGAGAGGGAGCTATGTCCACGAGGAACAGCAGAGGGGGAGTGGGCGCATTACTGCCGACATTTCTTTACATAACAGCGGGAACACAACAATTTTCAATGAACATTTCCCTACAGATATCCAAAAAGAAGCGGATTACAGTATCAATGGTAAGCTGCCGCTGCATCTTCAAAAAGGAGCCGCCTATTGCACGGATATGCAGCAGTTTTCGGCACTTAGCCAAGGCGCTCAGGTGCTGCCCTTTGATATTTCCAGAGAAGCGGCACTCTCTGATACCCATCTAATGGAAGTCTTTGAAGCAAAAGCCAAAGACCATTTGGTGGGAGCAGATGTTGCCAATGAGGTTCAACTGACTCTTTTTCCGAAACAATGTGATACGGAAAAACTGTATTTTCCTTATTACATTGGCGAATTCAAATACGGAAACCAAACCTATTCTTTCGTGGCTGATGGCACCGATGCTGAACGTCTCTTTCCAACCCAGCTTCCTGAATGTGAACAGCTGGTGCAAGTGAAGAAAAGTTTTTCGAAGACCAGTAGTGTCCTTTGGCAATTCTGCTATACCTTCTTTTCATTCGGAATAATTTCCGGGACCCTTTTAAATTTTATTTTTGGTGGATTTTTAATGCCTGCCGTTTCCTTTAGTTTGATTGGCACATCGATCGTGCTTTTTGTCATTTGGCTAGTAGTTTCATTTTTTTTGATTACACAAAAAATCAACTTCTTTACAGAACATAAAAAGTTTAAAAAGGATCTGAATCAAGCACTCAGTCAGCCACAGGCAGATCAAATAGCTATTTTGCAGACATTTGAAGCCCGAAGAAAGAAACTCGTCCGAAAAACAGTATTTTACAGCAGTCTGGAAAACATGGCGTATGAATTTGCCTTGATTCTCTTCTTAGCAATATTGGTTTGGTATTTCGATTTTTATGGCTTATCTCTTCTAGTGCTGCTGGCGTTTGTCAGCTGGAATACGATCCGTATTTTTACAACGAATAGCTCTGATCGATGCATCAAAACGAAAGGATGATCTCGTGGATATCATTCCCATTCAATGTCCCCATTGTTTAGGGGAACTAGAAGTAAACTGGGGTGTCGGCACGGCAGTCTGTCTGTATTGCCGCGGCAAAATGGTCATCAAATTGCACTTTGACCACGCCAAAATTGCCCAGTCCAGTCCCCTGACGGACAAACAGCTTGCGCTGACCCAGCTGACGGCTCTCTTGAAGAAAATCAGTTTGTCGTCTGCTGCTCTTAGGGAAGACGCACCATCAGCCGGCGTTTTCGTTGGACAAGAGCAGCCAAAACCAACGTCAAGAAACCAGGTGTCTCCGATTCAAAGGGCGCCCATCCATCAGCGCAACCAGCGACAAAATCGTTTGACTGCCTTTTTTCAAAAACAAAATTTTTTGTTCTATTTTTCTGGAGAAAGACAAGTGCTACCAAGGCAATGGCAAAGACAAGTCCTCGCTAGTTTTCAAGTGCCTGAAACGGAGACCCCTCTTGCGTTGCTAACGTCAAAGATGACTGGCAAGAAAGCGAATGCGGGACTGCTTTTTGGCGTTGAACGAGTGTATTTGTGCACGTACGAAAAGAAAGAAAAACGAATAGTCAGTTTTTCCTGGATTGTTTGGAAAAACCTCGGTTTTGAGGTCCAGCATAAAATGTTTGGTAGCTTTTTGGTGATTCAACAGGAATATCGTGTTCCTCTTCAAGCATTGGGCTTTGCGACCCAATCATTTTTGCAAGAATTACAGCAGTTGTTGCAAGAGTGGGAGACTGGCTAGTGCTGAGTATCGATGAAATCAAATAGGGAATCAATTTATTGGTCAAAAAAACAAAGAGAGCGTCGCAAACAGCGGCGCTCTCTTTCACTTCATGTGGTTTCCAACTCAGCATCGTTGGTCTCTGTTAAATACTCGGCTTCATCGTTTAAAAGACTGGCCGTCGTTCGCAGCGTGTCGTAAGAATGCAAAACGGCAGCGAGACTTTTTTGCGAATCACTGATTTTCATGGTCGTCGAATCGGCACTATCTAACACGACTAAGGCTTGTTGGTTGATGGCTTGCATGGTTGCGGCAATGGTTTGGGTCAACTGCTTGGTCTGTTCGGCTAATTTTTGCATTTCATCGGCAACTACCCGAAAGCCAGCTGCTTGTTCGCCGATCCGTGCTGTTTCGATGGAAGCGTTGAAGGATAGCAGTTTGGTTTGTTGTGCAATGCGGTCGATGTCATGCAGCACCGCTGTCACCTGTTGGCTATCCATTTCTAAGGCATGGGTCGTTGCTTGATTTTGATCAGACAGCCGTTTGACTTGCGCCAAGTTCTCTGACAAATGATCGACTTGCTGATGCCCGTTGGCAGAAAGTCGTGTCAGGGAAGCAGCACTTTCTTGCACTTTTTTGATAGTGACCGCTAAGGCTTGTTCTCTTTGGGTAATGTCAAAAGCGATTTTGACGACGTTGACGACTTCTTGCTGCTCATCGAGGACGGGGAAGTAGATTCCTTCTAAAATCAGTTTTTCTCCTTGTTTGTTTTTTCGGATGATTTTGTCTTGAAACCGTTGCTTTGAGTACAGCAGTTGATTCCAAAAAGCTTGGTAATCCGTACTGGCAGCATAATGGTCAAAACAAAAGGTCCGATGCGGCAAGCCAATGATTTCTTCTTGGCTGTACCCTAGGATATCAGTCATGTTGGCATTGGCGAAAACAACTTCTTTTTGCGGATCAAAGACTATGACAGCGAGTTCTTGAAAAATAGCAGCGAGCAGACGGTTATTTTGTGTTTCATCTAATGTGAATTTCATACGTACTTACCTACGCCTTTCAGTTTTTTGGGAAGTTTACACAGCGAGTGTCTTACAGTTATCGGTCATGAAGGCAAGGCAGTTAAGAGTGCAAAAACCACCTTTTTTGTCGAACAAAATGCCTGGAAGCAGAAGGAAGCAAGATTCTTTGCATCAGAATGACTTGGTGGTACCCTTAAGGTCAACACGAACGATTTCAAACAAAAGGAGAGAATCGTATGACAGATAGAATTTCGTTGGAAAAAGCAGCCGTTGAATTTAGTGAGGCAAATGCACCGCACCCACGGATCTATGAATTACCGCCAGAAGAAGGGCGCGCACTATTGGAACAAGTCCAAGAGTCACCCGTCAATAAATTGGCGGTTGAGATAGAAGATCAGACCGTAGATACAGGCGAATGGGGGACCATCAATGTTCGTTTTGTTCGTCCTGAAGGAAATCATGCGATTCTCCCTGTCATTTATTATCTCCATGGCGCGGGCTGGGTCTTCGGCAGTGCCGCAACTCATGATAAATTGATCCGTGAATTGGCGGTACGAACCAACTCGATCGTCATTTTTCCTGAATACAGTCGTTCGCCAGAAGCAAAATACCCAACGGCGATCGAACAAAATTATGCGGTCTTGCAGCAATTACCGGGATTTGTCGATGTCAAAGGCTTAGACCTTACCCGTTTGACCGTGGCTGGCGATTCCGTAGGTGGGAACATGGCGACTGTTATGACCTTGTTAACGAAAGCCCGTGGTGGCATTCCGATCGCACAGCAATTATTGTTCTATCCTGTGACAGATGCCCGCTTTGATACGCCTTCGTATGAAGCATTTGGCGAAAACTATTTTCTGACCAAAGAAGGGATGCAATGGTTCTGGGATCAATACACGACGGATGAAACACAGCGGAATCAAATTACCGCTTCTCCTTTACGAGCGACCAAAGAGGAGTTAGCCGATCTGCCACCAGCGTTGATCATTACGGGGGAAGCAGATGTCTTGCGGGATGAAGGGGAAGCCTATGCGCAGCATTTACGAGCAGCTGGCGTGGAAGTTACCCAAGCACGTCTGCAAGGAATCATCCATGATTTTGTGATGGTCAATGCGATGGATCAGACCCAAGCTGCACGAGCTGCCATGACACTGGCTGTCGGTTGGCTGACGGAAAAAAATGTCCCAGCAGAATAAAAAACCGACAAAAGAAGCTTCTTTTTAGAGGTGTTCTGATACAGTAAAGGATTTATGGGGTGGAGCGATCCACTCCTTTTTTTGTCGGAAAAATGGAAAGACATACACCTGCGGTCTGAAGCAGATGCAAACGCTCTCTAAAAAACTACGTTTTTATAGTACAGATATTAATAAGTGTTTTTCGTTGATAAATAAATAGAAAGTGCTATTATATGTATTGTGATTAATACAGTTTTTGAAAAGAGGTAATACAGTGAGTGCAAAAGGATCAGAAATCATTGTTGAAAGTTTAGAAAATCATCGGGTGCCTTATATCTTTGGGATTCCCGGTGCAAAAATCGATGGCGTATTTGACGTGTTGAGTGATCGGGGACCAGAGTTGATTTTGGCACGACATGAACAAAACGCGGCATTTATGGCACAAGCAATCGGTCGCCTGACAGGAGAGCCAGGAGTCGTCATTGCGACAAGTGGACCAGGAGCCAGTAATTTAGCGACTGGGTTGGTCACGGCAACTGCCGAAGGTGATCCCGTCCTGGCACTAGCAGGCCAAGTGAAGCGTTCTGACCTTTCAAAATTGACCCACCAAAGCATGAATAATGCGGCATTGTTTGCGCCGATCACGAAATTCAGCAGTGAAGTCCAAGATCCTGAAACCCTTTCTGAAAGTATTGCCAACGCCTTTCGCATCGCAAAAACAGCGAAAAAAGGGGCGAGCTTTTTATCCATTCCTCAAGATGTGACGGACGGAACCGTTCAAGGGGCAGCGATCAAACCACTATCTTCGCCTAAATTAGGCAGTGCCGATGCAGAAGATATCCAGGCACTCGTCGATCGGATCAAAGAAGCCAAGCTGCCTGTCCTACTCTTAGGAATGCGGGCTTCAGGCGTGAAAGAAACACAAGCGATTCGTCATTTAGTTGCAAAAACTGGGTTGCCTGTCGTAGAGACCTTCCAAGGCGCTGGGATCATTTCTCGTGAATTAGAAGAGCATTTCTTTGGCCGCGTCGGCTTGTTCCGCAATCAGCCTGGTGATATGCTGTTGAAACGCAGCGACTTAGTGATCGCTGTGGGGTACGACCCGATCGAATACGAAGCTCGCAACTGGAATGCGGAAAAAGATGCCCGCGTGATCGTCATCGATGAAGTACCGATGGAGATCGATCCATTTATGCAGCCAGAAGTTGAACTGATGGGCAGTATCGCGAAAATTATTGAACAACTATCAAAAGCCATCGATCAGTATCACTTGACCGAAGACGCTCAAAACTATTTAACGACGCTGCAAACCAAACTCAATGAAAAACCAGCGGATGTCGAAGGCAGCAACAATACCTTGCATCCCCTGGAAATCATTGATGCTTTGCAACAAGAAGTGACCGATGACATGACGGTGACGGTGGATGTCGGCAGCCACTACATTTGGATGGCCCGTCATTTCCGCAGTTATGAGCCACGGCATCTGCTCTTTAGTAATGGCATGCAGACTTTAGGGGTAGCTTTGCCATGGGCGATCGCGGCAGCGCTCGTGCGACCAAATACTCAAGTGATCTCTGTATCTGGCGATGGTGGCTTCTTGTTTTCTGCCCAAGAGTTAGAAACAGCCGTCCGTTTGAAACAAAACATCATTCACTTGATTTGGAATGACGGTACCTACAATATGGTGAAATTCCAAGAAGAAATGAAATATGATCGTGCTTCTGGGGTTGATTTTGGACCAGTTGATTTCGTGAAATATGCCGAAGCGTTTGGTGCCAAAGGCTTACGGGCAACCACCAAACAAGAATTGATGGCAGCCATCGAAGAAGGCTTTGCAACGGATGGTCCAGTGATCATTGATATCCCTGTGGATTATTCAGACAATGCCGATCTTGGCAAAACGATCCTACCTGATCAATTTTATTAAGACCAAAGGAGCATCAAGATGAAAGTGAAAAACAAAAGTTATTTATATCAGCATGGCACCCTAGGTGGGTTGATGCAGGATTTAATGGATGGCACGGAGCAAATCGGAAAAATGCTTGAATATGGCAATTTTGGGATTGGTACTTTGGCTGGTTCCAATGGTGAAGTGATTATTTTAGATGGTGAAATCTACCATGTAGACGAGTCGGGCAAGGTACAAGTGCTCCAAGGAAATGAAGGAACCCCCTATGCGGCAGTCGTTGATTTTTCTGCGGCGAAGCACCTGCAGGTCAGCCAAGAAATGACCGATGAAGAAGTGAAAAACCACGTCCTGACAGAAGTCAGCCCGAATTTGTTTTCCGCTGTCAAGATTCATGGGGTATTTACCAAGATGCACGTCCGCGTTGCCCCAAAGCAAGAAAAACCGTACCCAAAATTCATTGAGATCATCCAGCATCAGCCGGAATTTCAAGCAGAAGATATCAGCGGCACGATCGTCGGGTTCTTTACCCCGTTGCTGTTCCACGGTGCTGCGGCCGCCGGTTTCCATTTGCATTTTATTAGTGATGATCGCACATTTGCTGGTCATGTCTTAGACTTTGAAGTGGCAGCTGGCGAAGTCGAATTGATGGAACTAGCCGAATTTCGTCAGCATTTTCCTATCGACAACCAAGACTACTTGCAGCGGGAGATCGATGTCGCAAAAATCGCCAAGGATATTGAAGCTGCCGAATAAGTAGCAGGCAGCAAAAAATAATTGATCGCCAGTAGAGTGGTCTCGGATCGAATTGAACGCAAAGCAGCAGTGAAGCCAACGCTTCACTGCTTTTTTGTGCTTCCTTTTATTCATGAGGCTTGCTGCAAAACCTGGATACTTCGATAGAAAAGTTGGGGAATGGTCAAAAATCTGAATTAATTCTTATTTACGAGCAAATAAATTGATATATTTTAAGAATAATGATAATTTTTGTACTAATTAGAAGTATTTTGTTGAGAGTAATTGCACTTGACTGATTTTATAGAGAAAAGAGGAAAGATATGAAAAAAAAGTTGACGACTGCGCAAGGAGCCAGTGTAGCGGATAACCAGAATTCTTTGACAGCGGGGCGCCGTGGCCCAGTGTTGATTCAAGATGTCCATTTGCTAGAAAAACTGGCACATTTTAATCGTGAGCGGATTCCCGAACGGGTCGTTCATGCGAAAGGTGCGGGGGCTCATGGGGTCTTCCGAGTAACAAACGACGTAACGATGTACACGAAAGCGGCGTTTCTTTCAGCCATCGGGAAAGAAACGGAGATGTTTATTCGCTTTTCAACGGTTGCCGGAGAACTAGGGTCTGCGGATACGTTGCGCGATCCTCGGGGGTTTGCGGTTAAATTTTACACGGAAGCGGGGAATTATGATCTCGTGGGCAATAATACCCCGATTTTCTTTATTCGTGATCCGTTGAAGTTTCCTGATTTTATCCATACCCAAAAAAGAGACCCGCGAACGCACTTGAAAAATCCAGAGGCGGTATGGGATTTTTGGTCCCATTCACCGGAATCCCTCCATCAAGTCAGCCTGTTGATGGGGGATCGGGGCTTACCGGCAACCTTTCGTCATATGCATGGGTATGGGAGCCATACATTCGCTTGGCTCAACGCAGAGGGAGAACGCTTTTGGGTGAAATATCATTTTCGGACGGATCAAGGCATTATGAACATGAGTGCGGCACTCGCAGCAGAACTTGCGGGAAGCAATCCTGATTATCATATTGAAGATCTATATAAAGCGATTGAGGCAAAGGAGTATCCTTCTTGGACACTCTATGTTCAAATCATTCCCTTTGAAGAAGGTTGGTCAGCTGCCGTCAATCTTTTTGATGTGACCAAAACAGTCTCACAAAAAGACTATCCGCTGATTGAAGTGGGACGAATGACTTTGAATCGCAATCCAGAGAACTATTTCAACGAAGTCGAGCAAGTCACTTTTTCACCGGGCAATATCGTTCCAGGGATTGATTTTTCTCCGGACAAACTATTGCAAGGTCGGCTGTTTGCTTACGGTGATGCGCATCGTTATCGAGTTGGACCCAACAGCAGCCAGTTGCCGATCAATACGCCAAAAGCGCCTGTCCATAATCACCAACAGGACGGTTTCATGAATACCAAAACGAATTCTTCAGGGATCAATTATGAACCGAACAGTTTCGATGGCATCAAAGAAAACCCGCATGCCAAGGGCATCCACTATTCGTTAGAAGGAGAGATCGGTTCCTTTGATTACGATGAAGACTATTATAGCCAAGCAGGTGATTTTTATCGTTTGCTCTCAGAAGAAGAACGAACACGTTTAATTCAAACGATTGCGGGAAGTTTGGGACAGGTTCAAAATCAACAGATCAAAGAACGGCAGGTCATGCATTTTTACCGTGCGGACCCAGAATACGGCAGACGAATCGCTGAAGCGATCGATGTGAACATTTAAGAAAGGAGGAAAAAGAATGTTACTTTTACATGTAGTTTTTGGTCTTTTATCTTTTGTCGGAGCAATGATGCTGGGGGTGGCCTTTAAAGGGCAGCTGCGAGAGCTTTCAAGGCTTCAGCAATGGGCAGTCGGTTTGAGTTATACGGGCACGCTGTTGACGGCGATTTTGGGGATCTTGTCTGCATCTTCTCATCCAATCATCGTACTCATGACCCTCGTAGGCGCACTGGCTTTTACGAAACGGACATTTTTAAGTGCAGATCAATCCAAAGAGCAATGATTGCTGATAGTAGCGGCGTAGAAGGAAAAAGCGTACTTGATTCATTGGAAAAGTCCCATATAAAGCTGCTTCCACTAAAAAAGAACAGCTTTATATGGGAGGATTAGTCAGGCGTTCGTTTAAAGGCGACAAGGAAATATCAATTCTCTTTCTTTGGAGAAGCGGCGTGAATGATTGGAATTACTACGTATTATCAAGAACGACCAACCGCAAAATTCTCGGATTGATTCGATTCAAAAGATAATTCCAATCGGCAGCGTCGGGTATTGATTTTAATAAGACACTTTCAACATCCAGTAAGTATTCAGTGGCGTATTCGGAGTAGTTAGTAATGAGAAAATTAATGTTTTTTTCTTTTAAATACTCGTGGGAGAGTTCGTTTGAATCAGGGTAGTACATTTCATGATAAACGCCAAGATATTTTCGGATAATACTTTCGGCGTACTCACAAACATACTCGTTACCTTCAAAAATAACAGCTATAGTTCTCCGTGTGCCCCAATTCTCTTCAATGATGGCTTCCATGTGGAAGGTGAGACTTGCACAAAAATCATCCAAATGGTCGAAAGAATAGAGTGTTTTCACAAGAGGATGTGAGAGCAAAAACTGGCGATTTTTTTTATATTCAGCCGCAAATTTTTCTTTGACGAAAGCATTCAAATCATCGATGTTGACGTTCATCGTTGGCGATAACAACTCACGAAGCTTAAAAATAGTGAAGAATGACTCTAACCAAAGCAAATCTTTTTGTTCATCAAAGCTGTTGCCGCGATTTTGGGTATAGAAATCAGCAGTGATTTGTTTGATCGCGGGCCAGTGGTTATAGTTAAGACAAAACACTTTGCTTGTTTCTAGATCGGTGTTGAGTTTGCGACGACAAATGATGCAAGTCAAAAGATAGATTGCTTCTTCTTGAGGAAACTCAAAGGTAAAATAACGCTGGATAATCTTTTTAAGGTCCTCATAATTTGAAAGTAAACCATTTTTTTTAACTAACTCGCTTAGTTCTGGAGAGGGGGCAGCAAGTAAACCGCGTTTGCTGCGCTCCACGCTAATATAAAGGATATAAGCAAAATAAGAAAACGAAGAGCTCTGTAAGGCCTTCGTTTCCAAAAGGTCAGTGATTTCCATCACCGCATCTTGTACATGGATCGAGGGAAATAACGTGTGGACATTAATGTCAGACTCGTAGTAAAAAAGACAGAAAAATTTTCGTATATCGATCTCCGAACCTGCCAAAGAGACGGGATCCGTTTTGATTTTTAAACAGAAAGGGGATAAAAATGGCTGTATTTTCCGGAAGTAGCTGATCAGCGCTTGTTCAGAAATATTAAGCGTTAAGCTCCAATCAAAGAGGGTTTGCTGCTCATCATAAAAAATACTTTCTAAAATCTGGAAAATCGGTTCATCTTTTATCAATTCTTGCTTTTGCTTTCGATACCTATCATGATCGATTTCTTCAAAAAGATACCCGATTTTTGCTGTATGGATCGCCATAGCCCCTTTAAAATACTCTCGCAAGCTAGCAATGTCAGTAATCAACGTACGCGTACTGCTCTCGGTCACTTCAGCGAGTTCTCCCAGTGTACGGGAGGGACTTTTCTCAAATTCATTCAACAATTGCAGCCAGCGAATCAACGTACGATTTCGCATGAATTTTAATTGAAATGTTTTCATGTCAGCCTCCGAAAAATAAGTTTAAATAATTATAGCATAATCATTTACACAGAGAATGAAACGTTCAACTGTTAGGCGTTCTTGCCACAGTGCCTTGAAGACTCTGACTACCAGCAGAACATTTCCGGGAATATCAATCGTTCACGGTAAGTATAGCAAGGACCTGAGAAACCAATTGCCAAAAATCATACATAAACTTGAGAAAACGAAGCGCTAATAGAAAGGCTCCAAACGCTAGATAAAAAGCTAATGAAGCAAGAAAAGACGATAAAAACACAGTTTTTCAACTGGCAGTTGCCCATTTGAAAAACTGTGTTTTTTTCTGATGACGCCAGAGGATCTTAGGCAACAGAAAGAAAAAGCTGCAACCCAGACTCGATAACGAATTGGATGCAAAACGTGATCCTTTACCAGTAGACCCATTCTTCCAACAACTCGTTCTCTTTGACAAGCACGGGAGTCATTTGCTTGAGTCGAAAAAACGAAGCGTAGTATAATAAAAGAGAATTGATATTTATTTACTATTTGGATGACAACATGTTTTTTTGATAGAGGTTGTTAAGTGAAAAAAGGAGAGAAAGGAAATCGCCTATGAAGCATTCGCAAAAAGGGGTAGCGCTTCTTTTGGTTTGCGGACAACTTTTAGCTGGTGTGCCAGTTTCAGCTGCGGTTGTTGCATCGGAAGGTACGATCGTTGCCCAAACATCAGAAACAGCTGCACAAGAAAGTGACAGTAGCAGCACAGCAGGGACGGTTGAAGAAACTGCTCCAGCAGGGGAAGGACAAGTGTCCGATTCGGAGCAAGGATCGGCACCTGTAGAAAGTGTACCAGAAGGATCTGAGACAGCGCCGGAGGGAACAGAGCAAACCGAAGAACCAACCCCAGATCCCCAACCGACGCCAGAACCGAAACCAGAGCCGAAACCAGAGCCAGAACTACCGAGTAAGCCAGAGCCTTCTCAGCCAGAAGAACCAACCCCAGCACCGAAACCAGAAAAACCAACACAGCCTGAAGCGCCCAAACCTGAGACGCAGCCAGAGAAGCCCCAACCGTCAAAACCTGTAGAAACGCAACCGACACCAGAAGAAAATAGGGGAGCAAGTCAAGAAACACCGGCGGCTGTGTCTCCGATCATACCACCAAGTACCCAAGCACCAAGCGGGCCAAGTCAATCCGATCCTATAACGCAGCAAGGTAGCGAAACGAGCTTGACGGTCACACCAGTAAAAGAAGTGTGGGATTTTATCCAAGAAATCGGCGAAGATGCTCGGGAAATTGGCTTGAAAAATGATTTGTACGCTTCTGTCATGATTGCACAGGCTATTTTAGAATCAGGTGGCGGGCAAAGCAGACTGAGTCAGGCGCCGTATTTCAATCTCTTTGGTATCAAAGGAACCTATCACGGACAGGGTGTTGCCTTTCGGACACAAGAAGATGATGGTTCGGGAAATCACTACACAATCACGGCAACGTTCCGCCAATATACTGGCTACAAAGAGTCATTGATGGACTATGCTCGTTTGTTGAAAGAAGGGGTCGGGCAGCAGTCTGATTTTTATAAAGGCGTATGGAAATCAGAAGCGACTTCTTATCAAGAGGCTGCCCGTTATTTGACTGGTCGGTATGCCACAGATACGACGTATGATCAAAAGCTGACAGCTTTGATCGAAGCCTATGCGTTGACTCGTTATGATCAGAAAAAACCTGATGTGACCGCAAGTGAGACGTATCTTTTTCCTGTTGAAAAAGCCGTTGTCACTTCTACCTTTGGTCCACGTTGGGGAAGTTTTCATCGAGGTGTTGACTTTGCCGCAGCGTTTGGGACACCCATCATGGCGAGTCAATCTGGAACGGTCATCCGTTCAGAGGTTCATCCTTCTTGGGGGAATTATGTAGCGATTCTCCATGAGGACGGGATGACGACACTCTATGCTCACAATCAACAGAACCTTGTGAAGGTTGGTCAACAAGTGGAACAAGGAGAAACGATTGCGCTCATGGGTAGTACGGGCAATAGCACAGGCGCACACCTGCACTTTGAAGTCAGTGCATCGCCTAGTTTGAGCCAAGCGAAATTGGTCGATCCAATCGCTTTTTTAACAAAATAAGGATTGCCGAAAAGAGAGTATCGTGGATACTTTCTTTTTTTGTCTTTTTCCAGCAATTTTTTGGGAGCAACGATTTTAATTTTTTTTTCATGAAAACCGAAAAAATGTTTAAAAAAATCGTGCATAGATTCTTTATAATTTTCACATAACCGTAACAGTTGCTAACCCATAAACTGGCGTGAACAGATCGGTCAGCCAGCAGCACAAATGGTAGGTTCGAATGCTATTGATGATGAGCGGAGAAGCAAAATCGTTACAGTTGTTACCCCTACGAATAAAAACTTGCTAACGAAGTAGGGGAGCGAATAATCAGGAAGTGCATCAATTATAAGTCTACTCCTTTTTTTCTAATCAGTATTGATCGTTGAAAAGAACTAACAAGAAATGATTAACCATAAAAAAGTAGAAGAGATAAATGAGCTGCTCTTTTTTTCTGTTAAACGAAAAGAATGTTTTACACAGTGATGCATAAAATAAAAAAAGAGGGGAACATTTTATGAGAATAAATAAAACGGATTTTGAGACAGTGATGGCCAATAGCGAATTTTTAGACTATTACTGTCAATTATTTGAACAAAACGGTGAACGATCCGTCACAGATAAGCAATTAGAAAAATTACACTATTTGATTCAAAAGCAGGTGGCACTAACGATTCAAAAGAATGCGAGCTATTCCTTTTTTACACAAACATACAAGCTGCCGCAAACACTCGTAAAGGATTACCAACTGTTAGCGGAATGTACCGAGAGGCTTTCAAAAATAGAAATGGATCAGTTGATACCCAAACAATTTATTGAACAGGACTTTAATGTGCAGATGAAAAAAGTAAGTCAAGAAACGCAATATGAACAGCTTTTAAACATCATGACAGACACATTTAGACAAATAAAGAAAACATAGGTGATTTTCAACATAGCAGTTTTTTTCCAAAATGAAGCAAATAATACAAAGAATTTTCTTATTCCTTAAGCAGAATCTGATGAAAGTAAAAGCGAAATCCTTGCACTATTTTTAATAGCCGATAAAATAATTGTTATAAGACAGTAGTCTGGACACAACGCTTTTTTTCATCAGTCTATGAAAAAACCGATTTTTTATGTAGGATGAAAACCGATATAATGAGACTGCTTAGGCGCCTTTCATGCGTAAATTAGCCGCAAAAAAGAAATTCTTAGTAAGGAGCTTATGTTTGAAAAATTTTCAATTGAGTTTTGTCACAAGCAAATCGACCGTCCGATGGCTGCAGATTCTAAGTGAATTTGAAAAAAATGAAATTTGCAGTGCCAGCCATTTGGCTGAAGTAACAAGTAGTACCACAAGGACGATTGGCAAAGACATCAGTCAGATTAATGATTATTTCTGTGGGTTGATCCTGATCACTTCCACCAATCAAGGCTATTCGTTTGAACTATTTGATTATTCACAGTATGAAAAGAAAAAAGCCTCGCTTTTAGCGAATGAACCGCTCTTTATTTTATTGGAAAATATTTTTATTGGAGAGTTAAAGACGATCGATGAGTGGGCGGACTGCTTGTTTTTATCCAAGAGTACCTTATCAAAATACTTGCAGCGCATTCATGAACAACTGGCACGTTTTGATCTCCAACTAGCACTAGATCCCCTGAATATCGTTGGACAAGAAGCAGATATCCGCAATTTCTTCTGTACCTTTTTCTATGAAACGGATAGCACACCCCATACTGTCTTTCCGCCAGCTGCGGTCCAACAGGCAGTAACGGAAATCGGCAGGATGTTTAACAAAAATAGTTATCACACCGTTTCGTTTTCACAATATACGTATCTACTCTATATTTCGCTTGAGCGATTTATGCAAGGCAAAACTGTGCAAATCAACGACGAATTGTACCACGCCTTGCGACACAGTATTCAGCTGATGCACTTTCAGCGAATCAATGGCGTTATTGAAAAGTACTTTCAATGTCGATTGACGAACGATGAACTTATCTTTTTGTTTGTTAGTATTATCACAAAGAAAAAACTGCAAAATGTGATCGTCGAACAAAAGTTTTGTCTTTCTTATAATCATTGGACCGAGATTCGCACGTTGACCAACGAGTTTTATCAGATGTTGAATGTATCGTCGAAAAAGCCTAAAGAAGATCAGATTCTGATCGAATCCTTTTTTACTTCTGCCAAATTGAAGGAGTGCTTATCCACTTCGGCCAATCGTAATATTTATGATGTGAATGCGTTTATTAAGAAAACTTTTTCTAAGGAGTTTGCTGCTTACCGAGAGTTTTTAGAAAGTAGTTGCGAGTACCACACCCTTTATTCTGTGGAGTATCTGACGGATTTTTGTGCAAACTTAGTGATTTTTATTGAATCTGTTCGAGAACGTCATTGGTTTCCCCGAAAAAATATCGCCTTTATCTTCGAAGGAAATAACAATATCGTTCAGTACATTGAGGGCTGGTCCAACCGCTATTTTAGCCGATCCCATCAAGTTTTTTATCCTGACTCAGGGGAAGTCAATGCTCAGTATTTAGAACAAAATACCATTGATCTGCTAGTGACGAACTATGCCGAGCATGCGACCGAATTTCGAGATATCGTTGAATGTATCGTCTTCAAAACGATCCCTTCTTCTTCTGACTGGAATCGGCTGCTTGAACGGATCAATCCTAACGTCACCCGCCAATTTGCCCTAAAAGACCTCTTCTAGTTTCCCATTCTGTTTTGACCTAAAGAGTTGCTAGAAAGGGCCTTTTACATGAAAAGAAAGCATTTTTCCTTCACTGCTTAGACAGTGAGAAGGAAAGATGCTTTCTTTTTTAATGGCTTGACTCTCCGCAGCTGTGCAGGAGTGTGGGAAGGGGAAGTGGGGAATGCATCAGGTACGGATGCAAGCCTTTGGAACCAGCGGTTTTCAATTCAATCGATCAATGTGGGCGAAATCATTGGGCTTCACTTAAGTAAATCAAACTCCAAGGCGCCTTTTGGTTTAGCTGAAGACCGGTCAATTCCCGATAGAAACAGGTTTTGTCTTTGACCGTCAGCTGAATGATCTCTTCTTCCGTATACTCGTTTAGAGAAGAAATTTTTAAAACATAAAGTTCTTTTAGTATTTGCAGCTGTGCGTCGATATCTAAGAGCAACGACATTTTTTCGAAAAAAGTACCCTCGTCTTGTTCATAGATCGCCAAGAATCGTTGGCGCAAAGAGAGATAAAAATTAAAGATTTTTGGGTGTGTATAAGAACAGGGAGAGTGGATAAATTCTACGTCAAAAAAGTTTACATATTCTTCGGCTGATTGGATCGTTTTTAAGTTCATATCAATACTCCTTATAAGTGTTAGGAAAAGGTGACAATACGTGTCATTATCAAAAAGAGTCACTGTTAAGCAATGTCTTACTGAGAAGGCCCTTTTGTTTTTTTAATGATTGGGGGAAGGACTTTCGCTACATTCAATGTACAGGATATTCCAAATTGGCTCAAACGCGTTTTTTCGTAACCATACGAAGATTTGTTTTCGCTGGTATTAACGTCAAAAATGTTCAACTATTCTGATAATTGTTGTTATAAAAAGAATATTTTCGGAATGGACGAAATGACTGGGTTTCCTTTCTTTTCCAGCAGGTTGTTTTTTCATTCGCTGAAATCATGGTTGAGAAAAAACAGCATCAGTTGACCGGTAGGCTCATCCCCGTCATTTTTTCAAAGGTGTGATACTATAGAATTATCTAGAAAAACGATCCTTTGATTCAAGTGGCCAATGCCAAAATAGTGCGAAGACACGCAGTTGCAGTGAGACGCAACCGTCTGTTTCGGTGAAAAGAATTGGCTAAATAGGGACGTTTATTAAAGCAAATGAGGAGCAACTCAATGAATGAGAAAAAAACAGTTGTAGTGATCGGCGGCGGACTTGGTGGTCTATCAGCGGCGGTCTCATTAGCCCAAAATGGCTTTGATGTATCATTATATGAAAAAAATCACCATTTAGGTGGCAAATTGAACCGACTGGAAACAAACGGCTTCGGCTTTGACTTAGGTCCTTCGATTTTGACGATGCCGCAGATTTTTGAAAAATTATTTACTGGCAGCAATCGCGATATGGCGGATTATGTTGCGATTCGCCGATTGCCATTGGAATGGCGCTCCTTTTTTCCTGACGGCACCAAGATCGATCTCTATGGCGATCTTGCACGTATGGCAAAGGAAAACCCCCACTTGTCGGAAAAAGACATGGCAGAGTACCAAGACTTTTTGGACTATGCGCAAAAGATTTATGATATCACGGAAAAAGGCTATTTCGAGAAAGGCTTAGATACCACGAAAGAAATCTTGAAGTATCACGGCGTGATCAAAGCGCTGAAAGGCTTTGATTATTTCTCTTCCATGCATGATGCCATTCAAAAACGTATCAGCAATCCGCAGCTGCAAGACATGCTGAGCTATTTTATCAAGTATGTCGGCTCGTCTCCTTATGACGCCCCAGCCGTCTTGAACATGATGATCTACATGCAGCATGCCCAAGGTGTCTGGTACGTGCCAGGCGGGATGCATCGGTTAGCCGAAGGCATCGTTCGCTTAGCAAAAGAGATCGGTGTGACCTTCCATACGGGACATAAAGTGGAAAAATTGATCGTTGAACAAGAACAAATCCGTGCCGCTCGTTTGGATGATGGTACGTTGATCGAAGCGGACTATTTTGTTTCCAATATGGAAGTGATCCCGGCATATGAAGAGCTGTTAGAAGAAGCGCCGGCCTTTACTCAAAAACTGGAAGAAAAATTTGAACCAGCAAGTTCTGGCTTTGTCTTGCACTTAGGGGTCAAAACCTCCTATCCGCAACTGGCGCACCACAACTTTTTCTTTTCAAATGCCTCAAAAGAAAACTTTGATCAAAATTTCCATCAGCATCAGCTGCCGGAAGACCCAACGATCTATTTGGTCAATGCCAACAAAACCGATCCTTCGCAAACAGTGGCAGGGCATGAGAACATCAAAATCTTGCCTCATATCCCTTATTTGCAGGATAAACCCTTTACGGAAGCGGAATACGATGCCTTTCGTGAACGGATCTTGATCAAGCTGGAAAACATGGGCTTAACGGATCTACGCAAGCACATCGTGTATGAAGACCGCTGGACACCCGAAGACATCCAAAAGAATTATTTGTCACATCGCGGCGCCATCTACGGCACGGTCTCTAATCGTAAAAAAAATCATGGCTTTAAACACCCGAAACACAGCGAACGCTACGACAATCTTTACTTCGTTGGCGGTACGGTCAATCCCGGTGCCGGTATGCCGATGGTGACCCTTAGTGGCCAGCAAGTCAGTGAGATGATCACCAAAAGAGAACACTAAGATAAGAAAGGATGATGACTGTGTACCTGCTGCTCGCTGGTATTTACGCTGCTTGGCTGGCAGGCTGGCTGATTTTTTTCCGCCTGCCGACGATACCCACCCGCAAGGAGACAGCCGCATCCAAAGACTTGAAGGAGAGGGCAGAATTGTCGATCATCATCCCCGCCCGCAATGAAGCAGAAAATTTGCCGCAATTGTTGGCATCCTTGCAGCAGCAAACCCTTTATCCTGTGGAGATTTTGGTGGTTGATGACGGATCGGAAGACGAGACGATCGCCTGCGCCAAGCGCTTCGGTGCGACGGTCTTGCAAACCGCTGCTGATTCTGCTGGGAAAGCGGCGGCTTGCTGGTTAGGCGCCTCACAAGCGGTGGGCAAGTATCTATTATTTTTGGATGCCGATACCTTCTTTCTAGCAGAAGATGGCTTAGAGCGCCTTTTCGCTGCGTATGAGGAGCGATCGGGACAAGGCCTGCTCTCGGTGCAGCCCTATCATCAAACGAAGCGCCTGTATGAACAACTATCTGCCGTCTTTAATGTCATCTTACCTGTCGGGTTGAACCGTTTCTCTATCGTAGGCGAAAAACTCTCAGCCGGCGGCGCCTTTGGTCCGTGTATCTTGTGCAGCAAAACAGCGTACCTTCAAGCCAATGGGCATCAGGACATGCCACAAGGAATCTTAGATGATCTAGCATTAGCGAGACGCTTTAAGAAAAAACGCTTGCCGATCACCTTGTATGGTGGAAAAGACCTGTTGGCCTTTCGGATGTATCCAGCTGGTGTTCGTCAACTTGTTCAAGGCTGGACGAAGGACTTTGCCACTGCTTCGCAATTCACTCACCCTTTGATCATGGCGGGTGTCATCTTGTGGATCAGCGGCGGCATTGGGGTACTGGCGGCACCATTTCTGATGGAACCGCTTTGGCTAGGACTGCTTTTTTATGCTGCTTATTTTGGACAAACTCTGTGCTTTGCCCGCCGTGTCGGCAACTTCAACCGAGTCTTGCTGCTTTTTTTCCCATGTTACTTTCTTTTTTTCCTAGGCTTATTTGGTTGGTCATGGATCCAAACCCATTTGTTGAAATCCGTGACCTGGAAAGGACGAAAAATCAATTTATAGGAGGCGATGCACATGCCGCTGATCACCTTATCTCCACTGCTCTTGCTCTTTACAGACAGCTTGGCTTGGCTGCTGTTTCATCTAGGCATCTCGTTTGGCTTGCGCAAAGTCAGTGATGCTTTTTTTGAACGTCATACCAACTGGTTCCATTCTTTTGCCTTTGAAAAAGGCGGTAGGATCTGGGCGGAGGTATTTCGTATTCGTCAGTGGAAAGACAAATTGCCCGACGGCACTGTGATTGCCAAAAAAGGCTTTGACAAATCTCGCTTGGCTCAGCAACAAAAGGACTATCTGGAAAAATTCGTCATCGAAACACGCCGAGCAGAGCTGACCCATTGGCTGCTGATTGTTCCAGCACCGTTCTTTTTCCTCTGGAATCCTACGTGGGCGGGCTGGGTGATGATCGCCTATGCGTTATTGGCCAACTGCCCATTCATCATGATCCAACGCTATAATCGCCCCCGTTTGGAGCGAGTCTTGCGGAAAAAAAGTGCCCTGCAAGTCAAGCAGAAGGCGACGGTCTAGGTTCATGTAGGCGTTGCTTTTAAGATTCGCCGAAAAATAGGCAAACGGGAAATCAAAAGGATCGGAGGATAACTGCCTTCGATCCTTTTTAAAAAATTGGTGTTAATTTTTATGGGATGCGTCAAGACCATTCTTTGTACACTAAGGTCATTCAGAGGAAAGGGTGATCGTATGTCATCAGAAGGATATGGGCAAATTTTCGACCTGCCTTTGCAGGCTGCTGCATTGGTTGGTCGTGTGTTAGGACAGGTACAAAGTATTTTTGTAAGTGTAGAAAAGAAGGAGGGATGCGCAAGATGATTGAAGATAGCCGACAACGGGACCACTATTACGACATGCTGATTGAAAAAAATTCCCAATATGAAGGGATTTTTTACGTTGGGGTAAAAACCACCGGCGTCTTTTGCCGTCCCACCTGCCCAGCGAAAAAACCGCTCAAAAAAAATTGCGAGTTTTTTCAGACGGCACAAGAAGCGTTGCTGGCGGCGTATCGTCCCTGTAAACGATGTCGCCCGCTCAGCTCACCTAGCCACTTATCCCCTGACGTGAAAAGCCTGGTGGAAGCCGTGGAGAGTAACCCAGAGAAAAAGTGGACCGACAAAGATTTTGAAGCACTAGCGATCCATCCCAATACCGCACGCCGACAATTTAAAAAATATTTTGGCATGACCTTTATCGAATATTCCCGTGCACGTCGTTTAGGGTTAGCGTTTAAGCAGATTCGTGAAGGAGAACCGCTGATCCAAGCACAATTAGAAGCCGGCTTCGATTCTGGCAACGGCTTTCGAGATGCGTTTTCCCGGATTATGGGGGAATTGCCTTCCAACAGCCGCGAAAAAACGATTCTTTCTTCTGCTTGGCTTGAGACCAAGCTGGGATCGATGCTGGCAATCAGCGACCAGCAGCAGCTTTACTTGTTAGAATTCGTGGATCGCAGAGGGCTAGAAACGGAAATCGCTGTTTTGAGAAGCCGCTTGAATGCAGTGATTATTCCGCAGCAAACGGCAATCATTCAGCAACTCAAGCAAGAACTGACGGAATATTTTGCAGGAAATCGAACTGTTTTCACGATTCCAATTGCATTGATCGGCTCCGATTTTCAGAAAGCCGTCTGGCAGCAGCTGTTGGCGATGAAGATTGGAGAAACATACTCCTACAAACAATTGGCACAGCGAATCGGCAATGAAAAAGCCACCCGAGATGTTGCCAACGCCAACGGAAAAAATCAATTGGCGTTGATCGTTCCATGTCACCGTGTCATCAATAGTGATGGTAGTATCG
Organism: Enterococcus sp. AZ040; assembly: GCF_050499185.1. NCBI lineage: Bacteria > Bacillati > Bacillota > Bacilli > Lactobacillales > Enterococcaceae > Enterococcus > Enterococcus sp. AZ040. Next base: position 212,236 of record NZ_JBMHEW010000001.1, read on the forward strand.
GCGGCTATGGCGGCGGTGTCGAACGCAAAAAGTGGTTGCTGGCTTTGGAAAAGCAGGCCCAGCCGACTGTAAAGATTTGAAAAAGAGATAACTATGCGTAGGAATCAGCGCTTCATCGATCAGTACATGGAATGGATCGAATCCTCTTCAGTAAAATATATATTTAGCGGAACTTATGGAATCTTTCATGAGTTCTGCTTTTTTATTAGATTTGAAGGGGGCATAGAGAAAAGGTGGGACCTTCGTTAGTGTCTAACCGTTCTTAACCTCTATAAAAATAAGCATTGAATGATTTTCTTAAACAACCAAAGCATATCTTTTTACAACTTACAAAAAGTAAGTTATGATTATCTCGAATTCGAAATAAAGAGGTGAGGAAAATGGCGCATCAAGAAGAAGCGCTCAAAGCGTACATCGGTTTGCTGCGTACGGCGAGTCGTTTGGAACAAGTGGCAAAAAAAGATGTTCGTTGTTATGGCTTAAATATTACAGAGTTTTCTGTACTGGAATTGCTTTACCATAAAGGCACCCATACGACGCAAGCCATCAAGGAAAAAATTTTGATCGCCAGCAGCTCGACAACCTATGTAGTCGATCAATTAGTCAAAAAAGGCTGCGTGCGCCGGGAACCTAGCCAAGAAGATCAACGGGTAACTTACGTCAGTATTACGGAAGCAGGCAGGGCGTTGATGGAGAAAATTTTTCCCAGTCATGCACAAAAGATTGCGGCGAGTTTTTCCGAACTCAGCAGTGAAGAATTGCAACAATTAAAAACAATTTTACGAAAAATAACTTACGATCAGAAATGAGGAAAAGAAAATGAGAAAACAAGATCAATTATTAGGGGTACACCATGTGACGGCCATGACAAGTGATGTGGAACGGAATTACCATTTCTTTACGGATGTGTTAGGGATGCGTTTAGTGAAAAAAACCGTCAATCAAGATGACATTTATACGTACCATACCTACTTTGCGGATGATTTAGGGACACCGGGAACGACCATGACGTTCTTTGATTTTCCCAATACCGCTCGCGGCAGCAAAGGAACCAACTCGATCACCCGCACCAGTTTCCGAGTACCCAGTGATGCTGCCCTTGATTATTATGCCGCACGCTTTGATGAATTTGAGGTAAAACACGAAGCAATCACCACCGAATTTGGGAAAAAAGTGTTGCGCTTTTGGGATTTTGATACGCAAGCCTATCAATTGATCTCTGATGAACACAATACTGGCGTGAAAGCTGGTACCCCTTGGAAAAAAGGACCGGTTCCTACTGAATTTGCGATTTATGGCTTAGGTCCTGTCGAAATGTCTGTTTCTTACTTGGCAGATTTCAAAGGGCTGCTGGAATCCGTTTTTGATTTCAAAACCATTGATCAAGTAGACAATCGCTATTTGCTAGAAGTCGGTGAAGGCGGCAATGGCGCTCAAGTCGTTTTAGTGGAAGATACCACGAGCCCGCAAGCACAACAAGGCGATGGCGAAGTGCATCATGTCGCTTTTCGTTTAGCTCACCACGACTCATTAGCAGTTTGGCAAGAAATCTTTGATAACTTGGGATTGGCCAACTCCGGCTATGTGGATCGCTACTATTTTGAATCCTTGTATGTGCGCATCGGCCATATTCTTTTTGAACTAGCAACAGATGAACCAGGGTTCATGGGGGATGAGCCATACGAAACATTGGGTGAGTCCTTATCATTGGCACCATTTTTAGAAAATCGCCGTGAATACATCGAAGGAGTCATCAAACCCTTCAATACAAAACGCGCCTAAGGAGGCACATAGTATGCAACCCATTCAACAGATCCACCATATTTCAGCTATCGTAGGCGATCCGCAAACGAACGTTGCCTTTTACCGCGACGTGTTGGGGTTGCGCCTCGTCAAACAAACCGTCAATTTTGATGATCCCTACACGTATCATCTTTATTACAGCAATCAAGCGTTAGAAAATGGGACCATCATCACTTTCTTCCCTTGGGCAAATGCCCATCCTGGACGAGTAGGAAGCGGACAAGTCGGCACGATCGCCTTTCGTATTCCTAAAGGCAGCAGTGCCTATTGGCAAGAACATTTGGCGAAACATCAAGTAACTGTCCAAGAAAGTACATTGTTTGATCGGCCAACGTTAGAACTTCATGATCAGCATGACCTGTCTTTGGCGTTAGTCGAAGCCGAAGAATCGGCGGAAACACCAGCGATTGTAGGCTTTCATGGGGCCGTCTTGCTTTCGGCACAACCAGAAGCGACCATTCAAACGCTGGCAGATGATCTAGGTCTGAACATTTTTAACAAAACAGAGAAAAGCACCCATCTTCATACCGCAGGCACCCTCGCTCATGAGATCGTCGTGCCCCATGCAGCAATGCCAGCAGGGCGCTGGGGTGTCGGCACCGTCCATCACATCGCGTGGTCCGTGCCAACGGAAGCAGTGCAAAAAGAGTGGCAAGAATACTTGTACGATCAAAGATACGGAGTCACTGAAATCAAAGACCGCAACTATTTCAAAGCCGTCTATTTCCAAGAAAGGGGCAACATCGTCTTTGAGATCGCAACAGAAACCCCGGGCTTTTTCGTTGATGAACCGTTGGAAACGTTAGGACAGCAGTTGATGTTGCCAGCCCAATTTGAAAGCCGTCGTGCAGAGATCGAGGATCGCTTGCCAGACTTATCGGTTTAGAAAAAAGGAGACGCTGTATGCACTATTTAGATCCCAAGAATTTGACCCAACGAGAAAATTATAAACTACTGATCGGCTCCATCATTCCACGGCCAGTGGCAGTGGTCAGTACGCAATCAGCCGATGGTATCGTCAACATCGCCCCATTCAGTTTTTTTAACATCGTCAGCTCAGAACCCGTGATCCTCTCGTTGGCTATCCAGCGTAAAGAGGGGGAACTGAAAGACACCGCCCGCAATCTGTTGGCGACAAAAGAAGCCGTCGTGCATATTTTGGATCAAACAAATGTCCAAGAGGCCAATAAAACCGCGGCATTATTGCCCGCAGACCAAAGCGAGTTGACGGTTTCTGGATTTACCACAACGACATCGAAAACAATTGTCGTTCCTGGCTTGAAAGAAGCCAATGTACGCTTAGAAACGATTCTGCATCAACACGTACCCATCAAAAAAGACCAGCAGACCACTGCCGATCTCTTATTGTTGGAAGTCGTCGGCTACCAGATTGCAGAGGATGTCTATCAAGATGGCAAGATCGATCCCCGTGCCTTACAAGCAGTCAGCCGGCTAGCGGGAAATTCTTACGCAACGATTGGGGAGATTTTCGATATCAAACGACCAAGTTAAAGGAGGAACTTCGATGAAAGCAATCTACCAACAAGGAGCAGCCGACGCACCAGTTTTGGTGCTGCTCCACGGCACTGGTGGCGACGAACAGTCGTTGCTGGAAGTAGGCAAAGCCCTTGATCCCCAAGCATCACTATTAGGTATTCGCGGGAACGTTTTAGAAAACGGCATGCCCCGTTACTTCAAACGCCTGGCTGAAGGAGTGTATGATGAAGCCGACTTAGCACTTCGCGGCGACGAATTAGCCGATTTCATTCGGCAAGCCGCCAAAGAACACCACTTTTCGTTAGCGCAAGTGGTACTGGTGGGTTATTCCAATGGCGCCAACATTGCCATTCGCTTATTACTAAATGATAGTGACCACTTTAAAAAAGCGATCCTCTACCACGCCATGTATCCAGTCGAGAATTTACCAACGAATTCCTTGCCTGACACTCATGTGTTTCTGAGTTTTGGCAGAAACGACCCGATCGTTTCCCTAGCTGACAGTGCTTACGTCCAAGAGATCTTCACCTCACGGGGTGCAGTCCTTTCAACCGTTTGGACCCCGAGTCATCAGTTAACGTATGAAGAAGTTGAACACTCGCGCACGTGGTTGACCGAACAATAAAGGAGTACCCATTTCCTAATCAAACAGCGATCCTGCTGGTTGGTTAGGTTTTTTTGTTTCACGTGAAAACAATTCGAAGGAGTGAAAGGAGATATATCACTAGGGACGCCTAGTTCAATAGCAGCCCACTAAGGATTTGCCAAATGATCCTTTTTCTGAAACAAATAGAGTCAAATCAGCATAATCAGTGAATCAAGACAACTTTTTTAAAACGATCCATAAAAAATCAATTTATTTCAAGTAGTTCTAAAATGAAGTTTTAACAAAATAAATGCTTATAAATCAATTTTTTGAAGTATTTCTTCTAATAGAAACAATGCTTCTTTATGAATTAATTTGAAATAATATGAAATAAAGTGGTTGTTAATGGAAAAATTTTGTGCTATTCTGAGTCTATAATAAATGGCTAAGGAGAATGAAGATGAAATTAGCAACGAGAATCAATTCATTTTTATCGATTTACGAAAATGATTTAGACAATGTATTTGGCGCATTCAAAGAATTGGGGCTTGATTACGTAGATTTAAATTATCCGGAGCACGTCGGTGGGACGACTGCCTCTGAAATGAAAGAGAGATTGGGACAAGCTGATTTGAAATTGAATGGTGTTGCATTGCGATTCAGAGAAGAGTTTATCAACGGTGAATTAGGCAATGCTGACCCACAGGTTGCGCAGCATGCCTTGACATTATGCAAAGAAGCTGCTGATTATTGTCGTGCAGCAGGTGGAGAAGTCGTAACCATTTGGCTCGGTTTTGATGGCTTTGACTATAGTTTTCAAATCAATTACCAAAAGGTTTGGAATCAGATTCGGGATGCCTTTATTGAAATTGCTGACTACGCACCAGATTTGAAAATCAGTATCGAGTATAAACCATTTCAACCAAGAGCCTATGCGTTCATTGATAGTATGGGTGTCACTGGAATGATGCTTAATGAGATCAACCGCAAAAATGTAGGTGTGACCCTTGATTATTGCCACATGCTAATGAAACACGAAAACCCTGCTTTTGCTGCGGAACTGTTCGCTGGAAAAGGGTTATTATACGGGGTGCATCTGAATGATGGGTATGGGTTAAACGACGATGGATTGATGATCGGTTCAGCAACACCCTTCAAAACATTAGAATTCTTGTATTATGTCAAAAAGCATAACTATGACGGTGTGATTTATTTTGATACGTTCCCTGTAATTGAACATGCCTCAAAAGAGTGCGAACAAAACATGAAAATGATCAAACAAATGGATCAAATGATCGATAACTTAGGCTTGGCTGCGATTCAAGCTGTGATCGATCAAAACGATGCAGTCGCAGCCAATCAGTTGCTGCTTGAATTTTTGTCACCAACAAATCAATCAAAATAAAAGGAGTGGGGAAGATGGATTACAAAGTGATGGCAAAAAATATTTTAGAAAAAATAGGCGGAGCGGATAATGTTCGCAATATGACACATTGTGCCACCCGGTTGCGTCTAACGTTACATGACACCGCAAAAGCGGATGATCAAGCCGTCGAGAATATCGACGGAGTGATCAATGTCATTAATAAGGCGGGCCAATACCAGCTTTTGATTGGGACAGAAGTCGGGAAGCTCTACGATGAGTTTGAGCCGTTAGTTAAAGGTAACGAAAGTGCTGGTAGCCCTACCACAGAAGAACAAGCTTCTGGCAGTATTATCAGCAATGTTTTTTCTGCCGTATCTGCTATTTTTGCGCCACTACTCCCAGTTTTGGCGGGCTCAGGTATTTTAAGAGGACTACTGATTTTGTTTGTTCAGCTCGGGTTGATCAGTGAAGACAGCGGCACTTATTCGATTTTATTTGTTGCTTCTATGAGTGTATTTTATTTCTTGCCCGTATTGTTAGCGTTTACTTCAGCGCGGCGGTTTGGTGCCAGTCCGTATATCTCTGCATTGATCGGGGCTGCGTTAATCAATCCTGATTTTATTGCATTGATGGGAGGAGCAGGCAACGGTGCAACGACGGAGTTCTTTGGGATTCCAGTCGTTTTGATGAACTACAATTCGACTGTCGTACCAATCATCCTTTCGATTTGGGCTTTTTCATATCTCTACAAATTCTTAGACAAACACATACCGGAGACTTTAAAATTGGTGGTCGTTCCTTTAGTCTCACTAGCGATTATGGTTCCATTGACAGTGATCGTTATTGGACCAATCGGGGTCTATAGTGGCGAAGCAGTCGCTAATGTGGTGAATTGGTTGATCGAGCGTAGTAGTGTGCTAACTGGAATCTTAGTTGGTGGTGGTTGGAGTGTTCTCGTAAGTTTGGGCATTCACTGGGCAGTCAATCCAATCATGATTAATAACGTTTCAACCTATGGCTTTGATTACATCGTTCCTTTTACTTTTGCATGTAACTTCGCCGTGATAGGTACAACGATTGGCGTTTACTTTAAAGCGAAAGATAAAAAACTGCGAAGCTTTGCTTTAACTGGCTTAGTCACGATCGCATTATCAGCGATTATCGAAGCTACTTTGTTCGGCTTACTTGTAAAAAATAAAAAACTTTTCTTAGCGCAAATTATTGGTGGTGCTGTGGGTGGTGCCTATTTAGGATTGATGCAAGTTGTAACGAATGCCTTTGTCTTTGGTAGTGTCACCACTTTTCCCGCCTTTGTAGGCTCAACTTCCTCGAATTTCATACAAGCGATGATCGGCTTACTGATTTCAATGGTGGTTTCAGCAGTCTTAGCATTTGTATTTACCAATCGAGACGAGACATTGGCGTAGAAAGCAGGGGGAATATGGGGTTATTTAAGAAGAAAAATATTATTTATGCACCAGCTAATGGCGTGGTGAAAAGTATTGAACAAGTGAAGGACGAGATGTTTTCAACCAAACTATTAGGCGATGGGTTTGCTGTGGTACCAACAGATGATCTTGTTACAGCACCGATTGAAGGAACAGTGGTCTCTGTGTTTCCTACAAAACATGCGATTTCGTTAAAAGCCAAAAATGGCTTAGAAGTTCTAGTCCATATTGGGATCGATACTGTGGAGCTAAATGGCGCAGGGTTCGATACCAGAGTTTCTGAAGGTGACAAAGTTACTGCCGAGAGTGTGCTGGCAAACGTTGATTTTCCGTTTCTGGCATCACAGGGCAAAGAAACGGATGTAATCGTTGTTTTCACTAATTCCGCACAGCGAACCTTAGTGATTACAGAGAAGCAAGGGCGTTGTGGACAAGCGATTGGCGTTATTAATGAGTGAGAGCATTTGCTGACAGGAGGTAGTGTTTTGAAGAAAAAAATCTTGTGTCCATCTATGATGTGTGCTGATTTTTCAATGCTAAAGGACGAGGTTGCCGCTTTACAAGCGGCGAAAATCGATATTTTTCATCTTGATGTTATGGACGGACGATTTGTTCCAAATTTTGGTATGGGACTTCAAGATATCGAAGCTATTTGCAAATGGTCAGAAACCTTAGTTGATGTCCACTTGATGATTGAAGATCCGGGAGCGTATGTAGAGAAATTTGCGGATATAGGTGTAGATATCATTTATTTTCATCCGGAAGCAGATCGCCATCCTACAAGAACTATCAACAAAATTAAGCAAAAGGGAAAACAAGCCGGAATCGTCATCAATCCTGGAACAAGTGTTGCAATGATTGAAGAACTGCTGCCATTGATCGATTACGTGATGGTAATGACTGTTGATCCCGGTTTTTCAGGTCAAGCGTATTTGACACATGTGGAAGGAAAAATAAAGCAGCTTGCTGCAGTTAAGGAACGTTATTTCTACCAATTAATGGCAGATGGAGCGATTTCGCCTGCCGTAATGACTCGCTTAAGCGCCTTAGGTGTTGATGGGTTTGTTTTAGGGACCTCCGCTCTTTTTGGAAAAGAAGAATCGTATCAAGAACTGATCTCAATATATAAAGAGGAGGATCAAGCATGAAACTAGCAATCGGTTGTGATCATGTTGGGTTTGAATTAAAAACTGATATCATCACCTATTTGGAGTCGTTAGGGCACACGGTACAGGATTTTGGGACAGAAAGTGATAAACGCGTTGACTATCCCAATTATGCGGCGACTGTTGCAGAAGCGGTGGTAACCCAAAAGTGTGATTTGGGAATCTTGATTTGTGGCACAGGCGTTGGTATCTCAATTGCTGCCAACAAAATCAAGGGCATCCGAGCCGTGGTGTGCAGCGAACCCTATAGTGCTAAGCTCTCAAAAGAGCATAACAATACCAACGTATTGGCGTTTGGTTCGCGCGTCGTGGGCGTCGAACTAGCGAAAATGATTACTAAGGAATGGCTGGCTGCTGAGTTTGAAGGTGGTCGTCACCAAAAACGGGTAGCAATGATTGGTCAGTTAGAAGTAGAATGATCAAAGGTTAGAGGATTCGCATTAGCGAATCCTCGTCTTTTTTTGTTAACGAGAAATTTATCCCATAATCGAGATCAAATTGACGAACAATGAAAGTCCTTGCTCATACCGAGAGAAAAAGTATGGTATAATTTGAAAAAAAGTGAAGTTGACCAATTAATGGAGGTTGCTATGATTCCATATGAAAGACAAGAAAAAATTTTAGAAGCTTTGGCTCAAGATGAACTGTTAAAAATAGAGCAATTGCAAAGCATTTTGCCTACTGTTTCTATCTCAACATTGAGGCGGGATTTAAAAGAATTAGAAAAATCAGGAAGAGTTGAATTGTTGGCTGGTGGCGCAGTGAAGATTTGTTCAACGGCTTCCGAAATGCCGATTGCAGCTAAGGCTGCTTTGTATTCCCAAGAGAAAGAAGCGATCGCTACTTTGGCTGCTGAGTTGGTTCACGATGGTGATGTGATCTACCTAGATTCTGGTTCGACTTGTACAGCGTTACTGCATAAAATCATTAATAAAAAAATCACGATTATTACTACCAATACGAGTGTCTTTACAATTCAACAAGAAACTCCTGCCGAGATTTTACTTCTTGGTGGCCGATACAATCCCGTTATTTCATCCTTGAATGGTCCATTGACGGATGCAAATTTACAAACGTTTAACTTTCAAACGGCTTTTTTAGGTGCTAATGGTATTGATGCTGAAAAAGGTGTAAGCACGCCCAACTTGGTAGAGGCGAACAAAAAGCGTGAAATTCTAAATAATGCCAAAACCGCCTATTTATTGTGTGACAGTTCGAAATATGGACAAGTCGCCGCGGTAAAAGCTTTTAGTACAGAAGACGTTGTCATTATTTCTGATGCTTATAACGATAAGATTGGAGAACTGACGCAAATCATCTATCCGAACTAAAAACAGGATGGCATCTGAGTGGTATTGGCAATGTTGGAGATACAATTTAATAAAACGCATAATGGAAAATGAGTTTGGTGATGATCAAAACCAGTTAGGGATTATACCTAGCTGGTTTTTTTATTATGGAAGCAGATTTGTTGAAAGTTCCTTTATTTAACAACGTTGATTGTTGTATCGATGAATGGCGGAGTGACTTGTGGTTCTTTAGATACCAAGACTCAAAAACCAGTGAACGTACTTGTTAAAAATAACATTAAGGTCGTTCCCTTGATGGATTTCAATACCTTTATCAATTGGGTTATTAATTGATAATCATTGTTTTGGCGCCATTTTTCGTATTTAAAGATAACAAAGACATTTTTATATAAAAACAAAAAATTGTTGACAGACAAAATGAAAGCGTTTATATTGGATATGTGGTTACTACCAGTTGAGAGTAAGGGGAGGACATAAGATGCTTGGTTTGGTTTTAACAGGTCATGGAGGATTTGCGCAAGGGATGGAAAATGCGCTTGCGATGATTGCAGGGCCGCAAGAACAGTTTCTAGCAGTGTCATTTTTAGAGGAAAATCCGTTAGCTGACTTTGAAAAAGAGTTGCAAGGAGCAATCGATCAATTAAAGGAAACCTGTGATGGGGTCGTGATTTGTGCAGACCTTGTGGGCGGGACTCCTTTTAATGTTGCGATGACCGCTGCCAATGACGACCCGCAAGTCGAAGTCATCGGTGGCAGCAATCTACTGATGCTAGTAGAAGGTTCGTTGACTAGATATACGGCAACTGATCCAGAGCGTTTTTGTCAAGAACTAGCAGAGATTGGCAAGAGCGGTATTTTTCACGGAAAGATCAAAGGCCATGAGGAAATCAATGAGGAAGAAGGGATTTAACGATGTGGGAAATGATCTTAGCAGCCTCAATCGTGGTGCTTGTTTTTCTCTTTCTCTTTTTGGCGGTCTCTTCTTTCTTGAATGGGAAAAATCTGAAAAAGCAAAAAGGCTATTTCGCTGAATTGCAGCAGTCCTTGAAAAAGGGACAGAAAATCAAATTGTACGGCGGCATTATTGGGGAGATTCAAGCACTTGGGAAAGAGACAGTGGATCTAAGGGTGAAATCGGGAACGGTGATCGAAGTAGAACGTAGTGCGGTTGCAGAAATCATGCAGTAAATAGAAGGAGGACATATTTATGGGAGAACCAAATATTTTATTGACGCGAATCGACAATCGATTGATTCATGGGCAAGTTGCCACCCAATGGAACGGTACGTTGGGAGCAAATCTAATTTTAGTGGCAAATGATAAGGTCGCCAAAGACAAAGTCAGACAAGGGTTGATGGATATGGCGGCGCCAGCTGGCGTCCAAACGAGGTATTTCTCGATTCAAAAAACCATCGAGATCATTCATAAAGCATCGCCAAAACAAAAGATTTTCATGGTGGTTGAAAATCCTCAAGATGCGTTGAAATTAGCTGAAGGTGGGGTGCCAATCAAGAAACTCAACATTGGGAATATGCATATGTCAGAAGGGAAAAGACAGGTTGCTACGACAGTTGCCGTCGATGAAGCAGATGTCGATGCCTTTAAAAAACTGAAGGAAATGGGGGTGCAATTAGTGATTCAGCGGGTTCCAACGACACCTGTTGAAGATGAAAAGAAATTATTTCAGTGATGCAGAGATAAGGAAGGAGAAAGAAAATGGATTACACGATTTTTCAAATCATTTTAGTCTTCATAGTTACATTCATTGCCGCAATCGATCAATTTAGTTTTTTAGAATCATTGTACCAGCCCATTGTTACCGGGATGGTTATCGGACTTATTCTTGGAGATCTTCAAACCGGCTTGATCGTTGGCGGAACCTATCAGTTAATGACGATCGGCAATATGCCGGTGGGCGGCGCGCAACCGCCAAATGCGGTGATTGGCGGAATTATGGCAGCAATCTTAGCGATCACGCTGCAGCTGGAACCGACAGTGGCCGTCGCTACGGCGATTCCGTTTTCTTTGCTGGGGCAATATGGGGTGACGATTATCTTCTCACTAATGTCGCCAGTGATGTCAAAAGCTGACAGCTACGCCCATGATGCCAATACGAAGGGCATTGACCGGATCAATTATTTAGCGATGGTGGGTCTTGGAACGATCTTCGGCTTGATTGTGGTCTTATTCTTTATCGGCGGTGCTGCCTTCGGGAATCAGGCGGTCGCAGCGATCCCTCAATGGTTGATGGGTGGGCTCGGCGCAGCTGGGGGCATGATGCGGTATGTCGGTTTTGCGATTTTACTAAAAGTGATGGTTTCCAAAGAAATGTGGGGCTTCTTCTTTATGGGGTTTGGTTTAGCCACGATCGTAATGGCGGCACCTTCCTTGCAAGGACCAGCCTTGATCATTCTAGCCTTTATCGGTTTTGCATTAGCCTTTTGGGATTATCAAATCCAGTCCAAATTTAAAGTAGCAACAGCCAATACCTATGATTTCGGAGGCGATGAAGATGGCATATAATATTCCCGATTCTTATAGCGAACAAGCGCCCGCAGAACAACTGGATAAAAAGACCTTGAACAATATGGTCTGGCGTTCCTTATTTCTACAAGCCTCTTTCAACTATGAGCGAATGCAAGCAGGAGGCTGGTTATTCAGTATTTTACCGGGATTGAAAAAGATCCACAAAAATGAAAAGGACTTGGCTGCTTCAATGAGCCATAACCTAGAGTTTTTCAATACTCATCCATTCCTCGTGAACTTTGTGATGGGGATCATTCTATCGATGGAACAAAACAAAGCCGATATTCCCATGATTCGGGCAGTGCGAGTCGCCGCGATGGGACCGCTAGGCGGGATCGGTGACGCGTTATTCTGGTTCACTCTGGTACCGATAACAGCTGGTATCACAGCCAATATGGCGATCAACGGCAACATCGCTGCACCGTTTATTTTCTTACTGGTATTCAATGCGGCCCAATTTGGTTTACGGTTCTTCTTGATGCATTGGTCCTATCGTTTAGGGACAGATGCGATTGGGATCTTAACGGAAAATGCCAAAGAGTTCACTCGAGCAGCGAGTATTTTAGGAATTTTTGTTGTCGGTTCCTTGACCTGCGTGTATGGGGCGACGTCTTTGGATATTCAGATCCCTAACGGTACTACCAATGAAGTGACACAAGCGACGACGATCGTGGATGATCAAGCAGCCATTGCCGCTTACGAAGACATGCTGTATACCACGGATGAGAATGGACAATTGACCGACACACTGCAAGAAAATGCGGCGGTCAACGAATTGGCTAACGGCAAATATGAATTGACGTTTAACAAAGTCAACGAAGTGCCCGTGACGATCGATATTCAAAAAATCCTCGATGGGATCTTGCCGCAAGTGATTCCATTGACCATCACACTGATGCTGTATTTCTTCTTATCAAAACGCGGCTGGACGCCATTGAAATGTATCGCTTTGCTGCTAGTGATCGGCTTGATCGGTTCTGGCTTTGGTCTGTATCCATCCATTTGGCCGCAATAAGCAAGCTAGCAGAAGAAACGGCGCAAACCGTAGGAGGAGTTTTGCTAAGCAAGCAAAAGCTGACTTTTTAGCTTAGCTCGTGCTGGCAATTGGTTCATTTTCCTACGTGAAGAGATGCAAGCTCAGGAAACAGAGCCCCTGTAGACGATTGTTTGACACGCCTATCGGGAAATAGTACACTCGTTATGTGGTAGTAACCAGTTTGGAGGGGCTTATGAATATCAATAAAAATCGACAACCATTATACGATCAATTGTTAAATTTACTGATTGAAAAAATCGAAAATGAAATGGAAGCAGACACGATGCTTCCCTCAGAAAGAGAACTGTCAAAGCGCTACGGGTTAAGTCGGACCACCGTTCGCTTGGCTCTACAGGAGTTAGAAAAATTAGGCTATATTTATCGCCAACATGGCAAAGGCACCTTTGTCTCGGATATCCGCAAGCAGGCAACCAATTTATCAGGTTCGTATAGTTTTACCGAACAGATGAAAGCACTAGGGAAACAACCAGAAACTAGAGTATTGGCATTCAAAAAAATGGAAGCGACAAAATATTTTGCCACTCAGTTGCAAGTTTCCATTGGCGAGCCGATCTACAAGTTAAAACGATTGCGTCTTGCTGATGGCCAACCGATGATGATCGAGCGTTCTTATCTGCCCGTCAAACGCTTCATGCATTTAACGAGTGAGATGATCGAGCAAAAACCATTGTACGATATATTTCATGAAGACTTTCATCAAGTGATCCGCCTCGCGGACGAAGAATTTTTTGCCAGCATTGCCAGTGCGAAAGATGCGGCATTGCTAAAAATCCACGAAGGTGCGCCGGTGTTGAACCTGGTACGCAGCACGTTCAATATTGAAAATGAAGTGATCGAATACACCTTGAGTGTTGCTCGAGCAGACCAATTTAGATACAAAGTCCGCCACTTGCGTAACGACGAGTAGCGCATTTCCTAGACAGTCTGAAATGATCCACTCGAGCAAAGAAAAGGCATGTATTCAAAACCAGTGAGGTCGAGGAAGTTTGCCCTTTGGGTGATCGCTAAGCATTCATCCAAGACAAGCGCTCCTCGCACCGTCACTGGGAATACATACTGGAAAAACAGTAGCTAGGAGGAAGAAAGATGTTTCAACTGTCAACAAAGGAATTAGCAGAATTAGGTGCGGATATTACAACAAGAGAAATCAAACAACAGCCAGAACTTTGGCAAGAAACCTTGACGATCTATCAAGAAAAGCAAGAGGCGATCGCGACTTTCTTACGTACCATCAAGCAAAAGACGGACAAACGAATCCGAGTGGTCTTCACGGGAGCGGGGACGTCGCAATATGTTGGAGATACGATCGTTCCTTACTTGAATAAGACCGGCGCAACTGCGGATTATCTTTTTGAAAGTATTGCTACGACGGATATTGTCGCAGCTCCAGAACAAGTTTTATTTGCGGATGAACCAACACTGCTCGTTTCTTTTGCTAGAAGCGGCAATTCACCAGAAAGTTTAGCAGCGGTCAAAATCGTCGATCAATTTGTTGCCGACAGCTATCATTTGACGATCACTTGTGCAGCCGACGGATCTTTGGCACAACAAGCTGCCGCTGATGAAGCGAGTTATCTGTTATTGATGCCTGAGAGGTCAAATGATGCTGGATTTGCGATGACGGGAAGCTTTTCTTGCATGGCCCTTTCGGCACTGCTGATTTTTGACCAGACGCCTCTGGCGGAAAAAGGGCATTATGTTGAAACCCTTAGCCGGTTGGGGCAAGAAGTGATCGACAGAGAAACAGAACTCCAAGTACTGACGGACCGTTCCTTTAAGCGAATCGTTTACCTTGGTTCAGGCACGTTGTCGGGGTTGACCAGGGAAGCACAGCTAAAAGTATTGGAACTGACTGCGGGAAAAATCGCCACCGTGTTCGATTCTTCGATGGGCTTCCGTCATGGACCAAAATCATTCGTAGATGATCAAACCCTCGTCTTTGTCTTTGTCAGCAATACGCCCTACACGCGGCAGTATGATCTTGATATGTTGGAAGAATTAAAGAGTGACGGCATCGCCGTCGCAGTGACCGCCATCGGACAGCCGGCAGCTGTGAATTTTTCAGGAACAAACTTTTTCTTTCCAGATGACACTTCACTGCCAGATGGCTATCTTGCCTTAGCAGACATTGTTTTTGCGCAAACGATCGCACTGTTGGCATCGATCAAAGTCGGGAATACACCGGATACCCCTTCGCCAACGCGTACCGTCAATCGGGTGGTCAAAGGCGTGACGATTCATCCGTATAACAACTAACGATGACTGAGAAAGACCATCACGAGCACGTATCTTTTCGTGTACGAAGTCGATACGTGCGGTGGTCAATCAGTCGAACGGCTTCATCAATAGACATTTTTATACATGCTGACAACCGTTTCGCCAACACTGAAAAAAGTGAAAGCGGTTGATTCTTTGGCATGGACAAAAAAGGAGGAATTTTAATGAAAGCAACCGTAACGAAAGCCAAAAAAGCAGCGATGGATCGCCTGTCAACGAAAGAAGGAGTAATCGCGGCTTTAGCGATCGACCAACGTGGTGCCTTGAAAAAAATGATGGCAGCACTTGGCGTGGAGGCTGACGCAGAAAAAATCAGCCAGTTTAAAAAGCTAGTCTCACAAGAATTGACCCCTTACGCATCTTCTATTTTATTAGATCCAGAATATGGGTTAGCAGCTGCGCAAAGCCGTGATCCAGAGGCGGGGCTTTTGCTGGCATATGAAAAAACCGGCTATGATGCGACTACGCCGGGACGTTTGCCTGATTTATTAGGGGAATGGTCAGTTGAGCGATTAAAAGCAGCAGGCGCCGATGCCATCAAATTTTTGCTTTATTATGATGTAGATGAAGATGCCCAGATCAATCAGTTGAAACACGTCTTTGTGGAACGACTCGGCAGCGAATGCCAAGCCGCTGATCTGCCCTTCTTTTTAGAAGTTCTTTCCTATGATGCTAAGTTGCCTGAAGTCGACTCAAAAGCATATGCGCAACGCAAACCAGAAAAAGTCATCGGATTGATGAAGGAATTTTCAAAACCACAGTACAAAGTCGATGTGTTAAAGGTGGAAGTACCAGTCAACATGAATTATGTGGCAGATTTTGCCAAGGAAGAAGCCGTGCATACCAAGGAAGAAGCCGCCGCGTATTTCAAAGCGCAAAGCGATGCAACGCATCTGCCGTTTATTTTTCTCAGTGCAGGCGTATCAGCCAGCTTATTCCAAGAAACACTGGTTTTTGCCAAAGAAGCCGGTTCCACCTTCAATGGCGTCTTGTGCGGCCGGGCAACGTGGAAAGATGGCGTTGAACCCTTTGTAAAACAAGGAACAGAAGCAGCCAAAGAATGGCTAGCAAGTACCGGAAAACAGCACATCGAAGACTTGAATGAAGTGATCCAAAAGACCGCTACTTCTTGGTGGGACAAAGTTACGGTCGAAGAATAGTTTTTTCGCTGTTTGACAAGAGAAATGGCCAATGATCAGACATCTTAAGGGCTTTTGAGAAGAAGTGCAGGCTTCTGACTTAAGGCTCTAGGGTGTCTTTTTTATACCTTGACAAGTTCGGTTATCATCGTAGGAATGAAACGTAAACAGGAAGAGGTTTAGAGAGTAATTTACAAGGGGAATTGAATAGGATAAACTAGCAGTAAAAGCCATCAAATCCACTTGCTTCACTTTTGGTCGAAATAAGGTTCAATAAACCTACAATAAAGGAGCATTCATGAACGTGTATACGTTTCATTCCGTCACGTCAGAAAACCAACAAGCTGCCTATAGTATTTATCAGAAAAACCAGGCCTATTTTGCTTTAACGAAAGAGACACCTTCCATCGAACAACTCATGCGGGACATGACTGTTCTACCGCCATCTGTGGCTCAAGAGCAAAAGGTATTTTCTATTATTTATTATGATCAAAAACCTATTGCTATCATGGATTATCTTGTTGATTATCCGCAAGAGGGCACTGCGTATATTGGC
Source organism: Enterococcus sp. AZ040 (assembly GCF_050499185.1). Classification (NCBI taxonomy): domain Bacteria; kingdom Bacillati; phylum Bacillota; class Bacilli; order Lactobacillales; family Enterococcaceae; genus Enterococcus; species Enterococcus sp. AZ040. The sequence continues at coordinate 228,967 of NZ_JBMHEW010000001.1, forward strand.
TTGCTGCTGGTTGGCGAAAGGCGTAAGGGACACGGGCAAGCTATTTATCAGCAAGTAGAACAAGACTGGCGCTTAAAAGGGATTTCTCTCGTTTCTCTCGCTGTTATTGAAGAAAACACAGCCGGTAGATCTTTCTGGGAGAGTCAAGGATTTAAAGAGACACGAAAAGCCGTGACAACAGTCAGTGATCAGAAGGTAAGTGTGGTCTGCTTTGAGAAAAAGATCAGAAATTCTTAAACAACAGGTGAAGCAAGAATGAAATAACAAATTATTCGGTTATGAAAATTTAAAAAACCTCCTTATTAAATTAGATTTTCTGGAAAACAATCCTAAATAAATGAGTAAACATTACGAAAAAGTAGCTATAAAAAATCGTTGGTTTTTATAACTAATACTGCGACTTGGTGCCCTTATCGATTTGTATAGTCATCGATTTTAAGGAAAATGTAAGGGTTGACATTTTCTTTTGTAGATAGTACGATGTTGTCAAAGATGCAGGAGTGTTACTGATAAACAAGTCAGGCACCACCAAGTCCAAAAGCAAAGTTATTCTTCGCGTAACAGCGCAGGAAGCTTCGTTTTAGGTTTGGTGTTTTTTTGTCTTTAAGGAGGTGGAAATGATGACTATAGTAAAAACACTGAATAACAATATTGTTTTGGTACGAGATGATCAAGGGACTGAGAAAGTTTTATTTGGGACAGGAATTGGGTTTAAAAAGAAACGTGGAGACATGGTTGATGAAGCATTGATCAGTAAAATTTTTACTCCCAATGAAGAGGAGAAGCATAGCCATAAGATAGAGAATTATACGCCGGAAGTATTAAGTATTGCAGCAAAAATTATTGATCTTGGGGAAGCAGAATTAAATCAAAAGTTTGGTACCGGATTGTTGTTTTCTTTAGCAGACCATTTAACTTTTTCGTTGAACAATTCGGTAGAAAATGAAAATCCCATCAAATGGGAGATTCCTCATCTATATTACAAAGAATATCAAATCGGTAAGCAAGCGTTGGCACTTATTCAACAAGAGTTAGCTGTGCAATTATTGCCAGAGGAAGCAGCATTTATTGCGCTTCATTTTGTGAATGGACAGATTGATCAGTCGAATATGGCAGATACATTGCAAATAACAGAAGTGATCAAAAAAATTGTTAAAATCGTCCAAATCCTTTATGGAACAGTCTTAGATAAAACAACAGCAGATTATTCACGATTTATTACTCATATTCGTTATTTCATTATGCGCCAAAAAAACAAAAAAACGTCGTTGAAGATGGACGAGCAAATACGTGAACTGATTCAGGAACGATATATGAAAAGTTATGCCTGTGGTCTGCTCATTAAAGATATGCTGGATAGAGAGTACCATTGGAAAATCTCTGAGGATGAATTGGTATATTTAGTCATTCATATTGAACGAATTACAACTAAATAAAGATAAGGTGTGTTATCTAGAAAAGAGCATAAGCCTAAGTGGAAGTTTTTTTCACTTGGGCTTTTTCTTTAGTAAAGGAGGAGCAACAATGGAAAATAAAGAATTAGCGAAAAAAATCATTGCCTTAGTTGGTGGAAAAAGTAACATATCCCAAAGCTGGCATTGCATTACCCGTTTACGATTTAATTTGATAGATGATTCGAAAGTAGAAAAGAATGAGATCAATGAATTAGCAGGAGTGATCGGCAGTCAATTTAGTGGGGGGCAATATCAAGTGATCATTGGTGCCAAGGTGGCTGAAGTCTACAAAGAAGTTGCCGATCAATTAGGGGAAGAGGTTACTATGGAAGGGTCTTCGAATAAGAAAATGAACTTCTTAGATAAAATTTTCGATGTGATTAGTGGAATCTTCACGCCACTGATGCCTGCAATCATCGGGTCAGGTTTGATCAAAGGTCTCATGGCATTATTCGTTGTAGTTGGGTGGCTTTCACCAGAGAGCTCTGCCTATGAAGTATTGAATATCTTCTCAGATGCGGTATTTTACTTCTTGCCTTTCTTTGTTGCTATCACAGCAGCTAGAAAATTTCAGACGAAAGAGTCGCTGGCTGCTGCATTAGCAGCGATCCTCATGTATCCCACGCTGATCAATGGTGCGGCAGAAGGAGGAAGTGCATTATCGTTATTTGGTCTAGCCATTCCATTAAATAACTATTCTTCTACGGTATTACCGATTATTTTAGGTGTACTTCTTATGAGCTATATCAATAAATGGATGGATCGAGTAGTTCCTAAAACAGTTAACATCGTTTTTAGTCCAATGTTGACCTTACTAGTCACGGCACCGATTCTATTAGCGATCGTTGCACCACTAGGAAATTTTTTAGGTAAATATTTAGAAGAAATCTTTACCACGTTGTTCACCGTTGCAGGTCCTTTAGCGGGCTTGTTGATGGGAGGACTGATGCCGCTGATCGTCATAACAGGTATGCATTATGCTTTCTTTCCTGGAACATTTGCTAGTCTTCAAAAATTAGGCTACGATATTATGCTTTTGCCGATGAATTTGGTTGCGAATAGTGCACAGGCTGGAGCTGTTTTAGGGGTAGCTTTGAAGGCGAAAAAAGCGACCACGAAATCTTTGGCATTTTCTACTCTGATTCCTGCAATTTTCGGAATTACTGAACCAGCTATCTATGGCGTAACGTTGCGCTTGAAGAAACCTTTCTATGCCTCATTGGCAGGGGGCGCTGTAGGAGGAACGATTTTTGGCTTTTTTGCTGTCAAAGTGACCGCATTTTCTATTCCTGGTATTACTGCTTTACCAACATACATTATTCAGGATTCGAATAATTTTATTTATGCGCTGATCGGTTATATCGCTAGTTTTGTCGTTTCGTTTGTTCTAACAATGTTTTTGGGATTTGAAGAAGAAGCATCAGAAAAAGCATCAGAAAAAACGACCAATATAGCAGTTGAAACCAAATATCCAATTGAAATTTATTCTCCTATGGAAGGCGAGGTCAGAGATTTAGCGACCGTTGCAGATGAGACATTTTCAACAGGGCTAATGGGAAAAGGGGTAGCAATTTTTCCAGAAGAAGGCGTAGTCTACGCACCATTTTCCGGGAAAATCACGATGATGACTCCGACGAAGCATGCGGTAGGAATACGTTCAGAAGAAGGTGTCGATCTTTTGATCCATGTTGGGATCGATACTGTCAAGCTGCAAGGCGAATCTTTTGATTATCTTGTTGCAGCAGACGAAACAGTCGAAAAAGGACAACCCATCATTAGGTTTGACTTAGAAAAAATAGCTAGAAGTGGGTATGATCTAACAACAATGATCATTGTGACCAATAGCTCAGAATTTTTAGACGTGATCATTACTGGAGATAGGCATGTGGAGTCAACGACATCGCGCTTGATGATGTGCATTCAATAATAGAAAAGGAGAGAAAATAATGAAAAAATTTACAGGATTTAAAGATGATTTTTTATGGGGAGGAGCTACCGCTGCTAACCAAATCGAAGGTGCTTATTTAGAAGGCGGAAAAGGATTATCCACTTCAGATTTTGCCGCATACAAAGACCCTTATGCTTCTGGAAAAGTAAATAATTTTACTTTTAACGTTACTTCAAAAGAGTTAGCTGAGTATGCGATGCATCCTGAACATTATCTTTTCCCAAAACGTTGGGGCATTGATTTTTACCATCGGTACAAAGAAGATATTGCTTTATTTTCAGAAATGGGATTTAAATGTTTTCGCTTATCAATCTCATGGGCGAGGATTTTCCCCACGGGACTTGAAGATGAGCCGAATGAAGCAGGACTAGCTTTTTATGATGCTGTTTTCAATGAGTGTGCGAAATATGGTATTGAGCCTTTGGTAACGATGTCACATTATGAAATGCCGATCGAACTGACGAAGAAGTACAACGGATGGATCAGTCGTGAGCTAGTTCCCTTGTTTGAGAAGTATGCCCGAGTCATTCTTGAACGCTATAAAAATAAGGTGAAGTATTGGATCACGTTCAATGAAATGAATATGAATCTTAATAGCTTATATACAGGGGCGGGGATCTTAGAAGATTTAGTGGATGATTCATTGCAAGCGGCATATCAAGCGTCTCACCATCAATTCTTGGCAAGCGCATTGGCTGTAAAAGCTGCGAAAGAAATTATTCCTGATGTAGAGATTGGGTGTATGATCAATCAAATAGAAGCATATGCACATACGACAAAGCCAGAAGATCAACTGCAAGCAGTGAAATCCAACCAGTTGAATATGTTTTATCCAGATGTTCAAGCACGGGGGTATTATCCTAGCTATATTTATAGCTACTTTTCAGAGAATGACTTGTCCATCGATATCCGACCAGAAGACGCGGATATCCTTAAAGAGGGGACAGTGGACTTTGTGGCCATTAGTTATTATATGTCTCATGTTGCGGAGGCGAGAGAAGATGCATCTAAATTAGCAGGTACTTTTGATAGCCCAATTAAAAATGAATATTTAGAGCTCTCTCAATGGGACTGGCCAATTGATCCAATTGGGTTAAGAATATCATTGATCAAATTATATGATCGTTTCCAAAAACCTTTATTTGTTTGTGAAAATGGATTAGGAGCGAAAGATGAGTTAGTCAATGGGGAAGTCCACGATGCGTATCGAATCGATTATTTAAAAAAACACATTGAACAAATGCGCGAAGCCGTTAAAGACGGTGTTGATCTCATGGGATACACGCCATGGGGCTGCATTGATCTGATCAGTTGCGGAACTTCTCAAATGTCAAAACGCTACGGCTTTATCTATGTGGATCAAGATGACCAAGGACAAGGAAGTTTGGCTCGTTATCGGAAAGACTCGTTTTATTGGTACAAGAAAGTGATTGCTTCTAATGGAGATGAATTATAAAAAAGGCTGTGAATGAGCAGGGGAGCAAAAAGATAGAAACAGAAAAACTCAGACAATCGTTGCAAGTAGGAGTGTGCCTCATGCTTGGCTTTTTAAAAGCATAAGACCCAAAGCGCGCGACAGCAGTTTCAACTGCTGTCGCGTATTTGTATTTCAATGGTGTTTGTATGTGTTGATTAGTAAATGAGTTTAAAACTTTTCTATGATTTTTTTAATAAATATTCCTATTGATTATCATATTTTCTTAATACTAAATCAGTTAACTTTCACCATTTCTCCAATCACTTTCCCATAGTTTCAATTCCTCTTTTTTTCTTAACAGGTTAAGTTAAAAATCCCTCAAAATCTTTTCTCATTTTTCAGAAGTATTGCCAGTAGAAAATCGCTTGATAAAAAAGTCGTGGCTTGCTATTCTGTTCTGTAAATTGACAGAAGGAGATAGCGTATGAAGCAAATGGCAATCAAAGAGAATCCGTTTTTGACGCGTCTGGATTATCAGCGGGCAGTGGAAGACATGATCGCTCCTTTGCGAGAAGCGATCTTGGCAGATGACTATCCAGGATTGAATCTAGGTAGCAGTGGGGCCGTGTATGACCGAACACGGGCTGAGATGGAAGCGCTTGTGCGTCCTTTGTGGGGGCTGGCGCCTTATTGGAGGATTTGCTCAGATGATCCGTTACGAGCAGCTTATGTGGAAAAAGTGATCGCGGGGACAGATCCTGAACACGCATTTTACTGGGGAAGGATCACGGATTATGATCAATACATCGTGGAAGCAGCCGCATTGTCATTGACTCTTTTATTGCAAAAGGACGCTTTTTGGACAGCGTTGCCGCAGAAGAACCAGCGAAAGCTAGTGGCTTGGCTATCCCAAGCACTTGAGTGCAAGATTCCTAAGAACAACTGGACATTCTTCAAAGTGTTGATTCGCGTTGCCCTGTTTCACTGTGGGGAACCGTTGGCAAAAGAAGCATTGTCCCAAGAGTTGGCATTGATCGATTCCATGTACATTGGCGATGGTTGGTACGTAGATGGGAAAACGACGCAGCGAGATTACTATATTCCTTTTGCGTTTCATTATTATGGCTTGATTTACGCTACATTTATGCAAGACGAAGACCCAGAATGGGCACAGCGTTTTAAAGAACGAGCCACCCGATTTGCCCAAGATTTCATCTATTATTTTGATGAAGACGGCGAAGCCTTGCCCTATGGCCGCAGCCTGACCTATCGGTTTGCGCAAGGTGCTTTTTTCTCGGCGCTGGTTTTCGCAGATGTCGAAGCGATCCCATGGGGACAGGTGCGAGGACTACTGGCGAAATACTTGCGCAATTGGATGGCGCAGGAGATTTTCACTTTCGATGGTCGCTTGTCCATCGGATACCACTATGAAAATCAAGTGATGGCAGAAGGGTACAATGCACCAGGCTCGCCTTACTGGGGGCTTAAGACCTTTTTGCTTTTAGCGGTCGCAGAAACGCATCCTTTTTGGCGGGCTGAACCTGAGCCAATCAAGAGAGAGCCGCAAAAACGGATTGAAAAAGGCAATATGTTGCTGGTGCACAATGAAAAAAACCATCATTTGTTGGGGTATCCTGCAGGTTTGATGCTTGAACAGCAAGCGCATGCTCAAGCAAAATACAGCAAATTCGTCTATTCGAGCAAATTTGGCTTCAGTGTGCCGAAAGCCGGCGTCACGTATGCCGAAGGCGCCTTCGATAGCACATTAGCTATTGCTCGAGATGGCAGCTATTTTCGCACGAAGGGCGCAGTCATGGATTATCGAGTGACGGAAAAAGGCGTCTTTTTCCAATGGGCTCCCTTTGAGGAGGTAGTTATTGAAACTGAGATTTATCCATTTGGTCAGTGGCATGTGCGCGTGCACGAGTTGACGACGACGATTTCGTTGGACCTTCGTGAGGGCGGATTTAGTGTACCGCTAACTGGACGGTTGCCTCAGGCCCAAACAGGACCGACCTGGAGTCGAGTCAGTGAAGGGGGCTTTTGTTCTCAAATCATCAACATCGAAGGCTATCAACAAGCCAGTATTGTTCAGCCAGAAGCCAATACCTCCGTCTTTTTTCCAAGAACCAGTTTTCCATACTTAGCACAACATATTCCGCCCGGGAAGCACCGTTTGATTTGTTTAGTCGGTGGTATCGTAGAAAAAGAAAGGAGCGATCCAAATGATTACGCTAGCAATAAAAAATAAGCAGGACCAGGTGATCGTCGGTCGCATCGACCATGAAAAAGAACCCGCGCCATTTCAAGTTTCTGATGATGATTTGGCCGTATTAGCCATTAAAAACTATCCCTATGAGGAAGGAGATAAGATCGTTATTGAGGTGACGGGGGAAAATCCGTATTATGTCCTTCAGCTTGATGAAACCTTAGCACCATCACTGATCTATCTTTCCCAATCCACTTGGGAGTATCAGATTCCTTGGACGGAGTCCGCTCGAAAGTCCTCGGTGGAAACGGCCTTTACCTCGCAGCGCCATCACCTGATGGTGCGCAAAGCCCATGCGTTTGAGATCACGAATTATCAAAATTTATCCTTCAATGCCCATGATCAAAAGTCAGCGACAGGGGCGTATCCTCATGCTTCAGCGAATGTGGAAACGCGAGATGATTCCGTCTTTTTTGCCAAGAATGCGATTGATGGAAAATATGGCAACCGATCCCACGGGTCGTATCCGTTTGCTTCTTGGGGCATCAATCAGCAAGCCGATGCTGCGTTGACCATTGAGTTTGGTCGTCCCGTCTTGATTGATCGGGTTCGCTTCCTATTGCGGGCAGATTATCCCCATGATAGCTACTGGACCAAAGGGACCTTGGTCTTTGCTGATGGAGAAGAGCTGGTGGTGGAAACGACAAATACGGCGTCTTTTCAAGAAGTTCGTTTTCCGAAAAAAGAAACGACTAAGCTGACCTATAAAGAGCTGCAAAAAGCAGAGGATGATTCCCCCTTCCCAGCTCTTACACAAATCGAAGTATTTGGTTGGAACTGTTAAAAAAAGAGGACGAGAGTATGACAGGTCTGCATTTGTGTGCAGTTGTCATGCTCTTTTTTTTAGGAATCAAGGAAGGAAGGTCGCTTTTTTTGTGCGTTTACGTTATAATGATTTCAGTTAATATGTTAACAAGTTAAGGAGAGGATAAATATGCGTCTGCAAGAGAACAAACAACGCTTGATCCTGTTAGGAGAAAAAGTGACCGATGTGTGGTTAGCGGATAAAATCACCGCGTGCATCCAACAGATCGAAAAAAATAGTCAGCGCTTTGGCACACAATTTCCTTCAGCCTGTGCCACCAATGGCAAATATCGGCTGAAAGGCAACGATGATTGGACCAATGGCTTTTGGACCGGGATGTTGTGGCTCGCCTATGAGTGGACCAAGGAAAAGAACTTTCTTGATCGAGCTATGGCAAATATCGACAGTTTTCAAACGCGTTTAGACGACCATTTTGTATTAGATCATCATGATATTGGTTTTTTATATAGCTTATCTGCCGGTGCGGGCTACAAGATCACTGGCGATGAACACTGCAAGCAAGAAGTCATTCAAGCAGCAGATGTTTTGTCGGCACGGTTTCAAGAAAAGGGGGAATTTATTCAAGCTTGGGGCGCTTATGGCGACCCACAAGAATACCGCTTGATTATTGATTCGCTACTGAACTTGCCGCTTTTATTTGCAGCAACTCAATTGTCGGGAGAGCCTCGCTACGCAGAGGCTGCGAGTAAGCATTATCAGACAGTCCGAAAGACCGTCATTAAGAATGACGCCACCACCTTTCATACGTATTATTTCGATCCTGAGACGGGGCAGCCAAGTCACGGTGCGACGCATCAAGGAAACAGCGACCAATCGATTTGGGCACGAGGGCAGAGCTGGGCGATTTTAGGGCTTCCTTTGAATGAAAGCTACCTGCATAGTCAGCCTTTTCCAGAAAATTATCCGCAGATCGTGGAGGTGTTTTTGGCTCATTTGCCAGCAGATTTGGTACCGTATTGGGACTTTGATTTTAACGACCAACATCCTGCTGAAAAAGACAGCTCTGCTTTAGCGATTGCGGCTTGTGGCTTGTTGGAAGCAGAGAAAATGGGGGCATATCCCGATGCTAAAAAAATCGCTAAAGGGATGCTTTACCAATTAGGCGAACATTATGCAGCGAGCCAAGTGCCAGAAAATGAAGGATTATTGCTGCATGGTGTGTATGCTCATGCGGAAGGCAAAGGCATCGATGAGCCCAATCTTTGGGGTGATTATTTCTATTTAGAAGGATTGATCCGATTGGCATTGCCTGATTGGCAAAGATACTGGTAAAGGGGAAGACGACATGCGAACGTTTGAGATAAAAGAAGATTTTTTGTTAGATGGAAAACCAATCAAATTGATCAGCGGAGCGATCCATTATTTCCGCATGACACCGGCGCAATGGACAGATAGCCTCTACAATCTAAAAGCACTGGGAGCCAACACAGTTGAGACCTACATTCCTTGGAATCTCCACGAACCTCGTGAAGGAGTCTACGACTTTGAAGGAATGAAAGACATCTGTGCTTTTGTAAAGCAAGCCCAAACGCTTGGCTTGATGGTCATTTTACGACCTTCCGTCTACATCTGTGCTGAATGGGAATTTGGCGGGTTGCCAGCTTGGCTGTTAAATGAACCGATGCGGTTGCGCTCAACCGACCCACGCTTCATGGCAAAGGTGCGCAACTATTTCCAGGTCTTGTTGCCAAAGCTTGTGCCGTTGCAGATCACCCATGGGGGACCAGTGATCATGATGCAGGTGGAAAATGAGTACGGCTCTTATGGAATGGAAAAAGCGTATTTGCGCCAGACCAAGGAGTTGATGGAAGAATACGGCATCGATGTACCCTTGTTTACCTCAGATGGGGCATGGGAAGAAGTCTTGGACGCTGGAACATTGATTGAAGACGACGTCTTTGTCACAGGCAATTTCGGCAGTCGTTCCAAGGAAAATGCGGCTGTGATGAAAGATTTCATGGCAAAACATGGCAAAAATTGGCCCATCATGTGCATGGAATACTGGGATGGCTGGTTCAACCGCTGGGGCGAGCCAATCATCAAGCGAGACGGTCAAGACTTAGCCAATGAAGTCAAAGAGATGTTAGCAGTCGGCTCCTTGAATCTTTACATGTTCCATGGAGGTACGAACTTTGGCTTTTACAATGGCTGTTCCGCTCGGGGAGCGCTGGATCTACCACAAGTGTCCAGCTATGATTACGATGCTTTACTGACAGAAGCAGGAGAACCTACCGACAAATACTATCAGGTACAAAAAGCCATAAAAGAAGCCTGTCCCGAAGTGTGGCAAGCCAAACCACGGACCAAGCAATTAGCGGCATTAGGAACCTTTCCCATCGAAAACAGTGTCTCATTATTGGCTATCAAAGATCAGCTGATGGCACCGCAAGAAAACATGTATCCACTAACAATGGAAACTGTCAGCACAGGCTACGGCTATTTGCTCTATTCGGTTCAGTTAAAAAACTATCATCGAGAAAACAAATTAAAAGTGGTAGAAGCTAGCGATCGGTTGCATATTTTTACCGACGGCCAATTACAGGCGATTCAATACCAAGAAACGCTAGGCGAGGAGCTGTTGATCCAAGGGGCACCAGATAAAGAAACCATCGAGCTAGATGTCTTAGTGGAAAACTTAGGGCGCGTGAATTACGGGTTTAAATTGAACGGGCCTACACAAGCCAAAGGTATCCGTGGAGGCATCATGCAAGATATTCATTTTCATCAAGGCTATCGTCATTACCCATTGACGCTTTCCGCAGAGCAGCTACAAGCCATCGATTATCAAGCAGGAAAAAATCCGACACACCCCTCCTTTTATCAAACGACCTTCACGCTGACAGAGGTAGGAGATACGTTTATCAATTGCCGTGGGTATGGGAAAGGCGTCGTTATCGTCAATGGCATCAATCTTGGTCGCTATTGGCAACGTGGCCCCGTGCATTCCTTATACTGTCCGAAAGAATTTTTGAAAAAAGGCAGCAACGAAGTCGTGGTATTTGAAACCGATGGCGTTGAGATCAAGGAACTCGTTTTCTGTGATCAACCTGTCGTAGAATAAAAAACTAGAAGTAGAGACCCAAATTTACGCGGGCTCTACTTCTATTTTTGTTTTGAAATATTTCCAATGCTTGTAGCTGACGATGTATTCAGCGACACTTCCATCTGCCAAATAGGAGTGCTTGACTTGTTTGACCGCAGGCTCTCGGAAGCTCAGTTGCAATAAGTTCAACAATTCAGCGTCATCAGGAAAGACGATTTCGTTGGTTTCAACAGAAGCCAATGAGAAAATGTCGATCGCAAAGTCTTTTCGGACCCGCTCATAAACACTAGCATATTGGTTGAGGTTTTTGGCGATCGGTTCTTTCATCAGCTTCTTCGGCAAATGAGTGATGTGAACCAAGAAAGGAACGTCGCCAAAATAGCGGACTCGTTTGATTCGGTAGTAGGAAGCACTGGCAGCCAATCCTAATTCTTTCAAAATCTCTGGGTCATTTCCTTCTTCCACCGCAAGGACCTTGACCTTTTCTTGGTCCAGTGAATGCAGCTCAATGTCGGAAAACTTCACACTCTGAGATACTTTTGCTTTTGAAACAAAGGTCCCTTTGCCTTGGATGCGATACAGATAGCCAGCACTCGTCAATTCATTCAACGCTTTGACTGCCGTGATTGAACTAACAGAATACATCCGCTTGATATCTGCCTCTGAATAAAACTTATCACCGGGAATGAATTTATGGTCTTTGATTTCTTGTAAAAGATCTTGCTTGATCTGCTCATACTTTGGCAGCACAGTGGTTTCCCTCCATTCCATATGAATACATCAAGCATAACATGTTAAATCCTTTCCTGCCACTTAATTAGTGTAGAAAATTCGTTGTTTTCCAGTCTATACAGGCCTGAAAAATAAAATTCAATATGTTAAGATATTAGGTTTACGAATGGCTTGCCATGTGGTATAGTATGCTTACAAGGAACATAACATGTTAAGTGGGGCGACCTGCGGAGTAGGAGGGAAATTAGTGGAAAACATTGTATTGATCAGTCATGGCGGCATGGCAGAAGGGGTCAAAAGCAGTCTGGAGATGATCGTAGGCCAGCAAGCAAACGTTCACACCGTTTCATTACGACCAGATAGTGACAATCTACAATTTGAGAAAGAATTGAACGAGAAAATGAAAGCCCTTAACGGTTCAACATTGATTATTGCGGATTTATTAGGAGGAACCCCGTGCAACGTTGCAGTCAAGAATTATTTAGAGGATGACGAAGTGGCGATCTTCGCTGGAATGACATTGTCCGTAGTGATCGAGGCAGTCGTCAATCAACGAGCGACGATCAAAGAGCTGCTTTGCTTAGCCAAAGAAAACATCGTTGATGTCAAAGCAGGGATGAACCAAGCAGAACAAGAGATGTTAGAAGAAAAGCAAGAGGAATTAGGGGATTACAGTGCGTATGCTGGGCAAGAAAATATCGTCAATAGTCGAATCGATGAGCGCTTGATCCATGGACAAGTCGCCGGTATCTGGTCCACCAGTTTAAACACGCAACGGATCATCGTAGCCAATGATGAAGCCGCCGTAGACCCATTACAAAAATCTTCTTTACGAATGGCAGCGCCAACTTCGATGCGACTTTCCGTCCTTCCAGTGGCAACGGCAGCCAAAAATATTCGCGCCGGTCGTTATGGAAAACAACGGTTGTTTTTACTTTTCAAAAATCCCCAAGATGTTTTGCGTTATATTGAAGCAGATGGACCGATCAAAGCGATCAACGTCGGCAACATGAGCTACAAAGAAGGCGCACGGGAAGTGACCAAAAGCATTCAAGTACTGCCAGAAGAAGAGCCGATCTTTGAAGCGATCGCCGCAAAAGGCATCACCGTCACGGCACAGCTTGTACCCAATGAACCATCGATCGACTTTATGAAGAAATTACGAGGATAAACCAGGCAGGGATTGAATCGAGGAGAATATGTAGCGGAAGATTTGTCAAAAAACGAGTGTTTTTCACGATTTATCTGAGGCGACATAACGATCGATAACTAGCCAGTTAAGACTCGTTCATACAATTAGGAGGAAAATTCATGCATTTAGCAGCGTATCAAATCATTCTTATTACTGTTTATGCTTTTATTGCTATTAATGATTCACTTATTTCCAATACGTTGACCCAACCAGCGATCGCCGGAATGATTTCTGGAATGATCATGGGGGACTTAAAGACCGGTTTGATGGTCGGTGGGACCTTACAGTTGATGCGTTTGGGGATCGCCGCATTTGGTGGTGCATCCGTCCCGGATTATTTTACCGGCGCAGTACTGGGAACAGCGTTTGCCGTGATCTCAGGAAACGGCGCGGAATATGGCATCGGCTTAGCAGTTCCAGTGTCCTTGCTGATGCTGCAACTGGATGTCGTGGCTCGTTTTTGTAACGTATTTCTACTACACCGGATCGATAGAGCCATCGACAACATGCAAGTCAAACGAATCCCACGGTTAGTTTTATCGGGTTCTTTCTTATGGGGATTGTCACGGGCGATTCCGATTTTATTGATGCTTTTAGCTGGAGATGCAGTCGTTACGACGATTACCGATAACACGCCAGAATGGCTGATGACCGGACTAAAAACCGCTGGTGGCGTCTTGCCAGTCGTCGGGGTAGCGATCTTATTGCGCTACTTGCCAACAAAGCACTACATTCCTTATTTGTTATTAGGCTTCTTTTTAGCTGCGTATCTGCAAGTACCAATGCTCGGCGTTTCCATCATCGGACTTGTAGCAGCAATGTTAGTCTTTAAACGTGATAGCGAAAAAGGCACGGTTGCAACGGCAGCTGCTGGAGATTTTGAAGGAGGATATGATGGCGATGAGTGATCAAAAACTGACAAAAAAAGAGTTGAATACCATTAGCTGGCGCTATATTTTGGCAAGCCAATTAAACTGGAACTATGAGCGAATGATGAGTTCAGGCTACCTTTACGGCATCCTGCCCGTCTTGAAAAAATTCTATGGCCATGATGAAACCCAGCTGCAAGATATGCTGCGGACCCACAATCAATTTTTCAATACCAATGCGATCTTTGGGAACTTGATCATGGGGATCGATGTCGCTATCGAAGAACAAGACGGACACAAAGCCAAAGAAACGATCATCGCCTTGAAAACGGCCTTGATGGGTTCCTTGGCCGGTGTCGGTGACTCCTTGTTCCACGTGATTTGGGGAACGATCTTTGGCTCTGTTGCTGGCACATTGGCGCAAAATGGTTCCGTCGTTGGTTGTGTCATCTGGATCATCGCCAACATCGCGTTACTTTTCGGTCGGGCAGCGTTGCTTCCCCTAGGTTACAAACAAGGGGTCAAATTAGTGACGACCTTGAAAGACAAATTATCTGCCTTCACCAATGCCGCAACCGTTTTAGGGGTCACAGTGATTGGTGCTTTGATTCCCTCTGTCGTTAAAGCGACCGTTCCTTTTGTCTATAAAAAAGACGGCGTCGAATTAGTGATCCAAGACACATTGGATGCCATCTTGCCATCCCTTGTACCTATCTTGCTCGTCTTGCTGACCTACTGGATGTTAGGCCAAAAGAAACTAAATTCCACTCGAGTGATTTGGATCATCTTGATCTTGTCGATCGTTTTGAGTGCGTTTGGTATTTTGGGTTAAGAAAGAATCATGGTGTAAAAGGAAATGGGCAGCTGCTGTTATTGTTTTGTAAATCGTATAAGTAGTTAGGGTAGTCAACCTGTTTTCTTTTTTAGAATAGTTGAACTAAATGGAAAAGAGTGCGGAAATGAATTTCTTCACTCTTTTCCCATTCCACAAAATGATAGCGCTATCTTTTGCGCGGGGAAATAGGAGGAGTAAAGGATGGAAAAAGGGAAAAAATATCTGCTGATCATGGGGTGTTTCTTGTTGCTGTATTCGGTAGTTGGCGCCACTCGTCTTTCTGGAAATGCCGAGGAACAAATACCCGAATTGCCGGAAGCAGAATCGATCTATCACTCGGATTTTTCTAACCAGAAAGGGTCTTGGCAAGATTTAGTCGGGAAAGCCGAAGTAGCACAAAATGCTACTGGTTTAATGATCAGTAATACGAAGCAAGGCACCAATCTGGAATCAGTAACGCTCAACAAAGATGCTCCCAAGCGGTCTTCAGGGGATTTTGAAACTACTTTCTTATATGAAGACCAAGCGAACATTGGGGTGGTCTTTCGCGCAGATGAACAAAAGACAGATCAGTGGCAATCGTTTGCTTATAATCGTGATGGGCAGTGGCAACTTGGTCAACCAGGTGGAAAATGGCTGACAGCTATTTCTGGACCTACTTTGATTGCGGGACAAAAATATAAACTCTTGCTTCAGTATGAGGGCTCGAGTTTTCGTGCCTTTTTAAATGATCAGCTATTTTATGAGAATCAAAAGGTAAACTATCCCAATGGTACGGCAATTGATGGGGACTGGTCCGGGTATGTGGGTATCCGTTTGTTTGGCAATTTATCTAAGCTGAAGGTATTATCGATGCGCAGCGGTCCTATCGGCAGCTTGCCCGTGGAAGATCATACAGCAGAATTTATGAAGCTGCAAGAAAAATGGCAAAATCAACTGGTTTCCGATCACTATGATCCAAATAATCCGACTATGGCTGATTACGTGCAGATGGTCACCTCAGAAGCTGAGGCGTTGTATCAAACCATAAATAAAGCATCTGATCGAACGAGCCTATGGCCCCTCGAACAAGGGAATACTGCTTCAGCGGATGTAACGACTCAATTTACAAAATTACAGAAAATGGCTTTAGCCTATGGCACGAAAGGTAGTTCTTTGTATCAAGATGATGCAGTGGCGACGACGATTATTGATGGGATAGATTTCATGGTCACTCGAAAAGGGTATGATGGGAAAAAGTACCATGGAAACTGGTGGGATTGGCAAATCGGTGTCCCGCAAAAACTGATCAGTACTTTAATGATTTTAGGCGCTGAGTTACCGTCCGAGAAATTACAGCAATACACTGCCATTATCAGCAGTTATGTACCAGATCCCTTCAAGCAATTGTATACGAAGACACAAGGCAGTTTTACTGAGCTTGCTTTTATTCCAAATTTTGTGACTTCTGGTGCTAATCGTACAGATCTCGCGCTTACTGTATTAGGCTTGGGCATTTTGCAAAGGGACGCTGGGAAAATCACTCAAGCTTCAGCAAGTATCGAAGAAGTATTTCAGTTAGTCACAAAAGGCGATGGTTTTTATAAAGATGGCTCCTTTATTCAGCATAATACGATCCCTTATACTGGTTCTTATGGAAATGTACTGATCAAGGGTGTGGGACAAATTCTAGCTATCACGCAAGGATCAAGTTTTGAGATGGACGCTGATCTCGTACAAACGTTTGTTAAAAATGTTGATCAAGCATTCTTGCCGTTGATCTATCAAGGAGAAATGCTGCCGTTGGTCAATGGTCGTTCGATTTCAAGAGCTCCAGCCAAAAACAAAGTCGGTTATGGCTCATCAACAGTTTATAATTTGCTGATCGTATCCCAATTCGCACCAACCCAATACCAGCAAAAATTCCGTGAAGCTGCCAAGTATTGGCTCAAAGAAAATCCAGACTATTATTTGACGAATGCAAGAGACTTCAATGATTTACAAATGACAATGAATCTCTTGGCAGACCCATCGATTACAGGGGATGCATTACCTTTTACGGGAACAAAACTGTACGCTTCAATGGATCGCTTTGTTCAACGAACAACTGATTATATGGTGGGTTTAGGACTATATTCCAGTCGCATTTCTTCCTTTGAAGCTGGCAACAAGGAAAACAAGCGTGGGTGGCATACAGCAGACGGGATGCTCTACCTCTATAATGATGATCAAGTTCAATTCAATTCTAGCTATTGGCCGACCGTCGATCCATATCGCTTGCCAGGAACAACCGTGGACACCATACAATTAGCGGATGAAAATTCAGCTTTTACAACGGTAACGTCTCCAGAAAAGTGGGTAGGCGGTGTGGCTTATGATGGTGCAGCTGCGGTGGGAATGGCATTAAACAAAACGGGTACAAAAAATAACGGGAATGTTTTACCTATGAACGTGCGGGCAAAAAAATCGTGGTTTATCATTGATGGGCAGATTGTCGCTTTAGGTGCGGGAATCACTGGTGATACGACAGCTTCTATTGAGACGGTCGTGGATAATCGCTTACTAAACGATGCGTATACCTATCAAATCCTTTCTGATCAAGGAAGTATTGATCAGTCAAATGAAACAAGTAGCAAGCAGTGGTTGTTGTTAGACTCCGATCATTCCCAGGCCAATATCGGTTACTATTTTCCAGAAGAAACGACAGTAAACGTGGTAAGTGAAACACGAACAGGCAGCTATACAGAAATCAATGAGGCCTTTCCAAGTAATGCGGTTTATACCGGAGAATATCGAAAATTCTTGATCAATCATGGCAAAAATCCCATGGAGGATCATTATGCGTATGTCATGTTGCCAGGTATCAATGAAACAGAACTGACTGCCTATGCCCAAGAAAAACCGCTGGAGATTTTAGCCAATACCTCGGAAGTTCAAGCCGTAAAACTTGATCAAACTGACTATTTAGGTATCAATTTTTGGCAGAATGATGGAGGTAGTGTCGCCGATATTACTACTAACAAACCTCTTTCATTGATTAGAACAAGTAGAGAAGGCAAAACCATCTATGCCTTTTCTGATCCAACTCAAACAACGACGACCATGACCTTAAAATTGCCAAAAGACTACCAAAAAATCGTCTCTCAAAGTGATGGAATCAGTTATGATGCTTCGACGGATCTATTTACGGTAAACTTTGCGGAGCAAGACGGTGGAAATAAAGTGATTGTGGTGGAGTAAGGTCGTTCAATACTATCTATCTCATCATCAGCTAGGGATCAATCTCTAGCTGTTTTTTGTCAGCTAGAAAATGAAACGATGAAAGGCTAAACATAGATTTTTCTTTGACTATTAATTCCTTTAACTACTTTTCAAGGGCCGAGGTTTTGTCAAAAAAATCCTCACAGAAAATGCTGAAAACTTGCGCATTAGCATGGAATGTTTGCTAATTTTCTTCTTACTTAAAAGGCGTATGTTTGCCACTAAAGAATGTATCTAAGATTGCAAGCACACTTTTCCAAGATTGCAGTGGCAACTTTTCAAGTAAGAATTGGTAGCGAATTTATCCGAAGGCGCGGCGATTAACAATATACTCTTCTCCATCAATTTCAAAAAGATAATAGTGTTGACCATAAATAGAAACAATATCTTCAGTAACTGAAACAGTTCTATTCATAAGATTATTACTCGAAATTGTTCCTACATATGGATCTCTTGGGGACAAAGACAGTTTATACAAATTATAGTTACCTGTTATTTCACCTGTTTGATCGATGAAAGTAACGCCAGAAATTTTTCCAGCAGGAGAATCTAAAAAGATTGAGGCAATTTGATTAGAACGATGATTATTCAAATAATAGACTTTATCCCTATTATTAAGGATATTTAGTATCGCATATTTGTTGAATAATGGGACAGCAGGAAGTATCCCCTTAGAAATTGAGTCCGCCGTTTTTTGCGCTGCATCCAGCATCTCTTGATTGTTGCTAACCTGGGCATCATATAAATCAGCCATCACTGATCCATTGTCATGTTGGAGACCTAAAGTATGCCCCATTTCATGTCGGATAGTTGAAACCAGCTGTACGTAGCCGGAGGTTCCTTTTCCAGATGATGCGTCATTTAAAGCAGCTTTATTCAAAAATATTCTGTTCGTACTATTCCCCCAACCAAATCCGGAGTACCCCATATCTGCATAGGAATCGCCATCCGTTGATTGCAAAACTAAATCAACTTGGTTATCTGCTGCATTTACACTTGATTTTTCGACAATTACCGATCTCCCAATCGACTGATTCCATGATTGCGCAGCTTCATTGACAGCCTCTTGGTAGGCTTGTCCTAGTGAGTTTGAGTCGTAAATGATGGTTCCGTATTCGTTAACACAAGTAGCTGTACCATACAATATTCCAGGATAGTAATAATCAACAATAGGCGTCTTCGCTATGTCGGCTGACTTTGCATCTACAGAAATTGTTCCTATAGAGTAAATTAATGCAATTAAAAATAACGAACGAATTCTTGAAAATTTTTTTTTCATTGTTTTCCACTCCTTAAACTTGTTGACTTGATTTCATACAGATAATTCCAAAAATCTTTTTCCCATCTATCTTGTATGGAAAGATGCTCCCAGGGCATCGAATTTTTTTCAAATTCAACGAAATGTCGAATCTTTATATTTTTTCTAGCTTTTTCAATTTTCAAAAATTTGAGTGGATTCACATTTTTTGCCCAATCAAATAACCAATGATCATCTTTCTGGTAATTGTATTCATAAGGCAACAACTCAACACTTCTCTCACAAAGAATGTTTAAAATGGTTTGATCTAAATACAAGTATTCATTCTTATTTATCATACGTACTATGGCTTCTGGTCGTATCTGTTCATTGAACACAACTACATTAAATAAAATAACTCCAGAATTGAAGTAATTCTTCATAGTTTTTACGCCAAAATATTTAAAGCTGTCCTCTGTATCACTTATAACTGAGAAGTAGAAGTCTCTAACTGCAGCAATTGATTTTTGATCAGGGATCAAATCAAAGAAATTGGATACGTCATCGTATACAATAGTGTCATTATCTAAATAGAGAATGTAATCATAATTGCTAAAATATGAAGGTAGAAATAATCTCCACAGAGTGACTTCAGGAAAACGCGAATTACTATAATTCTTTATTTCGTTTATTATTTTAGGTGGATACCAAATAGTAATAATTACATTTTTTTCTCCATATAATCTAGAAATACTTTTCAATTTCAGTATTTCTTCGTTCCCTAGTTCATTTACAACTACTAATATATCTAAAGGTTCATTCCCTTCATAAGTATTTACTATTGACGCAATGGATACTGCAGCTAATTGAATATGTGACCCCGTAACACAATAAACGACAGCTTTCTTCTTCATAGTTCAGGTCCACCCTTTTTAGTGTTTTTTATTTTTTAATAAAAACCTTCTATAGAAACTTAGGCAATAAAAGCATTTAAGCTTATTTTATCGTATCTGATTTCCAATATGAGCGTTAGTCCCACTATTGGGATTAACATAGTTAACGAGAATCAACAATTTCTTATCGTATTTTCCCAAAAGGGTTGTCAGATTAAGCCTAAATCAAAAATCCCGTCAGAGAAATCTGACGGGATTTTGGTGGTGAACCTAGGTAAAACAGGTCATTGTTATCCATTCCAAGTGAACTAAAAAACTGTTAAATCAATATTTCGCAACCAAGTGAGGTTGCTACTTTATTCCCACTCCACAGTAGCAGGTGGTTTACTCGTAATATCATACACGATCCGATTAACGTGTGCGACTTCGTTGACGATGCGGACGCTGATTTTTTGTAGGACTTCCCATGGGATGCGGGCAAAGTCAGCGGTCATGCCATCGATTGAAGTGACTGCACGGATGCCGACGGTATAATCGTAGGTCCGGCCATCACCCATGACACCGACGGAGCGGATGCCTGGTAAGACGGTGAAGTATTGCCAAATGTCGCGGTCTAAGCCGGCATTTGCGATTTCTTCCCGCAAGATTGCGTCCGAGTCGCGGACGATCGTTAGTTTTTCTTCTGTCAATTCGCCAAGGACACGAATACCTAGACCTGGTCCAGGGAATGGTTGGCGCCATACGATGCTGTCTGGCATGCCAAGTTGAGTCCCTAATTCACGGACTTCGTCTTTGAACAAGGTGTTCAATGGTTCGATCAATTTGAATTGCATGTCTTCAGGTAACCCACCCACATTGTGGTGTGATTTGATGGTTTGAGCAGTTTCGGTTCCTGATTCGATGACGTCGGTATAAAGGGTTCCTTGGGCAAGGAAAGAAACGCCTTCATCGCCAGCTAGTTTGGTTGCTTCATCATCGAAGACATACACGAATTCATTCCCGATGATCTTGCGTTTTTCTTCAGGATCAGAAACCCCAGCAAGTTTTGATAGGAAACGTTCTTTGGCATCAACTTTGATGATGTTCAAGCCGAATTTGCCACCTAAGCTTTCCATTACTTGCTCGGCTTCGCCTTTACGCAAGAGGCCGTGGTCAACAAAAATACAAGTCAGTTGATCGCCAATCGCTTTTTGTAAAAGAACACCAACGACAGAAGAATCGACCCCGCCGGAAAGACCAAGCAAGACTTTTTTGTCGCCCACTTGTTCGCGGATTTTTGCGATTTCCATATCAATGAAGTTATCCATTGTCCAATCACCTGTACATTGACAAACGTCAATGGCAAAGTGACGCAGTAAGTCGTTGCCGTATTCTGAATGGCGAACTTCTGCGTGGAATTGGATACCGTACATTTTGCGTTCTGCATCTTGGATAGAAGCAATCGGGCAATCTTTGCTCGTCGCCACAACATCAAAGCCTGCAGGTGCTTGAGTGACCAAGTCCCCGTGGCTCATCCACACGGTTTGGGTTGCGGGCGTGTTTTGGAAAAGGGCCGCTGCATCAGAAGTGACTTCCAATTCTGCTTTGCCGTATTCACGGTTTTTGGCAGGTTCAACTTTTCCGCCTAATTTATAAGTAATCAACTGCATGCCGTAACAGATCCCTAAAACTGGGATGCCTAAATCAAAAATTTTCTCGTCGATACCGAAAGAGTTCTCGTCGTAGACGCTGTTTGGTCCGCCAGATAAGATGATCCCTTTTGGATTCATCGCTTTTACTTCTTCAGCGGTAATGCGGTGGCTCAATAATTCTGAGAAAACACCGAACTCACGAATACGGCGTGTAATCAGCTGGTTATACTGACTACCGTAATCAAGTACGATAATTTTTTCGACGTTTGGCAAAGTGTCAACGTTTGTCACAATAAATTACCTCAATTCTTTTAGTTTTTATTGAAAAAAGGCTAGGCCTTTTCAACAGCATAATTATAAAAATGAAGCGGTCAATACTTGCGCAAGAACACTTCATCGATCAAATGGTGCTTTGTTTTATGAAGAATTATATCGGCTCTGCTGCGTGTAGGCAAGATATACTCGTGTAAATTCTTTAAATTCACATTTTTCCATACTTCTTTTGCCATTTTAATCGCTTCCTTGCGATCCCCGATCGCATATTGGTAATAATAATTGCTAGGGTCTTGAAAGGCAGTGTCTAGTAATGATTCAAATCGTTCCAAATACCATTTTTCAATCAGTACCGGTTGGGCGTCCACGAAAATTGAAAAATCAAAAAAGTCACTGATATAGATTTGTTGGTTGGCAGGTAGTTGCAGGGTATTGATGCCTTCCACGATCAAGATATCTGGTTGACTGATCGTTTCATACGTATCAGGAATAATATTGTAGACTTCATGGGAGTAGACGGGGATCTGGATGTCTGGTTCTCCTGATTTGACCGCATTCAAAAAGTTGATCAAGGCTTCCATGTCATAACTTTCTGGAAATCCTTTGCGATTCAAGCTGCCGCGTTCTTCCAAGACTTCGTTCGGATACAAAAAGCCGTCAGTGGTGATCAGTTGGACGGTTCTGCGGGGAAACAAACGGGCCAATAAATTTTGGACGAGCCGTGCGGTGGTACTCTTGCCGACGGCGACGCTTCCGGCGATGCCGATGATAAAAGGCGGCATTTTAACATAGCGGTGTAAAAAGAGTCCCTTGCTGAGGGTCAATGATTCAAACTCTTTCATATAAAGATGGATCAGATGGCATAAAGGCACGTAAACATCTTCCACATCTTGGACCGAGATCCGGTCGTTCAAACTTTTGATATTATCCAATTCTTCTTGAGTGAAAGGCATCATTCCGTTCGTATAAAACCCTTGCCATTGCTCACGAGGAATTTGATAAAAATTCATGGTTTCTTGCATAGTAGGCTCCTTTTTTGCGGCATCATCGGTTTCTCTTAGAAGCGATAGGCCACTGTTCGAAAGTATTTTACCATAGAAACCCGCTGAACTTGGAAAAAAGACATGATTTCCTTTGCAGAAACAACAAAAAACTGTTTTTTCGTTGTTTTTTTTGCTGGGCGTTTACTTCTGGCTGTTTTTCGGTATGATTAGAAAGAAGCAGCAGACAAATCTTGCACGCCTTTTTACTGGTGTTTTCACTACGTTCACTCGTTCTAATAGAAGCAACAAGGAAAAAACCAGTAGAAGCCAGTAGAAAAAACAAGCGAAAAGGGAATAGAAGAAAGGAGCATAAACATGAGTAATCATTACTATACAGAAAATCCTGATACAGCCCATGATTTTGAACAGTGGTCGTTTGAATTAAGAGGAAAGAAGTTTCATTTTGTGACAGATAGCGGGGTGTTTTCCCGAGACACGGTGGACTACGGCTCGCGGGTGCTGATCGATGCGTTTGAGTGGGCGGAGCTGCCAGAAGGAAGTCTGCTAGACGTTGGGTGTGGCTATGGTCCTGTTGGCTTATCGTTGGCTTATGCAAGTCAGCGACCTGTCGAGATGATCGATATCAATCAGCGGGCAGTGGATTTGGCAAAAGGCAATGCCCAGCGTAACGGCATTGAACAGGTAGATATCCATCAATCCAATATCTATGCCCAATTAAATCAACCTGCTTATGCGGCGATCCTCAGCAATCCACCGATTCGGGCAGGAAAAGAAGTCGTCCATGAGATTTTGACAGGGGCGTTTCCGCTACTAAAAACAGGGGGAACTTTAACGATCGTGATCCAAAAGAAACAAGGGGCGCCGAGTGCTCAAAAGAAAATGCAAGAGACCTTTGGCAATGCCGAAATCATCAAAAAAGACAAAGGCTATTACATCATTCAAAGCGTAAAAGAAGCGTAGCTGCTCTTTGATTCTCAGCAGATCAAAGGCATCGCCAAGGCAAGCGCTGGTTAGCAGCAACTGGACCAGTTGGTTTCTCAAAAAGCCTATTGCCAACAGCCTTTCGGGCAATTGCAGCGTTGGTTAATCAGCTGTCTATATCATCGGGCTATTTTTGATCAACGAAAAAGAAAGTCGCACACTTGTTGAAAGTGTGCTATTTTTTTTGAGAAAAATTTGCTACACTTTAGGCAAGAGAGGAGAGAAGCAGATGAAATTGACGATTAAACAGATTGCTGAAATGGCTGGCGTCTCTGTCACGACCGTGTCGCAGATCCTAAACAATAAAGGCAGCCGTTTTAGTGAAGAAACCCGGAAGCGGGTCTTAGATATCGTAAATAAATATCACTATAAGCCGGATTTTTTTGCTTCGAATCTTATCAACCGCCATTCAAAAACGATCGGAATGATCGTGCCTGATGTGACGGATTTCTTTTTCTCTAAAGTCATTGAAGGGGCGGAAAGTTATTTCAATCCACTAGGTTACATGCTAGTGTTATGCAATTCGCGCCACAGCCAAGAAAAAGAGGTTCAATATTTGAATGAACTGTCTCATCGTTCGGTAGATGGTATCTTATTAGCGACGCCGCATTTACTGCCGGAGGATTATTCCTTGAAGAGCGGGTTCTTTGATGACCGACCAATTATTTTAGTCGATCGCGGGATCAATCAGCGGGACAATGGTCGTTTGATCGTGAAAGAATACGAAGGTGCCTACCAAGCCGTCAGTTATTTGATCAAAAACGGTCACCGCAACATTGCGATGCTCAAAGAAATCACCGGCTACTATCAATTAGAGGAACGGTTCAATGGCTATCGCCATGCCTTAAAGGACCATCAGATCCCTTTTAAAGGCCGATATGTAGAAAATGCTGAATTAACGGTTACCGGCGGGTACGAAGCAACGAAAGAATTATTGAAGTACAAAGAGATCACAGCGTTCTTCTGCGGCAACGACGCCATGGCGATCGGCTGTTATCAAGCGATTTATGAGGCGGGTAAAAAAGTACCAGAAGACTACTCGGTGATCGGCTTTGATGCCTTGAAATTATCGGAATACATCACACCACCGCTTACCACGGTCATGCAGCCGACCTTTGAGATCGGTTTTACCGCAGCGAAGTTTTTAGTGGACGCCATTGAGTTTCCGACACGGCGAATTCCAAATAAGATTTTTGATACAAAATTAATTATTCGTGAGAGCGTGAAGACATTGACAAGCGAGAAATAATGCGGTATATTTCTTCTTGTAAGTGTTTTCATAGTTTTGCGATATTTAGTAAACTGTTTTACTAAAGTGGTTTACCCTACGAAAAATTATTGTATAATGTTAAAGGAAGCGAGGGTCATTTCGATGCGAATGGTGGATTTAATTGAAAAGAAACGTGACGGCAAGTCATTGACGAAGGAAGAAATTGACTACATTGTAACTGCGTATACTGAAGGAAGTATTCCAGATTATCAAATGAGTGCCTTGTTGATGGCTATTTTTTATGTAGATATGACAGATGAAGAGATCACGAACTTAACGCTAGCAATGGCAAATTCTGGTGAAGTGATCGACCTATCCTCAATTGAAGGAATCAAAGTCGATAAGCATTCGACTGGTGGTGTTGGTGATACGACCACGTTGATCCTAGCGCCATTAGTGGCTAGTGTTGGCGTACCGGTTGCGAAAATGTCTGGCCGCGGCTTAGGCTATACCGGAGGGACGTTAGACAAGCTTGAAGCGATCCCTGGATTTAAAATCGAGCTTTCTGAAGCCGACTTTATCCGATTAGTCAACGAAAGTAAAGTGGCCGTGATCGGTCAATCAGGAGATTTAGCTCCTGCGGACAAAAAACTGTATGCCTTACGAGATGTGACGGCAACGGTTAGTTCGATCCCATTGATCGCCAGCTCGATCATGAGTAAAAAAATCGCGGCAGGTGCCGATGCGATCGTGTTAGATGTAACCACAGGCGATGGCGCCTTTATGAAAAACTTGGAGGATGCCAAACGCTTAGCCCAAACGATGGTCCGCATCGGAAAATTGGCAAATCGCCAAACGATGGCAGTCATTTCTGATATGTCACAACCTCTAGGGGAAGCGATCGGGAACAGTTTGGAAGTGGTGGAAGCTATTGAGACACTGCAAGGAAAAGGACCGAAAGACTTGGAAGAAATGTGCTATGCACTGGGCAGCCAAATGGTCGTTTTAGCGAAAAAAGCTGATTCATTGGAAGAAGCACGCCAACTGTTGGAAGAAGCCTTGCATTCAGGCAAAGCGTTAGAAAAATTCAGACAGATGATCATAGATCAAGGCGGAGACGCTTCAGTGATCGATGACCCGAGCAAGATTTTGACAGCAAAATATGAAGTTGAGGTCCCAGCGAAAACTAGCGGCGTGGTGACGAAATTAGTTGCCAATGAGCTAGGGATCGCGGCGATGATGTTAGGGGCAGGTCGTAAGACCAAAGACGAAGACATCGACCATGCAGTGGGCATCAAATTGCATAAGAAAGTTGGCGAATCCGTATCTGAAGGGGAATCGCTATTGACGATCTATAGCAATACCGAAGCAATCGAGGATGTCAAAGCATTGATCGACCAAAATATTGAAATTGGGGAAGATGGCGCAGAACCGCCATTGATCCATGACATTATTACAGAATAAGGAGCGAATAAAAATGGAATTGAATCGCATGATCGACCACACGATTTTGAAAGCAGACGCAACGGAGGAAGATGTTTTACGAATCATCGAAGAGGCAAAAACCTATCACTTCTATTCTGTCTGCATCAATCCAACGTGGGTTTCATTAGCAGCAGAAAAATTACAAGGCGAACCAACGGCTGTTTGTACCGTGATCGGTTTTCCTTTAGGGGCAAACACATCTGAGGTCAAAGCTTATGAAACAACAGATGCGATCAAAAACGGCGCAGATGAAGTCGATATGGTAATCAACGTAGGTGCCTTGAAATCAAAACAATACAAAAAAGTTCAAGCAGACATCGAAGCAGTCGTTGAAGCAGCCAAAGACAAAGCGCTTGTCAAAGTAATCATTGAAACAGCGTTATTAGACAACGAAGAAATCGTCAAAGCCTGTGAATTAGCCAAAGCAGCCGGTGCAGATTTCGTGAAAACCTCAACTGGCTTTTCAACTGGTGGGGCAGTCATTGAAGATGTTCGCTTGATGCGTGAAACTGTAGGACCAGAAATGGGTGTCAAAGCTTCCGGTGGTATCCACAACGAAGCAGAAGCGGCAGCTATGGTCGAAGCGGGGGCAAATCGCTTAGGAACAAGCGCAAGTGTTGCCATCGTGACTGGCTCAACAGGTGCTGGCTATTAAGCCTAGCATTAAGTAAAGTAGCAAAAATTAAAAACAAGAGCGGGGAAGACAATGACAATAGCGAAAAAAGAGTGGATCGACACCGCCGTTTCCGCCTTAGATAAAGCGTATGTGCCGTACTCTAAGTTTCCGGTCGGTGCTTGTCTCGTTGCCAAAAATGGGACGATATATCAAGGGATCAACATTGAAAATGCCTCATATGGCTTAACAAATTGCGCAGAACGAACGGCTTTTTTCAAAGCCGTTTCTGAAGGCGAAAAAGAGTTTCAACATTTGGTTGTGGCGGGTCATACGCCAGAACCGATCTCTCCTTGCGGTGCTTGCCGCCAGGTCATGGTGGAATTTTGTGCGCCAGATATGCCGGTGACCTTAGTCGGCGATGATGGTGTCATCAAAGAAACCACGGTAGAAGGCCTATTGCCTTATTACTTTACGAACAAAGATTTATAAACCATGTTCATTCAGTCGATGCGGCTGTTGAAAAAAACTATATTTTTAGGGGGCTTTACAGCAATGAAAAAAGCAAAATTATTTAGTTTAGGTATTGTTGCAGTAGCTGGGTTGACTTTACTTGGTGCTTGTGGCGGAGGAAATTCAGGTTCAACTGATTCAACTGGTGGCGGTTCTGCAGACGGTACGACTGATGCAGCGCATAGTGTCGCAATCGTTACCGATATCGGCGGGGTGGATGACCGTTCATTCAACCAATCCGCATGGGAAGGCTTAGAAGCATGGGGGGAAGAACACGGGATCGCTCGCGGTGCTGGTGGTTATGACTACGTGCAATCAAATGAAGCATCAGAATACACAACAAACGTAAATGGTGCCGTTCAAAATGGTTTCAAAACGATTTTCGGTGTGGGTTACTTATTGAAAGATTCAATCGCAGCAGCAGCTGACCAAAACCCTGATACACAATTCGGGATCATCGATGATGTGATCGAAGGCAAAGACAACGTTGTTTCAGCAACATTTAAAGATAATGAAGCAGCTTACTTAGCTGGTTATGCTGCAGCTTATACAACCAAAACAAACAAAGTCGGCTTCATCGGTGGTGAAGAAGGCGTCGTTATCGACCGTTTCGAAGCTGGTTTCACAAAGGGTGTTCAAGACGCAGCTGAAAAACTAGGCAAAGAAATTACCATTGATTCTCAATATGCAGCATCATTTGGTGATCCTGCCAAAGGAAAAGCATTGGCAGCTTCAATGTATCAAGGCGGCGCTGACGTAATCTTCCACGCATCTGGCGGTACTGGTGCAGGTGTCTTCCAGGAAGCAAAAGCAATCAACGAACAATTGAACGAAGCAGACCTAGAAGACAAAAAAGTTTGGGTCATCGGTGTGGATAGCGATCAACAAGACGAAGGAAAATTCACAACTGCTGACGGCAAAGAAGATAACTTCACACTGGCTTCAACATTGAAAGGTGTTGGCGCAGCGGTACAAGATATCTCAACTCGTGCGTTAGAAGATAACTTCCCTGGCGGCGAACACATTGTTTACGGCTTGAAAGATGGCGGTGTAGACATTACTGAAGGGTTCCTTTCAGATGATGCCAAAGCAGCGATCGAAACAGCGAAACAAGACGTGATCGACGGCAAAGTAGAAGTACCAGAAACACCTGAAAAATAAAGTGGTTCTTTTCGGTTATCTTGCCCTAGCCTAGGGCAAGATGATCGTTGTTGGATTACTATGTTGATGAAAGCTACGGGTTTTCATGAGGATAGTAATCATCCTAAGCAATAGCAATTATTTTTTTGACATGACGAATGGTTTGTATAAGCGAATTAGAAAGTAAGGATGTGAGTAATTTGGCTGAGGAAAAATATGTTGTAGAAATGCGTCATATCACCAAAGAGTTTGGAACGTTCAAAGCCAATGACGATGTCAACTTGCAAGTAAGGCCAGGAGAAATCCACGCATTGCTTGGTGAAAATGGAGCGGGCAAGTCGACCTTGATGAATATGCTGTCAGGATTATTGGAACCAACATCTGGTGAAATCTGGATGAATGGTGAAAAAGTGAATATCACGAGTCCGACCGCAGCAAACAAATTGGGGATCGGGATGGTGCATCAGCATTTCATGCTGGTAGACGCCTTTACTGTAACAGAAAATATCATTTTGGGGAGCGAACCCCATCATCTCGGTGTGTTAGATCGCAAGAAAGCCCGCAAAGAAATCAAAAAAGTTTCTGAACAATATGGTTTATCGGTTGATCCAGATGCCTATGTGCGTGACATCTCTGTTGGGATGGAACAACGGGTAGAGATCTTGAAGACTCTTTACCGCGGCGCAGATGTACTGATTTTTGATGAACCAACGGCAGTTTTGACACCGCAAGAAATCGAAGAACTGATCGAGATCATGCGCGGATTGGTGCGTGAAGGGAAATCGATCATCTTGATCACCCACAAACTGGATGAGATCAAAGCGGTGGCAGACCGTTGTACAGTTATCCGTCGGGGGCAAGGGATCGGCACTGTCAATGTCAAAGACGTCAGCTCCCAACAGTTGGCCGATATGATGGTTGGTCGTTCTGTGTCCTTCAAGACACCGAAGAAAGAGGCGTCACCAAAAGAAGTCGTGCTTTCTGTTGAAAACTTAGTCGTAAAAGAAAACCGTGGCTTAGAAGCAGTCAAAAACTTAAGCTTAGAAGTACGTGCAGGTGAAGTATTGGGGATTGCTGGTATTGATGGCAATGGGCAATCAGAGCTGTTACAAGCCATCACTGGTTTACGGAAAGTCGAAAGTGGCAAGGTCTTGCTGAATGGCGATGACATCACCAACTTCAAGCCTCGGAAAGTCACCGAAGCCGGCGTTGGTCATGTGCCAGAAGACCGCCATAAATACGGGCTTGTCTTGGATATGATGTTATCAGAAAACATCGCCTTACAAACCTACTACAAAAAACCTTTGAGTAATGCAGGTGTCTTAGATTATGGAGAAATCAACGAGTTTGCTCGTGACTTGATTCAAGAATTTGACGTACGAACAGTCAATGAGATCGTACCGGCACGGGCATTGTCCGGCGGGAATCAACAAAAAGCGATTATCGCACGAGAAATCAGCCGCGATCCTGATCTATTGATCGTTGCCAATCCGACCCGTGGGTTGGATGTCGGAGCGATCGAATTTATCCACAAACGCTTGATTGAACAACGGGATAAGTTCAAAGCTGTTTTATTAGTCAGCTTTGAATTAGATGAAATTTTGAATGTATCAGACCGCATTGCTGTTATTCATGCTGGTGAGATCGTTGGGGTCGTTGATCCGAAAGAAACATCAGAGAAAGAGCTTGGCTTGTTGATGGCAGGGTACTCCTTGGAGGAAGCAAGACGAGAGCTGCAAATGGAGGAAGTAGGTGGTTCGGTTGAATAACCGCAAAGAAAAGATCCGCAATATATTAGTGCCGATCATCGCTGTCTTGTTGGGATTCGTCCTTGGCGGAATCATCATGGCGGCCTTCGGCTACAGCCCGATCACAGGGTATACACAAATGTTCCGGACCGTTTTTATCAACGGACAAACAGGTGGGTTAAATGCCCGCAACATTGGTGAGATTTTTGTTACAGCAGGACCCTTGATCTTTACTGCTCTGGGATTTGCCGTTGCAAACTCAGCAGGATTCTTCAATATCGGTCTTTCTGGTCAAGCGCTAGCAGGTTGGGTTGCCAGTATCTGGGTCGCACTGGCGATGCCGGATGCGCCTCGGTTGGTGGTCTTGCCATTAGCCGTGATCGTAGGGGCTTTATGCGGGGCGATCGCAGCTGCGATTCCTGGTTTCCTACGGGCATTCTTTGGAACAAGTGAAGTCATCGTGACGATCATGATGAACTATATCTTGCTTTATACGGGGAACCATTTAGTCAATAATGTGATGAGTGAATCCATGATCACGACAAAAGGGGTCACGAAAATGGTGGGGGAAAATGCCTCCATGCAGACGCCGTTTCTAGCAAGCATCACGAGCAACTCTCGCTTGAACTTAGGGATCTTCTTAGCCTTGATCTTCTTAGTTTTGGTTTGGTTCTTGATGAAAAAAACCACTCTTGGTTATGAGATCCGCGCGGTGGGCTTGAACCCAAGCGCTTCTGAATATGCTGGGATGAGCAGCAAACGGACGATCATTATCTCCATGATCATCTCTGGGACACTTGCCGGATTAGGTGGAGTTGTTCAAGGACTAGGAACGTTTGAAAACTTCTTCGTTCAAGGGTCATCATTAAGCATCGGGTTTGACGGTATGGCTGTATCCTTGTTAGGAAGCGGCTCATCGATCGGAATCTTGCTTTCAGCCCTCTTGTTCAGTATTTTGAAATTAGGTGGACAAGGCATGCAGTTTGCAGGTATTCCATCTGAATTAGTTGATGTTAATATCGCAATTATTATTTTCTTCGTAGCGATCAGTTTTGTGATTCGTTTCTTGTTGGCAAAAATCTTTGACGGCAAAAAAGAAGCGCTGGTCGTACAGGAGATTGAAGCCCAACCAAACGATCAAGATCAGGAAGGAGGAACCATCTAATGGATATTAGTTTAATTTCTTCTATCGTCACTCAAACATTGATTTATGCGTCTCCTCTGATTTTGACGGCGCTAGGTGGCGTGTTCTCAGAGCGAAGCGGGATCGTTAACGTGGGTCTTGAAGGAATCATGGTTATGGGTGCTTTTAGCTCGATTGTTTTCAATATTGAATTTGCGTCACAATTTGGTGCGTGGACACCGTGGTTAGGGATGCTCGTCGGCGGACTTGTCGGTGTGGTTTTCTCCTTGCTGCATGCGGTGGCAACCATCAACTTCCGTGCAGACCACATCATCAGTGGTACGGTGATGAACTTGATGGCACCAGCTTTGGCCGTGTTCTTAGTTAAAGCGATCTACAACAAAGGGCAAACCGATAACATCCAACGGACATTGGGGTATTTCAATTTCCCGATTCTTAAAGATATTCCTATCATTGGCCCGATTTTCTTTAATCAAACGTTCTTACCGGCGTACTTCGCCATTTTGATCTCAGTGATCGCGTGGTTCGTGATTTTCAAAACACGCTTTGGGTTGCGTCTTCGTTCTGTCGGTGAGCATCCTCAAGCAGCTGATACCTTAGGGATCAATGTTTACGTGATGCGTTACTCAGGCGTCTTGATCTCTGGATTCCTTGGTGGGATGGGCGGTGCCTTGTTTGCTCAATCGATCGCGGGTCGCTTTGCTGTGACAACGATCGCCGGTCAAGGGTTTATCTCGATGGCTGCGATGATCTTTGGTAAATGGAATCCACTTGGTGCGATGGGAGCAGCGATTTTCTTCGGTTTCGCGCAAAACATCAGTATCGTAGGTGGCCAGCTGCCAATCATCTCTTCCATTCCAGCAGTTTACTTACAAGCTGCGCCTTATGCCTTGACGATCATCGTGCTCGTTCTTTTCCTTGGAAAAGCTGCTGGTCCGAAAGCTAACGGGAAGAACTACATTAAATCTAAATAATTTTTTCAGTATGAAAGGGTGGGGCTATGGGACATGAATGTGTTGCTGTGTCCTGCCCTTTTTCTATCCTCTGGGTGAAAGGAAAGCGTCAGGAAATTTCCAAAGCAACCCAGCGCAATTTTTGCTTAAGTTTAGTATGATAGAGGTAGTAGATCCGCTTGTAAAAGCATAAAATAAAGAAAGTAGGGAATAGAATGTTTAAACGTGTACACTTGATCGTGATGGATTCAGTCGGAATTGGTGAAGCACCTGATGCGGCAGCTTTTGGTGATGTCGGTTCAGATACATTAGGCCATATTGCAAAAGAAGCAGGCTTAACGATCCCTCACTTGGAACAATTAGGCCTAGGGACGATTCGTCCTTTAGAAGGCGTAAAGGCGGTAGCTGACCATGATGGGTATGCAACCAAATTGGAAGAAGTTTCTGTTGGGAAAGATACGATGACGGGTCACTGGGAGATCATGGGCTTGAATATCCAAAAGCCTTTCCGCGTATTTCCAGATGGGTTTCCCGATGAATTATTGCAACAGATCGAAGCGTTCTCTGGACGCAAAATCGTCTGCAATGCGCCGTATTCTGGGACAGCAGTCATTGATGACTTTGGCGAACATCAAATGAAGACCGGGGATCTGATCGTTTACACTTCGGCTGACCCAGTGTTGCAGATCGCCGCTCATGAGGAAATCATTCCATTAGAAGAATTGTATCGTATTTGTCAGTACGTTCGGGATATCACGAAAGATGAGCCGTATATGATCGGCCGCATCATCGCGCGTCCTTATGTCGGTGAGCCTGGAAACTTTACTCGTACGAGCAATCGTCATGACTACGCACTCGATCCATTTGGCCATACAGTGTTAGATTCATTGAAAGAAGCTGGAAAAGACGTGATCGCCGTTGGGAAAATCAATGATATCTTCAACGGGCAAGGAATCACCGATTCTGTACGGACGAAGAGCAATATGGACGGTGTGGATCAATTATTGAAGGTGATGAAACAAGACTTTACGGGTCTAAGCTTTACGAACTTAGTCGACTTCGATGCGCTTTATGGTCACCGTCGCGATGTCGTAGGGTATGCCCACGCCATTGAAGATTTTGATTTGCGTATTCCAGAACTCTTAGAAGCAATGGGAGACGAGGATCTGCTGTTGATCACAGCTGACCACGGCAATGACCCAACCTTTACGGGAACGGATCACACGAGAGAATATGTGCCATTACTAGCGTACAGCAAGAAATTTCAAGGCCAAGGCCAATTGCCACAAGGCTACTATGCGGATATTTCCGCAACGATCGCTGAAAACTTTGGTGTTTCAGCTACAGAAAACGGAACAAGCTTTTTAAAACATTTAAATTAGAGGTGATGAAATGACAACGTTACATGAGAAATTACAAGAAACAACGGCATTTATCAAAGGAAGCGGCGTCGGTGAAGTGGAATTTGGGTTGATTTTAGGATCTGGCTTAGGTGAACTAGCCGATGAGATCGAAAATCCAATCGTGTTGCCTTATAACGATATCCCGCATTTTCCTGTTTCGACAGTGGTCGGTCATGCTGGACAATTGGTCTATGGAACATTAGCTGGGAAAAAAGTCTTAGCGATGCAAGGACGATTCCATTATTATGAAGGCCATTCGATGCAGACGGTCACTTACCCCGTCCGTGTGATGGCGGCATTGAAAGCTCATTCCTTAGTCGTGACCAATGCCTGTGGCGGTGTGAACGAAAGCTTCCAGCCTGGAGACTTGATGTTGATCACCGATCAAATCAACTTTATGGGGGACAACCCACTGATTGGTGAAAACGAAGAAGAAATGGGTCCACGTTTCCCAGATATGAGCCAAGCTTACCATTTGCCTTATCGGGAAGCGGCACAAAAAGTTGGCGCATCAAAAGGATTGCACTTAAAAGAAGGCGTCTATATGGGCTTCTCAGGTCCTACGTATGAAACGCCAGCAGAGATCCGCTTTGCTCGGACGATCGGTGCCGATGCTGTCGGTATGTCGACTGTCCCAGAAGTGATCGTTGCTGTTCACAGTGGCTTGAAAGTCTTAGGTGTTTCTTGCATCACAAACTTGGCTGCTGGTATGCAAGCGAGCTTGAATCACGAAGAAGTCGTGGAAACGACGGAACGGGTCAAGGCAGAATTTAAAGCGTTGATCAAAGAAACGTTAGCAGTACTATAAAAAGCAGACCAAAGGAGAAAAACGAATGAGCGTTCATATCGAAGCAAAAGCAGGCGAGATCGCAGACAAAATCTTGTTACCAGGTGATCCACTGCGGGCAAAATATATTGCTGAAACATTTTTAGAAGACCCGATCTGTTACAACAATGTTCGGGGAATGTTGGGCTATACAGGCGTTTATAAGGGCGAGCGGGTCTCTGTCCAAGGAACCGGCATGGGCATGCCTTCAGCGAGCATCTATGCCCATGAATTGATCAACTCTTACGGCGTGAAGAAATTGATTCGGGTCGGTACGTGTGGTGCCATCTCAAAAGATGTCCATGTGCGTGATCTTGTGATTGCCCAAGCGGCAGCAACAAGTTCCTCGATGGTGGCAAAAAACTTCCAAAGTTTCCATTTCCCACCAATCGCTGACTTTGCACTGCTGCGTAAAGCCTATGATACAGCGATTGAATCAGGATTTACGACCCACGTCGGCAACATCTTATCTGAAGATACCTTCTACAAAGATGACATGACGGAAACGTTACAGTTGGCAGACCTTGGAGTGATGGGTGTTGAGATGGAAGCCGCAGCCTTATACTATTTAGGGGCGAAATTCCACGTTCAAACCTTAGCGATCTGTACTGTCAGCGACCACATCATCACTGGAGAAGAAACAAC
Source organism: Enterococcus sp. AZ040 (assembly GCF_050499185.1). Lineage (NCBI taxonomy): Bacteria > Bacillati > Bacillota > Bacilli > Lactobacillales > Enterococcaceae > Enterococcus > Enterococcus sp. AZ040. The sequence goes on from NZ_JBMHEW010000001.1 coordinate 264,491, forward strand.
GCCAGAAGAAAGACAAACGACGTTTAACGACATGATCAAAGTTGGCTTAGAAACAGCGATTGCGTAAAAAAGATACCACAGGATCGGTGCATGAACGATGCGAGGGCTGCTTGCTTTTGAGAGAGCAAGCAGCCAAATCGTATTGGTTTGCATGCAACCGAGAATGTGTTATCTTTTTTTGTTGGCAAAAAGCCACGAAGAAGCGTTGCACTTTTGCCAGAAAATGGTTTAATGAAAAGAAAAGGTGTAAAAAGGAGACGAGACAATGAATAATTTTACGTTTCATGTAACGACGGACATTCGTTTTGGGAAAGACCGTCTGAACGAATTGCCAGAAGTACTGAATACATTTGGAAAAAACGTCTTGCTAGTCTATGGTGGCGGCAGTATCAAGAAAAACGGCTTGTACGATGCAGTCATGGCGCAATTGACTGCCAACGGCAATCAAGTCACTGAATTGACTGGTGTCGATCCAAATCCACGAATCGAAACCGTTCGTCAAGGAGCCGCTCTTTGTCGTTCAGAAAAGATCGACGTCATTTTAGCTGTTGGCGGCGGTTCTGTAATTGATTGCAGCAAAGTGATTGCTGGGGCGGCTTGCAGTGAGCAAGAGCCTTGGGACTTAGTACTTTCCAGAAGCTATCAAGGACCAGCGATTCCATTAGTAACGATCTTGACCCTTGCGGCTACCGGCAGTGAAATGAATCGCGGCGCAGTGATCTCTAATCTAGAAACGAAACAAAAACTTGGCGTTCACGGACCCGAATTTTTACCGAAAGTATCCTTTTTAGATCCAACAACGACCTTTAGTGTCAGTCGTTATCAAACGGCTGCCGGTTCAGCGGATATCATGAGCCATCTGATTGAAAATTATTTCAGTAAAACAGAAGGAACAGATGTCCAAGACGGTGTAGCAGAAGGATTGCTAAAAGCAGTCATTAAAAATCTGCCCATCGCATTAAAGGATCCCTCGGACTATGACGCACGGGCGAATTTGATGTGGGCGAGCACCTTAGCCTTAAATGGTTTGACTGGAAGCGGCAAGGGTGGTGCATGGTCTTGTCATGCGATGGAGCATGAGTTGAGTGCGTTTTATGACATTACCCATGGCATCGGCTTAGCGATCCTGACCCCACGCTGGATGCTTCATGTATTGAATGAAGAAACGGCGCCGAAATTTGCGCGTTTTGCCAGAGAAGTCTTTGGTGTCCAAGAAGCAGTGCCAGAATTAGCTGCCCGAATGGGGATTCAAAAACTGTATGACTTTTTTGCTTCTTGCGATATTCCGATGACTTTGCCAGAAGTGGGAATCGCCGATGACACTCATTTTGCTGAAATGGCGGCTCAAGCAGTTCAATTCAGCTCTATTGCAACAAATGCGTATGTACCGCTACAAGAAGAAGACGTGATCGCAATCTACCAAGATTCCTTGACTCCTTCAACCTATCTTTAATCATTAAACAGACCGTTCCTGCGACTTGGTTGTCGCGGAGCGGTCTGTTTATTTACCCTTCAGAAGAAAAAGCCAAACGGGCCATTAGCTGATTCGCAATCAAGGCGTGTCCTGCAGGAGTAGGGTGCACACCGTCATCGCCTGTCAGTGCCTGTGGGGAGCTAGCGACGGATGCTTCGGCAAACAAGCCATCCAGCGGCAGCAGTTGACAATGAAAGGCGGCAGCTAAGCGACGAACGATTTGGATTTTCGGATCAAGATCGATCCGCCAGGTTTGGCGATCTTCAGGATATGGCAATACAAAAGGTTCCAGCAAGAAAATACGCGTGATCCCTTGTTGGGTCACTTGTTCCAGAATTTGACGGTAGGTTGCCTCAAAGGACGTTGCCGCAGCTTCTGAACCAAAATCGGGACCACCGGCATTGTGCCACGTGTCGTTGATCCCAATCATAAAGACCAAGACGTCAGGCGCTAATTGGAGGCAATCTTCTTGGAGACGGGCTAAGACATCGGCAGCTTTATTGCCGCCGATCCCGCGGTTATAAAAGGTAAAGCCCGCAGTGGGGAATTTCTCTGCCAGCTGATCGGCAACGAGACGGGCAAACCCATGTCCTAAATCGTGGGGGTCTTGGCGATCACGATCGCAATCTGTGATGCTGTCACCTAAAAATAAAACGGTATCATTTTTGACTAGTTTCATAATAAGCTCCTTTCGAGTATGCCCTCAATTATAAAAGAGGGGGGAGAAAATGCCAATAAAAAAACTGCCCTTTGGTTAAAAAGGGCAGCGATAAGCGAGGCTTATAAGTAGTATTTTTTCGCAACAGTCAAATCATCGTTCAATTCATAAACAAGTGGTTGACCAGTTGGGATCTCAAGATCCATGATATCTTCGTCAGAAATACCTTCGATATGTTTTGCTAATGCACGTAGAGAGTTTCCGTGAGCCGCAACTAAGACAGTTTTGTCGTCTTTTAATGCTGGGGCGATTTCATCTTGCCAGAAAGGCAATGCACGTTCTAAAGTAACTTTTAAGTTTTCTCCACCAGGTACGTCGCGAGGGTCAAGCATTGCATAACGACGGTCGTTTGCAGCAGAACCTTCATCTGAAGCTTCCATCAATGGAGGTAAAACATCGTAAGAACGACGCCAGATGTGTACTTGTTCGTCACCGTATTTTTCAGCAGTTTCTTTTTTATTTAAACCTTGTAATTTACCGTAATGACGTTCGTTTAAGCGCCATGATTTGATCGTTGGTACCCAAAGTTGATCAGAATATTCTAAAATGTAATTACAAGTTTTGATGGCACGAGTTAAAACAGATGTGTAAGCAACGTCAAATTCGATGCCTGCTTCTTTGATTTTACGTCCGCCTTCGATTGCTTCTTCGACACCTTCTGGCGCTAGATCAACATCAGCCCAACCGGTAAACTGGTTTAATTTGTTCCATTCGCTTAGTCCATGACGAGAAAATACTAATTTTGGCATGTAAAACTCTCCTTTAGATATTCGATATTTTTCTGAAATTTTCAATTCCGTATTTATTGTACACTCTTTCTCAAAGAATTTCCATGGTTTTGGAGGAAAAGCTGGGGGAAAACGCCATTCTTAAGGAAAAACAAAAGGGGATCATTAAAAAGAGGACCGCTTTTGTTTCATGCTGTTCTAGGGGGAGTCGACAACTATGAACGTAACTTGTTCCATTCTTCTTCGGATAATTTTATGTATTTATAGCATGTACCTACAGAAACACCGCATTTTTCAGAAATATATTGAATCGTTTCTTTTTTTTCGTAGTACAATTGACGGATTTTTTTGATCGTTTTTGGATCGATCTTTGGACGACCGCCAATTTTGCCTTTTTTGCGGGCTTTATTTAAGCCGACCAGCGTGCGCTCTTTGATGAGTGAGCGTTCCATGATCGCAAGTCCTTCCATCAAATTGAAGTAAACCTGTCCCATCGGACCGCGGGTATCGATTTGTTCTGCCAGTGAAACCAGATGAAGCTCTCGCTGTTTTAATAGATCCGTGAGATCGGTCAGCTGTCTGGTCGTCTTCCCTAAACGATGCAGTTCCGTAACGACTAAGGTGTCACCGGGCTGCATTTGTGCCACCACTGACTCCAATGAATGATTTTCTTCACTTTCTTCCACGCTAAATGTCTCATGGAAAAATTCATGACACCCAAATTCTTCGAGCTTGTTTAATTGTTCACTTGTTGAGTTATCGGTGATCGTTGAACGAGCATAGCCTATGATTTTCATAAACCCTCCTACCTTTCCCTTTTTATTGAATGTATCATAATTATTTCTTAAATGATAGGGTAATTTGCACAAAAAATAATAAAAATTAAGTCGATTGAAGAAAAATAACGAAAAAAAGAGAAGCATTTTTGCTTCTCCTTTTTTGTTTCCTTTATCTAACGTGCTTGGTACTCGGTCCTTCAGGCAATCCGACAATGATCGTATGAACCATATCCAAAAACAGACCGTGTTCAACCACGCCCACTGTAGCATCTAATTCCTGTGCCAACTCAGTAGGAGCGGTGATCGTTTCTAGATGAAGATCGATGATGTAATTGCTGCAATCGGTTTTTAAAGGTTCGCCTTCTTCATTCAGACGCAGTTTTGGATGGTAGTTTTTCTTCTCGAACAGACGCAACAGTTGTTGGCTGCCATAAGGGATCACTTCCACTGGCAACGGGAAGGCACCAAGTGTTTCGACCATTTTCGATTCATCAACGATCCACAAAACTTTTTTGGAGTTAGACGCCACGATTTTTTCGAATAAAAGGGCTGCACCGCCGCCTTTGATGCCATGATAATCCTTGCTGATCTCATCTGCACCGTCGATCGTTAGATCCACAGCGTCCACTTCATCGATGGTGCGAATCGGGATACCTAATCCTTCTGCTTGTTTTTTCGATGCCCAAGAAGTTGGGACACCAGTGATCGATAGACCTTCTTCTTTTACACGTCGACCCAGTTCTTCAATCATGTAGTAGGCTGTTGAGCCAGTGCCCAAGCCAACGACCATGCCATCTTTTACATAACTAGCCGCTTCAATGCCGACCATTTCTTTTAGGTTCATTTTCTTCCCGCCTTTTTTAAATAAATGCTTTGTCTCTATTATATAGGAAGAAGCGCAAAATTTGCGGATTTTTTCGTAACAGATTTCTTTTGAAAAAAGCTTGGGAGGATACTTGACAGGTAAGAATAAGCATGATATTCTATCAAAGGTGCTTTATCTACAGGTCTCTCGTTGGAGACGTGCTGACTGTCTATCAAAGCATAGTTGATATGAATGCAGAGAATGCATTATTTTTTATCGCAAAAAAAGAACCACCTGGATGTGTGGGACTATAAAGCGAATCAAGGAAGGAGGACAACTAGGGATGCCTACAATTAATCAATTAGTACGTAAACCTCGTAAATCCAAGGTTGAAAAATCAAATTCACCAGCATTGAACAAAGGATATAACAGTTTCAAGAAAGCTCAAACGAATGTTAACTCACCTCAAAAGCGTGGGGTAGCTACTCGTGTGGGAACTATGACACCGAAAAAACCGAACTCAGCTCTACGTAAATATGCGCGTGTTCGTTTGTCAAACTTGATTGAAGTGACAGCTTATATTCCAGGTATCGGACACAACTTACAAGAACACAGCGTGGTCTTGTTACGTGGTGGACGTGTAAAAGACTTACCAGGGGTACGTTACCATATCGTTCGTGGTGCATTGGATACTGCCGGTGTTAACGATCGTAAACAATCTCGTTCTAAATATGGTACAAAACGTCCTAAAGCTTAATCTTTAAGACAAACAGATCAAATGAATCTTATTTAAATCAGAACTGATATCTCGGAAGGAGGAGTTACGGATGCCTCGTAAAGGTCCTGTTGCAAAACGTGATGTTTTACCAGATCCTATTTATAACTCAAAATTAGTAACTCGTTTGATCAACCGTGTAATGGTTGATGGTAAACGCGGTGTTGCTGCAAATATTATCTACAATGCTTTTGGCATTATCAAAGAATCTACAGGAAATGATCCATTGGAAGTTTTCGAACAAGCAATGAAAAACATTATGCCTGTATTGGAAGTTAAAGCTCGCCGTGTCGGTGGTTCTAACTACCAAGTACCAGTAGAAGTACGTCCTGAACGTCGTACAACTCTAGGTCTTCGTTGGGTGGTAAACTACGCTCGTTTGCGTGGCGAACACACAATGGAAGAACGTCTTGCAAAAGAAATCATGGATGCAGCAAACAACACTGGTGCTTCTGTGAAAAAACGCGAAGACACACACAAAATGGCGGAAGCCAACCGCGCATTTGCTCACTATCGTTGGTAAGATCCTCACTGCTTTTTATTGGAAGGTACTGAGACAACCTTAGCTTAAGTTAAGTAAGAATGAGAGGGGAACAACCTAGAATGGCAAGAGAATTTTCGCTAGAAAAAACTCGTAATATCGGGATCATGGCCCACGTTGACGCTGGTAAAACAACGACAACTGAACGTATCCTTTATTACACAGGTAAAATCCATAAAATTGGTGAAACACATGAAGGTGCTTCTCAAATGGACTGGATGGAACAAGAACAAGAACGTGGGATCACAATCACTTCTGCTGCGACAACTGCGCAATGGAAAGAAAACCGCGTAAATATCATCGACACACCAGGACACGTGGACTTCACAATCGAAGTGCAACGTTCATTGCGTGTACTTGATGGTGCTGTAACTGTGTTGGACTCACAATCAGGTGTAGAACCTCAAACAGAAACAGTTTGGCGTCAAGCGACAGATTACCGCGTACCACGTGTTGTATTCTGTAACAAAATGGACAAAATTGGTGCAGACTTCTTATACTCTGTATCAACTTTACATGATCGTTTACAAGCAAATGCTCACCCAATCCAATTACCAATTGGTGCGGAAGATGACTTTACTGGTATTATCGACTTAGTAAAAATGAAAGCTGAAATCTACACAAATGACTTAGGAACTGAAATCCAAGAGACTGAAATTCCTGAAGAATATGTAGAATTAGCTGAAGAATGGCGCGAAAAATTAATCGAAGCTGTTGCTGATACTGATGAAGAACTAATGATGAAATTCTTGGAAGGTGAAGAAATCACTGAAGAAGAATTGAAAGCTGGTATTCGTCAAGCAACACTGACTGTTGACTTTTTCCCTGTTCTTTGTGGATCTGCCTTTAAAAACAAAGGGGTTCAATTGATGTTGGATGCAGTCATCGACTACTTGCCTTCACCACTTGATGTTCCTGCGATTAAAGGGATCAATCCTAAAACAGACGAAGAAACTGATCGTCCGGCTGACGATGAAGCACCATTTGCTTCATTAGCATTTAAAGTAATGACTGACCCATTCGTAGGTCGTTTGACATTCTTCCGTGTGTATTCAGGTATCTTGAACTCTGGATCATACGTATTGAATGCTTCAAAAGGCAAACGCGAACGTATCGGTCGTATCCTACAAATGCACGCCAACACACGTGCTGAAATCCAAACAGTATACTCAGGCGATATCGCCGCTGCTGTTGGTTTGAAAGACACAACAACTGGGGATACACTATGTGATGAAAAATCACCAGTAATCCTTGAATCAATCGAATTCCCAGAACCAGTTATCGAAGTCGCTGTTGAGCCTAAATCAAAAGCTGACCAAGATAAAATGGGGGTTGCTTTACAAAAACTTGCTGAAGAAGATCCATCATTCCGTGTGGAAACAAACGCTGAAACAGGCGAAACTGTTATCGCTGGTATGGGAGAACTTCACTTGGACGTCTTAGTTGACCGTATGCGTCGCGAATTTAAAGTTGAAGCAAACGTAGGTGCGCCTCAAGTTTCTTATCGTGAAACATTCCGTGCAGCAACACAAGCGGAAGGTAAATTTGTACGTCAGTCTGGTGGTAAAGGTCAATACGGTCACGTATGGGTCGAATTTACACCAAACGAAGAAGGTAAAGGCTTCGAATTCGAAAACGCGATTGTCGGTGGTGTGGTTCCTCGTGAATACATCCCAGCAGTTGAAAAAGGACTTGAAGACTCAATGGCGAACGGTGTCTTAGCCGGTTACCCATTAGTAGACATCAAAGCAAAACTTTATGATGGTTCATACCATGATGTCGATTCAAGTGAAACTGCCTTCCGTGTTGCAGCTTCTATGGCTTTACGTGCTGCAGCGAAGAAAGCAAATCCAGTAATTCTTGAACCAATGATGAAAGTAGTTATCACTGTACCAGAAGATTACTTAGGTGATGTTATGGGTCACGTAACTGCTCGTCGTGGACGCGTAGAAGGAATGGAAGCACACGGTAACTCACAAATCGTGAACGCAATCGTGCCATTAGCTGAAATGTTTGGTTACGCAACGACACTTCGTTCATCAACACAAGGTCGCGGTACGTTCATGATGACATTTGATCACTATGAAGATGTACCAAAATCTGTTCAAGAAGAAATCATCAAGAAAAACGGCGGCAAAGCTGAATAATTGATGGAAGTATAGGAAATTAAGTAAAAAGCTATATTTTTTTCTGAGTTTCGTGTACAATATTATCGATGATAAGGGATGGGGAGCTGCGGCTCCCTACCTATCAAATATAAAAAATAAACTGCATTTTTAGGAGGAACATTTTAAAATGGCAAAAGAAAAATTTGACCGTTCTAAACCCCACGTAAACATTGGTACGATCGGACACGTTGACCATGGTAAAACTACACTTACAGCTGCTATCACAACTGTATTATCTAAAAAAGGTTTGGCTCAAGCTTCAGCTTACGACCAAATCGATGGCGCTCCAGAAGAACGCGAACGCGGAATCACTATCTCAACTGCTCACGTTGAGTACGAAACTGAAGCACGTCACTATGCTCACGTTGACTGCCCAGGACACGCGGACTACGTTAAAAACATGATCACTGGTGCTGCTCAAATGGACGGCGCGATCTTAGTAGTATCTGCTGCTGATGGTCCTATGCCTCAAACACGTGAACACATCTTGTTATCACGTAACGTTGGTGTACCATACATCGTTGTTTTCTTAAACAAAATGGATATGGTTGATGACGAAGAATTACTAGAATTAGTTGAAATGGAAGTTCGTGACTTATTGTCAGAATATGACTTCCCAGGCGACGATGTTCCTGTAATCGCTGGTTCTGCTTTGAAAGCTCTTGAAGGCGATGCTTCATACGAAGAAAAAATCATGGAATTAATGGCTGCAGTTGACGAATACGTTCCAACTCCAGAACGTGACACTGACAAACCATTCATGATGCCAGTCGAAGACGTATTCTCAATCACTGGACGTGGTACTGTTGCTACAGGCCGTGTTGAACGTGGACAAGTTCGCGTTGGTGACGAAGTTGAAATCGTTGGTATTGCTGAAGAAACTGCTAAAACAACTGTAACTGGTGTTGAAATGTTCCGTAAATTGTTAGACTATGCTGAAGCAGGGGATAACATTGGTGCATTGCTACGTGGTGTTGCTCGTGAAGACATCCAACGTGGACAAGTATTGGCTAAAGCTGGTACAATCACACCTCATACAAAATTTAAAGCTGAAGTTTACGTTTTAACAAAAGAAGAAGGTGGACGTCACACTCCATTCTTCACTAACTACCGTCCTCAGTTCTACTTCCGTACAACTGACGTAACTGGTGTTGTTGAATTACCAGAAGGAACTGAAATGGTTATGCCTGGTGATAACGTAACAATCGACGTTGAATTGATCCACCCAATCGCTATCGAAGACGGAACTCGTTTCTCAATTCGTGAAGGCGGACGTACTGTTGGTTCAGGCGTTGTAACTTCAATCCAAGCTTAATTTGATTGATCGAAGAGCAAAAGCGTACGCGCTTTTGCTCTTTTTTTGACTTTTGTAGAAAAAAGCCGCTCTCTCTAGCGTTGATGAATCCGTTACGGTTCATCGAAGCTAAAGAGAGCGGTGCTTTTTATTTTATTAGATTTTGCTTCTTCAAGAAGGCGTCAAATCCTTGGTCAGGACGATTGCTGTAAAAGCCAGCGAATTTTTCTGACCATGGTTTGGTCTCGCGGGCTTCTCCAAAAGCAGTCATCGTTTGATCGTACGCTTCGATCGCCTCATAAGAATAGTCCTGATAATGGTTGTAATGAATGACCGCTTCTTCTGGCAAGCGAGGTTTGACCTTCATTTCTACGATTGGTTTACCGATGCTCAAGCCAGCCACAGGATAGACATATTCTGGTAAGTGCAACAATTCAGCGATTTTGGCGCTGTCTTTGCGGACACTGCCAGAAATGACGGTGCCTAAGCCCAGTGATTCAGCAGCGATCGCACCAGATTGCAAAGCGATGCTGGCATCAGTGGTGGCGATCAATAGTGGCTGATAGCCCTCATCGATTGGATAGGGAGTCTGTTTTTCGTCAGCAACTTTTTTGGTTCGATTTAAATCAGCTAAAAATAGCAGAAAGAGTGAACTTGCTGCGATATGAGGATTGCCAGTATTCCATTCGACCATTTGTTGGCGGATCTGCGGGTCGTCGATCACCAGGATCGAATAGGCTTGCCCATTCATCCAGCTTGGTGCTTGACGAGCGGCAGTCAAAATCGCGGTTACTTGTTCTTGGCTCAAGCGGTAGTCAGGGTCAAATTGTCGGTAAGTGCGATGATTGTGCAAAAGCTCAATGGTTTCGTTCATAGGTTTGCTCCTTTAACTGTTGGGTGATTTTTGTGAATCGTTCTTGAAATCGTGGTAAATCATCTTTGGCTAAGCGGGTATAGTTCAAACGCAAGCCATTCGTATCGTTACTGAAAAGAAACGCAGGTGCTACTAAGCAATCGTTCGCCAAAAAGAGCGACCAATCTTTGCGAGTCAATGTGCGGTGACGCCAAGTCAACCACAGGTAAAGACCGCCTTTCGTCGGCTGCCATTGCCAGTCCTCCTGAAATGCCTGCAAGAGTTGGAGTAGGTCTTGCTGGCGCTGGGCCATTTCTGTAAGCAGTGTCCGCTGCTGCTGGTGGTAATCAGAGGAGCGTAAGGCGATGTTGGCAAGGACTTGCGGGAAGATCGTGGTATCGATCGCCATCCGTTTTTTCGCTTGGGCAAATTGGTCGGCTAACGCTTCTGGCACCAAAAGCCAGCCGATTTTGATTGATGACCCAAGTAATTTTGAAAGCGAGCCTAAATAAATGACGGTTTCGGGAGCCATGGATTTTAGCTTGGGCGGTACTTCATCAAAAGCCAACTCGCTAAAAACATCATCCTCAATGATCGGTACTTGGTAGGTCTGGCAAAGGCGGATGATCGCTTGGCGCCGATGCTCGCTCATGGTGTGGCCAGTTGGGTTTTGGAAGGTGGGGTTCAGATAGACGAATTTGATCTTCTTTTCCTTCAACACTTTTTCCAATGCCGCAGGCCGCATCCCTTCACTATCTTGTTTGATCCCAATCAGCTGGACATTCATCGTGGAAAACAAGGGGAGAGAGAACAAGAAAGAAGGGTCCTCTGTCGCAATACAATCCCCCGCATGCAATAAGACTTGCATCAGCAAGGTGATTCCTTGCGTCGAACCGGCAGTAATTACTAGTTTTTGACCGCTGATGGGCAAATTGAAGGAATCAGCAAGGTGCTGCAATAAGATTTCTTGCAAAGGCTCATAACCCGTCGGTAATACTTTGGTGCTTTCTTTGCGGATCTCTTCCCATGTAAAGGCGGGAAACGTGAAGTCGGGAATCAGATCGGTAGGTAGATCACCTGTGTACAGATCCAGCACATCCTTCTCGGTGCGCAAGTGCTGAATCTGTTGAACGTAAGGGTCTTGCTGCAAGTAAGGGCTGCTTAAAGACGAGCGCAAATAAGAAAGCGGTGTTTGTCGGTTCCCCCAACGACCTTCCAATACGCGAGAGCCGCTGCCTTGTTTTCGTTCGATCCATCCTAAGCTCTTCAATTCATCTAACGCTTTGACGACGGTGGAACGGTTGACGTCAAAAGTCTGAGCAAGGCTGCGCTCTGGTGGTAAACGATCCCCAGGCCCATAGGTTCCCGCTTGGATCTCTTCGATAAAATGGGTCACGATCTGCTGGTAAATCGGTTGTTTCTTTTGTTTGTCGATACTTGATGAAGCCATCCTGCACCACCTTTTTCAATTGGATGGTTTAAAAATAAGCCAAATGGCTCTTTTCGTCAAGGGGAAGATTGACTATACTTAGCAAAAAGCACAAGGAGATGAGGAAGATGGAAAAAGTAATATCAATTGCCGGGTCTGATTCAACCGGAGGTGCCGGTATCGAAGCAGATTTAAAAACGTTTCAGGAGTATGGTGTCTTTGGTTTTGCCACGATTGCTTCGATCGTCACGATGGATCCACAAGCGGGTTGGAGCCATGAAGTAACGGCAATGGAACCAGCGCTTGTTGAAAAGCAATTGATCTCCGCCTTTGCAGGTGATCCGATGGATGCCCTTAAAACGGGGATGTTAGGCAATGAAGACAATATTGTGCAAGCAGGGAAGATGATTCAACAACAGCAAGTTAAAAATGTGGTGATCGATCCCGTCATTGCTTGCAAAGGGACTGCAGAAATCTTACAGCCAAAAAGTGTCGATGCCATCATCACGCATTTGTTGCCTTTAGCAGATGTTGTCACCCCTAATTTAGTAGAAGCGGGGATTCTTTCAGGTTTGGGTGATTTGACGAGTGTGGAAGCCATGAAGCAAGCTGCTGAAAAAATCCATCAATTAGGTGCTAAATACGTCGTGATCAAAGGCGGTCATCGCTTGCCAGGAGCAAAAGCCATCGACCTTGTTTATGATGGAGAATCCTTCCTCCTGTTGGAAAGTGACAAAATCGCTACCGATTTTAATCACGGAGCAGGCTGCACCTTTTCAGCAGCGATCGCTGCGGGTCTTGCAAAAGGCAAACCCGTCATGGAAAGTATTCGCTTAGCAAAAGCCTTTGTCACAGCAGCAATCAAAGAAGGCGTGGTCATCAATCCTTATGTGGGTCATGTGTGGCACGGTGCCTATACCCACGCCCAAGACCGTATGAAGGAAGAAGCGCCGCAATAGCAGGTTTTCTTCTATATAAATAGGAATTGAAGAAGCACTTAAAAGAAGCGGGCAACGCTTCTTTTTTTGTGTTTCGAAAACAAAAGAAAATTTTCTGAAAGAAATGCAAAAGAATCCCGGTTTTTCCATAAAAAAAGCTTGCAATCAATGTTTATCCGTAATATAATCATAAAGGTGCTGTTTACGTAAATACGTAAGTCACACTGGCAGCAAAGAAATTTTCTGCCGGCTACGAAACGAGAGGTTGCGACACGCCCGGACGCTTTGCCATGGACGAGCGTGACGGAAAATTTTCGTGGAGCTATGTCTACTTTTCAAAATAGGCGAAGGAGGGAAAACAATGGCAAAACAAAAAATTCGTATCCGTTTAAAAGCGTATGAACATCGTATTTTAGATCAATCAGCGGATAAAATCGTAGAAACTGCAAAGAGAACTGGAGCTGGCGTATCTGGTCCAATTCCATTACCAACTGAACGCAGCTTGTACACGATCATCCGTGCGACGCACAAATACAAAGATTCACGCGAACAATTCGAAATGCGTACACACAAACGTCTAATCGACATTGTGAATCCAACACCAAAAACTGTTGATGCTTTAATGAAGCTAGACTTGCCAAGCGGTGTTAATATCGAAATCAAACTATAATAATTAAGATGGAGGTGTAATCATGACCAAAGGAATCTTAGGGAAAAAAGTGGGAATGACTCAAATCTTCACTGAATCTGGCGAATTGATTCCAGTAACTGTAGTAGAAGCTACACCAAACGTAGTGCTACAAGTGAAAACAATCGAAAATGACGGCTACGAAGCAATTCAAGTCGGCTACCAAGATATGCGTGAAGTTTTGTCTAACAAACCTGCGAAAGGTCATGTTGCAAAAGCAAACACGGCTCCTAAGCGCTTCATTCGCGAATTCAAGAATGTAGAGCTAGAGGGCTTAGAAGTAGGATCAGAAATCAAAGTTGATATTTTTGAAGCAGGAGACATCATCGATGTAACCGGCACTTCGAAAGGTAAAGGATTCCAAGGCGTTATCAAACGTCACGGACAAAGCCGCGGACCAATGGCTCACGGTTCTCGTTATCACCGTCGTCCTGGATCAATGGGTCCAGTTGCACCTAACCGTGTATTTAAAAACAAACGTCTTGCTGGACGTATGGGCGGAAATCGCATCACGATCCAAAACTTGGAAATCGTACGCGTAGACGCAGAACGCAACGTTATCTTGATCAAAGGTAATGTACCTGGCGCGAAAAAATCATTGATTACAATCAAATCAGCTGTGAAAGCTAAATAAGTAGATAGGAAGAAAGGAGGAACTAAGGAATGCCGAATGTAGCATTATTCAAACAAGATGGAAGCCAAAATGGCGAAATTACATTGAACGAAGAAATCTTCGGAATCGAACCAAATGAATCAGTTGTCTATGATGCAATCATCATGCAACGCGCTTCATTAAGACAAGGAACACACGCTGTGAAAAACCGCAGTGCCGTTCGTGGCGGTGGCCGTAAACCATGGCGCCAAAAAGGAACTGGACGTGCCCGTCAAGGTTCAATCCGTTCACCACAATGGCGTGGAGGTGGCGTAGTCTTCGGACCAACACCACGTTCATACAGCTACAAACTTCCTAAAAAAGTTCGTCGCTTAGCAATGAAATCTGTATTGTCAGAAAAAGTTGCTTCAAATAACTTGGTAGCAGTAGAAGGATTAAGCTTTGATGCTCCAAAAACAAAAGAATTCAAACAAGTTTTAGCTAACTTGACAATTGACTCTAAAGTATTGGTAGTTTTAGAATCTGAAAACGACTTTGCCGCTTTATCTGCGCGCAACTTGCCAAAAGTTTCTGTAGTTACTGCTGATAACATTAGTGTGCTAGACATCGTTTCTAACGACAAAATGTTAGTGACACAAACTGCTCTTACTCAGATCGAGGAGGTGCTTGCATAATGAACTTACTAGACGTTATTAAACGCCCAGTGATCACTGAAAAATCAATGCTTGCCATGGATGACAAGAAATACACTTTTGAAGTGGACACAAAAGCTAACAAAACTTTAGTAAAACAAGCTGTAGAAGCTGCCTTTGACGGAGTGAAAGTGGCAAACGTGAACATCATCAACGTTCGTCCTAAATTCAAACGCATGGGTAAATATGCAGGATATACAAAAAAACGTCGCAAAGCTGTTGTGACTTTAACTGAAGATTCTAAAGAAATCCAAATTTTCGAAGCTGCTGAATAAGCAACTCACGCATAAATTTTACATGGGAGGGAAAAAGACGTGGCGATTAAAAAGTACAAACCTACCACGAACGGCCGTCGTAATATGACAAGTTCTGATTTCGCTGAAATCACAACTTCAACACCAGAAAAAACATTGTTAGCTCCTTTGAAAAACAATGCTGGTCGTAACAACAACGGACGTATCACGGTTCGTCATCAAGGTGGCGGTCACAAACGTCAATACCGTTTGATCGATTTCAAACGTAACAAAGACAACGTCGTTGCTACGGTTAAAACGATTGAATATGATCCAAACCGTTCTGCTAACATTGCGTTAGTACATTACGAGGATGGAGTAAAAGCATACATCTTAGCACCTAAAGGATTAGAAGTTGGCATGACTGTCGTTTCTGGTCCAGATGCAGATATTAAAGTAGGGAATGCATTACCACTAGAAAACATTCCAGTCGGTACTGTTATCCACAACATCGAAATGAAACCTGGTAAAGGTGGACAATTGATTCGTTCAGCTGGAACAAGTGCTCAAGTACTTGGTAAAGAAGGCAAATACGTATTGATCCGCTTGAACTCTGGTGAAGTACGGATGATCTTAGCATCATGTCGTGCAACAATCGGTTCTGTTGGTAATGAACAACACGAATTGATCAACATCGGTAAAGCCGGTCGTTCTCGTTGGATGCGCAAACGCCCAACTGTACGTGGTAGCGTAATGAACCCTAATGATCACCCACACGGTGGTGGTGAAGGTAAAGCACCAATCGGACGTAAAGCACCAGTTTCTCCTTGGGGACAACCAGCACTTGGCTACAAAACACGTAACAAAAAAGCAAAATCAGACAAACTTATCGTTCGTCGTCGTAAAACTAAGTAATATACTTGACCGTGTGTCGCACATTTTGAGAGGAGGTACACCATGGGTCGTAGTTTGAAAAAAGGACCTTTTGTCGATGACCATTTGATGAAAAAGGTCGAAGCACAAGAAGGCGCTGAAAAGAAAAAAGTGATCAAAACTTGGTCACGTCGTTCTACAATTTTCCCTAATTTTATCGGATTTACAATTGCTGTGTATGATGGACGGAAACATGTACCAGTTTACATCCAAGAAGACATGGTAGGACACAAATTAGGTGAATTTGCACCAACAAGAACTTATCGCGGACATGCTGCCGATGATAAGAAAACAAGACGCTAATTTTGAGGGGAGGATATCCAAAAATGGCAGAACAAATCACATCAGCGAAAGCAACTGCTAAAACAGTCCGCGTTTCTCCTCGTAAATCTCGTCTAGTTATTGACTTAATCAGAGGGAAAAGCGTTGCTGAAGCAATCGCGATCTTAAAGTTCACACCAAATAAAGCAGCTGGAATCATCGAGAAAGTCTTGATGTCAGCTATTGCCAATGCAGAAAATAATTTTGACTTAGATGTTGAAAACTTGATTGTTTCTGAAGCATTCGTAAACGAAGGACCAACGATGAAACGTTTCCGTCCACGTGCGAAAGGTTCAGCTTCACCGATCAACAAACGTACAAGTCATATTACTGTAGTCGTATCAGAAAAATAAGGAGGGACAATCAGTGGGTCAAAAAGTACATCCAATTGGAATGCGTGTAGGCATCATCCGTGACTGGGATGCTAAATGGTATGCTGAAAAAGAGTATGCTGAATTTCTACATGAAGATTTGAAAATCCGTAAATTTATCGCATCTAAACTTGCTGATGCCGCTGTGTCTACAGTTGAGATCGAGCGTGCAGCAAACCGCGTGAATATTTCAATCCACACAGCTAAACCAGGTATGGTTATCGGTAAAGGCGGATCTGAAGTCGAAAACCTAAGAAAAGAATTAAATAGCCTAACTGGCAAACGAGTTCACATCAACATCGTTGAAATCAAAAAACCAGATTTAGATGCTAAATTAGTAGGCGAAGGAATCGCACGTCAATTAGAAAACCGTGTTGCTTTCCGTCGTGCTCAAAAACAAGCGATCCAACGCACAATGCGTTCTGGCGCTAAAGGAATCAAAACACAAGTTTCTGGCCGTCTAAATGGTGCGGATATCGCTCGTTCAGAAGGTTACTCAGAAGGAACAGTTCCACTTCATACATTACGTGCGGACATTGATTACGCATGGGAAGAAGCAGATACAACATACGGAAAACTAGGAGTTAAAGTGTGGATTTATCGTGGAGAAGTTCTTCCAACTAAAAAGAACACTGAGAAAGGAGGGAAATAAACATGTTAGTACCTAAACGTGTAAAACACCGTCGTGAGTTCCGCGGAAAAATGCGTGGCGAAGCGAAAGGCGGAAAAGAAGTAGCATTCGGTGAATACGGCTTACAAGCTGTTGAATCACACTGGATCACAAACCGTCAAATCGAAGCTGCCCGTATCGCAATGACTCGTTATATGAAACGTGGCGGGAAAGTATGGATCAAAATTTTCCCTCACAAATCTTATACTGCCAAAGCTATCGGGGTACGTATGGGTTCTGGTAAAGGGGCTCCTGAAGGATGGGTATCACCAGTTAAACGTGGTAAAATCATGTTTGAAATTGCCGGTGTACCTGAAGAAGTTGCGCGCGAAGCGCTACGTCTTGCTTCTCACAAATTACCAGTGAAAACGAAGATCGTAAAACGTGAGGAAATGGGTGGTGAATCGAATGAAGGTTAAAGAAATCAGAGAATTAACCACTGCCGAAATGCTAGATCAAGAAAAACAATTGAAAGAAGAATTGTTCAATCTTAGATTCCAATTAGCAACAGGTCAATTAGAAAACACTGCACGTATCAAAGAAGTACGTAAATCGATTGCACGCATTAAAACAGTATTGCGTGAACAAGTTAAGTAATAGTGGAAGGAGGCCATTTAGCGTATGACTGAAGAAAGAAATCAACGCAAAGTTTACCAAGGTCGCGTGGTATCAGACAAAATGGATAAAACTATCTCTGTTGTCGTTGAAACAAAGAAAAACCACCCTATCTACGGCAAACGTCTGAACTATTCTAAGAAATACAAAGCACACGATGAAAACAACGAAGCAAAAGTTGGCGATATCGTGAAAATTATGGAAACTCGTCCATTATCAGCTACGAAACGTTTCCGTCTAGTAGAGATTGTTGAAAAGGCAGTGATTATCTAATCACACGAGATTTTCCTATATAGATTGTGAATTGCAAAATCTGAAAGGAGGATACACATCGTGATCCAAGCAGAAAGCCGATTAAGAGTGGCGGACAACTCAGGTGCCCGTGAAATTCTAACGATCAAAGTCCTTGGCGGATCTGGTCGTAAAACTGCCAATATTGGTGACGTGATTGTTGCTACGGTTAAACAAGCAACGCCAGGTGGGGTTGTCAAAAAAGGTGACGTCGTTAAAGCCGTTATCGTTCGTACTAAATCAGGAGCTCGTCGTACAGACGGTTCATACATCAAATTCGATGAAAATGCTGCGGTTATTATCCGTGACGATAAGAGCCCTCGTGGAACTCGTATCTTTGGCCCAGTTGCCCGCGAATTGCGTGAAGGCAACTTTATGAAGATCGTTTCCCTAGCACCAGAAGTATTGTAATAGTGATTCTTATCTAAAGGAGGTGCGAAACAAACATGTTTGTTAAAAAAGGCGATAAAGTTAAAGTTATCACTGGTAAAGACAAAAACAAAGAAGGCGTTGTGCTAGCAGCGTTTCCTAAAAATGACAAAGTCGTTGTTGAAGGTGTCAATGTTGTCAAAAAACACCAAAAACCTTCTCAAACTGCTCCTCAAGGCGGAATCGTTGAAATGGAAGCACCAATTCATGTTTCTAACGTGATGGTGGTTGATCCATCGAACGGTGAAGCTACGCGTGTCGGTTACAAAGAAGTTGACGGCAAAAAAGTCCGCGTTTCTAAGAAAACCGGAGAAGTTCTTGATAAATAATCTGATGAAGGAAGGAGGGGCTAACAGATGAACCGCCTTAAAGAAAAATATTCAAAAGAAGTTGTCCCATCATTAATGGACAAATTTAACTACAGCTCAATCATGGAAGCACCAAAAGTTGATAAAATCGTTATCAACATGGGTGTCGGTGACGCTGTTTCTAATGCTAAAAACTTAGACAAAGCTGTTGAAGAATTACAATTGATCTCAGGTCAAAAACCATTGATCACAAAAGCGAAAAAATCTATCGCAGGATTCCGTTTGCGTGAAGGAATGCCAATCGGTGCGAAAGTAACTCTACGCGGCGAAAGAATGTATGAATTCTTAGATAAACTAGTAAGTGTGTCATTGCCACGTGTCCGTGACTTCCACGGTGTGAGCAAAAAAGCGTTCGACGGACGCGGAAACTACACTTTAGGTATCAAAGAACAATTGATTTTCCCTGAAGTAGATTATGATTTGATCGACAAAGTACGTGGTATGGATATCGTGATTGTAACAACAGCAAACACAGATGAAGAATCTCGTGAATTGTTGACACAATTAGGCATGCCATTCCAAAAATAAAAAAAGGAGGCGAACTACGTGGCTAAAAAATCAATGATTGCTAAAAACAAACGCCCTGCTAAATTCTCAACGCAAGAATATACTCGTTGTGAACGTTGCGGACGTCCACATTCAGTTTATCGTAAATTTCATCTTTGCCGTATTTGCTTCCGCGAACTTGCCTATAAAGGACAAATTCCCGGCGTGAAGAAAGCTAGCTGGTAAACTATACTCGCATAAAGGAGGTAAATTATCCCATGGTCATGACAGATCCAATTGCAGATTTTCTAACGCGCGTGCGTAACGCAAACATGGTTAAACACGAAAGCCTAGAAGTACCTGCTTCAAAAATCAAACGTGATATCGCTGAAATCTTGAAACGTGAAGGTTTCGTCCGCGATGTTGAATACATTGAAGATGACAAACAAGGCGTGATCCGCGTATTTCTTAAATACGGTAAAAACGGTGAACGTGTTATCACAAACTTAAAACGTATCTCTAAACCAGGCTTGCGTGCTTATGTCAAAGCTGACGAAGTACCAAAAGTATTGAATGGTCTAGGAATCGCGATTATCTCAACTTCTGACGGTGTAATCACTGACAAAGAAGCTAGAGCAAAAAATGTTGGCGGCGAAGTAGTCGCTTATGTATGGTAATTTAAAATATTCCACAAGGAGGTGCCTCTAAGTGAGTCGTATCGGTAATAAGATCGTCGTTCTTCCTGCTGGTGTTGAAATCAAGCAAAACGGAAACGACATTACAGTTAAAGGACCTAAAGGTGAATTAACACGTACTTTCTCTTCTGATATCACAATGAATATCGAAGGAAACGAAGTAACATTCACTCGTCCAAATGATAGTAAAGAAATGAAAACTATCCACGGAACTACCCGTGCAAACTTCAACAACATGGTTGTTGGTGTTTCTGAAGGTTTCCAAAAAGCGTTAGAATTAATCGGGGTTGGGTACCGTGCTCAATTACAAGGGAAAAAACTTGTATTGAACGTTGGTTACTCTCATCCAGTTGAAATCGAAGCGCCAGCTGGAATCGAAATCGAAGTTCCTTCAAACACTTCTGTGATCGTTAAAGGATCAGATAAAGAAGTCGTTGGCGAATTGGCTGCCAATATCCGTGGCGTTCGTCCTCCAGAACCTTACAAAGGCAAAGGAATTCGTTATGTTGGCGAATTTGTACGCCGTAAAGAAGGTAAAACTGGTAAATAGTCGTAATTCTTTACGACTAGCAGCTTAGGCTAGCAAAATTAAAAGAGGTGACAAATTGTGATTACAAAACCAGATAAAAACAAGACACGTCAGAAAAGACATCGTCGTGTACGTAACAAAATCTCTGGTACTGCTGAGTGCCCACGCTTAAACGTGTTCCGTTCGAACAAAAACATCTACGCACAAGTAATTGATGACGTAGCGGGTGTGACGCTAGCAAGTGCCTCTGCCTTAGACAAAGAAGTTTCAGGTGCAACAAAAACTGAACAAGCACAAGCTGTCGGTAAATTAGTCGCAGAACGTGCAGCAGCAAAAGGTATTAAAGTAGTAGTCTTTGACCGTGGTGGATACCTTTACCATGGCCGTGTAGCAGCTTTAGCTGAAGCAGCTCGCGAAAATGGACTGGAATTTTAAGAGAAGGAGGAACACCATTCATGGTTTATATTGATCCAAAACATTTGGAATTAGAAGACCGCGTTGTTGCGATCAACCGTGTAACTAAAGTTGTTAAAGGTGGACGTCGTCTACGTTTTGCTGCATTAGTTGTTGTCGGTGACAAAAACGGACACGTAGGTTTCGGTACTGGTAAAGCGCAAGAAGTACCAGAAGCAATCCGTAAAGCAATCGAAGACGCGAAGAAAAACTTGGTGGAAGTACCAATGGTTGGTTCTACAATCCCTCACGAAGTTATCGGTGTATTCGGCGGCGGACGCATCCTTATGAAACCTGCTGTAGAAGGTTCTGGGGTAGCTGCTGGTGGACCAGTTCGTGCCGTATTGGAATTAGCTGGGGTAGCTGATATCACATCTAAATCTTTAGGTTCTAACACACCAATCAACGTTGTTCGCGCAACAGTTGAAGGTTTAAAACAATTAAAACGCGCTGAAGAAGTGGCAGCACTTCGCGGCAAATCAGTAGAAGAATTAATCGGTTAAGGAGGACACTATAATGGCTGAATTGAAAATTACTTTAAAACGCAGTATTATCGGACGTCCCCAAAACCAACGTGATACTGTAAAAGCGTTAGGTCTTACAAAGTTGAATTCAACAGTTGTAAAACCTGCTAATGATGCAATCAAAGGCATGGTTAACACTGTTTCTCACTTAGTGGACGTTGAAGAGGTCTAAGGATCAGCAGATCTAGTTTGATTAAGGAGGTGCCAAACCTATGAAACTTCATGAATTAAAACCATCAGAAGGCTCACGCCAAGTACGTAACCGTGTCGGACGAGGAACTTCATCTGGTAACGGTAAAACAGCTGGACGTGGACAAAAAGGTCAAAAAGCTCGTTCAGGCGGCGGAGTACGTCTAGGATTCGAAGGTGGACAAACACCATTGTTCCGTCGTTTACCAAAACGTGGCTTTACAAATGTGAACCGCAAAGAATATGCAGTCATCAATCTTGATGTCTTGAACCGCTTTGAAGACGGTGCTGAAGTAACACCTGTTGCTTTACACGAAGCTGGAATCGTCAAAGACGAAAAAGCTGGAATCAAAGTATTAGCTAACGGAGAATTAACGAAGAAATTGACTGTGAAAGCAGCTAAATTCTCAAAAGCAGCTGAAGAAGCTATCGTTGCTGCTGGTGGATCAATCGAGGTGATCTAATGATCAGACTATTGAAGGATGCCTTTAAGGTTAAGGATATTAGATCCAGAATATTGTTCACCGTCTTAATCTTGTTTGTCTTTCGTCTGGGAACACATATTACTGTGCCAGGCGTAGACGCAAGTCGCCTAAATACCATCGCGGATCTACCATTTTTAAACATGTTGAATTTGGTAAGTGGTGGCGCCATGCAACAATTTTCGATTTTCTCGATGGGGGTTTCGCCTTACATCACTGCCTCAATTGTCATTCAGTTGTTGCAGATGGATATCGTCCCTAAATTTGTTGAATGGTCGAAACAAGGTGAAGTGGGTCGTAAGAAATTAAATCAGGCAACACGTTACTTGACGTTGGTATTAGGCTTTGTCCAATCCATGACATTAACGGCTGGATTTAACTATTACACTCAACTCGGGTTTGTAAACAATCCTAATATGGCAACCTATATCGTGATCGGACTGATTTTAACAGCCGGAACGATGTTAGTCACTTGGTTAGGAGAGCAGATCACCGAGCGTGGTATCGGAAACGGTGTGTCAATGATCATCTTTGCGGGGATCATTTCACGCTTACCAGCAAGCATCAAAGAATTGATTGAAGATTACTTCATTAACGTGGATCAATCGGATATCTGGCTAAATGCTATCTTTATGGCGCTGCTTGTGATCGCTGTGTTGATCGTCATTACTTTAGTAACGTATGTTCAACAGGCAGAACGCAAGATTCCGATCCAATATACAAAACGGGTAGCAGGAGCGCCTACCAGCAGTTACCTTCCTTTGAAAGTAAATGCTGCCGGGGTTATCCCAGTTATCTTTGCCAGTTCTTTTATTACAACACCAAATGCGATCATTCAAGCATTAGGTAGTTCATATAGAGGAGAAACTTGGTACGAAGTGGTGCAAACGATCTTTAGTTACAACACTGTACCGGGTGCGATCATCTACACTGTCTTGATTGTTGCGTTTACCTTCTTCTACGCATTTGTTCAAGTGAACCCTGAGAAATTAGCGGAAAACTTGCAAAAACAAGGAAGTTACATTCCGAGTGTGCGTCCTGGTAAAGGAACAGAAGAATATGTATCGCGTTTGTTGATGCGATTAAGCACGGTTGGATCGATCTTTTTAGGATTGGTTGCTTTACTTCCAATCATCGCTCAGATGGCTTGGAATTTACCGCAATCGATCGGACTAGGTGGAACGAGTCTATTGATCATTATCGGTGTGGCACTTGATACTGCCAAGCAGTTAGAAGGGCTTATGCTGAAACGGAAATATACTGGTTTCATCAATTAAAGTTATTGAAGTGTTGAGGATTTCCTCAACACTATTCAAAAACTTACAGGAGGAATTAGAATGAACTTCATTTTAATGGGATTACCTGGTGCTGGAAAAGGTACTCAGGCAGAACGTATCGTTGCTGAATACGGTCTTCCTCATATTTCAACAGGCGATATGTTTCGGGCTGCGATGGCGAACGAAACAGAACTAGGCCTTAAAGCAAAATCATACATGGATCAAGGCGCATTAGTTCCTGATGAGGTTACAAATGGGATCGTTAAAGAACGTTTAGCTGAACCTGATACCGAGAAAGGTTTCTTATTAGATGGTTTTCCTCGTACTTTGGATCAAGCAAAAGCGTTAGATGAGATGCTAGCTGACCTTAACAAAAAACTTGATGCCGTTATTGATATTCATGTTCCTGAAGAAGTTCTTGTAGAACGTTTAGCCGGCCGCTTCATGTGCCGCAATTGTGGGGCAACTTATCATAAATTGTTCAATCCTCCCAAAGAGGAAGGAACATGTGATCGTTGTGGAAGTCATGACTTCTACCAGCGTGAAGATGATAAGCCTGAGACGGTCAAAAATCGTCTAGCTGTCAATATCAAAAGCAGTGAACCAATTTTGACTTATTACAAAGACAAAGGGTTATTGCAATCGATTGATGGGGATCGCGACATCGACGCTGTATTCGAAGATGTTCAAAAGATCATTGACTAATCATAGATTGCCCGAGTCCAACTTGCAGCTTAAAACTTTCTCTTGAAATCTTTGACAGGATATGATAGAATATGTCAGTCCGACTTCTACTTTTTATTAAGTAGGAGCATAGTTTGAGAATATCAGGTGGGAACCGAGTTTCCGCCATTTTATCGTGTGAAAATCACAAGTACAAGGAGGTACTGTGCGTGGCAAAAGAAGATATGATTGAAGTCGAAGGTACAGTCGTCGAAACTTTGCCGAATGCAATGTTTAAAGTAGAATTGGAAAACGGACACCAAGTTCTAGCGACCGTTTCTGGTAAGATTCGGATGCACTACATTCGTATTTTACCTGGAGACAAAGTAACGGTGGAATTATCCCCGTATGATCTGAACCGTGGCCGCATTACTTATCGCTTTAAATAATTGTACTCCGTAAAACCACAGGAGGTATTATCATGAAAGTAAGACCATCAGTAAAACCAATGTGCGAACATTGTAAAGTAATTCGTCGTAAAGGACGCGTTATGGTGATTTGCCCAGCAAATCCAAAACATAAACAACGTCAAGGATAATCGGAGGTGTAACAAATATGGCTCGTATTGCAGGAGTAGATATTCCTCGTGATAAACGTGTGGTCGTTTCACTTACTTATATCTATGGTATTGGTAACACGACTGCAAAACAAATTTTAGCTGACGCTGGCGTGTCTGAAGAAGTTCGTGTTCGTGATTTAACGAATGAACAAACAGATGCTATCCGTGCAGAAGTTGATAAATTAAAAGTTGAAGGTGACCTTCGTCGTGAAGTGAACTTAAACATCAAACGATTGATGGAAATCGGTTCTTACCGTGGGATCCGTCATCGCCGTGGATTGCCAGTTCGTGGACAAAATACGAAAAACAATGCACGTACTCGTAAAGGCCCGTCTAAAACAGTCGCAGGCAAGAAAAAATAATTCCTAAGTGAAGGAGGTTAAAACTTCATGGCAGCAAAAAAAGTGAGTCGTAAACGCCGTGTGAAAAAGAATATTGAAGCGGGTATTGCACATATTCACTCAACATTCAATAATACAATCGTAATGATCACTGATACTCATGGTAATGCATTAGCATGGTCATCAGCTGGTTCATTAGGTTTCAAAGGAAGCAAAAAATCTACTCCTTTTGCCGCTCAAATGGCAGCAGAAACAGCTACCAAAGCAGCAATGGAACACGGATTAAGAACTGTTGAAGTAACAGTTAAAGGACCTGGTTCTGGACGTGAAGCAGCAATTCGTTCATTACAAGCAGCAGGTTTGGAAGTGAGTGCGATCCGTGACGTGACTCCAGTCCCTCATAATGGATGCCGCCCTCCAAAACGCCGTCGTGTTTAATGAGTGCTGCTCATTTTGAGTGTAACAAATACGTCATTGAACAAGACACTTTTCGTTTTGAAAGGGGTAATAGATAAGAATGATTGAATTCGAAAAACCAAGAATCGCAAAGATTGATGAAGACAAAGATTATGGCAAGTTCATCGTGGAACCTCTTGAAAGAGGCTACGGAACTACACTAGGAAATTCCCTACGTCGTATTTTATTATCTTCTTTACCTGGTGCGGCAATCACCAATATTCAAATCGATGGAGTTTTACACGAATTCTCAACTGTTAAGGGTGTTCGGGAAGACGTTGCTCAAATCATCTTGAATATTAAAGGTCTTGCATTGAAAATGTACGGGGATGAAGAAAAGACCCTTGAAATTGATATTTCAGGACCTGCTACAGTAACTGCTGGCGATATCATCGTTGATAGTGATGTAGAAATCCTTAACAAAGATATGTATATCTGTACCGTTTCTGAAGGTGCTACGTTCCATGCTCGCTTAACAGTGAAACCTGGCCGCGGCTACGTTCAAGCGGACGAAAACAAAAAAGAAGACATGCCAATCGGCGTTCTTCCAGTCGATTCAATCTATACACCAGTACGTCGTGTCAACTACCAAGTAGAAAACACACGTGTCGGTCGTCGGGATGATTTCGACAAATTAACGATGGAAATATGGACTGATGGCTCAATCGAACCATTGGAAGCAATGAGTTTGTCTGCGAAGATCATGACTGAACATTTAGACATCTTTGTTAACCTAACTGATGAAGCGAAAAACGCTGAAATCATGGTTGAAAAAGAAGAAACACAAAAAGAAAAAATGTTGGAAATGACGATCGAAGAATTAGACTTATCTGTTCGTTCATACAACTGTCTAAAACGTGCAGGAATCAATACTGTACAAGAATTGACAAACAAATCTGAACCAGAAATGATCAAAGTAAGAAACTTAGGCCGTAAATCTCTTGAAGAGGTCAAAGTGAAATTACATGATTTAGGTTTAGGACTACGTAAAGACGATTAAACCGTTTTCGATTACGTTAGTTCGGTTCGTCTGACCGATACAACATTCGAAAGTGAAGGAGGGAAACCACGTGAGTTATCGTAAACTAGGACGCACATCTAGCCAACGTAAAGCGATGTTGCGTGATTTGACAACTGATTTATTCATTAACGAACGTATCGTTACGACTGAAGCTCGTGCGAAAGAAGTTCGTTCAACTGCAGAAAAAATGATCACTTTAGGTAAACGTGGTGATTTGCATGCACGTCGTCAAGCAGCAGCATTCGTTCGTAATGAAGTTGCAAGTGTACGTGAAGAAAACGAAGAAGTAGTTATTGAATCAGCATTACAAAAATTATTCAATGATATCGCTCCTCGTTACACAGATCGCCAAGGTGGATATACTCGTATCTTGAAAACAGAACCAAGACGCGGAGATGCTGCACCAATGGTTATCCTAGAACTTGTTTAAAATCACACTTATCATCACTTTATAGATGTTTACTAAGAGTGTTATGATGTTGGAAGAAACTTTCCGAGTCTAGCTCAGCGCCTACACCTCGATGTATTTCGAGGTGTACGCACTCATCATAAAGTGCTTTTTTTTTACTTTCGATTACCTGTCAAGACAGGTGATGGCAAGTGAAAAAAAGATCTGGAGACAAATCGTGCGCGAATCATTGAAAAACGTGCGCTTTTTTGGTAGTGTTAGAAAGAATTAATCGCAAATGAAGGAGTCTATCATGAAGCCAATCATTGAATTGAATGCTATTACTGTGCGTTATAGCGAAGAAGAGCGTGCCGCGTTAAATAACGTATCCTTTTCCATCAACAAAGGGGAATGGGTGGCGTTGATCGGCCATAACGGCTCTGGAAAATCAACTTTAGCAAAAACCATCAATGGCTTGATCTTGCCACAAGAAGGCAGTGTTTCTGTCGGCGAATTGCCTTTGAATGAAGAAAATATCTGGAATATTCGAAAAATGGTCGGTATGGTCTTTCAAAACCCTGACAATCAATTCGTTGGTTCGACGGTGGAAGATGATGTGGCTTTCGGTTTAGAAAATCAAGGAATCCCGCGAGAAGAAATGCTGGTTCGTGTCAAAGACGCTCTGGAACAAGTACGGATGAGCGAGTTTGCGACCCGGGAACCCGCGCGCCTTTCTGGTGGTCAAAAACAGCGGGTAGCCATTGCCGGTGTCGTTGCACTGCGCCCGGATATCATCATTCTTGATGAAGCCACTAGTATGCTAGATCCAGAAGGCCGTGAAGAAGTGATCGCAACGATCAAAAAAATCAAAGAGAAAAACAATTTGACCGTGCTATCGATCACCCATGATATTGATGAAGCAGCTAACGCCAATCGGGTGCTGGTGATGCGTCAAGGAGAGCTCGTCCGCGAAGGGACACCAGCAGAGATTTTTTCTGCAGGTCCGGAACTGATTGAGCTAGGCTTAGATCTGCCGTTTCCTGAAAAATTAAAGGCGGCACTAAAACAGCGGGGCGTCACGGTACCACAAGCGTACTTAACTGAAGAAGGGATGGTGGATTGGCTATGGACATCCGTTTTGAACAAGTAGGATTCACCTACCAACCGCATTCTCCGTTTGAACAACGGGTTTTGTTCGATATCGATTTAGAGATCAAAGAAGGCTCTTATACCGCCTTAGTCGGTCATACGGGTAGCGGAAAATCTACGTTGCTGCAGCACTTGAATGCATTATTAAAACCAACGACTGGAACGGTCACGATCGGTGAGAGAGTCATCAAACCCGAGTCAGACAACAAAAATCTAAAACCGTTACGTAAAAAAGTCGGGATCGTTTTTCAATTTCCTGAATCCCAATTATTTGAAGAAACCGTTGCGAGAGATATCGCTTTTGGACCGAAAAACTTTGGCATCTCCGAAGAAGAAGCCAAAGGTTTAGCCCAAGAATACATTCAATTGGTAGGTTTAGATGAAAGTTTTCTGGAACGTTCACCATTTGACCTTTCAGGGGGCCAAATGCGCCGTGTAGCGATTGCTGGAGTCTTAGCTATGGAACCAGAAGTTTTGGTCTTAGATGAGCCGACAGCTGGCTTAGATCCACAAGGACGCAAAGAGATGATGGAAATGTTTGATCGCCTGCATCGGGAAAAGAACATGACGATCATTTTAGTGACCCACTTGATGGATGATGTGGCGAACTATGCTGATTATGTCTATGTGTTAGAAAAGGGACGTCTCGTCAAAGCCGGCACGCCGTCCGTTGTGTTTCAAGATACTGCTTGGCTGCAAGAAAAGCAGTTGGGGGTACCGACAGCAACCGCATTTGCGGAACAACTACAAGCCAGAGGACTGGCATTTGAGCAGTTACCACTAACAGCTGATGAGCTGGCAGATGTTTTAGTAGCAAAGGGGGCGACTGCCCATGATGAATAAACTGATTTTCGGTCGTTTTATTCCCGGAGACTCCTTGATCCACCGTTTAGATCCACGAGTCAAATTGATTGCTAGTTTTTATTTTATTGCGATTATCTTTTTGGCGAATAATTGGCAAAGCTATTTATTAGCGGGTGCTTTTACGCTCTTTTGTATCTCCTTTTCAAAAATCGATTTTGGCTTCTTTATTCGAGGCGTTCGACCGTTGATTTGGCTGATTTTGTTTACCGTGGCGTTACAGATTTTGTTTACTACCGGCGGTGACGTCTATTGGTCTTGGTGGATCTTTAATATCACAGAATATGGTGTCCAAAACGGGATCTTTATTTTTTGTCGTTTTGTTTTGATCATTTTCATGTCGACGCTCTTGACGTTAACGACGCCCCCATTAGAGCTTTCAGATGCGATCGAATACATTTTGCGTCCTTTAAAAGCGATCCGTTTCCCTGTCCATGAAATCTCACTGATGCTGTCGATTGCGTTGCGCTTTGTGCCAACCTTGATGGATGAAACAGAAAAAATCATGAACGCCCAGCGTGCCCGCGGGGTCGATTTCGGCGAAGGGGGACTGTTGCAGAAGATGAAGGCGATCGTTCCTTTATTGATTCCTTTATTTGTCAGCAGCTTTAACCGTGCGGAAGATCTAGCTACCGCTATGGAAGCCAGAGGCTATCAAGGCGGCGAAGGGCGTACCAAGTATCGTATTTTACACTGGCACCAACGGGACACATTGGTTGTCATCGTTTTTGCGCTCTTTACAGTAGCGTTAGTGTTCTTAAGAGGATAATCGAAGACCTATGATTGAAGTCAACCCACGAAAGGTTCTTAACGAAGCAACGAGACTGCTCGCAATCCCAGCGGCTGGTTCGAAAAGGCCTGTCGATCGATCAGACTTTTCTCATAGGCCTTTTTTTGAAAAAATAGAAAGAAACAGGTGATTCAATGGTCCGCTATAAAGCGACGATCGCTTATGATGGCACGAATTTTCAAGGATTTCAACGTCAACCCAATGGACGAACGGTTCAAGAAGAGATTGAAAAGACATTAACGAAGATGAACAATGGTCAGCCGATTCAGATTCATGGCTCTGGCCGCACCGATGCGGGTGTCCATGCGCAAGGGCAAGTGATCCACTTCGATTTCCCTCAAAAGCGTCCACTGGAAAAAATGCGCTTTGGTTTAGATACCCAAACGCCAGAAGATGTTGCGGTAAAATCGGTGGAGATCGTTGACGATACCTTCCATGCCCGCTACTTAGTCATTGAAAAAACCTACCAGTTTCGGGTAGACATTGGGAAGCCCCGCAGTCCTTTCCGCCGTCATTATGCAAGTTATTATCCGTATCCGCTAGATTTGGAAAAAATCCAACGGGCGTTGCCAGATTTTTTAGGCACCCATGACTTTACCAGTTTTTGTGCGACGGGCAGTTCAGTCGATGACAAGACGCGGACGATCCATGAGGCGTCCATGGCGGTCAATGACGCTGGAGATGAGTTAATTTTTACCTTTCGCGGCGATGGATTTTTGTACAAGATGATCCGGATCATGGTGGGCACATTGCTGAAAATCGGCAATGGACGGATCGCACCTGACAGCATTCCTGCAATCATTGCGCAAAAAGACCGAAATGCGGCAGGTCCCACGGCTCATCCAGAAGGATTGTATTTGGTTCATGTTGCTTATGAATAAGGAAAAACACAAGCTTCGCTGCTCTTACACAACAAGAGATAGCGAAAGCTTGTGTTTTTATTTTTTCTCAGGCAAAACAGAGGTGGTTTCTTGCCAATCTTCAGTCCTTGCCGTCGCGTTTTTAGGCGCAGCAGTGGTGGGTGTTTTTTCCAAGGTACCGGCAGCGACTAAGGCGGCGATGGCTACCAAAAATGCGAAAAGCAAGTAAAGCAGCCAGCTCCAAGCAACGTGATAGCGATTGCCGATGCCTAAAAAGACCATTTGTCCGACAGGTCCCCCTAGCATCACAATGGTGGAAAAGATCCCGCTGCTGATGGCGAGATGTTCTTCATCGATCTCACGAATCAGATGTGCCGAAAAACGAGGATTGATTTTTCCAATCAGATAGCCTTCAGCAAAGAGCAGCGCAATCATGAGCCAACGGTTATGCAGGAAGAGAAAATTCAAGGTCAACAGACATAAAACGAAAGAGGTATACGCAATCAAGCGAACCAGACCGGTATTCTTGAACCAGTCGGCAGCAAACAAGGCGCCAGCGACCATACCGATCGAAGTAGCGATGCCTGCCATCGCAACGGTGTTGCCATAAGTGGCAAACCAAAGCGCAAGGTCATCCAACAGCTGGAGATTTAGTAGACCGCTCGTACTAGCAGCTAAGGTATTGATCAGTAAGGCAAAGAGGATCATCTTTTTAAGAAAAGCCGTACCAGTCAATAATTTAAAAGTATCCGAGAAATTCTGAAAGAGTGGTGTTGCTGCTTGATTGATTTTCCCTGGCACCGCATAGAAGAGCGAGCGGTTCAGGAAGATCACGATCGCGGCTAAGAAAAACGTCACGGCATTGATCAAACCAAAAGCCGCAAAGTTATTATTCAGTAAAATGATCCCCCAAGCACCGATGCCTTGAAAGACGATTTGAACGGTGGTTTGACACGCCATTTGAAAGCCCATGGCACTGTCTAAGGTATCAGCAGGCACAAGACGGCGAACATAGGGCAGCTGTAACCCAGAACAATAAGCGCCCAAACAATCAGATACAATGTTGATGCCTAGCAAAAGGAAGAAAGACCATAAACTAGGCGGCAGTTGGATCAAAAAAGCGAGTGCCACAAAAAGGACTCCTTGTAATAGTCGACTTCTGATCATCCATTGCACTTTGTTTTTGGTACGATCGGCTAGATAGCCGGTCAGGATCCGTAAGAGATCAGGGATCAGCAGTGCCATGGAGGCTAAGGAAACAGCAAGGGCATTAAAGGGTAAAGTACTGGCATAAACTACAAAGACGATATTAAATAAACTCATGCCGATACCGCTGAGTAAGGCGGCGTTGACTAAGGCACGATAGCCGTTGTTTTGTTGATATTCTTTCATCGAAATCATCCTTTCACGTTCTACGTTGTAAAATCAGTATAGGATGCTTTATACTAAGAGAAGAAAATAATCCACTATAGTGGAATTTAAATGTACCAGGAGCATACCAGAGGTTACTGTCACGAGTGATTAGCAGTTAAAAGAGTGGCATGTAAATAAGGTGCCGCAGATTTTGTTCCTCAACATTTTATAGGTTTGAATCTAAACTTGAATCTAGAACAGGAAAATTTAATTGCGGAGCTTCATTCGTGAAGTGGGATTGGTTTGGCGTTTGTAGACCGATCGTTGTGAGGAGGATGGTTATGGAAGAAGGAAAACTGTACCGACAATTGCGCAAAGAGCGTGGCTATACGATCGCTCAAGTGGCGGATGAACAAAACAGTCGCTCGTTCATCAGTAAATTTGAGCAAGGTGCTTCAAGTATCAGTATTCATCGATTGGAACGCTTATTAGAAAATATCCATGTCACAGTGGAGGAGTTTTATTATTTGCGTGCGCAGCAAAAGGGCGTAAAAGGGCACGACAACCTGATGAGCTTTCCCAGCTATATGACGAGCGAATTTATGGATTTACTGGATCGAATTTTAGGGATCAACAAAGAAGCTTATTTGAGTAACGCCCACGCCCAGAGAAGCAAAGAAGGGCTGGAGGAAATGCGTAGCGAACTGATCGCCGCTTCCAAACAGCATTCTTTTGTTTTTCTGTACCTTGAGATCACAAAGGAGATACATGAAATCAATCTCTCAGGTCCTAAACCCGATCACTCTTCTGGTGACTATATGGAAAAGCTACGCACCAAAACCCGCCCCGTCATTTCCTACCTTACGAAAGTAGACAACTGGGGCGTTTATGAGATTTTGCTTTTTCGTTATTTTCAATTCTTGTTTCCTGTCGAAACCTCCTATCACTTACTGCAGATCGCTATCTCTCGCACAAAAAAAGAACAAGGTTTGTCCTTGATGCGAGAAATTCAAATGGATTTGATTTTTAGTTGTTTTACGACGTTTGTCAATTTTCGCCGCCTGGAGTGGGCAAAAGAGGTGTTGACCATTGCAGAGGAATTATTGGCAGATCGCGGAGACATGCTAAACAGTACGCATCTTCTTTGCTATCAAGGATGGTACTGGTATATTTATGGCGATCAAGAAAAAGGACTGTTGAAAATCGATCAAGGGCTTTCGATCTTTCGCGTCTTAAAACAAACCAAAATGGTTAAATTATGGGAGCGATCGTTGCACTCCATCAAGAAAAATGCGGAAGAACCCAACAGTTATCTTATGTTTCGCTAAACGCTCTAAGGGCTAACGGGCTAGGCATTGCTCCCCGAATCGAAGGGGATCTAGCGGGTAATGGATGCTAAGACCACTAGAGCGAACAACTGCGGAACCTGAGCACAAAAAAGAACCAAACTCACCGATCATTGAGAGACACCCATAAGTCAGCTTTTGCTCTAACTTAAGGGGATCGCCTCAAAGGGACGAGTTGGTTATTTTTCGATTAGGTTTCTGGTGGTTGATCCATGAGTTGGCGTTGGTTGTCCAAGACTTGCTTTTTGGCTACTTGTTTCTGGTAAAACCAAGCAAACAAGATAAACAATGCGATGCAGCCAAAGAACAAGCAAACACCGATAACAAAGCCTTGCGGTAAGAAGGAGAGTTCCAAGTGATGGGTGCCACTTGGGATCGTCACACTGATAAAGCCATCTTGAAAGGCCGTGATTGGGACTTCTTTGCCGTCAAGCGTAGCAGTCCAGCCCTTGTCATAAGGGATGGTTGTTACAAGCTGCTGCTCTTTTTCAGTCGTGATGTCGGCTTTGGCACTGCGTTTGCCGACAGTCATAGCGACCCCTCGTTCTTGGATCGCATCAATTGCTTGTTGGTAGGCGTTGGTATCCAAGGTCACGACTTGCGGGTTTTGGAATGAGATTTCAGGCGTTCCGTAGAAGCTGACGGTGAATTGAACCGTCGTATCGGTCTCATAATGTCCTAAGTCGTAGTATTGACCGTTGATACTGATTTGCGTTTCTCGCTGCTGACCGTTGACTGTCACGGTGGCAGATGAGCTTTCCAATTCTCCGAAGTTGGCAGGGAAGAGACTCAAGTACGCTTGCGAGTTCGCCGGAACCTCCACTTGCCAAGTCACTTCTTTTGCGACATTGCTTTCTTGCTCAGTAAATTTCATATACATGCCGTCATTGGTGATATCTGTATTTTTACTATGGATCACCGTGATCGGCTGAAAGGCAAAATACTCTAAATTTAAATCGGCCAAGCCATTGAAAAGATTTTTCTGGCTCGTCAAGTTGTCGTTTTGCGGCTGTTCAATCGATTCGATGGTCGGTTCAGCCAAGAAACCTAGAGGTAACGCATTTTGATTTTCATAGAGCTTGTATTCACCAGATTCTCCGACTCGTTGAAAGCCGTATTTGGTGAGATTTGGCTTGGAGATATTGTATTTGATTCCTGTAAAAGCATCCATCAGCAAGGTATTATTCGGATAGCGGATATTTAAATTGGTGCCGCGAGACCGAAAGCCCAGCTTATCCAGGTAGCTTGAGGAATTGCGGTTACGAATTGAAGAAAACATGCTGACCCCGCTGTAGCCATAATTGATACTATCGTTGGAAGAAACAGGATCAAGGTTTTCTAATCGAAAAAAGGTATCATTGTCTTCGTTGGCTTGAGTGACTAGTTTTTTGATGTCCGGATAAGGTTCTGTATACAAACTACGAGAAGCATAGTTCCAATCATTCAAAATTCCGCGAACCATGCCGCTGGTATTGACGGCCATTTCTCCGCAGACGAAGATCAGCATCAAGATCGTCACTCGTTTTTGTGTTAAAAGACCTAATTGCCCGAACCCAATACATAACAAGTAAAGAACAAAGAATACGATCGTTAGCGCAAAAGAAGTAGCGGAAACATATTCATAGGTTCCGGCTCCTTTCAATGCGTAGGAGAGGGCAAATACCACGATCGTAGAAAGACCAATAATGAGAAACAATCCGCGATCTTTTTGCTGCAGCTGCTCCCATCCGTATCCCGCCAGCATGATCACTAAGAAGGAGAACAAATAGGCATAGCGGAAAAGGAACATATTTGGGGCATGCATCCCGTGCCAAAAAAGATTCATCGGCACGATATAAAAACTGGCGATCAAAACAGCAAACATGCCAGCGTATAAGAATTTATCTTTCAAGCGGATTTTCTTCGAAACAAAATATAAAATACACAACAGCAACGGCAATAAGCCGATATAGATGAAGGGAATGGAGCCGTATTTTGTCGTATCGTAAACACCGATCATGTTTTTCATCACGAGATCAAAGACATCGGTGGCTTCGGTTTTAAAGGAAGAAATCGTCGTCAATTCTTCCCCGTTCGACCGCAAATCTAATAAGGCAGGTAAGATGATCACCATTGAGGCGCCGCCAGCTAACAAAGAGGTGATGCCGTAAGGAATGATCGCCCCGCGAGCTTGCTTCCAGTTGCGACCCAATTGAACCAAGAAATACATCACGGAAAAGAGACCGATCATAAAGCCCATGTAAAAACTGGATAAAAATAACAGCAGATAACTGATAAATAACACGACTGGTTTTTTCTTTTTCACTAACCGGTCAATACCTAAAATCACTAGCGGTAGATAGATCATGGCATCAAGCCACATGATCAGTTCCGAATGGGCGGTGATGAAGGACATCAAGGCATAGCAGACGGCTAAAGTCACATGCTGCCAACGTTGGATCTTAAAGGTTTGGCTGGCATAGAACCAAAACGCCAAGCCCGCACTGCCGATTTTGATCAAGGTTAAAAAGTACAGGGCATCTGGCATTAGCTGATTTGGGAAAAATAAGACGAGGGGAGTGAAGATTCCCCCTAAATAATAGGAGATCAATGCCAGATAATTTAAGCCTAAAGAGGCGTTCCATGTATAAAAGATACTTTGCTTGCCTAAGAGCATATTGCGAAAGCTGGCATGAAAGTTTGAGAATTGCGAAAAGGCATCACTGGCTAAGACACTGCGGCTGCTGCCGGGGTAGATACCGATGGTCAAATAGATCACTGCCATGATAAGAAACGGCAAGAAGAAACTAGCAAGCATATAAGGCCAATGTTGTTTGGCAAATGTTTTTATTTTCGTCACAAGAAGTCACCTGTTCTTTATCAATTTTTTCTTAGTTTACCACAGGTGAATCGATTAAAAAAACAAAGACCTATTTTCTTTAATGAAAACCTAAGTGAAAGCGCACCAAAGAAAAAAGGGTACAAAAAAAGCCGTTCAAAACGAACGGCCGAAAAGGTCTAATTATACGCGCTCAACTTTTCCAGATTTCAAAGCACGAGTTGACACCCAAACTTTTTTAGGTTTTCCGTCAATCATAACGCGAACTTTTTGCAAGTTAGGTTTCACAGTACGTTTTGTCGCATTCATTGCGTGAGAACGATTGTTTCCACTTGCAGTTTTACGTCCAGTAAAGTAACAAACTTTAGCCATGTGGTTATTTCCTCCTTTGCCTTGATGTTGGAGCGCTATTTCAGCTCATACCATCTGAATTTATCACAGAAAGGTGAAAAAAGCAAGAGTAATTTTCAAGAAACATTGACTTTTCCCAGTAAACATTGTAAATTAAACAAGGTCGAAATGCAAGACGTTTGGTCAGAAAGCCCCTTTTCATATGTCTCATCCTTTTATTTGCGGTACAGCTATGATAAAATATGTAAGAAGAAAGATGGGTCATGCCCATTGAAGGAGGCTATAAAATGGCTGTAAAAATTCAAACCTCATCAGGTATTATTGAAATCAGCAATGAAGTCATTGCAACAGTGGTCGGAGGCGCAGCAACAGATGTGTTCGGCATTGTTGGTATGGCTAGCAAGAAACAAATCAAAGATAACATCAATGAAATTTTACGAAAAGAAAATTATTCTCGCGGTGTCGTTGTCCGCCAAGAAGAAAACGGCATTGCAGTGGATGTATACACGATTGTTAGCTATGGAACAAAAATTTCCGAAGTTTCCCGCAACGTGCAGGAAAAAGTGAAATACAACTTAGAAACGATGCTAGGTGTATCTGCGAACTCGGTAAATGTATTTGTTCAAGGCGTACGTGTACTGCCAGATTAGGCAAGGGATCCGTTCATGGCGGATGATTTTAAGGAGGACTATCTAAGTGAAGGTAACGAATATCAGCGCAAGTCAGTTTCAAGAAATGGTGCAGGCAGGCGCGGCTCGTCTACAAGTTAATGCAGAGTTTGTCAACTCATTGAATGTGTTTCCTGTTCCAGATGGAGACACCGGGACAAACATGAATCTATCCATGACCAGTGGAGCAAA
This sequence comes from Enterococcus sp. AZ040, assembly GCF_050499185.1. Taxonomy (NCBI): domain Bacteria; kingdom Bacillati; phylum Bacillota; class Bacilli; order Lactobacillales; family Enterococcaceae; genus Enterococcus; species Enterococcus sp. AZ040. The sequence continues at coordinate 301,728 of NZ_JBMHEW010000001.1, forward strand.
AGCTGTCGCAGATGCGACTTCAGAAAACGTCGGCGATCTTGCCGCTACACTTTCAAAAGGACTATTGATGGGCGCACGTGGGAATTCCGGCGTCATTTTGTCTCAATTATTCCGCGGTTTTTCTAAAGCTATCCCGACCGCAGAAACACTCACTGCACCAGAATTGGCTCAAGCCTTTACTCATGGAGTAGAAACCGCCTATAAAGCAGTCATGAAACCTGTGGAAGGAACCATCTTGACTGTGGCACGCATCTCAGCTGAATATGGCGAGAAAAAAGCACAAACTACCGATGATTGTATCGAAGTGATGAAAGCCGTGGTTCACGGCGCAAAACGTTCATTGGCGAAAACCCCTGATCTATTGCCCGTCTTAAAAGAAGTCGGCGTGGTAGATAGCGGCGGTCAAGGATTGTTGTTTATCTATGAAGGCTTCTTAAATGCATTGACTGGGGAATACCCAGCCGATGAAATCTTCGAACCTTCCCCAGCGGCTATGGACGAAATGGTCAATGCCGAACATCATCGCAGCGTTCAAGGGCACTTAGCGACAGAAGACATCACCTTTGGTTACTGTACAGAAATCATGGTGAAGATCGGTGAAGGTCCGACTGTAGATAGTGAATTTGATTATGAAACATTCCGTAATTACTTAAACGAGTTAGGGGATTCCTTATTAGTGGTCAATGACGATGAGATCATCAAAGTCCATGTCCATACGGAACATCCCGGCGAAGTTATGAATTATGGTCAAAAATTCGGTTCGTTGGTGAAAATCAAAGTCGATAACATGCGTCTTCAGCATGAAACGATCTTGGAACACGATCAGCAAGAAGCAAAAACTGCACCAGTAAAACGTCCGCGGACACCATTTGCGATCATCGCGATCGCGGCTGGCGAAGGCTTGAAAGAATTGTTTACTAGCCTAGGCGCTTCTTATGTCATCAGTGGTGGCCAAACGATGAACCCAAGTACAGAAGACATTTTGGTGGCAATCAATGAAGTCAATGCTGATCAAGTGATCGTATTACCGAACAACAAAAATATCTTTATGGCTGCGCAGCAAGCAGCGGAAGTTTCCGAGATTCCAGTAGCGGTTGTTGAAACACGGACGATCTCTCAAGGGATGACGGCGATGCTAGCCTTCCACGAGCAATCCACACTAGCTGAAAACCAGCAAGCGATGACTGATGTCTTAGCAAGTGTTGTCAGTGGCTCAGTGACCCATGCGATCCGTAATACATCAATTGATGGCATCGAAATCACAGAAGGCGACTTCTTAGGAATGGTGGACGGCAAAATCGTTGTTTCTGTTCCTGATCGTTTCTCTGCTTCGATGACTACCTTAGAAAAAATGATCACAGAAGATACTGAGATCGTCACCATCATTATCGGTGAAGAAGGCAAAGCCAAAGAAGCAGCGAAAATCGAAGAAGCGATCGTTGAACTGCATCCTGAGATCGAAGTAGAGATCCATCAAGGCGATCAGCCAGTTTATCCGTATCTTTTCTCAGCAGAATAAACAAATTAGGCGGCGGGGGCAAAAATCGTAGATGATTTTTGGCTCCGTCTTTTTCTATGAATGCAGGAATCTCTGCAATAAACAAAATCATTTTGGAAAAGGAGGGTACCTATGCTGAATCAGCCACTTACGGTATTAAAGGGTGTCGGAGAAAAACGCGCCCAAGACTTGGCGAGTTTAGGGATCGAAACCATTGAAGACCTGCTGAAGTATTATCCGTTTCGTTATGAAGACATTCAAGAACGGCAATTAGCGGAGATTCAAGACCAAGAAAAAGTAACGATCAAGGGGATCGTCGTTTCCCCGCCGGTCGTCAATCGCTTTGGCTATAAGAAAAGTCGGTTGCAATTTCGCATGATGCAAGACCACGATGTCTTTAATGTCTCCTTTTTCAATCAGCCTTATTTGAAGGACAAAGTAGAGGTCTCAGAAGAGATCGCCGTCTATGGCAAATGGGACGCCAAACGCAAAGGACTGACGGGGATGAAGATTCTTGGTAGTAAAAGCGGCGAAGACTTTGCACCGATCTATCATGTCAATAAAGCCGTGCGTCAAAGTGTGTTGATCGAACTGATCAAACAGGCATTTCTTGATTTTGGTGATCAGATCACAGAGATCTTGCCTTTGTCATTGATCGAAAAATATCGCTTGTTGGATCGGAAATCCGCGATGTTTGCGATGCACTTTCCCAAAGATCCGCAAGAGAGTCATCAAGCGAAGCGTCGGGTGATTTTTGAAGAGTTCTTTTTGTTCCAAATGCAGATCCAAGGACTGAAGAAAAGCGAAAAAGCCGAGAAAAACGGCTTGGCGATCGATTATGATGTGCGACGCTTGAAAGAATTTACTCGTAAACTGCCCTTTGAATTGACGAATGCGCAAAAGCGCGTGACCAATGAAATCTGCCATGACCTGAAAAGTCCGCAGCACATGCAGCGGCTCTTGCAAGGAGATGTAGGGAGCGGGAAAACAGTCGTTGCGGCGATCGCCCTCTATGCTACGATGACGGCTGGCTTTCAGGGCGCACTGATGGTGCCGACTGAAATTTTGGCCCAACAGCACCTAGAAAGCTTGAATCAACTCTTTGACCCCTTAGAAGTGACCACCGCTCTTTTGACAGGCTCGACCAAACCAAAAGAACGGCGGGTCATCTTAGAACATTTAGCAGCCGGGGAGATCGATATCATCGTTGGGACCCATGCGCTGATCCAAGAAGGGGTAGACTTTGCACATCTTGGCTTAGTCATCACCGATGAACAACACCGTTTTGGGGTCAATCAGCGAAAAGTATTAAGGGAAAAAGGCTATCTGCCTGATGTGCTCTTTATGACCGCCACACCAATCCCACGTACACTAGCGATCACTGCCTATGGCGAAATGGATGTTTCGGTGATCGATGAAATGCCGGCAGGACGGATTCCTGTAGAGACTCGCTGGGTCAGACCGCCGCAGTTTGAATCGATCTTAGAGTGGGCGCAAAAAGAATTGGCACAGGGGCATCAGATGTATGTCATCTGTCCTTTGATCGAAGAATCCGAAATGCTGGATGTCAAGAATGCCACGGAGATTTATGAGCAGCTGCAAAGTTATTTTTCCCCAACCTATCAAGTAGGGATGTTGCACGGGAAAATGAAGAATCAAGAAAAAGACACTATTATGGAAGCATTCAAAGAAAATCAACTGCAGATCTTGGTTTCCACGACGGTCATCGAAGTAGGGGTCAATGTTCCCAATGCGACAGTGATGCTGATCATCGATGCTGATCGTTTCGGATTAGCCCAGCTCCACCAATTACGTGGACGGGTAGGACGCGGCGCCGATGCTTCTTACTGTATTTTGATCGCGAACCCGAAAAATGAGACGGGGGTCGAACGAATGAAAATCATGACAGAAACCACCAACGGCTTTGTAGTCAGCGAAAAAGACCTGCAGTTGCGGGGGCCAGGAGAAGTCTTCGGCAATCGACAATCGGGCTTGCCAGAGTTTGCGGCTGCCGATTTGGTCGCGGATGCCCATATTCTAGAAGTGGCACAAGTCGAAGCTACCCAGCTTTGGCAAAAAAACGGCTGGCAGCTGTTGCCAGAATTTTCGGCATTGGCGAACTATTTGGCAGCAAAAAAAGCAGACAAACAATTTTTTGATTAAAGAATATGCTATACTGATTGGGAAAATGAAGGGAGTGGCAGCGAGATGCGGATTGCTGTTGATGCAATGGGCGGAGACAACGCCCCAAAAGCGATCGTAGAAGGAGTCATGCTGGCGAAAAAAGACTTTCCAGAGATTGAATTCCTCCTTTACGGAAAAGAAAATGAAATCAAAAAATACATGACGGATGATAAAAATGTCACTATCATCCACACAGATGAAAAAATCAATAGTGATGACGAACCCGTCAAAGCAATCAGACGGAAAAAAACCGCTTCAATGGTCTTAGCGGCACAAGCAGTGAAAAATGGCGAAGCAGATGCGATTTTTTCAGCTGGAAATACCGGTGCCTTGTTAGCGGCTGGTTTGTTTATCGTCGGTCGGATCAAAGGAATCGATCGTCCAGGATTAATGTCCACAATGCCAGTGATCGGCAAAGATGCTGGCTTTGATATGCTGGATCTAGGTGCCAATGCCGACAATAAACCAGAACATTTGGCAAACTATGCCGTCTTAGGATCCTTTTACGCCCAAAAAGTTCGTGGGATCAATCGACCACGGGTCGGCTTGTTAAATAACGGAACGGAAGAAACCAAAGGTAGTGAATTAACGAAAAAAGCCTTTGAACTGCTGTCAGCGGATCCTACGATCCACTTTATCGGCAATGTCGAAGCCCGGGAATTGCTGGATGGTGCAGCTGACGTCGTCGTGACAGATGGCTTTACTGGGAACGCTGTTTTGAAATCGATCGAAGGAACCGCCTTGAACTTGATGGCGTTGTTGAAACAATCGATTCTTGATTCAGGTACCAAAGGAAAATTAGGCGCATTGTTACTGAAAGATGCATTGCGGAAAGTGAAAAATGAAATGGATTATGCGAAACATGGCGGGGCCGTATTGTTTGGTTTGAAAGCACCAGTCATCAAAACCCATGGTGCGACAGGACCAGAAGCGGTAGCGTACACCATCAAGCAGATCCATACGATGCTAGCAACAGATGTCGTGGCACAATTGGTCGCCCACTTTGAAGAAATGCCGACTGCAAAAGACGAAACGCAATCATAATGCAATGATTGTAATGAAATTGCAAAAATATCTAGACAAAAAGCATAGAAAGCAGTACAATGTTTGTTAGCCATTCTATGTTTTGTGCAAACGCGTGGAGGTGAAGCCAGTTGACACGAGATGAAGTATTCAAGAAAGTTGCGGTCGTGATCGCCAATCATTTTGAAATTGACGCAGAGAACGTAACGGATACGATGAGCATTAAAGACGACTTGAACGCTGATTCGATCAGTGTGATGGAATTCGTCCTTGAACTAGAAGATGAATTTGGTACCGAGATTTCTGATGAAGATGCCGAGCAGATCGAAACAGTCGGTGGAGCGGTTGATTATATTTCAAGCCATCTTGCTTAAGACAGACATAAGAGCTAAGTCCTAGATGACTTAGCTCTTTCTTTCTCATAATTGATCCGCAGTGATTTTGAGCGGCTTTTCTTTGGTAGTGAAATCTAAAAAACGGTCGTTAAACCTGACATGACGGCGTTGAAAGCATAATGTAAATTTTCTGAAAATTCAGTGTATTAACTTTTCTGGGACTTGCATTATTGGTGGCATTTCTATATAATTATTAAGAATATATTATACAATGTTAAGAAAGCTTTTGGAAATGAAATGCATGTTCCTTCTTTTTTTACATTAAATTGCAAGACATCTTAGAAAGTAGAGAGGGGTATTCGATTGTCCAGAGATAATCAATTACTAGATGTTCAAAACCTTCACACAGGTTTTCGTATTAAAGACGATTACTATGACGCAGTAGATGGTATTTCTTTTACACTGGATCGCAATGAGATCTTAGCGATCGTAGGAGAATCTGGTTGCGGCAAGAGTACGTTAGCTACAACGATCATGGGGCTGCATGACCCAAACAACACGAAAATCACCGGAGAAATCTTATATAAAGATTTAAACTTGTCAAACTTAAACGAAACGCTGTACAACAAAATTCGCGGAAATGATATTGGGATGATTTTCCAAGATCCATTGTCTGCACTGAATCCTTTGATGCGGATCGAAGATCAAATCAAAGAAGGGTTATCCTACCATACGGATATGACCGCCGAACAGCGTCAAGCACGAGCATTAGAATTATTAGAACAAGTGGGGATTCCCAATCCACCGCGAGTAGGACGTCAATACCCTCATGAATTGTCTGGTGGGATGCGTCAGCGGGTCATCATTGCGATCGCGATTGCTTGTAAACCACCAATCATTATTGCCGATGAACCAACGACCGCGTTGGACGTGACAATCCAAGCACAGATCCTTGATCTACTAAAAGATTTGCAAGAAGAAACACAGACGGGGATCATTTTGATCACCCACGATTTAGGTGTCGTAGCAGAGATGGCCGACCGAGTAGCCGTGATGTACGGGGGTCAGTTTGTGGAAGTCGCAACAGCCGAAGAGTTGTTTGCCAATCCGAAACATCCATACACCCGCTCATTGCTTAACTCGATCCCTCAAGAAAATTCACAAGACAGTGAACTGCACGTGATCGAAGGCGTAGTTCCTTCATTGAAAAATATGCCACGGACGGGTTGTCGGTTTGCCGCACGGATTCCTTGGATTCCTGAAAGCGACCACGAAGCAAACCCAGTCTTGCATGAAGTAGCACCTGATCATTTGGTCCGTTGCACATGCTACAAGCATTTTCATTTTAGAGACGAAGAAGGAGAAGTGTAGATGACAGAATTAATTACAATTAAAGATCTGAAAGTCCACTATCCTATTCGCAGCGGATTTTTCAACCGCGTCACGGACCATGTGTATGCCGTTGACGGTGTGGACTTCATCATAGAAAAAGGAAAAACCTACGGATTGGTTGGTGAGTCTGGTTCTGGTAAATCCACGACGGGGAAAGCCATCGTTGGGTTAGAAAAAATCACCAGTGGCGAAATCATTTATGACGGGCAAGACGTGACCAAACGTTCTGTCCGCAAGAAAATGAACTACAACAAAGATGTCCAAATGATTTTCCAAGATTCGATGTCCAGCTTGAATCCTAAAAAACGCGTGGTCGACATTATCGCCGAACCATTACGCAACTTTGAACGCTTAAGCGATCAAGAAGAGAAAAAACGAGTGAAAAGCCTTCTGGATATCGTTGGGATGCCAGAAGATGCCCTATACAAATATCCTCACGAGTTCTCTGGTGGTCAACGTCAGCGGTTAGGGGTTGCCCGCGCGGTAGCATCCAATCCAAAACTGATCGTCGCAGATGAGCCGGTTTCAGCCCTTGACTTATCCGTGCAAGCGCAGGTACTGAACTTTATGAAACGGATCCAGCAAGAATTTGGCTTAAGTTTCTTATTTATCTCTCATGACTTAGGGGTCGTAAAACATATGTGCGACAATATCGCCATCATGTACAAAGGCCGCTTCGTTGAGATTGGGACACGGGAAGACATCTATCAAGACCCGCGTCACATCTATACAAAACGTTTATTATCAGCGATTCCTCAAATCGACGTAAAAAATCGCGATGCTCACAAAGAAAACCGCCGCAAGGTCGAGTTGGAATATGTGACCCATCAAAAAGATTACTACGACGAAACTGGCAGAGTGTATGACTTGCGTAAAATCACCGAGTCGCACCAAGTCGCATTGAAAAACGGGGGTGCTGAATAATGTGGAAAACAATTCTACGTCGTTTGTTGTTGATGATCCCGCAAGTCATTATTTTGAGTATCTTGATTTTCTTGATCGCACAAGCAATGCCTGGGGATCCATTTACAGGTTTGATCAATCCAAACCAAGATCCAGCTGTTATTGAGCGGATGCGTGAAGCCGCTGGTTTGAATGACCCATGGTATACCCAGTATTTCCGTTGGATCGGAAATGCCTTAAAAGGGGACTTTGGTCAAAGTTTCATCTTTAAATTACCTGTTTCAACGTTATTAGCAGGACGTATCAGCAATACATTGTGGTTATCTTTATTGACGGTCATTTTGACTTACGTGATTGCCATTCCTTTAGGGATGTGGGCAGGACGTTACCAAAATTCATTGCTTGATAAAGTCGTCGTTGTTTACAACTTCTTCAGTTTCGCCGTACCGTTGTTTATCTTTGCGTTGATCGCATTGTTCATCTTCGGTTACCGATTGGCTTGGTTCCCAACGGGTGGTTCCGTTGCACCGGGGGTCAGTGGCATGGCTGAGTTTTGGAGTCGCTTGTATCACCTACTATTACCGGCGATCACTTCTGCATTATTAGGAACAGCAGTGACGATCCAATACTTGCGAAGTGAAGTCATTGATTCGAAATCATTGGATTTCGTTCGTACCGCTCGTTCAAAAGGGGTACCAACGAATAAAGTCTTCTCACGTCACGTTTTCCGTAATGCATCGTTGCCGATCGCATCACAAATGGGCTACGAGATCACTTCATTGATCGCAGGTTCTGTGGTCATTGAGAAAATCTTCGCTTACCCAGGTGTCGGAAAACTGTTTATCGATAGTATCGTCCAACGGGACTATGCCGTGATCACTTCACTGACATTGATCTTAGGACTAGCGACCTTGATCGGTACGCTGCTATCAGATATCATCATGAGTATTGTCGATCCAAGAATCAGAATCCAGTAATAGGAGGGGATAAATGTGTCTGAAAAGAAAGAAAAAGTACTAAAACAAGAGAGCATCCCGCCTATGGGATTAAAAATGATTTTTCGCGAATTCTTAAAAGATAAAATGGCGATCTTTTCATTAGTGTTGTTAGTCGCAGTTTTGTTGTTCGTGTTTATCGGCTCAGCAGTTATCGACCAATCACAAGTGATGCGTGTCAGCATCCTTGATAAATACGCTGTACCTGGCGCGATTTCGCCAAACGGCGGCACCTACCTTTTAGGGGCGGATGAAGGTGGCCGTGATGTTTGGGGACAATTGATCATCGGTGCGCGTAACTCAATCTTGATTGGTTTTTCAATCACGATCATTACGTCGATCGTTGGGGTCGGACTAGGGATCATCTCAGGTTACTATGGTGGCATCATTGATAACATTTTGATGCGTATCGTTGACTTCGTTATGATTTTGCCGATCATGTTGATCATTATCGTTATCGTATCGATCGTACCTCGTTACAACGTTTGGACCTTTATATGGGTCATGAGTGCCTTTTACTGGGTCGGAAAAGCAAGGCTCTTCCGAAGTAAGACCCTTTCAGAAGGCCGTCGCGACTATGTTAGTGCATCGAAAACCCTCGGAACCAATGACTTTGTCATCATGTTCCGCGAAATCATGCCGAACCTTAGCTCATTGATCATCACCAACTTAACAATGAACTTTGCAGCGAATATCGGTATTGAAACGACACTAACATTCTTAGGTTTTGGTCTGCCGACCAATGTTCCAAGTTTAGGAACACTGATCGGATATGCCAGCAGCGGTGATGTGCTGGTCAACAGACAGTGGATCTGGTTACCCGCATCAATTCTAATTTTAGTCTTGATGTTGAGTATCAATTACGTTGGTCAAGCATTTAAGCGTTCAGCGGATGCGCGTCAACGACTAGGATAAACAAGGAGGATACAGGATGAAGAAAAATATTTTTGGTATGGTCACTCTTTTGTCAGTGTTAGCATTGGCAGCTTGTGGCAGCAACGGCGGCGGAACCGATTCTTCTGGTGGCGGCAGCAATGCAGCAAACGATACGGAAGATGTAAGCAACTTTCCAATCGAAGTTAGCAATGATGCAGAGGCAATCGAAGGTGGTACTTTGGATGTTGCAGTAGTGATGGATACGCAATTCCAAGGGTTGTTCCAAACAGAATTTTATCAAGATAACTATGATGCACAATTTATGTTGCCAAGTAATGAAAGTTTATTCGTCAATGACGCTGATTTCAAAATTGTTGACGGCGGGGCTGCAAACCTTGAGCTAGATGAAGACAACAACGCAGCAACAATTACTTTACGCGACAACCTGAAATGGTCTGATGGCGAAGATGTTACGGCAGATGATATCATCTTCACTTACGAAGTAATTGGTAACAAAGATTATACTGGTATTCGTTATGATAGTAACTTTACTAACATTGTTGGTATGGAAGATTACCATGATGGCAAAGCTGATACTATTTCTGGTATCACCAAAGAAAGTGACAAAGTCGTTAAAATTCAATACAAAGAAGTTCACCCTGGTATGATGCAAGCAGGTGGTGGTATTTGGGCTTCAGCATTACCAAAACACGCCTTTGAAGGAATCGAAGTCAAAGATATGGAATCAAGCGATCAAGTTCGTAAAAATCCAATCGTCTTCGGACCTTATGTAATGTCAAATATCGTAGCTGGTGAATCCGTAGAGTACGTTCCAAACGAATACTATTATGGAGATAAGCCAAAACTAGATAAATTATCATTTAAAGCAGTTCCAACTTCATCTATTGTTGAAGCGATGAACGCAAAACAATATGATATGGCTTTATCAATGCCGACAGATACGTATCCTACTTATAAAGATACTGACGGTTATCAAATCTTAGGCCGAACAGATACTGCTTACACTTATTTAGGTTTCAAATTAGGTAAATGGAATGCCGATGAAGGAAAAGTTGAATACAATCCTGATTCAAAAATGGCTGACAAGTCATTGCGTCAAGCAATGGGTTATGCATTAGATAATGATGCTGTCGGAAGCCGTTTCTACAATGGCTTGCGTACAAATGCAACGACATTGATCCCACCAGTATTTGGCTCATTACACAATACAGATGTTGAAGGTTATACTTTAAACATCGACAAAGCAAATCAATTACTTGATGATGCTGGCTACAAAGATGTCGATGGCGACGGTATGCGTGAAGACAAAAATGGTGAGAAATTAACCATTAACTTTGCTTCAATGTCAGGTGGCGAAACAGCACAACCATTAGCAGATTACTACATCCAACAATGGAATGAAATCGGACTTGATGTACAATACACAACAGGTCGCTTGATTGACTTCCAAGCATTCTATGACAAATTGGAAAATGATGATCCTGAGATTGATGTTTACCAAGGTGCATGGAATACTGGTTATGACCCATCACCAATGGGCTTGTATGGACCTAACTCTGCGTTCAACTACACTCGTTTTGAATCAGAAGAAAATACGAAATTGCTAGAAGCAATCGATTCAAAAGATTCGTTTGACGAAGCAAAACGTAAAGAAGCATTTGATGCATGGCAAGAATATGCTGCTGATGAAGCGTTTGTTATCCCAACACTTTACCGTAGTGCGGTGTTACCTGTATCAAATCGCGTCAAAGACTTCACATGGGCTTATGATGTGAATTACAATCCTTGGGCAACAATTTCAGTTACAGCTGAATCTCGTTAATCAATGATCGATGAAAAGACGTCCTTTCCAGGACGTCTTTTTTTTCTGTTTTTTTGCGGGTATCTGAGGAAAACAGGCTTTTTTATACAGGAGAAGATTAAGTAAATAAAATTTTATTACAGTCTTTCCAAGAATTTGGAGGAAACATTTCATAATTCGGCAAAAACCAGTATAATAGGGAAGTGTCGATAAACTAATGAAGGAATGTGACAAATGAATACACAATTAACGAAAGAACTAAAAGAAAAGTTTGATATTGTGTTCCATGATGTAGATCTGCTTGAACAAGCGTTTACGCATTCATCTTATGTGAATGAGCACCGCAACTTGCACTTGTCAGATAACGAACGTTTAGAGTTTTTGGGCGATGCTGTCTTAGAGTTGATCGTTTCACGGTATTTGTATCGTGAATTGCCAGATCTGCCCGAAGGTAAGCTGACGAAGCTACGGGCGGCAATCGTTCGCGAAGACAGTTTATCCATGTTTGCCAAAGATTGCCGATTCGATGAATACATTCGTCTAGGCAAAGGGGAAGAAAACTCTGGCGGTCGTAAACGACCTTCTTTGCTTTGTGATCTATTTGAAGCCTTTTTAGGTGCGTTATACTTGGACCAAGGACTGGAAAGTGTCAGCGGCTTTTTGACGAAAGTTGTTTTTCCAAAAGTAAAAGCAGGTGCTTTTTCCCATGAGATGGATCACAAGACCCGCTTGCAAGAAGTCTTGCAGCGTGGCGGCGATGTTTCCATCAATTATCGTTTGATCAAAGAAGCAGGCCCCGCCCATGAACGGATTTTTTGGACGGAAGTCTATTGCGATGACACCTTGATCGGAAAAGGACAAGGAAAATCGAAGAAATTATCAGAACAGGACGCCGCTGCGAATGCCTTGGCGGATCTTGAACAGTAAGAGAGGACTGGCGGAGTGTATTTAAAACGAATAGAGATTGCCGGCTTTAAATCCTTTGCCGACCGCACAGTCATTGATTTCGAACATCGAGTGACTGCAGTCGTCGGACCAAATGGCAGCGGCAAGAGCAATATTACCGAAGCGATTCGTTGGGTTTTAGGAGAACAATCTGCCAAAAATCTACGTGGTGGCAAAATGCCTGATGTTATTTTTGCAGGTTCTGACACCCGCAGAGCGCTAAATATAGCGGAAGTGACGATCGTTTTAGACAATAGCGATCATTACTTGCCGATGGATTACAGTGAGATCAGCGTGACTCGCCGCTTGAGAAGAACCGGCGAAAGCGACTTTTTCTTAAATAAACAAGCTTGCCGTTTAAAGGATATCCAAGAGTTATTTATGGACTCTGGGTTGGGGAAAGAATCATTTTCGATCATTTCCCAAGGCAAGGTAGAAGCAATTTTCAGCAGCAAACCAGAAGACCGTCGTGGGATTTTTGAAGAAGCGGCGGGGGTATTGAAATACAAACAGCGGAAAAAGAAAGCCGAGCAAAAATTGTTTGAAACGGAAGACAATTTAAGCCGTCTACAAGATATCATTTATGAACTAGAAGATCAGTTGGTGCCTCTGGCAGCCCAAAGTGAAGCAGCCAACCGCTTTTTAGCGTTAAAAGAAAAATTGACGACGGTCGATGTGGCCTATGCGGTCTTAGAGATCACGAAAGCAAAAGAAGCGTGGGAGACAGCCAAAGCTCAACTGAGTACCTTTAACCAAGAACTGGCGCAGATTTCCGAAAAGATCAACCAAGGGGAACTGTCGTTACATTCTTTGCGGCAACAACGTACTGCTTTTGATGAAACGTTGGAGCGTTTGAATCAGCAGCTTTTAGAGGTCACCGAAGGACTGAAGCAAGCCGAAGGGCAAAAAGAAGTCTTGGATGAACGTTCAAAGCATACGCAAAAAAGCTCTGCCGAATACCAAGAAACTTTAGAGGAAGTCACAGAGCGGGTCACACTTTTAAATGAAGAAAAAACGGAACTGATCGGCTTGCTTTCACAAAAGAATCGTAGTGTGCAGGAAGTTGAAGCAGCGATGCTGGCGTGTCAGCAAGAGCAGGAAAAGTACCAACGTTCAGCAAAAGAAATCATTGAAGAGTTGCGTAGCCAATATGTCGAAGCCATGCAGGAGCAGGCAACGATCGGAAACGAATTGAAATACTTGGAGCGTCAATACCAACAAGAAGCCGCGAAAAATCAAACGGCGCTAAGCAAGCAGACGCAAATGAATACGTCGTTGAAAGAAAAGACGACGGAAGCGCAAATCGTGGAAGAGCAGCTGACGCAGGCTAAAGCGATTTTAGAAGAACAACGCAAGCAATACATCCATCTTCAAGAAAAAGCTCAGACCAACAAAAAACGCTTTGATGAAGAACAAAAGAAAATGTATCAGTTAATGAGTCAAGTGCAGCAGGTACGAGCGAAACAGCGCAGTCTGCAAGACATTCAAGAAAATTATAGCGGCTTTTATCAAGGCGTTCGCTTGATTTTGAAAAACAAACAGCAGATCAGCGGTATCGTTGGCGCAGTAGCGGAGTTGATCGATGTGCCGCAAGACTATACCGTGGCGATCGAGACCGCATTAGGCGCCGCTGCACAGCATGTCGTCGTTGAAAATGAGCGGGATGCGCGAGCAGCCATCACGTATTTGAAAGAAAATCGAGGGGGGCGTGCAACCTTCCTACCGCTGACGACCATCAAAGCCCGTCATTTGCCAGATTATGCCCGCAATCAAGCCAAGCAAGTGTCTGGATTTATCGGCGTTGCCAGCGAATTGGTCCAGTCGCCCGAACACGTCCAAACGATTACGGATAACTTGTTAGGCAGTATCTTGATTGCCGAAGACTTGCAAAGTGCCAATGCGTTAGCACGGGCATTGAACTATAGCTATCGGGTCGTTTCCTTAGAAGGGGATGTCATGAATGCTGGCGGTTCCATGACGGGTGGCGCAACGAAGAAAAATGCCGGTAGTTTGTTTAGCCAAAGTAACGAGCTGCAACAATTGACGGCACAAGCGGCGCAACTGGATGAGCGGCTTTTAAAAACGGAAAAGCAAGTCCAGCATTTTGAAGCAGCGACCAAAGAAGCACAAGCAGCATTAGAAGAATTGCGGACGCAAGGAGAACAGGCTCGCATGACGGAGCATGAGCTGCAAAGCCGCTTACAAAATCTTGAGAATGACCTGAGCCGCTTGAAGCAAGAGCAGCAAGTGTTTGATTTTGAACATCGCGAAGTGCAAGCCTTCTTTGAGGAATATGATGAGAAGAAGACGAGCTTGGAAGAACAGCAAAAGAATATTGCAGCGCAATTGGCGAAAATCGACCAAGATATTCATCAAATGAATGCCGAAGAAGACTTGATCGAGGAAAAACGCCAAACCTTAGCACAAGAAAGTGCGCGCTTGCAGGCAGCTTTCGCAGTTCAAAAAGAACAAGTGGCGCATTTGCAGCAAAAAATTGCCGCTACGAATCAAGCATTGGAAGAAAACGAAGCGCGTCAACACTCCTTAGAAAGGCAGTTAGCTGCCTTGACAAGCAACGTCAGCGATCATGAGTTTTCAGAAGAAAGCATTCTTCAGCGAATTGAAGCATTCACAAAAACCAAGCAGCAGGTAACAGCGGAATTGACGGTGATTCGTGAACAACGTCAAGTCGTTCAACAAGAAATCGGCGCATTAGACGAAGCCCTGAGTGCTGAAAACTTAACGCAAAAAGAAAAGCTGTCAGAAAAAACTGAAGTTGAGATCGAAAAAAATCGCGCAGAATTGGTGATGGATAATCGTTTGTTGTATTTACAAGAAGAATACAATCTCACCTTTGAAAAGGCAGCGCAAGATTTCCCTGAAATTGAGGATGCAGAACAAGCCAAAGTCGACATTCAGGAACTAAAACATGCGATCGAGCAAATTGGTCCAGTCAATTTAAATGCGATCGAACAATATGAACAAGTCAATCAACGGCATTTGTTCTTGACGAGTCAGCGAGACGATCTGCTGTCGGCTAAAGCACAGCTGTTTGATACGATGTCTGAAATGGATGAAGAAGTCAAAACCCGTTTCGGCGAAGTCTTCGATGCGATCCGTCTGCAATTCAAACAAGTATTTCCTAATATGTTTGGCGGCGGTCATGCGGAATTAGTCTTAACAGATCCGAAAGATTTATTGAACACTGGGATTGAGATCGAAGCCCAACCACCGGGCAAGAAATTGCAAAACCTCAGCTTGCTATCAGGGGGCGAACGGGCACTGACTGCGATTGCGTTATTGTTTTCCATTATTCAAGTTCGTCCAGTACCGTTTTGTGTGCTTGACGAAGTGGAAGCAGCATTGGATGAAGCCAATGTCTCTCGTTTCGGTCATTACTTGAGTGCTTTCCAAAATGATACACAGTTTATCGTCGTAACTCACCGTAAAGGAACGATGGAGGCAGCAGATGTGTTGTATGGTGTGACCATGCAAGAATCTGGAGTGTCGAAGACCGTGTCCGTGCGCTTAGAAGAAGTGCGTGAAGGCGGTAGTTTTGCAGCAGATCAAGCATAGAGGAGGAATGGTATGATTAAACTGATTGCGATCGATTTAGACGGAACGTTATTGAATGACAAAAAAGAAGTGACTCCTCGCAACAAAGAGGTACTTGCTCGTGCCAAAGCACAAGGCGTAAAAATCGTCATTTGTACGGGACGTCCATTACGGGCGATCCGCCCCTATTTAGAAGAATTATCGCTAAAAGAACCCGGCGACTATAGCATCACCTTTAACGGCGGTTTGGTTCAAAAAAATGAGACTGGCGAGATCATTGAAAAAGCAGCGATGCAGCTGGCAGATATCCATGAATTGGTTTCAGTGGCGGAAGACTTGAATTTGCCTCTAGACGTGGTATCCGAAGAGATCGTCTTGAGTTTACCCACTTCAGCAGCGCATCCATCGATTTATGGCTCGTTGAATCCTTTATTGGATTGTCGTCCTTTTGCCGTAGCTGATCTTGATGAATCGATGCTCTATAATAAAGCGGTGATCGCCTACCATCAGGAAGTCTTGGATCCTAAGATCCCTGAGATTTCCTCAGAGATCCGCGAGAAGTATGAAATTATCAAAAGCCGGAATAACCTGTTGGAATTTATGCCTAAAGGAATCACCAAAGCCTATGGTATCAGCCTATTGGCGCAAGATTTAGGGATCAAGCAAGAAGAAGTGATGGCGATCGGTGATGAAGAAAATGACTTGCCGATGATTCGCTATGCAGGGATTGGCGTAGCGATGGCCAATGCCGTGCCAATCATTAAAGAGGCGGCTGACGTTGTTACCGTTTCAAACCAAGAAGACGGTGTGGCAGCAGTGATTGAAGAATATGTCTTAAAAGGAGGTGCGTAAGATGGGATTTTTTGACAAAATCAAAAAAGCGCTGATTGGAGAAACCAAAGAAGCAGAGCAAGAAACCGACAAACCGTTAGTCGATGCTGACTCACCAGAGGCACAGCGTTTAGAAGAAAGCCAGCCAGCACAAACTCCTGCTGAACAAGGCGCTTCAGAACCAGTGGCACCTGCAGAAGCCGCCGACTCCAGTGATTTGGAGGCAGAGCAAGAAACTGCGGAAGTGTCCCCGCAGCAAGAAGCAACGACAGCGAATAAAGGAGAAGAAGCACCAAGTATTCCAGAAGAAGTGGCTAAGGATACACCATCAGAGGAAGTACCAGCTTCTGAACCAATCCTTCAAGCAGCGCCAGAGACGGAAAGTGTGCAGGACAAATACACCAAAGGATTGACGAAATCACGGAAAACCTTTGGGCAACGGATGAACGAATTGTTTGCCAACTTCCGTACGGTGGACGAAGACTTCTTCGAAGAAGTGGAAGAAACGCTGATCGGCGCAGACGTCGGCTTTGATGCGGCGATGAAGATCGCGGATTCATTGAGACAAGAAGTCAAATTGCGTAATGTGAAGAAAACGGCAGATGTCCAAAATGTCATCATCGAAAAACTGGTTGACCTATATGGGGAAGCGGGTGTCGGTGAAGTCAACGAGTTGAACATGCAACCGGGGTTGACCGTCATTTTATTTGTTGGCGTGAACGGTGTTGGGAAAACCACCAGCATCGGGAAATTAGCCCATCAATTCAAAGCCGAAGGCAAGAAAGTCTTATTGGCTGCAGCGGATACTTTCCGTGCCGGTGCCATCGATCAATTAGTGGTCTGGGGTGAACGGGCTGGGGTTGAAGTCGTTCGTGGCAATGCAGGAGGCGATCCAGCAGCGGTTGTGTTTGATGCGATGGAGCGCGCAAAACGAGAAAATGCTGACGTTTTATTAGTAGATACAGCTGGCCGTTTGCAAAACAAAGTCAATTTGATGAACGAATTAGAAAAAATCAAACGGATCATTCAGCGAGTGGACCCAACGGCCCCTCATGAAGTCTTGCTCGTGTTGGATGCAACAACGGGGCAAAATGCCATGAATCAAGCAAAACAGTTTAAAGAGACGACGGATGTTTCTGGCCTCGTCTTAACCAAACTTGATGGCACAGCTAAAGGAGGGATCGTCTTGGCGATCCGTAACGAGCTGCGGCTGCCAGTCAAATTAGTGGGACTTGGAGAAGGCATCAACGATTTAGAACCATTTGATCCAAATGAATTTGTCGTCGGCTTATTCAAAGGCTTGATCAAAGAATAAAAAAAGAAGAGCCCTGTGTCAGGTCAAATACCTGCACATGGCTCTCCTTTATTGTTGCTTTTGTGAGATCAAAGGGAAGAGAAAACGGGTCGTCGTCTCTTTCCATGAGCTTGACTTGTGACGGAAAGCTGAGAACACTTGGCGTGGCAAATGTGGGTACAGCGATGCACGACTTTGCCAAAAATCAGGAAAAGCAGTTTGAACGATTCGTTTTCTTCTGCGCTGTCTAAAAACTTTGGGAAGTATCAGGCAGAATACAACGAGTTGAACGAGGGGGAAAGATTATTTCTTAAGTTCCCCTTGGCGCTCAGTGATCATTTTTTCCAAGTTGTTCAACGTATCGATATCTTTATTGGTTTCGATAAAGTTCGTAATCAAATTCAATAAAGATTGATCAGACAATTCTGCTGCTAAGAAGTCTTCTTGGGTCACATTCGGAGAATACAACCGAGTCAAAACAGTACCGCTGTAGCCGATATCTGCTACTTTCAATAAGTCGTGGTTTTTTAGTTTACGTACGACTGCTTGAATGGTATTCTTGCTTAGATCTTGCTGTTGGACAGCAATGTCATTTGCAGAAAGAGGTTTGTCTGAATTCCAAAAGATATTCATGATTTGACGTTCGCGTTTGGTAAGATTAAGTGGCTTCATTCACTATTCTTCCTTTCAAAAAGAGTAATATGGACATAATAATTTACTGTTCTATAAGCAGTATACTTTATTTTGAAGGTAAATATCAAATTTATTCAAGTATTTTATAAATTCTTGGTAATTTTAGTAAGAGATATTACAAGTGAAGAGCAAATTTCTGCATTTTTCACCATTTTTCACTATAATAGATGGAAAGAAGCAGAATTTAAGAAAAAAATAGTAGAAGAACATAGAGGGCATTCGCATGAAAATAAAAACATTATTATCACATAAAGAGCTTTTTCCTTATTTATTGAAAGGGCGTTACGGGATTGAGCGAGAAGCACAGCGGGTACGATTAGACGGAACCTTTGCTGGAACGAATCATCCTGAAAAGCTAGGCAATCGGCGCTTCCATCCCTATATCCAAACGGATTTTGCGGAAAATCAACTGGAACTGATCACGCCGGTCGCGGATTCAGTGGATGAATTGTTCCGTTTCTTAGGGGCCATCCACGATGTGGCATATCGTTCAATGGCAGCAGAAGAAATGCTCTGGCCTTTGAGCATGCCACCGGCTTTACCAGAAAAAGAAGAAGACATCGTCATTGCTAAATTAGACCAATTTGAAGATGTGCTCTACCGCCGCTATTTGGCCAAAACTTATGGTCGCCGCAAGCAAATGGTCAGTGGGATACATTTCAATTTTGAATTTGCGGAAGACTTTTTGCAGCAACTGTATGCTTTATCTGAAACGAAGGAAAGCTATCAAGCCTTTAAAACGGCGCTTTATTTGAAAGTAACTCGCAATTATTTGCATTATCGCTGGTTTTTGACGTATTTCTTTGGGGCGACCCCTGCATCAGAAGCCAATTATTTTACGACAGAAAACGGACCGCAAGAACCAGTCCGCAGTATTCGCAATAGCCGTTATGGCTACACGAATCACGAAGACGTCAAGGTATCTTATGCTTCGTTAGAGACCTATCTTGCGGATATTGCCAAATTAGTGGAGACAGGAAAGCTTTCAGAAGAAAAAGAATTTTATGCGCCAGTGCGTTTACGTGGGGGAAAACGGGTCGCAGATCTAGCCTCAGCTGGTATCCGTTATATTGAGTTAAGAAATATCGATATCGATCCCTTTGCCCGCTATGGCATTTCCAAAGAGCAAGTCGCGTTCTTACATTTCTTCTTATTGTTTTTAAGTACAAAAGAAGAAGGCAGCGATGCCGATGCGTGGATCGAAGAAGGCAATCAGAAAAATGATCAGGTCGCATTAGAGCATCCCTTAGCACCATTAACGTATCAGCAAGAAGCGCAAGCACTGATTGCTGAGATGATGGACTTTGCCCAAGCCCTTGAGCTGCCGCATTCGCCATTTTTGGATCAGCTTTCTGAGATGCTGGCTGAACCAGAAAGAACCTTCGCTGGACGTCTTTTCTCAGCGAGTCAAGCAACCAGCCAAGCGCAGACAGCAACATTGCTGGGACAATCGTATCATCAAGCTGCTTGGGAAAAACCGTATCAATTGGCTGGTTTTCGAGCAATGGAATTGTCGACCCAGATTCTCTTGTTCGATGCGATCCAAAAAGGTATCGAAGTGACGGTACTGGATGAAACGGATCAGTTCTTGAAATTAGCCGTGAAAGACCACATCGAATATATTAAAAATGCCAATATGACCAGTAAGGATCAGTACATCGTCCCATTGATCATGGCGAATAAAACGGTCACCAAAAAAATCTTAGCCGAAAATGGCTTTCATGTACCAGGTGGTGCTGAATTCGCTTCGGCAGAAGAAGCGATCGCGTTTTATCCGCAAATCGCCCACAGCGGGTTTGTGGTAAAACCGAAAACCACCAACTATGGGATCGGTATCTCGATTTTCAAAGAAGGCGCCTCTTTAGAGGATTATCAAGCGGCGGTCGCCATTGCCTTTGCGGAAGATGATTCGATCCTCGTTGAGACCTTTTTATCAGGGACGGAATATCGGTTCTTCGTGATCGATGGGCGAGTCGATGCGATTTTATTACGTATCCCAGCCAATGTCGTGGGTGACGGCAAGCGCACGATCACGGAACTCGTCGCAGAGAAAAATCTCGATCCATTGCGCGGCACCCATCATCGGACTCCATTAGAGTTGATCCAATTAGGGGAACTGGAACAACTGATGTTAAAAGAGCAAGGGTATCAAGTGGATTCAGTGCCAGAAGAGGGGCAGATCATTTATCTGCGAGAAAACTCGAATATCAGTACTGGCGGTGATTCTATCGATGTAACGGATGACTTCAACGATGACTACAAACAAGTAGCAGTCGATGCGGTCGCCGCATTACAAGCGTCTATCAGTGGAATCGATCTGATTATTCCAGATAAAACCAAGCCAGCCAATGAACCGGGGGCTTATGGAATCATTGAAGCCAATTTCAACCCAGCGATGCATATGCACGTTTATCCATACAGCGGGAAAGGCCGACGCTTAACTATGTCTGTTTTACGCCTGTTGTTCCCTGAAGTCTTCGAAAGCTGATGGAAGCTTAGAGAGCAAAGAACTGCACACTCTGGAAGGTGATTCCCTTCGAAAGTGTGCAGTCTTTTTATTAGGATTCAAAAGCAGCGATCTCAATCGTTTGTTTTGTTTCTTCCACCTTGAGACCCGTTCGGGCTTCCCACCATTGTTTCATTTCTTTTTCATACGTGGTAGGAAAACGTTGGATCAAGGTCAATAACGGTACACCTTGAATCGAGGCATAGGGAAAGTTTAAAACGAGATTGTACTTCAGTTCCGACAGGAGGCTATAATATTGAAACATCATAAAGTTCATTTCATTCTGATCCTCCAGTAGGAGTACTTTCGGAGCGCGATCCAGCATAAAACCCAAGCTGCGCATCATGAACAATACGCCATCCAGATGGCTCGATTCGATCGTAGGGGCCGTTTTCAACAAATCGATATGCAAATCCAAAGCATCAAGCAGTTCTTTCTTTAATGAAAGGTAGGGCGGTGTTGATTGTTCCATGATAGTTCCTCCTTTTAATGGAAAAGACGTTTCCAAAATGACGTTTTCTCTGGTTGTTCGTGCTCTTTATCTGATGGAGCGGCAGCTGCAGGGTATTTTTTTTCGATATCGATGACGTCTTGATTGACGGCTTCTTTCCCGGCAATCAGCAAGCCGATACTGTCTGGACCGGCATCTTGGGCATCGGAGACGATCCGAAATTCCATCTGTTGTTTGGTCAGTAAAGTGATGTAATCGGTCTGGATCGATTCTGGCAATTTTCCGTTGAGCAGCACGAGCGCACCTTGATAATCTGGTAAGGCGTTCAAGAGCGTTTTCTGGTTGTCCTTCTTCTTCATTTCTGTTACTGTCATACTAAGATAACACCGTTCACGAAACGTGCCTAAATACTTGCGCTGTTCATCTGGGTTGACGCGAGGCGTCCCATACATTCCTGTATCAAGGCGTTTTTCTAATTCGTCTGACATTGAAGTATCCTCCTCAAAGCGTTTACTTATGCTTATTATAGCATATCCAACAAATAGCAAAAGAGGGGTGCGATCGTGAGAGAGTTCTGATAGAAAGTAGGGATCCTATGACAACAAAAGAACGACATTTGCTATTATTAGCAGAAAATCAGCGGTTGGAGACACCGAGGCTGCTCTTGCGCCCCGTTTCCTTGGCGGATGCAGCAGACATGTTTGCCTATGCAAATGATGAAGAAACGACGACCTTCGTCTTTGCTAGACATGGGTCGGTTGACGAAACAAAACTGCGCATTGCCGAGTATTTTGTTGCTGCACCCTTAGGGAAATATGCGATCGAAGAAAAAGACTCAGGCAAAATGATCGGGACCATCGATTTACGGGTGGAATCTGAAAAAGAGATCGCTGAGCTTGGTTATACATTAAGTCGCGATTACTGGGGGCAAGGGATCATGCCAGAAGCGGCAATGACACTGCTGCATTTTGGTTTTGAAACACTCGAATTGATTCGGATTTTTGCTCGACATGATGCTCGAAATCCCAAGTCTGGACGGGTCATGGAGAAAATTGGGATGAAATTGGAAGCAACGATCCCAGCTGCCCGCAAATCGGGTGAAGAAATCATCGATGAAGTCACGCGCGGCATCACGCTGGAGGAATGGAAAAAACGTATTATGTAAAGGAGGGCTCTCGTCATGGAACTGAACATTGAGCCAGCAGCAATTGAAAAAATAACCTCTTATGTACAGCCAGATGATCGTCTCTATTTGGATTTTGAAGACGGCGTCGGTCCGTTTCCCGCAACGGAGATCACCTGCCGTTTGGACATCCATTTTCGCCTGATCATCGTGCCACAGAGCTATCCAGAAGAAGGATTGGCGATCTACGACACCCCTTTAACGACACCCTTAGGCACGATTTGGTTGAAGCAAGGGGCTCAGGTGTATTTAGAAGAACAGACTCGGATGCAGGTGGAACCGACCTATCAACGGTTGCAATTGGTGGGAAATAGCGGGATCTTAGCTAATGATGTCCAATTGTTACGGATCGAAAAGCAGACGGCAGGCCGCTGATATGGGCACGCTGGCGGTTATTAGCGACTTGCACGTCGATATCAACCAATTATTCGACCCCCATCTGCAGCTGATCGCTGATTATTTGCAGCAAAATCAGGTGACCCATCTGCATCTGGCAGGAGATGTGGCGAATAAAAAGCAAAGGCTATTAGACGTGGTCGCATTTTTTCAAAGTCGACAGGTGCCAACGACCTTTCACTGGGGCAATCATGAAATGGTGGACTTGACGGAACAAGAGATCGAGGCTTTCGATGATCCCGCCTTTCTTAATTTTCAGACGTATCGCTTATCAGAAAAAACACTGCTGTTGGGAATCAATGGCTGGTATGACTACCAATATTCTGATCTGACCAGTGAATCTGAGATCTTGCGGCTGAAAAATTTGTTTTGGTATGACCGCATGATTCAGCGAAAGGGATCGGATAAGGAAATCAGCCAAGCCATCAATGAGCGTTTAGCGGAAACATTGGCCCGTTTGCCGCAAGACCAAGAAATTCTTCTTTCTACCCATTTTGTGCCCCAAGAAGCGTTTATTGTTCGTCAGACCGGCAAGTATGCCCGCTGGAACCACCTAAATGCGTTTTTAGGGTCGCCCGATTTTGGCGCAGTGATCGACCGCTACGCCAATGTTCGGGCAGTTGTCTTTGGGCATACCCATCGACGCTTTGAGAAAAAAGAACTTGCGGGAACCAGCTACTATTGCCGCCCCTTCGGCTACTATTATGAATGGCAGTTGACCCGCCGGTTCGTTATGGAAAATCACTTAGCAGAAGCATATTCGCCAACGAAAGTTCGGACGCTGCTGCGAAACCATCATGAGGCATTTGAGGACTATAAAACGACGCATCTTTTAGAAGAATTGGCGCAAGCGATCACACTACTGCCGTATTAGCGCAGCAACCGAGTCCTGCTTGTTTTCGTAATTGAATTTCCAAGCAATTTAAACCATTAGAAGAAAAACACAAAGGAGAAAAATTATGACATTTGAAGAAATCTTACCAGAATTAAAAGCCGGCAAAAAAATCATCCGTGAAGGTTGGGGCGGTTTTGAACTTTATGTGACATTCGTTGAAGGCGAAGTGTACGACAATGCCCCAGTCACCCCTTACTTTTTGATCAAAACAGCAGATGAGGGATTCTCGAGTTTCGCACCGACTGTTTGCGACATTCTTGCGGAAGATTGGAAAATCGTGGAATGACAGCATCGTGGATCGATGACAAAACGATTGTGTTTGTCACAGGAGCTGCTTCAGGCATCGGCAGAGCGCAAGCAGAGGCGTTTCTTGCAGAAGGCGCTCAAGTATTTGGGGTTGACTGCCAATCGTTTCCTGATACGCTTTTAGCCCAGCCCCGCTTTTTCGGCACGTGTTGCGATTTAGCGGTGGAAGAAAATTGTCTTGCAGCGGTCCAAGCTTGTGTTACACACTTTGGTGGCATGACGATCTTGTTGAATACAGCCGGGAAACTAGATGGCTATCATACGATCGCTGAGACGACATCAATGGAGTGGGAGGAGATATTTCAAACCAATGTCTCCAGCATGTTTTATTTAACGAAAGAAATTTTGCCGCTGATGCAAGCCAATGGTGGCGGAACGATCATTAATATGGCGTCGATCGCTGGAATGGTCGCAGGTGGAGGTGGGATCGCTTATACAACCGCAAAACACGCGATCGTCGGGTTTACCAAACAGTTGGCATTGGATGTTGCAGATCAAGGGATCTCGGTGAAGGGCATCGCGCCAGGTGCGATTCAAACGCCGATGAATGCGGCTGATTTTGCCGGTGACGGAAAAATGGCGCAATGGGTGGCAGAGGAGACGCCGGTCAAGCGTTGGGCGCAACCAGAAGAAGTTGCAGCGCTGACCCTTTTTCTTGCCAGCCCGCAAGCTAGTTACTTGCAGGGGGCGATCGTGCCCATCGACGGTGGTTGGACCTTGAAATAACTAGCCTGAGCCCATTAGAGGAGGACGCCAATGAAGGAACAAGCGATCCAGAACTTGTTTGCAAAAAATCGTGAATGTCGACAACTGCTTACGATCATTGAAGCGTTACAGCTTCCGGATTGCTGGCTGTGTGCCGGGTACCTGCGGAATTATTTATGGGGTTTTCTCAGCGGAAAAATAGCGGAGGTGCCGATAACCGATATTGATGTCGTGTTTTATGATCCGACTGTAAGCTTAGAAGAAACAGCAGCGATCGAAGCGCAACTGCGCCGTTCGTTTCCCGAATTTCCTTGGGAGGTTCGAAACCAAGCGTTGATGCACCAGCACAACTTTGCCGAGGAACCCACTTATACAAGTACCTTCGATGCTTTAACGAAGTTTCCAGAGCGTTGTACAGCGGTGGCGGCACGAATGAAACAAGGCGAGATTGAATTGATGGCGCCTTTCGGTTGGCAGGATGTTTGCAGTTTTCGGGTGCGTCCAACACCGCATTTCGCCCAAAATGACCAGTACCTTGCGGTTTACCGACAACGCCAAGCGATGAAGCAGTGGCAGAAAGTTTGGCCGCAGTTGTTGATTGAAGAGATCGACAACTAAAAAAGAACACTCGCGTGATGTGGCGATTTCCAAAAGTTAGACGAAAAAGCTAACTGATGGGAATCGCTGCATATGACGCGAGTGTTTTTTATTAACGCAAAGCCAGTCGTTGCGCCAAGCGGTTTCTTAAAAAGATACCTAGATAAGCTGCGGCAACGGCTTTGATGATCCCGGGGATAATAAACAAAACAAAACCACCGTTAAAAGCCGCCGGCCATGCCATGCCAGTGCTCCATTTCAGCCATAATGTACCAAACAACAAAGTTGCCAGCGCACCGACAATATTGCCGATCACTGCTCCTGTGTAGCGAAACGCCGTTTTTTCTACGACCAATCCAGTAAGCAATCCGTTAAAGAGGAAGCCGACTAAATAGCCTCCGGTTGGTCCTAACAAAACACCGACACCGCTGGAAAAACCAGCGAAAACGGGCAAACCGATCAATCCTAACAGCAAGTAGATGATGATCGCCATCGTTCCTGTTCGCGTGCCGAGGAAAGTCACCGCCAGTCCAATCGCAAAGGTTTGTCCTGTCAATGGGATCAAACCGAACGGAATCGTCAATTGGGAAAGACCAGCAATAATGATCGCAAATAATGCGGCATGGATTTGTTCACGTAATGATAATTTCATCGAATCCTTCTCTCTAGTAATAATTTCGTTAACCTAAAAAAGATTTATTTGGTTAACGAAATTATAAACGGTGGTTTACCAAAAGTAAAGAAGAATCTTGTTTTTTTAGTGTCCTTTTTTTAATAGGACAAGTAAGTTCTTTGAGGAGAGGAAAGGGGCGATTTCTTCCAATTCATCTGTTGAGAAGGGCAGTGCTTGAACAAGCCGGCAGATCGTTGCTTCTGTCAGAAACGGCAGCAGTTCTTCGATTTCATCATAAGACAAGCGTTCTGATGCGGTAACGTTTGGCTGTTCCAGGGCCGTCAGCAGGAGTTCATCCAGATACGGTGCAGGTAAAAAGGGAAGCAGTTCTTCAATCTCAGAAAAGCGAAAGTCAGGGGGTTCAAGCCAGCCTTTGATTTCTCCCGCCAAAAAGTTGGGGGTTAAAAAGGGCGCCGCCTCTTCCCAAAAAGCCATGGAATAGTGGTTGCCTTTAAGGATCTCTTCTATTTGGGGCTTTTTCAAAAACGGCAAGAGTTCTTCCATGACATCTTCTGGGATATTTTCGGCGCCATTAAGCAAGTGCTGCAAGTCAGCACTATTCAAATGAGGAGCTAGTCTAGGCAATAAGTCTAGGTCTAAAGAAGATTCTTGAAACGGTTCTTCTTGAATCAGTGCCGATAGTTCTTGCGGTTTGATCAGCGGAGCTAGTTCGGCGATTTCTTTTGGCTGCGCGGTTCCTGCTTGATAATGTTGAACCGCAGCTGCTGGCTTCCCTAACAGCTCATCGATCGATAGGCCTAAAATCGCCGCTAGCTGCGGCAATTTTTCAATGTCCGGCAGTGAGTTGCCCCGCTCCCAATTACTGACCGCTTGATAGCTGACAAGTAATTGGTCGGCCAAGTTGCTTTGGGTCAGATTTTTTTCTTTGCGTTTGGTAGCGATCTGCTGACCAATTTTTCTCATGTTGAATTCACTCATAAATGAATTCCCCCTTTCATGCTCTAAGTATAGTTTCTCAAAAGGTGAAAACGCAATCAAGCTGTGATTGAGCAGGCAAATGCCGACTCAATCACAGCTTGAGTTTACGAATGGATCAGCTGAAGGAGGTATTCACCAAACGCTTGTGTCGTTAAACAGACGGCTTCGGGCATCAACTGTGCGAAGTCGGCAGTGACGTGCTGACTTTGCAAGGCTTGTTCAATGGCTTGCGTCAGTATTGCAGCAGCTTCCGGCCAGTTCAAATGTTCTAATAGCATGCACGCCGATAGCAACAGGGAACAAGGATTGGCTTTGCCAAGTCCCGCGATATCCGGTGCCGTTCCGTGGGTAGCTTCAAAGATGGCTGCCCCAGTATCGTAGTTGATATTGGCGCCGGGGGCGATCCCGATGCCGCCAACTTGTGCAGCGAGTGCATCAGAAATGTAGTCGCCGTTCAAATTACAAGTGGCAATGACATCGAATTTTTCTGGATACAAAAGGATCTGCTGTAAAAAGTTGTCGGCGATCACATCGTTAACAACGATCTTTCCAGCCGTTTTTGCCGAGGCAAGGGCGGCTTCGGCTGCCTTTGAACCATTTTCTGCTTTGATTTTGTTGTATTGATTCATTGTAAAACACTGGTCGGCGTACGTGGTTTCTGCAAGCTGATAGCCCCAGTTTTTAAATCCGCCTTCTGTAAATTTCATGATATTGCCTTTATGCACCAGTGTCACCGTGGGCCGCTTTTGAGTAATCGCATACTCAATGGCAGCAGCGATCAAGCGCTGACTGCCTTCTAAAGAGATCGGCTTGATGCCAATAGCGGCAGTTTTAGGAAAACGAATCGCCTTGACGGCAAAGTCTGCTTGCAGTGTCTGGATCAAACGCTGTGTTGCGTCGTCGTCTTTGGCAAATTCGATGCCAGCATAAACATCTTCAGTATTTTCTCGAAAGATCACCATATCGGTTTTTTCTGGCTGTTTTAAAGGCGAAGGGACCCCTGTAAAATAGCGAACAGGTCTGACACAGGCATAAAGATCCAGGGTCTGCCGTAAGGTGACATTCAAGGAGCGAAAGCCCTCGCCAATCGGGGTAGTCAACGGTCCTTTCAAGGCGTATTGCTGGGCCTTGATCGTATCGATGGTTGCTTGCGGTAGCCATTCCCCTGTCTGTTCAAAGGCGGCTTCTCCAGCTAAAACTTCCAGCCACTCGATGTGGCGCTGATTGTCATAAGCTTTATTCACAGCTGCATCAATCACAGGTTGCGCAGCCTGCCAAATCTCGGCACCGATGCCGTCTCCTGCAATGTAAGGAATGGTGATCGTCGTTGCTTCATGGGTTGTTTGGTTAGACATGGGCAGCTCCTCCTAATTCCGCTTTTTTTCGAATGACCATTGGCAAAATTCCTTGATGCTTCCAATAGCGAATATCTGCAGGGGCATCAAAGCGTAGACGGGTCATAAAGGAGACAGTCCCTCCGTCGGTCCGTTGCGCAGTGACTTCGACCAGCTGCTTGACCGCTGGCTCTTCTGGCAAAGCAATCGAGAATGTTTCGCTGCCATCTAAAGCAAAAGAGGCGGCACTTTCACCAGCCAGATATTCAAGAGGAATGATCCCCATCATGACCAAGTTGCTGCGATGGATCCGTTCGAAGCTTTCTGCTAAAACGACTTTAACGCCTAACAATTGTGTTCCTTTGGCGGCCCAGTCGCGAGAAGAACCCATGCCATAATCTTTACCGGCTAAAATGATACAGCTTTGGCCGGCTTTTTGGTAATTCATAGCGGCATCAAATATCGACAAGGTTTCCCCAGTTGGAAAATAATGCGTGACACTGCCAGTACTGCCAGGAACCAGCTGGTTTTGCAGACGGATGTTGCCGAAAGTCCCCCGCATCATAATCTGATGATTGCCGCGCCGCGAACCAAAGGAATTGAATTCACGATATGGAACTTCTTTTTCTTGTAAAAATTTTCCAGCTGCTGAATCCATACTGATGCTGCCGGCAGGAGAAATATGGTCAGTGGTGACGGAATCACCCAATTTTGCCAAGACTTTCAGATCGGCTAAGACATCTGGTTTAGGCAATTCTTTGGTCAATGTTTCAAAGTAGGGCGGATGAGCAATGTAAGTAGATTGTTCCTCCCATTCATAACATGCGCTCGTGGTGGTTTCGATCGCATTCCAGCGTTCATTGGCATCAAAAAGATGCTCATAGGCAGCGCGAAATGCTTCTGGTCCGACGTATTCTTGAACGTAAGCATTGACTTCTTCATTGCTAGGCCAAATATCAGACAAATACACCGGCTCGTCATTGACGATAGCTAATGGTTCTTTTGTAAGATCTTTGCGAGTGCTGCCAGCGATCGCATAGGCAACAACTAACGGCGGCGAAGCCAAATAATTGGCTTTGATCTGTGGATGGATTCTTCCTTCAAAATTCCGATTGCCTGACAGAACCGACGCCACCAGTAGATTTTCCGCCTCAATTGCTTCAGCGACCGGCGCTTCTAAAGGACCGGAATTTCCGATACAGGTGGTACAACCGTAGCCCACTAAATAAAAGCCGAGTTGCTCTAAATACGGCAGCAGACCACTGTTTTGCAAATAGGTGGTCACGATCTGGGAACCAGGTGCAAGGGAGGTTTTGACCGTACGAGGGACGGTCAAACCTTTTTCAATGGCTTTTTTGGCCAATAAGCCTGCAGAGAGCATGACGAAAGGATTGCTAGTATTCGTACAGCTAGTGATCGCCGCCAAAACGATATCGCCGGTCTCTAATTTGTCTGCTGCAGCATCTGGCCAAGTAACGCTGGCTTCTTTTTGCCATTCATCCTCCGAAAGTCCAAAGCCCTTGGGACCAACGGCTGCTGTGACTGATTGTTCAAAATCCTGACGGACTGCTGGAAGCAAAATCCGATCTTGCGGGCGTTTGGGGCCCGCTAATGCCGGCTGAACTTCTGCTAGATCAATGGTGATCGCCTTAGTATAGGTCGGCACGGTCGTTTCATCATAAAAGAAATGGTTGGCTTTGGCGTAAGCGGTAACGAGTTCGATCAGCTCGCTGGAGCGCCCGGTCGTTGCCAAGTAGTTCAAGGTCTCTTGGTCGATCGGACAAAAACCGCAAGTGGCACCATATTCAGGGGCCATGTTCGCTAATGTCGCCCGATCGGCTAAGCTCAAATGACCATAGCCCGGGCCAAAGTATTCGACAAATTTTCCAACCACTTTTTCGATCCGCAGCACTTCGGTTACTTTTAGTGCTAAATCGGTTGCTGTGGTACCTGCAGGCATCTCGTTGATAAATTTCACCCCGATGACTTCAGGTGTAGGAAAGAAAGAAGGTTCGCCAAGAATCGCAGCTTCCGCTTCAATACCGCCAACCCCCCAACCGAGGACCCCCAAACCGTTGATCATCGTGGTGTGAGAATCGGTTCCTTGCAATGTATCAGGAAACAGCAGACGTTGGTCTTCGTGTGTTTTTTGCAAGATCACATCAGACAATGATTCGATGTTGACTTGATGAATGATCCCTGTTTCAGGCGGAACGACTTCGAAATTGTCGAAAGAACCTTGTGCCCATTTCAAGAATTGATAGCGTTCTGCGTTGCGTTCAAATTCCCGCTCCGTATTAAAAGCGATCGCCCCAGGCGTACCGGCTTGATCGACTTGCACAGAGTGGTCGACGACGAGTGTGACGGGGATCTCAGGATTGATGTCTTCTGCGGCACCGCCTAAAGCGACCATCGCATCCCGCATGGCAGCCAGATCAACAACTGCAGGCACCCCAGTAAAGTCTTGCAAGACGACCCGCTCTGGTTTGAATGGCACGACACCGGTAGGGCTTTCTGCCTGCCAATTCGCTAAAAATGGTAAATAATCCTCTGTAATTTCCTCGTCCTGATGACGAGCAACACTTTCCAATAAAACTCGAATGGAGTAGGGCAAGCGAGATAAATCAGCCCCTAAGTCTTGGGTGATTTTCGCTAAGTCAATATACGTGTATTGCGTGTCATTGACGGTGAGTTGAGTTTGCCACTTCATAAGAATCCTCCTTTTTACGAAGATAATCGTACTTATCAGGAATAATTATACGTTGATAATTTAAAAAATCAATTAAATTTATGAAAAATATTTCATTTTCTAAACATCGTGCTATAATGTGTGAAAGTTTGTTAAAAAGCAACGATTTTATAGGATGACTATTTTAACGATGTTTGTATACGGTTAAATAACATTATAGTCGATAGTTTGTAGAAAGATTGGAGGTAACATCACCGTGGAAAGATTAGAAAAGAAAGAGAAATTGTCCTATCTTGCATCGCAATGTCAGAAATACAATTTGATAGATATGAATCTTTATTCAGAGTATGATGTAAAGCGTGGACTGAGGGATTTAAATGGCACGGGGGTCTTAGCAGGTCTTACGACGATCTCCACCATTTATCCAGAAAAAATCATTGCCGGCAAGCCAGTTGAAGCTTGTGGCGAGCTGCGTTATCGCGGAATTGACATCAATGAGTTAGTAGCAGGGTTCGTCAATGAAAAACGTTTTGGCTTTGAAGAAATTGCATATTTATTACTTTTCGGCGAACTGCCAAACAAAACAGAACTTGCGGCATTTCATTGCCTATTAGCAGAAAAACGTACTTTGCCGACCAATTTTGTTCGTGACGTCATTATGAAAGCACCTTCTTCTGATATCATGAATAGTTTATCTCGCAGTATCTTGACACTGGCAAGTTACGATCCACAAGCAGATGACATCAGCATTGAAAATGTATTGGAACAAAGTCTGATGCTGATCAGTGTCTTTCCGCTCTTGGCAATCTACGGCTATCATGCCTACAATCATTACAATCAAGGGGAGAGTATGTATATCCACCGCCCGACCGAAGAGTTGAGTACAGCTGAAACGATTTTGACTATGCTGCGTCCAACGAAAGAATATAGCTTCCAAGAAGCCCAAACATTGGATATGGCACTGGTTTTGCATATGGAACATGGCGGCGGGAATAATTCGACCTTTACGACACGAGTCGTTACCTCCAGTGGGACGGATACCTATTCAACGATTGCTGCAGCGCTAGGTTCTTTGAAAGGGCCTAAACACGGTGGTGCTAATATCAAAGTGACAGAAATGATGGGAGATTTGAAGCGCAACGTTGCTGATATTACCGATGAACAGGCGATCCGCAGCTATTTGGAAGCAGTCTTAGATAAAGAAGCGTTTGACCGTAAAGGATTGATTTATGGCATGGGCCACGCGGTATACAGCGACAACGATCCCCGTGCGGCGATTTTTAAAAATTATGTGGCAAAATTGGCCCAAGAAAAAGGATCAGAAGCTTGGCAAGAATATCAATTGTATACGATGGTCGAACGTATTGCTCCTCAAGTCATCAATGAAAAGCGCAAAATCTACAAAGGAGTCAGTGCCAATATCGACTTTTTCAGCGGGTTTGTTTATAACATGTTGGATCTGCCAGAAGAACTGTATACACCAATGTTTGCTATCGCGCGGATCGTCGGCTGGTCCGCCCATCGGATCGAAGAGCTGGTCAACGCACAAAAAATCATGCGTCCCGCCTACAAAGAAGTGTCAAATGATCGGGAATATATCGATATAGAGTCAAGATAGATCAAAACAGCAGGGAGGAAGCTCGCTGCTGTTTTTGTTTTGTTCAAAATCCTAGTGCTTATAAGACCATCCAATTACTCAGAAGAAGTTTGTTGTTTTTTATTAATGAAAGCGTTGACAAGAAATAAGTTTAACGTTAAACTTTGTCTTATAGTTTAACGTTAAACCTTCAAGAGACAGACAAAAAAATTGATTGA
Organism: Enterococcus sp. AZ040; assembly: GCF_050499185.1. Taxonomy (NCBI): domain Bacteria; kingdom Bacillati; phylum Bacillota; class Bacilli; order Lactobacillales; family Enterococcaceae; genus Enterococcus; species Enterococcus sp. AZ040. The sequence goes on from NZ_JBMHEW010000001.1 coordinate 334,563, forward strand.
CTTCTAAGTAAAAAAACAATCAGGATACGTGGCCAATGATTGTTTAACATTCGTTCTATAGTAGACGAAAGGCTATTTGGAGGAGTAGTTACTTTTTTCCTATCTCTACCGTAAAACAAAAAATGAAAAGAATGATTTTCTTTGTAGGAGGGTTACATGTGCAAAAAAAAAGCAACGCAAATTTTCACAAGAATAAAATGAAAAATAGTCTTTCTTTGTACGTCTTATTAGCTCCAGCTTTGATTTTATTAGTCATATTCACCTATATTCCAATGTATGGTTTAGTAATTGCATTTAAAGATTACACTCCGTCACTGGGTATTTTTGGAAGTCCATGGGTTGGTTTTAAGCATTTTTCTCAATTTTTTAATTCGTTTCAATTTGGAGTAACCCTTAGAAATACACTAACTATTTCCCTCTACAGTATGATTGTCGGCTTTCCATTGCCAATTGCATTAGCAATTCTCTGCAATCAAATTCGTGTAGAAAAATTCAAGAAGTTTTTCCAAGTCACCACCTATTTACCTCACTTCATTTCTACAATGGTTATGTGCGGGATGTTGATCTTGTTTCTATCACCTACCAATGGTTTGATTGTCAACCTCATGCGGCTTGTTGGCATAGAATTGCCTTCTTTGCTTTCTCAGCCAGGAAGTTTTGCAAGCGTATATGTTTGGAGTGATGTCTGGCAACATGTTGGATGGGACAGCATTATTTATTTAGCGGCCTTATCAGCGATCGATCCCACTTACTACGAGGCTGCGACTATGGATGGTGCCACAAGACTGCAAAAAATCAAGTACATTGATTTACCACTGATTCTTCCCACCGCAATGATCTTGCTTATATTAAGAGCGGGCAGTTTATTGAGTGTTGGGTTTGAAAAAGTGTTGCTGTTGCAAAATGCTTTGAATTTAGCAGGAAGCGAAATTATCTCCACATATGTTTATAAAGTAGGGTTAATAAACTTTCAATATAGTTATTCAACTGCTATCGGCTTATTTAATACAGTGATCAATATAATCATATTGATATTAGTGAATGCATTGTCGAGACGCTTGACGAAAACTGGGTTGTTTTAGGAGGAGATTATGAAAAAAAGTAAGAAAACTGGTTCTGAAAGGATATTCGATTTCTTTGTTTATGGGGTAGCCATTTTGTTGATCCTTCTAATCATTTATCCGCTTTGGTTTGTGATCATTGCTTCCTTTAGTGATCCAGCGGATGTCGGGAATGGGAATGTTTGGTTGTGGCCAAATGAATGGCGATTAGATGGGTATATCCGCTTATTCGAGCAGACCTTATTCTGGCGAGGCTACTTGAATACCATTTTATATACTATCGTAGGAACCGCTGTCGCATTATTCGTTAATATCCCCGCTGGTTATGCCTTATCTAGAAAAGATTTGCACGGTAGGAAATGGCTGGCTTTATTGTTTATTATTCCCATGTTCGTTTCGGGCGGCTTGATCCCGACTTACTTAACGATCAAGAATGTTGGTCTCTTAGATACGTTTTGGGTAATGGTCATTCCTTTTGCAGTATCTAGTTACAATATCATCGTAGCTAGAACATTCTTCAACAATAGTATTCCTGCTGGCTTATGGGAAGCAGCTCAAATTGATGGTTGTGGAACGATCCGCTATTTCTTTAGTATGGTACTGCCACTTTCAAAAGCGATATTGGCTGTTATCGGTTTATGGACAGCAGTTGGTATTTGGAATTCATGGTTCAATGCATTGATTTATTTGACCAATGACAATCTACAACCATTGCAATTGATACTTAGACGGTTACTAATAAGTAATCAATTACTACAAACACAAGCAACCGGAGAACTTGCATCTGAGCTAAGAGCAACGGCAGACATGATGAAATATGCAGCAATTGTCGTATCTACAGCACCAATTATGATGTTATACCCGTTTTTACAAAAGTATTTTAATCAAGGTGTCATGATCGGCGCGTTGAAAGAATAAAAAATGGAGGAATGATGATGAAACAGTTTAAATGGAGGTATTTGTTTTGTTCTTTAGGAATTTTAGTGATGATGACTGGCTGTGGAAATGAAGGGGCGGTAGAGGAGCAAGGAAGTGACACGAATCAATTTAAAATCACCACTGTTCGCTGGTCAGACTGGGGAGATGATTTTACAAAAGGCTTTTTAGAAGATGCAGAAGAAAAAGCGGGGATTCAAATCGAATGGGATATTCATCTTTCAGCAGATTGGGGTGAGAGAAAGTCTGTATTGATGGCTGGGGGCGATTTGCCTGATGCCTTTTTAGGGTCAATCACCTTTAATGATGCAGAAATAGCACAAAACCAAGATGTGTTTATTCCATTAGAAGACTTGATTGCAGAAAACATGCCTAATCTTACTCGTATCATGTCGGAAGATCCGAAAATTAAAGCAATGATTACATCACCAGACGGGCATATCTATAGCTTGCCGAAAAAATTACCAATGCGTCCGCTCATTGCGAACCAACTATTTATCAATCAAACATGGCTTGATAATCTTGGCTTGGAGATGCCTGATACCTATGAAGACTTTATTGATGTCTTAACAGCTTTTAAAGAGGAGGACGCCAATGGAAATGGAGATGCAACGGATGAGATTCCGTATGGTGTCGGAAACTTTAGTGAAACCTTCTCATTCATTTTACCGTTTAACAATCGGCTTGGAGCTGACAATACGTACGAAATGTCAATGAAGGATGGAAAACCAATCTACTTACGCATGGAAGAAACCTATCGTGATGGCATTGCTTGGATGAGTGAGGCGTATCAAGCTGGGTTAATTGATCCAGAATTGTTTACCCAAGATACATCCATGAGTGATGCGAAACGAATGAATAAAGATACCGCTCTTGTAGGGGTGGCTGCTGGCTGGACGGCGGATGCAACGTTTGGCTTACATGCTGAGGAGTATGTTGCACTACCACCATTGAAAGGACCAGATGGACAACGCTATGTCATATCTGATCCAGATCATTATAACTACGGTCGGAATGAGTTTATGATAACAACGAGTTGTGAAAATCCTGCTGAGCTCTTAAAGTGGGCTGATCAATTCTATACAGATGATGCAAGTATTCAAACCTTTTATGGCTCATTTGGTGTTGGGGTTGAGAAAAACGGGGACCAGTATACAGTTTTACCACCACAGGATGGGAAATCAGCTGATGAATGGGCTTGGATCAATTCATTGCGCGATTTTGGACCAAAATATGTGGATGATCAATTTAATGAGCGTGTGACGATTGATGAAACACAAGGGGATGGATTGAAATTGATTCTTGATAGTGAAATCAATCAATACGTCCAACCTGCATTTCCGAATGTGATTTACTCGCAAGAAGAATTGGCTCGGTTGTCAGCACTTTATGTAGATATTAGTTCTTATGCTTCGCAAATGGCTGCCAAATGGGTAGTAGAAGGCGGAATTGAAGAAGAATGGGAGAGCTATCTGGAACAATTGAACGCAATGGGGATCGAAGAGTTTATGGGAATCCAAAACGATGCCTTTGATCGATACTCAGCAATTATAAATTAGATCGTGCGGGCTGAAGTAGAAATACTGCTTCAGCCTTCCTATTCTAGGTGAAAGGAGTATACATGAAAACTTTGTTTCGATTTGATACGCCATTGATGAAAGGATTAACAAGGATTACCGATATATGCTTGCTTAACGGCTTATTTCTTTTTACTAGTCTGCCGATCCTTACAATCGGCGTCTCTTTGACAGCCATGAACACTTGTTGGCAAAAAATACTGGCGGGGCAAGAAGAAGGGCTTGTGCGACACTACTTTTCTACGATAAAAAGGGATTTTTTTGAAGCAACAATTATTTGGGTAGGTATTCTTTTTTTTACAACGATCTTTTCACTCAATTTCTATTTGTTTACCCTTCAAGATATAGTCTTTAGGGTGATTGGCTTAGCCATTTTATTCCCTTTCATCGTCTGTCTCTTATTATTGTTTGTCATGCTATTTTCTTATATTGGTAGATATGAAGATGGTGTGTGGCGTAGTATCAAAAACTGTTTGCTGATAGCGATTCAAAATGGAAAACAAGCGGGTTTGCTGTTGCTCTTTAATAGTTTGCTGATGTATTTTAGCTTGAGTAGCCCCGAAAGATTGTTGACTGCTATTTACGTTTATACGTTTGGTGGGTTCGCCATGACTTCATTGATCAATAATCTGCTCTTAAAAAAAATGTATCAAAAGACTGAGCGAACCATCGCTGAACCCCAAGAAATTTGATGAGTCCGTAGTTAGCTAGAGAACTTGATCCATGTGCTGTGCCCCTTTGTCCTATAAAATAGAGAGCGCAAGAAGAACTCAAGGATGAAAGAGTCCACTTTCTTAAATTGTCATTGTTCTAACAAAATGTACCCGTTCTTGTCGGCTATCCTTTGATTGATGCTTCTCGACAATGCGGTATAATAAGGAAAAACAAGTACTATCGAAAGGACAAAGCGCATGAGGATTACAATTAAAAAAATTGCAGAAGAAGCAGGGGTCAGTGTGACGACAGTCTCGAATGTTATAAATAAAAAAGCGCACCGTGTGTCCCAAGATAAGATAGAGATGATCGAAGGGATCATAAAAAAATATAATTATTCACCAAATATGAATGCACGAGCGTTAGTCAAATCTTCTTCTCGTTTAATTGGGGTACTGTATTTTTCAGATCAAAAAAATTTGGACTTTGCGGACCCTTTTGTGACAGAAGTTCTAGATGGCATACAGCGAGTGACGAAAGAGCACAGCTTTTTTACACTCGTCCATAGCGTGACCAAAACAGATGATATTGGAGAATTACAGAAAAATTGGAAATTTGATGGGTTTATTGCAGTAGGATTTAGTCAAGAATTATTCGAAGAAGTCAATCGGATTGTCCAGGTCCCAATCGTTTTCATTGATACGCATCTAGAGGATGAAGTTTTCAATCGAATCACGGACTATCCGAATAGTTTTTTTATCAATACGAATGATCAAAAAGCGGCATATGAAGCAACTGCATTTTTACTTGAAAAAGGGCTGACTAAGATCGGCTTTTTGTCCTATGAATTCGATCAATCAAAGACATCGGTTATTCAACAAAGGTATCTAGGCTATCATCAGGCTTTGCAGGATTTTGGTATAAAGCCTGATGAGGGATTAGAGTATACAGAAGAACAACAAGCAACAATGATCAGCAGCATAGAAAAGTTTCAAGCAGTGCTCGTTACAGCAGACTATTTAGCGATCAAGTTTATTCATAAACTAAAACAAGAAACTATTTTTTATGAAAAGAAACTGTCGATCATCAGTTTTGATGATATTCGTTATGCAGCTTTAAATGATCCTCCGTTAACTACGATCAGATTAGATCAGATTAAAAAAGGGGAAGCAGCTATGACTACCTTGGTTAATATCATTGATAATCATTCGAATGAACCGCAAATCACATTACTCAATGGGAAATTGATTGTCAGAAAAACAACATACTAGAAAGGAACGTGTTATGGGGAAAATTGCAGATAGATACTATACGGTCGATCCGTGGATTATTTCAGAAGAAGGGTTTGATAAAGAACGAAGTGAAGTGTCCGAGTCGATCTTTTCTTTAGCAAATGAATATATGGGCATCCGTGGTTATTTTGAAGAAGGGTACTCGGGAGAACGATTGCTAGGTAGCTACTTCAATGGAATCTACGAAAATAGTCCTAAGGAAAACCGTGTGAAGTATAAGGGGATCATTTCGAGGAGTCATTTTATGGTCAATGCGGTCGATTGGCTATATACCAGAATTTGGTGTGGTGAGGTGTTACTTGACTTAGCTTATTCAGATATCGAATCTTTTCAACGACGACTTGATCTTAGAACAGGTATCTTGACTCGTAGTTTTTATTGGAAACCTGAGAAGGATATCAAATTAAAGGTGACTTTTGAACGTTCACTAGATAGAGCAACGGTATCATTAGGGTATCAGCAGATCTCGTTAAAAGTTATTGAAGGTAGTCCATCCATCTCAATTTTGATGGGGATTGACTTTGCCACGAGCCATCTATCTGAAGGTCAAAATTTTTGGGTGGAACGAGAAAAAGAATCTTCAAATAGGCATGCTTTTTTAGCAGCAGAAACAAGAAGTACTAAGCAAACAATTTATGCTGGCTTTTCTCTATCCGCCACTGAGTCCCTCGACACGCAACTTGTGGAAAGGGATAAATTTATCGGCCGTAAGTTTAACGTTAAACTAGAAGAAGGGATGAACTTTCAAGTAAACCGAAATGCTGTAAATATTGCCGATAAAACCGGACTTGATTTAAATCAACTAAAACAACATTGTCTCACCGATCTGGAAAAAAGTCTTTCCTTTGATGAGATGGAACGAAAGAGTCGCACCTATTGGCAAAACGTTTGGGCTAAGGAAGACATCCAAATCGATGGTGATCCAAGTAATCAACAGGGGATTCGCTACTGCATCTTTCAGCTACATCAAACATACCATGGTCAAGATCCTAGTCATAATATTGGTGCGAAAGGGCTCACTGGTGAAGCATACGGTGGACATGCTTTTTGGGATACGGAAACGTCCTGCCTTCCTTTTTACTTATTGACAAATCTTGATGCAGCAAAAAATTTATTAGAATTTCGCTATCATACTTTGCTGGAAGCCAAAAAACGAGCACGCCAGCTTGATTGCCAAGGAGCTTGTTATCCCATCGCTACATTGAATGGGAACGAAGCCAGCGATCTTTGGCAGCATGCAAGCCTTCAATTTCAGCCAAGCACCGCTGTTGCTTATGGCATCTGGCATTACATGCAGGTAGCGAAAGATACTGAATTTTTGTATGGACACGGGATCGAAATGTTGATTGAAATTTCACGCTTTTTGGCTTCTAGAGGTGATTGGTCTCCAGAAGGTGAATTTGGCTTTTTTGGGGTGATGGGACCAGATGAATTTCAGATGATGGTAAACCACAATACGTATACAAATTATATGGCGAAAAGAACATTCGATTATACTGTAGAGGTATTGAAAAAATTGAAAACGAGTAATGAAACTAGATATAGTACACTTCTATCAGCGCATGGTTTGAGTGAAAAGGAGATTGGCTACTGGCAAATTTGTAGCAAAGAAATGCTTATTTTAAAAACGGAGTATGGTTTGTTTGAACAACATGATGGTTTTTTCAAATTACCTCATGTGGATATCCGCTCGATTCCCATCGAAGAGTTCCCGCTTTATGATCATTGGTCCTATGATCGCATCTATCGTAACAATATGATCAAACAACCAGATGTCTTAATGTTTCTTTTCTTGTATAACCAATCTTTTCCGAAAGCGGAAAAGCAAATCAACTATGATTACTATGAACCAAGGACGATTCACGAATCCTCGCTGTCACCTTCGATCCATTCTATTTTGGCGGCAGAATTGGGAATGGAAAATGAAGCATATCATTTTTTTGAATTTGCCACTAGAATGGATCTGGATAATTTCAATCGTAATACTCGTGAAGGATTGCATATGACTTCGATTGCTGCAGCTTGGATGAATATTGTCTATGGATTTGGTGGCGTGAGAACTGATAGGGAAGGAATAAAACTAGCCCCCACAATTCCAGTTGACTGGAAAAAATATACATTCAAAATTACGTATAACCAATGTTTGATTGACGTGTCAGTCACCCATCAGTCAATCAAAATTTCGCTAATAAAGGGTAGAGCTATTCAACTACAAGTTTATCAAAAGAAACTGACGCTTACTCAAAACCCCATCGTCATTGAGCGATCAACGAAAAGAAGCGTCTGAATTTCTTAGCCCTCATTCGCATAAAAACAACGGTGAAGAAAAGCACCGTTGTTTTTTGTTTTTTTGCAAGCAAGAGGAACTTTTTGTGCGTAATTAAAGATAGGAAAGAGTAGCAAAATATCAAGTATTTCTCCTTTTTCATATAGGAATGCAAAAATTGATTACAAAGTTTCTTGCATTTTTTGTATGATAGAGGGAGGAATAAAGGAGGAAAGTTCACGAATGAAAATAAAGAAATGGATGGCAATTGCCATTATTACCAGTCAATTTTCAACATTGCTGCCAGTATCAGCGGCTGCGGCTGTTTTAACGAGCGAGTCTACTGCTGGTCAAAATACAGCTGAGTCAACGGTTCCGGGAGTGAACGGGCCAACAATGGGCTTGGTCCCTGAAGATGCCGCAACGGTACCAGGAGAAAACGGCGAAGTAGTTCCAGGAGAGTCAACACCTGTTCCTGAACAGCCAACACCAGAACCATTGCCAGAACCGGAACCAACCCCGACGCCAGAACCAACACCAGAAGAACCGGCACCAAATCCTGATCCAGAGCCGAATCCAGAGCCAGAACCAACACCTGAGCCGGCGCCAGAACCAGAAGAGCCAGCACCAAACCCAGAACCAGAGACAACACCAAATCCAGAGCAAGAATCAACACCAAGCCAGCCTTCGCCTGACATCAAAGAAGTACCGAACGTACCAGAGTTGACGGTAACGCCGCCGCAAGAAGATGAGCCAGCAAAATTTGAAGTCACGCCAGTCAAAGAAACGTGGGACTTTATTATGGAGATTGGAGAAGATGCTCGTAAAGTTGGACAAGAAGAAGATCTTTACGCATCGGTCATGATTGCACAAGCGATTTTAGAGTCTGGTAGCGGAAGAAGTCGTCTGAGCCAGGAGCCTTTTTATAACCTATTTGGTATTAAGGGACTTTATGAAGGGAATGGAATTTCCTTCCAAACGCAAGAAGACGATGGTTCCGGTAATTTATACACAGTTCATGCCACGTTTCGCCAATATGACAGTATCGAATCTTCTTTGAAAGATTATGCGAAATTGTTGAAAGAAGGATTGGACCACAATCCGAATTTTTATAAAGGTGTTTGGAAATCAGAAACGGAGTCTTATGAAGATGCCACGGAATATCTGACCGGGCGTTATGCATCAGATACACAATACAATGAGAAGCTAAATGCGCTGATCGAAGCATATGCTCTGACGAGTTATGACAAAGAGAAACCAGAATTACCGACAGGCAGCGAACAGATGATCTATCCTGTCAGCAATCCAGTTGTCTCTTCTGTCTTTGGTCCGCGAGGCAATGGGTTTCATCGTGGAGTGGACTTCGCCGCCCCGCAAGGAACGCCGATCATGGCTAGTCTTTCAGGAACGGTGATCCGCTCAGAGTATCATTCTTCATGGGGGAATTATGTTGCTATCGAGCACAAAGATGGGCTGACGACATTGTATGCGCACAATCATCGCAATTTAGTGGAAGTCGGTCAAACGGTCGAACAAGGCGAAGTGATTGCTTCCATGGGAAGTACGGGGAACAGTACAGGTCCTCACTTGCATTTTGAAGTTAGTCTTTCACCTAGTTTAGCCCGGCATCAACTGATTGATCCATTAGATGCCTTGTCAAAATAACAAAGAATAAAAGAGAGCAGTGTAGCTGCTTTCTTTTTTTTGTCAAGAAAAACGAATCATTTCAGGAAAATTATGCTTTGAGATTTTTTTAGCGCATTCATTTTATCTTGCACGATAAATTTATTCCGAAAACAAGTGTTTTTCTTTGTAAAAAAAACAAAAAGAATTTATGCTAGAAAGGTAGGGAAAAAAATTCCCAAGAGGAATGTCCACTTTAGACAAGGTCGTGTATGCGACTTTGCGATGTCTCTAGTATCCTTTCTTATTTAACCAAGGAGTGTGAAAAATGACTGACGATCAGCAAACAACGAATGTGTCTAATGAAGCAGCGCAAGCAAGTCCACTGTCCTTTGAAGAGAAAGTCATTGAAACAATTGTTGGTGTCGCTTTGCAGTCAATTGATGGCTTGATTAGTGTAAATGGCAGATTTCTTTCAGATATGACCGAAAACCTTGAAGAACAGCCGCAAGTCGCTTCTGGCATCGATGTGGAAGTTGGCAAAGAAGAGGTTGCAGTTGATTTGGAAGTAATCGTGGCTTACGGCAAAGATATCCCCAAACTCTTTGCGCAAGTCCAAGAAGTGGTCTTAGAAGAAATTAGCCGCTTGACTTCTTTAAAAGTTAAAGAGATCAATATTCGAATCGCCGATATCGTCAAACAGGAAACGATCGATCAAATCGAAGGTTGAGCACCACGCAAAAAATCGAAGTACATCAAAGAGAAAGGAAGAATAAACAAATGATATCACTATATACAACACCCAGCTGTACGTCATGTCGTAAAGCCCGTGCATGGTTGACCGAAAATGAACTGCCATTTAAAGAGAGAAACATTTTTAGCGATCCATTAAATAGTGATGAACTAATGGAGATTCTTTCTTTAACAAAAAATGGAACGGAAGACATTATATCTACTCGTTCGAAAGTGTACCAAAAGTTAGACATCGATTTAGAAGAGTTGAAGCTAGAAGAGCTACTTTCATTGATCGAACAATACCCGAACTTATTGAAACGGCCAATTATCTTAGATGAGAACAAGCTCCAAGTGGGGTACAATGAAGAAGACATTCGTAAATTCGTGCCACGAAACTTACGAAAGATCATTTTCAAACGACGCCAAACAGAGCTGCTCATGTTTAATTATCGCCAAAAGCAAGAAGAAGGCGAATCTGTTGCGAACTTTATCTAATAATAGGAACAAAACCGGCAAATGAATACAGCGATGTATCATTGTCGGTTTTTTTGGTATTTTTTCAAGGGTCTTCTTAAGAGGATCAGTAAATCCGTTGATTCCACAAAAAAACACGATTCCAAAAAGGAATCGTGTCGGTTGAAATCTTAAAGTTTTTGGTTGTAGAATTCAACGACTAGTGCTTCGTCAACTTCTGCAGACAATTCATCACGCTCAGGTAAACGAGTTAATGAACCTTCTAATTTTTCGCTATCAAAGCTTACAAATGACGCGCGGCCAGCTGTTGCTTCAACTGCTTCTTTGATTGTTGAGATGTTTTGTGATTTTTCACGAACGCTGATGACTTGTCCAACTTCAACGTGGTATGAAGGGATATCAACGCGTTTGCCATCAACTAAAACGTGACCGTGGTTTACTAATTGACGTGCTTGACGACGAGTAGTTGCTAAACCTAGACGGTAAACAACGTTATCTAAACGTTGTTCTAGCAAGATCATGAAGTTAACACCGTGTTTACCTTCTTTGATTTTGCTTGCTTTGATAAACAATGTACGGAATTGACGTTCGTTCATGCCATACATATGACGCAATTTTTGTTTTTCAGTTAATTGCATGCCGTATTCTGATTTTTTGCCACGGCTGTTTGGTCCGTGTTGTCCTGGAGCGTAAGGGCGACGTGCCAATTCTTTTCCAGTTTCTGATAAAGAAATTCCTAAACGACGAGAAATTTTCCATGATGGTCCTGTATAACGAGACATAATTTAGTTCCTCCAATAAAATAGTTTGGAGTAAAATAATCCGTTGAAAAACTCACATTCGTGCAGTTCGTTCTTCAATCTTCACCTTTGCAGCCGCGGTTACGCAATTGCACCCGAGGGGCAACGAACTGGTGACGAGCTGTTATTTTCCTGCTGCATTATTTTACACAAGGAATAGTATACGACAAACTAGGGGCAAAAGTCAAGATGGAGCTGGCTTTGGATTTGATGAAAACAAATCTTGAAATTTTTCATTAATTACTTATATTTTCAAATATCTCTTTACAAAACAGCTTTTCGTCATTAGAATATGAAAGTATTGTGCAAATGATAACGAAGTGAAATTATTCATAAAAGGAGTAGAAAAAATGAATCCAGTATCCCCATTATTTGAGAAGATCGATTCTTCCATAGAAAAGAAAATCGATCTGATCAAGAGTAGTTATTTGCGTTACGCTGTACGTGCGATGATGGCTTGTTTATTCTTGACCCTCGGAACAGCTATTGCTTTTGCGATCGCTATGAAAGGTGAATCGATGGTTCACGGGTTAGGGAAAATTCTATATGCATTTATGTTTAGCTGGTCTTTAGTCATGATTCTTTATATGAACGCAGAATTAGGAACATCAAATATGTTGTATATGACTGTTGGGGTTTACCGTAAACGTCTAAGTATTCCTTTGGCATTGAAAATTTTGCTTACGTGTGTCTTGTTCAACTTGATCGGCGGGGTGATCTTCGGCTCAATCGTTGCACTGACAGGTCCTTTTCAAGGGCTGACCGCAGACAACTTTATGCTGACCTCGATCACTGCGAAATTAGAAAAATCGACCATCCAAATTTTAGTAGAAGCGATGTTCGCCAATATCGTTGTAAACACAGCTGTGCTAGTAAGCATGCGGATGAAAGACGATGCCGGAAAAGTTGCAGCAATCATTTTCATCATCTTCATCTTTGCTTTCTTAGGATTCGAACACGTTATTGCTAACTTCCCAGCGTTTACCTTAGCTTTCTGGGCTTCAGGCGGACACTTGGCAGGTATGACTGTCGGCAGTGTGATCCATAATTTAGTTTTTGCCTTTATCGGTAACTATATCGGCGGTGGCTTGGTCATGGGGCTGGGCTATGCATGGTTGAACAACTCAAAATCGACCTATGTCGACTAATTAGAACCTACCAAAAGAAGCAGCGATGCTTCTTTTTTTTTCTTTTCTCTAACATTTCTCCAGGAAGAAGCCATCATCCCTTAACGGAGCGTTGAAATCAGCGCCTATTTATGTTAAGAATAAGTATGTACGGTTTTTCTTGCTGTTTTTTGTAAAAATGACCGCAACCAAGACCAAAATCTTAGTTACTTCTTAATAGAAAGCGAGCCTTAACCTTTTATGAATCGGAAATTCTTTGCCTTTGATATTGATGGAACCTTGCTTGACTCGAACAAACAGCCACTAGACAGTACGCTAAAAGCCCTTGATCTTTTACGAGATGCTGGCCATTTCGTGACCGTTGCCACTGGACGCAGTCGTTTCCACGCTCAAGATATTATTCGTTCGTTGTCCTTTGATAATTACATTTTATGTAATGGCGCAGCTGCTTTTCTTTCGCATCAGCAGGTGTATAAAAACTTACTCGATGAAACGCAATTGGCTGCTTTCGTGGCAGAAGCCCAAGAGCTTGGGATCGACACGGCATTTGTCGGGATGGATACAGCGAAACGAGCGTCTTCTTTGGATATTGCTAAAATGGAAGCAGCGATGCATTCTTTTGGTGCCCAACTTCCTGAGTTGGACATGGATTTTCCCGAAGAAAAAGAAGTCTATCAAGCATTGGCTTTTTACGGAAAAGAGTATGAGCATTTCTTTGACGAGAAATACAGCAAACTGCGTTTTGTGCGTTGGCATGAAAACAGTGTGGATGTCGTTCCAAAAGAAGGCTCCAAAGCAGCAACGATCCTGTGCGTCGCGGAACAATTAGGGATAGCGCAAGAAGATGTGATCTGTTTTGGTGATGGCCAAAATGATCGTGAAATGCTGACTGCCGCAGGTGTCGGTGTGGCAATGGGCAATGCGGTCCCTGAGATCCAACAAGTCGCAGATATGGTGACCGCTAGCAATGATGAAGATGGCATCTGGTTAGCCTTGAAAGAATTACAACTGATTTAAAAAGGAATCCTTTAGACATAGCACAGTCGGTTTACGGCATCTGTGCTATGTTTTTTTGTTTTTTCTCGGTCGCAAAGAAAATAAATTGGTACAATAGAAAAAAGGGGGAATGCAGCAAATGAAAATCGCATTGATTGCTCATGATCGAAAAAAAGATGTAATGGTAAAATTAGTGACTGCCTATCGAGAAATTTTAGCGCAGCATGAACTTTTCGCAACAGGAACTACGGGGAAGAGGATCGAAGAAGCAACCCAGTTGCCTGTCCACCGCTACAAATCAGGGCCGCTGGGAGGAGATCAGCAAATTGGCGCCATGATTTCGCAAGATGACTTGGATATGGTGATCTTTTTGCGCGATCCTTTAGCCGCACAACCCCATGAACCAGATGTAACGGCATTGATTCGCTTGTCGGATGTGTACGAGATTCCTTTAGCTACCAATATGGGAACGGCAGAAATCTTGTTGCGGGGGTTAGCAGCCGGCTTTGCTGATTTTCGACAAGTGATCCACGAAACGGACAATCGTCCCTTGTCGTTATAAAGATAGTAGAAGAATTGAAGAAAAAGGACGTGCAGAATTGAAAGCAATCTTAAAGGATTTTTTGACCTATGCAAAAATGAATACTCGCTCAGATGCGATGAGTCAGACCATCCCAACGACGCCGGGACAAGTTGAGTTGGCTCTTTTATTGAAAGATCAGTTGATCGAGATGGGGGTAGCGGATGTTGCTTACTATGAAAAGAATAGTTTTGTGATCGGTCGTCTACCTGGTAATCCTGAAAAAACGGCGATTGGCTTTATTGCCCATGTAGACACGGCAGATTTCGAAGCTGAAAATATTCAGCCGCAGATCCATGAAAATTACGATGGCAAGGATGTTTGTTTAAATAAAGAAAAAGCCATTTATATGACAACTGCTGAATTTCCTAATCTCAAAGACTATGTCGGCGAAACGTTGATCACAACGGATGGAACGACCCTGCTGGGTGCAGATGATAAAGCTGGTATCGCAGAGATCATTGATGCGCTGCGGATCTTACAAACGATGGATGCGCATAAGCGTGGCGATGTCTGGGTCGCTTTTGGTCCTGACGAAGAGATCGGGACTGGCGCTGATCGCTTTGATGCGGCGGATTTTCCAGTAGCATTTGCTTACACGATGGACAGTGGTCGCGTGGGCCATATGGAGTATGAAACCTTTAATGCGGCTCGTATCGATATAACGATCGACGGCACGAGTGTGCACCCTGGAACTGCCTATGGTCGTTTGGTCAACGCCTTGAAAATCGCGCATCAAATCGATGATGCCTTACCAGCAGAGGAAGTTCCTGAACGCACCCGCGGGTATGAAGGCTTCTACCTGCTGCACAATTTGACGGGACATATTGGTCGAGCAGAAGTTTCTTATATCATTCGTGATCACGATCATACGCTTTTTGAACAGCGAAAAGCCAACATCGTGGGGATCATTGATGAACTGAACACAGCCTATGGGCAAGAACGTATCACCTATACGCTGTATGATCAATATTACAATATGGGGGATTTGATCAAGAAAGATCCCCGCAGTATCGAAGCTGCCCGAGCAGGGATGCAAGCGATTGGTGTGACACCGATCGAAGCGCCGTTTCGTGGCGGGACCGATGGCTCGAAAATCACCTATAAAGGCATTCCAACACCGAACTTATTTGTTGGCGGTGAAAACTTCCATGGCCAGTATGAATTTATTACCGTGGAAGCGATGGAAAAAGCCCGTGATTTGATCGTGGCGATCGTGGAACATGTCGGGAAAGAAGACACTACCGTTTCCTAGAGAACGCGGCAACACGCTAGACTAAAGCGAAAAAGTCTAGCGTGTTTTTTTGTTTTGCTGCAAGGAAGAACAGCAAGTGAAAGAACCTTTTTTTTCTGGACCAAAACCCTTATAATAGAAAAGAAGCTAAAAGAGAAGAGGAAAAATGTGTGCGGGTATTATTCATTGGAGATGTAGTTGGTTCATTAGGAAGAGAAACAATCACGGAGTACCTTCCCAAATTAAAGAAGGCGTATCGACCACAGGTGACGATCGCGAACGGCGAGAATGCGGCGGCGGGTCGTGGGATCACTGGTAAAATTTATAAGAAATTTTTGCAAGATGGTGTCGATGTCGTGACATTAGGCAATCATACATGGGACAACCGTGACATTTTTGAATTTATTGGCGATGCGAAGAAAATGATTCGTCCAGCCAATTTTCCAGAGGGAACACCGGGGGTCGGCATGGTGTTTGTGAAAGTCAACACCATTGAGTTGGCGGTGATCAACATGCAAGCTCGCTCGTTCATGGTAGACCTTGATGATCCGTTTCGCAAAATGGATGAATTGGTTGCGATTGCCCGCAAACGTACACCGTTTATCTTTGTGGATTTTCATGGGGAGACTACTAGCGAAAAACAAGCGATGGGCTGGTATTTGGATGGCCGAGTTTCGGCAGTCGTCGGCACGCATACCCACGTACAGACCAACGATGCGCGGATTTTGCCCCAAGGAACGGCTTATTTGTCAGATGTCGGCATGACTGGTCCTTATGATGGGATTTTGGGAATGAAACGCGAACCAGTCATTGAAAAATTTTTGACGGCGTTGCCGCAACGGTTTGAAGTGATTGAAAAAGGCCGCAGTATTTTGTCGGCTTGCTTGCTTGAGATTGATGAAGCCACTGGTAAAGCAAAATCGATCCGTCCGATCCAAATCAGTGAAGATCGCCCGTTTACAGAATAGGAGAAGCATGGAAGAGCAATTAACCAAAGAATCAAACGTTGCCCAAGAGTTGGCTGCTTTGCAAAAGCTTTTGTCTAATCATCCGATCGTTCAAGAATTTCAAGAAATTCAAGTACGAGCCTTGCAAAACCAAGGGCTACTGGAGTTGGAAGAAGCGCTGAAGCAAGCGCAAAAAGAAATCGTTCAATTTGAGCATTATGAGAAACCCGAAGCAAAAAAAGCTGCCGAGCAGCGTTATGCGTCATTGACAAACGAATACGAGCAGCACCCCTTAGTGGTTGCTTATCGCCAAGCGTTACTGCAAGCAGATGAATTGCTGCAATATGTCACGACGGAGATCCAAAAGAAAATGAATAAAGCCATCGAGGAGGATGAAACCAATGCCTCAAAAAACTAAAAATACCCCGATGATGGAACAGTATTTAAGCATCAAGGCTCAGTACCAAGATGCTTTTTTATTCTATCGTTTAGGAGATTTCTATGAATTATTTAATGAGGATGCTGTCAAGGCAGCACAAATTTTAGAACTGACTTTAACCAGCCGCAACAAAAATGCGGAGGAACCGATCCCTATGTGTGGGGTGCCTTACCACGCCGCCAGTAATTACATCGACACCTTGATCGAGCAAGGCTACAAAGTAGCGATTTGTGAGCAAGTGGAAGACCCAAAAACCACCAAAGGAATGGTCAAACGCGAAGTCGTGCAACTGATCACGCCGGGAACGGTGATGGACAGTAAAGGCCTATCCGCCAAAGAAAACAACTTTTTGACAGCTGTTTTGCAGCAAGGGGAGCGTTTTGGCTTTGCCTATGTCGATCTAAGTACCGGTGAATTAAAAGCAGCGCAATTGGAAGATGAAGAAGCCGTCGTCAATGAGGCCGCCGCTCTGCAAACGAAAGAAGTCGTTTTGTGCAGCGAGATTCCTGAATCATTGCAAACGATGTTGACCAATCGCTTGAATGTCGTGTTTTCTAAGCAAGAAACGTTGGAAGAAAATGCCGAATTTCAATTTTTAACGGAATCTCTCTCCCAAGGGTTAGAAAAAGTAGTCACAGGGAAATTGCTAAGTTATTTGGCGATTACCCAAAAACGCAGTTTAGCCCACATTCAGCAAGCCGTGGAATATCAGCCGGATCATGCCTTGAAAATGGATCATTATTCCAAATTCAACTTAGAATTGACGCAGTCGATTCGAACCGGAAAAAAACAAGGGACTCTTTTGTGGTTGCTGGACGAGACAAAGACCGCAATGGGGGGACGTTTGTTAAAGCAATGGTTGGATCGTCCCTTGATCCAGCCAAAGAAAATCACTGCCCGCCAAGAAATGGTCCAATCGTTACTGGACAGTTTCTTTGAGCGAGCAGATCTGCAAGAAGCGTTGACGAAAGTCTATGACATGGAACGCCTAGTCGGACGGGTCGCCTTCGGAAATGTCAATGGCCGCGATTTGCTGCAGTTGAAATCTTCTTTGGAGCAAGTGCCTTTGATCGCGCAATTGCTGCAGGGGATCAACCGTGGCGAGTGGAATGACTTGCTGCTGGAATTAACGCCCTTAGATGATTTGGTTGCATTGATCGAAGCGGCGATCGATGAAGATGCCCCGTTGCAGATCACAGAAGGCAACATCATCAAAGACGGGTTCCATCAACAATTAGATGAATACCGTACGGCGATGCGTAACGGCAAGCAATGGTTGGCGGAATTAGAAGCCAACGAACGTCAAGCGACGGGGGTCAAAAACCTGAAAGTTGGGTTCAACCGCGTCTTTGGCTATTACATTGAGATCACGAAAGCCAATCTAGTGAATTTAGATACCTCTCGCTACGAGCGCAAGCAAACCTTAGCCAATGCGGAACGCTTTATTTCACCCGAGTTGAAAAAACTGGAGACTTTGATTTTAGAAGCCGAAGAAAAATCGGTGGATTTGGAATATCGCCTCTTTCTTGATGTTCGTGAAGAAGTGAAAAAGAGTATCACCCGTCTACAAAAGTTAGCCAAAGCCGTCAGTGCGGTCGATGTCTTACAAAGTTTCGCCACGGTTTCGGAACGCTACCAATACGTGCGGCCGACAGTAGCGAAAAAACGAGCAGTATCGATCATCGATGGCCGTCATCCTGTAGTGGAAAAAGTCCTTGGTCACCAAGAGTACATTCCAAATAGTATCGTGATGGATGAAGAAACAGAGATCCTGTTGATCACAGGACCAAATATGTCTGGGAAAAGTACGTACATGCGGCAGTTTGCCTTGCTAGTCATTATGGCGCAGATCGGCTGTTTCGTACCGGCACAATCTGCAGAGATGCCGATTTTTGATCGGATCTTTACTCGCATCGGTGCCAGCGATGACCTGATCGCCGGTCAAAGTACGTTTATGGTAGAGATGATGGAAGCCAACCAAGCGCTGCGTCATGCAACGCCTAACAGCTTGATTTTGTTTGATGAGTTAGGGCGCGGGACTGCGACCTATGATGGGATGGCATTGGCACAAGCCATCATTGAATATATCCACAAAGAAGTTCATGCCAAAACACTTTTCTCCACCCATTATCATGAGCTGACGGTTTTAGATGAGGAATTGGCACACTTACGCAATGTCCATGTCGGTGCCGTTGAAAAAGAAGGCGAAGTTGTCTTTTTGCATAAGATGATGGAAGGACCCGCAGATAAAAGCTATGGGATCCATGTAGCTAAAATCGCTGGACTGCCAAGTGCACTCTTACAGCGCGCAGCGACGATCCTGAAAGCGCTGGAAGAACATGAACCGACGGTACAACCAAAACCCGTCGTCGAAGAAAGTCAGCAGTTGTCGTTGTTTAGTGAAGTATCTACGGAAGAAATCGGCGTCATCGATCAATTGAAGAAATTGAATCTGTTGGAAATGACCCCGATGGATGCTCTGAATACATTGTACGAGCTGCAAAAACGAATTTAGAAAGAAGGTCAGCAGATGGGAAAGATCCAAGAGCTATCCGAACGTCTGGCGAACCAAATCGCGGCAGGAGAAGTTGTTGAGCGACCGGCTTCTGTCGTCAAAGAATTAGTTGAAAACGCCGTGGATGCCGGCAGTACCCAAATCGATATTTTTATTGAAGAAGCAGGCTTGCGTAAAATCCAAGTCATCGATAATGGCGAAGGAATTGCAGAAGAGGATGTCTTGACTGCCTTTAAACGCCACGCCACCAGTAAAATCCACAATCGAGATGACTTGTTTCGAATACGTACCCTCGGGTTTCGCGGGGAAGCTTTGCCTAGTATCGCTTCGGTTTCGATCCTCTCGATTGAAACGGCAGTCAAAGGCGCCCAACAAGGCTCCTTTGTGCGCTTAAAAGGCGGCGCTGTTGAAGAGCATCTGCCTGCCAACTTGCGACAAGGAACCAAGATCACTGTCGAAAACCTCTTTTACAATACACCGGCACGTTTGAAATATGTCAAGACGCTGCAAACGGAACTTGCGAACATCGGCGATATCGTCAATCGGATCGCCCTGAGTCATCCAGAAGTGGCTTTTCGCCTCGTTCATGAAGGCAATAAGATGTTGAGCACCACTGGAAGTGGGCAGTTAAAACAAACCATCGCCGGGATCTACGGAGTGGAAACGGCCAAAAAAATGATTGCGATCGATACTGAGGATCTCGACTTTAAAGTCACTGGCTTTGTGTCACTGCCAGAAGTTACCCGAGCCAGCCGCAACTATTTATCCACGATCATCAATGGTCGTTATATTCGCAACTTTGCTTTGAATAAAGCGATCGTAGCCGGTTACGGGTCAAAATTGATGGTCGGTCGTTTTCCATTAGCTGTCCTTGAAGTCAAAATGGACCCCTTATTAGTCGATGTCAATGTCCATCCGACTAAGCAAGAAGTTCGTTTGTCAAAAGAAGAAGAGCTAACGAAACTAATCAGTAAAGCCATCAATGAGGCGCTGCGGGAAATCAACTTGATTCCTAACGCGGCTGACAATCTGCGGTTTAAGAAGAAAGTTGCCGATCAGCCAAAAGCCCAGCAGCTTGGCTTGGAACTGGAGTCAGCAGGAAATTCGACTTCTGGTTTGTCTTATAATCGGGAAACCGGGAAATTTGAGGTTCAGGGCAGTACTTATCAACAGACTGTGGATAACTCTGTGGAAAAACCTGTGGAGGAAGGTGGAAAACTTCCAGAAATGCCACAGGGATCTAGCGAAAACCTGTTGGAAGAAACTGAGGAAACCTTTCGCAGTTTGGAAGAGACTCTGCCAAATAAGCCTGTCCGAAAACCATTTGTGGAAGACCAGACGGAAACAAAAGCGCCGCTGCTAGAAGCGCCAGCCTTTCTCTCGGAAGAGACGCCAGAGCTTACGGCGCAAGATCTGCAAAATCAAGCGACTCTGCACCCTGAAATGCATGGGGATGACCGCAACTACCTGAAAACGGTCGAACGGTTACTGGAAGAAGAACCAGCGAAGGAGCGTTTTCCCCAATTGGATTATTTTGGGCAGATGCATGGGACCTATTTGTTTGCCCAAAGCGAGGCGGGGCTCTATATCGTCGACCAGCATGCGGCACAGGAACGAATCAAATATGAGTATTACCGCGAAAAAATCGGCGAAGTGACCAATGACCTGCAAGAGTTGTTAGTGCCGATCGTTTTGGATTATCCCAACAGCGATGCACTGCAATTACAAGAACAAAGCGACAAGCTGGCGGAAGTCGGGATCCATCTGGAATCTTTTGGAAACAATAGTTTCATCGTCCGGGCGCACCCGACGTGGTACCCTAGCGGTGAAGAAGAAGCCATCATCCGCGAAATGATCGACATGTTACTGACCACAGGAAGTGTCAGTGTCAAAAAGTTTCGTGAAGCAACCGCGATCATGATGAGCTGCAAACGATCCATCAAAGCCAATCACTATTTGAATGAAGCGCAAGCCCGGATCTTGTTGCAAGATTTAGCGAAATGCGAGAATCCCTTCAACTGTCCCCATGGTCGCCCGGTGCTGATCCATTTCACCAACAGCGACATGGAGCGGATGTTCAAACGGATTCAAGATCCTCATCGAGCAAGGAGTGGCATGGAATGATTATTTTGGCTTCACAGTCGCCGCGACGCAAAGAATTATTAGCGGAGTTAGTCCCGGAATTTGCGGTCATACCAGCGGATATCGACGAGTCGGTCCAACCAAACGAAGCGGCGATTCCTTATGTCCAACGGATGGCAGCAGAAAAAGCGGCGGCTATTACGCAAGCATATCCTGAAGATCTGGTGATCGCGAGCGATACGACGGTCGTGGTGGATGAAGAAATCTTAGGAAAGCCAGCCGACCGTGAAGATGCTCGTTCGATGCTGCGAAAAATGAGCGGACGTGTCCATTGGGTGCATACCGCCGTCGTTTTACAAAAAGGCAAACAACAACGCCAAGCAGTGGTTTCGGCGGAAGTTGTGTTTCGTTCCTTGACCGATCAAGAGATCGACAAATATCTTGCCTTGGATGAATACCAAGACAAAGCGGGCGCCTATGGGATCCAAGGGGCGGCCAAAGTATTTGTCTCATCGATAAACGGCGATTTTTATACAATTGTAGGGTTTCCTGTCACTACGGTCTATCAGTTGTTGCAAGAGTTTATGGAGGAGGAATAAGGATGGATGTTTCTGGTAGTTGTCTTTGCGGCAAAGTCACGATTGACTTGACTGGAGTTGCGAAAGAAATCACGGTTTGTCATTGTAGTCTCTGCCAGAAATTTCACGGCGGACCGATGTTTGCTCTTGCGCCATGTTCTGAGAACCAGATGGCTCTTCAAGGAGCGAAGTGGCTGCGACGTTACGATTCTTCTGAGTGGGCACAGCGAGGATTTTGCAGTCAATGCGGCTCGAGCCTGTTCTTTTACCTCAAAGAAGCACACACCTATTTTTTTGCGGCTGGGTTGTTTGGCAACTTGCCAGAAGCTGTCTTAACCGAAGAAATCTATACAAAAGACCAACCGCATTTTTACCATTTTGTGGAACCAACGACTCGTTGGCAAAAGCTGCAAAACCCTTAAGCAATTTGAGCAAGTCATTTTACATTCGCTAAGAAAAAAGGCATGATAGAGCATACAGGATGAGTCTAGAGGAAAAGCAGGTGAAAAAATGACAGATAAAAAAGAATTAAAAGAAAAATTGTCACCGATCGAATATGCGGTGACCCAAGAAAATGCAACCGAACGCCCCTTTACTGGCGAGTATGATGATTTTTATGAAAAAGGGATCTATGTTGATATCGTCAACGGAGAACCATTGTTTGCTTCTACTGATAAATATGACGCAGGTTGTGGCTGGCCGTCCTTTTCGAAACCGATCAGTCGCCAAGATATTCAAGAAAAAGCCGATTTTTCTCACGGCATGCATCGGGTAGAAGTCCGCAGCAAAGAAGCTGACTCTCATTTAGGACATGTTTTTTCAGACGGTCCTCAGGACAAAGGCGGTTTGCGCTATTGTATCAACTCGGCAGCATTGAAGTTCATCCCTTTAGCAGAAATGGATGAAAAAGGCTATGGCGAATTCAAATCACTCGTTGAGTAAGTATTAGGAACTGTGTGCGAAAAAAAGACGCAGCAGCATGTCTCGTTTGAAAAAATGCGACTGAAACAACGGTTTTTCCTCCGTTTGTTTCCTGCTAAGCCTTTTCCTTCGTTCACAGTCCTTTTTTTGCCCTCTCGTCTGTGCTACAATAAAGGGAACATATGTACAGAAAGGAAAGCACATGTACGAATATATCATAGGAAAAGTAACGGATATCTTTCCGGCGTATATCGTCGTTGAGACCCATGGCATCGGCTATCAGATCGCTTTTGGCAATCCGTATTCATTTAGCGGCAAGTTGAACCAAGAAGTAAAAATCTATCTGCACCAAGTGATTCGTGAAGATGCTCATAGTCTCTACGGCTTT
The DNA here is from genome assembly GCF_050499185.1 of Enterococcus sp. AZ040. Taxonomy (NCBI): domain Bacteria; kingdom Bacillati; phylum Bacillota; class Bacilli; order Lactobacillales; family Enterococcaceae; genus Enterococcus; species Enterococcus sp. AZ040. The sequence goes on from NZ_JBMHEW010000001.1 coordinate 357,788, forward strand.
GCCACGATCGAAGGCAAGCAGTTGTTTTTAAAATTGATCAGTGTCTCAGGTATTGGACCAAAGAGTGCGTTAGCAATCATGGCCAATGAAGACCATACAGGGTTGATCACGGCAGTCGAAAATGGGGACGTCAATTATTTGACTAAGTTCCCAGGTGTCGGTAAAAAGACGGCGCAGCAAATGATCCTAGACTTGAAAGGCAAAGTGGCTGAACTGGTTGGAGAAGAAGCGATCGTTCCTCTAAGCGTAGCAACGACTGCTTTAGATGAAGCGATGGAAGCCTTGAAAGCATTGGGTTATAGCGAAAAAGAAGTCAAGAAAGCCGAGAAACAATTAGCGGCGAATACGACAAAATCGACGGATGAGTACTTGCGGGAAGCTCTCCGATTGATGATGAAAAAGTAAGGAGCAAGTAGACGATGGATGAACGAATTGTTTCGCCAGAAAGTACTGAACAAGAAGAGATCATCGAAAAATCCTTGCGTCCGCAAACCCTTGCCCAATATATCGGACAAGACAAAGTCAAGCAGGAGCTTTCGATTTATATCCAAGCGGCGAAAAATCGAGAAGAAGCGTTGGATCATGTCCTCTTATATGGTCCGCCAGGCTTAGGGAAAACGACGATGGCAATGGTGATCGCCAACGAGATGCAGGTCCAAATCAAGACGACCAGCGGTCCTGCAATCGAAAAACCAGGGGATTTGATTGCGATCTTGAATGAGCTGCAGCCAGGGGATGTTCTGTTTATCGATGAGATCCATCGCTTGCCTCGTGTCGCCGAAGAAATGCTTTATTCGGCAATGGAAGATTTTTATGTGGATATCATGGTGGGGCAAGGGACAACGGCTCACCCAGTTCATTTTCCGCTCCCGCCATTTACCTTAGTCGGCGCAACGACACGGGCGGGGATGCTCTCGGCGCCACTACGGGATCGCTTCGGAATCATTTCTCATATGCAATATTATGAAGACCATGATTTAAAAGAGATCGTGCAGCGGACTGCGTCGATCTTTGAAACGGATATCGTGGAAGAAGGGGCGATCGAAATCGCCCGCCGATCTCGAGGCACTCCACGGATCGCTAACCGTTTGCTTAAACGAGTTCGCGATTATGCGCAAGTGCAAGCAGATGGATTGATCGATCGAACCGTTGCTGACCAGGCATTGGCGCTTTTGGCAGTCGATCATGCTGGCTTGGATTATATCGATCAGAAATTGATCCGCACGATGATCGAATTGTATCAAGGCGGCCCGGTGGGATTAAGTACGATCGCTGTCAATATCGGAGAAGAAACCGAAACAGTGGAAGATATGTACGAACCGTTTTTGATCCAAAAAGGATTTTTGAAACGCACCTCGCGTGGGCGGATCGCAACACCGTTAGCCTATGACCATTTTGGCTATCCCCAAAGAAGTGAATAGAAGGAAGCAGCAATCAGCGATGATTGCTGTTTTTTTGTGCTTTTGGTGAAACGTTTCTTTTTATTTTTTAATGATTCCTGAGGATCAATAGATGTTGAAAAAATACATCATTTGTGAAATTCGATTAAAAGGAAGTGTTTGGAGAAATTATTTCTTATAAAAATGTTGATATAATAGCTTTTATGTTTGTGAGGAACTCAACGAAATTTGTGAAAAAAGAAAACCTGAAAAAAATAATTGGAAAGGCTTGCATTTTCGAATGGCAGCGGATATAATCTTTTTGTAGAAACGTTTCACCGAAGTGTGGAGATATACGTAGTGTTGCGAGGATAGAAAGAAGGAGATTTTGTGTATGAGTAAACTGCAAAAGTTTTATAGTCAACGGCAGCTTCACTGGATGGTTTTTCCCGGCGTGGCATTTATGATCGTATTTAATTATATTCCGATCTACGGAATTATAATCGCTTTCAAAAACTATACGGTGATTGACACGATTTCATCAGCACCATGGGTTGGGTTAGAGAATTTCCGTATCATTATGAATGACAGTTTTTTCTGGGAAGCAGTTAGAAATACGTTAGCCATCAGCTTATTGAAATTAGGATTAGGTTTTGCGATCCCGATTGTGTTAGCCATTATGATTTTTGAAATGCAAGATGGTCGCTTGAAGAAATTTATTCAAACGGTTTCATACATTCCCCATTTTTTCTCATGGATCGTGCTAGGTGGGATGATGATCTCTTGGCTGTCAACGAACGGCTTTATCAACCAAGTGTTGATGTCCGTAGGATTGATGGACAAAGGGGTCAATCATCTATTGGATCCAAGCAAATATTGGTGGATCGCGGTCCTTTCTGATCTATGGAAAGAAGTCGGCTGGGGAACGATTCTTTACTTGGCAGGTATGTCGCGGATCGATCCAACGTTTTATGAAGCCGCACGAATCGATGGTGCCAGCAAGCTAAGACAGATTCGTTCGATCACATTGCCATTACTGACACCGATCATCTCCTTAAACTTGATTCTGAATGTGAGCGGTATCTTAGGGTCAAACCTAGATCAAACATTAGTTTTGATGAATTCACAGAACCAAAACCGTTCAGAAGTTATCAACTCCTTTGTTTATAAAATGGGGTTGACGCAAGGTGATTTCTCTTATGCAACTGCTGTCGGCTTGGGGATCGCGGTCATTTCCGTCATCTTATTGGTGATCACGGATCGAGTGACCCGCAAGTTGAACAACGGCAATTCAGTTATCTTATAGGAGGAAAAAACATGATCAAAAGAAAAGCAAAAGAAAACACGTGGTTTTACTTCTTCAATACCGTGATCTTGATTTTATTCTCGTTAATGATCATTGTACCGATTTGGAATATCTTGGTTTCCTCCGTGTCTTCTAGTTCTGGATTAGCGGGCAACGGCCTCGTGTTATGGCCCAAAGGCTTTACCTGGGAAAACTATCGGAAAGTTTTTTCCGACGCAAGTATCCCCCGTGCCTTCTTGATCTCAGTGTTAAAAACGGTTCTTGGGGCTGCAACCCATACCTTGTTTTGTGCGATCGTGGCTTACGGATTGAGTAAATCACGCTTGGTTGGCCGCAACATTTATACAACGATGGGGGTCATCACCATGTACTTCAGTGGTGGGATGATTCCAACGTACTTGCTGATTCGCTCGCTAGGATTACTGGATTCTTTCTGGGTCTACATTATTCCAGCTTTGTTCAGCTATTATGATGTCGTGATTTTAATGAACTTTTTCCGTGAGATTCCGCCTTCACTCGAAGAATCGGCGAAGATCGACGGTGCAAGTGAATTCCAAATCTTTTATAAAATCTTCTTACCATTAACGAAACCGGCATTGGCAACCATCATCTTGTTCAACGGGGTTGGCCAATGGAACGATTTTATGACAACAAAACTGTATATCACAAAAGAGTATCTTTATCCGCTGCAAATGAAGATTTATGAAATCATCGTCCAATCCAACTTGAGTACGATGACTGAAAGCGGTAGTACCGACTTTATCGTCCAAGCAACGACCCGTGGGGTTCAGTTGGCTACGATCGTCATCACGACAGTGCCAATTTTAATTATATATCCATTGCTTCAAAAACACTTTATCGGCGGTATGATGGCCGGTGCAGTAAAAGAATAGAAAGAGGGATAGACATGAAAAAAGTAGTAGGCGGTTTATTGGCAGCATCAGCATTACTTAGCTTAGCAGCATGTGGCGGCAGCTCAGACAATGCCAGCAGTTCGGATTTTTCTATCAAAGATCGGTATGAGTTAGATGAAAAGACACCAGCATGGAAACTCGATACCAAAGAAGAACCAACCAAGATCACATGGTACATCAATTCAGACTGGACAGCTTTGCCATTTGGTGAAGATGTGACGACAGCCCAAATCAAAAAAGATTTGAACATTGATATTGAATTTATTTCAGGTGATGATTCGAAATTAAATGCTTTGATTTCAAGTGGTGATATGCCTGATATCGTGACGTTGATGGATAAAACCAGTCAAGCAGCCACAAAAGCTGATAGCTGGGCATACTCATTAAACGATTTAGCGGAACAATACGATCCGTATTTGATGAATGTCGTGACCGAAGATACCTTCAAATGGTTTGCTTTAGATGATGGCAAAACTTATGGCTATCCAAACTATTCCAACACAGCAGCGGACTACGAAAGCGGCAATATTCCCGTCAACGATAACTTTGTGATCCGTGAAGATGTCTATGAAGCATTGGGCAAACCAGATGTTTCGACTCCAGAAAACTATGTGAAAGTCATGAAAGAAATCAGCGAGAAATTCCCTGATTTGACACCAATGGGCTTCACAACGATCGGCGAAACAGCAGGACCATTCTTAGATAAATTGCAAGACTTCTTAGGTGTTCCGTTAGAAGATGAAGATGGTGCTTTCTACGATCGTAACTTAGATGAAGAATATATCTCATGGTTGAAAACCTTTAATCAAGTGTATCGTGACGGCAACATCAGTGATGACAGCTTTACCGATGACGGTCCAACCTATGATGAAAAAGTAAAACAAGGGGACTATGCAACGATCTTAGTCGCAGGAACGAGCGGACAAGGTGGGAACTTCACTGAATTCATGAAAAACTCTGACACGCGGTACATCGCAATCGACGGACCTGCCAGCACTTCTGGTCGTGAAGCAACCTTGAACCAAACAGGAATCTCTGGCTGGTTGATCAACTACATCACAAAAGATGCGGCGGATCCAGCAAAAGTAACCCAACTCTTCACGTACTTGATCGATGAACCAGGACAAATTTTGACAAAATTCGGTGTTGAAGGCGTGACGTATGAATACAACGATGAAGGCAAAATCGATTACTTGCCAGAAATCAAAGAAATGGAACAAACCGACAACGAAGGCTACAACAAAAAATATGGTATCAGCCGCTTCAACTACTTTAACAATGACCGTGTCAATGCACTGAAAGTCAAAACTGAAAATGCGTTGACTCAAATGCAAGAATGGGGCGAAGGCAAATTGTATCCACACTTTGTGATCGAAAATACGGATCCAGATGCCGGAACTGCAGAAGCACGTTCAAACACAGCCATCAAAACCAAAATCAACAGCACGATCATCTCATTGATTCGTTCAAAAGATGAAGGAACATTTGACAGCACACTAACCGACTTTGAAAGCTTCTTAGATTCAAACAACTGGGACGCAATCAAAGACATTAAAACTGAAAAAATGGCCGAAAACCGCGAACGACTAGAATAACCCCCATAGGAGAGGAAAGGAAGCCAAAAAAAAGACCTTTCCTCTCCTTTGCTTTGAAACACAGGTTTTGCGCGCACTTTGCGCAAAATCTGATGTTTCAAAGTACTAGGCGACCGCAGGGAGCGTAGTGACCATACAAAGAATCACTGCGATTGGCTCGCGTAGTGAGACAGAGCAGATGATGAAAAGTACTAGACGACTGCAGGGAGCGTAGTGTCCGTACAAAGAATCACTGCGACTGGCTCACGTAGTGAGACCTGCAACCCAGAAACCCGTACGTTGAGAAACGACCCAAAATCACAAGAAGGCAAGAAACAGGTTTACGCAGCACCCGCAGCACAAATCAGCAAGTTTTGATTGGAGGATCATAATGAATCGACTATTTTCTTATGAAGGATGGTACTATCGGGTCTTTGCTTTTCTAGCAGATATGATCATTGTTAGTTTTCTCTTTATGATTCCAGCAATGACGCTGATTCTCGCAGGGCCAGCATTGATCGCGCTGTATCGGACGATCGATCAATTGTACAAGGAACGAGATGTCCCGATTTGGCAACGATACAAGCAAGCATTCTTAAGCAACCTCAAACGTGGTCTCTTCTTAGAAGGTCTTGTTATTGCGTATGTCGCAGTCTTTGCCGGTTTGATCTATTCCTTGATGATGCTTACACCTTACTTTGGCGTTTTAGCCGTGATCCTCGTCAGCTTGGCTGCGCTGTATCTCGTCGTGTTCGTTCTCTTGTACAGTTTGTTTGCGCAATCATTGCAAGAAACAGCGAAAGAAACGGCATATGCGGTTCTTAGCAGTACGGCGAATGCGATCATTTTACTGGTGATCCCAATCATTGTTTTTGTATTGTGCAGCAAAGTAAACCTATTCTTATTTGTTTGTTTAGGCATTTCAGGATCAGCCTTTGTACAAGTGTTGTTTTTCAATAAAGTATTAGCGAAGGGAGAAGAGACAAATGACTGAATCGACCGCAACTGATCGATCCTGTTTTTGGGCTTCGGTCCAACAAGAACTTGACGCCCTTCCGCTAGCCTTTGAAAGAACCAAACAAACGCCTTTGCTAAAAGGGATCGATTGTTTTACGATTTCTTTTCAAAGTCTTGGTAATGAAACGATCTATGGGCATCTGCTGCTGCCAGAACAAGCGGCAGATTGTCCAATCGTGATTGATTTTTTAGGCTATATGAATCATGTGCAAGAACCGTTCCAATTCGCTCATTGGTTACTGATCGGCTGCGGATGTCTTGTCATCGACAATCGCGGACAAGGGGGACGCACGCAAGATCAGGTTCCCTATGAAACCACGCAGCATGAAGCACCTTTTGGACGCGGCATCTTGAAAAAAGAAGATTTTTATATGAAGCGATTGGTCGCAGATAGTTTGCGCACACTAGAAGTCCTTCAACAGATACCGGAAATCGATCCGCAGCGGATTATTTTAAGAGGCGGCTCGCAAGGAGGCGGCATCGCCTTATTGGTCAACGCATTAACGAACGTCCCGATTTTTGCGACGTTTGCCGATGTGCCAAGCCACTCCAATCTTGTCCATCGGATCGAACAAAAAACAGGAAGTTACCATGTGATTCAAGAGTATATCGAACAATTTCCAGAAATGCGGGAAACGATCTATCAAGTCATGAGTTATTTTGATTTGAAGTATTTTGCTCATCAGATAACTGGTCCTGTTTATACATCGGTCGGCAGTGCTGATCCGATCTGTCCCATGGAAGATTTCTTCGTTTCCTATAAAAAGATTCCTGGACCGAAAGAATTGCGTATTTACTTAAATAAAGGGCATGGCGGCGGCGAAGCGAAACAAATCCGTCGTGAAATGCAGCAAATCAAAAAATTACTCAAAGGAAATGAATGAAGATGAAAGTAGCAACCTACAATCTACGAGTCGATACCGACTATGACCAAGAATGGCAATGGCACTATCGATCGGAGGCGGTCTGTTCCTTGATCGATTACTACGACTGGGATGTTCTGGCGATCCAAGAAGCCCGACCTAGTCAATTTGCAGATTTAGCAAAGCTAGCGCAGTATGCTTCCGTCACGGCTGAACGAGATGGTGATGGCTTAGGCGAAGGCATCGGACTGTATTATCAAAAAGAGACTTTCGAGTTATTAGCTTCAGGTTCGTTTTGGTTGTCATTGACACCGACTGAACCCAGTATTCATCCAGAAGCTGCCTATTCACGCTTATGTGTTTGGGCAGTCTTACAGGAAAAAAAGAATCCGCCGTTTCTTGTCATCACGACCCATTTAGATAATATTTCAGAAATGGCTCGTTTTGAAGGGATGAAAGTGATCTTTGAGCAGCTGGCAGATCAGATCGAACGCTACCCTGTATTACTAATGGGCGACTTGAATGCGGAGCCAACGGAGCGGGTGCATCGGTACTTAGAGCAGCATTTTCAAAATGCCAAAGAACACGGACAAAAGCCTCATCACGGACCCAAAGGCTCCTATCAAAATTTTATTTATACGTTACCATGGCAAGAACTAGAAGAAATTGATTATATCTATACGAAAGGCTTCACGGTGGTCAAAACCGCCTGTCTAACGGATTCTTGTGATCGTCGTTTTCCTTCCGATCATTTCCCTTTAGAAGCAGAAGTCCAATTTGAAGAAAGCAAAGGATGAATAAAAATGGAACAGCAGAAATTAACCGAACTACTTTCAGAAATGACCTTAGATGAAAAAATCGATCAGTTGCTGCAACTGGCAGCGGCTTTTTATTCAGATAAAGCAGAAGAGAAAACCGGCCCAATGGGCGACTTAGGACTGACACAAGAGAACATCAACAATGCGGGAACAACGCTAGGTGTTTCTGGTGCAAAAGAAGCGATCCGCGTCCAAAAAGAGTATATCGAAAATAACCGCTTGAATATCCCGACGATATTGATGGCGGACATCATTCACGGCTTTCGGACGATTTTTCCGATTCCATTAGGATTAGGTAGTTCATGGGATTTGGCAGCAGCGGAGAAGATGGCGGAAGTATCTGCCAAAGAAGCGGCTGTTTCTGGCTTGCATGTGACCTTTTCACCGATGGTGGACTTAGTAAGAGACCCACGTTGGGGCCGTGTCATGGAATCGACGGGGGAAGATCCTTACTTGAACAGTCGCTTCGCTGAAGCCTTTGTCAAAGGCTATCAAGGGGATGATCTGCGAACGGATTTCAACCGCGTAGCTGCGTGTGTCAAACATTTTGCGGCTTACGGTGCGGCTATCGGCGGTCGCGATTACAACACGGTCAATATGTCAGAACGCCAACTGCGAGAAAGTTATTTACCGGGCTATAAAGCGGCCCTTGATGCCGGTGCCAAACTGGTGATGACCTCCTTCAATACGGTGGACGGTATTCCAGCAACAGCCAATCGCTGGCTTTTCCGCGATGTTTTGCGAGAAGAATTCGGGTTTGAAGGCGTTGTGATCTCTGACTGGGCAGCAATCAAAGAAGTGATCGCTCATGGCGCAGCGGAGGATGAAAAACATGCCGCTGAACTAGCCATCAAAGCTGGGGTCGATATCGAGATGATGACGACTTGCTACACTGATAACTTGAAAGAGCTGATCGCAGAAGGCACCGTTGAGGAAGCCTTAGTCGATGAAGCCGTGCTAAGAATCTTGACCTTGAAAAATGAACTAGGTCTATTTGAAAATCCATACCGCGGTGCTGATGAAGCCGCTGAAGCAGCCACTGTTCTGTCTCAAGAACACCGAGAGATCGCCAGCGATATCGCAAAGAAATCAATGGTATTGTTGAAAAATGAAGGTGTCCTGCCGTTGCAGAAAACCGAAAAAGTGGCGATCGTGGGCCCGGGTGCTCACTCCCGTGATCTATTAGGTGCTTGGTCTTGGCAAGGGAAACAAGAAGAAGTGGTGACATTAGTGGCGGGTGCTCAAGCCTTGGGTGCGGATCTGTTGATCGGTCAAGAGCCCTTTGATTATTTTGCACCGTCTGAAGCAGCGATCCAAGAAGCGATCGAATTAGTGAAAGAAGCGGATAAAGTTGTCTTAGCGCTAGGAGAGCAAGAATGGATGAGCGGTGAAGCTGCCAGTCGCAGCGACATTCGCTTGCCGCAAGCCCAATTGTCCTTGGTTGAAACCTTGAAAGAATACAACGAGCAATTGATCGTAACCCTTTATAACGGTCGTCCTCTTGACTTGCAAGGGGTTGATGCAGCCAAAGCGATCGTCGAGGCTTGGTTCCCTGGAACCGAAGGCGGAAACGCACTTGCTCAGATCTTGTGGGGAGAATACAATCCAAGCGGCCGCTTGAGTATGTCATTCCCGGAAACCGTTGGACAAGTCCCTGTGTATTACAACGTTGACAATACCGGTCGTCCATATGAAAGTGCACCGGATGAAAAATATGTCTCAAAATATTTGGATGTCTCCAATTATGCCAAATATCCATTTGGCTTCGGCTTGAGCTATAGCCCAGTTGCGTATTCTACGGTGACGTTGGATCAGCCGACCATGACCAAAGATCAAACAGTCACGGCATCCATCACGGTTACGAACCAAGGGACAGCAGCGGTCTGGGAAACGGTCCAATGCTACATTCGCGATTTAGTCGGTGAAGTGGTTCGCCCAGTGAAAGAACTGAAAGGCTTTAAGAAAATTTGGCTAGAAGCTGGCGAATCAGCAACCGTTCAATTTGAGATCACGGAAGAACTGCTGCGCTATGTCCATAGCAACCAACAAGCAAGCAGTGATCCTGGGAAATTCCACATCATGATTGGTGGGAACAGCCGAGACACCCAACAAACAACCCTGCAATTAGTTAGGTAAGATAGGAAGGTTTCTATGACGAAAAAAATAGTGATGAATAATGCAAATACGACCGTGACGTTTTTACCAAACGGTGATTTATATGAGATCCAAAGTCACGATGTGATGATCAATCAGTTGAATGGGAATGCGCTAGATGGCAGTTTGAATCAAATTTATCTACGACTGCGTGAAGCGGGGGAATGGCACTTCATTCCCTTGATCGGCTCAAATGCTGACAGTGCCTTTGCTTACTCAGACAAACAGCTGACTTGGACTGGAACGTACCAGTCTATCAGTTACCAAGTAGATTTTCAATTGGCACAAGATTGCTGGTTCTGGCGAGTTCAATTGAGTGGTTCTGGGGAAGCGGAATTGGTTTACGGACAAGATCTTGGTAACGCAGCCAAAGGTGCTGTTCAATCCAATGAAGCCTATGTTTCGCAATATATCGACCATCATGTTAGCCATGATAAGGATCGAATCGTGCTATCTTCTCGCCAAAATCAACCACAAAATGGTCAATTTCCATTGGTGGAACAGGGCAGCTTCCAAGCCTTAAAAGGCTTCTCGACGGATGGCTATCAATTTTTCGGTCGCAGCTACAAAGAAACGAATCAACCAGCTGCACTCAGCCAAGAGACATTAGCCAATGAAGTGTATCAATACGAATTTGCCTATACGGCACTGCAAACGCAATGGTTGACAATAAGTGAGACACCTACGGAAATCGTTTTTTACGCAGCGGTCAAAGCCAATCAAGCGACGGCAGTCAATGAACCGCAGTTTGCACTTGAAACGTTGAAAGAAACGTATCAAGCCTTGTCCTTTGACTCGTTGCAGGCAACGGCGCAGGCTCGAAAAAACTTCGGTCGACCGCTCACAGGGCTGACATTTACCACAGAAGAAATCAACGAGCGATTTCCTCAGCAAGAAGCAGTGGAAATCGTTGACCAACAGCTTTATTCCTTTTTTACCCCTGATTATCACCATGTCGTGTTGAAGGAAAAGGAAGGGCAGATGGAACGCTCCCATGGGCATATTTTGATGAGCGGACAAGAGTTGATCGTCGATCAACCCATTTTGAGCACGACTGTTTACATGACGGGGATGTTTAACTCCCAAATCGTATTAGGCAATACGAACATGAACAAATTGTTGAGTAATAGCCGCAACTCATTGAATCTTTTCAAACGTTCCGGTCAGCGGATCTATCTGAAAGACGGCGATCAATGGCGGATTTTAACGATGCCATCTGCCTTTGAAATGGGCTTAAATTCGGCGACGTGGTACTACAAAACAGCGGATGATGTCATTCAAGTAACGACCTTCACGAAAGCAAATGGACGCACGATTGCAACCACCATCACTAGTGAACAAGGTCGTGCTTACACCTGGGCCATCACTAATCAATTTGTGATGGGGATCGATGAAGCGGTACCGACTGTTACCATTACGCAAGACCAGCAATTGCTCACCATCAAAGGAACAGCGGATTCACCGATTGCGGAAACTTATCCAGAATTGACGTATTATCTCCATGCAGCACAACCTTTTGAACTAACCGATGAAACGATTTTCAATGTGGCAGCCGACGATAGCACGACCGTATTGACCTTTGCAGAACAGGCGACGGTTTCCTTCGTGATCCAAGGCACACTGACTGGTGAACCCTTTGTTTCCGAAACGTTAGATCGCCAGCAAGAAGACACTGCCTATACGGCCTTTGTCGATGATTTGTTGAATCAGTTTGAATTGAAACATTCGCAGGCAGATGTCGCATCCTTCAATCACTTGGCACGTTGGTACACCCACAATATGCTTGTTCATTACTTGTCTCCTCATGGCCTTGAACAGTACGGTGGTGCTGCTTGGGGGACTCGAGACGTTTCCCAAGGACCGACTGAGTATTTCTTAGCCCTCAATCGTCCTGAGATGGTGGCGTCCATCATCGAGCATTTGTTTGAAAATCAATTTGCAGATGACGGCAACTGGCCACAATGGTTTATGTTTGATCGCTATGAGAAACAAAAAGCCGATGAGAGCCACGGAGATGTGATCGTTTGGCCAATGAAAGTCGTTAGTGACTATCTCGAAAAAACCAAAGATTTTGCGATTTTGGAAAAAGAACTGCCTTATACGGATCGCACAACCTTCTTGAAAACCAGAACCAATGCTTCTTTGTTTGATCATTTGAAAAAAGAAGTGGCGTATATCGAAGCGAACTTTTTGGAAGGAACGTACCTGTCTTGTTATGGTGATGGCGATTGGGATGACACCTTGCAGCCAAATAACAGTAAGTTGAAGAAACAAATGGCCAGCAGCTGGACCGTTGCCTTGACCTATGAAGTATTGAAAAAATTAGCCAACCAGTTGCAGTCAGTTGACCCAGAGTATGCCAAACATTTAACGGAACTGTCTGCGGGAATCAAACATGACTTTGAAAAATACATGTTAGCTGATGGGACTTTGCCAGGATTTGTCTATATGGAAGATAGCGAGCACGTGGAACTGATGGTCCATCCGACTGACAAGAAAACCGGTATCCAATACCGCTTGCTGCCGATGCAGCAAAGCATGATCGGCGAGCTGTTATCTCCCGAACAAGCCGATCATCATGTGGCGATCATCAAGGAGCATTTGCAATTTCCAGATGGGGTGCGCTTGATGAATCGTCCAGCGACTTATGCGGGTGGTGTCAGCACCAACTTCAAGCGGGCAGAACAAGCAGCCAATTTTGGACGAGAAATCGGTTTACAGTACGTTCACGCCCACATCCGCTTTACAGAGGCCATGGCGAAATTAGGTCGAGAAGAAGAGACTTGGCAAGCACTTGGGGTCATTAATCCGATCCAAATCGCTCAACGGGTCGAAAATGCGGAAATCCGTCAAGCAAATGCGTATTTCAGTAGTTCTGATGGCGATTTCAAAACAAGGGTTGAAGCCCAAGAAAATTTTGGTAAACTTAAGGAGGCAACAGTCGGCGTCAAAGGCGGCTGGCGCATCTATTCTAGTGGACCGGGGATCTATATGAATCAGTTGATCAGCAATGTGTTAGGCATTCGGACCTTTGTTGATCACGTTGAACTTGATCCCGTCTTGCCAGCGGAATTAGCAGGATTGACACTGACGTATCGACTCTATGATCGGCCGGTCGAAATCGTCTATCATTCGTCAAGTACGCCGAAAATATTGATCAACGGCGAAGAAATGTCCACTGAGTTTGCGGAAAATCGCTACCGCCAAGGTGCGTTTGTCCTGAAGAAAGCAGCGCTTTGCGCCAAATTAAGCGAGAACCAAACCAATACGATCGATATTTATCGTTAAGAAAGGAGAAGCCATGGTAGGAATCAAAGATATTGCCCAAAAAGCGGGTGTCTCCATATCCACCGTTTCGTATGCATTGAATGGCAGTCCAAAAGTGACCGAGGAAACCCGTGCGCGGATTCAAGCGATCGCAAACGAATTGAACTATGTTCCGAACATGGCTGCTCGCACACTGAAACGCAGACAAACCAACATCATCGGTGTTTATCTCGCCGATTATGCCGGAAGTTTTTATGGGGAATTGCTAGATGGCATCAAGAAAGGGTTGGAACTTTTCGGCTATGAAATGATCGTCTGCAGCGGCAAGAAATCACACTTGTTTATTCCTGAGCGGATGGTGGACGGTGCCATCATTTTGGATTGGACGTTTCCAGCAAAGGAAATCGAGCAATACGCCCAACGAGGACATCAAATCGTCGTGTTAGACCGTGTCTTGTCTCATGAAAATATCCATCAAGTCTTGTTAGACAATAAAGGAGGGGCGGCGCTGGCGATCGATCGCTTGATCGCTGGACAAAGCCAAAAAGTCTTCCTCTTAGCAGGGCCAGAAAAAGGCTACGACAGTCGGGAGCGCTTGGAAGCCAGTACGAAAGAATTGACGCGCTTTGGTATTCCTTATGAAGTCATTCCTGGTGACTTCACGGAACCTTCTGGTTATCGAGCGGCAAAACAGCTCTTAGCAAATGATCCCCAGTTTCCCATTGATATCTTTGCCTTCAATGATGAAATGGCGATCGGTGTCTACAAATATGTCCGCGAGACCGACTATCGCATCGGAAAAGAGATCCGCATCATCGGGTTTGATAACACGGAATTAGGCGCTTTTGTGCAGCCGCGCTTAGCGACGATCTCCTATTCGAAACATCGATGGGGCATGGTGGCAGCTGAGAAAATCGTACAATCGATCCAAGGGGAACCAGTGGCGGACGAGCATATTTATACCACTTTTGTGGATGGTGGATCATTTATTTAATTGATCAATTAAAGGAAAAATAGTTGAAAAAGCCTCGAACAAGGTACGCTGTTTGAGGCTTTTTTTGCGTTATTTCAAACGATAACACTCCTTTTTTTATCTAAATCAGTGATTTATAAAAAAAATAATATTTTTTATTTTGTTATTTTATGTGTGCTGGAATTTTTAAATAACGTTTTTTATTCATTTTTTGATTATAACATTATCATTAACTACGGAGAGAAGACGGGAAGCGTTCTTTTAACTTACTATTTTTGGCTTATATAAAAGACCTTTGGAACATTAGTTTTTGTCAAATATTTTAACTTTCTATTTTATTTTTCTCATCTTAATTTAATTTATAGTGTTGATTTATCCCTCGTTTTTTGTATGATTTATGAAAGAGAAAAGCATTTTTTTGAAAAGAGTCGATGATTCATCTTGATAATTTGAGCTTTTTTTAATTGATGAGTAGTTAATAGCTGTAAGATGTGGAAGTTACAAAAATTGGAATTATGAAAAAACAATTATAATCATAATTTTGAATGGAAGAAAAAAAGAATTATAATTCTCTTTCGTCAACTCGCTAAACTAAGAGTTGTAACACAGGGCGTGCACTGCGCGATACGTTTATTTTTTTAAGATAGGAGGGATAAAGTGAAACGGTTTTTAACAACTTTACTTGTTTTTCTACTAACATCAGGTCCGTGTTTTTCATATGCAATGGTAGTGGCACAAGCCGAAAGTGTTACAAAAACAAGTGAAGAACAAAGTATGTCTTCTTCTGACCCTGTCGTTTCATCGATCGACAGTCTGGAAGAGACGAACGAAACTGACGTGCAAGCATCTAGCGAACTTGCTTCGACAGATTCGTCTACAGGAGCCACTGACACAGCTTCAGCTGAAACAGAAGCTTCATCGGAAGCTGCAGAAGAAGTACAGGTGACCTTTCTGACAGACAAGGAGCATGTATTTGCTACCGGGGAAACCCGCACTCAGATCAGCAAAAACAAAGGGGAAGCACTAAAAGAAAGTGATTTACCAGTTTTTGAAGATGATACTGCTTTTGAAGGTTGGTCGTTAGATGGCACGGTCTATACAAGTCAAGCGCTGACCGAATTGATTCTCACGGAGAATCAAACCTTGACTGCTGTTTTTAAACCGACTGTTAAGGCAAGAGCGGCGGACATCTCGTTGGCAGAACAATCGATCAAAGAGATCATTGCAGAAGCCGATAAAACGAAAGTGATCGCTGTACCAAGTCCAGCTGGAGATGATTCAGCATATGCAGAATACACCAATAGTGCTGAAGGGATTCGTCAAGCGTTGTTCGATATGTATCAAAACGGCAATGGCCAAGAATTTGCTTTGTATGTTGGCTCTGGCTCAGCTTTACCGTCTTTGCCAACAAATCTGACTTCAAAAACGATTCCAGATACAGTGGATAATACAAATATGACTTTTTATGCACTACAAGGAAAAATCAGCCGCTTGATCATCACAGGGCATAGTGATGATCCCATCACAGATGCAACAACGTTGACTTCGGGTAGTCGAACCGTTCCTTTTGGTACGGACATCTACTTCGGTTCTGATGTAGTGATTCGAAACCTCAACTATACGGGGACGAGAATGTACATGAATGGGCATAGTCTTTCCTTGAACGGTGGTTCCACCGGCAATGGCCTTTCTATTTATGGAGGAAGCAACAATGGCGACCTTACTGGAAATCCGACGATCACTGTAAATGCGACAGGCTCTGGAACTTGGAACATCTATGGTGGGAATCAAAGCGGTGGTACATTGACTGGGAATACAGCGGTTGTCGTAAATAATACGGTGGGCGGCATCAGTACGATTGCAGGAGGTGCCAATATCGGTACGATTGATGGGAATACCAGTGTCACGATCAATCGACTAAATGGCACACTGACCAATTATTATGGGGGCGGTGTCGGAACCACTACTTCAAATACAGCCAATGTTACCGGTAATGTCGCAACAGTCTTTCAAACAACGAACACCAATTTCCGTTTAGGAACCTATTATGGCGGTGTTCAATACGGGAACATTGGTGGAACAGTCCACAATACTCTCACAGGAGTGGGTGGTTGGACCGGTACAGGATTGAATTATTATGGTGGTTCCAGAGAAGGAAATATTGGACAGACACGAGAGCAAACAGCGATTACGAACCAAGTAGACACTAGCGCCTATTCTACAGGAGCAGCCTATTTTATTGGTGCCAATCGAACCAATGGAACGATTACTGGGAGTATTGAAAATACGATTAAAGCAGGTGACTACAATCAAGGGTCGTTCAATCGTGTCGATGGCGGAGCAGGAATGGACGTAAGTGTTACCAGTCTGCAAACTGGATCTGATAGTGTGTATGACGCGATGACACCAACTGATCGCCGGGCTTACGCTGAAACCACTGCTCGCTTTAAAGTATACGGTGATATTACGACGAAAATCCTAGAAGGCTGTGTCAGCTATGGAGGAGACAACTTATCGTATACGCGGGCAGCTGGGTATGGTGGCTTTATTGACGGCAGCACAACTGTCGAAGTCGGCGTATTAAATGATTCTCGCACGGTCGGCGGACCTGGATTCGTCTACAGTTATGGGGGACGATCTTATAAAGATGGTATCGCCTATTCAAATAGCTTGAATTCACGAGCAAATGGTGTCGGAACGTTTGATATCGTAGGCGGAGGCGGTACCAATGGTGTGCAAGCAACCAACCTTTATATTTATGGGGATACAAAAACAGTCTTAAACAATGTAGTCGCTCGTTGGACCTATGGTGGTGGTTTTTCAGGAATCATCGAGGGAAACACGGCAAACATCTTGAATGGCGGGATCGTTGATACTTTGGAAGGTGCAGGATATACCGGTAAACGTGTATTCGGTAATTCACATGCTGAAGTAAATTACGGTCAAGTCGACTGGTTTCTTAGTGGCGGCGGTTGGGGGGATGCCAAAATTACAGGGGACGTTTCAGTCACTGTTCATGATGGTATTATCAATGCCTCAATGGGTGCATCATATGGATATTTTTCGGGACACACGATCAATGGAAATTCTGATAATCGAATTTACGGCGGAGATTTTTCTGGAACACCTCGGACAGGTCCAAGTGCTTTTTCTGGGGGAATCACGAATGCAGGTTCGCTGCTAGGGGATGCCCAATTAACAATCGACCTAAGGGATTATGAAGGGGAATTTAAGCTTCCTTCAGGAACGAATATCTCAGGTGGAAATCCGTTTAACAGTACCAACATCGTTGGGACTGATAGTACCAATACGATTACATTGAACATATACACAAAGCCGGGGTCAGATGCACTGAATGGTGCAACGATCTATGGCGATGGTGGTTCAACGGCCGCCAACACAAGAAGCGGTAAAATCAATATTAATATACAAGCTGAAGGATCAAGTATCGGTAACTTGTATACAACAAATTATTCAAACATTTCTTCAAATCGAATTTTAAGAGATGTCGAAATGCGGGTTCAAGGAGCCAAAAGTATCAATGGGATTTCAGGCGGAAATGCGTCAGACAACTTTACGAACACGATCGTAGCCAACAGCAGCAATCAAGTGAAGATGAGCTTTGGTGAAAATGTCGATGGGACAGCTTCTTATCAAACTGATCCAATCGCTGTGACGGGTCTGGGAATCGTCAACTTTACCGAATTGAATGTGACAAACGGCATCAAGCTAATGGCCAATGGGGGAGACATCAAAAATGGCCGTTCAGCCACTGCTGTCAATCACGCAACGACCTATCATCAGTTCGGTGACATCCATCTTTCCAAGGATGCCGGTATCGGTATTTCTTCTGCAACGAATTTGATTTCAGGCGCGAAGTTAACGGTGGAAGACAAAGGGACGATTGAGTCACCGCCGGGAACGGGGCGAATCAATCTTTCAGATTTCGCAACACCAGATACGGACAAAGATCATTTAACGTGGCTGAAAACGACGACCAATGATGCAGGTTCTCGAGTCAACAGTCAAGGGACGTGGTTTGGAGCGGTTAGTGCCTATCAAGTACTGACTATAAATCCAACTGCTGCTAATGCTGCAGCGATCACGCCAATCAACTTCAGCGGGATCGAAAAAGCGACTGGGAAAACCTTCATCGGGGACAACGATGTGACCAATGCAGCCAACGGGTACGGTATTGCGATACCAGGTTCGATCATTAACTACGAAGTCGAAACACCGGGAGTCGCTAACGGGATTGGCGCCATTAGTCACAATGTAACGGCAGTCAAAGAGAACAATACGCCGCTGACCTTGCAAGCATGGGGAACTGAGCAGGCGGGGACACAGGTGCAAAAAGGGCGTTTATTGATTCCCTACACGGTAACGGAATTGCCAACATTGACGTTTACACCAGAAACCCAAACGTCCGGTTCATGGGTCTATGCGGGGCAAATCAAATCCAGCAAGCTGGATAGCACGGATCAGCAGTTGACGGAACAACCAGATTCAGAGCCAGTTGACTGGACGAGTCCTGATGGGGAGTATAGTTACGATATTAGTGTCCGCTACTCAAATAAGGCGGAAGTCCAAGCCCGCAATGTGATCCTTACAGAGCAAGAGGCACAATCGCTGACCAAAGAACAAGCCGTGACTTATCTCGAAGCCAGCGGGCGTCCTTTCTTTAAGGATACGCTGACAGATGAGGTCTTAGCTGCGATTCAAGAACCGTTAGAAACAGCGGTCTACCGCAAACAAGCGATCACTTTTTCAGTAGGGGAAAACGATCAGAATCAGGAAGAAACTACCGTGAATCTGGTGGTGGTCAAAAATGAAAGTGTCATTTCTGCTGATCGGCAATTTGCCGTCTATGCAAAAGATGTCCGTTTGAACTTACCAGAAGCAACGGCGCTGACAGATGAAGCCGCTTTGGCAGACTATACCCAAGCAACCACGATTTTTGCAGATAATCGGGCAAATATACCACCGACTGTCGATCCGCAAGCTTTTGCCGCGATCCAGCAAGCAACGGAAGATGAGCTGTTGAAAAATGTATCAACGGCTTACCATTATGAAGCAGGCAGTCAACGGGCAGAAAAAGTCGTCAATGTCGCAGTTGCCGGCGAGCTTATTTTAAGCAGTGTGCCAACAGACTTTGATTTTGGGCAGCAGAAAGTTGCCACAGAAACACAAGATTATTGGCCAACGATCACAGGTGAGCTAGCGGTGAAAGATACGAGAGGGTCCGAACGGAGTCCATGGCGCTTGACGGTCAAAGAGCAACAGCCATTAACGGATGGGACAGATCAATTAACCGATGTCTTCCGCTTTGTGACAAACGGTCAAGAACAGATGATAACCAGTGGGGAAATGATCATCGAGGAAACGGAATTGACAGAAAATGGCACATACGTCGTGAATCAGCACTGGGGCGAAAGTCAGAATGAAGGAATCAAGCTTACCGTTCCAGTCGAACAGCAAAAAGTTGGGGACTATCAAGGAACCCTGAGCTGGCAGCTGGTTTCGGCACCTGGCAACCCATAAAGGCAGGAAAACAAATGAAAAAAATCATGATCGGTATTATTGCTGGCTGTCTATTAATATTTCCTCAGCTCGTTTCAGCAGCCGAAGCAGGTGCTTATGACAGCAATGGCATTACTTCCTTTTTCGGCGTCTATGAAGAACCAGTTGAGGAGCCAGAAGAGCCCGTAAAAGAACAGCCAGGGAATAAACAAGTTAATCAAAAAGGCAACAATATTCTGCCGGCAACAGGATCAGATCACTTCAATAGCTATCAAAGCAGTGGTCTTGTCGTTTTGTTGGCAGCAGGAATCATTTTAATCAAAAGGAGAACAAAAAATGAAAAAACTTTTCTTGACGGCAGGCATTCTATTGATGAGCACTGCTCTGTTACCAACAACCGTTAATGCCGCTGAATACACTTCAAATGGAGCAATCACTTTTGAAGCGGACCCGAATCCAACCAATCCAGTTGATCCGACCGATCCAGAAAAACCAGTGGATCCCGTCGATCCAACCGATCCAGATGGACCAAATCCTGGAACAGCTGGACCATTATCGATTGATTTTGCTTCAAGTTTTCAATTTGGCAACCAACTGATTACTTCTGAAACAAAAGATTATTACGCACAGCTGCAAGAGTTCACAGCTGGCGCTGCTGGACCAAACTATGTGCAAGTAACAGATAAACGAGGAACGCAAGAAGGTTGGTCATTGAGTGTTGTGCAAAACGGACAATTCAAAACGGCTGATGACGAAGAGCTAGTCGGCGCTTCATTATCGATCGCCTCAGGTGCAGCAACTTCAGTCACCGATATGCAGTATGCACCAACAGTTACTGCAAGTCATACCTTTGTACCCGATAGTGAAATCACCTTGGTCAATGCACCTGTCGGAAAAGGAATGGGAACTTGGATTTACAAGTTTGGGAACGATGCAACGGAAGGGTCAACGGCAGTAAAATTAAACGTACCAGGCAGTTCCGTAAAATTAGCCAAAGAGTATCGGACGACATTGACTTGGAATTTAAAGAATGTCCCTGAAAGCAATTAAAATCACTGATTTTCAGTAAAAAAGATAAAGGAGTGTCAAATAGAAATGAAAAAAACAGCATGGGTCTTTTTAAGTCTTGCCGTATTGGCAGCAGCGAGTGCAGCAACCGAGGTTTCAGCAGCCGAAGCGGCTTCTTACACCTCAAATGGGGCGGTTGATTTTATTCCAAATACCGATCCGACGAACCCAGTCAATCCAGAAAACCCAGATCCAGAAAACCCGGTCAATCCTGTTGATCCAACCGATCCCGATGGACCAAATCCTGGAACAAATGGCCCGTTATCGATCGATTATGCCTCTAGCTTAGATTTTGGTGTCAATAAAATCTCCAATAAAAACGAAGTTTATTATGCACGAGCACAAGGGTACTTGAATGACGATGGCACAGCTTCTACATTAAAAACTGCCAATTATGTCCAAGTAACTGATAATCGCGGTAGTAATGCCGGTTGGCGGTTGTCTGTGAAGCAAAATGGACAATTTAAAAATGAATCGACGTTGAATCAAGAATTGACTGGTTCTGTCATCACCCTAACAAGCCCTGCCGTTAAATCAAATGCGATTGGCGTCACTGCTCCAGTGGCAGAAGCAACGATCACGTTGGATGCAGCCGGTGCTGAATCAGTGGTGATGACCGCAGCAAATCAAACAGGTGCTGGGACATGGGTCAATGCTTGGGGAAGCGTTGAGTCGATCACTGAAATAGACAAAGATGATCAAGAAGTACAAGCCGATATTACCAAAGCAGTCGCACTTTCTGTACCAGGCAGCACCCCAAAAGATGCCGTTAGCTACACGACTACATTGACTTGGGTATTATCAGATACACCAGGAACGGAAGGATAAGGAGTATAGACATGAAAAAAACACTAGCATTTCTCTCAGTATTAGGCTTAAGCCTAGCAGCACCAGTGCTGGCACAAGCAGCGGACAGTGCAGAATACAACTCAAATGGACAAATCACCTTTGAACCAAATACGGATCCAACTAATCCAATCAGCCCAACGGATCCAGATCCAGAAAATCCAATCAAACCAGTGGATCCAACGGACCCAGATGGACCAAATCCGGGAACGAACGGACCGCTATCGATTGATTTTGCTTCAAGCCTTTACTTTGGCACACAAAAAATCACCTCAAAAACAGAGATCTACCATGCGGAAACTCA
Organism: Enterococcus sp. AZ040; assembly: GCF_050499185.1. NCBI lineage: Bacteria > Bacillati > Bacillota > Bacilli > Lactobacillales > Enterococcaceae > Enterococcus > Enterococcus sp. AZ040. The sequence continues at coordinate 379,791 of NZ_JBMHEW010000001.1, forward strand.
AAAATATGTGGATTCAGTTGGTGATAATCAAGAAGGACCGAATTTTGTCCAAGTGACAGACAATCGGGGAACAGAGAGCGGTTGGACATTGAATGTTCGCCAAAATGGTCAGTTCAAAACAGCGGAAGATCAAGAATTGACTGCTGCGCAAATTCGTTTGACGAAGGGAACTGTGGTAACTCCTTCATTGTCACCAAAACCATCAAATGTGAGCGCAACGATCACATTGAATCCAAATGGTGCCCAATCCTTAGTGATGAGTGCCCAAGATGGCGAAGGGGCAGGGACCTATTTAATGAGCTGGGGCGATAGTTTAGCTGCAGCCATGGATAGCATTGAGTTGGAAGTTCCAGGCTCAACGACGAAATATGCCAGCCAATACAACACCACATTTACTTGGTTACTAACAGACACACCAACCAACCCATAAGTACCAGCTTTCTCCTTGAACCTCGAAAGGGTTCAAGGAGAATACATAGAAAGAAGGGACATCCATCATGAAAAAAATCAAACAGCTTTTGGCGCTCCTATTCGCAAGTATTTTCTTTTTTGTACCAACCATAGGAACCGCTTCTGAATTTAACTTTGCCGTCAATCCAGTGATTCCAGAGAATCAAATCGATAAAGAAAAGACTTATTTTGACTTGAAAATGGAGCCAGGAGCGGTTCAAACTGTAGAAGTCCAATTGCGCAATGACACCGATCAAGAGGTCGTCATCGCGCCAGTGATCGCTTCTGCTACTACGAATCTAAACGGGGTCGTGGAATATGGCGAAAACGACATCGAAGCGGACGAAACCTTGCCTTATGATATGGCTGATTTGATTGAAGTGGAGGAAGAGATCACGATCCCGAAACAATCCCAAATCACCTTACCCTTAAAGATCAGTATGCCCTCAGAATCGTTTGAAGGGGTTATTGCCGGTGGTTTGACCTTGAAAGAAACGACAGCGGAAACCGATACTGCTGACAGTGAAGAAGACCAAGGGTTAGCCATCAAGAATGAGTATGCCTATGTCGTTGCGATTTTACTCCGTCAAAATACAACAGAAGTCACGCCGGATCTAAAACTGCTGGATGTTGGACCGGGACAAGTCAACGCTCGCAATACCATCAATGTTACGTTGCAAAATCCTGAATCAGCTTACTTAAATTCCTTACGGTTGATCAATGAAGTGAAGAAGAAAGGCGATAGTGACGTCTTGTATGCTTCAGATACCTCACGAATGCAAATGGCACCTAATTCAAACTTCTCGTACCCAATTTCCTTGGAAGGACAACGTTTAGAAGCAGGGACCTATGTGTTGACTTCCGTGGCCTATGGTGGGAAAAGCGATGAAGGACAATACAAAGTGGAGAATGAAGAAGGCGAGGAAGAAAGCTATCTCTATAAATGGAGCTTCGAAAAAGAATTCACAGTGACTGGCGATGTTGCTCGTGATCTTAATAAGAAAGATGTGACGATCGAAACAGATTACACGTGGCTTTACTTCTTGATCGGCGGTCTCTTGCTGCTGCTCGCCTTACTGCTGCTTTTATGGTACCGACGAAAGAAAAAAAATGAAACGGATGAAGCGTGAGCACCTTGAGAAATACTTGATCGATGGCTTGATCATCGCAGGTATCCTCTTGTTGGCACTTCCTTTTTTAAAAGAAAGCATCGTCAGTTGGCAATTACGCACAAGCGAATTGACGATAGCGACCCAGCTGCCGACAACGATTCCAGAAGAAGAAACGATTCAAATGCCGGCTCTAGGGGATGTATTGGCTCCGCAGTCGGCAACGATCACCGGGTACGGCTTTGTTGCAATTGAAGCGATCGAGTTCCAGCAGCCGCTATTGGTGGGGATAACCAATCAGCAGCTGCTGAAAGGCGGTGTCGTGATGTTTCCGGAACGTTTGTTAAAAAATAACAATTTTGTCGTTTTAGGGCATCATCTCGGTAGACAAAGTTTGTTATTTGGTCAATTGCTAGAAGCACAGGTGGGGATGGAAGTGTCCGTAACCTACCTCGAGGAACGCCAGCAGTATATTATTATCGATAAAAAAGTCGTAGATGAATCCGACTTGTCGGTTCTAACAGATGACCAGACACCAAAGTTGACATTGATTACTTGTCCCACACCTACTCGAACAGAAGAACGCTACGTGCTGACAGCGATTCCTGTTGAGCAAGCAACTGCCGGGCAGTCGCAAAACACAGCGACCATGGGCAGTACGTCACAAGGCGCAAGAGTGTTGGCTCAAAAACAAGAAATGTTATGGAAACAACAATCTGAAAAAAATTGGTTTCTTTTATTTGTTATTTTATTTATAATTAGTGGATGTCTGCTTGGCGTTCACAAACTGTTGAAACGTTCAGCGCCGTAGAAAGAGCATCAAAAAGAAGCTCTGTTGATAAGGAGGGTGAAGAAATGAAACGCAGATTTGGTTTTGTCATTGGTGCCTGCATGATTATTGGAATGATCGATCTTGTCACAGAACAAGTTGTTTTTGCGACTATCTATAATCCGCTAGACCCCTCAGAAGAAATCGTCCCAACGGATCCGCCAGAAGGAAGTACGGAAAAAGCAGATGAACCGCCTGCAGAAAAGGAAGAATCCAAAGAATCGCCGGCTCCTGAACCGGAACCTGTTCCGAAAAAAGAACAGGAACAATCCGCATTTCCAGAGAGCAGTTTTTTGGAAAAACAGAAGCACTTAGCACAACGAGTCATGTTAGAAGATGTTTTTGCGTCGGATCGTTTGGCTGTCGATTTAGCACTGCCGGGAAATAATACGGATGGTGACGGGGATGACAAACCTTCGTATCTTGCCAGCTTATGCTATCTATTTTCAGGAAACGTTCTTTATGGCCAAAAAAATAACGGAGGCTTGAAAACGCATGTTTGTGACATTTTTGAATAAGGCGGACAAACGAAAATTGATGATGCTGCAATATTTGGAAAACGCAGTCGCTCTTTCTGAAACGAAGGAAACATTGATGGACCAATTGACCATGTCGGAATTTCTGATCAATAAGACCGTTCAAGAATTGAATCTTGATTTTTATGAACTAGGATTGAATGAGGAATTTGAGATCGTGACCGATGGGACGGTCATTAAACTGAATGCCTCCGGGCTGGCAACTTCAGACACACTACTGACCTATTATCTAGATCAAGCGTTAAAATTTTCTATGTTGAAAGAATGCTTTTTTGAGCAATTGTCTTCTTTATACGAATTTGCTACCAATCACTATCTAAGTCATAATCCCGTCTATAAAGAATTTAAACAGTTTAAACTGATCTTGAAAGAATACGACATTGAAGTGACGAAAGAGTTTCAGCTGGTGGGTGAAGAAAGTGAGATTCGGGAGTTTATTTTTCTCTTTTTTATGAAGGAATATTATTTGAACCATTCCCCTTTCCCAAAAGGTATCTTGGACAAAGAAAAAACCTTTGATCGATTCAATGAAAGTACTTGGCTGAATCCAGAACAGTCTGCCCGCATGCGGATTCGCAAGAAACATTATCTAGGTATTGTTTTGGCGCGGATGTCTAAAGGACATTTCATGCAAAACAGTGTGGAAAACGATTTAGTCTTGCCAAAACATTTAGTGATCATTGAAGATTTGAAGCGTTGGTTGCAGGAGATCTTGACGATCAACGATCAAGAAGTCCTAGAACGTGAGGCACGAGATATTTTGCGCTTCTTGATCGTTGAAGGCTGGTTGATCGACAACAATAGCTACATCGACCAAGAACAAACCTATATCCAACAATTAAACGAGCAGTTTATTCAGGCAGTCCAACAGCAGTTTTCGCTAACCACGGACACGTTGGCGCTGCTTCATGTCGAAACGACTACGATTCATTACCAGCTCTTGTCGTTTTCTTTTAGTTCTCGTTATGAATACCAATACATGGATGTCACATATTTTCTTGAGACGTATCCTGAATATGCTGCGTTTTGCCGCAACTATCTGGAAGAAAGTCGTAATCGACCGATCTTATGGAACAATAAAGAGTTTTTGTTTTTTAGATACCTAATTTTATTAGTTTCTACGATTCCACTAAAAGAGATTTTGGTTCCTTTATATGTCTGTGTTGATTTTTCGTTTGGTGATTCCTACAACCAGATGATCAAAAAGAATATTGAAAAAATTCTCGATTTGAATGTGCAATTCCAGAGTTACCCAGATGATCATACGCACCTGATTCTTTCAAACCTGCCATTTTATGGTGCGTTGGGGATCGACCATATTTTATGGCTAGCACCACCTAGACCCATCGATTGGGCCAATTTTACTGAAAAAATCAGCGTGATTCGCAGAGAACAATTTCAAACCAAAACGGCACAGTGAGCATCTTGCCGTTTAACTATCGAAAGCAGCGTCTGCCTCAAATGAAGGCAGGCGTTTTTTGCAGAAATCTACCATATGCAAAAAGCACACAGGGATCTATTGCCCTGATGAAGTGTTCGGATAAGGTCTGTGAAAAAGGACCATTTGATAGGATTTTTTTTTAGTAGAAAATTTGGTATGATAGAAAGAGAAGAAAAAGAGGTGCCCTATGATGGATGGGAAACAAACGAAGGCTGTGATTGGCCAGACATTGATCACCCTTTGTGAGACCAAAGAAGTGAATAAAATCAGCGTACAGGAGATCGCCGAAAAGGCGCAAGTCAATCGGCAGACGTTTTACTACCATTTTCCTGATAAAAAAGCTTTGATCCAATGGATCTATCGGCAAGATGCCCTGATTTTTTTGACGACAGAAGATGTCTCCCTTGATAACTGGGAAGAAGCCGCCTTGCGCATGCTGAAAGCAATGAAACAAGCGCCGGCCTTTTACCGCAAATCACTGGCTTATGACCGCGAGATCTTAATGAACGGTTTTTTACAGATCACAGAACCGCTTTTTCAGCGCTTGTTCTTGGAGGTCGATCAAGAGCAGCAATTGACGAAACAAGACATTCTATTTTATAGCCGATTCTTTTCCTACGGCTGCGGAGGCATTTTGGAAAATTGGATTCACAACGACTTTCCAGAGACCCCATTAGAGATTGCGACGCAATTGTTTCGTTTGGCGAAGGATGTGGAATTTTTTGGCTACCAAATCTATGAAAAAGAGGAGCAGTAAGCGATGACGAAAGTTTTATTTGTTTGTTTAGGTAATATTTGCCGTTCCCCCATGGCAGAAGCTATTTATAAAGCAGAAATAGCAAAACACAAGTTGGATTGGCAGATCGATTCGGCAGCGACCAGCTCATGGGAAGTCGGACATTCTGCTCATCCCGGAACCAAAAAAAGACTGCGTCAAGCAGGGATCTCTAGTGACGGTCTTATTTCACGGCAGATCACTGAAGCGGATTTTGCCACATTTGATTGGATCATCGGCATGGATGCGAACAATGTTGAAACACTTCAAGCGCTAGCACCTGCCGATACGACCGCAAAGATCCGTTCGTATTTGAGTGTTGTTCCTGGCAAAGAGGCTGAGGAAGTACCAGATCCTTATTATACAGGAGATTTCGAAGAGACCTATCAACTGCTGCAAGAGGGGATTCCTTATTGGCTAGAGGTTATTTCTTCTGAAAAATAAGGCGTTTTCGCTTGTATTTTATCAAAAATTTGCTAAAATAGAACCATGGAAATGCGAACGTATGTGTGGTTTTAGAAACTGCTGCAACGCGCAGAAAGGAATGTCCAATGGAAAAGAAACCATCGCCCATCAAACAATTGGGCAAACTCATTGTGATGACATCCACAACGTTGCTGGATACCTTTTTCAGTGATGATGCTGACAAGAAGAATCAGTCTGAGAAAGTCAAAGAAATCCGGCGAACGCTGCAAGAGGCAGCCGCTGCCAAGCATCTGGTCGTGCTGCAAGTAAAAACAGAGAAATTGGGTGGTTTTGAAACCGTTACCGGCTGGATCGTCGGCAAAACGGTAGCAAAAGAACAAGTTGTCTTGAAATTACAAAGCGACCGTCAGCAGCTGCGGATTATTCCCCTGCATCATGTGCTGAAAGTTAGCACCTTGAATACAAAACCCGGCTTGTAAACAAGCCTGTGCATAGCAAAAAAACCGCTGCGTCATTAGACATAGCGGTTTTTTAATTGCTAGTTACGCGTGCTTGTTTTTGACTTCTGCGAGTCGCCAAGCGGTCATCACAGCGATCAGTTCGTAAGGGATCGGCTGTGCAAAAGAAAACTGGACCGCCCCTTTACTGGTCTTGTATGGTTGTAAGTCCTCTTGGAAGGCCGTGATCGCAGAAGGCGTGGGATAAAAGCCTAGATGCTGTTTGGCGCAGGCAAAATGTACGATATTTTCTCCCTGATGATAAGTAGGCATTTGATAACTGATCTTTTCAACCGCTTCAGGTAAAACGGCTTTGATGGTTTGACGGACCTTTCTTAAAATCGCTTGTCGTTCTGCTGGAGCTGCTGCAATGTATTGGTCAACTGTCGTAATGGCTGTTGTCATAGGCCACCTCCTGCCTTTAGTATACGGCAAACCCCGTAAGAAAAAAAGGAGCCTGTCAGTGGGTAGCTGACAGGCAAGGAGTAAAAATGAAAAGTGTTAGTTAGGGTTGTTTGTTGGGTTATGTATACTATACTGTCCAAATATGAATTTTTTGTGGAGAAAAGATTGGAAAGTGTTTAAGTTTGCTGGCTGCGAAAATAAGTAAAAAAAGACCCGTCGGTGGGTGGCCGACGGGAAGGAGTTAAAAATGAAAAAGTGTTAGTTAGGGTTGTTTGTTGGTATACATAGAGTATACGAGATAAATATGAATATTCTGTGACAAATCTTTTCGGAAGTTCTTAAGAAACCGTAACGGTTTGGTTACAGAGAAAGGTTCTTTTCATCAAAACGGTTTTTCAACGTACGATACAAATCAATGTATTGCCGATCGTCTGCCGCATAATCCCAAATATAACTCATTTTTTCTGGTTTGAGTTTTTTCATCAACTGATTGGAACTAACGATGACATCATAATTTTCTTGCTGGTTTAGATCATAAGGTTCTGCTGCTACGAAGGTCAAGTCATGTAGGAATTGATTCAATCCTTGAACGACTAAGAAATTATCTTCTAACGCAACCCCTACCCGTAAACGATTCGAATAACGGATTTGATCATAAAACGGCAGCAGGGCGTGGGTATACATCGTTGCCATCTGCTCTTGGTTTTCATCATTGATATAGTCCACCGCTGATTCTTCGCGATAGTTCGTTAAGAATTCATCGATTTTTTGCTGCAGCTGCTCTTCAGCAGACCCGCGATTGATCGAGGGTGTCAGCAAGCGATAGATATTTGGAAACGGCTGACGGAAAACGTAGTTGCCGAAAGTCACATTGATTAAATTACCCACGACCAATGGCTCGTCTAACAGGCCAGGTTGTGAAGCAAAGAAGGTTGCTTTCATCTCTGCTAACAAGTCTGCGACTAACGGATAAACTGGGTTTTGTTTGCTTGAAAAGAATTGCAAGGTTTGTTGCAAAGCTTCTTCTTCAGGACTCAAGTAGAATGGGAAGATTTGCGCCATCAAATAAATAAACCCTGATTCGCCTTTTAATTGTTTGTCTGTCATTGAAACTTCAGGATCAACGACTTGTGTCAAACGCTCAAAATCGAAATATGGATTATTTTTCATCAGGAAATTGTACCGCTTGTCGTATTTGGCAAAATTCCCTTTTTTGATTCGTAAAAGAATCAAGGCGGCGAAATACTTCAACTCTAATCGGCCAAGATAAGAATGAGTCATTGGGAAATACTCCGTGAATCGATCCACCATTTTTTCTGTCTCACTCTCAGCGATCGCAAATGGCCATTCTATTCCACGAGTACCTAACCAAATGATATTGAATAGGGAGAGCCGCACAAGACGCTCATCGCCCACTAAGTTTGATTCAGTGTACGTAAAGCGAAGCTGAAATTGCTTCAAATGTTTTTTTAGATGTTCAAATTTGCGAGACACCGTTGAACGACTGACATCGTATTTTGCACAAAAATCCGTGATCGTAGGATTGTCTTCATTCAGCATGTAAAGAACATATAAGAACGGAACGCTTTTATTCAATAAATAGAAGCGGTATTCATCGATCGTTACCGCGATATTCTGAGGCTGTAATTTACCGCCACGACCGAGTATCGACATATGATCCGGAGTTAACTCAGTTAGATCTTGGTCGATCTCAGTCAACTCTATAAAAGCTTGTTGGTAGCTTAACTCCATTTCCTTTGCCAATTGTGCGATTGGGTGGCTAGGGTTTTGCAGAGTCAGCATACGCCGGAATATTTTAAATTTAATTAATGTTTGCGGGTCCATCATAAGTTCTTCATAAAACATAGGTATCCTCCTTTGTGGCTCTATTGTATCTTTTTTTTACGAAACTGTCAGTCTTTTTAATCAAAAAAATAGCCTACCCTTTAAAAAAAGGTAGGTTATTTTCATCTTTTTAACTAATTTAGGCTGAAACAGGGTCTTTTTTGAACCACGACCATAGCAAACCGATCAAAAATCCGATCGCAGCTGGTACGACCCACCCCATCCCGATTTGGAAAAAGGGCAGATAATCTGACGCAAAAGACAAGATTCCTTGCACGAAAGCGTTGTTGGTAATCACTGCAGGACTTGCATTTAAGCCGTCGATGATTGCAGCGATCAACGTGAAGTATGTCGTCATTCGATAGACACTGGCACGATGGTTAAATAATGGACTGATGATCGCCAACAAAATCAAAGTGATCGCCAGTGGATAGATAAACATCAAGACTGGAATAGAAAACTCGATGATATTGGTCAAGCCGACATTAGCGAAGATCGCTGGTAAGATACTTGTCAAAGCGATAAAGAATCCGTAGCTTTGCTTTGGAAACAATCCAGCAAAGGTTTCGGAAAAGGCCGTGATTAAACCAATGGCGGTTTTTAAACAGGCAGAGATGACGATCAATGCCAATAGCAGACTGCCGACAGTGCCAAGGTAATGGTTGGCGATTTGTGCCAAAGCGATCCCACCGTTTTCGCTGATGGGAAACTGGCCTAAACTTTTGGTTCCCATATAAGAAAGTAAGGTATAGATGATCCCCATCAACACGATGCTGACAGAGCCGGAAAGGATCGTGTCTTTTGCGACCGTCGCAGGTTTCTCAACCCCCATATTGCGAATCGTTGAGACGATGATGATCCCGAAGGCTAAAGATGCCAGCGCATCGAGAGTATTGTAGCCGTTGGTGAAACCAGTAAAGAAAGCATCGCTTTGATAGCTAGGATAGATCGGCGCATCGCTGATGGTTCCTAGTGGTTGCCAAAAGGCAAAAAAGAGCAAAACTCCTAGTAAGACCAGAAACAAGGGATTTAGAAACTTCCCTACATAATCTAAGATTTTGCTAGGTTTGCGTGAAAACCACCAGGCAGCTCCAAAAAATAGGGCAGAGAACAACGCCAATAACCAAGTTTGCATGTCTGATGAAACATGGGGAGCGATCCCGATCTCATAAGAAGTAGTAGCCAAACGAGGCAGAGCAAAGAATGGCCCAATCACTAAATAAAGCAAAATCGTAAATATCATTGCATAGCGGCGATTGATCCGAGAAGCTAATTCAAAAACACCGCTGCTTTGGGAAACGCCAATAGCAATGACCCCTAAAAATGGCAAGCCGATCCCTGTAACTAAAAAGCCAAGGTTGGCTAAGCCGACATTCGCGCCAGCTTCTTGTCCCATGTGAACGGGGAAAATCAGATTTCCGGCACCAAAGAAAAGACCGAAAAGCATTGATCCAACATACATATAATCCTTAAACTGTAACTTTTTTTCCATAAATGAAAGCTCCTATAATTCCTTAGTTTTAAAAAAAATAACAAAGTTTCTAACAAATAGCAATGGTTTTTTGTGATTTTTTGATAAATTCTGACAATTCCTCCTCCTGCAATAAAAAAACACTTAGCATTGAATTCTTCCAAGCTTACTGAAAAAGGACGAAAAAGCTCGGAAGAAGACCGCTAAGTGTTTCAAGACAGAAAATTAATTCAACACACGGGAAAGGAATTCTTTGGTGCGTTGCTCTTTTGGATGAATAAAGATATCTTCAGGCGTCCCTTGTTCGGCAATGACACCTTGATCCATAAAGATGACCCGATCAGACACTTCTTTGGCAAAGCCCATTTCGTGGGTAACGATCACCATCGTCAAGCCAGTATGAGCTAACGTATTCATGGTCTTCAACACTTCACCGACCATTTCTGGATCTAGCGCAGAAGTCGGCTCATCAAACAACATGACATCTGGATTCATCGATAAGGCACGGGCAATGGCTACCCGTTGTTTTTGTCCACCTGAAAGCTGGGAAGGCTTGGCATTGGCATATTGAGCCATACCGACTTGCTCCAGATTTTCTTTGGCAGTCGCTTCTGCTTCTTTGCGATCACGTTTCAAAACAGTGACTTGGCCCGTCACGCAGTTTTCTAATACATTCATATTGTTGAATAGGTTAAAGGATTGGAAAACCATTCCTAGATGCGTACGGTATTTCGGCAAGTCATAGCCTTTTTCCAGCACATTTTCACCTAAGTAGATGATTTGCCCACTGGTTGGTTTTTCTAATAAGTTGATGCAGCGAAGAAGTGTAGATTTTCCTGAACCAGAAGAACCGATGATCGTGACAACTTCTCCTTTATTAACAGACAAACTGATGTCTTTTAAGACTTCGTTGTCGCCAAAACTCTTTTTTAAATGGTCAATTTCAATGATTGCTGACATGTTCTTCCTCCTTATTCGTTCGGGTTGATGTCTTCTAATTTGACATACGCACTGGGACCATCCATTTTGCGTTCAACAAAGCGCAAGATCTGGGTGGCACTGATGGTCAAGACTAAGTAGATCACACCGATGATCGCAAATGTTTGGAAGTATTGGAAGTTCGTTCCAGCGGCTGATGTACCTTGGAAGAAGAGGTCTGCAACACTGATAACACTTAAGACGGCAGTATCTTTGATATTGATAATGATCTCATTCCCGGTAGCTGGTAAAATGTTGCGCATCACTTGCGGCAACACGACCTTGATCATGGTTTGCCAATGGGTCATTCCGATGGCTTGAGCTGCTTCAAATTGACCGTCATCTACAGCAAAAATCCCCCCACGAACGATTTCAGACATGTAGGCACCCGTATTGATAGAAACGATCAGCACGGCTGCCAGCGTGCGATTCATGGAGACGCCAAAGGCTAGAGCAGTTCCGTAGAAAATAACCATTGCTTGAACCATCATTGGGGTGCCGCGGAAAACTTCGATATAAATGGTCAGTAAACCATTGACGATGCGTTGGAAGAAACGTCCTACTGGATTTTCTGAAAGCGGCAATGTCCGGAAGATACCGACTAAAAGACCGATGATCAATCCGATGATCGTTGAAAGGATCGCGATGAATAAGGTCAAGCCAGCGCCTCGTAAAAAGAGCATGCCGTAATCATCAATGATTTTTTTAAAATCAGCGACCAGACCTTGATCCGCTGTTTCTCCGCTGGCATCTGCAGGTTGATCTAAGACTGCTTGATCCATCAGGGAAACCCGTTCTTCTTCAGAAATTCCTGCAAGAATCTCATTGACTTTTTCAACATCGGGATCGCCTTTGCGCATTCCGACTGCTACTTGGACGTCTTCTGGGTTGGTTTCAAAACCGGCGCCTTCATCGAACTCGACCATCTTCAAATCAGGATTTGCACCGACGGCAGTGACGCCTTCTGGACGTTCGCTGACGTAGCCGTCAATGATACCCGAAGCTAAAGCAACGCGCATGGAGGAGAAGTCCCGCATGGCTTGTTCTTTTTGGACCTCAGGGATTTGATCTATGACCGTATAATGGAAAGTATTCAGCTGGGCAGTGATTTTTGCCCCCGAAAGATCAGCGAGGCTTTTGGCATCGGCGAACTCGCCATCTTTACGAACCACTACCACCAAATCTGATTCATAGTAAGGATCGGTAAAATCAATTTGCTCGCGACGTTCGGCAGTTGGTGACATACCAGCGATCACAGCATCGATAGTCCCCGCTTGCAAAGCTGGCGGCAAACCGTCCCATTGAGTTTTGACGATCACTAATTCTTTGCCTAAGCCTTCAGCGATTCGTTTGGCGATCTGGACATCGTAACCGCCGGCAAACGCCGAGCCTTCTTCCCCAGAAATCGGCACGGCACCATTGGCGTCCGTCGTTTGCGTCCAGTTAAATGGGGCATAGCCTGCCTCCATACCGACACGGAATTGTTCCGCAGGTGTTTGGTCATCCGCTTGCACGGTTAGGGGCAGCTGAATGAGGGTTAGACAGAGGGCGAAGACTGCCCAGATCCAATTATTTTTTTTCATTTTTTCTCTTTCCTTTCACGAGTTGGACAAGCAGGTAAGGATGAAAAAGCAAAAAAACAGCCGTACTCCATGATTGGAAAACGGCTGTTGACAGGTCATCGTCGACAAACCTTTCACAAAACATAGCGCAACTTAGACAAGCTAAGACAGTCCGCAAATTGTTCATTTGCGGCCCAACAAAATCGATGCAAGCAAAACCGACCTTGTTTCGGCGATGTTCCCTAGCTCTGCTGTAAACGTGTTGCTTCACTCAGCAGGATTAATGAACCTCGCGACCTCTACCTAAATGTTAAAGGGTACTCGTATTTAATTTGATTCTTCTCAGAGTTTAGAAGAAAAGCACCCAAATGTCAATTCTTTTTAACAAAAAAACGACCATTTCCCTATTTTTATCAAAGAGAAAGCGGATCGTTTTTACGAGTGTCTATTGGAACCCTTAAGCGACTTTCGCTTTTGGTTCACGGCCTAAAACAGCTTGGATGACTGTCAAAGCAAGCAATAAGCCAAGTGCTAGATAGATGAGGCTTGAGTATTGTGTAACGCCCCAATCTTGTCCGAAGGTACGGTAAACCACAAGGACGATGGCTTGAATGATTGCTGTGATGACATTTAAAAAGCCGAATGCCCATAAATTGCCATTTTCTTTACGTGCTAAATAGAAGATAGAGAAATATAAGCTGACTGCCAACCAACCGAAACTGATAATGATCATTGCCCAATAAATAATAGCTGCTACCAATGTATTTCACCTCACTTTGATTCGTGACTAGTTTACCACGTTTTTTGTTCCTTGTCATGAAGGAATCTCTTTCTTTGTGAGGCAAAAAACAAAGAGCAAGAGCAGTAATGAAAAGATCATCTACTACATTTGCTATTGGTGGGTTTACTGAAAAGAGACGATTTTTCTAGATCGGTTCATTTTCAGCTGTGTATAATAGAAATAAACTGTTTTTTGCAGAAAACTACGAGTTAAGAATCAATTAATAATTAGTTAATAGCTGATTTAGATCTGCTTGCTAGAATGAGCACAGAAGCAAGCAAGGAGGAAGTAAAAATGGAAAATGTTCTTAAAATCAAAGGATTAAACAAACGTTACGGCAAACAGCAGGCGTTACATGATGTCGATCTAACGATCGCTAAGGGAGATATTTATGGATTGGTGGGGAGAAATGGTGCTGGGAAGACGACCCTATTAAAAGCGATCGTTCAGTTGATCCAACCAACTAGTGGCAGTCTGCAGTTGTTTGATGTTGAAGGCGGCAAAGTATACACTCAGATGCTGAAACGGGTCGGTAATGTGATTGAGACCCCAGTTGCTTACGACCAATTGACCGCAGAGCAAAATTTGAACTATTATTGCAAAATCAGCGGGGTGGTGGAACCTGAGGCGGTCAGTAAAGCATTGGCGTTTGTCGGATTGACCAATGTTGGCCACAAGAAATACCGTGATTTTTCTTTGGGTATGAAACAAAAGCTAGGCTTAGCCATCGCTTTATTGAACCAACCGGATTTTCTAATACTAGATGAGCCGATCAATGGCCTGGATCCTGTAGCGATCGTTGAGTTTCGGGAGCTGCTTTTACGATTGAATCAAGAACGCGGCATGACGATTTTGATTTCCAGTCATATTTTAGAAGAGTTGTACTTAGTGGCTACACGTTTTGGGGTCATTAGTGAGGGGCGTCTGATCAAAGAGATGACCAAACACGAATTCGATCTGATGGCGAAACGGTTTATTCAATTAGAAGTGGATGATGTAGCCACAGCTAGCCGCTTGCTAGAGAGTCAGCTGATTTCCGAATATAAAGTCGTCAGTGACCACAAAATTCATATTTATCAAGAGAATGTGTTGATTCGTGACCTGGTCCGTCAGCTGGTTTATGAAGGGATCGCTATCGACCGGATTTCTTTTGAAGGGGAAAATCTAGAGTCGTATTTCAAAGAGTTAGTAACAAGTGAAGGGGGAAATTAAGATGTTGAATTTTATTCGAGCCGATTTGTATCGTTTATCAAGAAGTAAAAGTTTTTGGATCACAGAAGGAATTATTTTATTGTTGGTGATTTTATCCGTTGTTTCCAATGGTAGTGTAGGGGTCACTCTTGGGGATAGTACGCAAACAGCAGGCAGCCTTACGGAAATGACTGGCTTTCTGGCGATCCAGACCAGTCTGTCTTCCATGTTGCTGTATTACTCCTTGCCATTGGTGATGCAGGTCTTAGGCAGTGAGTACACGAAAGGGACCATGAAGAATATCATTACCGTTGGTGTCTCCAAACCCGCTTATCTTTTTGGGAAATTCTTGGTTTATACATTGGTGCTGGTCTTACAGATCGTCGCGATTTGTTTGGTGAGCTTTGTAGCGGGAACGGTTATTGGGGGGATTGGTTATAATGACCTTTCACAGATAGAAAACTTGTTGTATTATTTCGTTAGTTTTGTACTGATTTTATTAGCGACTTCCTCTTTTGCAGTGCTAGTTTTGTATTTGACCAAAAATACAGCGGTCAGCGTGTTGGCGACGATTTTTATTCCGATGGCCTTTGCGATTGCCCGAATCTCTTTACCCAATTGGAAGTTTTTAGAATACTTGGACTTTCAAGGTGGGTTAGAGATGGTGACCATGACTACTTTCCAAACATGGGAAACAGTCCAACCCATTTTTCTTGGGAGCCTGATCAGTTTATTGCTTTGCCTCTTGGCTGCGCATCTGGTGTTTAAGAGACAAGAATTGTAAGAGCAGAAAAACGCCCAACCGTATCGACTAGTGAAGGTCGAGCGATTGGGTGTTTTTTGTGTATAGCCATGAGTTAGTGGGGTTCAACGGACTGCTGCCAAAAAAGGGTCAAACGAAACGTCTCTTCGGTTGTATCCAATTGGATCTTGCCGTCTAATGCATTAGTCAATGCCGCGATGATATACAGACCAAGTCCGGCTTGCTGTTTATGCCGTGAAAGGTCTTCGGTATAAAAGCGGTGGGTCAATTTTTCTGGGTGCTGGATCGGTGATCTCAGCTGATTTTCCTGTTGGAAAACGATGCGACCTCCTTGCTGATTCAAGCGGATCGTCCCCGTTTCACTGCCATGTTCCAGCAGGTTACCAAGGACATTTTGGAAAATTCGTTGCCAGCTTTTTTTATCTGAAATGATCATGATGTTGGGTTGGATCGCAACCGTCAGTGATAAATGGTTTTCCTCAAAAGAAGGATAAAGCTGGAGCAGTTCTTCTTCCAATAAACGAGAAAGATTGAATTCTTCCAAAGTCAAAGCGAGCTGATTGTCTTTGAGACGCTGATAGGTCAACAACTGTTCCAGATGATTTTCGACTTTTTCTAGGTTGCTGCTGACTTTATCCAACAGCTGTAGCTGTTGCGGGGTGAGGGTCGCATCGGCTTGCAGCAGTTGTGTGTAGCCGCTGGCGACCGTCAAAGGTGTGCGTAAGTCGTGAGAGATATTTTGAATGGCTTGTTCCAACTGTTGGTTTTCTTGCAGCATTTGATAGTGTTGCTGCTTATTTTTTCTAAGTATCTGATTGTTTAACAAGGCGATCGCTTTTAAAGCGGGGACGCGGGTCTGCAAATGGATCTCTTGATTTGTTTCGATTTCGCTGATTCTTGTTAATTGCTGGTGGTACTTTTTTAGATCATATAGTAAGAAAAACCAATAGCCAAACAATAACACAACGATCAGAGCGGCGAAAAACTGAAGTATATGCATGAGGTTCCTCCTTTTTAAGCTAGCTTGACGCCGATGCCCCAGACAGTATCGATATACGCTTCATCTGGATCGAGTGTTTTGATTTTGCTGCGTAAATGGCTGATATGGACATTGATCGTGTTTTCTTCACCGTAGTAAGGTTCTTGCCAAACAGCTTCATAGAGCATTTCTTTGGTATAAACTTTTTTGGGGTTCGCTAAGAGCAGGGAAAAAATCTCAAACTCCTTTTTCTTTAACTGAACCGTTGCCTCTCCTCGTTGCAGCTGAAACGAGTCAGGCAACAGTTGAATGTTTTTATACGAGTGGCTGCTGGCAACTGGAGGGGGTTGTTTATTTGTTCGCAATTGAACAATGATACGTGCCTTTAATTCTTCGACATTGAAGGGTTTGGTCAAGTAATCATTGGCCCCCGCCAGCAAAAGGGTGGAAACATCGGCTGGTTCATCTAAGGCAGTCAAGATAATGACGGGGACCGTGGAGGTTTGGCGAATCTCTTGCAAGACTTGTGTCCCATCTTTACCGGGGAGCATTCGATCTAGCAAAATCAAGTCGAAAGCATCTTGCTGAAAAAGCAGCAGACCTTCCGTGCCTGAATAGGCTTGCTGGACGGTATAGTCAGCTGCTAAAATAGTAGCCAACATTTCGCTGATCTCATTGTTGTCTTCGATAATCAAAATTTTCATTTGGTTTTCCCATTCTTCTTGTATTTATTGCATTTATTATAAGCAATTCCGCAAGAAAAAGCATTAGTTGCTTTTAAAAAAGAAAATGGCTGATTTTTCGCAAAAACGGTTCTTTTTCGGTTAGAATAAGAGAAAAGCCATAAAGGAAGTTAGAACGATGAAGGTATCTATTGAGCAAGCAATCGCAACGGTCACCGCCGCATCATCCGTGACCTTTTTGACGGGTGCCGGTGTTTCAACCCCATCGGGCATTCCTGATTACCGTTCCTTAAAAGGGGTCTATCAAGGACTGGCCCAGCCAGAGTATTTGTTAAGCCATGACTGTTTAGAAAACGAACCGGAAACATTTTATCAGTTCGTCAAGCACCTCTACCATCCTCAGGCCCAGCCGAACATCATTCATCAAAAAATGGCTGCGCTGCAAACGAAAAAAACAGTTTGGGTCGTTTCACAAAACATCGATGGACTGCATGAAAAAGCGGGGAGTCACCAAAGAATCGATTTTCACGGCTCCTTGTACAACTGTTATTGCCGAAAATGCGGTAATCCGGTACCTTGGCAAGCGTATTTGCAGGATTGGCACCATGCAGGATGTGACGGTCAGATTCGGCCGGCGATCGTGCTTTATGGGGAAGGATTTACGGATGAAACCATTGAGGGAGCCATTCAAGCCGTTGCTCAAGCCGACCTGACGGTGGTCGTGGGGACTTCGCTGCAAGTCTATCCTTTTGCAGGGCTAGTCGATTACAGCCAGCAGGTGTTGGTCATCAATAAGGAACCATTGGCGATCCCGAATGAATATGGCATGTTGACCGCAGCAGCCGAAACGTTTTTCCAGAAAATTGAATGAAGGAGTTTATGATATGACACAACGTACCGAAAAAGAGAAAATGATTGCTGGCGAATTGTACTTTTCCCCAGATCCAGAATTGGTGGCAGACCGGAAATATGCCCGTGAACAAATGAACCTGATCAACCAAGAAACTGATACAAAAATCAAAGAGCAGTTACTAAAAGAAACTTTCAGCTCTGTGACTGGTCGAATCTATATCGAACCGAATGTCCGCTTTGATTATGGCTACAATATTTCTGTCGGCAAAAACTTCTATGCTAACTACGACTGTGTGCTATTAGATGTTTGTCCAATTACCTTTGGTGACAACTGTATGCTGGCACCCAATGTTCGGTTGTTTACGGCGACTCATCCATTGCATCCGGTCAAACGAAATAGCGGCTTAGAATTAGGGGCACCGATCGTGATTGGCGATAACGCGTGGATCGGTGGCGCGGCCACGATTTTGCCGGGGGTGCGCTTAGGTAACAATGTCGTGGTGGGGGCTGGCAGTGTGGTCACAAAATCATTCCCAGACAATGTTGTGCTGGCGGGAAATCCGGCACGGGTCATCAAGACGATCGACTTGGAAGAAGAAAACAACCAGCAAGATCCTTTGGCTGTTCAGCGAGCGGCAATCGATGACCTTGATTGGCAGCTCACGCATCTTTTAGAAAAACGCATGAGTACAGTTAATGAAATCGTGCAATTGAAGAAAAGTAGTCAGTTGCCGGTTTTAGATGAAAATCGTGAAGAGAAAGTGCTGGAAAATATTCGGCAGGCGATTTCAAATCAAGCCTATGAGGAAACGATTTTAGCCATGTTTCAATCAATTATGAAACACTCAAAAACCTATCAAGAGAATCAATTGGAGGAATGAGTATGGATGGAGCAACACGTCGAGAAACGATTTTAGCGGCATTGAAGCAAGCGGACAAAGCGATCAGTGCCAGCAAACTGGCAGAATCACTAGGAGTCAGTCGCCAAATCATCGTTGGGGACATTGCCTTGCTGCGAGCAGCCGGTGAAGCGATCGCGGCCACTGCTCGCGGCTATCGACTGCAAGCACTGTTGAATGAGGCGGGGCATGTCAGCAAGCTAGCGGTGCAGCATCGGCCTGAACAAACCGAAGAAGAATTGCGGATTTTTGTCGCTTGTGGCGTGGAAGTGGTCGATGTCATCGTTGAACATGAAATCTATGGAGAGATCACTGGCAATTTGCAGATTCAAACAGACCAAGACGTGACTGATTTCATCAACAAAACCAAACATGCAGAAGCCCGCTTGCTCTCAGATTTAACCAATGGGGTACACTTGCATACGTTGCGTTACACCGATCCTGCGGCTCTGGAAAAAGCCAAACAACAGTTAGCAGAAAAAGGCATGCTCTATCAAAATTGAGGCGTAAACCATTCTGGCAAGGACGCTATCGGCAGTCTTGGGGAACACTTAGATGAAAAAATTGTGATTTTTTGTTGACAAGGCGTTCATTTTCCAGTAAAGTACAACTCAACAAGAATAATGAATCTGTTGAGAAGGAAAGTAACCGCGGAT
This sequence comes from Enterococcus sp. AZ040, assembly GCF_050499185.1. NCBI lineage: Bacteria > Bacillati > Bacillota > Bacilli > Lactobacillales > Enterococcaceae > Enterococcus > Enterococcus sp. AZ040. Next base: position 398,919 of record NZ_JBMHEW010000001.1, read on the forward strand.
ACTTTAAAGAGAGACTCTGGTTGGTGGAAAGAGTCAAGTCAGAAGCGATGAAAAATGGCCTTGGAGGATTGATTGTCGATAAGTAGGCAATCACGGATGCGCACTACCGTTACAAAGTGCACCAATCTCTAGCACGGCTAGACGTTGGGTTGAGGGAAGGGAAACCTTCTAAACAAAAGGTGGTAACACGAATATTCGTCCTTTTACTAGCAAACGCTGGTAAAAGGACTTTTTTTATACACAAAAATCAAATAGCACCACACACGAAGAATTGGTAAGTAAAAAAGCACGTTTTTTCAACAGAGAGCTTCGGTAGCTGAAAAGAAGCATCAAACGACTTTTAGAAAATGGCCAAGGAGTGATTCGTTCCGAGCAGTAGTTTGCAAGGCGACGACGGTAGCGACCGTTATCTGGCTAGAGTATGATCGTACTCGAAAAGGAGCTGTATGCGAGTACAGCTTAAACTGAGGTGGTAACACGCAAAAAGGCGTCCTCAAACAAGTCACAGGTGACTTGTTTGAGGATGCCTTTTTTTATTGAAAAAGACAAGAACTAGGGGGAAGACGATGATTTCATTAAAAGATATATCAGTAACATTCAATCAATCAAAGAAACCCGCGATCCAAGCGGTCAAAAACGTATCGATCGAGATCGACAAAGGGGACGTGTACGGCATCGTGGGTTACTCAGGCGCCGGGAAAAGTACACTCGTCCGTGTGATCAACTTATTGCAGCGCCCAAGCAGCGGCAGCGTCGTCGTCAACGGCACGGAGCTGACCACGCTTTCTGCGAAAGACCTGCGAGAAAAACGGAAAACGATCGGAATGATCTTTCAGCACTTCAACTTGATGGACAGCCGCAATGTTTTTGATAACGTGGATTTTTCCTTGAAATATGGGGGACGGTCCAAACAGGAACGTCATCAAAAAGTAACCGAGCTGCTGGCGCTTGTTGGATTGGAAGAAAAAGCCCAAGCGTTTCCTAGCCAACTATCTGGAGGGCAAAAGCAGCGGGTCGCCATTGCCAGAGCTTTGGCAAATGATCCAGAGATCTTGCTGTGCGATGAGGCAACTAGCGCCCTTGATCCGAAAACGACCTTACAGATATTGGCTTTGTTGAAAAAATTAAATCGGACTCTCGGTTTGACCATCGTGATCATTACCCATGAAATGCAAGTTGTCAAAGAAATCTGCAACAAAGTGGCAGTGATGGAAGACGGCGAAGTTATTGAGCAAGGTTCGAGCGTTCAGATTTTTAGCCAACCAGAAAAACCATTGACCAAAGATTTCATCCGAACGGCGACGCACATCGACCAAGCCTTAGAAACGATCCTCGGCAGTTCGAAGTTTTCTTCCTTGGCACCGAATGAATGGCTGGTGGAGCTGTCCTACGTGGGGGATCAAACCAATGAACCACTGATCGCCCAATTGTACAGTCGCTACAAAGTGACCACCAATATTCTTTACGGCAACGTGGAGATCTTGCAAGAAGTGCCGATCGGCAGCTTGGTCGTTAGCTTATCCGGAGAGTACCAACAGCGCAAACATGCCTTAGAATATTTGAAGTCTCAAGGAGTGTACACCAATATTTTAAAAGAAAATCATGCAGAACCATTAAACAATGTGATTAAAGGAGGATTTTAGATGGCTGCCTTATTAGAAAGATATTTTCCCAATGTTGTTGCGATCCAAGATGAATTTGTCGCAGCAACGATCCAAACCTTGTATATGGTTTTTTGGACCTCTTTGATTGCGGGCATCTTAGGTATCTTGTTAGGGATCGTCCTAGTAGTGACGCGACCGAACGGGATTTTAGAAAATCGACCGCTCTTTGAATTTCTCGATAAAGTCATCAATGTGGTCCGCTCGATCCCTTTCATTATCTTATTGACGTTACTAGGAACCTTTACCCGATTTCTTGTGGGAACGACGATCGGCGAAACAGCAGCATTGGTTCCTCTGATTGCTGGGATCATTCCTTTCTTTGCTCGGCAGATCGAGATTGCCTTGCTAGAAGTTGACCCCGGTGTCGTGGAAGCAGCCGAAGCGATGGGCACCAGTCCTTTCGGCATCATTTTTCGGGTCTATTTGCCAGAAGGCGTGGCGGGAATCATTCGGGTCTCTGCATTGACCGTGATCAATGTGATCGGATTGACCGCCATGGCAGGAGCAGTTGGCGCTGGCGGTTTAGGTAACTTAGCCATCACCCGCGGGTACAACCGATTCCAGACCGATGTCACGATCATGGCGACCTTGATCATCTTAGTATTCGTTTTTATCAGTCAATTTGTCAGCAACCTACTCATTAAACGAGTATCTCACTGACCACCACTTACGTACAAATAAAAAAACAAGCAAGTCTATGGAGGAAGAAAAAATGAAAAAAATCGTACAATCAATCGTCTTAGGGGCAGCATTATTATTTATTACCGGATGCGGAAACAATGGCAGTGCCGCAGCCACTGATCAAGAAGAAGTCACTGTGAAATTAGGGGTGATTGGCGCGGACACCGATGTCTGGGATGATGTCAAAGATCGTTTGAAAGACGAAGGCATCAATTTAGAATATGTCCAATTCTCTGATTACAATCAACCCAACGCAGCATTAGCTGATGGTTCCATTGACCTCAATTCATTCCAACACCAATTTTTCTTGGACAATTATAATAAAGAATTTGGTACCGATCTCGTATCGATCGGCAATACAGTCAACGCGCCATTAGGCATTTATTCCGACAAAGTGACGGATGTCAACGACTTGGCTGAAGGAGCTAAAGTTGCGATCCCGAATGATGTGACCAATGGTGGTCGGGCATTACTCTTGTTACAATCAGCTGGATTGATCAAAGTGGATGAAGCAGCCGGACAAACACCAACGGTCGCGGATATTACTGAAAACCGTTTGAATTTAGAAATTTCGGAACTTGATGCAGCGCAAACAGCCCGGGCACTTTCCGATGTCGATGTTTCTGTTATCAATAGCGGCATGGCGGTAGATGCAGGATTTGTGCCTACCGAAGATGCAATCTTTTTAGAGCCTGTTGATGAAACGGCCCGTCCTTACGTCAACATCATTGCCGCCCGTAAAGAAGATGAAGACAATGAAGTTTACCAAAAAGTGGTTGCTGCTTACCAAACAGAGGATACGAAAAAAGTCATCGAGGAAACGTCAAAAGGATCAAGTGTTCCTGCTTGGGAAACCTTTGGGGCAAAATAAGTACCACGTAATTTGATATAAAATTGAAAAAACATGTATAAAAAAGGAGAGATTTGATTATGACAACAGCAACTATTACAAAAGCAACGATTAAACCATTTATCCAAGAGCGTTTAGCCGCTTATCAAGCCTTGGCATTAGATATCCATAATCACCCAGAAGTCAGCAACTATGAGTTTTACTCAGCCGATGCCCTGATCGCCCAATTAGAAAAAGAAGGCTTTGCTGTTAAAAAGGATGTCGCAGGACATCGCACCGGCTTTGATGCCCGCTATGTCAGTGGAAAACCGGGCCCGACGATTGCCTTTTTAGCTGAGTACGATGCGTTACCAGGGATCGGTCATGCTTGTGGGCACAATCTCTTCGGGACTTATTCCGTCTTAGCAGCCAGTGCCCTGCAACCTTTCATCGATGAGCTAGGCGGGGAGATTCGAGTCTATGGGACGCCAGGAGAAGAAGGTGGGGAAAATGGTTCCGCTAAAGGCAGTTTTGTCCGTGAAGGGTTCTTCAATGATGTCGATGCCGCTCTTTGTGTCCATCCAGCCCATCGCTATGGCAAAACGACAGCGTCATTAGCCAATGATCCAGTGGATATCAAGTTCTATGGTCGAGCTTCCCATGCGGCAGCTGCACCAGAAAAAGGCATCAACGCGTTAGAAGCATTGCTGCAAGTCTTTAACGGGATCAATGGATTGCGTCTGCACTTACCAAAAGACGTCAATATTCATGGTGTGATCACCGATGGTGGCGTGGCAGCCAATGTCGTGCCAGAATATGCAGCCGGTCGTTTTTATTTACGAGCAGCCAATCGTGCGACCTTGAACGATGTCTACGAGAAAGTCGAAAACATCGTCAAAGGAGCCGCTTTAGCCACGGGAGCGACCTATGAATTCGGCTTGTTCCAAAACTCCGTCGACGATGTGATCGTGACACCAAGTTTTGATGAGATCTTCTTTGCCCATGCCCAAGAAGCGGGCGTACCTGCCGATGAGATCGATACGGAAGCCAAAACAAGTCTTGGTTCTTCTGATGTCGGCAATGTCAGTCAAGTGATCCCGACGATCCAACCCACCGTTTCGATTTCAGATGACTACATTGCGGGTCATTCGGAAGAATTCAAAGCCGCTGCCAAGAGTGAAAAAGGCTTGCAGTCGATCGCTATCGCGGCTGAACTTTTAGCGCTGACCGCGTTAGATCTTTTTGAACAACCGGCGTTATTAGAAAAAATCAAAGCCGATCATCAAGAAAGCCTAGCAAAAGGCAATTAACGCCAAAACCTTGAAGGAAGATATCCAGAGGATACTCAATAATATAGAAGAAAAAAAAGTCTCTGCCGCAAAATGTCGGTAGAGACTTTTTAGTTAGTCGATGACTAAAATGCCTTCTTTCAATGAAAAAGGATTTTGTTGATTGATATGATCGTAGAACATGACCCCGTTCAAATGATCGATCTCATGCTGAACGACGATCGCAGGATAGTTCTTTAAACGAACTTTTTTCTTTTTGCCGTTGATGTCGTAATAGCTGATCGTGATCCGGGCATGGCGTACCACGTAGCCAGGGACTTCACGGTCCACGGACAGGCAGCCCTCGCCTTCACCCAAACAAGCTTCTTGCACGGAATGACTTAGAATTTTAGGATTGTAAAGAACATCTTTAAAATCAGGTTCTGCTTTTTCTGGGTCGCTGCTAGGGACGAGGACCGCTGTGATTCGTTTTGAAATATCTAATTGAGGAGCTGCTAGACCAACACCACCTCTTAATTCGAGTTCTTCTGCCTTGACTGGGTCTTGGCTGTTTTCTAAAAAGGTCATCATTTCTTTTCCTAGTGCGATATCTTCTTCGCTCAAAGGAAAAGGTACTTCTTTTGCTACTTCACGCAAGGTTGGATTGCCTTCGCGAATAATATCATCCATTGTAATCATTGATGATGTGATTCCTCCTACTATGTAAAAATGACGAAAGCAAGTTTCGTTCCTAATAAAGTGTACCACAAGTGCAGAAAGAAGGGCATAAGAAAGTTTAAAGGGTAAAGCTTTCTTATTAAATGAAACGATATTTCTATATATAAGATTTAATTATGAAATATAGTTGCGAACAGGAAGAGAATCAGTTATAATGCTTTTATAGAAAACGGTATCACGAAAGTGACTCACCAAGGAGGCAAAGAGATGTTCGGCTTTTCTGTATTTATGAACGAAGACTTGACGGCAGCAGAACTTGAGCAGATGACTGCGATGGCATCAGGCTTTAAAGGGATTTTCACCTCCATGCACATACCAGAAGACGATCGCAGTACCTATCGGCAGCGTCTGACGGACTTGGGAGGTTTCGCAAAAGACCATCAGCTGTCTTTAATGGTAGATATTTCTGGAAACGCCTTAGCAGAATCGGGCTTTTCCATCGACAATCTGGGGGAACTAAGGGAGATCGGTGTCACTGGTTTACGAATGGACTATGCCATCGACAATCAACAAATCGCTGCTTTTTCAAAAGAAATGACCATCAGTTTGAATGCCAGTACATTAACGGAAAAAGACATTCGAGAGCTGCAGGCGTATGGAGCCGATTTTACTCGTTTGGAAGCTTGGCACAATTATTACCCCCGGCCAGAAACAGGACTAGATGCTGACTGGTTTCAGGAGAAGAACCGCTGGTTGAAAGCACAAGGCTTTTTCGTCCAAGCCTTTGTTCCAGGAGATGCCAAGAAACGCGGACCGTTATTTCAAGGATTACCCACACTGGAAAGACACCGCAACTGGTCGCCTTTTGCCGCAGCAATCGACTTGTTGGCTACTGGCTCAGTTGATGCTGTTTACATTGGCGATGGCATGGTTTCTGCAAAAAGTGCGCAGCAGTTTGCGACGTATCTGCAAGAAGCGCGGATCGTTTTGCGGGTCAAAGATCTTGGTTCTACTTACTTTGAACACGTACTAGGGGATCACCAGAATCGTTACGATGAAGCTCGAGATGTCTTGCGTAGCGCCGATGCCCGTTTCAATGCCATTCCAGAAGTCAAACCTGAACTTAGTCAAGAGCGGCCAATGGGTGCTGTGACGATCGATAACCAAGAGTACTTGCGTTATATGGAAGAGATTCAAGTGTGCAAACGACCATTGCCTGCAGACCCCAAAGTCAACCTCGCCGCTCAGGTGATACCAGCCGATCTGCCTTTGATCCAACAAATCAAAGCAGGGATGCGATTTAAATTAGAAAGAGATGATTCCAATGAATAAAATCAATTTAGACAAATTAACGACTGAACGACGCAATAGCGAAACGAGCAATTTAGATGAAATGACGATTTTAGAAGCGTGCCAAAAAATGAACCAAGAAGATCAAAAAGTTGCCTATGCAGTGGAAAAAGAAATTCCTAGTATTGAAAAAGTGATTGAACAAACTATCGCTGCTTTTAAAAAAGGCGGACGCTTGATTTATCTTGGCGCTGGGACAAGTGGTCGATTAGGCGTCTTGGATGCGGCCGAATGTGTCCCAACCTTTGGGGTATCACCTGAGATGGTGGTTGGTCTGATCGCCGGTGGTGAAGAAGCGATGACGGTCGCTGTCGAAGGAGCAGAAGACTCCTTAACGCTAGGGAAACAAGACCTTGTCGATCTGAAGTTGAACCCAAATGACATGGTGATCGGGATCGCTGCCAGTGGTAGAACGCCTTACGTGATTGGGGCTCTTGATTACGCCAATGAGCTTGGTGCCACAACGGCTACGATCGCTTGTAACAAAGATGCGGAGATCTCTCAACATGCCAGCTTTCCAATTGAAGTCGATTGTGGCCCAGAGTTTCTGACGGGTTCGACTCGTTTGAAATCAGGAACTGCCCAAAAATTGATTTTGAATATGATCTCGACGTTATCGATGGTAGGGATCGGTAAAGTCTACAATAATTTGATGGTCGACGTGAAAGCGACCAACGAAAAATTGGTGGAACGCTCAAAACGGATCATCATGCAGGCAACTGAAGCTGATTATGAAACAGCCGCTGCAGCATTTGAAGAAGCAGATCAGAATGTCAAATTGGCGATCGTGATGCTGTTGACGGATAGCACGAAAGACGAAGCACAAGCAAAACTTGCCACGGCACAAGGGTTTGTCAAAACGGCGTTAGGAGGAGAAAAGTAATGGCAAAAGAAACACTGACGGTAGAAGAGTTAGCGGAGATGATTTTTCAAGAAGCCGGCGGAATGGACAACGTAGAAACAGTCAATCACTGTATGACTCGCGTACGAATGACCGTCCGCGACCACGACAAGGTCGATCAACAAGGGTTAAAAGAGATTCCCGGCGTGATGGGTGTCGTCAATGACGAGCAGCTGCAAGTCATTATCGGACCAGGGAAAGTCAACAAAGTAGCCAACGCAATGGTGGCAAAAGCCGGTGTTGATTTAGGGCAAGAGATCCCGCAGCAAAAATCAGGCAAAGAGGCGTTATCAGAAAAAACGGCAGAGATGAAAGCAGCCCAAAAAGCCAAACAAAAATCATCACCATTGAAGTCGCTGCTGAAAGACATTTCAAATATCTTTGTTCCAATGATTCCAGCCTTCGTTGGTGCAGGACTCGTTGCAGGGATCGCCTCCGTTCTGACCAACATGATCACTGCTGGAAATTTAGATGGAGACACTTGGAATTATTATGTCATGATTTTAAACGTCCTAAGAAATGGGATGTTCACCTATTTAGCAATCTTTACTGGGGTCAATGCTGCGCAGGTCTTTAAAGCCAATCCAACCCTTGGTGGAGTGATCGGTTCGATCATCTTGCTGACCGGTATGAACCCAGAAGCCCCGATCCAAAACTTGTTCACCGGCGAAGCTTTAGCTGCCAACCAAGGAGGGATCATCGGTGTGATCTTCGCTGTATGGCTTTTGGCGAAATTAGAGGCAGTGCTGCATCGAGTGATTCCTGAAGCGATCGATATTATCGTGACTCCGACGTTGTGTTTGTTGATCATCGGTTTGACGGAGATTTTCTTGATCATGCCATTGGCAGGTCTGATCTCTGACAGCTTAGTCGGTTCAATCACTTGGGTCTTGAATGTGGGCGGTGCGTTTTCTGGGTTTGTCTTAGGGGCGGCCTTCCTACCAATGGTCATGTTTGGTTTGCATCAAATTTTAACCCCGATCCACATCCAAATGATCGAAGCAACAGGCAGTACGCAATTATTACCGATTTTAGCCATGGCTGGTGCCGGTCAAGTCGGAGCAGCTTTCGCCTTATGGGTACGACTACGTAAAGACAAAGAGCTTTCTGAAATGATCAAAGGTGCATTGCCAGTTGGGATCTTAGGTATCGGCGAACCATTGATCTACGGAGTGACATTGCCATTAGGTCGACCATTTATCACTGCTTGTATTGGTGGTGGGATCGGTGGTGCGGTCATTGGCGCTTTGACAAATATCGGCGCAACGGCGATTGGACCATCAGGGCTAGCTTTGATTCCATTGATTGCCAACGGCCGTTGGATGGGTTATATTTTCGGCTTGTTAGCAGGCTATGCTGGCGGCTTCGTTGCCACCTACTTCTTTGGGATTCCTAAAGATCGCTTAGAAGCAGTCAAAGAAAGCGAAGCAGAGGAGGCAAAACCAGCTGCAACCGTCACTGTGCAACCGCAACCAAAAGAAACGAGTGAAACGGCTGCAAAGGAAACGGCAGCAAATTCATCAGCAACAACGATCGATACACCCTTATACGCAGTAGCAACAGGTACGACAAAATCGATCAGCGCGTCAAGTGATCCGGTATTTTCGCAAAAAATGATGGGCGACGGGTATTTCGTCTTGCCAGACAATGGGGCGATCTTTGCACCAGCAGCAGGAACCGTCACGACGATTTTCCCAACGAAACATGCATTGGGAATCAAGACTGCTAGCGGGCTAGAGATTCTGCTGCACATGGGTGTCGACACCGTCGAATTGCAAGGAGCACCTTTTGAGATCCTGGTGGAGGAAGGCCAAGCGGTGACACCAGCCACCCAAGTTGCCCAAGTCGATTTGGCGCAGCTGACAGCCAAAGGCAAAGCCTCTGAGATGCTCGTTATTATCACCAATATGGACCAAGCAGCCAACGTTGAACTGTTACCGATCGCGGAAACAAACGCAGGTCAAGCAGTCATGCATGTGGCAACGATAAAATAATGGTAAAACCTCTATCTGATAAAGATGGAGGTTTTTTTTAAGAAGTTACTAAATTGATTGCGGAAACGAGGCCTTTATGTTACAGTTTCGTTACAAAGGGAGAAATCCCATTCGAGGAGGCAATGATGATGAAAAAAATAATTTGGTTCGGACTAATGACGCTGGCATTTTCACCAATGATGGTTCATGCAGATGAAACGGCTACGAGTGGAAGTGACAATCCGGTTGCCGTTAGCGAGACGCTTTCATCAGAAGGGCAAACAGACAGTGAGCAGATTCAAAATTCTGCCCAAGAAAGTACAGATGAAAACCAAGAAACGGATCAATCCGCTACTTCAGAAACTACAGCTGACGAGAATCAAGAGCCAGTCGATTCCGAAGCCGTTATTGCCTCGATCCAAGCAGAGACAGGGACGCAAAACGTCAATGAGATCAACACGTTAGCCGATGAACCTAGTTCGCTTCGTAGCGCCTTAACCCAAGGGATCACTGAAGGCAGTGTGACCGCATTTACCCAAGAACAGTTGGACCAGTTGACAGATGAAGAATTGACCAATGGCAATCGCCTAGCGTTACGTTATTCTAGTGATGCGATGGGCTTTGATATTGCTTACTTGGCAAAAATCATCGGTGCCTTGTTTGTCGATCAGACGTTATCCTGGGAAGCCATTGAGCCGCAACTGGCTTTTGATGCGAATAGCTACGCCAGTTTTGCTGACTTGATTCCTGTCGTGGATCAGTTGCAGGAATATTTAAGGGTCGTCTATCCAGCAGACGGAGTCTTTTTACATTTGAATCAAGCCGTTTCCAACGAATGGATGATTTCAATTTTGACCAATTTGAATCAGATGGAACAAGAGATGCAAGTTGATCCAGGTGCCTTTGTCCCCGGACGGATCTCTTATATCATTCAAGCGGCAAATGATTCCATGTATCTGCCTACAGGCACGCAAACGAGTACGACTGAAGAAGCGACGGCAACTTCGACGACAGCCCAAGAAACAGCGACAACGACTTCTTCGAAAGAGGCCAACGCTACTGCCGATGGCGAAAAAACATTACCTAAAACCAATGAAGCGCCAAGTTATACCTTATTGATCGCCGGTGTTATCCTGCTGCTGATCGTTTTCTTGATTTTATGGCGCCGAAAGAAAAAATGACCGTTATTTATAATCGGCGGAATGAAAAAATAGCAACCTTCGTTTTCCATCAGGGAAACGAAGGTTTTTTATTTTCAGAAATTTCACTCGTGATTTCTTTTCAAATAACGCCTTTTATAAAAAGACCAGAATTGATTCCTTCATAAAAAAGTCAAATTTAAATTCTTGCATTCTCTGGTGAGGGGTGTATAATGACACAGTGTCATATGACAACGTGTCATATCGAGAGCTGTGATTTATTTTAAATTAGAAAGGAGTTGCTTGTGATGCCGACCGATACATTTTTTCACTTGCCGCCAGAAAAACAAAAGCGCATCTTAAATGCGGCGAAAAAAGAATTCTCAAGGCTGCCGTTGAAAGACGCCTCGATCGCCAACATCATCAAAGATGCCGAGATTCCTCGCGGGAGTTTTTACCAATACTTCGAAAACAAAGAAGATCTTTATTACTATTATTTCCATACGTTGAAAAAAAATAGTCAGCGAGATCTGCTGAAATCGATCCAACATGAAAACGGTGATCTGTTTGCGGGGTTCGAATGGTACTTTTCACGGATGATCGCCGAGGTTTTCAAAGGCAAAAACGCAAACTTTTACCGCAATTTATTTATGAGTATGGATTATCGTTCCTTCCATAAAGTCGTGCCAGAGATGCAGCACAAGATGCATCAAGAACACAAAGCCGATCGGCAGAAGCAGCAAGCCATCTTTTTGTCAGAGGTCGACAAAGATTTATTGAAAGTCAAAGACGACCATGAGTTGAAAATGCTGATCCAGCTGCTGATGCATACCGTCTTTTCGACGATTGCCGAAGCCTATCGCCAATCAGCATTTGATCCAGACTATGATCCTGCCGAAGCGATCGCTGATTTCAACAGTAAAGTCCGCTGGTTAAGAGAGGGCGCAAAAAAAGAAAGAGGGGAAACCTATGATTAAGCTGATAAAACGCGTATCCGTCATTTCCATAATCATGGCAGTGGTGTTTATGGTGATCCAAGTCGTTTCTGATTTGTATCTACCGACATTGACTTCCAATATTATCAACAATGGGGTGGCGACAGGGGACATTGATTACATTTGGAAAACCGGCTTTTACATGATCGGCTTTTCATTGATCAGTATCATCGCCGCTTTAGGAAATACGTATTTCGCAACAAGAGAATCACAAAAATTAGGACAAAAACTACGTTCGGACATTTACCAAAAAGTTGAGAATTTTTCTTCCCGTTCTTTCGATAAATTTGGGACCGCATCATTGATCACACGAACCACTAACGACGTCAACCAAATTCAAATGGTGACGCAAATGTTTTTACGTATGATGATCAATGCACCGATCACACTGATTGGGGCGAGCTTCTTGGCCTATCAAAAAGATGCCCAATTAACACGAATCTTTTTAGTCGTTATTCCTATCATGCTAGTATTAGTTGGCGGTATTATGTATTTTGCCGTTCCTTTATTCAAAAGTATGCAAAAGAAAACTGACCGTTTGAACTTAGTCTTTCGTGAAGGCTTGACGGGGGTCCGCGTTATTCGGGCATTTGACAAGACGGATTATGAAGCGAATCGCTTTGATCAAGCCAACAAAGATTACACCCACACCGCGATCAAAGTAAATACCATCGTGGCCTTGATGATGCCTTTGATGACGTTGATCATGAGTGGAACGAACATTGCCATCACATGGTTTGGTGGTCATTATATTGCCGAAATGACCTTAGAAGTCGGGAACCTGATTGCGTTTATGACTTATGCGATGCAAATTTTGATCAGCTTTATGATGCTGTCCATGATCTTCGTGATGGTGCCAAGAGCCCAAGCATCAGCTGATCGGATCAACGAAGTCTTAAATGAAGAAGATGAAATTCTCGATCCAAAAACACCAGCGACATTGAGCTTACAAGGGGATCAAGCAACCTTGACTTTTGACCATGTGGCGTATCGCTACCAAGGCGCTGAGAAATTGGCGTTGGAAGATATCGACTTCCAAGCAAAATCTGGTGATTTTGTTGCCATCATCGGTGGGACGGGCTCAGGGAAAACGACACTAGTCAATCTCTTGCCTCGTTTGTACGATGTGGAGTCTGGTGCAATCAAAATCAATGGGGTCAATATTGCAGAAATCACCCAGCATAATCTACGAGAAGTCGTGGGCTTTGTTCCGCAAAAAGCGGTACTGTTTTCCGGTACCATTCGTGAAAATATGAAATATGGAAAACCTGATGCGACAGACGAAGAAATCTGGCAAGCATTAGAGATCGCCCAAGCCAAAGATTTTGTCTCCGAACTGGCAGATGGCTTAGATAGCCGTGTAGAACAAGGCGGCGGCAACTTCTCTGGTGGACAACGTCAACGTTTAGCGATTGCTCGTGCGTTAGTGAAACAAGCAGATGTCTATGTCTTTGATGATTCCTTCTCCGCATTGGACTTCAAAACCGATGCAAACTTACGAGCAGCACTGAAACGCGACATGCAAGACAGCATCATGGTCGTGGTTGCCCAACGGGTCAGCACCGTCATGGATGCCGATACGATCTTAGTATTGGATGAAGGACAACTCGTAGGGAAAGGGACCCATGAATCATTAATGGCAGACAATGAAACCTATCAAGAAATCGTTTCTTCACAATTGAGAGAGGAGGATCTTGCATGAGTGAAAAGAAAACAACAACACAACACCGTGGCGGACCAATGGGCGGCGGTCCAGGCCGTAACATCGGTGCCAAAGGACCAAAACCAAAAAACTTTTGGGGGACGGTCAAACGGCTTTTCGGGTACATGTCGAAACGCTCCCTCGCTATCATTGCCGTCTTCGTTTTAGCGATCGCAGCCGTGATCTTCCAAATCCAAACACCGAAAATTTTAGGGGAAGCGACCACTGAAATTTTTAAAGGGGTCATGATCGGTACGCAGCAGATGCAAGCCGGCCAACAGGTGACAGAATTTCCTATCGATTTTGAGAAAGTTGGTCAAATCATTTTGATCGCGATCGGCATGTATGTGATTTCAGCCGTCTTCAACTTTCTACAACAGTTTATTATGACCCGTGTCTCTCAACGAACGGTTTATGAGCTGCGTCGAGACTTAGATGAAAAAATGAACCGCTTGCCGATCTCTTACTATGATACTCACTCAAATGGGGATATCATGTCACGGGCAATCAATGATATGGATAATATCGCAAGTACCCTGCAACAAAACTTGACCCAATTTATTACGAGTGTCGTGACCTTTATCGGGGTTTTGTGGATGATGCTGACGATCAGTTGGCAACTGACTTTGATTGCTTTAGCAACGGTTCCTTTAAGCTTGATCGTCGTGATGATCGTCGCACCAAAATCGCAAAAATTCTTTGCGGCCCAACAAAAAAGTTTAGGATTGCTCAATGACCAAGTCGAAGAAACTTACGGCGGTCATACAGTAGTCAAAACCTTCAACCATGAAGCTGCCGATCAAGTCGTTTTTGAAGAAGAAAATGACCGTCTGTATTCTGCTGGTTGGAAAGCCCAATTTATTTCAGCGATCATTATGCCCTTGATGAACTTCATTAAAAACTTAGGCTATGTCTTCGTGGCTGTCCTTGGTGGAATCAAGGTAGCGAATGGGAACATGACGTTAGGGGATGTGCAAGCATTCTTGCAATACACCAATCAATTCTCTCAACCGATCACTCAAATCGCTAGTTTGCTAAACACCATCCAATCAACCGTTGCATCTGCCGAACGGGTCTTTGAAGTCTTGGATGAAGAAGAAATGAATGATGAGCCTTCTGGTTTACCAGTGGAAGACAGTGAATACAAAGTTCGTTTCGATCATGTTCAATTTGGTTATGCCCCAGACAAATTATTGATGACCGATTTTAATCTGGATGTCAAAGCTGGTGAGATGGTGGCTATCGTAGGACCAACCGGCGCTGGGAAAACCACGCTGATCAATCTCTTGGAACGTTTTTATGATGTTTCTGGCGGTAGCATTCGTTATGATGGCAGAGATACCCGAGACTTGACTCGTGATGAATTGCGTAGTAATATCTCGATGGTGCTGCAAGATACGTGGTTGTTTACCGGCTCCATCTATGACAACATTCATTATGGAAATGAAAAAGCGACCAAAGAACAAGTGATTGCTGCGGCGAAGGCTGCCCATGTGGATGATTTTGTTCGCAAATTGCCAGAAGGCTATGATACGGTCTTGAATGAAGAAGCCAGCAACATCTCCCAAGGTCAACGTCAGCTGATCACGATCGCCCGCGCCTTCTTAGCGGATCCGGACGTCTTGATTTTGGATGAAGCAACTTCTAGTGTCGATACGCGGACTGAGATCTTGATCCAGAAAGCAATGGGGCGTTTGTTAGAAAATCGGACCAGCTTTGTGGTTGCTCACCGTCTCTCTACGATTCGTGATGCTGACAATATCATCGTGATGAATCACGGATCTATTGTTGAAACTGGAAACCATGAGGAATTGATGGCGCAAAACGGTTTCTATGCAGACCTTTATAACAGTCAATTTTCAGAAGAAGTGGCGTGATCCACTGTTTGTAATGAAAGAAATTCTTCCCCAAATGATAATAAACAGACCGCCAAAGGTTGACTGAAAGAAAGCAGTGATTGTCACTGCTTTCTTTTTTTATGAATTTTTACCGCTTTAATTTAAATATTTATTGCAATTATCTAGATAAAAATGTATATTAATACATAATTTCGAATGATCCAAGACAAGGAGTGAATCCAATGAGTCATCTTTTTCCTAATTACAGCCGTTTGCCCATCGATATCCAGCAAGGCAGCGGGAGCTATGTCGTAGATTCGCAAGGGAACCAATATTTAGATTTAACGAGCGGTATCGGGGTTGTCAATCTCGGTTATGGACATCCCAAAGTGCAAGCCGCTTTGATGACCCAAGCAGAGCAGATTTGGCATGTGCCGAATTTATATGACAGCCAACTACAAGAAGAAGTTGCCCAAAAGCTGACCCAAAACCAAAAGAACGTATCAGACGAGCCGTATCTGGCCTATTTTTGTAATAGCGGCGCTGAGGCGAACGAAGCAGCTTTAAAGCTGGCTCGCAAAGCGACTGGCCGTAGCAAAGTCATCAGTTTTGAACAATCTTTCCACGGTCGGACCTTTGGCGCGATGTCTTTGACTGGGCAAAGCAGTATTCACGATGGGTTTGGTCCGCTGGTACCAGAGATGGTTTATGTACCGTTTAATGACCTTGAGGCATTGCAAGCCGTTTTAGATGAGCAGACGGCAGCCGTGTTTTTAGAATTGATCCAAGGCGAAGGCGGCGTAATCCCTGCCGAGGTGGCGTGGGTCCAAGGGGTGGCAGCCCTTTGTCAGGAGCAGGGAGCACTGCTGGTGGTGGATGAGATCCAAACCGGGATGGGACGGACAGGAACACTGTTTGCTTTTGAAGGATACGGCATTGAACCTGATCTTTTTACCGTAGCAAAAGGGCTTGGTAACGGGATCCCTGTCGGAGCAATGCTAGGCAAAAGTCATTTGCAAACGGCTTTTGGACCCGGTAGTCACGGTTCGACCTTTGGTGGCAATAAATTAGCGATGGCCGCTGCTAGTGCCGTCTGCAGTGTGTTGCAAGAAGAGGACATTCAAGTCAATGTTCAATTGCGTCAGCAGCAGTTTTTCGACGGATTGCAAGGACTATCTAAGGTGCAGGCGATTCGTGGGAAAGGATTGATGATTGGTATCGAATTAGCAGATTCGGAAAGCTTGCAATCCGTGTTGACTCAACTGCGGAACCAAGGCCTCCTCGCATTAAAGGCGGGTACCAAGGTTTTGCGCTTGCTGCCACCCTTAACGATCTCGCAAGAGGAAACGAAAGCAGCCTTGGCGATTTTACAAGCAATCTTAGCATAATTGTATAAAAATAGATTTTTTGGGCATTTTTTCTTATAAAAACCGAATAACAGCGAATTTATTTTGAATAGTTTTATAAATAATCATTGACAGAGCAATGGGAGTTTCTTATAATCTTAAGTAAATTCTTTTGAGGAGTGACGTGTTTGAAGGCAGCAATCGTTGGTGTAACAGGGTATACCGGAATTGAATTGATTCGTTTGATCCAGCAACATCCCCAATTGGAGGTGGGCACCTTGCATAGTCATTCTATGCATGAAAATTCATCAGTTTTGTATCCTCATCTAGTTGGGCTGACAGAGCAGCTGATCGAACCTTTTGATGCAGAAAAAATCCAAAAGGAAAATCAACTCGTGTTTTTTGCGACTCCTGCTGGAATCAGCAAAGAACTCGCAGCTACTTTTGTCGCAAATGACTTTCCAGTGATTGACCTTTCTGGTGATCTGCGATTGAAGGATCGGGATAGCTATCAAAAATGGTATCACCAAGAAGCTGCCCCTGCCGAGTTGTTGGCACACGCGACCTATTCGCTGCCTGAGTTTGCAACGACTCCTGGCAATTTGATCGCCAATCCAGGCTGTTATGCGACTGCTGCCATTTTAGCTGCTGCGCCGTTGGTTCAGCAAAAACTATTCAGCGGTACGTTGATTTTTGATGGCAAGTCGGGCTTGTCGGGTGCTGGTAAGAAATTGTCCGACACCAGTCACTTTACAACCGCTGCAGATAACATGACGATGTATAAGCCAAATCAGCATCAGCACATTCCCGAGATCATGCAACAGTTTCAACAATGGGATCAGGCAATACCGCCGATCCAATTTTCTACCAGCTTACTTCCTGTCAAAAGAGGGATTTTTATGACGCTTTATGCGCCTCTCAAAGACGCGATTTCCCAAGAAGCCGTTTATGAGCAATATGTAAAAACGTATCAAAACCATCCGTTTGTCCGAGTGCAACCGTTAGGAAAGCTGCCAGAGCTGCGGCAAGTGACGGGAACGAATTTTTGTGACATTGGCCTATGCTTCAATCCACTGACCCAAGTGTTGACCGTTGTCGCAGTGATCGATAATTTAGGCAAAGGGGCTGCTGGCCAAGCGATCCAAAACTTCAATCGATGGGCAAAGATACCAGAAACGACTGGTCTTATGCAAGCACCGTTATATCCATAAAATAGCCAACAGACGCGTGAGGATACTCGTGTCAGCCAGTGGACAATCCGCAAAAAGGTGGCAGTAGGAGGAAAGAAAATGAAAGAAATCGAAGGAACGATCGCAACCCCCAAAGGTTTTTTTGCCGACGGTCTGCATTGCGGTCTGAAGAAAGAGAAAGTCGATCTTGGTTGGATCGTCTCTGAAGTGCCAGCCAGTGCTGCGGCAGTCTTTACCACCAATCAAGTACAAGCGGCACCCATTCTCGTTACAAAGGAAAAAATGCAAGCAGGCACCTTGCAAGGCGTGATCGTCAATGCGGGCAATGCCAATGCTTGTACCGGGGAGCAAGGTTTAAAAGATGCACAAGAGATGGCAGAATTGGCAGCAGCCCAGCTGCATACGAGTCCCGAAGCCTTTGCGGTAGCCTCCACCGGGATCATTGGTAAGAGCTTACCGATGGAAAAAATCACGGCAGGGATTCAGCAACTAAACAGGCAAGGGGATGCCCACCGATTTCAAAGAGCAATTTTGACGACGGATCTGACTGAAAAAAGCAGTGTCATCCAATCAACGATCGCTGACAAAACGGTGACTGTTGCGGGCTGTGCCAAAGGGTCTGGTATGATCCATCCTAATATGGCCACGATGCTGGCCTTTGTTACGACGGATGCAGCGATCTCGTCAGCACTCTTGCAAACACTGCTGAAAGAGTTGACCGATGTCACCTTTAATCAAATCACGGTCGATGGTGATACATCTACCAATGATATGGTGTTAGTTTTAGCCAACGGGTTAGCCAAAAATCCAACGATCGAAGCCGATACGCCAGCTTATCATGAGTTTAAAGGGATGCTTAAAGCAGTTCTGACCGCCTTAGCCAAAGCAATTGCGAAGGACGGAGAAGGCGCCAGCAAATTGATCGAAGCTCACACGAGTGGAGCTGTGACCGATGAAGCAGCCCGCATGATCAGCAAAACCATCGTCGGTTCGCCGCTGGTCAAAACAGCCCTCTTTGGCAAAGACCCAAACTGGGGGCGTATCTTATGTGCAGTGGGCTATAGTGGGCAACCCATCGATCCAGCAACGGTATCGATCGCATTAGCCGACATTCCCGTCTTTGTCCAAGGGACACCGGTAGCTTTTGACGAAACCATCATGCAAGAACAGTTGGCGGAAAATGAAGTCAAAGTCGCTGTTGAGCTGAAAGAAGGGGCAGGTGTTGGCACCGCTTGGGGCTGTGATCTGACCTATGACTATGTGAAAATCAACGCACTATATCATACCTGAAACAAATCAGGTACTAGACAAAAAGGAGCGAGTAGATGGAGACGATCGTAGTAAAAATCGGCGGTGTCGCTTCAGACAATTTAACCCCGTCATTCTTTGAGACGATAGCAGATTGGCAAGCTGCGGGCAAAAAAGTGGTCATCGTCCATGGCGGCGGTCACTACATCTCAGAAATGATGGAGAAAATGGCGTTGACAGTCACGATCAAAGACGGCCTGCGGGTGACCGACCCCCAGACGCTTGAAGTAACTAGAATGGTCCTTTTGGGACAAGTTCAACCGCTGATCACGACCGCTTTCCAGCAAGCTGGCTTCCATGCCGTGGGACTGAATGCTGGCTGTGATCAGCTGATCCAAGGAGAAGTTATCGATGAGGAGAAATTAGGGCAAGTAGGGAAAGTTCAGCGAATCAACGCCGCCTTCTTGCAGCTCTTGACAGAGAAAAAACATGTCCCGATCTTGGCCCCACTAGGAATTACGCCAGAGGGGCAATGGTTGAACATCAACGCGGATGAAGTGGCTTGTCAGGTCGCAGCCAGCTTACAAGCCGAAAAACTGTATTTGTTGACGGATGTCCCTGGGATCAAGCAAGAAAGCAAGTGGTTATCCGCTGTTTCTTTTGAAGAGATCCCCCGCTTGATCACCGAAGAAGTAGTCACGGGCGGCATGCTGCCAAAACTAAAAAGTGCTCAGAAAGCCTTAAAAGCAGGGGTAGCTGCCGTTTGTATCACCGATCGGATCGATCGTTTAGGAACCCAGATCCTCGCGGCAAGTCCAGCAGCAGCTGGCTGTAGTTGAAGCCATTAGCGACACCCAAGCGCCTCCTCTCTACTCATAAAAATGCAAAATTCTGACATTTCTGTGCGTTTCTTCTTATTTTCTCTAAAAAAAGAATAAAAGAGATAGGGATTTCATTTGCTAGAATTTCGTTTTATCAGTACAATGAGTACATATGTAAGTAGGGGGAGAAACAATGACAGATTTCTTATTGGGGAGCAGTACGAAGTTGCTGACTGTTGCAATTCGGGTAAAAGACCGCGATCAAGCGATTGCCTTTTATCGCGATGTACT
Organism: Enterococcus sp. AZ040; assembly: GCF_050499185.1. Lineage (NCBI taxonomy): Bacteria > Bacillati > Bacillota > Bacilli > Lactobacillales > Enterococcaceae > Enterococcus > Enterococcus sp. AZ040. Next base: position 418,833 of record NZ_JBMHEW010000001.1, read on the forward strand.
TGGCTTTGAGCTGAAAAGAGAAGAAAATGAGTTGGCCATCTTTGGTCTAAAAGGATTAGATAGAGAAGTTTTATGGTTGGAAGAAAGCCCGCGTGCCAACGACCATTTCGGTGAGATCAAAAAGATGCAGCGCATCGTTTTAGCCATATCCTCGCTAGAAGAAGCGGCAACTATCGCGAGCAATGCCCAACAAAAAGCGATTGCTTTCGAAGAAGCTCGTTATGAAGCGAATCAATTAGGCTTTATTATAGCGGATCCAGAAGGAAACAAAATCGAAGTCTTATTTACAGCACCCGCAGGAACTGCGGTACCAAAAGACGAAGCAGAATTGATCAAAGCGGCACCTGCAAAAGCGGCTGGCTTATCAAAAGAGGCTCATTTTGGCAAGCTGTATTTAAACGTCAGTGATTTAGCCAAAGAGCAGCTTTTCTTAGAAGAAAGCTTAGGATTGAAAACAAAAGAAGCCGAAACAAAGGAATTTATCCTCAATGATGGTGACTTCCAAGTTGGCTTGACTGAAGCACAAGGTGGTACGATCGACTTACCGAGCCACGAGGTGCTTGGCTTAGACTTCTTGAAAATCTCCATCAGTCAAGAAGATATCGATACATTGGAAAAACACTTGTCTGAGAAGAACCAAGAGTTTTTCATCGACAAAAAACGGCAATTGTTGACGACCTACGATGCGATCGGTATCGAATGGTGGTTTATCGTTAAAAAATAAATCCAAATAGATAAGAAAAACATCGGAAACTCTTTTGAGTGGTCGATGTTTTTTGATGGCTAAGAAACCAAGCAAGCGAATCGATTAGCTGATCGAGGCGAACAGCTGGAGAAAAAAAGGTTATAACGAGTTTTGTTTGCTGCTAAAAAGTGCTAAAGTTAGAAGCAAGACAAGCCTGAAAGGAGCGAGTATGGAACGATGACAATGTACCCAAAAACAGTACAGCTCATTCAAGAAAAAATGCCGACCGTTTTCCCAGGAGCGGTGCTGCGTTTTATCGCTGGTGAAACCCAAGAGACCCAGGTATTCGGACAGGCAGCGCTTCTTCCGAAAACCGAACCTATGACGAAAGAGCATTTGTTTGATTTAGCCTCATTGACGAAAGTCGTTTGTACAACGAGTGTTCTGTTAAAATTGTGGGATCAAGGAAAAATCGAGATGGAGGCGCCGCTTACTCGTTGGTTGCCAGCGTTTAAAGACGATCGGGTAACGATCAAGCACTTGCTGACGCATACGGCAGCCATCAACACGTGGATTCCTCATCGAGACCAGTTGGATGCTGTTGCCTTGCGCAAGGCGTATTTGCAGCTTGAAAGCAGTGATACGATCGGTCAAACGGTCAGCTATACGGATACTGGGACGATTTTGCTGGGCTTTTTATTGGAGGAGCTGTATCAAAAACCAGTGACCGAGATTTTTCAAGAAGAAGTCTTGACGCCTTTAGGCATGAAGAACAGCGGCTTTCCGCCTTTTCCTCCTTCACAGCTGCCATTGATCGTGCCTACCCAGCAGCAGCCAGACGGCAGTATCCTTAGAGGAATCACCCATGACCCAAAAGCACGAGTGCTGGGAAACCATGCCGGCAACGCCGGGTTGTTTTCTACCGTGGATGATTTGACGCTGTTCGTTCAACTGTTATTGGCAAATGGTCAGCAGCAAGGTGCGCCGTTTTTCTCAGAAAAAGTGATGCAGGCGCTGGCTCAGAGGCAGACGCCTGAAAGCACAAAGCCCCGCACCTATGGCTGGGACTTATTGGGTGCGCCGTACCAATTATTTCATACAGGCTATACAGGCACGTTTCTCGCAGTAGATATCCCTAACAAAAAAGCGTTTATTTTCTTATCGAATCGGGTCCATCCAGTGGATCATCGAGAAAGCTACTTGGGTCATCGTGACGAAATCCTGCAATGTTACTTAAAAGAATCTGCCGAATAAGCGGATTCATGCTATAATATGCACGAACAACTAGAGAGGGGAACAATTATGGAACCATTGTTTATGAAACCTGTTTTTCAAGAAAAAATTTGGGGCGGCAGTCGCCTGCATTCTGTTTTTGGTTTTGATTTACCGAGTGACAAAATCGGTGAAGATTGGGCGATCAGTGCGCATCCTCATGGGGTGAGCGTCATTGAAAATGGTCCGTTTAAAGGCAAAACATTGGCGGATCTTTGGCAAGACCATCAAGAACTGTTTGGACATTCAGACGAACCAGTCTTTCCATTATTAATTAAAATTCTAGATGCGGAAGATGATCTATCCGTTCAGGTCCATCCTGATGACACGTATGGGCTAGCCCATGAAGGGGAATTAGGGAAAACGGAATGCTGGTACATTATTGATGCCGAACCAGGTGCGGAAATCATTTATGGCCACCACGCACAAACCAAAGAAGAACTTGCGGAAATGATCGAAGCGGGTCGTTGGGATGATTTGTTAACAAAAGTCCCTGTGAAAAAAGGCGATTTCTTCTACGTGCCAAGTGGAACGATCCATGCCATTGGGAAAGGGATCATGATCTTAGAAACCCAACAAAGCTCGGATACGACTTATCGGGTGTACGACTATGATCGTACTGATGATCAAGGACAAACACGGGAGCTGCATATCCAACAATCAATCGATGTGACGACGATTCCTGCACGGACGCCAGAATTATCGATCCGTGAAGTCAAACAAGGACAATCAGCAGTCGTTACCTATCTTGAAACGCCATTTTTCAATGTGTATGAATGGGAAGTACGTGGGAAATTATCTTTGGCACAAAAGGCCGATTATACCTTGATGACCGTGATCGATGGGTATGGGCAGTTGATGATCGACGGTCATTCCTATGAACTAAAAATGGGCACGAGCTGCATTTTGCCAAACCCGATCAAGAAATGGGAATTGGTTGGTGAATTGACTGTCATTGCCTCTGAACCTGGAAAAAAATAAAACGATCAGTAAGTGACGTGATTCGCACAAGCAAAACAGCACTCGTTCCTGATTTTTCGTAAGGCTGAACGCGTTCAGCTGCCTGTCATCATTGGCGATTTTTCCGCTTTTGACTGACAGGTTTTTTCGTATGGACACTCACGATAGACGTCTGAGCAAGATTTGTTATAATGGCAGTAATGAAGGATAGGTGAAAAGAATGGTTTACTTAGATCATGCAGCAACGACACCGCTGCACCCAGAAGTGATCAAAGTGATGAGTGAGACGATGCAGACATTTTTTGGCAATCCATCAAGCATTCATCATTATGGTCGAGATGCCCACACCCAATTAGAATTGGCTCGTCAAGCGATCGCTCAGCAGCTAGGGGTCAAGGAACATGAGATCATTTTTAACAGTGGAGGTACCGAAAGTGATAATACAGCGATCATCGGTACAGCCCTTAGCAAACAAGCACAAGGCAAACATATCATTACGACCCAGATCGAACATCCGGCGGTCATTGAGAGTATGCGCTATTTAGAAGGCTTAGGCTTTGAGGTGACCTATTTGCCCGTAGATCAAAAGGGGCAATTGGCCGTCAGTGAAGTTGAGGCTGCCTTACGTCCCGATACGATTTTAGTATCCATAATGACGGCAAACAATGAAACGGGCAATTTGTTGCCGATTGCAGAAATTGGCGCCCTTTTACGGGAGCATCCCGCCGTTTTTCATACCGATGCCGTGCAAGCTTATGGCAAAATCCCGCTTGAAATCAATGAAAATAGCATTGATCTCCTAAGCATTTCGGCTCACAAAATCAACGGACCAAAAGGGATCGGCTTTTTGTATAAACGAGATGGCTTGTCGCTACCTTCGCTACTCCACGGTGGCGAACAAGAAGAAAAACGGCGAGCAGGGACGGAAAACTTGGCAGCCATCATGGGAATGGCCAAAGCAGCTTCTTTGCATACCCCCGAAGCGCAGCAAGCAGCGGCAGAACAATATCAAACGTTTGCCGATGTGCTGATGGAGACCTTAGCAGCACAAGGCGTTGATGTTCAGTTGAATGGTGATCCAGCACACAAATTGCCCCATATTTTGAATCTGCGTTTCCCAGGGGTCAGCAGTGACTTGTTACTGATGAAATTGGACTTAAAAGGAGCCGCCATCTCGACAGGCAGCGCTTGTACGGCGGGCAATGTTGAACCCTCCCATGTGCTAGAAGCGATGGTAGGCAAAGAGCATCCAGCTATCCGGGAATCGGTCAGAGTCAGCTTTGGCTATGGCAACACATTGGCGGAAATCGAAGCATTTGCTCAGCTATTAGCAGAAACTGTCTTAGCAACGAAAAAGTAGGAGAACAGCTAGCAATCTCGCTGAAAACTATTTATAATGAAAGAAATGATGTTAAAGAGGTGAAGAACATGGCATTTGAAACAACAGCAACCGTTTTAGGCGCAGCAACCCAATACCGCATTGCTCCTGAAGCAAAAAAATATACGTTGCGGGACAATGGCTTTACAGAAACGAACGGCGGCAACTTCCAATTGATTCGTGGCCTTGAAGCAACACCCCAAAGCAAAGAAGGATTTAAATTAAAAATCACTGTTGCAAAAGATCTGCAAACCTTCAAGATGTCGATCACGACAGCCAATGGATTAAAAGCAGTCAATATTTTCAAAGATGAACAGCACAAAATGCTGCAAGAAAAATTTTACTTTTTAATGGATGGTTTTATCAGCCGCGGGTTGTTTGTCAAAGCGTAAGCTTTTGTCAAAAGCAGCTATACCGTTCAAAGGGCAAGAAGTGTGTCACTCCGCCAAGCAGGCAAGGGATTGATACACTTCTTTTGTATCTTTGCCGGTTTCTTTTTATACTAAAGTAAACAAACCTAAGCCGTTCTCAGAAAGTGGATACGTTGAGACGAGAAAGAAGGAATCCAGATGAAACGAACCTTAAACAAGCAATCCGTGTTAGCCGTTGGAATGGGGACTTGGCATATGGGGGATGACCCAGCTAAGGAAAAAGCCGAGATCGATGCGCTGCAAGCGGGCATCAAAGCCGGAGCGGCTGTCATCGATACCGCAGAAATGTACGGCGAGGGAAACGCAGAAACGCTAGTTGGCAAGGCGATCCAGCCCTTTACACGAGCAGATCTTTATTTGATTTCAAAAGTCTATCCCTGGAATGCCTCCACCGATGAATTGCCAAAAGCTTTAGACCGCAGCTTAGCGCGTTTAGGCACCGACTATCTTGATCTGTATCTGTTACACTGGCGAGGGGATGTACCGTTAGCAGAAACAGTTGACGCACTAGAAGCTGCCAAAGACTCTGGAAAAATTCGCGCATGGGGCGTCTCTAATTTTGACGTGGCAGATATGGAGGAGCTGTTGCGGTTAGAAAACGGCGATCAATGTGCCGCCAACCAAGTACTCTATAATTTAGGCGCCCGCGGGATCGAATACGATCTTTTGCCTTGGCAGGCAGAGACGGAGATTCCGGTGATTGCCTACTCACCAATTGCTCAAGGCGATCGGTTAGGGCACCACTTTAAAAATGATGAAGTCTTGAAAGAGCTGGCAGAAGCCAAAGGCTGCACGATTTTTCAGCTGCTTTTGGCATGGACCCTCCGACAACCCCACGTCTTAGCGATCCCACAAACCAGTGACTCGCTGCATATGCTGCAGAACATTGAAGCTGCCAAAATCGTTTTTTCCAAAAGCGAATTGGCGACAATCGATGCACGCTTTCCGGAGCCAACGAAAAAGCAGCCGCTAGCGATGATTTGAAGACCCTAATCACAGAAAAAAGCAGTAAAGTAAGGAGCGACTATGAAATTTTTTACGTCTGATACCCATTATTTTCATGCAGCCTTGCTCGGGGACAATGACTTTGCCCCACGCCCCTTTGAGACAGTGACGCAAATGCATGAAACGATGATCGCTAGCTGGAATGAGGTGGTTGCGGATAAAGATGTCGTTTATCATTTAGGGGATGTCGCGATGCACCCTGCTTATGAAGCAGGCTTTCCAGAAATTGCTGCGCTGTTAGCACAGCTGCAGGGCAAAATCGTTTTTATCAAAGGCAATCATGATACTCGGGCTTTCTTTGCGTACTTGCGCAAGCATGATCCTGGTTGTTTGGGAGCCCAAAAGTATGCGTTTGAAGATGTTGGTGTCTTGCTGAAGTTTGCTCATCAGCAATTTTTACTAACCCATTATCCTATGCTGCTGGGGATCACCAAAAACAGCCGCAATCTGCATGGGCATATCCATCATCATAGTGTACCAATCGCTGAGAATCTCAACGTAGGAGTCGATGCACCGGAATTGGCGTTTCTGCCGCAGCCGCGTCCCTTCGGTCGACCAGTTTCCGAAAATGAACTGGCGGTGCTACATCATGCAAAGCAACAAGAACTTGCCAAGCTAGCTCGTTAACAGATAACAAGAAAAGCAAGCGTCAAGACAACGTCGGACGGCTTGCTTTTTTTGCGATGACTTTGACAGCAAGCTTTGATTAAGGAAATTTTTTTGATAAAAATAAACTTTATATGTAAAAAATAATCGATTCCAAGAGTTATTATTTGATGGATATTTAAGAAATGTGTATGCTTTAAGTAGAAAGCAGTAAAGGAGGTTGCCAATGCGTAAGATTTCTAAAGTGATTTTTATCATCGGATTACTTTTACTCTTACTTGTCTTTTATTTTGGGATCATCGCCAATCAGCAAGCGGCTTCATTGCCTGTTTACTTGATTCCTTTGGATGAGTATCCTTGGGTCGGATCTTCCATGAGTATGCTGCTCTTTTGGTTATCTGTTGGCTTTGCTATTTTTACAGTGATCGCACTCTTTGTCGTTTTGTTTTATCCAAAACGCTCAGACCGCTTGATCATTCCCCATAAGACAGGCGATTTAGTGATTCAGAAGAAGGCGTTAGAGCATTTTGTGCTCGAGCGGGTGAAACAAGCAGATTTCATCCATCAGCCATCGGTAAAAATCAAAATCGTCAAGAATAAAGTAGCGGTAAAAATCGATGGAGAAATGAAACAAACAGCAGCCATCCCGCAAAAACAAGAAGCTTTGGTTGGTGAGATCAGCAGCAGTCTGCAGCAGCTTTTCGGTATCGAAAGCAATATCCAAACGGAAGTTGTTTTAAAAGATACGCAAGAAACGCCAGCAGCCCATGACCAACCGCGTGTAGTTTAGGAGGAACAGGTATGAGTGAATGGTTCTACCACTATAAGATCCCGCTTATCTTTGCAGGTTTCGGTTTGATCCTAGCGATCCTGTTTCTAACGATCGGCTTTTTGAAAACCATACTGCTGGTGCTATTTACGGCACTAGGTACGTATCTGGGATTTTATCTCAAAGAAGTCGGATTCTTTGAACAATTTCAAAGACCGCGCCGTTAACTTTGGTAACATTATTAGTTTAATTTATATCAAGATTATAGTAGGAGGAATGTACGATGGAAAACCAAACAAAACCAACAACAGGTGTTAAAGGAGAATTAACTTACGAAGATAAAGTGATTCAAAAAATCGTAGGCATTGCATTAGAATCTGTAGACGGACTCTTAACAGTCGATGGCGGTTTCTTCTCAAATATTGCAGGTAAATTAGTCAACACCGATGATGTGACTTCAGGGATCAACGTTGAAGTTGGGAAAAAACAAGTGGCAGTCGATCTTGATATCGTTGCAGAATATGGCAGCGACATGACCACGATCTACGACCAAATCAAAGAGGTTGTTTCAACACAAGTCAACAAAATGACGAATTTAGAAGTCATCGAAGTAAACGTGAATGTAGCAGATGTCAAAACACGTGAACAATTCGAAAAAGACTCTGAAACAGTTCAAGACAAAGTAAGCAGTGCGGCAGAAACAACTGGCGACTTTGCGTCAAAACAAACACGTAAAGCCAAAGGTGCCTTCAACCGGACAACGACGCGTATTCAAGAAAACAACGAACCACGCGTTCAATAATAGCAAGATAAGCAAAAGACTAGCTGCGGCTAGTCTTTTTTTGTCCCACAAAAGGTGTATTTTTGCAGCTTCAGCCGATCAGAACATCAAAGCCAAAAGCTCCAATAATGGATTCCTTCTGCTTGAAAGACATCGTTAGGATAGCTTTTCTCATAATGGGCTTTTTCGGGGGAATCATTAGGATCGAATACTTGAATCGTTCCTTCTTTGTTCAAAGCCAATACCATGATATGTCCGGATGTCGTAAAGGTTCCTGCTTGAACCGAGACCACAACGGGGATGCCTTGTGTCATTTTCTCATAGGCAGCCTCAAATGAATCCCCTAAATCGGCAAATTGGTAACCAAAAGCTTCGGCAAACTGAGGAAAGATTTGCCAACTTGTTCCTTGTTTGGGAAGATAAAATTGATCGCCAGCCCACTCCAATAGTTTGTCAGGATTCGGCGGACGATCCGTCCAAAAAGCATCGATCATGGCTAAAGAAGCAATAGCGCACCCGTTTGCCGCAAAGGTGTTTTGCTCTTCTCCATATCCATACGTGTTATTGCCCCAGCGTTGATCGGTTTGTACAATCAACGGCAGTTGCTGCGTGTCTGCCATCGCTTGTTGAATCGCTTGATTGGCTTGGCGAGTGAACTGTTTTGAGACAAGCGCTGTCTGATCAAACGCAGCATCCCTGACCTGATCAATCACGTAATGAATGACAAAAACACCACCGATGAGAAAAAGCAGCAGTGCAAGGCTCTTTTCTTTCTTCCCATCGTTTCTCCTCGTTTTCGATATCCTTGTGTGCGATCGCATGAAATGCCCCTCCTCGTAAAGTAGTATCTAAGAGAAGTATAGTCTTTTTCTAATAAGAGCATTTCTGCATTTCCTGAAGAATTTCATACGATTTTATGACAACCACCATTTGAAAAGTAAGTTGTTACTGTTTGGACAGCTGTCGATGACAGACACAAAAGCAGCGCTTCCTCTATTTGGCTGAGTAGGTGGAATAACGAACAGTTACTTCTCTCCAGATGTCTTTTCTAAAAAAGGAATTTATAAGAAAAGACAGCAAACAGTGAACTTTTTTGTGTTTTGTTGTATAATGCAAATTACTGAAAAGTTGCGACCTTCAAATCGTAGATGATTTCAGAATCTATAATTGAAATGATGGTGAAACAATCATGTCTAACGAAAACACCCGGGTGGTGGTTGGAATGAGTGGCGGGGTAGACTCGTCAGTAACAGCACTTTTGCTGAAAGAACAAGGGTATGATGTTGTCGGGATCTTTATGAAAAATTGGGATGATACCGATGAAAACGGTGTTTGTACCGCAACAGAAGACTACAAAGACGTAGCCAAAGTGGCTGCGCAAATCGGGATTCCTTATTATTCAGTGAATTTCGAAAAAGAATATTGGGACCGTGTATTTGAATATTTCCTTGCAGAATACCGTGCCGGACGGACGCCAAATCCAGATGTCATGTGTAACAAGGAAATCAAGTTCAAAGCCTTTTTGGATTATGCGATGGATCTTGGTGCCGACTATGTAGCAACTGGCCATTATGCGCAAGTGACCATTGATGAAAACGGCGTAACTCATATGTTGCGAGGCGTGGATAACAACAAAGATCAAACGTATTTCTTAAGCCAATTGTCACAAGAACAATTGAGCAAAACCATGTTCCCACTAGGCGGCATGGAAAAATCAGAAGTACGAGCGATCGCTGAACGGGCAGGTCTAGCAACAGCCAAGAAAAAAGATTCCACGGGTGTCTGCTTTATCGGAGAAAAGAATTTCAAACAATTTTTGAGTAATTACTTGCCAGCGAAAAAAGGCAATATGGTTACATTAGATGGCGAAGTCAAAGGACAACACGATGGCTTGATGTACTACACCATCGGACAACGTCAAGGCTTAGGCATTGGCGGCGGCGGTGCCACTCAAGAACCATGGTTTGTCGTAGGAAAAGACTTAGCGACCAACACTTTGTATGTGGGGCAAGGATTCCATCACCCCGCTTTGTATGCAGATCGCTTGGAAGCAAGCCAAATCCACTTTACTACAGAACAAGACCGCGGCACGGAATTTTCATGCACAGCAAAATTCCGCTACCGTCAACAAGATGTACCGGTAACGGTGCGTCTATTAGATGGAGATCGAGCAGAAGTGATTTTTGACGAACCAGTACGCGCCATCACTCCTGGACAAGCAGTCGTTTTTTATGACGGGATGGAATGCTTGGGCGGCGGTTTGATCGATGCAGCCTACAAAGAAGCCAAAGAATTACAATATGTTTAACCACTAACACAATCAGCCCTAGCTAAGCCCACTGAACCAATCAGTTGCACTTAGCTAGGGCTTTTTATAAATCAATTAGAAAAACCGATTAGAGCGAGCGCTTTCTATTTTAAAAAAATAGTCAAATTATGATATAATTCAGATAGAAAATGAATGTTTTTGATGCATTGGCATTTTTTAAAAAAAGGAGGAGCATGAATCGTACCAAAGCCAATCTCATGAAATGGGGGTTTTTCGTTAGTGCCGTAGGGGTGGTAATGCTTCATCAGAATCAGGTCATTTCAAGCCAAATCAACGAACTTGCCTTAGCCGTACTATTTGGTTTAGTAGGGTATTTGATTGTTTTAAAAAGTTCTACTTTTTGTCCGCTCAGATTGCGGAGCATTCCGATCAGTATAACCAAGCAGAAGTCAAGTGGGACAAAATTGCGGGAGTGGTCGCCTTCTATATTGCTCTGATCAGTTTGATTTTGGTCTTTGTGTGAGTGTAGCGGAAAAAAATGCCAAAAGAAATCTTTGACGGAAAATGGTTTGCTTTGGTCATGATCGATCATCAAATTCGGCTTGATGTGCTTGAAAAAAGCGGTAATACTGCTGGACATTAGCTAACTGCGTCCACTTCCGAACATCGACAGGTGTTTGATCCAAATCATAGATTTTGGCTTCCTTTAAAGATAAAACGAAAGGACTATGGGTAGCAATAATGAATTGACACTGTTCATAGCGGACAAAATCTTCCAGTAACTGCACCAGTTCCAGCTGACGCTCAGCAGAAAGAGAATTTTCTGGTTCATCTAATAAGTAAAGGCTGTTGGGACGAATCTTTTCTTGAAAGAAGCGAAAGGCACTTTCACCATTGGAATATTCTCGGACATTGTCGATCAAGTGCTTGCGGGTGAATTTGGACTGTGTGTTGGATCGTGCAAGATTGATTTTCTTCAATTCATGGTAATCGTCAAAACCCGTGAAACGAAAGTCTGCATACTTTGCTTGGTAGTATTCTTGGAATACTTCTTCTCGGCGATGATCGATCCCTTGATTCAAGTTTCGAATAGCCAGCATGTAATCAAAGACATCATCGCTGGTCAAAAGTACTTTTTCTTGCGGTTCGTCGATGCTGCCAGTAGTACAGTAGGCTAAGTAGTCCTCGAAAAAATTCGAGCGATTATACGCAGCAAAGCGCTGCGCGTGGATCTTTTCGGCAATCACGTTCAATGCGGTGGTTTTGCCAGAACCATTGCCGCCATATAAGATCGTGACCGGTTCAAAATCGATCTGCTGAAAAAGGCGGGCACTGAGAATCTGAAAAGGGTAGTAAGAATCATAAACGGTTCGTTTGATGGAAAGGAAAAAATCAAACTCGGTCTCTTGATCGGGAAAAGTGATTTGTTCGAGATACATAGGGCACCTCCTGGCAATTTCATGGTTGTCATTATTGTAGCATATCCATCGCAGACAAATTTTTTTTACGAGGTTAAAATAAATCTTGTTTGATATTTTTTTAATCTTTTGATGTTATATTCACAACAGGAAACATCTGTGCTAGACTATAGGGGCATAGAAATGATGTAATCTTAAACAACCGATAAATCGTACAAAAAAAACGAGGGTTTAATGAATTTTTAAAGCAATGTTTAAATGCTGAAACTTATTCCTTGCAAGTTTAAGTAAAAGTGACTAATATGGGGAAGGAATCGTGAAAGGAGCAATGGAATGTATCAAGTAGTAGTCATGTATGGGGACAATGAACCGTGGTGGTTTTTTGAGGGATGGCAGTCAGATATTCAAGAGGCGTTCACATTTGCAACTTTCAGCGAGGCGCAGTCATTTTATGAACAAAAATGGCAAGAAATCAGAGAAGAGTATTCGTACATAAATGCAAAATCAAACTTTATGACGGCTTTTTGGAATGAAGAAGACGAACGCTGGTGCGAAGAATGCGACGATTACCTCCAACAATATATTGGACTGGCATTGCTTAAAGAATATCAGCAAGTCGTCGATGAAAGCAGGAAAGATTTTTATGAAACAACTAATTCTAGCGGAAAAGCCAAGCGTTGCCAAAGACCTCAGCAAAGTTTTGGGCTGTGAGCAAAAACATAAAAATTATTACGAAGGACCCAAGGCGATTGTTACTTGGGCCCTTGGTCATTTATTGGGCTTGAAAATGCCTGAAGATTTAAACAAAGAGTGGGCATCATGGCAGATGGAAACGTTACCGATGATCCCTAAGTCCATCGGGATCAAGCCGTTACCAAAAACCGGTCATCAACTAAAAGCCATCAAACAACTGGCTCAAAGAAAAGATGTCGGGGAAGTCGTGATCGCTACCGATGCGGGAAGAGAAGGGGAGCTAGTCGCTCGCTGGATTTTGGAGTGGGTTCGTTTTGACAAACCAGTCAAACGTTTGTGGATTTCTTCGCAAACCCCTAAAGCCATCAAAGAAGGCTTTGCAAAATTGCAGTCAGCCAAGCACTACGACAATCTTTACTACTCCGCCCTTGCGCGGGCAAAAGCCGACTGGCTGGTAGGGTTGAATGTCACCCGGGCATTGACGGTCAAATATCAAGACAATCTTAGTGCGGGTCGGGTCCAAACCCCTACCTTAGCTTTGGTGCGCAGTCAGGAAATGCAGATCGAGAGTTTCCGTCCGCAAACCTATCATGTGATTACCCTAAACGTAGGCGATGCCAAGGCCCGCCTGCAGCAAAAAAATCCCTATCAACTAAAAGAACGCAGCGACGCCGAAGCATTGGTCAAGCAAATGAGTCAACAAAATGGTCGCGTGACAGCGATCGAAGAAAAGGTCAAAACAGAAAGTGCGCCATTGCCTTATGATTTGACCGAGATCCAACGAGAAGCCAATCAGCGTTATGGATTTTCAGCCAAGAAGACCTTGTCGCTTGTTCAAAGCTTGTATGAAACCCATAAAATCGTCACTTACCCAAGGACGGATTCCAAGTATTTGACTAATGATATGAAGGCAACCATGAAGGAACGCCTGCAGGCAGTTGCGGATTTTGCCCCAGAAGTCAAAGGATACTTGAAAAATGGCGGACAAGTAGTGCAGCAAGCTGTCTTCAATGATAAAAAAGTTACCGATCACCATGCCTTATTGCCAACGGAACAGCGGGCACGTTATGAAAAATTAACTACCGATGAACAACGGATCTATCAAATGATCGTTAGTCGTTTCTTAATGCTCTTTGCGAAACCCCATAAAAAGCAGCAGCAGAAAGTGACCGTGACCTTTGGTTCAGAAACCTTTGTATTCAACCGCAATACCGTGTTAGAAGCGGGGTGGAAAACGACTTCTGAAGAAGAAACCAGTGATGTGGCTTGGCAAAAAGGCAGTACCGTCAAGCCTGAGTTCACCATCCAAAAAGAGTTGACTACACCACCAAAACCGTTGAATGAAGGAACTCTTTTAGGCAAAATGGAAAAACACAGTCTTGGTACGCCGGCAACCCGTGCGGAGATCATTGAAAAGCTGATCAAATCTGAGCTGATGGAGCGGACCCCAAGCGGCTTGCAAGTATCGCCAAAAGGCAAGCAGCTGTTAGTCTTAGTCAATCCATCCTTGGTGACACCAGAATTGACGGAAAAATGGGAGAAGGAACTGGAAGCCATTGCGAAAGGCACCTATTCTGCCCAAACCTTCCTCGCACAAATCGAAGCAGACACAAAACAACTGGTCAAAGAAATCAAGCAAAGCGAAAGCAAGTACCAAGATTTCTCATTGACCCAAAAACGGTGTCCCGAATGCGGCGAACCCTTGCGGGAGAAAAATACCCGTGATGGCAAGATCTATGTTTGCTCCAGTGGGACCTGCAAGTACCGTCGTCGGAAAGACCCGAAAGTTTCAAACCGACGCTGCCCGCAATGCCACCGAAAGATGGAGATCATTGAAGGCAAAAACGGCGCCTATTTCCGCTGTAAATTCGATGGGACCACCGAAAAAATGGCGGATAAAAAGGAACGCAGCAAAAAGCTGTCGAAACACGAAGAACGCCGCTTGATGAACAAAATCAATCAAGAAGAACCGCAAGAAAGCCCATTAGCAGCTGCTTTAAAAGCTGCTATGGAGAAGAAATAACTGAATGAGGTAGAAAATAAAAAAGAGTGAGGACGATTTTGCTGTCTCTCACTCTTTTTTTGTATCCATTCATTCAACTAGGCATTTTTTTGACGGTATTCTTTCGGTGAGATACTTTCTTTCTTCTTGAACAAAAAGGAAAAATAATTTGGGTCATTATAGCCAACATCAAAGGCGATCTCAGATAGCCGTAGATTTGTCGTTAACAGCAGTTCCTTAGCTAAGGTCAATCGTTGCTCGGTCAAGTATTCGATAAACGTAGAATCAGTGGCTTGCGAGAAGATGGTGCTGAAGTGCGCCGGACTCAAATGAACTTTTTCAGCAACTACATTTAAGGAAATATTGGGATCAGAAAAGTGATCACTGATAAAGGCTTTGGCTTGATTGATGACGCTTTGATACTTCGCCATTGCAGGATTGATGGGTTGTTTGGTCAATAGCGGCAACAGTTCTGCCAGAGTCGTTTGATAGTTCTCTGGCTCATGGGTCAATGCCGCTAGATAGTCTAAGTCATGGGCGTGCTGAACGATCTGGGGCAGCGAATGACTGTCTTTTTTCTTCAATAATGCCAGCAATTCGACCAAGACGAACAAACGGTACATTTGCGTTCGCTCAACGGTCCCTTGAGGCGCCATCAATTCATCGGTCAGCTCAGGGATCGTCTGTTTCCCAGCATTTGCCAGTCTTGAAGCAAGATCGGTTTTGAAAGGATTGGTGGGGGACAGTTCCCCTTCTCGAATGTCATCTTCATAGCTGATGATTTTTTCCTTGCGGATGCTGCCATAGGTTTTTAGCATGTCACGAGCTTTCTGATAAGAAAGAGGGATGCCCGAGAAACGATCTGCTATAGGTCCGATCGCCACTGCCACTTCTTCCCCAGAACCATGAACGAGGCTTTGAGCGATCTGATAGGCTTTTTCTAAAACTTGTTCGCGGTCATGGTCAAAAAGTAAAAACTTGATGAAGCGGCTAGACACACTGGAGAACAAGACGGCATCATCTTGCTCATAGGCTTTGGTCAGCTGCTGGCTAAAGCGAGTGTAGTCAGAAAAACTTTGATTGAAGGGGGTTTTTGCTAACAGCACACAAAACTGTTTGCCTGAAAAGCGCCGTCCCAGTTCTTCTGCTTGCAAAAAAGCTTCTGAGATCGTGATCTTTTGTTTAAAAAGATGATTCAGAAAGTGATTTTTTTTGATTTCCATTTCGAATAAATCGTCTTCTTTGGATAATTGCTGATGGGTGGTTTGTTGTTCATCTAAGTGTTGAACGACGGTTTTGATGGCTTGTTCTAATTCTTCGTTTTTGATGGGCTTGAGTAAGTAATCGTCTGCTTGCAGCTGCAGTGCCGTTTTTGCATAGTCAAAATCATCAAAGCCGCTAACAAAAATAATGCGAACTTGCGGCAATAATTTTTTGGCTTCTTTCGCAAAGACCAAGCCATCCATAAACGGCATTTTGATATCGCTGATAATAATATCCGGACGCAGATCAAGGATCGAAGCTAACGCCAATTCGCCATCGGCGGCTTCATCGCTATAAACGATCGGGTATTGTTTGGCGAGAGTCATGATTTGGTGACGCAAACTATCGCGAATCAGATGTTCATCTTCAACTATGAACACTTTGTACATGGTTGGGTTCCTCCCTTTTTGGTACTGTGACGTTAATCGTGGTGCCTTCTTGGTATTGACTGTGGATCGTCAGTTGCGCTTCGCTGCCGTAGTTCAGCTGGAGACGGCGATAGACGTTATATAGGCCATAGCCGCTCTCAGAGGCGGGATCAGTGGTTTCTTTAAGGTTACGACGAATCTCCTCCAAACGCTCAGGGTCGATCCCAATGCCGTTGTCACTGATGGTCATTTGAATCTGGTGAGGCAATTCTGACACTGTAATTCGAATCATGCCGACGCGACGGACAAACTTGGTGCCATGATAAACGGCGTTTTCAACTAGGGGCTGCAGGACCATTTTCAAAACCTGCAGTTCTGGACTGACGGTTTGATCTTCGATGGTGTAAGACAGCATCCTACCATAGCGAATCTGCAAAATCTTCAAGTAATCGCCCACATGCCGCAATTCTTTTTCCAAAGGAATCCAGTCTTGCCCTTTGCTTAAGGAGATACGGAAAAAATCCGACAACGCATAGGTCATTTCCGTTGCTTGCTCGTAACGGGCAGCTTCAATCAAAGAAACGATCGCATCTAAACTATTATAGATGAAATGTGGGGTAATCTGGGCTTGTAAGACCCGCACCTCACTTTGGGCTAAGTGATACTGCTTCAAGGCATTTTCTTCCAAGAGCCGGGTCAAGTCATCTGCCATTCGATTCAAGCTACTCGTCAAGGTCCGCAGCTCTGGGGTTTCTGGCAGTTCTGCTCGGTAGCTCAAATGTCCTTGGGATAGTTCGTTAGAAAGATCTAATAACCGATCCAATGGGTCTTGCAGATTGTCCCGAACAAAGCGCCGATTTTTATTGATGATCGCAAAGATGATCAAAAGCAACACGACTTGAAAAAGGATCAGTAACAATACCGATTGGACTAGTTCGTGATTGGTTTGGCTGGCTAAGCTGATCTCTACCCCGACGAATTGCTGCAAAATATCGGATAGCAAATCGATCACCGAATCCACTTGGATCATGACGTATTGGTTTTTTTCCACTGGTTCATCCTTGAGAATATTGTCGATCAACTGTTGCTGATAGGTTTCTAAAGAATCGAGCGTCCGAAAGGCGACCGCTAAAATATTGAGCTCTTTCGCAGTGCTGGTATTTTCTTGGATGTGTTGCAGGTCGCTCCTCAATTCCTCAATTACATTGGTTTCTTGGACTTGTGCGACGGTTTTTTGGCCGAAGACTAAGTCCCACATCTCCTCCAAGACAATGGCATCGACTTTTTCCGATAGTTGATTGGCTTCTTCAATATTGTTGATGGTATTTTGGTAAATGAAAATCTGCCGCGAGTAAAACACACTGCTTAGTACGAGGGGAATAAAGGCGACGAGGATCATCAGTTTATTCGTCTGTTGAAAGATGCCCTTGATACTTTTTGTTTTCATCTTCATCTCCTCAATAATTTCTTGGTGGAATCTGATCGAAATCCATGTCACTGGAAAAAACTGTTTCATGGACATAGATTTCACGAGGAATGGCATCGGCGCCGCGAGCCAAGTAGCGCGAGATGGCATTTTTGACGAACACCCCGGCATCTGGGTTGCACTCAACGACACAATTGACCACTCCTTGCTTCAATTTATCGATCATTTCTTTTTGAGCATCGATCGATACGATCACTAAATCCTTCCCCGGCTCAATATCGGTTTTTTCTAAGGCTTCTAGGGCACCCAACGTCATCTCATCATTGTGGCTGAACAAGACATCAATCTGTTCCATTTTGCCTGCTTCGATGTATTGTTCGATGACTTCTTTGCCTTTACGGCGGATGAAATCGCCGTTTAATTCGTCTACGACTTGGATCGTCACATTGTTATGGGCATAATCACGCTTGATGGTTTCTCGGAACCCTTCTGAGCGCAAATACGTCGGGGACGTAGCATCCAGTCCCGTCAATTCTAAAACATTGACTGTTTCGTTCTCATGCTCTTTATAATAATTACTAACGTAGAGACCTGCACGATTGCCCTCGGCTTTGAAGCTTGGCCCGATATGGGTCAAAAATAAAGAGGGATCGCTGACATTGACATGTCGATCTACCACGAAAACGGGAATCCCAGCTTGGGCCGCTTCTTCCAAAATCGGTTCCCAATTGTTTTCCTGAATGGGGGTAAAGACGATGGCATCGACTTGATACACGATAAAATTGCGGATATCTTGGATCTGTCGCTCTTGATTCATATAACCGTTACGATAAAGGACTTCATAGCCTTCCTTCTCTAATTCAGTGCGGATCGATTCCGTATGGCGTTTACGCCAGCTGCTTTCCGTTCCCGACTGGGAAAAACCGATCACGATACTTTCTTCCGCTGTTTCAGCGGTCGTTTCTTTGATTGCTTCGCAACCAGCCAAGAAAGACAGACACAAACAAAGGAGTAACCCAATTTTTCTATTCCTCATTTTTTTCACCTCTATGGTCTATTCTACTAAAAAATACGGAAGCGCTTTACACAAAATAACAAATCAAATAAAAACCAAGGGAATCTTAAAAAATCCAAGATTCCAAAGAGAAAAGGGGGCAACTGGGCCGTTTTTTCTCAAGAAATCCAAGAAACCTCGAAAAAATCTAAATGTAAGCGATTCCTTAACTAGCTATACTGAATATGTAAGAAAAAGACATGGAGGGATCACAATGAAAGGTACTTTTGGTAAATTGGTCGTCCTAGCATCCACCTTATTGGTTGGTGGATTGTTAGCAGCTTGTGGGAATGGATCAGATAGCGGGGCAAACGGTGACGGAGACAAAGGATTTGTTGGGATTGCGATGCCGACCAAATCGGCAGAACGATGGATCGCAGATGGCGACAATATGGTAGAGGAATTAGAGAAGCTTGGCTATAAAACTGACCTGCAATATGGAGAAGACAAAGTAGAAAACCAAGTGGCACAAATTGAGAACATGATCACCAAAGGCGTTGATACTTTAGTGATCGCCTCGATCGATGGTTCGGCACTGACGGACGTGTTGGAAAAAGCCCATAACGAAGACATCACAGTCATCGCCTATGACCGTTTACTGATGAACTCGGAATACGTCGATTATTATGCCACCTTTGATAATTTTGGAGTCGGCGTGCTGCAAGCGTCTTATATTGAAGACAAATTAGGTCTCAAAGACGGTGAAGGACCATTTAATATTGAATTATTCGGCGGCTCTCCAGATGATAACAATGCATTGATCAATTATAATGGGGTCCTTTCGGTCTTCCAACAATACTTTGACAGCGGACAGCTAGTCGTTCCTTCTGGTCAAACCAACTTCAACCAAATCGCTACCTTGCGTTGGGATGGTTCAACCGCGCAAGCTCGGATGGACAACTTGTTGAGTGCCAACTATACGGATCAAACATTGGATGCTGTTCTTTCACCGTATGATCCAATCAGCCTAGGAATCATTTCATCGCTTAAAGGTGTGGGCTATGGTTCCTCTGATAAACCACTGCCTGTGATCACCGGTCAAGATGCGACGGTGGCAGGAGTGAAATCAATCATCGCGGGCGAACAAACCCAAACGATTTTTAAAGATACACGAGTGTTAGCGAAAAACACGATCGAAATGATCGAAGCCATCACCAATGGCGAGGAAGTGCCAGTCAACGATACGGAAACCTATGACAATGGCGTCAAAGTCGTACCAACCTACTTGTCAAATCCCGTTTCTGTGGATAGCGACAACTACAAAGAAGAACTGATCGATACCGATTACTATACAGAAGAAGAGCTGGGCATTTAAGCAAGGAGTGCAGATCCAGCGAGAAAAGATGCTAGTTTCCCCTAAAGCAGCAGGGAAGAACGAATCATCCCCAGTATTCGTTCTTTCCGCTTTTCTTGCAAAGGGAGCGCATCACTTTTACATAAAAAGGAAAAGGGTGAAAGAACATGGCAGATAATATTTTGATGATGAAAGGCATCGTCAAAGAGTTTTCAGGGGTTCGCGCCCTTGATAACGTCAACCTCTCGATCGAGCGAGGAGAGATCCACGCACTGTGTGGAGAAAATGGCGCCGGAAAGTCCACGCTGATGAATGTCTTAAGCGGACTCTATCCTTACGGCAGCTATGATGGAGAGATCTATTATGAAGGGGAGTTATGCAAGTTCAAAGATTTGCGGGACAGTGAGGACAAAGGAATTGTTATTATTCATCAAGAGTTAGCCTTAAGTCCTTACCTGTCGATCAAAGAAAATATCTTTCTAGGAAATGAACAAGCCAAGCACGGCATTATTGATTGGGATCTGACCGAAAAGAAAACAGATAACCTCTTAAAGATCGTTGGCTTGAAATTAGACCCGAATACGCTGGTTTCACAAATCGGTGTCGGGCATCAACAGCTGGTGGAAATTGCCAAAGCATTTTCAAAATCCGTCCGATTGTTGATTTTAGATGAACCAACCGCGGCGTTGAATGAAGAAGAAAGTGCCAATCTGTTAGAGCTGATCAAAGAGTTTCGCAACCAAGGGATCACCTCGATCATTATCTCCCACAAGCTGAATGAAATCGTCAATGTGGCGGATCGCATCACGATTTTACGAGACGGGCAAACGATCGAGACGCTGAGCGGGGCCGAAATCTCTGAAGAGCGTATCATTCGCGGCATGGTTGGGCGAGATTTGACCAATCGTTACCCAGAGCGGAAACCCGCTATTGGTGAACCGTTTTTTGAAGTCAAAAATTGGACGGTCCATCATCCAATCGACCATACCCGTGTGGTGAATGAAAATTTGAACTTGATGATCCGCAAAGGAGAGATCATCGGCATCGCCGGTTTGATGGGTGCGGGACGGACAGAGTTTGCCATGAGTGTCTTCGGTCATTCCTATGGCAGTTCGATTTCGGGGGAAGTCTATAAAGACGGCCAACCGATTTCTGTCAAAGACGTGCCAACCGCCATCAAAAATGGGTTAGCCTATGTGTCGGAAGACAGAAAAGCGTTGGGCTTGAATCTGCTGATGGATATTCGCGAGAACACCACCATCGCTAGTCTTGCCAAAATCAGCCGCCAAGGGGTCATCGATAAAGAAAAAGAAGTCACGATGGCAGAAGAATTTCGCAAAAAAATGCGGACGAAAACCAATTCAATCTATCAAAACGTCGGCAGCTTGAGTGGTGGGAATCAGCAAAAAGTCGTTTTGGCAAAGTGGCTGATGACCACACCAGATATCTTATTTTTAGATGAACCGACCCGCGGGATCGATGTCGGGGCGAAGTACGAAATCTATACGATCATCGAAGAGATGGCAGCAGCTGGCAAAGCCATCTGTATCATCTCCTCGGAGTTACCAGAACTATTAGGCATGTGCGACCGGATCTACACGATGAACGAAGGCCGCTTCACGGGCGAAGTGTTACGGGAAGAGGCAGACCAAGAACGATTGATGAATCTAATGACACTAGAAGAGAGTGGGGTTTGAGATGGAAACAACCAATAAATTAAAAAAAGAACGCAGCCATTCGCTGAAAGAAAAGGCATTGGAAATCTTTAGCAAATACAGTATGATCATTATCTTAGCAGTGCTGCTGGTGGCCTTTCAGCTCATGACCGACGGGATTTTCTGGCGGCCGCTGAATATCACCAACCTCGTGTTGCAAAACAGTCATATTCTCGTTTTGGCAGCTGGTATGCTTTTGGTCGTCTTGTTAGGACACGTTGATTTATCCGTAGGGTCCGTGATGGCGTTTGTCGGTGCGATTGCAGGTGTCTTAATGGTCAATAACGGCATCAGTCCTTGGCTGGCAGTGCCTCTTTGCTTACTGATGGGCGCAGTGATCGGTGCTTGGCAAGGCTTCTGGGTCGCGTATGTCGGTATCCCAGCATTTATCGTGACCTTGTCTGGTTTACTGATGTTTCGAGGACTGACCCAAGTCGTCTTAGGCGGTCAATCATTGGCACCGTTTCCCAAGGCATTCCAACAAATTTCCACCGGCTATTTGCCAGATATTGCAGGCGGTCAGATCCATTTACTTTCCATGATTTTAGGTGTAGTGATCACGGGCATCTTGATTTTAGGCCAATGGCGAACCCGTGAGCGTCGCAAAAAAAATCTTTTTGAAGTGGAATCAATGGCAGCCTTTACCTTTAAAGCCGTCTTTACTGCGGTCGTATTTCTCGGCGCTACCTACATCTTTGCCTCTTACCAAGGGTATCCGATCATTTTGATCGTCTTAGGGGTGATCGTGGCTGCCTATGGCTTTTTGACTAACAAAACCGTCGCTGGTCGTCAAATCTATGCAACCGGCGGCAATAAGAAAGCAGCTGAACTTTCGGGAATCAAGACGAAGAAAATCACCTTCTGGGTCTTCGTGAACATGGGGATGATGGCAGCTTTGGCGGGCTTGGTTTTAGCGGCTCGGTTGAATGCAGCTACACCACAAGCGGGAACGTCAATGGAATTAGATGCAATGGCCGCAGTGTATTTCGGCGGTGCTTCTACCTCAGGCGGTATTGGTACTGTGATGGGGGCGATCGTTGGTGGTCTCGTGATGGGTGTCTTAAACAATGGGATGTCGATCTTAGGGGTCGGTGTCGATTGGCAGCAAGCCATCAAAGGGTTGATTTTGCTGCTGGCTGTCGTGTTGGATATCTACAATAAGAAAAAGAAAATTTCGTAGGAGGGCCTGTTTATGGAGGACCAAGCACAAAAGACGATTTTATTGATTTGTACCGCCGGCATCACTACGGGTCTCTTAGTGAAAAACATGCAGCGGGCCGCAGATGAAAAAGGGCTAGCTGTGCATATCTATTCGGCACCAGCCATCATTGCTGAACAGATCCTGCAGCAGCAAACAGTCGATGCTTTGTTGATCGGTCCGCAGTCGAAGTACGAAGTCAATCGATTAAAAGACTTTCTCATGGTCAAAGCGGTGCCATATAAATTAATCAAAGAAACAGATTACGAGCTGTTAGATGGCGAAGCTGTCCTTACAGACAGCCTGACCCTCTTACAAAACGATCACTAGGCTCGCGTAAAAAGATGTGTCTTTTAGCGTTTGAATATGTTGTTTAGAGTAGTGCCTTGCGAATCCCCCAAGCAAGCACTACTCTTTTTATCGTAAAGTAGTTTGATCACCTGATAGGGAAGACCCGTCGATTGAATGGTGCTTCAGTCAGTTCCTGTACTTCGTTTGCCAGTGAGCGTACAGATGACGGAAGTACAGTAAAGGCGTTGGATCTTTTCCAATGAGGAAACAGTCAAGAATCGATCTTGTATCTGTTTCCTTAAAGCAGCAAACAACTCATAGAATGGAGGAACAGATTATCGAACCAGCAGAACTTACCCAGATTCGCCCCAGTAAACGACAACTACAGTGGCAGCAGTTGGAATTTTATGGCTTTATCCACTTTGGTCTCAATACGATGACCAATCGTGAATGGGGGCTCGGCAATGAGTCGCCAACGGTATTTGACCCGCAAAAGCTAGACTGTCATCAATGGGTTTCTGCAATGAAGCAAAGCGGGATGCAGGGAATCATTTTGACCTGTAAACACCATGACGGCTTTTGCTTATGGCCAAGCCAGCACACTGCTTACACAGTCGCTTCAACGCCCTGGCGCAATGGTCAAGGTGATTTAGTGAAAGAACTTTCTGATGCTTGCCGTCAAGCAGACCTGAAATTCGGCATTTATTTATCGCCTTGGGATCAGCATGAAGCTTGTTATGGAATGGGGCAAGCCTATGATGATTTTTATACG
The DNA here is from genome assembly GCF_050499185.1 of Enterococcus sp. AZ040. NCBI lineage: Bacteria > Bacillati > Bacillota > Bacilli > Lactobacillales > Enterococcaceae > Enterococcus > Enterococcus sp. AZ040. Next base: position 442,483 of record NZ_JBMHEW010000001.1, read on the forward strand.
GCGCAGTTGACAGAACTTTTAACCAATTATGGTGATATATTCGAAATATGGTTAGATGGGGCCAATGGTGAAGGACCCAATGGAAAACGCCAAAACTATGATTGGGAACGGTATTATCAAGTGATTCGAGAGCTGCAACCCAATGCAGTGATTGCGGTTTGCGGACCGGATGTCCGTTGGGTAGGAAACGAAGCGGGGCAAACCAGACTTCAAGAATGGAGTGTGGTGCCAGCAGCATTAAAGGATGCTGAAAAAACAGCGAGTCATTCGCAAAAAGCCGATAGCACAGCGTTTCGGCAATCGATTTCCAGTATGGAAATGGATTTAGGAAGCCAACAAGCGCTGAAAAAGTACGGCATTAAAGAAGCTGCCGAATTGGCTTGGTACCCTGCTGAGGTCAACTTATCGATTCGCCCCGGCTGGTTTTATCATCCATCAGAAGACCAACAAGTAAAAAGCGGCGCTGAGCTCTGGTCTTTTTACAAGCAGATCGTTGGGGGCAATAGTTCTTTTCTACTTAATGTGCCGCCGATGCCGGATGGTATGATCCATCCAACGGATCAAAAGGCATTGCAGCAATTAGGTCACTCGATTAAACAATTGAAAGAGGTGACGACTGAAAGGAACGGCACGTTTGCGAGTTCTTCAACCAGTGTGTCCAGCAGAATGGATAAGCTCCAACTATCTCAAGCGTTTGGCCAGTATTGGAAACCGGACTTGGAAGACAAACGGCCATGGCTGACCCTACATTTTGCAGAACCGGTCGTCATCAATTCACTTGTATTGAAGGAAGCGATTCAATATGGGCAACGGGTAGAAAAAGCAAAAATTTTTCTGCAAACTGTAGCAGGACCACAGTTACTGACCGAAATAGTGACGATCGGCTATCAAAAAATCATCAGCTTTGAAGCGGTCGGCGTGTCTGCTGTCAAAATCGTTTTTACTCAAGTTCGGCAAACACCGATCATTCAAACCATGGCCGCGCGCTATGTGCCTCAGGAAGAATAAAGTAACCCAAAAACAGACAGTCGGCTGACTGTCTGTTTTTGAGGGATACAAATAAGGAATAAAAGTGGATATTAGTTAAATGCGACTGCCTAGGGGGCAAATCCGAGAACAGTGCATGGTAACTACAAATTAAGGAAGTGTGATGACATTTTCTGAATCTTTGTCGAAGAAATGCGCTTTGTTGATGTTGAAAGCTAAATCAACTGTTTCACCTGGACGGTGGAAGTCGCGGGCATCAACTTTCGAGATAAATTCAGTCGCACCTACACGTGTATAAAGCATTGTTTCTGCACCTAATAGTTCAGATACGACCACTTCAGCACGTACAGTTGCTTCAGGAGAAGCTTCCAATGCGATTTGTTCACTGTGGATATCTTCTGGACGAATACCAAAGACTAATTGTTTGCCTTCGTAGCCTTTTTCAACAAGAATCTTATTCTTGCCTTCAGGAATACGTAAATTCAAACTTTGACCATCAGAGATCATACCGTTATTCAACGTAACATTGAAGAAGTTCATTGCTGGTGAACCGATAAAGCCGGCAACGAAAATGTTTTTCGGTGTGTTGTAGACTTCTTTTGGTGAACCGATTTGTTGAATGAAACCATCTTTCATGATAACGATCCGGTCAGCCATGGTCATCGCTTCTGTTTGGTCATGGGTTACATAGATCGTCGTTGTTTCTAAACGTTGGTGTAATTTTGCGATTTCCGCACGCATGGCAACCCGCAATTTCGCATCTAAGTTTGACAACGGCTCATCCATCAAGAAGACTTTGGCATCACGAACGATGGCACGGCCTAAGGCAACCCGTTGACGCTGACCACCTGAAAGGGCAGCAGGTTTACGATCTAAGTATTCTGTCAAACCTAAGATCTCAGCGGCATTTTCTACGCGTTTTTTGATTTCTTCTTTGTCGTATTTACGCAATTTCAAACCAAATGCCATGTTGTTGAAAACAGTCATATGGGGATACAATGCGTAGTTCTGGAAAACCATCGCGATGTCGCGGTCTTTTGGTGCCACATCGTTCATTACTTTTCCACCGATGCTCAATTCGCCTTCAGAAATATCTTCTAAACCAGCGATCATTCGAAGGGTTGTTGATTTTCCACAACCAGAAGGTCCAACGAAAACGATGAATTCGCGATCCGCGATATCTAAATTAAAATCAGTTACCGAATACGCATCATTATTGTCATATTTTTTGTGGATATTTTTTAAGGCCATTTCTACCATTGGGATTACCTCTTTCCATTTAGTTTACATGAATAGCATAAATGAAAACGCTTCGAATGTGCAACGGAAACCTGCACAAGAAAAAAACGTTTTCTTGTGCAGGTTGTTTAATTGCTCTGATGGGTGAACTGATCGATCAATAAATAGCAAAGCAAAAGATCATCCATATTTTTTAAATTTAAACGTGTCAGTGTTTGAAACTTATCGATCTTATAAAGAAGGGAATTCCGATGCATAAACAGTTCTTTGGCAGTAGAACTCGCATTGCCTTGATTGCGCCACAGTGATTGAATGATCGTTTCGGTCTCTTCTTCAAACCAATCTAGATACAAGGTACGAAACAAGGAAATATACTCGGAAAAGCCGTTGCGAAAAAGAGCGAAGACCACTTTGGGCAGATCCATACTTTTACTGGTGGTTTTCGTTTTTAACTCATTTTTGAACAGGGTAGACTCACTTGCCCATAAGGTAGTGAAATCGTGGCGCGGATGATGGAAGGGACCGACGAACAGCTGAGAATAGCAGTCGAAATCCATATCCAAAGCCACGAATAAGCCGTCGAGATCTTCGATGGGTAAATTAGTGTCGTCTTGTTTTTCTACGATCACCGCATGGTCTTCGGTGAGGAAAAAAAGATCCACCACGCTAGGGAGCATTTGCTGGATCTCTGCGAGCCATTCGGATTGCAAGGAGTCAATGGTTCGGGTGAAATGAACTTGCAGCATTCGGACCCACGTTTGGTCTTGAACGGGCTGATGTTCAAATAAAATCGGATACCATGGATGGTTTCGGTTATCGATTTCTGGTTGCAAAGAGCCGTTTCCCAGTTGGATCAGCAGTTTTTCACTGTCACTTAATTGGTCAGTTGGCAGCCAAATATATTTTTTGCCGAAAGCGATGGATTCGATGTCCTTCGTTGTGGATACTTTGTCATGCAGCGTTGCCTGGGGGAAACGCGCTTTGATGTCATTAAAAGAAAAAATGAGAAAGACCTCCTTTGAGATACTCTACGTATTCTTCATTTAGTATAGCATGTTCTAAAAAAACCGTTCAAAATTTTCCCAGAAAAAAGCACAGCCCTTCACCGAAATCTCTGCCTTTGCATGGCAGGAGGACTGCTTTTTTCCCGAAGCGATGGCTTCTATAATCCTAACAGTTGTTTTTTCTTTAAGGCAAATTCTTCTTCAGTCAAAATTCCTTCATCGACCAACATTTTCAGTTCGCGAAGATCAGCAATGACCTGTTCCGTCGGGGTTACAGTTGGTCGCGGGGGCAGTATCGCATGCTTACGGGGGAAGTTAGTGAGATAGCGCTGTATGATCCGAGCAATCAGCAGGTCTTTTTCGGCAAAGCAAAGGGAGTGGTTTGGTTCCGTCCTTCTGCGAGAATGGGTTTCTCTGATTGCCCCGCCGCCAATATACAGTTCCAAGAAGCCATTGCCTTTCCAAAGACCAGATTCGGCAACTTCTTTCAGACTGACACTGGTGATCTGGGGAATCTGCAAAACCTGCTTTTCTTTCTTTTTGTAGTCGATGATCGTGAGGGTATCTTCTGCGATGATCCAAGCATCACGATAATGATAAGACAGTAATTTGATTTTACCAGCCTCTTCATCCACGTAACTTTTGGCTGATTGTCCGCCAAGTGCTGCCAAATGATCCGTTAAAAATTCATAGGCTTTTTGGGCATCGATTCGATTGGTGAAATAAAGCAGATGAGAATTACCTGGTACCTGCAGTCGGAGGTAGTCCACTAAGAGACCTTTGCCTATGTGTAATTCCACATCGGCAATTTTTGCCATGGGAATCTTTTCATCCGGGATTTTTGGATGGGTGTTGTTTATCCAGACGCCTTTTTTCGTAATGAACCAACGACAGCTGGCATCATGTCTGCGATTCTCTCGATATTTTTTTGAATACAGAATAATGGGTTCCTCGTAGGTTTCATTAGGTGTTCTCGTCAAAATACTTACCTCCTTAAACGTAATAAGTAATATTTTATTCAATTATACAACAAATAGCGTTTTTATTCGTTTTATTCTGATGAAAATAAGGGTGTTTTGTCGTTTTCCTTCTTTTCGTTATGGTTTTTTAGAAAAAAATCCCTAGCAGCAATTGACAAGGAAGCGGTTTCTTGGTATCTTAGATGTACGGACAACTTTTGAAAGATGGGGTAAAAATGGCGAATAAGTACGAACAACTAGCGGATATCTTAAGAGAAAAGATCCGCTTAGGCACCTATCAAGAAGGCGATGCGATCCCTTCAGAAGCAACCTTACAGGAAGAATTTCATTATAGCCGCCACACGGTGCGCCAAGCGATCGCTGTTTTGGTCAATGAAGGTTATTTAAGAAAAGAACGGGGCTCAGGTACCTACGTTTCAAAACCTGAGACTGTCAATCGTAAAAACCGCAAAACGATTGGGATCATCATGACCTATTTGTCTGATTATATTTTCCCATCGATCATGCGTGGCGTGGAGCAGACATTGCGGGAGCAAGGCTACTCACTGCTTTTAGGCTCAACCAACAATGACCATGAGCAAGAAAGAGCGTGCTTGCAGCAAATGATGGATCAAGGGGTAGACGGGTTGATCGTTGAACCAACTAAGAGCAGCCAGTACAACCCGAATCTTGCCTATTATGTCGCCCTCCAAGAAGCTGGGATTCCTCTCGTCATGATCAATGCCTATTACGAAGAACTAGACTTGCCGCATATTTGTGTCAACGATACACGTTCTGGGTTTTTAGCAACCAATTATCTATTAGAACAACAGCATCAGCAGTTGATGATGATCACGAAAATCGATGACTTACAAGGGAAATATCGGATGAAAGGGTTTGTCAAAGCGTTGACCCAAGCCAAGCGGACGTTTGCAGCAGAAGACGTCTTGACGTATACGACGGAGACGAAAGAAGCCGTTATTGAACAAGCGATCCAGCGCTTGACGGCTGCCGATAATCAAGTCACAGGCATCGTTTGTTACAACGATGAGATCGCGCATCGTTTGATTCAAGCATTGACGGCTGCTGGGAAGAACGTTCCTACTGATTTTTCGATCGTAGGAAACGATGACTCGCCCCTTAGCACCTTGTCCACACCGACGATCACCACACTGACTCACCCGAAAGAAGCGATGGGGGAATTGGCAGCACAATGGATCACTACAGGTAAGGCAACAGAAGCACAACGCTTTTATTTTGAACCAGAGCTGATCGTTCGCGGTTCAGTCAATAACCAAAAAGGAGAGTAAGAAGATGACGCAACAAGTAAGGCAAGCAATTATTGACGGGCGCACGTCTCTTGGGATCGAGCTAGGCTCGACACGGATCAAAGCCGTCTTGATCGATGAACAGTTTCAGACGATCGCTTCCGGCAGCTTTGAATGGGAAAATCAATTGGGGCAAGGGATTTGGACCTACTCGCTAGAAGCGATTTGGCAAGGACTGCAAGCCAGCTACCAAGAGTTGGCGCACAATATCCAGCAGCAATTCGAGGTACCTTTGACGACGATCGGCAGTATCGGTTTTTCTGCAATGATGCACGGCTATATGGCCTTTGATCAGCAAGGCACGCTGTTGGTCCCTTTTCGGACATGGCGAAATGCGATCACGGAAGAAGCAGAAAAAGCTTTGACGGCATTGTTCCAATACAACATCCCGCAGCGTTGGAGTATCGCGCACTTGTATCAAGCGATTTTGAATCAAGAAGCTCACGTACCAGAGGTCGCTTTTTTCACTACCTTAGCCGGCTATGTGCATTGGCAGCTGACAGGGGAAAAAGTTATCGGAATCGGCGATGCATCTGGTATGTTCCCAATCGACAGTACGACAAAAAACTATGATGCGAATATGCTGCAGCAATTTGATGCACAAATCAGCAGTCAGGGGTATCCTTGGCAGATCAAAGACCTTTTGCCACAAGTGTTGACAGCAGGCGAACCAGCCGGCACATTGACGGCAGAAGGCGCAAAAAAACTCGACCCAACCGGTACCTTGCAAGCCGGCATCCCGTTATGTCCGCCAGAAGGCGATGCGGGCACTGGCATGGTTGCCACGAATAGTGTGGCACAGCGAAGCGGGAATGTTTCAGCCGGGACGTCGGCTTTTGCCATGATCGTCTTAGAAGAACCCTTAACGCAAGTGTATCCAGAGATCGATTTGGTCACGACGCCTTCTGGTGATTTGGTGGGGATGGTCCATACGAATAACTGTACCTCGGAGATCAATGCCTGGGTCAAACTTTTCCGCGAATTTGCCGACGCAGCTGGAATGAAACTTTCCACGGAAGAATTGTTTGCGACCTTATTCAACGAAGCATTGAAAGGGGATTCAGAATGTGGCGGGATGCTTTCTTATGGCTATTATTCTGGTGAAAATATCACTAAGATCCCTGAAGGACGGCCGCTTTTCGTCCGATCGCCAGAGAGTTCTTTTACTTTAGCAAATTTCATGCGCTTACATCTGTTTAGTGCCTTTGGTGCGATGAAGATCGGGATGAAGATTCTGGAAGCCGAAGACGTCGCCATTGATCGAATCGTTGGTCACGGTGGGATCTTCAAGACGCCAGAAGTTGCCCAACGTGTCTTGGCAGCTGTCATGGAAGCCCCAGTCACGGTCATGGAAACGGCTGGTGAAGGCGGCGCCTGGGGGATCGCCCTTTTAGCAGCATACCTTCGCCGTCACACGCCAGAACAATCCTTGGCCGCATTCTTGGCAGATCAAGTGTTTAAAAATGACCACGGCGTGACGTTAGCCCCAACGGAAGCGGACATTCAGGGATTCACCGTCTTTACCCAACGTTACCAAGCAGGGTTGCCGATCGAGCAAGCGGCAATCGATGCGTTGATTTAAAAAGAAAGAAGGGAATTTTGTGTTAGAAGGATTAAAAGAAGAAGTCTTTCAAGCCAATTTGGCATTGCCGAAGCAAGGATTGATCAAATACACCTGGGGCAATGTGTCAGCAGTGGATCGCCAACAGCAGTTGTTTGTCATCAAACCTAGCGGTGTTGACTATGAAACCATGCAAGCCAGTGATATGGTGGTTTGTGATTTTGAAGGCAACGTAGTGGAAGGGGCAAAAAATCCTTCCTCCGATACGCCGACGCATGCCGTTTTATACAAAGCATTTCCAGAAATTGGTGGGATCGTCCATACCCATTCTACTTGGGCAACGAGCTGGGCTCAGGCAGGACTCGATCTGCCAGCGATGGGCACGACCCATGCCGATACGTTTTATGGAGCAGTCCCCTGTGCCCGCTTTTTGACGCAAGCCGAGATCGATGAAGGCTATGAAGCACAAACAGGACAGGTGATCGTCGAAACCTTTAAGGAACGCGGCATCACGCCAGAAGAAATTCCTGGTGTCTTGCTTCACGGTCATGGACCGTTTACCTGGGGCAAAACGGCGGATGCGGCGGTGATGAACGCAGTTGTCTTAGAAGAAGTCGCTAAGATGAATTTTATCACGCGCCAGCTCAACAGTTACGCACCCGAATTGCCGCAGCGGGTCTTAGACAAACATTATTTACGCAAACATGGAGAAAATGCCTATTACGGGCAAAAATAACGAAAAAGGAGCAAGTAGAATGTTAGAAATCGGGAAAAAAGAATTTTGGTTCGTCGTAGGATCACAGCACTTATATGGAGAAGAAGCATTACAAGAAGTACGGGATCATGCAGAAGAAATGGTCAAAAGCTTAAATGACAGCTCAAAGCTGCCTTATCCAGTTGTTTTACAAGAACTCGCTGTTACTGCCGATACGATTACGAAAATCATGAAAGAAGTCAACTATCGGAATGAAGTCGCTGGGGTGATCACCTGGATGCACACCTTCTCACCTGCAAAAATGTGGATTCGCGGCACGAAATTATTACAAAAACCATTGCTGCACCTTGCCACTCAATACAATGAACAAATTCCATGGGAAACCATCGATATGGACTTTATGAACTTGAACCAAGCGGCTCATGGTGACCGAGAATACGGATTTATCAATGCCCGTTTGAAAAAGCAAAATAAAATCGTTGTCGGTTATTGGAAAAATGAAGCCATCCAAAAAGAAATTGCTGCTTGGATGGACGTGGCAGTCGGCTACAATGAAAGCTTCCAAATTAAAGTCGCTCGTTTTGGCGACAACATGCGTAACGTTGGGGTGACGGAAGGCGACAAAGTCGAAGCACAGATCCAATTTGGTTGGACCGTTGATTATTTTGGGATCGGCGATTTGGTACAAGTTGTCGATGCGGTGACTGACGAAGAAATCGATGCACTCTTTGAAGAATACAGCCAGCTGTATGATTTCGATTATGGCGATTACGACAAAGAAGAGTGGGCACGTCATGTCAAAGCACAAGCCAAACAAGAAATCGGTCTGCGCCGCTTCCTTGAAGCAGGCGGCTATACGGCATTTACCACGAACTTTGAAGACTTGTATGGTATGCAGCAGTTGCCTGGTTTAGCTGTACAACGCTTGATGGCAGAAGGCTATGGGTTTGCCGGTGAAGGGGACTGGAAAACAGCCGCTATTGACCGCTTGATGAAAATCATGGCTCACAATAAAGCGACTGGCTTTATGGAAGACTACACCTATGAGCTGACACCAGGAAAAGAAGCCATCTTGCAATCCCACATGATGGAAGTCGATCCGGTATTAGCAGCCAGCAAACCAAAAATCGTGGTTTCGCCATTGTCGATGGGGGATCGTGAAGACCCAGCCCGGCTCGTGTTTGACGGCCAAGGCGGCGAAGGTGTCGTGGTTTCGATGGCCGACTTTGGCACTCACTACAAATTATTGATCAATGAAGTCGATGCCTTTGAGCCAACTGAAGAAGCACCAAAACTACCGGTTGCACGAGTAATGTGGACGCCAAAACCAAACTTCCACGATGGCGTCAAACAGTGGATCGAAACAGGCGGTGGCCATCACACCGTTGTCTCACTTGTCCTAAATTCTGATCAGATCGAAACATGGGCGAAACTTGTAGGATTAGAATACGTAACGATCAAATAAGTACCCAATCACAAAAGGAACCGTTGGCGATGGTCGGCGGTTTCTTTGCGTTTTTCTTAAGCTTTCTTGCCTTCTGGCTGTAAAGTGCGGGCAAGCAAACCCTTGAAAGCACCAGCAATCAGCAAAATTGACTTTTAAATATAGGGGGCATAGACTTTTATGTAAGAGTGGAACAATGGACTAAAAGGAGGAGCACAATGAAGACAACCTACGATACACTAGAGTATTATCAGAAAATGAACGCTTGGTGGCGAGCAGCCAACTACCTTTCCGTTGGTCAGATCTATTTGAAAGACAATCCCTTATTGCGCCGCCCCATCGAAGAAAAAGACTTGAAAGTGAATCCAATTGGTCACTGGGGAACGATCGCCGGACAAAATTTTATTTACACCCATCTCAATCGCGTCATCAATAAGTACGACTTAAACATGTTTTATATCGAAGGACCGGGCCATGGCGGACAAGTCATGGTTGCGAATGCTTATTTAGACGGCAGCTACAGTGAGATCTATCCAAAAGCCACCCAAGACGAAGCAGGGATGAAACAATTATTCAAAACTTTCTCTTTCCCAGGTGGGATCGCTTCTCATGCGGCACCTGAAACGCCAGGTTCGATCCATGAAGGCGGCGAGCTAGGCTATTCCATCGCCCACGCTACCGGAGCTATTTTAGACAATCCCGATGTCATTGCAGCAGTAGTGGTCGGTGATGGTGAAGCCGAAACCGGACCGTTAGCGGGCAGCTGGTTTTCAAATACCTTTATCAACCCAGTCAATGATGGCGCAATTTTGCCTATCTTGCATTTGAATGGCGCCAAAATTGCCAATCCAACGATTTTGGCTCGTAAAAGCGACCAAGATCTCACGAAATATTTTGAAGGCATGGGTTGGACCCCTTATTTCGTAGAAGGGGACGATCCAGAAGCGGTTCATCCGCAATTGGCACAGAAGATGGATCAAGCCATCGAACAGATCCACGCGATCCAAGCAGAAGCCCGCAAAGGTTCTGCGGAAGAAGCCGCTATGCCTCATTGGCCTGTTTTAATCGTTCGCACACCAAAAGGGTGGACTGGACCGAAAGTCTGGGATGGCGAGCCGATTGAAGGGGGCTTCCGTGCCCACCAAGTGCCGATCCCTGTCAATGCGAAACATATGGAACACGTGGATGCTTTGACGGATTGGCTGCAGTCTTATCGTCCAGAAGAGCTTTTTGACGAAAACGGCCGCATCAACGCTGAGATTCAAGAATTGGCGCCAAAAGGGGAGCAACGGATGGCTGTCAACCCAATCACCAACGGGGGGATCGATCCGCAACCGCTACGCTTGCCAGATTGGCAAGCACATGCCATTGCGATTGAGACACCAGGGGAAACGACGGCCCAAGATATGATGGTCTTTGGGAAATTTGCCCGTGACATCATCAAAGAAAATCCTGACAACTTCCGCATTTTTGGCCCAGATGAAGCCAAATCCAATCGGTTGAACCATGTGTTCGAAGTCACGGACCGCCAATGGTTGGAGCCAAAACATCCTGATTATGATGAATGGCTGTCTTCAGTGGGACGTGTGATTGATTCACAATTATCAGAACATCAAGCAGAAGGCTTCTTGGAAGGCTATGTGCTGACGGGGCGTCATGGCTTCTTTGCCAGCTACGAGTCATTCCTAAGAGTCGTTGATTCTATGATCACGCAGCACTTCAAATGGTTACGAAAAGCCCATGATCTTGACTGGCGCAACCCGTACCCCTCATTGAATTTGATCGCTTCATCAACGGTCTTCCAACAAGACCATAATGGGTACACCCACCAAGATCCAGGGATCATGACCCATATTGCAGAGAAAAAAGCCGACTTTGTGCGGGTCTACTTGCCAGCCGATGCCAATAGCTTGATGGCTGTCATGGCAGAAACGCTCGCTTCTGAAGAAAAGATCAATCTAGTGGTCTCTTCGAAACACCCACGTCCGCAGTTTTATTCGGCGGATGAAGCGAAAGTGCTTGTCAAAGATGGCTTGAAAGTCATCGACTGGGCATCGACAGATGAAGGACAAGAACCGGACATCGTGATCGCAGCTGCCGGGACGGAACCGAATTTGGAAGCATTAGCTGCTGTTTCCTTGCTGATTGAAGCCTTCCCAGAGTTGAAAGTCCGCTTCATCAATGTGGTCGATCTATTGAAATTGCGTCGTCCAGAAGTCGATCCTCGTGGGTTGAGCGATGAAGCATTCGAAGCCTACTTTACGAAAGACAAACCGATCGTGTTTGCTTTCCACGGGTATGAAGGACTGATTCGCGACATCTTTTTTGGCCGTCGCAACCAACAGCTTCATATTCATGGGTACCGAGAAAATGGCGACATCACGACACCGTTTGATATGCGGATCCTTTCTGAATTGGATCGCTTCCACTTAGCCAAAGACGCCGCCGAATGGGTCTATGGAGAAAAAGCAACGGACTTTGCCAAAAAAATGGCAGACACCGTTGCGTATCACCATGACTTTATTCGAGAAAACGGCTATGATATCGCCGAAGTCGAAGAGTGGGAATGGAAACCATTGCGTTGATTTTTTCTCCACAACACCAACGTAAGATAATTTAAGAACAGAAGAAGACCAAACAGTACAAAACGATCCGCAACAGGGTCGGGACGCCTTACCAAGGAAGCCCGACCGACTGTCTGCGGATCGTTTTTTTAAAAGACGTCGAAACCGTAATTTTTGATATGCTGTTTCAACAAGGCGAGATAGTCCAAAGCCATCTCGCTCAGTTCCATTTTCTTGTGTTTGAGGTAACCTAGGGTCATCGCATCATCGACTTCCAAAGGAATCGCAACGATTTTTTCATCATTCAGCTCACTGCTGATGATCCCAGAGCTGATGGTATAGCCGTTGAGACCCACCATCAAATTGAAAATCGTGGCACGATCGCTGATGCGAATGTGTTTTTTGCGTTGTAAAGTGCTTAAGATCTCTTCAGAAAAGTAGAAGGAATTGGTTTCCCCTTGTTCGTACGACAAATAGGTATAAGGTTCCAAATCAGCTAATGTGATGCTTTTTTTCTGAGTCAGTGGATTTTCTCGGCCGATGAAGACGTGGGGTTTGGCTTCAAATAAAGGAATGAATTGCAGGTCTTTTTCGTGGATCAAACGGGTGAGGACCGTCGTGTTGAAATCATTCAGATAAATGACCCCCAATTCGCTCTTAAACGTCTGGATATCATCCAATACATTTTGTGTTTGGGTCTCCCGCAAGGTGAATTGAAATTCATCTTCCCCTAACTGTTTGACCAGCTCTACGAAGGCGTGGACGACGAAGGCATAGTGCTGTGCAGAAACACTGAAAACATGCTTGCGATGGCTGTCTTTGCGAAAGCGTTCGTCCAAGAGATTGACTTGGTCTAAAATATTTCGAGCATAGTTGAGAAAGGAACGGCCATCATCGGTCAAGGTCACCCCTAATTTACTACGGTAAAACAGCTGCAGATCATACTCTTTTTCCAACTCTTTCATGGCTTGGGAGAGGGATGGCTGACTGATGAAAAGCTGTTTGGCGGCTTCATTGAAAGAGCCGGTCTCTACGATTTTTTCCAAATATTCAAGCTGCTGGATACGCATGGGAAGCAACCTCCTTTTTGTGTTATAGGTATTGCCTATGGAATATATAAGTTTATAAGTATTATCTATAGTATAAGATGTTTGCTAGAATAAATCTAACAATTTTGAAAACTTTGTATAGGAGGAATGGATATGGCAACAGACAAATTTCAGCTTGTGGGGTCATTGTTACGACCACAAGATTTATTGGACTACAAAAATCAAATCGAGCATCGGGAGGACATCCGCTACCCGTTTTATGATGCGTTTCCTGGCTACCAAGAAACGGAAGCAAAAGCGATCGCTGACATCATTGAAGCGCAAAAAGAACACGGCATTACAGTCATCACAGATGGCGAACATGGCCGCTCGATGTGGCACCTGGATTTTCTCTGGGGATTAAAAGGCGTTGAGCGCTATATCTCCGATCATGGGTATGCCTTTGAAGATTTGGACGGTGGACATTTTGAAACGCGTAAAGACATCGGCATCCGGATCACAGAACCATTATCTGGCAAAAACCATCATTACTTGACATTGTTTAAAGAAACCAAACGCCAAGCTGGCGACCTGCCAGTCAAAATCACCGTCTGGGGGGCTGCCCACGCCTTTACCGAGCTGACTGTCTTTAACGACCTCGTTGGTGAAGGTCAGGTATATCCAACGAAAGAAGCCTTGCGGGAAGGGCTGCTTAACGCCTACAAGGAATTCTTGCAGGAATACCGAGAAGCCGGTGGTGAGATCGTTCAGTTCGATGATTGTTTATGGGAACTATTTGCTGAAGACAATGACAAGAGCTTCTTCACCCAAGGCAATGACGGCTTAGAAGCGTTAGCCGATGAATTCGTGGCGATCAACAACGAAGTCGCTGATTACGCCCACGAATTAGGATTAAAAGTCTGGACCCACAATTGTCGCGGCAATTACCAAAGCCGCGCGGCAGCCAGTGGTACCTACAAAGCGATCGCCGAAAAATTCTTACGTGATCAGCATTATGACCGCTTTTTCCTAGAGTGGGACGATGACCGTGCCGGTGATATCTCGGCTTTAGAAGCGCTGAAAGATCGTCCAGAAGTGGAGGTTGTCTTAGGCTTATTATCCAGCAAAACCGCCACATTAGACGATGAAGAGCGAGTGATCGCCTTATTAGACAAAGCTAGTCAAATCATTCCTAAGGAGCGGCTTTATCTTTCTCATCAATGTGGCTTTGCCTCTTGTGACTGCGGCAATGAGCTTTCGACTGAGCAGCAATGGGCAAAAATCAAGCAAGGGCAAGCCTTAGCTGAAGCATACTTCGGTTAAGCAGTTGCGTCTTCTTTTCCCTGAATCTTCCCCTCGAAATCGGTGCATGCGACAAAGTTTCGAAAATTTCAGAAAAAATGTTTGACATTTTCTTTAAGAGCGAGTAAAGTAAGACACAACTTAATGAAACAGACATCGAAAAGAAGAGTAGCAAGGCTTGCTGTTTGAAGAGAGTCTCTGGTTGGTGCAAAGAGATAACGCATGGTTGTGAAACACATCTTGGAGTCGTTTTTCCGAAAGAAAAGTAGGAGAGACCGGGTTTGCCCGTTACAGCAGCAGTCATTGATTGATGACTTTCTGAGTTCAGTTGCTGTGAAGCACTGATAAACAAAGGTGGAACCGCGTTGATAACGTCCTTTAGCTGTAATGGCTAGGGGACGTTTTTTTCTCTTTTTTTGCGGCTCACCGAAAACCGAAAGTGGAAGGATCACAAGGACTGCACGAGGCCTTTTCCTGTGAAGGAAAGGCAAATTGAGGTGGAACCACGTATCTAGCGTCCTCTGGCAAATGCCAGTGTGCGCTTTTTTTGTTTTTCTTTTTTAGAAAAATGAAACTTGCCAGTTGCCCTCACCAGCCAACGCACAGCGCCACATAAGCGTCGGAGTAAGCCGTCGCTAAGCTGTTTTTCTGCCAAGCGAAATTGAAACCTATCAAGGAGGAAGTCACCATGTTTGAGTATTTAGTCAATGTTATGCCCCAACTAATTTCAGGAACCGGAATCACCGTTAAATTGTTCGCACTGACCTTAATCGGGTCCATTCCCTTAGGCATCTTGTTTGCCTTTGTTTTGGCCAGCCGCCTGCGTATTTTGAAATTGATCGTGCAAGTCTACGTTTGGTTGATGCGAGGAACGCCTTTATTGCTGCAGTTGATCTTTGTTTTCTACGGTCTGCCGATTTTAGGGATCGTCTTTGATCGCTTTGAAGCAGCCTTGATCGCCTTTATCATCAATTACGCTGCTTATTTTGCTGAGATTTTCCGTGGGGGGATCCAATCGATTCCAGCCGGACAATACGAAGCTGCGAAAGTCTTGCGTTTATCCCCAATCCAAACGATCCAAAAAATCATCATCCCACAAGTTGTCAAGATCACCCTGCCATCTGTCGGCAATGAAGTCATCAATCTTGTCAAAGACACATCCCTCGTCTACATCTTGGGCTTGTCAGACGTGATGCGAATCGGAAAAATCGCCATGGAGCGAGACAGTACCTTGCTTCCGTTAGTTGGGGTTGGCTTGATCTACTTGGTGATGACGGGCGTCTTCACGTTATTGTTAAAACAAATCGAGACCAAACTGGACTATTACCGTTAGGAGGAACCACGTATGTTAGAACTAAAACAAGTATCAAAATCATTTGGCGCCAAAAAAGTCATCGATCAGCTAGACCTGACGATCGAAGACGGCAGTATCTTAGCGGTGGTCGGTCCTTCCGGTGGCGGGAAAACCACCTTGCTTCGGACACTGGCTGGGTTAGAAACGATCGATTCTGGAAGCTTTTTACTGGATGGCAAAGCCTTTGATCCCACCGACACAAAAGAACAAGAACAAGTCGTCGGTGTCGTCTTCCAAGACTTCCAATTGTTTCCCCACTTGTCGGTTTTTGAAAACATCACTTTGGCACCAAAAATGGTGCTAAAACAAGACAAAGCCACGTATACAGCAAAAGCCGAACAGTTGGCAGAAAAACTAGGGTTAAGTGACCTATTAGCTCAATACCCCTTCCAGTTGTCCGGGGGGCAGCGGCAACGGGTGGCTATCGCACGAGCGATGGCGATGAATCCCAAAGTGTTGGCCTATGACGAGCCTACCAGCGCCTTAGATCCAGGCTTGAGACAGCAAGTCGAACAGCTGATCTTGGATCTGAAAAAAGAAGGAGTGACCCAGATCGTGGTGACCCATGATTTGGTTTTTGCCGAAAATATCGGCGATCAATTATTAAAAGTAGCAGGAGAATAAGGGGGAGAACAAAATGAAAAAATTACTATTAACGGGAATCGCAGCAGCAAGTGTATTTTTATTAGGGGCGTGCGGCAGTAGCAATGACACCACAACCAGTGCCGCTGACAAAGAAGAAGTGATCGTCGGCCTAGACGATACCTTCGTACCGATGGGCTTTAAAGACGACCAAGGCAACATCGTTGGGTTTGATGTGGATTTAGCCACAGCGATTTTGGATCTAACAGGAACCAAAGTCAAATTTCAACCAATCGATTGGTCCATGAAAGAAACCGAACTAAGCAATGGCACCATCGATATGATCTGGAACGGGTATACCAAAACCGCAGCTCGTGAAGAAAAAGTATTGTTTACAGATACTTATATGGAAAATAAACAAGTCTTGGTCACAGCGAAATCAAGCGGCATTACTAGCTTCGATGATATGGCGGGCAAAGTCTTAGGTGCCCAAGAAGGTTCTTCTGGTTATGAGACCTTCAATAACCAACCGGAAGTTTTGAAGGATCTTATAGACGGCAATGACGCAACCTTGTATGCCAGTTTTAATGAAGCCTTTATCGATCTAGAAAACGGTCGGATCGACGGTCTTTTGATCGACCGCGTCTACGCAGAATATTATTTGACTCAAACAGGCAAAACCGATGACTTCAACGAAATCGAAAGCCCTTTTGAAGCAGAAGATTTTGCTGTAGGTGTGCGTAAAGACGATCAAGCCATGGCAGATAAAATCAACGATGGTTTGAAAGAATTGCAAGACAATGGTACCTTTGCTGAAATCTCTGAAAAGTGGTTTGGCGAAGACGTCACACCAAACTAAAAACAAGTCAACAAGAGGCACTGGCTGCTTAGCAGCTGGTGTTTTTTTATACATTCATTTCTTTTGCGTATCTAAGTAAAGAAGGAACGATTGAAGTATATACTTGTGTATACATATGCGTGCTCATGTTATAATGATAGGTAGCAAGGAAAATCCGATAAAGAGGGGTGAGCCGAGTGGAACATTATAAAGAGACCGCTCATTTGATTAAGTGGGGCAACGGACAAGGGGTTCGCTTGTCTAAGAAAATGATTCGAAAATTGGATCTCCAGGTAGGTTCTGAACTAGAAATGGAACTGGCAGAAGAAGTCAATGGCAAAAAACAGTTAGTTATTACAGAAAAGCAACCAGCAGGGGAGTTGTCCCCAGAGGAGAAACTTCGTTTAGTCGATTCTTTGCAAGGCATTTTAGCAGATTCATTTGAAACACCTCACTTTGTGGACATCAAAAAAGTAAGAAACGAACGGCGTAGGAAAAAATATCTGGGAGAATGAAAGGAACATGACCAAATACAAAGCCAAACGAGTCGTGATTGACACCAATGTGATCCTTGACTATTTATTAGGAAGAGGGTCTAAAAGCCATCAAGAAGCCATCAAACTGATATACAACAGTTCCATCTATGGACTTTGCGAGGGCGTGATTACGGCAAGTACATTAACGGATCTTTTCTATATTCTCGATGGAGCAGCAGGAGTCGATGCTCGGAGGGAAGTCAAAAAACTGATCCAAGTGCATACCGTCTTAACAGTCACGGAAGCAGATTGCGTTCAGGCGCTTGATTCAACAATGACAGATTTTGAAGATGCTGTTTTAGCAGCTTGTGCGAAGCGAAATCAAATCGACAGTCTAGTAACGACCAATACAGCTGATTTTAAATCATCAGGACTGATTGTCTATACAGTCGCTGAATTTGTTCACCAACTAAAAAGAGGATGATCACTGCTCTATCTGGCAGACATCCTCTTTTTCCTTTAAATTCCAGCAGCTAACCAAAATTTCTCACAGGAAAACTTTTGTTCGCCTTCTTTTTTCGTTATAATAGGGAAAGATGAAAAGAGGGATAGAAATGGCGCAAAAAAAACGCGCAAAGAAACGCAAAACAAAAAAACAACAAAAACAGCAAGAGAAATTAATGCTGGTCGGCGTCGGCCTGCTCTTTGTCTTGTTTTCGATATTTGGCTTTTTCCATTTAGGTTTTTTAGGAACCTTGATTGCCAACGGGTTTCGGATCGTTGGCGGAAACACGTACCAATTTTTGAGTGTTGCCCTAGCTGCTTATGGTGTCTGGTTAGCGATCAAAACGACCGATGCTCGGTTTAAGAGCATTCGGCGAGTGATCGGCTGTATATTGGTGTATTTTGGTTTACTGATCATCCTCCATGCGCAAATCTTTAGTAATGTGGTGGGAGAACAAGCCAATATCTTCCAAACGACGTGGATGACGCTGTTAGGCGATATCCGGCGCAGCCAAGTGACCCAAAATGTCGGGGGCGGAATGATTGGCGCCATGCTTTATGGGGCGACCTATTTTCTTGTTTCCCAGATCGGCAGCTACATCATCGCTGTTTTACTCATGCTGATCGGGGCGTTCTTGTTCAGCCAAATGAGCAGCCACGAGTTAGTGGAGCACCTGCAAGTAGCTGGTGACAAGCTGCAGCGGTTGTTAGAAGGCTCTCCAGAAAAGCAAGCCGAACGAGAAGCCCGCAAAGCGGAACGAGCAGCAGAGAAACAAGCGGCGAAAGAAGCCAAAAAAGAAGCCGAGCGAGCAGCAGTCATGGCGGAGATCAAAGAAAAGAATCAAGTCCGACCAATGACAGAAGACGAAAAATCAGCAAAAGAACAGCAGATGCAAGCGCCAGCTGATTTTGAACCTGAGCAGCTGAGCTTTGTACCCATCGACCACTTCCAAGAATTGCCGCAAGCGGCGGCACCAGAGGCCGCTCAAGCACCGCATCCAGCAGGAAACAAACCGGGACCAAGCAAAAAGGTCAACGAAGACGGGGAGATCCTCGATGACGATGGTGAAGTATTGGAATTTGAGATTTCGGAAGAAGCTGAAAATCGTGATTATGAATTGCCTTCAGCGCAATTACTCGATTCGATCCCTTCAACGGATCAAAGCAGCGAGTACAAAAAGATCGAACAAAATATTGGTGTGTTAGAAACCACCTTCCAAAGCTTCGGTGTTGACGCAAAAGTCGTCAAAGCTAGCTTAGGACCAGCAGTAACCAAATTCGAAGTTCAACCAGCAGTAGGGGTCAAAGTCAGCAAAATCGTCGGGTTGACCGATGATATCGCCTTAGCCTTGGCCGCCAAAGACGTCCGGATGGAAGCGCCGATCCCAGGGAAATCATTGATTGGGATCGAAGTTCCAAACAGCGCAGTCAGCATGGTTTCATTCCGAGAAGTGATCGAAGCCCAACCAGATCATCCAGATAAACTATTAGAAGTACCTTTAGGACGCGATATTTCTGGCCGTGTCCAAACGGCAGACTTAACGAAAATGCCCCATCTCTTGATTGCCGGATCGACCGGGAGCGGGAAGTCCGTAGCCATCAACGGCATCATCACCAGTATTTTGATGCGGGCAAAACCCCATGAAGTCAAACTGATGATGATCGACCCGAAAATGGTTGAATTAAATGTTTACAATGGGATTCCCCATCTCTTGACACCCGTTGTGACCAATCCTCGCAAAGCGGCGCAAGCGTTGCAAAAAGTGGTCAAGGAAATGGAAGAACGCTACGAAAAATTTGCGGCAACTGGGGTCCGAAATATTACTGGCTACAACGATTTAGTAATCAATAAGAATTTAGAAGATGGCGAAAATCGTCCGATCTTGCCATTCATTGTGGTGATCGTTGATGAGTTAGCTGACTTGATGATGGTTGCTAGCAACGAAGTCGAAGATGCCATCATTCGTTTGGCACAAATGGCGCGGGCAGCTGGTATCCATATGATCTTAGCAACGCAACGACCAAGTGTGGATGTCATTACAGGGATCATCAAAGCCAATGTTCCATCACGGATGGCGTTTGCTGTTTCCAGCGGTGTCGATTCTCGGACCATCATTGATGGGAACGGGGCCGAAAAACTGCTGGGCCGCGGCGACATGCTGTATCTGCCGATGGGTGAGAACAAACCGATTCGGGTCCAAGGGGCCTTTATTTCCGACCAAGAAGTCGAACGAGTGGTTGAATTCGTGACAGATCAGCAAGAAGCCAATTATGAAGAAAAAATGATGGTCACTGAGGAAGAAACGAGTGCCGGCAGCAGCGGACAACCGCAAGATGAGCTGTTCGAAGATGCCAAAGCCCTTGTGGTGGAAATGCAGACCGCCAGCGTTTCTCTCTTGCAGCGACGTTTCCGCATCGGCTATAACCGAGCGGCTCGGTTAGTGGATGAATTAGAAGATCAAGGTGTCGTGGGACCTTCTGAAGGCAGCAAGCCGCGGAAAGTCTTGATTGAGCCGCAACCAGAAGACATTCCTACCTTTGATGAATAAGGAGAACACCAGACCAATCCAATGAGAGAAAGGCGAGATAGCAATGAAACGCAAACACATTCTTTACCGTGATGTTGCCGATAAGCTCAAAGAAGACATCATGTCGGGTCGCTACCCGATTGGTTCATTTTTACCGACGGAAACAGAATTGGAAGCTACCTTCAATGTCAGCAAGATCACTGTCCGCAAAGCCATCGAATTGTTAGCGGCAGATGAGTATGTGGAAAAACGCAGCGGACGTGGGACGACGGTTTTAAGCAATCGCCCCTACAACAAGCTGTCAAAAGGCACGACGTTTAGCCAATTGCTTGAAAAGACCGGCAAGGAATACACAAAGAAAAACCTCAGCTATGAATTAGTCGAACTTGCGCCTGAACACCCTGCGTATTCTTTGATGGGCAAAGAAGTCATGCGTTTACGTCGCATGTACTATTTTGACCACCAACCTTTTATTTACTATGAGTACCATTTGCCAAAGCAACTAAAGGGAACCTCCATCGAGGTCTTTGAAGAAAAATCATTGTATCGCCTATTGGATGAACATCGAATGATCATCGATCGCTTTCAAGATGCGTTTGTGGCAACGACGTTGACTGAAGAGCAACAGAAGTTTATGATCACGCCGGAGGTCGCTGCCTTGAAACGAACCCGTTATTCGTATGATCTACAAGGAGAAGTGGTAGAATATACAGAAGGGATCTATAACACTGCCTTGCATCCGTATATGATCGAATTTGAAGCCTAGTCATTGATTAGGCTTTTTTAGCAAAAAGTGGTACCAAAATCAGAAGTGGAGCGTGAAATACATGAGAAAAATCGCCTTTTTAGGAGCCGGTAACATGGCAAAAGCTATCATTAATGGCTTGATTGCAGCAAAGCTGTATGAACCAGCAGAGATCTTGGTTTATAACCATCGCTACGAGCCGACTTTGGCACAATTAGAAAAAGAAACCGGAATCACTGGGACAACTAAGCTGGCGGATGTCACAGAAAAAGCAGAGATCTTCGTCTTAGCAGTCAAACCTTTTGTCTTTCCCCGCTTGCTTGCTGATTTAAAAGCAGGATTGACTGAGGAACACTTGCTAGTATCCATTGCCGCGGGTGTGACGATCGCGCAAATGGAAGAAATCATCGGTGCGCACAAAATCGTGCGGGTCATGCCAAATACCCCCGCACTTGTCGGCGAAGGGATGTCTTCTATCAGCCCCAACGGTCAAGTAACGGAAGCCGAAGCCAACGAAGTCAAACAACTTTTTGAAAGCCTTGGGAAAGCCGAGCAAGTACCAGAAAGCATGATCGATGCAGTCATTGGTGTCAGTGGTTCTTCGCCAGCCTACACGTATTTATTCATTGAAGCTTTGGCAGATGGAGCAGTGGCAGAAGGTATGCCGCGGCCGATGGCGTATGAATTTGCTGCTCAAGCGGTATTAGGCGCAGCGAAGATGGTACTAGAGACGAAGGAACACCCAGGTGTCTTAAAGGATCGTGTCAGCTCGCCTGGGGGCACAACGATCCAAGCAGTCAAAACCTTAGAGGAAAATGGCTTTCGTGCGGCTGTCATCAAAGCAGTGCAAGCAGCTGCTGACAAAAGTCGGGAAATGTCTTGATACCCAGTGAGTGAGGGGAAAATCTTAGCAAAACGAAGGAGCGTTTATGAAAGAACTTTTGATTTTTGATTTTGATGGATTGTTAGTCGATACTGAAAAAGTCTATTTTGATGGGTGGTTGGCTCTATTTAAAAAGTATCAGCTTCCGATTACAGCCGCTGATATTTTTGGTTGGCGTGGTCAAAGTTGGCAACAGACGGCTAGTAAATTAGCCGACCTCGTAGGCGGTCAGCAGCGGGTGCAGGAATTACGAGCAGAACGGGAAGTCTATATTGCCCAGCAAATAACTGATGGCACCTTCAAAACTAAACCCTATGCGAAAGAAACCATCGCATTGGCTAGGGAGAAAGGCTTCCAAACGGCACTAGCCACCTCGACGATGAAAAAAAGAGCCTCTGAATTGTTGGCGCATTTCGATTTGTTGCAGGCCTTTGACTATCAGACCTTTGGCGATGATGTCTCCGCCCATAAACCTGATCCCGCACCTTACTTGCTGACTTTAGAAAAAGCGCAAGCCGCAGCAGAAAAAGCATTAGTCATGGAAGATTCTCTTGTGGGAGCAACAGCTGCGACACGTGCGGAGATCGATGTCGTGTTGATTCCCGATCAAAGTTTTGATCAAGTCTACTCCCCAGAAGAGAAGGCCGGACTTCAGTTATATGGCGAAGCCACCTCACTGAAATATGTGTATGATTTATTGGCAAAGGATCAACTGAAATAACACCTAAAAAAGCTTCCTTTTCGTTGCAGAAAAAGGAAGCTTTTTTTGTGAAGAAAAGACCGGTAAAAAAACAGTTCAAAGGATATGAGTGGTTTGTTTTTCGCCATCATGGTAAAGTTAAAGAAAGTTTAACAATAAGCGAAAAAAAACAAAAAGTAAAGGGGTTTCATTTTGACAAAAACGTCCATTTGTCAAAAGGACTTTTCTTGGTCGATCGTAGCCGTTGGCGGCGGGGGAAAAACATGGTAAATTATCCTTCGACGAAGAACTAGTGGGGGAAGAAAAAAATGAATAAACTAAAGAATGTTTTCTATTTATATAAACTGGACTGGAAACGAATTTTCAGCAATCCAATCTCTGCATTTTTGATCATTGCCTTAATGATCTTACCCTCGCTTTATGCGTGGTTCAATATCAAAGCACTTTGGGATCCATATGGCAACACCAGTGAATTGCCAATCGCCGTGTATAGTGCGGATAAAGGGGCAGAATTTCAAGGCAAGCATATCGATATCGGTGATGAAGTCATCGACACCCTCCATGATAACAAACAGTTAGGCTGGCGTTTCGTGGATTCAAAAGAGGACTTGGTAGAAGGAGTCAAATCAGGAAAGTATTACGCCGGTATTTATCTGCCAGCTGATTTTTCAGATGATCTGATCAGCTTTACCAGCGGGACAATTGAAAAACCGACCATTGAGTATTACAGCAACCAAAAAATCAACGCCATCGCACCAAAAATCACCGAAAAAGGAGCCAGCAGTCTTCAAGAAGAGATCTCGCAAAACTTTATTGAGACTGCCAGCTCTACGTTAATAAAAGTCTTCAATGAAATCGGCTATGACATTGATTCCAACTTAGTCAGCATCAACAAAGTCAAATCCATGATCTTAGATACCGATGACAATTTGGCTACGATCGACGGTTATACGAAAGAGATCGTCACCTTGCACGATAAGTTTCCAGAAATCAAGGAAAAGATCGCAAAAGCTGAAGAATTTACCGATTATATCCCGCAAGTGGATGCCATGGGGGAAAAACTGATTGGCCTAAACGATAAGCTGCCGACATTGAAGAAAGAAGCCAGCATCATTTTGACCTTGCAAGAGAAGATCCCAGAGATCCAAAATGCCGGCAAACAATTGAAGATGATCGATGATGATTTTGATGACATTGCCAGCACCATGACGGACGGCATCGATACCGCCAAACAAGGACTGCAAGTCATCGAACAAGTTCAAGCCGCGTTACCACAGATCGAACAACTAGGCGACCAAGCCGCCAGCTTCGCCACATCGACCAAAGATGGGGCGCAACAGTTGCAAGATGCCCTGCCAAGTATTTCTAGCAGTGTGAAGGTGACGATTGAGTCGATCAGTCAAGTGGCAACAACTACTGCTAAATGGTCGAAGGCTCTGAACGATTCAATCAACCAGGAGCAGTTGGAACAAGATCGAGAATCAATCTTAAAAACAATTGATGGGTTGCAACAAAGCATTCAGCAACAACAAAGTATGCTAGATGCCTTAATTGCATTTTTAGGAAATATTGAAGGTTCAGCTGAAAATGCCCAAATTCAAGCCGTGATCAGTCAGTTAAATGACGCAAAAGGGCGTTTGACGAATGTATCTGGGTTGTTAACTCAGGTTAGAAATGCTGTGCAAAGCGGCGATGTTACAGCAGCTAAGCAATACCTTAGTCAAGTTACTGATGCAGCTAATAACGTTGCCAATCTCATGAACAGCATCAATGTTGATTCAATCACTGCAACCATCAACGACATTCTAACTAAACTAATCGAAACCATCACCACTGCCGAAGATGTCTTGAAAAAAGCCCAAGAAATCGATTTTGACTCGTTGCTGTCTTCCACCAAATCAGTGGTCAGCAATGCCGTGACGATTTTGGAAAAATACCAAAAAGAATTGCCTGCCATCAAGCAAGAATTGCACGATGCCAATACGATGCTGAATGGTCATATGGATGAAATCGTCAATGCCATCAACAAAGGAGCCGACCTGTACAACAACGAATTGCCAGTTGTCGAAGAAAAATTAGGGCTGGCCGTAGACTTCTTGCAAAACGATTGGCCAACCATCAAATCAGAAATCAGTTCTACGATGGCGATGGTGGATGAAAAACTGCCAGAAGTTGAAAAAGCCTTGGATGCGGCTGTCGATTTAATCAATAACGATTGGCCAAGTATCAAAGCAGGCATCCACAAAGCCGCTGATGCGATCCGAGCAGGAGAAAATGAAGTCGATCTCGGGGAAGTCATCAAATTATTGAAACTTGATGCCACGGATGAAGCCGACTTCTTCAAACAACCAGTGGAATTAAAAAGCAATGAAATCTACCCAATCGCCAACAATGGTTCAGCTAGCACACCATTTTATACCGCATTGTGTTTGTGGGTAGGGGCATTATTATTGTCAAGTGTCGCTACAACGGAGTATCATTTAGAGAAGAAAGACAAAAAACGCTTTACACAACGTGAAACCTTTGTGGCACGGATGCTGACGTTCTTGACGATGGCAGTCGCCCAAAGTTTGATCGTGACCCTAGGAAATATGTTTTTATTAGGCGTCGATGTCCACAACCCTGTGTACAGTGTCTTCTTCGCATTACTCGTCGGACTCGCCTTTATGATGATCGTCTACGTACTGGCGGGACTGTTCGGCAACCTCGGGAAAGGGATCGCCATCATTATTTTGGTTCTCTCCATTTCAGGTGGGGGAGGAAACTACCCAATCCAAGTCTCTGGGAAGTTCTTCCAATTCATTAATCCGCTACTGCCGTTTACTCATGCGGTCAATCTGTTAAGAGAATCAGCCGGTGGGATCTATTGGCCAAATGCTATCCCGCAGTTGATCATTTTAACGATTTTGTTCCTAGTCTTTGGGATCGTCGGTACGTACGCGTATCCTTATCTAGTCAACTCTACGAAGAAACTAAGTGACATTTCCAAAGAAAGTCATTTCTTCCACTAAAATCTTAAAGCAGAAAGAGCATTTGTTCTTTCTGCTTTTGTGCCATCACGTGAAATTTCTAATAATCAAAAGAGGGAAAAAGGGTCGTTTTTTCATCTGATTTTCATTGACTTTTCGCGGTTACAAGAGTAGCATACAGTCTTGATAATTCAATATTTGTGAGGATATCGTTACAAGTTTAACGAAGGATTTTTTCATGAAAAGGAGTGTAGAAAAAGTGGAGTATTTGAAACGTTTGTTGGTCGGACGTCCATTGAAATCCGCAGAGAATGATGAACAAAAACTGAGCCGGACGGCGGCCCTTGCGTTGCTATCTTCTGATGCTTTGTCTTCGATTGCTTATGGGACAGAGCAGATCGTTGTCGTATTAGTGGCACTTTCCGCTGCTGCTATCTGGTATTCATTGCCGATCGCTGCTTTTGTTATTATTCTTTTGATTTCATTGACCTTGTCTTACCGCCAGATCATTCATGCTTACCCTCACGGCGGTGGGGCATATGTAGTAAGTAGTGAAAATTTAGGGAAAAATGCGGGCCTGATTGCCGGCGGCTCTCTATTGATCGATTATATGCTGACAGTGGCAGTATCCGTCTCAGCAGGGGCAGAAGCTATCACTTCAGCTGTGCCGGCGTTGTTTGGTCATCAAGTGGCCATTTCTGTCGTGATCGTAATCTTGATCATGATGATGAATCTGCGAGGGTTGCGAGAATCAGCTAGCTTCTTGATGATTCCTGTCTACACCTTTATCGCAGTGATCACAGTCTTGATCGTGGTCGGTTTGTACAATATCGTAACGGGTGCGCAACCGTTAAATGCAACCGCACTACCGGGAGCGGTCGTACCTGGGGTATCCGTGGCCTTGATTTTACGGGCTTTCTCATCAGGTTCCTCTTCTTTGACAGGGGTCGAAGCGATCAGTAACGCGGTGCCGTTTTTCAAAAAACCACGGGCGAAAAATGCAGCTGCGACCTTGACAATCATGGCGTCGATTTTAGGATTCTTCTTTGTCGGCATCACTTTTATCAACTATTGGTATGGTATCGTACCAGAAACAGAAGTGACCGTCCTATCTCAAATCGGTTCTGCCGTTTTTGGTCATGGGTTTATGTACTACGTTTTGCAATTTGCTACGGCACTGATTTTAGCAGTTGCCGCAAATACCGGATTTTCAGCTTTCCCCGTGTTGGCGTATAACCTAGCGAAAGACAAATATATGCCGCATATGTATCAAGACCGTGGGGACCGTCTTGGCTATTCGAACGGAATCATCACCTTGGCTGCTGGTTCCATCGTATTATTGTTTATCTTCCAAGGATCGACCGAGCGTTTGATTCCTTTGTATTCCATTGGGGTATTTATTCCTTTTGCCTTGTCCCAAAGCGGAATGGTGATCAAATGGAGAAAAGAAGGCAAAGGCTGGTTCTTTAAATCGATCGCCAACATCGTTGGGGCTTTGATTTCCTTTGCGATCATTGCCATCTTGTTCGTGTATCGCTTAGGCGATATTTGGCCATTCTTTATTATCATGCCGATCCTCTTGTATATCTTTTACAAGATCCATGATCATTATAAAAAAGTCGCAGAACAGCTGCGATTGGAAAAACAAGAAGCACTGCATGTCTATGAAGGAAATACCGTGATCGTTCTCGTCGGAAATGTTACCCGAGTAAATATCGGCGCATTGAACTATGCCCAATCGATTGGTGATTATGTCGTGGCGATGCACGTCTCATTGGATGAAGATGTGAAGAAAGAAAAAGAGATCGAACAAGAATTTAAGCAAAAATTCCCAGACGTGCGTTTCTCCGTCGTTCATTCTTCGTATCGTTCGATTGAAAATCCAATCTTGCGTTATGTAGATCTAGTCAGCCGCAATGCAGCCAAACACAATTACACAACGACCGTCATCATTCCACAGTTTGTTCCAAGACGTCGCTGGCAAAATATTTTGCACAACCAAACAAGCCTGCGCTTGCGTTTCAGACTTTCTTGGCGTGAAAACATCATTGTAAGTACGTACAGTTACCATTTGAAGAAATAACAAAAACGCTAGTTTAGCGACCTGATTCCCAAAAGAAATGTTTGGGTCAGCCGCTAAGACTAGCGTTTTTTTTAGCTATAAAACATTTTTAGTTTGATATCTTGATCGTAATTCCCAAACCCCTTGCCAAAGAGGGTACAACCGCCGACATGCTCGGCATCTTCTTTGACTTCCACTTTTAAATGCCACGTATCTTCGTAGGCAGGTATATCCTTGATCGTAATGTCGGAAAGAGGAACACCTTCCATGTAGGTTCCATGATCCATGATGCGAATCGTCTTTAATAACCCGTACTGATTTAGATTGTCTGGATACCAATCCGGTGTATACTTGCCGCGAATATCTGCAAAATCCCCTGGGCTAGTCCATGTACCAAGCTCCACACCATTTAAGCTGAAGGTGATGTCTGACGGCCAGTTGTTATTGGAAAAAGGAAATTCAGACGAAACCTCCATTGAAATCTCCATCATTTCGAGTTTTTCTTCTTTTGCTAAGAAGTTTGGCGATTGGTATTCGACAAATCCTTTCGTAAACCACAAGATGCGGGCATCCATTCGTCGGGGATCCATGAAAAACTTCGGTTCATCTACCATTCCCACAAAATCAGCTGAAGTAGCAAGCCCGCACGTTGGTTCTACCGAATAATTTGTATAATGACCGATCGGTATCGCCGTTTCTTTCGTATCAAAGGCATTAAAGATTTTCTCAGGAAAGTTGATATCGATATGGTCCACTCTCAAACTGGAAATCTTTTTTTGCCCCACACGCTCTGTTTTGATGATTTTGGCTTCTTCTAATTTTTTGATATGCATCGTAATGATAGCGCTGCTTAAGCCTAACTCTTGTGCCAACTCTTTGACATTCATCTTGTTTTTAGCCAGCAATTGAATGATTTTGATTCGCACGTTACTGGCAAGTGCCTCATAGACAGGCAATGCTTCTTGATTGATTTCTAATTGCATCGTGTCACCTCCGCTTAAACTGTTTGATTTACTTGAATGTTAACATATTTGCTAATTTGTGTAAATAGCGTTGTTTATTTCGCTAGTTATTAATATATTTATTAATTAACATAGATATTATCCTTGGTAAATTAATCAAAATATTGTTGACAGCGATTACAAATAAAGTTATGATTTATTTGTAAATTGAAAGTGTTTGCAAACATCAATTTCTATGTTTTGTTTTTGTGAATTGTTTATAGGCTTCTTTATAGGAAATATCTTAGGTGTTAGGAATTATTATGAGCAGTTAGTAAGGTCTTTTTTTAGAGAGGTCAATGAACAAATGTGATAACGTACCTGCAAATATCTATAAAACTTGAGAGGATGGAAAAGATGAACATCAAAAAGGTTATTTTTTCGGGAGCAGTTCTAGGTTTAAGTAGTTTGGTATTAGGGGCCTGCGGAAACAGTAATAATAGTTCAGGTGATGATAGCGGAAGTAAAGAAATTACGTTTATGTTTCGAGGCGGCGAGGACGAGAAGAAAGCCTATGAAACAGCAATTAAACAATTTGAGGAAGAAAATGATGTAAGCGTTAAGATTATCGCCACAGATGCTGATCAATATGCAACAAAGCTACAAGCGGCAATCTCAGGCGGTAATATGCCCGATGTTTTCTATGTAGAACAAAGCAATCTAATGGCTTACGTTGATAATGGTGTTTTGCTAGATATTACGGATGAAATTGAGAATTCAGATTTTGATCTTTCAAACATTTGGGAATATGGAGTAAACAGTTATCGGTATGATGGTGAAAAAGTTGGTAGCGGTGCTTTGTATGGATTACCAAAAGATGTTGGACCATTTGCTTTAGGATATAACAAAGACATGTTTAAAGAAGCTGGTATTGATTTGCCAGATACAGATACGCCTTATACATGGGATGAATTCGTTGAAGTATCTAAACAGTTGACGAAGGATTCTGATGGAGATGGAAATCTTGACCAATGGGCAACAGGATTTAACGTAAACTGGAGTTTACAAGCTTTTGTTTGGAGTAACGGAGCAGATTGGATCAACGAAGCCAAAGATACCGTTACAGTCGATACACCAGAATTTGCGGAAGCATTGCAATGGTTTGCGGATCTGCAAAATGTGCATGAACTCACCCCTTCAATTTCTGATGCACAAACATTGGATACGTATCAAAGATGGATGAATGGGGAGATTGCTTTCTTCCCTGTAGGACCTTGGGATATGAGTACGTATGCAGGATTAGATTTTGAGTATGACTTGATGCCTTGGCCAGCAGGCTCTACAGGCGAATCTGCAACGTATATTGGTTCTTTAGGAATTGGTGTTGCCAGCAAAACCAAACATCCAGAAGAAGCAGTGAAATTAGTTGAGTATTTAAGTGCATCTGAAGAAGGACAACAACAATTAGTAGATGCACAGATTCAAATTCCTAACCTGATTGATATGGCTGAAGAATGGGCTTCTGATACGGACAGTGTACCTAATAATAAACAAGAATTTATTGACATCGTCCAAGATTATGGTCGCGCTTTGCCAGTAGCAACAACCTACAATGCAGAATGGTACGATGAATTCTTTATCAATATCCAACCTGTGTTAGATGGAGATCAAACGGCAGCGGATTATTTAAAAGAAGTTCAACCTAAGATGCAAGAAAAACTAGACTCAGCGATTCGCCAACAAGAAACAGCAAGATAGACTCACTGGGGTCACATATCTATGTGACCCCAAAGATTTTTATGGAGGGACGCGTAATGGAACAAGTGGAAATAAAAAAAACAAAAAATAAAAATAGTCTTTATGCAAAAGAGCACAAAGTTGCTTTCTTGTTCGTTCTACTTCCAGTTTTAGGATTTATTTTGTTTTCATTGATACCTTTGGGCTATTCGGTTTATGCTGCCTTTACAGATTGGAACGGTCTAGGGCAAATGAATTTTATCGGTCTTGAGAACTTTCAGAAGCTTTTTAGAGATGAGTACTTCTATAAGACGATGTTTAATACCGTCTTTTTGATGTTAGGGATTCCAATCGGTTTGATTTTGTCATTTATGCTAGCATCAGCACTGAGCAGAGGAATTAAAGGAACGACGATTTTTCGAACAATCTATTATATTCCAGTCATCTCATCATTAGCAGCCATTTCGATTTTGTGGCAATGGGCTTACAATGGTGATTTTGGTTTAGTCAATCAGGTCTTGGATATCTTCGGTATCAGCGGCCCTAACTGGTTGCAAAACCCATCAACAGTCAAACCGGCAATTATTATTATGTCTGTTTGGAAGGGCTTGGGTTATTCTATGCTCTTGTACTTGGCAGCGATTCAAAGTGTACCAAAAACCTTTTATGAAGCAGCAGAATTAGATGGTGCTTCTTCTTTTCAAAAGTTTCGCAATATCACTTGGCCGATGGTTAGACCAGTCACTTTCTTTTTAGTCGTTACGAATATTATCGGCGGCTCACAAATCTTTACGGAAATAAACATTATGACACCAACTGGCGGACCACAATATAGCAGTGCTACGGTCGTTTGGTATATCTGGCAAAAAGCTTTCAGAAATTGGCAAATGGGTTATGCAAGCAGTATGGCGTTGATTCTAGCAGTATTGGTTTTTGTGATAACAGCATTCCAATTCTATATGAACAATCGTTCAAGCTATAAATTAGATTAGGAGGGAAAAGAATGAAAAAACTGAAAATAAGCAACGTACTCATTATTTTAATTCTCTCCCTTGGAGCAGTTATTATGGTGGGGCCGTTACTTTGGATGATCTCAACATCGCTAAAAGACCGAGCTGGCGTCTTCCAGCTGCCACCTCAATGGATTCCAGACCCAGTACAATTTGATGCGTACAAACGTTTATCTGAGCTGGACACTTTGTTCTCAGGGATTAAAAATACAGTGATCGTTTCACTTTCTGTAACTGTTGTAGGTACTCTGACATCCAGTTTAGCTGCCTTCTCATTTGCCAAATTACGGATGCCGCATAAAGATGCGCTATTTCTAATCCTTTTAGCCGCTTTGATGATTCCCTATCCAGCGGTGATGATCCCGCAATTTATGATGTTCTCCCAAATTGGCTGGGTTGATACGTTATTACCATTGATCATTCCGGGAATGTTTGGGAATATCACTATGATTTTCTTTTTGCGACAATATTTATCTAATATTCCTGATTCGATCGTTGAGGCGGCAAAAATTGATGGTGCGGGCTATTTACAAACCTTTATCCAATTGATTTTCCCGTTGATTCGTCCAGCAGTTGCTGCTCAATTTATTTTATGGTTTATGGGCGCTTGGAATGACTACTTAGCACCATTGATCTACTTGAATAGTCCAGAAAAACAAACATTGCAAGTAGTGATCGCAAACCTAAATGCCGCCTATGCTATTCAAACGGATTATCCGTTGATTATGGCAGCTTCCGTTGTTTCATTACTTCCGGTTTTGATCGTATTTATTATTTTCCAAAAGCAAATTATCGAATCAGTTGCACTTTCTGGAATGAAAGGGTGAGTAGATGTTTCTAAAAGCAATGAACTGGCTAAATGCATTCGTACTTCTGATAGAACTAAATATTTTGTGGCTTCTAGGTATTTTAGCTGGTTTTTTTGTGGTCGGCTTTGTTCCAAGTACTGTTGCTGTCTTAACGATTCTAAATAAAGAGGATCTATTTACAGGCTATTACTCTTATATAGAAGTATTGACTTTATTTTGGAAAAACTATGTGTCAGCTATTCGCTTATACAAATGGCGGGTCTTTATATTTCCACTTATTCTAGGCATTCTCTATTTGGAATTGCTGATTGTGCAGCAAAGTGATCTAATGAGAGCATTTTTCCAATGGCCACTTTTGTTTTTGTTCAGTTATGTGATTTTAGTATTGATCAATTTATCCTTAGTTACTCGATTGAGTAAAGATAAGTGGCGGAAAAAAGCCGTTTTTTCATTGACGAGTCCATTCTTGTTACCAAAAGAATCTTTTCTTTGTCTTTTGATGGTTCTTACATTTTCAATTGTTAGCATGGCGTATCATTGGTTCTTTTTTGTCGCAATTTCAATCTTTTTGTACAGTGCCAGCAAGTGCTTGTTGTCAGGCTATAGCAAGAAAGGATTGTTAAAATCATGATCAAAAAATTTCTTTTCTCGTGTGTTCCTCTAATGATTCTTTTATCTGGCTGTACTGCTTCTGCAGTTGAAGAAGTCTTATCCCCTCCTGAGTTTGCCGATGTTAGTGTCCATGACCCATCGGTGATCAAAGCGGATGATACGTTTTATATTATTGGTTCACATATGCAATTTGCCAAGTCTCAGGATTTGTTGAAGTGGGAGCAGATATCTAATTCAGTATCTGAAGATACTCTATTTGAGAATATTCGAGAAGAATTGGCGGAAGAATTTGAGTACGCACAGACAGATACGTTATGGGCTAGTGATATCCAACAGTTTAAGAATGGAAAATACTATTTGTACTATTGTTTGTGTCAAGGAACTTCACCGCTATCCGTAATGGGAGTGGCGGT
Organism: Enterococcus sp. AZ040; assembly: GCF_050499185.1. Lineage (NCBI taxonomy): Bacteria > Bacillati > Bacillota > Bacilli > Lactobacillales > Enterococcaceae > Enterococcus > Enterococcus sp. AZ040. The sequence goes on from NZ_JBMHEW010000001.1 coordinate 475,777, forward strand.
ATCTGACTCTATTGAAGGTCCTTATGAAAAAGTCGAATCTTTTCTTTATTCAGGAACCTCTCCGCAGTTTGGTGAAGCGTACAATGCAGCGATTCATCCAAATGCGATCGATCCTCATATTTTTTATGACAATGAAGGGAAATTATGGATGGTCTATGGATCATACTCAGGCGGGATTTTTATCCTAGAAATGGATGATGAAACGGGTTTGCCTAAAGATCGCAATTCTTACGGAACACATTTGATGGGCGGAAATCACAGTCGCATCGAAGCACCATACATTCAATATAATCAAGAAAATGGCTACTATTACTTGTTCACTTCATTTGGTGGGCTAGATGCAGACGGTGGATACAACCTTCGAGTCGCGCGGTCAAAGAATCCCGATGGTCCTTATGAAGACAGCCAAGGAAATCCAATGGCTGAGGTCAAAGGGAAATTTGGAACGGTTTTTGATGACGTAAGTATTCAAGACTTCGGAACTAAGATTATGGGGAACTTCCTATATACCGAAAATACGAGCAATGAAGGGGTTGGCTATGTTTCGCCAGGTCACAACTCGACCTATTATGATGAAGAAACCAATCAATATTACTTGATTTTCCATACACGTTTTCCAAATAGCGGAGAATATCATTCTGTGAGAGTCCATCAAATGTTTTTCACAGAAGCAGGGTGGCCGGTTGTTTCTCCATTGAGATACAGCGAAGAAACGATTGCTGATTATACAAAGAATCAAGTTACGGGTGCCTATACGCTGATTTCCTTTGACAAGTTTTTAACGGATGATTTGAAAGAACCACAGGAAATTACAGTTGAAAAAAATGGCCCGATCAATGGTGATCGCACTGGAACATGGGAACTAGCGGAAAAGAATAGTCAAGAAGATTCAAGTGTGGTTATCGATGGCACTGTTTATAAAGGGAAGTTTCTTTCCGGCTGGGATGAAAATCAGCAAAAGCAAGTAATGACATTTACAGGTACCTCAGAAGCAGGAGTACCATTATTTATTGTTAGGAATGAGGAGTAAGGTATGGCAAAAGCAAATGCAGAGACAATACAAAATCCAATCGTGTATGAACGAGCAGACCCTTGGGTATATTTACATTCCGATGGTTACTATTATTTTACAGGTTCAGTTCCTGGATATCAGTCGATTGAACTTAGACGAGCGAAAAGCCTCAATGAACTGGAAGATGCAGAGAGAAAGACGGTTTGGCAGGCACATGAATCGGGACCAATGAGTGAATTGATTTGGGCACCAGAAATTCATTTCATCGCTGATAAGTGGTATATCTATTTTGCCGCTAGTGATAATGAAGAGATCAGAAATGAAAATCATCATCATCGAATGTTCGTGATCGAAAATAATGCAAGTGACCCTTTTGAAGGGGAATGGGAAGAAAAAGGACAAGTCATCACGCAATTTGAAAGTTTTAGTTTAGATGCAACCGTGTTTGAACATCAGGAGAAACTTTATTATGTTTGGGCGCAACAAGATCCAAGAATTCCAGGAAACTCTAATCTTTATCTATCAGAAATGGAAAATCCATGGACACTAAAAGGGAAGCAGCTTTTACTATCGATCCCTGAATATCCTTGGGAACAGATTGGTTTCATGGTGAATGAGGGGCCGGCCGTGCTTAAACGAAATGGTAAGATTTTTATCACTTATTCGGGCAGTGCTACAGATGAAAATTACACTATGGGATTATTGTGGACAGACGAAAATAGTGATTTATTAAATGGGTTTTCTTGGCAAAAATCCCAAGATCCAGTCTTTCAAACGTCAGAACGGAATTCTCAATATGGACCGGGGCATAACTCTTTTACAAAAGGGGCAGATGGTGAGGACATTTTAGTTTATCATGCAAGACCAGAAAAAAATCAGGCAGGCGATCCTCTGGCAAACCCGAATCGACATGCAGTTGCACAACCATTCACTTGGGATGAAAAAGGATTCCCAGTCTTTGGTGAGCCGGTCGTAAACAATAAATTAGAGATGAAGGTGAACTGATTGACGATTAACATTCAAAACACAAAATCAGGAACAACGATCAGCAAATATATCTACGGTCATTTTGCAGAGCATCTAGGCCGTTGTATCTATGAAGGATTATACGTTGGAGAAGATTCGCCGATCCCAAATAAAAATGGGATGCGGATTGATGTGGTTGAAGCACTGAAAAACATTCAAATCCCTGTGCTACGTTGGCCAGGCGGCTGCTTCGCCGATGAATACCATTGGAAAGACGGGATTGGTCCTAAAGAAAACCGCAAAACGATGGTCAACACCCACTGGGGCGGCGTGACTGAAAACAATCATTTCGGGACCCATGAATTTTTTGAATTGATCAAGCAACTGGAATGTGATGCGTATGTCAACGGCAATGTCGGCAGCGGAACGGTACAAGAAATGTCGGAATGGGTGGAATACATCACGATGGATGGCATTTCTCCGATGGCTGATCTTCGCAGAGAAAATGGCCATGAAGAAGCGTGGGAAATGAAATTTTTTGGCGTAGGAAACGAAAACTGGGGCTGCGGCGGCAATATGCGGCCAGAGTATTATGCGGATCTGTATCGCCGTTATCAAACCTATGTCCGCCAATACGGCGACAAAAAAATCTACAAAGTCGCCGGCGGAGCGAATGTCGCAGACTATCATTGGACAGAAACGCTGATGAAAAACGCCCATTGGTTGATGGACGGCCTAAGCTTGCACTACTACGTTCATCCGCAAGGCTGGGAAGAAAAAGGTAGCGCCTTGGAATTTGATGAGGCAGAGTGGCAAGTGACCTGTGAAAAAGCAGCCTACATGGATGAATTATTGACCCGCCACAGCGCGATTATGGACCAGTATGACCCAGAACAGCGTGTGGGAATCATTGTTGATGAATGGGGCACTTGGTTCTCAGCAGAACCTGGTACGAATCCAGGCTTCTTATACCAACAAAATACGATCCGTGATGCCATGGTCGCAGCGATCACCTTGAATATTTTCCATAAACATGCCAAGCGAGTGCATATGGCAAATATCGCACAAACCGTCAACGTCCTGCAGGCGATGATTTTGACAGATGGCGAACAAATGGTGAAAACCCCAAGCTATCATGTCTTTGATTTGTACAAAGTCCATCAAGATGCTGAAACCATTGATAGCCATGGAACCAGCAGCGATACCATTACGTATACGATTTCGAAAAAAGAAGATACGATCCATCTATCGGTTTGTAATTTTGCTACCCAAGGCACGGAAGAATTATCCTTCTCCCTTGAAACAGCGATCAATGAAGTGAAAGAAGCTCGTTATATCGTGGGAAACAAAATGAACGCACACAATGATTTTGATCATCCTGAAGATGTGGTGATCCAAGACTTCACCGCTTACAATGTTGAAGAGAACAAAGTCAGCTTGCGGGTGCCCGCAATGAGTGTTCTAACGATCTCATTGACAGTCTGATCCCATGACTTGTAAAGGATGCGAAGTGAAAGATGCTGCGGCAGCAGCACAGGAAGACATTGAATCCTTGATTGCAGAACAACTTTCTTTAGAAAGCGACTTGGCTTCGCCGGAGATCGTCAGTAGGAGAATCGTTGTTTGTGAGACTTGTCCATTGCGATTGAATCATACCTGTACCAAATGCGGCTGCTTTTATCGGTTTCGCGCAAATTTAGCTAAGAAAAACTGTCCTGCAGGAATGTGGGAACAAACAGGGCAGCTCGTCAAGTAGCTGTCCTGTTTTTATAAAATAGAATAAATCAATTAGGAGATGAGGGAAGACATGACAGCGATCAATGGGGTTCATGATCCTACGATTATTGAACATGAAGGCACCTTTTATTTATATTCAACGGACACCCAACAGCCCAAAACGGCTGGTGTACCAATTCGTCGTTCAAAAGATTTGATCCATTGGCAATTTGAGAAACAGGCATTGTCAGAAATGCCTGAACCAGCAGTAAAATGGAGCAAGGCTCAAGGACTATGGGCACCGGAAGTTATTCGCTATAAGGACGAATTCCGTATGTATTATTCTGCTTCGACATTCGGCAGTACCACTTCTTTTATTGGCTTAGCTACAGCAACAGATCCTTTGGGCCCTTGGGAAGATCAAGGAGAGGTTATTAAAACCAATGCTACTCTTGCACAGCATAACGCGATCGATGCCAATATTGCTTTTGACCGCTCGGGTGAACAGTGGTTTGTCTATGGTTCTTTCTTTGGCGGAATCTATATTGCTCCATTGAACAAAGAAACTGGAAAACTTCAAGAAAAGAGCTATGGCCAACGGATTGCTTTTCGTCCGAAAACAGTTGATACTGCTATTGAAGGCCCATTTGTCTATTATCATCCTGAAACCGATTATTATTATTTGTTTGTTTCTTTCGACTCCCTTAACGATTCGTATAATATCCGTGTCGCCCGAGCAAAAGAAATTACAGGGCCATATCTGGACTGGCATGGTACGGCCATGACGGATCAAGAGAAGACGCCAACCGAAGTAGGGACTAAACTGTTGGGCAGTTATCAGTTCTCAGAAGAACCAGTTGTATATGCTCCTGGTCATAATTCGATCTTTACGCAAACCAATAAAGAAAGCTTCGTTGTGCATCATGCACGGAGAAAACCCTTCAGTGACCAATTCTATTTACAAATACGTAAACTCTATTGGCTAGAATCAGGTTGGCCAGTAATCTCTGCTTCAATCTATCAGGGAAGTGTTTCACGAATGCCAGAGCAGGAAACTCTGTTAGGAAAGTGGGAAATCATCCAATTTGATCACGAGTCTCAAGTTATATCTTCTCAACAGCAAGAAATAACAGCATTAAAAAAAGAAGGACGAAGTTACTTGTGGGGAGAAAATGAATTTGTCCCATATTATGAGTACATCGACCAAAAAGAAAGGTTGTTTTTATCTGGAATCAATGATCAAGGCGTTGCGTTTCTTGGTCGAAAAGTGTACGAAGAATAAAAAATAAGCAGCACAATGGGCAGGTTGCATTGTGCTGCTTATAAACGTATACTGCTGCCGGTTTTACTAAATACTGCCTTTGAATAATCGGACACCATGAGTAGGAACCTCAGCATTGGCAATTGTTTGTTCTTTTTGTTGCCATAACTCAGTGCCGTTTTTAAGTGGTAGTAAATCAGTGATCGATTTTGGGATGGTTTGCGTTTGATCAGAAACATTGAAAATGGCATAGTAGACTGCTGTGTCGCTCAACGCCTCCCAAATGATCCACTCTTGATCACGATAGAACTCTTTTTTCGTATAAATTTTTCGATACATTTCTAAGACTTCAGTATTCGTCAATAAACGTAAGGTAAAGAGATCGATGTCTGGTAAAGTACCACCAAACATCAATGGAGATTGGAAGATCGTCCATAAACTCATCAATAAGTATTGCTCGTCTTCCGTAAAACGTGTCCAGCTGTCACCACCGCCACCATCAACTGCCCGAATGCCGATATGACCCAACGGCAACATATCACAGTCAGGCCAGTTACCTGGACGGACGAAAGGTGCCCACTCTGCTGCTCGGTCAAACATGGCGTAAAGGGCATCCCAATGATCCCAAAAGTCATCCGTCAAGCGCCACATATTGGCATGATTTTGAAAGAAACTACCATTTTTGAGGGCAGCTGGTCCGGGAGACAAAGAAAGGACGATCTCTCGACCGGATCGATCGATTGCACGGCGAATCGCTTTGATTTCTGCTTTATGGGCATCACCGTAAATTTTCGAATCGCCGATATCATCCACCTTTATAAAGTCAACACCCCAAGAAGCATATAATTCGAGCAAAGAATCATAATAAAGCTGTCCTTCAGGCAATGAAACATCGACCCCATACATATCGGAATTCCAAGGGCAGATTGAATTCATAGCAATGTCCCGTGCCCGTTTATCCGTTCCTTTGATCGGCGTATTTTGATGAACTGCTTGTCGTGGAATGCCGCGCATGATATGGATACCAAACTTCAGCCCTTTTTGATGCAGATAGTCACCAAGTTTTTTGAAACCAGCGCCATCTTTTGCTGAAGGGAAACGATTTTCAGCAGGAATCAAGCGAGAATAGTCGTCCATACACAACGGATAAAAATCATTGTACCTTGTAGACTTTGCTTCTGGTTCGCTCCATTGAATATCCACGACGACATACTCCCAACCATAAGCTTTCAAATGCTCTGCCATAAAATCGGCATGGGCGATCACTTCTGCTTCGGTCACAGAAGCGCCATAGCAGTCCCAAGAATTCCATCCCATTGGGGGTGTTTGTGCAAAATGTAAAAAAGACATCGATTTCCTCCTAGTACGTTTTTCTTATAGTATAGTAAGCAATAAAAAAGAGAGGGAAAGTTTTGTCTACTAGAAATAAAAAAGAAAGAAATCGTCAACGAATGAAAAAGGAGTTGATCAATAGTGTTTCCACAAGAAACAAACTATGCGAAGATTACAGCATACTATAGTGTTGCCCTTGAGCGTTTTTCCATGAATCCACATCAACACCCAGCGTGTGAGATCATGTTTGTGACCAAAGGGAAGTGTAAGATAAAGGTGCAAGATCAAGTAATTGTTCTGGAAAGAAATGATTTCGTTTTCATAAATGCGTTTGTGGAACACGCCTTACTCGTTGAAGGAGATTCCTGCACATTACTGAATATTGAATTTCTTCTGAGTGAGACACCGTCCGCCCTTTGTGTTCGTGATGTTTTTGCATACATCAAAGGAAATGTACAATGGAATGAGCCTTACGCGAAAAGTCGCGATGTCCGCCAATTTGGACAAGCGATCAAGTCATTGCTGCAGCTGCTAATGATCGATGATACTCAAGAGCAACCGTCTGCTGAACGGCAATTTACGATCGAGCTCTTGTTTAAGCGGATGCTGATGGAATTAGCCTTTTCATTACGTACGAAAGAAACCAAACGGGGCAATTGCTATGTGAACGCTGCGATCAACTATATTCAACAGCATTTTGATGAAGATATTCAAGTCTCCCAAATCGCAGCGGCGGTGGGGATTACGAAAGCTTACTTGCATAAACTCTTTCATGAGCAACTGGGAGTGACGGTCAACCATTTTCTCACCAGTGAGCGTCTGAAACAGGCAGCATTTTTACTAAGCAATAGTCAGCTGCCAATCGTCGAAATTGCCGCTCAAGCAGGATTCAACAGCAGGCAGCACTTTACCAATACCTTTAAACAGAAAAAAGGCATGAGTCCTAAAGCCTACCAGCTCTTATATAAGCAAACGATCAAAGAGGAGGCAGGGCAACATATCACAGGAGATGATCCGAACTTTTTATTAATGAAGTAAATATGAATTGAATGATCAAGCATAAAAAAGTAAAAGAACAGGAGAACGTAATGAAAGAATTCGCATTAAAAAAGGTACAGCTCACGGACGAGTTTTGGCAAGGATACCAAGAGCTTGTTCGCAAAGAAACGATTCCTTACCAATACCAAGTCCTAAATGATGAAATCGATGTAGATGTTCAAGCAGAACGGGAAGATCCCAATTTGCCAGCTGGGAAAAGCCATGCCTTGGCGAATTTCCGCATCGCTGCAGGGCAAATGGAAGGGGAACATTTTGGCTGGTTTTTCCAAGATAGCGATGTCTACAAATGGATCGAGTCGGCTGGGTATAGCTTGTTGAATACTAGCGATCCGCAATTGGAAAAGACAGTAGATGAAGTGATTGACTTAGTTGCTGCTGCGCAAGAAGCGGATGGCTACTTAAATACCTTCTTTCAATTGACCCGACCGAAGTTAAAATACCGTCAGCTGTATTTCAGTCATGAACTTTATTGTGCCGGGCATCTAGTCGAAGCGGCTATCGCTTATGATCAAGCAACAGGCAAGGATAAATTACTGACCGTGGCAGAGAAAAATATCGCCAATATTTGCACGTATTTTGGGCGGGAGCCTGGAAAAATTCAAGGTGCTGATGGCCATCAAGAGATCGAATTGGCACTGGTGCGTTTGTATGAATACACTGGTAAACAAACCTATTTGACATTAGCTGATTTCTTTCTTGAAGTACGTGGGGAAGATCCTGCCTTTTACGAAAAAGAAATCTTGAAAAACCAAGCGGATGGCTTATCAGATGAAACACCAAGGGTAGACCTCACCTATTTACAAGCCTACGATCAACCTAAAAAGCAGCATGAAGCCAAAGGTCATGCGGTACGAATGCTGTATATGGCAAGCGGGATGGCAAAAGTCGCCCAGCATACCCAAGATCAAGCATTAATCGACGCTTGCGAAGCGATTTGGGAAGACATCGCCTGTAAGAAAATGTATGTGACCGGTGGCGTCGGCTCAACCGTTCACGGGGAAGCCTTTGTCGGTCCCTATGATTTGCCGAATGATACGATGTATTGTGAAACTTGTGCAGCTATTGCATTGGTGCAATTTTCTTTTGAGCTGTTCAAACTAACCAAGGAACCAAAATATTTAGCGACGATGGAACGAGCGTTGTATAATAGCGTCCTTTCTGGTGCGGCAATTGACGGCAAACACTTTTTCTACGTGAATCCTTTGGAGGTCAATCCCCAACGAGATCAAGAAAATCCTGACAAAGGCCACGTCAAAGCCCAACGACCTGATTGGCTCGGTTGTGCGTGTTGTCCGCCGAATTTTGCGCGGATGGTCGCTTCGCTGCAGCGCTTGGTTTACACTTGCGATCAAGAAAAGCTTTACGTGAATTTATTTGTGGCAAGCCGTTTAGAAGAACCTGACCAATTTACGTTTGAACAAACAGGCGGGTTTCCTTTTACAGAGGACCTCACGATTCGCTATCAAGGTATTCCAAAGACGCTCATCATCCACAAACCTAACGGACTAAGTAAGTTTCAAATCGATAGTGAACACGAATGGCAGGAGACGAACGAGGCAATCATCTTTGAGGCAGTCGAAAACGTGACGGCCAATATCCGTTTTGAACAACCATTGCAAATCTTGCGTGCGAATCCTCAGGTTATTCAAGCTATCAATCAAGTCGCATTGCAACGAGGACCCTTCGTGTATTGCATAGAAGAAGCCGACAATGGTCAAGCACTCTGGCGTTGCCGCATCGACCCACAGGCGCTGGAGGCGACCTTTTCGAAAGAGGATACGTTGTTGCCAACTACTTTATGTTTGGCGATCAAAGGCTACCAAAGCGAAGAATGGTCGGGAACACCCCTTTACGAAGAACGAGCGGAAACGGTCATACCTCGTACGTGGCAACTGATCCCATACCATTTATGGGGCAACCGGGGCATAGGCGAAATGCGCGTTTGGCTGCCGCTCGTTGGAAAGGAGTAAGAAGTAAGCAGGGCCAAAGAGCTTCCCTAAAAGGAGGCTCTTTTTTTCTATGTAAAAATAACGGGAAAAGTTCGCTGTATATGAGTACGTTATTGTATTTTTGATGTACTCAATCAGGTACGCTATAATTATATCAAGAAAAGGAGGAGTGGCAATGGCTAATACAACGATGAATCCTAGCACTGCTCGTAAAAATTTTTATCAGTTATTGAAAGATGTAAATGAAAACCATACTGAAATTGAGATTATTAGTGATCGTAGTGGAAACAATGCGGTGTTGATTGCGCTAGAAGACTGGAGAGCGATTCAAGAAACCCTTTTTCTTGAGCAAACAGGTACTCTAGAAAAGGTACGAGACCGCGAAAAAGACGACAGTGGCTTTACGGATATCGATGATATTGATTGACAAGCTCTTTGATGAGGAGCGATACAGTCACAATCAAAAACTCTGCGAAAGTGGATCTAAGGAAAATCAAACAATCGAATTTAAAAAAAACAGTTTGAAGAAGTGATTCAGGCCTTGAAGGAAGATCAATATATGCCCACGCAGTCTTTTGAAAAGCTGAGACCTACACATGAAGGCAGATATTCACGTAGGCTGAATAGGCAACATCGAGTGGTTTACAAAGTTGATGAGGAAAATAAAGTTGTGGAAATTTATTCTGCATGGACACATTATGAATGAAGTGTGAAGAGCTGATTTTTTAGCTAGTTGACCAAGAGCTTCCCAAAAAGGAGGCTCTTTTTTTTCTAAACTCAACCTTCTTGGATTTGTTGCATGATTTCTTTAATTTGTTCCTATATTCCTACCTTTGAAAGCGTTATCGTTTTAGTGTAGGAATGTTGGCGGGTTTATGTAAAACAAGGAGGAAGAAGTGTGACAAGGAAAATCAGTAAAGTTGGCGTATCTTTGTTGGTATTGGCAGCGGCAACGGCAATCGGCGGCTGCACCCAAAGTGAGGCGAAGACAACTGGAAAAGTCGTTTACCAAGAAACAGCCAAAAGTACGTTGGAAAAAGCGATGGACAATCAACCGGAGTCGTCTTATTGGTTCCCAGAGGATTTGTTGGCATGGTCTTTTGAAAAAGATCCAGATGCGAAATACAATACCAGCGTCGTTCCATTAGCGCAGCGGGCAGCTAAAGAGACGTTGCCGAAGATGAATGACACGCAAACGGCAGAAACCAAAGTCGTGGCGCTTTCGATCATGAATAGCAGTACGAGCGGCAATGCACCACGAGGGATCAATACCTTTGATGCCAATGTCTTTTCTTATTGGCAATACATCGATCAATTGGTTTATTGGGGCGGCTCTTCTGGCGAAGGGATCATCGTACCACCAAGTCCTGATGTAACGGATGCTGCTCATAGGAATGGCGTGCCTGTTTTAGGAACGATCTTCTTTCCGCAAACTGCCCATGGTGGGAAGCTGGAATGGCTAGATACGTTTTTAGCTAAAGATGAGGATGGCAATTTTCCGATCGTAGAAAAGATGATCGAAGTTGCCAATACGTATGGCTTTGATGGCTGGTTCATCAATCAAGAAACCGATACGGCGGTCACTAGTTTTGATGATGCAGCGGAAGGTGTCGAACAATCGGGGACTGATGGTAAAGGACTAAATGAAAGCCACGCCAAAGCGATGCAAGAATTGATCGCCCAATTCAAAGAACAAGCCGACGAGCATTTAGAGATCATGTGGTATGATTCTATGACGAGTGATGGGAAAATGGATTGGCAAAACGCGTTGACGGATAAGAACAAAGCCTATTTGGTGGATGCAGAGATGAACCCATTGGCAGATAGTATGTTCTTGAATTTCTGGTGGACTACTGACAAACTGGCGGACAAAGAGTTGCTGAAGACCTCCAATGAAAAAGCCCGTGAAATCGGCGTCGATCCTTACGATCTTTTTGCTGGGATCGATGTGCAAGAAAATGGCTATTCAACGCCTGTGCGCTGGGATCTGTTTACGGATGAAAAAGGCGTTCCTTATACCTCATTGGGCCTGTATGTGCCTAGCTGGACCTATTCTTCTGCTAGTACGCCGGATGATTTCCAAAGCAAAGAGAATGCTTTTTGGGTCAATAACACGGGCGATCCTCGGGAAAGCCAGCTGCCAGAAGCGACAGAGTGGCCTGGAATCTCCACGTATGCCCTGGAACAGACCGCTATCACAGAGCTGCCTTTTGTGACGAATTTTAGTCTGGGTAATGGCTACAACTATTTTATCGACGGAGAAAAAGTGTCCAGCCGCAATTGGAACAACCGAAGCTTGCAAGCTGTTTTGCCGACCTATCGTTGGGTCTTTGATCATGGAAAAGATAATGATTTGGCTGTATCAATCAATTATGCGGATGCCTACAATGGCGGAAATGCACTGAAACTACGTGGACAGATGACAAAAGGCAGTACCAGTCACATGGCATTGTATCAGACAGCATTTCCTGTGACGAAAAAGACGAAGCTAACAACGACTGTCAAAGCAACGGTACCGACAACTCTTGATTTGGTCGTGACCTTAGCCGATGGTTCGACACAAACAATCAAAGGAGACAAAGAGGTCGCAACAGACTGGACGACGATCACCTACTCATTGAAAGACATCAAAGGAGAAGTGACAGCGATCGGTTATGACATAACCACGAAAGAAACCAGTGATGTCTATGAATTGAATTTAGGGCAATTAACGATCGGAGATCAGAAAGCGGAGAAATTCGCTGCCGAAGCATTGACGGTTGAGGATGTGCTCTTTGATGAGGAAGAGGGCAACTATGCGGGTGTCCGTTTAACGTGGGAAGCTGCCAAGGACAAGACAGCTGCGGTTTATGAGATCTACCAATTGAACGATGACGGCTCACGCTCTTTCTTAGCAGCTACGCCAGCAACCAACCACTATTTGAATGCCGTTGAACGTCCAAAAGGGACGAAAACCAAGTTCGCGGTGGTGGCAGTGGATCGCTATGGCAATCGTGGCAAGCTATCAGATACGGTGGAGATCACTTGGCCGAACAATCAGCTGCCAAAAGCGGCCTTTACAGCCTCTAGAACCTTGGCAGCACCGGGGGAAACGATCACCTTCACGAATACCTCATCTGCGAATGCTGAAGCATTCGAATGGACGTTTGAAGGCGGCGATATCACGAGCAGTACAGAAGAAAATCCCCAAGTGACCTATTCGGAACCAGGTACCTACAAAGTCACGCTTGTTGCCAAAAACGAAGCAGGAGAGACCCCTCTGGAAATGGCGGGATTGATCACGATTTCTGCTGATGCGCCGAAAGAGTTGCTGCTGCTTTCAAAAGATGCCGAAGCAACTGCTTCATCGTTTGTCAATGATGCCGAAGCACCGGCTTTTGCCCTCGATGGTGATTTGAGTACGAAGTGGTGTGCGACAGGCAATGCGCCTCATGAGTTGATGATCGATCTCGGTCGGCCACAAACGGTCAGTGAAGTACGCCTCGCTCATGCGGAGGCTGGTGGAGAAGGTCCAGACATGAATACGCGGGCGTATACGGTGCTCGTCAGTGAAGATGGCAAAGACTATGAGCCAGTTTCACGAACGTTGAAAAATGAAGCCGGCAATAGCACCAATACGTTTGCCGTCCAGAAGGTGCAATATGTAAAAATCAGTATCGATAAACCAACACAAGGAGCAGATTCGGCAGCCCGAATCTATGAAGTCGAAGTATACGGAATGGATAAATAGCGAAAAAGAGCAGGGCGTTAAACCTAAGAAGGGAAGCGTCTGAAGCATGCTTTTCTGAAAAATGACCAAACCCAAAAAGCCGTTGCGACCAATAAATGGTCACAACGGCTTTTGCTTTTTGCAAATAAGTTTAGCGTGACGTACGGCTGGCTGGATCTAAGCGGCGTTCAATAAAGCTCAATCCAAGATCCGTAATGATCGCCATCAAGGCAGTTGGTAAAGCACCGGCTAAGATGATCGATGCACCATCCGTCGCATTGGTTCCACGGATGATGATGTCCCCCAGTCCACCAGCACCAACGAAAGCCCCAATAGCGGTGATACCGATCGCCACGACTAAGGCGTTTCGAATCCCTGCCATGATCACCGAAACAGACAATGGCAATTCGATCATATACAATCGTTGCCAGCTAGTCATCCCCATCCCTTTGCCGACATCTAACGTATTGCGGTCGACTTGGCGCATGCCGGTATAGGTATTTTTGATGATCGGTAACAAAGAATAAAGGAAAATCGTTAAAATCACGACATTCACACCTAAGCCCATGCCGATCATTAAAATCGAGATCATCGCTAAAGATGGAATCGTCTGGATGATATTGGCGAAACGAATCACCCAATCTGCCAAACGCATTTTTTTAGAAATCAAGATCCCGATTGGAATCCCGACGATTGAGGCAAAAAGTACCCCGTAGATTGAAATCAAGAAGTGACGAATGAACTGGGCAAAAACATAGCCGCCATTTTCTTGAAAATAGAAAAGAAATTGTTGGAATAAATTCATGTCTGCCATTTCGTCACTCTCCTTCGAAGTAATTATTTTCTTCTAAGAAACGTTCGGCAACTACCGTTGGTTCTAGAAGGTCATTATCCACTTGGTAATTCAATTCTTGCATTTTTTCGGTATCAATTTTGCCTGCTAATTTGTTCAGGGCATCGCCGATTTCAGGTGTTTCTTTCAATAATTTGTCATCGACGATCGGTGCGGCATCATAAGGCGGGAAGAAGTTTAGATCATCTTCTAGCATCACGAGATCGTAACTGCCGATCCGGCCGTCGGTTGAGTACCCTAAAACGATATCCATTTTTCCGTTATCAACAGCATCATAGACGAGACCGATCTGCATCGGTAGGATATTTTGGAAAGAGAATCCATAGGCTTCCTGGAAGCCATCGTACCCATCGCCGACCCGTGTGATCCACGCGGTATCGACCCCTGCGACCAATTGATCTGCGACATCTTTCAAGTCACTGACTTTTTCCAATCCGTATTTTTCAGCAGTGTCTTTCCTGACAAGAAAGACATATGTGTTATCAAAGCCGTAAGATGGGAACCAAGTCTGTTGGTATCGTTGCTCAAATTCTGATTTGACTTTGTCAAAGGCGGCTTGCGGATCAGATTCTGGTTCCAACCCTAACGTAGTGGTCAAGTCAGTTCCTGTGTAGCGGGCAGCTGAGATCGACGCATCGCCATTCATCATCGCTTGGTGATTGATGGTCGTTGTTGCTAAGTTGTTAATGACGGTTGTGTTTTTATCCGTATAGTGTTCGACCATACCGGCAACCACCGCGCCAAGAATTTGGGCTTCGGAAGTGATCCCGCCTGTGATCGCCACGGTATTCTCATCAGAAGTCGATGCTAAACCGGGAAAGGAACAGCCGGACAGTAAAGCGACACTTAAGGAAAACAACAGCGCTAATTTTGAAGTTTTTTTCATTACGCATCCCCCCTTAAGGCAGCTGGTGTCAGTTTGTTTTCTAACAAACCCAGTAACCAGTCAGCTAATAAAGCAAAGATCGTCACTGGAATCGTCCCAGCAAAAATCAAAGGCGGTTGGTAGTTGTTTAGTCCGCTAAAGATCAAATCACCAAGTCCACCGGCACCGATGTAAGAAGCCAAGGTAGCCCAGGCTAAAACATACACGGCCGATAAGCGGATCCCTGCCATGATCGTTGGGATCGCTAGAGGTAATTCCACACTGATGATCGACTGCAAGTTGGTCATCCCCATCCCTTTGGCAACATCGCGGTAATTCCAATCGACTTTTTTCATTCCAATGTAGGTATTTCGCAAAATCGGCAACAAGGAATAAATGAAAAGAGCGACGATAGCAGGGACTTTTCCGACACCTAAAATCGGGATCATCAATGCCAATAGTGCCAAAGAAGGCACGGTTTGCAACGCACTGGTGATGCCGATCACGATCGTTGCTGCTTTGGGGAAACGGGTCAAGATCACACCGATCGGTACGGCAACAAGAATCCCTAAGAGCAAAGCCGCAAAGGAAATATACAAATGTTCAAGACTTTTGGTGACCAATTGGCCGCCATATTCATTAAAGAAGCTTTGCATGCGCTAGACCTCCTCAGTTTCTTCAGGTTTCGCCGACTCAATGGCTTCCATGATCGATGGCTCATCGCCCCAAATCACGTCATAAACGATATCAACTAAGGAAGCACGGGTCAAAATCCCAACTAAATGTTTGTCGGCATCTACTACTGGGACATATTTTAAGCCGCGTTTTAAGATGCGTTGCAAGGTATCCCGCAACAAGGCGGTTTCGCGAACGAAAAAGACATCTTTGTTCAAGATATCGCCGACACTAGTAACTTTGCCACGGTTGCGGTCGATGGATTCGACATCGATGTAGCCTTTTAGCACGTTGCTATTGTCGGTAACAAGCAAGGTATCGACCCGTTTTTCCCGCATCAAGTGAATCGCTTCTTGTATGGATTTTTCTGGTGTGATAGCGATCGGGGTATTTAACATTACGTCTTTGACTGGCGTCGTGTCAGGTTTTGCTTGTAACAAGCGGTCTTCACCGATCAATTCTTCCACAAACGGTGTTGCTGGGTGTTGCAGAATATTTTCTGGTGTATCAAATTGAATGACTTTTCCTTCACTCATGATCACGATACGGCTAGCAAGCTTCAATGCTTCGTCCATATCATGGGTAACGAAGACGACGGTTTTTCCAAGCCGTTCTTGCAAGTCTTTAACCAAATCTTGTAAGGAGTCACGAGTGATTGGGTCTAGTGCGCCAAAAGGCTCATCCATTAAAATGACATCTTGGTCAGCTGCCAAGGCACGGACAACACCGATCCGTTGCTGTTGCCCTCCAGACAATTCGTTGGGGTAACGGTCGAGCATTTCTCGTGGCAATTCCACTAAGTCGATCATACGCTCGGCAGTTTTGTTGCGTTCTTCTTGGCTGACTTTTAACAATTTTTGAACCAATGTGATGTTTTCCCGAATCGTCATGTGAGGCATCAAACCGATGCTTTGGATCACATAGCCGATTTGACGGCGTAACTCCACTGGGTTGATCTCTGTAACGCTTTTTCCATTGATCAAGATTTTTCCTTTAGAAGGATCCGTCATACGGTTGATCATCCGCATACAAGTCGTCTTTCCACTACCACTTGTCCCGATGAAGCAAATGAATTCGCCTTTTTCAAAGGAAAGATTCACATCTTCAACAGCGACTTTACCACCTTTGTAAATTTTGGATACCTGCTGAAACTCAATCATGATGTCACCTCTATTTTTATTTAAGCAATCTGAATAATGGCTTAGAATCTGTACTAAGTATGCCGAAAAGTCACGTGTTATTCAAATAATCTGCCCATTTTTTTCATAATTGTATAGACAAAACTGAAAATAGCGCCATAAGCAAGTCCAAATTAAGGAGCGATGCATAGAGAAAAGAAGCAGCGGAAATATGTCGTTATTTTTCATTGGGAAAAAGGAGACTTTTTTGCTGAAGGCCTTAGCAGCAGTCTCTTTATTTTTTTCTAAGAAAGGGCAGAATTAAAAGCTGTTTTTTCAATTTTTATAAAAACATGCTAGAATAGAGAAGAATTTAGGGAAAGAGAGGAACAACATGCTTACAACTGAAGATTTTGATTTTGAATTACCGGAAGAACTGATCGCTCAAACGCCATTAAGTGATCGCTCAAGTTCCCGTTTATTAGTGGTTGACCGCGAGACTGGCAAATTTGAGGACAAGCACTTCTATAACATCATTGATGAATTGGAACCAGGGGATGCCTTGGTGATGAATGATACGCGGGTATTACCAGCTCGTATCTATGGCGAAAAACAAGAAACCGGTGCCCATCTGGAAATCCTTTTACTGAATAATATTGAAGGGGATACGTGGGAAACCTTGATCAAGCCAGCCAAAAGAGCCAAAGCCGGCACGAAGATCACCTTCGGCGACGGACGATTAGAGGCAGTGGTGGAAGAAGAGCTCGATCACGGCGGCCGGATTATTCGTTTTCAATACAAAGGAATCTTTTTAGAGATTCTGGAATCACTTGGCGAAATGCCGTTACCGCCTTACATCAAAGAACGGCTAGAAGACCCAGACCGCTATCAAACGGTTTATGCCAAAGAAAACGGCTCAGCTGCCGCACCAACTGCCGGCTTGCATTTTACCCCAGAATTGCTAGAGCAGATTGCAGCGAAAGGCGTCAAGCTGGTTTATCTGACTTTGCACGTTGGTTTAGGAACGTTTCGTCCAGTCAGTGTCGATAATATCGCTGATCATGAGATGCACAGCGAATTTTACCGTTTGACAGAAGAAGCTGCCGCACAATTGAACGAGGTTCGGGCAAATGGTGGCAAGATCGTTGCAGTCGGAACGACTTCGATCCGTACATTAGAAACCATTGGGACCAAGTTTGATGGGCAAATCAAAGCCGATAGTGGGTGGACGAGTATTTTTATCACGCCAGGCTATCAGTTTAAAATCGTGGAAGCTTTTTCTACCAACTTCCACCTACCAAAATCAACCTTAGTGATGTTAGTCAGTGCCTTTGCAGGACGCGACCTAACACTTTCTGCCTACCAGCATGCCATCGATGAGCGATATCGCTTCTTTAGCTTTGGCGATGCGATGTTCTTAAAATAAACAAAAAAACTGAGCGACGTAAGCGGCTCTTTAAGTTGAATCAATTTCTCAACTTTTAGAACTGCTTTTTTTGTCGCCCAGCTTACTACTAGAGGAAGGTATAAGTGGTGGTCGCTTTTTGTGGTCCATGCAAAGCAATGTTTCTCGAAAATTTGTTTTCATTTACAAACTTACACATGTTTCGTGTATTCCGATACAAAATGAGACGTATCATTTTTCGATATGGAAATGTTCGATCCTTGTTACGTTTTTCTTCTTGTTACTTTACACGTTTGGTACTAGGTGAAACTTGTACGTTCAACAACTTTTAGTAGATTGAGTTTGCGATATTTACGAAAACCACCAACAGAGTTGCTACCTTCCTTACACTTATACTATAACACGAAACGGAAGCGTTTGCAAAAGAAAACGATTCTTTTCTTCAAAAAAAAAGACCGGCGAACCGATCTTTTAAGCAAGTGCTCGTTTAGGCAGATTGTCATAGAATGCTGCTTTGGTTGCACTGATGTATGGCGTCAACCATAAGTAGCCAATTCCTGCTGTCATGATGGCCAAAATGTGCCAGCCGATGAAGCTCAGATCAAGGATGAACAGTTGACCTTTGTAGCCTTTCATTAAATGACGGCTACCTGTGATGCAGCTGAGAAAATCTGGCCGCATGCCCGTTTCTTCATAGGTATCATAAAAGACAAAATATGCTTGAGAATAAGAATAAGCTTTAATGATCCCAGGAATGATAAACAGGAACGTCCACAACGTCGTGAAAATAGTCGACAGAATATAGATGACGATGATCCCTAACACGAAAGCGCCACTGAAGCCGCGAAAGACATCAGAAAAAGGCTGGATCGATTGCTTCTTACCGCGTAAAATGTCAAGGAAAGTCCAAGAGATCCCAGCACCGAATAAGGCAGAAAATAGACCGCTGATCAAACCGCCACCACTGCCGCTGCCACTTCCTCCTGCGGAATTGACTGCGTCAGTGGAACCAAGATCATTAAACATACCGCTTTGATACAATGGAATAACAGCAAGAACGATAATGACGAGTGCGATAGCGATCGAGATCAAAGTCGGTACAATACACATCAAAACACTGTCTTTCCAGCGGCCTCTCAGGATTGCTTTTGCTTCTGCTTTTAGTTCTCTATTTGATTTCATTTCAAAAAACCTCCCTTCAATATAAATAACATGATAGCAAACTTTCGCTAAATCTTCAAAAAAAAGTAATAGATGTTTCGCATAACTAGGAGAAAATACTCTTAGTTTCTTTAAACTTCCTTGCAAAATGTAAGGGCAACCCTTATCATAGATAGCGTTGCACAGTTAATTGAGTTTAGAGAGAAAGTAGGGAAATGAATGACGGAACCAGCCATTCGTTATCGTCTGATAAAGAAAGAAAAGCATACCGGTGCCCGTTTAGGCGAACTGATCACGCCTCACGGAACCTTTCCAACGCCAATGTTCATGCCAGTCGGCACATTAGCAACGGTTAAAACCCTTGCCCCTGAAGAGTTGAAAGAAATGGGTGCAGGCGTCATTTTAAGCAATACCTATCACTTGTGGTTGCGTCCAGGAGAAGACATTGTTGCAGAAGCAGGCGGCTTACATAAATTTATGAATTGGGATCAACCGATCTTAACAGATTCAGGTGGTTTCCAAGTCTTTTCATTAGCCGAAATGCGCAACATCGTCGAAGAAGGTGTCCATTTCAAAAACCATTTGAATGGGTCGAAAATGTTTTTATCTCCTGAAAAAGCGATTGATATCCAAAACAAATTAGGATCAGATATCATGATGAGTTTTGATGAGTGTCCGCCATTTGATGAAAGCTATGACTACGTCAAAAAATCGGTGGAACGGACGTCTCGCTGGGCAGAACGTGGCTTGAAAGCTCATGCCAATCCAGATCGTCAAGGCTTGTTTGGGATCATTCAAGGTGCAGGCTTTGAAGACTTGCGCAAGCAAAGTGCCCAAGACTTGATTAGTATGGACTTCCCAGGGTATTCTATCGGCGGCCTGTCAGTTGGCGAACCAAAAGCGGAAATGAATCGCGTGTTGGAATTTACGACCCCTTGGATTCCAGAAAATAAACCACGTTACCTAATGGGCGTTGGGGCAGCCGACTCCTTGATCGATGGCGTGATTCGCGGTGTCGATATGTTCGACTGCGTTTTACCAACACGGATCGCAAGAAACGGTACCTGTATGACTTCAAAAGGTCGTTTAGTCGTGAAAAATGCGCAATATGCCCGTGACTTTCGACCAATTGACGAGAAGTGTGATTGCTATACATGTAAAAACTATTCTCGTGCGTACATCCGCCACTTGATCAAATGTGATGAAACCTTTGGTATGCGTTTGACGTCTTACCACAATGTCTACTTCTTATTGAATCTGATGAAAAATGTCCGTCAAGCCATCATGGACGACAACTTGTTGGAGTTCCGTGAGCATTTTATTGAAGAGTATGGGTTCAACAAGGAAAATGCGAGGAATTTCTAACATTCTCTACTAAAATGGTGGGAATAATAGAGGAATTCTGATAAAGTATCTTATAGAAAGAAAATAAATCGAGGTGAAAAAAATGGCACAATCTTTACCAATGCTCTTTATGCTGGTTGCTTTAGTGGCAATGTGGTTCTTTATGAGTCGTTCACAAAAGAAACAACAGCAAGAGCGTAAAAATCTTTTAGAAAATATGAAAGCTGGCGATGAAGTCGTAACCATCGGCGGACTCCACGGCGTTCTTTCTGAAGTCAACACAGAAAAAAGCACCGTGATCATCGACTGTGAAGGAATTTTCTTAGAGTTTGATCGTTCAGCGATCCGCACAGTGAAACCTGGAACTGTTGCATCCGTTGAGACACAAATCGAACCAGCTGATGTCGAAGACGCAACGAGCATCCAAGACGAAACCAAAGAATAAGCACAAACGCACCGTCGCTTTCTCAGAAGCGATGGTGCGTTTTTTTAGTAGTCGGACAGTTTCTAAAATAAAACAAGCACCGCAGCAAAACAGAGATCGCTCGTTTTGCTGCAGTGTTTTGATTGCCTTCGCTACTCGATCGGAATCAGTTTCTTTGACGCTTGTTTGCCTTGATCTTTTGGCAACGTCAATTTCAAAATTCCTTCAGCGTAAGAGGCTTTGATTTCATCCTCTTTGACGTTTTCTAACAGGTATTGTCGCCGAACGCTTGTCAAGCTGCGCTCGCTGCGAACCAGACGTCCTTTTTCATCTTCGGTCGCATGATCCGTCTGGTGTTGTCCCGTAATCGTTAAAACCCCATTCTCATAGGTTACTTGAATATTTTCCTTAGGGATGCCAGGCAGTTCTGCTTCAACGAGAAATTCCTTGTCATTCTCGTGAATATCGGTTTTGATCAGGTTCGATGGAAACCCATCAAAAAAACTGCGGCCAAAATCTTCAAAGAAATCAAAAGGTGTCATACTGTATGAATCTGAGCGGCGTGGCACAATCTCATGTGTCATAAGAATCATCCTTTCTTTGTTCTTTTGTTTTTACACTTTTTATTTTATTCATTTTTTAGCGAATTTCAAGTGATTTACTCGCTTTAAAAAAATCTTAAAAAACCTTTGATACCAACGTTTTACTCCTTGATTTTGGCGTGTTTTTACATTGCTTCGTTCCTGTTTCCCCCCTCATTTCGCCTGCTTTTTCTGCGTGACAGTATATACTTAATGATATATACTAAAAGCGAAGCGGAGGAGGAAAAACATGGCACGTTATAGAAAACGAATGCTTGTTGCTTTGATCTATGCATTGCTGTCGTCGATTGCCCTAAATCTCTTTTGGCTGCCGGGAAATATTTATGCGAGTGGGATCACTGGTTTGTCGCAATTGCTGTCGCAGCTTTTAGATGAGCAGTTGAATCTGCAGCTTTCGATCCCGCTTTTGGTGCTTTTTTTTAATGCGCCATTGTTAGCGGTTGCTTGGGTCAAAATCGATCGAGAATTTACCATCATGACGGTTTGTACCGTCGTCCTGTCTTCTGTTATGATGAAGGTGGTACCGGTCATTGCTTTAACGACCGATCCGGTGATCTGTGCCGTGTTCGGCGGATTGCTGCACGGGGTGTCGGTGGGCTTGACATTGAACGACGATTTTTCAACGGGTGGGCTTGATATTTTAGGGATTTTAGTGAAAAAAGCCACTGGTAGAAGTATCGGCAGTTTCTTTATCGGCTTCAATGTCAGTTTGCAGCTAGCAGCCGGGCTGATCTTTGGCTGGCCCTATGCTTTTTATAGTGCCATTTCCTTCTTCATCAGTGGGCGGATGGTCGACTACGTCAACCTGAAGCAGCGGCGTGTGCAGCTGCTGGTCGTTACAGAAAAAGCAGAACCCGTCATTACGACGCTGCAATGTGCCTTGCAGCGAGGCATCACGGTCATCAACGATGTCGAAGGTGGATTTGATCATCAACAGAAAAAACTATTATTACTTGTCATTTCCCATAGAGAACTCAAGACCGTCGAAGGCATGATCCAAGGAATCGATGAACAAGCGTTTGTCAGTGTTTCTTCTGGCGTCAGTGCCAATCGATCGTTTTATGAATGGTAGCAAAGTGAAAGAAAGTAGGAGAGACGTTGAAAAAACAAGCAGTATTTCAAGAAGTTGCCCAGCAGATTGCGCAACGGGTTCATGAAGGTACGTACGTGACGAGCCAAAAACTTCCTTCCGATTATGATTTAGCAGAGGAATTTCAGTGCAGCCGTTTAACGGTGCGCAAAGCCATCGATCTATTGATTGGCCAGAATTTGTTGGTGAAAGAAAAAGGCAAAGGAACCTATGTCATGAAACAGCCCAAGATCCAAAGCGGCTCCGGCGGCCTTCAAAGTTTTACTGAAACTGCAAAGGTCCAAGGGAAAAAGACCCGTACGGAAGTTCTGCATATCGAAACCGTCAAAGAGCTCCCGATAGAGATTGGTCAGTTGTTTGGTGATTACGCCAAGGAACCGATCGTTTATTTGGTGCGCTTGCGTTACTTTGATGATGAGCCGATGACGGTGGAAAATCTTTACGTACTGAAACGCTATCTGCAAGAAGGCACCGCAGAACTCACGAAAGCTCAATTAGAGTCGTCTTTATATCAAGTCATTGAAGCCAACATCGAGATTGGTTATTCCCATCAAGAGGTGGAAGCTGTGAAAAGTCCTGCCGATATTGCGAAACTTTTACAGGTGCCTCAAGAGGAACCGATGCTTTTGGTCCATTCGATGACCTATTCCGCATCAGCCAAACCGATCTTATACGATACATCCTATTACCGAGCAGACAAATATACCTTCAAAAATACATTAGTTCGTCAAAAATAAAATCAATCCTTTAGAGGTGAAGACAGTGGATCCACTCACAGCAAGTATTGAAGCCAATTGGTCAGAATTTCTCACGCTTTTGAGCGAAGTGATGCAGATTGCAAGCGTCAAAGGTGAGCCGGCGCCCCATGCGCCTTATGGCAAGGGACCACGAGAAGTGTTAGCATACGTCATGGAAAAAAGCGCAGCATACGGGTTTCAAACAACGGTCATTGATGATGCAATCGGCTATGCCCATTGGGGACCAACGGATACCGACTATATCGGTGTGTTAGGACACTTGGATGTCGTGCCGGCAGGTTCTGGCTGGAGCTATCCACCGTTTGCACTAACTGAAAAGGACGGCAACTTTTATGGCCGAGGGATTTTAGACAACAAAGGCCCAATCATCAGCTGTTTGTTTGCCATGAAATTGTTGAAAGACCTTGGTCATCAACCGCAATTACCGCTGCGGATCATTTTCGGTACAGATGAAGAAAGCGGTATGTCGGATATCCCGCATTATCTAGCGGCTGAGCAGCCACCGCGTTTTGGTTTTACGCCAGACTGCAAGTACCCAGTGGTTTACGGCGAACGAGGTGTCGTCAATGTGCAACTTGATTTTCCGTTGCCCGCCCAAGAACAGCAGCTGTTAGCGGCGTTTTCTGGCGATCAATTCCGCGATCATGTGCCAGACCACCTATCGGTAACCATAGGCAGCCAGTCCTTTGAAGCACTAGGCAAACGCTCCCCTAGCAATGCCCCTGAGCTAGGGGACAATGCCATTACAAAGCTTGCCCAGCAAGCAGCACCGCAACTAGCGGCGACACCGTCCTTGCAAGCAGCTTTGCAGTGGATCGCCCAAAGTTTTCACCAGCAGCACTATGGCGAAGGCGTTGATTTGGTACTAGAAGATGCTGATTCAGGAAAGTTGATCTTGACCCCTGTGGTTCTCCAAAAATCCGCCAGTGGACTAGCGTTAGAAGTGGCCTTTCGCTATCCTGTATCGGTAACGGAGGAACAAGTACTCGCTGGGGTGCAAAAGGCATTGCCAGAAGGGGCAAGCCTTACGATCCTTCGCAGCATTCCGGGGTTCTGCCGATCAAAAGATGCCCCCGAAATCCAAACGCTATCGACGATCTATCACCAAGTAACGGGCAATGATCCAACCCCCGTGACCACTACAGGAGCAACCTATGCCCGCAAGATGCCAAATATCCTTGCTTTCGGTCCGTCTTTTCCAGGGCAAAAAGGGATCGCTCATAACCAAGATGAGTACATGGCGGTTGCCGATCTACGGATGAATCTTGAAATTTATCTGCGCAGCTTACAAGCACTGACAAAATAAGCGAAGACGCGAACGAAGAAGAGTTTTTCCAATTTTTTTGAGAAACTCTTTTTTTAGTATAGACATAGTAGTATATACCGTATAGAATATACTTGAAAGCGCTATGAAAAATGGAGGGATATTTATGTGGGGAATGATTGCTACATGGCGGATGGCACACGATGGCGTGCTCGCTGCTAAATCACTATTAGAACAACAAGGCTCCTGCCAAGATGCAGTAGAAACAGCCATTAAAGCAGTGGAAGATTATCCATTTTATAAATCGGTGGGGTATGGCGGGCTGCCCAACGAAGAAGGCGTGTTGGAAATGGACGCTGCCTTCATGGATGGTGATACCTTCAAAATTGGTGCCGTCGCTGGGATCGTCGATGTGGAAAATCCTATTTCCGTGGCACGCCGCCTAAGTGAGGAAAAATTCAATAGTTTTCGGATCGGCCAAGGAGCGGTCGCTTATGCGCTTGCCGAAGGATTCCAGCCCAAAGCGATGCTGACACCGCGAGCCAAAACCATTTGGGAAAAGCGCAAAGCAGAGATCGCTGCCAACAACCTCGATCCCTATGACGGCCACGATACAGTGGGAGTAGTTGCGCTAGATGAACACCAAAGTATGGCAGCAGGAACCTCTAGTTCTGGTTTATTTATGAAAAAAAGCGGTCGTGTCGGCGATTCACCTTTATCTGGTTCTGGTTATTATGTGGATAGTGAAATCGGCGGTGCCGCTGCCACAGGGTTAGGGGAAGACTTGATGAAAGGCTGCCTTTCCTACGAAATCGTCCGTTTGATGGGAGAAGGGCTAGCACCGCAAGAAGCATGTGATCAAGCCGTTTACGACTTTGAAGCGCGATTGAAGAAGCGCTATGGCAAAGCCGGCGCCTTCTCGCTGATCGCCTTAGATAAACAGGGGCGCTGGGGCGTGGCAACCAATGTAGAATTTACCTTTAGTGTCGCAACCACCAATCAAGCGCCAGCTATTTTTATGGCAACGCCAGGACCTGAGCAGACAACCATGATCGAGCCTATTACGAAAGAATGGTTGGAAGCGTATGAAGAACGAATCAAAGCGCCGGTCTAACAACCGCGATTGAGAAAAACAAACATTGGAGGAATGGATATGGCAACGAAAAAAATCTATTTGTTTTGTGAAGCTGGAATGTCAACGAGTATCATGGTCAATAAAATGATGGAAGTCGTCAAAAAGCACAACATGCCTTTGACGATCGAAGCATTCCCTGCAATCCATGCAGAAGAAAAAGTCGAACAAGAAAAACCAGTTGCTATTTTGTTAGGTCCACAAGTACGACACTTAGATAGCAAAATGAAAGCAACTTTCGAGCCAATGGGGATTCCAGTCGGCACGATCGCAACAGAAGCATACGGCATGATGGATGGCGAACGAGCATTGAAAGATGCCTTAAGCTTGATCAAAAAAGCCAAAGCAAAGTAATAAAAGTGTTGGAGTAACAGGGGACTACGTGTTATCTGCCAGATAGCACGCAGATGGGAGGAAGAAAAATGCAGAAATTTTTAAACTGGTTAGAAAAAGTGTTAACACCGATGGCAAAGACGATTGGTGAAAACAAATATTTGATTGCGATTCGTGATGGTTTCTTATTATCCACACCGTTGTTGATCGTGGGTTCACTCTTTTTAGTCTTGACCAATTTTCCGATTCCAAATTGGAACGAGATGATGAGCAGTTTGCTGGGAGACAACTGGGCAACGATGTTGAATATGCCAGCAACAGCCAGCTTTGACATTATGACGATTTTAGCCGTTGGTGGGATCGGGTATAGTTTGGCAAAACAGTTTAAAGTTGATGCCATGCAAGCAGCCATTATTTCACTCGTTTCTTTTTTTATCGTGACACCATTTACGACCGTTTTCACACCAGAAGGCTCTACGGAAGTGTATGAAGTTGGCAGCCTGCCATTACGGTGGATGGGTTCCAGCGGTTTGTTCTTAGGGATGGTCGTTGCCTTGATTTCCACCAGAATGTTCGTTGCGTTATTACGCAAAGGGTGGACGATCAAAATGCCTGACGGTGTTCCCCCAACCGTGGTGAAATCCTTTGAGGCATTGATTCCTAGTTTTGTGATCGTGACGGTTTTTATGATCGCCAACTGGTTAGCCAACTTGACGTCTTATGGCAATCTCCAAGAGATCCTCTTTAAGTTCTTACAGACACCGTTGTTAAGTTTAGGAAATACTTTAGGTGCCATGATCATAGCTTACCTATTTTTGCATTTTTTCTGGTTCTTTGGGATCAATGGTTCCAGTGTGGTCGGTGCCGTCTTCAACCCTATCTTACGGGCATTATCTATTGAAAACTTAGATGCTTTCAAGAATGGCGCAGAAATTCCTAACATCATCACCGGTCAATTTCAAGACATGTTCGCGACCTTTGGCGGGGGCGGTTCGACATTATCTTTGATTTTAGTCATGATCTTAGTCTGTAAAAGCCAAAGGGTCAAAAAACTATCACAGTTATCGTTAATCCCAGGTATTTTCGGGATCAATGAACCAATCATCTTTGGGTTACCAATCGTCTTGAATCCAGTTCTGCTGATTCCTTTTGCTTTAGTGCCAACGATCAATATTATTATCTCTTACTTCTGTATGGATCTTGGGTTAGTCAACTATACCAATGGAATTCAGCTGCCATGGACCACGCCACCGATTATTTCTGGTTTCTTAGTCAGTGGTTGGCAAGCGGCCGTGTTACAAGTCTTGTTGATCCTCTTAGGAATGGCTATTTATTACCCGTTTATCAAAGTCTTAGATAATCAATATCTAAAAGAAGAAGCGGATGCCGTTGAACAAGAAGAAGAGGAAATCAATTTTGATGATTTCGATTTTGATGATCTGTAAGAAAAGAGGCACCGCTCATGAAAAAAATAATTTTGATTCTCAATCATGTCACTGCAGGGATGGGAAGTGATGAAAATGCTCAGTTGCCGCCAAGCGGCAAAAAAGCTGCCCTTGGTCCAGGTCGAACCTTGAATCCACTTTTTCAAGAGCAAGACGCACAAATCGTTGCAACGATTTATTGTGGTGACCAATATTATCACGAGCATCAAGAAGAAGTGAATAAAAAATTTGTGGGGTTTGCTAAAAAATTTGACGCCGATGCCGTTCTTTGCGGACCTGCGATGCATTATCCTAATTTTGGCGAAATGGCAGCAGGATTGACGAAAGTATTCAATGCACAAGGAATTCCAGGGGCTGCAGCGATGTCAGAGGAAAACCCAGCAGTGGCAATCTATGCCAAAGATATCTATATCTTGAAGATGCCGAAAAAAGGCGGAATCGGATTGAATGATTCCTACAAAAAGATGGCGCATGTTGTTTCCCAGCTTGCCCACGGGAAGCCTCTAACAGAAGCAGACCAAGAAGATTTGTTTTAAAGAGAAAGACGATCAGCGCTGGCTGGTCGTTTTTTTATGAATCAAGCCAAGCATGTTCGATGTAAGACATAAATCGACTAAGCCTGTTGATGATTTGTTTTGATTTACGTAGAATAGATACAAGTTAGGAGGGATTCGGTTGTACCATACCGCATTTGGAGTATATGGAATTTTGTTTCAAGGCAACTGCTTGGCCGTCATCAAAAAGAAGGCGGGACCTTATCAAAACCGCTATGATTTGCCAGGCGGCAGCATGGAGGCAGGTGAATTGCTGGAAGACACGCTGTGCCGAGAATTTAAAGAAGAAACCGGCATGACCGTCACTAGCTATCATCAATTAGGGGCAATTAATTTTCTTTACCCCTGGCACTATCAAGGAACATCTATGAATAATCACATCTGTGTCTTTTATGAGATTCAAACAACCGTTGGAAGTCTTGAGAAGAATGTTCCTCAATTTACAGGCCAAGATTCATTGGGAGCAGTTTTTTTCCCCATCGAGCAGCTAAATGAACAAAATGCATCACCTCTTGTAATAAAAGCTTGTGAGGTGTTTAAACAGAAGGCATTTACGGCAAGAAGCCAACGCCTAATGAAATGGGATGTATTAGAGGACCCTTCTTATGAATAATCCTTTCAGATCATATGACGTTTGACAGAAAAAGTGAAAAGAGCAGATGATCATATTTAGTAGGGATAAGGTGTTTTCGTAAATCCCTCCATTGTTCAACTTAGCACATGACATTTTTCTTAATAAAAACCGAAACTTTTGTCCACTTCTTTTCCTTAAAAGCTCTTGAAAACGCTTAATTTAAAGGGAGTTTAATAAACTGTGAAAAAAATCACAAAAACTATTTACAAACAAAAAAAGATGTTGTATGATTTGTATGTGAAGTAGTTAACAAACAAAACATGTTTAAAAACTAGGAGGACAAACAATGGCTAAGACATTGGAAAAAGAAGTGACAATCGACGTACAAGCAATGATCGACGATTTAGCAACGAAGGCAAATGTGGCGTTAAAAGAAATGGAAAGCTTTGATCAAGAAAAAGTGGACCACATTGTTCATGAAATGGCAATGGCAGCATTAGACAAACACATGCCTTTAGCTAAAATGGCAGTAGAAGAAACTGGCCGTGGTATCTATGAAGATAAAGCAATCAAAAACATGTACGCTTCAGAATATATTTGGAACAGTATCAAACATGACAAAACAGTCGGCGTGATCAATGAAGACAAACAAAAAGGCTTGATCGAAATCGCTGAACCAGTTGGTGTCGTTTGTGGGGTAACACCAACAACCAACCCAACATCTACAACGATCTTTAAAGCAATGATCGCTTTGAAAACACGTAATCCGATCGTTTTTGCTTTCCACCCATCTGCACAAAAATGTTCAGCAGAAGCTGCACGTATCGTTCGTGATGCAGCCATCGCTGCTGGGGCACCTGAAAACTGTGTGCAATGGATCGAGCATCCATCAATCGAAGCGACTGGCTTATTGATGAACCACCCAGGAATTGCGATCGTATTAGCAACTGGTGGCGCTGGCATGGTCAAAGCAGCATACTCAACTGGTAAACCTGCATTAGGTGTTGGACCAGGGAACGTACCTGCTTATATCGAAAAAACAGCGAAAGTGAAACGAGCAGTCAATGACTTGATCGTGTCAAAAACTTTTGATAACGGAATGATCTGTGCCTCTGAACAAGCAGTGATCGTTGATAAAGAAGTCTATGCCTCTGTGAAAGCAGAATTTGAAGCACATCAAGTATATGTTGTAAAAGCAAAAGAATTACAAAAACTTGAAGATGCCGTGATGAACGAAGGGAAATATGCCGTAAATCCAGCAATCGTTGGTCATTCAGCAATGGATATCGCGAAATTAGCAGGCATCAACGTACCAGAAGGAACAAAATTATTGATCGCTGAACTTGACGGTGTCGGTGCTGATTACCCACTATCAAGAGAAAAACTTTCTCCAGTTTTAGCAATGATCAAAGCAAACAACACAGAAGACGCGTTCGAAAAATGTGAAGCAATGCTTGATTTAGGCGGATTAGGCCATACAGCGGTGATCCACACTGAAAACGAAGACTTGCAATTAGCATTCGGCCTACGCATGAAAGCTTGCCGTATCTTAGTTAACACACCATCTGCAGAAGGTGGTATCGGAAATATCTACAACGAAATGATTCCATCATTGACACTTGGTTGTGGTTCATACGGGAAAAACTCTGTATCACGAAATGTTTCTGCCGTGAACTTGATCAACGTGAAAACTGTAGCGAAACGGAGAAATAATATGCAATGGTTTAAATTGCCACCAAAAATCTTCTTTGAAAAGAACTCTCTAATGTACTTGGAGAAAATGGAAAACGTTGAACGTGTCATGATCGTTTGTGACCCTGGTATGGTTCAATTCGGCTATTGCGATACGGTTCGTGAAGTACTTGCTCGTCGTAAAAATGACGTGAAAATCGAAGTCTTCTCTGACGTAGAACCAAACCCATCAACAAACACCGTTTACGCTGGAACAAAAATGATGGTTGATTTCAAACCAGATACAGTGATCGCCCTTGGTGGTGGATCAGCAATGGATGCTGCCAAAGGCATGTGGATGTTCTATGAGCACCCAGATACTTCATTCTTCGGCGCGAAACAAAAATTCTTAGATATCCGTAAACGGACATACAAGATCGACAAACCAGAAAAAACCCAATTCGTTTGTATCCCAACAACGTCTGGTACTGGTTCTGAAGTAACCCCATTTGCGGTTATCACTGATAGTGAAACACACGTGAAGTACCCATTAGCTGATTACGCATTGACACCAGATGTTGCAATCGTTGACCCTCAATTCGTAATGTCAGTACCTGCTTCTGTTACAGCAGACACTGGAATGGACGTCTTGACTCATGCGATCGAATCTTATGTGTCCGTAATGGCCTCTGATTACACTCGTGGATTGAGCTTACAAGCAATCAAGCTAGTCTTTGACTACTTAGAAAAATCAGTGAAAACACCTGATATGGAATCTCGCGAAAAAATGCATAATGCCTCAACAATGGCAGGTATGGCCTTCGCCAATGCATTCCTAGGTATTTGTCACTCTGTAGCTCACAAAATCGGTGGTGAATATGGTATTCCTCACGGACGTACAAATGCGATTCTTTTACCGCACATCATCCGTTACAATGCCAAAGACCCACAAAAACATGCAATGTTCCCTAAATATGACTTCTTCCGTGCCGATACAGATTACGCAGACATTGCGAAATTCTTAGGCCTTAAAGGCAAAACAACGGCTGAATTGGTTGAAGCATTGGCAACAGCTGTTTACGAATTAGGACAATCTGTTGGTATCGACATGAGCTTGAAAGCGCAAGGCGTCACTCAACAAACACTAGATACAACAGTTGATCGCATGGCTGAATTGGCTTACGAAGACCAATGTACAACAGCAAATCCAAAAGAACCACTAATCTCTGAATTGAAACAAATCATCGTTGATGCCTATAACGGCTAAACAATGAATCAAGAACACCCTGCGGTATCTTAGCTGCCGCAGGGTGTTCTTTTGTCGTTTCATTTTTTTTGAGAAAGCAAGCTGGCAGTTGCCGCTTCCTTGCCCAGATCAGTTAAGAATGCGAAAAACAGCAATCGAACAGGGGGGGATCATAAAAAAGGAGTGGATGTCTCCACTCCGTAAAAGTCTCGTTTTTTCAGGATGTCACCAAGGCTGCTGCTTTTTTTGCTAAAACAGATACGCTCGTTACTTGCTGACGTTTTTCTTCAAGCGTAGCATCTGGAAGCTTTGTTTTTCCAAGACGACACGCAAAATGCCGTCATTCAATTCCGCTGTTTTTCCATTGACGGGCACAACGTTGTTCGGGGTTGCTTCGGTATTGACGGCATGCAAGTCTGGGTGGTGCAAGACTTGATGGGTAGCGATTTGCAATGAATCATATTGACGCAAGTCGCAAGTGAATTCATTGGCATCCTGCAAATCCTTATTTACTAAGAAAAAGGTTAAATAGTCATCTTCGTTTTCGATCGCAATGGCATCCACATAAGAAGCTTTCCCGTGGCTGCTATCGAAATCAGCTCCTCGAAGGATACTATGCAACACGTGACCGCGACCATAGTTGCTGATCATTTCATAAGGATAAAAAATCGTTTGTTTCCAAGCGGCAGTATCGGAAGTCATGATCGGTGCGATCACGTTGACCAGCTGTGCCATGCAGGCGATTTTAACGCGATCTGCGTGATGAAGCATCGTGATCATCATGCTTGCGACGAGTAACGCATCTTCAAAGTGATAGACGTCTTCTAATTGTGGTGGGTGTTGACTCCAAGGTTCAATTTTTTGATCCTGTTCATTTGAGTGATACCAGACGTTCCATTCGTCGAAGGAAATATTGATCGTCTTCTTGCTTCGGCGTTTGGCTTTCACCGCATCACAGATCGCTGCGACTTGACTGATGAACTGATCCATTGCGACATTGCTTGCTAGATAATCTTGGCTATCGCCGTTACGGTTGCCATAATATTGATGCATGGAAATGTAGTCGACTTGATCGTAACAATGACTTAATACTGTATCTTCCCACATGCCAAAGGTCGGCATCGTGAGAGAAGAACTACCACAAGCAACGGTTTCGATCGTTGGGTCCACCAGACGCATCGCTTTGCCAGCTTCTTCTGCGAGACGGCCATATTCATCGGCTGTCTTATGTCCTTCTTGCCAAGGGCCGTCCATTTCATTGCCTAGACACCAAAGTTTGATGTCATGAGGATCGGCCACCCCATGGGTACGACGGAGATCACTATAATAGCTGCCGCCTTTTAAATTGGTGTATTCGATCAAGTTTTTCGCTGCTTCGATTCCTCGTGTCCCAAGATTGATCGCCATCATCGGTGCCGTATTGACTTCTTTGGTCCAATCCATAAATTCGTTTAAGCCGAACTGATTGCTCTCGATCACCCGCCAGGCCAAATCGATTTTTGCTGGCCGTTGCTCTTTAGGTCCGACGCTATCTTCCCATTTATACCCAGAGACGAAGTTGCCTCCTGGGTAACGGACGATCGGCACATTCAACTGCTTGATCAAGGTAACGACATCTTGACGAAAGCCTTGCTCATCGGCAAAAGGACTTTCTGGTTGATAGATCCCTTCGTACACACAGCGCCCTAAGTGCTCCACAAAAGAGCCATAGATCCGTTCGTCGACTGGTGCCAAAATAAAGTGTTTGTCTAAATACATCGTAGTTTTCTTCAATGTTGCAACCCCTTTCTTTTCTTTCATTGTAGCGATAGTCCTTGAAAATAAACACTACATTCTGTCTTATTCTATTGACGTTTTGTCCGTTTTCTTTATACTAAAGGCAAGTAGGAAGGAGTGAGAAGTTGAACGTAACCTATTCAGGATTTCAAATGCACAATGCTGTTTCCGATCATATTTATCGCCCCTCTGGCTTAAAGCATTATCTTTTCGTGTTGACGTTGTCTCCAATGGTTTTCACTTTTGAAGATGGTCATCAAGAAACCAGTGAAAAAGGTAGCTGCATTCTTTTTCCTCCAACCGTCTATCAAGATTATCGTGGCAAAGAAGATTTTTTTAATAGCTTTGTTGAGTTTCAAACGGATCAGGTGATCGAAGAAACCTATGCGATCCCTTGCAACCAATTGTTCCAGCCGAAAAATATTCAACAAATCAACAAATTGATCCAAAAGATCAATCATGAATCCTTGTTGCCACAACGGCACACGGAAGAATTGATTGCGGCGTATATGACAAATCTATTGGTCTTACTTGAACGCAATTTTGAAGAAAGCATCCCGCAACCACAAAATGAACACTATCAACTGTTTCAAGCGATGCGGTTGAAAATGTTAGTCAATTGCGAACAGCAATGGGATTTTTACCAATTTAGCCGAGAGCTTTCCATCGGTAAAAGCCAATTCTACAAGCTCTATCAACAGTTTTTTCATACCACGCCCAAAGAAGATTTATTGCAAGCTCGGTTTCAAAAGTTTTTTTATCTACGCAGCAACGAAACACTAACGATTCGAGAGGCGGCGTTTCAATCAGGGTTCCAAAACATCAACCATTTTAATCGGCTCTTTGCGAAGCGCTATGGGTGCGCACCCACAAAGTACCAACAGGAGCAATAGTCAGGGGTGATTGGTAAAAACGCAGAAAAAAGTCCGACGAATTCTTGACGGATGAAAGAGAAAACGGGACAATGTCATTAGGAGGTGGCATATGGATATAGAAATGATCGTAAGCGAACTTTCTAAACGTTCAAGTGAATTGGAAGCGCTACAAAGAAAATTGAGTCAAAGCCAATTAATGAATAATGAAGCGGCACAAACGTTCATTTTTGACTTAAAGGATTATTTAGATAGCTTAAAGCTAATAACAGATTTAGTACCGTCAGCGGCAACTACAACAGTGGAAGTTGACCAGTTGTCGTACGTCTTAGGTGAACAAAATCAAAGCATCCAGCAGCTGCTGGTTATTTTGGAAGAAGCCGAAGCAAATGACGACCAGCGCTTTTTCGGTAAAAGTGCGGGAGAAGTGCGGCGGATGATTGGCAGTCTGTCTGGGATCCTGGAACTAAACGGTCTGTTGATGCAAGACAATCGTGGCTTTCAGCAAGTCGTGAAGGAAACTGGACCGCTTCAGGTGACTGAAACAAAGGAAGTCTCTGAGAAAAAAGGATTTCTCCAAAAGCTTTTCGGGAAATAAGCACTGATCGTCAATCAAAACATGAATCACTTGTACCAAAAAAACGGCGCTTCACAATGTGTGAAGAACCGTTTTGTGGTACAAGTATTTTTTTGCTCTTTGCCAATAGAAACGGAGGGGGCAGAAGGTACCGACGCTGAAACGTTAGACTGAAAGCGAACTTCTGGGGGGACATTCTTCAATCCAGTAAATTAGAAAGGTGTTTTCGGTAGCTTTTCTACTAGCATTTGCCAGTAATTTTTTGCTAGTAGTTAAGCTGAATAGTTTTTCTCTGATCCCCTTTGCTCATTGTTATTTTGTCCGCTGTGATAGTGACATCAAAGGGTGGGATCTGATCAGAAAAGGCATTGCCTAAACACGCAACGAGCCATTCCTGTTGTCCGGCGAGAACGGTTTTGCTTACTTGAGGGATGACTGTTCGACTATAAAGTAGATTCGTGTTGGGTTCTGGCATCAAGAGGGTACCCTCTTGATGCGTCGCGAAGGTTTTGATACCAACACAGCCAACCGAGCTTTGATAAAAGGTGCCTTCTTTGCTAGAAAACGCAGTACCATCAGCCGGTGCTGCAAAGCTGCCATTGACCAGTTGCAACCTTCGATCCGTTTGAATCCGATGGTAACGCAGATGCCAAGGATACATCGGAATCACAAAGGTTTCGATGATGACCTGTTCGTAGGGACGCCAGCGACTATAGACGTAGTCATCTTCAATCGCAAAGGCTTCATAACCAAAAGCCGTTTTAAAATCCGTCTGCCCTTCTGAGATCGCCAATGTATTATCATAAGCACCTTGTTTCAATAAAACGGTTGCTTTCGGTACGCTAAACCCAAACGTTGTCGAATACACAAACTTTTCGTATTTGGCATTGCCGTGAGCATGTTCGTGGGAATGCTGCCCCGCCGTGAAAGCTTGCAATTCTGTCCCTTCTTGGTTATGCACCAAGAGCATCCGACTATGCGGATTGCGCACCTGTGGGGCAAAGGTTGACACCTGCTCCTCAAGCGTCCAAAATTCAGCATCCGCTGGGATTGCCAATACACAGAAATTTTTGAAAGCCCAATAAGGCGATCCTGGTGCGTTATAGCCTTCAGCCATATTTAGGTTGAGGTAGGCATAGCCAATACTTAAAAAGCCTTCTTGCGTAAAGATTGGTTGGCGAAACCAGTAACGCATGTTTTGTAACAGTAAATATTTTCCTTCATTTTTTGTGAAGCCTTCATATTCTATATCGGCGAAAGCACCGACGGCAAAGAAACTTGATTGCGCAAACCGATACGTTAGACTACGGCCAAAAGGCAATGCCGCACCGGTTTTTGTGAACCACTGCTTAAAGGATTGAGCAAACGTAGCGGCTCTTTGACGGTAGTTAAACTGATAAGGGCATTGGGAACGACAGGTAAGAACACTGTAAAGGAGTCCGTAGTATTGCATCCCAAAAGGAATATAATAGTCGATTTGATTTTCATAGCCATCAAAATACCAGCCGTCTGCTAAGTAATACCTCTCGATCTCTTCTTGATCAGCCAAAAGGGTGGTTTCTACAAAAGGCAATGCTGCCATTTCAAAGAAGGTATTGACTAAAATCCGAAAGAAGAGCCAATTGGTTTTAGGGATCGTGTGCTGATTGATCTGGCTGAGCCAATCAAAGAGATTCGTTTGCTCTCTTGGTGTGAGGCGATCCCAAAAGATCGGTTTGGTAAAAATCAAATAGCTAGCAAGGGCACCCATTTCCACAAACAATTGGTCATAGTCATGCAATTTTCCCCAGTACTCCTGAGAGGTCGGGGTGGTGCCTGCAACGATCCCGGCATTGGCTTGTTGAAAAAGTTTTGGGAAACGAAGACACGCTTCTTCTTGGCTGAACAATGGGCCCAATCCCCAGAGTGTCCGTAAAAAGCCTTCGATGTCACTCTTTTCCTGAGTGTACACCGCTCCTGAATTTCCTAGGTGGACCCTCCCGGGAGTTCCTTGTTGTGCCATACATTCGTATATGGAAGTGACCAGATCAACAAGGGCCTCTTCTAGATCGGTTTTGGTTCGAAGAGGGTTCTTACTTAATGCTTCTTGGAAGTTTCTCATGCAAACAGCTCCTTTTAGTTGTTATTTTACTTTATTTAGTAAAATAAATAAATGGAAACCGTTACATTTCTCGATTTTAAGTAAAAAAATAGTAAAAAATCGCTGGAAACAGTTACATTTTTTTGTCGACATCGCTATAATGGAGAAAATACGAGAGGAGCTACATGCAATGACCCAGATTTCCTTAACGATTTATGACCAAAAGCATCAAGTAAAACAAGGCAAACGAGCACCTGAAAGTGAATCTACCCTTCTGCAAGCGACGGCGGAAGACTTTGTCACGTTGGCATCCCAAGAGTGTTGTTACGAGGACGGAGATAAAATCGTTGTTTCGCTCTCACGCAGCGGACAATTTGTGTGGGTCACACTCGATGAAACGCTGGCGACTACTTTGGTGTACATCAAAGGCAACGAGTGGATCTACCCCGTAAATCTTAGTAAAAATGCCAAAGAAGCTGCGCCAGAAGGCCGTTTTGCTGGGAAAAGTCACTATTTGAGTGTGCGGGTAGCAACAAAAGAAGAACTAGCGGCTTACCGCAACGTCGCCTTAAACCCTCATGATCAAAAAGAATTCTTGGGTGCCTATCCGCATGCCCATGCCAATGTTGAAACAAGAGATGATGCGACGTTTTTCGCTTGTAACGCTATTGATGGCATTTTTGCCAATACGTCTCATGGCAATTATCCCTATGGCTCATGGGGGATCAATCAACAAGCAGATGCCGCTTTGACGATCGACTTTGGTCATGAGGTCAGCATCGACCAATGTGCGCTTACGTTACGGGCGGATTTTCCCCATGATAGCTATTGGCAACAAGTCACGTTGGCGTTTTCCGATGGGAGTCAAGAAATCTTGCATTCGGTCAAAAGCAGCCAGCCTCAACGGTTTTCTTTCCAGCCGCGAACGGTCACTTGGGTAAAATTGCATGAACTGATCCAAAATGACGATCCCTCACCATTTCCAGCGTTGACCCAAATCGAAGTCTTCGGACGCTCTATTCAGGAGGAAAACGCGTGAATCCAGCAGAGGTAAAAGAAGAAATTTTACAGGCGGCACAGGCTTATCTTGACACTGGTGAGATTCCCTATTTGCCTTATCAAGGCTATCAAGAGTATCTCGAATTGGGGAATCGTGTTGTCTTCGAATCCCATTATTTTGCCCGCCGACGGATGTTGGTGGTTTTAGGACTTGCTTATGAAATGGAGCGTAAGGCAGCGATCAAAGTGCTGCTGGAGCAAGTGATTTGGGAAATCTGCAATGAATATACATGGTGTCTGCCAGCGCATCTGCCGATTGTCGATGGCCAGTTTTCTTCGCAAGCGCGCCACACAGTCGATCTTTTTGCAGCTGAAACTGGGCAATCCTTAGCAGAGTTGTTGATGTTGATTGGGGGAGACCTTTCACCAGTCATCACAGAACGAGTGTTGTATGAGATCGATCAACGGCTTTTTTTACCCTTCGAGGATCAAACCTGGGAGTGGGAGACAAAAAAGAACAATTGGTCCGCAGTCATTGGTGGCTGTCTTGGAATGACGGCGCTCTATGTATTGCCGAAAAAAAGCGAGCGACAATTGCGGATGATCAAACGATTGGATACTGCAATGCAAAGCTATCTCAACAGCTTTGGCGAAGATGGGGCTTGTGTGGAAGGTGTCGGATACTGGGCGTATGGGTTTGGTTATTTTCTGTATTATGCGCAATTGTTGGCAGAAGTATTGCAAGAAGATACCTACCTAAAACAGCCTAAAACCAGAAAAATCGCCGCTTTTCCTTATTACACGATGATTTCTCCGGGGCATTATATTCCTTTTTCTGATTATTCGGCGATCGAACTGCCTAGCGGCTTGGTCAGTTATTGCTACGAGCATTTAGGCGTGACGGTTCCCCAATTATCGGGGGTCAGTCCGTTAGATTTTGATCCTTGCTACCGGTTTGCCCACATCTATCGAAATTTGTATTGGCATAACGAAGCGATCACACGAGAAACGAATGCCTCGTATCATCACTATTTTGAACAAGCGCAGTGGTTCGTTGCAAAAGATGTGCAGCAGGATCTCTTTTTTGCTGCCAAAGGGGGGAGCAATCAAGAAAGCCACAATCATCTTGATGTCGGTCATTTTGTCTTAGGAACGACGGAGGAGTTGTTTCTGACGGACCTTGGTGCAGGGGAGTACACCAAAGAGTATTTTGACGAGAACACGCGCTATCACTACTTTCCCGCAGCCGCAATCAGTCATTCGCTGCCAATCATCAAACAGCACACCCAACGCCCAACAGCCGAGGAAGCAACGGTGCTACAGGTTAATGACCAGCAATTTGACTTAGACCTCAGTGCGTTCTATCCGAAAGCAGCGGTCACTGAATACCAGCGGCGCTTCGTGGTCTCGCAGCAACAAGTAACGATCGAAGACCATTTTGTCTTTGACGAGCACCAACCAAAGAATCTGGTGGTGGAAAACTTTATTACGAACATACCACCAATGGTGCAAGATAAGACCGTTCAACTAATGACAAAAAAAGCACGCTGTGTTCTTGGTTTTACCAGTGATAAGATCCAAATACAGCCAGTCACTTATCAAGATCACCATGGTGTACAGGCGCAAGCGTATTTGATTCAAGCCGAATACACGCTTGAGCAGACAGGGGAAATCAAAACGACCATTAAAATAAAAAAAGGGTGAGAAGGATGCGGTGCTTCCTTGCAATGACGTTGATCAATGCAAGAAGACACCGCAGCTTCTCAGCCTTCTTTTGGTTTTGCGGTAGATTGACGAATCACCAGCTGTGTACTTAAAAAGATGCGTCTGGCGATCCCAGGATTTTCGATGCGGTTATAGAGTAGCTCTAACCCCGTTTCACCCATCTCTTCAGTAAATGCTTGGACCGAAGAAAGGGGTGGGGAGACATAGCGGGACACCGAAATATCGTTGATGCCCATAACACTGATGTCTTCAGGAATCTTGATTCCATGAGCCGTTAGCGTATGAATGACCCCGATCGCAAAGGCATCATTGGCTGCCAAAATCGCAGTCGGCAAGCGGTCTTGCCACAAAGCCAAAGCCTGCTCCGTTAATTCTTCCCCCGTTTGGACATCCAACCGACTATTTTCTTTCACGATGAAATAATCCTCATCAAACAGCTGATAATGCTGCATCATATCGACATAGGTGTTGACCGTTGGCGTTTTGTACCGTCGATACCCATACATATTTTGACTTTCCTCGGCGCCGATAAAGGCGATTTTTTGATGACCAAGTCCCATCAAGTGAGAAAGAGCCAACTCCGTTGCTTGCGTAAAATCGGTATTGACAGAATCGTAGTCATCCAGGGGAAAGTTACTGCCAATCACACAGAGGTTGGGGTGTAGCTCATGGAGTTTCTTGACCCGCTCTTCTGTAAACTTGCCGATTGCCAGTAAGCCGTCGACGGACTGGATCACTGACTCATCAAGGTTGGAGATTTTTAACAGATCACAACCCAGTTCGGCGGCGCGTTTTTCCACACCTAAACGAATCGACATATAGTAAATGTCTTCCAATTCTTCATCATCCATCCGCCACTGAACGATCCCGATCGATTTGTTGTGTTTTTTTGGTACATCCACTGGTAGTTCACGCTGCTTTTGCTTGTTTTTGTATTTCGTATAATTTAGTTTTTCAGCTGCCTCGAAAATCTTTCGTTTGGTTTCTTCGGTCACTGAAAGACTAGGATCGTAGTTCAGAACCCGTGATACGGTTGATATTGATACCTCAGCTATGGTCGCTATGTCGGTAATCGTAGCCATAGAATCCCTCCTCCAATGCTTCTCCTCTTCAGTATATTTCTTTTTAGTAAAAAAACCAAGAGAGAAATTGCCCTCAAGTAAAAATTTTACTTTTTTTAGGAAAAACTATTGATTATTTTCCTAAAAAAAAGTATGATTTGAATTGAAGAAAGCGTTTTAAAAATGAGGGTGGCATGAATGAAGTGGATTAATTCGTTATTTATCCTGGGTCTACTTATGGGGTTGACTGCTTGTTCTCCAAATGAAGCAACGCAGACGCAAGCATTTTCCCAAAGCAGCGAAAAGCAATTAAAAGAACGAGCGCTTTGTTATTCTGACGAAGATTTTTCGCAAGGTGTCGTCCCGTTGCATGAATTCG
Organism: Enterococcus sp. AZ040; assembly: GCF_050499185.1. Taxonomy (NCBI): domain Bacteria; kingdom Bacillati; phylum Bacillota; class Bacilli; order Lactobacillales; family Enterococcaceae; genus Enterococcus; species Enterococcus sp. AZ040. The sequence continues at coordinate 516,764 of NZ_JBMHEW010000001.1, forward strand.
TGAAGCTATCTGGCACCATCGTGAAGAGTGATGCGAAAACAGCAGACATTGAGAAAGGGAATCGATTTATTTTAGAAACAGCGGCTGGACAGTACCAAGTATTCAATGAACAAAGTCAGCAATTGAAACTACAAGAAGTGGTGACGATCTACGGAGAATATTATGGGTTTATTAAAGCGACATTGATTGAAAGGAAGGATGCGGATGCAATCACAGAAGCTGCAGCAATTGAAAAAGAATAAATTTGAAAGTTATGAAGATGTAGCAGCCGGCTTCAAAACGATCATGGATCAACTCAAACCCGCTTTTGCAAGCAGTCGTCCCGGTCATTTGGCTTTAGGCAGCCATGGGACTGTCTATGAGAAAGAGGTACAGGAACTTGAAGCGTTCTTGCGACCGCTTTGGGGACTCGCGCCTTATCTAACCCAGCAAGAAGATTCATTCATGGAAACCTATCTCTCAGGAATTATTGCGGGTACAGATCCAGAGAGTCGCGATTATTGGGGTGTTGTGGAAGACTTCGACCAACGAATCGTGGAAATGGCTTCGCTAAGTACCTTTTTACTATTAAACAAGGAAAAAACGTGGGATGTTTTATCCCAACGCCAAAAAGATAATCTCCATGCGTGGCTGATCCAAGTCAATCAACGAGAAATTCCCGCAAACAATTGGCATTTCTTTCGGGTTCTCGTCAATGTAGCCATGAAGCGTTGTGGCAGCAGCTTTTCCCAAGAAAAGATCGATGCTGACTTGGCATTGATCGAGACCTTTTATTTAGGGGAAGGATGGTACTGTGATGGAGTAGCCACTCAAATCGATTACTATGTATCTTTTGCGATCCACTACTATAGTCTTCTGTACTGTCGATTTGTCCCTGAGGATCTTGAAAGGGGAAGGAAGTTCAAACAACGAGCCACCGAGTTTGCTGGAACCTTCAAGCATTGGTTTGCAGCAGGTGGAGCTGCCGTTCCTTTTGGTCGAAGTTTGACGTATCGCTTTGCGCAAGTTTCTTTTTTCAGCGCATTGGTTTTTGCGGATGTTGAAGCATTGCCATGGGGAGAGATCAAGGGGTTGATCAGTCGTCACCTGCATCAGTGGATGCAGCAAGACATTTTTACTTCCGAAGGGATACTGACGGTCGGCTATTCGTACCAGAATCTGATCTTTGCCGAAGGTTACAATGCACCAGGTTCGCCTTATTGGGCGTTAAAAACCTTTCTTTTGTTAGCGGTACCAAAGGAGCATCCCTATTGGCAAGCCACCTCCACGCCATTAGCGATCACTGAAAGAACACTGGCTCATCTCATCAGTAAGAACTTTTATCAACACAATCAAGACTTGACGCATGCCTTGATGTTTCCTGCAGGGCAATTTATCAACTATCAAAGTCATGCCAGCAGCAAATATAGCAAATTTGTCTACTCAACGACGTTTGGCAATAGCGTGCCCAAAAGCAATTATTGGTTTTATGAAGGAAATTATGACAATACGTTGGCTTTGTCAGAAGATGACCATTACTTTCGCACCAAAGGATTGGATCGCCAGTATCAACTTTTACCTGATCGGATCATTCATGAATGGGATCCGTGGGAAGACGTGCAGATAAAAACAACGATCATTCCACTGATAGGCAGCCACCTTCGCATTCACGAGATCAATTCTCAGCGCGCCCTTTCTTTCTATGAAGGTGGATTTTCATCACCGAAAGAGCCTACTGCCATCACTGAAAAAACCGCACGTAGCGCTGCGGTACGAACATCGATCGGCTATTCGAAAATCGAGGCGATCGCTGGCTATGAAACGAGCGATGTCTTACGAACGGAGCCCAATACGAACCTCTTGTATCCTGCAACGTGGCTACCGTATCTAACTGCTCAACGACAAGCGGGAAAGCACCTATTCGTTTCCCTCGTCACCGGCTTGCTTCCACAAGAACAAGAACAAGCAGTGACCGTCGAAGTGACAACAGACAACATTACGATCAATCAATCCGGACAAACGATCCAGGTTGATCGAATAGGAGGAAAAAATGGAAACTAGCTATGACGTACAGCTATCACAATGGATAGCCGAGCAAATCGACTTCACCGTTAATCAAGTAAGAAAGAATACTAAGACCTTTGACACATTGGTCCCACCGGCAGCAAGTGAACAGCTTGTCTATCGACCAGAAGCCAACCATGATTGGACGGCGAGTTTTTGGACTGGCATGTTGTTTTTGAGTAAAGAACTGACGGGATCAACAGAATTTGATGAAACCATCGAAAAACAACTGCACTCTTTCCAAGAACGATTGGACCAAAGAATTGGACTAGAAACCCATGATATCGGATTTTTGTATAGTTTGACTGCGATTGCCGACTATCGAGTGAACGGACGGGAATCTTCGAAAAAACTCGCGATTGCCGCCGCCGATCTATTGATGGCCCGTTACTCACCCAAAGCCCAGATCATTCAAGCGTGGGGCGATCTCGATGATCCGCAACAACGGGGGCGCATCATTATTGATTGCTTGATGAATTTGCCGCTATTGTATTTTGCTTCCCAAATGACCGGGGATGAATCCTACAAAAAAGCAGCCTATGCCCATGCCAAGCAGACCCAGAAATACATCGTGCGAGACAACGCCACGACGTACCACACCTATTACTTCGACGTTGAAACTGGAGCGGCGATCGGCGGCAATACCCAACAAGGCTATGCCGATGATTCCTGCTGGGCAAGAGGGCAAGCGTGGGGCATCTACGGATTTACGCTGAGTTACCTTTACACCGGTGATACCAGTTTCTTGAAGACTGCTCAAGACCTTGCGGAATACTTTATTGCTGAATTACCGGCGGACAAGGTCAGTTATTGGGATTTAGTGTTTAACGATGGTAGTCAGGAAGAAAGGGATAGTTCGGCCGCCGCCATCGCAGTCTGTGGCTTGCTAGAACTGGCGAAACATTTACCGATCACGCAGCCAAACCAAGCCGCCTATCAGGAAAACGCCTTGGCGATCTTGGCATCGTTAGCCCAAAACTATACAACGATCGACCATCCCGAATCAAACGGACTATTGATGCATGGGGTTTATGACAAGAATTCCCTCAAAGGGGTCGATGAATGCATGATCTGGGGCGATTATTATTACATGGAAGCGCTGATGCGGGTGTCACAAAGTTGGTATTCCTATTGGTAGTTTTAGGGGCGACCCTTTAAAAAAATGTTTAATGGAGGAATGAACATGCACTTTTTGAAAAAAGGTTTATTAGCAGCAACGATGTTTGGGGCGATCGCAGCTTTGGCAGCCTGTGGAGGCGGAGCGACAGATGATTCCGCTGCTTCTGAAGATGGCGACATCAAATTGACCGTAACCACTTGGAATTACGATACGACACCTGAATTCGAAAAACTATTCCGTGCCTTTGAAGAAGCGAATCCAGGCATTACCGTTGAACCTGTCGATATTGCTTCAGATGATTATGATACCAAGCTGACGACGATGCTCTCTTCAGGAGATACGACAGATATTTTGACCATGAAAAATTTACTTTCTTACTCTAATTATGCGTTGCGGGACCAATTGGTGGATCTCACCGACCATATCGGATCATTGGATATTGCCCCAGCGCAAGAAAGCTATGACATGTATGACGTAGAAGGCAAAACCTATGCACAACCGTATCGGACGGATTTTTGGGTCTTGTATTATAACAAAAAAATGTTCGATGAAGCAGGCTTAGACTACCCATCAAACATCACCTGGGACGAATATGAGGAGCTTGCCAAGCAGCTAACAAAACCAGACGAACAAATTTATGGTGCGTATCAACACACGTGGCGTTCCACTACCCAAGCGATCGCAGCTGCCCAAAATGGCGCCAACTTGATCGATCCTCAATACGACTACTTGGAAGCGTACTATGATCGTGCATTGCGGATGCAAGACGAAAAAGCGCAAATGGACTTTGGGACAGCAAAATCAACGAAAGTTACGTATCAATCACAATTTGAAAATGAAAAAGCAGCCATGATGTACATGGGAACTTGGTATATGGGAGCGTTGATGACCAATATCGACGATGGCAAGACAGATGTCGAGTGGGGCATTGCGGAAATGCCGCAAAATGAAAAAGGGGAAGTAACGACATTTGGTTCTCCGACTGCTTTTGCCATCAATAAAAATTCAAAACATCAAGAAGCTGCACAAAAATTCTTAGACTTTTGTTCTGGTGAAGAAGGCGCCAAAGTATTAGCAGAAGTCGGTGTCGTTCCTTCGTATAAGACTGACGCCATTGATGAACTTTACTTCTCCCGTGAAGGCATGCCCGCCGATGAAGTATCGAAAAAAGCCTTCAATCCAGAAACCGTCGCGATCGAGTTTCCTGTCGATGAAAATGGACCAGCGATCGACAAAATCTTGCAAGAAGAACATGACTTGATTCTTGTAGGGGATGAAGCACCAAAAGAAGGCATTGCGAATATGGAAAAAAGGGTGAAATCTGAAACCGAATAGTCCTAACGAGAGAAGGGACTTGGGCAAAAAAGTTCCTTCTCTTTATTAATGAAAGGGGGCCTGCTGGCAAGCAGCAGGAGACAAATATGGAAATAACCTCAAAATCAAAAGCAGCCAATAAGTTGAAACGCAAAAATACGCTAACCGCGCTGTCTTTTATTGCACCGAACTTTATCGGCTTTTTCTTATTTACCTTAGTGCCAGTTGTGTTCTCATTGATTCTGGCTTTCATGGAATGGGATTCCTTTAGTTCGCCTGAATTTGTGGGAATGAAAAATTTCAGCAAAATGCTAGGGGACGACACCTTTTGGATCTCGTTAAAGAACACCTTTCTCTATACGATTGGCGTCGTTCCATTAACGTTAGTATGTTCCTTAGGCTTATCGATTTTATTGAATAAAAAAGTACGTGGAATGAAGTTTTTCCGTACTGCCTTCTTCTTTCCTTATGTCACCTCGTTAGTTGCGATCGCTGTCGTGTGGAACATGTTGTTTCACCCAACGATGGGACCAATCAATCAGTTTTTGAAATTTTTTATTGAAAATCCTCCTGGTTGGACCTCCAGCTCTGATTGGGCTTTGACGGCGATCATCATAGTCAGCGTCTGGCGTGGCATGGGGTATTACATGATCTTATACTTGGCAGGGCTACAAAGTGTGCCAAAGGAATTGTATGAAGCGGCTTCGATCGATGGGGCCAACAAGTGGCAGCAGTTTCGCAACGTGACATTGCCGTCCTTACGACCAACGACCTTCTTTGTTTCGATCATGCTGGTCATCAACTGTTTCAAGATCTTCGATTTGGTCCAAGTCATGACTGCCGGCGGACCCGGTCGAGCCACCAATGTCTTGGTGTATCAAATTTACAACGAAGCGTTTGTGAAATTTAATTTTGGTTACGCATCTGCGATCGCCATGGTCTTGTTTGTGATCGTTTTGGGCATCACGGTGATCCAGTTTAAGTGGAACCAAAGACAAGAACGGGTGTAAGGAGGGAGTACAGATGGAAAATACACTGAGTAAAAAGAATGTTCAAGCCAAACCAAAACAAAAAGCCAAGCTGTCGGTCGGCAGTGTCTCCTTGATTCTTTTATTAACATTTCTCGCGTTAGTGACACTGATCCCGTTTCTTTGGATGATCTCTGCTTCTTTTAAGACCAATAACGATGTTTTTAGCGTACCGATCCAATGGATTCCAAAAAGTTGGCACCCAGAAAACTATACGGTGATCTGGGATCGCATTCCTTTGCTGACTTTTTTCAAGAACACAGCATTTTTGAGCATTATCATTACCTTGGTCCAACTGTTTACCTCTAGCTTTGCGGCCTATGGGTTTTCAAAGATGCATTTCAAAGGACGCGACCTGTTGTTTCTGACATACATCGGTACGATTGCGATTCCTTGGCAATCCTATATGATTCCTCAGTTCATCATGATGCGCCAGTTTGGGCTGACAGACACGCTTTGGTCTTTGGTCCTCTTACAAGCTTTCAGTGCCTTTGGCGTCTTTTTGTTGAAACAATACTATAGTAGTATTCCTGATTCACTGTGTGAAAGTGCGCGGATCGATGGCTTGAGTGAGTGGGGGATCTATCGAAAAATCATTCTACCACTGACGAAGCCCGCTTTAGCGAGTCTGACCATCATCACCTTCGTCAATACATGGAACGATTATATGGGACCATTTATCTACCTCTCCTCAACCGAAAACAAAACCATTCAGTTAGGGTTGAAAATGTTTGTCGGCTTATATGATGCCGAGTACGCCCTGATCATGGCAGCATCTGTGGTCTCCATTTTGCCAGTAGCGATCGTCTTTTTAGCAATGCAAAAATACTTCGTAGAAGGAATCGCTACTTCGGGAATGAAAAATTGAGGTGATCAATCATGTTTACCAAACCTACCTTTGAAAACAATCTTTACATGCGGATCTTCCGCTGGCTATATATTGGCTTTGCCCTGAATATCAGTTTTTGGGTCGTGAATACACCCTACACCCTCACGGCAATGTTCTTGGCAGTCGATCCTAGAAACCTCCTTTGGTTTGCATTGGCACTCTTGCTGATTGGGCCAAGCATGATCAGCCTCCTGGCTGCGATCGATCGCTTTGCAGAACACAAAGACATCGATCCAGTAAAAGATTTCTGCTGCTTTTTACGAACCTTTGCCGTGCGCGGGTTTCTCTATTGGCTCATCGGCTGGTTGGGAAGTGTCATTGCGATCGTGGATATTCTGTTTGCGGTTCAATTTGAAAGTGGCAAATGGCTCGTTCCTTTCTTTCTTTTGTTAGGAATGCTTTCCATAGCTCTTAGTATCAACGCGTGGTACTTCCAAGTGCGTAATCCAAAAGCCGCTAAGAAAGATGTCCTGCGTACCGCACTTTTTTTCACTTTGAAAAAATGGCCTTCTAGTTTGTTAGCAACCTGTTTGTTTGTTGCCGTTTTTGTCGCCTTGATTTTGAAGCCGCAATTTGGCTCTACTCTTTTTCCAGTCCTTTTTTTCGGACTCCTTTATTTAAATTTACGGAAATTTCAGATAAAATAGAAAGAAAGTCGTCTACGAATAAAGGAGACGACTTTTTTTAGGAGAAAGGGGGGGCTTGAAGATGGCAGAAACAGTCACACTTCAACCGATTACGGAAGAAATGATTGCTGAACTTTGGTCGATCAGCTATGGGCCTAAGGCAGATTTAGAATGGAAAAAATGGGACGGACCGTATTTCCAAGACCCCGTGTTGACGTGGGAAGAATTTCGAACGGGGTTTGGCGCTAGCTGTATCGACAACCCGTTACGTAAAGCGATCAGCTATCAAGGAAGAATCGTAGGGATCGCGACCGCTTATTGGGAAGACAATACCTTGCAGCAGTGGTTGGAATTCGGGATAGCCATCTATGATGCTTCCCTTTGGAATCAAGGGATTGGCAGCCAAGTAATTCGCCAGTGGATCAATGAGTTGTTTGAATCACAGCCTCATATCCAGCGTGTTGGTTATACCACGTGGTCGGGCAATCACCGCATGATGAAACTAGGAGAAAAGCTAGGGATGACCAAAGAAGCCCAGATCCGCAAAGTCCGTTTCTGGGAAGGCACCTATTATGATTCCATCAAGTATGGCATCTTGCGAGAAGAATGGGCACAGCAGAAGTGAAGGTAGGGGATGCGAGATTTTTTCGTGTCCTCTTTTGTTGTTGATGATTGATCAGATGCATTTTGCGTATAGTAAAGTACCTAGTAAAAAAGGGGCTGATCTCCTAGCTGTATTTTGTAATTACAGTAATTACGAAGTAAAATAGACTATATATGTTATGAAGGAAAGGTGATTGTTTTGGATACAGTGAAAACAAGAAAGCAAGGAAATGCGGTAATGGTCACGCTAGCAAGTAAGTTTGAGATTCCTGCTGGTAAGACCTACTTTATCAGTAAAGAAAACGATGGTACGATTTCCTTGATTCCTAAGATCGATGATTATTTTTTAGCTGCGAAAGAGAAAGAATTTGTTGATGAAGAAGATATGCTAGCTGCTGATTTTATTGTTGAAGGCAGGCAGCTTGATGAATAGGCTCGAACAAGGGACTCTTGTATTTATTGATTTTGATCCCTCGAAAGGGAGTGAAATCAAAAAGCGCAGGCCTGCTTTAGTCATCAGCAGGGATGAGTACAGTTACACTTCAAATTTGATCATTGTTTGTCCAATAACGAGTACAGATAGGAAGCGTCCTTACTTTGTCGATATTCAACACGATAAATTGAAACCTGGGAGTAAAGTAAATACAAAGCAAGTTTATACGCTAGATTATTCCGAGCGTGACGGTAGAAAGATTGAAATTTTAGGGAAACTATCAAAAAAAGAACTGATTAACGTTGCACAGCATTTTATGATGAACTTTAATTTTCCATTATAGTTAAAAAACAGCAGGATGGAAAAAGTGAAGGACCCTCACAAAAAACGAGTGAGGGTCCTTCACTTTGATTTCCTAAGAATACAAGGTTTCAACAATAGAGAAAAGAAGATAGTTGAAAGATAAAAGTAAAATTTCAAAAATAGTCGACTTTCTGAACAATAACCATGTACTATCTCTATGTAATACTTTATAATAATTCCAATGTACAGATTAGAAATATTTTAAAAAAGTCGGGAATAGCGTTTGAAGTTCATTCTCAATTAGTCTAAAATAGTGAGAAAGAAAAGATACTGGAGGGAAAGAAATGTCAGTTTTAGAAATCAAAAATCTACACGTCCAAATCGAAGATAAAAAGATCTTAAAAGGCGTTGACTTAGTGTTAAAAACTGGAGAGATCCATGCCATCATGGGACCAAACGGTACAGGGAAATCAACCTTGTCCGCTGCCATCATGGGCAACCCGAATTATGAAGTGACAGAAGGGGAAATTTTGTTCGACGGCGAAAACGTCTTGGAAATGGAAGTGGATGAGCGAGCTCGTTTAGGTCTGTTCTTGGCGATGCAATACCCAAGTGAAATTCCAGGCATTACCAATGCGGAATTTATGCGGGCAGCGATCAATGCCAAACGTGACGAAGACGACAAAATCTCTGTCATGGATTTCTTGAAAAAATTAGATGAAAAAATGGATTTATTGAATATGCCCGAAGAAATGGCGGAACGCTATTTGAATGAAGGCTTCTCCGGTGGAGAAAAGAAACGAAATGAAATCTTACAATTGTTGATGCTAGATCCAACCTTTGCGATTTTGGATGAGATCGACTCTGGTCTAGATATCGATGCCTTGAAAGTCGTAGCAAAAGGCGTCAATGAAATGCGCGGCGAAGGCTTTGGCGCTTTGATCATCACCCATTACCAACGTCTGTTAAACTACATCACACCAGACGTGGTTCATATCATGATGGAAGGCCGTGTCGTGATGACCGGTTCGGCAGACTTAGCCAAACGCCTAGAAGCAGAAGGCTATGCTGGGATCAGTAAAGAGTTAGGGATCGACTACAAAGAAGAAGAAGCGTAAGGAGGCAAGGTAAATGGCAAAATTACAGGATTATCTTGAACAAGTCAACGTTTTTTCAGCGTTAAAAGAAGAGCCTGAATGGATGTTGGAATTACGCCAAGCAGCCCTTGCGAAAGTGGATGAACTTGCATTTCCAAAAATCGAGCGCGTGCGTTACGAGCGTTGGCCATTGTTCAATATCGACGAACAAGCACTTGCTGGTGAGTACGCTTTGTCAGAAGAAGAAGTGGCAGGCGCAGTTCCTGCCTTTGACGCGATGGATAACCATCCGACCCTCGTTCAGTTCGATGACACCACGATCTTTGAGCAATTACCGCAAGAGTTGATCGACAAAGGCGTGATCTTTACCGACTTGTTTACAGCAATGAAAGAAGTACCAGAGTTGGTTAATCAATACTATATGACCAAAGCAGTGCCAATGGACGAAGACAAAATGACCGCAGCACATGCGGCGTTTATGAATAGCGGCATGTTCTTGTATGTACCAAAAAACGTGGTGATCGAAGAACCCCTTGAAGCGATTTTCTACCACAATGGCAATAGCCAAGCGCATTTCTTCAAACACATTTTGATCGTTGCTGATGAGCACAGTGAGTTCAGCTATTTGGAACGTTTCCAAACCAAAGGCGACCAAGCGAAAAAACTGTCAGGCAATATCGTAGTGGAAGTAATTGCCAAAGCAGGCGCGAAGGTCAAATTCTCTGCGATTGATCAGCTAGGTGTCAACATTACTACGTACATGAATCGTCGCGGCTACGTATTACGAGATGCGATGGTAGATTGGGCGATCGGAGTCATGAATGACGGCGACATCGTGGCAGACTTTGATTCTGATCTTGTAGGCGAAGGCGCGCATTCGGAAGTCAAAGCGGTCGCAATCAGTGCTGGACGCCAAACACAAGGGATCGATACCCGCGTAACCAACAAAGCACCGCATTCTATTGGTCATATCCTGCAACACGGTGTTATCAGAGAACGCGGCGTCTTAACCTTTAACGGTATCGGACACATTTTAAAAGGAGCCAAAGGGGCGGACGCGCAACAAGAAAGCCGAGTCTTAATGCTTTCTGACCAGGCTCGTGGCGATGCTAACCCAATCCTTTTGATCGATGAGCACGAAGTAACAGCCGGACACGCAGCCAGTGTGGGACGGGTCGATCCAGAAGAAATGTACTACTTGATGAGTCGTGGGTTGCGCAAAGCAGAAGCGGAACGTTTGGTGATTCGTGGTTTCTTAGGATCCGTCTTGACCGCGATCCCAGTCAAAGAAGTGCAACAAGAATTGGTTGCCGTTATCGAAGGGAAGTTGCTCGCATGATCGATGCCCAAAAAGTGAAACAAGCGTTTCCCATCTTGGATCAGCTCGTAAATGACGAACCATTGATCTACCTCGACAATGCCGCCACTACGCAAAAGCCAGAGGCGGTGCTGCAGGCGATCACCGATTATTACCATCAAGACAATGCCAACGTTCATCGTGGGGTCCATACCCTCGCAGAACGGGCGACCCATTCCTATGAAGGCGCACGAGAAAAAGTTCGCCGTTTTATCCATGCGAATGAAACGGCGGAAGTGCTGTTTACTCGAGGGACGACCACTGGTTTAAATTGGGTCTCCCGCAGCTACGGCGACCGTTTTGTCAATGAAGGCGATGAAATCGTGATTTCTTATATGGAACATCACTCCAATATCATCCCTTGGCAGCAATTAGCTGCTCGGAAAAAAGCTATCTTGAAATATATCCAGTTGACACCAGAAGGCACCTTGGACATGGAAGATGCCAAGAAACAGATCACAGACAAAACCGCCATCGTTTCGATCGCTCATGTTTCCAATGTTTTAGGCGTGATCAATCCGATTGCAGAGCTAACCAAATTGGCGCATCAGCACCAAGCCGTCATGGTGGTGGATGGTGCTCAGGCTGTTCCACATATGGCAGTTGATGTCCAAGCACTGGATTGTGATTTCTATGCCTTTTCTGGCCATAAAATGTGCGGACCAACTGGCATCGGTGTCTTATACGGCAAACGGCAATGGCTGGATCAAATGGAGCCCGTCGAATTTGGCGGTGAAATGATCGATTTTGTCCATCTGCAAGAAAGCACGTGGAAAGAACTGCCGTGGAAATTTGAAGCGGGCACACCAAATATTGCCGGCGCGATCGGCTTAGGTGCAGCGGTCGATTACTTAACAGAAATCGGCTTAGAAAACATCCACGCCCATGAAGCAGACTTAGCTGCCTACGTTTTGCCCAAACTGCAAGCCATTGAAGGTTTGACCATCTATGGTCCTCAAGAAGCAGCAAAACGCACGGGAGTGATCGCCTTTAATCTAGCAGGCATCCATCCTCATGATGTTGCCACCGCTTTAGACATGGAAGGCATCGCGGTACGGGCAGGTCATCATTGTGCCCAACCCCTCTTGACCTATTTGCAAGTCCCAGCGACTGCACGGGCCAGCTTTTACCTGTATAATACAAGAGAGGACGCCGATCGACTGGTTGACGCCATCAAGCTGACGAAGGAGTTTTTCCAACATGGCACTAACGAAATTAGATAATTTGTATCGACAAGTCATTCTGGATCATTCTAGCCACCCACATCATCGGGGCACCTTGGATGATTCAACGTACAAAGTCGAATTGAATAACCCTACCTGCGGCGACGTGATCCACTTGGAGCTCGCTGTCGAAGGAGACACCATCAAAGACATCGCCTTTACTGGCGAAGGCTGTTCCATCAGTACCGCCAGTGCATCCATGATGGGGGATGCGATTATCGGTAAGACACTAGCCGAAGCTGGTGAACTTTCAGGCTTGTTTTCTGAGCTCGTCCAAGGAAACGACATTCCCCAAAGCGATCGCTTAGGCGATGCTTCCATGCTTGGGGGTGTGGCGAAGTTTCCTGCACGCATCAAGTGTGCGACCTTAGCTTGGAAAGCATTAGAAAAAGCCATTGCTGCCGACAGTACACAAGCATCTGTCAGTCACAGCCACGCCAATGAATCTGACACTGAAGAAACCAGCGAATAGACAACCGCACTACAAAAGGAGTGAGAACCATGGGTGTACCCGAATTAGAAGAATATAAATTTGGCTTCCACGATGACGTGCAGCCTGTTTTTAGTACCGGCGAAGGATTGACCGAAGACATCGTCCGTGAAATCTCACGGGTCAAGCAAGAGCCAGAATGGATGCTTGAGTTCCGCTTGAAGTCTCTTGAAGCCTTCAACAAGATGCCCATGCAAAACTGGGGCCCAGACCTGTCTGACATCGATTTTGATGCCATCAAATATTACCAAAAACCAAGTGATCGTCCTGCCCGTGATTGGGATGACGTACCAGAAAAAATCAAAGAGACCTTTGAGCGCATTGGTATTCCAGAAGCCGAGCGGGCATACCTGGCTGGCGCTTCTGCCCAATACGAATCAGAAGTCGTTTACCACAACATGAAAGAAGAGTTTGAAAAACTTGGCATCGTCTTTACCGATACCGATTCAGCCTTGAAGGAATACCCTGAGCTGTTCAAACAATACTTCTCAAAATTAGTCCCACCAACCGATAACAAGCTTGCTGCTTTAAACTCAGCCGTTTGGTCAGGTGGTACCTTTATCTATGTACCAAAAGGCGTTCGTGTCGATGTGCCATTACAAACCTATTTCCGGATCAATGCCGAAAATACCGGTCAGTTCGAACGAACATTGATCATCGTTGACGAAGGCGCCAGCGTCCATTACGTTGAAGGCTGTACTGCCCCAACCTATTCAAGCAATAGTTTGCACGCAGCCATCGTTGAAATTTTTACCCTAAAAGACGCTTACTGCCGCTACACCACCATTCAAAACTGGTCAGACAACGTCTATAACCTAGTAACCAAACGGGCCAAAGCCTTAGAAGGTGCTACCGTTGAATGGATCGATGGCAACCTAGGTGCCAAAACAACCATGAAATACCCAAGTGTGTATCTTGATGGCAAAGGCGCACGGGGCACGATGCTTTCCATTGCCTTTGCAGGTGCCAATCAAATCCAAGATACTGGTGCAAAAATGATCCATAACGCACCAAACACCTCCAGCTCCATCGTCTCAAAATCAATTTCTAAAGACGGCGGTGCAGTAAACTACCGTGGACAAGTCACCTTCGGCAAGAAGAGCGCAGGCTCTATCTCCCATATCGAGTGTGACACCATCATCATGGATGACCTATCGAAATCTGATACCATCCCATTCAATGAGATCCACAACAGCCAGGTGTCCCTAGAACACGAAGCCAAAGTCTCCAAAATCTCAGAAGAACAACTGTACTACCTAATGAGCCGCGGCCTCTCCGAAAGCGAAGCAACCGAAATGATCGTCATGGGATTCGTCGAACCATTCACCAAAGAATTACCGATGGAATACGCAGTCGAATTGAACCGGTTGATTAGTTATGAGATGGAAGGGTCTGTGGGGTAATAGGTGTATACCACTACTTTCAGAGCTCTGTTGACTTGACTAGTATCTTACTGTTTTCCATTAAATAATAAAAAAGGAGTACTCTAAGGAGTGCTCCTTTTTGTATCTTCTTTAGGCTTATTGTTATTAAATTCCTTCAAGAAAAAGGTAGTAATGTCCAACCTACAAAATATAGATTGAACATTGCTACCTTTTTCTTCGAATTTTATCAATTAATAGTTTTCCTAGCTCATAAATTGCTGTTAAAACTGCGATACAAAAAAGTAGGGCAGTATATTGTACAAGAAAAACTATGTTGAACCATAGCCCATAGACCATTGGTAAAACGACTAAAAGACAAATATATAATTCTATTTTTCGTCTTTTTCTTATTTGGAACCATCTTTCGTCTGTCAAAACTAAAACCCCTTTAAGTAAAATCTGAGACCGTTAACCCTTGTACGATCTCAGATTAAGGTAATTAAATTTTGTGGTCAAGCAAAGGATGCCCCCAGCCAAATAAACTAATAATTGAAAGCCACATAATTAACACCACCTTATTATTTATTGAAATAATTTTATCGCAAAAATATAAATTTAGAATATTCGGACTATTTTTCCGTCCAAAAAAAATTGACAATCCGACAAAAAAACTGATTGATAATGGTATCAATCAGTAAGGGCGTAAAACGATCGAGGATAGTATTACTTATCCACGTTTTCTTTAAAGTAGTTATCAATGTAATCCTTAATTTTTTCAAAGTCTTTAGTCAGAAAAAATTTAGAAGGGACTTTTATGATGGGGAGGTTATTTTCATTATCAAAAGGAGCGAATGGCTCAGGAAGGACTAAGTAATCAACAGTATCTTTATCTCTCAGATAATTGATTGAAACATCGTAAAACGGTGAAAAATAGTCTTTGAGGCTTGTGTCTCTTTGATAAAGAACACCTGGAGTTAATGGTGTGTAAGATAATCCGTTGCTCAACACTAAGACAAAACAAATTCTTTTCATAAACAATCATCTTTCCTTTCGATTAGATACTAGCGCCATCTCAACAGCGAAGGATTCGTTATTTATTTGGTAAATCCATTTTAATAGACAAATGGATAAAATAGTAGTGAGCAATAGAAAAAGGATTCTGTCGTTGCTAAATGGAAACCAGCAATCACAAATTATTCCTTTACTTTAAAAAACAAGAGATAAAAAAATACCAAGAACAATTATGATTAAGATTTCTAATGCTCTTTCCAGAAACAAATTGTTGCTTTTTAAAAATATTGTTTTCTTTTTATAAGGAAACCAAAATGACTGGTTTGCGTAGTCTGGCGGGTACACGAGATCTAAAATACCACTGATAAACAGTAATGGAATTGCTTCGAACATATTGTCATGGACGGCTAAATAAATATAGTATGTTAACAAAGAAATTTGAGCGATCCGCAGATATCTTAGGCTGGTAACTGTATGGTCCATCAAATCATCCTTTCGTAAATGATTATCTCATATTGAATGATTTGGTCAAATTAAAATTATAAAATATTTATTTATTTTCAGATTGCAAAATAAATTCTTTTGATTTAATAAACAATTTATAAATATCCTAAACAGAGGATATTTGGTGAATTGTCAAAGGGGATTTTCAGCTATTTATTTTAGAACGTCTTAGAGAGGATTCGTTTGAAAAGAGTTTCAGGATAATAAGTTAGTCTATTAAATCATTAGCAAAGTATGCACGTTGGACGAAATTAGTAGATTAATCAACAGCGATTTTTTTAGATAATGGTTATTTTGCTAAAACAAAAAATTACCAATTTTGTCTTTAATGCTTTAAGAGCAAAATATGCAATGATATACTAAAATAAATAAACTTAATGGAATAGACACTAAACGGAGACTCTAAAATATGACCAACCAACTAATCATAGAAGATCATCATTTCAAGAAAGGTGAGCTATCTAGCATAACGACGGCATATATCGATCAGTACCCAGTCGTTTACATACTCTACAACCGAAATGAAAAGAAAAGACCTGTTGCGTACATTGGTCAAACGGTTCAAGTGAATAAACGATTGAAGCAGCACTTGAATAACTCTAAGCGCAGAGAAATTAAAGAAGTCTTGCTGATTGGACATGAAAAATTCAATCAATCAGCGACCTACAATATCGAAACCAATTTGATCAATCACTTCATTGGGGATGAGCAGTTTCAGTTACAAAACGTCAGTCAAACAAGACAGGTACAGATGCATCAGTATTATGAAAAAGAGTATTATGATGAAGTGGTCTTCCAAGAGTTATGGGAAGAATTGCAAAGGCGTCAATTGGCGAAGCACTCAATCGATACGATTCGCAACAAAGATGTATATAAATTATCCCCTTTTAAAGAATTGACGCCAGAACAGTTAGATATAAAACTTGAAATTATTGAGTACTGTAAACAAGCGATTCAGCAGGATGAAACACAAAAAGTCTTAATAATTGAAGGAGAAGCTGGAACGGGAAAGAGCGTCCTATTGGCATCGCTCTATAACACCCTTCAAGACTATACAAAGTCAGAGTCTGTATTAAAAGGCACTGATAACTATTTGCTAGTCAACCATTCAGAGATGTTAAAAACCTACCATACAATGGCAGAAAGTTTGCCAAGTTTAAAAAAGAATCATATGTTAAAGCCAACTTCCTTTATTAATAAAACAGATAATCAGAAGTTGCACCCAGACATCGTTATTGTGGATGAGGCCCATTTGCTTTTAACGAAGAAAGACAGCTATAACAGTTTTCACTATGAAAACCAACTAGAAGAGATTATCAAGCGAGCAAAAATCACGATTTGTATCTTTGATCCGAAGCAAGTATTGAAAATCAAAAGTTATTGGGATCAGGACAAATTGGATCAGTTTCAGAAAAGGTACAATGCTTCTCGCTTTAAGCTAAAAGATCAATTAAGAATGAAAAGTAGTCCACAAATTATTCAATGGATCGATGATATCGTAGAAAAACGTGTAACACCGATTCCAGAATCGACAGCATCTTTTGAGCTTCAGATTATGGAAACCCATGATGCGTTGAAGAACAAAATCTTTTCTCTCGATAAAAAGGAAGGTCTGTCACGGATCATCTCAACATTCGATTATGTTCATAAGAAAGACGGAGCTTCATATCTTGTAGATCCTGGTGGGATCAACCTGCCATGGAATACGACCGATACGAAGCGAACATGGGCGGAGCGACCAGATACAATCAGTGAAGTCGGTTCAATCTACACCGTCCAAGGGTTTGATTTAAACAATGTAGGAGTCGTCATTGGCCCTTCCGTTGATTACGATCCAGAGACCGACCAGCTTGTCATCGATATCGATAAATATGAGGACAAAGGGGCGTTTACGGGACGTGACGATATGAACCAAGAATTGACGAAGAAAGCCAAAGAAACGATCATCCTTAATTCATTGAATGTATTAATGAAACGAGCAATCAAAGGGCTTTACATCTATGCAATCAATCCCAATCTGCGCCAAAAACTCTTAACCCTACAAAACGAAAGGAGCCAGGCCTACCATGCAAAACCAACCCTCTTCAATGGAACGGATCAATAAATTCCGAGATGATCGCAATTGGCGACAATTTCATAATGAAAAAGATCTAGCTATTTCTATCTCCATCGAAGCCGCCGAATTGTTGGAGATTTTTCAATGGAAAACACCTAAAGAAGCCACTCAAGATTTCGAACATTTAAAAGAAGAAATTGCCGATGTTCTGATTTATTCCTATATGCTGGCAGACAATTTGGGTCTTGATATTGATGAGATCATCAAAGAAAAGCTGGAAAAAAACAACATGAAGTATCCGGTGAAAGAAAGTAAAGATTCGAAAAAGAAGTATAATGAATTGTAACAAAAAGAAGCAAGGACGCTGCAGGTTCTTGCTTCTTTTTTTGATGGAATAGGAGCAGCAACGGCTTTCTGAATTCATCTGCGATTGGTTACGAACGTCAAAAATCTGTCATAATTGAGAAAGTTGAAGATAACTTCAAATTGGTTACAATTTTTCGGAAATTTGAAGTTAACTTCAAATAAGCGCAATTTTTGATAAAAAATGAAGTTAGACCTAGTATCTGCTAGAGCAAAAACAAGATTATCCTATCCGAAAATGAAGACAAGATCATCGGTAAAAAATCGGCAACAATGAAGGCCGTTTTCTATCAAAAATATTTCTCCCCAAAAACCTAAAAAACCTATTGCCCCCCAAGCCCACTTACTGTATAGTAAACAAGAATATTTCATGAAAATAACCAAAAATAACTAATTAAAAAGACTTTGTTATTGAAAATTGCGATTAAACGATGCTGTAAACGGAATGTAAGAAGGAGAAAACAATGACGTATTTAACAAACAATTTTGTGAATTGCATGATTACTTTAGGGTTTATCTTCATCCATCTATTTTCAAATGTTATCTCATCCAGAAAACTAAACGTGCAATACATGAGCTCCTTTGCCGCTGGGGTAGGAATCTCCTATGCGATCGTTCATCTATTGCCCCATTTGGCGTATTTTCAAACGGTGTTGATTGATGAATTTGGCTGGGACTCGGGGATTTTTTATAGTCATGGGGTCTATGGCATCGTTTTGTTTGGCTTAGTCTTCAGTTACGTGATCTACAAAATCGATGAGCGGACGTTTATGGTGTTAGAAAAAAAAGACATCACCAGTGCCAAAAACGCCTTTTTTTGGTCGGATATCGCTTTTCATGTGATTTATAATATTATGATCGGCTATATCGTGATTGCCAATACGCTATCAGAGCGTTTCTACATTTTGACCTACTTTATCGCTTTTGGTTTGCACTTTCTCATGAACGATTGGTTGCTCTATCACCATCATGGTGCCCTTTATAACAAATATGGCCGCTTTGTGCTTTCCTTCAGTATTTTCGCGGGAGCGGCGTTCTCCCTCTTTGTATCATTGCCCTACTATTTGGTGGTCATCATTGAAGCCTTGATCACCGGCGCTTTGCTGGTGAATATCATCAAATTTGAGTTACCCAATGAAGGGGAAGGCAGTATTCGTGGGCTATTGGTAGGCACGATCTGCTCTGGAATTTTGTTTGTATTTGTCTAACGCGAAAAGGAGGACTGAATCATGGATGATTCGGTCCTCCTTTTTTTATAAATACGCAAAGTAATTACTATTTTCTGTTTCAATCGAACAAATCACAATAGTTTTTTATTTTTTTGACCATTATTTACAATTTTGTTGCAATGTTCGCTTGCTTTTCCCAAAAACATTCTATAAAATGTAAGCGAATAGAAACCAAAAAAATAGGCACCTCGTATCTCTGCGCCAACAGATTTACGAGGCCCTGATCAGTCACACCCTTAAGACGGATGACCAATCAAGTTGCCATAGTTGATCGCCAAAGGCATCAACGTGTTTATTGTACCCGATTTCCTTGTCGATTTCTAGTAGATTCAGGCAGGTTTTTGGGCAAAAACCGTGGGATGCTGGACGCTTATTTTGCTATGCCAAAGGCATTGGACAATCTTGTCCAATGCCTTTTTTGTCGTTTGAAACGGTTCATGCGCAGGATCGTTTGCAGCGAATAACAGGTATGAAGATCAGTTGAGAACAGTTGCATGGAAAATAGGCAGTCATAGTTGAGAAATCCAAAGCCTTGCGTTCTTACTGTGTTCATAGCAATAGCGTTTTGGCGATCAGCACTTCAATCCTAGGTTCTTGAAGGTGGCAAGCCTTGGTTTCTATTCACACTTCGAAAAGATACCTGAACGCACTCTTTCAGCGATCTTTTAAGGTTAAGGAGGAAGCTTATGAAGGATTCGTTAAAGAAATTTATGGAAGAAAAGATGCTGCCATGGGGAATGAAAATTGGTGGTGAAAAGCATCTAGTTGCTATCCGTGATGGACTTGTCACCACGATGCCTTTGATTATTATCGGTTCCATTTTTGTTATTTTATCCAACGTTCCATGGGAAGGCTTTAACCTATTTGTTACTAGTATTTTTGGCGGGGAATGGCGCAGCAAATTAGACTTTGTCGTACAAGTGACCTTTGGTGTGATGGCGCTGTTCAATTCCTTTGCTATTGCGTATAGTTTAGCAACCACTTACCGCGTCAGCGGTTTATCTGCCGGTGTATTGGCAGCTTCGGTTTTTCTTTTAGTCACTCCGATTGAAGATGGCGGCATTCAAATGTCTTATCTTGGTAGCCGCGGGCTGATCGTAGCAATCATCACTAGTCTAATCACGGCGGAGATTTTCCGATTATTCGTACAAAAGAATATCGTGATTCGCATGCCAGAAAACGTTCCCCCGGCGGTCAGTCGCTCCTTTATTGCATTGATCCCCTCATTCTTTTGCCTCTCGCTTTTCTGGGTGATTCGTTTATTAGTGGAATCATTCGGCAACACGAATGTTCATGATCTGCTGTACAGCCTTGTGGGACAACCTTTATCGATCATTGGTGGAGGCTTTATAGGTGGTCTATTTGCCATTATGTTTACGTCATTGTTTTGGTCAGTGGGCATCCACGGTTGGGACTTGGTCTTGAGCGTCCTGCAGCCGACATGGATTCAAATGATCGATGAAAATCGGATCGCTTTTCAAAACGGCGAAACGATTCCGCATATCATCAATTATACCTTTATGAATACCTTTGTCTGGATTGGCGGTAGTGGGGTGATTTTGGGCTTGGCGATCTTGCTCTTAGTCAGAAGTAAAAGCAAGTATTTAAAAGAGTTGGGGAAACTCGGATTTCCATCAACGGTTTTTAATGTCAATGAACCCATCATGTTTGGGTTGCCCGTTGTTATGAATCCATTGATTTTGTTCCCATATATTCTGACACCGGTCGTTTGCTATATCATCTCTTATACGACAGTTGCCATGGGGATCGTCCAACCTGCCGTCGTTTTGGTGCCCTGGTCGATGCCGCCAATCATCGGCGGTTATCTAGCCACAGGCGGACATATTTCGGGGGCAATCTTACAGCTGGTGAATCTGACGGTTTCTATAGCCATCTATTATCCATTCTTCAAAATGCTAGATAATCGGACATTAGCCAGTGAACTCGGTTCAGAAAGTGGGGCGTAAAATGAAGACAAAACGATTATTGAATTGCACGGCAGCTGATTTTAAATCATTTGATAAAGACCAACTATTGGAAAGTATCCGAGGAAGTGCAGGTCGGACGATCGTAGCAGAAAATGATGTCCAAATCGATCCGATGTCTAGAGGAATCACCAATGCTGAATTCGTCGCTGCATTTGGGGCGGATTTGATTTTACTGAACCTTTTTGATTGCGAAAACGGCGCTATCAAAGGTTTACCGACAACGGATGACCCCATTCGCTTTTTGCAGTGCTTAACGGGGCGGCCTATTGGGGTCAATCTTGAGCCTGTCGACGATTGTGCGGAGCAGATGGAACAGTTGACAACTATCGCTACTGGGCGTTTGGCAACAAAGAAAAACATGGCTCGTGCAGAAGCACTTGGATTTGATTTTATCTGTCTGACAGGAAATCCTTCCACTGGCGTTTCAAATAAGGAAATCACAGCGGCAATCCAACAAGCAAGAGCCGTTTTCTCTGGGATCATTATTGCTGGAAAAATGCACGGAGCTGGTGTCAATGAACCCGTGTTAGATGAAAAAATTGCGTCTGCGTTCATTCAAGCGGGAGCCGATGTTATTCTTGTACCCATTGCAGGCACGATTCCTGGTCTGAGTGAACAACACATGAGTGATCTTGTAGCCTTTATTCACCAAAAAGGGCAGTTGGTCATGGGCACCATCGGTACTACACAGGAAGGTGCAGATACAGGTACGATCCGTGCCTTGGCATTGACTAGCAAACGTGCCGGCTGCGACCTTCATCATATCGGAGATGCAGGTTTTTCTGGGACCGCTGATCCCGAGAACATCTTGCAACTATCCATCGCCATCAGAGGCAAGCGCCATACCTATCACCGAATGGCCGTCTCAGTGAACCGATAGGTGGAACAAATCGGCACATGCCTATGAAATGCAAGAAGTGTTAGAAGAATTTTTCGTTGAATGTTGAATAATGAAGCAAGACCGAAACAGAGAGTGAGTTCTTTGTTTCGGTTTTTTATAGTGAGTAGCATTGAAGTGTGGATAAAGTGTTTTTATAATAAATCTATCGGAGGTGCGTATGTTTAAGATAGGTGAATTTTCAAAGCTCTCTCAAGTGAGTATCAGAATGTTGCGTTACTATGATGAGATGGGTCTATTAAAGCCCGATAGGATTGATACGTTTACTGGTTATCGACTGTATTCGGCTGTTCAATTGCCTGAACTCAATAAAATACTCTATTTGCGTGATAGCGGCTTTAGTGTAGCAGAAATTGCGGTGTTGCTGAAAAACCAAGAGCAGGACTTCCTTGCAGAACAATTAGAAAGAAAAAAAGATGAAATTGAGACAACTATAGAGGCGGAAAAACAAAAATTAATCAAACTAGAAGTAGCTAAATTAGAATTGACGAAGGAACGAACAGAGCGCAATTATCAGGTCACAATGAAAGCAGTCCCGAGTTATCATGTGCTCTCCCTTCGCAAAGTCATACCAAATTATTTTGCTGAAGAGGAACTGTGGAGAGAACTAGCCACTTTTATGGAGCTTCATAAAATAAAGAATTTCGGACAATCATTTTCGATTTATCACGACCAAGAGTTTAAAGAAAAAAATGTCGATGTTGAATTGTGTGTGCAAGTGAAAGCAGGCCTGCAAGTAGATTCCAAAGTATTTTCTATCTACGAAACGGAGGCAGTGCCAATTATGGCGTGCACGATGGTGTACGGTGCATTCTCCAACATAGCCAACGTCTATTTGTCCTTGGCTGAGTGGCTACAAGAACATCCTTATTACCAAATGGACGGACCAGACAGGCAAATCGTGCATCGCGGTCCTTGGAATGAGCAGGAGGAAAGCAATTATTTGACTGAAATACAAATACCACTCATAAAACGATGAGTAGCAGATTTTTTCTATTTTCTCTTGACTCTCACATTGTGTCAGGCACTATTCTAAGAGCACAAAGAGGAAATGGAGGAAAGAAAATGACAGAATATAAACTACAACCGATCGGAATCATTCAAAACAATGAGGACGGATGCTTGCTCAAGCTAAAGAAAGAATATGTTCCAGCTTTGGCAGGGATTGAAGGATTTAGTCACCTTCAATTAGTATGGTGGTTCAGTGATTTTGCGGATGCAAAGTATCGAATGATTTTGGATGCTGAGCAACCCTATAAACATGCGCCTGAAAAAATGGGGATATTTGCTACGAGATCACCCATCCGACCAAATCCAATTGCATTAAGTGTTGTTCAAGTATTATCAGTCGATGTTGAGAAAGGAATTCTTTCTATTCCTTATATTGATGCAAACGACCAAACGCCACTAATAGATATCAAACCGTACACACCAAGTTTGGATCGAGTAGAAGTGCCCAGAGTTCCTTCCTGGTGCCATCATTGGCCGAACAGTTTAGAAGAATCTGCTGATTTTAATTGGGAAAATGAATTTAATTTTTAGAGGATAAAAAATAGAGGAATCAATCGGTAGATTGTTGGCGCAACAATGAAAATTTAAGAAATGTCGATGTTCGATTCAAGTAAAGAAAAAACGCGGTTTGTTTTTAAGGGACATCCTCCGCTATAATTGGGGGGAACATTAGGAAGAGCGAAAGGAGTACACCACATGCTAACAGGCAACAAAGTCACTTTAACCCCTGCGGAAATCAAAGATAAAGAAGCGGTCTATCAATGGTGTTTTCACTCTGAAACCACAAAATATCATTCCGGACCACCTTCTTATCCTAATGCACCGATCGCCACTGAAGCAGAGT
This sequence comes from Enterococcus sp. AZ040, assembly GCF_050499185.1. Lineage (NCBI taxonomy): Bacteria > Bacillati > Bacillota > Bacilli > Lactobacillales > Enterococcaceae > Enterococcus > Enterococcus sp. AZ040. Next base: position 540,558 of record NZ_JBMHEW010000001.1, read on the forward strand.
TTTTTGAGGACTATCAAGAGTATTACTTTACTGGTGCCCAACCGCAAGATGGCAGAGGCTTTTTGATTCTACATGCAGGTGAACCTATTGGCTTTATTAGTTACTCCTCGTTTCATCTAAAAGACGGCATAGCAGAATTGGATATCTGGTTGAATCGAGAAGGTCATTGTGGTAAAGGATTTGGTACCGATGCGATCGTCACCCTCGGTGATCATTTACATGAAACATTCGACATTCAAAAATTGATGATGCGACCATCGAGAAAAAATATCCCTGCAGTCAGATCTTACGAAAAGGCTGGTTTTACGCAATCTACCCAAGACCTTGCTGACTATTTGTTGGAAGAGTATCTTGCTTTATATGCCGAAGGGGATTATGGGGCAGAAGAAACGGTGACATTGATCAAAACGTTTCCGTCAACTGTAGTGAGCTGATCTGGCTGATCTGGCCGATCTCTAACATTCGGCTTCAAACGATTAAAGGTTATTTCATGAAAACAGTCCATTTCACTTTGCAAGCAAGGGGAAATGGACTGTTTTTTACCTTTTAGCAATTTAAGGTCATTCAAAATACTCCTTCTTCGCTCTATCTTCTAACTTCGTTCGCACTCTAAATTCCTTCCTATACAATAGTTATCGAAAAATTGCATAAGCCCTCTATCCTTGCTATTCCAACATTGAGAACAAAACATAAAATAAACATAGTTTTTTTGCAAAATTCCGAGAAACAGCGAGAATGTTTGTGCTATAATGGTCGCTCACTGTAAAAATTCAATAGAATCTGGGAGGGTATAGCATGCAGGAATACATTACGATCCACAACGCCAGGCAGAACAATTTGAAGGGCTTTGACTTGAAGATTCCCAAAAGAAAAATCACGATTTTCACGGGTGTCTCTGGTTCTGGCAAGTCATCGATCGTCTTTGACACGATCGCACAAGAAGCTGGTCGACAGCTGAATGAGAACTTTTCGAAATTTGTCCGCAACTTTTTGCCAAAATACAGCCAGCCCGATGCGGATGCCATCGACAATCTTTCGATGGCGGTAGTAGTTGATCAAAGCCGTTTAGGCGGCAATTCCCGCTCTACATTAGGGACGATCACGGATATCAACCCCTTGATCCGCTTGCTTTTTTCTCGTCTTGGTCAACCGTATTTAGGTCCTGCATGGAATTTTTCCTTCAATGACCCTCATGGGATGTGTCCCACTTGCGAAGGGATTGGGCGGATCGTCGGGTTAGATTTAGAAAAGGCACTGGATCTTGAAAAGTCCTTGAACGAAGGGGCGATCCTGCTTCCTGGCTACAAAGTCGGCTCTTGGCTACTGAAGTCCTTCACCAATACGGGCTTTTTTGACAATGACAAGCCGTTGAAAGAATATAGCGAAGAAGAAATGAACCGCTTTTTGTATGCCCAAGGAGAAAAAATCGATTCCTTGTATATGGAAGGCATGAGTTCCACCTATGAAGGCTTAGTCGCTCGTTTTAATCGCTCCAATATCAAAGGCGGCAATGAAAGCTCCGCTGCTACGCAGAAGAAAATCGCTTCTTTCATGAATGAGCAGAAGTGTCCTGACTGTCAGGGAAAACGATTCAATCCACAAGTACTCGCGTGTAAAATCGCGGGCTATTCGATTGCGGACGTTTTGGCGATGCAAGTGGATGAACTATTGACGGTTCTTCAAGAAATCTCGGAGGAGAGTGTCCAACCCCTGCTTCAAAACATCCAAGCGAGAATCACTGATCTGATCAATATCGGGTTGGATTATGTTTCCTTAGACCGTGAAACAACGACGCTTTCTGGTGGGGAAAGTCAGCGGGTAAAAATGGTCAAACACTTGTCTTCTAGCTTGAACGATGTGATCTACATTTTTGATGAACCGAGTATTGGGCTGCATCCAAGGGATGTCCATCGATTGAATGAATTGTTAGTCAAACTACGGGACAAAGGGAACACCGTCATCGTAGTGGAGCATGACCCAGATGTCATTAAAGCAGCCGACCATATTATCGATGTTGGTCCTAAAGCTGGGAAAAATGGCGGCTATATTACTTACGAAGGAACCTTTGAAGGATTGCTGCGCTCAGATACACTGACTGGCAAAGCCTTTGGACAGATGGTGGATTTCAAAGAAGCCCCTCGCAGAAGCCAACAGTTTATCGAAACGAAAAAATCGACGCTGCATAACTTGAAAAATACAGCACTGCGGGTGCCATTAGGGGTATTTACGGTGGTGACCGGTGTCGCTGGTTCTGGAAAGAGCAGTTTGGTAAATGGTGTTTTTGCCAAAGAATACCCTGAAGCCATTACGATCGATCAATCAGCGGTGGCGGGGAATATTCGCTCTAATCCTGCAACCTATTCAGGAATCATGAATGACATTCGCAAGTTGTTTTCGCAAGAAAACAAGGTTTCAGCAGGTCTTTTTTCCTACAATTCCGAAGGTGCTTGTGAAACATGTAAGGGCCACGGGACCATCAAGATGGAGCTGTCCTTTATGGATTCCGTCGAGGTTTTGTGTCAGGCCTGCGGCGGCAAACGGTTTAAAGAAGAAGTCTACCAGTATCGCTTGAAAGGCAAGTCGATCGATGAAGTCCTTGCCATGAGTATCACGGAAGCGGTGGAGTTTTTTGAGGAAAAAGCGATTCAAAGAAAACTAAAACAGATTTTGGCTGTAGGTCTAGGATACATGACCCTCGGACAGCCATTAAATACCTTGTCTGGCGGTGAATGCCAACGACTGAAGTTAGCAAAAGAATTAAGCAAAAAAGGCAATATCTACATTATGGATGAACCAACGACCGGATTGCACATGGCCGACATCAAAAGCATCTTGGCGATCATCGAACGATTAGTGGAAAAAGGCAACACGGTGATCGTGATCGAACACAACCTTGAGGTCATGAAAGCAGCGGATTGGCTGATCGATGTCGGTGTTGATGGTGGGATTCGCGGTGGTGAAATCTTGTACGAAGGAACCCCAGACCAACTGATCAATTGTCAATCGTCGATTACTGCGCAGTATTTATTTTAACGAAAAAACCAAGACTAGCCGTAAGCAGCTCTTTTCATCGAGTGTTGCTTGCGGCTTTTTTCATTCCATCGAAGAAGCGATTACAAGTTAGAAAATAAAATTCAGAACGCTATTTTTTTCATTATTAGTAGGTTTTTTGATAAAAATACTGTAAATTTGAGTATATAATTACCAAATAGTGGTCTATTTATGTAATAGTATAGAAAAGAATCTCTTGAAAAAGGAGTGGAGTGGATGAGAGAGCTGCAATTGGCCTTCATCAGCAACCGCACAACCGCGCGGTTGTTTCGGCTGTTGAGTACGATTGAGCGAGATCGGGTGTTTACGATTGGCGACTTAGCTGAGCGCAATCAGGTAACTCAGCGGACGATTGCCAATGATATCAAATACATGAAAGAATATTTTGGGGACAGTATAGTTCTTGTTTCCGGCAATAGCGGGTTTGTTTTCGAAGAGAAAAAGCCTACAGAATATCAAAAAAGAAAACAAAGTTTGTTAAAAAATGAATGCTTATTTGAAATTATCGGGAATATCTTTCATGGCAAGTTAGCTAAGGTGGATGAGCTAGCACATCATTACCATTTTTCAGAGAGTACATTTCGGCGCTTACTCAATCAGCGCAACCCTATTTTGAAAAGCTATGGCTTACAATGGACCTCCAATCCTTTAACGATTGAAGGAAGCGAAGCCAACTTACGTAAGTTTTTCAAAGATTTTTATTATGAAGGGGTCGAAACGATCTATACATTGGTCCCAGACCAAGTATTGCATGACCTGATTTTAGGGCAATTGGATGACAAGTTCGGCTATTATGAAATCGGATCTGGGGCGACCCCCGCAGCGTTTTACTATACGTTTTATATTGCCATCAAACGCGCGAGCCTTGGCTATCATATCACTGTGCCCAAAGAACTGGTCAGGCAAGCGTATAAAGGGAATAGTTTCGCCAAACTTTATTCCTTGAAAAAAGGCATTGAAGAAATCTATCAGACCCAGTTGCCCAAAGAAGAATTTGCTTGGATCTACTTGGTCACCCTGTGTAAGCGAACCTTGGATCAAGAAGAACGAGAGCAGAAATTTTACCGTCAGTTTCATCAAGGTACAGCGATTGCAAACGTGGCCGAATTGTTTCTGCAGAACCATGATGTGCCCAAAGAGCAAGCCATTACGGTGGCGACGTTTTTACGTTCTTTCTTTTTATCGAGGAAAATAAACCATGCGATTGCGCCGGTTTTGAACAAGGAAATGGATGATATCAAAGAAGTGATCATGCGTTCCAACAGCGAGAATTATCAAAAGAACTTACAATTTCTTAAGGAGCAGAGCAAAAAACTCTCTTTGTCTAGTGCTTACTTAGAAGACATCTGTGTCAGTTTAACAATTTATAGCGAGTTGATTTTCGATTATTACGCACCAGCAAAAACCATTTATTTTCTCCTAGAAGGAGATCATTTTGTGTGCCAGCACATTCAAACTCGAGCAATCCAGCGGTTTGGCAGCAAGCACGAGTTGACCTTTGTGCAGCTGCAATATTTAACAAAGAAGACGCTAAATGGATCACATATTGATTTGATCGTGACCAATTACAATCGCTATCTCGTCGATTACAAAGTCAAAACAGATTATTTATTATTAAAATCTCTTCCAGATGATCGAGATTGGGAACATCTTGAACGGAAAATAAACCCGTATCAAAAACCGCTTTTTTAAACCCATTCCCGTACCTTTCACACAGTGAAAGAGGTAGGTTATTTATTCATCTATTTCAGGTGTTTATGAAAATAATGATTTTCTTTTGCTAAAGGACCACGCTATTCTTAGTTTAGTAAGGACCACGCGTGATACACTTACAGTTTTTTTCGTCTCAATAACCTTCGTTTTTAAGAAATAGGAACTCGTATGTAGATATTATTTTACAAAAACCCAATCTAACAACTTTCTTCAGACATTTGATTCGTCCAAATGTCTTTTTTTGTCGTTCCCCCAAAAACGAAGAATATTGAGACAACTTTGTGTGAAAAGGAGGAGGCTGTTTCTTAGCTTCAACCTTCTTGACGCACCAAAGACTTGAAGAAAGGAGGATATGATGAAACTACTTACATTGTTTTCTGCAGTATTCCTACTAAGCAGCACGGCGGTCAACACGACGCTGGCGTTCCAGCAAGTTGCTTATGCAGAAACAGAGTCACTTTCTGAAGAGACGCAACACTCCTCAACTGAGGAAACCACTAATTCTGCTGATCTATCGGAAGACCAAGAAACAACCGAAGAAAGCAGTGAAGAACAATCTTCTTCGGAAGCCACGGATGATTCCACGACAGCTAGCCAAGAAGAAGCAGAGGAAAATGAAGCACTGCCCGAAGCAGAAACGCCAGATAGCTCAGAAGATGAAGCGGAAACAGAAGCTGAGAATGAGCAAGTCGAAAGGTTTGATGCTGAAGCTTCAGCGGTCGCATTGACTGTAGTAAGTGAGGCGCAATTGCGGGCAATTTTACTTGGGGAATCCTTCACCGATGAAGATGGCACGGAGTATCATTACGAAGAAATCGCCAATGATCAATCCTTGGTGCTTACTTTTGCCAACAACTTGGCATTAACTGAGCCAATCAGTGGTATCCAACGGACAGACGTTACTTTTCGTAGTCAAGATACGCCTGTGATCGTTTCGCAGACGGCGGCAGAGAACCTGATGCAGTTTGCGGCACCTGTTCAACTGACTTGGCAAGGGGTGCAACAACAAGGCATTCAGTCGGCGCAAGGGCTGGCTCAAACAACTGGGGCTTCAACGATTACCTTTGAAGATACCCAACTGGAGCTGACCACTACCGCAGGACGCGTGGTGAATAACAACCAAGCACATCTTCATTTCAAAGGAACCAATGTGGTGACGACAGCGACGTCTTCCATTCCAACGTTATTCACGGCTGAAGGACTCTTGGTCGAAGGCCAATTGACGATCAATCATCGCTCATCAAATGCCACACCAATCTTTGAAATGAATCAAGTAGTAGTCGCTAGCCAAGCTGAAATTTCTGTCACCCGAAGTACCAACAGCAATACTGGCACTGTCTTTCACATGACAGGTACCGCAGCAAGCCTTGATTTTGGTCAAGGAAGTATGACCACGATTCGCCAATCTGGCGCAATGGTTTCTCTACCAAATGCCAATCAAGATAGTCGGTTGACGCTAGCAACCGGGGCAACACTAGATGTTGGCACGGGACAGGGGCTTTCTGGTAATTCCACCAGCACGCTAGGCGAAGTAAGGTTACAAGCAGGGAGTCAGTTAAAACTATCTGAGTACGGGACGGTCAGCGGGACGCCCGCCATCAATGTCGGACACCGCTTCATCGTTGAAAATAGTACCGCGGACCAACCTACCATTATTGAAGGAACGCGGACGGGCACAACGACCGGAGCTTTTATCCAGCTCCAAAGTGCAAATTCCTCCATCGATTTTGGGGAGAATACACAAACGCGAATATCGCAGCATGGACCGATGTTTACGGGTGTGGCTAGTACCACGATAGTGATTCAAGACCACGTGAAAATGAACAATCAGCATAGCAACGGGTTTAATGGCAACGTAGCAGTCAACAGTATTGCGATTGGTGATCAGGTGGATATAACCATAAGTGAACCTAGTAATGCCACTGTTGGTCAAGCGTATCGAACCTTTTTCGCAACGTCTTCGGTTCAAATCGGAAGTCATACAACAATTGACGTGCCGAGAACGCGAACGACCTCTTCAGCAAGTACATCGAATGTCGTCATCGGCTTAGCATCAAGCAACGGGAAAATCACCATTGGTGACTATTCTGAAATAGCCGTGAACCAGCGAGGGGCGTTTGTCAACGCAAGTTTGTCCCATGTCACTTTAGGGAAATACTCAAAATTAACGGGCGTATTAGGGAATGGCTTTACCGCTGGAACGATGGTCGATCAATTTGAGCTGCTTGAAGGGGCTGAAATCAATGTTGCTGAGCATTCAACGAGCACAGCAGCCAATTCTTTTTCCGTGCAACGACGTTTCTTCCTAGGAGAAAAAGCAGCGATCAATTATTCTCGCACATCATCAGCAGCCAATCCTTTCATTGCACTGGGTTCAACGTCGACGGCTTCACAATTTTTGTCAGAAGCAAATGCAACCATCACCCTCAATCAAGTAGGACCATTGGTGACTGGTCGCAGCACAACAGATATCTATATTGGTGAGGCAAATACGATCAGCCTACAAACCGCACAAGGCTTTACCGGTGGTACCTCATCTGCTGCTTCTTCAACCATTCGCCGGTTGCATGTGGGCGATCACTCTGAAATCACCGTTTCTGGACGAAGCAATGCAAATGTTGATTTTTTCCGGTTTAGAGAAGAAATCAAACTAGGTCGTGAAGCGGAAGTAACGGTCAATCATACTACGCGACAAGCTGCACGAGCCGTTTTTCGTTTAACCTTGGCGAATTCGAAATTTACGATGGAAGAAGGAAGTAAAGTCGAAGTTGATACTGGTGGACGATTTCTACAGGGAGTCGGAACAACAGATCTGTTATTCGGCGAAAATTCCTATACGAGAATAAACGCTGCTAGAGGAATGACAGGAAACACCACTGTTCGTTCAGTTACGCTTGCGCAACATGCTGAAGTGCATTTGACAGAGCCAACAACGACGGCGATTCAAAATTCAGCAACAAGTCAAAATTATTCCAGAATCCGAGTATCACAAAGAGTGGAGTTGCAAGACAATGCTACCATGACGTCAAGAAGAGATCGAACGACTTCAGATTCCCGATTTATTTGGTTGACTGCTAGTAATTCATTTGTTCGGATTGGTAAAGGGGCTACCCTCGACGTGGATCAATCTGGAGGAATCTTTAGAGTAACGACTTCCTCTAATTTCATTCTCAATGATGAGGCAACATTTAAAGGTGTTGCGAGAGGTTTAAATACTCAGGCGGGAGGCAATGCCTCAAGCAATCATTCGAATTCATTTGCGAATATCACAGTAGGGGCCAGAGCTAATTTTTCCATGACCGATAATCGGACAGGCATGGGAACATCAGCGGAATTTATCAATCGCCCGTTAGTCAATGTGCGGAATTCATTTTCGGCAGGAGAAGATTCTACGGTTGTATTGGAAACCATAAGAAATAAATCTGAAGTTCTTTATTTCAGACTTGCCAATGCACGATTGAATATAAACAATGTGAATTTGTTTGAAATTAGTCATCCTACGACAAGAACTGGTCAAGCCAATGCGCAATTGCAGCGTTTGATCCGATCTGCACAAAATACGGTTGCGAACGGTTTGAGAATCAATGTTGCGAGTCAAAAATTAGCAGTTTGGGAAAATGCTTCTTTAGATGAACCAACAGAAGAATTTATCAATATTTCCGGAACGATGCGAATCAATCGAAATGGGGGGAATACATTCCCTTATGGCGGCACAGGAAATGGCGAAGCGCGTTCCAGATTACTGAGTGGCGAGCAATTAGAGGGTTCTTTGGAAAGTCTGGAAAAACAAACGGACATTTACCAAGTGATTGCTAAGAATAACTTCAATAAGATTCGTTTTTCAGAACCAGAAGGCCTCATTGCCCGAATCGATGCATTGAGTGATCAGTCGACTGAAATCACTGGTTCCATGTACGAGGATACCGATATCACCTTGATCTCCTATACAAATACCGATGGAGAAATCGTCGAATTGGACAAAAACTCTGAACGAATCGAATGGGGCGACTATCGGGATGAAAATCAGCTGTATCGCTATTTCCGCATTCCCTTAAGAGAAAATGAGCGATTGGAAACAGAGACAGAAGTGTCGATTTTCTTATCGAAACCTTCGATTGAGACCTATGTCGATGTGACCGCTCGTCAAACGGTGATTAAAGGTGTGAATTTTGAAGCATACAATATCACCTTAGATCGCTATAAAATTAATGAATTAAGCACGCAAGAAGAATTAGATGCTTTGATCCTTCAAGAAAGTCGCGCGCAAGCCGCAAATGTATTGACGGAAGCGGATATGACGGATGACTTTCGCATCGTAGAAACGGATCTTACACGAGAAGTGGACGAAGACGGCAGCTACTTCGCTGTTCTTGAGGTGGGGAATAAAGCCTACCAGATGACTATCGGTATCGATGTGACATCGAAACTGGAGCATATGCGAGTGACGATCCCGACCAAAATGGTCTTTGAATCCTTGTACAATACGGCGGAATCGAATCGTAATTTTGAAAGCCAAGCGTATGAGATCCGCAATCAATCGCCACTTGCTGTGGATACCTATATCAATCAATTGGCGATCGATGATCATGCCGGAATCGTCTTGTTAGAAGAGGGAGAAGATCCCCTCGATTACGCTGAAAGTGAAAGCGAAGAGGAAGACCCAACCCTTACTTATGACGATATCTCAACCCCGCTGTTGCGATTGAACCTAAAAACGGAAGAAACCCAGATTCAACTCTATGAAGCGATGGAAGAACAACACTTGGTTCGCTTAGAAGAAAGAAGTCGCGTGCCGATTTCCTTAACAGGGGATTTCTATGGGGATTACCCGCAATGGGTCGTTGATTCAGAAGCCGATCAAGGCGGGTATTATGAAGACTTGCTCGTACCGAATTATCGCATCGTCTTACGCTTTGTTCCACGAGACTAAGAAAAAAAGATCGTACCAAACGTGAAGGAGGTGAATCCATTGGAGCAAACGAATCAAACCGAAAATAAAAAACGACGGAAATGGCTCTGGTGGTTGTTGCTATTGGCCGTACTTGCCGGTGGACTCGGGTACTATTTCTATCAATCAAAAGAAGCAGTTCCGTTGATCAGTGCAGACCTTTTGCCTGAATCTGGCGATGCCACCGATCAGCGATTATCTGAACGGGCGCAGGAAATTGCAGATGCGAATTATTTCACCCTGCAAATCAATCCAGAAGCCATTTTTGAAGATGGTCAAAGCACGGGATCCATCGAAATCGTTAATCCAGGCACCAATGTGTACCCAATCGCCGTGGATATCTCTTTACTGTCGAGCGGGGAAGTCATCTATTCTTCCGGTGCGATCTATCCAAATCAATTTGTTGAAAATGTCGCCTTAGCGACACCATTGGCAAAAGGCGAGTATCCTGCCAAAGCCACCATCAATATTTACGACCCTGAAAGCAAAGAAAAACAAGGGGTCACTGAAGCTGAATTAACGATTATCGTTAAGAATTAAAAAAAGGAAAAGTGAGGAAATAAAAATGAAAAAATTTGTAGCAGCTATTCTAAGTACAGCAACGATCGCAGGAGTAATCGCAAGCGGCACCACCGCTTTTGCGACACAAACTATTGACGGACGTGAAGGCGATACGTCAGGAGATGTCCAAGTAAACGGGATCATCGGTGAATTCGATAATACAACACCTGGACCAAATCCCGATGATTTGAACCAATGGATCAATGTAACGATTCCAACGACTGCTTTGTTCTATACGACAGAAGCGTCAAGTCATACAGAGATCGTTTCGCCTACGTACACAGTGACAAATAACTCAGCAGTTGGTGTGATCGCTTCTGTTGCAGGTGTTGATACACCATTGAATATGTCTGAAGTAGACTTGTTAAACGTAAACGGGATTGAGTTGTTTGAAAACGGCACACCAACTGTAACAGAAACAGAATTGTTTACCCTTGAAGGCAACCAAGGAACGAATGAAGGGACGTTTGCGTTCACTGGTGAAGCAACTCCTGTCAATGCATCAGAAGAATCAAACCCAAGTTTCAAATTGGTCTTGAGTTTTGCGCCGGATGTAGAGGAAGACTAAAAACTGAAATCCCAGTAAAGAAGGGATCTATCGTATGAAAAAACGAAAAAGAATCATTTTTTTCATCGCTGCATTACTGGCTCTGACTGTCTGGGAGCTATCAGAAACCATTGTCGCAGAGGCGACAACAGGGCAGGTCACTGTGACTGGTCGAATTGGTGAAACAGCGAAGAAAGAGGAAGAAGCAGACGATGACAATAAGAAAACGATCGTCGCAGATGCTTCTCAAATCGGACAAGGGAAATTACCGCAAACAGGTTCTTCAAACACAAGCAGTTTGATCATCCTTGGGTATGCACTCTTAGTACTGTTTGTCATTGCAGCGACAAGAAAAAAGAAGCACGGTGAAAGCGTCGCTCCTTAACTATCGTCATCGCTAGAAGCGTAAAGGAGAAACTGTGAGGAAAACTTACAGTTTCTCTTTTTTAATGAAAGAGTAGAGCGGATAAAAAATGAATCATAAAAGTAAGCAGTCCTTAGTGATACCACAAACGCTGTATAAGTGAGGTCAGTGATAGTTTTGAAAGGATACAGAAGATGAAGATCAAGAAAGAAGCGTTTGAAAGAACCATCATAAATAGTGAATATATTGGCTACTACTATCATCTGCTGACTGCAGATTCTAGCCCCTATCCCCAAGGGGAACAAATAGATAAGATGCGTTACTTATTAGAAAATAATCACATAGAAGAAATAAAAGCGAATGCTCGCTATTTGTTCATTTTTCGTACGTATAAAGTACCTAGTGTCCTACAAAAAGAGTATCAGTTGTTGGAAGAATGCGTCTCGTACATCTCAAATTTGAACACCCATTTGTTGATGCCTCAAGAAGCAATTGAGCAAAGTCTTTCAATCAAGGCAGAAGATGAGGCGAAGGATCAAAAAGAGCATTACAAGCAACTGGTCAGAGGGTTGCTGGATATTCTTCATTGACTACTGGACCTTGGTGTTTTTTCAGTAGCTAGAAAAAGTAGTGAATAGATAACGAGAAAGAATAGGCTGAGACTTAGGAAGAAAATAAGGGGGCTTGTTCCCCTCAAAGAAAGGAGCAAAGAAGCTTGACTGTATTTACTTCAAAGATAGAATATCTTGATGGATTTCAAAAGAAATTTACGGATTCCAATCGTGAAAATGGTGCCTTAGCCTCTTATGTAGAAAAGCAATTAACGTTACTTGATCAATTGGTAGCAGGGATTTCTCCAGAAACATTTTGGGCGATCACCCCAGATATTCTGGGAATCGATGCCAAACTGGTTTTAGTCACAGAAATGATGCGATTTGACGATTTTTCCGATGACGAGATCATCCGAATCGTCGAAAAAGATTATCGCTTTTATCTGAAAGAATTGTGCGGTTACAATCTAGGAATGGAAACGAAGCATTCTCTGGTTTTCAACGTGAGATAAATCAAGGAGGGGAATAGTCGGAATCACTTCTAGCAAAACGATTTGGTAAGAAGTGATGAGTATTTTTAATGTTTCTGCAATTAGTAAAGGTGAGCGATTGAAATAGAAGGTTTGTATCGAAAAAAAGGGTGAATAGACAAAAAGCATTCAGGAATTGGTTTCTTGAATGCTTTTTGTCTATTCATTTATCTGAAAAAGGTCTTTGCTTTGGTTTCTACTCCCTCTCATGTAAAATCACCGTTAAAACGATGCCGAATCAGCAAAAATTCTGCAAATAAAATTATTTGTGTTATATTTGAAGGGCATCTGTTCATTTTTTTAATATTCGTTTATTTTTAATCGCGTATAGTGAGAAAAATAAACGACGCGATGGCTATTTTTTTCGCTTTAATTGATTAGCTGGGGAAGGTTTGTCCAAATAAAACCCTTGTTGAAGAAAAATCTCTTCTTCAAGCAAGTACTCATGGATATCCGAGGTTTCGACCCCTTCGACAATAAATTGGATTTTACGATTGCTGGCGATATTTCGCCAGAAGTCGATCAAAAAGAAAATCTCCTTTTGGGACAGCACTCGCAACGAGATAGGCGAAAATTTGATCACATCGATTTTATCCAGCATCGGTGCAATATTTGTCAGTGAATGAATGCCTGTCCCTACATCATCCAATGCGACAGAAAAGCGCATCTTTTTTATTTGGTTGATTTTGTTCATAAGAAAAGACTTGGGATCACAGGCGATAGAAGGTTCCGTATCGTCTTCGGTGATCTCAATCAAAATACGATCATGGTAGGGTGCTAAGTCAGCTAACATCAGAAAGGTTTCTGGGTAGCTGAGTTGTTGCGGGTGGATATTAAGACTGATTTTTGTTTCTTCATTCGGGTGAAGTAAGCTGAAAATTTCATTTCGGTACCATTGCAGTAAGCGAGTGTGTAGCTTTTTGTATTTGATCACTTGCTGGAAGAAGGAAAGGGGAAACCTATTTCTTTCGGTACTTCTCAATAATAATTCGTAGCCAATCACTTTCTGACTATCTGCTTTCATTTGAAAGATAGGCTGGGCATCAAAATATAATTGAGGAAATATCGATAAGAGTTCTTGTTCTATTTTCTCAGACATTGGTTTCTGCTCCTTTCTGGGGTAGTTTTATTTTTGGTTTCATGAAGTGCAGGAAAGGAAGATCGAGTTCTTTACCTGCATTGTTAAAGAATCGAGCCTTTCAAAATCATGGGCGAAGGATTTTAAAGAAAAATCTATGAAAGAAAGAAGGAATAGTGTGTTTGTCCATCTGATTTATGCTGCGATCTATTCTATTTTAGTTGTAAGCTTGCTCATTTCGTATGATTTGTTTATCAAGAACTTCAAAGAATTGAATTTACGCTTGTCATTTAAAATTCTTATCGGTGTCGTTCTGTTCATTTCGCAAGTCTACTTTATTATATCATTTTCTTTGAACAGTATCGGTTATGTTGCGTATGAATATACGATTCCAATCTTTATTTATTATTTTGGTATCCTCAAAGAAAAAATATATCTGATTGGGCTGGTCCCCGTCATCTTGCTAACTTTTTTTGCATTGATCAATAAATTCGAATGGGGAGCCATGCTCTTTATTATCGGATTAAATTACATCATTTTAATCATTACTTGCTTATTAAAGAAAAGATTTTACGGACAGACAAATCATACTGTCTTTTATCTATTTTCGATTGTGGTTACGGTTGTCTCGCCGATGGTCAATGCATTGCTTTTTCATCGCCGTGAAGTTGGTCTTTGGGATGCTGTCACTTTAGGGATTGGATCAGTGGCAATCGTTTCTTTATGGAAGTATTATCTGCAGAATCAAAAAAACTTTCTCGAAAAAATCAATACGAAGATCATTGAGCGCAATTATGATGAGTTGACGAAGGTAAAAAATTTCCGTAGTTTGAACGAAGATATTTCAAAATTGGTGATAAACGAGAAGGATCAGCTGGTCGTGGTGATGATGGATTTAGATCATTTTAAGCAGATCAATGATCACCATGGACATCAAATCGGCAATCAAGCCTTAACCTTCTTTTCGGATAAACTGACGACATTTCTCTATCAAAAAAGTCCTTCCCATTTAATCGAAGTCTATCGGTATGGTGGCGAAGAATTTTTAGTCCTATTTAAAGAGAATACTTCCGTGTCAGTGAAAAAAATTATTGAAGAATTTCATTTGTTCTTAAGTAATGAACAGTTGAAACTAGAGGGAACACAACTGACCCTTTACTTTTCAGCAGGGATTTCAGAAGCAGGTCCTACGTTAGACATTTCAGAAATCTTTTATCAAGCGGATCAAGCATTGTACGAAGCCAAAAGGAAGGGCAGAAACCGCACGATTATATTTTCTTGAGACGCTTGCTTTTCTAAAGAAGGTTCCGCAGTCTTTTCTCAAGTAGATTGGGTGTTGTAGGAAACCAAAAGGAAAGACAAGGCCGTATGATTTTTTTAGACGAATGCTTTTCAGAAGAAGTTTTAATAAAGAGACAATGTTCGCAGGCTTCTTTGTCCAGCGTCGTAGCTTTTTCAAAAGGAAGAGGGGAAGCAATCTGGTAAGTATAATGGTTTACTAAACGGTTTCCGATTATCTTGAGAGGTTAAGCGAGGATAGAAAGGCAAGGAGAGTGCTTTTTAAGAAGTGGGAAGAAACCACTTCTTTTTTTGCACCAAGCATTGGGTAGCCGCACTTGGCAGCATCGAATTGGTTTTCTGCGTGTTTACACCCTTAGAAAGCAATGGTATATTTATTTGATAAGTAAATAAAATTATTTTTTTCCTGTGTGTAACGAAGACTGACTAAGGAGACTTCCCTATGAAACCAATTCGGCGATCACTGTACCAAAGTGCTTTATACGTAGCTATTCCTTTGATCGTGAGTCTACTGATTGGCTACTTAGCCAAATGCTCACTCCTGATTCCTGCATCCATTATTTATGGCGTTCTCTTGGTGTTTATGATCCCTTCCGATAGCTTTTTATCAAGCAGCGTGGACTACCAAACGAAAAGCATGAATCCAAGTTTTCGTCCTCCGCCATTAAAGAGAAGGATCGAAGGTGCGCCAGAAACGATCAATTTCCTCTTCGTTTTAACGGCACTGGTTTTGTGTTTGCTGCTCTTGTTGGTTGGGTAAAGGGAATTCATAGAAATTAAGTACTAAGAAGAATGTCGAAAAGAAAAGGAGAACAGCGATGAAATTACTCAAACAAATCAATTTAATGGATGATAAAAAAACAATAAAGAGATTGAATCTCGCGGCGATCCCTAGTTTTATTTTTTTCTATGTGTTCTTTACACTCTTTGTCTTAGGTGGTCATGGGTCAAATGCTGAAACTTCGTTTATTTTCGATCTTTTGCTCTTAATGGTTGCGTATTTTATTCTCATCATTATTCATGAATTGATCCATGGTGCCTTCTTCAAGCTTTTTGACCCTAAAGGGAAGGTAAAGTTTGGGTTCAAAAATGGGGTAGCATATGCCACGAGTCCCCATTCCTTTTATTCAAAAGGGAAATTTGCCATCATTTTATTGGCGCCATTCCTTGGCATTTCTGTGGGTCTCTTTCTATTTTATTTATTTGGCTGGTTGACGGCATCTCTTTTCACCTTGATTGCTGCCGCACATGCCGCTTCTTGTGTGGGAGACTTTTACTTTCTTTTTCTGATTGTTAAAGCACCAGCGAACAGTTGTGTAGAAGATACTGAAGTGGGGTTGAATATTTATCAAGGAGAGTAGTTTATTTTTTCAATTGATCTTGGCAAAATCAAAGAGCAAGAAAATGTATGCTAGAAAATCTCTTACAAAAAAACAAACACCTCAAAAGTGTTTGTTTTTTTGTAAGACTGTTTATAAATAACGTATATAGCAAGAAGACTGTTCGGCCGACAAAAAGAAAATTTGTTTTAAACGACCGTTTTCTTACTAGCGCTTTACCGATACAACGGCAAACTACCAGCGACTTTATTGATACTCTTTTTCTTGCCTTTTAAACAAAGACCAAAATAAGCCAGTGTTTCTGTGGGAATCGTCTCAAGCGTCTGACGGTATTGCTCGTAAGAATTGGTGGTCTGAGCAACGTCGGAAAAATCAATGATGGTTACTTCTGGATCTGCTTGCTGACTGATCGATTCACGAATGGTCTGCAACTGCTCCTTGTTCGTTTTTAAGATAGGAATGGGAAAGTTGACAATGCCAAGGTGTTTTCTGCCTGTCGAATCGTAAATATCTTCTCCGATTCCTTCGGGAAACAATTTGCCCAAGGTTGCGCCTAAAATTGCAGCAGTATTTGCAACTAAGCCAATCGGTAATTGTTCATCGATAATCATGACACATTTTTCTTGGTTATTCATACGTTCTCACTCCATCTTCTTGGTAAATTGTTTGGTAAGCTTTCGGGGTGACCCCAATCAAGCTTTTAAAGATACGGGTAAAATGACTTTGGTCACTAAAACCTGTCAGAAAAGCGACTTCTGCAATTGCTTCTTGTGATTCTAGTCTTTTCTTGGCAGCACTGATGCGCACCGTACTTAAATATTGAAACGGCGACAGCCCATACGCTTTGGTAAATTGCCGAATCAAGACGTACTGATTCATTCCAAGAACGTCACTTAATTCACTCAAGGACAATTTTTCGGCATAATGTTGATCGATATAGGCTTTTGCCGCTGCGGCTTTATTTGAAACCGGATCTGTTTGTTCGTGGGTGAAATCCGCATACTGAACAAGCAGGTCGTGAAGGAGACAAGTAAAGCGTTCTTGTTTTTCAAACTCATCGCCGCGATCCGACAGCAGCAGCTGATGAACTGCATGAAGTTCCTCTTTTTCTTTCACTTGGCGAATGACCGGTTCAGGAAAGTGCGGCGTCAATTGAGTGTTAAAAATTTTTTGTACTTGTACGGCCATGTTCTCCGGGGTTAAGTGGATATTGCGGTAAACCAGCTTCTCCTCCGTGAGTTGCTGGCAGCGATGGGCAGCCTTTGGTGGAATCAAAATCAAGTCGCCTGCTTCAACGATATAGCAGGTATTTTGACAGGTGAATTGACGCGTTCCAGCTTCCATCAAGCCAATCACATAATATTCGTGCCAATGGTTAGGAAACTCCTGCTGGATGCCGTTAAATAATAAAGCCTCTACACCAAGGGTGCTATCTTGAATGATTTTTCGTTCATTTCTCATCTGCATTCTCCTTTTTGTTACTATAACAAAAGTGGTTTTTGGTGAATAGAATGATATTGACTTTTGACTATTTTTCTTGATGGAAGGCCCTTGATTGGGATTGAGAAAAGGGGCTGGAGAAGGTCGGAAAAGAGTGGACCAGGATTGAAGAGAGAACAGCGGGTTATTTTGACGATTTTATGTAATGAATCAAAGCAAATGGACCATGCACCGTGAAAAAATAATGACAAATCCTTGGCATTTGAAAGTTTTATTGATGGAAGTATGGTACCATTTGACTGCAGTAAAGTTTGTGACGGTGGCTATCTTTGAAAGGTGGTGGTGCTTATGAATGTAAGTACTAACTCCTCAGAAAGGAGAAGCCTTTTTGTCCACAGCGGAAGCAATCGGGCTAATGATCAGTTTTGGTACATTTACCGCCATGCTGATCTTTGGTATCCTAGCCGCAGTGAAAAATGACAAAAAAAAATAACCGTCGACTTTAACAGGGAAACGGTTATCTTTTAAGTTAAAAAACCTGTCACCGTCTTAAATGGCGCTGCAGAGGGGTTGTGGCAACAACTCCTCTTTACATAGTTAGTATAGCAAGAAGAGAGTGATTTTTCAACTTTAACAAGGATATTTTCAAACAAAATCGATAAGCGACATAGGCAAAACCTTATTCTCAATTGGAATAAGGTGTTCGATGTAGTCATTTTTGAAAAGTGTTCGAACATCTAAAAACGAATGCAATGTTTAAAGAAAAGGGAAGCATTATTATCGAAACTAGCGGCTAATAAGTTCCAGATAAATTCTGGTACATTTATTGCCGTGCTGCTCTTTCGTATCCTAGCCACAGTGAAAAATGACAAAAAAATAACCGTCAACTTTAGCAAGGAAACGGTTATTTTATTACTAATAAAACCCTGTCGCCTTCTTAAAAGGTGCGAAAGAGGAGTTGTGGCAACAGGTTTCTTCTATACAGATCACTATCGATCATATTCGTGAATGCTAATCTACCAATCGCTCGAGATCGTAGGAAAAACCGTTTTGCTTACTTAGTTCCTTGTAAAACAAGCCACTTTTCTTTATTGTACGTTTCTGTGTGGCTAAATCTAAAGAAACTAAGCCGTAGCGGTTTTTATATGCATTGATCCATGACCAACAATCAATGAATGTCCATAGATGATACCCTTTTATATTACAGCCATCTTGAATTGCTTTCCATAAATAGGCGAGATGATCTTGGATAAATTCAATGCGATAGTCATCAATCACCTGACCATTTTCATCCATGAACCGTTCTTCATTAGCAACACCCATACCGTTTTCTGAGATAAAGGATTCAATATTTCCATAGTTATTTTTGATGTCCATACATAAATCATAAATTCCTTTTTCATAGATTTCCCATCCACGATATTCATTCATTCGACGACCAGGCATAATATGCGGTTCAAAGAACCATTCTGGTAAGAATGGACTTTCTAAATTAACGGCAGAAGTTCTTGCTTTGACACGGCGTGGTTCATAGTAGTTTAGACCAAGTATCTGCGCGGTATTCTCTTCAATAATTTTTAGGTCTGTGTCATTGAAATCAACGGGTAATTGGTCATATTCCTCCAGCAAAGAGACTAGTTTTTCTGGAAATACTCCTTTGACCATGGGATCTAAGAAACTACGAGTATAAAAAAGATCCGCAATTTCTGCTGCTTTTTTATCTGCTGAATTTTGGCTTCTTGGGAAAGTCGGACTCAAATTGAGAATTACTCCGATTTTGCTAGATAGCTGGTATTTTTTAAAAGTTTGAATGGCTTTTGCATGGGCTAATATGGTAAAGAACGCTGCTTGAGCACCACGTTTAAAATCAATGAGATTTGGATAGTGAAAATCTTCTAAATAAGAGCCCAAGATTGGCCCCAAAGGTTCGTTAAAGGTGAACCAATGATAAACTAAGTCGCCAAACGCTAGAAAACAGGTATCAGCAAAATTTACATAAGCTTCAACAACTTCACGTGATTCCCATCCCCCTTTATCTTGTAATTTTGCTGGCATGTCAAAATGATAGAGATTCGCAAAAACTTTGATATTATTATTTTTCATTTCGGTAAAAAGATCTCGATAATAGGCTATCGCTTTCTCGTTCGCTTTACCAACCCCATCATTTGGAAACATTCGTGCCCATGAGATAGACACCCGAAATGAATCGTGCCCGGTTTGTTTCATCAATTGAATATCTTCGTGGTAACGATGGATATGGTCTGTCGTAATACTAGGTCCAATTCGTTTATAAAAACGATGAGGTTCTTCGTGAAACCACCGATCCCATACGGTCTCTGCTTTTCCTGTTTCTCCACGCCCTTCAGATTGTTCTGCTGACCAAGCGGATCCCCACCAAAAGTCATCTGGAAATGTTAACTGAGTATGTATTGACATTATCGTTTCCTCCTGTTCGTTTTTAACAGTGTAACATTGCTTTTGATATAAATAAATACTTTTTATTAAAAATATATATCTTTTTATGGTGGGTATGGTTTTAGCTGTAAAAAGACAATTTTTATGTTAAAGTAT
Source organism: Enterococcus sp. AZ040 (assembly GCF_050499185.1). Classification (NCBI taxonomy): domain Bacteria; kingdom Bacillati; phylum Bacillota; class Bacilli; order Lactobacillales; family Enterococcaceae; genus Enterococcus; species Enterococcus sp. AZ040. Next base: position 560,551 of record NZ_JBMHEW010000001.1, read on the forward strand.
AAGTAATAGAGATGAGTATGAGGGAGTAAGTTATGAAGAAACAGCCAAAATATATGGAGGTTTATACGGAGGTAAAGAAAAAAATTGCCAATGGAACCTATCAAATCGGTGAAAAATTACCTACGGGCGATGAACTTGCGCATGAGTATCAAACAAGTAAGCTCACTGTGAAGAAAGGTATTGATATGCTAGTATCAGAGGGAGTTTTACGAACACGTAGTGGATTTGGAACGGAAGTTCTACGCAGACCAATTGATAATTCGAAAGTGTTTGGACCAAATGAAGGTCTTTTTGATTTAGTAGGGGAAGAACATGTGACTTCTGAAATCCATACGTTCTCAATTGAATTGCCATCGAATGAAGTTGCAGAAATTTTAGAAATAAATCAAAAAGAGTATGTCTATAATATTATTAGAAGTCGTTTTATTGATGAACAGCCTTATTCTATTGAGCAAACGTTTATGCCACTTTCTGTTATACCGGGGTTAGAACCAAAGCATTTGAAACGTTCTGTATATGGCTACATTACAAATGAGCTTGGTCTAGAGATTAAATCTTCCCATATTTGGATCAAAGGGGATGTGGCAAATGATTTCGATGCGGAAATTCTTTCTGTAAAACCAGGCGAGTTTATGATAGAGGTAGACAAAGTGGTGTCATTGTCTTCTGGTATACCGTTTGAATATTCTCTTTCGAGACATTTATACAAAGATTTTATTTTTGAAGCAGTTTTTGTTGAGAAGTGAAGACTAACGAATTTCGTTGGTCTTTTTTTTACTTTCAAAAAAAGATATATAATTTTAAATAAAGATATTTACTTTTTGGAAGAGCTGGTGTATGATCATCCCATAAGCAATCGCTTACAACTAAAAAAGGAGACTGATTGGAATTATGAGTAAAAAAGATGCTATTTTTGAAAAGTTCGGAATAATAGCCACAAGGTTAGGAAACCAGATTCATCTTCGAACACTAAGGGATGCTTTCGCCACTTTTATGCCTTTTATGATGTTGGCGGGATTTGTTACATTGATCAACTATGTTATTTTAGAGCCAACAGGATTTATGGGAAATATTATTGATCCAGCAACATTAACGACGATTCAAGAGATCGGGACTTCCATCAGTAATGGAACGCTAAGTATAACGACACTATTAGTTGTTGCGGCAGTTTCTTATCATATGTGTGTTAGCAGAAATTATACAAATCATATTGCTGCTGTTCTAGTCGCTATTTCAACGTTTATTGTTCTCACCCCTATGATGACGATGTTTACACCAGAAGGAAGTCAAGAAGCGCTGGAAGTAGGTGGGGTTATTCCTGTCACTCATACTGGTGCGTCAGGAATGTTCGTTGGAATTTTTGTGGGCTTAGCTGCTACGGAACTCTTTATTAAGTTATCTAATAATAAAAAGTTACAAATTCAATTGTCAGGAAATATCCCTCCAGCTGTGTTGAAGTCTTTTAACGTCCTTATTCCAATCATGATTACCGTGACTACCTTCGCAATTGGTTCATTTGCTGTCAATCAATTATTCAATATGGATGTTAATTCGTTGATTACTACTCTAATCACTGGGCCTTTAAGTAGGGTAACGACAGGTTTACCAGGGTTCCTCTTAATTACCTCAATTGCAAATCTCTTTTTTGGGTTTGGAATTCATCAAGCAGTGATATCAGGTTCACTTCTCGATCCGTTCTTGATTCAAAATATGCAAGAGAATATGGCTGCTTATGCGAATAGGGAAGATATTCCACATATCATAAACATGGCATTTAAAGATACGTTTGCTGTTATGGGAGGGTCAGGAAATACTATTGCTTTGCTAATTGCTATTTTTATCTTTAGTCGTCGTAAAGATTACAAAGACTTTGCAAAATTATCCGTAACTCCAGCACTTTTTAATATCAGTGAACCAATCATTTTTGGTTTACCAATTGTTTTCAATATTAGTTTGATTATTCCATTTGTATTGGCGCCGATTTTTTCCCTAACAGTTGCATATTTTGCGACAGCTGTTGGTTTGATCAATCATGTAGTCGTGCAGATACCTTGGACCACTCCTCCCGTCATATCTGGATTTTTAGCAACTGGTGGCGATTGGCGAGCATCAGTCTTACAAATTGCGATCATTGCTGTGAGTGTTTTTATCTACTTACCATTTTTACGTATCGATGAAAAAGTTACCTCAACAATAGGAAATGAAGAGTCAAATGATTGAGAAGAGGAAACTTCACAAGATTTTTTGAAGTCGTCTCAAACCAAAGGGAAGTGAAACAAATAAACTGAACAAATCTATATAACAAAAAGAGACCACATAGATGTATGTGAGTCTCTTTTTTTGTGGAAATATCGGTCGGTGAACTTGTGTTTAGACGGAAAGAATTACCTGAAGAATTTATTAGCAAGAATTTTTTTATACAAATCTATTGAGTTTCCATTCTTTTTCTCACGGTTTTGGCTAACTTTTCAATAATATACATTGCCGGTATCTGGGTTGTAATATCAGCTTCATTAATTTTTTCTAGCGAAATATTATAGGTTATTGAAATATCAGCTAATTTAGAAAGTGTTGAATTAGAGCTGCTGGTAATTCCTATTACTGAGCTTTCTGATAGATTCAAATGATTTAAATATTGAATGATTTCTGTGGTCTCGCCGGAAACGGATAAAGCGACGATACACATTTTTTTTGCTAACTCAGTGGATAGGTAATTAATAGGATAATTACTAGGATCTTCAATGCGAATCGCCATGTTAAATAGTGACGAGAAATAAAGAGAACCATATTCAGCAACAACATTTGAGGAGCCTACGCCAATAAAAATAATCAGCTCTTTTTCCATCAATAAGTGAACTGCCTCATCAAATTTATCTTCAAAGAATTTGTCTTGTGTCCGTGCTAAAAAATTCAAGAGTTCACTCTCAAAATCAAGTGTTTTTACCTCTTTTTCTTCTTTAAGAGATTCGAGATACGCACTAAGGTAAATTTTAAATTCAGAAAAACCGGTACAGCGAAATTTTTTACAAAAGCGTAATACGCTGGCAGTACTCGTATGACTTTTCTCAGCTAATTCTCGAATACTCATGGAAGCAACTGCATTTACCTCTGAAATAATTGCTTTATATACCTCAATATCCGTTTCATTTAAGTCTGGTTGATAGTCAAGAAACAACATAGTAATCCCCTCCTGTTACAAATTGTAACAGGATTGTAACCGGTGTCAATCGTCTGTTTTTGTAACCGTTTACTTAAAAGCGGTATTTAAGGGGATAAAAATAATCTATACTGACCATGTAGTTAAGTTAAAGGAGTGTTTCAGGATGGATAAAGGAATAAAAATTGCAACAATTGGCGGTGGATCAAGTTATACACCAGAATTGATAGAAGGATTTATTAAACGATATGCTGAATTACCGATTTCAGAATTATGGCTTGTGGATATTGAACAAGGAAGAGAGAAATTAGAAATAGTTGGGGAACTTGCTAAACGTATGGTAAAAAAAGCGAACCTTCCAATGAAAATTTATATGACTCTTGATCGTGAAGCGGCATTAAAGGATGCGGACTTCGTTACGACGCAATTTCGTGTAGGTCTTTTGGAAGCGCGAGCGAAAGACGAGAGAATTCCTTTAACATATGACACGATTGGACAAGAAACGAATGGTCCAGGAGGGCTTTTTAAAGGATTACGCACGATTCCTGTTATCTTAGAAATAGTGAAAGATATGGAGCGCCTTTGCCCAGAAGCATGGCTGATCAACTTCACTAATCCAGCTGGCATGGTGACAGAAGCTGTCTTACGCCATAGCAATATGCGTAGAGTAGTAGGTTTGTGTAATGGACCAATTGGAATAGAACGTGGCATTGCAGAAACATTAAAAGTACCCAAACAAGAATTATATGTTGAATTTACTGGGCTAAATCATATGGTTTTTGCGAAAAAGATTTATCATAAAGGGATTGATGTGACCCAAAAAGTACTTACATTGATGACGCAAGATACTGGCGATACAGTTGGTCTGAAAAACATTGCTGATTTAGAATGGGAACCAAATTTTTTCCGAACACTTGGCATGATTCCCATCGGCTATTTAAGGTATTACTATCAAACAGCTACTATGTTGTCTGAGCAAAAACGATCAGCAGAGAAAGAAGGAACTCGTGCAGAAGTTGTGCAGAAAATCGAACATGAGTTGTTTGAACTTTATAAAGATGAACATCTAGCAATCAAACCACCTCAATTGTCAGAACGTGGGGGCGCTTATTATAGTGAAGCAGCATGTAATTTAATTAATTCCATCTATAATGACAAACGTGATATTCAAACGGTCAATACAAGAAATAATGGTGCCATCAGTGATATCGATTGTGATTCAGCGGTTGAAGTAAATTGTTTGATTACAAAACAAGGACCGATCCCTTTGACTACAGGTGAATTACCTATTCCTATCAAAGGACTAGTTCAACAAATTAAGTCTTTTGAACGTATAGCGGCCCAAGCAGCTGTTACGGGAGACTATAACACTGCTTTATTAGCGATGACGATCAATCCCTTAGTTCCAAGTGATAGGACAGCAAAGCAACTACTTGATGAAATGCTTTTAGCACACAAAGAATATCTGCCGAATTTTTTTAAAGGAGAATGACAATGAAAGTAAAATACTATGTTGAGACAAATTACCAAGAAGTCAGTAGGATCTGTGCAAAACTCATTTTAGATGTCTTAAAAGAAAAGCCAAATGGGTTATATTGCTTTGCAGGTGGTGATACACCCGTAGGAACGCTTAACATCATTGCAGAAGCAGCAATCAACAAAGAAATAGATTTATCCCAGGCAAAGTTTATTGAACTAGATGAATGGGTTGGAATCGATCCGAAAAATGAAGGCAGTTGTCTATCCTATTTAAAAAGAAACTTATTCAATCGGGTTCCTATTGACCTAAAGCAACTTCACACATTTGATCCTTTAGCCGATGATTTAAATGAGGAATGCAAAAAAGCTGATAAATTTATCGAGGAGAATGGAGGATTAACACTGAGTTTGCTTGGGGTTGGAGTAAATGGTCACTTAGGTTTTAATGAGCCTGGTTCGTCCTTCGAAGATAAAGCTCATATAGTGAACTTAGACGAATCAACCCAAAGTGTTGGGAAAAAATATTTTTCAGACGAGAAAGTTGATCGTACGAAAGGAATTACGTTAGGGATAGGACAATTATTACAATCTGGAACAATGATCGTACAAGCTAGTGGAGCAAAAAAGAAATCTGCGATACAACAGTTTCTATGCGGTACGATTACAAAAGAGTGTCCAGTTACTTCTCTATGGTTGCACAAAGATCCTGTATTGGTGGTTGATAAGGAAGTCGTGAACTAAAAGGAGGAAAAAAGATGCAGGTCATTGAGAACAAGGTATTGCCTATATTGCTGAAAATAGGCAATAGTAAACACTTAGTTGCTATAAGAAATGGGATTTCCATGACGATTCCTTTTACTATTGTTGGAAGTATCTTCCTAATCATTGGTAACTTTCCAATACAGTCATGGATGGATTTTGTGTCAAATTGGGGGCCCCAGTTGAATGCACCAGTCAATGTTACGTTCGGAATCCTTGGACTGATATCAGCCATTGGTATAGGCTATCATTTAGGAAAAGAGTTTGGTGTTGATGCTATTTCTAATTCGATGCTCACAACTATCGGCTTTCTTCTAGCAACATTAAACGATGACTGGACGATAAATTTGGCTAATTTTGGTGCTAGTGGTATGTTTACCGCGATCATTGTTGGGGTCTTTGTTACTCATGCTTTTAAATGGTTTGTCACTCACAATATTGTAATAAAAATGCCAGAGGGTGTGCCGCCCACTGTAGCAACCTCTTTTGCAACGTTAATCCCAGGGGCATTTATTCTGACCGTTATATGGATCGTCAGAACTTTATTAGGGGTTGATATCAATGAAATCATTACTATTGTTTTCCAACCTTTAATGCAAGGGATGGGAACACTCCCTGGCATGCTGTTATACACACTTCTCGTTTGTTTGCTATGGATATGTGGAATCCACGGAGACAATGTTTTATCTGGGATTGCGACCCCTGTTTTCCTAAGTTATCTTGCTGATAATACGGCAGCTTTTCAAAGTGGTGCAGAAGTACCTCATGTTTTTGCCGATGGATTTTGGATTGTCTTTATGTGTTTAGGCGGAACTGGAGCAACACTCGGTCTAGTGTTAAATATGCTCCATTCCAGAAGTAAGATGTATAAGTCGATTGGACGATTATCTTTGCCGTCAGCTATTTTTTGTATCAATGAACCGGTTATTTTTGGTTTGCCTATTGTGATGAATCCTGTAATGCTTATTCCGTTTATAGCAACGCCTATGGTCCTATGTATCGGTACGTATATCTTAATGAATATTGGTATAGTGGGACCGATTGTTATTCAAGTTCCATGGACTATTCCTCCTATTATTGGTCCTTATTTAGCTACTAATGGTAGTATTGGAGCAGCCGTTTGGTCTTTTGTATCGATTTTCATTTCATATTTTATTTATATGCCATTTTTCAAAATATTGGAAAAGCAGCAAGTGAAAAATGAAACCGCAGAGGCGCAAGAAACGGAAACAACGATTCCTGTGAGTATAAGTGAGTAGATAGAAGAAGCCTATTTTCCATCATTCATTAAGATAAGTATTTTTAGGTATCAGAAAATAACTTTAAAAAAGTATATTGGAAAAAAGACGATTGTCCTTCATGATTCTGTTAGTTTCAATAATAAAACAACAAATAGCATCATTATCTAAGCGAATCAGTAAATGATTCGCTTTTTTTAATGTTGTATTTTTTATCATTTGCTTCTATCAATAAAACCTTCTCGAATATTTTATTGGATGTTATGGTAATTCTTGAAATCTCCTCTTCGGTCCATCGTTTAAAAAAAACGGAGTTTCAGTTGTGCCGAGAAATGATGGCGATTTCATTTTGTGCAAGCTATAGTTTAGGTGGGGGTAGCAAATATGATTCATTTCAAATTGACGTATCTGTTTTCAGAACCAAATATTGAGGCGTTTCTTCAGTTGACGAAGTGGAGGGATGAGGAATTTCTGGCGGAGATTGCCAAGATCAATCAAATCACTGAACAGCGGTTGAATCAACGAATCACGATGCATGAGGGAGAAGTTTTGATTCCTTCGCTGATTCAACGAAAATGGCCGGAAATTCTTTTCGATGTCCAGAAGAACACGTTGTTTTTTTCGGAAGAAGAGCGGCGGTCCATGATTTATCTTCTGACTTTTTCAGCAGTGAAAGACTTATCCGTCTACCAGTTTCAAGAGCTGTTCTATGTCAGTAAAAATACGATTTTGAAGGATTTAAAGGGGATCAGAGAGGAACTTGCAGCTTTCAAGATTCAACTATTGTACTCTCGAAAATATGGCTTTTATCTAGAGGGAGAGGAATATCAGATTCGCGCTCTTGCTTTTCGAAAAGTCAGTGCATTATCCAATACGAAAAATGGGAATTTGCTTTTATTTGAGGGAATCTATGAGCAGAATAAAACGATATATATTCAAATAAGAGATCGTTTGTCCGCAACATTGACTGCCTTCAATCTGGTGATCGTACCGAGCCGCTTCGAAGAAATGCTTTATTTTCTTAATTATTTATCCTTTCGGATGGCAGAAACGGCTGTTTCTTTAGCGGAGACAGAAACATCGCTGCTACAGTCGCTGCATGTCCATCAAGTTAGTCAGCAGTTTTTAGCAGAATTTCCTGCCATCAAAGATCGGAAAACAGAAGAACTTTATGTAACGATCCTGTTGAAAACGATTCTGCAAGGAGATATCGAAGATACTTCATTAGAGTTTTTATTGGAATGTGCCAGTAAGATCATTCATGAAATGGAACGGCTGGCAGCTATCGAGTTTGTGGACTATCGCACCCTTTTGATGAACACATTCTATCATCTTGTCCCGGCGTATTTTCGAATCCGCTACGGTTTTCCACTGGAGAATGTACTGATTGAAGAAATCAAGCTGCAATACAATGAGTTGTTTGAACTGACGAGACGAGCACTGGGTTCTTTAGAAGACCTAGTCGGTACGATCCCTGATGAAGAAATCGGTTATTTTACGATTTTGTTTGGTGGGGAAATCAGTAAACAAAAGGCCAAACGCGATTACTTCCAATTGAATGCATTAGTTGTCTGCCCAAGCGGCATCAGTTCATCCTTGATTTTGGAATCAGAATTAAAGGAACTGTTTCCCCAGATCCATTTTTTGCCGGCTCGTTCGATCGAAGAGTATGAAAATGTTCGTTTCAATGAAGAGATTGATCTGATTTTTTCCAGTGCCCCGATCAAAACCAAACGACCATGTTATGTGATCAATCCGATTATGACGCCCATTGAGAAGGATGAACTGCTTAGAAACGTACAAGCGGCATTCTTTCCTTCAAAAACTGGTTTGCATTCCATTGACGATGTGTTAGAAGTGATTTTGCCCTATGTTGATTTAAAAGCAGGAATCAGTAAGCAAAAGCTGAGAAAAATTTTGCAAAGAAAAATCAATCGAGAATTGAATAGAAGGGAAGACCAACGTCCGATGTTATCAGATTTATTAACAGCAGAAACCATCCAATTTACCGAGGTGCCGCTGACTTGGCAAGAAGCCATTCGAGAAGCTGCTGCGCCATTAAAAAAGACTAATAAGATTGAGGAACAGTATATAACCGCCATGATCAATAAAGTGGTGGATCACGGTCCCTTTATCCATATTGGAAAAGGCATCGCTTTGCCCCATGCGCGTCCAGAAGATGGGGTCAATGCGATCGGGATGTCGTTATTAAAAGTCAAAGAACCAGTGCTTTTGAATGATGATCCGCAACACCCTATTCACGTGTTTATATGTTTGGCGGCGGTTGACAATGAGCTCCATCTAAAAGCGTTAGCGAGTTTAACAAAAATTTTGTCGAATAATGAAAAACTAACTGCGTTACTTTCCGCAACCAATGCGGATCAAATAATTGAAGTGATCAGAGAAGGAGAAGATGAAAAATGAAATTTGCAGCAGTGTGTGGGTCAGGATTAGGATCAAGTTTTATGGTGGAGATGAATATCAATTCTGTTTTAAATGAATTGGGTGTCTCAGGTGTGGAAGTGTCCCATTATGATTTAGGAAGTGCTGCACCCGATATGGCGGATGTTTTCTTTGTTGGTGGCGATTTAGCCGATAGTGCGCAGCATCTAGGTGAGATCGTGGTGTTAGACAGTATTATCGATCTCGATGAATTGAAGCAAAAGGTTCAAGCCGTTTGTCAGGAAAAAGGATTACTATAAAAAGGAGTAGACAGTCATGAACGAATTTTTAGATATTCTTGTTGATATCGCGAGTACCCCAGCGATCTTAGTTGCGCTGATCGCTGTTTTGGGGAATGTACTGCAGAAAAAAGACATTGCCACGATCGTCAAAGGGGGCATCAAAACCTTTGTTGGGTTTCTCGTGGTCACTGCCGGGGCTGGGGTGATCGAAAGCTCTCTGGCGCCATTTGGGGAGATGTTCCAAGCAGCCTTTAACATGCAAGGGGTCGTCCCAAATAACGAAGCGATCGTTGCGCTGGCTTTGACGACTTACGGCACCTATACCGCACTTATTATGTTAGCCGGAATGGCCTTCAATATTTTGATTGCCCGTATCACTCGCTTTAAATACATTTATTTGACTGGGCATGCCACGTTGTATATGGCTTGCATGATTGCGGTGATTTTGAGCGTTACTGGAATGGATACTTTTAATCTAGTTTTATTTGGCGGCTTAGCGTTAGGGATCTGTAACACGATTTTCCCAGCGATCGCACAACCGTTTACTCGAGAAATTACTAAAAATGATTCCGTCGCATTGGGGCATACGGGGAACTTCGGCTACGCATTGAGCGGGTTGATTGGGAAATACGTCGGCAATAAGGAAAAATCTACCGAAGACATCAATTTTCCGAAAGGCCTGTCTTTCTTGCGGGACTCTACTGTTAGTATCACGATTACGATGGCTGTTGTATACGTGATCGTAGCAATTTTTGCTGGGAGTGAATTTATTACAGAAAATCTTAGCAATGGCACGAACTCGATCATTTATTCGTTGCAGCAAGCCGGTTCGTTTGCCGCTGGTGTCTTTGTGATTTTAGCTGGTGTCCGTCTGATTTTGGCAGAAATCGTACCAGCCTTTAAAGGAATTTCCGAAAAGCTTGTTCCTAATGCGATTCCTGCATTGGATTGTCCGATTGTCTTTCCTTATGCGCCAAATGCTGTTCTGATTGGTTTTCTAACCAGCTTTGTCGGTGGAATCGTTAGTTTGATCATCATGGTCTTCACAGGAACAACCGTTATTATTCCAGGTGTCGTGCCCCATTTCTTCTGTGGCGCAACGGCAGGTGTTTACGGCAATGCAACGGGTGGTGTGCGAGGCGCCGTCATTGGTTCCTTTATTCATGGGATCATTATCAGCTTCATGCCGATCTTGTTGATGCCAGTCATGGGGGATCTTGGGTTCCAAGGATCAACTTTCTCTGATACCGACTATGGAGTTGCAGGGATCTTCCTAGGAAACTTAGCCAATATGGGCGGTCAAATCGCCATCTTCTCAGGGATAATTGCGGTAGTCGCGGTCTTGATCGGATTGACGATTTTCAAGAAAAACAGCCGGGCAAAATCTGTTTCTGAATAAATAGAGGATGGAGGGATAAATAGTGGCAATCAGTGAACAAGAATACCACGAACTCGAAAGATTAGCGGCAAAGATTCGTTTAGATACCCTTTGCAGCATCAAGAAAATGGGGCAAGGTCATCTGGGCGGTTCCTTTTCAATTGTTGAATTATTAGCCGTTTTGTACGGCAAACAGCTGCGGGTCAATCCACAAGATCCACAGTGGGCGGATCGTGACCGACTCGTTTTATCAAAAGGACATGCTGGCGCCGCACTGTACAGTGCATTAGCAAATACGGGCTATTTTGATCGGTCGTGGTTATGGACGATCAATGAGGGCGGCACGAGACTGCCTTCCCATCCGGATCGCTGGAAAACGCCGGGGGTTGATGCCACCACAGGTTCACTGGGGCAGGGGACTTCCATGGCTGCCGGGATCGCGACGGGTCTGCGCTTGGCAGGGAAGGACAATTTTGTTTATTTGATCGTCGGGGACGGCGAACTAAATGAAGGACAGTGCTGGGAAGCCTTCCAATACATTGCCCACTTCAAACTGAATCACTGTATCGTCATTATTGATGACAATAAAAAACAGCTAGATGGGCCAACCAAAGACATTCTTGATCCCTTTGACATCCAGCAGAAGATGACTGCATTTGGCTTTTATACAGAAAAAGTTCCAGGAGCAGACATGCAAGCCATTGATGAGGCAATCGAGCGCTGCAAAGCGATCGAAGACCAAGCGGTTTGCATTGTCTTGGACAGCGTGAAAGGACAAGGCGTTCCTTTCTTTGAAGAATTAGATGCCAATCACTCCGTGAAGTTTACCACGGATGAAATCAATCAAGCGGCAGAAGCGGCAATCAAAGAGTTGACGATAAAAATCGAAGGAGGACGCTAAGGCATGTTTACATTAAGCAAAACCACTGCTGCTGGTAAAGAGCTGCGAACATGTGTCGTTGACACATTGGTGGAACTCATGGATGAAAATAACCAGCTAGTTGCGTTGGATGCCGACCTTGGCTCTGCCAGCGGCTGGACAGCGATTGCCAACAAACATCCCCAACGCTTTATCAACATGGGGATCGCGGAAGCCAATATGGTTGGCGTTGCGGCTGGCTTGAGTTTAACTGGCTATACACCTTTTATCCACACCTTTGGGCCATTTGCGACGCGTCGGGTATTCGATCAGTTGTTTATTTCTGGCGGCTATGGCGGCAATACGATCAATATTTACGGTTCTGATCCAGGGTTTGCAGTCGGGCACAACGGCGGCACCCATACGACATGGGAAGATGTGGCTTTGATGCGAATGATTCCCCAGTCGATCGTCTGCGATGCAGCGGATGAAGTCCAAATGGCATGGATCATAAACACCTTTAGCCAATTATCCGGCATTCATTACGTACGAGGCAATCGGAAAGCGGTTCCGACGATTTATGAAAAAGGCTCGACCTTTGAACTAGGAAAAGGCAATGTTTTAAGACCAGGCGATGAACTGTTGTTGATTGCCTGCGGCCAATTGGTTTCTGAAACACTGCAAGTGGCAGAAGAATTAGCAGAAGTAGGAATCAGCTGTGAAGTGATCGATATGTTTACCATCAAACCGATCGATAAAGAAATGATCATCCGTGAAGTTCAGGGGAAACGGCAAGTCATCACCATCGAAAATCATTCTATCACCGGTGGACTAGGGAGTGCCGTCGCCGAAGTGCTTGCTGAAACTGGCAGTACTGTCCCTTTAAAGCGCATTGGTGTCAATGAACGATTTGGCCAAGTCGGCACACCCGACTTCCTGCAAAAAGAATATGGCTTAGATGCTGCTTCAATCAAGCAGCAAATCGTCGAGGGGAAGGTCAGGGGATAGAAAAAAGAAGCATCAACGAATCAATGGTTGGTGCTTCCTTCTCATTTATTTCAGGACTTGCAAAAAACGTCAAACAACGCGTCAGTTCTGCTGTTTGACGTTTTTTTATGAACTACGACAAAAACCAGCGCCGTAACTTTTCTGCTTCGGTTAATGGGAAGTAGAACAGCTTACTTTCGGTGAAGGTATCTTCGGTTTTGATGGTCAACTGTGACTTGCCCAGACCTTTTTTGTGCTGCCAATAGGTAGTGGTGACGGTGAAATCTTGGATTTTATTTTTCTTCAGATAAGCGGTCACCTTTGTTAAGCCGCGAATCGTTTGACACAACAATACATGGTTATCTAAAAATTGATACCCTTGTATTTTGCCCCGCCAGATGCTTGATAACACGAAGGAGCCAAAGAACACGAAGAAAATCAGCGCTAACCACCAGAAAAAGAAGGCGGAGATTCCTACAACAAGCAGCCCGATAAGCAGTGGCCAACGGCAAAAGTACCAAAAGTTGGGTCGCGGATTTTTCACTAGAGCGGTTTGTTGAAACGACCATTCAGGTAAAAAGCGGGCCAATGTTTCGGTCAGCTGCGCCTCTTTCAAAATGGGGAACAGATAGACCGTATCATCGCTTTCTGAAGAACTGCCAGCAGCCAGCAGTAACTTGACGGAGCTTAGATGAAAGATTCGGCGATAAAGATTTTGTTCGACACTTAGCCCTTGGATCCTAGCGAGGGGAATCGTTTGGTGTCGTTTAGAAAACAAGCCTTGCGTGATCAGCAGCTGTTGTTGGTTCGTTTCCACCGTAAAGCCATAATAGCGGAAAAGATTTCTAGCAATCGCAAGAAAGAAAAACAAAATTAACAGCCCCAGCAAAAGCGCAGCACCAAATAAAAGGCCGAGTTGTTGCAATTCCGATGCATAGGTAAAGAGATTGGGAATGTTGTCGATCACGTTGTAGCCGATGACTAGAACCAAGGTGAAAACAGAAAAATCAGTGATAGAAAACAAGAAAATCTCCTTGAATTTCAAAGTGAATGTTTCTAACGGCGGATTTGCTGTTTCCTCACCCGAAAAAACAGTAGCGTAATTATTGGTTGGTTCTTCTCCACTAGCTGCTTGGGCAGTCGGCTCTTGTGGTGTCGCAGCCGCTTTTTTTGACGCTTCGATGGAGGCAATGAGAGCCAGCGGCAACGCTGGGAAAAGAATTTCGGCTTCGCCACTCGAACTTGCGGCGCTTTCCAATTTCACTTCAGCTAATTTAAATGGACGTAAATAAAAGTAATGATTCTCTTGAATGGTTTGGATGCGTTCAAATGGCAAAATCGTTTGTTTTTGGATAAAGAGTCCTTTGTTGACTAGTACACTCGTTTGATCGATTTGAAAGGTAAAGCGGGCGTAAGACAGTACCGCAAAAATCAGACACACCAGTAAAAATAGCAGAATGCCGCCCAGAATCATCGGCAAAGAAGGGACGTCGTTGAATAATTTGAATACAAGCAGAAACGCTAGTACCAGAAAATTTTTGCAATTTTTGAACCAGTAAAGGCCAATGCACAGCAACGGCAGTCGTTGTTTTTCATAGATCATCTTTGACCACCTCGACTAAAGTCATAATGGTTTCTCGCAAGCGTTCGGCTTGCGCCACTGGTAGGCCTTCAATGGTGTGGTTGGTGGCAGCCGTATGAATCTGTAAGGAGACTAAGGAGTATTTTCGCAAAAAGATCCCTTGGTCTGTTTCGATATGCTGAATTCGGCGGATCGGAATATACGTGGTGCTGCGAAATAGATAGCCGTGTTGAATGGCGATATCATTTTCTTGAATCTCGTAGCGATGGAATGTGTAACGGTAGCTCATCAGCACAAAAGAAAGCAGATGGCTGATCAAAGTCAGCGCCAATAAGCTTGACCAAAGGGCGATCACCCAGAAATGCAGCCAGTTTTGCGTGGCTAGAAACCAAAAAGAAGCAGCGAAAATCAGGCTGAAAATAATCAGTGACGTAATCCTTCGCAACCGCCAAACACGAATGATGGTTTGAGGCATTTGTTCATTTAATAAGGGATAATTCAAGGGAAACATCCTCTCTACATAGAAATAAATAGGGTTACCCACAAATATAGTGGAGATAGAAGAAAAAAACAAGCTTAGAAATTAAAAATAGTTAATTGTGATTTAAATAGTGTAGCTCTATCGAACAAAAAGAAAAAGCCGCTTTTAGCTAACCAATGAGTATGGGGTTGTTCGTCATGAAAAAAGGCAAGTAGGCTATTGACTCTCCCTCAAGAGGAGACAGTATGCTTTAGTAGAAAGGGGCGATTGCTGTGAAAAAAATGATTGAGGTTGCCGAGCTATCTAAGAAAATCAACGGTCGGAAAATTATTGATCAACTTACCTTCACCGTAAAAAAAGGCGAGGTGTTCGGCTTATTAGGACCAAATGGAGCAGGAAAAACAACAACGATTGAAACAATTTTAGGTATCAAAACACCAGAGGAAGGTTCTGTCAAAATTCTCGGATCAGATCCTCAAAAAAAGCGACGTGAGGTATTTGAAAAAGTGGGGGTACAGCTTCAATCTTCAAGTTATCAGAACAATATTCGCGTCGGAGAATTGTGCAAAGAGATGACGCTCTTGTATCGACAGCCTCAAGACTATCAAGAGCTTTTGCGTTTGTTTCAGCTGGAACCATTCGAATCGCAATTCATCGACAAACTTTCTGGTGGGGAAAAACAAAAGCTTTCAATTGTACTCGCCTTGATCCCGAATCCCGAGGTGATTTTTTTGGATGAATTAACAACGGGACTGGATACAAAAGCACGGAGAAGTGTCTGGCAAACGCTCCTCAAACTAAAAGAAGCGCAAATGACGATTCTATTGACGACCCACTATATGGAGGAGGCGGAGATTCTTTGTGATCGGCTATGCATCATCGCTCATGGGGGCAAGGTAGTTGAAGGCAGTACGAAGGAGCTGTTAAAACGAAGCGGTCAGCAAAAACTCGAAGAGGCATATCTTTGGTTTGTAGGGAGGAGATAGAATGAGCAAAGTAATGAGACTAGCAAAAATTGAAGGAAAGATAGCGTTACGAGGAATTGATGGGATCGTCTTTGGTATTGGCATGCCGCTGGTCGTCCTGCTTTTGACGAATATGATCGGTGGAGAGAAAGTGATTGGTGCTGCTTCTTATACATTTCAAGAGGGCAGTTTTGCTTCGCTGCTGGTGGTGGGGATTTGCGCAACAGCCTTTATGGGGATTCCGTTAACTATCTGTGATTATCGAGACAAAAAGATTTTGAAACACTTTTTTGTTACCCCAGCTTCTCCAGTTCATCTGATTGCAGCTCAAGTGGTAGTAGCTGCAGCGACTGCACTACTCTCAGCGATAGGTGTCGCATTCGTGTCGGTGGTATTTCTCGACTATCAAATGAAAGGCAGCTGGATAGGATTGATAGCTAGCTATTTTTTCGTTATGATTGCCATGTATAGCCTAGGACTATTGATTGCTAGTTTGTGTAAAAATATCAAGATTGCCAATCTCGTTTGCACAGTGGTTTATTTTCCGATGTTGTTTCTTTCTGGGGCAGTGATTCCCTTTGAGCTATTTCCAGAAGGTGTGCAAAAAGTCGCTAGTGTTCTGCCATTGACACAAGGTGTTAAATTGTTAAAGAGTGTGAGTCTCGATCAACCAATCGGTGACCCTCGATTCATTCTTTTTCTATTGACAGTGGTGACGATCGTGGGATTTGGTTTGGCAGTTAAGCTTTTCCGTTGGGAATAACAGGAAACGGAGGAAAGAGTTATGACACAAGAATGTGAAAAAACACCAGATAAGCTGTATCGAATCGGCATGTTTTCTAAAATGAATCAAGTGACGATAAAAACACTGCGTTATTATGATGAGGTGGGGCTGCTTAAGCCCCATTTTATCGATCCAGATAATGGGTATCGCTATTATATCTCTAGTCAGTTGGCACCATTGCATCGGTTATTAGCTTTACGCAGAATGGGGTATAACATCGATGAAATCAAACAAGTGCAAGCAGGAGAAAGCGAAAGGCGAATACTGCATCGCAAGAGACAGCAACTGATGAGAGAGATCACGGAACGGATGGCGATGCTCACGCAGATCGAAGGGTATTTGCAACAGGAAGAAGCCAATTACCAAATGATCGTTAAACGTTTGCCAGCGGTTATCGTCGCTTCAATGAGAATGGTCGTGCCAAGCTTCGATCGGTTGTTTTCTATCATCCCAGAAATGGGGCTGCAGATGGAAACAGCTGGTTGCGTCTGCGCATTGCCCGAATATTGCTTTACTATCTATCATGACAACGAGTACAAAGAAGAAAACATTGATGTGGAAGTTTGCGAAGCGGTCACAGAAATGAAAGATAATCAAGGGAATTTGACCTTCAAGCAGATAGAAGAAGTACCAGAGGCAGTTTGCACGGTCCATAAAGGAGCCTACACTGAGTTTCCGAAAGCCTATGCTGCGGTGATCCAGTTTGCTGAAAATAACGGCTATCGAATCACAGGGCCTTTTCGTGAAAGCTATATTGATGGTATTTGGAATAAAGAAAGTGAAGAGGAATGGCTGACTGAGATCCAGCTTCCTGTTGAAAAAATCAGCAGGTGAAGGGAAGCAAAAAATCAGCGTTCTTGCAAAATTTCTACTCCGTAAGGCGTGAATTTCGGCAAGACCATCTTTTAATCGAGTGTCTACAGTCAATTCCCATTGACAAATCGACTGGCGCCTTCTAAACTAAAGGCAGAAAAACAAGAGAAAAAGGTGATGGCTCCGGTCTATCTGCTGTTATTCCTTCGTTAACAGGGGTAGGACTGGAAAAGAGTAAATAAAATCAATTTCATAGGCAAAAAATTGACTGCATGCAGTTTTATTTGAAGTGCCTATCATTGATTTTATTTTACTCTTCGCTTTTTGATCTTCATCGTTTGAAGGTTGACCGCAGAGTGAAATCTGCGGTCTTTTTTGTTTTTCAATTATTTTGAAAGGGGAAAATAAGATGTACCAAGAATTGAGAAAGGCAATCGAGCGGCCACCGCTCTATAAAAAAATGGCAGAGGCGTTTTGGGACGATGCGTATATTTCCAAGCAAATGTTAAAGGCTCATTTGGATCCTGATTTTGAGGGAGCTAGTAGAAAGGTTGACTTTATCAACGAATCCGTTCGATGGATCAGTCGCCTTGTTCCGCCAGAAAAACAGACGCAACTTCTTGATATCGGCTGCGGACCAGGGATCTACGCGGAAAAATTTGCAGCGCTGGGCTATGAAGTGACAGGCGTTGATTACTCCAGAAGATCCCTTACCTATGCGAGAGATTCTGCGAATAAGCGGGAACTAAATATTACCTATCTATTTGATAACTATTTGGAGATGGCATTGCCTCAGCAATTTGATTTTATTACCTTGATTTATTGCGACTATGGTGCCTTAAATCCAGAGGAACGCAAACTACTGCTAAAAAATGTGCTGGCGCATCTAAAACCGGGTGGCAAATTTTTGTTCGATGTATTTACGATTGAACAGTTTTTAACGCTTAATGAAGAGCAGACCTGGGAAAGTCACGAATCAGAAGGGTTTTGGCGGGGGGAGCCCCATCTTGTGCTATATCAACGATGGAAATATCCTGATCACGTCTTGCTGGAGCAAACAACGATTTTAGCAGAAGGTGAGACCACAAATTATTACTTATGGACGACCTATTTTACAAAAGATGCATTGCTGAGGGAAGTTCAGGCTGCAGGCTTTGATATCTGTGAGGTATTTGGCGATGCTAAAGGCAGTCCTTATAGCGAAGAAGATTCAACAATGGCGATACTTTTGAAGAAGCCACAACTGAAAGAGTAGTTTTCTGTAAATAGAAACAAAAAGAAACGATGATTTTTCGTCGTTTCTTTTTGTTTGGCTCGGAACTGATCGATCAATTTTTTCGTACTAATGATCGGGCCTATTCAACACTACTCATTCAGCGAAACGTCGAACCATCGTAATATCTGTTTCCAAATAGCCCATTTTTTTGTATAGCTGATACGCAGATTGATTATGGGCAAAAACGTGCAAGCCGATCTCAGTGATGCCTTGCTGGATCGCCCACTTTTCCAAAGCTTGTAACGCTTTGGTTCCATAGCCTTTTCCTCGCTGGTCTTCCTCGATGATAAAGTCATAGATGAAGGCTTTCTGGGCAGCTGTGTTGATCCAAATCACCCCGATCGGTTCACTAAAATCAGCTGCAAATAAAGAAAACAAGTGATTGTTTTCAGTGGCAGTCCCTTGAGGAAGTAAAGAAGCAAAGCTTTCTTTGGCGAGGGAGAGGGCCTCGTCTTTGGCCCATGTGCCTGCTTGGATTTTGTCATTGGCGTATTCGAAAACAGCATTGGCTAAGTAGGCAGCGTAGTCGCTGTCTTTCATTGGTATTAAGTTCATCTATTTCTCCTTTCGTCCTTTTGGATTCTCCCTATCTTGCAGAATGATTGCAGTAAGGGTAAATGGGGACGTTTGATTGGTAACTATTTGTTCCCCCTTCAGTTGAAGGTCTCTGACAACGGGTCTCGTCGTTGAAACAAAAACAGGTCATCCGGTGCAAACTGGTGGCGTGCATCGCAAGTATAGCCCCGCAACCAGTCACAACCATCGATGCGGCGAACGTAGAATCCTTTGGGGAAATCGTCGGTTTTCTCCAAAGGCATAGAAGCGATCGTGATTGCGGCAGCTGGCGCTTTTCCTTGGGATTTCAGTCCGGTGCTATTTGCCAGTTGATGATAGCTGAGGCGAAAGTGTAAGGCCATTTCCAATGTACAATCGGTCAGTCCATAAGAAGGTGCAGCTGCAAAAATCTCCGTCAACGAGCCGCCTTGGGGGAGTCCCAGTTCTTTAAGGGGAACAATCACACAAGTAGTACGCTGTTTATCGGCACTGAGGGAGAGGTGGGGATGGCGCAAGAGCTGGTTGGCATACGCGTTTAAGTGAATCTGCTGTTCTTCCAACTGCTGGCAAAGGCGGGCTAGCGAAACCCCGCCATAGTCTACGATCACTTCTTTCAAATCAAACACTCCTTTCAATAGGGATCCATTTCTTGAAAAATCAGTTCGCACCCTCGTTCTCAGTCAAATTGGCATAAATCGCAGCAACTTCTTCTTGGTAACGATTCTTTAATCGAGGGGGACTTAAAATGCGTAGGCTTTTTCCAAAAGAGAACAAATAGGGCACTACCCAGCTTTCCTCGGGCAAATCAACGGTAACCACAGCAGTGCCTTCCTCCGTCAAAGTAATATCCTGATGATCGAACTCATCATATACCCGATAAAGAACGTCGGCTTGAAAGAATAGACGCGCAGGATAGGTGGTAACAGTCAATTCAATGGCAGAATCAGGCGCAGTGACCGGAAAAAAATGCTGTTCAGTGACGTGGACCTGACTCATGCGGCTGATTTTAAATGTCCGAAAGGCATTCTTTTGCTGGTCGAAGGCTTGCAGATACCATGCTTGCGAACGAAAAAGCAGTTTGTAAGGCTGACAGACGCGTTTTTGCGGTCCCTGTTTACTGATATAGTCAAAGGTGATCACGTGGTTCGTTAAAATACTCTTTTTTAATAAATCAAACGTGTCGTTGCCGTTTTCTCGCCGATGCCAAGTGGAAAAATCAACTTCTAGCCAGTCTGCATCGTTTTGCTGGAATAAGGATTGCAGTTTTGCCAATGATTCTCCGCTGATCTGTGGCGTCAGCTGGCGAATCCCTTTCAACGCCAAAAGCAGGTTTTTCCGTTCTTCCTCTGATAATAACACTTTATCCAACACAAAACTGCTTAACAAATAGACGCCGCCATTTCGACCCGTTTCGGTATAGATGGGTACGCCAATACTGCTTAGGGTATTGATATCTCTGGTGATGGTGCGAGTCGAGACTTCAAATTGTTTGGCTAATTCAGAAGTGGTTGCTTTTTCATGATTCAACAGGTGGTAGATAAGGCCGAACAGGCGTGTCGTGCTCACTGGGGTTACTCCTTTTATAAAAAGATGATAAAACACTGACAGAAGGTGTCTAGGTTTCTATCGTATCATAAAGACAAAGAAGGAGGAACTCCAATGAAATTTTCGATAATGGCAACGGAAAGAACCAATAATTTTACTGATCCAGCGATTCAAGCAAAAATCATTGGCTTATGGGAGAAAAACAGCGAGGCGGTCAAGAAAGCCGCAGAAAAAGGAACGGTCATCGCTTGCGTTTACCACGAGTATGAGTCAAACTATCAAGGAGACTATGCCGTTTCGCTTTGTTTCGAAGAAACGGAGCAAGCAGACTTTGACACAGAAAAATATACTTGGAAAAAGTATCCGGTCGATCGGCGCGATGCGCAGGGCATTCTGACTACTTGGCGTCAAGTCTGGTCAGAGGAAGAAAACCAGCAGTTGCAGCGCAGGTATTCCTTTGATTTCGAACAGTATGCGCCAGACGGCGAAGTAACGATTTTTATCGCCATTGAAGAAAGCGACAAAGAGTAACCATTTTCCTGAATAGGAGGACAGTCAATGAGACAGTACGAAAGCAAAGCAGACTTGATCCAAGAGATCACAGAACGTTACCAAAAATTTCGCCAAGAATTTGTTGAAATTCCCGAAGCGTTACGAAATCAGCGAACAGCTGGGGTCGATAAGACGCCTTCAGAAAACTTGTCTTACCAAATCGGCTGGGTCAGTTTGTTATTGTCATGGGAAGCACAGGAACAACAAGGGATGAGCGTTCACACACCTGCTGAAGGGTATAAATGGAACAACCTTGGCGGATTGTATCAATCCTTTTATCAGACATATGGCAGTTTGACCTTAGCACAGCAGCAAGAGCTCTTAGACCAAAAAGTGACGGCCCTTTGCCAGTGGATCGAGGGCTTATCCGATCAGGAATTGTTTGAAGCAGGGCAACGGGATTGGGCAACCACCAAAGCACAGTGGCCAGTCTATAAATGGATCCATATCAATACAGTAGCACCCTTTACCAATTTCCGAACGAAAATCCGAAAATGGAAAAAGGAAGCACTGCATTGATCAATAGAGAAATGAATGAATCGAACAGGAAAATCACACCCTTTTCATAGTGTGATTTTTTGCTGTACATAAAAAAACGGTTTATTGAGAAACAATGGCAAAGAAGCGCCAGCGACTTGCTATCAATTGTGAGAGACTGAAAATCGTGCTATGATGGCGTTAATCAGAGCAAGGAGGAAAAAGCTGATGTGTGGTGGCATTATTTCCCAAAAAATTGCCTAAGCCCATGTAGATCAAGACCAGCAAAAAACGATTTACATGGGAGGAACAAATGATGAAAGAAAACAAATATGATGACCAAACGTTTTTTACTAAATACAGTGAAATGACTCGTTCACAAAAAGGCCTGCAAGGAGCTGGAGAATGGCAGACGCTAAAACAAATGTTGCCGGATTTTAAAAAGAAGCAGGTGCTTGATCTAGGTTGTGGGTATGGATGGCATTGCCAATATGCTGTAGACCATGGAGCGGCAGCAGTACTAGGAACTGACATTTCTCAACGGATGCTTGAGGAGGCTAAGAAAAGGAACCCTGATCCGAAAATAACGTATCAATGTGTCGCAATGGAAGAAGTGACACTTCCTCCAGCCACAATAGACGTTGTTTTAAGTTCATTGGCGTTTCACTATGTGGCAACGTTCGAAACATTGATCAAAAGCATATCGGTCTGGCTGAAACCTGGTGGTGTACTCGTATTTTCGGTGGAGCATCCGGTTTATACTGCGGAAGGATCGCAAGATTGGCAGTATGATAGGCAGGGGGGAATCCAGCATTTCCCAGTCGATCATTACTATTATGAAGGCAAGCGGCAAGCGCAATTTTTAGGTGAAACGGTGACGAAATACCATCGTACCCTGACAACCTATTTAATGACCTTATTGCAAAACGGCTTCATTTTAGAAAAAGTGATTGAGCCGCAGCCGCCAGAAGAATTACTGGAAGTACCGGGAATGAAAGACGAAATGCGCCGACCAATGATGCTGCTAATAGCTGCTAGAAAAAGCTGACTTAAAGAATTGTTAAACAGTTGATCTGTGAAGATCAGCTGTTTTTTTGTTTTGTGTCATCGTAAGAAACAACCGAGGAAGCCTGTGATCGCTTGATGTGTAGTGGGTTGAGTTAACAAAATAAACTGTTATTTTAATTCCTAAAGTGACGCGAAGGTGACAAAAATGAAACGCCATTACTTAAAAGGGTATGCTATATTTTAGACAGTACTTGTTTTTTTACGGAAAAAAGCCGATAGATGATGGCGTAACTTACGCAATCGCCGCCAATTGGTTTTATAGAAAAAACGCAAAATCATTCCCAAGTCCGATGCACGTTTGCTGAATATTCAGCAAACGAAAAGTAAATGACTATGATTAGAAAGGGTGAGGATCATCGAAAACAACCAAACCATTGGCTTAACGTCAGGGGAAGTCAAGGCGCGGGTGCAGCGCGGTCAAGTCAATAAGACAAAAAAGGATACGACGAATACGTACCCGAAAATCCTGTTTACCAATATCTTTACCTTTTTCAATTTAATCAACTGTGTCCTATTCTTTCTCGTCTGTTTGACGGGTTCTTATCAAAACGGTTTGTTCGTCTTTGTTGTCTTCAGCAATGTGATCATCAATCTCTTTCAAGAAGTTCGTTCCAAACGAACGCTAGATAAGCTGGCACTGCTAAAAGTTGCCAAAGCCGATGTTTATCGGGATGGTAAGCTGGAGAATTTGCCGATCCACAAACTCGTAATGGATGATGTGTTACGACTGAAAAGCGGGGATCAAGTGCCGACGGATGCCAAAGTCATTCAAGGATCTTTAGAAGTCAATGAATCCTTGCTGACTGGTGAAATGGATACAATCCACAAACAGCCGGCAGACGAGTTGTTTTCTGGCAGTTTTATCACTGCTGGTGAAGCGTTGTGCCAAGTGATCCACGTAGGCGCTGATAACTATATCGCAAAAATCAACAAAGAAGCCAAGACCATCAAACGACAAAAATACTTGATCCAAGGCAGTTTGAATAAAATCATTCGTTGGATCAGCTTGATTTTGGTACCGTTATGTACCCTCTTGTTTGTCAAACAGTTCTATTTCTCTCATGCGACTTTCAACACCGCCATCTTACGGACGGTGGCGGCAGCTGTGGGAATGTTCCCCGAAGGTTTGTTTTTATTGACGAGTGTCACGTTGACCATCAGTGCCGTCTATCTGGCGCGCAAAAAAGTGATGGTGCAGGAATTGAACTGCATTGATGCCTTGGCACGGGTCGATGTTCTTTGCTTAGATAAAACGGGCACGATCACCGAAGGCAAGATGACGGTGGAAAAGACGATTTCCTTTCATTCAGAAACACCGTTGGCAGAAATCACTGGTAACTTAATGGCGCAGCTACCCGATCAGAACCCAACGGCAATGGCGCTGCGAACCTTTTTCCCAGAAAAAAAGACGTACCAGATGCAGCAAGTCGTCCCCTTTTCATCTGACCGCAAATTCAGTTGCGTCACGTTTGAAGGGCAAGGCACTTATTTCATCGGAGCTGCGTCGATTTTACTGGGAACCAACCATGAAGCTGTCTTAAAACAGGAAAGACAGCTGGCAGAAGAAGGCTACCGGGTGATCGTTTTGGCGCACAGTGCGCAAGGCTATGAGGAGGCAGGACTGCCGACGGATATTGAACCGTTAGGATTTTATTTACTGTCAGACACGATCCGTGAAGATGCCAAAGAGACCTTGGAGTATTTTCGTTCACAAGCAATCCAATGCAAGATCATCTCTGGCGATGATCCAGTGACAGTCAGTCAAATCGCGAAAAAAGTCAATCTACCAGGGGCTGCTGATTTTATCGATGTATCAAAATTAACTGCAGCCGAATTAAAAGAAGCTGTCAGCAACTATCAGATTTTTGGTCGAGTGACGCCGCAACAAAAGAAAGAAATGGTACTCTACTTGAAAGAACAAGGGCATACTGTCGCGATGACTGGCGATGGCGTCAATGATGTTTTGGCGCTGAAAGAAGCCGACTGCTCCATCGCGATGGCTTCCGGTGTCGATGCTGCGCGCCAAGTATCAAATTTGGTGCTTTTGGAAAATCAATTCGATGCTTTGCCCTCGGTCATGGATGAAGGCCGCCGAGTAATCAATAACATTACTCGCTCAGGTTCATTGGTGTTAGTGCAAGTCTTATTCTCCATCATGATCACTATGGGGACGTTGTTATCAGGAACGACATATCCTTTTGAGCCGATCCAATTAACGATCATCAATGCCTGCTTTGTCGGCATTCCGACCTTCTTTTTAAACTTTGAACCAGACTTCAATCGGATCAAAGGGGACTTTATGACAACGATTTTCAAAAATGCTTTTCCAACAGCATTGACGATTACGGTAGGAACTCTGCTGATCATCAACTTTGGCTATTGGTTCAACAGTAGCAGCAAAGCTCTATCGATCATGAGCATTATTTTTACCGCTTGGAACTATCGCTTGATCCAGAAAAAAGTCTATCCAGCTATCAACAGCTATCGAACGATGATTTTTTTCAGCACCCAGATCTTGTACTTTGCTGCCTTGATCGTCGGTCGTGACCTCTTTAACCTAGGCAATACCAGCTATCTCAACCTCATTCTCTTGATTGCCTTGTTGAATTTTTCCGCCTATATGCAACGCTTTGCGGATAAGGGAATCGAGTTACTGATGCGAAGGTATACGAAGAAACGAGCACTGCAGAAAGTGCAAAACTAATAGAATAAGCCTGAAATGAGTGTTATCCATCATTTCAGGCTTATTTTTTAGCAAAAGAAGCTTTAAGCAATCATATGATTAAGACTGTACTTGTGAAAGGGAATCCTTGTCTAGGGGAGCTTGATTCAATGCGCGTTTGCCGATATTGGTTACTAAGATGATCAGACTGAGGATCACGCAAGCAATTCCACCGAATAAGAAGGCTTGTTCACCCGGATTAATCGTTAACCAACTTAGGATGATAGGCGAGAAAATACCGCCCAGTGAGTTCAAAAATTGGAACACGGACATAGCAATTGCAATCTCAAAAGGCCTTGCTTTCAATGAGATATAGTAAGGAATGGTAGCCATAACCATAGCCATAGCAAATCCTGAGAGAATAGCACCGATCGACATGGTCAGTACCGTTGAAGAAAAACGGCTGATCAGAAACGTCAAAGCTAACGATAGAAATCCTAATGCAAGTGTTTTATCTTTTGTCACGCGATTGATGTATTTCAAACTGAAGCCGGCAATGAACCCACCGACTGTTCCAATTGCATTGACTAATCCAGTCGTACTTGTACCGCCAATTTCTTTATGGTTGATCAAAATAGAGAGATTACTTGGATAAATTGTGTAAATAAATGACATGAAGAATGCGAGTCCTGCAATAACAAAAATCAGTTTACTCATTGATTTTAAAACATCAATGGGGGCTGAGGTTGACTGGTTCTTTTTGTCAGTTGCAGTTTGTTTGGGAATTTTATCCATAGGCAGATTCACTAGTAACAATAAGAAAACCAGGATCGTTATTAGAAAAATATAGTAGGTATTTTGCCAATTTGAGGCACCTAACAAACCGCCACCCAGCATCATTACAACGGAGCCTAACGAAGTAATTGCTGTTCCGATACCCATTAAGCCGGCTCGTTCTTCTCCTTCAAAGTACTCTGAGAGCAACATAGGACTGAGTGTATTCATAAACCCAATCCCAATGCCCAAAATAAGCGCAAACCCCAATAGGAGATTGATGCTTGAATGAAAGAAGATAGGGACTAATCCCCCAATAGCTGTTAAAAGGATTCCGAAGAGAGCTAAGATTTTTTTGGGGCATTTCATCGCTAATACTCCTACGAATAATGTGGTAATCAAAGATCCTAAACTAGGGATCGTACCGATCATTTGGATCTTTGCAATCGGCTCATTAGGAAAATCAGCAATAATGGCACTGTAAGCATTAGTCACAACTAAGGCACTCATACTCATAAAACTCAGACTAATGATGCCGATTTTTAACCTCAATTTACTCATATATTTTCTCTCCTTTAATCGTTAAATGATGTTTTCCAGATGTTAAAACTTTTGTGGTCTCTCCATATTGGAAGATTGCTTTCGTATTTTGTGGCACACTTAAATGGAATTGGTCATTGCTCCGTTCGATTTCAATGTCACCGTATGCGGTTGTATAATTCAAGTGATAGCTTGAGATCGCGGTTTGCTCAAGCGGTGAAATTGTAAAAGAAGTAAAACCGGGTTCTGTTACTTGCAATCCTGCCAAACGTCTCACTAGCCAATCCCCAACACAACCAAATGCATAGTGGTTGAAAGAAAAATCACAGACTGTACCATCAGGTTGAATCGATGCCCATGACTCCCAAATCGTGGTTGCCCCATGATTGACTTCGTAAAGCCAAGAAGGACATTCCTCTTGTAGTAAGAGCTTCAGTGCCAATTCTTGATAGCCATAATCACAAAGAACGTCAAGGAGATAAGGGATGGATAAAAAGCCAGTGTCTAAGCAATAATTGTTTGCAATAATCAGCTCGGTTAGCCTTGCTGCTGCAGCTTTTGACGCTGTTTCGTCTAAAAGATCAAACGCCAGTGCGATCACATAGCTTCCTTGAAAATCAGCGGTAAGGTGATCATCGCGCCAGTAATATTTCTGAAAAGCTGCTTTTACTTTATTACTAAAATCACTCCAATTTTCTTCCTCTTCATCCAGTAGCTGGCTGATTTGAGCAAAAAGTTGAGATGAATGTGCTAGAAAAGCCGTACCGAAAAGGTCTTTCGTGACGAATGCTGTTTCCATCGGACCTTTAGCGTCCTCACCGATCATGAAGCTAGGAAACATCCAGTCACCAAAATGAAACTTTGTATCCCATAAATACTGTTTGTCATCCGTCTTGTCCCCAGCGGCGCTTTTTCGACTAAAGGAGAGCCAGCGCTTCATGGCTTGATAATTTTCGACTAAAATCTCTAACTTGCCGTACCGTTGATACAATGTCCAAGGAAGTAAAACGATTGCGTCGCCCCAACCAGCAGAAGACAAAGAACCAGTAAGTGACTCTCCTTCAAAATAATCTCGGGGGGCAGGGGTATAGTCGACGATTTGTCCATCTGCTTGTTGCTCCAAGCGGACATTGTCTAGCCACCGCCCTAAGAAGTCATAAACATCCATAAAGAATGTTGCTGTTGGACCGAACACTTGAATGTCACCTGTCCAGCCGACCCGTTCCCGTTGTGGACAATCTGTCGGAATCGATAGCATATTCCCTTTTTGACTCCATTGAATATTTTCGATCAGCTGATTTACTTTTGGATTGGATGTAGTAAAAGAGCCGGTTGTTTTCATATCAGAGTAAATGGCGTATGCCCAAACAGACTGTTTATCTGGCAGGACGTCAAGCCCGTCAATTTTGATGTAGCGAAATCCGTGAAAGGTAAAGTCAGGCTCTAGCCAGGCTTCACGGCCATTGCCAATAAACACATCTTTTTGGTCTTTGTTTCTACCAACGATATTATTGAAAAAATGACCCTCCCGATCGAGCACTTCGCTATGCTCAATGGTGATTTCCTGTCCATCAGCCAATGGAATCTGTAACTGGACGCGACCTGCGATCACTTGGCCGAAGTCTACGATCACTGCGTCTTTTTCCCACCAAATACCCTTTGCTGCAAGCTTTTCTTGGCGTTTGACTTGCGGTCCTCTTTGAGGAGTCAAATGGTCGAAGCCATAATCTGCTTTTGACACTTTCGTAAATCCAGTTAGGTCAAAATCGGTTTCCCAGTTTTCCTTTTCTAAACGTAAGTCTTGTTTTTCACCAATGAAAAGATCACTGTAGACGTATTTGCCGTGGCTGCTAAAAAAATCTTCGTCGGTCACAATGATTTCATGCGTACCGTCGGTATAGTGGATTTCGATTTCTCCTAAGATACCTAGTCGATCACCGAATTGAGCACTGCCGCCACTGACACTGACCCTGCCGGCGTACCAGCCATCAGCTAACGTTACCGACCAAACATTTTTTTCTTTTAACAAGTGAGTCACATCGTAGGTCTGATATTGAAGATACTGCGTGTAAGAGGTATAATCTGGCGCAAATAATGCTTCTGACACCGCTTGTCCATTGATTTTTGCTTGATAGATGCCGTGTGCCGTCATCGTAAGGGATGCTTGTTTGATAGACTTGTTTTCAATAGTGAATATTTTTTTCAAATAATGTGGTGGGAGTAACCTTTCTTCGGGGGGATCCTGCACAACTTTTTTTCCTGAAAACATATCCGCCAAACTGAATGGTGGTTCTTTTCGAGTTGGCTCTTGCTGCGGTTCGATCCAAGTCGCTTGCCAATTTTTTGTCATAAACGGTCCTTCTTTCTTTCAAAATTTGCCCTAAATGAAGCTTGCAATTCTTTTAATGGCTTGTTAGTATTACTACTAAGTTTTTGATACCTAAATTGTAAGCGCTATTCTTTTTTGTGTCTTAGCTATTATTGCCAACCCGATTAGTAAAAAAAGACATTGGAGGATTTCACAATGGCGACACTAACGATTCTTGAAAAAGCATTAAAAGAGGTTTATTTGGCTTGCCCAGAATTAGAACTCCAGGTACCGTTTCATGACAAAGTCATTCCCAAAAATTTAGCTTCTAGCAAACGACTGATCCTAGAACAAATTTTCGCGGAATTCAGACCAGAACTCTCGGAGCACTACTTGATCGAAGAAAATGCTGACATTCAAGTGATCAAACACATTCGCTATCTACCAGCAAATTATCATGCACATGAATTTTTCGAGATGATCTATGTGGTAAAAGGTAGATGTTATAATTTTTTTGAAAATCAGACCTATGAATTGAAGGAAGGGGACATTGTAGTAATTGCACCACGGACGATCCACGCAATCAGTGGATTTTCAGATGGCTTGGAAGCAGTCAATATTTTAATTCGCAAGAGCACCTTCAACGCTTCTTTCTTTGGGTTATTAGAGGATAAAGATATTTTGTCGCACTTCTTCCTGAATGCGCTTTATGAAAACAGCAAGCGATTTCTTTATTTTCATACACTCCCCACAGCAGGGCTGACGGACGACATTCTATTAATGACAGAAGAGATCAACAAAACGGATGGCTATTCTCAAAGAATGCTGAAGAACATTCTCGATACCTTTTTTATCAAGCTTTTAAGAGGGTTTCAAACCAATCAAGTCAGCCTAGATACTGAAGCAGGAGAGGAGTCAGAAACAATCGATATGCTTCAATATTTGCAGACTCATTTTGCGGAAGTCTCTATTGTCGATTTAACCAACAAGTTCAATTATAGTCAGCGGCAAATTGCGCGTATTCTAAAAAATAAAACGGGAAAAACTTTTTCTCAGTTAGTATTGGAGATGAGAATCAGCAAAGCAAAAGTCTATTTAAGACAAACCAGCTTACCTATCCAAGAGATTGCTGAGCTCGTCGGCTATGGGGATTTGAGTAATTTTTATCGCTATTTTTTTAAAGTAACGGGCAGTTCACCAAAGCAGTTTAGAGAAATGAATTGAGCGTTTATCAAAGAGAACTGCTCTTCTAGAAATGTTGAGCAGTTTTTTCGTATGCTATGTAGTAGTTAAAGAAAAAATAATGTGGCAATAGTCTTGCTATGAAACTCGTTTCATACCGTACAATCAACCAAGGGACCTTTTCAGAAAATTTATCGAAAGTGAATCAGTAAATTTTCTATGGTAGACTTAGGTCAATCGTAAAACAAACAGATAGGAATGAAGGAAATGGCAACGATACGCGATATAGCAAAAATCACTGGTTTTTCGATCACGACAGTCTCTCGTGTGATCAATGGCCATCCTTATGTCGATGAGCAAAAGCGAGCAGCGATTTTGGCGGTGATGGAAGAACTGGATTACAAACCGAATAAGATCGCCCAAAAGCTCAGCTCGGGGAAAACCTATAATATTGGGGTCATCGTGCCGTTTGTCAATCACGCCTTTTTTGATGGGATTCTAAATGGCATTATGGAAGAAGCCTTTGCTAAAAAATACAAAGTGACGTTATTGCCGACCAATTTTGATCGGAAATTGGAACTAGAATATCTAGAAGAATTCGCTGCAAAAGGGTTTGACGGATTGATCGTCATTACCCGCGCAAATCATATCGAGACGTTTTATCCCTACATGGAAAAAGGACCGATCGTTTTTTGTGAAAATTCGACCGGTACTGCTGTTCCTTTCGTTGCGATCGACTTGGTCGGCTCTGTGACAGCTAGTATCAATTATTTAAAAGAACAAGGCGTAAAACGTTTGGGACTGACGCTCGGGCGCAGCAAACGTCTTAGCTGCAATTCAGTCAATACCATCGCAAAAGCCAAGGAGCTGTTTCCTGCTTTTTCGGAAGCCGATATTTATTGGGATTGTATCAAAGCCCAAGACGGGATTTCCGCAGCAGCCTTTTTTAAAGAACGAGGAATCGATGGGGTGATCACAAATGGAGACGAAATCGCAGCAATGATTTTGAATCAATACTCCCACGGGACAGCACCCATCGTGATTGGGCAAGAAAACCTGCTTATCAGTCAAATGCTGCATTTTTCTTCCGTTGAGTTTCATCTGAATCAGTGCGGCAAAGAAGCCTTTCGCTTGTTTCAAGAAAGAAAACAAGAACAGATCATTCTGCCTTATGAACTTATTATTCGTGAATAATCATTGTCATAAAAAGAACACACCTTATTACGAGAGGTGTGTTTTTGCCTGATTTTTAAAGGGAATTTGAGGAGATAAAATAAAAAAATGAAGAAAAAATCAATTTTGAATGCTTGCTTTTCACAGAGTAAAGGGCTACCATTAGTCTGTGGCTTTTTCGCCACAAAAATAGGAAACGTATCAGACAAGAGTACTTGGGGAAGATTCTCTTGGGGGAAGCCTGATACGTTTCCTTTTGTTCATTCTAACACTATTTATATATAAAGTAGAGAGATATTGAGTAGATAAATAAAAATACTGCTGTAATTGATGAATAGGAAAAGAGCAAGCTCACAAAGGACTACTTTCAAATCGTTTTCCTACAACATGTTGGATGGCAAATGGCTCCTCATGTTTTGGTTAATAAAAGAGGATCAACTAACTAATTGTGTGGCACCAACTAGAAAATTACATAGCTTAGCAACACCTGTTTCAGCTGTTTCTTTGATTAGAACAGTTGCAGTATTTTCGTAAACATGAATCACACTAACTTCTTGTAAACCGGTAAAGCCAATAACATTTGCCTGATAGTTTTGACCAGGGAACACTTGGTATTTTTCCATGTTTTTATCTCCTTCATTATTCTTATTTCAAAAGAATAATAATTAAAATTTAAGAAAAAGTAAAGTGAAACGATTTTTCATTCAAAAACATAGCCCTTTGGCGTTTGTCTCGAGTAGTTTCGATCTTTTTCTGCAATTTTTCATTATTTTTTTCAATAAATATGCGGTGGCTTATTGAACTTTATTCAAGAATATATGCCTCTTTTTTTAGCAGCAATCACAGATTTCATCTAAACGAATGGGAGAAAACAGCAGCTGAATTGTTTGTTTTGTACCGGATTGGGGCTTATAATAAAAATAGGAAGAAGGATCGACGTCATCGCTTCCTAAATCAATTGAAAAGGGCGTGGAAGTTATGGAAAACGTATACCGAAATAACTTTGTCAAAAGAACTATTCAACTGATGTTTGCACCAAAAAAAATCAGAAAGCGTCCACCAGAACAATGGATCAAAATGCCTACCGACCGAGGTATTCGGAGAAAGGACGCGTGATCCAGCATCTCGCAGCTATGCGTGAAATAGTATTTGAAGAGAAAAGAACGTTAGGAAGTCCCGAACGCGGGACTTCCTTTTTTGTGTCAGTGACATTGGGAATTTAACGAGAAAGTAGTTGCCAGCAGGTTCTCTTGTGAAGGGCTCCTTTCAGAAAAGGATATAAAAGGAAGCTTGCACTTTTCCTAGCGCTCAATAGACGAACCGAAGAAATCAATAGATAGCAGTGTTAGTGGATAAAGGATCGAAAGGATTCTTTCCAGCTGTTTTCAATTTTAAATTGGGTTTTCCAAAAAGTATGATATTCAAAGTGGCGTTAGTCTACCTACGTGATCAGAATGGATGATTGATAAAAGAAGGGGAATATAAAAGCCACTTTTTTCGCACATAGATTCTGTTAAAATAAACTTAGAGGTTCAAACCTGTAAAATAATCTTATAATTTTTAAAGAAGGTGAAAGCATGGACTACCCAGAAATCGCAGGTCATTTCCAGACAACATCCTTTGATCCCCAACCGTTTGTGCAAACGGCGATCGATGATCGAAAGATAAGAGAGAGGCTAGTGGAGAATATCGTTGATGGTCAAAATCATATCAATGAGTATTTTAATAGTTATTTGATCATTAAAGAAGTAGCCGTTAAAAACCCTGAGCTGATTTATGATGAATGGGAACGGATCTGGGCCTTGCATACCCATAAAAACTCCTATCATCGGTGGATCGCTCATGATTTGATCAGTCAACTTTTGGTGATTGATCATGAAGACAAGTTTGAAGGGATCAAGCAAGAGTATGTACTGCTGCCTAAAGGAGAAAAAATTAGTAATTTCTTGAAGATGACTGAAAACATCAAGGAAGCCAGTCGATACAAAGACCTTCAGCAAGAGATTCAGCGTTTACTTGAGGATCAAGAATGGCTGTCCCACTTCAATGAAAAACAAGTGAAGCGTATTGAAAAAGTCCTTCAAACCCTTTTGGCTGAATGAATCAAGAAAAGCAATAAAACTTGTTTCAGAAGGAATTTTTCTACTATTTTTTCCCACTATTTTTCTTGATTACTAGGAATAGTAGTGAACAATGGGGAACACATTGCAATGATAGCTAACAATTATTTGCATGTATCGAATGCAAAATCTCCCTTAAGTCCTTGTAAGAAGCTAAGTGAAACTTTATACTAGAATGTAATACTTATTCAAAAAAAGGACAAATAAAATGAGGACATGAGCTTTTATGAAGAAATATTGTAAGGATAATGTGCTGGAAGCGGCGATGACGCGCCTGGAATATATTTTTGATACCTTTCCCCATGTTTATTTCTCTTTCAGTGGTGGAAAAGATAGCGGTGCCATGATTCAGTTGGCTGACCAAGTCGCCCGACAAAAAAAGAAAACTTTTGATCTGCTGATTTTAGATATCGAGGCAAATTATGATGCTACGAGAACGTTCATGGAAAAAATCAAAGCGTTACCAACTATCAATCAAACCTTTCACTTCTGTTTGCCCTTTTACGAGGACAACAACACTAGCGTATTTCAGCCACAATGGCTGATGTGGGATGAACAAGAACGTGAGAAGTGGGTACAGATGATGCCAAAAGATGCGATTTCACTTGCTGATTTAGATGAATCATTGATGGAAATCTATCAGAGTGCAAATATGAATCCAGATAAGTTCTTACGAAACTTTGCTCACTGGTACGCAAACTATCATCAGTGTGAACCCGTTGCTTGTGGCGTTGGCATCCGAACACAGGAAAGTCTATACCGATATCGGTCGATCACTTCGCCAAAGTATAACTTTCGGAAGCAATGCTGGATCAAACGGCAAGTAGCAGATTCCATGGTCGTCAATTTTTACCCCATCTATGATTGGAAGACAGAAGATGTCTGGGGCGCCTATGCCCATTTTGACTGGCCGATAAATGGCTTTTATGAAAAATTATATGATCATGGCGTTCCGATTCATCAAATGCGAATCTGTCAGCCTTATGGTATGCAGCAACGAAAAGGCTTATATCAATATGCTCTGGTGGAACCGGAAACGTGGGAACGGGTCGTCAACCGCGTGTCAGGAGCCAATTTTGGTCGATTGTATGCCCAGACGGGATTATTGGCGCATTACAATACGAGAAAGCCAAGTCATATGACTTGGCAAGAGTATGCGGTCTTTTTACTGGAATCAATTGGACTTTATTCAAAGAAATTACAGGACCATTATTACCGCAAAATCACGATCTTGATTGATCATTATCGAGAAAAGCACGGAATCGAAGTGGAAGACATTCCCGATGTGACCAAACGTAAGGAGTGGCTGAAAAACGAAGTACTCTGGCATGACTGGAAAGGGATCGCTCGTGCGTTAGAAAAAAATGATTTTTCTTTGAGCACGCGACAATACAGTCTGACGAAAAAAGATGAGACGGAATTGTATGAGTTGGCGGTCGATTTTGGGGCGGCGTTGGGAATCGAGCATTTACCCAAGTATCAGTTAAAAAAATTGAATGCCAAATATGAGTATTTAACGAAAAAAATTACCTAACGATGGACGAATGTGTCCCTAGAGAGGAAGGGTTTTGTGAACGAACGATTGGTTTTATTTTTTCCACCGTATAAGAAAAGCCAATTCTATCAATTGATGGGGGCATTTTTTGCGGAACGGGTGTATCAGCAGCAATTTCCGTACTTAGTCAATGATGAGAACTGCTACTGGTATGTGATTCTTGATGACGAAAAACGGGTGACCGCTTTTTCTTATTATGAAAAAGGCGTCAATAAAGTGGAGCTAGGGGAATTTTATGAAAAAGATCCAACTGCTCAATTTAAAAAGTTTCTTTTACGGAAAATGTTGGTGGATATCAGCCGCAATTACCCAGAAGCAGAGATTCTCGCTTCTAGTAACCAGCCTAGTGAAATTGCACTTTTGGAGTCAAAAGGGTTTGCGGTCTATCGACAAACAAAAAATTATTCATTTCTAAAAAGGAGTGTAGTACCTCATGAGCGATATCGATTTTCCAGTGTTAGCGGCGAAGCTGATCCCAGTCAGCAAGATTCACGCGAATACGTATAATCCCAACACCGTGGCTGCTCCAGAGATGGATTTGCTGGAACTGTCGATTCGGGAAGATGGCTTTACGCAGCCACTGGTTTGTTACCACGATAAGGAGCTGGACAAGTATATTTTGATCGATGGGTTTCATCGGTATGTCGTAGCAAAAGACCGCCTGGCGTTGCCAAGCGTTCCGGTCACAGTGATCGATAAGCCTTTTGAGAATCGCATCGCTTCAACGATTCGCCACAATCGAGCACGTGGTACCCATGGCATCGAGAAGATGGGAAACATCGTGCAGCAGTTGGTCGCTAACGAGTGGTCGGACGAACGAATTGCCAAGGAATTGGGGATGGACCGCGAAGAGGTCTTTCGCTTTAAGCAGCGCTCAGGCTTAAAAAGTGCCTTTTCCAACCATGAATTCAGCAAATCTTGGATTGAATTTGAAAAAAGATACTACAAAGGCAAAAAAGAGACCTGAGAGGTTGAAAAAACTATCTAAAAAACTATCTATTAGAAGACAGCGATTCGTTAATAATTCTTTTTAAATTTTGAATAGGTGTTTTTTACAACGATAACGATCAGATTGATCACCATCGACAAACAAAGCGTCCCTAAGAGAATGGCCAGGATCACACCTAATGTGTCTCTTAGAAAGCTGAAGATCGCTTCAATGATAAACATAGTTTTTCCTCCTTTTCTCATCGTCTATTTTTTCTGACAATTGCAAAAATAGGCTCCTTGAGCAATAACTGCCTGCTACTAAAAACATGATCGAACGGTTTTCAAGTCCAGCCTTTTTTGGTGATTGTTCTTTTCCAAAGTAGAGTATACATTGGAAAGGATGAAAGAACGTTTCTATTTTTTATAATCGGTAAAAAATTCTGAAATGTAAAGAACAACAGTGGCTTTTTTATCTCCTGCGGATAGCATGAATAATCGTACCAGTTTGCATAAAAAAAGTAAAATGATAACAAAAAGTGAGTGGCGAAACAAGAGGTAATCATCTGATTGAATAATAATAAGCGAAATGAAAAGCTATGCTGCACAACGTCTGTAGAACAGAAAGAGGTTGTGCGGCTATTTGTTTTCACGCTGCTTCTTTGCTGCTAGAATAAATACTATCATTTTTTTTTTGAAGAATAACTGCATAAAAATCGATCGTGATCAAACTGGTTTTATAACAATTACAGTAAGCGCATTTTTAACTCAAAGACAAACTTTTTTGTAATATTCGGGAAAAGTGTCAATGGTTGCTTTGACAGTAAGCCAATCGTCATGCGGAGATTCGGTAAAGGCAGTGATAAAATTTTTACTTGAGCGCATGTTTGATCAATGATCGAACGCGGGACTAGACCGCAGAAGCCTGTTTGTTCAATCAAATAAGGAATCGTCGTGCTGCTGCTGACATATTCCCATTGGAGCGAAGGTACACACTGGTCAAGGTAGCCCTCGATATTTCTAAGTGCAGGACAGTCACCGCCGGAACTGTATAGATGGATTCCTGTAAGGTCGGCTAATTCCTTAATGATCAATGGGTTCGTGATCGAAGTGATGCAGCAGATTTCTTCTTGGAAAAGTTCTTCATAGACAAAGGAATCTTCGTGAGGAAGTGAGCATAACGCAAAATCAATACGATTTTCTTTTAATGCATCGGCTAATGCCAGCGTGGATCCCACCATGATCTCGAATTTTATTTTTGGGTATTGGTGGGAAAATACATGGAGAAGCTCCGGTAAAATCAACATGTCATAAGGGGGGACGATGCCCATCCGTAAAGAATATTCGACTGTGTTCGAAGCATTGAGCAACTGTTCTTTGACCTCCTCCCACTGAGCGATCAGACCAGGAACCGCCTGTTTCAACAATTCACCTTCCAACGTGAGTACATTGCTTTTTCCTTCCAAAAATAACGCTACTTCTAACTCTTCTTCTAACTTTTTGATATGGTTCGTAACCGTCGATTGGGCATAGTTTAATTTAGCAGCAGCTTTCGTAAACGTACCTTCTTCAACGATCGTTTTAAAGGAGTGCAGCTCTTTGATAAAATCCACATTGGTCCCCCTCTCTTTTTACCTATTATACAAAAAAGGAGCGGGGAGAAGATTTCTTTTTTTTCTAGTAAATAAAAAAAATAGATACAAAAGTTATTTAAAACATGCAGTCTGTTTTGATCGTATGTTTCTTTGCTTTTAAAATAACGCTTTTCACATTTGGGGCTAAGAGTAGCTGCTAAAATTTCTATCATAAAAAATACACCAAACATCCCAACTTTTCAGGGATTACGAGCAGCACACGAAAACAAGACAATGAATTTTTACGCTGCGCTTGAAAAGAAAAGCGTTTGTTAGGAGAGGAATCTTGAAAAAAGGTCTGATTTTTTTCGGATGTGAAAAAAATAGACACGCTAAGAGAAAAGAAAAATGGATACTTAGGAAAGGACTAAAATAGCAAACCATGCAATGAAAAAACTGACGGCGCTTCCTTCAAGAAGGCCGACAGTTGCCTTAGGTCAATGAATCGGTGTGATTCTTGGCTGAATCAGCTGTTCAATCGTTTTGTGGATGATCGTCCAGTCCGAAAGGGTAGGAACATTGGAAATTCGTAGTTGCTGAAATTTGGGGTTACTTTTCAGATGCAAGTCAAAATTGCTAACGATCAAATCAATTTCTCGATGGATCAATTCTTGTTCATCAGGAGCCACTTCAAAAAAATAACTGATTTCTGTATGGTCATTTTTGAATAGCTCTGTTGATGCGGCTAAAAAGGCATCTAATCCAGCACCACCTTGAAAAGCAAAGGCCACTTTGAGATGTTTTTTCAACTGATTGCTAGAAGAAAGTTCGCTTAACAAGGTCAACGTAACTGCGACATGCTCTAAGTGAGTAAACGAAAAGAAACGACTTTGTTCATTAAACTGTTTCAACCATTTATTCCAAGCAAGGTAGTCCGTCTTGAATGTCGCTTCAACAAAGGTTTTGATCTGGGGATCGGCAAATTCGTAATTCGCAGAAATCATCGTTAACAAGCGGAGATTTACGAGATATGCGATGATTTTGTGTGATGCTGCAGGAAGGATAGCTATTCCAGGTTTCTTTAAAAAGGCAGCAACTTCTGCGAGAATTTCTGGTTTCTCTGTATGGTGAAAAATGTAATCCGCCTCGCTTTCCCCATTAATATCCATCGTACTATACGAAATGCAGTGGAGAGCATTGAGGAAGATCCAAAGGAGTTCTTGTTGCGGCAAGTGGATGATCCGATATTTTTTCAAATAATGTTCGTTTAATATTTTTGAGAAAACAGCGAAGCGTTCTTTCTCTAATAGATTGCGTTCTAAAGACGGTGGCAATGTCAAAAAGTAAGAATAGCGCCACCTACGCTTGGCAATACTTAGCCATAGGGCAAGTCGATAATGACTGTAATGCAAATCTTTTTTGTTGGCTTCTTTTGCTTTTTGGACCAGAAGACGCGCATCTGCAGGGCTGTCTTTATCTAAGATCGTGCTATCGCCATAAGCGGAGAAAAAGACAAACAGACAAAAGCGAATATCGGCTTCGGTACCGATAAAATCAAGATGATTCGTTGCGATGGTCACAGAATAGGTTTGTAAAGATTTGTTCATATAACTGATCGTTCGCAACAGATGACTGCGGGAATAGCCAAATTCGATCGTTGCTCGGTGAATAGAGTATTTTTTATTATCAATGATACTAGACATGATTTTAAACTCCAACGTTTCCATGCCCAAAAGCTGAATGGCAGAATTGATTGAAGCATTTGGTGCATACTCAATCGAAACGATGTTGGATCCAGAAAGTTTGATCTTGACCAGATCTTTCGGCAAACTGTCGCTTAAAATACTTAATTCTTTAGAGACTGTAGGCAAGGAAAGTCCCAATAATGTCGCCAACTCTTGCGGGTGATACCCTGCGGGTGCTGCATTTAGCACTTGCAGAATTTTTACTTGACGAGAAAATGCCTTATCTCGATGTAAGTTGATGGATAAATTTTCTAACATTGATGTCACCACCTCTTTCAAGACCCTGTGGGAGCGATCAGCGATCGAATATAAAAACCATTCGTTTTAAGTAAATTATATAATACTCTGGGCCATTCAAGAAGTCTTATCCCTTGAAAATTGAAGGAATTCATGTTAAAGATGCGGCGCCCACATATTTTTGCGAAGGACAGTCATTTAAGGAAGTTATTTTATAGAAAACACCCCTGCCAGTTGCAGTCAACCAAAATTTGGACAGATTGGAACGGAAGTAAGTGTGAATAAAGTTTGGAAAAAGAAAAAGGAGAAAAAGTAAAAATGAAAAAACGCGTAGTTATAATTAAGAGAGGTTTAATAGGGATGCTGATTTTAGGGACAACCTTTCCAAGCACATGGCCGATCGCTCAGGCAACAGAAACACAACAAACAGAGCAGCAAACACCATTCATAGACTCATCGGTTCCCTTGCTGGCAGATTCATCAGGAAGCATGAACACAGGAGAAAAGACAGATACCCAAGAAGGAAATGCTGACGTCATATCTTCTGAAACAACCGAAAGTGAAGTGGTGACCACCACTTCAAACTCAGAAACAAATCAATCTAACGCAGCTGATGTTGCAGAAAAAACTCAAATTTCAGTTACTGCCCCATCTGCTGAAACCAATGTAGAATCTACGGATAGTCAACCTCTCGCTGCAGAATCAACGAAGAGTATCGAGAGTTTCAACTACGATCTGACTGTAGAATATGATCCGATCAAGTATAAAGCACTGGTTTTGGATTTGCCAATCCCGGAAAAATACGCACACCAAACACTATACCAAGACCCGCAGCTGACAGAAGATTTTTATGTCTACAAAACGGATAAGGTATACATGCTAGTGGGACTATGGTATACAAGTGAAGTGACTGGTACCAATCAATTAAATATATCTTGGACAAGCTTCACAGGTTTTACGATCAACTATTACGGTTTAACAGCGGTTTTAGAATATACCGACGCTAACGGTAACCTTTTGTTTACAGCAACATATAATATTCGCTTTACAAATAGCCATCTGACCATTAAATATGTGGATGAGACTGGTATGGAAATCTATCCTTCCCAAACGATCAATGATAGTACCAATGAGCCTTATGATGTCTCTACAAGTGCGTTTATTCCACAAATTCCGGGGTACATCCTTGATACCAGTCAACTGCCAACGAATGCAAAAGGTGTTCTTCCTCGTGGCGAAGTAACGGTGACGTACGTCTATCAAAAAGCACCGACTGACTATACCAATCTGACCGTGAAAGATACCACGATTTATGAACAGGATACATGGACAGCGGCGGATAATTTTGAGCAAGCTATTTCAAAAGAAGGCAAAACTTTGACTTATGAGGAATTTATTGCTGAGGGTGGTCGTGTTTCCGGACAAGTAGATACTAACAAAGCCGCTACGTATAAAATCAGTTATCAATTGAATCATGTGAGTAAAGAAGCAACGATACTCGTAAAACCACGATTCACTGCGATTAAGGTTCATGATTCTTCGATATACGTCGGCGATGACTGGGCCGCAGAAGATAACTTTGATCAAGCCGTAGATCGGGATAACAACCCAGTTTCGTTTGCGGATGTGAACGTTGAAGGAAGCGTAGATACTAAAAAAACGGGGTCCTATGAGGTAGTTTATCGTTATGATGGAGTAGCATCAAAAGCTGTGATCACCGTCAAAGCTGACCAAACCAAGGTGACTGCCCATGACAGCGAGTTGTACACAGGGGACAACTGGAAAGCTAAGGATAATTTCGATAGTGCAACAGATAGAGATGGTTCATCTGTTGATTTTGGGGATATCACTGTCACGGGGACTGTCGATACAACGCAAGCAGGAAAGTACGAGGTCACTTACAGCTATCACGGCGTAGAAAGCAAAGCCACTATCACCGTCAAAGCCAACCAAACGGCAGTCAAAGTCCACGATAGTGAGTTGTACACAGGGGATAACTGGACAGCTAAGGATAATTTCGATAATGCAACAGATAGAGACGGTTCATCTGTTGATTTTGGGGATATCACTGTCACAGGGATTGTCGATACGACGAAAGTAGGCGAGTATGAAGTTATATACAGCTATCATGACTTAGAAAGCAAAGCCCTTATCACCGTCAAAGCCGATCAAACTACAGTCAAAGTCCACGATAGCGAGTTGTACACAGGGGAAAACTGGACAGCCAAAGACAACTTCGATAGCGCAACAGATCGGGATGGTAAACCTGTTGATTTTGAAGATATCACCGTTACAGGAAAAGCAGACACAACGAAAGCAGGCGAGTACGAGGTCACTTACATTTATCGTGGTGTAGAAAGCAAAGCCACTATCACCGTCAAAGCGGATGAAACATCCCTAAAAGTCCACGATTCAACGATCAAGCAAGGCGATGAATGGTTGCCAGAAACAAACTTTGATTCTGCCACCGATCGTGATGGCAAAAAAGTAGCCTTTTCAGAAGTAGAAGTCAATGGCACAGTGAACAACAACATAGTCGGTCAATACACGGTTTCCTACCATTACGGAGCAGTGATTGCCCATGCCGTGATTACTATACAAGCAAAAGTCAGCGAAACACCTGACGAAACGCCAACAGAAGTACCAGAAGAAAATCGCCCGGAAAGTGAGTCGCCTGGGACTGAATTTCCTGAAACTGAAGCGTCTGATCCAATAACAGAAGAACCAATTAAGGCACGTCCTGAGACAGAGACGTCAGAAACAAACGATGATGAGAAAAACGAAAAACGTCCATCAGAACAATCAGACAACCCCTCAGCAACAGGACAGACAACACCGATCAAAGCAAGCAAACAATCCACTGTTAAGCAACTGCCAAAAACAGGAGAAACAAGCAGTGTTTTGCTAAGTGTTACAGGTATCCTATTCTTAATCGGCGGGTTGGTGCTCTTGTACCGTAAGAAATCATGGAGAAAATAACAATAGGATCGACAAAAGAGCTAGAAGAATAAAACATACAGGACGAACAAGCTGGATGAATTGCTTTAAGAGAGAACAAAAAAGCAATCACAAACATCAGCAATGTTCGTCCTGTTTATTTATATAGTGAGCAGCCGAGAGTACTAAGTTTAGCCAGCACTTGTATTTATGAAACGATTTCCTCTTTTTCCAGACTAAGATAACGATAAAAAGTTGATCGTTTTAACCCTGTTTGGGCACAGATATCCACAACAGCTTTTCCTTCTTTTTGATAAAGGTTCAATGCGTGTTGAATCAGTCCAGGATCGATTCGTGGGCGACCACCGATATTTCCTCTAGCACGAGCGGATTCTAAGCCTTCTTTGGTCCGTTCGACGATGATGTCTCGTTCGAATTGGCTAAAGGCTTGGAAAACAGTCATCATCAATTTCCCTTGTGGGGTTTGCGTATCAAAATTTTCTTTGATACTGATAAGCTTTACTCCTTTTTTTTCAAAAAAGTAGACAAGATCAATGAGATCTTTGGTACTTCTTCCTAGTCGCGAGAAACTTTCAATGATGATTTTATCGTTTTCTTTCACTCGTTTTTTTAATTTATTTAATTCAGGACGATTCGCACGAACACCACTGATCTTTTCCGTATAAATTTTATTGCACTCATACCGGTCAAGTAAATCTAACTGACGCGAGAGATCCTGTTGTCTTGTGGAGACACGTGCGTACCCATAAACCATATTTGTCATACGAATTCCTCCAGTTGCACAAAAATAAGTCTACATAGAGAATACCTTGTTTGTTCACTTAAGTACACATTCAAGAAGCTTCTTAATGTGAATTTGGGAAATAGGAAGGTTTTTTTATGCACCTAAATATTGTACTATAGTAAAGACACTAGTCGGTGAGGAAGAAACACGGAGGGGAAAATGAGAGAATTGCAGTTAAATTTTATGCTAAATAAGACGACCGTTCGCTGGCTTCAAATGTTAAATACTTTTGAGCGAGAACGGACTTGTTCCATCGCAAGTTTAGCAAACAAACTTGATGTGACCCAACGGACGATCAGCTCGGATATCAAAGAATTGAAAACCTATCTACAAGAGGCAGCCGAATTTTCGCTTGTAGCCAATGGCTATCATTTTAGGGAAACGAATCCG
The DNA here is from genome assembly GCF_050499185.1 of Enterococcus sp. AZ040. Taxonomy (NCBI): domain Bacteria; kingdom Bacillati; phylum Bacillota; class Bacilli; order Lactobacillales; family Enterococcaceae; genus Enterococcus; species Enterococcus sp. AZ040. Next base: position 604,119 of record NZ_JBMHEW010000001.1, read on the forward strand.
AAAAAATACTTGTCCCAAAAAAAGGAGCTTGTTGCAGAAGAAGGAATGTATCAAATCGTGGAAGCCATTTTCCACGGTGAATTCTGTTCGGTTGAAGAGTGGGCGCAGCGCTTGTATGTATCAGAAAGTACGATGCGTCGTTATTTGAATACTGCTTCTGTGACGTTGCGAAAGTATCATGTGGAGTGGATCTTGCAACCGGTTAATTTGAGTGGCTCCGAAGCCAATATTCGCAAGTTCTTTAAAGATTTTTATTATGAATCAGATGTCACCCCTCATACGCTATTGCCCCCCAAAGAACTGATTGCACTAGTCAGTGATGTCTTCTCAGAAATGCCCGCAGAGCTGGTGAATACAGGCGTTTCTCCGAGTGATTTTTATTATAGCTTGTATATTGCGATCAAGCGTTACCAATTGGGAAAGACGGTTCAGATTCCTCAATCGTTGGCAAAAATCATCGAAACCCATGAGGCATTTGCCGTAATGAATGACTTAGCACCTAAAATCGAAGCGCTATACCGAGTAAGACTGCCGCAACAAGAAATTATGTGGCTTTATTTAGTGACCGTGATGAAACGGACTTTGACCGAGCCTGAAAAAGAGCAGCAATTCGTTGCATCGTTTGGACTGTATCCTGAACTCGAAGAACTGAGTCAGCGCTTCGTTCAAGAATGGGGCATTTCCTTTCAAGAGCCCCAACGGGTCAAGACGATGATCCACGCCTTTTTCCTGTCAAAGAAAATCAATGAGCAACTGGCGCCCGTTTTAAATCACTTGCTAACAGAAGTAAAAAATGAAGCGCAGAAGCATCGTTCTGCCGCTTATCAAAGGAATCTGGCATTTATGAAGCAGCACCAAGCGATTCTTGGGATCAAGCAGGAGTATCTGGTAGATATTTGTGCGGCACTGACCCTTTACAGTGAAGCAATCAGGGAGCTCTATGCTCAAAAAGTCAGACGGATCGCATTGATAATAGAAGGTGATCTCTATGCCTGTCACACGATTCGTGCGCGCTTTTTGCGTTATGTCGGCAATGATCATCTGGTATTTTTTCCAAAAATCAATGAATTGACGACCGATTATTTGAAGGGAAATGCCATTGATCTTGTGGTTACAAATTATAGTGAATATTTATCAGAGTTCATCTTATCGACTGATTATCTTTTGCTCAAAGCAATCCCCGATCATCAAGATTGGCAAAGAGTGATTGAAAAAATCGATCCTCAGTTAGGGCAAGCGTTAAACGCTCCCACAGCCTAATATACGTGTTGAAAAAGAGCATGACGAGGACATGTGTGGATAAATTAAAAGGAAAAGCCGCAACCGTTGCGATCAACGGTTGCGGCTTTTATTCGTTCATCTAATAAAAAAGGGAGTTATCTGAAAATAGGCCCACTGTTCCTGAATACCAAAAGATTGGGTTATTTTGGTGAAAGAACAGCCTACGTTGAAACAGTTAGTTGGCATTTACTAGTTTATCAAAAATTGCTTCAAAGGTTTTGAACGTATCACTATCTAACTGACAAAGCCATAAAAGGTAGCTTTTTTCTTTGAATGTCCATTCGATCGAAGGGTAAGAGGCAATCAAGGCATGGTATTTCTCTCGTTGTTCACTGGTAGCTAATAACCACCGCTTCTCAAAAATCTTTTTCTCTTCCATTTTTATCTATCCCCCATAAAGAAACGTTGCCTGAAACTTCACTAACGGGCAACGTAAATCTAATGATATGCAGATCTATGTTTAGTATACCAAAGAAAAATGAATTTTTTTAGAAGATGTGTAAAATTACATACAATTTCTTTTATTTTGCTTTTTTTGGGACCTTTTTTGAAGAAAAGAAGCGTTCTGTTGAAAGGAACTGTTGTTAAAAATGTTTGTGATAATACTAAGAATTAGTAGGCAGAAACCTTGTATCCATCGTATTGAGTTAAGTGGTTACAGGTAATAACAAAAATGGACGATCCTTTTTAAATGATAAGGAATCGTCTTTTTTTATAACACTTTTTTTTGCACAAACTTTTAAAATGCCTTATTTAAAAAGAAAATGAAAATCAATTTATTCATACAGGTTTGCAAATCTTGATTTATCGATTGATGATCAACCATGGTAAATTTAATCTCGTTAAAAACGATAAAATTTCGTCAAAAAAGCATTATTTTATAGCTCTAATTTAGGTTTTTAGAGAGTTTGTATCGAATAGGTTGTTCCGATAAGAGCTATAACTGATTTTTTTCGAGGGAGTAAGAAAGGGTGACTGATAAAAACGTGAAATGAATCTTTAAAGTACAAGAGAAAGAATAGAGAAAAAGGAGTTACTTATGAATAACAAATTTAGTAAAAAAGTCACAGGTTTATTGTTGATTAGTCATTTAACTTTATCGGCGTTGCCAATAAATGCGATGGCGACAGAAAAAACTGATAATTCTTCAGGAGTGACACAAGAGAGAATAGAAGCTCCAAATTTATTATCAGATAGTGAAGCAACTCAAAGCACAGAAAATGACCATACAGCAACCAATGAGCAAGCAGTTCAGGAAACAGAGGGTTCTCCTACTGAAAGTGAAGAAGCTCAAACAGAAGTTTCTACTGAGAACTCTTCAGAAAATAATGAAGTCGCAGAAAATGATGAACAAGCGGATGCACCAAATGAAGAAACCTCAGAAAGTAATTCTAACGAATCATCAGAAGACGCTGCTGAAACCCGTTCAACAAGGGCAAGTGTCCAAGTAACATCTGATGCTGAATTACGGACAGCGTTAGCCAATGCGACGGTTACACAAATCAGCTTAGCCAATAACATCACGATGACTAGTAGTGTGACATGGACAGGGACGACCAAAACGATTGAAGGTAATGGTCATACGTTAACCTTCGGGAATAATGTTCGGTTGTATGGAAATACGGTAAATCAAGGATTAAGTATCAGAAATGTGAGAATCGTGGCTCATGCAACAAATACGATCTATCAAAATAGAACGTCCAGTGTTTCCTTCACAAACGTTACTCATGAAAATAGTCATGCAACGGGGCGCTTACTCTATTTAGCCGCTAGCAATTCTTCAGCTAATTTCTTTGGCGAAAACCGATTAAATGCAGGTTCCTTGATTTGGGCTACTTCGAATGTCCGAATGAATATCGGCAGTGGTGCTTCTGTAGTTGCAAATAACAATGGAACAGCTCGTGCGATTTATCTTGCAAGTGGTGGTCGAATTGATTTAGGTGAAGGCAGTTTATTAGACGTTACTCAAAACAATCCTTCAAATACAGCAAAAGCAGTCTTGATCGAAGGAAGTGCCTCAAGCGTAGTAGTTAATTCGAATGCAACGTTTAAGATCACAAGTGCGCCAAATACGCAAAAAACACAAGAAGCATTGGGGTTGCGAGGTGCTTTGACCGTATTATCTGGGGGAACACTGGATGTCGTGGGAAGAAGCACGTATTCAACGGTAAACGTTGGACAATCAAGCACTTTCCACGAAGGATCAAATGTTCGAATCCAAAACAATCATACGAATGGAACCGCAATTGGGTCCTATCCAGGAACAACGAACTACACGATCCACTCATCGACAGGAATGCAAACTTGGAGAAGATCAGCTGATTTTTCAGGAGAGCCCAGCTTTAATTATCCAGAGTTTAGACAAGGTTCTTTCTCACTAAATACTTATACGAACAAACAAGTTACTTCGCGAATTGAATCCAATGACTCAATCTTCAACGCAACATTCAATAGTTCTCAAATCGGAAAAATCGCTTTTGGTGACTTTGTGGATACCGCAACGATTCAACAAACGACCATTGACGACTTAACCACAAGCTCAACGCACATTACGGGGCGAGCTGAGCCAAATGCCGATTTAGCAGTCACTATTGAAGGACAAGGAAGTTTAACGGGACGCGTTGCAAGTGATGGAACTTATCAATTTGCGATTCCGAACGCACCATTAGCAGTTGGAACAAAAGTGACTGTTACCGCAACGTCCAATGGTATTCAATCGGTTGCAGAAACAGTTGTAGAGGATAGTGAAAAAGAAACGATTGCCGAAACAACGATTTCCGAGCTAAATACTGACTCCACAAGTGTGACGGGAACGGCTGAGCCGAATGCTGAGATTACGATCAAAGCCGGTGACACGATCATTGCGAATGGACGAGTGGGTAGTGATGGCATCTATGCATTGACGATTGAGAAACAACAAGCTGGTACGGTAGTTACCGCCCAAGCAACCTTAAATGGCATTTCATCAAATATTGCAGAAACCATGGTTGAGCGAGCAACGATCGCCGAAACAACATTGAATGAGGTGACAACCACATCCACTACCGTTAGCGGAACAGCTGAACCCGATGCACATGTGGAAATCACGATTGGTGATGAAACGAAAAATGCCACTGTTGACAGTGATGGCAATTTTGAAGTAGAGATTGATCAACAAGCAGCGGGAACAATTATTACTGCTCAAGCAAGCATCGATGGATTGCAATCAAATATTGCTTCAACGATCGTTGTCACTGATCCAGCAAACACTGAAGGCACGATTACACCAGCAAGCTACAATGTTTCTTCGGCCGATCAGTTCCTGAGAGGGTCGTATACCGGTGATGTTGTATCTGCCCGTGTGTATGTAAATGGATCATCCGTTCGTGGTGGGAATTTTGCTGATGGTTCGTTTGAATTCTTTATCGGCAATCGCATCCAATCCGTAGATGATGTCGTAGAAATCGAAGCCTTGGATCAATATGGCAAAGTACTTGATCGGACAACCGTTGAATTAACTAGAGATTTGGCTGGTTCGATCACACCGGATCAATATCGTGTTGGCGAAACAATGATTACTGGGACCTTTACGGGCGATGTCAATTTTGCACGTTTAGTGATCAATGGCATGCCTTCTAATGCATGGGGTGGTACCTTCAATGCCGATGGCACCTTCTCGTTTTATGTAGCGAACCTTGGAATCAAAGCGGGCGACAAAGTCGAGATTCAAGCGTTGAATCGTCAAATCAACGGCAGCACGGAAGCAATCGAAGTGCTAGAAACGAAAGAAGTAACGGTTATTGACCAACTTCAAGGGACGATCACACCGGATCAATACAGTTACACCGACACCATGATCACGGGAACCTTTACGGGAGATATCAATTTTGCCAACTTAGTGATTGATGGACAGTCTGTAGGGAACTGGGGTGGCACATTCAATAAAGAAACTGGCCGCTTTGAATTCTTTGTTCACGCACAATTTAGAGAACAGATCAGAACAGCAGCAAAAGTTGAGTTGCAAACCTACCATCGTGAAACAGTCGATGGACAAACGATTGATCATAAGCTGGTGTTGCAGCCGGTAGAAATCGTCAAAGCAGCAGGCACGATTCAACCAGCAGCCTTCAAAGTGACAGAGAGTGAAATTACCGGAACCTTTACGGGTGATGTGAATTTCGCCAACTTGATCGTTGATGGGCGTTCGATATCATGGGGTGGCACATTTAACGCGGCAAACCAAACCTTTACTTACTTTGTCAATCAAGATACACGTAATTTGATTCGCGATGCGAAAACAGTCGAATTGGTTGCTTACCATCGCGAGATTATTAATGGCCTTCCGATAGATAACGAGTTGGACCGCAGTGTAGTCACTATCGATAAAGAATTTACTGGAACGATTACGCCAAATCCATACAAGCTGGGAGACAGAACCATTACGGGGACCTATACAGGCGATGACATCAACTTTGCTCGACTTGAAATTGATGGCATGATCCTGTGGGTGAGCGGTTTTGCGGATGGTACCTTTACCGCCTACTTGAACCAAGAACAAGCCAACAGTGTGACAAAAGACAGCCAGATGACGATCTATGCATTGCATCGCTTTGCTGACTTAAGTACACGAGAGATTGCACAAGCAACCGTTTCAATCACAGAATAAGAAACAGAAACTACGAGAGCCCCTTGTACCTTGCCTGTTGCAAGGGGCTCTTCATTGATAGAAAGAGAGAAAGCAAATGAACATGAAGAAAAAAATCGTTAGCCTCTTTAGCCTTGCCCTCATGGGGAGTTTTTTAGCGGCTTGCTCGACGGATGACCAAGCAAAGACGGATACTACCCAAGGCAGCGAACCAATCGAACAAATCACGGATCAAAGCAATGCCGAGCCGCAATCGATCATTGGTGGATTAAAGATCATCATCGACAAACAAGAAATCAATCAAAAGAAAACAGAAGATGGGGAACAAGTATTACATACATTTACCATCACAGCAGAAAATATGGGATCAGTTGCCGCTGGATTAGGTTCGATTGATTTTCTTTTAGAAACTGAAGAGGGAGAATTTCTTGAACTTGATCATACCATGGCGATGTTTGGCAATGAGATCGCTGTAGGTGAAACCATCACTGGACAAGTTTCCTTTGCTTTAGAAGAAGGACAAGTGGCGAAAAAACTGATTTATAAACCCGGTGAAGAACAATTAGCAGAATGGGATGTTAAGAGCGAATGAAGGTAAACGTTATTGGATTGGGGTATATCGGGCTACCCACAGCACTTACTTTTGCAAACCATGGGATTGAAGTCGTTGGGGTTGATGTGTCAGAAACAGTCGTTCAATCACTTCAAGCAGGTCAGGCACCAATCGAAGAACCCGACATTGATCGCTATCTAGCACAAGCTTTAGCGAAAAAGACATTCAAGGCACAGTTGGTACCAGAAAAAGCGGATGTCTTTATTATTGCCGTACCAACGCCAAATATCGCCGATCAATTTGGTAGTTGCGACTTGTCCTACGTGAAAGCGGCGATGGCTGCTATCTTACCCTATCTTGAAAAAGGCAACACAGTCATTGTTGAATCGACCATTCAACCCCGCACGATGGAAGACATCGTTGGACCCTTTTTTGAAAAAGCAGGTTATACCATTGGAGAAGATCTCTATTTGTTGCATTGCCCAGAGCGAGTTTTGCCAGGGAAAATCTTTGAAGAGCTGGTGATGAACAATCGAATCATTGGTGGCATGACGAGCGCTTGCACCCAACAAGGCAAACGAATTTATCAGACCTTCGTCAAAGGAAACGTGCTGGAGACTTCTGCAAGTATCGCTGAGCTATCGAAATTGATGGAAAACACCTATCGCGACTTGAACATTGCACTAGCCAATGAATTGGTCCAAATTGGGGATCGCCTAAACATTGATGCACTCCAAGTGATTGAGTTAGCCAATCAGCATCCACGGGTCAATATCCATCAACCGGGACCTGGTGTCGGCGGTCATTGCTTAGCAGTCGATCCGTATTTTGTTGTCGCGGCAGCACCTGATGACGCGAAGTTAATTCAATTGGGGCGGATGATCAATACAGAGATGCCTGAATTCATTATAAAAAAAGTCGAAGAGATCTTAGCGATTCATGGTGGAAACAAAATCGCGGTCCTAGGGTTGGCGTATAAGGGCAACATTGACGATGCCAGAGAAAGTCCGGCTGTTGAGATCGCCAAAAGATTGAAACAAAAGAAAGCTCTGCAAGTCACTACCTATGATCCTTATGTCGCCACTTCTGATGTTGCACAAATTGAAGCAGCACTAACAGACAGTGATCTGGCATTGATCCTCTGTGACCATGATGCCTTTAAAGACATAGCGCCGGCAGCCATTCAAGCGATGAAACAAAAAATCGTTTTTGACACGAAAAATATTGTGACAGGTAAAACGAGGTTCGAGGCTGCCTATTCTCTTGGGTCATTACCAAGCGCCCAGTAAATGGTTTGATTGCTATTTCTGTTATTGAAAGGGAAAACCAATGAATAAAGAAATAAATATGAAAAAATTGAAGCAAGTCCTTCAGCAACGAATAGGCTGGATCCTCATGATCATTAGTATTCCCTTACTAGCGATGTTGCTTTATCTAACCCTGTTTGCTGAACCCATTTATCAAAAAAGTGCACAGTTGCTGATTAGTCAGTCAGAAACGATAGCTGGCAATCGTCTGGAAAACCAGACGATTCAGGCAGACCTTCAACTCGTCAGTACCTATAGCACCATCATTATGAGTCCTCGCATCTTAAATGAAGTCAGTGAGGCGCTAGAGGAAAGCTACGATGTGGCTGAATTGTCGGAGATTTTGAGTGTTACCAATGCCACCAACTCGCAGATCATCGAAATCAACGCTTACCATCAAAGTCCGAAGATCGCAGCCGAAATCGCCAATACGACCGCCAGCGTTTTTAGTGAAGAGATCCCTAAAATCATGAACATTGATAATGTCACGATCTTAGCAGAAGGAACCGTTTTGCCACAAGAAACGCCTGCTCGTCCAAACAAGTTTTTGTTGTACAGTTTGACCACTTTTTTAAGTCTTCTTTTCGCTTTTACGTATGTGTTCCTCCTGTTGGTTTTTGAGCGCAGTTTTGCTTCGAATACGGAAATCGAAGAGGTCTTAGGGGTAAAGGTCATCGGAGAGATAAGCAAAGAAAAACGAGTTGCTTCGTTTAAAACCATCCAGTCGAGAAGCTTTAGAGGAAGGAAGCGTGTGTGATGCGTAGCATGAAGGAAAATTATTCCATCATCAGCGAACAAGTCAAGTTGATTCGCGAAAATGTCGACTATTTATGCCAACAACAAGATGCTCAAACGATTTTGATTACTTCAGGAGAAAGCGGTACGGGAAAATCCACGGTCTCGGCAAATTTGGCGGTCGCCTATGCCCAAAAAGGGAACCGAACCTTATTGATCGATGCGGATCTGCGTAAACCCACCCAACATTATTTGTTTTCACAAGAAATGCACGTGGGCTTGTCCAACTATATCCGACGGGACATCTCGATCGAAAGCTGTGTCCAACAAGTGATTTTAGAAGATTGCGAATTTTCAATCATCACTAGTGGAGCCATTATGTCAAACCCTAATGATCTGCTCGCTTCTTCGAAAATGACCGCAGCCTTGCAAGAGGTCAAACAACTATACGATGTGGTCATTATTGATACGCCACCAGTCAATGTCGTTTCGGATGCCTTGATCCTAGCCAAGAAAGTCGACGGTGTACTTTTAGTCGTTCATGCGGATAAAACGAACAAACAATCCGCAAAAAATGCCGTCAAAAAGCTACGCCTAGTTAACGCAAACATCTTAGGTGTCGTTGCGAATGGCACGGACACGGGTGAAAATTACTATTATTAAGGAGGGGAACTTTGTGGAAAGACCCGCTTTAGACAAGCAGTCAAGGGTTCAAGCGACTAGCTATTTACGTTGGAAACGCACGATAGAAACTATCTTTAGCTTGGGCTTATTAGTCGTCCTTAGCCCGCTGTTACTGCTGATTTGTATAGGGATCAAATTTTCTAACTGGCAGGCACCGATTATTTTTAAGCAAGTTCGTGTTGGCAAAAATGAGGCCACGTTTGTGATGTACAAATTTCGAACGATGGTGCCTGATGCCGATCAATTATTAGGGCGATACCTTGATAAAAACGAAATTGAAGGGGCCATGTTCAAGCTGAAGAAAGATCCGCGAGTGACGCGCTTAGGCCGTTTTTTAAGAAAAACGAGTCTTGATGAACTGCCCCAATTGATCAATGTCTTGAAAGGGGAGATGGCACTGGTCGGCCCCCGTCCTCCTTTAGAAAGAGAAGTCGTCAGTTATTCAGAAAAAGACAAGCAACGATTGTGTGTCACACCCGGGTGCACAGGGTTGTGGCAAGTCAGTGGACGAAACGAATTGAGCTTTCAAGAGATGGTCGCATTGGATCTCTATTACATCAATAACCTGAGCTGGTTATTGGACTTGAAAATAATTATGAAAACGATTGGCGTTGTTTTCTTACCCAAAGGAGCATTCTAATGGAGCAACAAGTACGTGTATCACTTTTAGGCAGCAATCTCGATTCCTTAAACTTTCAGGAAACCATTACTAAGATCGAGGCAATGATCGAACAGGGGATGCCCGCACAGCATGTTTCAATTAACGCGGGAAAAATAAACTTGATGCGAAAAGATCCCTCGTTGCGATCGATCGTCAATCGGGCAGCTTTGATCACGGCTGATGGGCAGTCGATTGTCTGGGCAGCGAAATATTTAGGGTGCCCGGTACCAGAAAGGGTAACAGGCATCGATCTTTTTCGCGAGCTGGTCAAATTGGCAGCAGAAAAAGGTTGGCGTCCTTATTATTTAGGAGCAACTGCCGAAGTCGTAGAAGCCGTCGTCAAACATGACCAACAGCTCTATCCCGACCTGAACATAGCGGGTTTTCACCATGGCTATTTTTCCGAAGTCGAATCATTGGACGTGGCAAAAGAGATTGCACGGACGCAACCAGACTTGCTGTTTGTCGCTTTTTCTAGCCCGCAAAAAGAGATTTGGCTCGATACATTCAGCGAAGTGTTGCAAGTGCCATTTGCGATGGGCGTTGGCGGCAGCTTTGATATCGTCGCAGGCAAAACCAAACGAGCGCCTTTGTGGATGCAGCGGGCAGGTTTGGAATGGTTTTATCGCTTTGCGCAAGAGCCAGTCAGGATGTTTAATCGCTATATCATAGGGAATTTACGCTTTTTACAGTATGTGTGGGGAGAAAAAAGAAGAAACGCATGAAATCAAAACAGCAAAGCCATCACCGCTTCTTCCTGGGGATTGTGGCCATTTTTCCGATAATCGACGTCTTAAACGGCTTATTTCTAAGTCTGGGCATTCCTTTTCCCATTGGCGTGTTCTACCGTTTGCTGTTCTTTTTGTTCTTAGTGATTATGATCGTGACAGAAAAGATTCCCCATAGCTACTATACATATTTAACGTATGGGTTTATCGCTGTGACGCTTACGATTTTTCTGTTACAAGCACTTTTTCTAGGGTACAGCTGGCAGTGGGTGATCGAGGATCTATCGGTGTATATCAAATACCTCTTATGGGTACTGATTCCTTATTATGTCTATCAACGAAAAAACGACTTCTCCAAACTGCACTACGACAGCTTGTTTATTGTTATCAGTGTCTGCTTCACCTTGGGGCTACTGATTCCTTATTTTTTAGGGCTAGGCTACCAAACTTATGACAATTCTGATGCTGGGTATAAAGGCTATTTCTTTGCCAATAATGATACGAGCTTTGCCTTTATTGTTTCAATCACCTTTACAGTCCAGGCACTAATTGTTTCGATCAAAGAACAGACCCATAAGTTTTCACTGTTTTTGGCTAGTTTATTCGCTGGAAATTTCGTCTGTTTGGTCTTGGTCGGTACGAAAACCGGCGTGTTTTATGGTGTCGGTGTGTTGTTCTATCTTTTAATCCGATTGGTGCTAGGCATTGAACGTAAAGCATTTCTGCAACAATTGTTTATCTGGTTTATGAGTTTGATTACGATTGCTTGGCTGCTTATTCAAGGACTACCATTGCTGATCCAAGCCGTCGAAGGAACCTATCTTCGCATGGTGTATTTTTATCATCTTTTCGACGGGGACTTGATCCGGCTATTTTCTAGTTCAAGAAGTGATTTTTTGATTGGTGGGATGAACGCCTTCTTAAATGATGAGGCCCGACACTTTACCATGATCTTTGGCCAAGGCTTTGAATACCGTTTGGCACACTTTGGTCGTCTTGGCTTAATTGAAATGGACTTCTTCGACACCCTTTTCGGGCAAGGCCTACTGGGAATAGCGTTATTGCTGCTAATGCTCGCCTATTTTGTCTATTTGGCCTTTCAGCCACGAAAACGATCGGTTTATAGTTTTGCCTTGATCGTGGTGCTTTTTTATAGTTTTTTTGCCGGGCATGTTTTGTATTCGGCATTGTCTTCCACCTTTTTAGGATTGATTTGTGGAGGCATTATTTTAACAGAGAAAGAGTGAACAACTGATTGAAAAAATTACTTTTGAGGCTGGGCTTTTTCTCCCTCGGTTCGTTAGGTTCGGCGGTCTTAAACTTGGTGCTTTTGCCCGTAACGACCAGCTTTTTGACACCCGAAGAATATGGGAAGACCAGTATGTTTTTCCTTGCACAGACCTTTTTGATATACGTGATCTATCTCGGCTTCGACCAAGCCTTTACGAGGGAATACCATGACCACGAAAACAAACGCGAGTTATTGCAACAAGCGATGCTCGTCCCGTTGCTCGGTTCATTTTTCTTTCAGCTGATCCTAGTGGTTTTTGCGGTAGATTTTTCGCAGCTTTTATTTGAATCTCCACAGTACACCCGTGCGATTTATTTATTTGCTTTTTCGTCGGGACTGCTGATTTTTGAACGGTTTCTTTTGTTAACGGTTCGAATGCAAAACAAAGCGATCCAGTTCTCCGTTTACAGTATTTTGGTGAAATTCATGGTCTTGTTCATCACGTTGCTGTTTCTCTTTTTTGGTCCGCCGACGTTTATTACGGTGGTCTATGGCATGCTCTTCGGTCAGATTATCGGTGATTGTCTGTTGATTCTGGCAAACCTGGCGCTTTTTGTGCCGCTCATTCGCCAAATCGATCGCAACCTGATCAAAAAGCTGAGTCGTTTTGGCTTGCCGACGGTGGTGGGAACGTTCCTCTATAGCCTGTTAATGATTATCGACAAAATGATGCTGCGCTATTTTGCTGATTTTGCCGCTTTGGGTATCTACACGGCTGCATTCAAAGTGGCAAGTGCCTTGATGATTCTACAAGTTAGTTTTGCCAATTTTTGGATTCCCACCTCCTATGAATGGTTCAAAAAAGGCAAACCATTGATTTATTACGAACGAGTCAGTCACTTTATTATGTTCGTCTTGTCGATTTTCTTTTTACTGATGGTCTTTTTCAAAGAAACGATCGTCATCTTATTGTCGCAAGACTACTTAGAGGCCCAGTACTTGTTTCCCTTGTTATGTTTTTATCCCTTGATGATGACGATCAGTGAAACGACCAATCTCGGGATCGTTTTTTATAAGAAAAGTCATTTGAATATTGCTGCCTCTTTGCTGGCGGTCTTAGCCGCATCCCTTGGTCATCTCCTACTCGTACCGACAATTGGCGCCACAGGAGCGGCTTGTGCTACGGCATTAGGGTACTTGGTCTTCTTTTTTGCCCGTACATATTTTTCGATGACCTATTGGCAGGGGTTCTCAGTCAAACGCCAAATCAGCCTTTCGATCATGCTGTATTGCTTTGCGCTGTTTACGGCATTCAATCGGACTCTTTGGCTGGAAAAGAGCCTCATTTTGCTGCTGATGCTCTTCGTCGTTGTTCTTTATCGCAAGGAACTAAAGCAGGTAACTAGATTTGTACAAGAAAGGAAAATCAACAAAGCATGAATATCTTACTTATCGGTCCAGATCCAGCAGCAAAAGGGGGGATCGCAACGGTCATTCATAATTTCCAAAAAGCAAAAGCGCCAGAGGACGTGCGTTTCGTCGTCCATAAGACTTGGTCGGAAAAAGGAAAATATTGGACGCAGCTCAAAGCGTTTCTTACGTTTCGTCGGCACATCAAAAAAGAAAGGTGCCAGATCCTTCATTTCCACGTTGCGCAAAAGGGCAGTTTCTATCGCAAGAGTTTGCTGTTGTTGCTAGCACCAAAACATTGCAAGACGATTTTTCATATGCATGCTTCGCAATTTGACCAGTTTTATCAAAACAGTCCTTCATGGGCAAAGTGGTGGGTCCGTTTTACCTTAGCTCGGGTGGATCAGCTCGTAGTGCTAAGTAGTAGCTGGTCAGCATTTTACCAAACGATTACCGATACCTCAATCGAGGTCTTGCCAAATGCCGTAGCGGTGCCGGAGGAATCCTTTTATGACCCCACCGCAAAATGGATCATCACTCTTGGCAGGATCGGGCAAAGAAAAGGCAGTTTTGATCTGTTGGCAGTTGCAAAAGCAATGGCTGTTTCCTTTCCCGAGATTCGCTTTATGTTATTTGGCGATCAAGAAAATCAACAGGTTGCCCAACAGCTCCAAGAAGAGGCTCTCACCAATGTGTTCTTAAATGAGTGGGTAGCAACCGATGCGTTACCAGCTGTTTTTCGTAAGGCAGCCATCCATTTTCTCCCTTCTTATCACGAAGGCTTGCCGATGGCGATCTTAGAAACCATGGCGGCAGGTATCCCCAATGTAACGACGAAGGTTGGGGGAATCCCAGAGTTGATCCAATCGGGTGAAAACGGCTACCTAGTAGCTGCCGGTGATATTCAAGCAATGATCGAGACGTTGAGCAGTCTGTTAGCTAACGAGGAAGAACGAATCAAAAGCAGCCAACAAGCCAGAGCAACGATTGAGCAACAGTATGCCTTAACGTCGTATATGAAGCGCTGGCAGAAGATTTACAAAAAGCAACTTGATTAATGCTCAAATTGCTGAAAAAAAGGAGAAGTACGATGCAAAAAATAAAGGTATTATCTATTTTTGGTACACGACCAGAAGCCATCAAGATGGCACCGGTCATAAAAAAACTAGCAAATGATCCACGCTTCCTATCAAAGATCGTCGTGACAGGGCAGCATCGAGAAATGCTTGAGCAAACATTAGCGGCGTTTGAGCTGACCCCTGATTACGACTTGGCTATCATGCGAGAAAATCAAACCTTGTCTAGTATCACCAGTCGTATTTTAGAAGGACTCGAAGGTATTTTTCAATCAGAAGAACCAGACGTAGTGTTGGTCCATGGCGATACGACGACGGCAGTGGCAGCTGCGCTGGCCGCTTTTTATCAGCAGATCTTGATTGGTCATGTGGAGGCTGGGCTACGAACAGGTAACAAGAATGATCCGTTTCCAGAAGAAATGAATCGCCGGTTGATTGATCAACTAGCAGATTTTCTCTTTGCCCCTACAGATCAAAGCCAGGCAAATCTGCTAAAAGAAAATCATCCACAAGACCGCATCGTCGTTACTGGCAATACGTCTATTGATGCTTTGTACCACACCTTGGCACAAAAAAAAGACCGAAAACCAATTAGTGAAAAAAAAATCCTTTTAGTTACAATGCACCGGCGAGAAAACATTGGGCAACCCATGGAACAAGTGTTTCGTGCACTAAAACGGATCGCTGTTGCTTATCCCGCACTGACGATCATCTTTCCGATGCATAAAAACCCTCGTGTCCGTACACTAGCCAAGCGCTATATAGAAGGGCAGCAAAATATTGAGCTGATCGAACCATTGGATGCCCCTGCATTCTATCAGTTACTGGCAGGCAGCTACCTTGTTTTGACCGATTCAGGAGGGATTCAAGAAGAAGCACCCTCCTTGGGGATTCCTGTCTTGATCGTACGTGAAACGACGGAACGCCCAGAAGGGGTGGCAGCAGGGACTTTGAAACTTATTGGTACCCATGAGGAGCGTGTGTATTCAGAAATCGTTCATTTATTGTCAGATGAGGCAGCATACAAACAGATGGCGCAAGCCAAAAATCCCTATGGAGATGGACAAGCCAGTGAGCGGATCGTGGCTGAATTAAAAAGTTATTTCGAGTAGAGGAAGGCGAATCTATGAGACAATTCCAATCATCTTTTGTCATTAGTAAAACGACGCTAAGGTGGCTACATTTGCTAGAACATATGGAGCACGCTTCTCATACACCGATCCGTGGGTTGTCAAAAGTGATCAAAAGCTCTAGCCGAACCATCATTGAAGATTTACAAAACATTAAAGAGTATTTCGAAGATGCTATCGAAATGGAAACGTCAAATAGTGGCTATCAGCTACAAGTCATCGACACAGAAAGCTACTTAGAAAAAAAACGGAATTTGATCAGTAACGAGCCGTTGTTTCGCATCTTTGAGAGCATTTTTTTAGGGGAAATATTGACCATCAATGAGTGGTCAGACATTTTGTTTATTTCCCCTGCCACGTTGATGCGGTATTTTCGAAAGATCGACCCAATTTTAGCACAGTACCAACTGACATTAAATAAAACCACCGTTGATCTTATTGGTGAGGAAGTCAATATTCGCCATTTTTTTCTGAACTTTTATTATGAATCCGATAGTACGCCGCATACCGTATTTCCGCCGTTGATCATTCATGAGATCGGTTTAAACTTGAAAAAAGAAGAATTCGATAGCAATTTCTCTAATCTTGCCTTTGAGGAAATCAGTTACATGCTTTATATCATTTTAGAGCGAACCTCTCATGGCCATTACGTCACGATCGATCCAGCCATCGTCAAGCAGTTTCGTAAAGAGTATTATCTTGAGCTGAAAAAATTAAAGACGATGCTATCGAACCATTTGCAAACGACGATCGCCGAAAAAGAAATCATCTACTTTTATGCGTTATCGATGGGAAAACGGACGGTGTTTGATATTGATATGGAAAGGGACTTTTGCAACAAGTTAGGCAAAGACTCGCAGATCCTGCAACTAACCCAACGTTATCTAAAGGAGGCAGGCGTACCGCCGTATGCGCTGGAATATAGTACGGTTTTGATCCAGTCGTTTTTTGCGACGATCTTACTAAAAAATAAACTTTCACCGGTCTTGAACAAAGTGATTCCCGATCTGATCTCATTTGTAAAAGAACATTTTCCAGAGGAAATGGCACAAAACACAGCGTTCTTACAAAAACAATTCAAACAACTGAAGTGCCTGTCTTTAGACATGATCGTAGATATCAGCGCAGTGTTTACCATTCACATGGACTGTGTGAAAGAATTGTACTGGGGGAAGCCTAAAAAAATTGCGTTCCTGTTAGAAGGGAATCAATTTATCTCGCAACGAATTCAGGTCACTGCTCGTAAGTATCTAGGCAGTTATCAGAAACTCTTTTTTCCGAATGTATTAGATATCAATCCCGGCTATTTTGAGGCGAACCAATTTGATATCGTCGTCACAAATTATAATGAGCATATGTCGAATTTTTCTTGTTCTGGCGTGTATTTATTGTTCAATAAAATCCCGAACTCAACCGATTGGCGCAGACTCATGTCATTGATCGACTTTAAACTTTAACAATGGTCCAGGTGCAAAATAATTCTCAGAGGAAAGATAGGAATGATGCAATCATGATGAAAAAAGGACATATGACACCAGAAGCCTATTTAAAAAATTACAGCGAACTTTGTTACTTGCAGGAATTTCCCTTAATCAAACAAGTATGTACAGAGTTGCAAACACGATTCAAAGAAATTTGCTATACCGAGTACGATAATGTGCTACAACAAATGGCGGATTTGCTAGAAATCGATGCCCAACTGCAAATGTTTTTAGATTTTTTCCGACACGACTTTTTTAAAGAAATCGAATTAGCAGAAGAAGAGATCGTCGAAATGATCAAAAAGGACAAAAATGTCTATTACCGACAAATGGCAGGGATCGGCACAAACCAGAAAGCGCCCCATGGCTTGATTTATCTCAGCGAGAAATGAACACTGTGATCGCTGAGATAAATCAGAGTGTCAACCACTCGTTGGGTAAGAATGGTTTTTATAAAATAACACTTCGAAATGCTTTGTGACCGTAATGATTCCACAAGATAGTGTCTAGCAAGTTGACTTACGCATTGTCCAACACAACCAGACGCAAGATCCGTGGATTGATTTGATTAAGTAATCGATTCCAATCTGTCGCATCTGGAAAAGATTTTAGAAGAACGCATTCTACTTCCAGTAAGTATTCTGTCGTATACTCCGAATAATTGGTGACTAATAGATCAATTTGCTTTTCTTTTAAATAGGTTGGAGAGAGTTCACTGGCATTAGGATAATACAATGTATGGAAGCGACCCAAATATTTTCGCACGATACTTTCGGCATATTCACAAACATATTCGTTTCCTTCAAAAATCACGGCGATCGTCCGTTGTGATCCCCAATTTTCTTCTTTGATCGCTTCCATATGAATCGTTAAGCTGGCACAGAAATCGTCAAGATAGGAGGATGAATACAGCTTTTTGACTAGCTTGTGTTTTGCCAAAAATGCATAGTTTCTCTTATATTCGTAGGAAAACTTCTCTTTGACGAATTGCGTAAGATCGTCAATATTGACATTCATGATGGGCGAGAGCATATCGCGTATTTTCACAATCGTAAAAAATGATTCTAACCAGTGTAAATCTTTTTGTTCATCATAGGAATTGCCTTGATTTAGGGCATAGAAATCTTTTGTCACTTGTTGGATCTCAGGCCAGCGATTATACTTTCGGCAAAATTCTTCGATCGAAGGATGATTGATTTTTCGGCGACAGATGAGACAAAGTAACAAATAAATGATTTCGTCCTCTGGCAGATGGTAATGAAAATAGGAATAAAGGATCTCTCTTAACGTATCTGGAGCAATCAATGAATGATAAGCATAAAAGATGTCCTTTAGTTCAGGTGAAAGTTCGACTTGTAACCCTTTCTTGCTGCGTTCCAGTGTAATGTAGAGAATATAGGAAAAGTAAGAAAAAGTAGAAGCCGGTTGCTTTTTTGAATGCAAAAGATTGGTGATCTCAATGACAGCATCTTGGACATCCAGCGATGGGAAGATCGTATTGACATTGATATCTGACTCATAATAAAACAGACAAAAAAAGCGGCGAATATCGATTTCAGAACCTATCAATGTGACAGGGTTTGTTGATAGACGAAGGTTGAAGGGCTTTAATAATTCGTTCATTTTTTTTAAGTAACTGAGCAATGCTTGTTCCGAAAGATTAAGGGTCAAGCTCCAATCCAGAGCAGATTGTAATTCATCAAAAAAAATACTCTCCAAAATCATAAAAAATGGCTCGTCTTTAACTAAATTTTGTTTTTGTTTGATATACCCCTCGGGATCAAGTTCTTCAAATAAATACCCAAACTTAGAGGAATAGATTTCGATCGCGTCATTAAAATAGTCGCGAATCATGGCAATATCCGCAATGATCGTACGGGTACTGCTTTTTGTTACTTCTGATAAATCGCCCAATGTTGCAGATGGATTCTTCTCAAATTCATTTAATAATTGCAATCGTCGGATTAAAGAACGATTTTTGATAAATTTTAGCTGAAAATTTTTCATAGTTGCCCCCGTTGAATTTAAAAAAGAATTAAACACATTATAAACAATTGATTAAAAAACTTCAATTTTTATGTTTAATTTAATTTTATTTGACTAAATATTCGATTTTTTATTATTCTGGTGGATGTAAACGGTTGAAACGAATTGATACAATGTAGGTTTTTTCACCGACAGGTGAAAATTGCTATTTTTTTTTAAGGATATTTGACGCTATAGTGAGACCATAGTCCGATGCTTAGGAGTATTTGTTTTTTCTCAAGAGGAAACCTGTGAACTGTTGGTTGGATCAAAAGGGAGAAAATAAACAGTAAATGTAACTAGCAAATGAGTGAATGTGCCATCAATACCTAGAAAAGCAGTGTACTTGAGGGGTATCCACGAATGAGAGAGAAAGAAAATAGAAGACATTGATTGGTTGAAGAACATCTACGGTTACCAGAAAGTGTAAACTGGAAACGAACATGCAGATAGATTACGAGGAGGCTAATATGCTGGCAGAAAAGATAGCGGGAGCAGAAGAATATTTGGCGCATTTTCAAACAGAGCTAGAAAAACAAGGGGTGTTACGCTTTTTTCCAAAAATAAATGCCTTTTATCATCGGTTAGCAAAAGAGTTTTTAACGATTTTTCATAGCAAGGAAGAAAACCTGTTTGTTCAGTGGGGCCACTTATTGGCGATTGATGCACAATTGCAAATATTGATGGAAATCAGCAACAATCGCAAAGAGGGATTGCTAGATGACCTTGGGATGAGTGAGGAAGAAGTCATTGAAATGATAGAAAATGACCATAAGTATTTTTACCGTGAGATCACGGGGGCAAAGTTAACGCAAAAACCCAAAATGGGCTTGATTTATTTGAGTGAACACTTAGCGGAGTCCTGAATTTTTATGTCTAATACGTCGATTAGACCTGAGAGTTAGGAAAAAAATTGAGATAAATGGGAAACGATGATGTTCAATAGACTATTGGGGAAGTTTCATAGATAGTTTTTTGGAGAAATAAATGGAGAGTAGTAGTGGGGCTAAAAGGATGATTTTCAGGTGGAACGTACCCTTGAGAATGACAGAGAGCAGATGGACTACTCAAACAACGCAGTGGGGAAGGCAATTGGTTGGTCTTCCTTGCTTGAGTAAGAGTTGTTTTTAAGAAACAACAGATTGACCGCTAAAGTCAACGACAAAGACGAATGTTTTTTGCTCTTCATAAAATAATTACTGTGTAAGACGTGAAAAAAAGCAAAAAGCGCTTGAAGGTAGGACATGAACGGAATGAAACTTTTTATTATTTTTGCCTACTTGTCGGTAGGCATATCGGTGGCACAATACGGCATGTATGATTTCTTTCCCAGCATATCTGTGATCCTTCGCAGCTGGTTTCAATTGGGGCAAACCATTCTTTTGCTTGGCTATTTCTTTCTGCTGGTTATGTATTTTTGGGTACAGCGTGGCAGAACAAGAAAAGAGAAGCAATCTTTAGGAGAATGATCAAGAATTAAACAGCAATGATCAGCAAAGAAGCGTTTTTACAGTAGGAAGAAATCGCTTGTTTGTAAGCAAAAGTATACATAAAATAGTACGACCGAGACGAGCCTTTCGCGGGCTCTTACTTAACATAAACAAATCTGCAGCAAACGTTTGCTTCTTTTGGTGAAACCAAGAAGGGATCGTTTGCTTTTTTTTGTGCTAACAAATAGGCCTGTTTTCAAATATCCAGTGGAGAGCTTTTTTCAAGGAAATGAAAAATTCTTAAGGGGGAGGCTGGAAGAATCGATTCGTTCTGTAAATAGTAATC
Organism: Enterococcus sp. AZ040; assembly: GCF_050499185.1. NCBI lineage: Bacteria > Bacillati > Bacillota > Bacilli > Lactobacillales > Enterococcaceae > Enterococcus > Enterococcus sp. AZ040. The sequence continues at coordinate 624,821 of NZ_JBMHEW010000001.1, forward strand.
AAAAAATGGATGACCGAAGAACTACATACGAGAGAGTCAATAAAATGCTTCATGGAGGAATGGCTGATTTAGCCAAGCGGCATTTCAAGGGAGTACCGAAGGATATTAGATAGAGAAGATAAAGCAATGGACAGAGACGCCAAAGTTTTTAGCGCTGCAATAGCTATTGGAGTATGCGTTGGTTTGGCTGCATCTGTATTGGCAACAACAGAGTACCGGGAAAGGGCTGGATAAGTGAAAATGAATGGGAAAGGTGGCGCTCCGAAAGAAGAACCATAGCTGATGATCCGCCAATCGTCGAGGAACCACCCAACTGTTTTCCGTAGAGAAATACCAAACGAGCAGGAGATGACCACTGACAGGCATGCTTCATGTTCTTATCAGTTTAGTGATTCTAAGAAAAACAACATAAAAGAAAGAATACCCGACAAACGTAGCTTGGGGGATCAGATGAAAAGAGAGGAACGTTCTTAATAAGGATAGTCCCCCTCCTTTTTTTACCGTTATTTTATTGTGGCTTTTATAGAATGGAGAACTGCAGGTGCTTTGGAGATTGATATATGATTTTTCTATGGTAACAAGCACTTTGGTAGATGTTAAGGATTTCTCACTTTAGCCATATCCTATGTTGAATAATTTATTTAAAACGGGGGTTTGTTTTTTTATTTAGGCATAGATTTCATCAGCCAGTGAATTTATTGATTTTTCCCGCATCACAAAGATAGCTATAATGAAGTATATCGAGGATAAAACCCAGCGTTTTTGGAAGCCAACTGAAACAAAGACCAATCGACTTTGTTCAAGGTTACCGTCTAAGTAAAGGTGTCTAAAAAAGGGTGGTTTTTAGGCTTGATGATGTCAAAAAGGGGGAGGGAGAATGAAAAGAGCGAGGGGGAATTTTTGGGTCAAGCTGATGATCTTCGCGGCTTTTTTTCAAGTGATCAGTGCTTCGACGATTTTAGTTTCGGCACAAGAGGAGCGTTCCGTCGATACAGAAGGCTCAGTCCAGTTCACGGGTGTCTATGAACCAGACAAACCAGAACCTTCACCACCGACCGGACCGACACAACCTGGCGGGGATGGGGAACGTTTGCCGCAGACGAATACCCGAAAAAGTTCCAGTGCCACGGCACTCGGATCATTGCTGCTATTGATCGCTGGCTATTCAACAGTGAAGAAGACACGCAGGTACCAAAAAGAACGAACAACCTCAAGAACACAAGAAAAGTTGAGTAAAAGTTGAGTAATAGAGAATAAGGGAATGATCTTATGAGATTTTTGCGATTTGCAACGAGCACCGTACTTGCCGCAACCCTTTTGACTGGTGGGATCCAAGGGACCGCCGCTGAAGTAAGAGTCGCTGAAACCGATGGGCAAGTCAGTTTTGTGCCCAATGATCGAGACCCGACGGAAGTGTTTCCGCCTGATCCAGGCCCCGATGGCCCCGATGTGGAGATACCGCCGATCGGACCAGATGGACAAACAGGACCATTGACGATCGCTTATGCGCCGACTTTGGATTTTGGTACCCAAGAAATCTCCAACCGAGATGCCGTCTATTCGATGGTGGCAGAAAAGCAACAATTAGCGGATACCCAAGGGGAAGAAAACAAAGTACCGTATGTTTCCTTCGCCCAAGTACAAGATACCCGTGGGTCAAATGCTGGCTGGCGTTTGACTGTAGCACTAAGTGCGTTTGAATCAGGGACGCAACACAACGAACTGCGAGGGGCACAAATCATCTTTGCCTCACGAGAAGTTGACTACAATAGCCACAACCAAGAAAACGCACCGGCCGCACATGAAGCAGGCTTGCGTTTGGATGCCAATGGTTCAGCACAAGCTGTTCTGACTGCTGATGCCGGCAAAGGGGCAGGCACATCATCCGTCGTTTGGGGCTATCAAGATGAATTGAATGCGCAGGTCCAAGCCCAGGCGCCGGTGGTTCGCAATGAGGCGATCCAATTGTTCGTCCCGGGAGCGACTGCTAAAGATGCAGCCTTGTATGTGGCGACTTTGACGTGGCAATTGACGACCACTACCTCGCAATCAGGAGAAACAGTTCCAACGGCGCAAGCCGATGAAACAAACTAAAAGAAAAGAAAGAAGGAATAAAAATGAAATGGATTCGCTTAGCAACAGTCGCAACACTGACCTCTACGATCTTCGCAGGCGGTGTACAAGCAGTAGCAAATGATGAACCAACACCGAACCCAGAGCCGAGTGGAGAAAGACGTCGTCAGAATACAGAAAATAATATTGAGTTCCGAGCTGGTGATGGGGAGAGCGTAGAGGTCGTTCCTCCTGTACCGTATCCACCAGTAACAATCGTTGATCCAGATCCACCAACCGGACCGTTAACGATTGCCCATGTACCGAAAAAATTTGATTTTGGCATACAAAGAATTTCAACTACTAATGAATTTTATCCAATAATCGCTGAACAAGAAAAGCTTGTCACCGGTGATGATGAGGGGGAGGAAATCTCAAGAGATAATGGCGAAGAGGTAAGAGTACCATATGTATCCTTCGCGCAAATCGTTGATACTCGCGGATTGGATGATCCACAGTGGGGACTGCATCTTGATTTAACAGAGTTTACTACATCCAGCGGGAGTAATTTGAGAGGGGCTTATTTAGAATTCCTTAATCCAACCATTGTTCACAATGGCGCTACTGAGGAAGAGCTGAAGGCACTGCCTGATGACCATGAGGATAGGGATTATTTACTGCAGTTACTTCCTAATGCCTTTACCACACCAGACGAATTAGGAAACCAGAGTTTGATTGTCCCTGCAAACTCGACCAACGTTACAGTGATGGCTGCTACCGATGGGCAAGGGCAAGGTGTATCGTCTATTTATTGGGGGGATCAAGAAGAATTAAATGCTGCTCACGAGTCAGAAACAGATCCAGTTTTGAATCAAGCCATTCGCCTGCATATCCCGGGAACGGCTACACCACAAGCTACTGAATATACGGCAACACTAACTTGGCATTTAACAAGTACGATGGACGCCGATGGTGAAACAGTGCCAGACTAAGACGACTAATCTTCAAAGCAACGCAACAATAATGTGAAACAACTGGCAGGAGTAGACCGTTATTCCTGCCTTTTTTGGAAGGAGAAACAACAGTGATTGAACAACCAACAAACCAACGCTGGCTGCGGCTTTTGACTGCAATGATCGTGCTATGCTCATTGATTGCTTGGCCGACACCAGTAAGAGCAAATGATGACATTGAATCAGAGTTGAATTTTTTTGTAACCCCGATATTCCCTGACAGTCAGATCGAAGGCGGTGCTAGCGGTTATTTTGATCTGAATTTAGGCGCAGGGGAACAAGAAGAATTGCAGCTGCGCGTCCAAAATACATCGGAAGAAACCATCGACGTCGAAGTATCGGCTCATACTGCTTTCACGAATGTCAATGGGGTAGTAGAATACGGTCGTGATGCCGAAGCTCCTGACCCGACATTGCCTGCCTCGATTGCAGAATTGATTGAAGCACCAGGGGTCATCACCTTAGAAGCCCAAGAAGAACGGATCCTTACACTGCCTCTGACGATGCCTGAGGAAGAATTTGATGGGATACTGGCAGGGGCGATCCGAGTAGAAGAGGTCCGCGATGCTACGGCAACGGAGTCAGAAACAGAAGGCATCGGGATTCGTAATGAGTTTGCCTTTATTTTAGGAGTCGTCGTAAGCAATAACCGCTCGTCAACGGATCCGGGCCTTGAATTGCTGGACGTTTTTGCCAGTCAAGTCAATTATCGGAACGTGATCAGTGCCAAGATTCAAAATTACACACCGACTTTCGTCAACCACATAGAAATTGATGCTGAGATTCGTGCCAGCGGCAGTGACACCGTCTTGTATGAAACGCAGCGCACAAGCATGCAGATGGCCCCAAATTCGCAGATGGATTTTCCGATTCCTCTAAATGGCGAGCGTTTCCGTCCGGGAGACTATGTTCTAACTATGACGGCCCGTTCACAAGGGGAGGAATGGCATTGGGAAGAACTCTTCACGATTGCGGCTGCTGATGCCCGACGTTTAAATGAGGAAGACGTGACATTGGAACCAGAAACCAATTGGTGGCTGATTGGCGGAATCGCCGCACTTGTTTTGTTATTGATCATCGTTGTTGTTTTAATCATTAACAAGAAAAAAAAGACAAAGGAAGGTGGGGATCAGTAAAATGAAAAAAAAAACACTAAAGATAGTACTATCACTTATGGTAGGACTATTTAGTGTTTACTTGTTTTTTCCGTCTATTCGTGTGTTCTTTTTTGAACCACTACATGCATGGCAAGGAAGAGAAGGTACGTTAGGCGAGGTGTTCACTGGATCTTCTTTTGAAGAATCTTTAGAGGATCAAGAGGAGTTGGTGGTTTCTTTTCTGGAAGAAATCCAGCAAGCCTATGTTGGAGAAGTGTTTCCGATCATGTTTTTAACAAACCGCCCACTAACAAGCATCGACATCCAGCTGCCTGCAGCCACGATCATAGAAGAAACATTTTTAATGGAAGAAATAGTGATCACCCAAACCGAGGATCCCGAGCAATGGCTTCTGAACTCCGAAGTGCCGTTGACGTCGTTTAGTCTACCACTGACGATAGAATCCGTAGGTACTTATGAAATAACGGTAGCAGAGACAGTGCTTACCTTGAACGTGGAAGAAAGAAAATCCGGAGATGAGGGGGAGAGGCCCCCTATGGAAACGGACGACCACCCGATTGGCACTAACTTAGCAGCGGATCCTGTCAAATCAGATGGTTCATTTTTTGATGACATCGAGGTGGATGAAGGCAATCTTGATCTTTTGGAAGATAGGCGAAGAGAACAAGAAGTAGGCTCCTGGCTAGAATTTTTAGAAGCTGTCATGGACCCAGAGGTGAATCATATAAAGTTGATCGATAGCTTTGAATCTAGTGATAATCCGATTGAAGGTATAGCTTCAGGCGTATCAGGAAGTACAATTAATATTTCGAGTGGAGACTCTTATGTCTATATCAGCCAACCGGGAATCTCAAGAACTCTTATTATTGATGGACAAGGAAAATACCAAATTGATTTTCGTGCGGTTGCTGTTGGCTTCTTGGATAGTACGATGGTACCAGAATCTCCTTGGGATATTTCGTATCAAAATATTACCCTTTATCATGGGAATTATTACGGACCTATGAACGTTACTACTTTGGGTGTTAACAATCAAGCCATATCCACCATGCGGTACCATAATGTTGAAAACATTGGGAATCAGCTTTTGCATTCCGTTGGTACAACCGCAGTGCTTTCAGGAAAGGTTACCTCACATCAAGCACGAAGCTACCGTTCGACTTTTAATGAAAATTGGCAGATCAATGCTTGGAATCAAGCAAATTTTGAAGTCCATCGACTTTTGATCAGTCCCAATGCAGAAGTAGAATTGTCGACCATCAGTTCAGGAAATTTATTTTATCATGGTTTGAATCATCCAGAACTGGTTATTGGAGAGAATGCCAAAGTTTCCATGAAAGCAAATTTTGAAGGGACTAGAGGGGAAGCCGATGGTGTGAATGTCTATTTTGGAAATGGTGGTGGGAATCTGACTGTTGGCAAGGGAGCAGAATTAAAACTTGACACTCAGATCAACGCCTCTGCGATTTCCACACTTCATGGAAACCATACCATCGATCTCTTGGAAGACAGCAAAGTGCATATCCAATCCTTAGAGAATCGAAGCCACACGAATGGATGGAATTGGAATATTCTTTCATTTCAAGGAGGCAACACCCATATCAATCTAAAGGAACGTAGTATGTTAAAAATTGATGCGGAAAATCAACCCAACTTATCGGCACATGTTGTTGGCTTCTGGGAACCTCAAAACAGTATCACTGTTGGTAAAGATGCTATTTTAGATATTCGTTCGGACAGTCGCAATGATTCTCAAAATTTGATCTTTTTTGGAAATCTTTCGAAGTTGACGTTCAATGAGGCCCGAAAGGTCAATTTAGAACGAACGGCGCCGCTTTCTTTTAATAACGGAAGTTTGATCAACTTAAATGGAACCAATGAACTGGAAATCGAATTTCAAGGAATCAAACAATGGCAATACGGTGAGTTTGATGAGGTGCAGTCTACCCATGAGTGGATGCCTTTGATTCATATGAGTACCAACCTTACTTGGATCAATCCAACAATCAACAGTGTCGTAACTTTGGATCCAACAGTGGAACAAGGGGTACGTAGTCATTTTTCGACTCATAGCCAACGATTGCTTTTCGAGCAAGTTTCTGAAGTTGAAATAGAGTTGAATCCATTAACGGAAGATCCGACCTTATCAAATTCTCGGATCATCTCTGGAAGAGCAAATCCCAATAGCTATATTCGTTTTGAGCGGGAAGCATTTATGCCCGAACCAAATCCTTCCCTTGGTACTGTAACGGATCCAGATGGACGCAGAGAATTCTTTCACGTCCAAGCTGATGAAGAGGGAAACTTTCAGTTTGATTTATCCGAATTTCCAAACTTCCAACATTTTCGTCACGAAGAGCTAGTGACAGCCGAGGCGTTTTTGAATGGGAGATGGGGAAAGGATTCGGTGATTGTAGAGAAAATCGACATTGTGGATCCGCGGGATCCTTTTCGCCCGGATGAAACGGTCGATCCTGTGAATCCTCCTGTTTTGCCAGAAAACCAGGGATTTGTCAGCATCGACTTTATTTCTCAATTCGATTTTGGAGAAGTACCAATTCTTTCAAGTACCACTCGATATCCAGCAAAGCCGCAGGCGTTGCGGGAAGTTTATGAGGATGTGCATGAAGGGGACCGTCCCAATTATATCCAAGTATCGGATCGGAGGGTCGCTACTACTGGTTGGACACTGAGTGCTCGCTTATCTGAAGAGGGTTTTGTGGGTACGCATGATGAAAGGCAACGACTAAGAGGGGCAAGCGTTTATTTGTCAAATATCCATATGGTAACCACTGGTTCGAATGAGTCGGAGACGCCAGACTATCAAGAAGCCATTGAACTTATTGCAGGTCAAAGTAAAACCTTGGCTTCGGCTCAAGAGAATCATGGTGGAGGGACGTGGATCCAACATTATGGCTCAAGTGAAACAATGGAAAACAGTGTGGAACTGGAAGTCCCGATTGGTGCCAACCCCCAAGCAACTGCTTATCGCGGCACGATTTATTGGGAATTAAGCTTTGTTCCGAGACCTGAGTCATAAAAGTTTGAATAAGAAGGAAGCAGAAGCTGCTGGAAGTCGCCTGCAGCTTCTCTTCTTTCGAATGTGTGGGGAGGTGAAACGATGAGAAACAAGCCGTCTTTATTGATGAACAGTTTATTTTCAATGACGTGCAAGCGGCAATTGACGATTTTGCGGCAGTTGGAATGTTGCGGTCCTTTAAGTGGGCAACAGCTGGCACATGCTTGCGGCGCTTCTCGGCGGACGATTATTTCAGACATTGAGGAACTGCGCCAACTCTTTGGGGCTTCGACGATCCTCGCATCTGCCAGCAATGGTTATGAATTGATGATCCAAGAATTGGCAGAGTATCAGGAAAAAAAGCGAGCATTGTTGGCGGATGACCCGAATCTGTTGTTTCTGCATTTCTTGTGTCAGCAAGAAACGGCGATACCGGAAAAACTTGTTGCGATCACCGGATTAGGCAATCAAACCTTTTTGAAACAATGTCGTCAGCTTCAGACCTTGTTCGCTGCTTATGAACTGACCTTGAATAAAAAGCAGTGGTGCCTAGAAGGGGCAGAAGGAAACATACGGTATTTCTATAAAGCCTTTTATTTTGAAGAAGAGGAACAGCCCTACCAAATCTTTGAGCAGCTGGCTGAAACGTTGACACTGCGGTATCGTCCGTCCTTGCCGATCGATCCAGTGGTTTCGTTGCAGTGGACGAAGGTCTTTCTTTTGCGGGCGCAACAAGGTGGACGCTTGGAAGAAAATTGGGAAATGGCTGACTTTTGTCGGTTGTTTCTAGAAAAAACGGGTTTTGTCATCGAAGGCTTGGAGGTCTGCAGGTCCTTGTCGCAGCAAGAACGGTGTGTCCTATTGTTTTTGATGATGGCAGATGAAGGGGTACTTTCGTTTTTATTGAAACATCCGTGGGTCGAAGAAACGGTGCCCTTTGATCCAATCGATAGCTTGCGAGAGACGTTTCCTAAGCAAGCAGAGACATTGAGAGAAGATCGCGTATTCGTGCAAGTGACGTTAGCAGTCATGTTACTGGATCGGCTCTTCCATGTGCCACCTCCTTTGCTGCGGGATCGTCGAAAGCCAGCAGTGTCGGAGATTGGAAAGTCTAAGGCACTTTCTAGCGCTGCTTCTCACTATTTGCTGACAATAGGCGAGTCCTATCTAAAGAAGCAGCAGTTAAAAAACAACCAGCTGATGATCACCTATCATTTGTGTGGAAATGAGAAAATCAAAGGCTGGATCAAACAACGTCTGAGTGATTGGCTGGCTGCCCAAGGAGTGGATGTTGTCGTCGAGACTACGAGTGAGCTGTCGATTTTCACCGCCCGCCAGGTGGTAGTCACTGATCAACCGCTCTTTTTGCTGGAATTGGAACAGCCCATCTATCGGTTGGAACGACCGATTGAGCCAAATTCCATTGAACGTCTCGGCAAGGCGATTTTAGCCGATTTTCTTGGTCAATGTAAAGGCTCTGTTCCTAGTGAAGAGCTTCAAGCAGCGTCTGCCTCTCGCAAAAACGGTAGAGCCAACGGTAGAATCAGTCAAACGCTACGTACGACGTAAAATTATGGTAGAGGAGCAACAGGTATCATGGGTCGATTCCAAAAGCAATTGCTACTTCGTGTGTTGGGGATAAGTTGTCTGCTACTGCTGCTGTTCTATTTCTTTTCAAACTACAAAATGGCTCGTGTCAGCGGTGATTCGATGGCCCCCATTATTCAAAACAACGAGTTAGTCGTTATTCAAAAGAATCAGTTGCCGCATCGTTATGATCTCGTCGCTTTTGAGCATGAAGGGCTGCTGATCGTAAAACGAGTGATCGGGGTTCCTGGGGATTCCTATGCGCGCAGTGGCAATCGTTTGCTATTGGGTGCATCAGGGTCCTATTATGATTTTTCCTATACCTTTACACTGACGCAAGAAACGGCGAGGGAATTGCCGGTCGGAGGCATCTTGCAGCCAGGAGAGTATTTCGTCGTTGGGGATGCGATCATGCACTCGATCGATAGTCGTGAATTTGGTATGGTGACGAGCGAGGCGCTTCGTGGGGTCGTCTTGAATTTCTTTTAAGGATTCAACGAGGTCAGTCAGCGTGTCTGTTTGAAAATCGAGGCTCAATTATGGACAAAAGATGGAAAGGGGGATGTCCGTGAAGATTGTTTATGTCAGCATACTGCTGCTTTGTTTTGTGGCGATCGGGGTGCTTGCTCAACGGGGATACCTCGAAATCTTTGTTCGAAGACTTGAGCGACGAACAAAGATGACGGAGTTGGAAAAAAGAAAACTGGCTTTTTTTAAGCATAAGATTCGTAATGAACATCCGTTAGCGTTACTGATGGTGAGTGGTCTGTTTCTTATGAGTTTGCTGCTTTTGACTTTTACTCATGTTTCCATACATGCGCAAAGCCGCAGGATAGCAGAGGAAAGGGAGCAGATGAAACAGGAAATCTTACATTTACAAAAAGAACAGATTGAAGGGACGCAACGACCGTTATCGGTGTACCCGTCTGCAGGTCTCCCTTTTGAAAATCTTGCTTGGCAGACGCTGCTGATGGCGGATGATCGAGAAGCGCGTTTTCAGCTAGAAGAAGAATTTGGGACGCAAGTGACGCCTTTTTTAGGACCGACAGTCGTGCTGATCCATATTGACCAACCGCTGCAAGAAATCACCCTAACGAGTTCAAGTCATTTGAACTCTTCTGCGGACTTTCCTGCTTGGGAAGCTAATTTGCAGCGAATCATCGATGATCTATCGCAGGCGCAGGGCGTGAAACGGTGCCATTTCGTGTTGCAAGTAGCAGATACGCCCGATACGTCATTTGAACAAACGATCGTCCGCAATGCTCAGGGACAGTGGCAAGTACTCAACCGAAAAGAGCTTGTCCAAGCTTCAGACACGGGAACTTAGAATGAAACAATCAAAAGAGTTATTGACGAAAGGGAGGGATTCAAGGGATGAGTAAGAAGAAGGGACGTGGGTGGTTTTCTGCTCAGACGCTATTCGACGAAATGAACCAAGTGTCATTGAAAGAATTAAAAGGATTTGAAGAAACGTATGAGAAAGAAAACAGAACCGCTGAGACAGCTGTTGCCAATGGACCGGCGAAAGAAGCCTTCGCCGATACCGCAAAAAAGAAAGCTACTAGCAATGATCAAGAAATGATGGGTACCAGTAGTAAACCCCAAAAAGGCAAAAAACAAGGGCAACGAAGTGGACAGGCGCCGGCACCGTCTCCTTCAGTACAAGCGGAACTAGAGGAACGATTGGAGCCAGAAGGATCGCCTAAGCACTCGACGCAACCCTGGTCCTCAGAAACTGGCATGCCACATCCAGTAAGCAGTAAAGGGAAGAGAAAGCGTAAAAGCACCAAAAAGCGTAATGAAACTGTCAATGCGCCCTTGCCTAGCTATCAAGAAAAACGCTCTTTTGAAGCGTTTACCGCGGAAGCGAACGAGGAGCAGATGGAGCTGGCGCCTGTCTCACCAGCAGATATGAGCTTTGAACAAACCCATCAAGAGTTAGTGTTGGCACGAACGAGAATCACAGAACTTGAAAAGCGGCTCCATGCAGAAACCTTGCATCGCTCACAGTCGGATATCCAGCAAGTGAAAGAAAAAGCGATTTTTGAACGCTTGGATTGGGCAAGAGAAAAACAATGGTATGAAAGCAAAGCCCAAGAACAAAAACAGCTGCTGCTCCAAAAAGAAGAGGTCATCACAAATTTGGCGAACCAACTCGCTGAAAAAGAAGCACAGCTGGAGGAGCAGGATCGAGGCCCTCAGGAAGAAGAAGCCGCTGCGCTTCGCAAAGCGGTCAATGAGCTGCAAAAAGAAAACCAAGAGTTACAAAAAGAAAATCAGCAGTTTCAAGCGGAGATGCGAGAGATCTTGCTGTTTGCTAGAAAGAAAGCAGACCGGACACTTGAAGAAGCGCAGGTTGAAGCAGAACGGATGATCTACAACGCCGAAATGCGCTTGAATATCGCCCATCGTACGGCAAAAGAGATCCTTGATGAAGTGAGCGATACGAAAGAGAACATGAATACTCTCTTTGATTATTTGTATGAACAAGTCTATTCACTAGCAGACAAGCAAGTATTTGAAAAGTACCAAGAATAGGTTTGCTTCGGATCACTAGAAGCAGGCAGATAGTCCTGTGAACGTTACATAACGTTAGCGATCTTCGCTTTGGGCGGTGATCGCTTGAAACTTTTCTTTGTTTCTCAACGACATTTTGATTGGGAAATGGATTTGTTCTGTACCGGCTGCGATCGCTGATTCATAATACCAGCACTTATGGTCGATCAACGCCATCGATTGCTGCAAAGCGTCTATCTGCGCTTGCAGCGCTTTTTTTTGTTCAAGAAACATTTTATGGCGTTCTTGCAGCGAGTCATCACCAAGGCGTGTCAATTGTGCATAATCTTTGATCTCTTTAATGGTCATGCCTGTTTCCTTCAGACATTCGATCAATTCCAGCATCTCAATTTCGGTATCTGAAAATAAACGGTAGCCAGATTCTTTGCGCGCTAACGTCGGCAAAAGGCCTTCTTTGTCGTAATAGCGGATGGTTGACGTGGGGATATTTAAGGCTTTCGCAACTTGGGATATCGTATAGGTCATTTTTTTCACTCCTTAACGTTGACTTTAAAGTTAACTTTAATGTTAGTATGACAGTAAGAAAAGGAAAAAGCAATGAGGAGGAAACAGAGATGACAGAAAAAAACATGAAAGCTGCTGTATTAAAAGGACCAGAAACGATCGAGGTCAAACAAGTACCTGTGCCGAAAGTGGAAGAAGGACTGATCGAGATCCAAGTTTCAGCTTGCGGCGTCTGCGGCAGTGACGTGCATATGTGGCAAGCAGGGAAAGGTTGGGGCAAAACAGGGGAGTCCGATTTTATCATGGGTCACGAGTTTTGCGGTGTCGTGACGGATGCAGGCGATAGTTCCTTTAAAATCGGCGATCGCGTCGCTTTTTGGGCAAATCTTTATTGTGGAAAATGTGAGATGTGCCAAAAAGGGCAAGAGCATTTGTGTCGGGAAGTAAACGGCACCAATTATATCGGCTTTGTCTGCAATGGCGCCTATGCCGAACGGTTTGTCGGAAAAGCGTCCAATGCTTATAAATTGCCAGATACAGTTTCAGATACAGCAGCTAGCTTGATTGATCCCTTGATGGTTGCCTATCATGCCGTCCGTAAATCCAATATTAAGTTAAATGACAAAGTCTTGGTTTCTGGAAGTGGGATCATCGGGCAATTGATTGGCGAATTGGCAAAAAAAGCTGGGGCTTCTTATGTGGCCATGTCCAAAATCAACGATACAAAAATTGAGAAAGCCAAGGAATTGGGAATCTTTGACGATTACTTTGACGCTAAGGATCCAAACCGCGGGGAAGTATTGAAAGACGCGTCTGCTGGTGGGTTCGATTTGATTTTTGAAGCGGTCGGTTCCAGCAGTTCCTTAGCGACATGCATTGAGGCTGCTCGTCCTGGCGCAACGATCGTGGCGATCGGAAATTCCGTTGCTCCCGAAATTCCTTTTTCATTAAATCGGTTGGTCCTGCAAGAAATCAAGCTCATCGGCAGCGTTTCATGCACCCGCCAAGAGTTTGAAGAAACGATCGATTTGATTGCTAGTGGCATGATCGATCCCACAAAATATATCACGGATGAATACCCATTGGAAAAACTGCAAGAGGCGCTAGAACGCCAAACGTTAGAAGATGATCCGTTGGTCAAAGCGGTTGTGAGGTTTTAAATCCGATCCAGAGAAGAATGCCAAATGAAAATCGGGCACCGAGTATTGAACAAACATAGAATGATAGCTGATTCTGCTTAACATCTACGAGGTGTTAAGCTTTTTTATTTGAATCTGCAATAGAAAATCTGTTGCGCACAGGCAAAAGGTTGTGTGTATACATGGGTGTCAGCACTTTTCTTATTTGTCGCGTGTCGCAGTGCTATCATTTGATCCAGGAAAAGAATGGTGCTTGCCTTGCTATGGATTGAAAGAAAGCCCGCAGCAAGTTCAAAAAAGCGAAAGCGAACTTTTCTGACAATGGATGTTTCGTGCCACATCTTATGTTTTTAGAAAGAAGTTCATTTGACGTAGCGAAGAAAGGGGTTTCTGTTGTATGGTAGAATGAATAGAGCCAAGTCAGAAAAGGAAATGAGTGAAGAAATGGCATGAGGGAACTTCAGATGTCTTTTATTACAAGTCCGAGTACAAAGCGTTGGATGCAGATATTAACGATTATTGAACGAGAACAAGTTTTTAAAGTTGGGATTCTTTCTGAGCGATTGGCTATTTCTCAGCGGACATTGGTGAAAGACCTACGCTTGATCAAAGAGCATTTTGGCGAATGTATTGAATTGGTATCAGGTAATAGCGGATTTCATTTCGAAGAACGAAATCGTGTTCTCTTTAAAGAAAAAAAAGAGCAGCTATTAAATCAGGAAGTTTTATTTGAAATCATTGGGAACATTTTTTATGGAGAAGTAGTTGATCTGAATGAATTGGCTTATCGATACAATTATGCGGAAACAACATTACGAAGGTTTATTGCACGTGTGCAACCAGCCTTAAAAGAGTATGGACTTTCTCTAAGTTTCACACCGGTTACTTTGGTAGGCGATGAAGCAAGCATTCGTAAATTCTTTTTTGATTTTTACTATGTAGGTGAGCCCACCCCCTATACGATCAGACCACCAGAAGGCCTGCATCATGTAATTCTAAAGGGACTTTCTGATAAATTGGGAAAATATGAAGTAGGGACTGGCTTGACGATCTCGGCTTTTTATTCACTGCTGTATATAACGATTGTACGGGCGCAAAAGGAGCACTATGTTTCGATTCCTGACTGGGCAAAAGAGCTTGTCTATCAAGAAAATGATTTTAAATTGCTAGAGATTCTGAAAGAAGTCATTTTCAAAGAGTATGGGGTATCTTTACCCAAAGAAGAACTTGCTTGGCTTCACTACATGATTATATGTACGCGGACAATCAATCAATACGATCGAGAAAAAACTTTTCTAGCTCGATTTAATTTCTGGCCAGAAGTGAAGCCGATCGTAAAAGCGTATTTTGCTGATGCCGAATTTAAGGGCTGGGATCAGTCACTGCTAGAAGATTATCTAACCTCCTTTCTGGTGTCTAGAAAACTCAATGAAGTGATTTGTCCATCTTTGAACAAGCGACAAGCTGAAGAAGTCGCCTCAATAAAAACATACCATCGAGAGTCTTACTACAAAAATAAACCATTTTTGGAAAAGTACAAAGAAGAGTTAGCTTTTGCGACAGAATTTATGGAAGATATTGCTATCAGTTTTACAACGGTAAGTGATTTACTACGCGACTATTATCAACCGAAAAAAAATATTTTGTTTCTTATAGAAGGGGACTCAATGGTCGTTCAAATGATTCGACTACAAGCAATTCGGCTCTTTGCAAACAAGTATCAAGTCATTTTTCTTTCATTGCACGAATTAACAGAAGAACGATTAAAAGCGGACCAGAAGGTTTTGATCGTCACAAATTATCGTCCCTATATCCTGGATTATGGTTTGACGGATGATTATATCTTGTTAAGTAGCATACCAACGAAGAAAGATTGGGAGCGTGTGATTTGTCGATTGTATCCTCAAACTAAAGAGTGCCCTCTGTGAAGTGAACCAAGTGAAGCAATAGTGAATGGGAAGTTAGGTAGTATTTTTTCGGACTGTCTTCTGGGAGGAAACTTTCGATTAACTGTAAAATCCGACACAAAAATGTACCGACTAGTTTTCATAGTCGGTACATTTTTGTAGCTATTTTTCATTTTATTGGTATCAAACAACTAGCGCTGCAGTCACTAATGATACCAATCTATTTAATCTTTTTTCCCCGCATTCTTCACGCTTTCTGCCACGACTTTAGCGACATCAGGCTGAAACGCATCTGGAATGATAGTGGTTGGAGTCAAAGCTGATTCGGGGATCAAACTAGCGATCCCTTGTGCTGCTGCGATCTGCATCTCGATCGTGATGTCTCTTGCTCGAGCGTCTAATGCGCCTCGGAAGATTCCCGGAAAGGCCAAGACATTATTGATCTGGTTAGGGAAATCACTGCGACCAGTACCGACGATAAAGGCGCCAGCTGCCAGTGCTTCATCAGGGAAAATCTCTGGCGTTGGATTCGCCATAGCAAAAATCACTGGTTTTTCTGCCATCGTTTTGATCCACTCAGGGTGCAGCACACCGGGAGCTGAAACGCCTACGAAGACATCTGCTCCTTTGAGGGCATCTTCTAGTGTTCCTGTTAGATGTTGACGATTGGTGACTTTGGCAATTTCTGCGTGATGGGGCGCAAGTTCATGGTTCGTTTCTGAAATGATCCCTGCTTTGTCGACAACAGTGATGTGTCTGATGCCAGCAGCCAAAAATTTTCGGGTAATGGCAAGGCCAGCTGAACCACCGCCGTTGATCACGATTTTGACCTCTTCAAAGGATTTGTCGATCAGCTTCAGGCTATTGATCAAAGCGGCTAATACCACGATGGCAGTTCCGTGCTGGTCATCGTGGAACACGGGGATCGGTAATTCTTCAATCAAGCGTCGTTCGATCTCAAAGCAGCGAGGGGCGCTGATATCTTCTAGGTTGATCCCACCAAAGGTTGGTGCGATCGCTTTGATCGTTTGAATGATTTCTTCGGTGTCTTGCGTATCTAGGACGATCGGAATCGAATCGATTCCGGCAAAGCGCTGGAACAAGGCCGCTTTGCCTTCCATGACCGGCATAGCTGCTTTGGCACCGATATTGCCCAAACCTAACACCGCTGAGCCATCGCTGATCACGGCGACAGTATTTTTCTTGGTGGTCAAGGTGTAGGCGAGTTCTTCGTTTTCAGCAATTGCTGATGAAACAGCTGCGACTCCTGGGGTGTAGGCGATACTTAAATCTTCTTTTGAATCAATAGTGACTTTAGAAACGACGGCTAATTTGCCCCCATTTTCCTCGGCTTGTTTCATAGCTGCTTCTTTGACATTCATCGTTGACATTCTTGATTTCTCCCTTCCGATTTCAAACAATTAAAATAATAGTCGTAAAAGTGCGGTCATTGAGATAACCGTGATCGCGCCACCCAAACGTGTAGCTACTTGGGCAAATGGCATCAAATTCATGCGGTCGGCGGTACTTAAGATCGCGACATCGCCGGTTCCACCCATTCCGCTTTGACAAGCAGAAACGATGGCTGCTTCGATGGGGTACATGTTCATAAAGCGAGAAACGATAAATCCCGTGGCAATCACAGTGAAAACGACGCTAATAACGACTAAAAAGTATTGCCAGGTCAGCATACCGACGACATCTTTCAAAGGAATATAAAGCAGTCCTAATCCTGCCATGAGTGGAAATGTAAAGTTACCAGAGATGAATTTGTAAAGCTGTTTCGATCCTTTTTGTGTTTCTTTTGGTACGACATTCAAGTATTTCAAGAAAGCGGCTGCTACGATCATGAGAACAGGTCCAGGAAAACCAGTGACGTGTTCCAGCAAACCGCCGAGAATAAAGAGCGTACAAGCGGTCAGCACACCGGCACCCATCAATTTGACGTCGATCGGTGATTGATCTTCAACCAACGCATCTTTCAAATCATCCCCATCACTCATTTTGACGAGTTGGCCTTTTCCTGAAAGCTGCGGTTTTTGTTCCCCTAAGCGAGTCAACAAGCCAGTACAAACGATCGCGAAAAAGTTGCCGATGATAGTGGCTGGAATCAACTGACCGACCAATTGCTCGCTACCTAAACCAGTGATGGCACTATAGCCTAAGGAAAGTGGTAAGATTCCTTCCCCAATACCGCCGGCTAAAACAGGAGTCACAATAAAGAACAAAGTGTGTTTCCAATCTAGCCCTAACAGGACACCGACAAGGGTACCTACGCCCATCGCTAAGACCATGCCTAACATCATAGGAATGATCATTCGCATCAACCCTTGGACTAAGATTTTGCGATTCATACCTAAAATGCTGCCGCAAACCAGACAGGCGATATAGAAATAAAGGAAGTTTGCTTGCTTCATTAAGATATTAGTTGATTCCAATACGTTTTGATTGATAAGATTAAAAAAGACCAGGATTGACGGAATCAACAAAGAAAAAATAGCGGGACCACCAAAATTCTTGATGATGGGGATGTTGGCACCAATCGTTCCTAATAACCAGCCTAAACTTAGGATAACGGCGAACCCCCCCAACATATTGACAGGCAGTTGCTGTAGAAAAGCAGTGATCAAGATAATGGCAGACATTACCAGATAGACGGGCAAAGGAACGGAACCAACATAGAAAGACCACCACTTTGCTTTGGTTTGCTTTTTTTCAACAACGGGTTGTTTTGCGACGACTTGTTTCATTCAAATACCTCCTTTGGATGTTTCCAGTATAAGGAAGCGCTCACAAACAAAGAAGATTATTTAACTAATTTAATTAAATACAACTTAAAAAAAGACCTTCGGAAAAAGATTCCTATGTTAAAATGAGCGTGTAATGAACGCTTATTAGCAATTGAGGAGGAACGACTATGCGAGAGCGGCCAGTTCGGCTGTGGGTGCTGTTAGTAGGAATTTTTACCAGTACCTTATGTATCGTTCTAACATTATTTTATGTACTGATGATGATGGAACAAAAAGAGCAAATGCACCGGGATGAAGAAACGCTGCTGCTATCGATCGGTCGTCAGTTAGCATCAGAAGCGGAGGTCAAGCAAGCACTGCGGGAAAAGAAAGCCAGTCCCCAGTTGCAATCATATACCAATGAATTAGCAAAAAATTATGGGTTGGATTTTATTGTTTTGATGGATCAAGACGCTATTCGGATCACGCACCCAGACCCTGAAAAGATTGGTCAACCTTTTACAGGTGGCGATGAAACACCGGCAATTGAAGGCAAGGAGTCTCTCTCCATTGGCAACGGCACCTTAGGACAGTCCTTACGTGGGTTCGTTCCAGTGAAAGAAGATGGAGAACAACTTGGCGTCGTGGCATTAGGGATTAAAATGACTTCACTGCAATCGCTAATCTTACTATCGCAAAAAGGCTATCGGAAAGCATTGTTCATCAGTTTGCTATTAGGCGGGGGGATTGCATTATTCGTGGCATTTTATTTGAAACGACAACTGCATAATCTGGAACCGCAAGAAATCTCACGTTTGTTAGAAGAACGCAATAGTATGCTGGAAGAAACCAAGGATGTTGTTTTTGTCTTAGACTTAGCGAAGAACATCTTGCTGGCAAATCGAGCTGCCACGGCATTGCCGCTTGCTACTGCATCAGAAGATGGCTTGGTTGGCCAATCCCTGCTAACGATCTTGCCTGCTTTGCAGCACGTCGATTTTGACAAGAAGCAAGAGCGGTTAGTACAGCAAGAAGGGCAGAACTATGTCTTTTCATCGGCGCCGATCATCGTGAGAAATCAGCAGATAGGGCATATTATTTTTCTAAGAAATGCGACAGAGTCTTTATTTATTGCGGATCAGTTGGCAAATACGACAGCCTATGCGACGGCACTGCAAAGTCAAGCCCACGAATTTATGAACAAGCTGCATGTCATCTATGGTTTGGTGGATTTAGAAGCCTATGAAGAGTTGACGATCTATTTGGATGATATTTTGAAACCAGAGAAAGAATTTGCTCATCGGCTAGCGATTCTTATTAAAAACCCGTTGTTGGCAGGGTTTTTGATTGGCGAGCGGCAAAAATTTTTAGAAAAGAAATGCCAGCTGTTGTTAGAAATTTTTCCAGAGATTCCTCAAGGGGCCGTTGCACATGAAACCAAAGTCTTATTAAACCTTTATCAATATATACATCATCTTTTGCTGCAAAAGCATTTGACTCAAGAGATATTTATGAAAATCGAGTACCAAGAAAATCAGTTGCAAACGAGTTGGCAGCTAGCGGAAGAAATGTTGACACCAGCGGAACAAGTGACTTTACAACAAGTAGGCTATTTTCAGCAATTACTGCATGAAGTCAATGGGACGATTACTTTTCAGGAAGCGCAAGGTGTTTTGGAAGTGACGATCACGAATGATTATCGGAAGGAGCAGCTATGAAAGCCAATATTTTGATTGTTGAAGACGATCCGATGGTTCAATTTATTCATCGCAGCTATTTAGAACGTTTAGCGGTTTTTGAGCGAATTTTTTCGGTGGAAACAGTGGAAGAAGCGCAAGAAATGCTACAAAAAGAAACCATTGAGCTGCTCTTGCTGGATATCCATTTGAAAGATGGCAATGGCTTGGAGCTGTTGCAAACATTACGGGAACAACAACAGGCTGTGGATGTGATCATGATCACGGCTGCCGATGAAACACGATTGATCAGCCAAAGCCTACATTTGGGGATGCTGGATTATTTGATCAAGCCGTTTTCCTTCGAACGATTTGCCCAAAGTATCCAAGTATTTCAGCAACGACGCGAAAGCCTCAAACATCCGCGGATCGCTCAGCAGCAAATCGATCTGCTTCTGCAGGGAAACCAAAAAAGTCCGTGGATCGAACTAGAAAAAGGGTTGACAGAAGACACGCTTCAGTTGATCCAAGAAACGATTCGTACTATCAAACAGCCATTTACAGTCCAAGAATTGGCGCAAGCTTGCGCATTGTCCCATGTGTCGGTAAGAAAGTATGTCGCCCACTTAGAAAAGACCAAAGCCATTCGCAGTGAAAATGTGTATACAAAAATTGGGCGTCCGTATAAACAGTATTTTTTGACATATGCAGAAAAGCAGACAACGGATTGAAAAATGAGCTCTCATTATCAGCTGCGATAAATGCATTTAATAATCAAAATACGAGTATTTTTCTATTTTTGTTAAGATTTTATGATTATTATTTCAATTAAACCTATTCTTTATTAGACTGATTGATAAAGAAGGAGGAATAAAATGAATAAAAAAACACTGATTTTACCAATAATCTTAGTTACTTTAACAGGGTGTGGGGCTCAAAATGAAGACGACATAGCACAAGCAGATACGGTTGAAGTGCCAACGATCACTCTCGCTGCAATCGAAGAAGCACAAGAAGCTTGGGCTGAGAGCATCGTAGCTATTGGGGAAGCAAGTACGCAGAGTGAGGAAGCTGCAGAAGAACAAGCTAAAGAAACCCTTGATACGTTGTATGCATTTGATGAAGGAACAGTCCTTTTTAAACCGACGAAAGCTGCTGAAATTCCTTTCCGCTCAACAAAGGAAGAAGCCTTGTCTTATTTCGTTGGTGGTGATATTGAAGAAGACAGCGGGTTTGCTTTAGAGCCGTGGACAAATGTACGCTTTGACAATCACGATACGATTCTAAATGGTGATACAGCACTTTCTTCAGGAAATTATTATTTTACATCCGGTGAGACCGGAGAAGAGGTAAAGGTCGAATATACATTTGGGTATATGTTGGATGAAGACGGCAACGTTCGAATCCAGTTGCAACACTCGAGTGTTCCTTTTCGTTAAAGGAACTAGCAACAGATTTAACTATTGGTTGTATAAAAGTAATACTGTATTGAATGAATGAAACAAAACGAGACGACGAAGTACCTACTTTCATTACTTCGTCGTCTCGTTTTGTTGGAGTGATTTGAGCAGAGCAATCATTATTTTTGCGATTGGAATACTTCAATCGCCTGATGAATTGCTAACAAATCAGGAAGGGTGACTTGTGCATTGATCAATAGGACCGGTGCTTTTTCATAGGTTTCAGACAATGGAGTGGTGCTTAGACAGAGATCGTAGTCGTCGTCGACAAACTGATCACGAATATCAAGGTTGTAGAACCCTTGAAAGGGCGCTTTGATCAGTTCTCTGATGGTCAGCGAAATCGCCAGCGGCAAGTCTGTTTCCAGTTTGATCTTGATTTTCTGCTGAAAAGTAGCTGGCGGTAAAATCAGCGTCCACGCCATAGCGACATGAAGAGAAAATCCGCTTTGTTTCAGCGGCTCTTTTTGGTATAACGAAGTTTTTGTCACTAGCTTTTCGGCTTGCTTTTGCAAATCAGGAAAATGTTCTGTTAAAAACTGGGCAGTATTATAGCCGGCTAATGTATGGTCGACCGGTCCAAACAATTCGACAGTCAAAAGCCCATTCAAGAGGGTATTCACGATCCTACTTTTGCAAGGGCGGGTCAACTCGGATTTTGGTGCGAACGCGGTCATCGACCAGAGAAGTTTTTGGATGCTCGTCGTTGGTTTTTTTGGGGAAAACGCAGCGTCCAGTTGCGCATCGGCAAACGTTCGATCGAGATTCGATGCTAGCCATAGAAAACAAAAGCGGCGTTCATTCTCATCAAGAAAGAAGTGTTCCGCTAGTTCTGACGATAAATGGTTGTAGATGGCGGTCTCTTCATCAATCAGGGATTGAAACAGGGAAAGATCTTCCCCAATCAAAGGGGCTTCGATCGCTACTGCTTCTGCTGAAATCCGTTGTCCTTTGCGAAACCGCAAAATAGTGACAGCCAAAATGTATGTGGTCATTTTCAATTCGATCGGGTTAAAGGGAATCTGATTGTTTTGGTAGAAGTCTTGTGCGATGGTTTCACATTTTTTCTGGGAAAGACCAGTAAAGGGCCAATGCAGACCGGCAAATGTTCGCCAAAAGAAGACCATCATAAAGTAGCGGATACGGGCTTCGCTGCCTACGAGTCGAACCGTCCCTTTTTGCTTTTGCAGCTGAAATCCCAATGGAGCAAGCAGTTTTTGCAACGCATAGATTCGTTTACGAACGGTTGATTCGGAGAAGTAATGGTCAGCGGCGAATTGGATCAAATTGATCTCATTTTGCAGCAAAAGGGTTTCCAGTAAATAAAAAAAGGGATTCGCTTCCAGCAACTGCCGACTCAATCGCTTGTAGTCTCGCTTAGTCCCAATGAAGGATAACCCAAAGCCGTGTTTGGCAACCAAAAGCGGTGAGGGATCGTCTTGTAAGGAAAGCGAGCGTTTGCTTAAAGTGTCGAAGCTTTTTTGGATGGAGCGGCGATCCAAAGCCAACGCTTGACTGATCTCTTCAATGGGAACAAAACGTTTTTGAAGATACAAAAACCGCAACAGGTCGATATCTCTCTTGAGAGTGTGTCCAAAAAATGGATAAAACCGTTCCATAATTCAAGCTCCGTTCTAAAGGTTTCTCTATGTACTCGATTCTCTTATGATAGCACAAAAAACGTGATTTTTTTGTAAATGAAATCAGCAATTTTTTGTCTCCTTTTCGCAGCAAAACCTTCTATACTGTTTTCTGACAAAGACTCGCTTTTCTCAGCATTCATGGTCTGCTGAGGAAAGCAGTGCGGAAATAAAGGAGCGAAAGTGATGAAACACAAAAGAGGTTGGCAAAAGTATACAGGGATTTTTTTCCTGTTGTTGATGGGGGTTCTCATGGGCAGTCTGACTGTAAACAGTGAAACCACCACGTATGATTTTGACTATCAAACTGATGCGACCGGACAGTATTTGACAAATGGAACGGCGCAAGGAGATACGTACAACTACAAGTATGGACAGGCGCCGGGGGTTGCTTTTGATGAAGAGAACTATGTCAATTATGCAGATGAAGCTTATCTGAAAAAGAGTGTCAAAGAAGCTGCGGGCCAAGGACTATTTGATGTAACGTTAGCTGTCAAAGGCAATCAGACCAGTACCCCTGTTGATCTGGTCATGGTGATCGATTATTCTTCCTCCATGACTGGAGAAAAATTAACCAACGCCTTGTTGGGGCTGCAACAGTTTGGAAATGAATTAGCTGATTCGCTAGCGAATGGCTCCATTCGGATCGGGATCGTTGCCTACAATCGAGAAGTTTACACTACCAACGGTTTTTCTACCGATATCGCGTACTTGGAACAATTTCTGCGTGAGACGGCCGAATCCCATTCTGGAACTTTTATGCAAAAAGGCTTATTGGCTGGACAACAACTGTTACTGGAAGAAAGTCGTCCAGAAGCGGAAAAGCTGTTTATTCATATCGGTGACGACAGTGCCAATCGTAGTTATTTGCCAGTAGATGAGGCAGCGGTTTATCAAAATACCGGCGCAATCAGTGACTATAACGGTTATCACACGGAAAGCTATATTGAAGAATTTCAAACGTCAGCCACTGCTTACCATACGACAAGTAAAAATCCATCAGATTCGCAAGCCATTCCTGTTAGCAACACTGTGGTGACAGACGAGACCCTTGGCACGATCGTCGCGCTTAAAAAATCTGGTTTTACCTATTATTCGGTAGCAACGGCGCCTTCCGCACGAGGGGAATACATTGGGCGCAATCTGGCGTCTGCACCGAGCAATTACTTAACAACGGATGAAAACCTGAGCGGATTGGGTTCAGCATTGACAGAAATCGCCAATCATATCGATAAAACCATCCCTGACGGGACGATTACAGATCCGATGGGAGAGGGCATTCTTTTGCAAGGGGCAGGTAATTTTGATGCTGATCAGTATCAGTTAGTCGGATGGCGCAAAAATGCGCAAGGAGAGTGGGTCGAGGCGCCGGAAGTTGCAACTGGAGTAACCGTTTCTGAAAAGGATCAGACTATTACCGTCAGTGGGATAGCCTTAGGTGAAAATGAAAAATTGACCTTGACCTACCAAGTTCGCTTGAATACGGAAGCCCCAGATTTTAAAGGAGAGGCGTGGGTGTTGTGCAATGGCCGTACGACCTTAACACCAGCAAGCGATGATGAAGCGTTGGATTTTCCGATACCTTCCATCAAGGCACCCAATGTTTCCCTTGCTGTTCTCAAAAAGTGGGTCAATGTCTCAGCAGCTGAGATTCCAGACCAAATCGATTATCAAGTCAAAAGAACCACCACTACGGCAGCAGACAGTTGGCAGCAGTCAGACCGTTTGACCCTTGAAAAAGCCAATGATTTTCAAGCATCATTAACAAAGATACCCGTTGCTGGTCAAATGGCAGACTTACCAAAATACAACAATCAAGGGGAAGACTTCGTGTATCAGGTTGAAGAAGTCAATATCCCCGACGGCTTCGAAAGCAGTGTGACGACTGAGGGAGATACCCTTGTAATCACCAATACAAAAAAAGAAACCGAACCAAGTACCACGGAACCAAGTACAACCGAACCAAGTACAACGGAGCCAAGCACAACAGAACCAAGTACAACGGAACCAAGCACAACGGAGCCAAGTACCACAGAACCAAGCACAACCGAACCAAGCACAACCGAACCAAGTACAACGGAACCAAGTACGACGGAGCCGAGTACCACGGACCCAAGCACAACAGAACCGAGCACAACCGAACCAAGTACAACGGAGCCAAGTACCACAGAACCAAGCATTACCGAACCAAGTACAACGGAACCAAGTACAACGGAGCCGAGTACCACGGAACCAAGCACAACAGAACCGAGCACAACAGAACCAAGCACAACGGAACCAAGTACAACGGAGCCAAGTACCCCAGAACCAAGTACGACCGAGCCAAGTATAGCAGAACCAAGTACAACGACCACAAACCATGACGGTGCCACGCTAGTAAATCCCCATGAGAGCCAGTCTACTGAAACAAGTGCTAGTAGCGAAACCACGAAATCTTCCAGTCAAGAAAAAGCAAAGGCTCTTCCTAAAACGAATGAGCAACGAGCTGCATGGCTGGTGATTCTAGGCGCAATCATGGTAGGCGGTGTGTTTACAAGCGTACTGAAAAGGAAATAGGAGTTAGCTCTAACTTATAATTCTATAAAGTCAGCTAGACAAGTGTCTAGCTGTTTTTTTGTGCTTTAGGCAGTTGAAATCGGCGCTGTTACTAAAAAAGCTGCGGCTTATTGGTGAGTACAGCTAGCAATTTATAAAAGAGAAACAATAAACAAAAACGTGTCTGAATTATTTAAAATAACATCTAATATTTACCATTGAGAGCCCGCAGAACAAATGATTCTTTGCGGAAAGTCAATATTTTTGCACCCTCGTGTGCAAATGCTGGATAAAAAATAGGTGGTAATTTTGTTAGAATCAAACAAGAAACATTGCAACGATTCGAAGGCAGCACTAAAGGAGGGACCTACGATTTGATGGAAAATTTATAGGAAATTTGCTAAAGGAGATTACGCCCGTGAACAGTCTTACATTCCAATTGGTAACGAACTCAGTGAATCGAAGAAGCCTTATACTATTGGCGTACATGGAAAACGAACAGATTTTGAGTGTCAAACAGCTCTCAGAAAAAGCGAGTATTTCTCGGCGGACGATCTTAACGGACTTAAAAGCACTACGCACATTTTTTGGTGATGCGATCTCTCTTGAAGGGACCCATCACGGGATGAAGTTGGTAATCAATGATCATGGTGAATACTATAAAAAACGACGCTCCTTCTATGAGCGAGAACCACTTATTTTATTAGTACAAGCTTTTTATGCGGGACAAACGTTTCCTTTTTTAGCTTGGATTCGAGCCATGCATATTTCAGAATCAACGGCAAATCGACTCATAAAAAAATTACAGCTGATTCTTGATGAATACGGTTTGGTGGTAACCAAAGCACCGATTGGGCTGATGGGAGAAGAGATCAATCAGCGAAAGTTCTTCTGGGATTTTTATTGCGAAACGCACTATTTTGAGTTGCCGGTCATTGAACATCAGCTTCAAGAAACGCTTTTAAGAAGAATTGAGCAAAACGTGGGGATCGTTTCAAGAAAAAAGGTCATCAATATTATTCGTTTGTCTGTTCAGCGTGCCACTTTTGGAACCTTGATATTTGATCCTGAGATCCTAGCATTGATCCAGCAAGATCCGCTTTTTTTGACGATCAGTGAAACACTTCAAGAAAGCAGCAGTCTCCAACCCATTGCGAAAAAACGGCTCGTTCAGGAAGCGTGCTTTATTTACTTAATGCTTTATGCGCAGTGGGCGCTTCGAGGGAAAACGAGGATTCCTCTCAATACCTTTTCAAAAACGAGTAAGCGATTCGTTGAACTCTTTGTTGCTTTTTTTGAACAGCACAATACTTACCTTGACGAGCCTTGTGGAATTCAACAGGTCGTGGAAGATTTTTTAGTCCGGCAATATGCAAAAGTTGGCTTAGCACCTATCTACTTAAAAAATCCGGATAGTACGAATCAATTTGTGTTTTCTTTGCCTTTTGATCTATATGAGCCTTTGATTAGGTTTATGGAAGTGAATGAGATTCCGCAATGTTTCAAAAATCAATTTTTGAGGGACTTTTGTTGTTCCTTCGTTCTCTATCTTTTTGGCAATCAATTGATCCGGGTTTCACAAAAAATCGTGGTGTTGCTTGCCAATAATTATGTGATCGATGAATGGGTCTACAGTATTTTTGAACATCATTTTAGTGGTCGAATGGCTGTGCTCTATGAAGAACAATTAACATCGGAACAGATCAACCAGCTTGACTGTGATATTTTGATCACCAATATCATTCCATTTGATTACTCCATAGAAAAGCAACCGCAGGTATTTTTTTTGCCTAAATACATTGGGTATAAAGAAGCGATTAAAATGGTTGTCTCCATCTTAAATGAAGGATTGGAGGACTTCGTCTGTGTCTGAAGTATGTTTTTTGAAAGAGAAAAAGGGGCGAAAGGAAAATGAGGGGGAATACATGCCGCTTCATAAATTGAGGTATTTCATTGTAGCGATGTTGGTTTTAAGTTGTCTGCTAGTCGCTGATTTCGTAGAAGCCAAAGAAGTGTCCACCGCTAGAACAGAAGGGGTCATCCGTTTTGTTGGTGGTCAGGAACCTGCAAAGCCAGAGCCAAAACCGCCGACAGGAAAATGGCCAGTACCTGAAGATGATTCATCTGGTCACGCAAAAAATGATCGTTTTCCGCAAACGAACAGTCACCAACGACTGCTTATTCGCTGGATAGGTCTGCTGCTCATCCTCTTGAGTGTGGTCGCTTACTTGAAACGATGCGCACGAAGATCAGCTAACGAGAAAAATGACCTTTAGGCAATACGGTCGCACGCTTGTTTTAGGAAAAGACAGTTGTGGTTTTTGAAGAAGTGAGTGGATTAGTAAGCCAACTGGCAACCAGTTCTAGCGAAAAAAGGTTTATGCATCAATCAATAGTAATCATCGTAGATTCTTTCTGCGAATAATAATAGTAAAAGGAGTAATTTTTTATGAAACGTATTTATTTAGCAACAATCGGTGTCATGAGTATCGCTGTGTTATCTGGGGGAGTGACCGCAGCAGCAACCCCCATCCTGGAAGGAAATACCGAAAATGAAGTAGATTTCATCCCTGGTGAGGAGGAAGAGATCGATGTTGAGTTACCTGAAAAAGAGCCAGAGGTAGAAATTGATCCGATCGATCCAGAGGTAACCGGTCCGTTCACTTTGGTGCATGTGCCAAAGCGCTTCGATTTTGGAACCCAAGTGATCAGCACAGGCCCTGGAAAATCCGCAATGCTTGCGGAGCTGGAACGACTGTCTGATGGGTCAGGAACCGCACCATATGTCTCTTTTGCTCAAGTATTGGATACCCGTGGTGGACACAACGGCTGGACGTTAAATGTCGATTTGGATCAATTTACAAGTACAGATGCCACTTCGAATCATGTATTACGTGGGGCTTATATCGAATTTCAAAATCCACAGATTCGTTCGAATGCATTAGATTCGGCTACTTTCCCAACAGCACCTAGCGATCAATTTAACCATCAAACCATCGATGTTGGAACGGAAGGCAACACCTTGATGTCTGCGGCTCCTGGCCAAGGGGCGGGACTTTCAACGGTTCAATGGGGCAATCAAACCCTGCTAAATCAACAGCATGCAGCTGGGGAAGAGGATATTCTCAATGAAGCGATTTGGCTCCATATACCGACAGGAGCGAATCCGCAAGCAACCGCTTATACGGCTACTCTGACTTGGCATTTAAGTGCCACTCCTGGGAATTAAGGGATAAGTTTTTTGGAAGAACACAGCAAAGAAGCCAGTCTTTTAGCTTGGCTCAGAAGCATGAATAAAGGCACATGATTTTAACGAATCATTTTACCAGTAAGCGCGATAGCGAATGATACGCGTGTTGCGATTAGGGAAAAACGAATCAGGAAGTGAGTAAGGGATATAGGGAATAGGCAGGAGACGAGTTGTTCCTGCCTATTTTGAAAGGAATGATTCATTATGAAGACACAAAGCAAGAGATCAATCAAGAATAGGCTAGTAGCTGGGTTTGTTTTACTGGTGATGGTACTCGTTGGATTGCCGATGACAGGTTGGGCAGAAACACAATCAGAATTGCCATTTCATGTGGTCCCCAATTTGCCGAAAAGCCAATTGCCAGATGGGAATAGTGGCTATTTTGATCTAGAACTAGCACCAGGGACCGATGATGTTCTGGGGGTGACGATTCAAAATCGCGCGGAAAAGGAAATCACGATCGAAGTTTCCGCACATACGGCGTTCACTAACGGAAATGGCGTCGTGGAATATGGCAAAGATGCCGCAGAACCTGATCCGACTTTGCCTTATTCGATAGCTGATCTAATCGAATCACCTGGAGAGATTATTTTGTCAGCTAAGGAAAAAAAGACGATCGAGTTACCCATACATATGCCTGAAGAAGCCTTTACTGGTAGTCTAGTCGGCGGTTTACGTATTCGAGAGGTCATCGAAGAAGCGACTGGATCAGAGGAAGAAGGTGTTGCGATCCAAAATCGGTTTGCTTATATCCTAGGCGTTGTTGTCCGCAATGAAGCGTCTATTATTGAACCAGAGCTTGCGTTATTGGATGTGTTTGCCGGTCAAGTCAATTATCGCAATGCGTTTCGGGCAACGCTACAAAATCCGTTGCCGCGTTTTGTCAATCGACTAGAGGTAGAGGCAACTGTTCGACGAGCGGATCAGGAAGAAGTCTTATATGAGGCGCAGCGTGAAGGGATGCAAATGGCGCCAAATTCACATTTTCATTTTCCCGTTTCATTACAGGGGGATCGTTTTTACAGCGGAGAATATGTAATGAGCTTAACAGCTCGAGCTGAAGGTGAGGAGTGGACATGGGAATATCCGTTTACTGTGGAAGCAGACACAGCACGACAGTTGAATCGTGAGGATGTCACCATTGAAGAGGGGCAAAACTGGTGGTTGATCAGCGCATTAGGACTAGTGATCTTCCTTATTGGAATAATCATTTGGCTGTTATGGAAGAACAAAAAGCCGACCATGGATACGTAAGAAGTAAAGGAGAGCATGGAATGAAAAAGCAAAACTTGAAATATTGGATTCGCTTGCTGCTTGTTTTTATGGGATTACGCTTGATGAGTGTCCCGCTCATCGTTGTTTTTGCTGAAACCGAGCCGCCATACCTCGCACAACCGCTAGCGGATGAGGGAGTTCTGGGGGAGTTTGCCACAGGAACATCTGAGCCTGAAGGGACGGTGCAGTTCAAAGAGCCTAAATTTGCTGGTACGGTAGGTCAACCACTTACGATCGATTTGGTCAGCGACCAAGCGGTGGCAGAAATCTTCCTAGAATTACCAGCAGAAGTCAAGCTGATGACTGATGTATTGGCACCCGGACAAACAGCAGCAAAACAAAGCGATCAATGCTGGCAGATCAAAGCAAGTCAAGCACGGCAGACATTTTCTGTTTTGATCGTTGCCGAACTTCCTGGAAGTTTTGTTATAGCCAGTGCAGGGAGCGAAGCGATCGTTGAAATAGCTGCTGCAGAGACAGACACTGAGGAAACACCGAAAGACTTGGAAAATGAGTCCTTAGAATCGCAAGAAACGGATAGTGATCCTGCTGAAAAAGTAGCAGACATTGAGCGTCCGCAGGAGGAGTCAGCGGTACAGGCGGCTAGTGAGATCGTATCAAGCGCCTTTGATGGTGGCACAGCTTACGTAACGACCATGGCGGAGTTTATTAGTGCTTTACAAGATCCAGCCGTATCCATTCTTTCCTTACAAGCGGACCTTGTCCAATCTACTTCCAGCATAATGACCATCGATCGTCCGATAATGATTCAAGGAAATGGTCATGCATTGACCCTCAATAACAATAGTGCTTATTTTCAATTATTAACCGTTAACGAAGAAACGATTTTTCGTATCGAAAATCTCACATACCAAAAAATAGGCAATACCGCTTTGATCCAGACCACCAATGCGTTGAGTAAAAACTGGGTCGTTGAACTAGAGGAAGTAGAAGAAGCCTCGGAGAATCGGTCACCTTTTATTTTAGCACGAGAAGCGAAGGTTCACTTTACTGGTGGGATCAATCGCTTCGAGGCAATGACGATGGCTTCCGATACCTTGTTCAATCTGAAAGAAGTGGAGGTCGGAAATCAAGCGCAAGTGATTATTAATAAGCCGAATATGTGGATTTTTTATACAGCACCAGATATTCAAGATCCTAGGTTGTTGATCGATGAGGGTGCGCAAGTGAGCATTACTACGCGACTAGGGGATGCGAATACAATCGATTTACGTGGCGATAATGGTCAAATGGAACTCAATCATGGTGCTCGTTTAACTATTCGCAGTCCAGGAACGACTGCTGCTCCGACCAATGGTAATAATAATGCCGTTATTCTGTCTGGGAGAAATCCTCGCTTTATCGCAGCAGAGAATTCAGTTTTTTCAATCGAGGTTACAGAAAGAAAACGCGGGCTTGTTCTGACTGGAGAGCAGCCAGAATTGACGATCCAATCTGGTGCAAACGTAACGATAAACACAATGAATGCGAGCGCCATCCTCTTAAATGGTTTCTTTCCTTCTGCTACGATCGCAGGAGATGAAACACAAGTACGGGTGAACAATGAGACGGCGGCAGATGCCAATGCGATCGAACTAGTAGGAGACAACAGCAATTTTTATCTTTTTGATGGTGGTACGCTCATTGTAGAAAGTCAGGGAGCAGCCACAGCAATGTCGGAGGAACAAAATATTGCACTATTTATGAAGGGGGCGGATCCAACAATGGTTGTGGGGGATGCTGCCTTATTGCAGATTGAAACGACACAAAGAAGGCGCGGCGTATTTCTGACTGGTGAGAATCCTAAGTTGACGATCCAGAACGGCTCAAAAGTACGCTTGACCGCCGAAAATGCGAATGCTTTACGGGTCAACGGAAAAAATGCCGACGTCACCATTAGTGGCGAAGAGACACATGTACGGATTTTCAGTGAGATTGCAGCGGCAGAAGGAGCAGCATCCTTTGTTTTATCGACACCGTCGAATGCGGCAGAAGCTGGGGCTCTTACTTTGAATGAATCAGCAGTCTTAGAGGTCGAAAGCATCACTGCTAGTGCGATCAATATCACTAGTCTGAACTTTACTTTTAAAGTTAAAAGCAATGGACAATTAATAGCTAGCAGCCATGAGGCTGACGGGGACCATGCAGTGATTCGATTTTTATACTTTGGTTTGGTGACCTTTCATGTAACGGATGGTGGAATAGTAAAAGTTCGTAAAATAGGGGGGAGCGCACCCTTGATCCGAATTCCTAGTGGAGGAAATTCTTTTGAGATCACAGAAGGCGGCATCGTTGACCTTTATAATCCGGGAAACGGCAACGCGCATGATGGGAATGTCGCTGGAGGAAATCAAGGAATTTTTTATGCGAGAGGCATCCATGATAACGGGACAGAGAATAATTTTTCAATCGTAGGTGTCGATAGTAAATTTATGTGTGTAGCAGATAGTGGTCCGGGGATTGACATGCATACCTACTTCAATTCAACGATCTACGTTGAACAAGGATATTTCCAAGTGGAAGGGCGGACAAGTTCCCCGAATGGTGGCGTGTTTCGTTCAGGTAAACTATCTGTCTTCTTGAACGATCCAGTCTTTTTTGATTTTCGTAATGAGCGGCTTGATGGAGGAAACATCTTTAGTGTTTCTAATCTTTCAACTTTAACAGCGACGAATAGTGACTTAGCTGTTTGGAAAAACGGGTCAAATCTCTTAGGAGATCCCGATCTAAATTTCCCAACCCTCGATTTTGCTTTTTCAGGAGCTGATTTTGGCACGTTAGGTTTGACGAATAAACCAGAGATATTGAATACGGAGACCTTTGGCAATCAGGGACTGACAGCGTACTCTCGCGTAAGTTCAAACAATGCGCGTTGGGCGATCGTCGATGAGTTACGGGTGCCGACGAATGCGGACAAAAAAATTCATGGGCGAGTCAGCTTGCCTGTTGGTTTTGATGGCACTCGCCCTGCTTGGGATGATGAAGCGAAAGTGACCGTTGAAATTGAAACAGCAGATGGTGAGAAGGAAGAAGTCACTGCGAAAACCGTCGGACATACAGAAGAAACACCGGGGATCAGTATCTATGGAGAAGAGCCGCAAGGAGGGATTTTTGAGATTCCTCTTGAGACTCCTTTGGAAGCAGGAACCATCGTCCGAGTCGTCGCTGTCGAATTAACCAGCGGCGAACTGACAGAAGGTGCCCAACATCAAATACGGACCGAGTCTGTGCAGGTTTTCCCTATTTTGCCGCCAACGCCCGCAGCTTTTGCTTCCTACGTACTTCTTGAAGAAACAACTGAGATCCATGGCCACACGGAAGACAAAGAGGTTGAGCTAAGTGCTGCACATAATGGTGCCTGGTTTGATACAGAGGCGGTGGTTATCGATGAAGATGGAACATTTACGATTGATGTAAGTGATCGGCAGTTAAAAGCGGGGGATGAGATCCAAGTCTTTCTGAGAGATTCTGCTGGTTCGGCAAAAGAAGCTGGAGTGATCAATCCGCCGACAACGAATGACGAACACGGCAATCAGAATCCAGCCTCAGAAGTTGTTTTTCGGGACGCTGTGTTTCCCGCTGCAACTACCCTGCGAATCGCCCAGACTGGACCACTGCCACCGGTTGATCCATTAGAACCGGATGTAGAAGTGAATCCAGAAAATCCGTCGGTCATTCCTGAGAACCAAGGGTTGCTCAGTCTTGATTTTGTTTCCCAGTTCCGATTTGGTCAGGTGCCGATCCGCAGTGCCAAAGGAACGTATCACGCACTGCCTCAGCATATGAATCTTGCCGAAGGGGCAACCGAAACTAAGGAACGTCCGAATTATGTGCAAATCACGGATCAGCGTAACGATGCAGAAGAGACGAGTTGGCGTTTATCGGCGACTCTTGATTCGCAGGGCTTCCAAAATGAAGACAATGAGCCCTTGATCGGTGCTCAAATCAGCTTAGCCAATCAACGGCTTATGACGACCTCAGCAAATTCCAATGCCAGTATGCCAGAGCTTTCCACGGTGAATGATAGGGTAACTTTGACGCCAGGTGAAGCGCAGCCTCTACTAACTGGCGACAGTCAGAGTACGGGAACATGGGTCTATCGTTTTGGTGATCAAGAGACGGCAGCCACCAGTGTCGCCTTGGAAGTGCCTGCTGGTGCAAATCCCAAGTTGGGATGGTACCGTGCAACGATTGAATGGTCGTTAAGTAGTGTGCCAGAGTGAAGAAAGAATACTAGTCGGCAATAAGAAACGAATGGAAAAGACGTGTGCGGCGTTCAAGTGCCGCACACGTCTTTTCACTTATAAAAGGTGCTTTTTTCGATGTTTCGCAACGCAAAATTATGGATGATTTTTGGGTTGATGATTTTCAAGAAATTGTTCCAATCATCTGCATCTGGGATCGATTTTATCAGGAGGCATTCAACATCTAAAATATACTCTTCCAAATACTCTGCGTAATTCGTCACGACTAGATCAATCTTGTTTCGTTCCACATAATCCAAAGAAAACTCACTGGAATCAGGAAATTGCAAAATATGATATCGACCAAAATATTTTACGGCAAAAGCATTGATGTGAAGACAAATATGCGCATCCCCCTCTAAAAGAAAAGCGATTCGGCGTGGATTGCCCCAGTATTTTTCTTTTAATCCTTCAAAGTATAAAGTGAAGCGGGCACTGATTGCTGGCAGAGCAGTTGCTTCAAAGAGAGGCTCTCTAAGAAGAAACCGTGTATTTTCCTCATACTCTTTAGGGTATTGCGTTTGTGCGTAACTGGAAATTTCTTCCATACTTAGATTATAGGTAGGGGAAATCAGCTGTTTTATTTTTTCTGTTATAAAGAAAGAATGGAGAAAAATAAACTCTCGGGACTGATCATGATCGGATATTTGCTGAAACTGGCAAAAATTGGCAGTCAGTTCTTTTAGCTCAGGCCAATGGTCAAAGCGGTTAACAAATGATATTTCCCTGAGATAGTTGTTTATCCCACGGTTACTTGCTAGTAGAGCGAAAAGGTAGACCAGCTCCTCTGACGGTAAAGACAAGGAAAAAGCCGTTTGGAGTCGTTGATTGAGGGGCTGGATTTCTTGGAAGAGCTCATCTGCCAAGACGATCTTTTTTAATTGATCGGAGACAATGACAGTTTCTCCTGCTTGAGTACGCTCAAGGACAATATACAACCAATAACTGATATACCAAAATGAAGCCGTATTATTGGTTTTGCCGCGTATATTTCGAAAAAAATCTAAGACGATGTTTTGCACAGCGATCGTTGGACGTACCGTATGAGGCGTAGCGTCTGACTCATAATAAAAGGTATGAAAAAATTTGCGAATATCCGCTTCTGATCCGATCAGACGGAAATTCTTGTGATCAACAGATAACTGAAAGGGCCTCAGGGCTTTTTCAAAAAGCGTTAAATAGCGTAAAAGGGAACTTTCAGAAAGATAAAAATAGTCTGCCCATTCGGAAACTGTCCGATATTCTCCCTTAAACAGATGCTCAAGAATAACGAATAATGGTTCATTCTGAAGGAGCGCTCGTTTTCGTTCAAGATATTCCTTCGGTAGTAATTCGTGAAGAGAATAGCCATTCGACGTGGATTCGATCATTAAAGTACTTCCAAAGTAGCTCCGTAGCCCCTCCATATCATAAATGATCGTGCGCCGCGAACTCTGGACAGCTTTTGATAACTCACGATTCGAAAGGGTCTTATGCCGTTCCAAGAGATTCAATAGTTTCAACCAACGAATGGTGGTAGTAGAAGTAATAAACGTCATCTGAAAATTTTTCATTCATAACACTCCCATATGGTCTGTTTGGTGGATCGTCTCTCACGTCTGATTATGGAATATGGATACTGGCAAGGCAAGGGAAAGGTTTTTAGTAGGTAACAAGTGTTTCTTGTACAGGAACACTTGTGCTACTCAGGGATGAAAAGCAAATAACCGAAAAGTCCAACGATTCGTCATAGACATCGTTGGACCTTTCGGCTTTTTCATCAAGCTGTTGCAAACTGGCTGTTATATAGTTGGGCGTAAAGGGAATCTTGTGCCAGCAATTGAGTATGGGAGCCTTTTTCGACGACGGAGCCGTCTTTCATCACTAGAATCAAGTCGGCATTTTTGATGGTAGAAAGACGATGGGCGATGATAAAACTGGTCCTTCCTTGGGTCAAACGATCCATTGCCGTTTGGATCATTTGTTCCGTCCGAGTGTCGACACTGGAGGTGGCTTCATCAAGGATCAGGATCGTTGGGTCCGCTAAAATCGCCCGGGCGATCGTCAATAATTGTTGTTGTCCTTGAGACAGTTCGCTTTCGGAGCCAATGACGGTATCGTAACCGTTGGGCAGGGTCCGCACGAAGTGGTCGCATTGGGCGGCTTTGGCTGCAGCCAAGATGTCTTCCCGAGTGGCATCGGGATTGCCATATGCGATATTTTCAGCAATGGTTCCTTGGAACAGCCATGTATCCTGCAGCACCATACCGAATTTTTTCCGGACTGCCGGTGCCGAAAAGGACATCATGTCTTGATCGTCCAGCAAAATCTTTCCACCGTTCAAAGGATAAAAGCGCATCAAAAGATTGATCATGGTGGTTTTTCCAGCGCCTGTTGGTCCGACGATCGCAACCGTTTGTTTTGGTTTGACGGAAAATTCGACGTTTTCCATCAGGAGTTTTTCCTTGTTGTAGCCGAAGGAGACGTGTTGGAAATCGATTTTTCCTTTGATGGTTTGCGGTACCGGCAGTTGCTGGGTCGCTGTTTCTTCTTCAGGATAATCAAGGATCTCAAAAATTCGTTCGAGAGATGCTAAGGCACTTTGCAAGGTATTCATAATATAAGAAGCTTGCGTGATCGGTTCAGACACTTGGTTGATGTATTGCAGATAGGCTTGTACAAGACCAATGGATAATTGCCCTTGCAACACCATCAGACCACCAACGACGGCACTTAAGATAAAGCCGATTTGATTGATAAAGCGCACGAAAGGATTGATAGCTGCACTGACGAACTGTGCTTTCCGAAAGGCTTTAAATTGGGCTTCGCTCAATTCCGCCATTTCCGCTTCAACGGCAATTTGCTGGTTGTAGGATTTGATCAGCGGATTTGCGGTATAAAACTCTTCCGCACGACTGCTGACTGCACCTAATGTTTCTTGGTTTTTGGTAAAGTAGCTCAAGTTTTTTCGTGCGAGAACGGTGGTCACAAAAGCACTCAAAAGCAAAATCAGGACCACACCGATCGTCAGTAATGGGCTGAGATAAAGCATGGCGATCAAGCCGAAGGTAATGCTGATGGTTGCGGTGATCAGCTGCATCAAACCGACTTGTAAGACTTCGGATACTTTATCTAAATCGAGAATCACTCGGCTTAAAATATCGCCGGTATGATGTTTGTCGTAAAAACTGATAGGCAGGCGATTGAATTTGTCACTGATTTGTTTGCGTAAAGTCAAGGTCAGGGTTTCACTGACACTGGCCATCGTATACTCTTGCAGCAAGGAAAAGAGACTGATCAAAAGCCATGTTCCCGCTAAAAGGACGACTGGACCTAAAATACTTTGCCAAAAATCATTGATCTGCCAGCCTTCTTGTTGAAACAAGGCGATCAGATTATCCAGTCCACGTCCCAAGATCAAAGGGGCGATGGACATCAGTAAGGAAAAGAACAAGGCAGAGACGATGATCAGCAGAAAGCGGGCTTTTTGTTCCATTAGTAATCGAAGTAGGCGCCGGCTTGTATGTTTCATGTTTTTTGGTGTATCCATTGTTTGTTTACTCATCCTTCATTCCTCCCATTCCTTGAGATGAGGCAAACTCTTGATAAGTTTGGCAAGTGCGTAATAATTCTTCGTGGGTTCCACTACCGACCATTTTGCCGTTATCCAAGACAATGATTTGATCGGCATTTTTGACGGTCGATACCCGTTGAGCCACGATAATGACGGCGGCATCTTTCGTGTATTCTTTCAATGCACGCCGCAAGTTGGCGTCTGTTTGATAATCCAAAGCAGAAAAGCTGTCGTCAAAGAAGTAGATTTCTGCGGGCTTTGTCAGCGCTCGGGCAATACTCAATCGTTGCTTTTGACCGCCAGAGAAATTGCTGCCTTTTTGAGCAACTGGACTTTCATAACCTTCAGGTAAGCCTTCGATAAATGACTTGGCTTGGGCAACTTCAGCGGCTTTTGCCATCACCTCATGGGTTGCCGGACGATTGCCGAAACGCAGGGTTTCTTGAATCGTGCCGCTAAGCAAGAGCGCTTTTTGCGGTACATAACTAATTTGGTCCCGTAATTCGGCTTGAGAGATCTCTTTGATGTTGCGGCCAAAAAGCGTAATCGAACCAGCAGTCACATCTTTGAAACGCAGCAAGGCTTTGGCAATGGTGCTTTTTCCAGAGCCGGTTCCGCCAACGATCGCTGTCGTTTTGCCTCGGTGGATCTCGAAGCTGATATCTTCTAAGACAGGTTCTTCGGCGCCTTCATACGTAAATTGCACGTGATTGAAAGCGGCGATCGTTTCTGACAAGGCGGATTTGTTTAAGGTTTGGTCACCGTCAATCAAATCAATTGGTTCTTCTAAGACTTCTTCGATTCGTTGTAAGGAAGTCAAGCCTTTAGGCACCATCACGATCACCATCGCTGCCATGGTCAAAAACCAAAGGCTCAAAATCGTGTATTCGATAATGGCAGTAATACTACCAATAGCTAGATGGCCCTGAAGACTTTGATAGCCGCCGTAGACTAGGATGGTCGAAATCGAGAGTCCCATTACTAAGTTGACGGTCGGATTCAAGACAGCAAAGAGGCGATTGACTTTAATCATGGTTTTCGCATATTCGGATAAGGTTTGATCTGTCCGTTCTTTTTCGTAATCCGCTTTGTCAAATGCCCGAATCACCCGAGCGCCAGTAAAGGTTTCTCGTAAGATCCGCATCATGTTATCGACTAGTTTTTGCGTGATTTGTGATAATGGGATCGCTTTGCGAATCACCCCATAAGCGATCATTGAAAAACATAGGATCGCTACGATTGGGACCCAAATCATCCGTAAAGAGACGGTGCCGGTTAGAAAAATCGAAGCTGCGACGATCATTGGGGCTGGCAAAATCATTTGCAGCGCCATCATCAAAATTTGTTGGATGTTGTTGATGTCGCTGGTGGTACGTGCCAGCAAAGTGGGTGTACCATAGCCATCAACAGCGGATACAGAGAGTTCTTGTGTTTTTTTGAAAAAGCGCATCCGCAAAAAATGCCCGAATTTTCCTGAAAGGTGGGCAGATAAATAACTACCGCCTACCGAGACGATCACGGTGCCGATGGCAATGGCAAACATCCACCAGCCATTGTGCCAAATGGCCGTCGTGTCGACTTTTAAGATCCCTTCATCAATGATTTTTGCCAAAAAATACGGCAACAAGAGTGTGCCGAAGGATTGGACTAGCATCAAAAGAAATAAACTGAAAAAGAAGCGTCGTTCTTCTTTATAAAATAACTGTAATTGTTTCATGATTTCCCTCCAAAAATGTCGTTCTATGGTAGAATAAACTGTAACGTTACGTTACAGTCAAGCAAGGAGTGAAATTTTTTTGAAAAAACAATTGACCATCAGTGAGATGTCCGCTTATGCTGGCGTGAGTCGGCGCACATTGATTTATTATGATCAAATCGATTTGTTCAAACCGCAATCGATTGGTGAAAACAGCTATCGCTATTACGGCTTTGAACAATGCCTTGAGTTAGACGTGATTTTGATGTTGCGTTCTTTAGACATGCCCTTGCAAGACATTCGCCAATTTTTGAAAAACCGCAACCCGGAATACACGCAAAAGGAACTTGTGGAACGGCGAGGACAAGTCCGTGACAAAATCGCTGCGCTACAAGAATTGGAACGAACCTTCGATCGCTACATCCAGCGCTATGAAAAAGTACAGAAAGCCGATTTTGAGACCTTTACGATAGCGCAGCACGAAGCAGAGGCGTTTATCGTTTCCGAAGAGATCGCTGGCGATGATCCAGAATCTGCTTATCAAGTGTACGCCCGTTTTTATCCGCTAGTGGATTATAAAGATGCCTTCAGTGGCTATCCCATCGGCTTTTTAAGTGCAGGAACGACGTTGGAGGATCAGACTTTTCACGCATCGCCTTATCGGGCATTGATCTTGATTCCCCAAGATCGGCTACATCTCTATCCGGAAAAGCTGATCATCACACGTCCCGCTGGTACGTATGTTTCTGGATTTGTCAGTGAGGGAGAAGAACAAATTGCCGCTTTTACCCACCGCATCCAAGCCTTTCTAAAAGAGAAGCAGTTGAAAATCGATGGCGATGTTTGGGAATTGTTATGGCAAGATGAAGTCTTTACCACACAAAAAGAATTGCAGATATTTGAAGTGATGGTTCCAGTGAAGCCCGAGTAATGGACGAGGCACGCGTATCTGTAAGAAACGAAAACTAAGATACGCAATAGCAATGATGGTTGCCGCTGGCTTTTCATATAGAAGCAAAGGAGATGACTAAGCCAGATCCCTTCCATACAAAAAGCCCTATGAAGCGTTGAAATTCCCATTTTGCTTTTTTCTCGTTATACTTGAAAGAACAGATGAGAAAAAAGGGGAAATTTTAATGAAAAAAGAAACAGGAATACGCTCGCTTTATGCGTTGATTGGTGTCGCCATTTTAGGATTCGGGGCGGCATTGCTGCGGGTTGGCGGAGTAGGGCTAGACCCATACACAGCAGCCAATATCGGTGTCGGCGAGCTGCTAGGGTTATCCCTTGGGGTCTATCAATTGATGATCAATATCGCTGTCCTAGTATTGATTTTTATCTTTGGCCGTCGCCATATCGGCATCGGGACGGTCATCAATATGGTGCTGACAGGATTTTTCATCGACTTTTATACCAACGTTTTTGATTGGTTATCCGTCGGTCCAAATAACTGGTGGCAGCAAGGCTTGTTCTTGTTGATCGGGATCATCTTCTTTACCTTCGGTGCTTCGTTTTATATGTCAGCGAATTTGGGTAGCGCCCCCTACGACGCGATCGCCCCAACCATCGTCGATCAGACGAAAGCCAACTATCGAGTGGTGCGGGTGATTCAAGACGTTGCCTTTGCCTTGATTGGGCTCTTCACAGGCGGGCCAATCGGGATCGGAACCTTCATCAGTGCCTTTTTAGTGGGCCCACTGATCAAATTCTGGGACAATCGTGTCTCTGAGCCATTCATCGAAAGCAGTGTCAAAAAAGCGATTTTTAAATAAAAAAAGGTCTGCAGCAAAGAGAAGTCGAAGCGATTTAGTCGCCCACTTCACTCAGCTGCAGTTTTTTTGCCATTTGCTCAAGGAATTCTTGCATAATTGCTTCTCAGTCGCTAGAATAAAAAAGCCGAGGAGGGGTAGTATGCAATTACCAACACCATTTATTGAAAAATACCAACGGTTGCTAGGAGAAGAAGCACCAGCTTTTTTTACCGCTTTAACCGATAATCAGCCAGTCAAAGGCTTTCGCTTGAATGTTGCTAAGCCGCACGCACAAGCGATGCTGGCAAAATATGGACCAGCTGCTGTACCCGCCCCCTATGCAGAAGCGGCTTATATTGGCGAAGTCAAAGGCCGTTCGTTGCTCCATCAAGCTGGCTATGTCTACAGCCAAGAACCTAGTGCGATGATCGTGGCAACGATCGCAGCCGCTCAACCAGGGGAGCGGGTCTTAGATTTATGTGCGGCACCGGGAGGCAAAACAACGCAGCTGGCAAGCCAATTACAAGGAAAAGGGCTGCTTGTAGCAAATGAGATTTTCCCGAAGCGTGCCAAAATCCTATCAGAAAATGTGGAGCGTTGGGGCTTTCCGAATGTAGTCGTCACCAATCAGGCTCCACAAGAATTGAGCCGCCATTTTCCTCAGTTTTTTGACAAGATCGTGGTGGACGCCCCATGTTCTGGTGAAGGGATGTTTCGTAAAGATCCCGTCGCCTTAGAAGAATGGCAGGCAGAAACACCTGATCAGTGTGCGATCAGGCAAAAAGACATTTTGGCACAAGCCGTTGCGATGCTAAAACCGGGGGGCCAGCTGATCTATTCCACCTGTACCTTTGCCCCTGAAGAAAACGAAGCGATGATGGCTTGGTTAATGGAGGAGTATCCCTTCACAATCGAAGCGATCGACTTGGCCAATGTATCTCATGGGCGCAGCGAGTGGGGAGAGGCACCAGGGATTGAGAAAACCATCCGCTTATGGCCGCATTTAAACCAAGGAGAAGGTCATTTCGCTGCGAAATTGACCTCCCAAGCAGAAGCAGCGCCAGTGAAAAAGAAGAAAAAAGGCAAAGGAGCGACAGCCAAGAGCCCATTGGATGCAACGACTCAAAAGTTGTGGCAAGCCTTTCGCAAGGAGTTTCC
Source organism: Enterococcus sp. AZ040 (assembly GCF_050499185.1). Lineage (NCBI taxonomy): Bacteria > Bacillati > Bacillota > Bacilli > Lactobacillales > Enterococcaceae > Enterococcus > Enterococcus sp. AZ040. The sequence goes on from NZ_JBMHEW010000001.1 coordinate 666,644, forward strand.
TTTTTTACAGGCACTGAATGCGACACCTCAGCTGCTAGGAGAAAACCTCTGGCTCGTTCCTGAAGAAATGCCTTCTTTAAAAGGGATCAAGTTTATGCGCCCAGGTTTGCATGTCGGCGTCGTTAAGAAGAATAGGATCGAACCTAGTTATGCGTTGGCATTGGCGATCCATGCAGAAGAAGGGGCACCGACAGTGCCGATCACTTTGCCGCAATGGCAGCAGTATGTGGCAGGTGAAACCATGAGCGTGCCAGGAAATGCTGGATGGGTGATTTTGACAGTCGATGAGATCCCCGTCGGTTTTGGAAAACAAGTCCAAGGAACTGTGAAAAACTTCTTTCCAAAAGGATTAAGATTCAAAGCGATTTAAACGAAATAGTGTTTTTATTTCAGTCCTCGTGCTATGATGGAAGTAGCAAAATAAGGGAGCTGATCGATATGAAAACATCATCAAAAGTAACGATTGGATTAAGCATTGCAGCGATCGCTGGGATCACTACTGCCGTCGTTGTATCAGACAAAGTATTCAATAAAGTACGCTTCGCTTGCAACCGACACAAAGTAAAGAAATTTGTCGATGACAAATTCAACGGCAATGAAAAATTGTTGGATGTCGTAGACGGCTTGTCTGACAATGAATTGGATTCGTTGTTAGGTGTGATGAAAAAAGTCAATGAGGGCCGCAACAAAATCTCTGTTTACGGAGACAACATCAAAGATTCGACAGAACATGTCAAAGACAAGTTGACGAGCTTTGTTGATTCCGTCTTTTAAGCCAATCATTCCATTTGAAACTCGCAGGGACATCGGTCTTTGCGAGTTTTTCTCGTCTTTCTAAGCGTTTTTCGTTATACTAACAAGGAAATGCACGAAATGGTGCGAGGTAGAGGAGTGAAAGTGAAGTCGTGGAAAAAACAAGTACCTTGACTGCCGAGGAAAAAGCGTTCTTTATGGAAGAAGCAATCAAAGAAGCCCGAAAAGCAGAAGGTGTGGCAGAAGTACCGATCGGTGCTGTCGTCGTCTTGGATGGCAAAATCATTGGTCGTGGGCACAATCTACGAGAAACGCAGCAACAAGCCGCAGCGCATGCGGAGATGTTTGCGATCGAGGAAGCCTGTCGCACTGTCGGAAGTTGGCGCTTAGAACAAGCGCAGCTGTTTGTGACCTTGGAACCATGCCCGATGTGCAGTGGGGCGATGTTATTGGCACGGGTGGAAGAAGTGTATTTTGGTGCCTACGATCCCAAAGGCGGCACTGCTGGTACATTGATGAATTTATTGGAAGATGAGCGCTTCAACCATTGGTCCTATGTGGAAGGCGGCATTTTAGAAGAAGCATGCGGCCAGCTGCTAACAGATTTTTTCCGAGCATTACGAGAAAAGAAAAAACAAAAAAAGGCTGGCAATCTCTAACGAAATACGTTATACTAAGTTTTGCCGAAAGGCTAGGACAATGGAGGTCTTGTGAAGCGTGTCAGATCCGGAAGGAAGCAGCACTAAGCAGGATTCTCCATGTGTCTGATTGAAAAACTGCTTGTTTTGAAGAAAGCAGTAGTACTAATTGAATCGATGATCATTCAAACCTGAGACAGACTGTCTTAGGTTTTTTTATTGTCTGAAAGTCTTTGTGACACCAAGGGCTGTTCTAATTGTATTCTGCTTTAAATCTAGGCAATCGATAGCAGCTCTCAGAGGGGTAAGTTGTATTTTTGATACAAAGGCTTTATTCCTGTTTAGAACCTTACTCTGATAACTTTTCCGTTGGCGATTTTTGTACTCTCAAAGAATCAGTAGTTCTGACGAACTGAAACATGGAATACCTGCTCTCGATATTCGATAGAATCGTCGTTTCAAGAACTCTTTATTTTCGCTTCAACAAATTGCCGCCGTCGTGTTATCGGTTGCAATTCCCCCAAATAACCAGAAAAAATCACTTTCCTTTTTACAGTCAGAAAAGTGATTTTTTCTTTTGAACAACTGTCACTGTAACTGTTTCTTTTTTACAAAAAGTCACCATTCTTTTCCAAGCATTCCAATGGTTTCCCAGAGATTTTATGCTATGCTTATTTTGTAGAGAATTCCGTCGTCTTTCTACTGGCAACCCTTGATGCCAAGAGAAACGGATAGTGATTTCAGGCGACGTATTTGAAAAGAGGCGCACAATGGAAAAAATTACGATTATCCATACCAACGATCTGCATTCCCACCTAGAACATTGGCCGAAGATGCGGCGTTATTTGGATCAAAGAAAACGAGAAGCGGATACGACCGAAGAGACAGTGATCGCGGTCGACTTAGGCGACTTTGTCGATCGCTGGCATCCTTTGACAGAAGCAACTGACGGCAAGGCGAATGTCGACTTGATGAATCAAGGGCATTATGATGCGGTGACGATTGGGAACAATGAGGGAGTCGGAAATCCCAAAGAGGTCTTGCAGCATCTGTATGACCAAGCAGCATTTCCGGTCATTTTAGGCAACTTATTTGATAAAAAGGATTTGCGTCCGCCAAAGTGGGCACAAGAATACAAAATCATGGAAAGCAATCAAGGAGCCAAAATCGGCTTGATCGCTTTTACGGCACCGTTTCCGCTAACATATGCCCCCAACGGTTGGGACATTCGCGAACCCTTGGAGATTTTGCCTTCATTGGTGCAGCATTTGCGCCCCGAGGTCGATCTGCTGGTCTTGATGAGCCATCTAGGCATCAATGCTGACCGCCAGATTGCGAGGGACTTTCCAGAGTTAGATGTTATATTAGGTTCCCACACGCACCATTTGTTTGAAAAGGGCGAAGTCATCAATGGGGTTCAAATTGGCGCAGCTGGCAAGTTTGGTTTTAACATTGGCGAAGTCGAAGTGGTCTTAGATGATCACCACCGCCCGATCAAGCATCGCGCACGTGTGATTCCGACGGATTCGTTGGTGGCTTTTCCGCAAGATGAGGACGAGATCTCCGAATATCTATCGATCGGCCATCGCTTGCTGCGGGCAAATCAGGTGGCAGAAATTCCAGCAGCGTTTACGAGGGATTGGCAAAGTGAACATTCCTTGGTTCGGGAGGCTCTTTTGGCATTATGTGCCAAAGGACAGACGGATACCGCCATCTTAAATACGGGGCTATTTTTAGATGATTTACCACAAGGACGGGTCGATCAAGATCAGCTGCACACGATTTTGCCCCATCCGATGCATTTGATTCGAGTGACGCTGCAAGGCGCGGATGTCATTCGATTGGTCTTAGAGATGGAAAAAAATCGCAACTTTTTGCGCAATTTCCCAATTATGGGGATGGGCTTTCGAGGGAAGATTTTTGGCGAACTGGTTTATGAAGGCATTCGCTTTGATGAAAAAAACCACCAAGTTTTGTGGAAGCAAGAACCAGTTGATGTCTCTCAAAGCTACACGTTGACTCTTGTGGATCACTACTTGTTTATTCCGTTTTTCCCGACGATCGAGATTGCTGGAACTGTTGAGTTTCTTTTTCCAGACTTTATTCGGACGGTGGTCGGTGATTACTTGAGTCAGAAATACCCTATTCAGTAGTTGGTACTCCTCCAGTGGTTTTTTTAGGAAAACCGCGACTATCATTGAGGAATAAAACAAGGTATAATAAACAGCAGGTGGTGAAAAAATGACCGAAAAACAAACGATCACAGATGAAATGACATCTGTACTAGAAGAAATTATTGAAGAACCAGAGAAACAACCGCAAAAAGGCGAGTTGGTGACTTTGTTGAATGATGAAGAATTAATGATTGGCAATCGACAATACAAATTGGTCATGGATTATCGTGAAGGCTTCGATCCTGAAAAACTTGGTGAGCGTTACAGTGAAGTTTTGGCACGCTATGATTATATCGTAGGTGATTGGGGTTATGAACAGCTACGCTTGAAAGGCTTCTTTGAAAAGGATAACCGCAAAGCATTACCCGATCAGCGCATTGACATGCTGGAAGACTATTTGTATGAGTATTGCAACTTCGGTTGTGCCTATTTCGTGATCCAGAGGGTTGGCGGCAAGAAAGAAAAAAGTACCTCCCGAAGACGTAAGAAAAAGCCAGCTCAAACGAATCAAAATCAAACTACACAACAAAACGCACATATAGAAGAAAAGCGTGAAGCAATTCCGCAGAAGAAAAGCAAACCAACGATTAAAAATCGTAAACCAAAAGAAAAAAACGTCAAAAAAACCGAAACAACTACGGTGAAAAAAGGCAAAAAAGAGTTTACGATTCGACAAAGGGAAGAATAAGATGAAATATAAAGGTTATTTGATTGATCTAGACGGCACGATTTATTTAGGAAAAGAGCCGATTCCTGCTGGGAAACGCTTCGTAGAATCCTTACAAGAAAAAGGACTGCCTTATTTATTTGTGACCAACAATACGACCCGCAGTCCCGAAGTCGTGGCACAGCGATTGGCGGATGAATTTTCGATTCACGTGGCACCAGAAACGATCTATACCGCAAGCTTGGCAACGATCGATTTTATGAAAGACCATGGCAAAAGCCGCAAAGTGTTTGTGATCGGCGAAGCGGGGTTGATCGATTTGATCTTAGCTGCTGGGTTTGAGTGGGAAGAAACCAATCCGGATTATGTCGTGGTTGGTTTAGACAACCACGTGACGTATGAAAAATTTGTTTTAGCAACGTTAGCGATCCAAAAAGGAGCTACCTTTATCGGGACCAATCCAGACAAAAATATCCCGACGGAAAGAGGCTTGTTGCCAGGTGCGGGTTCACTGATTGCAATGGTGGAGACTGCCACCCAAATGCAACCGATTTTTATTGGCAAACCAGAAGCCATCATTATGGAAAAAGCGGTGGCACACATCGGCTTATCAAAAGAAGAGGTCTTGATGGTGGGGGACAATTATGAAACGGATATCCGTTCGGGGATCCAAAACGGGATCGATTCTTTGCTCGTATTATCTGGATTTACCCCGAAAGCGGCAGTTCCGACATTACCAGTAGCACCAACCTATGTGGTTGATTCTTTAGATGAGTGGGATTTTGAACAATGAAAAAACAAGTGTGGCTTGAACGCTTAGGATTTGTCTGCTTGTTTTTGTTTTTGGTCAGTCTAGCGATCACCCTAACGATCAATTTTCGACCGTTATATTGGTTTGATGTCGATCACTTAAATCTGCTGGATTATACCTCGCTAACAAGAGAAGAGTTGTTGAAGAACTATGGCTTATTGCTAGATTTTCTAAACAATCCCTTTGCAAGTACGCTCGCCTTGCCCGATTTTCCAATGTCTGAAGCTGGCGCTGGGCATTTTTACGATGTGAAGCAGTTGTTTCTATTAAATTATGCCGTGATGATCGTCACGGTGCTGCCCAGTATCTGGTTCGTCAATCGGTTACGGCAAAAACAACAGCAATGGCGCTTGATTCGTCCCTCTCAATGGGGGATGATTTTGCCGCTGATTTTCGGGTTTTTGATGGCAGTCGGCTTTGATCGCTTTTTCGTTACGTTCCATGAGATTTTCTTCAGTAACGACGATTGGCTATTTAATCCAGCCACCGATCCGATCATCAACGTATTGCCAGAAACGTTTTTCATGCATTGCTTTATTCTCTTTTTTGTCTTGATTGAAGTCTTCTTTTTTGCTTTCTATTGGTGGGGCAAACGAGGCTTGAAAAAAACAGCGTAATGAAAAAAGACCAACGATCCACTTCCTTTGAAGAAGGCGGATCGTTGGTCTTTTTTTATTGCGTGATGTAATGAGATTTACTTGGGTGTTGATGGGCTAAGCGACTTGCGGCAGAAGCGGCAATGGCACCTACGATATCATCTAAAAAGGTGTGAACGCGGGGACCGTCGTGCTTATTCAGTTCTTTCAAAATGCCCGGTTTGACTTTATCAATGTATCCGTAGTTAGTAAAACCGATGGAGCCGTACACATTGACGATGGATAGTGCGAGGATCTCATCGATCCCATAAAGCCCTTCGTCTTCTTTGACGATTTCTTGCAGTGGATGCAGCAGTTGATTTTCTTCTGCCAAAATATCCAATTGGACACCCGTCAAAATCGTGTTGTGGACTTCCCGCTTGCTTAAGACAGCGTTGACGCTTTCGATACACATCTCCAACGTGATGCCTTCAATGTAATCTTTTTGCAAGAACATCACCAATTCGCCGATGTCTTGCAGTGAGACACCGCGGTCGGCCAACAATTCTCTTGCTTTGTCTTCAAGTGTTTTGCTTTCTAATACCATATAGTTCCCCTCCATGTAAAAATAGTTTATTCAAAAGTCAACGTGCGACTGATGGATTGCAATCATAAGTAGTGCCTTATTCCAGTTGCAACCAATGCCATTTGGGTTTTAGTCCCTTCTGACATCCATTGAAGCACAGGTGTTTGCTAGTTCTGCTTGGGCTGCCACTGCCCAAGGATGGGGGACCACCAAGTCACCAGCAAAAAGCCAGTCCATATAATACCCAGCGGCGGCTTCCAAGGAATCATCGAGGCGGTCTAATAAGCCGATTAAGAAAGGCGCTTGATCTTTGCGATCCCATTTGATTTTGTCGGCTAAAAAAACGAGTAGATCGAGACGACGATAATGGGTCTTTAAGGTGGTATGACAGCTGATGGCGGACAGAATGTCTGGATCAGACACCTGAAAAACCGTTTTTGCCAACAAAGCGGATTGCTGCTGATGCAGCAAAAAAGGTGCTTGCCTCTTCGCGTCTAAGATCGGTTCGCCTACCGCTATTTGCAAGGAAATTCGTTGTTCATTAGGGATGACGACGCTGACATCGTGCAGCAGTCCTGCCAAGTAAGCTTTATCCGCATTGACTTGAAACCGTTCTGCCAATCCTTTGGCTTCTTGGGCAACGGCCAGATTGTGGACCGCCGTTTCGGCATGATCGAAGGCTTCCAGATACTGAACCATTTGCTCGGTGATGGTCTCCCCCTGTAAAGGGTGGTTATAGGCGGCAAGTTGACGTTGACCAGCTTGTTTCATCTCAGCTACTCCTTAAAAAGACTTGTACTATGGGCAGGTTGTGTCCGCGTTTTGGGATCAATGTAGTGGAGCGCATTGTTCACCGCAGTTGGGGCTTCCCCGAAACCAGTAGCGATCAGGTCGACTTTTCCATCGTATAAAACGACATCCCCACAGCCATAGATCCCAGGAACAGACGTGCTCATATCTGAAGAGACGAAGACTCCTTGGCGGCTGCTTTTCATGCCCCAATCCTTGATGTTCAATGTGGAAGAAAAACCGTAATTGACGATTAAAGCATCCAATGAAAGGCTGACCGTTTCATCACCTTTGACTTGCTGCAACGAGACACCAGTCAAACGTTGCTCTCCTTGAATCTCTTGGATCACATAGGGAGTCAAAATGTTGACGGCAGAAGCTTGCAATTTGCTGACGCTATGTTCATGAGCACGAAATTCAGGACGGCGATGGATCAAGTAGACTTCACTAGCGATCGGCTCCAGCATCAATGCCCAATCGATGGCAGAATCGCCGCCACCGGCGATCGCTACTTTGCGTCCGGCATACTTCATCAAATCGGTGACAAAATAGTCTAAGCCGTATCCTTCAAACCGCTCGCTTTCTGGCAAAGTCAGTTTGCGTGGCTGGAAGGAGCCGTTTCCTAAAGCCAAAATCACGGCTTTCGAGTAATGGATTCCTTTGTCGGTGGTGACTTCGATATAGTCTTCTTGTTTTTCGACCGACAAGACGGTTTCTTCTAAACAATATTGGTGATTGAAGGTCGTCAACTGTTTTTCCAGGTTTTGGACAAGATCGCCCGCTTTGATTTTCGGATAACCTGGGATATCGTAGATGTATTTTTCTGGGTATAAAGTAGCAAGCTGACCGCCTAATTGCGGCAAGCTGTCGATGATCTTGGTTTTGGCGTTACGCATACCGGCATAGAAAGCAGAAAACATCCCGCTAGGTCCCGCGCCGATAATCGTTATATCAAAAATATCCATGTTATTCCTCTTTTCTAACCACGTTGGGGTGAAGCGTGTTCGTAGTGTACGAATAGCTTCATTATAGCAAAAATTATCCAAACTAGCATTTTTTCAATTTTCTGCTATCATGGATTTATGAGAGAGAAGGAGGAGTTAATGTGTCTGAATTTCCACAGTTAGCATTAGAAAAACAAACTGGCCATAAAGCAGTCATCAAAACCAATCGTGGGGATGTAGTTGTACAATTGTTCCCAGAATTGGCACCAAAAACAGTGAAGAACTTCGTTGAATTAGCGAAAAAAGGGTATTACGATGGGATCATCTTCCACCGTGTCATTCCTGATTTTATGATTCAAGGCGGCGATCCAACTGGTACAGGGATGGGCGGCGAAAGTATCTATGGCGGCAGCTTTGAAGATGAATTTTCAAAAGAGTTGTTCAATCTTCGTGGCGCTTTATCCATGGCAAACGCTGGTCCGAATACTAACGGCAGTCAGTTTTTCATCGTAAACAACCAAAATGTTCCTAGCAACATGTTAGGTCAATTAGAAGGTGCTGGTTATCCAGCTGAAATCATCGAAGCCTATCAAGCAGGTGGTACTCCTTGGTTAGATTTCCGTCACACAGTCTTCGGTCATGTGATCGAAGGAATGTCAGTTGTTGATGAAATTGCTGGCGTGCAACGGGGACCACAAGATCGCCCAGTGCATGATGTAGTGATCGAAACGATCGAAATCAGCGAATAAAACAAAAGAACCCAAAGCAGTTTCAACGGTCATCCTCAGGAGACCGTTGAAATGGCAGCTTTAGGGTTCTTTTTTTACACGTAAGCGTTAATCGATCGGTTGGTCTTTAAACGCGGCGGCGATTTGATTGAGTGCTTTTTCTAATAGCTCTTTAGGGCAGGCAAAGTTTAGCCGCATATGGTGACTCCCGTGGGGACCAAAGATACTTCCTTGATTCAACACGACGCTGGCTTCTTTGATCAGTTTTCTTTGTAGCTGATTGTCCGTTAGGCCATAGGCAGAAAAATCTAGCCAGATCAAGTAAGTACCTTCAGGCTTTTGAAACGACACGGTTGGCAGTTGGTCAGTCAAAAAGTCACAGACAAAGGTGCGATTTGCCTCTAAGTAGGACAATAGTTCTTCTAACCATTCTTCAGATTCACGATACGCTGCTTCAGTAGCGATCAATCCAAACGTATTGATCTCCCCTTGAACGTTACGCTCCTGTGTTTTTGCAAATTGGCTGCGCAAGGTTTTATCTTTGATGAATACCATCGAATTTTTGATCCCAGCTAAATTAAAGGTCTTGGTTGCTGAAGTCAAGATGATTGAAAAATCGGCAAAGTTTGGCTCAACTGTTTGGAAAGAAACAAAGTGATTTGGCGCAAAAACGATGTCTTGATGAATCTCATCACTGACAACGATCACTTGATGTTTTTGACAAATACGGCCGATCGCCAGTAGTTCTTCTTTGGACCATACCCGGCCACCAGGATTATGCGGATTACATAGAAGAAACAATTTTACTTTCTTTTCGATGATGGTTTGTTCCATCGCCTCAAAATCGATGACGAAGTGGCCATCTTTTTCCAGTAACGGTTCTTGAATTAAGGTACGCTGATTATTTTTGACAACCTGGGCAAAGGGATGGTAGACCGGATCGTGGATCAGTACGGCATCTCCTTCTTGGGTGTAACTTTGGATCGCCAGGGCAATACTAGGGACGACACCGCTATTAAAAAGAATCGCTTTTTTATTGATGGTATAACCGTGACGTCTTTGCTGCCAATCAATGATGGAATCAAGTAGCGAATCAGGAACGATGGAATAGCCATAGATCCCTTGGGCAACTGCTTTTTCTAACGCTTTTTTCACAGGTTCTGGTGCCAGAAAATCCATATCCGCTACCCAAAGTGGCAGCAGGTTTTCTTCCTTGTAGGTTTTTGCAATGCTGTCCCATTTGACGCTATTGGTGTTTAAGCGGGGATGGACTTTGTCAAAATTGATCATGCGTTTCCCTCCTATTATTGTGCAACGTTGTTTCTGATGCTTCAAATCTACCACTAGTTCAAGTATAATGAAAGTGGAAAAGAGAGGAAAGACTATGAATTATCAAATCGGGAACATTATAGAAGGAACAGTCACTGGGATTCAACCCTATGGTGCATTTGTTTCGTTAGATAAAGAAACGCAAGGCTTGATCCATGTTTCAGAGATCCAATCCGGGTTTACCAAAAATATCCATGATGTCTTACAGATCGGGCAAAAGATCCGTGTACAAATCATTGATATTGACGAATACAGCCAAAAGATCAGTTTGTCCCGCCGTACATTGGAATCAAGTTTTGTTCAGCCACCCTTTAAGCGTAAACGCTACTTTACAAATAAGAATAAGCGGATCGGTTTCCGTACGATTGGAGAAGCTTTACCAGTGTGGGTGAAAGAAGCCAAAGAAATGTTAGAAAAAGAAAACAGCAACAGATAATCGTGCATATTTTCTGAAAATGTGCTAAAATTAGTTTACAAACAGATGAATAACTGAGGTGGGTATTTTGGGATCCAAAAAAGTAGCGGGTACAGTTATGATGCACTTAGCAAATGGTTCGAAACGATTTTTGATGCAAATACACGAAGGCACTGCGGAATTAGCGTCAACGGATTTTTCTGAAGATAAAACCGGCTTGGCTACGATCTTACAATTGTTTAAAGACCGTATCCACCTTGATGTGACAGCGATCGAACTCGTTGAACTCACAAATGGCAACATTGATACGCAAAACATTCCTTTATTTGTTTTTGAAACACAAGAAGCAGGACAAACGCAACAGCTGCCAGAAGGGTATGCGTGGGAAGAGCCCAATATCTTTCGTAAGATCATCGAAGACTATAAGATTGAAGGCGTTCCGTTCTTTTAGCAACTGTATACTAGTGAAAAGACTGAAGACCGTTATGACGGTCTTTTTTTATTGAAAACTTTTTGTAAATAAAATGAAATATTTCCTTGACCTGAGTCAAGAAGAATGGTAAATTAGTCAACGTTGGCAATTGAGTCAGCGGGTCAAAAATGCTTTTGAAAAAACTTCAAAAAAAGACTTGACCAAAAATGAAACAGATGATATTATAACGAAGTCGCAATTTTAAAACAGTTAATCGATGTTGATACATCAACAAAATTAATTAAAAAAAGTTGTTGACAAATAACAAATCATTTGTTATTCTAATGAAGTCGCTGAGACAGCCGCTGCGAAGTTGAAAAACAACGAGCGAAAAAAACTTTTAAAAAAGAGTTGACAATCAACTGTCACTCTGATATGATATAAAAGTTGCTAACACAGCACGGTAGACCTTTGAAAACTGAACAAAGCAAGCAAACGAACCAATGTGTAGGATGTTTCAATTTATTGAAACAAATACATGCAAGCAATAGCTAGCAAAGTTAATTTTTATGAGCTTAATGACCGTATGGTCATTCAAACAAATCATTATGAGAGTTTGATCCTGGCTCAGGACGAACGCTGGCGGCGTGCCTAATACATGCAAGTCGAACGCTTTTTCTTTCACCGGAGCTTGCTCCACCGAAAGAAAAAGAGTGGCGAACGGGTGAGTAACACGTGGGTAACCTGCCCATCAGAAGGGGATAACACTTGGAAACAGGTGCTAATACCGTATAACACTATTTTCCGCATGGAAGAAAGTTGAAAGGCGCTTTTGCGTCACTGATGGATGGACCCGCGGTGCATTAGCTAGTTGGTGAGGTAACGGCTCACCAAGGCAACGATGCATAGCCGACCTGAGAGGGTGATCGGCCACACTGGGACTGAGACACGGCCCAGACTCCTACGGGAGGCAGCAGTAGGGAATCTTCGGCAATGGACGAAAGTCTGACCGAGCAACGCCGCGTGAGTGAAGAAGGTTTTCGGATCGTAAAACTCTGTTGTTAGAGAAGAACAAGGATGAGAGTAGAACGTTCATCCCTTGACGGTATCTAACCAGAAAGCCACGGCTAACTACGTGCCAGCAGCCGCGGTAATACGTAGGTGGCAAGCGTTGTCCGGATTTATTGGGCGTAAAGCGAGCGCAGGCGGTTTCTTAAGTCTGATGTGAAAGCCCCCGGCTCAACCGGGGAGGGTCATTGGAAACTGGGAGACTTGAGTGCAGAAGAGGAGAGTGGAATTCCATGTGTAGCGGTGAAATGCGTAGATATATGGAGGAACACCAGTGGCGAAGGCGGCTCTCTGGTCTGTAACTGACGCTGAGGCTCGAAAGCGTGGGGAGCGAACAGGATTAGATACCCTGGTAGTCCACGCCGTAAACGATGAGTGCTAAGTGTTGGAGGGTTTCCGCCCTTCAGTGCTGCAGCAAACGCATTAAGCACTCCGCCTGGGGAGTACGACCGCAAGGTTGAAACTCAAAGGAATTGACGGGGGCCCGCACAAGCGGTGGAGCATGTGGTTTAATTCGAAGCAACGCGAAGAACCTTACCAGGTCTTGACATCCTTTGACCACTCTAGAGATAGAGCTTCCCCTTCGGGGGCAAAGTGACAGGTGGTGCATGGTTGTCGTCAGCTCGTGTCGTGAGATGTTGGGTTAAGTCCCGCAACGAGCGCAACCCTTATTGTTAGTTGCCATCATTTAGTTGGGCACTCTAGCGAGACTGCCGGTGACAAACCGGAGGAAGGTGGGGATGACGTCAAATCATCATGCCCCTTATGACCTGGGCTACACACGTGCTACAATGGGAAGTACAACGAGTTGCGAAGTCGCGAGGCTAAGCTAATCTCTTAAAGCTTCTCTCAGTTCGGATTGTAGGCTGCAACTCGCCTACATGAAGCCGGAATCGCTAGTAATCGCGGATCAGCACGCCGCGGTGAATACGTTCCCGGGCCTTGTACACACCGCCCGTCACACCACGAGAGTTTGTAACACCCGAAGTCGGTGAGGTAACCTTTTTGGAGCCAGCCGCCTAAGGTGGGATAGATGATTGGGGTGAAGTCGTAACAAGGTAGCCGTATCGGAAGGTGCGGCTGGATCACCTCCTTTCTAAGGAATATTTCGGAAGACTACACATCGTTTGCCTTTGTTCAGTTTTGAGAGGTTTACTCTCAAACAAAATTTGTTCATTGAAAACTGGATATCGAAGAAATAATCAAAACAAGTAACACACACCGAGTTGAAATGTTAAAAGAGTTTTTTAATAAGTTCAACGCTTATTTTCTTGAGCAACCTTCTATCGCTAGAAGAAGTACTCAAAACCGACCGTAAGGTCAAAGGTTAAGTGAATAAGGGCGCACGGTGGATGCCTTGGCACTAGGAGCCGATGAAGGACGGGACTAACACCGATATGCTTTGGGGAGCTGTAAGTAAGCTATGATCCAGAGATTTCCGAATGGGGGAACCCAGCATCTTTTATAG
>NZ_JBMHEW010000001.1:682500-1057500 GCF_050499185.1 Enterococcus sp. AZ040
TGGAAATTTGAGAGGAGCTGTCCTTAGTACGAGAGGACCGGGATGGACTTACCGCTGGTGTACCAGTTGTCTCGCCAGAGGCATCGCTGGGTAGCTATGTAGGGAAGGGATAAACGCTGAAAGCATCTAAGTGTGAAGCCCACCTCAAGATGAGATTTCCCATTTCTTTAAGAAAGTAAGATCCCTGAGAGATGATCAGGTAGATAGGTCAGAAGTGGAAGGCCAGTGATGGTTGGAGCGGACTGATACTAATCGATCGAGGACTTAACCAAAAAGAAAAAAGCACGTAAACTCGTAGCGTTTTGATTTCTTCGATCCAGTTTTGAGTGAGCAACACTTACTCAATTGAATAGTGTGGTGGCGATAGCAAGAAGGATACACCTGTAACCATGCCGAACACAGAAGTTAAGCTTCTTAGCGCCGATTGTAGTGAAGGGTTTCCCTTTGTGAGAGTAGGACGTCGCCACGCATTTCAATTTTTCCGGCATAGCTCAGTTGGTAGTAGCGCATGACTGTTAATCATGATGTCGTAGGTTCGAGTCCTACTGCCGGAGTTGCTTGATAGCATCTGCTATCTTTTTTTTTACATAAAATGACAAAAATAAAGACGTTGCCTTTGATGGGGCAGCGTCTTTTTTATTTAGATGAGATCAGAACGAAAAGGAAGAAGTGTTGCTTGTCCTGCTGTTTTTTTCTATACTATTAGAAAAGGAGACGATGGCGTGAGAAAGAAAGTACTTTTTGATTTAGATGGAACGATCATTGATTCGAGTGAAGGAATCTATGGATCGATTCAATATGCGATGGAAAAAATGGGAAAAGAGCAATTAGCGCAAGACATACTGCGAAGCTTTGTGGGGCCACCTTTGATTGCATCCTTCCGTGGCTTGGGCTTAGATGAAGCTGCTGCCCAGCAAGCCGTTGCCTTCTACCGGGAAAATTATCGTCAAGCGGGGATGTTTCAAGTACAACCATATCCGTTGATTGAAGAAACATTGCAGGAGTTGGCAAAGGATCACGATTTGTATATCGCCACGTCGAAACCAGAAGTTTTTGCAAAAAAGATTCTGACTCATCTCAAGTATGATGGCTATTTCAAAGGAATCTATGGGGCGGATCTTGAGAATAAACGTGGGGAAAAAGCGGCCGTTATCCACTATGCGCTAACTGAGATCGAAAAGGAGCAAAAAGCGCAGCAAGCCATCATGATCGGCGACCGTGAGCATGATATTTTAGGTGCAAAAGAAAACCAGTTACCGGCAATCGGTGTTTTATATGGTTTTGGGTCACGAGAAGAATTGCTTGATGCTGGTGCAATCGCTTTAGCCGCTGAGACACAAGAACTTCTTTCGTTGATTTCCCATTCCGTATAGAGAAAAAGAGCTGACAAGCACCTTACAAGGCGTTTGTCAGCTCTTTTGTTACACATTCGTTTGCTTCAACTGCGGAGAAGCTTCCAATAAAAGATTGGTATCCAAATAGCCGCTTTCGTTTTTCAAAATCAAGGTTCCTGAAGTTGGGTGAACATCTAGAATTAGATGACCAGTCAAGAACATTTGATCATAGGTTGATGTAAAAAAAGTAAACTGATTGCTTGAGACTAACTCATTGTATGGGTCTAACGGTTCGTCGATCGGTGTGATCAAAAAACGTTCGCCGATCATACAGCATCCAGCTGCTGAAGAAAATTGGTTCGATCCGTCATTACTCGTCAGAATATATAAGTCGTGTCCTTCTGGAAAGCGAGCAGCGGCATTAGGGGTAATATGTAAGTCCATTTTGCATGATCTCCTTTTTGAAACGAGTGAGCAGCAAGCTGTTCGTTTCGATAATTGTTGATAAACCAAGTGTATCACTCCTCTTAGGGATGTGACAGCAACTTGCTTTTCAACAAACCAAGCTTAAAGTTTTAGCAAGAAAAAGGCGATAATACCGATTATCAGCAAGAAAAGCCCTAAGTACAAGAGCACAGTGACTGCAGCATGGAAAAAAGAGCGCATTTCTTTCACCTCGAATCATTGTTCTTCTTATTTTACTGCATAATTGCGGAACCAAGTAAGGACCTTCACAAATCTTAAAGGAAGTTTTAGGTCTCTTAAGAGTAGACCTCGTCCTTTTTTGTAACGCTTCCATTTTTTGTGGTAAAATAAAGAAAAGGAGGCGATTTGGATGTTACGTAATTCTCAAAATGTACTTGTAGCCTTAGATGGGTCGGATCAGTCAGAAAAAGCGTTCCAAGAAGCACTCGCGATTTGCCGTAGGAACAAAGCCAAATTGTATGTCCTCTCTGTTATCAACAATGCTGAGTTATCCACAAGTGCCTATGCTTTTGCGAAAATTTTTGATCAAGAAAAATTACGTGTGGAAACGGATATGTTGAAAAAAATCTATGATGCCAATCAACATGGGGTGGAAGATGTTGAGGTGATCGTTGAAGTCGGTGATCCAAAACGTTTTATCATTCATGCAGCGACTGAATTGTATCCAATTGATTTGATCGTTATCGGTGCAACTGGTAAAGGCACATTGACCCGAGCTGTCGTGGGCTCAACCACCGATTATGTCGTTAATCATTCGAAATGTACGGTGCTGGTCGTGAAGTAAAAATTTAAATTAAACGGAAAAA
Source organism: Enterococcus sp. AZ040 (assembly GCF_050499185.1). Lineage (NCBI taxonomy): Bacteria > Bacillati > Bacillota > Bacilli > Lactobacillales > Enterococcaceae > Enterococcus > Enterococcus sp. AZ040. The sequence continues at coordinate 685,127 of NZ_JBMHEW010000001.1, forward strand.
TATGTTATTTTTTAAGTCAGCATAAGGCATATCCTTTCAAAAAAATTCAGTTTAGTTGAAAAATCTGCTCTCTTAGCTTTAGGAGAGCGGGTTTTTTGTTGTAAAAAAGAAGTGCCTAAAATTGAGCTGTGAGTAACGATTGAAAAACCATTTTAATCTTTTTAACAAAGAATAACTATGTAAATTGAACAAGTTTGACCATTAGAAGAGAAAGTTTGTTACACTTTTAATAAGCAAAGGATGTAGGAAAAGTATTGGAGAGAGGGGCTGATAATTTACTGAGTTTCCATGATTCAGCTGGTTGCAAGTGGCTATCATTGGAAAGGAGAATGAAATGAAGCGTGTTGCAGAAAACTATTAGGTTGTTTTTTCGATTCTTTTGCTGAGTATATGGTTAGGCTTGATCCAAGTGAAGGAATATTCGCAAGAAGCAGTCCTGTCGATCATTTACTTTATTAATCTTTATACGCTCTTGTTCAAATTTAAAGATGCAGCGAGAATGGTGAAAGCCGTTGTATCTTTCGTACTATTGGGTTTTACGATCTTATTTCTTTTGTATATCGCAAGTAATTAGAGGCAATACGAATTGTTAACTTTAGAAATTATCGCTATATATTGGGAATTAGATGTACAAAAAAAGACAACGTTCGACAAACGTTGTCCTACCAAAGCCACTTGACGGGCTTGAACCGTCGACCTCATCCTTACCATGGATGCGCTCTACCAACTGAGCTAAAGCGGCGTGTTATTTAACACAAGATATAGAATACCGTAAAGGCGCTACTTTGTCAATGAGATTTTCGGATATTTCTTGAGAAAAACGCTTTGCGGGAAGGGAAGTTTCTAAAAGGGGATTTTCTTGAAAAAAAGGATCAAAAAATTGATTTTTGCTCTTGCTAAATTATCTGACTATTTGGTATAGTACAGATAGATTCTTCCGGCATAGCTCAGTTGGTAGTAGCGCATGACTGTTAATCATGATGTCGTAGGTTCGAGTCCTACTGCCGGAGTATCAAAAACGACCTTCGTTTCTGAAGGTCGTTTTTTTGTTGGAAAGAGTCCGTTCTTTTGTTGGTTGTGGATAGCCTGGGGATAATGGGTTCCCCAGTTTTTTTCCAGAACACTCACTCCGCTGAGGAAATCTTCTGTACTAGTTCCTCGTATAAATCCGTCGTTTCGGCGGCTTTTTTATTTGTGTAAAAAACGATTGGGCCATCGTTAGTAGTGACTTTTAAAATGGGCGTCACCTTTGTGTCGACGAACATTCTGGCAGGCTCACCGGCAACGGTAAACTGACCGATTTGGTAACTGGCGGTTCCTACACCCATGGTACGAACACGAGGCGATGGCAAAGCTTCGATCAATTCCACCGTTTCTATATCTGCCAAAGAGACCGTTGTTTTCCCGGTCATTGGTGCATCAAAGGTGACTTCTTGTCCTTGCACTTCACCGGTGATCGCATCAGGAGCGAAATCTAAGCGGTACATTGGAATGATGGTACCGACCATTAACACAAGTAAGAAGACCGCGGTGATGCCTGCGACGATTTGTCCGCTGCGTTTGCCTAAATTGATGCCGATATTCATCCCAACACGGTCAGGAACGAACAGTCGCGCATCATTAGGATTGATGTAAAAACCATATCGCCAGTAAGCATCTTCGCCATAATAGCGCGGTTGTGCTGCCGGTTCTAAGAGCTGATCTTGTTTTTTACGCAGATCTAGCAACAAGAAGAAGGTAAAGACGATCAAGAAAACCACCAAAACAACAAAGAGCACTAAGAGGATAGTACTGAATGCTCCAGTGGCGGACATGGACGCCAGCGGGACAGTCAATAAGAGCAGTGTAATGGTACAAGTGACAGCGATCAATAAGGACCAATAGCGCTTTGTTAAATCATTGATGTGCTGGTCGATAGCTGAATCACCGCTGATCCCGCGAACGGGTAAGCGGCTGATGATCACCCAGAGATAGAGGAACAGCGCAAAAATTGCTAAGGAGACACCGCCCATCAAGTATCCTGTAGAAAGATCAGGCAACTGCCATGCTTGGTACAAACTGATCATCAACAAAATCCCCGCAGGAACGAGGCTATACCACGGCAGCATCCGCTTATTTTTGGTTTGAACGAGTTTCGTATCGATCCGAATCGGATCGATGGGTAGTTCCCATCCATTGGTAAGGATCAATTGCCGCATTTTTCCGATGTAATGTACTTGCACCAAGTAAGCTGTCCCCAGCAAAGCGGCCATATAAAGCCAGAACAGGGTAAGGATGATGGAGTCAGATAAATTGAACAAAAAAAGGAGACTTGCTACACTAAATGTACCAACGACTTGTAAGATACGCTTGCGAAATTCTGTGATCAAGCTGTGGACGCTAGGATCATCCAGATGCTCAGGGGCAAGGGTATTTTCGAGTAAAACATTTTTGTGGGGTTTACTGATCAAGCGTAAACCAAATGCGGTCGTCCCACAGAGGACGAGGGCAATAATGAAAAAAAGATAAGTCATTTGCATTCATTCCTTTCAGGAAATTGGTCCAGAAGTTGTTGAACATCCGTTAAAAGCGCTTGCTTGCTTTTGCCGTGTAAGAGAGCGGTTGCTAGCTGTAGCTGTAAGTTTTGGCGATACTCCGCTTCTTGTCCGGAAGTAAACGGTGGTGGCGCGGCAACGGCGGTTCCTTTGCGGCGATCTGTGACTAACAAGCCTTCTTCTTTGAGGGAATTGTAGGCTTTTGAGATCGTCATGGTATTGATGCCGATCTCTTCGGCTAATTGACGGACGGATGGCAGCAATTCGCCAGCGGCCAAATCGCCTTTTGCGATACCGACAATGATCTGTTCCCGCAACTGCTGGTAGATGGGTTGGTTGCTTTGGGTTTGAATATCAAATATCATCGAAAACAGCTCCTTTGTATTATATATATTAATACAAACTATACAAAATAGCAACTGGTAATCAAATGAACAAGAATCGTTAGAAAAAAGTAAATAGCTTGTTACAGTTCTGTTTCATGGATCAGGTATCCTTTGACAGATACAACTTAGAGGAGGAACTTTTTATGAGCCAATCGCAAAGAACGGCTTACTTTGATAATGCAAAATTTTTACTGATGATCTTGGTCGTCTTCAGTCACTTGCTGCAGCCTTTTATCGGCGATCAGAAGTTTTATCATGACCTATATTATTTTATCTTCACTTTCCACATGCCAGCTTTTGTTTTTCTGGCTGGGTACTTTGCCAAACCGTTGACGAAGGGACACAAGCTTCGTGAGTTGATGAAAAAGTTCTTGCTGCCTTATGTCTTCTTTCAGGTGTTTTACACCGTCTATTACTGGTTGATCGGTCTACGGGAGTCGCTAAAAATCCAACTGTTGAATCCGCAATGGGCACTTTGGTTTTTGCTTAGCATGTTCTTTTGGCAGCTCTCGCTGTTGATCTTTCAAAAAATGTCCAAAAAGCAGGCGATCCTGCTGAGTATTGGCTTGAGCATCTTTGCTGGCTACGTGCCGTTTTTAAATCAAGTGTTGACCTTGCAGCGGACCTTTGTCTTTTTGCCGTTTTTCATTATCGGGTTTTATTTTCCCAAAAATGAGATGCGCTTTTTATTGAAACCAAAGATTCGAACCATCAGTTTGCTTTTCCTACCGATCATCTACACCTTTATCGCGTTTTTTCATGGGATGAACAAGTACATGGTTTTTGGTTCCAAGCCTTATGACGATTACTTGAGCTATCCGTTGTTCGGCGGTCCCTTGCGTGCGGTCTTTTTCGTGATCGGGCTGATGGGGATCATCGGTTTTCTGAGCCTCGTGCCCAGAGAGCACCTATTTTTTACGAAGTGGGGCAAAAACACACTGCTGGTCTATCTTTTACAGGGGATCTTCATCAAGGGCTTGCGGGCATTAGCCATCACCGACTTGAATCTGTCGGTATTAGGCTTTGTGACGTTGGTGTTAGCCAGTGTTTTACTGACGATCTTGCTAGCTAGCCGCCCGATCCGCTTCCTGTATGCACGATTTGAACGAGGACTATCCTTTGTTTTACTTGGCTTTTTGCTTTTGATGCTAACCCTTTAAATCCTTGATACGAGCAACCGCTCTTAGAAAGATGATTTTTTCATTTTTCTAGGAGCGGTTGTTATTTGAGAGGCAGAGGCGTAAAATGGAAGGAACGGAAAGTGAAAGGATGAAGAAATATGTCAGAAATTTCAAAAAAGACCACCGCTGCCTTTGCGCAAGCGTATCAAGAAAATAATAAACAAACGGCACTGCAACGGAGTGTTGTGAAAAATGGGATCACCGCTTCTGCAGAAAACGTGTCAGCAAAAGTCAACAATGTGCCGGTTTTCTCAGTCGATGTGACAACAGGGAAAGTCTCAAACCAAAAACAATCAGGCCGCTGCTGGATGTTTGCCGCATTGAATACATTCCGTCATAAGATGCTGAATGATTTCAATTTAAAAGAATTTGAATTGTCGCAAAACCATACCTTCTTTTGGGACAAATACGAAAAAGCCAACTATTTCTATGAAAATATTTTAGCAACTGCTAACGAACCTTTAACAAGTCGCAAAGTTGCTTTCTTATTGCAAACACCACAACAAGATGGTGGGCAATGGGACATGATCGTTTCGATTTTCCAAAAATATGGTGTCGTACCAAAAACGGTCATGCCAGAAAGCAGCAACTCTTCCAATTCTCGTGACCTAAACAATTACTTGAACAAAAAACTGCGTAAAGATGCGGTTGCTTTGCGTCAGCTAGTGGCTGAAGGCAAAACAGCTGAAGACATCCAAACAGCCAAAGAAGCGATGTTGGAAGACATTTATCGTTTCTTAGCGACTTCTTTAGGCACACCGCCAGAAACCTTTGCTTTTGAATACCGTGATGAAGACAAAAACTATCACATTGATCGCAACTTAACACCACAAAGCTTTTATGAAAAATATGTCGGGGTGGACCTTGACGATTATGTCAGCATCATCAACGCACCAACTGCCGACAAACCTTACAATCAATCGTATACCGTAGAAATGCTAGGCAACGTGGTTGGCGGCAAAGAAGTCAAATACTTGAACGTCGATATGCCGACCTTCAAAAAATTAGCGATCGCTCAATTGGAACAAGGGGAGTCCGTGTGGTTCGGTTGTGATGTCGGTCAATCTTCTACCAGAGATACTGGGATCATGGCATTAGATGCCTATGATATCAACGACTTATTTGATATCGACTTTACGATGACCAAAGCAGAACGCTTAGATTTTGGCGAAAGCTTAATGACCCATGCGATGGTCTTGACTGGCGTTGACTTGATCGACGGCGAATCAACCAAATGGAAAGTCGAAAACAGCTGGGGTGAAAAAGTCGGAACGAATGGCTTCTTCGTCATGAGCGATGCATGGATGGATGAATACACCTATCAAATCGTGGTTCGCAAAGAATTCCTGACAGCAGAACAATTGGCTGCCTTTGAAGCAGAACCAACGGTCTTAGCACCTTGGGATCCAATGGGCGCTTTGGCGTAAGTCAGCAATTTCTAATGGCCGACTGAATATTTACTGAAAATTTTCAAAAAGACGAAATAAAAAAATAACGAACCAGTTGCCGCAATCCAACCGTTAGGAAAGCAGAAATCCTAGCAGCATGGGAGTGTGGCAACGGTTTTTTTTTATTTACTGACAAAAAAGCGGTACCATCCCAGAAAAGTGGGAACTTATTTATTGTAAGATGAAGCAAACTTCTTTAAAATGGAATAGTCACTAATGATGCCACACGTCTCATTAGAGTGAACTGTTGAAGAATGGTCACTGGGAACCTTTACTTCCTCTGACAGACTTTGTCATGTTTATTGAACAAAAGGAGGATTCAAATGACAAATCTGTTAACTATTATTGTTGTTCTACTTTTTGCTGCCCTTATTTATGGGTTCTACTTATTGCAAAAGCGTCACGTGAAGTTTTCAACGCGGGTCTTTGCGGCGTTGTTCGTCGGGATCGTTTTTGGTGGTGTGCTACAGCTGATTTTTGGGACAGGCTCTGACGTTGTCACGCAAGCTCTTGACTGGATCACGATGGTCGGTAGCGGCTATGTGGCCCTCTTGCAAATGCTGATCATGCCCTTGATCTTCGTTTCGATCGTTGGTGCTTTCACCAAGATGAAAGAAAGCGAAAAAATCAAGAAGATCAGTTTTACGGTTCTTGCGACTTTGCTAGGGACAACGGCGATCGCTGCCTTGATCGGGATCGTGATGGTCATGGTCTTTGGTCTTGACGGTGCCAGCTTTACCGAAGGAGCAACGGAAACAGCGCGGATCGCAGAATTAGCGGAACGTTCGACACAAGTCCAAGATCTATCGATCCCACAACAAATCGTTTCTTTCATCCCAAGTAATGTCTTCGCCGACTTTGCTGGTACTCGTTCGACAAGTACGATCGGGGTCGTGATTTTCTCAGCCTTTGTTGGGATCGCCTTTCTTGGTGTCAAACGCAAATCACCGAAAGAAGCGGAAACTTTTGCGAATTTGATGGACAGCTTATATAAAATCGTGATGCGTATCGTCACGTTAGTTTTGCGCCTGACACCTTATGGCGTTTTGGCATTGATGACAAACGTATTAGCTTCAAGTGATTTTGAAGCCATCTTGAACTTAGGAAAATTTATCATCGCTTCTTATGCCGCTTTGATTTTGGTCTTACTCGTTCATTCATTATTGCTGATCGCTGTTCGGGTCAATCCAGTAACGTATTTCAAAAAGGCCTTTCCAGTCTTGAGCTTCGCCTTTACTTCTCGTTCAAGTGCGGGTGCTTTGCCATTGAACATCGAAACCCAAACCAAAGCGTTAGGTGTTGATGAAGCCACGGCTAACTTTGCAGGCAGCTTTGGGTTATCGATTGGTCAAAACGGCTGTGCGGGTGTTTATCCAGCGATGTTGGCAACGATCGTTGCACCAACGGTTGGGATCAATGTCTTTGATTGGCAGTTTATCCTGCTGCTAGTTGCAGTAGTTACGATCAGCTCATTCGGCGTTGCTGGTGTCGGCGGTGGCGCAACCTTTGCTTCATTGATCGTCTTAGGCTCAATGAACTTGCCGATCGCCATCGTAGGCTTAGTTATTTCTGTTGAACCATTGATCGATATGGCACGGACACTCGTTAATGTCAGCGACAGTATGGTTGCGGGAATGGTGACCAGCAGCCGTATCAACGAACTGGATCGTTCGATCTTAGATGATTCTGCCGCCGTGATCGAAGCCGAATAGAAACATTTTTTAACAAGCGAAAGCAAAGAAAGACTGCGTGTGGTCTTTCTTTTTTTTGTCCGTTAAAGCTCAGCTCATAGAAAAATCTAGGTTTCAGTGCCCTTAATAGCGAAGTTTCTGCTATACTTTTAACTAGAACATCGCGGGAGGGATAAGCAATGACACAATTGATTCAACTAGAACGAGCAGCAAACGTCAGAGAACTTGGCGGCTATCAAACGATAAACGGCACGACGATCAAACGAAAAAAATTGATCCGCAGTGCGGCGATCAATGAATTGACTGCTTCAGATCAAGCAGTACTGGCAAACTATGGGGTCAATCAGGTCATTGATTTTCGCTCCATCGCTGAAGCCAATGCACAGCCTGATCGACCGATCGCCACAGCAAAGCAGCTTTTTTTACCTATTTTCAAAGAAGACGAAACGATGGTTTCCTTGTCGCCAGAAAGCTTGAAGCAGCGCTTGGAAGATGGGGAAGATGCCGAAGAGCAGATGAAAAAAGTCTACCGTCACTTTGTTGAAAGCGACTATGCCCGCCAACAATATCGGCAGTTCTTTGATCATGTGATCGACAATGCGGAAGGCGAAGGAGCAACCTTGTTCCACTGTACCGCCGGCAAAGATCGCACAGGCTTTGGCGCCTTTTTATTGCTGCATGTGTTGGCGGTGGCACCAGCGACGATCAAAGAAGATTATTTAGCGACCAATCGCTATCTAGCCCCAATGCTAAAAGAAAAATTTGCCCCAATGACCCAGCATTTGCCGCAAGAGCTTTTAACGGCGATCACGGTTTTGATGAGTGCCAAAGAGAGTTTTCTTGAGGAAAGTTTGGCTGCAATCGATCAGCATTTCGGTTCGGTCGATCAGTATCTTCTGCAAGGACTAGGGGTGACGAAAGAGGAACAAGCGTACTTGACTGCCCAACTGACTGAGTAAAGAAAGGGAGATCCGTATGGAGGAAGCATTGTTCGCAGCAATCGGGATGACCGGCTCGCTGACGCCCATCAGTGGTGGGGATGTCAATCAAACGTATCGGTTCACTACAGGAGAAAATCGCTATTTTTTAAAGACCCATCCTCATGTTTCATCGATGTTCTTTCAAGCAGAAATCAACGGCTTAGCTGAATTAGCCCCTTTCGTGCGGGTGCCAAAAATCGAACACCTCGGTCAGACCGAAGAGGGGGCATTTTTATTGATGGAATGGATCGATAGTGGGGAAGGACAGCAGCGGCGCTTAGGCCAATGCTTGGCTCGGCTTCATCAGCAGACGCAGGAGTCTTTTGGTTTTTACGAAGACAATTACATCGGCTTTTTGCCGCAAGTCAATCCGAAAACCACCGATTGGCTTGATTTTTACACAGTCTGCCGTTTGGATGTGCAAGTCGAATTAGCGAAGCTGGGTAATCACTGGCATGCCAAACGGGAAGCCGCTTATCTGCGTTTGAAAGAATTTTTGCATGAGAATTGGCGTGATCGCAGCGTCACACCTGCTTTATTACACGGTGATTTTTGGCGGGGGAATGTGCTGTTCGATCAACAAGGAGAACCAGTGTTTCTTGATCCGGCAGTCGCCTATGGGGATCGAGAAATGGATATTGCGATGTCCCAGCTTTTCGGCGGTTTTCGTCAGGAATTTTTGGAAGGCTATCAAGAAGTCTATCCATTAGATGAGAATTGGCAAGAGCGACTGCCAGTGTATCAATTGTATTATTTATTGGTCCATTTGAATCAATTTGGCGAAAGTTATGGACCAACTGTCGATGAAATATTGAGTCGTTTTTAGGAGGCAATTAGAACTATGGCAGCAAAGTATCAAACCACGCATGAAGTGGCGTATTATGAATGTGATGTCAACCAAACGATGACGTTTCCAGCCATGCTAGGCATCGCCATCAAGACATCAGAAGAACAAAGTGCGACGTTAAACCGCGGACCGGAAGTCATCGCTAGTTATGGCTTGACCTGGATCATTACCAGCTATCACATAACGGTAACTCGTTTGCCGCGCGTAGGGGAGCAGATCCAAGTGGCGACCCAGGCGAGAGAATACAATAAGTTTTTCTGCTACCGTTACTTTTGGTTATTGGCAGAAGACGGAACGGAATTGGTCAAAATCGAAGCGGTTTTTGCGTTGATGGACCCGGAGACGCGCAAAGTCAGCAGTGTTCCGGATGAGATCGTGGTGCCTTTTGGCAGTGAAAAAATTAAGCGAATCAAACGCTATCCGAAGATCACCCCTATCACACAAGGACAATTTTTGCCGTATCGGGTGCGTTTCTACGATATCGATAGCAATCAGCATGTCAACAACGCCATGTATTTCAATTGGCTGATGGACGTCTTAGGCTATGAGTTTTTAACAAAACATGAAGTGACACAAGTGACGATCCGCTTTGATCGGGAAGTTGCTTACGGCCATTTGATCGAAAGCCATTTTCAAATCAATGAAAAGACAATCGATGAAGCCGGCGAGGCTGTGCCGCTGCAAACGATCCACGAGATCAAGATCGGTGAGGATACTTACTGCGAAGCCGTGTTTACTTGGCGAGAAAAATAAAACAACCCTTTTGCCTCCGTTAACGGAATGGCAAAAGGGTTTTTGTTTGGTCAATTCTCCATGAAATCAGGTAGCTCATCCATGGTCAATCCACGGTTTTTCGCTATCAACAATTTGATGCGGGCTTTTTGGCTATTGATGCTATTGCAGAAAATCACCCCAAGAGCTTGCAATTCGATCCCACCGCCTAAGTAGTCATAGACCGGCTCGGCAACTCCGTTGAAGCAGCGAGAAACTAAGACGACCGGAATGTTTCTAGCGATCAGTTTTTTCAAAGGCTCAATGGTTTGAGGCGGCAGATTGCCAGCGCCTAAAGCTTCGATCACTAGTCCATCGATCAGCGAGTCGGCTAAAGCATCGAACAATTCCCCGGTCATCCCAGCATAGGCTTTGACGATCGGAAACAAACCATCGACACGATCAACATCCAAATGGCGGTTATTTAACAGCTCTTGCATAAACAAGATTCGGTGCTTTGTGACTAAGCCGATCGGACCTAATGTCGGGGTGCGGAACGTCGCAATATTGGTGGTGTGGGTTTTCGTAACATAACGTGCGGAATGGATCTCATCGTTCATGACGACTAAGACACCTTTTCCTATGGCATCGGGGGACTTGGCGACCCGAATCGCACTTTCAAAGTTATAAAGCCCGTCACTGCCGATTTCATTACTTGAGCGCATGGCACCAGTCACCACGATCGGTAACTGACCGCCGATCGTGGTATCTAAAAAGAAGGCCGTTTCTTCCAGCGTATCGGTTCCGTGAGTGATCACGACCCCATCGACACCGCTTAAATGCGCCAGCTGGATACGTTCTTTCAGCTGCAGCATTTCTTTTGGCGTCATATGAGGACTGGGAATATTAAAAATGTCTTCGACGATCAATTCAACATCGTCATCAATGTGGATCGGTGCATCCATCAGCGGATTGCTGACATCGGGGCTGACGCCGCCTGTCAGGGTATCTTCTTTCATGGCGATGGTGCCGCCAGTGTGCAACACGAGAATTCGTTTCATTTTTTCATCACCTGCAATGATTTATTTACTCTTAACTCAAAACTATTGTATACTATTAAAATAAGAAAACAAGGAGCGATGGGAAAAAATGATTCGAATTGGTTGTACCACATTTAGTGAACATGGCAGTCTCGTGCAAAGAAAAAACTCGAAATTATTTGAGTATGCCCGTTATTTTCCGTTAGTTGAGCTGGATACCACCTATCATTTTTTGCCAAAAGAAAAAGACGTGCGCAATTGGTTGACCCAGATTCCCGAAAATTTCCGCTTTGTGTTGAAAGTCCATCAAAGTGTGACCACCCAAGGGGATTTGCCAGATCAGTTGACCATGACCGAAGCGCTGCAGCTTTATAAAGAAGCGATCGCGCCAATGGTAGAAGCGGGCAAACTGTTTTGCCTATTGGCGCAATTTCCCAACAGCTTTAAATGTACGAAAGAAAATGTCGCCTATTTAGATCAAGTGCGAGAATGGTTTGCGGGTTACCCAGTGGCGATTGAGCTGAGAGACAGCAGCTGGTATCAGCCGAAACTGTATCCGGGAATGATCGATTATATGAAGCGAAAACAGTTTTCCTTAGTAGTCGTTGATCAGCCGAAAAAGCTATCGACCACGATTCCCCTTGATCCAACCGTGACCAATCCTGCGTTTGTCCTGTGCCGTTTTCATGGACGCAATGACAGCGGCTGGACAGCGACGGGGCCAGATGCCAAAAATCTGCGGACCTTGTATCGCTATGACCAAGCCGAACTAACGGAGTTAAAACAAGCGATTCAAGCCATCGAAGCCAATGCCAAAGAAGTCGCAGTGGTCTTCAATAATAATGCCGGTCGTGACGCCGCTGACAATGCTCGCGCATTGATCGATGCGCTGCAGATCGATTACGAAGCATTAAATCCTAATCAGTTGAAATTATTTTGAGGAGTCATATGATAAAAGCAATCTTTTTTGATATTGATGGCACACTGATTGCCAGTAACGGCAAGGCGCTTGCCAGTACCCGTGAAGCCATCAAACAAGCCCAAGCCAATGGCGTCCTCTGCGGCATTGCCACCGGACGTGGTCCGGTTGATTTAGAGAAGGTGATCGATTACTTGTCGTTAGACATGTTTATCACCTATAACGGCCAATATGTTTACACGAAGGAAACCTTGATTTATGCCAAACCTTTTCCAAAACAAACGCTGGAAGCGATCGTAGAATACGCCGATGAAAATTATCGTCAAGTCATGTTTGGCGGAGAAACGCAAGTGGCTGGCAGCTTGACGATCCGTTTAAGCCAATCACCCGTCATGCAGCGCTATTTGCGCTATGTACCGAAAAAATTTCCCGTCGGCTTTTTAAAGAAAGTCTTGCAGCGCTTCAGTCCCAATCGCAACGCCAAACGTTATGAATCATTGGACATTTTACGAGAGCCAATCTATCAGTGCATTATGCTGAGCCCTGAATCAGAGCGCGAAAAATTACGCTCCAAGCTGCCGCAATGTGATTTTAAGCGATCCAATGCCTATTCTGTTGATATCGTGCCGAAAAACGGTTCGAAAATCAAAGGGATCAAAGAATTTTTGGCCTATGAAGGGATCGCGATGGAAGAAGCGATGGCCTTTGGGGATCATTTTAATGATGTGGAAATGTTAGAAGGTGTGGGGATCGGGGTTGCGATGGGCAATGCCCAGCCCATCACCAAAGCCAGTGCTGACTTTGTGACGGACACCAACGATCATGACGGCATCAAGAAAGCCTTGATCCATTTTGGGATCATTGCCGAGGATGCCCAAGCAAGGGATTGAATTAAAAAAATAAACAAGGTGTAGCCAATCCATGAAGCAACGTAGGAGACAGCGCAGAACCATGAAACAGAACCATTAGAAAAAGCAGAAAGAAGCGAGAGAAATGAGTCCATTTGAAATGACGGAAGAGTTTCATAAAACCTTTGATCCAACACGACCGCCATATCCACAAGCTTTTTCAGCGGAAAAAGCCCAGTTTCGTGCTGGTTTTAAAATTGAAGAATTAGTTGAGTTCCTTTATGCTGCCAGCAACAATGACGAAGAGACCTTCCAATCAGGCCTGGAGCATTTGCATCAAGCAATCGATCAAGCCCAAGCCAAGCTGGCTGCCAAACAACAGCCTGTCAGTGATTCCCTAGTGGAACAAGTCGATGCGCTCTGTGATCTGCTGTATTTTACCTATGGCTCTTTTTCACTGGTAGGGGTCGATCCAGCGCCGATCCTGGCTATCGTTCATGAAGCCAATATGGGGAAACTTTTCCCAGATGGGCAGCCCCATTATGATCCTGAGACCCACAAAGTCATGAAGCCTAGCGATTGGGAAGAATGGTTTGCTCCTGAACCGCGAATCAAGGCAGAAATCAAACGCCAATTGGCACAAAAACAAGCGCAAGCCCAAGAATCGTCAGAATAATAAAGAAACGTGCCAGTTGCCCGTTCCGATTGCTTATCAGCAAAAGGAGTGGTGCAACTGGCACGTTTGGTTTAATCAAAGAAAGTGTAGTAAAGGGTTCTGACAGCGGCTTTTTCTTGTTCTTTGTGGATGCCGAACATGATGCTGACCTCAGAGGACCCCTGGTTGATCATCTCTAAGTTGATATTTTTTCGCGCAAGGGCAGCGGTACTGTCGGCAGTGATCCCGACTCTTTGACGCATCCCTTCACCAACGACGACGACCATGGATAGATCGTGGGTCATTCGCAGTTCATCGGGATCTATCTCGTAGGCGATCTTGCGCAGCAGTTCTTCTTCCAATACTGGATTCAACTGGTTGGAGCGCATAATGATCGAGATATCATCGATTCCTGAAGGCATGTGTTCATAATTTAAATCAAATTCTCGGAAAATCTCTAAGACCCGTAACGTGAACCCAACTTCGCGGTTCATCAAGTATTTGCGGATATAGATCATACAAAAGCCTTCGTCACTGGCAACGCCGATCACCGGCTGATCCAAATTGTCTCTTTGGTTGGTGATCAAGGTACCTGGATGACTTGGATTATTGGTGTTTTTGATCACCACGGGAATTTTCGCATGGTATGAAGGCATCAACGCCTCATCGTGCAAAACAGTAAAGCCGGCATAAGACAGCTCCCGCATTTCTCGGTAAGTTACTTCTTTGATGGACTCTGGATGATGAACGTAGCCTGGATGAGCAGAAAAAATCCCATCGACATCGGTAAAGTTTTCGTACAATTCTACTTGCAGACCAGCCGCCACGATGGCACCAGAAATATCTGATCCCCCTCGAGAGAAGGTACAGATTTCGCCGGCTTCTGTGTAACCAAAGAAGCCAGGAATCACTAAGATTTCAGGACTATCGCGCCATTGTGCGATCTTGGCATACGACTTGTTCAAGATACGGGCGTTTTGGGGTTCATCCGTCACTAACAACCCAAGTTCTTGCGGATTCATGTAGCGAGCAGCTAATCCACGGCTTTGTAAAATCCCTGCGATCAATTTGGCATTGTTGTCTTCGCCGCTTGCCAAAACCGTATCATAAAGATGCGGATTGTCTTGAGTAGGCAGTGTTTGAAAAGCCGCCAATGATTGCCAGATGCGGTCTAAATGAACTTGTTCGATACCAAAGGGGGCGGCGATCGCTGTATAGCGGGCATAGATTTCTTCGATTAAATCAGTGATTTCTTCTTGGGCAGACAGACGGGTACAGACTGCTAGTAACAGATCGGTGACTTTCTGATCGTCGCTGGAACGCTTACCAGGCGCTGAAACAACAACAAACCGTCTTTTAGGATCACTTTCAATTATCGCAACAACTTTTTCGACTTGTTCGGCTGAGGCAAGGGAACTGCCTCCGAATTTCGCTACTTTCATTTGACATTACTCCTGTTCAAGCTTTTTACTAGAGTACAGTTTCAATAGGGAGAAATCAAGCGGTTTCTTGAAAAAAATCGGAAAAATCAGAAAAAAAGTCACTTGTTGATGTAAATTTCACGATTTGTTTTCATTATCGATGGAAAAGCCGTGAATGATTTTATTCGATGCGAAAAAAGTCGATCTTTTTTGCCTCAATCTAATGCTTGATTTTTTTCTTTATGCTATAATCTAGCGTAGATGCTTTTTTATAAAGGGACTGTCTGTCCTTTTTATACTCAATGAACTTATCAATCAATCTGCTGATCAGCAGATTTTAGACGAAACATGTATATTTGAAAATTGGAGGAACCACAAAATGGGAACTAATATCATCTTTGGAATTGTCATTGCCATCATCATCATCGCAGCGGTCTTGTATGCAATTGGCTTTTTCATGCGGAAGAAAAACCAAGAAAAGCTAAATGACTTGGAAAAACGCAAAGAAAATCTGTTTGACTTACCGGTGATCGAAGAAGTCGATGAAGTAAAAAGAATGCACTTGGTTGGTCAAAGTCAAAATACCTTTCGTGAGTGGAACCAACAATGGACAGATATCTCCACAAAATCTTTTGCTGAACTTGAGAGTCAAATCTTTGAAGTGGAAGAACTAAACGAACGCATCCGCTTTTTCAAAGCAAAAGGGGCGATCGTTCAAGCGGAAGCGACCATGGATGAGATGGAACGCCAAGTAGAAGAGATTCGCGCCGGCTTGAAAGAATTACGAGAAAGTGAAGAACGAAATTCACTGGAAGTCCAAAAAGCGTTGGACGTTTACGAAGACTTGAAGAAGAAGTTACGGGATCAAGGCGAAGAATTCGGTCCTGCTTACAATGAGCTGCAAAAACAAATCAAAAACATTGAAATTGAGTTCACCCAATTTGTTACCTTAAATACTTCAGGCGATCCTGTGGAAGCACGGGAAGTGTTAGACCAAGCAGAAAAACACACCTATGAAGTAGAAGACTTAATGAAACGGATCCCAGCGGCCTACGAAGAATTAAACCGTACCTTCCCAGATCAGTTGAAAGAAATCCAAGATGGCTACAAAAAATTATTAGAACAAAAATATGTGTTCCCAGAAGCAAACTTCCAAGAAGAAATCAACCGTGTGAAAAAACGAGTTGAAAACTCCATGAACGATCTAGCGAAAACAGAAGTCGCTTCCGTTGAAGTGGCAAGTCGTGATACTGCAAGTGATATCGATGCCTTGTATACGGTGATGGAACGTGAGATCAATGCCAAGAAATATGTCATGAAAAATCGCCAAATCATTGAAGACTATATTGACCACGCAACGAAGAACAACCGTCAGTTGTTGATCGAGTTGGATCATACGGCACAAAGCTATACATTGAATCATAATGAATTAGGTCGCGTCCGTGGTTTCCAAACGGAAGTCGACGAATTGGCTCGTCGCAATAACGAGTACCTACCACAATTAGAAAAGCACGAAATTCCTTATTCAGAAGTGCAAAGCTTCTACAAAGATGCCTACAAGATTTTGGATGATGTGGAAAGCCAGCAAGTCGAAATCGATGATTCCCTTGCGGAATTACGTCGTGGCGAAAAAGTTGCACAAGAAAAAGTGGAAAGCTTCGAATTCCGTCTACGCAACTTGAAGCGGTTTGTTGAGAAGCAACGCTTACCTGGTTTGCCAGGTGAGTACTTAGAATTCTTCTTCGTGGCAACAGATCGGGTGGAAGAACTAGGCAAAGAATTGAACAAGATTCGCATCAACATGCAAGAAATCAATAAATTGGTTTCTGTCTGTGAAGAAGATCTTGATCTTTTAGATGAACAAACGAAAGACTTGGTGGATGCTGCGGCATTGACTGAGCAAATGATGCAATATGCCAACCGTTATCGTCATTCTCATCCAGATATCAAGGCAGCGATCGACAAATCACTTTACTTGTTCAGTAAAGAATATCGCTATCAAGATGCGCTAGATGAAATCGGCACAGCGTTGGAACGAGTAGAACCAGGTGCCTTCAAAAGGATCGAAAACTTCTACTTCAATAACCGCGACTTAGTATAATACGAAAGCCAGCAGTGAAAAACTGACTGGCTTTTTTCATGGAAAGAATGGCTCGCTGCATGATTAACGCTTACGAAGGAAGGGAAAGTTTCCTTTAAATAAAGCCAAAGCCAGCGAGTCACCTTGAAACTCAGCCCAAGAGCAGTTATAATGGGAAAGAATTTTTTTAGAGAAAGGGTCCTATCATTGATCTATTTTGACAACAGTGCAACAACCGCTATTTATCCACAAGCTTTAAATACATATGTCCAAGTCAGTCAGCGAATCATCGGCAATCCCTCAAGCCTGCATGATTTAGGAAATCAAGCCAATCGCCTGCTACAGCAATCACGTCAGCAGATCGCCGATCTGTTAAACGTTTCTTCCAAAGAGATCGCATTTACCAGTGGGGGGACCGAAGGAGACAACTGGGTCATCAAAGGGACTGCTTTAGCGAAAAAAGCCTATGGGAATCACCTGATTATTTCCAGTATTGAACACCCTGCCGTCAGTGAAACAGCGGCTCAATTAGCCGAATTAGGATTTGAGGTCAGTGTGGTCCCTGTTGATGCTCAAGGCTTTGTCAACGTGTCAGAATTAGCAAACATGATTCGCAAAGAAACGATTTTGGTTTCGGTGATGGCGGTCAATAATGAGGTAGGATCGATTCAACCGATCCATGAGATCGCAACCGTGTTGGCGGACTACCCAACGATCCATTTCCATGTAGATGCCGTCCAAGCCATCACAAAGGTCCCGCAAGAGCAATGGTTCAATGAGCGAGTCGATTTTGCCGTGTTCTCTGCACATAAATTTCACGGACCTCGTGGCGCCGGATTTATCTATTGGAAACAAGGTCGTAAGTTGGCGCCATTGATGACTGGCGGTGGGCAAGAGCAAAACCAGCGCAGCGGTACCGAAAATGTACCAGCAATCGTTGCCATGGCAAAAGCCCTGCGTTTAGCGACGGAACACAAGGCTGAAAAGCCGAACCATGTTCAATTATTAAAAGGCTATTTGCAAGAAGCACTGGCTGGCTATGAGAAAGTCACGCTTTTTTCTGGCACTGAAGGGTTTGCGCCACATATACTTTGTTTCTCATTAAAAGGGATCAGAGGAGAAGTCTTAGTCCATGCATTTGAAGAAAAGCAGATCTATCTTTCGACGACGAGCGCTTGTTCCTCTCGTAAAAAGATGGCCAGCAGTACGCTTCATGCGATGCACGTTCCGGAACAGTTAGCGACATCCGCTGTTCGTATCAGTTTAGATGAGAGCAATACAATGGCAGAAGTCGAGCAGTTTCTAATCGTCTTCCACCAGTTGTACCAAAAATTTTCGAAAATCAATTAAGCACGACATAGCACTATAAAATCAATCCAAATCAAAGGAGTTTTCTCGTGAATTATTCAGAAATCATGGTTCGTTACGGCGAACTGTCAACAAAGGGCAAAAATCGTCGTAGTTTTATTATGCAATTAGCTTCAAACGTCAAACGTACCTTAGCCGATTATCCCCATGTCAAAGTTCATGCCGAGCGAGATCGCATGCACTTGCTATTGAACGGTGAAAACAGCCAAGAGATCATTCCTAAGCTGCAAAAAGTCTTTGGGATTCAAAACTTTTCCCCTAGTATTCGGGTTGAAAAAGACATTGAGTTATTAAAGAAAGCCGTTCAAGACGTTATGGCAGAGATCTACACCGGTGTTGAGACCTTCAAAATCACAGCTAAGCGCAGCGATCACTCGTTTGTGCAAGATAGCAACCAGTTGAATTTGACCTTAGGTAATGCGGTGATCGACCGTTTTCCTGATATCAAAGTCCAAATGAAAAAACCAGACATCAATCTGCGGGTGGAAATACGGATCGATGGCGCCTATCTGTCCTATGAAACGATCCAAGGAGCAGCCGGCTTACCCGTTGGCACCAGCGGTAAGGGAATGTTGATGCTTTCTGGTGGTATCGATTCGCCCGTTGCAGGCTACTTTGCCATGAAACGCGGTGTTGAGATCGAAGCAGTCCATTTTGCAAGTCCTCCTTATACGAGTGAACAAGCATTACAAAAAGCCAAAGATTTAACGAAGAAGCTTGCTCCTTATGTGGGAAGCATCCAATTTATCGAAGTTCCGTTTACGGAAATCCAAGAAGAAATCAAAAACCGTGTGCCGCAAGGCTATTGGATGACCATCACCCGTCGGATGATGCTGCGTTTGACAGATGCGATTCGTGAGGCTCGTCACGGTTTAATCATCTTAAACGGCGAATCATTAGGACAAGTCGCTTCACAAACTTTGCATAGCATGGTCGCCATCAATGAAGTAACCAATACGCCAATCGTGCGCCCAGTGGCAACGATGGACAAATTGGAGATCATTGAAGTTGCCGAAGCCATTGATACCTTTGAGTTATCGGTTCAGCCCTTTGAGGATTGCTGCACAATCTTTGCACCTCCTCAACCAAAGACGCGCCCAAGACTGGATAAGGTACACCAATATGAAGAGCGTCTCGATATCGAAGGGATGATGGAACGGGCGATGGCTGGGTTGAAACTGGAAGTAATCACGGCAAATCAAGAAAAAGCAGCAACTGAATTCGCTGAATTCTTATAATAAACTCTCTTTTTTAAACTACGACCACAACTGTTATGGAACATTTGTGGTCGTTTTTCATCGTATGAGAGAGTTTGTGAATATTTTCTTGCTATTGAAAATGGAACATGCTACACTCAATATGTGAATCATTTAACAAGGAGGGTGGACAGGATGGAAGCACTAAGAGATAAAAAACTTCCAAAAGCAACGGCAAAACGTTTGCCAGCTTATTTACGACATTTAAAATTACTGGATGCCTCTGGTATTCAGCGAATCAAATCAAAAGAGTTTGCAGAAATCACGCAAGTTCCTTCAGCCACGATCCGCCGAGATTTTTCTCATTTAGGAGAATTAGGCAGAAGTGGGTATGGTTATGATGTTCCTTACTTGATTGAGGTTTTGAGCTATATTTTAGAAACCAATGAGGAGAAAAAAATTGCCTTGATTGGTTATGGAAATTTAGGAAAAGCGTTAGCTAACAACAATTTTCGCAGAAATGAAAATCTTTCCGTCATCGCGGTTTTTGACAATGATCCAGAAATAATTGGCCAGACCATTAGTGGACGTTATGTCTATGGAATGGACCAATTGGTGGGAGTCGTAGCAGAAAAAGGGATCACAGTAGCGATTTCGACCGTTCCTAGCCGTTATTCACAAATGGCGATCGATGCGATCGTGGATGCTGGGATCACAGCGATTTTAAATTTTGCCCCTGATCCCGTCATCGTGCCAAAGGACGTCAATATCCAATACATTGATTTGACGACAGAATTGCAAACATTGATTTTTTTTGATACGACCTACTCGCAAAAATCGAAAGTCTGAGCAAATCCTTTTCGTTTTTTGACAATCTTTCTTATACTGGGAGAAAATGCTATAGGAGAGATGTTATGCAAGTTACACGCAAAGAAACGGTTTATGAGATGCCCGGCAACCAACCAAAAGTAGGGGATAAAGCAGCTGATTTTCGCTTGAAAAGTTTAGAGGACAAGGAATATACACTGACTGATTTTTTAGGAAAACCAACGATCATCAGCGTTGTTCCCGATATCGTGACACGTGTCTGTGCGTTGCAGACCAAGCGTTTCAACCAAGAAGCAAGTCAATTGGATGATATAAATTTTGTAACGATCTCTAACAATACAAAAGAAGAACAAGCACAATGGTGCGGCCAAGAAGGCGTCGACATGATCATGCTTCATGATCCGGCGAATACCTTCGGTGAGGCCTATCAAATCATGATCCCAGACTTCGGTCATTTTGCCCGAGCAATTTTCGTTTTGGACCGTGAAGGCGTGATTCAACATGTTGAGATCGTGCCTGAGATCTCCCACGAACCGGATTATCAAGCAGCCATCGATGCAGCGAAAGCAAACCTCTGATTGACTTTCAAAAAAGTTCATTGTAGAATGTAGCAAGATGAAACAAGAATCTATGATGGCAAGACAATGTTCAAGAGGAGTATCAGTGACCCTGGCGGTCAGAGAGAAGTCGGTCGGTGCAAGACTTCCCCAGACACTGAAAAGGTAGCTTGAAGGTCTTTGATCCGAACCACGGTTTGTTTCTTGCAGACAAAGCCGCACAGTAAGATCAAGCGCGTCGTGAACGTTACCTCACGTCAAAGTGGCAGAGCAATCTGCAATTTAGGTGGTACCGCGTATCAGCGCCCTAATGCCTCGGCATTAGGGCGCTTTTTGCTGTGAATCACTGCGACTGGCCCACAAAGTGGGACAGAGCAGATGATGAACAGTACTAGGCGACCAAAGGGAGCGTAGTAACCATACTAGGAATCACTGCGACTGGCCCACAAAGTGGGACAGAGCAGATGATGAACAGTACTAGGCGACCAAAGGGAGCGTAGTAACCATACTAGGAATCACTGCGACTGGCCCACAAAGTGGGACAGAGCAGATGATGAACAGTACTAGGCGACCAAAGGGAGCGTAGTAACCATACTAGGAATCACTATGACTGGCCCACAAAGAGGGACAGAGCAGATGATGAACAGTACTAGGCGACCAAAGGGAGCGTAGTAACCATACTAGGAATCACTATGATTGGCGCACAAAGTGGGGCAGAGCAGATGATGAACAGTACTAGGCGACCGTAGGGAGCGTAGTAACTATACTAGGAATCACTATGACTGGCGCACAAAGAGGGACAGAGCAGATGATGAACAGTACGCGAAGTCAACAAAATTGGTTCACGAAGCGAGCCAGATCGCTTGCCAAAAGCCCTAAGACACAATAGAGGATCACGGAAGTGAGCCATGACCTCTGTAAGCAATTTTTTTTACCAACAATAAACAGCTGTTAATTACCACTGCACTCATCCTGAACGATTCAAACATTTTCGCGCTTTACCCAGCAACAGGCACCAAAAAACCACACCAACCATTACGTTTAAAAAACGTAACTTTAGGAGGACCAACTATGACAGAAACTGAGAATCTATCCACCAAGTACAATCCCCAAGAAGTAGAAGCCGGGCGTTACCAAGATTGGTTAGAGCATGACCGTTTTAAACCAAGCGGCAACAAAGAAGCAAAACCTTATTCTATCGTGATTCCACCACCAAACGTAACAGGAAAATTGCACTTAGGTCATGCCTGGGATACCACGTTACAAGACATCATCATTCGTCAAAAACGGATGCAAGGGTATGACACCTTATGGCTGCCAGGAATGGACCATGCCGGGATCGCTACCCAAGCCAAAGTAGAAGAAAAGCTGCGGGAACAAGGAATTTCTCGCTATGACCTTGGTCGGGAAAAATTTGTTGAACAAGTATGGGATTGGAAAGAAGAATATGCCGGTCACATTCGGGAACAATGGGCGAAACTAGGCTTATCCCTAGACTATAGCCGTGAACGGTTCACATTAGATGATGGATTATCCGAAGCGGTTCGTAAAGTTTTCGTGACGCTATATGAAAAAGGCTTGATCTATCGTGGCGAGTACATCATCAACTGGGATCCGCAAGCCCGCACGGCATTATCTGATATTGAAGTGATCCACAAAGACATCGAAGGTGCTTTTTACCACATGTCTTACGAATTAGCGGATGGCAGCGGCGTGGTGGAGATCGCAACGACTCGCCCAGAAACGATGTTGGGGGATACAGCAGTCGCGGTTCATCCAGAAGATGAACGCTATCAAGCATTGATTGGTAAGAAAGTGATCTTGCCTTTGGTCAATAAAGAGATCCCAATCATCGCTGATGAGTACGTGGACCAAGAATTTGGAACAGGGGTCGTAAAAATCACTCCTGCCCATGACCCGAATGACTTCGAGGTCGGTAACCGCCATGACCTACCACGGGTCAATGTCATGAATGATGACGGAACAATGAATGACTTAGCAGGTACCTATGCAGGCATGGATCGTTTTGCTGCTCGCAAGCAAATCGTGAAAGATTTAGAAGCGTTAGGTCGTCTGATCAAAATCGAAAAAATGGTCCATAGCGTAGGTCACTCAGAACGGACAGGCGTAGTAGTCGAACCTCGTTTATCGACACAATGGTTCGTAAAAATGGAACCATTAGCAAAACAAGCCATCGACAACCAAGAAACCGACGATGCGGTGGACTTTTATCCGCCACGTTTCAACCAAACATTCTTACGTTGGATGGAAAATGTCCATGACTGGGTTATCTCTCGTCAGTTGTGGTGGGGCCATCAAATCCCAGCTTGGTACCACAAAGAAACGGGGGAAATGTATGTAGGACTTGAAGCGCCAGCAGATGCCGAAAATTGGCAGCAAGATCCAGACGTATTGGATACATGGTTTAGTTCTGCTTTATGGCCGTTTTCAACGATGGGGTGGCCAGATGAAAACAATGAAGATTTCCAACGCTACTTCCCAACGAATACATTAGTGACTGGCTATGACATTATCGCATTTTGGGTAAGCCGTATGATTTTCCAAAGCTTGGAATTTACTGGTAAACGACCATTTGAAAATGTCTTGATCCACGGATTGATCCGTGATGAACAAGGTCGCAAAATGAGTAAGTCTCTTGGAAACGGGATCGATCCGATGGAAGTCATTGAACAATACGGCGCTGATGCATTGCGTTGGTTCTTATCAAATGGCTCTGCACCGGGACAAGACGTGCGTTTCAGCTATGAGAAAATGGATGCTGCTTGGAACTTCATCAATAAAATTTGGAATGCTTCCCGTTTTGTCTTAATGAATGTCAGCGAAATGACTGCAGAAGACATTGATTTTTCTGGTGAAAAATCAGTGGCGGATCGTTGGATCTTGACGCGCTTGAATGAAACGATTGAAAAAGTCACTGACCTTTTTGAACGCTTCGAATTTGGTGAAGCAGGTCGTCAATTATATAACTTTATCTGGGATGATTTCTGTGACTGGTACATTGAAATGTCGAAAGAAACGTTATATGGTGACAATGAAGCAGCGAAACAAGTTAACAAGAGCATCTTAGTCCATGTTCTTGATCAAATTTTACGCTTGTTGCACCCAATCATGCCATTTGTTACAGAAGAAATCTGGAGCAAGCTGCCGCATACAGGGGAATCATTAGTCGTTGCTGAGTATCCACAAGTGGCTCCAGAATGGACGGATGAAAAAGCGGCGCAAGGGATGGAAGTGTTGAAAGAATTGATTCGTTCGGTTCGAAACATCCGAGCAGAAGTAAATACACCACTTTCGAAACCAATCACTTTGCTGATCCAAGCAAATGAGCCTGAAATCGAAGAATTCTTGATTGCTAACAAAAACTATATCGAACGCTTCTGTAATCCAGAAGAACTAGAAATCTCTAACAGCTTGCAAGCCCCTGAATTGGCGATGTCTGCCATCCTATCAGGTGCGACGATCTACTTGCCACTAGCTGGGTTGATCAACATTGAAGAAGAAATCGCGCGTTTGGAGAAAGAACTAGCGAAGTTCACCCAAGAAGTTCAACGGGTACAAGGCAAACTGGCGAACGAACGCTTCGTTGCCAATGCGCCTGAGGAAGTCGTGGCACAAGAACGCAGCAAAGAAGCCGATTATCTTGAAAAACAAAAAGCCGTTCAAGAACGGATCGAACAATTACGCACAATCCAATAGGATGAGCACATCACACGCAAACAAGCATCTTTCGGAGATGCTTGTTTTTGCTTATTCAATAGAAACAGGGCGAACAATTTTCTCGTTTAAAGGAAAGAAATTGGGAAAGCCGTTCATTTTTTGTTAAAATAGGAGCGAGGTGAGCGAGATGACAAGCGAAGAAGCAACAGCGTGGATCCATTCGCGTTTGACATTTGGGCAAAGACCTGGATTGATGCGTGTCGAAGCATTATTAAAACGGATGGGTAATCCTGAAAAAAAGGTGACCATGATCCATATCGCCGGTACGAATGGCAAAGGATCGACCGTCAGTTATTTGCGCAGTCTTTTAGAAGAAGCTGGGCAGCAAGTGGGGACCTTTACTTCCCCACACATTGAAGCGTTCAATGAACGAATTGAAATCAACGGACAATTTATATCAGATGAGGACTTGGTCGCTTGGGTGGAAAAAATCCAGCCGCTGGTTGCTGAAATTGATCGCGATGAAACGTTGACGGGCATCACCCAGTTCGAGATCATTACCGCTATGGCATTAGGCTATTTTGAAGAAAAAAAGGTCGATGTTGCGATTATTGAAGTTGGATTAGGGGGACTCTTAGATAGTACCAACGTTATTTCTCCTATTTTGACCGCGATCACGACGATCGGCATGGATCACATGGATGTCTTAGGGGATACCATTGAAGCGATCGCTGCCCATAAGGCAGGGATCATCAAGCCGCAAACACCCCTTGTTACTGGCAATATCGTTGAAAGTGCGCTTTCGGTGATCGATTTGAAAGCTACAGAAGCACAGGCACCTGCTTATCATGCAGGGCAAGAGTACCGTGTGACCTATCGTCGTCCCGATGAAGAATGGGGAGAATTATTTGATTTTGAAAATGAGCATGGCAAAATCAAAGGCTTGAAAACACCGATGTTAGGCCGCCATCAACCAGAAAATGCCGGTGTTGCGATCCAATTATACAGCCTGTATTGCGACCTGCGGCAACTGCCCTTTTCAGCCAAAGAGATTCGCAATGGCTTGCGAAAAGCCTATTGGCCCGCCCGGATGGAACGAATCAGTAGTGAGCCACTAGTGATTATCGATGGTGCCCATAACGTACACGCCATGGCTCGTTTAGTAGATACGATGAAAGAAGAGTTCAGCGAATATCGCATCCATGTACTGTTTTCAGCGCTTGAAACCAAAAACGTCAATGAGATGCTTCAGCAATTGCTATCGATTCCCCAAGCCGAGATTTATTTAACGACCTTCGATTTTCCCAAAGCACTGCATTTGGCAGACGGCTATCAGGAACTTGATGAAAAACGAATCTCAACCGTTTCTTTATGGCAGTTTGGCTTGGCAGAATTATTAGAAAAAATGACCAATGAAGATTTGCTGCTGGTGACAGGATCCTTGTATTTTGTTTCAGAAGTTCGTGAATTGTTATTGGCAATAGGAGGAAGAAATGGCTAAGTTACGTGGTGTGATTTTCGATATGGACGGCTTGATTTTTGACACGGAGCTGCTTTATTACCAAGCGACTCAAATCGTGGCTGATCAAATGGGTATTCCCTATACAAAAGAGTTATACCTAGCCTATGTAGGTGTTTCGGATGAAGAAGTCTGGGCAGCTTATCATGAGAGATTCGATGAAGCCTTTGGTCATCAGATGATTGAAGAATTTATTCAAGCGGCTTTTCAGCAAACGTTGGAAATGTTCCAACGGGGCGAAGCTGAATTGAAGCCGGGGATCCACGAGTTATTGCATTATCTTGATGAGAAAAAGATTCCCCGAGTGTTGGCGTCTAGTAACCAGCGCAAAGTGATCGACACCTTGCTGGAAGCAGCAGACTTAACGGCGGAATTTCCTAAGATTGTCTGCTTTGATGATGTCACACGGGCAAAACCAGATCCTGAGATTTTTGAAAAAGCTCATGCATTACTGGCGGTACCAAAAGAAGAATTGGTGATCCTTGAGGATTCGGCTAACGGTATTCATGCTGCTCATGGGGCAGGGATCTCAGTCATTATGATTCCCGATTTGATCGCGCCGACGACCATCATTGAAGAAAAAGTCTTGAAAGTCTTGCCTTCACTAGAGGATGTCCCAGATTTTCTAGAAACGGCTTTTTCGATTTAACTGTGATTTTTTGCGCATCTTATTCATGAAATACTCTCTCCTTTGCGTATCTTTTATTAGACCGACGCAAAGGAGTTTTTTTATGATCAATGAAACAGAGATTCCCCAAAGCTCGTTTCCACGAGAGCGCTTAGTGCAATATGGGGTTGATGCCCTTTCGAACCAAGAACTGTTGGCAATTTTGTTGCGGACTGGCTCACGGCCCCTAAATGTCTTGGAATTAGCGGCTAGTGTCTTGAATCGTTTTGAAGAATTGTATGAATTAAAAGAAGCGACAATCGATGAATTACAAGAAATTCGCGGCGTCGGACAAATCAAAGCCATCGAGATCAAAGCGATGATTGAATTAGGTGTGCGGATCCAGCGGTCTGTTCAACCAAAGTACGGCAAGATCAACTCCAGTATGGCGATCGCTCATCAGCTGATCCAAGAATTAAAAGACTTTCGTCAGGAGCACTTGCTCGGGATTTATTTGAATACCAAAAA
Organism: Enterococcus sp. AZ040; assembly: GCF_050499185.1. NCBI lineage: Bacteria > Bacillati > Bacillota > Bacilli > Lactobacillales > Enterococcaceae > Enterococcus > Enterococcus sp. AZ040. Next base: position 712,149 of record NZ_JBMHEW010000001.1, read on the forward strand.
TGAGATCATTCAAAAAAAGACGATCTTCATCGGATCGTTGAATCAGTCGATCGCTCACCCACGGGAGATTTTTCATTGGGCGGTACGCTACAGTGCCGCACGAGTGATCGTCGTTCACAACCATCCCAGCGGTAGTCCCCAAGCCTCAGAGGCAGATCTGCTGTTTACACGCCGCTTGATCAAGTGCGGAGACTTGATGGGGATCGAACTACTGGATCATTTAATTATTGGCGACAATGCCTATGTTAGTTTGCGAGAAGAAGGCCTCTGGCATCAAGAAATTTGCTGACACAACGGCTAATTTGCGAACATTATTAAAAATAAAGGTGAATTGTCTAATCGTCTGTCTTGCAAAAAAATACGGGCAAGTGTAAAATATTATTGTAATTTTGTTTGCTGAATAGATGTTGAAACGCACGTTAGGCCTCTATCGCACAAAGGCAATGTTACACATAATTAAGTGCTTATGCACGAGGAGGTTTTTTTATAATGGAACAAGGTACAGTAAAATGGTTCAATGCTGAAAAAGGGTTTGGTTTTATCTCTCGCGAAGACGGTACAGACGTATTTGTACACTTTTCAGCGATCCAAGGTGAAGGATTCAAAACTTTAGAAGAAGGTCAAGCAGTAACTTTCGACGTGGAAGATTCTGATCGTGGACCTCAAGCAGTTAACGTAAACAAAGCGTAAGCTTTCAAACAAACTGCCAGTAAGAGCACTTTGAAATCAAAAACCCAAAAGACCATCGATTCGATGGTCTTTTTTTTGCTTTTTGCAACGGAAAGGAAAAAGGGGAGTTCCCAGTAAACTGAGAACTCCCCTTGCATATGAAACTATAAATTATCCGGTGTCATGATCATTGAAAGGATCATTGGATGACGCTCGGTTTTTTCAAATAGGAATGGCTGTAAAGCCGATGACATCGCTTCTCTTAATTTGTGTTCTGTTGGGTCTGGTTGGTTCAAGACTTCCCGCAATGCACGGAAGAGAATTTGTTGGGCTTCGTTGATCATCTCGCCGGATTCCCGCATGTAAACAAACCCACGAGAAAGAATATCTGGTCCAGCAAGAACTTCTTTCTTCGCCACATCGACTGTCGCTACCGCTAAGACGAGGCCTTCTTCTGAAAGAATACGACGATCTCGTAAGACGACATTTCCGATATCACCGATACCGCTGCCGTCAACATAAACATCATTGGCATTGAAATGACCAGCCAAGCGAGCGGTATCCGCTGTTAAGGCCAACATGTCACCATTTTCCATAATGAAACAATTTTCTTTTGGTACACCGACATCTTGTGCCAACTGGGTGTGGATGTTCAGCATCCGAAATTCCCCGTGGACAGGCATGAAGAATTTTGGCTTCATTAGACGCAACATCAGTTTTTGTTCTTCTTGGCCACCGTGACCAGAAGTATGGATGTTGTTCAATTTGCCATGGATCACGTTTGCGCCAGCTTCCAACAGCAAGTTAATCAGCTGATTGACACTCGTGGTATTTCCTGGAATCGGTGAGCTTGAGAAAATCACGGTATCATCTGGGTGAATTTGGATTTGACGGTGAGTCCCGTTGGCAATCCGACTCAAAGCAGCCATCGGCTCTCCTTGAGAACCCGTACAAAGGATCATCGTTTCATTTGCAGGCAAACGATTGATCTCATGAGATTCCACAAATGTACCATCTGGCACCTTGATATAGCCAAGGCGCTGTCCGTTGACGATTGCATTTTCCATACTGCGTCCAAAAACGGCGATTTTACGTCCAGTCGCAACCGCCGCATCTGCAGCTTGTTGGAGACGGAAAATGTTGGAGGCAAAGCTGGCAAAAATGATCCGACCATCGATTTTTTCAAAAATCTTTTGGATCGAGCTGCCGATCGTTTTTTCTGATTTGGTAAAGGTCGGAATCTCTGCATTGGTACTATCGGAAAGGAGGCAAAGGACGCCTTCTTCACCAATTTTTGCCATTTTGTGCAAGTTTGCTGGTTCGCCCACAGGCGTAAAGTCAAACTTGAAATCGCCAGTTGCGACGATATTGCCAGAAGGCGTTTTGACAACGACACCTAAAGCATCAGGGATACTGTGGGTCGTTCGGAAGAAGCTGATGGACGTTTTACGGAAACGAATCACCGTATCTTCATTGATTTCGTGTAATTCCGCGTCCCGCAATAAGCCATGCTCATCTAATTTGTTGGTGATCAAAGCAAGTGCCAATGGTCCCGCATAGATTGGGATATTGGCTTCCCGCAACAAGTAAGGGATTCCGCCAATATGGTCTTCGTGACCATGAGTAACGATCAAGCCTTTGACTTTCGGTAAATTTTGAACGATGTAGCTATAATCGGAAATGACATAGTCGATCCCAAGCAGTTCATCTTCGGGGAATTTGATTCCCGCGTCAATTAAGATGATCTCATCTTGGAATTGAACCCCATAACAGTTTTTTCCGATTTCGCCAAGTCCACCGACGCCGAATACGCCGGTCTCATTATTTTTCAGCGAAACTTTCATCTTAAAACTCCGCTAATTTGAAATCAGCGTTTTCTTTTTCGTAAGCTAAATGTTTTTCATCTAGTTCTTGAACGAACTCGATGTTGTATGGGGTATTTTGTTCCACTAGACGGCGTGCGATCACTGCATCGTCTGCTTCAATGTACAAAGAGTGGGTTTGTTCTCTCTTTGGGTTGCGGTCTTTTGTTTCTTGGTAATAAATTTTGTAAATCATATCTTTTCTCCTTTATCTGCTTTTCGCAGTAGTCTATTTGGTTGATGAATTCGCTGCATCACAAAATCGAGGTCCGAATAAAGTGACCTGAAAAGAAGGCTTCGAGAGCCGCTGCATGCTTTTTTCAGACAATCGTTGTGAGAAAAAAGAGAAAGCCTCGTCTTTGCTTTCCAAATGTCGTCATAAAAAATTCACCGGGTTTGTAAGTCGTTCCACTACAAGTATCCCTAGTTTATCACAGAAAAACGAATAAGTATAGAAACACGTCATTTTTGAAAAGGTTTACTGAAAGAAAATGAAACGACTATTTCCGAAGTTTACTTTTTTTCGTTGAAAGTGCATTACAATAAGAATATTCCTATGCTATAGTAGAAGTAATGAAGTAAAAAAGGAGGGGATTTTTTGAAATTAATGTGGCACTATACGATGAGAAACAAAAAACTGCTGGTTTTTAATTTCATCTGTGTTTTTGGTTTTATTTTGATTGAATTAGGTTTGCCGACGTTATTGGCAAGAATGATCGACAAAGGGATCGCCGCTGGTGATCGCGACTACATATGGAAAATGGGTGCGGCGATGATCGCGATCACCATTGTGGGGATCACGATGAACATTTTGTTAGGCTATTTCACGTCACGTATCACCACTAACATTGTGGCAGATATTCGTGACGATCTTTTTGAAAAAGTCCAAGGCTATTCACATACTGAATATGAAAAAATCGGGGTTTCATCATTGATCACCCGTGTGACCAATGATGCGTATCAAATCATGCTGTTTATGCAAAGCATCTTACGGACGGGTTTGATGACACCCATGATGTTTGTGGTCAGCTTGTACATGGTCATGCGGACAAGTACACAACTAGGGTTATATGTCTTGGGGGCATTGCCGATATTGCTAATGGCAGTCATCGCCATTGCCAAAATCTCGGAACCATTATCCACCAAGCAACAAGCCAATCTAGATAAAATCAATGGCATTTTGCGGGAAAATCTCTCTGGTTTACGAGTGATCCGTGCCTTCGTCAATGAAAAATTTGAAGAAAAACGCTTTGGCAAAGTCAACCAAGCCTATGCGTCTAGTTCTCGCAGCTTGTTTCGCTTGATGGCAACGGCACAACCGGGCTTTTTCTTCTTATTCAATATCGTGATGATTTTGATTATTTGGACGGGAAGTATTCAGATCGATCAAGGGCAACTGCAGGTCGGTGACTTGATTGCATTTATCGAATACATCTTCCATGCGCTGTTTTCTTTCATGCTGTTTGCGACTGTCTTTACGATGTATCCACGAGCGGCGGTTTCTGCTCGTCGAATCCAAGAAGCGTTAGATGCGACTTCTGAAATCAAAGAACCAGAACAGCCAGTGACAGAAACTAAGACGAAAGGCTTCTTGGAATTCAAAAATGTTACCTTTGCTTATCCGGGACATGCGCAAAGTCCAGTGATTCGTAATGTTAGCTTTACCGCTTCACCAGGTGAAACTGTGGCGTTTATCGGTAGTACCGGGAGCGGGAAATCGACCTTGATCCAATTGATTCCGCGTTTTTACGACGTCAGTGAAGGCCAAGTCTTGGTGGATGGCGTTGACGTTCGGGATTACAGTTTAACGACTTTGCGCAACAAGATCGGGTTTATCCCTCAAAAAGCGTTGCTATTTACAGGGACGATCGCAGAAAACCTGCGCTATGGGAAAGAAGATGCCACGCAAGCAGAGCTGGAACGAGCAGCCGAGATTGCGCAAGCGGCCGATTTCATTTCTCGCACACCAGATGGCTTTGATGCTCATTTGGCAGAAGGCGGAAGCAACTTCTCTGGCGGACAAAAACAACGTCTAGCGATTGCCCGTGCGGTGATTCGCCAACCAGAGATCTATATTTTTGATGATAGTTTTTCTGCATTGGATTACCAAACGGATGCAAAATTGCGGGCACGTTTGAAAAAAGAAACCACGGAATCGACCGTTTTGATCGTTGCTCAACGAGTAGGAACGATCATGAATGCCGATAAGATCGTCGTCTTGAATGAAGGCGATGTGGTTGGGATCGGTACCCACAAAGAACTGCTGCAAACTTGTCCAGTATACTACGACATTGCGGCGTCACAATTATCAGAGGAGGAGTTGGCACAATGAAAGCAATCTCTTCTTTAAAACGGTTAGGTGCTTACATCAAACCATACAAAGTACAATTTATCCTAGTCTTGCTGTTTACAGTTGCAACCGTCGGCTTCAATGCGGCAATGCCGTATGTTTCTGGATTGCCGACGACAGAGATCAGCCGCAACATCGCTGCAGGCGAAGGCGTTAATTTTGATTACGTGATCCTTTGCTTGATCTGGATCGCAGTCGTTGGTGTCGGTTACTGTTTCTCACAATTGATGTCAGGGCTGCTGATCACCAACGTTGTCCAATCTGCGATGCGAGATTTGCGGCAAGACATTGAAGAAAAAATCAATCGTCTGCCCGTTTCTTACTTCGACCGCAACCAGCAAGGGAATATCCTGTCAAGGGTGACCAATGACGTGGATGCCGTCAGCGGTGCGATGCAGCAAGCCTTGATCGGGATCGTCAATGCCTTCTTAGGAATCATTATGGCGGTTTCTATGATGTTTTATATCAATACTTACATGGCATTGGTTTCATTGATCATGATCCCAGCCTCCTTATTGATTTCTCGCACAATCGTCAAAAAGTCGCAAAAGGACTTCCAAGGCATGCAAAATTCGTTAGGAGATCTGAACGGCTACGTACAAGAAAACATGACTGGATTCAGTGTGTTGAAAGTGTATGGACGGGAAAAGCAAACACTTGAAGGGTTTAAAAACGTTAACCACCAGTTGCGCTATTACGGCTTTCGTTCTGCCTTTGTGTCAGGATTGATGATGCCACTGGTGCAAATGACCGCTTACTTTACCTATATCGCAATGGCAGTCATGGGTAGTTTTTACGTGATCAGCGGCGTGATCGTTGTTGGTCAGCTGCAAGCGTTCATTCAATACATTTGGCAAGTCAGTCAGCCAATGGGGAACATTACCCAGTTGTCTTCCGTCTTGCAAAGTGCCTCAGCAGCAGCAAAACGGGTCTTTGAAATCTTAGATGAGGAAGAAGAGCCAGTCAATCGAACCGATATCCAATTACCGGAACAAATCAGAGGTGACGTGACCTTTGAACATGTCGGCTTTGCCTATGATCCGAAAAAACCATTGATCAAAGACTTGAACTTTGAAGTCAAAGCTGGGCAAACTGTGGCGATCGTTGGACCAACAGGTGCTGGGAAAACGACCTTGATCAATTTGTTGATGCGTTTTTATGATGTCAATGAAGGGGCTATCAAGATCGACGGCATCGACACGAAAAAGATGGAACGTCACGATGTCCGCTCACTGTTTGGGATGGTTTTACAAGATGCGTGGCTGTATGAAGGCACGATCGGCGATAACATTCGCTTTGGGAAATTAGATGCCACCGATTATGAAGTCGTTGATGCAGCGAAAACCGCCAATGTCGATCACTTCATTCGTACGATGCCAGATGGCTACGAGATGATCATCAATTCTGAAGGTGATAATGTCTCCTTGGGACAAAAACAATTGTTGACCATCGCCCGGGCAGTCATCTCTGATCCGAAGATTTTGATTCTCGATGAAGCCACCAGTTCGGTAGATACCCGCTTAGAAGCGCTGATTCAAAAAGCAATGGATAAAGTGATGGAAGGTCGTACCAGCTTTGTGATCGCCCATCGTTTGTCAACGATTCGTGAAGCAGATCTGATCTTAGTGATGGATCAAGGGTCGATCATTGAAAAAGGCAATCACGAGACCTTGTTGGCAGCTGGCGGCTTTTATAGCCAACTGTATCAAAGTCAATTTTCAGAAGAAGCCGAGTAAGCCGAAAAGAGCGTCCAGTCTGACTGGCGCTCTTTTTGCATTGTAGCAAGGGTGGTGCTATAGTGAAAAAAGAAAGCGCAGATCCGTTTATGGATTGGAAGGAGAAGTTGATGGACAAAGAACAATCAGGGAATGAAACCCAAAAAACAGTTTCGCCCGCCTCGCCGCAAGCGACACCTTGTTTTGTGGCAAAAAATGCGACGATCGTAGGAAACGTGACTCTAGGAAAAGATAGTACGGTCTGGTTTCAAGCAGTGATTCGAGGCGATGCCAATCGAATCGAAATCGGCGCGCGTACCAATATTCAAGATGGAACGATCATCCACGTTGATCACGATGCCCCGACGATCGTTGAAGACGATGTGACTGTTGGGCATCAGTGTATGCTCCATGGCTGTACCATCAAAAAAGGGGCGCTGGTCGGCATGAGCTCGATCGTTTTGAATCATGCCGTGATCGGCGAAAATAGTTTGTTAGGTGCCGGTTCGTTAGTGACGGAAGGAACCGTCATTCCTCCTAATGTGTTGGCGTTTGGTCGTCCGGCACGAGTGATCCGCCCGTTGACAGAAGAAGAGATCGCCAAAAATCAGGCAAACATCACGCATTACGTGGAAAATGGGCATGCTTACCAACAAGGCCAATATGGCGAAGTCTGACGATGAACCAAAAGACGCAAAAAGGTGTACGAATTGCTTCGTACACCTTTTTATGCAAGCTTATTTCAATTTGTTTGATTCCATGATCTCGTCGATCAAGCCGTAGTCTTTGGCTTCTTGTGCGGTCATGAAGTTGTCGCGATCGGTATCGCGTTCAATCACTTCGATTGGTTGACCAGTACGTTCTGACAAGATTTTGTTCAGACGTTCGCGGGTTGCCAAAATGTGGCGGGCAGCAATTTCAATCTCAGTTGCTTGACCTTGTGCGCCACCTAATGGTTGGTGAATCATGATTTCGGCATTTGGTAACGCAAAACGTTTGCCTTTTTCACCAGCGGTCAATAAGAATGAACCCATAGAAGCAGCCATCCCCATAACGATGGTTTGGACATCGGCTTTGATAAAGTTCATGGTATCAAAGATCGCTAGACCAGCAGTAACGCTTCCGCCAGGCGAATTGATGTACAAGTAGATGTCTTTTTCAGAATCTTGCGCGTCTAAGAATAAAAGCTGAGCAATGATCGAGTTTGCTAAGTCATCGGTTACTTGACCACTCAACATAATGATCCGGTCTTTTAATAGACGAGAATAGATGTCATACGCTCTTTCACCGCGAGATGATTGTTCAATGACAGTAGGAATTAAATTCATAGTGATAGTCCTCCTAAAAATCGTTATAGATATAGTTTAGCATAAAGTTTTCGCAATATCTAAGAGATAGTATACCGATTAGGTCAAGAAAGGTCAAATAAAAAGTTCGTTATCTTTTTTGCGAAACTTTCAAATATGATACAATATTAAAAAAGGAATGAGGAAGGATCGAAGAATGGCAGTAGCAATAGCAGGTTTGATTGGCGTCTTAGTGGGCGCATTGTTAGTAACCATCATTTTTAATTTACGCATACGGTATGAGGAACAAAAAGAAAAACAACGCCGTTTGTTGGAGCATAAAGTCAAAGAAATCGAAACGCTGGTTTTATTGAATCAAAAAATCAGTGAGATTCTACAAAAACGGGTCATGCTGATGGATGAGTATGTCAGCTTTGATGCCTTTGACGACTGTTATATCACCATCGATGATTTTGCCTATCTACAATCTTTTGCGGCGCAAAACAGTTTTTATCTACCGAATTTTTTCTTGGAAGAATTTTTCAAAAAAATCGGGACACGTCGGGTGATTTTGTCGCCAGAGGAAACCGTTAAGATCGGTGGGTATACGTATAAAGGCGGTCGGATCATTATGGAAAATTTCCTTGATCAATTGGTTGAAATGGTCAATGAGCGTAAAAACCAAATGAAAAACATGACGAGCGAACCGTTGACCTATTTTTCAAAAACGATTTGATTCTTCTGGTCAGTCGGTCGCCTTGGTTAAGGTAACCAAACCATAGTATCGACGATTGCACTTTTTCAACTGATCACACACACTCTTACTGCGATCATAGTAAGAGTGTTTTTCTTTGACCGAAACAAAGCGCTGTCCCCTTAAAAGGATCAAAACAAACAGAGGCTTTTTGGTTCTAGCAGATTCCATGGTAAAATAAAGAGTGAGAATGGAGTGAAAGAATGATGGTACAAATCGTTGCCCACCGCGGGAGTAGCGGCAACCGACCTGAAAACACGCTACCGGCATTCGCGGAAGCGGTGCGGGTCAAAGCTGATATCATTGAGTTAGATGTACATCTATCAAAAGATGGCGGCTTGATCGTCATGCATGATGAAACGGTTGATCGAACGACCAACGGCAAAGGTCGGATCTGTGACCTGACAGTTGCTGAACTAAAAGAACTCAATGCCGGCAGCTGGTTTTCTGAGGAATTCCAAGCCGCCAAAGTCCCCACGCTAAAAGAAGTGTTGGATTTACTTGCAGCGAAGAATTATCGTGGCATTTTGACGATCGAATTAAAAACCGATCATTATGAGTATGAAGGAATCGAAGCCAAAGTATCCGATTTATTGAATAGCCAAGAATGGCCTTTTACTCATTGGTATTGTTCCTTTAATATCGAGACTTTGGATCGGATGCATGCGATCGAACCGGATGCGATCCTTGATTTTATTATGGGACGCGGGGAAGACAAACCACCGTTGGCGCTCAGCCGACCGTATATCGAAGGAATTCATCCGGCCTATCGCTGGGTCCAAGAGACAGCAACGGTCTTGACTGATTTTCCGATTGCGATCCGTCCGTGGACTGTCAATGAAGAAGCGGCGATTCGCACCTGCTTGGCTTTGGGGTTGACCGGGATCATCACCGATTTTCCAGAAAACGCTCGGGCAATTGTGCAGCAGGTCCGCGAGGAAACAAAAGGATGAAAAAAGTCTTAGTGATCGTGGGACCGACCGCAGTCGGTAAAACCGCCTTGAGTATCCAATTAGCTCAAAAATACCATGGGGAGATCATCAGCGGGGATTCCATGCAAATTTATCGACAATTAGATATCGGTACCGCCAAAGTGACGAAGGAAGAAATGGCAGGGATTCCTCATCATTTGATCGATATTCGTGCAATGACGGAAACGTATTCTGCGGCTGATTTCCAGCAAATGGGGCGTGAGGCCATTGAGACGATCCAGCAACAAGGAAAACTGCCGATCATTGTGGGGGGGACAGGGCTATACATCCAAGCGCTTTTGTATGACTTTCGTTTAGGGGCAGAAGAAGGCGACTCAACGATTCGTCAGCGCTATGAACAAGAAGCAGCAGCCATCGGCAAAGAAGCTCTATGGCAAAAGCTGCAGGCGGTCGATCCCTTGGCAGCAGCGAAGATCCACTACAACAATGAGCGGAAAGTGATTCGTGCGTTGGAGGTTTTTGAAATGACTGGCGAAAGTATTGCTGCACCAAAAGAAACACCGCAAGTTTTGTACGATTTCTTCATGATCGGTTTAACCACTGAGCGAGAATTGTTATACCAGCGAATCAATCAGCGAGTGGACTTAATGATGGATCAAGGCTTGATCGAAGAAGCAAAAGCTGTTTTGCAGTATCCAGAAACGCAAGCCGCAAAAGGGATCGGCTACAAGGAATTTTTGCCCTATTTTCACGGGCAGGCCACATTGGATGAAACCATTGAGCAAATCAAGCAAAACTCACGCCGCTACGCCAAGCGGCAGCTGACGTGGTTCAATAACCGAGCACAGCCCCGATGGATTGATTTAGTGAGACAACCTGAAGAACAACGTACCCTTGAAACAGAAATCAACCAATGGTTGGAGGAGAAAAGATGAGCCAAGAACGTGTGATTCTTGTCGGAGTAGAAACGGAGAAAAACTATCTTCATTTTGATTCGTCAATGAAAGAATTGAAAAGCTTAACAAAAACCGCCAATGGCGAAGTTGTTTTTTCACTGGTGCAAAAACGGCAGCAAGTCGATCGACAAACCGTGATTGGCAAGGGGAAAGTTGCGGAATTGCAGCAGTTGGCAGAAGCACATGAAGCAGATCTAGTGATCTTCAATCATGAACTGACACCAAGGCAAAGCCAGTTGATCGGTGATGCGCTAGAAGTGCCAGTGATTGATCGCGTCCAGCTGATCCTCGATATTTTTGCGATGCGTGCCCGTTCCAAAGAAGGAAAGCTACAAGTAGAATTGGCGCAGCTGGATTATTTGCTTCCACGTTTGATAGGGCAAGGAAAGAACATGTCTCGGCTAGGGGGCGGAATCGGAACGAGAGGGCCAGGGGAAACCAAGCTGGAGACCGATCGTCGACACATCCGCAACCGCATCACCATCATCAAACGGGAATTGAAGGAAGTGGCCGCCCATCGAGACCGGACACGCCAAAAGCGCAAAGACAGCCAAGTCTTTCAAATGGGCTTGATTGGTTATACCAATGCCGGAAAATCAACTATTTTAAATATTTTAACCAGTGCGGATACCTATGAACAAGACCAGCTGTTCGCAACACTCGATCCTTTGACGAAACGCTGGCGGATGCCGGAAGGATTTGAAGTCACCATTACCGATACGGTTGGCTTTATCCAAGAATTGCCGACCCAATTGATCGATGCGTTTCATTCCACACTGGAAGAAAGTCAAAACATGGACTTCTTGCTGCATGTCGTCGATGCCAGTTCCGAAGAACGGGTTCAGCAAGAGGAGACCGTCTTGAAGTTAATGGAAGAACTTTCTTTGAGCCAATTACCGATGTTGACGGTCTATAATAAGGCGGATCGCATCGACGCCGATCAGTTTGTCCCAACGCTCTTTCCCAACGTCTTGATTTCGGCAAAGAGTACCAAAGGCAAAGAACGCTTGACTCAGGCGATCAAAATGGAGTTGATGCAGATCATGCAGCCTTATCATCTGGTTCTGCAAGCCGATGAAGGCAATGCGCTGAATCGTTTAAAACGGGAGTCACTAGTTTTGAGCAATGCCTTCGATGAAGCAACACAGACCTATCATATCAAAGGATTTGCGCTGGAGGATACCTATCCACTACGCAGAATGGCGCAAGAACAGGAATAAGCAGAAACGGTGCAACCGATGCACCGTTTTTTTGTCGTGACAAAATTATGAAGTATAAGTGGTTTGGCTTGCTTTGAACGCAAAAACCGAACATTTTTGGCTAAAGCACCATTTCTTCCATAAAAACAACTGCTTGAACATACGATCAAATCAAGGACCTAATGAAAAAATCAAAAAAATTTGCATTCATGTCACTTTTTCTAACATGAGGGGTTGACACGCAAAAAAAGAATTGGTATAGTTTCCATAAAGTTACGCAGCATCATTGAAACGGAGGGGAGCCAAGTTATGCGGGAAAAAGAATTGCGGCGCTCAATGTCAGTCTTTCCTATCGGAACAGTCATGAAATTGACCGATCTCACCGCCCGTCAAATTCGTTATTACGAAGAACAAGAATTGATCCACCCGGAACGCAGCGATGGCAATCGACGCATGTATTCGCTGAATGATATTGATACCTTGCTAGAGATCAAAGACTATCTTTCCGATGGACTGAACATGGCTGGGATCAAACGAGTTTATGAAATGAAAGTTGCCAAAGAAAAAGAAGCGAAGAACAAACCGCCGCTGACCGATGAAGATGTTCGTCGAATTTTTTATGATGAACTCTTGGCTCAAGGTGGATTGAATCAACAACAGCCATACCAGCAAAAAGGTCCACGAATGTAGAACACTTGTAGATCATTGCTGTGATATAAAAAAAGAATTGGGAAAAAGGAAGGGATACTATGCCAAAATTTGAAAGAACTGCCGAAGACATCAAACAAATCGTAAAGGATGAGAACGTGCGCTTTTTACGCTTGATGTTTACTGATATTTTAGGAACAAACAAGAACGTTGAAGTACCTGTAAGTCAATTAGATAAAGTACTGGAAAACAAAATGATGTTTGACGGTTCTTCTATTGAAGGATTTGTCCGTATTGAAGAAAGTGACATGTATCTGTATCCTGATTTGTCGACATGGATGATCTTCCCTTGGGAAAGTGAACATGGCAAAGTGGCTCGTTTGATCTGTGATATCTACAATCCAGATGGCACCCCATTTGCAGGCGACCCTCGCGGCAATTTAAAACGGGCATTAGCGGACATGCAATCCCTTGGCTTTACTTCTTTCAATCTTGGACCAGAACCAGAATTTTTCCTATTCAAATTAGATGAAGCAGGCGAAATCACAACGGAATTAAACGACAAAGGCGGCTACTTCGATTTTGCCCCAACCGATCTAGGGGAAAACTGCCGTCGCGATATCGTATTAGAATTAGAAAGCCTTGGCTTTGAAGTTGAAGCGTCTCACCATGAGGTAGCACCAGGGCAACACGAGATCGATTTTAAATATGCGGATGCAGTGGAAGCATGTGACAACATCCAAACCTTCAAACTTGTCGTGAAAACTATTGCTCGTAAACACGGCTTGCATGCAACCTTCATGCCAAAACCATTATTCGGCATCAACGGTTCAGGCATGCACTGCAACATGTCCTTGTTCAAAGGCGATGAAAATGTCTTCTTTGATGAAGAAGGGCCAATGCAATTAAGCCAAACAGCGTATCACTTCTTAGGCGGTTTGATCGAACACGCCCGTGCTTACACAGCTGTCTGCAACCCAACCGTCAACTCTTACAAACGCTTAGTGCCAGGTTACGAAGCGCCTGTATACGTGGCATGGTCAGGACGCAACCGTTCACCATTGATTCGGGTACCAGAATCAAGAGGCTTGTCAACGCGTTTGGAATTGCGTTCGGTTGACCCATCAGCCAACCCATACTTAGCAATGGCTGTTTTACTGCAAGCAGGACTTGATGGCGTTAGACGTGAGTTGACACCACCACCAGCAGTCGACCGCAACATCTACATCATGAACGAAACAGAACGTGCAGAAGCACAAATCGAAGATCTGCCATCAACGATCCACAATGCCATCAAAGCATTGCGCAAAGATCAAGTGATGATCGATGCTTTAGGCAAACACATCTATGCCAACTTTGTCGAAGCAAAACGATTAGAATGGGCAGCCTTCCGCCAAACAGTCTCCGAGTGGGAAAGAGAACAATACTTGGAACTATACTAAAATCGCAAGAAAACCGCTAGAGATAAACAATCTAGCGGTTTTTTTATGATGAACTCAGCTTTTATCCTAATAATTCTCGGTTTATTTATTTCCGATAGTCAATAACTGGTTGATCAAAATTTGAACAGAAAAACATTGCGAAGCTAGAGCGGTTCTGTCTATAAGGCGCGTAAATTTTGCCTGATTATTGAGAAAAAATAAAAAATACCAGTCGGGCGAGGACTGGTAAGAGGAAGAAAAATAGTTTTGGTATAAAGCTAGCATAGCCGGTCAAAGTAAAATGAACCTTAAAAAGTAGAAAGTTTCTTGTAAGAAGTCCTTATTCGTCAAAGGTTTCCAGCTCAGACAGTATTTTTGCTGGGACTTCTGATTGAGGGACTTCATTGGGACCCGAGATGACACGGGTTTTACTGATCTCTGCTTTGACTAAGGTATTTGGCGCGAATGGCTTCACATTTTCACCAGAAAGATCATAGGTCATGAGTTCTTTCTCGCCGTTTTTCTTAACAAACTCAAACGTGTACTTATACGTAAAGGAGCCATCGATTTTTTCACCGGAATCGCTGTACGTTTGGGTCTTTTCAGGGACTTTGTTGGGCGTGATGGCATAGGCCGTTATCCCTTGATAAGTTGTTGTATAGTAAGTGTAGCCAAAATAGCCACCTACTGCTAAAATCAAAACGCCAAGCGTCAAAAGTAGTTTTTTCATGTGCATCGATCCTTTCAATTACTGGGTTTACTATAGCATGATGGAGCCAAAATCATTCATCGAAATGGATAACAATATTGTAAGTTTACTGTTTATTATCAAAAAGCTTGTAATTTTCTGTTTAACAATTGTGATAATGAAAAACATTTCTGAAACCTTCCTGCAACATTGTAATGTTATTCTCTTACTTGTGCCCGATAGCGGGACAAATAATCAAAAGAGAGGTTTTTTCATTTGAAAAAATTTGCATTTACAGTTGTTGCAGGATTTGGTTTATTCGTTGGAGGAACAGTTGTTTCAGCAGCAGAACAAACCCATGTTGTCGAACCAGGAGACACCCTATCTGGGATCGCTGCTACTTATCAAACAACGGTCGAAGATCTTTTAGCTTTGAATGATTCGATCGAAAATCCAAATATGATTTTTGATGGCGAAACATTGTTGGTTTCTAACGATGGCCAATCAGTAGAAAACAAAGAAACAAGTACGAAAGAAAGCACAGAAAAAAGTGAATCTACAGCGACTGCTAACGTGAGTCAAACCCGTTCAAGCATTCCTGGTGCTGGTTCTGGAGTCCTGAATCCAGTGGATGGGATCAACTACTTCAATGGTGTGAGAGAATCGTACTACTCACAAAAAGTTTTGCCAGGAGGCGGATTGAACATCCCTGGACGCCATGTAGCCTCTGACGGAACGATCCGTGATGCCGATGGGTACATCGTTGTTGCCAGTGACAATCAACCGAAAGGTTCGACCGGTCAATCATCCTTAGGTGCCTACAAAGTCTATGACACAGGTGTCGGTCATAGCGGTATTGATGTTTATACGAATTGGTAAACAAGTAGAATACGAGTAGAGACGGGCGCATTTTAGAGCTCGTCTTTTTTTGATTGCCGAGAAAAAATCGTCATCTGGTCTAGACTAATTATTGTAATTCAACACAACCTGTGGTATTATTGGACTATACCAAATAGAAACGGAGCGCTGATCATGGAAATTATTCGCGTTAAAGATGCTGCTCAAGGCGGAAAGAAAGCTTTTGAATTGATACAAGAAGGTATGGCAAATGGTGCCAAAGTCCTAGGCTTAGCAACAGGAAGCACGCCAGAAACCCTTTATGCAGAAATGACTGCCAGTGAAGTTGATTTTTCAGAAATGACTTCAGTCAACTTAGATGAATATGTTGGATTAGGCGGCGAAGACGAACAAAGCTATCGTTACTTCATGAATGCACATTTATTCAACAAAAAACCATTCAAAGAAACCTTCGTACCAAACGGCAAAGCGGAAGATTTAGAAGCGGAATGTCAACGCTACGATGGCGTGATTGCGGATCACCCAGTTGATATCCAAATCTTGGGTATTGGTCAAAACGGACATATCGGCTTCAACGAACCTGGTGCATCCTTTGAAGGAACGACCTCAGTCGTTGATTTGACTGAATCGACCATCAATGCCAACAAACGCTATTTTGATAAAGTCGAAGACGTCCCAACGACGGCAATTTCCATGGGGATCGGTTCAATCATGCAAAGCAAAAAAATCATTTTGATGGCATTTGGCGAAGTCAAAGCGGATGCAATCCAAAAAATGATCGAAGGACCCGTAACCAACGAATTACCAGCTTCTGTTTTACAAAAGCATGATGACGTGATCGTGATCATCGATGAGGCTGCTGCCAGCAACCTGTAAAACAAAATCAGCCCTTTTCAGAAATAAGTCAGAAGGAAAACGCGCCATCCTTGCAGCTTCCCCCTGCGCTTGTGCAGTAATGCCAGCGCAGCTGCGAGCGATGGTTCGGATCTATCTTGCTTATTTCTGAGGAGGCTTTTTTTATTTGGCCGCTCTAGCGATGTTTTTTCCTTTTTTCCATCAGAGATGCTATAGTTAAAAGAGAGAATACGAAGAAAAGAGGGATGCAAATGGTTGATATGCATTTATCCATTCCTGAAGTAGCACTGAGGTTGCTGTTGGCGATGGTCATGGGTGGCGCGATTGGGTACGAGCGGCAGTACAAAAGCCGACCAGCTGGTCTTAGAACCCATATCTTGGTTTGCATGGGGGCTTGTGTCATTGCTTTGATCCAAGTGGAGATCGCCACAGGTGCCATGCGAGATGCGCTGGATCATCCAGATTTAGCAGGCGTGATTCGTTCGGACGAAGCACGATTGATTGCACAAGTCGTCAGCGGGGTCGGTTTTCTAGGCGCCGGAACGATCATTGTGACGAAGCGCTCCGTGACGGGGTTGACGACGGCTGCTTCCTTATGGGCGATCGCCGGTTTAGGAATTGCCATCGGGATGGGCTTTTACACCATCGCATTAAGCAGTTTTATCGGGATCTTCTTTGCATTGACGATCGTTAAGCGGATCGTCCGCGTACCAACAGCAAAGAAATTGGAGATCCAGTACATTCATCGCACCGAGACCAAAGAGTTTTTGACGGAGTACTTCCAAGAGAAAAATATCGTGATCGAAGATGTCAATTTTGATGTCAAATTCATGGAAGACTATCGCATTTATACCAACATTTATACGATTGATCTCCCGCGAGGACTAGGCTTTTCTGAAGTGATCGAAGAATTGTCTGTCTACAAAAATGTCACGAAGATCCGCTTGGTGGATATTGCTTAAAAGCAACAAAAAAGCGAGATTGAAACGTAACGCAAACAGTATCGTTTGCTTCGTTTCAATCTCGTTTTTTGTTGTGTTTTAGAAACGTGGATCGATCCAGTTTTTTGCCATAGCTCGACTAGCATCCCAGGAATCCCAGCCATACCAAGCAGGCTCATTGATCGTATCGATGGATAACTTATAGGTCCAGTACATGTGTCCGGCTCCTTGGTTCCAAGCTGTGATTGAAGCACGCCACAAAGTTTGATAAACTTCTTCTAATTCACTTTTTGTCAAACTACGGTTGCTACTGAATTCCTCTTGTGTGGGATTGATACCGCCTTTGGTATCTGTACCAACAGCATAGGAGTTGAACAAGGACCATTCTCCAACAAAAACCTCGACATATTGTGCAACCGTGGCGATCTCTTGGGCTAAGCCATCAATGAAAGACACGTATGCTTCCAAGGATTGCTCTGTGCCGGCCATTTCTGCCATCATAACGTATTGGTGCGTATCTAGCATGACATTGTGAAAATCGTTTTGGGTGAAAAACTCTTTCCAAGCATGCAATTGGAAGCCATCATGAAAGACGATCACTTTGTCATCGCTTAAATAGTTACGCATTCTTCGATAGGCATCTTGATAAAAAGTTCTCAAAAAGTCTAAAGAGATCGGTGCACTACCTTTTGCTAACGCAAGATCACGAGGTGGGAAACGATCCATGGGATTCATGCTGTGCCATACTTCACCATCTGTGATCGGTTCGTTTAATACTTCAATGCCCCACAATGCTTCGTGATCCGCATATCTTTGCGCCAAACGTTCCAAGACCGTTAATTCGAACGCCACTTCTTCGGGCATTTGTGCCCATCTGACCACACCCGAGAGACCACCATTGTCAAAACCATTTTGGCTGAAGGGTGCAGTATGCAGATCGATCAAGACTTTTAGGTCATAAGCCTTTGCCCAAGCGAAGGCTTTATCCAAATAGTCGATACAGCCAATAAAGGGGGTACGATCACCAAAAATAAAATAAGGGACAGGTATTCGAACGGTATTGAAGCCAGCTGCTGAAATGCGCAAGAAGTCAGCTTCAGTGATGAACGTTTCACGATGAATCAACAGCCGTGCTTGGTATTCAGCTTCAGGTAGATCATAGGCTAAATAATACTCGTCATCGGCAGGTGTTCCTTGAAAGAGACTAGGTGCCATCCATTTTTCTAATACAAGCCAACCGCCTAGGTTGACGCCTCTAAGTTTTTGTTCCATCTTATAGTTCCTCCTTACTAATAGGTGTGGTTGTTTTATTGAAAGCGAGAAATAGAAAAATCAGAGCAATGATTGCCATGATTCCGGCAACGATTCTGACTTGCATGACCGCCGTTGTCATGCCAAACAGTTGACTGATAAAGTTTATGACATAGGGGGAGGAAAAAGCACCAAGATTACAAGCGACCATTGCCAAAGAAACAACTAAGTTATTGGCTTCTGGATCTACATCGCTAAGAATGACACTGTATACATAAGGAACTACAAGATTGGCAAGATAAACCACTAATAGACCAATGAAAAAGACGGTCATCGTAGGTGCTAAAGTTATCGTGAAAAAACCAACCATTGCGAAACTGATGACGACAACTGGTGTAAAGCGCTTTAATAATTTGGTGATTTGACCAAAAGCTAATGCGACCAAGCTGCTAAAAATACCGGCGATCGCTAGTGCGGTGGAAAGAAATCCTTGATTCGTCAGCGCCAATTCTTGAATCAGTAGTGCGGAAGAAGTAATGACGACCATCAAACTAATGAAGAATAAAAAGAGAGTCAAAATACCTAAAGTTACGCTTAATGGCAGCTTTCTTCTTTTTGTATCGATGGTTGATGACTGCGTTGTTTCAACTGGATTTTCATTGACGTTACGATAACCGAAAAGAAAAAGAAACAGAATCGGTAAGATGACCAAGTACACTAAGAATGAAGCTTGCCACGAGATCGTTAACAGTAAGCCCGCAGCAAACGTTGCTAGGCTATTTCCTAAAGTCATCACGGCTGATTGAATACCTAATAAGTTTTTTTGCTCGGCACCTGTAAAGTTGTCGCCGATCAAGGAGACGGTCATTGAGTTAAAGAGCCCCAGACCTGCGCCAAACAAAATACGGGCAAATAAAATCAAGCCAAAGTTCATTGTAAATGCCGGTAAGATACCACCGACTAAAGCGATCATCAAGCCTAAACAGACCGTTTGCTTTTTGCCAAGTGCTTTGATAAACCATGAACTTAGCAGAATGAAAATCAAGATTGCCATTGATGGCAGTGTCAAAATAGATTGGACTTGTGCGGTGGTTCGGTCAGAAAAATCGTTCATAATAAAAGGTACGGCTGCTGCTACTGCACCAGCAGCTTGTACGACCAATGAAAGACTCAAAATTCCGATTTTTAACGGCAACCGACTTTTGATTGACATTGAATTTTCTGAAAGCATACATATTCCCCTTAATGTAGTGCAAAGCAAGTGTGCTGAGAATATCTCCCATCTTGCTATTTTGCAACTAACTATTTTTATTCCTGCAAACGATTTCTTGGTATTAATCATAAAGAATGCTGACAGGACTTGAAATATCAAAAAAAAGGGGAAATTTACCATTTTTCATTTATTATGTGAAAAAAGCTTTTTTCGAATCCTCAGAGGAAGAAGTAGAAGTCGCTTTTCTCGAATCATTATTTGTCGATTACTTATTTTGCTGCTTCTAACTGGAGCTTACGGTATTTATTCGGCGACATGTTTGCCCATTTTTTGAATTGTCTCGTAAAGTGGGCGGCATTTTGATAGCCAATGATCTCTGCGATTTCGGCGATGGCCAATTTGGGTTGATGGAGATAGAATTTTGCTTGGTTGAAGCGTAATTGATCTAAGTACTGTTTTGGACTACTAGCATAAACTTTTTTGAAAACCGTCAGCATCGTACTATTACTAATGTTCAATGAATTGGCCGTATAACTCATGGAAAGCAAGGCTTTGTTTTCTTCCGTAGGGCTTTGTGTGTACGTACGAAAATTTTGTTGGATCGATTCTGCGATCGCTTTTGCTAAAACAAGGGAAGTGTTATCTGTATGCGCTAACTGATTTTTTTCATCTTCGACATAGTCTAGTAAGGCACGCATCAGTTCTAACAGTAAGATCTCAATGGCGATTTTTTCTTTCATTCCAAAGTATCCGCTTGCCAAAAACGCAATGTATTGCTGAAGGATCTCAACGATCGCTTGGTAAGCGGGATTTGTCTTTTTTAGTAGTAAAGGACAATACATCAACAACTGTTGCTGAATCTCAGGATCATCAAGATCGAAATGCATACAAAAATACTCTAAACCTTCTGCTACGAGACAAGTATTTTCATGAGCGGTACCAGGCGGTATCAGGATCACATCATTTGCCACAAAATCAAACTGCCTGCCTTCAAATATTGTGCGCTGCTCTCCATCAATGATCATCATGATCTCAAAAGCAAAGTGGGTCTCTTGCGGTGCACACCATCCTTCGGAAACGCGTTGCTTGTGTCCACCAAAGGTTTTTAAATTGATGTCGATATCGGGTAATTTGACCAGCTGTTCTAGCCATTTAGGTGTTGGGTTCATTCGGTACGACCTCCTTAAAAATGAAAAATGGTAAGTATTGGCTTTTTTTTGATATTCATTCTACCCTAAAAGTTTCGTAAGATAAATGTAGCAATCGAATAAAACGGTTTCAATTTATCGCATTCGCCTGCAAACGATGATAAAAAAACTGTTGTTTGGTTGCAAAACGAATAAAAAGTTAAGAATAGGAAGGAAGCTTATGACAATCATCAAAAATCCAGTTATTCCTGGAATGGCGCCTGATCCCTCTATCATTTGTGTGGATGAGCGTTATTATATCGCAACTTCAACCTTCCATTGGACACCTGCGATTCAACTTTTCGAATCAAAGGATCTTGCGAATTGGCAACTTGTTGGTTATGCCTTGAACAATGAAGAAGTGAATTTACGTGGAACCAATACACCAGCTGGTATCTGGGCACCACATTTATCTTATGATCCACAAACAAAACGATTTTGGCTGGCGTATTCACATATGGTCAACATGGCAGGACGTGAATTTAATGCTGATTCCTATGCCATTTGGGCGACTGACATCCGAGGACCATGGTCAGAACCGATTTATTTTACCTCAATTGGCTTTGATCCAGCGCTATTTCATGACGAGGATGGGCGGCATTATTTAACGATTTTGGAATGGGAAACAAGAGAAGGCTATCAAGCGCCGGGACATATTGTTCTTGCGGAGATCGACTTGCCTTCAGGTAAATTACTGTCCCCTTGGCATCGCGTAACACAAGGGTTCACCACCAGAGGGTGTGCGGAAGCACCCCAAATATACAAGCATGAAGGGGTATACTTTTTATTGCTGGCATCTGGAGGCACGGGCTATGCTCATGGTGTGGAAGTCGGTCGCGCAGAGACTATTTTTGGTCCTTATGAAGCGCATCCTTCTGGCGAACCAATCCTTACTTCTTCTCCAAGGCATCTGTTTTCTTTGGGCGACCCTGATGCTGGGCATTTTGAAATGGTCAATCCTCATTCAGTGATGCAAAAAGCAGGACATGGTTCGCTCGTCCATACCCATACTGATGAATGGTTCATGGCTCATTTAATGGCAAGACCCTTAGAGGGGGAGCTGTTGAATCCTCTTGGAAGAGAAGCTTCTATTCAAAGGATGCACTGGACCGAAGACAATTGGTTGGAAATGGAAGATGGAAGCAATTTGGCAAAAATGACTTTTAAAGGATTAGCTGGTGTTCCAATTGACAATGAACCAAACACTGATTTATTTGATTCATTTCAAGAGGCGCAGTATCTGTTAGAATTTATGACACCGTATCGCCAACAGCATCAGTCATGGGTCAGTACGCAAAAGCGGCAGGGGTACTTACGGATCTATGGGGGCAATTCCTTGTTTTCACAGATGAATCCTGCCATCATGGCAACACGAGCAACCTCTTTCACCTATGAGGTGGAGACCTTGTTGGAGTTTCAACCGAACCATTATTCACAAACAGCAGGACTTGGGCTTTATTATGATTCAAACAATTGGTTATATGCTCATGTTACCTATTCAGAAGAAAAGCGATGTCCTTATTTGACTCTCTTACAGGCAAAATTAGGACAAAGGATCGAATATGTAAATACTCGCGTCGTCGTTCCCGAAGGAAATATTCACCTGAAAATTAGATACGAGCATGGGATCGCAAACGTCTACTATCGATTAGAGGAACAAGAGACTTGGCAAGTTTTGCTCCAAGATCTGTCAGTGGCGTACTTATCTGATGAAGGAGTCAATGGAATGCCAGGAGAAATAGGCGGCTTCACAGGATTATTTAATTTCATTGGTGCCGTGGATGCACACCAACATCAATCCTATGCTGATTTTGCTTATTATAAAGTGACGAATCATTCGTCTGCATCTTAATCAGGCTCCTTATGGAGTGAGCACCCGTATCATACTTTCACTAAACAAATAAAAACCTTCAAGAGAAACACAAACGTGTAGCTCTCGAAGGTTTTTTGTATGAAGGAATTGTCATCGCAGTGGATTGCCTGATTACTTGAAAAAAGAGCCAGTTAGCAAGACTGATACAAAAACGATCACTATTGAAGTCAGCAAATTGACCCCTTCATTCGTTACAAAGGAAAGACCGCTGACTTGCTTGGTCGCAACGTCGTGGTGGACTTTTTTTTCGGTGTATTGGTGACAGACAGGGCATTGATAGCGCACCTGAATCGCTGCGCCCAGTAAGCTGTCCAAAAGACTACCGCAAAAGCCTAAAGCAGTCAAAGTCAACCAGAGATCAAGGGAGAACGGCTTGCCGTTCAACCATAAGGCTGCTGCGAATAAACCAGTGATGGCGAGACTCCCTGCTAGGGAAGCGGCAGTTCCCAACCAACTGACACCGCCGGAAAGTCCCGGTGGTAATTTTTTTCCCGTTAGTAAGTGACGCGGTGGACTTGGACTCAGCACGCCGATTTCTGAGCCCCAAGTGTCAGCCGTACAGCTAGCGATTCCCGCCACAAATCCCCAAAGGAATAGCGGTTCTTTCGTCCAAAAGGCAAGCAGTAGAGCAAAGATGCTTGGTGCGATGTTCGCAAAGACTTGTTTTGCATCACGGCGAGCACCTTTGGCAAGCACAGCTAACTCTGGCTGACGGCGCATTTTCTTTAAAAGACCAATGATGCCAGAGCTGGCAAAGAAAAATCCAATCAAAAAGATGCTGTACCACGGACCAAAGCCAATGACCAGTGTGCCGCAAAGAATCGCAGCCAGTGCGCCAGAAATAGTCAGCCACTGAAAGACGAATGCTGCCGCTGCAACGAATATGCTGGCAAACAATCCTAGCATGAATTGATAAAAGAAAACCATTTGAACACTCCTTTGCGTATAGTGTAGCATAGGTCTCATTTATTTTACCGCAGTTAACAAAAAAATAGTAAGGAAGATAGCTTTTTACTCGTCAAATGAGAGCGTTTCATTTAAGCTAAAGGAGAGAGGTGATCCAATGAAAATCATAATTATAGGTGGGTCTTTTGGTGGTGTCAGCTGCGCCCGTGAAGCACGCCGATTATACCCTGACGCAGAGATTTTATTGATAGAAAAAAAAGCCCATCTTGGGTTTGTTCCAAGCGGTTTGTTATTGCTGATCGAAGGCAGGATCGCTTCACTGGATGAAGCATTCTTTTGTACGAAGGAGCAGCTGGAGGCAGAAACAATCGACGTAGCCTTAGAAGAAACCTTTCTAGAAGTCTTTCCTTCTGATCATCGGATTCGGACGGATCAGCGAGAACTAAGCTATGATCGACTCGTCTTGGCGGCAGGTTCTAGTCAAGATTCCACTGTTTTGCCGCAACCAGAAGAAGCACTGCTGACCTACAAAGAATATGAAGCAGCGAAGCATTTCTTACAGAAATTGCCCCAAGCAGAGTCGATTACCATCGTCGGTGCTGGTCAAGCCGGGATGGAAGCGGCGAATACCTTAACGATGATCGGCAAAAAAGTCAGTGTGATCGAATCAATGTCGTATCCTTTATTCAAATACTTTGATCGCGATTTTTTGCAGCCCTTTTTAACGGAGATCGAAAAAATCCCCAACTTGCAGCTGCATTGGTCGGAGCCAACTTTGGCAGTCGTTAAAACGGAAACAGGCTTTCGGATCGAAACCGCCGATCAAGGTTATGAAAGCGATCTGGTATTGACGACAGTTAACGTTCATCCTCGCTTGCCAGAGGCATTTACGGTCTTTGAATTACACAGTGATCAAACTATCTGGACAGATGCCTACTTGGAAACTTCTGCCACGGATATTTTTGCGGTCGGCGACTTGATCCAAATTCCAAATGCTATTACGAAAGACACGGTCTACATGCCCTTAGTCAATAATGCTGTTCGCTCAGGGATTGCGGCAGCTCGCAATCTAGCAAACAAAACGACCCCGTTTCGTGGTGGATTGCGGACAGTCGGTACACAATTGTTTGAGTGGTATTTAGCCAGTACCGGCTTGACCGAGTCGGATCAGTTTTTCTATGAATCACCGATCGTTTGTCACACTTTTACGGCTACCGTTTCCCTTTTTGATTCGACGCAGGTTCATGGAAAAGTGATGATCGAACAAGCCAGCGGTCGAATCGTTGGTGCACAGCTTTTATCAAAAGCCAATATTTTGGAAAAAATCAATTTACTAGCGTTTGCGATCGAGCAGCAGGCAACGATGGAGGAGCTGACCCAAAAAGACTTTTTCTTCCATCCACGATTCACTCATGTGTTGGATCAAACCTTCATATGGTCGGGAAGTGATACCGATGAGACTTGATCAGTTATTAGAAAAAAAAGAAGCAAAACAATTGCAGCTGCTCAAAAAACTTTTACTAGTTGGCGGTCAAATGGAGCTACATGAATTAGCGCTCTATCTTGGCATCAGTAAGCCTTCTCTGGAAAAGTATGTGGATGAGCTGCAAGATGAGTTGACGCACTATCATGAGCAGTGTCGATTGTATTACCGAAATGGTTCACTGGTTTTTGAAATGAGTCCCACCTTTTCTCTTAACCAAATTGAATGGGCATTTTATCGTTCGGCCTTGAAATTTCAAATTCTCGAGCATCTTTTACAACATCAAGAAGTGACAACTGTCCAGCTGGCACAAAAATTAACAGTCAGCGAGTCATCCTTGTTTCGCAAAATCAAAGAGCTAAATGGTTTGCTAGCAGAATTTGAGTTAGAGATCTGGCAAGGAAAGCTGATTGGAGAAGAAACCCAAATTCGTTATTTCTATTTTGAACTCTTTTGGTATGTTCATTCTTTTGACAGTCAGCCATTGCCGATCGATGAGAAATATGTCGGTCTGATCACTCGCGGCCTGAACATGCGCTTTACGAAAGAAGCCCAGCAGCGCTTGTCCCTATGGCTGAGGATCATGAAGGCGCGACTGAAAATTGCTACTCAATCCTTTCAAGTTTTACGGGAGAAAATGGCACCTTACATGAAAGACCCTTTGTTTCAACAATTACGTGAGTTGGTATTTCGTGGCTTTGGCCATTACGCATTAGAAGTCAGAGAAGAGGAGGCGATGCTGCATTTTGTCTTTTTGTTGTCGTTCTCGGTGTTATCCGAACACGATCTGCAGGTGTATATGCTGCAGCGTTCTCGGTTTACGCCAACTGCCTTGACGGATACATTGATTTTGGAACATATTTTGCATCTTTACCGCCCATCGTTTGTTCCTCGTGAAATGGAAGCCACTTGCTATGGTCACCTGCTGCAGATCCACAGCCGCGTCTATTTTTTCAAAGGGGATGTGGAGGTTTTTGATCGAGAAAATATTTGGCAGTTAGAAGCGCAGTTATCCAGCCGCAACATTCAGCAAATCAGTCATGAACTATTAGGTAAGGCCTTAACAGAGTTAAATATCAAGCCGTCCGAGAAAAATAGTCTACTGATGATGACGATGGTCAAATACTTGAGTGTCATCACGATCATCGACTATCAAATCAATCGAGAATTTCGTGTTGGGATCGCCTTGAAAATGGATGAGCTATTTAAAGAAGCTCTCTATTATATGTGGCTGCTGTATCTCAAAAATTTGAATGGCGTAGTTGTCGAACGCTATCGTCCAGAACAAGAATATGATTTGATCTTGGCGAATTATGCCATCGAGACCAAAACACCGACTTATCGAATCAGTGAATTAGGGACTGCTTATGATCGTGAGACAATCAAAAAAATGATCCGTGAACGCTTTAAATAGTGGATTTCGTCAATTTCTTAGAGATTTGAAAAAAAATTGACGAACCATATAGCAAAAGTTCAGCTAAAATAAAAGCAAGTCAGAAAGCGCTAACAAAAAAAAGCGCGTATAAAACCAAAGGGAGCGAATCAAATGGCAGAAAAAAATTATGTAATGGCGATCGACCAAGGAACCACTAGTTCAAGAGCAATTATTTTTGATCGTAACGGGAAAAAAATCGGCAGTTCACAAAAAGAGTTTCCGCAATACTTTCCAAAATCAGGTTGGGTAGAACATAACGCCAACGAAATTTGGAACTCTGTCCAATCAGTCATCGCAGGGGCATTTATTGAATCAGGTATCCGACCAGAAGCAATCGCCGGCATCGGGATCACCAACCAGCGTGAAACGACAGTGGTTTGGGATAAAACGACAGGGCAGCCAATCGCGAATGCGATTGTTTGGCAATCCCGTCAATCTTCACCGATCGCTGACCAATTAAAAGCAGATGGCCATACAGAGATGATCCATGAAAAAACTGGTTTAGTCATTGATGCGTATTTCTCAGCGACCAAGGTGCGTTGGCTTTTAGACAATATCGAAGGGGCACAAGAAAAGGCGGATAATGGTGAGTTACTCTTCGGAACGATCGATTCATGGCTTGTGTGGAAACTGACAGATGGACAAGTCCATGTCACCGACTACTCCAATGCTAGTCGGACGATGCTTTACAACATTCATAAATTAGAGTGGGATCAAGAAATTTTGGATCTTTTGAACATTCCAAGCTCGATGCTACCAGAAGTCAAAAGCAACTCAGAAGTCTATGGTCACACCCGCAGCTACCATTTTTACGGCAGTGAAGTACCAATCGCTGGAATGGCTGGAGACCAACAAGCCGCCCTCTTTGGACAAATGGCCTTTGAAAAAGGTATGATCAAAAATACTTACGGCACTGGGGCATTTATTGTCATGAATACGGGTGAAGAACCACAATTGTCTGACAATGACCTACTGACGACTATCGGGTATGGCATCAACGGCAAAGTCTATTATGCCTTAGAAGGAAGTATCTTCGTTGCTGGATCAGCGATCCAATGGCTGCGGGATGGTCTACGCATGATCGAGACTTCGCCACAATCAGAAGAACTAGCTGCCAAAGCAAAAGGAGATAATGAAGTCTATGTGGTGCCTGCCTTTACTGGATTAGGTGCGCCTTACTGGGATTCAGATGCAAGAGGAGCAGTCTTCGGCTTGACTCGTGGGACGACGAAGGAAGATTTTGTTCGGGCAACACTGCAAGCTGTTGCGTACCAATCAAAAGACGTCATCGATACGATGAAAAAAGATTCCGGTATCGATATCCCATTGTTGAAAGTCGATGGAGGGGCAGCCAAAAACGATTTATTGATGCAGTTCCAAGCGGACATTTTAGACATTGACGTACAACGAGCAGCGAATCTGGAAACAACCGCATTAGGTGCAGCCTATTTAGCAGGGCTAGCGGTTGGCTTCTGGAAAGACTTAGATGAATTGAAATCAATGGCAGAAGAAGGGCAAATGTTTACGCCAGAAATGCCAGCAGAAGAAAGAGACAATTTGTACGAAGGTTGGAAACAAGCGGTGGCGGCTACTCAGACCTTCAAATTCAAAGCGAAGAAAGAAGGCGAGTAAGCCATGACCTTTTCTCAGAAAGATCGGAAGGAAACCATTCAAGAAACGGCAAATACCACCTATGATGTGTTGATCATTGGTGGTGGGATTACCGGCGCAGGGGTTGCCGTTCAAACAGCAGCGGCTGGGATGAAGACGGTTCTTTTGGAAATGCAAGACTTTGCCGAAGGGACGTCTTCGCGGTCCACGAAACTCGTTCATGGCGGTATTCGCTATTTGAAAACCTTTGACGTGGAAGTGGTCGCTGACACCGTGCGGGAACGGGCGATCGTCCAACAAATTGCTCCGCATATCCCGAAACCAGATCCGATGCTTTTACCGATTTACGATGAACCGGGGGCAACCTTCTCCTTGTTTTCTGTCAAAGTGGCGATGGATCTTTATGATCGCTTAGCAAATGTGACAGGCAGTAAATACGAAAATTATCTGCTGACGAAAGAAGAGGTCTTAGCACGCGAACCACAGCTGCAGGCGGAAAACTTAGTTGGTGGCGGAGTCTATCTTGATTTTCGCAACAACGATGCCCGCTTGGTGATCGAAAACATTAAACGAGCACAAGCCGATGGGGCAGCAATGATCAGTAAAGCCAAAGTCGTCGGCATCTTACATGATGAGCAAGGCATCATCAATGGGGTAGAAGTGGAGGATCAACTGACAAACGAGCGCTTTGAGGTTCACGCCAAAGTCGTGATCAACACGACCGGCCCTTGGTCAGATATCGTTCGTCAATTAGACAAGAATGATGAGCTGCCACCACAAATGCGTCCGACAAAAGGCGTCCATTTAGTGGTCGATCGGGAAAAACTAAAAGTACCGCAACCAACCTATTTTGATACTGGGAAAAATGATGGTCGGATGGTTTTCGTGGTACCAAGAGAAAACAAGACCTATTTTGGCACAACCGATACGGACTATACAGGCGATTTTGCCCATCCGACGGTCACACAAGAAGATGTCGATTATCTACTGACCATCGTGAATGAACGCTTTCCACATGCACAGATCACCCTTGATGATATCGAAGCGAGCTGGGCTGGTCTACGTCCATTGATTACGAATAATGGTGGTTCGGATTATAATGGTGGTGGTAAAGGCAAATTATCTGATGAAAGCTTTGAGCAGATCGTTGAAAGCGTCAAAGAATATCTTGCAGATGAGCGGCAGCGACCAGTTGTAGAAAAAGCTGTAAAACAAGCGCAAGAACGAGTAGAAGCCAGCAAAGTGGATCCATCGCAAGTTTCTCGCGGCAGCAGTTTGGAACGCTCAAAAGACGGACTATTGACGTTGGCAGGCGGAAAAATCACCGACTATCGTTTGATGGCGGAAGGAGCAGTCAAACGGATCAATGAATTGCTCCAAGAAAGCGGTGCTTCCTTCGAGTTGGTGGATTCAACCACGTACCCAGTTTCTGGTGGTGAGCTTGATGCAGCCAATGTAGAGGAAGAATTAGCGAAGCTGGCTGACCAAGCACAAACCGCTGGGTTCAATGAAGCAGCTGCGACGTATTTGGCTCATCTTTATGGGTCGAATCTTCCCCAAGTGTTGAACTACAAGACGAAGTTTGAGGGCTTAGATGAAAAAGAAAGCACTGCCTTGAACTATTCCTTACATGAAGAAATGGTTCTGACGCCTGTCGATTATCTATTGCGTCGGACCAACCATATCCTATTTATGCGAGATACCTTAGATGAAGTCAAAGCCGGTGTCGTCGCAGCTATGACCGACTTCTTTGGCTGGAGCGAAGAAGAAAAAGCAGCCTATGTAGCAGAAATGAACCAAGTGATCGCAGAATCAGATTTAACAGCCTTAAAAGGAGGAAAAAAAGATGAATGAAACAACACAGATCTTTAGTGAATTTCTAGGAACGGCTATTTTGGTTTTGTTAGGGGATGGCGTGTGTGCGGCTGTCAATCTGAAAAAGAGTAAAGCAGAAGCCTCTGGCTGGATCGTGATCGCGATGGGCTGGGCAACGGCGGTGACCATAGCCGTATACGTTTCAGGGTACATGGGACCTGCTCACTTGAATCCAGCCGTTACATTAGGCATGGCGATGACAGGGAATTTTTCTTGGAGTTTGGCTATACCGTTTATGCTGGCGCAGATTGCTGGTGCGATCGTAGGAGCAATCCTCGTTTGGCTCAACTACTTGCCATTATGGGATGAAACAAAAGACCAAGGCGCGATTTTAGGTACCTTTGCAACAGGGCCTGCAGTTCGTAATTTAGTATCGAATACGATCACTGAAGTCATTGGTACCTTTGTCTTAGTCTTTGGCTTATTGGCTTTTGGTGCCAATACCTTTACGGATGGATTAAATCCCATCGTTGTTGGGATCTTGATCTTAGCGATCGGACTGTCTCTTGGTGGACCAACAGGCTATGCCATCAACCCGGCACGGGACTTAGGACCACGGATCGCTCACCAAATCTTACCAATCAAAAACAAAGGGACTTCCGATTGGGGCTATGCGTTAGTACCAATCATCGGTCCAATGATCGGTGCAGCGATCGCAGCTGGTTTGTTTATGATGTTGCCATTATAAACGATGTTATTTTAAGGATGGTGCCTATTGGTATCATCCTTTTTTAATCTTTAGCGATTGTCATTGAATTTGCTAAAAAAACATGGTTAAATGAAAAAGCTGAAACAGAACGAAGGAAGGAGCTTTTGCGTGAAAAAAATTCTGCGCTTTTTCATGTGGGTGGCGATTGTCCTGATCGGACTCTTAGCTGCCGTTTTTCTGGCTTTTCAACTCTCCCCACGACCGGGGGCTTTTTTGATCGGTCATCTGTTTAACCAAGAAGTGACCATCAAGGATGAGGCGGCTTATCAAAAAAGTTTGCCGAATGTGACGGTCAAACAGGACTTGGCTTATCAATCGGATTATCAACGCAGTACCTTTGATCTTTATTATCCCAAAGATGCACAAGGCCCTGTTCCAGTCATTTTTTGGGTCCATGGGGGCGGATATGTCGGGGGAGACAAAGAAGGCGTCAAAGAATTTGCGACCTATGTCGTCGATGAAACCAAAGCCGCTGTGATTTCGATTAATTATGAATGGGCGCCAAGTTTGCATTATCCGGGACAGGTCAAACAATTAGCCCAAGCGGTAGACTCGATCAAAGCAGATGCCCAAGCATACCCCATGCTTGATTTCGATCAACTCTTCTTCGGTGGAGATTCTGCAGGTGCCCAAATTGCCGGGCAATATGTGGCGCTGCAAACCAATCCAGCGTATGCGAAGGAAATGTCCTTTGATCAAGACATTCCTGCATCGGCCCTGAAAGGGTTTATTTCCTATTGCGGCCCCCTTGATTTGAAGCAGATCGTTGGAACTTCTTCGGATGATCGTTTTATGAAATTCTTTGTTAAAACGGTGGCTTGGTCGTTATTAGGCAAAAAAGAATGGCAAGATAGTCCCCAACTGCAGGAGATCTCACTGGTGGATAAATTGACGGCTGATTTTCCACCAACGTATATCACTGATGGCAACGCCTATTCCTTTGAAGACCAAGGCATTGCCTTTGCCAACCAGCTGCAAGCTCTTGATATTCCCGTGACAAGTCGTTTTTACAAAGGGGATTCGGAAACAGTGACCCACGAATACCAATTTGATTATAGCTTGCCGCAAGCACAGGAATGTTTGACAGAAACGTTGACCTTTATCAAAGACCAGCTGGCTAACTAAAAACACCTTGTTTCTCACCCTCTATTGGCGAGAAACAAGGTGTTTATTTGTAAGCAAATCAATCAAGTCCGATGAAGTAGTCATCGTCTTTCATCGCTTCAACGGAACCAAGCAGATACCCGTTCCCAACTTGTGAGAAGAAGTCGTGATTGCTGGTACCAGTTGAAATACCGTTCATGACGATTGGATTGACATCGTTGGCGGTGTCTGGGAAAAGCGGGTCTTGTCCTAGATTCATCAAAGCCTTATTGGCATTGTAACGCAAGAAGGTTTTGACTTCCTCGGTCCAGCCAATCTCATCGTATAATTCTTCGGTATAACGTTCTTCGTTTTCATACAACTCATACAACAAGTCGTACATCCAGTCTTTCAGCTTTTGCTGTTCGTCTTCTGGTAATTCGTTGAAACCTAATTGGAATTTGTAGCCGATATACGTGCCATGAACGGATTCGTCACGAATGATCAATTTGATGATCTCCGCTACGTTCGCTAGTTTGTTATTACCTAAGTAGTAAAGGGGTGTATAGAAACCTGAATAGAATAAGAAGGTCTCTAGAAACACACTGGCGATTTTTTTCTCTAGCGGTGTCCCATTTTTGTAAATCTCATTGATTCGTTCGGCTTTCTTTTGTAAGTAAGGATTGGTATTGGTCCATTCAAAAATATCGGCGATCTCCGCTTTTGTATTCAAGGTGCTGAAAATCGATGAATAGCTTTTTGCATGGACAGATTCCATAAATTGGATGTTGTTCAAGACCGCTTCTTCATGTGGGGTGCGGACATCTTTACGCAGTTGATCCATACCGCTTTCTGATTGAACGGTATCTAATAAGGTCAAGCCGCCAAAGACGTAGCCCACCGTCGTTTTTTCTAATGGTGATAGCGTCCGCCAATCATCAAGGTCATTTGATAAAGGGATCCGCGTATCTAACCAGAATTGCTCTGTTAATTTTTCCCAAGTGGATTTATCGATGATATCTTCGATCTCATTCCAGTTGATTGCTTCATAGTAAGTCTTACCCATAGTCGGTTCCTCCAATAATCGTATCAAGACAACAGCCGACCCGCTCTCAAGAAAGAGCAGGGGCAGGCTATTGGTTCGTTTTCAGGCAAAAGTTGGATTAGATGACACAGCTTTCACATTGGTTGCTGCCGATCTCTTCTGCATCATCTGTAAAGGTCCGTACATAGTAGATCGATTTGATCCCTTTGTGGAAAGCATAGTGACGCAAGATGTTCAAATCACGGGTGGTTTGTTTTGTCGTTTCTTTCCATTCGTAAAGACCTTCTGGAATATCTGAACGCATAAACAAGGTCATACTCATCCCTTGATCGACGTGTTTTTGAGCAGTTGCGTAAACATCGATCACTTTGCGCATATCCATATCGTAGGCTGATTTGTAGTAGCCGATCGTCTCATTGCTCAAGTAAGGTGCTGGATAATAGATCTTGCCGATTTTCTTTTCTTGGCGTTCTTCGATCATCCGAGTGATCGGGTGGATGCTGGCACTCGTATCATTGATATAAGAGATCGAACCATTTGGTGCAACGGCTAAGCGGTTTTGGTGATACAAGCCGGTTTCTTTGACGGTTTGTGCCAAGGCTGCCCAATCTTCACCAGTTGGTAAAAAGACGCCTTCAAACAATGCTTTGACTTTTTCCGATTTTGGTTGGTAGTCACCTTGGATATAATCAGTGAAGTAGCTGCCATCTGCATAAGCTGATTTTTCAAAGTTATGGAAAACTTCGCCTTTTTCTTTGGCGATGGCATTGCTTTCAACCAATGTCCAATAGTTCAACAACATGAAATAAAGATCAGTAAATTCAAGGGATTCTGGTGAACCGTATTCCATTTGATTTTTTGCAAAATAGGTATGCAAGCCCATTGCGCCTAACCCGATCGTGTGGTTCAAGGCATTCCCATTTTGGATCGATGGTACCACGTCAATGTCAGACGCATCAGTAACGAAGGTCAAGGCACGAGTCATTGCTCGAACAGATTTCCCAAAGTCAGGGCTGTCCATCAAGTTCACGATATTGGTGGAACCTAAGTTACAGCTGATATCTGTTCCTAAAACCTCGTATTCTTGCTTGCCGTTGATCTCAGATGGTGCTTGAACTTGAAGGATCTCGGAACAAAGATTACTCATGATGATCTTGCCATCGATCGGGTTGCTGCGGTTTGCTGTATCGATATTAATGATATAAGGATAACCAGATTCTTGTTGCAATTTAGAAATTTCATTTTCTAAATCGCGAGCTCTGATTTTAGTCTTGCGAATCCGTGGATTCATGACTAAGTTGTCGTATTCCTTGGTGATATCGACATAAGAAAATGGTACGCCATATTCTTTTTCGACACTGTACGGACTAAAGAGATACATCTCTTCATTTTTACGCGTCAATTCGTAAAATTTGTCAGGTACGATCACACCTAATGATAAGGTTTTGACACGGATTTTTTCATCTGCATTTTCTTTTTTCGCTGATAAAAAGCTGATGATGTCTGGGTGGAAGACGTTCAAGTAGACCACGCCAGCCCCTTGCCGTTGACCCAATTGGTTTGAGTAGCTGAAGCTATCTTCAAACAATTTCATTACAGGCATCACACCACTTGCTGCACCTTCGTAGCCTTTGATAGGCGCGCCAGCTTCCCGCAAGTTTGATAATGTGATCCCGACACCGCCGCCGATCCGTGAAAGTTGCAGCGCGGAGTTGATCCCACGACCGATCGCGTTCATGTCATCAGTGATTTGGATCAAGAAACAAGAAACTAATTCACCGCGACGTTTGCGTCCTGCGTTCAAGAAAGAAGGGGTTGCTGGTTGGTAACGTTGGTAGATCATTTCATCTGCCAAGCTCATGGCTAACTCTTCATTCCCATCCGCAAAGTAAAGGGCGTTGAACGCCACCCGATCTTCGTAACGCTCAAGATACGCGGTACCATCATTCGTTTTTAATGCATATTGTGAATAAAACTTGTAAGCAGCCATAAATGATTTGAAAGTAAAGTGTTGCTCATCTAAGAATTGATACAAGTCCTCAATAAAAGCAGGACGGTACTTTTTGATAAATTCTTCTTCTAAATAATCATTTTCAATCAAATAATTGATTTTGTCCATTGCAGTCGCAAAGGTTAAGGTATTTGGTTCAACGTTTTCTTTAAAGAATGCCGCTAGGGCTTCTTTGTCTTTATTTAATGGAATTTGACCATCTACTGGACGGTTGATCTCATTATTCAATTTGAAATAACTGACATCTTTGATTTCTTTCAAGCTCATAAATGGCTAACCTCTTTTCTTGTTTTGTTCGTATAAAAAAGGACTTGCGGTCTGGACGACTGACAAATCCCTCAAAAGCATCACATTGAGAAAAATCTTAGCTCGCTAATTGACGTAGTTGATCTGGACGGAAACCGATGATCGTTTGCGCATCAGAGGTAATGACTGGCACACTTTGAAATCCTTGTTCTTTCAAAAATTCTAATGCTTCAGGCTCATTATCGATATTGATTTCTTCAAAGGCAATCTGATTTTCACTTAAAAAGCGTTTCGCCATTTTACATTGCATGCAGTTGTTTTTAGAAAATAGTTTGATATTCATAATTGTTTCCTCCGAGTTGTAATAGTTATAAACCTAGTATAAATAAGTCACGGAGAAAGTCAACGAAAAAACACTATATCTTGTGCTTGTGAATTCGGCATACACAATTTATAGTGTTTCTGTGTTTTTTATGCAAATGAAAAAAGCGGAAAATACTTAGAATTACAAGGTTTTTGCGTAATTATTAGAGGGGATATGCAATCAAAATGAGTAAAAAAAATCTCTATTGTGAAGGAAGATTCAAAGTTAAGTCGAAAACAGATTGACTTCCTATGAAAATGGCTCTATTATAATGATAATCATTCTCAATTAAAGTAGGTTAATTAAAAAACACTTCACAAAAGGAGTAAGAACCAATGAAAATGGCGCAAACTTGGGCTTCTGGGACATACAAAATCGACTCGTTGGCAACAACCAAAGAAATCACGGTTCATTTAAACGATCTTGGCATTCGCACGGGGGTTGAAATCGTTGTGGTGCAAAAAGATCGCAAAGGCGGCATCATTTTGCACCAAGGGACGCGGATTGCTTTAGATGCACGGGTCATGGAACAAATCGATGTCACAGAAATCCAGCAGCAAACGGTCATTACCTCTTTGGATCAGCTGCAAGTTGGTGAAAGCGGGAAGGTCAATCAGATTGGTGCAAAAGGTGCTTTGCGCCGTCGTTTGATGGATATGGGGCTTACGAAAAACGTTCATTTGGAAGTAGTGAAACTGGCTCCATTGGGTGATCCAATGGAGATTCGGCTCCGCGGCTATGAATTGTCTTTGAGAAAGCAAGAAGCAGCGTTGGTTTTTATCGAAAAAGGAGTCGAAGCTTGATGACCTATCAATTTGCATTAGCAGGAAATCCCAATAGCGGGAAAACAAGTACTTTCAATCAATTGACTGGTGCCAAACAAACAGTGGGCAATTGGCCGGGTGTCACCGTAGAACGTAAAGCGGGGCGACTGCGAAAAGACCGGCACGTGCTGATCCAAGATCTGCCCGGGATCTATTCCTTGTCGCCTTATACGCCGGAAGAACTGATTTCCCGCAATTATTTGATGGAAGCATCGCTGGATGCGGTGATCAATATTATTGACGGAACTAATCTTGAGCGAAATCTGTATTTAACATTGCAATTATTAGAAATGAATGTTCCGACTGTGGCAGCCATCAACATGATCGATCTATTAAAGAAAAAAGGCTTGCAGATCAACTTCGAAAAATTGGCTTACGGATTAGGGATTCCTGTAGTGGGGATCAGTGCTTTGAAACAACGTGGTTTAGCCAAAATGATCGAGGCAGCGAAGCACGCAGTCAACACACAACAGTTCCCTCCCCGCTACGATGATCGTTTAGAAGCTGGCTTGACCGAGATCATGGCGATTTTGCCAGAGACGATCCCTCAGCAGCAAAAACGCTGGTTTGCCATAAAACTCTTTGAAAAAGATGAAGCGATTCAAGCAATGTGTAAACTGACTGATTCCCAGCAAGCAGTCCTTCAGGAGACGATTTCGATTTTAGAGATGATCTTTAAAGACAGCAGTGACGCCATTCTCGTTAATGAGCGCTATGGCTTCATTGAAGAATTGTTGGCGCTGGCAGTCATCAAGGAAACAGATCAGCACTTAGCCCTCAGCGACAAAATCGACCGCGTGTTGACTCATCGCGTATTGGCACTACCGATTTTTGCCTTCATTATGTGGGGAATCTACTATTTATCGATTCAGACGATTGGCACGATCGGCACTGATTGGGTCAATGATGTATTATTTGGCAGCTGGATTCCCGAAACAGCAGCGCATTGGCTAGAACAGCTGCAGGTCGCCCAGTGGCTACAAGAACTGATTTTGGATGGCATTGTGGCTGGGGTCGGTGCGGTTTTAGGCTTTTTGCCGCAGATTTTCGTGTTGTTTTTTTGCTTGGCTATCTTGGAGGACTGTGGATACATGGCACGGGTGGCATTTGTCATGGACAGACTGTTTCGCAAGTTTGGTCTATCTGGCAAGTCGTTTATCCCCATGTTGATTGCTACAGGTTGCGGCGTGCCGGGGGTGATGGCAAGCCGAACGATTGAAAACGAAAAGGATCGTCGGTTGACGGTGATGGTCACGACCTTTATGCCTTGTTCTGCCAAATTGCCGATCATTGCATTGATTTCGGGTGCCTTTTTCCCTCATTATAGTTGGGTCGCACCATCGGCCTATTTTGTCGGCATGGGCGCTGTGATTTTTTCAGGGATCGTCTTGAAAAAAACGCCGCTTTTTGCAGGTGATCTGGCACCATTCATTATGGAACTGCCAGCGTATCACTTGCCGCAGCTCACAACGATTTTGAAAAGTGCCTGTGATCGAGCCGTTGCTTTTGTAAAAAAAGCCGGTACGATAATTTTTGTAGCTTGTATCTTTGTCTGGTTTACCTCCAGCTACAGCTTTACCTTGCAGCGGGTCAGTGAAGACCAAAGCATTTTGGCCTTTTTCGGTCGACTTTTGGCGCCCCTCTTCGCTCCCCTAGGCTGGGGAACTTGGCGAGGCGCCGTGGCGACGATCACTGGCTTGGTGGCCAAAGAAAATGTGATCGGCACATACGGGATTCTCTACGGACAAACCGGTGAGTTGTCAGAAAGTGGGACGGAGATTTGGCAAGTGTTGCGCGGCGATTACACTGCTGTGGCGGCATACTCTTTCCTCGTCTTTAATTTACTATGTGCCCCCTGTTTTGCTGCCATCGGTGCTATCCACCGTGAAATGGGGGACAGCAAGTGGACGTGGTTAGCCATTGGCTATCAATGCGGCTTGGCGTACTGCGCCAGTTTTCTGGTCTACCAATTCGGACACGTCATCTTTGAAGGCGGACACCTCACGCTAGGTGTTTTTGCGGCAATAGTCATTGCTGGTCTATTAGTATTTGCTCTGGTGAAGAAACCATTCCGAGGGAGTGCGCCCTTGATCCAAGTCGTAGGA
This sequence comes from Enterococcus sp. AZ040, assembly GCF_050499185.1. Classification (NCBI taxonomy): domain Bacteria; kingdom Bacillati; phylum Bacillota; class Bacilli; order Lactobacillales; family Enterococcaceae; genus Enterococcus; species Enterococcus sp. AZ040. The sequence continues at coordinate 750,504 of NZ_JBMHEW010000001.1, forward strand.
GGCGAAAAATGATCGCTACAGTAATTCTAAGCGGACTGATTTTTGGCTATGGCGGTCGTGTGGTGTACCGCATGGTGAAAAAGGATCATTGTTCTGATTGCCACAGCAGTTGTCCCGTGAAGCATGAGGAAGCAAAGTAGAAAATAGCGGTTGTAAGTAAAAATTCGTGTGAAAACACCTACGGGTAGAAATACAATTGAAACGGTAGATCTATAGCCATGAATAGAGTGTTTGCTTTAAGAAGTTCTTAGTTTATTTAAGAGCTTCTTTTTTTTATTGTGGGTGCAAGCAAAGGATCTGTCCATTTTTGGTTCATTTTTTCCTTGATAGAATAAGTTTTGTGAACTGCTCAAGAAGGTTATCGAGAAAAACTGGAGGCTAGCAAAAAAAATAGGCAGTATTCCTGGTCTTTTTGAGAAGAGCAGTTCACTTAATCTGGAAGCGTGTACAAATATGTGGTCGCAAATCGTCTATTCAGGTCAGAACTTTTCAATTATAGTGTGTGTATAGGAATTATCTCGAGAAATTCTTTTACTAAAACCTAAAGAAATTTTTTTAGAAAGGAAATCGTCGTTTGCAAACTACATTATTAACAAAAGAAAACATTTTACTTCAGCAAGACAGTACCAGTTGGCAAGAAGCAATCAAAAAAGCTGCCCAGCCGTTATTGAGGAATGGCAGCGTTTCAAAACAGTATGTCGAAGCGATGATTCAATCCGTCTTAGATGCCGGGCCGTATATCGTGCTTATGCCTGGGTTTGCTTTGGCCCATGCCCGATCAGAAGATGGGGTTTGTCGTTTAGGACTAAGTGCGATGACCTTAAATACCCCCATCTCATTTGGTTCGCCCAATGATCCAGTGAAAGTCATTTTCTGTTTGGCAGCGATAGACCCGACCAGTCATTTGGAACTGATGAGTGAGTTAGCAGAGGTTTTAGCAAGGGACAATATCATTGATCGTTTAGCAAATGTGGAGACACCAGAAGCATTTATACAACTATTAGAAGAAACGAGGAGTTAAGATGGGATTCTTTCAAAAAAAGAAAAATGATGCATCGATCCAATCAGATGCAAAACCTAAGGCGAGTAATGGCAAGAAATTTTTGATAGCGGTTGCATGTCGTGCTGGGATGGGGAGTTCAACGCTGCTTCACATAAAGGTAAAATCAGTGATTGAAGAAAACGGCTATCCCATTGAAACGATTCATGGAAATCTAGACGTTCTCATTGGTTTTACGGGTGATGCCTTTATGAGTATGGCAGATATCGCAGCGGAACCTGATTTTCAAAACAAACCTTATGAAGTCATAGGCATTCAAAATATTATGAGTAAAGAAGAGATCCAAGGAAAACTAGAAACATTTCTTGAAACGATGCAAACAAAATAAATTGATGGAGCGAGGAATAAATTGAATGGCAATTTTAGTAATGAACCAATTCAGAAATACTGCTGTGTTGCTAATGATTTTAGCTTTGATCGGGTTACTTGCACAAAGAAAGCCTGCGAAGGAGACCCTGAGCGGTGTCCTCAAAGTGGGCATTGGGTTTATGATTTTTAATATTGGTGGTGGTCATGTAGGAACGATTGCTGCAAATTTCGCCACGTTGTTTCAGACCGCATTTGGTGTTCAAGGGACGGTTCTGGCAGTAGAGCCTGCTACAGCGTTAGCTATGGATGTATATGGTTTTGAAATATCAATGATTATGGGGCTAGGGTTCATATTCGGATTAGTTATTGCGAAATTGACGCCTTTAAAATCAATTTTTTTAACCGGTCAGCATTATCTTTTCTTTGCTGCTGTCATTGGGTTGATTTTTATTTCGAATGGTATGCCCACTTGGGTAACAGTTATCTTTGGTTCTTTGGTACTAGGTTTTGCAGGAGCAGGGTTGCCCAAATTGGCTCAGAAATATACAGATGAGCTGACAGGTAATGCAGGGGTTGCACTAGGTCACTTTAACTTAATTTTTTACTGGTTCTCAGGTGTCATCGGCAGTGTCATTGGCGGGAAAAATTGGCAAGCAAAGAAAGAGAAAGCAGCCAATCGCGAGCTTCCTGATTTCTTCTCCGTATTCCGAGATTTTGTCTTCTCTGTTGCATTTTTCATGATTATTCTTTTCTACATTGCAACGATCGCAGCAGTTTTAAGTGGTCATATGGATGTCGTTCAAGAAATGGCTGGCAACGACTTATGGTTCTTGTATCCGTTGATTCAAGGGTTGCAATTTGCGGCGGGTATGTCTGTACTGATTTATGGTGTGCGTCAATTTATTGCTGAATTAACGGCTGCCTTCGTGGCGATCTCTGAAAAATATATCCCGGGATCAATGCCGGCAGTAGATGTTCCTGTGTTTTTCCAATATGCGCCAACCATGGTTCCTGTCGGTTTTATTACCTCGTTTATAGGTGGCTTAACAGCGACGTTTGCCATGGCTGCTATGGGTTCTCCCGTTGTACTTTTGCCAGCAGCTGGGATTGCTTTTTTCTCGGGTGGAACAATGGGTGTCTTTGGTTCAATAAGAGGCGGGTTGAAAGGGGCGATCATCGCATCCTTCTTAGGCGGTATTTTGCTGACTGCATTGCCTTTGGTGCTTTTCCCAGCTTTTTCTGAATTAGGCATCACAGACGCTGGATTTCCTCAAATCGACTACAATATTATCGGAATTTTACTAGATAAAATCTTAAAACTATTTAGTTAAACAGTATGATTAGCAAGGAGAAAGGTGGATACAATTTCTCCTTGCTATAAGGAAGGAAAATCTGTATTGAATGAAAAAAACGTTTTGTTTGAATATAGTACGAATTTAAAAGCCCAAAGCGATGCTCAATTTTATCGGCTTGAAGAAGAAGAAGTCTATCAACAGATGGTGAAGGCCAAAGAACTTATTCTCCATGCAGAAAAAAATCATAAGCGTGTTCATGTAACAGGCGTGGGAAAATGTTCCTATGTAGCAGGCTATGCAGCTTCACTTTTCTCATCTGTCGGCACGCCAACCTATTTTTTAGACACAACTGAAACTGTGCACGGATCGGCAGGACAAGTCGTGGCTGGCGATGTAGTGATTGCGATAAGTAATAGTGGGAACACCAAAGAATTAGAATATGCACTTGCTGCCTTAAAAGCCAATGGCGCTGTAATTTTAGCGGTAACAGGAAATGAAGATTCTTCCCTAGCTTCCTGTGCTGAAGTCACATTGTCTTCTTATGTTTCCCAAGAAGGGGACTCATTGAATAAACCGCCACGTTCCTCTGTGATCGCCCAAATGATCCAGCTGCAGGTTCTGTCGGTGTTGCTGCAAGAAGCAAAAAAAATCAATTTAGAAGATTACCTTAAATGGCATCCAGGGGGAAGCTTAGGAGCAACGACAAAAAAGGAGCTTACGCAATGAAAATCAGAGGAATTATACCAGCAATGGTCACACCATTAAATGAGAACGGCATCAATGAAGAGGGCACCAGAAAGCTTGTAAGGCATTTGATTGCTGGTGGTGTCCACGGGTTGTTTATTTTAGGAACCAATGGCGAATTTCATACCTTAAGCAAAGAAGAGAAAATCCAGTTTGCAAAAATCGTTGTCGATGAAGTATCGGGCAGAGTACCAGTATTTGCAGGTGCCGGAGATATCGCAACGAATAAAGTGATTGAGTTAGTAAATGAGTTTGCAAAAATCGGCGTTGATGCTGCGTCCATCATTACGCCGTATCTTTTGAAATATACCGATGAGGAGTTGATCCATCACTACCGAATGATTGCTGAGCAAACGACACTACCAATCATTTTGTACAATATTCCGCCAAATACTAGAAATTTCATCAATCGTCATGTTTTCTCGGAATTACTCAAAATTGATTCGATCATTGGGATAAAAGATTCAAGCGGTGATCTAGAAAACTTCAAGGGCTATCTTGAATTAAATCATCGAGAGGATTTCTCTTTGCTGATGGGAAGCGACTCTAAGATTTTAGAAGCATTACAGTTAGGAGCAGATGGCTCTGTGGCTTCAACCGCAAATGTTGTGACGAAAACAGATGTGTCGATCTATGAACAATTTGTAGCTGGAAACATAGAACAAGCGCGGCAAGAACAAGCAAGTATTGATGATTTTAGAGAAGCCTGCAAATGCTCAACGATTCCGTCTGGGCTGAAATACTGTTTGCGGGCAATCGGACAGGATGTTGGGTTACCGAAACTGCCTGTTCTAGATCTTACCAAAGAAGAAAAGCAGCAGGTAGATCAAGTGCTTCAAAAATATGTACAAGCGGAAGGATTTACATTGAAAGTAGAACAGTAGGCTGCAGAAATGGGGGAACATTGATGGTAAAAATTGACTATAGGACGAGAAAGATGATGATGGCTCTGATTGAAAAACCGACCATCAGTTACGATTATCTTCAGCGGAATTATTCTATGAACCGCACTCAAATAGAGTATACCATTGATAAAATCAACCAGTTTCTATCTGCCCAAAAACTACCACTTAGCGTGAATAAGGAAAGTGTGATTCGACTGCCTGAAAAAAGCAAGGAATATTTGTTGGAGTCATTTTTACGTGAGCGTATGTTTAAGTATTATGAGATGAGTTCAAAAGAACGAGGAAAATATATCTTTTTGACGCTCTTTTACTACGAGAAAGACTATCTGTCGGTCAACCATTTTTTAGATGCGTTAAAAATCGGCAAAACAACCTTTATGAGTGATCTGCGCAAATTACAAGCGGAATTACATGGGTACGATATTTCAATCAGTTATTCAAGAAAAGAGGGGTATCACTTAGCAGGTGATGAACTGATGATTCGTTACGCTTTATTTCGAATGATTTTGGAAGATGTGACTAGCAAGGATGATGATTTTATTTACCGTTACTTTATTCATAACGAACGAATACAATTGGCGGATGAGCAGGACACCTATCTTTCTCTTCTTTTAGAAAAACATGCGATAGAGTTAGTTGAAAATAGGTTGATTGAATTGAACTATATCCTTATTTTTTTATACCCAAGAATGGGCTTGAATGAATTTGATCTAAAGCCCTTTTCTAATGATCATGAGTTAGTAAAAATGAAGGAGTACCGCTTTGCTGAAGAAATTTTAGAAAACGCAGGGGTGATGAATAGTATAGAAAAGAACTATCTCTGTGGGTGGGTCCTGGGAATGGCATTAGGGAATGAAAAGGAATGGCTTCAAGGAAATTTGGTCATCATTGACTTGGTAGAAAGAATCGTCGAGCGATTTGAATTGCTTTCAGGTATTCGTTTCAAGGATAAACACTCTGTCATCAAGCAATTATATAGTCATTTTCGACCGACCTATTTCCGAATGCTGTTTCGATTACCGATCATCAATCCTATGCAGGAGAAAATTTTTGAAAAATATAATGACCTTTATCAGATCGTAAAAGAAACCTTGAGACCAATCAGTGATAGCTTTGATTCAAAGCTTCCAGATGAAGAAGTAGCCTTTTTAACAATGCACTTTGCGCTTTTGATCAGGAATTCTGAAGAATATATGGTGCAACAAAAAGTGGGGGTCGTTGTTTGCCCAAATGGTATTGGAAGCTCAGCAATCATTTACAATGAATTAAAGGAAATCTTTCCCTCTTTTATCTTATTGGGACCGATTGAAACAAGCGAACTGCATTCATTTGATCAGTCTTACGATATCATTTTTACGACAAAACCCAACTTTCAACTTTATCCGTTAAAAAAACCGATTTTTGTAGTAAACCCGATCATGTCTTACGAGGAACGAACCCAGTTGTTTTTAGATGTCAAATTCGAAACCAGTACAAGTATAAAGCCCAATACTGTTACGATCGACGGCTTGATGCAAGTTATTCAACAATATTCAACGGTTACCAGCGAGTCAGCTCTGCGGCATCATTTAGAGAAATTTGTACAAGAGACCTGCTCGCCAACGGCATCTATCATGTCTCAAAAAGAAAAAAAGACAAAAGAACCTGCAATGCTGTTGGATATGATGCGTCCAGAATTGATACAATTAAACAAAAAAGCCAGAACGTGGGAAGAGGCCTTTTATCTCGCAGCCAATCCATTGATTGAAAGAAAGATCATCACTAGAAATTACATCGATTCGATCATTCAACAAACCAGATCAGAAGGTGCTTATATGGTGATAGTCGATCAAGTTGCCTTACCGCATACGGTTCCTGAAGCAGGTGCAAAAAAACTTGGCATGGGATTGACAACGTTAGAATCTGAAGTATATGTCTTAGGAACGATTCCTGTAAAGTACATCTTTACTCTTTCTGCGTTAGACAGCAAGCAGCATCTAAATGCGATGACTCAGTTTATTACCCTTATTGAATCCAAAGACTTTTTTCGAGAATTAGAAAAACATGAATGTCCGGAAACAGTTTATCACTGGTTTGCAGAGATTTTACGTACTTCTGTTGTATAAATTTTTTCGAAAAAACTGTAAGTATTATAGAATAAAGCATATACTCTTTGGTCTTTATTGAGAGAAGCGTGCGAAGGGGAGTAATTTGCTTTCATCGTTTGCTGCTGTTCATCCGAAAGCGAGGGATGTCATCCAGAACTGTTAACAGCCGAAGGATTATCTAATGATACTAATTTATGCCGTTTGAGGTTAGTCCAGTTCTACAAGAAAGATTCATTCGGAAATCAGCTACCATAGAAGTGGAGAAACAGTTCGATCACGATCGGGCTGTTTTTTATGCTTTATGAAATGACCTATTAAGGGGCTAAAAAGTATAGTATAATTATTTAATAAAAAGATATTATTTAGTGAATGTTGTGCGAAAGGGAATAGAAGCACTCTCTTTCGATTGTAATAGAATAAAAATTTGGGAAAAAGGACATTGAAAGGGTGGGTTCATGAGACAGCAACGAAGACAGGAACATCAGAAAAGGCAGCGGATCATTGCTGGGTTAAGTGTAGCATTATTGGCAATCACATTCGGAGTGATTTATCTAGTGATTCAAGCGACAAGCATCCCCGAACAGCGTCTTACAGCAGAATCGACAAAGCCAATGCAAGAATCAAGTAGTTCTACCGAAACAAAGCCAAAAGTAAAAACCATCACAGTGACAGCTAGTGGCGATATGCTTTATCATACACCTGTTTATTTAAGCGCTTACGATGGAAAGCGTTATGATTTTGACAATGATTTTGAGCAAGTCAAACCGTTAATTGCATCGGCGGATCTTGCTCTGGGTGATTTTGAAGGAACCATCAATCCTAATAAACCGCTTGGCGGTTTTCCCTTATTCAACGCGCCTATCGATGCCGTTGCCAGCATCAAAGATGCGGGCTTTGATGTGATCGATCTTGCTCATAATCATATCTTAGATACGGGAATCGAAGGAGTCAAAACAACGGCGGCTGCTTTTCACGATCAAGGGTTGGCAACGATTGGTGTCACGGTCGACAATAGTGGAATTTTGGTCAAAGAAGTCAACGGGATCAAAGTTGCTCTCTTGGCCTATGCCTATGGCTTCAATGGACTTGAAGAAAGCTTAACTCAAGCAGAGTATGACACCTTTTTGAAAGACTTGTCCCTCGATAAAGTGGAAGCAGAGATCAAAGAAGCGGAAACCTTGGCGGATATCACCATCGTGATGCCTCAGTCTGGTGTCGAGTATTCTTTAGAACCAACGGAAGAACAACAAACAGTTTATCGGAAGATGATCAATTTTGGTGCTGATATTATCTTCGGCGGCCATCCGCATGTAGCAGAACCAACCGAAATCATCGAAAAGGACGGTGAAAAGAAATTTATCATTTATTCAATGGGGAACTTATTGTCGAATCAACGTTATGAAACCGTCAATAACAACTATTGGACCGAACGCGGCGTCATTCCAGAAGTTGAGATCACCAAACAGGGAGCTCGGACCTATTTAAGTAAGATTGCCTTACATCCAACTTGGGTCTCCAAAGAGCCGATCCCTGATCGTACCTATTATGATCCAGAATACGGCGTCTTACAGGCCTTTGATTTTCAAGTTTACTTGGCCGAAGATTATCTACCGGATGGACAATACGCCAAACGTGTTCCTGAAGAAAAACGACAGCGCATAGAAACCGCCTACCATGAAATGCTGGAGCTGTTAGATTTGAAGTGGGAGCAGCAAAAAGAAAATCAAAATGACTAATAAGGCAACCTGACCAACAGGTTGCTTTTTTATTAGCTCTCGAGAAAACGAATCATGAAACGAATGGTGCTCCTTCCAACAAAACATGACAGTAGACTATCATTTATGAACAAAAAATGACACCTCAAACTGATAAAAATAAGTAATAATGTCAACATAAAGCATTCAGAAATGAGTCGGAAAGGATTCAGTAGATGATTTCTGAATAAAAGGGAAAGAAAGCAGGATGTGTCATGAGAATTATTATACTGACGAAAAATATATCATATGAGATTGATTTGCAGCGGGAGTTACAGATTTTGAGTCATGAAGTGTTCGTAGGGAAAAATACAGAAGAGGCGGAATGGTTGATAGAAAGCGCCAAATTATTTGACTGCTTATTTGTCAGTGAAACGATTGCAGATCCAGAATTTTTATTGATCAATCAGGCGTTGGCTCCTTATTATCAAAAACGAATCGTCCGTATCTTGCCAGGGAATATTGAACAAGAAGGTAGGATGGAAAAAGCTGAAAATGCCACGTACCTGAATCGCTCTTTTGTCGAGCTGAGAGAATTTTTGGCTGCACTACCACCAATTAGTCGTAAGTTAGAAAAAGCATCCGTCACGAAAGAATCCTTTCCTAAATTTCTTAGTCTGCAAGAACAGATCTTTTTTAACAATTTAGGAGAAGAGCAATTTATTAACCGAGAAGACCTGTGTTGGAAAATTTGGGGAAATGGTGGAACAAACTCGAGAAAATCTCAGTTGTCAATATTAGCGAAACGAGTCAATGAAAAATTAGATGAATACGACTACACTGAAAAACGGGTTCGTACCGCTTGGGGCAAAGGCTATATCTTACAATAAAAAGAAAATTGTGTGATCAAAAGAGCATCGAAGCCTTATTTCTCACGAATAGACCTCTTTGTAGCTTCGACTGCTTTTCAGGTAGAAACGACTCTGTTTTCAAATTGAGTCGTTTTTTATATAAAAATATTAGTATTAAATAAATGATGGTATCGAAAATTATGATAATGCTTTTTTTTAGTGTTAAAATAGAGATAATCAGTAATGAAAAGGAATACTACAGGATTTAAAAAGCACTTTGGAGAAACGTGCTGTAGTATCTTTCAGAGGAGGAAATGTCGTGAAGAAGATTGAGTGTGTGATATTTGATTTAGACGGAACCCTATTAGATTCGAGAGAATGCAGCATCAAGGCGACAAAAGCAGCTTTTACAGAGATGGGACTCAAAGTACCGAGTGAGGTAGTCATTGAACATTACATGGGGATACCGATCGAAGAATCGTTTTTTAAAATGTCAGAACAGCCATTGGATCAAGAAACAGCAACGGAACTGATTCGGATTTTTCGTACCTATTATCAAACATACGAGGAAAGTACCTTGAACGTATTTCCTGAAATTCCCCATGTCCTAGAAATCTTAATGAAACGAAAGGTTCCTTGTTTCGTCGTTTCAAGTAAGAAGACAGCGGTCGTTAAACGAAATTTGGCTGCTCAGAGCCTTGTGGCGTTCTTTGAAGAAATCATCGGCTCAGATGCGGTGTCCCACTATAAGCCTCATCCAGAAGGAATCGATAAAGTAGTTACTCACTATCAGTTTGATCCGACAAGGACGATCATGGTAGGAGATGCTATTTTTGATATCCAGATGGGCAAAGCAGCCGGTGTCAAAACCATCGCTGTTACCTGGGGCAGCCACGATGCGAAAAAACTTTCCGCTGAAAAACCAGATGCTTTGGCAGAAGCGCCGCAGGATATTTTAGATTATATCTATGCTTGATCTATTTTTACTGATACAGTTTAAAAATCATTTCTATTTTTGATCTGTAGCGTGAAAAATAGAATGGACTGAACGTCTTCTTCCAGCAGTATATTTGAGGTTTCGACCAATGATCGATAGATTCGATTATTGGTTTTTTTTGTTGGTATGGATATGGGGCGTCTATTTACATGAAGCAACAATTTTAGCTATCTGTTGATTTTTATGGATATTATAGTCATTTTCTTGTCATTAGAGACGATCTAGTTGCATTCGGGCACTACTTTTTAGCAGAAGGGAACGGGGCCGCCTCTTTTTCACTCTTATTTCTTTTATTTAATAAAAAGTAATTATAAGAGAACCTGAAAGGGAAACTATAATAGGCGTAACTGATTTTCTTAATGTGTCTGCATTGGTAAGAGCTAAAGACCCAATCATTTTTAGTGGTTTTTGGACAGCTAAGCTTCAATTAAAAAACCTATCGGAAGAAAATCAAAGCGAGCAGAAGGGATAGCGCTACTTTCACCAAAAAAACATAGATGTAAAGGAGTAAGGATATGATATCAGAAAATATCAAGGAACCGAAAGACTATTTGTGTTATTCAAAAGAAGTGTTGCTAAGTGTAGGGGTATTGACTGATTACCCAAAAATCTTTCATTATTATCAAGAACTCTGTGATGAATTTGAGCACATTTACTATGATCAATCAAAGAGTTTATTTGTTCAGCTCAAAGCACTTCTAGCAATAGATGCGCAGATTCAAATTTTACTGGAACTTTTTGAAAATAGTAGAACAAACCTATGCAAAGAGTTTTGTATGGATGAGCATGAAATTATTTGTATGATCAAAAATGATAAAAAATCTTATTATCGCGAGCTTACAGGTCAAAAAAACAATCAAGTACCAAAATGGAGTTTAATTTATTTAAGTGAGGAGTAAGCATATTTTAGGATAATTCAACCATCTCAAGAAAGAACACATGGAGCAATAACGCGATGAACACGGGAGTAGAGGAATAGAAAGAGGGATCATAATAACAGAATCCCATCTTATGATCTAGTAAAATAGTCTAGCGCACTTTCCTTGTGATTTGTTATACTAATTCTAAGGAGCTGATCTTGACACCTTGTGTTCGGCAAGTACGTTCATGTGAGCGCTTTATTGATTGAGTGAGAAAAGAGGGAATGATTTGACGAAAAAAATTGTCTTTTTAGATGTAGATGGAACATTATGTGATGATGCTGGAAATGTACCAGAAAGTGCACGCCAAGCGATCACAGCGGCGCATAAGAAAGGCCATGAATTTTTCTTATGTACCGGTCGTTCAAAGGCCGAAATTACAGAAGACGTGTTGGCACTGCCCCTAAGTGGGATGATTGGTGCCGGCGGCGGTTATTGTGAGGTGCATAATGAGGTGATTTTGCACAAAGTTTTTGAAAAAGAAGCTTTATTAAGATTGATTGATTTCTTAAAAGAAAACCAAATCGAGTATTACTTGGAATCGAACCAAGGTTTATTTGCAAGTACCAATCTAAGAAATCGTTTGCTGGAGATCGTCTTAGCAGGTGAGTCTGTTGAAAGTGAAGCAGGAAAACAACGCGTTCAAACTATTCAGTGGTTCCTTGATTTACTGATTGAGGACGAAGCGAAAATCGATTACGATGACGTGAACAAGGTTTCCTTTATCAATCATTCCATTCCTTATGAACGGGTCCATGACCAATACCACGAACAATTCCAAATGATTCGCAGTACGGTACCTGTTTTTGGCAAAGATAGCGGCGAGATCGGCATCAAGAATATCCACAAGAAAACAGCCATCGATTTTCTCTTGAACCATTTAGGGATCGATAACAAAGATACCTTGGCGTTTGGTGACGGCCATAATGATGTCGAAATGTTTGAAGCTGTTGCGACGGGAATTGCAATGGGCAATGCCTGTGAACAGCTATTGGCAGTAGCTGACGAGGTGACGGCTCGACCAGAAGACGGCGGGATTGCGCAAGCACTCCAAAAGCACGGTCTGGTGTAACCACTAAGAAGCAGATGTCTGCACAATCCTTTTGTTTCCTAGAGGGATTGACCAGGAGTTGAGCGATGTTGTTAAACTGATCGGTAAAACCAACGATTGACAAGGAGGCTGAGTTGAATGAAGGAAACAACCTTTTTTTGTTATCTTGAACAAGCATTGAAAAATCTGAAGGCGACAAAAGCCTTGCGCTTCAACATCGAAGGCGAAGTCAAACGGCTGATGAAGGTGTACAGTGAGGCAGAAATTTGTGAGAAAGTAAAAGAGGGTACCTTTAAAAAGTAAGACCATTTTCTTATGAAACGCAGCGAATAGAACAAACACCCAACCTTGTGAAAGGCACAAAAGCGATCAATGCGTCCTTTCAAGGAGGGGCACACAAGTAACTATTTGTTGTATCAAAAAAGACTGATTCCAATTGAATCAGTCTTTTTCTTTCTTCTCAAGCAGTCAGATAAGCCACTAAAATAGCAAACAGGTCGAACAAGACATGTGTGCCCCAACTAGTCAGGATCGAGTTGCTCTTGATAGCAGCTTGGTTAAATAGCAAGCGCGCCACTCCTTGAATGAAAAGAATATGGATCAAGGTATGGAAAACATTGCCGTTGTCATAAGTGCTGTAATGAACCAAGCCAAAGATGATCGCGGAAAGGATGCTAGCAATTGGCAAGGTACATTTACTAGAAAAGATCGCTAAAAAGAAGATAGAAAAGAGTTCTTCTCCAAGTAACATGATTGGAATAACTAGCAGAGTCAACCATTGAAAGCCTTCGTTCACTGGATTTCCGTGAAGATCCCATTTTAGTCCATATTGCAAAACGAGAGAAACGAGGAAGCTGATCAGGATGTTTAAAAGAACATACTTGCTGATCGTCTTCACTGGCGCGATGGGTTTTCCAAAGAGCTGCTTGACTGCCTCATTACCGTAAACCAGCCGTAATGCCAAATAGCTGGCAATCGATAATGAGAAGATGCTGACGATGGCAGGGGCATACAAAAGACCGACCAAACCGATACCTGCGAGGACTGTTCCTAGTAAAGCGTTGTTCCATGAGATTTGTTTTCCTATAAGTTTGTTCATTTACTTTTCTCTCTTTATTAAGCTATAGAGCATGTACTATTTAGCTGTTTTCTCTGATTCTTCTGAGTGTGCTTTTTGTGCCGCAATATAAGCGATAAGTACAACAATGAACGTTTTGGGTGATTGTCATATCATCGCTTCATTTGCGCCAATTCTTTGTACGGTACAAAGGATAGAGTAATCGATAACGAGTTTCTGAAACAAGATGGTCGTATATTTCGGACTTTTTTATGGTTGTGCAACTAAGTGATGGAGGATGCACAAGTACTAAGTTACTTCATTAAGAAAGGAAAACTGACTTCCAGTTTCGATGGAATAATCGTCAACAAAGAAACGACATCGCTATGTTCTCTTGAAATCGACTAAAATTCCAGAATATTTCGAAAAATACCATTGCTTATTTATGGCAAAACCATTAGTATTATTAGAAAAACTGATGGTGAATCGATGATAAAGCGAGCCTTTAACAGTGAGAAAGCCGAATCAGTGGCATGAAATAGGAGTGATAAGTGTGGAAGAGTTATGGAATGTATTGAAACCAGCCGAACAAGTCGAACTGAAATTAAGAAAATTGTATACGCAGCATCATTTTTCACCTTATCACTCGAACAACTTTGAAGAGTATCGCAACTATCAGCAAAATGATCAGTTTTTGCGTGGTTCTTCCATCATCACGTTTACAGGCACGGATGGCAGGACGATGGCTCTAAAACCCGATGTTACCTTGTCGATTGCCAAAAATACACCGTCTGGAGAGGCGCGTAGAGTGTATTACGTGGAAGATGTCTATCGACAGGATCGTCAAGCTGGGGAATACCAAAAAATCGATCAAATCGGTTTGGAGCTCATTGACCAAATCACGTGGGAAGATCAACTGGAGGTTGTAAAACTGGCGTGGGAAAGTTTGGCTCAGGTGGGAAAAGGGACCTTAGATCTGTCCCATATGGGGATTTTGGACGGTATTTGCCAACGCTTCCCCGAAGCGGATCGACAAAAGGTACTGCACTGCCTACGGGACAAGAGTTCTCATGGCATGGATGCACTGACTGAAAAGGCTGGCTTGTCAGCAACAGAAGCTGAAAAATTAGCGAAACTGGTACGTTTGTCAGGTGATTTTGAAACCAAGTATCAAAAAGCCAAAGAACTGCTGGCAGAATATCCCCAAGCTCAAGCTGGTTTAGCAGAACTGAACCAACTGTATCAAGCATTGCAAAAAGAGCAACTGTCAGCCTCCATTCGGATAAGGTTGGATTTTTCGATTTTAAATGATGCCGATTATTACAGTGGTTTGCTGTTTCAAGGATTTATCGAAGAAGCAAGAGAGACGATTTTATATGGCGGCCGTTATGATCGCTTAATGAGTCGGCAAGGCAAAGCGCAAGGGGCGATCGGGTTTGGTATGAAGCTCAACCATGTAGGGCAAAAGTTGCCGACTGACAACGAAAGTTCAGGCTATTTGAACATTGCGCTGCCAAAAGGCCGTATGGGGGATGCCGTATACGATTTGTTCACGAAAGCCGGAGTCGCTGCGCAAGGCGTCTTTAAAGACAATCGCCAACTAATTTTTTGTGATGAAGAAAACAAGCTGCGCTTTTTCTTAGTCAAGCCTAGCGATGTAGCAATCTATGTGGAGCACGGAGTGGCGGATATCGGTGTCGTAGGCAAAGATATTTTAATGGAAAGCAAGGCGGAAGTCATCGAATTTCTTGATTTGCATATGGGGGTCTGCCGTTTGGCCGTAGCGGCGCGTAAGGAATTCGAGGAAGATTTCTCCCGACCGCTGCGGGTCTCTACAAAATATCCGCAGATCACCCGCCAGTTTTATCAAGGGTTAGGTCGCTCGGTGGAATTGATCCAACTGCATGGATCGATTGAATTGGCCCCTTTATTAGGTCTCTCCGATGTGATCGTTGACATCGTCGAAACGGGGACGACACTAAAAGAAAATGATTTAGAAGTGATCCAAGACATCGCGCCGTCTTCAGCGCGATTAGTGATCAACCACGCCACGTGGCGTTTCAAGCAAGAACGCATTCAAACAGTGATTGAGAAGGTGAGGGAGCAATTATGAGAATTTTTTCGACCCAAAAAGATACGATCGAAACGATTGTGGCAAGGAAACAGTCGGAAACGAAGGATGTTTCAACCGTTGTCGCCCAAATCATTGCCCGTGTTCAGCAGCAAGGAGATCAGGCGTTGTTTCAATTAATTGAGGAAATCGATCAAGTGACCTTGTCTTCCTTAACCGTCAGTCCAAGGGAGATAGACGCGGCTGTCCATGCCGTCTCACCCGAGCTGCTTAATGTGATGGAACAGGCGAAAGAAAACATTTTGGCATTTCATCAAAAACAAGTCCAGCAAGGCTTTGTCTTAACGAAGGAAAATGGCGTTGTGATGGGACAGCGGGTCTTACCATTAGCAAAAGTCGGGGTCTATGTTCCTGGCGGCACAGCAGCTTATCCAAGTACGGTTTTGATGGATGTCCTGCCGGCAAAAATCGCCGGGGTCAAAAAAATCGTTATGATCACACCGACGGACAGTCAGGGAAAAGTTCCGGCTGCTATTTTAGCGGCAGCTTCCGTTGCCGGAGTGGATGAAATCTACAAAGTCGGTGGGGCCCATGGCGTAGCGGCATTGGCTTATGGAACAGAAACAATTTCCAAAGTCGACAAAATCGTCGGACCGGGAAATATTTATGTCGCCACAGCGAAAAAAATGGTGTACGGCGAAGTTGATATCGATATGATCGCAGGGCCCAGCGATGTGCTGATCCTCGCTGATGCCAGCGCAAATCCTCGCTGGCTGGCGGCGGATCTTTTGGCACAAGCCGAGCATGATCCCTTAGCGCAAGCCATCTTAGTCACAACAGAAGCAGCTTTGATTGAAGAAGTCCAAGCCGAGCTTGAGTTGCAGCTGAAGCAACTGCCCCGCAAAGACATTGCTGCTGCGGCGCTTGAATCTAGCGGAAAGCTGATTCTGGTCAAAGATTTGACCGAAGCACTTACCATTGCCAATCAAATTGCTCCAGAACACCTTGAATTAGCGGTGGCTGATCCTTTTGCATTATTGGGAAAAGTAGAAAATGCGGGCAGTGTCTTTTTAGGTCACCATACACCGGAAGTACTGGGAGATTATTTTGCTGGACCAAATCATACCCTACCGACAGAAGGGACGGCTCGTTTCTATTCGCCGTTATCAGTGGATGATTTTATTAAGAAAAGCAGTTATTTGTATTACCCAGAGGCAGCCATGAAAGCAGCTGGTCCAGCTGTAGCGTTGTTCGCGGAAACCGAAGACTTGATCGGCCATGCCCGTTCGATCAATGTACGAAGAGAGGGAGAAAAATGACCTTTTTACATCAAAAGTATCACAAGCTGACTCCTTATACACCGGGGGAACAAGTAGATGAGCAAGTCGTTATTAAACTGAACACCAATGAAAGTCCTTATCCGCCAGCGCCAAGTGTTCAAGCAGCGGTTGCTGATGCCGCCCAAAAGCTGAATCGTTACTCGGATATTGCTGCTGAAGTGGTGACAAACCCTCTGGCTGCCTATCTTGACGTTACGCCAGCCCAACTGTTTCTCGGTAATGGCAGTGACGAAGTCTTGTCCTACCTCTTTCAAGGCTTCACGGAAAACGGCATCGCCTTTCCCGATGTGACCTACGGGTTTTATCAAGTATATAGTGCCTTGTACCAAGTCGCTGCCACCGTTGTTCCGCTGCAAGAAGATTTCTCAATCGCGTTAACGGACTACGATTCACTCAAAGGGACCGTCATTTTTGCCAATCCCAATGCCCCGACTGGGGTTTATCAAGAACAAAGCGAAATCTGTGCCTTTCTAAAACGGCATCCCGATCGCTTAGTGATAGTCGATGAGGCCTATATCGATTTTGGCGGCTCTTCAATGGTTTCTTTGATCGATCAATACCCAAATCTCTTGGTTGTGGGGACGTTTTCGAAATCTCGGCAGCTGGCAGGAGCACGCTTAGGCTTTGCGGTTGCCAATGAAGGACTGATCCAAGACTTGAATCGGTTGAAATTTAGCTTGAATCCGTACAATGTCAATAGTTTGACCCAAGCCGCTGGTGCAGCCGTTTTGCAGGAACAAGCGTATGTCGATGAGAAAATCCAAGCAACGATCCACGTGCGTGAGTGGAGCAAGCAAGCCCTAGCGAAATTCGGCTTTGAGCAGACCGACAGCCAAGGGAATTTTTTGTTTGCAAGGCACCCTGCGATTGCCGGTGAAGAGTTGTATCAGGCACTGAAAGAGCAGAAAATCTTCGTCCGCTGGTTCAATCAGCCCCGCATCAAAGAGTATTTACGAATTACGGTAGGAACGAAGGCCCAGATGGAACGACTGATGACGGTGCTAACAACGATCATAGAAGAGGTGAAGGAATGAGAAAAGCAGAAGTTACCCGCAATACGACGGAAACCAAGATCCACCTGCAGTTGACGATCGATGGTACTGGTCAGCAATCAATCAAGACTGGTGTGGGTTTTTTAGACCACATGCTGGAATTATTTGTCCGCCACGGTCGCTTTGATTTGACGTTGGTTTGTGATGGCGATACAGAAGTGGATGCCCATCACACAACAGAAGACGTTGCCATCGCCATTGGCCGAGCGTTTTCAGAAAGTCTTGGGGAGCGACGAGGCATCAAACGCTATGGTAGTATGCTGCTGCCGATGGACGAAGCCTTAGTTATGACAGCGATCGATATTAGCGGTCGCGGCATGGCAGTCGTAGAGTTGGCGATACCGAGTGAAAAAATCGGGCAGCAGTTTGATACGGAGTTGGTTGAAGAATTCTTCATTGCTTTTGCCCGTGAATTAGGTGCTACGATTCATCTCCATCAAATCGCTGGCAAAAACAGCCACCACATTGTGGAAGCTTGCTTTAAAGGTTTTGGGCGTGCTTTAGGTGAAGCGGTGGCGATCAATCAAGCAGCCCCAGATGAGATCCCTTCAACCAAAGGGACGATCCAGTGATTCATGAGGGGAAAAATGATTACGTATCTTCCACACAGAGGGATGAGATAAGGAAAGGGGCGTATTATGTTAGCAATCATCGACTATGGGGTCGGCAATTTGTTCAGCTTGTCTCGTTCGCTGGACTATTTGGGTGTTGAGTGCCGAATCACGCGTTCATTAGCAGAATTAAAAGCTGCCGACCGCATTCTTTTACCCGGCGTAGGGGCTTTTGGCGATGCTCGCCAAAAGTTGGCAGAGTTGTCGCTGATCGAACCGATCCAAGAATTGGCAGCAGCTGGCAAACCCTTTTTAGGCATTTGTTTAGGGATGCAGCTGTTGTTTGATAGCAGTGAGGAGTTTGGCACACATGCGGGGCTCGGTTTGATTCCAGGACGGATCGTTTCCATGCAATGCGCCTTTGAAGAAGCCAAACTGAATCTGAAAGTGCCGCAGATTGGTTGGAATCGTTTGACTGTCAGAAAAGAAAGTCCCCTCGTCAGCGGGCTAGGGGAACAAGACTTTGTCTACTATGTCCACAGTTATTTTGCTACTGATTGCCAAGAGTATGTCGTGGCAGACAGTGACTATGGTCTAGCAATTCCCGGTATCGTGCAAAAAGACAATGTCTTCGGCACTCAGTTTCACCCAGAAAAAAGCGGGGCAGTCGGGTTGAAGATTTTAAAAGCATTTACGGAGGTGCCGCTATGAAAATTTTTCCAGCAATCGATCTGTTAGATCAAAAAGTGGTCCGTTTGTACCAAGGAGACTATGAGCAAAAAGAAGTGTTTGGGGATGATCCAGTGGCATTTGCTCGTTCATTTGAAGAAGCGGGTGCCAACTATCTGCACCTCGTCGACTTAGATGGTGCCAAAGCCGGCAAACTCCATTACTTTGATATCGCAAAAAACATCGTCCAGCAGACCAATCTGTTTGTCGAAGTTGGCGGCGGGATTCGTGAGGAAGAAACGATCCAGCATTGTTTGGCAGCAGGCGTTCATCGGGTGATCCTCGGCACGATTGCCCAGAAAGACCCAGCATTCACAAAAGCGATGCTCAAGAAATACGGCAATAAGATCGCCATTGGAGTCGATGCCAAGGAAGAAAAAGTGGCAGTGGAAGGCTGGCTCGAGAAAACGGCAACAGACGCGTTTACTTTTTGCCAACAATTGGTGGCATGGGGCGCGCAAACGATCATCTTTACCGAAATCTCCCGTGACGGTACAGGAGAAGGCATCAATCTGCCCTTATACGAAAAACTCAATCAATTGGATTGCGACATCGTGGCTTCTGGCGGCGTGGCTTCATTGGCAGATATCAAAGGATTAAAACAGTTGGGGATCTCTGGCGTGATCGTCGGGAAATCCTTATATAACGGTAGTCTCCAATTGGCCGATGTCTTAGCAGCAGGGGAGGCAGAAGCATGATCGCCAAACGAATTATTCCTTGCCTTGATGTGCGAGATGGGCGAGTAGTGAAAGGGGTCAACTTTGCTGGCTTAAAAGATGTCAATGATCCGGTGACTTTGGCGCGCTTTTACAATGAACAAGGCGCCGATGAGCTGGTTTTTTATGACATTACTGCTTCTGCAGAAGAACGCGGCTTATTCACGGACATTTTGCAGCGCGTGGCGTCAGAAGTGTTTATTCCTTTGACGGTGGGGGGCGGCATCAATCAAGTAGCAGATTTTGAGCGAGTCTTAAACTGTGGCGCCGACAAAGTCAGCGTCAATTCGGGAGCGCTTCGCCGACCAGAGCTGATCGCAGAAGGCGCGAAACGCTATGGCAGCCAGTGCGTTGTTTTATCCGTTGATGTTCGCCGTGTCGGTGAGAACTGGCATGTGTTTGCCAAAGGCGGACGGGAAGATACAGGCTTAGAAGCATTGGCGTGGATTCACCAAGCTGAGCAGTTAGGTGCTGGTGAACTAGTCATCAACAGCATGGATACCGATGGCGTGAAGCAGGGGTTTGATCTCGACTTGCTGAAAGCTGTCAGCGAAATCACCAAATTACCGATCGTCGCATCCGGTGGTGCTGGCAAAAGTACCGATTTTATCGAGCTGTTTCAATTGCCAAATATTGAAGCAGGATTGGCAGCCTCGATTTTTCACTATGGCGAGGTAAAAATCCCAGAGCTGAAAAAACAATTACAGGCCGTCGATATTCCCGTACGAATCGTATAGAGTAGGCGTTTTGATAGGCAACAGAAGGAGTGGATAACATGGTGCAAGTACGATTTGATGAACAAGGATTGGTTCCAGTGATCGTGCAGGATGTGGAAACGAATGAAGTCTTGACTTTGGCTTATATGAACCAAGAAAGTTTGACCTTGACCTTGAAGGACCGATTGATGACCTTTTATTCCCGCAGTCGTCAAGAATTGTGGCGCAAAGGAGAAACCAGCGGCAATTACCAGCATTTAGTGTCATTGACAGCAGATTGCGATCAAGATGCCTTAGTCGCCAAAGTAAAAAAAGACGGACCTGCTTGCCATACAGGCACGGAAAGCTGCTTTACAGAAGTGCTTTATGGTACAAAATCCTCTCCAACCATCGATGCGTTGTATGAGCTGATAAAAGGTCGTAAAGATACGCCACAAGAAGGAAGCTATACCAGCTACTTGTTTGAAAAAGGCAGTGAAAAAATCTTAAAAAAAATCGGCGAGGAAGCAACCGAGGTCGTAATTGGGGCGATGAAGGAAGACCGTCAAGAAACCGTTTATGAGATTGCTGATTTGGCGTATCATACATTGGTTTTAATGGCAGAAATGGGGATTGATTTAGCGGCTATTCGCCAAGAGCTTGCCAAGCGTCATGTTGTGGATAAGAAAGTCAAACAAGAGCGGATGCAATAACGGTCAGGATTTTTCAGTAGAAAGAAAGTAGCTGACGATAAAAAAGAAGCCCTTCAGCTATTGCTTGAAGGGCTTCTCATCCGTGAGGAAAAAGTTGATCTGCTGGTTCTTTAAGTGAGCACATAAAATTGCTATTTGTTTTCTAACTCTTCGATCAATTCTTTCATTTCTTTGATTTCTTTTTCCTGTGCGTCGATGATTTTTTCTGCAAGTTCTTTTACTCTTGGATCAGACAAATCGGCATTTTTACTGGTTAGAATCGCAATCGAATGATGGGGAATCATGGCTTTCATCCAGGCTGTATCTCCCACGGCAGTTTGGCTTCTGACCATAAAAAGTGAACTAAAAAAGAGTGCAACACTGACAACTAGAATGCCGATATTCATTTTCTTGTTGTCATACATCTTCCACATAAACAATAGCATGATGATCGCCATCATCGCGCCCATCATAAGTGCCATAAACAGGCGGGTTTGGCTGAAAAAAATATGATCGAGGGCATAGACATTGAAATACATCATACAAAACATAATCACCGTCGATACCCCAATCATTACCAAAAATTTCCCATACTTCTTCATTTCTTTCCTCTCCTTTTTGTATACAAAATAAAAACAATAAAGCAATCCAAAACATCATCGTAATAGATGCTTTTTTTTGTTTATTGTTTTGTTAGAATAAATTTACTCCCTAAATCAAGTATAGCGGAGGAAGTAGAATGAGAGAAGCGATATACATTTGAACGAAAACAATGGGTTCTTAGAGTAAAAAAGCGAAAACGGGATTACTCGTCTAGGTTTATTTGTTATAATCAACCTAAGAAATGGATGGTGTATAGAATGAATCACAATGATCGCTTGACGCGTTTACGCTATGCTTTGGATATCAAAGATACTGACATGGTGAAAATTTTTGAACTTGGCGGCGCTTCTTTCACGAAAGAAGAAGTAAGACAATTATTGAAGAAAAAAGACCCTGAGACCTACGAGATTGAGTGTACCAATGAAGCCTTTGAGCGTTTCTTAAATGGTTTGATTCGCTCGCAACGAGGAACAAAGTCAGATGCTGCAGAACCTGTCTTAGAGTTGAACAATGGCAATGTGAATAATTTGATGCTGAAGAAAATAAAAATCGCCCTTTCCCTAACAACGGATGAAATGCTGAACATTTTCGAGCAAGCGGGAGTTAAGGTTTCAAAAGGTGAACTGGGCGCCATTTTACGCAAAGAAGGCCATCGCAATTACAAGCCATGCTTAGACAAATATGCCCGCAACTTTTTAAAAGGATTGACGATCGAGTATCGGGATAACTAGTAAAAAATCAATAATAGACTGAACTTACAATGGGGCGCCTAAAGAGATGCATGTTATGTGTCTCTTTTTATGTGTGTAAAAATAACAATTTAAATAAGTGATTGTAGCGCTGACCGAGTCCAAGCTTGGAGCATGAAGAAGCAGGTTAAGTGAACGATCTGTTTGTTTGAATAACCTGTTCGTTGAAACCTGACAAGTTTGGTCATTTCTGATACAAATGTTGACGTGTTCAGAATGATGAACCATGCAATACTATCAAAATGAACAGGAGCATCCTGTGTCTAAAAGTTGTAATTAACAAGTCATCACCATCATCAGAAGGCGAAGTTTGTAGATAGGTGAAAGATAGGAAAGCGTATCGTATTTAAACGAATATAAAAGGAGAATGTTATGAAAAGGAAATTTTGGGGCTATTTGTCATTGGCGATCTTGTTAAGTCAGCCTGTGTTGGCACCTTTGGCACAAGTTATGGCTGAGGAACAGGAAACCATTCCATCAAACAAGGAAATAACGACACTAGGAACATTAGAAAAAGTGGAGGAGACTACTGAAACAGTCGCTTCTTCTCGTATAGAAGAATTCAACGGGGACACCACAAGTAACTCAGAATCGCAAGAAGTGTTTAATGATGATGAGAAAAATGGCTCGATGGAAAGGACAGAAAAAAAACTACCTGATTCAAGTGAAGACACAGCTAGCTTGGCAACCGAATCGTCAGCAGAAATGAAAGAGGCATTCTCTGATCGCAGCGTTCCATTGGACGCTTGGATGCCGGATAAGAATTTGCAAAATGAGGTAGCGAAAGGGCTAAACAAAACAGTTGATACAATCACTCAAGAAGATATGGCGAATCTAAAACAGCTAGATTTTTCTTCTTTAGTCAAAGACACAGTAGTCGATTTTACTGGCTTAGAATACGCTAGCAACTTACAAGCGTTATATACGACGTCTATTATTGCTGCGAATGTTCCCAAAATCACTATGGCGGACAATGCAACATTGTTTACCCGTCCTAATGTACTAGCACAAATTTTTCCAAAAGGATCTTTTTCAAATATCCACATAGGAAATTATGATGCCTATTTGACAGCCCAAGAATTAATTGGGGTTGGTCAATATCTTAGTGGATGGGTTACAGATTATCTGACGGTCTATGCAAGTAGCATGACGGATTTTTCTAAGTTAGAGCTATCTGCAGAACACCATCAAAATTCCCAACTATCTATTATGACTCAGGAGAAAATACTATTAGAGTCAATGTTAGTAAAAGACGGCCAATCTGATGTTCTTTATAAAGACCATATGATGGTTGATACCCAAGGAAATGCGTTGCTCTCTTCTTTGTCCAACAAAAAGTATTCTTATTCGATTCGGGGGGTAGATAAAAATGGCTATATCTTTCCCTTATATGAAAATGATGGGTTCGAATTGACTGAAGAAGGGATTCAATTTAAACATATTCCCGCCAATGTTGATTATTTGTCAATCACTTCTCTTGTTCCTAATCGTTTGTCCACAGAAAGAGTTGCTAGTACAGGTACCATTCAATATTTAGTGAATTATCAACTACCTGTGAAGTATGTGAATACTGCAGAAGATGTGACCGTCAAGTATGTTGATGAAAGTAAAAAGACATTGTTACCAGACGTCACTTTATCAGGGGTTGTTGGTGAACCGTATACGACACAAGAAGAGCCGATTGCTGGCTATACATTGAAAGAAATCCAAGGGGATAAAACAGGTACTTTCAGTGATACCCCGCAAGAAGTCGTTTATGTATACAAACGCAGTGATGCTGCACCCGTGACAGTAAGATACGAAGATACAGAAGGCAATCAGTTAGCCGAACCAACGATTCTGAACGGCAAAGTAGGTTTGCCGTATGAGAGCAAGTCAGAATCTATTCCTGGTTGGTATGTAGCTCAAACACCCGACAATGCCAAAGGCATCTTCGGCGACACCGCGCAAGAAGTGGTCTATGTGTATGAACGTAGTGATGCTGCACCAGTGACGATAAGATACGAAGATACAGAAGGCAATCAGTTAGCAGAATCAACGATTCTGAACGGCAAAGTAGGTTTGCCATACGAGAGTGAAACCAAAGAACTTTCAGGCTGGACGGTGACTCAAACGCCAGCGAATGCCAAAGGCATCTTCAGTGACACCGCGCAAGAAGTGGTCTATGTGTATGAACGTAGTGATGCTGCACCAGTGACGGTAAAATACGAAGATACAGAAGGGAATCAATTAACCGAGCCGACAATTTTAAGTGGCAAAGTAGGTTTGCCGTATGAGAGCAAGTCAGAATCTATTTCTGGTTGGTATGTAGCCCAAACACCCGACAATGCCAAAGGCATCTTCAGCGACACCGCGCAAGAAGTGGTCTATGTGTATGAACGTAGTGATGCTGCACCAGTGACGGTAAAATACGAAGATACAGAAGGCAATCAGTTAGCCGAACCAACGATTCTGAACGGCAAAGTAGGTTTGCCGTATGAGAGTGAAGCCAAAGAACTTTCAGGCTGGACGGTTTCTCAAATACCAAGCAATGCCAAAGGGATGTTCAGTACTACCGCACAAGAAGTCATCTATGTGTACGGTGCTGAAAAAGAGAATAAACCAGAGGATGATTCAGGAGCAGATACGCCTGAATCAGAAAACAAAACCCCTGAAGAAGAAAAAGAGGATAAATCAGGAAACAAAGACAATCAAATGAACACACAAACCAACACACAAACCAACGGGAAAAGTAAATTACCTGCCACAGGAGAGCAACTAACAGGTCAACGAATCATGGGCTTTTTGGGAACGATCATTGTTCTATTTTCTTTCTTAGCAATTTGGCGAAGAAAAAGAAAAACTGAGAATTAAAGCTTCTCTATAAAGAGTAAAATATGTCCAGAATGGACGATTGGTTTAAAAAGTTAACCTTTTATGGAGTGGGGCGATCCACTCCTTTTTTGTAGGATGGATTGGACGGTTTCCTCGTCTCCTTAATCTTTGAATGGATTTTATCTGACTATTCCCAGTAGCTCAAAGAATTTCTGATCATTTGAGACTCTGATTCTTTATCAGACTAACGTTCCAAGACAATCTCGAATAACAGAATTATTTAGCAAGAATGTTTCATTGAGAGAAACGAATGAATCAACACCTAGGAAATGAAAATGCACGTTTAAAAGAGTATAATTACTGTAAAACTAAAGTTAAGAGGTATTACTATGTATAAATTTCTTTTAACTAAATTGGATCAAGATGTCTATGAGCTATTTGCGTATTTTTTTGAACATGCCATTGATCGTGAACTATTGAGTGACCTTGCGGATCATGTGCATTTATCAAAAAGAAGAATCGTTTTAGTTTTTGAGCGTGCAAGAGACTTACAAAAATCATACCCTTTTTTTGAAATCGACATGCGAGAAGGAAGGGAGCTAGCCCTTGATTTTGCGCCTAATTTTTTGTTGTCAAAATTCTATTCGGTTATGTTAGCAGAAAGTATGCCCTTTCAAATTTTAGACAGACTCTTTAGTGATAAATACGTGTCTTTGGAAGAAACCGCCCAACAACATTATGTCAGTAATCGCACGGTTCAAAGAAAGCTCAAGGAAGTAGAAACGATTCTTGAGAATTATCAAATCAAATTGAATTTAAAAAAGAAACCGTTATTTGTAGCGGAAGAATACCGAATTCGTCATTTTTTCCATATCATGTATTGGCAGATCTATGATGCGACGAATGTGCGTTATATTGGATTGTCGAAGCAAAGTGTTCGTGCATTGAAGGAGAAGTTGACAAGTTATCCTAGTTTTTATCGCGGTATCGATCAGGAAAAATTTATCCAACTGCTTGCACTAAGTCTTTATCGTTTTAAAAGAGGTTTTCCGGTAAAAGAGATTCCTCAAGAGATGAAGAAAATGGTCCATCACACGATTTCCTACGAGCAATTCAAAGAAGAGCTCATAAAACCATTGCTAAACGCTAACTTGATTCTAAGTGACGTTCCAGAAACAGAGTTTCTCTTCTTATATTATATGTTTTCTGTGATGACGACGTATTTGCCTGAAGAGATTCCTAGCCAACTAAGAGTTGTTGATCACTTCTCGGAAGGATCAATTGCAACAGCAAGACTGTTTGCAAAAACTGCTCAGAAGATCTTTCTCGTCCCTGAAGGGGAGATCGAGTATCTTTTCGTTAATGCCTTGAACATTCATTCTGTGTCACTCCTCTTTGCGTCGAAAAATAAAATTGATGCTTTTGGAAAAACGACAACGGATAAAGATTATCGCAGAGTCTTTCCCAAAATTTTTCCACTCGTGCAGGAGATGTACCAATCGTTAGCCCAACAATCCCCAATTTTTACTACCATGTATGCTTCCAATAATCGACTGCTTTTTCAATACAGCATGCTTCTTTCAATTGTAGCAAAAATCGATCGAACGACAGTCCGCATCTTTCATGAATCAAAATTTGGAAAAATTCAAGAAATCAGACAAAAAGAACGATTGAAACGCTGGTTTGGCTATACCCTCGCTTTCGTTTCAGAAAAACCAGATTTTGTGGTGACCGATTATCCAGTTGATCGGCAAGCCTTTTTGGACCAAAATCCAAACGTCCAATTTTTTAAGTGGAATAGCTTTCCAACCGGTGACCGGTGGCTGGAACTAATTGAAGCGGTGGAAACATTTCAGAATACCTCCAATAAAAAATACAATGAAAATGATTGATTTACCCAAGATTCAGCAAACAGGCAGTATTCTCAAATCTGAGAGGACTGCCTGTTTTTCTTTATAGCCAGAGGATAGAAATTTGCTGAACAACAGTGTCACACCTTCTATAGCTTGCGAAGTATGTTCGGAGATAAAGGTGATTATGTAAATGAACTGTACTAACTAGAATCAGTATTTATATAACAGGACGTATTTTGTATTTAATCAGTCACATATTGACGCGTTTCCAGCTAAAAACCGTGTGATAATACAGACATACAAAACTGGAATAAATCATTTTACATAAGAATCAACCATTAAAATACAGGAGGTGCTGGAGATGGAGGAACCATTTAAAATCCACACATTGCAAGAATATTTGAACTTTTATATTGAGGAATCTGAACGGCTTTTCAGTAAAGATGAGTATGGAAAAATCAAAGAAAAAATCCATAGAAACTGTTTAGAAATTCGCATGGCGATTCAAGAAATCAATCAAAAAAATTTTTTCGAACAGCTTGCGAAAATCAATACCCTTGAAGCAGAGATTTTGATTATTTTAGAGTGTAGTGAGCTTCGAGGCAGTGACAGTGTTGTGCCTTTTACTGAAGCGGAAATCTTGCAAGTGGCAAAAGAAGACAGCAAGACTTACTTTAAAGAAAGGTGCGGGCTGACATTGATCGCCCCAACCCCTCATTCCTTGCATTTTTCGGTGGAGTAGGAATTTATCAGTTGGAATGTACGGATTGACGCTCAAAGACAAAAAAAGCAATAATATGACCAAGTCAATTAATAGACATGGTTTTTATTATGAAAATAAATAGAAAGGGGAAACAAAACGAATGAAGCGATACGATATCAATGAGGACTGGGCACTTTCAGGTGTGATTGAAGCGGGAAATTTTGTTTTCGTGGGCTATTGCGTGGGGAACATCGGGCAGCCAATAGAGCAACAGATTGTAGGGGCATTGAATCATTTAGAAGAACGTTTGAAATTAGTCGATTTGACATTTGCAAATGTGGTTCAAATGGATGTACTTTTTAAAGATGTGTTTGATATTCCAGTGATGGAGAAGCTCTTAAAAGAAACCTTCCATGGGAAATTTCCGGTTAGAAAATCAATTCAGACAGCTTTCGCTCATTCTGGAGAGGTAGGCATTCTTTTTCAAATCGATGCTATTGCTTTTAAGGAAGATCAGGGAAAGTAAGTTCGTAGAAATCAAAAATGGGCTTCGATGTTTTTGCTTGTTAGCCGTAGGATAAAGGGAGAAGATCAAGAGCGTCTTGGCTGTTTCTATGAATAAGAATGATAAACAAAAGGGGCTGAATATCCAGTCTCTTTTTTTGTATCTCTATATAGCTATTATTTCCTTCGAGTTAATTGGATTGATCGGTTACACCCAAAGTTTTTTACGAGGACTCCGAACGCTTTGTAAACATAGTGTGAACCAGTTCTAGGAAGTAAGTTAAACTATATTTCTTTAATTTGTTCACACTTTCAGAGACACAATCATTCATATTCTTTATTTTCGTTTTATAAAATAGGACTTATTTTGTCATATTCATGACAATTATTGTCGTGTTCGTCCCTGAAAACCATGCAATAATGCAGTCATAAGGAATGAGTCAGCGAACGTATTACATAGATGTAAGAAGTAGTTGTCAATGGGCAGCTTTTTTTAATTGGAGAGAGTGTAGCTGATCTTATTTACTTAATTTGAAAGAGGGAAAAGCAATGAAAAAACCAGCGAAGAAAGAACTTTTATCACGTATTCTGATCAGTTCTTCTGTTTTTATATTAGGCAGCCCATTGATCACGCAAGCAATTGTCAGTGTTCCGGCAGTAGCTGAAACGATCAGCACTTCAACGACAGAAGAAGTAACACGAAGTACAAATGAATTCATATCTGAACAACAAGAAGGAATAGTCGAACAAGCTACAGGTGAAGAAACCGTCGATTCAGAAACACAAGTAGTAGAAAGTACAGGGGAACATGGGGCATCGGAGTCATCACAAGCAAGTGAAGATCAAGTGGAACCATCCACAGAGCAAATGACAGAATCCTCCAGTGAGCCAGAAGCCGCTGAGAGCAGTACAACATCTGATGAGGAGTCGAAAACAAAAGTAGCGGAAGCAGAAAATATCCTTTGGTCAGGTAACTGGGGAACCGCTCCAGCCACATTAGATATTGAAGGGGTTTTGACTGTAGGAGCAGGTACATTGACAACGGCGGTGGACCAAGTGATTCCTTTAACGGAAGAACTTAAAAATATGGTCATAAAAAAAGTTATTCTCACTGCGCCCGTCATTCTGCCAGCCGATGTGGCAGGTTTGTTCGAGAGCTACTCCCACTATGGCACTGTACCCTCTCAATTGAATGAGATTGTTGGGCTGACTTATCTTGATACGAGTCAAGCCACCACGATGAATAGTATGTTTTATGGCTATAGCGGATCTACATTAGATTTATCGAATTTTGATAGCACCGGTGTTATAAATTCTTTAGGTGCTGGGATGAACCAGTTTTTAGCAAATGTACGCTATCTAAGAGAATTAACATTAGGACCAAAATTCAGTTTTGTTGGGTGGAACAATTGGCCAGGCAATTCCTATCCGGTGAACTTGGTTGACCCAAGTGGGATGTACGGATGGAATTCAAGTTATTATACCGGCTACTGGCAAAATGTAGGGACAGGTACCATAGATGCGCCATACGGTGAACATATATTAAAATCAGAGGAGCTAGTGCTGATTTACGATGGCACGACGATGGCTGACACCTATGTATGGCAGCCTCGGTTTATTGAAGGAGCACCAGTCACAGTCAATTACCTAGATGAAGAGGGTAATGAATTATTGCCACCTAATGTATTGACTGGCGGAAATATTGGCGATTCAATTGAAGTTGTCCCTGAGGAGATCCCTAACTATACATTGAAGGAAGTTCAAGGAGAGGAAAAAATTGTCTTTAGCAATGTTCCGCAAACGGTCACGTATATCTATAGTCCTAAAATAGAAAGTAATGAGGAAAGAAAAATTGTCGCACGAGTCATTCACTATTTGCATGAAGACGGTACAGAAGCTGCTCCAGATAAAGTAGACACAGTTGAATTTACTCGAGAAGTAAGGACGAATCTAGCCACTGGCGAAGAAACGTTTGGTGAATGGCAAGCAAGAGATGATGATACGATATTTGATTTAGTCAAAAGTCCAGAGATAGTCAACTACTATGCAGATAGGGAGTTTATCGATGAAGTTATCGATGTAAAGGCCGATTCAGAAGATATTGAAGAATTTGTCATTTACTCGCCAAAGATGGTTGAATCTACGGAGACCAAAGAAGTCAAGCGAATGATCCATTATGTGTATGAAGATGGTAAAGAAGCCGCGCCAGACAGTGTCGATACGGTGACCTTTACACGCACAGTGACAACGAATGAAGCAACTGGTGACAAGATCTATGGAGAATGGCAAGCCAAAGAAAACGATACGACATTTGACGAAGTGAAGAGTCCTGAGATTAAGAACTATACCGTCGATAAGGAAACGATCGAAGCAGTTACAGGAGTAGCGGTTGATAATCAAGACATCGAAGTCACCGTTACGTATGTGCCAAAAATGGAAACCGCAACAGAAACTGAGGAAGTCAAGCAAACGATTCATTACGTCTATGAAGATGGTAGCAAAGCGGCGGACGATCATACCGATAAAGTCACGTTCACCCGGGTGATAGCAAAGAATTTGGCAACTGGTGTAGTGACCTATGGCGAATGGAAGGCAAAAGACAACGACACGACTTTTGCTGAAATTTCCAGCCCAATGATTGAATATTGCACACCAGATAATGAGTTAATCGAAGCAATTACGAATATTCAACCCGATGCAAAAGATACCGAGTTGACTGTGATCTACAAAGCAAATACGGAAACGAAAGAGGAAAGCAAAGAGGTTTCGCGGACGATACATTATGTTTATGAAGATGGTAGCCAAGCGGCAGAAAGTTATACGGAAACCTTAACCTATACACGCACGGAAACAACCAATCTGCTGACTGGTGAAGTCGCATATACTGACTGGACAGCCACAAATGGTGACACGACATTTGATGAGGTGAAAAGCAAGCCAATTGAGGGCTACACGGCAGACCTGACGACAGTCAAAGAACAAACAGGAATGACTGCAGAAGATGAAGATACGGAGCTGACTGTGACGTATATAAAAAATGCAACAGACGAAGCCAATCCAACAGACTCATCAAAAGAGTCGAGCAACACGCCAAGTGATCAGACAAAAACAGATGATAACACACCGTCTACTGATATGAAAATAACGACTAACGTATCAGAAACAACAAGAACAGTCACGAGTGAAAAAAGTCTTCCAAAAACAGGAGAGAAAGAGGAACCCTTCATATTATACGCTGGAGTGACTATGGCGGTATCATCCCTGCTAGCATTTTTCTTAAGACGCTTAAGACAGAAACGAAAATAAGAAATCAGAAAAAGCTTTCTTATGAAATGGAATAGAATACTGGCGAAGTAGAAGACTGCTGATAATTTCCCATACTAATCTTGGAAATTTATCAGCAGTCTTTTCATTATGATTTGAAGCTTGTTCAAGTACTATCACACACCAAATCTTCTGACCACTTCAATAGAAAAACTCCTTCGTTTTCTGAAGAAAATTATGATATGATTTTGTGACAGAGACACGCTATGAAAGATAAAGGGAGGGATGGAACTATGAAGATAAAACAAGTGAGTGAAAACTATGATATCACACCACATACTCTTAGGTACTATGAACAAATTGGTTTGCTATCACCCAACTATACTGAGAATGGGTATCGAGATTACTCATACGAGGATATTGAGCGATTAAATACCATTAGAGACCTGCGTTTTTTTGATGTGTCACTTGAGGAAATTAAGAACTACTTGGATACAAAGAATAAAGCGCTGACTAAAGAAATCCTTCATTTCGAGATGGAGCAATTAGAAGATAGAATCCATGCGTTAAAAGAGAAACAAGATTTGTTAAAAGAGCGAATTGACTTGCTTGTCTACGCTGAAAAAAAGCAAAACCATGAAATTGAACGTACATTTTATGAAGAACGGTACCTTGTTTTAAGTCAAGAGAAAGACACAATGGGGAAAGACTTGTACTTTGAACTTAAACGCCTGCACAAACAATTTGAAAAAGAACTGCATGCCAATAATCAAAATGTTTTCGGAACGATTTTACTGCCGCACGAAGACGCATTTAGGCATCAAGTTTTCTATTGTCTGGCAAACGATTTGGCAGATGAGAAGGCATTTACAATGCCTGCAGGAGAGTATCTCGCTATTTATTATACGGGCACATATAAGCAGCGTTTAGCTGCTTTAGCAGAACTAAAAAGTTACCTAAAGAAAAATAGACTGGTCGCGAAAGGAAATTTTTATGAGTTCTACTTGATTGATTTTCATGAGACGAATTTACCGGAAGAATACGTGAGTAAAATAGAAATTCTCCTTGATCAACCCGATTAAAACGGGATCGATCAAGGAGAAACGTATCTATTGGTACTTAGTGATTCAGCAAGTTTATCGATAAGATGACTTATGAAATAGAACTGTTCTTATTTCTCTACTTTGGTATCCATTGAGTAGGTGGGAGTAGTTTCCTTTAGAATGACTCGTGTTACGTGCTTTTCAGATTCTACTAATAAGAAAAGTAGAGTTGCTGGGATAACACTGATAAGCAGTTCGGATAAAGTTAAAGAGGTGGTCTGTAAGATACTTTGCAATGGTGAAAAATAGACCATTCCTAATTGGAGAATCGCCATAACAAGTAATGAGTAAATCAAGGCTTTATTCTGCTTGATTTTGTTACTGAAGGCTGAATCCGTGATCTCACGACAGTTGATCATGTAAAAAGCTTGACCGAAAACGATCGCATTGATCAAAACGGTTTGTCTGACAGCTTCGTCGCCGAATGCATTCATCGTTAGAAAGCCGAAGAAGGTCAAGAGTAGGCCGACATAAACGATTCGAAAGAGTGTATATTTGGAAATGATTTTTTCTTTCATATCACGAGGTGCTCGATTCATGATCATTTTGTGAGCTGGTTCAAAACCTAACGCATAGGAGAGTGTAATTGACGCAACTAGATTTAACCAAAGAATCTGCACTGTGCTTAGTGGTAAAGGAAGATTTCCCAACATAGAAACGATCAGCAAAAGCCCCTGGGCCAGACAGGTTGGCAAGTAGAAGAGGATCGTCTTTTTTAAATTATCAAAAATTCGACGGCCTTCTTTGATTGCTTTTGCAATCGTTTCAAAATTATCGTCAATGAGGATCATGTCGGCAGCTTGTTTACTAACATCGCTTCCTTTAATTCCCATGGCGATCCCTACATCTGCTTTTCTAAGTGCGGGTGCGTCATTGACCCCATCACCAGTCATTCCAACGATTTCGCCTTGTTCTTGTAAATAAGTAACGATCATCAGTTTATGCTCAGGTGTCGTTCGGGCAAAAATATTGGTATTTTTTACCACTCTTTGCCACTCATCTGTGGATAAACGATCCAATTCAGTTCCAGTGATTGCCCGTTCAGAATGGTCGATTCCTAATTTTTTGGCAATCGCTTTTGCGGTCGTTGGGTGATCCCCGGTGATCATTACGACTCTGACCCCGGCTTTTTTACAATCTGCTACCGCTTCGATCGCTGATTCTTTTGCTGGATCGATAATGCCAGCTAATCCGATGATTACGAGCTCGTCCATCTCTTCATGAGTCAATTCAGTCGTTGTATCTACATCTTTATAAGCAAACGCGATCACTCGTTGTCCCTCTGAAGCAAAAGCCAAATTGATCTTTTCCCACTGTGCATGATCAAACTCCGCTATCTGCCCATCAATATGTGCAGCAGTCGCTTTATTTAAAACGATATCTGGAGCACCCTTTACAAAAATCCGCTTTTTCCCATTGATCAAATGGCTTGTTGCCATATACTTATATTTTGAGTCAAAAGGTAATGTTTCTAGACTCTTGATCCGCGGTGTGCCAATACGATTGGTCCAACGTAATAAAGCTAATTCTGTTGCATTTCCGGTCACTGGACAGTGGCGATCACCGAAACTCTGTGTTTCTTGACAGTTTTGCATGATTTTGGCTAGCAGTTCGTTGTTCGAAGAATCTGTTTGGTCTTCATGATCAATCACTGTTACCTGATTATTAGAAAACACATTGGTAAGGGTCATATCGTTTTTGGTCAAAGTACCTGTTTTATCAGAACAGATGACTGTCATTGAGCCAAGTGTTTCGACAGTAGGCAATCCCTTTACGATCGCATTTTGCTCCGACATATTTTTCACGCCGGAAGACAGAATAATCGTCAAGATAGAAGGCAATCCCTCAGGAATAGAAGAAACGATCAAAGCAATGATTGCTGACACGATATACATCGGACTCATGCCATAAATGAAGTAGCTGATCAGTCCTAATAAGAAGATAAAGACGCCGATCCCTTTAAAAATAGCATGATTCATTTCGTTCACTTTTTTCAATAAAGGGGTTTCTTTCACTTCAATGGTTGCTAAAGAAGCATTGATTTTACCAATCTCAGTGTCCGAGCCAATTTCAACAACGAGCCCTTTTCCAGTTCCTGACTGTACTTGCGTACCTGAATACGCCATATTGGTTCGTTCAGCAAGTGCTATTTGCCCCTCTAAACGAGCAGTTGTTTTTACGACTGCATCAGGCTCTCCAGTCAGAATCGATTCATCTATTTTTAGTTGATTCACAGTTTCCATACGCAAATCAGCAGGAATAACATCACCAGGTGCTAAATAAACACGGTCCCCTGGAATCAAATCTTCTGCATCGATTAAAAGGCGTCCGTTTTCAGATTCGACTGTCGCCTTTGAACTAAGTAATTTTGAAATGCTAGATAGTGAATCATCTGCTTTTCTCTCTTGATAATAACCAATCATTGCGTTTAAAACGACCACTAGTAAAACGATCGCTCCTTCAATTAGACTTCCCGTAATAAATTTTAAAACAGCTGCACCGATCAAGACATACATTAACGCATCGTGGAAGTAAGATAAAAACTTCTTCCATTCGGGTGTCTTTTCTGATGCTTGTAATTTATTTTTCCCGTGTTTTTCTTGATACGCTTTACGTACCTCATTTGTGATAAACGTCTCACTTGTCGCTGACTGCACCTTTTCAATATCCAAATTATGCCATTGTTTCATTATTTTCCCTCCGTTTTCTTTACATGAATAGCATAAAGGTTAGAGTGACTATAAGGTCAAACGTTTTTTGAAAATATTTTTTATCTATAGGCTAATTGCAAAAAAATCTTTAGATTGGCTGAAAAAGGCGATTTGGATCCGTGTTTCGATATATGAGTCAAGGCGCTTGATTAATGAAGGTACCTACAAAAAGGCTAGCAAAACTATTATCAAATGGCTAAATCAATGTCCGCTGGTAAACTTGATGCCCAAAATACCAACTATTAATAAGACGACGAAAACCCAAGTCAGAAGGGATAGCTGGTCTTTAAAGAACACGACCCCCACAATAATCGATCCCACCGCACCTATCCCTGTCCAAACAGGATAAGCGATACTTAATGGTAGGTTTTTGACCGCTAAAGCCAAGAAGCCAAAACTGAAAAGCATTCCGATGACTGTTGAAATACTATACCAAAAGTGGCTAAACCCGTTGCTCAGTTTCATGGTAGATGCCCATACGACCTCAAAAAATCCTCCTAAAAGTAAATAAATCCATGTCATAATTTATTCTCCTCCTCAAAAAAAAATAAGCATTCAGTAAACTCTTCAAGGACCTAATGAGTTTACCAAACACTTCTATCACCCGGTGGTGTTTTGGATATTCAATTAATGTAACAATAATAAAATCTTAGCTGAAAAGGGAGAGATTGTCAAACTCTCTGAATTCAGAATCTTTTCATTTACTAACCATAGTTTGCATGCATTTCACAAAAGTTAGAATCAACAAAAGGAGCTGGATTCCCCAGCTCCTTTTATAATTGCTTGATACAGCTCAAAAAGTGGTGATAGTCACTTTTTTGTAAGATTGCTTGTTGAATATCTTCACGATCCATCAATTCTAATAAAAGACTATAGATTTCTTCGGTATCTTCATATTCGTCTTTTTGAATCGCAAAGAGAAAGACAAATTTAACCAAATCACCATTTCCCCAATCAACACCATCAGGAATGATCGCCACTGAAACGGCTGAGCGTTTTGCCAGCAATGTCATGGGGTGGGGGATAGCAAGCCACTCGTTAATATTGGTCTGATTGATTGCTTCTCGTTTTTTCACACTGTCATAAAAATCTTGGGGCACAAAATCTTTTTGGTACAATTGCTGCGCCATTTTCTTTAGTAAGGTTTCTTTATCTGCATGATTTTCATGAAGAAAAAATGCTTTTTGAAACAATGAATAGATGCCGTCTTTTGTTTCACTGAGCGTTTCAATGAACGGTTCGATTTTGCCAATTTCTTTATCTAGCTTGGCCATGTTGATGTAAATAGAGGGAACCGAAAACTGTTCTAATGGAACGGTTGTGATCACAAAATCAATCGCAGAAAGATCACATTGTTGTAGCTCGACGTAAGAAAAGCGATCAACGACTTCGATCGTTTCTTGATAGTGCTTGATAATTTTTGCTTCAATAATACGACTCATGGCTCGACCAGTTCCACAAACAAGGATGACGCGATGTTTATGATGATTTCTGATGGAATTCCTTTCCATAGCACCTGCGATGTGCAAAGCGATATAGCCGATCTCATCAGGAGAAAAATAAAAACCGTGTTTCAGGCTTACCGTTTCTAAATGAGTCAAACATAAATCATAAGCCTGTGGAAAAGATTTTCTGATCGTTGCCAGCAATGGATTGCTACGGCGTGCATCCATTAGATTCATATTGATAAAGCCCTCAATATGAGATGTCAGATCTTCTATTAGCATCTTGTCTGTCTCTAATGCATAGTTTGACGTCTGTTTGATCGCAGTTAATAATTCTTCCACAATGGCTTTCGCAGTTTTCGTGGAAGAATCGCTTGCATCGCCTGTTTCAACTAAACGTGGTGCGTTCATCGCGAGATAGTAAATGAAGTATTGTTTTTCTCCAGCAGTCAATTGTATATCAAATGCATGATCGATTTCTTCTAAGAAGTGACCTACAACTTTCTGGGCGTCTTTTTTGAGCACGGGCACATGCAAGGGAAATTCGTTGATCTGATGACCGGCTATAAAGCGACTGATTGCTAAAGCAAAATGAGAAAGAATGTTTTTATGATAGTAATCAGAGTCTAATAAGTCTAAGGGTGCCAGATGATTTAATGACAATTCTTGCAAGCGGGTTAGATCAATCGTATCAAACAACTCAAGTTCCATTTCCGTGAAGCCGACCAAATACTCTTGGAGATCTTTTTCAATCAACAGATCACTGATTGCTTGGCGTTTGGCGAATTCGTTACCCAAGACTTCAAAGCCAATATTTGGACGATTTACTATTTTTAATTGATAGGTCGCTAAATTGTCTCGAGCCGTTTTTAAGTATGAGTAAAAGGTGTTTTTACTAATAAATAATCGATCAAGAAAATCATCCAAGGATAAAGGGGTTTCATTCTTAAATAAAAGGAAAAGTAGATAAGCTTGTCGTTCTTCACTCGTAGTTAGAAAGGACTCGGTAGTCGACATACTTTCAGTCCACCAGTCATGAAATCGTTCTTTTGAACCAATAGACAACAAATAGCCTTGTCCTCGAATCAACTTGATGGAGGCTCCTACATTTGTTAACAAATCATTCAAATTTGCAATGTCGGTCCGAACCGTTCGCTCAGAAATCGAGAAGCTTTTTGTTAACTCCTTCATTGGTAGCGGCGCCGTTTGTCTAGTTAATACTTCCATTAGATCATCTAATCGTTGATAAGCAAGTTTTGACACTTGTTTCACCTCCGTGCTCTTTCTCATCATACAATAGAAAGAATAAGAAGGAAATGCTTCACCAGTACCGAAAGTTTCCAGAAGAGTTGGCAATCATTTTGGAAAACGCTTTACTAATGATTGCCGCTTGAATTGGAAATTTGTTGTGTTTACATGGTGAATCAGAAACCGTAAATTAAACGTGTACAGAAAATAAACCACACGAATTACGCTAATGGTTTCATAATAAAGGAAAGGAGCAGATGAGATGGATTTTCAGGAAAAAAATATTCTCTTGAATGTGGCTGTTACATCAAAAGAAGAACTGTTTCACGTAATTGCGCATCATGCCTATGAATCAGGGATCGTTACCAATGCAGCAGATACATGTGAGGCATTCATTGAACGGGAAGCACAATATTCAACCGGCTTACAAGAAGGCTTTGCTATTCCACATGCAAAAGCTGAACCGGTTTTGGAACCGACCGTTTTGTTTATTCGTTTAGAGCAAGCCATCGAATGGGAAACTTTCGATGATTCGGCAGTCAAAAATGTGTTTGCTTTGATGGTCCCTAAAAAAGATGAAGGAACGGTGCATCTGCAAATGCTGAGTCGTCTAGCAACCGCATTGCTTGAAGAGACATTCATCCAGCAGATTCAACAATCAGAAGACAAAGCTTATTTAGCAGAATTGATCAAAAAGGAAATGATGGGAGAGAAAATTATATGAAAATAGTAGGGATTTCCGCCTGTCCAGCAGGATTGGCACATACACCGATGGCGGCAAAAGCTTTAGAAAAAGCTGGTGCGAAACTTGGCTATGAGGTCAAGATCGAACAGCAAGGCTCGTTAGGGCAAGTCAATGAGATCACTGCAGCCGAAGCAAAAGAAGCAGATTTCTTGCTTTTAGCGACTGACCAAAAAGTTGTTGGGATGGAACGGTTTGAAGGAAAACCGCAAATTCGAGTAAATATCAATACGTGTATCAAAGCACCGGAAGCGGTGCTGAAGAAATGTGTCGCTGCTGTTGAACAAAGAAACGCAAACTAAAGGAAAGAGGCAAGGATGATGAAAAGAGTTCTAGCAGATTTAAAAGGCCACTTGATGAGTGGAATTAGTTTTGTACTGCCATTGATTATTGGTGCTTCACTGGTTGTTGCCATTCCGAAAATGATTGCTCTTGGTATGGGGATCACAAGCTTAGATCCTTATGCTGACACGGAAGGCTTTAAACATGCGCTTTATTTGATTGAACAAGTAGGGTGGACAGGAATCGGCTTGATCAATACTGTCTTGGCTGGTTTTATCGCGTATTCTGTTGGAGATAAGGCTGCGCTAGGTGCCGGCTTTATCGGTGGTGCAGTCGCTTCTAGCACCAATGCTGGGTTTTTAGGGGCAGTTATTGCTGGGTTCTTAGCAGGATACTTAGTGAAGTGGGCGAAAGAACATATCAAATTACCGGAGTCGTTTGCTGGGGTGATGCCGCTGGTAATTTTACCCTTGATTGCTACATTGTCTGTAGCAATCGTCATGGGCGCCTTACTCTCTGAGCCATTGGCGTGGATCAATACTAGTTTGGTTGAATGGATCCGAACCATGATTGAAAATGACGTTAACAAAATTTTACTGGCAGTCATCATGGGGGCAATGATTGGCTCTGACTTAGGGGGACCTGTAAACAAAGCTGCTTGGATGGCAGGAAATGTGTTACTAGCGGAAGGGGTCTTTTTGCCAGCTATCATCGTGAATGTTGCGATTTGTGCGGTACCATTTGGATATGCCTTAGCAACTTTGTTCCACAAAAATCGATTCAACAAAGAGCTACTGGATGCTGGGCGTAATAACTTTATTATGGGGTTTATCGGAATCACAGAAGGAGCAATTCCTTTTACATTAGTCAATCCATTACGGCTTGTGCCGATCAACATGTTGGGAGGAGCAATCGCTTCTGGTTTGGGGATCGCATTAGGAATGTATGACAAAATGCCGCCAGTTGGGGGAATATACGGCTTCTTCACTGTTGGAAACGGTTGGGCGTATTTGATTGGACTATTTGCAGGAGCAGCCTTCATCGGTTTTGTCGCGCCTTTATTCGTGAATTTCAATAAGCAAGAAGAACAAACAGAAGATATTGCCCTCGATGATATTGAAGTGAGCTTTGAAAATTAAGCAACAAGGCTGATTAGCTAAATAGTAGCAAAAGAAAAGGCACGAGCAGGTGATTTTTCAAGAACGCTTTAAGGCATCTGACAATGTCAAGACTTGGGGAAGAAAACGAGAGTATTTGAAGAGAATCGATTTTCAAAATTCGAAGTATTTGTGTAAGAATCAAATTATGTGTACCAGATGGTAAAAAAATTGAGAAAAATTAATAGGCACGAACGACACCCATCGTTACGTGCCTTTTCTAATCACGGGAGAGGAATGATTGAATGAAAAAAACAGTACATGTCGTACCCCACAGTCATTGGGATCGCGAATGGTATTTTACGACGAGTCGCTCGAAAATCTATTTGATGCACGATCTAAAAAACGTCATTGAACAACTAGAAAAGGATGATCCTTATGAAAGTTTTATCTTAGATGGACAGGCTTCTCTGTTAGATGATTACTTGAAATGGCGTCCGCAGGACAAAGAAAGGATTCAACAACTTGTTCAACAAGGGAAGTTGATCATTGGTCCATGGTACACACAAACCGATCAATTAGTGATTTCGGGAGAAAGCATTGTTCGAAATATGTTATATGGCATGAAAATTTGTGAAGCATTCGGAACCTACATGAATGTCGGCTATGTGCCAGATTCTTTCGGACAAGCAGCTAGTATGCCGCAAATCTATCGTGAGTTTGGTATCACTGACACGATGTTTTGGCGCGGTGTCAGTGATGACGATGTTAAATGCACAGAGTACAAATGGCGTGGAGAAGATGGTTCTGTGGTCAATGTTTATCAGATCCCAAGTGGGTACTACATTGGCGGTGCCATTCCTGAGCGAGAAGTAGAATTAGCAAAGTTCTTACATCAAGAACCGTTTAAAACGACTTGGGGACGCAGTGCAACGGATCAAGTGTATTTTCCAAATGGTTTCGATCAAGCACCAGTTAGAGAAAATCTTCCAGAATTGGTTGATCGAATGAATCAACTGTATCAGGATGAGTATGTGTTACAATTTTCAACGATCGAAAAATACATTGCTGCGGTCAAAGCACGCCATCCTGAGTTGGAAGAAATCGCTGGTGAACTGATCAACGGCAAATTGATGCGAATCCACAAAACGATTTTTTCTTCACGTCCTGATTTGAAGGCGATGAACACCCAGATCCAACATTACTTAGTCAATGTCATGGAGCCTATCTTAACCATGGCTATGCAATTAGGATTTGAGTACCCCGTAGAAACAGTCATAGAGATTTGGAAGTTAATGTTTGAAAATGCGGCGCATGATTCGATTGGTTCTTGTGTTTCTGATACGACCAACGAAGATATCTATATGCGCTATAAGCAAGCGCGAGATATTTCTATGAATCTTGTCGAATTGACGTTACGACAGATTTCTACTGCAATCAACAACCCACAAGCAAAAGAAATTACTTTTACGCTTTTCAATACCTATGACACAAAACGTAATGGGGTGATCGAAGCAGAGGTTTATTTGCCGCAAAAAGAGTTTGCGATCCTTGACCAGTCAGGTCAGGCGTTACCTTATACGATTTTAGAGCTTACCGACCAAACGGAGTATGTGTTGAATCAGGGGAACATATTAGATCCAGTCAAGGAGATCTATTTGCCGGAGAAAGTCTATAAAGCAAAAATTGCCATAGAAACGACTGACGTGCCGAGTATGGGGTATACCCAGCTGACGATTGATTTAAAAGGTGATACAAGCGCACCATTGCAGGAGATTACAACCAATACGATCGAAAATGAGTACTATCAGATCACTGTCAATAGCAATGGTTCGTTGGATATTCTAGATAAAACCAATCAAGTACTTTATCAAAATCAAGGGATTATTGAAGAAAATGGCGACGATGGTGATTCATTCAATTATTCACCACCTGTGAAAGATTTTGTGATTTCATCAATTGATGCGCAACCAACGATCTCGATTCAGCAATCAGCGATCTACCAAAAGATTGATGTGGCATTCACCCTGAGGGTTCCGAAGGATTTAGCTGAACGTGCAGAAAAGAAGATCTCGGCTTCACTGCCGATCCAATTGACGATCGTGTTAAAAAAACAATCGCAACAAATTGATTTCAAATTAACGGTTGAAAATCAACAAGTGGATAGCCATCGGGTATGTGTGCTATTTGATACCGGAATTGCCTCGAAATTTTCGCTGGCTGACCAACAGTTTGGTACATTGCAGCGTCCGGTTATGTTTGAAAAAGAAATGGCCCTTTGGGAAGCCAATAAAGAGCAATGGAATGAGCAACCGATCGCCATAGAAACGTGTCAATCGTTTGTCAGTTTATTCGATGCATCCCATGGCGTAGCAGTAATGCCTCAGGGTGTACGTGAATATGAGATCGTGGGGGAAGCGTTTGATACGATTCGCTTAACGATTTTCCGAACCTATGGCTTCATGGGGAAAGAGAATCTACTGTATCGTCCAGGGCGTGCTTCAGGAGAATCAGTGATTGCGACACCAGCTGCGCAGTGTCACAAAACGATGCATTTTGATTTTTCTGTTGCTTACTTTGCGCAAGGATTTGATCAAGCAAATGTTGCGCAACGTGCCAAACAAGCAGTAACACCGATCACGCTTTATCAATCCGCAGAATTCCTGAATTCCCGATTGATTTTTACTTTAGGGCCGGTTGAACCAACCTTACCGGCAAACTTTAGTCTTTTTGAGATCAATGGCAATTTGACCCTAAGTGTATTGAAAAAAGCCGAAGCTCGTCCAGGTTATATTTTGCGTCTATACAATGGGCTTTTAGATGAAGTTGGACACGCGACGATCACATTTAACCATCCAGTGAACGTAGTAGAAACAGTCGATTTAAAAGAAGCTACAAAAGAAGCACTTCTTGTGGAAAAGAATGTAGTCACTCTTGAAAAGATAGGCCATGCAAAATTTGTGACATTGTATGTAGAATAATTGCTAGTGATCGAGAGTAAGGATATTCAAGTGCAGAGTTGAAGAAAATTCATAGTGAAAAGGTCAACCTCCCGTATACATTTTAACCAGATGTGTATGGGAGGTAGGTTTTATTTTTGACTATTTTTAACAGTTTTTGTTGAGAGTCTATCAATTCACAGCAATGAAAGGCAAAGAATTTTCTCAGCCACAGCTTTTCCTAAAATTTCCCCTCCAGTTTGAGAAAAATGCAGATGATCCCCCGAATCAAATGCAGAAGCTAATCTCGTTTTATCAGAAGGATCTCTTACCATATCATTGATATCGATCGTATTTGCTTGAGTCATTATCCATTGATTAAACGCAGTTCGGATAGCTTCTTTTTC
This sequence comes from Enterococcus sp. AZ040, assembly GCF_050499185.1. Lineage (NCBI taxonomy): Bacteria > Bacillati > Bacillota > Bacilli > Lactobacillales > Enterococcaceae > Enterococcus > Enterococcus sp. AZ040. The sequence continues at coordinate 793,784 of NZ_JBMHEW010000001.1, forward strand.
CTCGGTCCAACTCGGCTTTCCTTGGTTGTAAGAATAGTTAAAAGGGGGAAGCGTGAGGGGAACAAACGGAATGTCTGCTTTTTTTGCCAGATTTATTAGAACTTTGTATTGTTGGATCAACTCTTCTTTGATAGGTAATTCTGAAAGCGGTGAGCCAGTTCCTGGGTGAAACAAGTCATTTAACCCAATCAATGAAACAATCAAATCTGGCTTTTGATCCACGACATCTGCTTGGAACCTGTCGATTCCTGCAACACCAAAGCTGTCTTTCCAACGAGAAATCCCTGAACCAGCATGTGTCAGACGATTGCCTGATATGCCAGCATTAAAGCTTGTTGCAATCAGACCACGTTTGTTTAGATTGTCGATGACACTATCACTAAAATATCCTTGATTCGTCAAAGAGTCGCCAAAAAAAGCAATGACTTTTGCATCAACTTTCGTTTCTAGAGCAACTGAAGTAATCCCAAAAATAAAGTTATTGGTTTCTCTTATATTCGAATGGACTACTTGATCAGATAGTAAGTTTGCCGAGGAAGATACTCGATTGATCTCGTTGGAGAATAATGCCTCTATCAGAATATCGGCTCCTTTGGTTACTGAAAAATCAACGTCATCTGTCCATAAAGTGGATCCAGCTGGGACAATGAATTGTGGTCGATTATCTAAGGTAATAACATTGGATTGTTGGTTTCCCGGATTACTACTGATTTTTATCGACTCTACGTTTAAATCAAAAGAATCATAGCGGTTACAAAGTTCGAGTGCTAATCGTTGTCCAGAAAGCGGCTGCTTGATTCTTAAACGTAATTTACGTCCATTAGGAGAAAAGTTTAGTACTTGGTAATTAGAAAATACTTGATGCCAAATTATTTTTTTCATCATATATCACCTTACAGTTCATCTGCAGCTTTCATTTTATCATTGAAACCAAAAAGCCAAGTCAAAAGAAAGGATAGCAAAAATGTTCCTATATGAGAGAGTAGATAAGCATAGAAGTTTTTATCGATCCCTGCAACCGGGTTGATAAAAGAGGCAAATCCTATAACCCCACCTGCGAATCCATAGTTGACCAAGTGAAGGAAACCTGCTAGAGCACCACCAAAAATATTTGAAAGGGTCACGAGATAGAAGACTTTTTTGTATTTTAGTAGAATACCATAGATTGCAGGTTCGCCAACACCGCATATTTGTGAAAGAGTGGCAGCAAAGGCAACTTGTTTTAGTTGAGCTTTTTTTGTTTTCAATGCGATTGAGCATGTTGCACCCGCAATACCCATCATCAATACAGACGAGAAGGCATTCATCATACTAAATCCGTTAACAGTTAAATCGTTGACGATGATCGGAATCAATGGCCAATGCATGCCGAAGACCACTAAGACTGGAAAAAGTGCGCAATAGACTGCTCCGCCAATAATCGTGTTAAAGTCAAAAATGGTACTAATTCCGAATGCTAGCCCATCACTAATAATCGTTATGATTGGTCCGATGATAAGAAGAACGGCTAAGCTTAGTACCAGAACTTCAACGATTGGTGACACAATGGAAGAAATCACGAGAGGAACAATTTTCTTTAAAAACTTTTCAACATACGTTGCTAACCAAGCAGCGACCAGAATAGGGAAAACCGAAGCTGTATAATTCATAATGGGGAATTCTATGCCAAAAATAGCGACCTTCGCAGCTGTACTTGAAGCAATAGTGACTATATTTGGGTGAATGAGTATCGCACCGACGACTGCCAGAACAATAGGATTCACCTTTAATTTTTGAGCTGCAGTAAAACCTAAGATGACAGGTAAAAAATAAAAAATGCCATCTGCAATCGTGCTAATCAATAGATAAGATTGCGAACTATCTTGTAATAAACCAAACGTCACCAACGAAGCTTGTAATCCTTTGATTATTCCAGCTCCTGCAAGAAGACCGATGACGGGCATCATTGAACCTGTAATTATGCCAATAAACTGATTGAAGCCATTTCGAAATAGCTGAAGAAAATCACTATTGGAATCATTTTCCACCACTCCCTCTGTAGAATCAAAGACTTGATCATTGTTTAACTGGCGCATTACTTCCTCGTAAATAGCATTTACTTTGTTTCCAACAACCACCTGATATTGTCCTTGAGCTTCTACTACGCCCATTACATCATCCAACTCTTTTATCTTAGTTGTATCGGCTTTCTCTTTGTCCACTAGATAGAAACGAACACGTGTAATGCAGTGGATGACATTTTTGATATTATTTTTTCCACCAACGTACTCAATCATGTACTCCGCTAACTGTTTGTCACTCATAATAAAACCTCCTCATTTCTTTTAACCGGTTACGCTCATTTTAAATTTGTTTAAACAAATAATCAATCATTTGTTTAAACAAATTTAAGTTTTTTTATAGGTAGAATGATATCATGTTATAATTAACTGAAAGAGTGAGGTGGAACTATGGTGAATAAGTTTCGGGATATATATGACACTTTGAAAAATGAAATTAATGAGGGACTCTATAACGATACAATGGTTTTACCGACCGAAATGGCGTTAATTGAGCGATTTGGTACTAGTAGAAATACAGTTCGCAGAGCGATTCAACTGCTTAATGAAGATGGATTGGTTTATAGTGTGAAAGGAAGAGGGGTAGTTATTCTTGAAAGAATCGAGATTGACAAGAAGTCTTTCAAGGTAGGAAATTTTCAAGGATTGAAGGCACTATCCGCAGATACTGAGGTCGAAAAAAAAACAATTGTGCAAGAATTTCACGAGTTGACTGTTGATGATTCATTAGCAAAAAAAATTTCATTTCCGGTTGGTGAAAGAGTATACCTTGTGAAACGATTACGCCTCATTGATGGGAAAGCGATGATGTCAGATACGAGTTATTTCAAAAAAAGTATCGTTAAGGGTCTTAATGAGAAAATCATAGCCGGATCAATCTACGACCATATCAAACAAAACTTAGATTTTAAAATCGCTGCATCAAAGTCTATAATGAAAGTTGAATCTGCAAAAGATTCTGACTTTAAAGAATTAGCTTTAGGAAAAAATAATTGTGTGGGAATATTGGAAAATGCGGTCTATAATGATATGGGAAAATTATTCGAATATACGACAATCAGGTATATTCCTAACGAATATGCACTCATTTCATTTGATCAAAATTAAAAACTGGTTTAGCTAAATAACATAAAAGATCATAGCAAAGGGATTTCTAGTACATTGTCTGTATACTTTTTTTCTATTGCACTTGTACAAATCAACTAGCTGTCATTTATTTCTAAGTTGATAAATGAATGTGAGTTATCTAAAACAAGACCGAATAAAAAGCCAAAAGGTGGGAGAATACTATGAGAATTAGAGCTGCTGCATTGTCTGATCATAAAGAACTAGCTCATTTGTCGAAAGTACTAGGCTATCCAATCGAAGAAGAAGTATTGATCGAAGGCCTAAAGAGAATTTTAGCTGAGGAGGATCATCTCTTGCTGGTCGCTGAAATAGAGGGAAAAGCAGTTGGAATGATTGAAGCACAGCCATATTCAACAGTTTATTCTGCCGGGCGATTTTTTAATGTCCTAGGTTTGGTAGTGGATGATCAAGTGCAAAAGCAAGGCGTTGGCGGGAAACTACTGTCGGCAATTGAAGCAGAAGCCCGACAGCGAGGAATGCAAGGCATTCGATTAAATTCGAATGTCAAACGCCATGCTGCCCACAAGTTTTATGAAAACCATGGCTACCACAGCAGTCATGAACAGAAACGGTTTATCAAGGAATTATAAAAATGCAAAGACGCTGGAGGAGTGACAAACGACTCTTCAGCGTCTTTTTTGTATCCACGTTTTTATTTGTTCAATTTAAGACAGAAAATCTAGGTTCTAAGGGATCAATGCTAGCTGTAGCCTTCAGATACAAATGCATAGATCATGGAGGAACATTTCTTTAATCTTTTAGTGAAGAGGATAATTTTATTAACTGGTCCACGAATAAATAGATAATTTTCTATTTCTATGACTTGAATAGTGGTAAGAAAATCACTCAATTATTGAGGAAAATGGACGTACACTAGGTAAACCCATTTAATTGCTACCTTTTTATCCGTCTAATCATAGGAATGTATTAATGTTTGCTAAAGATCAATCAGATACTCAAACTTTTTTAGTTTTTGATAAGCTGATTTTCCTTTTCTTGAAAGTTTCACTTTGCTGAATTTAAATCGTCTTCGATTGGCTGATAGCAAGGATCGATGTAATCGAGTATTGATGATAGATTCAATTTCATTCTCTTCTTCTGTGGTTAATTTGATAGGGGAATACCCGCTTTTAATCAAAGAATATGAATATTCCAGACAGCTCATTTTATAAATAAAAGCAGTCAATTTTACTTTTTCGACCCTCATTTAATCACCCTTTCTTCTTAAAATATAGTAGTAAAGAAGATACAAAATTGCCATTCGATATTTACTTCGTGTTATGCAAATATTGAAAAAGAGATGAGTTTATGATGGAAGTTCCCTCTATTTATGGCCTGTTATTTTAGCAAGAAAGTTTTTTTTCTTATCTACTGATTTTTAATAACTAGAAGAAATACCCGGTATTGATATGAATAGCCTAGCTATATCAAGGGAATGACATAGGAAAGCAACAACTTAAAAAAAGCAAGACCTAAAATTTTTAAAAGCTGCTTTTTTTGTTTTTTTTTGCACGGTATTTTTGCGAATTTGGTGCCATTTTAAAAATGATTTTTACTATTTTTTTATTAAAAAACAATTGTTTTCTCTGGGGGGACTTAGTATGCAAGAAATAATAAATGAATATACGGGTTATAAATAATTGTTATTTTTCTCAAAAATGCATGGCGCTATGAAAATTTCGATTTTGATTTTTTCTTACCCACTTGTAATCTATTAGATGCAAGAAGCAAACAGAACGCACCGTTTTTTTTCGAAAAGTTGAATCACTAATTTTAAAAGGTAGACTAAAAGATTTATTTTTCAAAAATATCTGTTAGAAGTGATTCAGCTTTTATAAAAGAAAAATACAATGAGTTATCTAAATTGATGGCTAATTTTCACTAAAGGAGGGTGGTGAATGAAATCAAAAATAGGTGAGGGAATGTTGGTCTTTTGCATAGTAGTTTTCATCCATTTTCCAACTATTGTTTATGGTACACAAACTCAAGAAGTGAAAACTGAAGGCATGATTAGTTTCACTGGTACATACGAACCCATTGGCGCGCCAGAGCCTAAGCCACCAGTTCACGTTGTCAAGCCACCTTCAGATGGTAGTTCAAGTTTGGAAAAAACTTTTCCACAAACAAATATGATCACAAACACTTGGTGGAAATCGATTGGATTAAGTTTACTTATCATTGTCGTTTGTTGGTGGGGGAAAGCATTGAAAAACATATATGAATTAAAAGAAAGTAGGAATGAAATATGAAATTTATTCGTTTAGCGTCAATTGCCGTATTATCTACCACTATTTTAGCTGGAAGTGCGACCAAAGCTTATTCACAAGAGGTTCGAGATGTAACCTCGAATGGACAAGTTGAGTTTCGTCCGGCGGGTGAAGAGGATGGAGAGCTAGAGGTGGTGAATCCAGTACCAAATCCAGATGTGGAGATTGAACCCGAAATTCCTGGGACCACTGGAGAATTATCCATCATGAAAGTAGCAACGATGAATTTCGGTACACAAGTAATATCTAATCAAGATAGAGAATATAACATGGTTGCAGAAATGCAGCAAAAATCTGGAACAACGGGTGACGATAATAAAGTACCTTATGTCAGTTTTGCTCAGGTTCATGATCTACGAGGAACAAATGCCGGTTGGGATCTAGAAGTTAGTTTAAGTAATTTTGAGTCACAAACACAAAACAATATTTTGACGGGTGCTTGGATAGAGTTTGTTGGTTCTGAGATTAGGTACGAGGGAAGCAATAATTTAAATTCACCTAGCGCTCATGAAGATAATTTAGAACTACTCACAAACGGGGCTGCTCGTTCAGTGATGAGAGCGATAAAAGGTCAAGGCGCCGGGGTTTCTTCAGTTGTCTGGGGAAATCAAGAAGAACTGACAAATCAATTTTCCTCAGAAGATTTTGATTCTAAAAATGATGTTGTAGAAAATGGTGCCATCAAATTGCATGTTCCGGGTTCTACTGCTAAAGATGCGACCACGTATAAGGCAACACTGTTATGGGATTTGACAACGACTCCTAATGGCGATGTTGGTGATGAAGAAAATAATATTTAGTAAGAGCAGGCACCAGAAAACTTTATGAAAAATTCTCTACAGCGTTGCATGAATGTGTAGCGTTGTTTTTTTTAGAAAGGATGATTCATTTGAACCATACTCATATATCTACTTATTTACAGCATTTGTTCCTTAAATATAAGGTTTTTTTTCTTCTTTCGATTTTCTTGTTTCCAGCATTGGTCCAAGCCGAAGAAAGTAGCCTGAATTTTCATGTTGTACCGGAATTACCTGCTAGCCAAGTAGACAGTACAAATAGTTACTTTGATCTGAATCTAGCACCAGGTTCAAAAGAGAAATTGTCCTTAAATCTTCATAACGGGAGTGAAGAAACCATTCAAGTGCGAATCACCCCTCATACTGCTTATACCAATGTGCATGGTTTCGTGGAGTATGGCAAAAAGGCAGAAGAACCGGACCCAACATTACTATATTCTCTTGACGAATTGATTGAATCACCAGATGTGGTCGAGCTCAGTGGAAATGAAACAAAAACAGTGAACTTATCACTTCAAATGCCAGACGCTTCCTTTGATGGATTTCTAGCTGGTGGGCTGCGTATTAGTGAAGTGAAGGAAGAGACAGAAGAAACGGTTAGTGAGCAAGAGGGGGTTGCAGTAAAAAATGAATTTGCTTATGTCATAGGAGTTGTGGTCAGCAATACTCGAGATTCTGTAGAACCAGATTTAGAACTCTTAGATGTTTTCCCAAATCAATTGAACTTTCGCAATGTAATTAGCGCGACGATTCAAAATGTGACGCCAACCTTTGTGAATCGACTAGCCATTAAAGCGAGTGTTCAGCGCGAAGGTGAAACAGAAATTCTTTATGAGGCAAGTGACGAGCAAATGCAGATGGCACCTAATTCCCACTTTCATTTTCCAATTCCTTTGGGAGGCGATCGTTTTGAAGCTGGCAATTATCTTTTGAAACTGACAGCAACTTCTAAAGGGGAGACGTGGTCCTGGGAACAAAAATTTACGATTGATTCTGAAAAAGCGCGAAGTTATAACCGTACAGATGTCACGATTGACGCAAGCACAAACTGGTGGATGATAGGATCACTTGTTTTATTTTTTGCGTTATTGGGGATGATCGTTTACGAACTCTATAAGAAAAAGCTTAAAAGAAAGTAAGGAGGTGTGAGATCGGATGAGTAAATTATTTAGGAAAGCGGTAATTTATATTATCGCTTTCAAAATGATTGCACAATCATTCTCTGTACCATTGAACATGGCTTTTGCAGAAACGCTTACTGATTTTGATGATGTGTCTGAAACTAATGAATTTCCTTCTATCGTGGAGCAAACAGAAGCGGACGAATTAAAGGATGAAACCTTTCATTTTTCTGATACTTATCTTAAAGGAAAAGTATCAGAACCGATAATCGTAAAGATTTTTTCAAACAGTGAGTATCTATCTGTTCCTATTACTTTGCCAGAAGAGGCACAGATTGTTGAAGAAAAATTACCAGAGGGTATTTCTATAAAACAAGAAGCACAATTAGGTCGGTGGCTAATTGAATCCGTTCGTCCTCAAGATACATTTGACATTCCTTTGTTTTTCGAAGTTCCAGGGAAATATCAAGTATCTGTATTAGAAAAAATACTTGTTCTTGAAATAGAAGAAGAGCAACCTACAAATGAGGCTAGGGACACAGAGTCAGAGGAAAACAATGGTATTTTTCCTGATGAAGATGGAATTGCTGGACAAGAAAGTGTAGAAACGGGTATTGATTATGAAGCATACAGTGAACATCTTGAGTTATTCAATGAAGTTTTTGAAGGCACACCATTAAACGAGAACAGAAAAGTTATCGTAGATGTGAACAATCTGCAAGACTATTTTCATTTTATTGGCAACGCAAAGAATGACGGTTTTGGTCAAGTGACACTCACGGAAGAAGTAACCAATCAAGCCGGTGCCATAACTCTAAAAGAAAAAATGCTCTCTGGTTATCCTATGCGAGTCACTGGCTCGATTAATACTGGACGTCTCAGTAATACGGGTTTAGGTTCGAGTAGAGGTGGCGATGGGGTCGGCTTTGGTTTTCATGCGGATGACTTAGATGCTGTAGGTGAAACAGGTCAGGGGATGGGGCTTGCAGGATTGGCTTCTTCTTTTGGCTTTAAAATTGATACGTATAGAAACAGTAGCGCAACAGCTCTAACTGAAGCGGACCCCTCGTCAATAGATGGAACTTCAAACTCTGCATTTGGTGCATTTGTTTATACAGACTCAAACTCAGGCATCCTGCGAAACTATCAAGGGAATGAAGCGCCTCCTCGAGTCACAACAAATCCCAGTAATAACTCTTTTCGAAATTTCTCGTTAGTTTACAATCCCGGTGTCGACAACAAAATACTCAGTATTAGCTATGAAGGAAGAGTATGGCGAGTTGATGTTTCTCAGTGGATAGACACAGAAGACTTATCTTTTATCATTTCTGCTGCGACAGGTGGGTCAGTCAACCTCCATCAAATTCGTCTTGATCGCTTTGAGTATGTGGCAGCAGCTACGGAATATGATTTTATTGAAGGGGATCGGACCAATTTTTTGGACCATTTTCATTTGAGCGGTTCGGCAATTTATAATGACCAGACTGGAATCGTCACACTAACCGAGGATAGGAGCAATCAAAACGGTAGTATTTTACTTAAAGAAAAATTGAGTAATATCCATCCCTTTGAGTTTAAAGGCCGTGTCAATATTGGGAATGGAAACGGAGGACAAGGAGCATCGGGTAGTTCTTTGAGCGGAAGTGATGGCGGTGATGGAATAGGTTTTGGCTTCCATCAATCTGAACTTGATACGTTAGGTCAGTCTGGACAAGGGATGGGCATAGCAGGACTGCAAAACGCTTGGGGATTTAAATTAGATACTTATCACAATCGTGTGGATTCGGGATCTGCCACTGCAGATTTAGACGAGTTTCGATCCACTGGTGTTTGGCCTTTGGTTACCCACAATCCACATGGGTCATTCATCTATACCAGAGACGATGGAATGTTGACTAGCCATGTAAGTAACAATAACGATAGTTCAGCAGCAAAGGCGATCTTAAGGAATAATAATAATTTATTTAGAGAGTTTAAAATGACCTATAATCCCGGAGAGTATGATTCGATTTTGTCAATTGAGTATAATGGTCAGGTTTGGCACCATGATGTCAGTGAATGGCTATCTAGTGGAAATGTTACTGCTTTGTCTTTTATTATTTCAGCAGCAACAGGCGCTCAGAGTAATCTACAACAGATAGAGGTAGATTACTTTAAATATATTGTTGGAGAGGGATCGGTCAACGTTGAATACAAAGATATTGATACACAGGAGAATATTTTGTCTGGGGAATCCTTTACGGGCAAGTTGGGTGACTCCACTTTCATCGATCCTAAAAGTAAAGAAAGTGATGAACCATTTCTTAATGGCTATGATTTTGTAGGAATTAGTGAAGACTCCTCTTCGCTGATTGACGACAAAGGATATTACACATTTTCAGATGAAGAAAAGACAATTATTTATTACTTTACTAGAGCAAAAAATGAAGTCAAAGTGATGCACGTCGCCGAGCCAGGAACGATTGTTTTTAAAGAAGAAACCGTTGAAATTCCCGTGAATCAACACAAAGAATTTTCTGCAGAATATTTTGAAGGATATGAACTCTTATATATTCAAAATGATGAGGAAATCTTAGAAGATGTGCAATCTCTTACTTTAAAAATTCAAAGAGACTCTCCCAAATGTATCAGATTCGTTTATATAAAAGAAAATGATCGTGTTTCTCCGTTAGATCCACTAGCTCCAGATAAAGAAGTAAATCCTGAAAATCCCCCATCTCTGCCTGAAAACCAGGGATTGTTCAGTATTGATTTTGCATCCAATTTTTATTTTGGCTCCTTTGCAATTTCCGCACAAGACAAAAGATATTACGCTAAGCCACAAAGATTATTATCAGTTGATGGAATGTTCATTGAAGAGGAGATTCGACCAAATTACGTTCAAGTCAGCGATCGCCGTCCATCAAATACTCGTGGGGGATGGGAGCTCTCTGTGAGTCAAAACGAGCAATTCTATAGCGCTGAAACAGGATCGGAGTTAACAGGGGCAAGCTTTATATTCCAGAATCAACAATTAGTTTCAGTACAAGATGGCATCGAACCTGGCTTGCAGCAGACGACACCTATCACACTTATTCCTGGTGGAGCTAAACGCACGGTTTTAAAAGCTCAAGGAGCTGAAGGGACGGGAACATGGATTTATCGATTTGGTGATTTTGAAAGTGCTGGTCGAAGTGTGATTTTAGAGGTTCCTAAGGGTGCCAATCCTGATGCTGCAAGTTATAAAACGACATTAACCTGGGAGTTAAGTTCGGTACCATCTAATTGATTTCTCTCGTGAAAAAGTTTGTTTCTTTGGCTTATATAGGAAAATATCAAGTGAAAAGGTCTGCGATGGAGTTGATAGCTACTATCCATGCTACCGTTCGTTTAAGTTTGGACAAGTATTAAATCGAGAATCAGAATAGCCTATACGTGCATTTTGACAGATCATCTACACGTCATTCAATAATGATAAATCAATGATTCCTCCCTTTTTTATGGGCGCACATAAATTATTCTGACAGATATTAATATAGGTGTCTTTCTTTGTTTAGTTGAAGGCTTACGATACTTTTCTGATCGCTTAACAGGTCTCTTTGTGGTGAAGTCTACAATCAAGGTATGTTTCTAAAATGATCAGTGTTGGATAGGGATCCATTGTTCAAGTGATAGAAATTTCTTAAAACATACCAGAGTTCCTAGGTTCTAAAAGAACTAAATGAATGCTAATAGAGCGAATGATACTTATGAACAAAGCGATACTAAAGCGAGTATTAGCAATCTATTTAAGTACTAGTTAGTAGATGGAAAGATAGAAAATGATTACAAATAAAGCGAGGAATATGATGCGTGAACTTCAAATTGCTTTTATTACAAGTCCTATGATCAGAAGATGGATGCGAATTTTAACTATTATAGAACAAGAAGAAACTTTTACAACTATTACGCTAGCTGATAAATTGGCAATCTCCCAACGTACACTAGTCAAAGATATTCATTTAATAAAAGAACACTTCGGTGATAGTGTTGCTATTTATTCAAATAATACTGGTTTTCGTTTTGCTGAAATCGATCGTCTAATGTACCAAGAGAAAAAAGAGGAACTTTTAGACCAAGATGCACTTTATGAAATATTGGAAAGAATTTTTTATGGTGATTTTGCTGACCTCGATGAACTCGCACATCAGTACAATTATGCAGAAACTACCCTAAGACGTTTTTTAAAAAAGACACAACCAACATTGGAAGAATACGATCTTAGCCTCAGCTTTAAACCTGTAAAATTTATTGGAGAGGAGTCAAACATAAGGAAATTTTTCTTTGATTTTTATTATGGAGGCGAACAAACTCCACAAACGGTTCGCCCCCCAGATGACCTGCATGCAATTATTCGAAAAGAACTTTCAGTAGAGTTGAAAACTTATAAAATAGGAACGGGAATTTCAATTGCTGCCTTCTATTCATTACTTTACTTGACTATGGTAAGAGTAAAACAAGAACAGTTGATTAAGGTTCCCGAATGGGCTAAGAGACTCGTTTATCAGGATGAGGATTACCAGTTATTTGAGTCACTGATCCCAATCATTGATAGAGAATACGGAATTCTCCTGCCGAAAGATGAGTTAGTCTGGCTCTATTTAATGATTGTATCAAAACGTACTACAAGTTGCTTGGAATACGAGCAGTGTTTTTTGCTGCGATTTGATCAATGGCCTCAAACTACTGCAATAGTCACTGATTACTTTTCAAATGAACTCTTTAGTCAATGGGATCGTCCTTTGTTAATAACCTTTACGAGGTCTTATTTCATTGCATGGCAATTAAGTAACGCTCTTTGGCCAATATGGAATAAACAGCAAATAGAAGTGAGACATATTGCCATGCAACAATCATCCTATGAAAAAAATGTAGCGTTCCTGAAAAAACATCAGGAGGAATTAAGATTATCTGCTACAGCACTTGAGGAATTAGCTGTTGGATTTACTTTATTTAGTGAACTTTTAATTCATTCTCATCAGCCTCGTCAAAATATTTTATTTTTATTGGAGGGCGATTCAATGGTGGTTCAAAGTATCCGTCTTCAAGCACAACGTTTGTTAGGCGAAAGCTATCAGCTAAATTTTTTATCCTTACCAGAGTTGACAGAGGAGCGCTTAAAATCTAATAAAACAGATTTAATAGTCACGAATTACCGACCATATATTTTTGATTATGAGTTGGAGAAAGATTATCTCCTTATTAATACAATTCCAAATCAGAAAGATTGGGATCAACTAATGCAGAGGTTAAATACTTTAGTGACAAGTTAACTTGATTAAAAAATACGTTTTGAAAATGAAGATAGATAATCTTATTAAAATACTTGCTAGGGTTGATGATTTTACTTATTCAAAGATTAAGTACAAAAAGCAAAATTGTACACAAATCGAAAGATTGGAATTCATCATACTTTTTGTGTGCACTATGATTATTTTAAAACTCGTCATATTAAGGTATTGTGATGTTTCTATGGGGATTCACGAGGGAAATTAATGATGAGTCATGCTCATTAAATCTCATAATAATTACCGATTAATCGATGAGATGGTCAAAATGGAATCCGTTACTGGTAAAGTGAGAACATAAAAATTATTAGCTAGCGAGTAGCAGTTACGATTGCGTAGAAAAGGACGTGAGTTCTTTTCTACGTATTTTTTTGGTTTGCCTCATTGATTGAGTTGAAATATTTGAAGGGTTCATTTGTTATATATGGAAGGGATATTTCTCTTATTACATGAATCGTATTAGGAAGTTTTAAATAAAAGTAGGCAAATTATATAGTAATAAGTTTATATAATGAAGATTTTGATGGCTAATTTATATTAAGCTTATATACCGATACAAAGCGAAATATTCTTTCTTTTTATTAAAATTAACAAAAGATTATGTAGATGGAAACGTTATCGAACCATAATGGGTTTTCTTCTTATTCCAATTTTTAGCGAAGTTTTCAAAAAAGACATATGGTTATTATTTGTTATATTAACGCTAAAAAAATCATCTTTTTATCTGCGTTTCTGAAAAGTGCAATATGCTATGAAAATTTAGATTTTAATTTCTTCACTACCCTGTGTAACCTTATATGTGTAATGAGGATGCGTAATTTCAATACTTTTAATTAGCGATCAAATTCATTGTTTTCGATCGTGGAAATATTCACTATTTGCGGTAAACATCCTTTTTTATTTTATAAAAGCGAAGCAGGTAAGTAATAAAATTTTAGGATCTATAGAAAAGAACGTAGCATGTCATCTTAGCTTTCGAACCAAAACCTTATTTTTCAATGACGCTCCTTAAGAAAAATGGTTCAAGGAAAAGAAAAAGGGGGATGAGTACATCAAATAGTTAGCTATCTCACTACATGTATAAACAGTCATGAGCATTCATTGAAATCATAGCAATGGGTAAAAATTTAACGCAATGAATGGAAGATTTATCTCAAAAACTGGTCAAACTGATTAAATTGGAGAGTTGTTCAATGTTAAAGCACTCAAAGTTAGTTCAAATTAAAGCAAAACTTAGTAGCTATTATGAAAAAAGTAATATGCAAGGTCAAACGGTCATCTACATTTCGTGGTCAACTGGTCAAAGTAGGGCAGAAGTAAAGTCTTTCTGCTCGAAGGATTTTGATAGAACATGGATTAAGGTTCAAAGATTTTTTGAAAGAAATAATTTGAGTATGGTCAAGTATCTCAAATTTGATGTTGTCATCTACTCAAAGAAAATTCCTTATCAAAAATTTGACGAAATGCTAAAAGAAACACCAAGAAACAACTATTTTCGATATGGGATCGCTTTTGATGAGGAATTACGTATTTCTTTGCTGGAAGAAGAAATTAATGGGAATATGATTTTCCAACCGGATAGAGAGCATAAAATTGGGAAAAATAAACCAAATTTATCTTTCAATCATGTAAATCTGAGCAAATATCTTTTCCGGAAATATAAGAAACCTATTATTTTACCCGATCCCCTCAAGGCTATCACCATTTTTAGAACGAGAGGAATAATGGTGAATGAAGGCTCGGAACTCTATGAGCTTCAGTATCGTGGACCGGGGATCAATGTGAGACAGCATTTGAAGAAAAATATTGTATCTGATTTAGAAAGAGTGATTAAAGATGGGCGCAAATATTTAAGCGATCAAATACTTGATTCAGGAAAATTCATATATGGCTATTTTCCTCAGTTTAATAAAACGCTAATCAACTACAATACGGTAAGACATTTTTCCACTTTGTATGCGTGGTTAGAAGCAGTCGAAGACTTAGAAAACTATGAAGAAGATCTTCCGAAAATTAAGAGTGGGCTTGACTGGGGGATTCAAAACCTAACGACTGATATTGAAGGACACTTGCTTTTCAAAGATATTATCGATCGAAGAATCGACGCCTTTGAATACAAACTTGGAAGCAATGCGATGGTGCTGTTAGCATTTTCAAAGTATCAAGAAATAACTGGTGATTTACAGTATGAAGAAATTCTTATCAATACGGTGAAAATGATCAAAGAATATTTTATTCAAGATGGAGATACAATTCACGTTCTAAACGAAAAGTTAGAAGTAAAAGAGGCTTTCCGGACAGTTTATTACGATGGCGAAGTACTATTCGGTCTCGCTAGAGCGTATAAGCAAATTCCAGATGATACCACTTTATCATTAGCGGAATCAATTTTGAAAAAATTAGTAGAAAAAAAATATTATAAATACCATGACCATTGGATAAGCTATGCCGTTAATGAGCTATCAGCTTTATTACCTAAAGAGGAATATTATGAGTTTGGTATTCGAAATGCTACAGAAAATTTGAATTTTATCAACAAACGAGACACTGCTTATCCTACCATGCTAGAACTTTTAGTTGCGGCTGCTAAATTTGTTGATCACTTAGATACAAGTGAACAATATTCACATTTGTTAGAGAAGTTTCCTAAAGCGAAGGATATAAAACCAACTATGGATAAGCGAGCGTTGCATGAAATGAACGTAGGGGTGTTTTATCCGGAGGTTGCTATGTATATGGCAAAACCAAATATCATTGCTGGTGGTTTTTTTGCAAGACACGATAATTTTAGAATGAGAATAGATGATGCAGAGCACTTTTTAAGTGGACTAATCAATTATAAGAATTATCTCAAAAGCAATTGAGGTTCACTTAATTGCTAAGTTTATATTTATTTTGAATGTGAACTTAGCAATTAATAGAAATCTTATTAATTACTAAAAGGGAGGAAAAAATGAAAAATCAATTTGATCACGTTCAGTCATTGAATAGGAAAAATATTAAGAAAAAAAATGCTAAAAATAAGCTAATTTACAATGCTATGATTGCTGGTGTAATTACAAGCGGCTTGTTTGTAGCTGAAACAAAAGTAAATGCCGAGTCTGTAAACGTTACAGATAGCACAGGAGGCTATGAAGAAGTTGCACCTCGAATAGGGATTAACTTTGGCTTCACAGATAAGTTCAATAAATTATCTGCAGATGAGGACGGGATTCACATAGCAACAGCAGGTGAATCTAATACATGGCTAAACATTGGTTTGATTTCTCAATTTAAGCAAACGATCTATTTAGATCCTGATTTAGCAGATCAATTCTTCTTAACCCCAAATTATACAGACTATATTTCAGGAACGATTTCTCGACCGTCAACTTTCTTAGGTTGGGGTGATGTAACTGAAGACATTAAAGATGTATGGGATGCGAGAACCGGCATTATCTCAGGTTATGAAACGATGGGGTATGATCCTGATACCCATTCCATCACCTATTATACCCCTAACTATTTAATTCAGTTGAGTAGTGTAGATATTGCTATTGATCTAAAGATTGATTTGGCAAGATGGAAAGAAGATAATCCTCGAGACAACATGGTGATTAGGAAGGATAATTACTCTGTTAGAAGTGTAACAACTAGTGCAGACTGGATTGTTATTGGAGGTAGTGGAACAATATCCGGGGAACTTTCTTCTGAGGGGATTTATAACACTTGGATAGAGAACCCGGTAGAGACGACTACATTATTAACTTCTGACGATCAAAATTTCTATGGAAATGGGAAGCAAGATCTCGTTAATGAACATGATACCGATTATTTTGTTGAACTATTAGTCAATGGTGTACCAAGAGATACAATTGGTATGGATGAAGACGGCAATTGGGAATACGATTTTGGTAGTTTTCTGCGAGAGGGTGATATCGTTACCGCAAGGGTAAAAGGAGTTCATCAATACGTATTGCGCAATGGAAAAAGGTATACAAAATATTCTGGTATTACTTACCATAGCACAGGTACAGATATTGTAGACTATGAAGATTGGGTAGTAAGTAATCCAATAGTTCATCAAGCGTACACTGGTGAGTATTTAGTTACTGGGTTAAACTTGCCACAAAATCGTCAAGCGGGAAGAACGTATGATTTAGTATTGACTATTGAAGGGCAGGAAGTCCTAAGAAGAGAAAATATCTCAAATGATTTTGAATTCTCTTCAATGTGGATCGTGGATGGATCACCAGCGCCGTTGCCTGAAGGTGCAGTTGTTGAAGCATATGTCATTGGAAAACAAGATGGGCATGAAGATAAAGTAAGCTCAACAACTACGATGATTGTTGAAAATATCGATGACTATGATCAATGGGAAGTTCAAGCTGCAAGAGTTGATCCATTAAAAGAAGACGATCAACTGATTAGTGGAAGTGTTCCACTTCAGAGTAGAGCGTACGAGAGAAGCTATAACTTAGAACTACTGGTGAATGGCCGTCTCGTTAATACTGAAGAAGATATTCCAGTAACAAGTAGAAGTTATGTATTCGCATATGATGTAAATGAATTAAATCTAGATCTTTCTTATGGCGATGAAGTAACAGTCAGAGTTGTCGGACAACAACCGGATGTTGCTAATCCGAGTCAGATAAGAACTAAGGCAGTTGAGACAACAGTAAATGTCGATGACACAACTGGCTACAATAACTGGGTAGTCAATCAACCAAAACTAAATGATATCTATGTTGGTGACAATGTAATAACAGGAAGTCATGAACAAGATGATACATTTGGTAGAACGTATTCACTTGACGTTTATATCAATGGTGAACTTGTAGAGAAGAATGTACCAATCAATGCTAGCGGTGAATTTGAAATTCCACTAGATGCTGAGCTCAATCTTGGTGATGAAGTAAGTATTGTTGTAAACGGACATCAGGAAAATCGTGATGATAAACAGTCTGATATGGTTGCTGTAATTATACAAGAACCTATTGATACTGACTCAGATGCTGATTCCGATTCAGATGCCGACGCCGATGCTGATGCTGATTCCGATTCCGATTCCGATGCTGATTCAGATTCCGACGCTGATGCGGATGCCGATGCGGATTCAGATTCAGATGCAGATTCCGATTCAGATGCGGACGCAGATTCAGATTCCGACGCCGATGCTGATGCGGATTCAGACTCAGATGCAGATGCCGACTCAGATTCAGATTCCGACGCTGATGCCGATGCAGATTCAGATTCAGATGCCGACGCTGATGCCGACTCAGATTCCGATTCAGATGCCGACGCCGATGCTGATTCCGATTCCGATTCCGACGCCGATTCCGATTCAGATGCGGACGCCGATGCGGATGCTGATTCAGATGCGGATGCCGATTCAGATGCGGACGCCGATGCGGATGCCGACGCCGATGCCGACTCAGATTCAGATTCAGATGCAGATGCTGATTCCGACTCAGATGCGGATGCTGATTCCGATTCCGATTCAGACGCCGATTCCGATGCCGATGCGGATGCTGATGCAGATTCAGATGCGGACGCCGATGCGGATGCCGACTCAGATTCCGATTCGGATGCGGATTCAGATTCCGATTCCGATGCCGATGCGGATGCAGATTCAGACGCAGACGCTGATTCAGATTCAGACGCCGATGCTGATTCAGATTCAGATTCCGATGCGGATTCAGATTCAGACTCAGATGCAGATTCAGATGCTGATTCAGATGCTGATTCCGATTCCGATTCCGATTCCGACGCTGATGCTGATTCAGACGCCGATGCTGATTCAGATTCCGATTCCGATTCAGATGCCGACGCCGATGCGGATGCCGATGCGGATGCAGATTCCGATTCAGATGCGGATGCCGATGCAGATTCCGATTCCGATTCCGATTCAGATGCGGATGCTGATTCCGATTCCGACGCTGATGCGGATGCCGATGCGGATGCTGATTCAGATGCTGATGCTGATTCCGATTCCGATTCAGACGCCGATGCCGATGCAGATTCCGATGCTGATTCCGATGCGGATGCAGATTCCGATTCAGATTCAGACGCCGATGCGGATGCTGATTCCGATTCCGATGCGGATGCGGACGCCGATGCGGATGCGGATTCCGATGCGGATGCGGATTCCGATGCGGACGCCGATGCGGATTCCGATGCGGATGCAGATTCAGATTCCGACTCAGATTCCGACGCCGATGCGGATGCTGATGCGGATTCAGATTCAGATTCCGATTCAGACGCTGATTCCGATTCAGACGCTGATGCTGATTCCGACGCCGATGCGGATGCGGATGCCGACTCAGATTCCGACTCAGATTCCGATTCAGATTCCGATTCAGATGCGGACGCCGATTCCGATGCTGATTCCGATTCCGATTCCGATGCAGACGCCGATGCTGATGCGGACGCCGACTCAGATTCCGATTCAGATGCTGATGCTGATTCCGATTCAGATTCCGATTCAGACGCTGATGCTGATTCCGATTCAGACGCTGATGCTGATTCAGACGCCGATGCGGATGCGGATGCCGACTCAGATTCCGACTCAGATTCCGACTCAGATTCCGATTCCGACTCAGATTCCGATTCAGATTCAGATGCGGATGCCGACTCAGATTCCGATTCAGATGCGGACGCCGATTCAGATGCGGATGCCGATTCCGATGCAGACGCCGATGCGGATGCTGATGCTGATGCGGACGCCGACTCAGATTCCGATTCAGATGCTGATGCTGATTCAGATTCCGATTCAGACGCTGATTCCGATTCAGACGCTGATGCTGATTCAGACGCCGATGCTGATGCGGATGCCGACTCAGATTCCGACTCAGATTCCGATTCAGATTCAGATGCGGATGCCGACTCCGATTCCGATTCAGATGCGGACGCCGATTCAGATGCGGATGCCGATGCCGATTCAGATGCCGATTCCGATGCCGACGCCGATGCCGATGCGGATGCCGACTCCGATTCCGATTCAGATGCAGATGCTGATTCAGATTCCGATGCGGACGCCGATGCTGATTCAGACGCCGATGCGGATGCGGATTCCGACTCAGATTCCGACTCAGATTCAGATTCCGATTCAGATGCGGACGCCGATTCAGATGCGGATGCCGATGCCGATGCCGACGCCGATTCAGATGCGGATGCCGACTCCGATTCCGATTCCGATTCAGATGCTGATGCGGATGCGGATGCCGATGCGGATGCGGACGCCGATGCTGATGCTGATTCCGATTCCGATGCTGATTCCGATTCCGATGCGGATGCGGACGCCGATGCGGATTCCGATGCGGATGCAGATTCAGATTCAGATTCCGATTCAGATGCGGACGCCGATGCGGATGCTGATTCCGATTCCGATTCAGATGCTGATGCCGATGCTGATGCCGATGCTGATGCCGATGCTGATGCGGACGCCGACTCAGATTCCGATTCAGATTCAGATTCCGATTCAGACGCTGATGCTGATTCAGACGCCGATGCGGATGCTGATGCCGACTCAGATTCCGATTCCGATTCCGATTCAGATGCTGATGCTGATTCCGATTCCGATTCAGATGCCGATGCCGATGCTGATGCGGATTCCGATTCAGATGCTGATGCTGATTCCGATTCCGATGCGGACGCCGATGCTGATGCGGATTCAGATGCCGATTCAGATTCCGATGCCGACGCCGACGCAGATTCCGATGCGGACGCCGATTCTGATTCAGATTCAGATGCGGATTCCGATTCAGATGCGGATGCTGATTCCGATTCAGGCTCTGGCAATAAGAAACCGGGTAGCAAATTACCACAAACAGGTTCTTCCTCGATTGCAGCCTCAGTTGTTGGTGGTTTAGCATCTGTAGGTGCTGGATTTGGATTGTGGAATAGAAAGAAAAAGAAAAAGAAATAAAAATAGAAAGAAATAAAAATTGGATTGTTGATAGAACACACTCTTCGTGTTCTATCAACAATTTTAAGGATTAATAGTTTAGAGGTCAATGTATATGGCTAAAGACACGCTGAAGAAGTATATATCCAATATACTCATAGTATTTTTAATAATTTTAGGGGCAATAGCTATTTTTAGTGTTCCTCTAAAAAATCAAATCATTAATATGAATGTAAAACAGTTTTCCATCGAAAATATGACAAAGGAACAAGTGAAGGAGAATCATGAAAAATTAACAGAATTAGAAAATGATCCCATTGAAGAAAACAGTTTTGATTTTGAGTCAATCTCATTAACAAGTTTGTCTTCGATTGTCAGATTACAGCTAGATGAAAATAACGAAACAATAGCTAAGGATAGGACGATGGGCGCAATTTTAATTCCAAGTGTAGGTATTGATTTACCTATTTTTTTTGGAGTAACAGATTTTACATTAAGTTTTGGAGCAGGAACTATGAAACAAGACCAAGTTATGGGAGAGGGAAACTATAGTCTTGCAAGTCATAGAAGTGAAAGTAGAAGCTTATTATTTAGGCCTTTAGAGCATGTGGAAATCAATGATTTGATTTACATAACAGACTTGGAACAAGTTTATATCTACAGTGTTTCTTTTAAAGAAATCGTAAACCCAGAAAGTACGTATTTAATTGAAGATATCCCCGATCGGAAGATGATTACTCTTGTGACATGTGATGATGCCAGAGGAACAAGAAGACTAGTAATTCAAGGAGAATTGATAGAGACAGTGGAATATCATAATGATTTTTTTGAATCTACTTAAAAATTAAATTAATACTTACTTTTCCAATGGAACAGACTGTGTACCAAAAAACTCAATTAAGATAGGGTGAAAAAATTGTATATCTATTTATCTGTGCTTCTCGTGAGCATAGCCTTATTAATACTCATCTCATGGAGGATTTTTAAAGAGCGACAATTAAAGAAAACAGAATTAGCAATTGGAAATGATTTGCTGCTAAAAAAAAAATTAATAGTTTTTAAGCAAATACAGCAAAGTGTAAATATCTGGATTATTTTAGGTGTGACTGCCACAATGCTCCTTAGCCTAATTACATTAGGAACATTACAAATGAAAGATAAGAAGTATGTAGAAAATGTCTCGGGAGAATTAACGAAACTAGAAAAACAAGTAGATGAATTATCAAAAGCACAAGAAAAATTTTTGGAACTATCAATCTATAGCTATCCGGAAGAAGGTATTGGTCTTTCTGAGATTGATTGGAAAGATCTCCTTGCACAGATAACGCCAGAAGAACGTTTTGTTTATGAAGAAAAAATAGGCAGGGATCTTACGCCCTATTTTGGTCGTACTGTGTCAATCATCACTAATAATGTACCTTTACAATACTTAATTTTGTCAATCTATATTGAAGTAAATAATCAACAAGATCTACCAAAGATACAGGAAAATATCGAAGTTTATTTAAGCGAAGTTCAAGACATAAGTTTTTTAAATCAGGCAAACATTCAAATTTTTGATAGCGATACAGAAACTATGATTTCTGATGAAGTATTTTTAAGGACAGATTCTGGTGAACTAGAATTGCTTGAAAAGGGCGATGATAGTGTGGAGCAAGAAAATGAAAATAAGACTGAAGTCAAAGAAAAAGTAGAGCAAAAAGGAGAAGTAATAACGAATGGCTAAGAAAGAAAAAAGTTTTTACAAAAAATTATTAGATGAAATTCAAGAAGTAAATGTTGAGTCTATTGATCTATATGACACTGAGTCTGAGTTAGAAAGCGATAAATTAGTCAAAGAGCACTCTCAGGAGAATAACAATAAGAAACAAGAGCGAACTGAACAACTTGAAAAAAAGGTCAATACATTAGTAGCTGAGAAGAACAATTTGCTTCAAGAACTAGAGATGAGTAAGAAAAACCATCAAAGAATAAATAATGATCTTAGCGCAATAAAAGAAATCCAGAAGCAGCAGGAGAATAATTTAAAAAAGATTACCGAAGATCGAAATAATTTAAAGGAACAATTACGACTAGCTCTTGAAGTAAACGAAACGACTGAAAAGGAATTACAAAAATCATTAAAAGAGAGAAACGAACTTTCAACTAAAGTAAAAGAGATTACAAGCCAAAAAGAAAAAATTGAAAATGACTTGGAATCAAAGAACAAAGAGACTAAAGACGGAAGTAATTTGAAGGAACAATTACGATTGGCTATTGAAGTCAAGGAAACGACTGAAAAGGAACTTCAAAAAGCAATAAATGAAAAAAATGAACTTTCAACTAAGTTAGAAGAAATGGTTAGTCAAAAAAATATGGTTGAAAGTGAATTGAATACACAAAACCTAGAGTTAAGAACAAAATTAGAAGAGATTGAAAATCAAAATAAAAATTCAGAAATAAAAGAAGCGTATCAGGAGTTAAAAAATAAATTCGAAACTAGTAAGAAGGATAACCAATATCTTACACACGAACTAAATAAAGCAACACAAAAAGTAATTGAATTAACACAATCATTAGAGCAATACGGCCCTAATCATTTAAATAGTGAAGAATTAGAAAAAGAAAATACGGAAGATTATCGAATTGAACAACTAAAAAGCCAATTAACCAATGTTATTGCTGATACACAAAAAAGATATGATGAATGGCAGGTCGAGAAAGAGCAGTTAAAGGCAACCATCAACAAAGTTGAAGAAAGCTATGAAGAAAAATTAGAAGAAAAACAACATGAGATTGATACTTTGAAAGATAAGCTTTCTGAGAAAGAAATAGCAGAATTAGTTATTACAAAAAAAGATATTCCAAAAGCAATCCAGGACCTTCAGGAACTAGAGACAGAACTTGAAGAAATTCAAGAAGTTCAAGAATTAAAAAAAGAGTTGAGTAAATTAACAAAAGAAAAAGAGAAGTTGCAAAAAGAGAAAGAAGAGTTCGAAGAGGAAATTGGTGAAGTATTAGCATTCGCAAAACGAAAAGCTAAAAGAACTGTCGAAGAAGCACAGTTAGAAGCCAATAAAATGATTCGATTAGCAGAAGTACGTGTTAGTTCTATTCATGAGAGAGCAAAAGAGATTCTATTCGACGTAGATGAAACAAAAGACGAAGTGACAAATCTTTTTGAAGATTTGCAATTTAAAGTAAAACAGCTAGCACATAATAAATTACAATTTAATGACTTTGAAGAATACAAATAATTTTTGTGAAAGAGCATTCTTGCAACAGTCAACAGAAACAAGATAATCATACCATTTTTATCGGATATCGGTCATTTATGGTCAACTGTTGCAAAATACTAAGAACAAAGAATATTTAATATAGATAAATTTTTGTGTAATAATCTAACATTTTAAAAAAAGCGTTTATTTGAATAGAAATAGGAAAGCAAGAAACAATGAAAGAGAGAATGAAGCGCGAGGAGGTATTAAGATGAAAAATAAGAAGATAGGTATCACACTAATCAGCCTAGGTGTATTAGCAGCACAAAGTTTTACCACACCAACTTTGTTGGCAAGCAATTTAACTGATCATCTTTCTGATAAATCAGAAGACGCAAGCCAATCCACCTTCTCAAAGGAAAGGAAGCAATCGAATGTTGATTTGCAAGAACCCAACATAGAGTTAGTTTCGAGTATGCGACAAGCGTCTAATGTAACATCGAATATAGCAATGAGTACCAGCTCCAAAACCGAATTGTCTAGTGGTTATGTTCCAATAATAGAAGAGTCAAGTGAATCTTCCGATGAAAGTACCGACTTTCCAGAAGAGTCTCATTGGGAAGATGAAGAGTTGGGGGAAGAAAACACTGAAGAACAAGAGTCAGACAAACCTGAAGAATCGCAGCAACCAGATATCCCAATAGAAGAAACGATTCCGTCTGAAGTACCAGAAGCTGAACAAACAGTACCACCTTCTTCTGAGGCACCAGTGCAGCCCGATGCACCAACTTCCTCAACAAATCAAGAGGATCAAAGTTCTGATTCAGGAGCTAATCCATTTCCACCGAGTGCTCCGGTGACTCGACCACCTGCTACAGATCAAGAGATTGATACTATTTTTGAAGGTTTACTCAATAGTGCAGAGAATCAACTTCCAGATGCATTTAGAAGTAGTGAAGTGGCTGAATCAACGTTAGGGAGTTTCACATTACCGTTATTAGCTAGCTTTGACCACTCCTGGCAAGCTGCGTTGGTGTATCAAACAATTCGACAGGTTGGCGCAGATGACTTAGAGAGTAAAGAAGTCGATACTTGGCTGAAAGAACTTTATAACGAAGTACTGGCGACAAATCTAGAAAATCTTGATATGAAAGAATCAACCTATAATTCATTACAGCCTGGTGATATTCTCTATAAGGAAACTGCGGAAGGGAATCAATTATTGGGAATTTGGCTAGGAAACGATTATTATGGGACAATTGGTACACAAGAAATGTCAGAAACATTGGAACAAGAATCTCAAGAAGATGAAGTGAATGAAGACGTTGATTTAAATCAATCAGCGACTTCAGTGGTTTATCTTGAGAAGCTGTCCTATCAACAGGTCGATCAAGAAGAATGGGATGAAGAAAACATTTCATTATTGATTAAACGTGCGCAATCACCAGAGTTAACTGAAGTAGGTAAAGAGTTGGTGAAAAATTATCCAGCACAACTTGATTTCCAATTTAATACTGCTACACATGAATTTATCAAACAAATTAGTGAAAAAGCTCGGAAACTAGGGCAAGAGTATGACGTCTTTGCTTCAGTCTTGATTGCGCAAGCTATTTTAGAAAGTGGCAACGGTAGTAGTCTTTTATCAAAGGCACCCTATTATAACCTTTTCGGTATTAAAGGAAGTTATCGAGAAGGTGCAGTAGTGATGACTACCAAAGAGGATTTAGGAAATGGCGAAATGATTGAAATTCAAGATGCTTTTCGTGTTTATCCAAGTTACGATGAATCGTTAACAGATTATATTGCATTGATCCGCGGAGGCGTTTCCCACGATTCATCTTTTTATAAATCAGTCTGGCGCTCAGAAGCAAAAAACTATTTGCGTGCAACTGATGCTTTAACCGGAACCTATGCAACAGACACTAGCTATAATCAGAAATTGAATTCTTTGATTGCTGTTTACGAGTTGACCCAATACGATGAGGATCAATCACAACAAAGTGGTGTCTTCATTAAAGGATTGGAAGAAGTTCCAAATGAATATCGGGAGTTAATGACTTTCCCAGCTTATAATGGGAAAGATTATAATACTTCTGGTTCTTATCCTGTAGGTCAGTGTACTTGGTATGCCTTTAATCGAGTCGCACAATTAGGTGGTCGTGTAGATGATTACATGGGAAATGGGGGAGATTGGGGAACTACTGGTCTTAGATTAGGTTATCAAGTTAGTCGAACCCCCAAAGCCGGAACCTTGATTTCTTTCAGCCACGGGACAGCGGGGTCGGATCCCAGGTATGGTCATGTCGCATTTGTAGAAGCGGTTGGACCGAATGGTATTTTAATTTCCGAAGCAAACGTTTATGGTGGTACAACGATTTCTTACCGAGTGATTGGCAATGATCTAGCTCGTTCCTCGTTGGTTCAATATATCACACCGAAATAAGTAATAATAAAAGAGGCAAGTAAAAGATGAATGAATCTTATTATGGAAAGGTGTAACTAAAAGAGTCAATAAGGAAATGAAGGTAGTAAAGCAGGAAGAGAAAATGCTCGATAGAACCTTAACATCAAAAGTCTTACAAGTATTAAAAGAAGAACGTCAGTTGCTCAAAATGAATGCTTAGTGGTATCGGCAGTGATGTAAAATAAAAGTAAAATGTTTAATAGTAGACTGGCGGTTATCAGTATTCTTTGGGGGATCTTCTCTTTCCAACTCGTTCGGATTCAAGGGGGATTCAATGAATCCGACGTTAATAGCATGTTTAAAATCACTTTTACATCTTGATCGTTTTTTGTTGATCAAGAGTGACTCCCATAATGAAGGAGATTTTTATTGGCTATTGTCGCTTCTTCATAAATTACATCTGGAAATTTTTTTAAAGAAGAGGTTTCAAGAGTATCATTCATACATTATCTCACCTATTAAACTACTTTATCGAGAGGCATGTATTTTATTAGCTTCCAAAAAATGTTCACTATTTTTTGGAACGCATTAGAAAGAAATAATCACATAGAGAGGACCTTATGAATCATGCTATTCACAATGAAAGAAGAATATAGCAGCTATTATCAAAAAGAATTTAGGAATGCATCAAGAAAAGAAAAAGATTTGAAAGACTATTTAATTGATTTGTTGCGGCGTTTAAACCAACTAACTGATGAAATCTCAAAAGAAAATTTTTGGAGTGTGCTGCCAAGAATTTTGGGAATTGATGCAAAATTAAACCTATTAGTTGAATTGATTAAATTTGAAGAACTACCAAGCGAAGAAATTATCCGTATCATTGAAAATGACTATCAAAGCTATTTTAAAGAACTATGTGGGTATGATTTAAGTATGGAAACGAGATATTCTTTAGTATTTAACGTCGCATAAATGTATTTTGTTTTTTTGCAAAAAATCGAAGTTGTCTGATGGAAATCCTTTATACTGATTCTGAGAAATTTTCTTAAGAATCAGTATAAAGGATATTTTGTTATCTTCTCGATTCACCAGTACCAGCAGCTCTATTCCTTTCCAACAACAGCCGTTTAATCTCCTCATAAATCTCTCCGGTCTCCGGCGTCGCACGCTGACGATTCTGAATGATAAAAAGATCACGATAGCGGTACTCTGGATCAAGTTCCTGCCAAGGCAACTCTTCTGGTAATGAAAGTTTCGAGATGATCGATTTGCCGATGTTTTGTTTTAGTAGGGACAAAATCACTTCGCTGTTATTGGCTTTGATGATTTGCGGATGCAAGTGCTGTGCGTACAGATAGGTTTCGTTAATGTAGTACATCCCCGAGTCGTTTTCCCGCAAGACCCAAAAATCAGAAGCGAGGTTGCCTGCTAACACCAATTCATCGCGATAAACGAATTCTTTTTGGATCAATGGCGAAACGATTGATTTTTCTATCAGCCCAATATGGGCTTTGTTTGATTCGACGGCATCGATTACTTCTTGAGAATTCATGATTTTGATTTCAAAGGCAAACGTTGGAAATTCTTCAATCAGCTGCGCCATGATGCTGGGCAGTAAGTAGACGGCGGTCGTATTCGAACAAGCGAGCACACACTCTGTTTTAAAATTTTTGGTGTCTTTGGCTTGCGAAAAAATAGTGGACAATGAGCGGAGAGACTCGACCACACGAGGATACAAAAACTCCGCTTGGCTGGTGGGTAAAATCAATTGTTTTCCTTTACGTTCAAAAAGTTTGAAGCCAAGTTCGGCCTCTAAGCGTTGGATTTGCAAGGAAATCGTTGGTTGAGTTTTATAGAGTTGTTTGGCGGCAAGACTAAAGTTTCTCGTTTCATAAACAACAATGAAGGTTTTGAGCAATTCAATCATTTTGCGGACTCCTTTATTATTAATAATATTTATAATTAGTATTTAAAAGTACAATTTTACAAATAGTTATCAGGTGATTATAGTATAAGTGTAGAGAAAAAAGAAAGCAAATTTAGTTGAAATTTTCATACGTTTAGAAAGGATGAGTTGATGAAAACATCGATCCAGCATTTTTTACATTCATTGCCAATCCCGATTTGTGGCTTGATTTTAGGCACTGTGTCTTTGGGGAATTTATTGTATTCAGAAGGAATGGAGACGGTTGGAAATGCGTTTTGCACCCTTGGTATTTTCATCATGGGGCTCTTCCTTCTGAAAGTATGCTTTACATTTAAGCACACGATGTCAGAGTTGCAAAACCCAATCGTTGCTTCTGTGGCGCCGACCTTTACGATGGCGCTGATGGTGATTTCCACTGTTTTTGAACGGGTCATTCCCGATGCAGTGGTGAATGATCTGCTCTGGTGGGGGGCTATCGGCTTACATTTTGCTTTAATGATCTATTTTGTTGTCGTGCATATTTTGCCTGTCGACCTTTCGCTGGAATACATTTATCCGAGCTGGTTTATTACCTTTGTCGGTATTGGCGTCATTCCCAATACTTCTGCTGTCTTTTTTAAAGAGCTGGGGGAAGTGATCGTCTGGATCGCATTGGTATTGTATTTTGCGCTTTTGCCGATTATTTTAAAACGAATCGTCCATCAGAAGCTGACGGAACGTGCGGCAGTTCCTTTGATCACGATTTTAACAGCACCAGGGTCTCTTTGCTTAGCAGGTTACCTTTCCGTATTTGAACAAGGCTCTGCTTGGTTTGTCGCCTTTATGCTGTTATTGTCACAAACGATTTATTTCTGTGTCGTCGCTTATATGAAAAACATGCTGGCAGTCGGCTTTTACCCAAGCTATGCGGCATTTACGTTTCCTCTTGTGATTTCAGCGACGGCTATGTTCAAATCAGCGCTGTTTTTTGTGAATCACCCACTGATATTTGGGTTTCTACAAGCCTTAACGATTATTGAAACCAGCTTTGCCGTGATTGTTGTCAGCTATGTGTTAGGAAAATATGCAATTCATTTGTATCAGCAAGCCAAAGCGCTGATTGCCGGTCATAGTTATTAAGGAAACACAAGAGTACACAAGAGAACATACATTTTTTGAGAAAATACGTAATATACGCAAAACAATAGCACAAGTATTTGAAAAGAAAAGGAAGGGATCGCACATGAAAAGTACAAGCAGAAAAGTTGTCGTTGTCGGAACAGGTTTCGTTGGAACGAGCATTGCGTATTCCATGATCAATCAAGGACTGATCAATGAATTGGTCTTGATCGATGTCAATCGGGACAAAGCAGAAGGAGAAGCCCTCGATTTGTTAGACGGTATGTCATGGGGGCAAGAAAACATCAAAGTTTGGGCTGGAGAGTACTCGGAATGTAAAGATGCTGGCATCGTGGTTATTACCGCAGGGGTCAACCAAAAGCCAGGACAAACACGGCTTGAATTGATTGATGTGAACGCCGAAATTATGGCAAGCGTCACAAAACAAGTGATGGATTCAGGCTTTGATGGCGTGCTTGTTATCGCTTCAAACCCAGTCGATGTCTTAACTTATCAAGCATGGCGTGTGTCCGGGTTGCCAGCCAATCGGGTCGTTGGTACGGGAACGACCCTCGATACCACAAGACTTCGAAAAGAAGTGGCGGCAAAATTAGCCATCGATCCACGGAATATTCATGGGTACATCATTGGGGAACACGGTGACTCGGAAGTCGCTGTCTGGTCCCATACAACGATCGGTGGGAAACCGATCGTAGAATTGATCAAGCAAAAGGATCGTTTGACCGTTGCCGATCTAGCGGTTCTTTCTGAACGAGTAAAAAATGCTGCCTATGAAATCATCGATCGAAAACAAGCAACTTTTTACGGGATAGGGATGAGTGTCGCAAGAATCGTTCGAGCGATCTTAAATGATGAGCAAGCGATTCTGCCGGTATCTTCCTACCTTAATGGGGAATATGGCATCAACGATTTATTCACAGGGGTTCCTGCAGTCGTGGACCAAAACGGCGTCCGCGAAATTATTGAATTGACGCTTACACCTGAGGAAAAACGGCAATTTGATACTTCGTGTCATCAGTTACGAGCAGTAATTTCCACAATTGGACAAAGCAAAGTCAGCTGATCTCTAGAACACCAATAATGAAATCCTCGTGTTCGTTTTTGCCAAAGCATGGTTCGACTATTTACGGTCTGCCATGCTTTTTTTCATCTAGCAAAGAATGTTAAAAGGAAATGGCGTATTTTACGCGAAACGCCCAATATTCAACTCTCTTTATTCACACTCCTTTAGGAAAAAACATCCTCAGTGAATGACAGAAAAAGAATGATCGATCAACCTTACAAACTTTCCGAGTTGTAAAAAGTGACAAAGTGTCACCTTATGTGGTATTCTTCAAAAAGTGACACTTTGTCAATATTTGGAAAGTAGGAGGAAAGAACAATGTTTCTGGCTATAAAAGAAATGCGTTATTCAAAATTAAGATATGGGTTGATCGTAGGAATCATGTTTTTGATCGCCTATGTTGTTTTTATATTGTCTGGCTTAGCTACCGGACTTAACTGGGATTTTAAAAAGGCCATCGTCGACTGGGATTCATCCGCGATCGTTTTATCAGAAGATGCGAATGACACATTTGCGGCTTCGCAATTGACGAGAGGGGATTTAGACCGTGTAGAAGGGACACAAAAAGCCCCAATTGGTTTATACAGCAGTGTCATTACGGTCAACGATGAACAAGTCAATGTGACTGTTTTTGGTACACAAGACGATGCGTTCTTGTTACCAGAAGTCTTAGAGGGCAAGCTGTTTTCAAAAGAAAATGAGATCACGATTTCAGAAAACTTAGCAGAAGAAGGTATCAAGGTCGGGGATCAAGTGAAAATCGGACGCTCAGATGAAACCTTCAAAGTCGTTGGGATCACCCCAGAAACGTCTTATACGGTGTCACCAGTGATTTATACTTCCCTCGATACTTGGACGAAAATGAAGTTTGCTAATCAACCATTTGCATCTGACAAGGAGCAGCCAATCAATATCATTGTGACCAAATCAAGTGATCCGAAAGTCAATAACCAGGAAGGAACCCAGCTCAAAGTGTTGGCAACGGAAGACTTTATTGAAAAGCTTCCCGGATTTTCTGCCCAAAACTTGACCTTAAATGCCATGATCTACTTCTTGTTTGTTGTTGCAACGGCAATCGTGGGGATTTTCATGTATGTGATCACCCTACAAAAAACAGCGATTTTTGGTGTGATGAAAGCCCAAGGGATTCGGACCAGCTTCATTGCCAAATCAATTATTGCGCAAGCATTTATGGTAGGAGTGATCGGGGTAGCCCTAGCCTTTGCGGCGGCATACGGCACCAGCTTGTTTTTACCAGATGCCATGCCATTTTTCTTTGAATTAAAGCAATGGCTGCTTTATAGCGGCATCTTGATTCTCGTGGCAGTTCTAGGCGGCTTATTCTCCATTCGGACGGTCACAAAAGTCGATCCAATAACGGCAATAGGAGGGTAACAAAGATGAAAGACATTTTAGTAATGAAGGATATTATAAAAAAATTTGGCAAGCAGCATACCGAAGTAACGGCACTAAAAGGACTGAATTTTCACGTTCAAGAAGGGGAGTTTGTCAGTATCATCGGTCCTTCTGGTTCAGGAAAAAGTACCTTTTTGACCATCGCTGGCGGCTTACAAAGTCCAACAGCCGGAGAGATCATCATCAACCAGGTCAACTTTTCCCAATTAAATGAAAAGCAACGAGGGAAGTTGCGTTTTAAAGAGATTGGGTTTATCTTGCAAAGCTCGAATTTGATCCCTTTTCTAACAGTAAAGGAACAATTTTATTTGGTCGACAAAGTTTCAGGAAAAGCCAAGGAAAAGGAACGGATTGATGAATTGCTTGCTTCATTAGATATTCTCGATCTTCAAGACAAGTTTCCCCGCGATTTATCTGGTGGGGAACGTCAACGAGTAGCGATCGGCAGGGCCTTGTTTAATGACCCAAGCTTGATTTTAGCGGATGAACCAACTGCCAGCTTAGACACCGATCATGCGTATGAAGTCGTGAAGTTATTAGTGAAAGAAGCGCATGAGAAAAAGAAAGCGACAGTTATGGTCACCCACGACGAGCGAATGATCCAATGGAGTGATCGCATTTTCCGAATGGAAGATGGCAATCTGATCGAACAAAACGCCCCATCAAGAGAAACTGCACAAGTCTGAGTGGAAAAGTAGAGGGATTTGTTTATAATAGAGGGAGTAGATTGCGAATGATGGAGGAGAATCCCTTGCCAAGTACAACATTTTTTCATTTAAAACAAGAGAAAAAAGAAAAAATCGATGCCGTGCTTTTAGAAGAATTTTTTAGCAAGCATATCAGTCAAGTCAAGGTCTCTGCCATCGTCGAAAAATCGCACATTTCTAGAGGGGCGTTTTACAAGTACTTTCAAAACTTAGAAGATGCCTATGACTATGCGATCACCAACTATTCCAACCAAATCCATTCTGCGATTTTTACGTTTATCAATCGCAACAAAAATGATTTTTTCAAAGGGATCGAAGAATACTTGGCTTGGTGCAGTCAATGGTCACCTGAAGATGATCATTGGAAAATGATCCACTTATGTACCCAAAGCAATGCCTGGACGAAGCGCGATGCGATCCCTGACGATTCGCCCATGATTCGCCAATGGTTGGAGCTGTTGGAAGAAAATCGCTTCACGATCCATGATACGCAAGAAGCCGTCAGTTTCCTTTACTTTATTATGGCGGTCGTGATGGATAGTCTGACAGATTTTATTTCGAATGAATGGACCGCAAAAGAGCTGATCAAAGATTTCCGCTATAAGGTGCAGTGGATCAAGTATGGAATCAAAAAGGACAACAAAGAGTACAACAAAGAGTACAACAAAGAGGAATGAACGCTTCGGCAAGAGGATGGATCAAATACCGCACGCGGCGGAGAAGTTCATTTACAAAGAAAGAGGTGCCCGACAACCGAAATAGTTGTCGGACACCTTTTTTTTGAGCAAATGATTATTTTTTATTTACACGTTTCGCAATGATTGGCAAGATCAAGCCAATCAAAAGAAAGGCGATCGGCGTAATGATATTTAAGGCCAATTGGAAGAACCAAGCTTGCGGATCTGCCGCATAATCAAGCTTAGGAACCATCCCTAAAATGCAGGCAAAGGCCGTGAACAAGAAGCACCATAAGCCAATCCCAAAGCCAACTTTGGTGTTTTTCACGAATTTATAATCGGAAGTAAAGCGATTGGCGTGTTTGTTGACTAGCATAAAGGCTAAGAAGACCCATAAGTAACGCAGTGGCATGACAACTGAATTCAAGTTCAGCAACCAACGGTACAGTTCGGTCATATTGCCGATTCCTAGTGCTGGAATAATGATCAAAATGCTTACCAGGATACCAGTCATAATATATCCATTTACTGGTGTTCCTTTTTTGTTTAGTTTTGCTAAGCCATTTGGTACAAATTCTGAATCAGCATCAGACAGTAATATTTTCAATGGGGCATCAATTGAAAAGGCCAAAGCAGAGATTTGCGCCAACGCATTGGCGATGGAATAAAGAATGACAAAGAAGTTGCCGATTCCGTAGAAGTTTCCAAGTCGTTGAAAGGCTTCATAAGCGCCGTTGACCATCAAATCTTCTGGAATATGGTTGGCATCAAAAAGCATCCCCATAGCAATCGAGCCGAGCAAGGCACATAACGCCACCATACCGGCTAAAAAGATCATGCCTTTTGGAAATTCTTTTGCAGGATTTTTTGTGTTATTTACGTAAGGCGAGATTTTTTCACAGCCGCCTACCGCAAATACCAGCATCGAGATCGTGGTTAAATAGGTAAAGTCAAATTTAGGGATATAGGTTGAAACAGATGACATGTTTGGTGTAGCAATTTCAGCACCAGTCATTGCTGGAGCGGTGACTGCTAAAAGAATAAAAAGAATCGACATCACGAACATGGCTGTTCCCGCGATGTTCCCAATCATTTTTAAGGTCGTCAATCCTTTAGAGGCAATCCATAAAAAGAATAGAAAAATAGCTAAACAAATCAACGAGACTTCCATGGAACCCATCGTCGATACAAATGTACCATTTCCTTTAAATAACCAACTCAAGGACACTAAGATTCCTTGAGGTTTTTGTGCCAAATAGGGCACGTGCACGACCCAATAAGTCCAAGCAGCAAAAAAAGCCAACCGCTTTGTTGAGGTTTCTTTGATCCATGAGGAGACCCCACCACTTGACTCTTTGAAGGTCGATCCTAACTGACCAACACTTAATGCATAGGGTACAAAATAAAGAGCCATAATTAATAGCCACGAAACAACAACAGTCAATCCTTGTTGAGCGTAATTGTTTACAACATTTCCCAGTCCCCAAACAGAGACGAACGCCATCAGCGCAATATTATACCAGCGTAATTGTTTCTCATTCATCGCTTTCTCCTTCTTAAAATGATTTTTCTGACTGGTTAAAATAGAGCGTTTTTTGAAATTTAGTGAGAAAAAAATTTCTTTCCATAAGCGCTTGATCACTATCAAGTTTCTTATGCACTTTTTCACAAATGTCAAAGGTCAAATTGAATAAAAAAATTTCAGCTGCTCTTTTTTATCCAGTCATTGATTTTCCATAGTTAGGATAAACCTCTGAATTCTTTTGGTCAAGAAAAATTAAATTGTTATTTAAAAAAAATAATAAATTTCTGATG
This sequence comes from Enterococcus sp. AZ040, assembly GCF_050499185.1. NCBI lineage: Bacteria > Bacillati > Bacillota > Bacilli > Lactobacillales > Enterococcaceae > Enterococcus > Enterococcus sp. AZ040. The sequence continues at coordinate 828,673 of NZ_JBMHEW010000001.1, forward strand.
ATAGAAAAAGCAAACATCATCATTCATTAATAATCTGAAAGAAATGCTACTACATTCGGTCAAGGGCGTGGATGAAATAGAGAACGTTTCATTTAAATGAATGGACGCATAAAGATGAAAGAAACCCTTTCGAAAGGCTTTTAGCTGGTACTTTTTGGATAGATTTTTAAGCAAAGGAAACAGAAGAGTAGTCGTAGCTTTTTTGTTTTTCTAACAATAACTTTACGCTAACATTCTTTCAAAGAAACACGAAAACAAAGTTAGCCGGATTCTTCATTCCATCGAAATCACTGGTTTTTTTTCTTCAATTTATAGGAGTTGGGTGTTATTCGCTCAAATACTGGCCATAAAAGCAAATAAAAGACGAAGTTTCCACTGGCATGAAAGAAATCGAACAGTAGTCCTTGAAGGTAATAGGCAAGAAACGAAGGAAACTGATAAAGCCAAACCTCCATCAACGAAACGATCAAGCCATAAAGAAGTCCGCAAAGAAAGGCAAAGAAAGCTTGCAGGATACGATTTTTCTTGATGATCGGGATTTTTCCAAGCTGTTGAAAAAGAACGATGGTGCCGGTAAGTGCAGCCAATTGACTGATCGTTCAGGGACCCATGCCTAAATAGATATTTGTTCCGAGCAAACTTAGCAAGGCAATCATCAACGCATCGGTTAAGCAGTAAGAAAAAGCCACTAAAAATAAAAGGGCACTCATAGGCTGAACGTTAGGGATAAAGACAAAAACCAACCGTCCAACGATACACGCTGCGGTGAGCAGTGCTAAATGAGAAATTCTTTGAACGGAGAATACCTTGGATTGGGGAGGAAGCATGAAAATCGCCGACTTTCTAATTGATAATCATTCTCATTATACATGGAAAATAATATAATTCAAGATTGAAATACACATCATATAGTACGATAATAAAAACGGAGCACAATATGTTGTGTTTTTAGAAGGAGAGGGAAAGAAATGGACTACAAAAAACAAACGATTGAGAAATTGAACGAGGATATCAAGTTGTTCCAAGAAGTTTCGGCGATCACACCGGAAATGACCAAAACATTTGAGGGAATCGCTCGTTTGATTATGTTGGATCGTTACTCATTCAAGGATCAAACCCATCAAACGTTGGGTAAGGATGATTTGGTGATTTTGACAACGAAAGCTGATCCTAAATATCCTGCACGAGGAATCGGTATTGTGAAAGCAATCGATGGGGAACTAGTCTCTATCGAAGTGGAAGAGGCCTATCGTTCAGCGTTAGAAGATACTGATGAACAAGCCAGTGGACTTGTGAAAAGAAGAAAAAGTGACATTGAAAAACCGTTAGAACTCTTTTTTGAGCAAGTGGCGCATCGTGTTGCCAAAGGGATTTCTGCCAACGAGTCCCATGACCAGGAGCGCTTCCTTGAGACGTTTTACCAACAAATCGTGGCGCAAAACCTAATTCCCGCAGGCAGAGTACTTTATGGAGCAGGAACAAATTCTCAAGTTACCTACTTCAATTGCTTTGTGATGCCTTTCATCCATGATTCCCGAAAAGGGATTGCTGTCCATCGACAAGAAGTCATGGAAATCATGAGTCGTGGTGGTGGGGTTGGAACCAATGGGTCGACCTTGCGACCAAAATCAAGTGTGGTCCACGGCGTCAGCGGTCGGTCTTCTGGGGCAGTTTCTTGGTTGAATGATTTGGCGAACTTGACGAACCTTGTCGAACAAGGAGGTAGTCGTCGCGGAGCGCAGATGATTATGATGGCAGATTGGCATCCAGATATTTTTACGTTTATTCTTTCTAAAGTTCAAAATCCTGCTGTATTGCTTCATCTGAAAAAAACAGTCACGAATACAGCAATCAAACAACTGATCAATGAAAAACTGCAATTTGATCCTTTGACAAAAATGGAAGAAAGAATGTTCACTTATCTAGCGCAACTGCCTGAATCGTCAGATAAGGAACATAATGACATGATCCAAAAGGCAAAAGAAAAATTGCGAATAGGTGGCAGCTATACGGTAAAAGAAAGTGATTTCTTAACTGGTGCGAATATTTCAGTCTGCTTGACAGGAGAATTCATGGAAGCAGTGAAGACAGATGGGTGGTATGAGCTGCGCTTTCCAGATATTGATAATTATTCAGAAGCAGAGATGGCGCAATATGATGCAAAATGGGCGGAAGTCGGGGATGTGCGAGAATGGGCAGCAGCTGGTCATAAAGTCAAAACCTATCAAAGGATCAAAGCTCGTGAGTTATGGGAGTTGATTACTTTTTGTGCAACGTATTCTGCTGAGCCTGGTATTTTCTTTATCGATAATGCCAACAAGATGACGAATGCTACAGCATACGGACAAAAAGTCGTGGCAACCAATCCGTGCGGTGAACAGCCCCTAACCCCTTATGCCGTCTGTAACTTGGCAGCCATCAATCTCGCAAACATGGCGGATCGCCAGAAAGGCACCGTTGATTTTGCCAAACTAAAAGAAACCGTGAAAACAGCAGTTCGTTTCCAAGACAATGTTATTGACGCAACGCCTTACTTTTTTGACAAAAATGAGCAGCAGGCGAAAGGGGAAAGACGTGTTGGATTAGGGATCATGGGCTTGGCAGATTTATTGATCTACTGTGGGAAAAAATACGGATCGGCAGAAGGGAATCAATTCGTTGATCAAATTTTCGAGGCAATGGCAGTCACTGCCTATGAGGCATCCATTGAATTGGCGAAAGAAAAAGGCAGCTTTCCCTTCCTGATTGGAAAAAATGACCAAGAGACGCAAGCGTTGCGGAAGAAATTTGTCGATACAGGATACATGAAAAAAATGCCAGCGCACATCCACGAAGGCGTGCTGCGATTCGGCATTCGTAACTCTCATCTTTTGACCGTTGCACCAACAGGATCGACAGGCACGATGACGGGAGTTTCAACCGGTTTAGAACCTTACTACTCCTTTTCTTATTTTAGAAGCGGTCGACTAGGTAAGTTTATTGAAATCAATGCGGAGATCGTTGACGAATACCTGATGGATCATCCTGAAAGAACCAAAGCGCAGTTGCCGGCATGGTTCATTTCCGCTATGGAGTTGACGCCCGAAGAACATGTCGGTGTGCAATGCACCATTCAACGTTGGGTGGATAGCTCCATTTCAAAAACGGTCAATGCACCAAAAGGATATACAGTAAGCCAAGTAGCCAAGGTTTATCGAGATCTTTATGAAGGAGGAGCCAAAGGAGGAACCGTCTATGTAGATGGCAGCCGAGATTCACAAGTACTTACCTTAGAAGCGGTAGAAAATGAGCTGACCGCACAAGTTGAACCGCTGCCTGTCGTTCAAGTAGATGAACCCGTCGTCTCTGGTGAAATCTGCCCCATCTGCCATGAAGGAACCATTGAGGAAATCGGCGGCTGTAGTACCTGCACAAACTGTAAAATCCAATTAAAATGCGGGCTCTAAAAGGATACAGGATTGATAGAGCAAGTCTTATCCGCATATTGGATAAAAAAGATTTGTATTTTGACTATTGGCGAGGAAGAAATAGATGAAAAAAGTATTTGTCGTATTTATGCTAGTGAGCACATTACTCGTCGCTACAGGATGCCAACAGGCAAGTGTAACGTCAGAAAGCACGCAGCAAAGTTCCTTGAAGCAAGAACAAGGAACAGCTACGATCGTCATCCAAAATCAAGAAGATGTGACCTCAAAAGAAGTAACGTTCCGAGAAAATGAGTCGCTGATGGAAGTAATGAAAGAAAACTTTGCGATCAAAGAAAAAGATGGCTTTATCACCTCGATCAACGGCATCAGCCAAGATCAAAAAGCCAATCTATTTTGGGTCTATACCGTCAATGACGAAATGACCGATAAAGGGACACAAGCGTTGATTTTAAAGAACAATGACACTATCACATTTGATTTGAAAGCATTCTGATTTGTTTGATTCTAAGGATCTTTATTGGTGCAAAAGAACTTGCACATAAAGATCTTTATCTATACAGATAGACTCTTGCGTTGATTTTGGAGGTAGTTTTGCATTCAAGTTCTATTCAAGAGTCTATTCTTGTTTTTCTATCATAGTTTGGAGTGGTGGCTTATTTTATTTTAAAATTGGAATAATAGAAATAAAGATACCATTACATACATAAGTTTTAGCCATGATGTTTCTTTCGTATTTTGGCTTGCGTTCCTATTTTTTGTAGAAAATAATTTTTTTATAGTAGAGTGGAAATGGACAAAAATTTGATTTATCCGTTAGCTTAAGTGGCTAACGCTTCTATTCTCTAATATATGGTTTTACTTACTATTTTTCTTGCGATTGTTTCCCAATCTGCTTGTTGTTCATAAAAACAATGTTATCATTGTATCATCAGATGTGGGTGGCGAACAGTGGTCTAAAACACGAGCGTTGATTACAAATAAGGTTTTTTCGTTCTCTTTGTTTATTGATCAGAAAAGGTAGGAGGAGAATAATGGTTGAGGTACTTTTGATGTGTGGCGTTAGTGGTGCAGGCAAAACCACTTACTCAAAACAAAAAGAGCAAGAAGGTTATGTAAGATTAGCAATAGATGAATTAATTTGGGAAGACTATGGCGTTTATGGTGTTGATTACCCTTCGGAAAAATATGCAAAAGTTTCGTCATTATCTTCAGTTAAATTGAAAGAGCTTACAGTAAGGGCTGTTCAAGAAGGAAAAAACGTAGTTGTCGATTCTAGTTTTTGGGCTAAAAGTCACCGAGACGCTTATAGAGAACTACTGGCAGCATATGATGTGACGATTAAAGTAATCTATCTAAAAGCTGATTATGATACTTTACGAAAACGATTAGCGATCAGAAATAAAGTCCAGACTGCAAATTCCGCTTTTCCTATTACAGAAGAAATCCTTCAACGGTTTTTTTCAGGATTCGAAGAACCGATAAATGAAGATGAAGTAGTGATTGAGCAAAAGAATAAATGAAGTAGCATCAAAATGTTTTTACTCCTTTTCAATACATTTAGTCTTATTACTGTGCAGGACACAAAGGACAGTCATACTAGAAGCAAAACAGTGATTGGCAATTTCTTTTCTTGTTGCATTCTTCGATTAATAAACGGATCAAAAAGCAATCCGCTGAAGACAAAATGACTATGACAGCTGTTAAAGACCAAGAATCAATACAAGAAACCGCCCATTTGGTAAATAGGACGGCAAACAGTAAGCACTTTGAGCAATCGAAACCACAAGTTAAGGCTCAAAAAACGATTACTACAAGACTTGAAGACTTGTAAGAAAAATTAAATATATTCTTCCTCTTTATTTACGTACGTTATAATATGCTTAAGATTTTTAAATAGAAGGAGGAGAAAACATGGAAGTAATTACACCAACGAATGCAAGAAAAAACCTTTATGGAATCATTAAGCATGTTGTGGCTGACAGTCAACCTGTAGAAATTGCGAGTACAAAAGAGGAAGAAAGCGTCATCATGATTAGTAAGAGCGATTGGAACTCCTTACAAGAAACGCTCAACTTACAAAATGTGGGTGTACTTGATCGGATCAAACACTTTGAGAATGAAGAAAGTGAAGACTTAGGTGAAATTGATTGGGATAGAATGTAAAGATCAAAAAGAATGCTCGCAAAGATTTGTCTAAATTGAAGAGTATCAATCTAACTAGTAAGTTTGATGAACTGATCAAAGTCATTAAGGAAAATCCTTTTCAAACACCGCCGCCTTACGAAAAATTAACAGGATTACCTTACTGTTCAAGACGTCTCAATATCAAACACAGGTTGGTATACAGCGTGGAAGAAGAGAGTAAAACGATCACGATTCTCTCTGTTTGGTCACACTATGAACGTGGGATATAATATGCTAAACTATTTCGACTCTTTGTCAATAAGGACTGATGAGTCGTACAAAATCAAATCTGGGTCAGAATAAATAGCATTCTGGCTCAGATTTTTTGTTAGCTTACTTTGATTAGTTGATTGATCAAAATGATTCTAATTCTCATGTTCTCAAATGATTTAAATCTGTAGAATACTCGTTTCGTGATCGGTAAATGAGTCATCGTTTGAGTAAGGGAGAGAATCGTATTGAGATGCCTTCTTCATCGCTCAAAAGTTTTTGAAGTTTTACACAGACCTCTTCAAATAAGAAATCCTCTTATCAAAAAAAATCCCTTTATTCGCAAGGTGATAATAATAAACAAAAAAATGGAACAGCATAAATGTTTTCGAAATGCTTTCGCACCAACATTTACCTGTTCCGTGGGTTTGGCACCCAATGGGCCGTGAGGGGCTCGAACCCGCGACCCGCTGATTAAGAGTCAGCTGCTCTACCAACTGAGCTAACGGCCCGTACCAAAAGTACTTCATTATCTTAGCACTCCGGTGTTTAAAAATCAATCATTCTTTTGAAAAAAATGTGCGCTTTTTTCAGTTGGAAAACAGGGGTTATCTTAAAAAAACACCATTCGTTCCCCAATTTCAAATGATAGGAAATTCTTAAAAGATTGATCAGATTGCTTTAAAAACTCAGAAAACCGTGATAAAATGTATCTAGTTATCGAAACTAGATGATTAGTTTGTGATAATCTAACCTTCTGTTAGTCAAAATGGAGGATGACATGGAAAAATTACAATCGGACATGAAAACATGGGGTGAATCGCTGCTGGAATTCCATCTGCCTAGGTGGGAAGAGTTGCCAACCCTGGAACTGTATATGGATCAGGTAATCACTTTGATTGACCAATATTTATCACCTGTGATCCAAACAGAAAAACATCCGCTATTGACCTCTTCTATGGTCAATAATTATGTCAAAAAAGGGATGATCCCCGCACCAGAAAAAAAACGTTACAACCAAAAGCATCTCGCATTTTTGATCGCGATCACGATGCTGAAGCAAGTGTTGACAATTCCAGAAATAAAGACAGGCATCCTTTTTCAAGGGAAAGCTGTCGGAATCAGAAATGCCTATAATGTATTTTGTGAAGAACAAGAAAAAGCAATTCATCTTGTTGGCAAAGAAGCAATGGGAGAGCCCGAGCAAATGGCATCGGAACCAATCCCGATTGAATTAGTGGCCATGAAAGGTGCAACGCGTTCCTTTGCTAATAAATTGTTGGCAGAAAAAACCATCGAATTAGAAGTCATTTATTTAGAAACACATAAAGGAGAAGCCCATGAATAAAGAGAAAATTGCCCTATTAGTTGATTCAGGTACCGATGTTCCCGCACAGATCATGGAGCAATACGGCATGTATATGCTGCCATTGCAAATTATTTACAAGGATCGGACCTATACCGATAAAGTTGATATTACTGCCGAAGAAATTTACGAACGTTTGCCGCAAGAGATTCCTAGTACTTCATTACCTGATGGCGCGGCGATCGGGGAAATCTTTGATCGGATCAAAGCCGATGGGTATGAAAAAGTCTTTGCTGTAACCATCTCCAGCGGATTGAGTGGAACGTTTAATGTTGTTCGCCTGTTAGGTGAACAACGGACGGATCTTGAGGTTTTCGTGCTTGATACGAAAAATATCGGAATCGGTGCAGGGCTGCAAGCGATTCGTGCAGCAGAACTGTTAGAAAAAGGCGTGACTTGGGAAGAACTGCGGGCACAATTAACGAATGAAGTGCCGAAAAACAAAGTCTTTTTCAACGTAGCTACCTTAGAGTATTTACAAAAAGGCGGCCGCATCGGTCTGGTCGCATCCATCTTAGGCAATGCCTTGAAATTGAATCCAATTATCTCTTGTAATGAAGAAGGGATCTACTATACGGTCGCAAAATCTCGTGGACGGAAGAAAAGCTTGGACAAAACCGTTGACTTGATCAAGCAATTCATCGGTGATCATCGCCATGTGCGTTTAGCTGTGGCGCAAGGTGATGCACTGCAAGAAGCCAAAGAAATGAAAGCACGATTAGAAGCCGAATTTCCTAAGGTCAAAGAAATCTTATTTGGACAAATTTCTCCCGCATTAGTCGTCCACACGGGTCCTGGGTTGTTAGGGATCGGTATCCAGCTTTTAGAAGAGTAAAAAAGAAAGGCCCCGTGCCTTTCTTTTTTTGTGCTTTCCTTAAGAATAAGGCCGCGGTTTTTGGGAAAGATGAAAAGCCCGTTTAAATAATGTATAATAAGTAAGAAACCAAAAAAAATTGAGGTGACATTTTTGAAAAAGATCCTAGTCGTGGACGATGAGAAACCAATTTCTGATATCGTCAAATTTAATTTAACCAAAGAAGGATATGAAGTATATACCGCCTATGATGGAGAAGAGGCATTAGAAAAAGTAGCCGAGGTCGATCCTGATCTGATTTTGCTTGATTTGATGCTACCAAAAATGGATGGATTGGAAGTTGCACGGGAAGTGCGCAAAACCCATGACATGCCGATCATCATGGTCACAGCCAAAGATTCTGAAATCGATAAAGTACTAGGCCTTGAGCTTGGTGCGGACGATTATGTAACCAAACCATTTTCAAACCGGGAATTGGTGGCCCGCGTCAAAGCCAATCTGCGTCGCGGCTCGGCAGCTGCGAAGGAAGCAGACGACAATGCCAACAGCGAATTAACGATTGGTGATTTAACAATTCATCCGGATGCCTACATGGTCACTAAAAATGGTGCAGCCATCGAATTGACGCACCGGGAGTTTGAATTGATGCACTACTTGGCAAAACATCTTGGTCAAGTGATGACCCGAGAACATTTATTGCAAACTGTCTGGGGCTATGACTACTTTGGTGATGTCCGAACCGTTGACGTGACGGTGCGCCGTTTGCGTGAAAAAATCGAAGACAGCCCGAGCCATCCAAACTATTTGGTTACTCGTCGCGGAGTGGGCTATTACTTGCGGAACCCAGAACAGGAATAAGCTATGAAAAATAAGGTTCGCTTTTTTCAATCGGTGAACTTCAAAATCGCCCTGACTTTTATCTTGATCTTATTGATTGCGATCCAGATTATCGGGGCGTATTTTATTCGCGAATTGGAAAGAACAACGGTCGATGCCTTCAAACGCGACATGGAGGCACGGGCCAGCACGTTAGTGGTGACATTAGGCTCTGAATTGAGTCGCATGGATAATGATGACGGGTTGGATTGGGATTCCATGAATGCTTCCCTGAATCGAATCTTAACGAGTACCAACTCTTCAGAAATTTTGGAGATGCGGGTGGTGGATGAGCAAGGGATTATTCGTGCAACCACCAATATCAATGATCGTGGCTCGGTGGGAGAAAAAAATGATTACCGTGATTACGATACGAACCGCAGTGAAGTCCTTTATGATGAATCCAGCGGTCAGCGGGTGTTCAATATCGTCCAGTCGATCCAATCACCGACAGGGGATACCGTTTTAGGAACCCTTTATTTACGGAGCAATCTAGAGTCAAAGTACAATGAAGTCAGTACGACGGCGGTCATTTTTGTTACCGCCTCGCTGATAGCGGCAGTGATTTCGATCATTGTGGCACTATTGGTCTCTCGTTCGATTACCCAACCAATTGGAGAGATGCGGGAACAAGCGATTCGCATCGCTAAAGGAGATTATAGCCGCAAGGTCGCGATTCATGGGAAAGATGAATTGGGACAATTGGCGGAAACCTTCAATCAACTAGGGGAACGAATCGAAGAGACTCAAGAGGCGATGGAGTCCGAGCGAAATCGTTTGGATAGTGTCTTATCCCACATGACAGACGGCGTTGTTGCCACCGACCGACGAGGCAAAGTCATAACCATCAATGAGATGGCGATGTCCTTGTTGAATGTCACTAACGAAGAAGCGATCGGGCAGTCGATTTTGACGTTATTGGAAATCGATGAAGAATACACGTTGCGAAAACTTTTGGAAAATCCTGAAGACATGCTTTTGGAACGTCCTAGCAATGATTTGACGGGAACAAATCTGATCTTGCGCATCGATTTCTCCATGATCCGTCGAGAGTCCGGGTTCATTTCCGGTCTAGTTGCGGTAATGCACGATGTCACGGAACAAGAAAAAAATGAGCAGGAACGGCGAGAATTTGTCTCCAACGTTTCCCATGAGTTGCGAACACCTCTAACGAGTATGCGTAGTTACATCGAAGCGCTGAGTGAGGGTGCTTGGAAAGATCCAGAAATTGCGCCGAACTTTCTAAAAGTGACCTTGGATGAAACGGATCGGATGATTCGCATGATCAATGACCTATTGAGTTTGTCGCGGATGGATAGCGGCAATTCGCAACTACAATTGGAATATATCAATTTCAATGAGATGGTTAATTTCGTGTTGGACCGTTTTGACATGATGGTGACGAATGAAAGCAAAAAATATCTGATTCGTCGGGAGTTCACCAAACGAGAATTGTGGGTGGAAGTCGATACGGACAAAATGATCCAAGTGATCGACAACATCATGAATAATGCCATCAAATATTCGCCAGATGGTGGGATTATTACGGTGAAATTGATGGAGACTCATAACAACATCGTCCTTAGCATCAATGACCAAGGACTAGGAATTCCGAAAAAAGATCTCACGAAGATCTTTGATCGTTTTTACCGAGTCGATAAAGCTCGAGCCCGGCAACAAGGAGGTACCGGCTTAGGGTTGGCGATCTCACGTGAAGTCATCAAAGCTCATGGCGGTGCGATTTGGGCGGAAAGTCGAGAAAATCGCGGGTCAACATTTTACATTATGTTGCCGTATGAACCGTATGAGGAGGATTGGTGGGTATGAGAATCTCAGAAAAAATCATTCGAGCAGGTTTAATCGTGATGATCGCATTGAGTTTTTATTTCTCCTATATGATTTGGCTAAATCCGACCGGGTTCAACAATGCCAGCACCGAAACAGATACTGGCGTCAATCCTTCGGTTCAAACGTACAAACAAAAAAGCGATTTGTTTTTGCCCCTATATCTAACATGGAATGATGAAGAGGATATCAAAGAAACCAACTCTGAAGCGGTGATTCGAGAGATCCAAGAGGTGATCAACGAGGCAACGATCAGTGATTTGACCCTGCGAACCTATGGTGAAGAACAGGCTTTTTCGAAAGCCCAAGAGGTCGATCAAGGAATATCCTTAAACTACTATACGACATTTTACTTGAAAGATTACGAGAAAACCTTTGATAAAGAACTGTCCTTAGAGGACGAAAGTGAAACAGAGGCTTTTCCGTTTTCTCGCATCCAGTTTGATCTCGAAGAAAATACGATCCAATTTGTTGACTTTACCCATCAACGAGTAGTTCGAGGCAAGATCGACTGGGATAAAAGCCAAGTAAAACACTTGCTAGCAGACAATCCTCGGGAATGGACGGCAATGAGGACTGATCAAGAACGATCTAGCAATCAATACTATACGCAGGATTCGATCAAGCTAAAAAAATACAGCTACTATTCTTCGACACAGTCTCAGAGTTTGTTCCGAGAAGCCTTTTTCAGCAATCCTAAAAATGTCAAGATCAACGACGAAAGTGTCGATACCTACTATTATGAAGGTGGGCAAAACATGACTGTCTTGCAAGATCAGCAGCAAGTCAAGTTTGAAACCACCACAGACGGTTCCGATGAAATGGATCTGGCAATGTTGAGTGCGGATTACATTATTCGTCTAGGCAATAACTTTGGGACGATCCGCTATTTTGATCAACAAGACAAACACTTGGATTATCGGGTTTTCGTCGAAGGCTATCCAGTCTTTAGTACTGGCGGCCAGGGGGTGATCAGTGTCGCTTTTTCAGAAAGTGGTCAGACCGGCAGTCGTGAAATGACGATTTCTGCCAGCTTGAATGCGATCCAAGTGCCGATTCCTTCTGAAACGGAGATTGAATTGCCTTCTAGTTTGTCAGTCAAAAATGATTTGATTGCGGCAGGGGCTGACCCAGCGTTGTTGCAACAGATCATCGTCGGCTATCAGTGGGGGGAGATCAAAGATGCACCACTGGTTGATTTGACGCCTGCTTGGTATGTCAATTATGACTCGTCTTGGATTAGCTATGATGCATTAATGACAAAATTAGCAGAAACGGAGGAGAATTAATTGGATTTTAAACGAATCGAATGGATTTTTTTCCTCGCTTTTCTTGGTCTGAATGTCTTTTTATTCAATGTTTATAGTGAGGCTCGCAGCGAGCATCAGATGGTTTCACAATCAAACCAAACGATTCCTATCGAACAACGACTTGATTCTGAGGACATTCGGTATTCTGGCGAATTATCAGACGAGGTCTTGAGTGGCTATTATTTGAGCGGTGAACAGACGGATTTTGATGCGGAACTACGAAATCCGCAACTCAATACTCAGTTCAAAAGAGGGTCTACGGTCAAAGGGCAGCAGTTGATCCATGTCTCAACCAATGGCTTTTATATCAGTGATGATTCTCAAACGGAAGAAACCGTCAATGGTTTCTTGCAACGAAAAGACCAAGTCCTGTTTGGGGATGAATATGACTATTTGGAAAACCTCTCTGTCTTGAACGCCAATCATCCGACGGTGGTGGCGGTCCAGTCGTATGAAGACATTCCTTTCAATGACAGCTCAAGTCGGATCGATATCACCTTAGAACAAACGGATGATCTACTGCAGATTGCCCGTTATACGCAAACACATATCTCCAATATTACGCCTCTAAGGGAAAAGATGACGGTCTATTCAGAAAAAGAAGCAGTAAATACGCTTTATCTGAACAACAAGCTGCCAAGTCACTCGAAAATTCTCTGGACGGAATTAGCCTATACGATGATTTTGAAGGTTAGGGAAAAAAACGTGTATATTCCTGCATGGTTTATTGCTTTCCAATTAGATGGCGATGACACCATCCAAATCGAAACGGTCAATGCCTTCAGCAATCGGATCATCACGAATAATGCCGTTCAAAAGGTAGAAAATCCATAAAAAAGCGGGTATAATGGAACTCGTTGAAACAACCAGAGAGGAAGTCACGTAAACCATGATGAAGGAAAATGCCTTTCAAGTAAGTATTCTAGCCAGCGGAAGCTCAGGGAATTCGCTCTATATCGAAAGCAATAAAAAGCGGATCTTAGTGGATGCCGGTTTGAGCGGCAAGAAGATCACTTCATTATTGGATGAAGTAGGGCGCAAACCAGAAGACTTGGACGCCATTCTTGTGACCCACGAACATCGGGACCACATCCACGGTGTTGGAGTACTGGCACGAAAATACAAACTTGATGTCTATGCGAATACAAAAACATGGCAAGCGATGGATCCAATGATCGGTAACGTCGCTGTCGAGCAAAAACATATCTTTGAAATGGGAAAAGTGCTGACCTTGGGTGACTTGGACATTGAAAGCTTTGGCGTCTCTCACGATGCTGCAGCGCCGCAATTTTATCGTTTCCATAAAGACGGCAAATCATTCGTGATGTTGACGGATACCGGTTATTGCAGCGATCATGTGCGAGGCATCATCAAAGGCGCCGATGCATACCTTGTAGAAAGCAACCATGACCTAGAAATGTTGCGAATGGGTCCTTATCCATGGAGTCTCAAGCAGCGGATTCTTGGAGATCGCGGTCACTTATCGAATGAAGATGGCGCACTTGTCATGACGGATATCTTGACCGACAACACCAAACGGGTCTATCTTGGTCATTTAAGTAAAGAAAACAACCTGAAAGAGTTGGCGCACTTAACGATGGTCAACACCATGAAAGAACATGATCTAGGTGTTGGAGAAACGTTTGAAGTCTTTGATACCGATCCTGACAAAGCGACGGAATTATTTGCGATCTAATCGATCATCAGAGCGATGAATTTGTTGGGTGGAGGCAGTGGGATGTTTGATGAAGAAAAAATCAAGACTTTGAACGAGCTTGAAATGGCAGTTTATAAATACATTGTCCAGCATTTTGAAGAGATCGATCAGCTGACGATTCGCGAATTGTCAGCTGCATGCCACGTCTCAACGTCGACGATTTTACGATGTATCACGAAATTGGGCTATCGTGGATATTCAGAGTTAAAGTATGCAATCTGTCAAAAAAAGGAACAAGACGCACGAGCGTTTGATCTTTTCTATGATGCAACGATTCAAGTCAATACATTCTTAAAAAAAGTCAATAATGAAGATTACCGTAAGTTTATCCAGCCGGCAGTAGAATTGATTCTTTCCGCACGCCATGTGGCGTTTTCCGGTATCGGCACAAGCGGCATTCTGGGCACCTATGGCAGTCGCTATTTTGCCAACTTAGGCATCAATGCTTATAGCATCGTTGATCCCTTTTTGCCAGTACCGCCCCGCGGAATGGAAAATACGTTAGCGATCATTTTATCGGTGTCGGGTGAAACCATTCAAATGATCAAGCAAACGGAGGACTTCAAACGCTATGGAGCAAAAGTACTCAGCATCACCAATGATGAAAAATCGACGATCGCCCAAATGGCAGACTACAATATATCGTATTATATGCCCGTCGTAAGTGGCGGAAAAGAAGTCGATTTGAACCTGACAACGCAAGTCCCGGTGATTACATTGATCGAACTTCTAGCCCATCAAGTCTACAAGCAAATCTAAGCGATCGTAAAAAAACAGCTTCGGCTGTTTTTTTTGTTGGAACATGTTTCATAACTTAAAAAAGCTATAGGCAAGGGGAATATTATCCATTAAGATTTATTTGTAAGCGAATTCACTGGCCGGTGGATGGAATTTTATTTTAGGAGTGATGTGAGATGAACGAATGGATCAATGAGAAATTATTACCCCCAATATTAAAATTTGTCAATACGAAAGCAATCACTGCATTAAGAAACGGTATGCTCTATACGATGCCCTTTTCAATCGTAGGATCGATTTTCCTACTATTAGCAAACTTTCCCGTCCAGTCGATTGCGGATTGGGTAACGAATAGCGGCTTAGGTGAATACTTCAACCAAGCCTATGGCGCCTCTTTTGCAATTATGGCCTTTTTCGCCGTAATGGGCATCGCCTATTCATATGTAAAAGCAGAAGGTTACGAAGGACTCCCTGCAGGAATGATTGGTTTAGTTATTTTCTTATTAACTATGGAGTCAAGTGTGACGGATGCTGAAGCAAATGTGACCATCGCAAATGTCATTGATAAGACGTGGACCGGTGGACAAGGAATGATCAGTGCCATCTTAGTGGGACTTTTTGTGGGTTGGGGCTATACATGGTTCTTGAAACGCGACATCCGAATCAAACTGCCAGAGCAAGTACCCACCAATGTCGCAAACTCATTTACAGCATTGATTCCAGCCGCTGTTTTGACGACCATCGCATTAGGCATTTATATTTTCTTTGATAAAGTCTTTCAGACAACCGTGGTCGAATGGATCTACACCGTGATTCAAAGTCCAATGCAAGGGGTGACGGATTCCCTTGGTGGTGCAATGATGCTAGGCTTCTTAGTGCCATTCTTGTGGTTCTTTGGGGTTCACGGTTCGACGATCGTGGGCGGGATCATGGGACCAATTTTACAAGCCAATTCATTAGCCAATACGGCTATTCTTGAATCTGGTAAAGCATTGACATTAGAAAATGGCGGACACATCGTGACCCAGCAGTTTTTGGATCAATTTATGACGGTAACTGGCGCAGGAATGACGATTGGGATCGTGCTATACATGGTGGCTTTTGCCCGTTCGGCGCAGTTCAAACAATTAGGACGTCTTTCCTTGATCCCGGCATTCTTTAATATCAATGAACCAATTATTTTTGCGACACCGATCGTTATGAACCCAATCATGGTATTACCATTTATTTTGACACCGATGGTTTCAGGCGTGATCACGTATTTTGCACTTTATACCGGTATCGTACCGCTATTTACTGCTGTGCAAGTTCCCTGGACGACCCCGCCGATCATTTCAGGTTTTCTAGTAGGTGGCATTCGTACCGCTATTTTACAATTTGTTGTTTTAGCAATCGGCTTCTTTATTTACTATCCTTTCATTCGTAAGGTCGATAGTTTGAACTATAAACAAGAAACAGAGATCGTTTAATACCAAGGAAGCAGGTTGAAAAGAAATGAATAAACTTAGAAACGATTTTTTATGGGGTGGCGCAGTCGCTGCTCATCAATTGGAAGGCGGCTATCGTTCGGGCGGAAAAGGCGTGAGTGTCGCTGATGTCATGACTGTAGGAGGCAACGGAATTCCTCGCCGAATCACGGAAGGTATCCAACCGGGCGAAAGTTATCCCAATCATGAAGCGATCGATTTTTATCATCGGTATCCTGAAGACATCAAGCTTTTTGCCGAATTAGGGTTGAAGTGCTTCCGAACATCGATTGCCTGGACCCGTATTTTTCCAAAAGGTGATGAACGCGAGCCAAATGAGGAAGGCTTGGCCTTTTATGATCAATTATTCGATGAGTGTTTACGCTATGGCATTGAGCCGGTTATTACCCTTTCTCACTTTGAAATGCCCTATCATTTAGTTACCGAATACGGAGGTTGGCGTAACCGTAAGTTGATCGATTTGTTTGTCCGCTTTGCAGAAGTTTGTTTTACGCGCTATCAAAAGAAAGTGAAGTATTGGATGACTTTCAATGAAATCAACAATCAAGCAAACTACAAAGAAGATTTTGCGCCGTTTACCAATTCCGGTCTGTTCTTTACCGAAGGAGAAGACCGAGAAAAAATCATGTACCAAGCAGCCCATTACGAACTCGTTGCTAGTGCGAAAGTGGTGGCGCTAGGGCATGCAATCAATCCTGCGTTTCAAATCGGATCGATGATCGCGATGTGTCCAATCTATCCGTATTCTTGCAATCCCAAAGACATGATGGCAGCCACGGTGGCCATGCAGCGCCGCTATTGTTTTTCAGATGTGCATGCCCGTGGACACTATCCGAGATATATGCGCAGCTATTTTGAGAGAAAACAATTTGATTTAGATATCACCCCTGAAGATGAAGCAATTTTGGCAAACGGCTGTGTTGACTACATCGGCTTTAGTTACTATATGTCTTTTGCGATCAAAGGTAAGGAAAATGATCCAACCTATGACTATGATGAGAGCCAAGATCTGGTGGATAATCCCTATGTTGATGCTTCCGAATGGGGCTGGCAGATTGATCCCGTGGGCTTACGCTACGCCATGAATTGGTTCAACGAACGCTACGAATTGCCGCTCTTCATTGTAGAAAATGGCTTTGGTGCCGTAGATACAGTGGAAGAGGATGGACAGATCCATGATGACTACCGTATTGATTACCTGAAAGCCCATATCGAAATGATGAAAGAAGCAGTAGCTTATGATGGCGTCGACTTATTGGGTTATACACCGTGGGGCATCATTGACTTGGTTTCTGCTGGTACAGGGGAAATGAAGAAACGCTATGGTGTGATCTATGTGGACAAAGACAATGAAGGAAATGGGACCCTTGATCGTCGGAAGAAAGATTCATTTGCATGGTATCAGCAAGTGATTGCGTCCAATGGCATGAAGGTATAAAGAAAAAAACGTTACGCAAAATTTCTGCGTAGCGTTTTTTTCTTTAGGGCATTTGGATATAGCCGTAATGAAGCAACAACTGAATAATAATAACTAAAGTGTTCATTCCCACATGGGTAATCATGGAAGTCCAAATGCTGCCGGTCAAGGCATAAAGCCCAGAAAAGAACAGTCCTAAGAAAATATAGACTAAGAGATGATTGTCATTATGGGCAAAGGCAAAGGCTACAGCGCTGACCACTACACCGACCCAAACATTGCTGTATTTCCCAATGATGCCAACTAAGGCTCTGCGGAAGACAAATTCTTCCATAATTGGTCCACCAACCATTGCCGCGAGGGCGAACAGTGGGTTTTGCAGCACAATAGCAATGATATTTTCGGTATTTTGCGAAGCACTGACTTCACCGAAAAGCGATTCGATAAAAATGGCTAGATTTTGCAACAAGATCGCTGCAATAATACCTGTCAGTCCATAAATAAGAATCGATGAAATTTTTGATCTTTTGTGTTCAAACGATAACGGTTCCGTTTGTTTGAAATACAAGAAAAACATGATCGCAGCACCAACTAAATAACCAATCGTTGTTGCGGCCACTTGATGTCCGCTAGGGATGAAGGCGATCGGTAGAAAAAAGACGATGCCGTAAGTAAGAATCGTGGACAAAGAATATTTTGATAAAGACATAGTTGTTTCCTCACACTCCTTTGCTTCATTATAGACTAGGTTGCTTCTAGAAACAAAAAATCCTACTATTTTTATCAATCAAATAGAAATGCAAAAAAAATTTAGCAAAAGGCTTGCAAAAATTTGGGAAAATGAGTAATATTGAAACTGTAAGTTAGCACTCGATACAAGAGAGTGCTAATACTAAATTCTATAACATTCATTGGAGGGATTTATCGTGTTAAGACCATTAGGTGATCGTGTGATTATCGAAGTCGCAAAAGAAGAAGAAAAAACTGTAGGCGGAATCGTGCTTGCATCAGCAGCAAAAGAAAAACCACAAACGGGTACCGTTATTGCAGTCGGCGAAGGACGCACGCTCGAAAACGGTGAAAAAGCTCCTGTTGCTGTCAACGTTGGCGAACAAGTAATGTTTGAAAAATACGCTGGCACAGAAGTGAAATATGAAGGAACAGAATATTTGATCGTTGCTGCAAAAGATATCATTGCAGTAGTAGAATAAGAAAAATAAAAAATACTTGAGGTGATGAAATCATGGCAAAAGAAATCAAATTTGCAGAAGACGCACGCGCAGCAATGCTTCGTGGGGTAGATAAATTAGCAGATACAGTAAAAGTAACCTTAGGTCCTAAAGGTCGTAACGTGGTTTTAGAAAAATCTTACGGTTCACCATTGATTACAAATGACGGTGTAACGATCGCTAAAGAAATCGAATTAGAAGATCATTTTGAAAACATGGGCGCAAAACTTGTTTCTGAAGTCGCTTCAAAAACAAACGATATCGCTGGTGACGGAACAACGACTGCTACGTTATTGACACAAGCAATCGTTCGTGAAGGATTGAAAAATGTCACCGCTGGTGCGAACCCATTAGGTATTCGTCGTGGGATCGAAATGGCAACAAAAGTGGCTGTAGAAGAGCTACACAACATTTCATCAATCGTTGATTCAAAAGAAGCAATCGCACAAGTTGGTGCTGTTTCTTCTGGTAGTGAAAAAGTTGGTCAATACATCGCTGATGCAATGGAAAAAGTCGGCAATGACGGTGTTATCACTATTGAAGAATCAAAAGGGATCGAAACAGAATTAGATGTTGTGGAAGGAATGCAATTTGATCGTGGGTACTTATCACAATACATGGTAACTGACAACGATAAAATGGAAGCAGCGTTAGAAAATCCATACATCTTGATCACTGACAAAAAAATCTCTAACATCCAAGATATCTTGCCATTGTTAGAACAAATCTTACAACAATCAAAACCATTATTGATCATCGCTGATGACGTTGATGGCGAAGCATTACCAACACTTGTCTTGAACAAAATCCGTGGAACATTCAACGTTGTCGCAGTGAAAGCACCAGGATTTGGTGACCGTCGTAAAGCAATGCTAGAAGACATTGCGATCTTAACTGGTGGTACAGTGATCACTGAAGACTTAGGTCTTGAGTTGAAAGATGCAACCATCGATAACTTAGGTCAAGCAAGCAAAGTGGTTGTGGATAAAGACAACACAACGATCGTTGAAGGTGCTGGTGAAAAAGAAGCAATTGACGCACGCGTTCAATTGATCAAAAACCAAATCGCTGATACAACTTCTGACTTTGACCGTGAAAAACTACAAGAACGCTTAGCAAAACTTGCTGGTGGAGTTGCAGTGATCAAAGTTGGGGCACCAACTGAAACTGAATTGAAAGAGTTGAAATTACGTATTGAAGATGCATTGAACGCAACACGTGCCGCTGTTGAAGAAGGCATGGTCTCTGGTGGTGGAACTGCCTTAGTCAATGTCATCAACAAAGTTGCAGAAATCGAAACAGATGGCGATGCAGCAACAGGTGTCAAAATCGTTTTACGTGCATTAGAAGAACCCGTTCGTCAAATTGCTGAAAATGCAGGCTACGAAGGTTCAGTCATCATCGACAAATTGAAAAACGCTGACTTAGGTGTTGGTTTCAATGCAGCAACTGGCGAATGGGTAAACATGCTAGAAGCTGGGATCGTTGACCCAACAAAAGTGACGCGTTCTGCATTACAAAACGCAGCTTCTGTTGCCGCATTATTGTTAACAACTGAAGCAGTCGTTGCCGACAAACCAGAACCAGCAGCGCCAGCAGCTCCTGCAATGGACCCATCAATGGGTATGGGCGGCATGATGTAAGCAAGCCTTGAGAACTCCTCTTTTGAGGGGTTCTTTTTTTGTACGATCAAAAAATACTTTAACACAGAAAAAGACAAAAAACCTCTCTTCTTAGTATTCTAAGCACCAAAGAATTGGTTCATTGCTTGAATAAAAGGAGAAAGGACTGGTAGATATGATCTATCTGTTTGTCTTGTAAAGGCAGCGTGTTTCCTAAGGAACCGTGAATTACAACCGTTCCCAAAATCCTTGCGCAAAACCAGTAATAAATTCATAAAGAGCCGGCAGTATCACCGAAATACATAAAACGACAAAGACCATTTTCTGAACAGCAGTTAATTGTTTGAGGAAATGGTTTTTTGTGAACAATAAATACGCGATACAGATAACGGCAAGCAGCTGCAATAGATCAAATAAAATGGACAAGAAAATCACCTTTTCTGATTAGATTGAATGGACGATAGAATGATGGATTCTCTCAACATAGAGCAAAGAGTTGAATGATATGGTTCTGAGAAAACGTGAAGATCAACGTTTATAAAGAAACGGTATTTCGACTCCAAAGAATGCGAAGATCCCGCTTAAAAGAAAGTAAGTCAATAAGCCTAGATAAAAAAGGACTTTCCAATTCAATTTCTTTTTCATTCGATCCACTCCTTTTGTGTATCATAGCATAAAAAAACGATAATATAAATAAATAATGTTAAGATGCAAATATGCATTTTTTAGCAAGTGTAAGCTCTCTCAAGCTACATTTTCGCTATCTTGAAAAACCTGAGCTAAAATAGAAAGAGGAACAAAATCATGGCTCACTTTGATTTTTTAAATGAACAACGAGTCGAAAGAAGGAGACATTTCTTTGAAAAAACCATGGATAAAACGCAAAAAGAAACAAAACGAAAATGAATTATTAACGGAACAGTCCGTTCAAGTCGAGCAAAGTCAAACGGGAGAGGAGCTGCAAGAAGAAGCGGAGTTTACTTCTTTTTTTGCGGATGTCATGATGCGAATGCCGAAAAAATCGGCTGCCCTTGTGATGAAAGGCTATGACGGATCAAAAGCCCAAGCGGAAAAAGTGTTAGCGAAAAGCAAGGATCAATTTGATCAGGTGTTTGAAGAGTTTTTGGTTGGAGTAGATGATGAAACGCGGAAAAAAGCCCACCGCACGATCCATGCGGCTTCTTTGACGGCGGCGATCATCGGCTGTTCACCGATTCCTTTTTCAGATGCAGTGTTACTTGTGCCGGTTCAAATGACGATGATGGCACGTTTGTATCGCATTTTTGGGCGAACGTGGCGTGAAGGGTTAGCGAAGAGTATCTCGAAAGAGTTAGTGGTGGTGAGTTTTGGACGCAGTGCCGTTGGCAATATCTTGAAATTTGTCCCAGCAGTCGGCACCGTTGCTGGAGCTGCGATCAATGCCAGTGTGGCTAGTGGTATCACCGAAGCATTAGGCTGGGTGACTGTCAAGATGCTGAATGATGGGGAAGATGTGTTTGAGCAAGTGATGTCCTTTAAAGGCCAATTTCACACGCTGTTCAATGCGTTGAAAGTTGGCAAGAAATCCAAGTAGGTCAAAAAGAAGAACGAAGCAGGTCCATCAAAAGACGACTTGCTTTTGTTGCTTCTTTTTCTTCACAGCAAAAAAATACTTTTTAAGGAGTGAGTAAAATGAAACAACGAGTGACACGGGAAGAAGTCAAAGAACGGTTGGTCACCGATGCGTATTTTCAAAAAGGTCGTTCTGCTTTGAAGACCCGCCAAACGATTTTGACGATTCTTGCTTGGCTGATGGTCTTGGTTCCGTTTGTCTGGCTGGCCATCCCGCTGACTTTACCGAATCTGGCGGATCGGATCGCCTTTCGGACATATCTGGAAGAAGCAGTGACTTTTGATTTTTTGGCGTTGTTCTTAGGAATTTCTTTTTTGGTCTTGGTTCTGACATTTACTTTGTTGACCTTGAGGAACAATCGCCGTTTCAAACGATTGCTACAAAAGCAATCGATGCATGACGAAGTTGCCTTAGAAAAACGCAAAGAAGTATTAGAAGGATTTTACGAAGAACGCTTCGGAACGAAAGAAGAGCGTCACGCTGCCAAATACTATGCCGTTGCTCCTGAACAAAACATCGGAGAAACGGAGATACAGGATCTTTACCGTAGAAATGGGGTGGGCTGATGGTTGTCAATTTTGATACTGGGTTCCCGTGGTTGGATACATTTTTAACGGTTGTTTTAATGATTCTGTTCACGTATCCGATATTAGGAGGTTTTGCTTGGTTCATCGGGGTGATCTGCAATCGGTTTTTATTCCGCTACCGTCAGTTGGAGTGGATACCGATTCCCGAAGAAATCGAACCGATGATCACCATTATGGTACCGGCTCACAATGAAGAAATCGTTATTGAAGACACGATTCATTACTTAATGAATAACATAAACTACAGCAACTATGAAGTGTTGGTGACGGATGACGGCTCAACGGATCAAACTCCTATGATACTAGATCGCTTAATGGAACAGTACCCGAATCTAAGGGTTTTGCGTATCGAAAAAAACCAAGGGAAAGCCCATGCCTTTAATATTGGGGTAGGGTTTGCCAAAGGGGAATTGATCTTGAGTAACGACGCAGATACGGTCCCTGAACCTGATGCATTGTGGAAATATGTCAATTATTTCATTCGTCAAGATTCCATCAATATCTCTGCTATTACGGCGAATATGGACGTTCAAAATCGCACAACCATCGTCGGAAAGTCACAAACTGTTGAGTTTTCAAGTATCGTAGGAATTATTAAACGGACCCAGCAAGCTGTTTTCGGCGTCATCTATGCCTATAGCGGTGCCAACACGATGTATCGTAGAGCTGCATTGATGGATGTTGGTCTTTTTCGACAAAATCGTGCCACGGAAGATATCAGTATTGCCTGGGATCATCAATTCCATGGTTGGTTGTCCTTATTTGCGTCACGAGTGATGTTTTTCATGGAGGTACCAGAAACCCTCAAGATGCTCTATCGGCAACGGAAACGTTGGGCGAAAGGCGGGACGGAAGTGTGGTTGACCAATTTTAAAAAAGTTTTCTTACACCCTTTTGAAAATATCGGACGAACCGCCATGTTTGTGGATCAGTCCTTAAGTATTATCTGGTCATTCTTTTTCTGGTTGTCTTCGGCTTTGTTTGTTTTTTATCTGATTTATTATGGGGCAACTGGGAATTACGAGCGGATCTACCATATGTTTACGATGGCCTTTCTCTTTGTTTGTTTTGAGATGATTGCAGGGGTCATGCAGCTATTTACCAGCCTTTTGGCGGATGACAACCGCAGCAAGCTGAAGTATTTCCGCTTTGCCCCTTTTTACATGCTGTTTTACTGGATGATTAATGCCATAACGATCGTCACTACCTTTATTCCAGCCGTCAAAACCATCCTTGGCTACGGTAGCGGCGTTTGGGTCAGTCCCGAGCGAACGGCGAAAAAAAACGAAGAATCTTAACGAGTTCACCTTTCCTAGACAATAAAAACAAGTCTGAGTTTTCTTCAGACTTGTTTTTTTGCCATTAAGGTTCAGAAAGATAGTAAATCTCACGATTTTGGTAAGGATAACGAGTTTGTGAAAATTCGAAGGGCCGCCCGTCGGAGAGACGAGCAACTTGTTCTAATTCTAAGATCGGATCATTGGGATCAACTTCTAAATATTTGATATCATAGGAATCCGCTTTGTCGGCACGGATTTTACGTATGGCGGGGCCTATTTTGAGGTGTAAGGAATCAGTGATATATCGATAGATCGAGTGTTCAAGGATCGCCATATCAATATCGGGAATGGTTTTGATGGGCATGATCGTGTACTCCAATTCAAAGGGTTCGTTATCAACATAGCGCAGTCGTACGATATCATAAACAGGTTCGTTTTCTCGCAAGGACAAGTAATCCATTTCGTTGGCTTCTGGGAAACGAACATTGAAACTAATGATTTTACTTTGCACTTTATGGCGCCCGCCATATCGGTTGACTAGACCGATATACTCATTGATCTGTCCTTGGTAGGTCGCTGAATTGACATAGGTGCCATGACCTCTTTTGGTGGAAATCAGGCCTTCTTGCTTCAGTTGATTTAGCGCTTTTTGGATCGTCATTCGCGAGGTTTGAAATCGTTTGGCTAACGCCGTTTGTTCCGGTAGTTTTGATAAAGCTGGAAAAACACCTTCATAAATATTCGTCCGCAACTGATCAACAATCTCTTTGTATTTTGTCATAGTCATCACTCCTTATGTAAAGAAATTCATGGACTTGAGTTTTGTTTGAAGGGGATAAAAACAAGGTATATCATTAAAGAATCAACTGCAATTCAAATGTACAGAAAAAGCTTTACATGTGTGTTTGAAAAATTTACATGCCGATTTCACCTAATTATAATAGGTTTTGTAAGCGAATACAAATGATGGAGGAATCACTATGACAACATTTTATTGGGGGAACAGTGTCAGCAGTATGCAGACAGAAGGTGGTTGGAATGAAGGTGGTAAAAGCTTATCCGTTTATGATATACGGGAAGCTTCGGAACAGGCTAGCGATTGGCATGTAGCAAATGATAACTATCATGCGTATACAGAAGATTTTGATTATATGCAAGATTTGGGGATGAACATGTATCGTTTTCAAATTTCTTGGTCAAGGGTCGTTCACGATGGATATGGTGCCTTTAATGAAGAAGGGATCGCCTATTACGATCGTTTTATTGATGATCTGTTAGCTAGAGGAATCGAACCTATGATTTGTTTGTACCATTTTGATATGCCCCTGCATCTAGCGAAAACCTATAACGGGTTCATCAGTAAAGAAGTGAAGGACGCATTCATTCGCTTTGGAAAAGAAATGGTGGATCGTTTTGCGGATAAAGTCCATTATTGGTTAACCTTTAACGAACAAAATCTTTTCCACCAAGACCATGGTTTTAAGATCAGCGGCTATTTAGAAGGGGAAGAAACAACAGAAGAATTGTATCAAATTTTCCACAATGTCATGGTTTGCCATGCAGAGATCTGTAACTATCTTCATGAAACAACAAATGCGAAGATTGGCGGCATGCTGGCGTATTCTGAAGCGTATCCAGCGACTTGTCGTCCACAAGACATCAAAGCAGCAAGAGAGTTTGATGAATTTGCGAATTTTACTTTACTAGATTGCTATGCGCACGGCAAGTATTCGGCAGCACAAGACCGATACGTGAAAAATCATCAACTCAATATGAATATTTTACCTGGGGAATTAGAAGCGATCGCAGCGCAGAAAAATGATTACATTGCCTTTAGCTATTATGCTTCTTCTACCTTGAACGCTGAAAAAATCCCTGAAGGAACGCCGCCAAATCGGTACATGACTTTTGGAAAACAAGACAATCCGTATATTGAAACGACGGAATGGAATTGGCAAATTGATCCGCTCGGCTTCCGTGATGTCTTAAATAAAGTCTATCAGCGGTACCGGTTGCCAGTGTTTCCGATTGAAAACGGAATTGGTGTCAGAGAGCATTGGAATGGCAACGAACCGATTCAAGATGATTACCGGATTGCCTACCATCAAGAGCATATTCGAGCGATGTTTGCAGCGATGGTGGAAGATGGAGTGGTCTGTCTTGGTTATCTTGGCTGGGGACTGATCGACATTTTGAGCTCTCAAGGTGATATGGAGAAACGATACGGACTTGTGTATGTCAATCGTGGCAATCATGAGTTGCGAGATATGAAACGTGTGCCGAAAAAATCGTATGAATGGTTCAAAGAAGTGATCAAAACGAATGGTAGTACGATCTATACAAACCCATATGCAGAATAGGAGGAACAGAAAATGGCAGCAGAAAAGCGCACGTTTTTAGATAAATTTACAGAGTTTTCGGTCCGTCTCGGCAATCAGGTTCATCTTAAAAGTCTTCGTGATGCGTTTGCGACCTTAATGCCTGCCTTTATTATCGCAGGGATCGCTGTGTTGTTTAATAATGTCTTCTTTCCGTGGTTCTTAGAAGGGGCTGCCTTGGCGCGAATGCAAGTGTTTGGCAATTCCATCACCAATGGAACATTGAATATCGCCGGTTTGCTGATTGCTCCGATGATCGCCTACTTCCTTTGTCGCAACAAAAATAATCCAAGCGCTATCAATGCAACTTTTGTGGCAACGACTTGCTTAGTGGTCATGTTGGCGATGGCTCATGCCGTGATGCCAGAAGGCGCTCAAGCAGAAGTAACCATCAGTGGTGTGATGCTGTTTGACGATGTCGGGACCAAAGGGATGTTTTCTGGCATCATTTGTGGGTTAGTTGCCACGGAATTATTTATTCGACTGTCAGAAAACAAGCACTTAAAAATCAATTTAGGGGATCAAGTTCCTCCTGCCGTCAGCAAATCCTTCAGCACGTTGATCCCTGCTATTTTAGTGATTTCTTTCTTTGCCTTAGTTGCGACTGTGCTAGCAGCCTTTGATACCGATCTGATTCAAATCATTTCCACAGTGATCCAAGAACCACTGCGTTTATTGAACACATCGATTTTTGGGTTCTTGATCATCTATTCAACGGGCAACTTTCTGTTTACTTTAGGCATTCACCAAACCGTCATCAATGGCACCTTATTAGATCCATTGCTGTTAGTCAATATGAATGAAAACATGCAAGCCGTGCAGGACGGTGCTGCGCCGCCCAATATCTTAAATTCAGCATTCGTGACGGTTTTCGCACAACTAGGCGGGACTGGATTTACGATCAGTTTGATCATTGCAGTGCTCTTATTCGTCCGCAATTACCAACCTTTTCGGGATGTCGTCAATCTATCCCTAGCTCCGGGTATTTTTAATATCAACGAGCCAATCATCTTTGGTTTACCGATCGTCTTCAATTTACCAATGATCATTCCCTTCGTTGCAAGTCCAATTGTTGCGACGTTGATTGGCTACTTTGCTACCGCAGTAGGATTCATTGAGCCACTTTCAGTCATGGTTCCTTGGACGACACCGCCAATTCTTAGTGCATTATTGGCATCAAAAGGGGATTTCAAAGTTGTCTTAGTTCAGGTGATCATCATCGTCGTCTGTGTAGCAATCTATTTTCCATTTCTAAAAATCGCTCAACGGGTTGCAATCAAATCTGCTGAATTGGAGCGGGCAGAATAAAAAAAGGGAATCCTATATTATAGTGACCTACAAAAGTTAGATCAAAATTCTAACGTTTTGGGGTCACTATTTTTTGAGGTGATTTTTTTACTAAGTTTCTATTTTGAATTTTAATTAAATGGTATACTATCCCAAAAGGAGCGACTATGAAACTATCAGAAATGCAAAAAGCGATTTATCAAAACAAGATTGATCACCAATTCAATGTCACCAATATTGAAAAAGAGTTTTTGGCTTTATATGGTGAAATAGGGGAGGCCTTTGATGCCTATCGGAAGCAACAAGAGGTAGGAGAAGAATTGGCGGATGTGGCGATTTATCTTCTTGGGTTAGCAGAAATCCTTTCCATTGATCTTGAAGCAGAGATTCATAAAAAAATGGCCGTCAACCAAAAGCGCCGTTATATCAGTTATGGCAATGGCTATGCAAAACGAATCGATGATTGATACACGCACAAAAATTAGTGGATTCTTCGAGTATAGGCTCGACCGAAATAGAAAGGGAAGCAGGAGATAGGATGGAAAAGAACGTAAGCATGCGTGAATTAACAACGGCAGATTTAGCAGAAGTCGTGGACCACTATATTGCTGTATTTTCAGCAGAACCATGGAATGACCAATTGACAGTGCCGCAAATCACCGACTATGTATCATCAATGATGGCAATGAATACTTTTATTGGTTATCGACTAACAAACCGAGCATCGAATGAATTGATTGGTCTTTCATTGGGCTTTATCAAGCCCTGGTATCAAGGAAAAGAGTATGTAGTCGACACCTTTTTAATTACAGGCACGCACCAAGGAAAGGGCTTGGGTTCCACTTTCTTAGAAATGATCAAAGAGGATCTGCTCAAGAAAGAGATTCCAACGATCCTGTTAGATACCGAAGAAAGTATGCCCGCAGCGGATTTTTACAAAAAGAATGGCTTTAAACCGTTACCAGATAATGTGAGCTATTATTTATCTCTAGATTAATTCAAGCATGTCAATAACTAAAAAGTCTGCGAAAAAATCGCAGGCTTTTTAGTTATGCACAGTTTCAACAGGTTTATCCACAATATATTGTAGGAACGTGTTTTCGCCTACTAAATATTGTGTTTAAGACCCGTTGGAATAAGAAACTGTCGCTTCCTTTGAGGAAGAGTTTCCCTTTATTGCATTGATGGTAGTCATTCGGTGATTTTCAAGGTGAATTGACAATGGTTGAGATAGAAAGTATCATAGCCTGCTTTTTTTCGATTACAATAAAGACGAGACTCGCCACCCTTCGGCGAAGCCTCGTCTTTTTACAGATCAACAAAAAAAGAAAACGCAGGAGTCTACGCTTTCTTTTTCTGTTCTTCTTTTTTCTTGTCTGTGGTCGGTACGGAATCTAGGGCTTTTTTGAAAATCTCTTCTTTTTTCGTTTTATAGTTATGTTGTCGTTCAGCATAAACTTTTTCTTTCGTCTTTGTTTTCATACTCGGTCACCTCTTCCTTTTTTTTAGTATAGCATAATTTCACAAACTTATGCAAATTCTTGGTTTTCTCCTTGGTATTATAAACTTTCGTATGAAATACATTGTGAAAATATTTCTTTCGGTAGAAGTGAGGGACTTCTTTATCAAAAAATTCGTATCCGGTTGGAAGCGATGTAACAGGATTTCATCATAGCGTCGATCACACTGGTGAAAGAAGCATTCTTTTTGAAAAAACTTTTTTCACAGAATCCCTTGTGTAAAAAAGGAATGATAAATGGGTGATTTTAGTATCGATTTTTGAAAAAGGGGATCAGGAAAGAAATGTTATTCAAATAACAGTCTTGATTTTCAAAAAGTGGGTTTGTTTGTAAAAAAAATCCTGTTTTTATTCGCGAATTAAAATAACGTTGAATGAAATAGCATTTTTTTGTTGTTTATAGAAATCTTTGTAAATATAGTGCCAACGGTCAGCGTCAAAGAGAAAGTGATTAAAAAGAATAACGCAGGAAAATAAATGACACGTTTTATTAAACGCAAATTAAAAAAATACAAAACGAAAACAATATCAAAAAATATTAATTTTTGTTAAAATGGGGTACAGGGGGTGTTTTATTGGAATCTCGGAAAATCAAACGGAAGCGTTTAGTGAAACAAAAACGGTCCCTTTTCGTACAAAAAGGATTGGGTATCACAGCAGCGTTAGCATCAACATCAGGTGTCTTTACGTCTCTTGCTCATGCGACCGAAACGACGAACGCTTCGTCATCAACCAACACAACTGCTACTCTTGCCAGATCGTCAGCTGAAACGGCGATCAATCGACAATTTAAAACAACAGCTTCACTGAATGTTCGTTCAAATGCTTCAACAAGTGCCTCTATCGTAAGTGGTGTAGGAGCAAATACAACAATCACTGCGGTGGCTCAAAAGAACGGTACCTCAGTGAATGGCAATACAATATGGTATAAGCTATCAACAGGCGGCTGGATCTCAGGGGCTTATGTGAAGAGCACCTCAGGCTCTTCTTCTGCCAATACAGGCTCGTCCAATTCGTCGTCTTCTTCATCGGAAAAAGCAATTTCGAAATCAGTGAAAACGACTACTGCATTGAACGTCCGTTCAAATGCAACGACAAGTTCTAGTGTCGTACGCGGTTTGAGCAGTAATGCGACAGTACAGGTCGTTGCACAAAAGAGTGGGACATCGGTGAATGGCACGACCACTTGGTACAAATTGTCCACAGGCGGTTGGATCACGGCAGCCTATGTCAAAGATGTTTCCAGTAGCTCCACAGGCAATAGTTCTTCTGGCGGCAATACAAGTGTTTCTGCAGAAACGGCTATCAGCAAGAACGTGAAAACAACAGCGGCATTAAATGTTCGTTCGAGTGCGTCAACAAGCGGCAGTGTCGTTGGCAGCCTAAGCAACAGCACGACGGTGAAGGTCGTTGCCCAGAAAAATGGCACATCCGTTGGCGGCACCAATGTTTGGTACAAAGTATCGACTGGTGGCTGGATCACAGCGGCATATGTGCGTGACGTCACGTCTAGTTCTGGAAATACAAGTAATAACAATAATTCAAACACAGGTTCAAACAATACTGGTTCATCAAACGGCTCAAGCAATGCGAGTGAGCAAGCCATCAATAAGACGTTCCAAACAACCACTGGGATGAATGTGCGCTCAAGTGCATCGACTTCTGCAAGTGTGGTCAGCAGTTTGGGCAGTAATGCGACCTTCAAAGCAGTGGCTCAAAAACAAGGCACGTCAGTCAATGGCAATACCACTTGGTATAAGTTATCAACTGGTGGCTGGGTATCTGCAGCATATGTCAAAGAAGTCAGTGCGACGACTCCTGGCAACAATAACAACGCAGGCAATACCAATGTTCCGATGAGCGTGAACGGAGCAGCGATCGTTGCAGAAGCTAGAAAACATATCGGCACTCCTTATCAATGGGGAGGCAAAGGACCAGATGTCTTCGACTGTTCTGGGTTTACACGCTACGTCTTCTTAAAAGTGACGGGCAAAAACATCGGTGATTGGACAGTCCCACAAGAAAGCGCAGGGACGATCATTCCTGTCTCGCAAGCACAAGCTGGCGACTTGCTGTTCTGGGGTCAAAAAGGGAATACCTACCATGTAGCGATCGCTACAAGTAATACAAGCTATATCCATGCGCCAAGCACGGGTTATACAGTCACCGAAGCACAATCAGGCTTTTCGACTGCTAGCTTCGCTCTACGCGTGAAATAAATATTTTATTGAAAAGGCAAAGGGTTTGTCCTTTGTTAGAAACGCCCCTAAGAAAGCTGCAATCAGTTTTCTTAGGGGCGCTTTTTGTGCTGGGCGCAGATCTTCTAAAAGGTGGGACTTTGCCCTTGTTTTTTTGACAAAAAGGCCGATTTGTCAAAATCACTTGATTTTACTAGTACAAATTTTTGTCAAAAAAAATAGTTACTGATACCATAAAAACGTACCAATATTAGGAGGGATCTACATGAGATATACGAACGGAAATTACGAAGCTTTTGCAAGAAGCAGAAAACCGAAAGATGTCGAAAAGAAAGAAGCCTATATTGTTGGTGGTGGATTAGCAGGACTTGCTGCGGCAGTCTTCTTGATCCGTGACGGCCATATGGCGGGTGAGAAAATCCACATCCTTGAAGAACTTTCTTTATCAGGCGGTTCATTAGACGGAAAATTCATTCCCCATGATGGATTTGTGACCCGCGGCGGTCGAGAAATGGAAAATCATTTTGAGTGTCTGTGGGATTTATTTCGCTCGATTCCGTCTTTGGAGGTGGAAGATGCTTCGGTGTTAGATGAGTTTTACTGGTTGGATCACGATGATCCAAATTCGTCTAACTGTCGGATCATCCACAATCGCGGCCAACGAGCAGCAGATGATGGAGAATTTACCTTGTCTGCTACAGCACAAAAAGAATTGACTCAATTATTTATGACTTCAGAAGATCAATTGATCGGGAAAAAAATCGAAGATGTTTTTGGCGAAGAATTCTTTGAATCCAATTTTTGGCTATACTGGTGTACGATGTTCGCCTTTGAAAAATGGCATTCGGCGATTGAAATGCGTCGCTATGTGTTGCGTTTTGTGCATCATATCGATGGCTTGCCTGATTTTACCGCGTTAAAATTTACCCGTTACAACCAATATGAGTCATTGGTCAAACCACTACTTGCTTATTTGGAAGAACAAGGAGTCGACTTCCAATATGAATGCACAGTCAGCAATATCGATGTTCGGATCGTGGGCGAGGAAAAAGTTGCTCAAAAACTTGTGCTAGAAAAAGCGGGGGCAATCGAAGAAATTCCTTTGTCAGAAGATGACTTGGTCTTTGTTACCAACGGATCGATCACTGAAAGTTCCACGCAAGGGGACCATTATACTCCAGCGCCTATCTCAAAAGCACCTGGTGGTAGCTGGCGTTTATGGAAAAACTTGGCGGCGCAATCGCCTGATTTTGGTCATCCAGAAGTCTTTTATGAAAACTTACCTGAAGAAAGCTGGTTTGTTTCGGCAACTGTCACTTGGCAAAATTTTGATGTTGAACCTTATTTAGAAAAATTGACCCATCGCAAGTTGCGAACAGGCAGAATCGTCACTGGGGGGATCGTCACCATCAAAGATTCCAATTGGATGATGAGCTTTGCGACCCATCGCCAACCGCACTTTAAAGAACAAAAAGACCAACAAACGATCACATGGGTGTATGGCTTGTTGTCAAATACGCCAGGAAACTACATCAAAAAACCAATTGAGCAATGTTCTGGACAAGAAATCGTGCAAGAACTGCTTTACCATTTAGGCGTGCCGGAAGCAGAAATCCAACGCATTTCAAAAGAATCAAGTGTGGCAGTTCCGGTTTACATGCCGTTTATCACTTCCTACTTCATGCTGCGTGAGCCAGGGGATCGGCCATTGGTTATTCCAAATGGCTCCAAAAACTTAGCTTTTATCGGTAATTTCGCAGAGACTGAAAGAGACACTGTTTTTACAACAGAGTATTCCGTTCGGACTGCAATGGAGGCTGTTTATCAGCTATTAGATGTGGAACGCGGGGTACCAGAAGTGTTTGCTTCCGCTTATGATCTGCGTACCTTGGCCAAAGCTGTCTATTATCTGACCGATAAGAAAAAAATCACGGAAATGGAGCTACCATTTATCGAACGGAAACTATTGGAAGGCTTCGTTAAGAAAACTGAACATACCTACATTGGCGATCTGTTGAAAGAAAACCATTTGATTTAATTAAAACACAACGACGACGAGGCGAAAGAAACTGCTCGTGGTCGTTGCGTTTTTTCATTTACTTTTTAGTGTTGTTTAGACGAATCCTTATTCCTCAGATAAAATCCGGACTTGGATCTCTGTCAAATAAGCTTGCTCGTTGCTAAGGGTCGTTTCATGGATCGATCGTTCATAGAAGTAGTCATCGATTTGCCATTGGTGCGCTGCAATCAGCTGCTTGAGTTTTTGATAGAACTGCTTCAATCCTTCGTCATCCCCCTGATAAATGGTGGTTAAATAGCAACCTGCCGGTTTCACGAAGGAAGCTCGTTGTGGTTCTTCTTGCCGCACATAAACGTAGTCGATGTCCTGCGTATTGTCTTTGTTCGTCCGAATCATAAAACCGTATTCGTTATTCGAGAAAAGATAAGGCTGTGCCATCAAAAGGTCGTAGGCTTGGGTGATCATCTCTGGGATGCTGCTGCCGTTTAATCTAGGACTAAGGGAGAAATACTCCTCTGGCTGTTCCTTCAAGGTGAAGGGGGAAGTTTTTTCTGCAGCCAGACGCAAGTCCGCTGCTTTTCGTTCGATGATTTTTTGGATGTTGGTCAACTGCTGAATTTTTTCATCGATGGTTTGCCGCTTGGCTTCCAATAAGTTTCTCATGGTCTCGGCATCCCCCTGCAACGCTGTTTGAATCTCTTTTAAGGGCATCGATAATTCTTTCAATGACAGGATCAATCCGAGATCCAAAAGTTGATCAAGGGAATAATACCGGTACCCGTTCTCGTCTTTGCTGTTTGGTTGAAATAGCCCAATCTCGTCATAATAGTGGAGTGTCCGAGTATTGATTCGCGCTAAGCGTGCCATTTCCGATACTTTTAATTTGGTTTTCATGGCGTTCCTCCTTGACTTTACAGTTACTGTAAACTTTATACTAAAGATAGTCAACTACTGGGAGGAAGATAGAATGAATAAACAAGTAACATATCGACCATTTAAACGAGAAGATCTGCCTGCGCTTGTGCAAGTAATTATTGATAGCTGGAACTACGACAAGCAATTTGACCAGAAGACCGCCAAACACTTTGCTCATGTCTTTTTGTGTTATGAACTTGCCCGTGCTACCTATTCACGTGTGGCTCTTTTAAATGGTGAAGCTGTCGGTATCTTATTAGCAGACAGTAAAAGAGGGAAGAAGCTTCATCCAATGCGCTATTGGGGGAAAACGATGTGGCATGCTGGCTGCTTAATGCTTTCTAATCAAGGGAGAAACACGCTGCTGCATTATGCCAAAGAGGTGGCTGAGTTAAATCAAGCGATGTTGAAAGACTTAAAAATTCCTTTTCAGACCGAAGTTGGTTTGTTTGCCGTTAGTCCCAAAACACAAGGATTGGGTGTAGGCAAGCAACTCTTTACTTCCTTCTTAGCGATGGTCCAGCATGATAAAACAGCTCCGTTTTTCCTTTATACCGATACCACTTGTAATTACGGTTTTTATGAGCATATGGGCTTGAAGCGGGCAGCTGCTGTGAAACGCTGGATCAAAAAGCCGATCAAGAAGGAAATCGAGTTTTATATCTATACTTCCTAAGAGTGCAGCGATGCACTCTTTTTTTCATTGGCTAGTATGGTAAACTGGAAGCAAAGAAGGACAAGAAAGCTGTTTTCGTTTTATGGAAACGGCGCTTGTTTTGGTCGAAAGCGATGGATCAATTCGCTTTCGTAAAAAGGATGGGGAATGGGAAAGGATGGTTTATTTGGAAAAAAAGCAGATTGGGTTTATTTTAAGTGATATCGATGGGACGATCTTGGATCATAAACATCAAATCGATCCGGTTTTGATTGTAGAAATCAAACGGTTGAAGCAGCAAGCGATTCCTTTTGTTTTGGCTTCCGCTCGCTCCCCGAAAGGAATGCTACCGATAGCTGAAGAATTAGAGATAGAAGACTGGCCCTTGGCTTGCTACAACGGTGCCCTGATTGGACGGTACGATCATACGGGTACGCTTGTACCAATATTTAGTCATGAGGTCAAAAAAGCAGAAGCAAAGACTTTGGTTGCTCGCATCAAAGCTGATTTTCCTGCCGTTTCGATCAATGTCTACTCTGGTGATCAGTGGTATTACGAAAGAGTGGATCAGTGGGCACAGGCAGAAGCGGCGATCACCAAAGAGACCCCTTTGGAAACTTCATTGGAACAACTGTTGGCACAAGAAGCTTTTGAGGTACATAAGTTTCTTTTGATCGGCACAACGGCAGAAATCCAAGCGCTTCATGCTGCCTGCCAGAACGCTGACTTTTTAGAAAGCGCCTTTTATTTATCCAAAGAGAATTATTTGGAAGTCACTCATCAAGCTGTGGGAAAAGATAAGGCGCTAAATGAATTAGCGGCCTATTTCCAAGTGCCGCTGGCGCAAACCTTAGCGATCGGCGATAATTTTAATGACCTGCCAATGATTGCTTCAGCCGGTATCGGTGTTGCGATGGAGAATGCGCCCGATTTGGTCAAAGCAAAAGCTGATTTTGTGACGGCTAGCAATACAGACCATGGGGTTGCTGATGCATTGCGGCGATTTGTCACAGAATAAATAAAAAAACTAGGTTTTTTGAACAAATTGATTGACTTTCATTTCTACTCTCCTTAAACTTTTAGCTATACCTAAAAAGGTAAGTGTTTGTTGGAAAGAAGGAGAAAAATGAATAAGAAGATCGAGAAGACATTGACCAAATTTGCCGAGCCGTTGGGGCTCTCAGTTGATACTTCCACCGGGGTGATTTATGGAACGTATCATAGTTATAAACTTTTTTTAGTTCAAGAGAATAACAATAGTTATTCTCTTGTGGCTCATTTTTCCCTTAGCAAAGAGGGGGAACTTCCGAACCAAGAAGAAGTCAAAGAAGTTTTAAGTGAGTCAAAAGAGATCACCGACTGTGTGATCCAAGGATATCAAGTTGCCTATACATTACGCGGAGCGATGACTGCAGGGAAAACTGTGGACAAGATCCGTACTGCGTTGGACCAATTGACGAATTTCTTGAAGACGAAAGGTTACCAAAATGCTTGTACCTTCTGCGGAACGATCACTGAGCCGGTTTCGCTGTATGCTATTGGCGGCACTCCCGTCATTGCGTGTGAAGCTTGCTTTAAGAAACAACAAGAAGCGGTCCTTGCACAAGAACGGGAAAAAGGGCAGAAAAAAGAAAATTGGCTAGCTGGAACAGTGGGCGCGTTTCTTGGTTCACTGATTGGTGCCGGCGCAATTATTTTATTAGGACAACTGGGATATGTAGCTGCATTGTCTGGAATCGCAATGGCGATCTGTGCCATCAAAGGGTATGAATTATTAGGTGGAAAACTCAGTACAAAAGGTATTATTAGTAGTATCATCGTCATGATCATTATGGTCTATGTCGGGAATCGTATCGACTGGTCGATCAGTGTAGCGAATTATTACACGGACGTTGATGTCTTCTACGCTTTCCGTATTTTACCTGATTTGATTCGTGAAGGGTATTTGGAAGCGAGTCAATATTACGGGAACTTAGGTCTGGTCTATCTCTTTACGGCGATTGGGGCTATTCCAACTATTATCGCTGCGGTACGAGAGGGTAAAGTGACGCGTCAAAGCTATAAAATGGAGTAATCCACTTTTCTATCCAAAGATAAAAAAACGCAAAGCGCGATCTCTTTAGCTTTGTGTTTTTTGTTTTTGTGTCATAAATAATAACATGCAGTGTTAACATAAAAAATAAATAATAATAAAATGAGAAAAATAGCTTGCTTTTATAATTAATATTTATTAAAATCTTATTTACATTCAGAATTTTGTAATAATTCTGAAAATTTTGGATTTTCATAAGGGGTAGGTAAGATGAAGAAAAAATGGGGATATGGTGTCATCGCTGTTTGTGGAATCGTATTAGCAGGTTGCTCAACAGGAGGGACATCAAGTACAGGTGAAAGTTCAAGTGGTAGTGGGACAGCAGCTGCCGAACAAATTTTTAATGTTGTGGTTCAACAAGAAATGCCTAGTGCCGATCTATCCTTAGCCACCGATACGATCAGTTTCAGTGCTTTAAATAATGTGTATGAAGGGTTGTACCGCTTAGATGCTGATAGTAAGCCCGAACCAGCAGGTGCCGCCGAATTAGCGGAAGTCAGTGAAGATGGTCTGACCTATAAATTGAAATTACGTGAAGATGCCAAATGGTCAAATGGAGAACCAGTAACAGCAGCGGATTATGTCTTTGGCTGGCAACGCACCGTAAGTGCGGAAACAGGTTCTGAATATGCGTACTTATTTGCGCCCGTAACCAATGCCGAAGCGATAACAGCAGGTGAAAAAGATGCCTCAGAATTGGGGATCAAAGCAGTCAGCGACTATGAATTAGAAATCACGCTGACGACACCTACGCCATACTTCCAATACTTATTGGCATTTCCATCCTTCTTCCCACAAAGCCAAGCAGTCGTAGAAGACAACGGCGATCAATATGCTTCAACAAGCGACAATGCCGTTTACAATGGACCGTTTGTGTTAGCTGGCTTTGATGGTCCAGGAACCGATACAGAATGGTCATATGAAAAGAACGACCAATATTGGGATAAAGATACGGTGAAACTTGATACGATCAATGTCAGTGTTGTAAAAGAATCATCGACCTCCTTGAATCTATTCCAGGATGGGCAAGCGGACGACGTCATCTTAACAGGAGAATTGGCGCAGCAAATGGCCAATGATGAAGCGTTTGTGTCAGAACCATTAGCCCGTACTTCCTATATCGAGTTGAATCAGCGAGAAGAAGATTCGCCATTTCGCAATGAGGATCTGCGTAAAGCAATCTCTTATGCCATCGATCGTGATGCATTAGTGACATCGATTTTAGGTGATGGTTCATTGGCTTCCACAGGATTGATACCAAAAGGAATGACCTTTAACCCAACTGATAATACTGATTTTGTCGATGAAGCGGAAAGTGTCATTGAATACGATCAAGAAAAAGCCAAAGAACATTGGGAAAAAGCCAAAGAGGCTTTGGGAATCGATTCTTTAAGTTTTGAAATTTTGGCCTCTGACACAGACTCAACCAAAAAAGCCATTGAATATATTCAAAGTGCGATTCAAGATACGCTTGATGGGGTGAAAGTTAGCCTAAGTCCAGTACCTTTCTCCGTTCGCCTTGATCGTTCAAACTCAGGTGATTTTGATGTCGTTATGGGTGGCTGGGGTGCTGACTATGCGGATGCCAGCAGTTTTACAGATCTATTTGTAACCGATAATTCATACAACCGAGGTCGTTGGACAAGCGATGAGTACGATGCAGCAGTGAAATCATCTGCCACGACAAATGCTGGCAATCCAGATGCCCGCTGGCAAGATTTGTTGGATGCAGAGAAAATCATTATGGATCAACAAGGGGTTATCCCTGTGTACCAAAACGTTGAAGCTCATTTACGTGCACCAAAAGTAAAAGGGGTCGTTTCTCACGGTGCCGGTGCGCAATACGATTACAAGTGGGCAGTTATTGAAGAATAAGCGCCTAAAGAAGAAGCTGGTTTTGCGTAAGCAAGCCAGTTTTTTTCTTGTGCTTTGTTCTTACTTACACAATGTTAGTAATGAGAACGGATGCAATTGTTTATAAAAAAACAAAAAAAAGTTGACAAGGATCAATGATCAACTTGTCAACCTCGTTTTTTCTTCATCTATTTCACAGAAATCCAGTGAAAGATTATTCGCTAACTGTTACGTCGCCTGTTACAGAAGCGCCATCTTCGTCAAGTGTTGCTGAATCTTGGAATTCTTTTGAAGTGAATGTTACGTTACCTTCAACTTTTGCACCGTTCAATACAAAGCCGTTTGCATTCACTTCAACGTCACCTTTGATTACACCGTGAACGATGTTGAAGTTTTCTGAGTTAACGATCAATTTAGGAACAGTTACTGTGTACTCAGC
The DNA here is from genome assembly GCF_050499185.1 of Enterococcus sp. AZ040. Lineage (NCBI taxonomy): Bacteria > Bacillati > Bacillota > Bacilli > Lactobacillales > Enterococcaceae > Enterococcus > Enterococcus sp. AZ040. The sequence goes on from NZ_JBMHEW010000001.1 coordinate 867,752, forward strand.
TGTTACGTTGCGGTCTTCATCTTGTGAGTACAATGCAAATTTACGGTAGATATCAGCTGAGTCATCGCCTTTATCATGGAATTCGCCATCAACGGTTACATCGTTATCAAATGTCATGTCAGCAGTTACAGCAACGATCCAGTTACCATCTGCACCCAATGCTTTTTCAATGACTGAAGTTTGGTCACTGATAGAAGCAGTTGAAACAACATCATCTGATGATTCAGTTGATGCAGCAGTTGAAGCTGCTGTTGATGATGAGCTTGCAGCTGTGTCGTTATCTGAACTACATGCAGCTAAAAGAGTGCCTCCCATAAGCAATGATGCAGCGATTAAAGTGATTTTAGTTTTTTTCATGTTTCCTTCTCCTTTGTATTCCCATAGTTTTCTTAAAAACAAAATGATTATACCATACCGAAGTGAAGTTTGTGAAACAAAAAACATAAATGAGGAGAAATTTAATAAATATCAGCCTAGGATTAAAAAAATTTCAAAGAAACTAGGAATAAATGCGTGACGCTTACGAATGAATGAGACATCTCATTCACAAAGAACCCTCCATTATGGAAGAAATGCCCTTCTTCTATAATGGAGGGTCATTACTACATTCGCTTTCGATCAGTCAACTGCTTGAACTTCGATACGATCAAATCCATGATGAACTGATACATAAAGGCATGGGTTTGGAAATGGGTTTGATGAGGGAAGATGATGGCTTCTTGGACAAAGGGAAGTTCCGAGATCTGTGGGTTGGCGGTGATCACGATGACTTTGGCTTTGGTTCGATCAAAGAAATCTTTTCGAGGCGTTCCATTTCGAATTTGTTGCTTGGTCAGGTAGTCACCGGAATTGGTAAAAATAATAAAAAGCGATTCTTCATCGGCAGATTTGATGATTTCTTCCTGTACGAGATCGTCTTGGAAGGTCCGAATGAACTTGCCGTTGTAAGCTAGTTTGATCTGGAAATCAATAGCAGCCGATTCTGAGAATAATATTCCAAAAGCAAAGACATTTTTATGCGAAACAATTGCTTGTGCGACCCGTTCGATGGCTGGCAGATCAAGATGATGCCGCAGATAATCGATGTCTTGTATCACTGCGTCAAAATAGGAGTCTACGCCTTCTTGCTCCAAAGCAGACAAAATATTCGAGCGATAATTTAGCGGATTGTTGAAGCGGTTCTCGATGAAAGCTGCGTTGTCTTTTAAATCACCATAGTCATCAAAGCCTAAGGTACGGGCGAATTTTGAAACGGTTGACTTTGACACATGGCAAAGAGCGGCGAATTCACCAATACTTAGAGTTTGGATCTGATCGTAATAGTTGATCATGGTCAAACCGATATAGTAGTTGGTGGAATCAGTGGGTGCATTATTTAAAAGATTCAATAAACGAATGATTAAGAGGCCCATTTTCTTTCCTTTCTTGTAAGCAGTTTCCAAATTGCGAACTTTCGCAGGTGAGAGAAAAAAATCTGCTATAGTAACGCCATAAAGCGCTTTATAAATCAAACACGGGAGTGAGTCATTTGGCAAAAGATTATTCAAAACTTGCTAGTGAAATTATAGCACAGGTCGGTGGGGAACAAAATATCGTTAGCCTGTATCATTGCATCACTAGATTGCGTTTTAAGTTGAAAGATGTCGAGTTGGCACGAAAAAATAAGAACAAAATCCAGCAGCTTGATGGGGTATTGTCAGTCATTGAAGGAAATGGCCAGTTTCAAGTCGTGATCGGGAATCATGTGGCAGATGTTTTTCAAACGATCATGAGCAAGTATTCGATCCAAAACGCTTTGGAAAGTGATGGAGATGCCGAAGAATCAACAGAAAAACAAGGCAATGTATTTATCCGATTCTTCAATGTATTGTCTGCGATCTTTAATCCAATCATTGTTGCGCTTGCAGGGGCAGGGATGTTGAAAGCTTTACTAGTTGTTTTTACGACCTATCATTTGATGGACGCAGAAGGAAGCACCTATAAAATATTAGCTGCTGCTGGCAATAGTGTCTTTTATTTCTTGCCTTTATTTTTAGCGATCAGTGCAGCGCGGATTTTCAAAGTCAATATGTTTATTGCTTTAGCAATCGTTGGGGCGTTGCTGGAGCCGAATTTTACAGCAATGGTGACGGAAAACGGTGTGACGGTTGATTTCTTTGGCATCCCAGCTGTGCTGATGGGGTATTCGGGTACCGTGATTCCAGCGATCGTTTCGATCTATATCTACTCGCACTTGGAACGCCTACTCAAACGGATCATTCCTAAGAGTATCGAGATTTTTGCTCTATCGCTAGTGGCTCTTTTGATCATGGTGCCTCTGACCGTTTTGATCATTGGACCGGTAGGTGTAATGCTTGGGGACGGTTTAGGCAATGCCATGAACTTTATCAGCGATAAGAGTGGGCTGTTGGCTGGCTTGTTGATCGGTGGCGGTTGGACATTCTTAGTAATGATCGGGATCCATTGGGGAGTTGTACCGATCATGGTCAATAACCTAGCGGTATATGGCTATGATACGCTGCGCCCGATGATCGCAGCAGCAACATTTGCGAGTGCTGGGGTTGCTTTAGGTGTATTTTTACGCTCTCGCAGAAAAGAAACCAAAGGTCTGGCGCTATCTTCCTTGCTTCCAGCATTGCTTGGAGGAATTACAGAACCCATCGTCTATGGACTTTCGGTAAAATTTAAAAAGCCGTTGATTGCTCAAACCATCGTTGGTGCCATTGCTGGTGCGTTTATGGGCATGATGCAAACCAAGGCCATCGTCTATGTTTTTCCAGCATTGACGACATTGCCAGCTTTCTTTGGGGACACCTTTGTGTACTATTTGATCGGCATTGCCTTTGCGTTCTTCGGTACTGCTATTTTGACCTATGTATTAGGATTTGAAGAAACGCTAGAACCTGTTTTAGAAGAAGGTGCAGGGCTGCAAGTGATGACACCAGTTGCTGGTGAAGCGATCACGCTTGATGATGTCAAAGATGAAGTATTTTCTTCTCGAGCAATGGGAGATGGATTAGCCGTTTATCCATCAGCCGGCGATATTTATGCGCCACTTACTGGTACGGTTGTGACAGTGTTTCCAACTGGACATGCTTTTGGGATCCAATCAGCTGCTGGGACGGAAGTGTTGGTTCATATCGGCTTAGACACGGTTGATTTAGCAAAAAACGTGTTTGAGATTTCGGTGAAACAAGGGGATCAAGTCGTGAAGGGGCAAAAAATTGGCACCTTTGACTTAGCAAAAATTATTGAAAAAGGATATGATCCGACAACCATGTTGGTCTTTACCAGTGTGATCAAAGAAGATGCATTGACAGTTGTGGATCAAGCGAAAAAAGACGTTACCGCATTGGTAGCAAATGATTTATTAAAAGGAGCGATTTCATGAGTGTATTTCCAAAAAATTTCCTATGGGGCGGCGCAATCGCCGCAAATCAAGCCGAAGGAGCTTATTTGGAAGGAGGAAAAGGATTAAGCGTAGCAGATATTTTACCAGTTGGTGAAAAACGTATTGAGCAAGTTTCACTGCAGCTTGAAGAGGAAAACTTTTATCCGAGCCATGAAGCCATCGACTTTTATCATCGGTACCCAGAAGACATTGAACTGTTTGCGGAAATGGGCTTGAAGTGTTTGCGTACCTCAATTGCTTGGAGTCGCATTTTTCCGAATGGGGATGAGACGGAACCGAATGAAGCAGGTTTACAATTTTATGATGATTTATTTGATGCCTTGAATGAAAAAGGGATCCAACCAGTTGTTACGTTAGCTCACTTTGAGACACCACTGCATTTGGTAACGAAATATGGTGGTTGGCAAAATCGTGCACTGATCGATTTTTTTGATCGGTATACAAAAGTGGTTTTTGCACGCTATAAAGGGAAAGTGAAATATTGGATGACTTTCAATGAAATCAACCATACCCATACGATCCCTTTACTCGCAGCAGGTATCGATGTGTTTTCTTTCGAGACTGAAGAAGAAAAATTACAGGCACTTTATCAAGCGAGTCATAATATGTTTGTTGCAAGTGCCAAAGCAGTTCTGAATGGGAAGGCAGTAGATGAAAACAATCAGATTGGCTGTATGCTGTCACTGAGTCCGATTTATCCTGCAACGTGCAACCCGCAAGATGTTTTTGAATCGTATCAACTGCGCCGTCGTTCTTTGTTTTATAGTGATGTGCAATTGCGAGGAGCGTATCCTGAATACTTCGACCGCATCGTGAAGGATAATCATCTGTTGCTGGACATTACAGAAGAAGATCTAGCGATCATTAAAGCGGGGACCTGCGATTATTTAGGCTTTAGTTTTTACCGCAGCTCATTACATGAAGCGGGCATGAAAATTTTAGGTAATACTGGCGGATTATTGGGGAAAAAGAATCCTTACCTAAAAGAAACTGCTTGGGGATGGCCGATCGATCCGTTGGCATTACGCTATGTTTGCAGCGAATTGACTGATCGCTATCAAAAACCATTATTTATCGTTGAAAACGGAATTGGTTTAAAGGATGTTGTCAATGAAGATGGATCGATCGTCGATGAAGAACGGATGGCTTATTTGAAAGACCATGTAAAGGCAATGGCGGAATCGATCAAAGATGGCGCAACGATTCTAGGCTATACATGGTGGGGACCGATCGATATCGTTTCTGCGGGGACAGGAGAGATGGAAAAACGATACGGCTTTATCTATGTCGATAAGCAAAATGATGGTAGCGGAGATCTTTCCCGCAAGAAAAAAGCTAGTTTTGCGTATTATCAGCAAGTGATCGCCACGAATGGGGAAGCGTTGGCGTACGAATCATTTTTGAAAGGAGGCAAGTAAAATGAAAAGTTATTTTCCAAAAGATTTCCTCTGGGGGGGAGCAACAGCTGCCAACCAAGTTGAAGGAGGCTCTGGGATCGATGGAAAAGGCTTGTCGGTTTCTGATGTCTATCTGTTCGATTCCTCAATGCCGAAAGAACGTTGGACTGACCAATGGCATATGATGACTCATCAGCAAGTTGCAGAAGCACAGGATCCTAACAGCACGAAATACTATCCGAAAAGACAGGGCATCGATTTTTATCATCACTTTAAAGAAGATATTCGCTTATTTGCTGAGATGGGCTTCAAAGCCTATCGGATGTCAATTGCTTGGACACGGATCTTTCCAAAGGGGAATGAGGTAGAGCCAAACGAAGCTGGATTGGCATTTTACGACGCAGTCTTTGATGAATGTTTGAAGTATGGGATTGAACCAGTGGTATCACTATCCCATTATGAGATGCCTTTGTATTTAGTGACTGAGTATGGAGGATGGCCGAATCGGCAAGTGATCGACTTTTATGTCCGTTTTGCCAAGACGGTGATTGAGCGATACCAAAAGAAAGTCAAATACTGGGTGACTTTTAATGAAATCAACTGTGTCAAACACCATCCATATGTTAGTGTTGGGATCATTGAAGAAGGCCATCCAAATATTGAACAAGACAAGTACCAAGGGGCGCACCATCAATTTGTCGCCAGCGCAATCGTGACTGACTTTTGCCATCGATTGATTCCCAATGCCAAGGTCGGCTGTATGATCAGCTATCAATTATTAACGCCGTACAGCTGTGATCCAGATGATGTCCAAAAAACAGTCGAAAGTCAACGAACCTCACTCTTTTTCAGTGATGTGCAGGCAAGAGGCTATTATCCAGCATATGCCAACCGCATGTTTGAAGAAAAAGGAGTGGAATTGGTGATCGAACCAGGAGATTTAGAAGTCATCCGGGAAAACCCTGTGGATTTTGTTTCCTTTAGTTACTATATGTCCAGTGCAGTCAGCGCGCATCCAGAACGATTGGAAAGTGCTGTCGGGAATTTGATTACTGGTGGGATCAAAAACCCCTATTTGCCAAGCAGTAAATGGGGTTGGCAGATCGATCCCAAAGGGTTGCGAACAGCATTGAATCAACTCTATGATCGCTACCAAAAACCTTTGTTTATTGCCGAAAACGGTTTGGGAGCAGAGGATGTCGTAAACGAAGATGGCACGATCGATGATTTTTATCGAATCGACTATCTGCGTCAGCATATTGAACAAATCAATGAAGCCTTACATGATGGCGTCGAGGTCTTTGGCTATACGGCATGGGGCTGCATCGATATCATCAGTGCTTCGACCTCACAAATGTCGAAACGCTATGGTTTTATCTACGTCGACCAAGACGATGAAGGCAATGGCACAAAGAAACGCATCAAGAAAGCATCTTTTGATTGGTACAAAAAAGTAATTGCTTCAAACGGCGCAACTCTTTGATTTTTGATTCTTCCAGATAAAGCAATTCCTAGGCTTAATCATAAGGTTTCTTAACAATTTCGCTTATTATCAAGAAAAAAGCCCAAATTTATTTGCTATTTTATTTTAACCGTGCTATGATGAATAGGTAAAGTTCTGATATGTTAATACTTGTTTATCTTTTCTATTGATACACACTTCAATTACACATCATTTTCTATTACAAACAAATAAACACAGTCGATGTGTAATATGGAGGTATACGTTTATGAATAACGGTACAGTAAAATGGTTTAATGCAGATAAAGGTTTTGGATTTATTACAGGTGAAGACGGCAATGATGTATTTGCTCACTTCTCAGCTATCCAAGGCGACGGCTTCAAAACTTTAGAAGAAGGTCAAGCAGTGACTTTCGACGTTGAAGAAGGCCAACGTGGCTTACAAGCAACAAACATCGTTAAAGGTTAATTGACGTTAACAAGCGAGAATCCATTGGGTTCTCGCTTTTTTTTTGTTTTATTTTATGTAAATATTGAAATTGATAAGGTTTCCAGGATCTGTTACAAGAGAATAGTTGCAGGCTTTGAGGGCCTGGCATGGTAAATAGTACATCTTTGCTTTCGATAGTCAACTAACCCTAAGCGTTGCGTTTTACTTATCCATGATTTCTCATTCGATGATAAGCGTATAAAAAGAGGAAAAGAGAAAGAGGGCACTATACCGTATTCAATAAATAAATGCTTTTCACAGTAAATGAAAAAGTGATTGAACAGGTTTAGTAGCATCGCTACCAATAAAATCAATGATCGCTAGTGATTCAAATGGCATGTCTCATTTGAATAGAATAAAGAAACAGGTACAGTGGAAAATGCCACGATTCAATGTATGGTCCCCCGTACTTATACAAGAGTAATCGATGTGCAAGATCGATAATTCTTATTCGTTTCATCGATATTGTCTTGAATCAATTGCAAAAGTAGAATATATTGATACAAATTAGATACTTTTTTTATTGCAGATGGGAACAAAGATGATTACCTATCGAGGGGGAATCTATATGAAGCCAAAAGAAATACTTTGCCAATGGGTTGATGCGTTTAATCAAGCAGATGTAGAATGTATTTCAGAATTATATGATGACAATGCAATAAACCATCAGGTTGCCAATGAGCCAGTTATTGGGAAAGAAGCGATAAAGCAGATGTTTGAGCAAGATTTTTCTAACGCAAAAATGGTTTGTATCGTTGAGAACATTTTCGAAGATGGACAATGGGCAATTTTAGAGTGGCGTGACCCATTAGGTTTGAGAGGCTGCGGTTTTTTTCAAATAGTAAATGATAAAATTTTATTTCAAAGAGGCTACTGGGATAAATTATCTTTTTTAAAACAGCACGACTTGCCTATTGAATAAAAGGAATCCCCGTATAGGAATGGTTAGCAGATATGCATGACAGGAAGGTTAATCGCTTCACGTAAAATTCTTAAAGGGCAACACTGTATGAAAACAAAGCTTTTTGTTTAAGTAATGTTTAAGAATAAGTACGTTTTCTTCCATTTGCACTCTGTCTCGTGGTATAGTTGTTAATAAGCGACAAATATTTTTGTACCACACGTTACTTGTTTTGAAGAAATTTATTCAAACCTGGCGTAACTTCAGAGTTACAAGGATACAATAGAGGTTAGGGATTGTATCGTTTAAATGAGAAATAAATAATAGTAGTAATAGTATGCTGCACTTTCAAAGAATAAATATTGACTCGTCAGATAGCCTTCTCGTTTACCCAAACGAGAGGGCTATCGTTCATTAGAAAAGAAAAAGTGTCTTTTTCCTAAAAGAAAGGAAGAAGACACTTTTTGGCTTTATTCTGCTGTGAGGGGGATCGTCAGCTTGCGATCATCGGTTTGATCGTCGAGCATTGAATCGACATATTGCTTCAAAAAGTAAGAATAGGTCGATAACCACTGATACTCCTCGGAGTCTTTGATGGCAGCTATTTCCTCGACTGAGTAAGTATCATTGCCAGTAAAAAGGGCCGTGTTCAGCTTCGTGACAAACGTGCAAAGTTGTGTGATCTGGGCTTCTGACAGTTCAGACACGGCGGACAATTGGTCGCGGACCAGTTGGTCGGTGTCATTTTCAAAAATACTTTTCTGGTAGTTTTGATAGTCCAGTAACTGTTCATCAGTTTGCTTCGTTTCAGCCGCCCAAGCATCGAGATCAATCTGCCGAGCTTCGTAGTCGATATCTTTGTCAGAAAGAGAAAGGACGCCGTAGCCTAATTCTGCTGTTGAATAAGACCCAGTGACTGCTTCATAAAGCGAATCATTCCCTTCGTTAATGTCTTGAATGTGGATATGACCAGAGAAAACGGCTGGCACGTTGAAGCGTTCCAACAAAGCGACAGTCTCAGAGGCGTTGTTGAGAACATAACCGTCTTGTAACAATTTATTATGACTGAACAAGTTATGGTGTAAAAAGACCAGTGGTACTTGCTCTGCTTCTTTTGTCAGGGTTAATTGCTCCTCCAACCAGGTTAGAGTAGCTGGTTTCAACTCACCATTCGTTGTAGGCTCATCCCAATTAACCTCAGAATCGTAGATACATGAATCTAGTAAAAAGAGGCGATACTTGTCATTTAACTGAATGCTGTAGCTAAGGGAAGACTTGTCGATACTGTTGGCTTTTTCGTAACCTTCAGCAAAAATCGTTTGAAAATCCTCAGGACTGATTTGATCGGCATAGTATTCCTTTTCACCTTGAAATGCTCGCGCCCAACCATTGTAAATCTCGTGGTTGCCAGGTAATGCTAAAACCATAATGCCAGCTTCTTGCAATGGTTCAAGCAATCTTGCCAACTCTTGAGCACTTGCTTTCTCGCCATTGAGCGTCATATCACCGGTCAAAATAATTCCCGTTGGTTTCTCCTTTAAGGCTTGAGCGGTGAAGGCCTCGATTGATTGTTCTTGATACATCATCTCTTTGCCAGCAGCTCCTTGCGTGAAGGTCTGAAAGGCTTCGCCATTATCATGAAGCGTGGAGGAAAGAAAATGAATATCACTTAAGAGCCAAAACTCACTGTTGCTTGCCTGTTGCAAAGGTGTATCGGCTTCATGCACCTTACGAAATTGAAAGAATAACAGGAAACAGGTGACAAAAAGTGTAAGAAGTGCCAATGGCCAAAACCATTTTTTGTGTGTACGAATCGCGATTCCCTCCTCGCTTGTTTTATTTATTATAGGAAGGAAAAGGAATCTTGTCACATAAAGGGTCTTTTTTTGAAAGATTTCTTGTTTTCATAGTTTTTCTTGTTAAGATAATTCCGAAAAAACTATAAGTGCTCTTATTTAGGTGCTTTTATGTGATAAAAATAACTAAAATAGAAAGAACATCATTTTTTGAAAATGAAAAGAAAACGCGGTGTTTTATTCAGAAACATTGATTTAACGGTCTTTAATTGTTCTGTTATTTATCGCTGAGATAAAGGAAGTGTTAGATTGAAACATTTTTGTAACATTTCCTTTATCTGTGTGTCATATCATTATGGTAGAATTCATTTGTCGTTAAATCGAACATTAAACTTTCTTAGACAAAATTAAGTTTTTATAAAGGCAGTTCATCTGTCAAATCAACCAGCTAGTCGGAGGAAAAACGAGTGAAGAATAGTTTGTTATCAGCATTAATGGTGTGTTCACTAACATTAACCGCAGTTGCAGCACCTGCATTAGCATTTGCAGATTCCATTGATGTTCAAATCGAGCAGCAAGACCAAAAAATCAATTCTCTTAAAGGTCAGCAAGCTGACGCCCAATCACAGATCGATTCTCTAGAAGCAGAAATTGAAACAGTGAGTGCAAAAGTTGCTTCATTAGAAGCAAAACAAGTTGAGTTAGGTCAAGAAGCTGAGAAATTGCAAGACAAAATCGCAACATTGAAATTGCGTATTGCCAAACGTGAAGAAGCAATTCAAAAGCAAGCCCGTGATGTACAAGTTAACGGTCAAAGCACCAATTTCATTGATGCTGTTTTAGAAGCAGATTCTTTAACGGATGTTATCGGTCGCGTACAAGCGATGACAACGATCGTCAATGCAAACAATGATTTAGTTGAACAACAAAAACAAGACAAACAAGATGTTGAAGACAAAGTCAAAGAAAACGAAAGCAAGATCCAAGAAGTTGCTGCAAACCAAGCAGAACTTAGCCAACAAAAAGATGCCATTGCAGCAAAACAAGCTGATTTAAATGTCTTGAAAGCAAACTTAGCAGCAGAACAAGCAACTGCTGAAAAAGACAAAGATGCATTGAACAAGAAAAAACAAGAAGCGGAAGCTGAAAAAGCCCGTATCTTGAAAGAACAACAAGAAGCTGCTGCTGCTCAAAAAGCAGAAGAAGAAAGACAAGCTGCTGCTTTGAAAGAAGCACAAGAAGAAGCTGCTGCCCAATCAACAGAGAGCACGACAGAAAATACAGTTGTTTCTACTGAAACAGCAACAAGTAGTTCTTCAAGCAACACAAGCTCAAGTTCAAGCAATACTAGCAGTTCTAACAGCTCAAGTTCATCGAACACAAGCTCTTCGAACACTGGTTCAAGCAATTCAAGTTCAAGTAACTCAGGTTCAAACTCTTCATCAAACAATGATTCTACCGGAAGTACTTCTACAGGCGGCGGAAAAGATCATTCAAGCTCAGGGAACATGTATGCTTGGGGTCAATGTACTTGGTACGTGAAAAACCGTGCTCCTTGGGTAGGTACTTACTGGGGTAACGGGGCCCAATGGGGTGCGTCAGCTGCAGCTGATGGGTACACTGTCAATGGTACACCAGCAGCCGGTGCTGTTGTAGTCTTTGCCGCTGGTCAATCAGTTGGTGGCGTTTGGACTGCTGATCCAACTTATGGTCACGTAGCCTATGTTGAATCATACAACCCATCAAACAATACGATCACGATCTCTCAAGGCGGAATGGGCTTTGACAGTCCTGGTGGACCAAACACTGCAACATTGAGCGCATCTGGATATACTTACATCCATCGCTAATCAAATCAAAAGCAAAGCATCAACGCAATCGCGTTGATGCTTTTTTATTTGATCGATAGCATTTTCACTTCTTGATCAGTTAGGTGAGAGAACTACCTAGAGAGACAAGACAGGGTTCTCTCAAATCTTATCAAGATTCTATAGAAAATAGGAGGTTTCTCGTTCTACTATCAAATAGTGAGAAACGGTGAAAAGGTCGTTTTTGAAGTTACCATCAGTTCTTCCATTGCACGAGAAATCGCCGTATAGAGAATCCGCTGATCTTGATCGGTATGATAATTTTCTGCTGAAACAGCATATAAAAGAACCTGCTTAAATTCCAATCCTTTGGCAAGATGAATCGGTAAAACCGTTCCATGAAATGACACGGCCTGTTTATCGAAGAATTGTTTAAGCTCTTCACTGGATCGACTATCTTTTGTGATGATCGTTACTGGCTGCTTAAGTTCCTTTACTATGTCTACCAAGGCAACGTCAGTCAGATTGGCATAAAACTGTGGCAACTTTCCTGCTGGTCGAACGGCAGAGATTTTTAAATTGGTTTCTTTTGGTAGCATTTGAGCAAATAACCGTGTGATTGCACCGCTAGACCGATAACTCGTAGTCAGCTGATACGTTTCGAGGGATTTCGCCTGTTGTTGAAATATCGTTTGGATTTCTGATACGGTGATGGCACTTGTAAAAATCGCCTGTTGCTGATCCCCCACGAGGGTGAAAGCGGTCATAGGAAAAAGACATAATAGAAACTGCAGTTGTGCTGGCGTATAATCTTGGACTTCGTCGATAAAGAGATAGCGCAAAGCAGGGACAGGTTGTTTTTCGGCCACCAAATGACGTATCAGCAATAGACAAACAGTATAATCCAAACTATCTGTTGTTTGCGTCAAAGTGATCTGTCCATGAGTAAAATAGTCGGCACTGTCTGCTAACAATTGTTTCGTATCAAACCACGTAAGGTCGTTGATTTGTTTCGTAACTTTTGCATATTTTTTCTTTAGGAGGCGAAGGGCTGCTTTCTGAATCGTTTTTTCTGAATCATCTTTTAAAACTGTCCCTAAAAGGGATCGTTGTTCATCTTCAGTCAAAGAACGAACTTGGTCGTGAACATTCGCTGCTAAGGCATTTTTTTGCAATCGTTCCTCCCAAGCGTAAGCCAATTTCTTTTTGACAGCTTGGATGCGATCGCGCAAGGGTGCCTGTTTCGGTGTTTCTTGGAAGAAAGTGTCGATCGTTTCTTCAGAAAAAAGGACGACGTTTTTTCTTTTGATTGGTTTAAACTGAAGCACAAGTTCTTCTGGCAGCTGTTTGCTCAAGGATTGAAGAAAGCGGCTGAAGTCAGCACTGCGTAAAAGTTCGATTGCTTCACTGGGTGCTTGCTGGATGCGGTCAAAATAAGCCTCTTCCGGTTCTAAGTCAACGCTAGGAAATACTTGGCAAAACTGCCGCATGGTCAACATGCGGTCAAAATAAGCCTCTTCCGGTTCTAAGTCAACGCTAGGAAATACTTGGCAAAACTGCCGCATGGTCAACGTCAATGGATTTTTTTCACCGAGGGAAGGCAGCACTTGCGAAATATAATCAATAAACCGCGAATTCGGGGAGAGGATCAAGACATTCTCTGCGGTCATCTCTTCACGAAAATGGTACAGCAAAAAGGCGATCCGCTGCATGACAGCAGAAGTTTTTCCGCTTCCAGCAACACCGTTGACCAGTAGGTTTTTATGCGCTAAGTCACGGATGATGACGTTTTGTTCGTGTTGGATCGAAGCAGTGATATCCTGCATTTTTTGGCTATTATTGGCTTCAAGGGCTGCCAGTAACACGTCATCTTGAATCGCCACTGAGGTATCAAAGGCTTGCTTCAATTGATCTTTTTCGATAATAAATTGACGGCGTTGTTCAAGAACGGCAGAAATCGTCTGATTGTTCACTTGATAAGAGACCGGACCCAAGCGTTTGGCATAGAACAATTCGGCAATTGGGGAGCGCCAATCATAGATCAGCCCTTCCTTATTTTCATTAACAAAACCATTGATCCCAATGTAAAAATCTTCTATCGTTTCCTCATCTTCAAATTGTAGGGAGATTTTACCAAAGTAGGGACTATCCAGAAGACGGTCGATGGCAGCTAATTCACGTTCAGCAGATTGAAGAGCGGCGTTCATTTGGTCGATCTCACGATTCTTACTTTCGATGGCAGCAAAAGTATCTAAACGGTCAGCAAAATTATCAAAGTTTAAGCGAATCTCTTCGCCGATGCTTTGCATCGCAAGGCGATCTTTTTTTCTGCCTTCAGTCAAGAAACTGTTCAGCACTGTCTTTCGTGTCAGCAATTGCTGGTACGTGTCTGCGAGATGCTTCTTTTCAGCCTTTAGGTTGTTCATTCAGACTCACATCCATTCTCCAAAGTAACTCAATTATACGGGCATCCACCAAAAATACTAGTCTATTTTTTTGACTCTGGATGCGGTATAATAATAGTGGGAAGAGGCAGCTGATTGTTCCAATGTCATGGGAGCAAGCAGAATGCGTCTATTTTTTTGTTTTAAAAATGAGAAAAAGGGTCATTGCTTGTGTTTTTGAAGGGGCTGTTTATACTGAATATAGAGAAAAATACAAAGCGAAAAATCGTTGAGGGAGTGTCAACATGTCCAAACTATTGTCACCAGTGAAGCTAGCGAATTTAACATTGGCCAACCGCGTCGTTATGTCGCCGATGTGTATGTATGAAGTAAAAAAAGAAGACGGTGTTGCGGAGCCCTTTCATTTTGTTCACTATGGGGCACGAGCATTAAGCAAAGCCGGATTGATCATTATCGAAGCAACTGCCGTTGAACCAGACGGACGAATCACAAACAATGATCTAGGGTTATGGAATGAAGAACAGCAAACAGAACTGACGAAATTGGTGGAACTGCTGCATGGTTTCAATGCGCAAGTAGGCATCCAACTAAGCCATGCAGGACGAAAAGCAGTTGATGCCACCAATCCTTTGGCACCAAGTGCCGTTGCCTTTAACGAACGCTACCCGTTACCGTCAGAAATGACCCTGTCGGAAATCAAACGGGTGCAAGATAGTTTTGTTCAGGCTGCCCAACGAGCAGCCAAAGCGGGTGTCACGATGATCGAACTTCATGGGGCTCATGGCTACTTGATGGATCAATTTCTTTCCCCTCTCGTCAATCAACGCACCGACCTGTATGGTGGTTCCTTAGAGAATAGGTATCGCTTTGTAAAAGAAACGGTACAAGCAGTTCGGGCGGTCTTTTCTGGGGCATTGTGGATGCGCTTGTCACTGACAGACTATGAAGAACCAGGACGCCAAAATTCGTTGGAAGATTGGCAGCAAGTAGCCCAATGGCTTCAAGCAGATGGCTTTGATTGTCTTGATTGCTCAACCGGTGGTGTGGTGGATAAAAAGCCTAATATTCCGATCTATGATGGCTACCAAGTGCCCTTTGCTGCAGCCATCAAGCAAGTGGTCGATATTCCCGTAGCAGCAGTCGGTTTATTGGATAATCCTGATCTTTGTGAATATCTTTTGCAAACCAATCAAGTGGATTTGGTTTTACAAGGCCGCGCATTGATCAGAAATGCCAACTGGTTGGCAGATGCAGCGGCTAAACTTCACGATAAGTCCTTTCAAGCGTACAATGATTCCTATCAACGTGGGGTGAAACGTTGAATCATGTTTTATTACATGAGAGTTGATTCGAAAGAATGTCTTGTAAGTGTAGAGATCGGGAATGGAAGAAAAGTAGAGATTTACTTGCGGTTTTTCTTTCAAGAAAATTTTTAGTATAGGTATTAATCGAAATAAGAGAACAATGGACGATGATTTGTCGTTCCTTGTTCTTTTTTTGACTTTTATAGATCAACTTTATGAACGTATCCCACTTTTTTTCGTTCTTTTGCATTAAATAGCTCATAGTGTTGAACTGTTTAGTTCACGATGGTATAGTTTAGGCAAGTTTTCGAAAACGATTACAAAAAATGGAGGTGTTGAAATTGGATATCGGTCAACTGATTGATGAACGATTCATTTTATTTGATGAGCAAATTCGGACAAAAGAAGAATTGTTTACTCAAGCATCTGTTTTATTCGAGTCCTCAGGAGTTATCAGTAATATAAAGAAGTACAAAAAAGATTTATTTCGTCGCGAGAAACAAACCTCTACTGGGATTGAAGATCATTTTGGTATTCCTCATGCAAAAAGTAAGGCAGTACTAAGGCCCGCAATCGCCTTCGTAAAGTCGAGTCCAATTACTGATTATCAAGCAATTGACGGAACGGCTGTCACCTATTCTTTTGTCATCGCAGTACCTGAAAAGAGTACTGACGATCATTTAATCATCTTAAGCAAACTCGCACGATTGTTGATGCACGAAGGATTTCGAAATGCAGTAAAGAAGGCAAAAGACGCCTCAGATATTATTAATAATATTCAATCAAATCAATCAGAAAAGAGGGAACCTGTATGAAAATTGTCGGTATTTCTGCTTGTCCGACTGGAATTGCGCATACGTATATGGCTGCTGAAAAACTGGAAAAAACGGCAAAATCATTGGGATATACAATCAAAATCGAGACACAAGGAGTAAAAGTCGAAAACATTTTGAGTACAGAAGAAATTCAACAGGCAGAGGTTGTCATTTTAGCGGTTGACAAAGAAGTACAGACCGACCGATTTGCTGGAAAAAAAGTTAAAAGAGTGTCAACCGCAAGAGCAATCAGAGAACCAGAAAAAGTAATTCAAGAGGCAATTGATGGGGTAGAAGTGACCACGGTTGCCCAAGCCGAGCATGTTTCAAACGAATCCGGAAAGAAAGCTGGCATTTATAATCATTTCATGAATGGCGTTAATTACATGTTGCCTTTGGTTATTGCTGGTGGAATTTTAATTGCGTTTAGTTTTGCTTTTGGGATCAATGCAGCTGATCCTAGCGATCCATCATACAATCAAATTGCCGAAGTTTTAAGCACGATTGGTGGGAATACGGCTTTTGCATTGATGGTTCCTGCACTTGCAGCAGGAATTGCCACTTCCGTTGCCGGTAGACCGGGCTTTGCCGCTGGTTTGGTTGCGGGAACGATGGCGGCAAGTGGAGGATCTGGTTTTTTAGGTGGGATGGTTGGTGGTTTACTCGCTGGGTATGCTACGGATTATTTAGCGAATAAAGTAACAGTAGCAAAATCATTTGCGGCACTCTATCAGTTGATTATTGTTCCTTTGATCTCAGTTGCTGTGACTGGCTTTGCCATGTTTTATTTCATTGATAAACCAATCTCTTATGTATTGGATGCTTTGACGAATTGGCTTAATGGACTTGGTTCTACGAGTGGTGTGGTATTCGGCTTACTGATAGGCATTATGATGGCAGCTGATATGGGCGGTCCCATCAATAAATCGATTTCAACCTTTAGTATTGGTTTGATGTCGGCAGGAGTTAATGCACCAATTGCGGCTTGTATGGCTGCCGGGATGACACCTCCTCTAGGCATTGCCTTGGCTTCTATCTTGTTTAAGCAAAAATTTACTCAAGAAGAACGAACTTCTGCTCAGTCTTGCTGGGTTTTGGGATTATCTTATATTACTGAAGGTGCGATTCCATTTGCTGTCGCTGACCCATTACGAGTAATACCTAGTTTGATGGCAGGTTCAGCAACCGCTGCTGCAATATCAATGGGTGTCGGCGTAACTTCATTAGCTCCACATGGTGGTATCTGGATCTTACCGATTCCCAATGTATTGAACAATCCGTTGATGTATGTCGTGGCAATCGTTTCTGGAACGGTGGTTACAGCATTGATGTTAGGGTTTTTGAAAAAATCTAGAACTGAAATGGAACGCCAACCAACCGATGAAGGAAAACTGATTTAGAAACTATTTATAAGTTGAAGCGAAACGAATCAAAAGAAAAGAGGAATGTCACAATGTTAATGACAATGAAAGAATTACTTGCTGTAGCAAAAGAACATAAATTTGCTGTTCCAGCATTTAATATTTGCAGTTTTGATATGTTAAAAGCAATCATGGAAGAAGTTGAGGCACAGGATGCACCAGTCATTTTAGAAATTCATCCTGATGAGATCGAATACTTAGGAGATTGTTTCATAGCGACAGTGCGGGAGTACGCATTAAAAAGTAAGGTACCAGTCGTTATTCATTTGGATCACGGGGGATCAATCTACGATGTCATGCGGGCGATCCGTAATGGCTATACCTCGGTGATGATCGATGCATCATTAGCCGATTACGAAGAAAATAAAAAAATCACGAAAGAAGTTGTTGAACTGGCACATATGGTTGGTGTCAGCGTTGAAGCAGAAATTGGTACGATTGGGAACAACGGTTCCGCAGAAGGGGGAGCTGCAGAAATTATTTACACAGATGTCGACCAAGCCGAAGACTTTGTACGTGCTACCGGCATTGACACCCTTGCCATTGCAATTGGAACGGCTCATGGGTTGTATCCAAAAAATATCACCCCTAAGTTGAACATCGATTTATTGAAAAAGTTGAACGATCGTATTGCTTTACCATTTGTATTGCATGGTGGGTCAGGAAACCCAGATCATGAAGTGCGAGAGTCTGTAAAATATGGCGTATGTAAAGTAAATCTTAGTTCTGATTTGAAATCCGTATTTTTTGATTCAGTCAGAAAAGTATTGACGGAAAACCCTGCTATGTATGAACCAAATCAAGTATATGTACAACCAATAAAAGATGTGAAAGCTGTTGTACGCCATAAGTTGACCCTGCTGAATACGGTTGACAAAGCACGTTTTTATCAGAGATAATAAATGAAATGATTGATTGGTACAGGATTAAATTGGTGGGAATCTCTTTTTTAAAGGAGTTTAATGTATGGGGAAAGCAAAAGATGAGCGTAAGCAGAAAATCATGATGTATTTAAATGAAACGAAATTTGCTTCTCTGGGGGAATTAGTTGAATTCTTACATTATAGTGATGCTACGGTCAAACGCGATCTGATTGAACTGGAAAACGAAGAACAAATCAGACGTACCCGAGGTGGTGCTGTGCTGATCGATTCAGAGAAGGTCGATGCGGCTTATCTGACAAAAGTGGGGAATTATGTCAATGATGAAGAAAAACGCAGAATTGCAGAACGTGCAGTGACGTATATTGAGGACGATATGACCATTTTCGTGGACAGTTCGACCACAGCTTTGCACCTGATCCCTTACCTGAAAAAAATTCATGGGTTACGAGTGGTAACCAATAGTGTGCTAACTGCCGCACTACTATCGGAACATACTGCTGCTGAGGTGACCATCGTTGGCGGGACGGTAACGAACAAAAAGTTTACCGTTAATTCAGTTACAGCAGTCAACCAGCTCAGAACCTATCATTTTGATCTTGCACTTCTCTCATGTAGAGGATACGATGAAGAAAAAGGAGCCACTGAGAATACTGAAGGGGAAGCAGTATTTAAACAGGTATTGAAAGACTGCACCGAAAAAATTATTCTAATGGTTTTAGAATCAAAGCGGAATAAAGTATATTTTTACAAGAGCCTCTTACCCGAGGATATCGATATTGTCATCTAGAAAAAAGCATCGGGTTTGTCAAAAACGGTCTTATTTAAAAGGCCGTTTTTATTTCCACTGCTAGTATGCTTTACAAACTAGTGGCAAACACGTATACTAGGTACAACACTAGTTTGTATAACAAACTAGATAAAGGGAACCAAAGGAGGGAAATCGTGAAAGAGACGCAATTGCTAAAAGGGGTTTTGGAAGGGTGTGTTTTGCAAGTGATTGCTCAAAAAGAGATTTATGGTTATGAACTGGTACAGGAACTGAAGCAAAGAGGCTTTGAAACGATCGTTGGCGGCACGATCTATCCTTTGCTGCAGAAGTTGGAAAAACAAGAACTTATTACCTCTGAGATGAAAAAGTCACCTGAAGGACCTGATCGCAAGTATTTCTCGATCACCCCGAAAGGCATAGACTATTTGGCACAATTTAGAGAACAATGGACGAACCTAATGAAGAAAGTCGAAGGATTATTTAAGGAGTGAGGAAACATGGCAAATAAACAAGAGACGACCTATTGGCGAAAGCAAACCAATCTGATCGAGCAACAATTCAATGAGAAAAATCGCCAATTTTTTGATGATTTTCGAAGCTACCTCTTACTTTCCAGCCTTTTTTACGATGAGCATAAAGTCACAGAGCAGGTATACGCGATTGCAATGGATTTATTAGAAGCACAAACTCATGGGGAAGAGGCGCAACACTATTTTGGCAATGATCCGAAAGGGGTGGCAGATGAACTATTGGCAAACACGCCAAAGAGTAATCTCAAAGAGCGCCTCAAATTGGCGTATCTAGCGGTTGGCATCAGTTGGGGAATCAAATTTATAGCTGATTTTACAAATCAAGGACCACTGGTTCTTAACCTTCTGGATTATCTTTTGACAGGATTGGTAACTGTGTTAGCGATCATCGGGATTTTTGCGATCATCAGCAAAACCATCTATCAAAAGAAGGGCACAAGCAAAGTGATTCGTTTCGGCTCCCTGTGGCTCGTTGTGAGTGGCTGGATTGGTCTTTCACTGCTGATCAATCTGCTGACCCCAAACTGGTGGCTCCTGACGATCGCATTTCCATTTGATGTAGTATTGGTTGGCAGTTTGCTGGTAGCGGCGATCGTTTTTGTTGTATCACTCAAAGAAAAAGCTTTTTATCCGATCGTTTTTCTACTGGGGGTATTTGTGTTGCTTGGTTGCCTGCAAAAAGCTTTGGTATTTTATCACATTGGTGAGCGATCGTGGATGACCGGCGGATTTTAGACACTGTTAGTTGTAGGGTTTCTTATTTTTCTCTGGTGGACCCGTCGAGTGATGAAAGAGCAATAAGCAAAACCAGAAACAAGTGTCTTACTTGTTTCTGGCTTTTTTTACATAGAAAAAGCATTATCCTGAGGAATCTTTCTGCTTCATGCTACACTAAAAAAGAAACGGAGGGAAATCAAGATGTTGACAACAGATCAGTTCTTTCACGGCCACGACAAGCAGACCGCTTTTTTTGAAGGCTGGTACCATAAACACCAAATCGGTGAAGAAGTCTATGCTTTTATTCCTGGTTTTTCGATTCAAAAAGACGGGACCAAAGAAGTATTCATTCAAGTGATCAATCATGAGGGTGCGCATTACTTTTCCTTTCCAGAAACTGACTTTCAAGTGTCAGAAGAGGAGCGTAAAGTAACGATTGGTGACAATATCTTTAGTGAAGCAGGCATCCAAGTCTCTTTAAAAAATAACGAACTTCAAGTACAAGGGTCAGTAAAGTATAACGACCACAAACCGATTCAGCGGACACGTTATGCGCCGAGTATCATGGGTCCTTTTTCGTATCTGTCATTTATGGAGTGCTACCACGGGGTCTTGAGCATGAGTCATACCTTAGAAGGTACGCTGTACTGGAACGAAGAACCAATCGATTTTACGAACGGGATCGGTTATTTGGAAAAAGATTGGGGAACCTCCTTTCCAGCAGCTTATATTTGGGTTCAGTGCAACAGCTTTGATGCGCCAGATGTTCGGTTCTTTTTCTCCGCAGCCGACATTCCCTTTGCTGGTTTTGCTTTTTTGGGAACGATTTGTGTTCTGCAAGTCGGCAGCCAAGAATATCGTTTTGCTACTTATCATGGTGCAAAGATTCATGATGTCAAACGCACGGAAGACCGTTTAGTGATCCATCTCAAACAAAAACAGTGGCTGCTGACGATCGAAGTTTTGACGAAAGAAGGCCATTCGTTGTTAGCACCTTCTATTGGACAAATGAATCGGATCATTCGCGAAAGCGCCAGTACGGAAATCACCTTAACCCTTTTAGAAAATGGGCAAGAGATCTTAAGGCAGACA
Organism: Enterococcus sp. AZ040; assembly: GCF_050499185.1. Classification (NCBI taxonomy): domain Bacteria; kingdom Bacillati; phylum Bacillota; class Bacilli; order Lactobacillales; family Enterococcaceae; genus Enterococcus; species Enterococcus sp. AZ040. The sequence continues at coordinate 888,955 of NZ_JBMHEW010000001.1, forward strand.
GGGAAGTCGGCTGGTTTTGAAGAAGTAGCGAATTTGCGAGGATTTCACTATTAAAAAATGCAGAAAAATTCGTTTCTTTTGATATACTAGTAGATAGTTACTGCGAAAATACGTATATTTGGAGGGAAATGAATGGAAAAAATAACGAATGAGAAACTGTTTGAACTGAAAACGATTGCGCAGCCTGCAGTGGGGCAAAATCAGGTTTTTTACTTGGAAACAGCAGTCAACCAAGAGACCAATACGTATGATTCAGCGATTTATAGTATTGACCCAAAGACCAACGAACGGCGTGAGTGGGGCACCGAAGCGACGACCCACAACAGCCTAAAGGTCTCGCCAGATGAGCAATGGCTCAGTTTTGTGACGACCGATCCAAAGAAAGGTGAAAGTACGTTATGGACGATGCCAGTGTCCGGCGGCAAGCCCCAAGCACTTGTCACTGAAAAAGGTCTGGGCGACTATTTTTGGAAGCAAGACGCAACGGCTATCTATTACCAGCTGGCACAAGAGGAGACGGTTTCAGAGAATCAAGACGACAAAGAAAAGACGGACAAGCAAAAGGAATTTCCACAAGTAAAAGCTACTACGAAAGTCAATTATTTGGCGGATGGCGTCGGCTTTTTAAAAGAAAAAAAACATTCGATCATCAAAAAAACGATCGCGACACAAGAAACGGAACTGATTTTTGAGCATAAGTATCCCTTTGTGTTCTCTGGCTTAGCGGATGATCAAGAGACTTTGTTTTTCACTTTTGACAAAGAGGAAGAAGACGAGTGGGACTATGGATCGAAGGTTTGTCTCCTAAATAGCCAGACGAAAAAGACAGAAAGTTTAGAAAACATTCTGCCAGAAGGAACGTATACTTTTGCTGCAGCGCGCAATGATCAGCTGCTATTATTAGGCAATGACCTCTCTTACGGATTTGTGACCTTGGATGATTTATTTTTGATCGATTTAAAAACGAAAGCAGTCAAAAATCTTTCCAAGGAGTTAGATGTTGCTTTTGGCAATGCGATCATCCGTGATTTTCAACAAAAAAATCGCGGCGTAGCGATCACCTGGTTGACGGATGACACATTCCTTGTACCCGTAACGGAGCATGGCAAGCTACAATTGTACCGCGCCTCGATCCAAGGAGAATGGACCAAACTGCTTGATGAAAAAATGGATATCCTTGATGCGGCGATCTATTCGGAATCCAAACTTGCTGTTGCTTATGCGACCACAACGATCCCTAGTCGCTTAGGCTTGATTGACTTAGCAAGTGGCGAAGTAACTGATCTATACGATCCCAACCAAGCAATTATGTCACAGTTAGCGATCAGTAAACCCGAAGCGTTTTGGTACGAAGGAGCAGATGGGTGGCAAATTCAAGGCTGGTATTTGCCCCCGACCGAAACACAAGAAAGTCATCCAGCAATTTTGTACATCCATGGCGGTCCGCAAGTCTGCTACGGCGAAACATTTTTCCACGAGATGCAAGTCCATGCCGCTAACGGCTATGGGGTCATCTTGTTGAACCCTCGTGGCGGGCAAGGGTACGGTCAGGCGTTTGTCAAATCGATTTTAGGTGATTATGGCAATAAAGATTATCAAGACTTGCTGTTGGGGGTTGATGCCGTGGTGGCAAACCATCCAGAAATCGATACGAACACGATCCATGTAGCTGGTGGCAGCTATGGTGGCTTTATGACCAACTGGATCGTTGGTCATACCGATCGTTTTTGTGCGGCAGTTACGCAACGCTCGATCTCAAATTGGATCAGCTTTTATGGGACGAGCGACATTGGACCTGCCTTTGTCAAATTCCAATTGTTGCGGGAACTTGATGGGACCGAAGGACTTTGGAAGATGTCGCCTTTGGCCTATGCCAGCCAAGTCAAGACACCTACGCTAGTCCTCCATGGGGAAAATGATTTGCGATGTCCGCAAGAACAAGGACAGCAGTTTTACATGGCGTTGCAGCGTAAAGGCGTCGATACGAAGCTGATACTGTTTCCTCAATCCTCTCATGGTTTATCACGCAATGGCTTGCCGAACTTGCGGATAGAACGCTTGCAGGCGATCAGTGAATGGCTTGCATCACATGAGAACAAATCAGTAAATTAACCGAAAGAAATCACCTGATAAAGGATCACGACATGGGCTGCTTGAAAAGCCCGACCAGTGATTCCTTAAAGATCAGGTGGTTTTTTTGCGCGATCAAAAGCTACAGGTTCCTGTTACCTTGCCGCCAATGACAGCAACGATTGAAAACAAATTCATATGACGTTTTCTTCACGTGTTAAATAACAAAAAGAAGAAATAGTTTTGCTTGCTTACTATGTTTGAGTGTGATATGATACAAAACGTAATCGTTACACTTTAATCTTTTTTGGTGTGACGCAAGAGGAAGGAGCTGGTTATTATGAGAAACAATATTATTTTGGCATGTGTGGAGACAGGGGAAAGACTTTATTTGACCAATAAGAACCAGCGCAATACGCCGGAACGTTTAGAATTAAAAAAATATTCACCAAAGTTGCGGCGCAGAGCGATTTTTCGTGAAATCAAGAAATAGGAAGGACAATAACTGAATGGCAAAAAAATCAAAAATGGCAAAATACAACAAGCAAGTACAACTGATCGAACAATACCGAGCAGTGCGTCAAGAATTAAAAGCGCAAGGAGATACCCAAGCATTGGCCAAACTACCGAAGGATTCGAATCCGACTCGTTTGAAGAAACGGGATATGATCGATGGTCGTCCTCGGGGCTACATGAATAAATTCGGCATGTCACGGATCAATTTCCGTAAGCATGCACACCTCGGAGAAATTCCCGGCGTTACAAAAGCAAGCTGGTAACAGAAAGGAGTCAACATGGAAAAAACGGACTTGTCTAGTGCGTATCGACGTTTAAAGAGCCCGAACATCAAAACAAGGAAACGCGCATTAAAAATCATTCATGAATTTAAACGAAACAAACGAAAAAATGCATTGCAGCTGCGTGCATAATGAAAAAGTGACAGAAAGTTGGAAATGACATGGCAGTACCTGCAAGAAAAACATCAAAAGCAAAAAAGAATAAGCGTCGGACCCACCATGGCGTCAAATCCCCAGCGATTTCGTTTGATGGGACAACAGGAACCTTCAAGCGCAGCCACCATGTATCTTTAGCAGAATACAAAGCACAGCACCCAATCGAAAAGAATTAACGCCGTCTTATGACGCCGTCCAGAAAGCAGGGGGAAAATGGAGATCATCTATCCGTCATTGATTGAAGAAGCCTATCGTCACAGTAAAAAATTTCATCCAGAGATCACCAAAGAGGCCATCTATCGCCATTTTTACGAAGCTGGTTTAATCAAAGAAAATGGCGATCCAACGGAAAAAGCCTTGTCAGAAGGGGTCGTTAAAGATTATACTGAGGACTGGGATCTTACCTTTGAAGAATTTTTGATGATCTACCCCGTGTTTCGTTCCTTTGACCCAAAGTATTTCAAGAAGATAGATCATTTTTGGGAAATGGATTTGGCTTTGCAAGAACAAATTCTTGACCAATGGGAGCAAGAAACCTTCACAGAGGAAGAGATCATTGATCTAACTGCTTTTTTCGAAGAGCGATTACCTTCTAAAAAGGAACAGTGAATGAACAGTGAAAGGCGTACATGTGATGAAAAAGACGATCCAGCCATTTTTAAAACTTTTAAAGCCCTATGATTATCTGTTGTTTGTTCTATTAGTTGTTGGCTCTTTTTTACCGCTTTTTCTATTTGAAGCGCAAGCCCAAAGTGATACTGGGGATCGTTATGCGATCGTGCGAATCAATGGGGAAGAAGTTGACCGTTTTAACTTGGAAGAAATCGATGCGATGGAAAAAACGTATTATCCAGCAGAAGGTCAGTACAATATCGTCGAGATCAAAGATGGTGCTATCCGAGTGCGTGAAGACAATAGCCCCGACCAAATTGCTGTCAAAACCAGCTGGATCTATCGCAATGGACAGACGAGCATTTGCTTGCCTCATAAGCTAGTGATCGAGATCAAGCAAGCTGGTGCTTCTGACTATTTAATTTATTAATCGAACTTTGTGGTAGTTGGAAACTACACTATTTTGTGTTGGTGGGAAATCGTTGGATTTTCTACTGACACTTTTTTATTGAAAATAGAAAATAAGTGCGTCTAACTGGAGACAATCTGTCGATCAAACTCAGTCTCATTTGATAAGAAACGAGGAGCATATGAAAAAGATAAGTTTCTGCAAACATCCTTCAAACCAAAGCTATGTCAATAATGCTGTATTGCCAGAAATGGGGAACGGTGAAGGGGAGAAGAAAGGATCGTTCCGTTTGTTCAACAAATTTTCTTCTAAACCTAGAAAAACAGTTCAGCATTACGAAGCATTGGTTGCGTCTAAATCGCTTGTCCAATAAAGAGGAACGAAAACCCTAAAAATCCTTTTTTATGAAGGGCTATAAGTTGAAGATTTTTTTTATTTGCGATAGGCTATTAGTAAAGCATTCGGGAGATGAAAACACATGAAATTTAAATTGAATCTAAAAGAAAAAGTAACGGAAGTTGCAGAGCATGTCTATGATGTGGTGAAAAAGGAAGATTATGCGATTCGTGTGGCTCCAAAAGGAATCAAAGTAACGAAACAGCGCAAGACGAAAGACACGATCAAATGGCGTTCAAAGAATCACTAATATCCTCTTCAACAATAAATAGTTTTTAATGAGCAGAAGAAAATGAGAAAAAAGCATGATGCAAGCATCAATGCTTTTTTTTGTTGCCTGAAATAGAAAACCAGCAAGCAGCAGGAGTTAAATGGTTTGATTAATTAATCGTTCAGGTCGTCTATAGAATGTTATGTTATATTATTATTAATCAGTTTTTTTCTATTTCATTAAAATTGTCTTAAAAATATATTTTTTTAATTATTTAAGGCTCTTTTAGACGAAAATAATCTGATATGTTAAACGAAATAGGTGGGTTATTTATACAAATTATAAGTTTTATATTGAGTATCTGTTATCATATGGTACTATTGATTTATATATTAAGCGCTTTCATAGGTGAGAGAGGCTTTTCTATCGTCAGTTGAGGACTAAAAGAAGAGCTAAAAGTTCTTGCTTCATCCTCGCTTGGGTAGATTATTGATCAAAAGAAAGAGGATGACAGGTAATCACATACTTCGGCATCCTGATAAACAGAAGAATCAGGAGAAAAAGGCAATAACGTTCTAATCTCTATCGTTTAAGAGCGTGCATTGCAAAGTTAGAAGTAGATTGGAAGCAAATGAAGCAAGTAATGAATAATAGTTAAACGTTTACGTATTACTTACGTAAACGTTTAACTAAAAGTGATTTTTTAAGTCCTTAAGGAAAGTACCTCCATTTCCATAAGAAAAATAAAAGACAAAAATATAAATGAGGAGTGTTTTGTATGAAAAAAAGCAAAATAGTAAGGTCGGTCTGTTTGTTCTCAAGTTTATTCCTTTTAGGAGCTTGTAGTAATTCCAATGATCCAGATACCACAGAATCTGGAAACCATGTTACATCTGATGAAGAAGGGGATTTGGCATGGCAAGAAGAGGAGATCGATCTGGTTTTTGCCAGCCGCTATTATGGGGAAGAAAATAGCGAAAATCCAATGTGGTTAAATATTGAGAAATTTATGGAGAAGTATCCAAATATCAACGTTATTCGCGATGCGCAATTTGCCAATGGCGAGAAGGGAAACTTTGAACAATTGGAAATGCTGAATGCCCGTGCGCAAGACAATGACTTACCAGACATTTACTTTTCGCCGATGTCTGCTGAAGTTTATGATCGTGAGTTTACGCTTGATTTAACACCTTATTTAGAAGCAGATGATGAAGCGCAATGGATCTCTGATAATGCGATGGAGTTTTTACGTACCCATGATGGTGAAGAAATCTATGGCTTGGCTTGGCAGTCTGTTTCCCAATATGTATTAGTGAATACACGTCTTTTGAGAGAAAATAATCTCTCGATTCCAGATTATAACTGGAGTTATGAAGAGTATGAAGAGCTTCGAAGTGAAATTGCAGTTTTGACAGCCAATAGCCCGATCTTTCCCGGCGTTGTTGGGTTTGGGGAAATAGGACCTAATTATTTTGATGATATTCCCAATGGGTGGAAAGGGTTCAATATTGAAACAGAACGATGGGATTTAGCTAGTGCGACAAACTTTGGCGAGTACTATGAGCGATTTGCCCGTGAAGCGATCGAAGGATTGCATTTTTATGATCTCAGTGAAGAAGAACGAGTTGCAAAAGTCGGCAACTTGAGTTGGGCATTTGGTGATGGCTTGCAAGTCTTAGAAAGTGGTTGGTTGTGGGCATTAAGCGGCGATGTCTCTGAATTGATTGAAACACGAGACATGGAGATCGATATTTATCCAATGCCAACTGCTCCTCGTGGCGAAACATACATTCCTGGTTACTATGATACTTTTAGTATCTCTAGTCAGTTAGAAGATGATCCGGTGAAGGCTCAGGCGGCGTTTGAGCTGTTGAAGTGGCTAACTTATGGCGAGGAAGGCTTACTTTCAAGATGGGCCTTGATCGATGAATACTCAGGTCTTCCAGAAGATGCACCATTACGAGCTGAGGATCGTTTGATGGACTTCATTCAAGGATGGCCAATTACGACTAATCCAACGGTGTTAGCGAATCATCCATTGGTAAAAGGGTTCGATGAAGAGAGTGGATTAGCTAACTACAATTTCGCCGCTTTTAAAGAAGAAGCCTTCCAGCAACAATTATCTAACCCTGTCGCTTATCCGAGACAAATGCCTGGTTTCTCTAATGTCCAAGGGGATGTTGATCCTTGGGAAATCATGCATCAAATCAAGGATGAAGGAGTTCGCTATAGTGACATCGCTAGCGAATGGGACCGCAGAATCAATGAACAGATCGAAGAATACTTACGACAATACAATCGTTGATCACTTCTATCAGTACCTACCTTGTTATGGTCATTTGAACCATAACAAGGTTTCCTTACATCAAAAAATGAGTGATAGGTTGGGATTCTATGACAAAGAAAAAAAGAAGTATGTTTCAAATAGCCTGGTCAATCGGCATCACAACAGTGATCGTATTGGCATCCGTTCTTTTTTCTAGAAATGATACCGAACAAGAAAAGGAAGTAAGTCGGAGTGATCTAAGGAGTACGGAAGAATTAATGGCTTTTTCCCACGAAGCAGATCATTACTATGCGGTAGCGATGGAACGATTACGAGAAGGGCTTGAAATACCTACTGAGGAGTCAGTTAACTTAGCGCAAGAGCGCCTGGGTGGTGAATTGGTGCCTCCTTCTCAGAGTAAGAACTATGAGGGATATGTCACGAATCTTCAAGCTGGAGATAAAATCGAGTTGACCATCAATGCGCCTGTTGGGGGTTTGTATGAGGTTTGGCTGGATTACCGTGTAGAAGAGCAGACATTTTTAAACCCAGAACTGTCCTTCGAAATCAACGATACGACTCAGTTTAATGAGATGAACGCCTTAACGTTGCCCTTGCAATGGCAACAAGCGCACGAGGAATCTGCAATTCAATTTGATCGTTATGGCGATCAGCTTCAGGTGCGATCAGAGCTAGCTGGGGAATGGGACCAACAACCATTGAAAGACCCAAATCATTTCTTTGCTGATCCGTTGAAGTTTGAACTAACAGAAGGTGAGAACACGCTTTCCTTCGAATTGATTGAAGGAGCTATTTTACTAGGAGATATCATTATCAAGAACACGCAACGATCCATCCTTTCCTATGAGGAATATCTTGTCGTGCACGAAGGCGCATCAAAACAAAATGATCAACAATTATTGACGATCGAGACAGAAAATCCTGTGACTAAAAGTCGAAGAAGTATCCGCGGTCAATATCTTCGTAACCCAGCATTAAGTCCCTATGACTATCAAACCCGATTATTGAATGTTTTAGATGGTGCTTCTTTTTCTGAGCCTGGGGACCAAGTGTCGTATGTTTTGACTGTGGAAGAGAGTGGCTTTTACCAAATCACCTTCAAATACTTACAAAACATGAATAACGGAATGCCTGCTAGAAGACGAATCGAGTTAAATGGCGAAGTTCCGTTTGAAGAATTGAGTACTTATTCCTTTGATTATTCAAATAAGTGGATCCATGAAACACTGAGTGATGATGAGGGAAACGCCTTTTTATTTTATTTAGAAGAGGGACAACATACGCTATCGCTTGTCATTGACAGCACGCTTGTTGCAGCACCATACCATGAATTGTTGGCATTACTGGCAAAGATGGATGGCATCGATGCGGAAGTGGTGCGCTTGACGGGTGGATTGGTTGATCGTCAGAGAGACTGGCGGATCGAAACCTATTTCCCAGAACTCAAAACATCATTAGCAGAGATCCTAGATGGATTGAACGCACAAAGAGAAGTGTTGATCGATTTATTAGGCAATGAAAAATTACCGATTTTGACAGAATTAGCGGTTGCAATCGCTATGGTCGAGAGTTTCTATGAACAGCCGGATACATTGCCTCATTATTTAACCCGTTTTAATCAAGGCTACTCCTCGGCCTACGGAAGGATCCAATCTGTCTTACCAACTTTAATTGCTAGTCCCTTATCAATGGATCGAATTTTTATCCATGATGCGAATGTCGAACTGCCAAGGGAGCGAGTAGGGATTTTTACCACAGCTTTGGAAAGCGTAAAGGCATTTGCTTATACGTTTATCAATCCAAGATATCGTCAAATAAATGAAACTGAGGGAGAAGCAATAGAGGTTTGGGTCAATCAATCGCGTTTAAATTTAGAGATCATTCAGCGACTTGTTGATGAAGAATTTACACCTAAAACGGGCATCCAAGTGAATTTATCCTTGTTGCCTGATGAACAACGAATCATCTTAAACAATGCTGCAGGAAGTGTGCCGGATGCGGCCTTAAGTGTCAGTCATGGGATGCCTTTTGAGTTGGGACTGCGAGGAATCATCGAAGATCTAAGTGAGCTGGAAGGATTTGAGCAGCTTACCGCTGAATACAACCCAAATTCCTTTACGCAATATATCTATGACGAAGGAGTCTATGCGATTCCAGAAACACAGACAGTCAAGTTACTTTATTACCGTAAGGATCTGTTGGAGATGATCGGAGAAGAACCACCGCAAACATGGGAAGAAATGATCAGCATCATTCCATTATTACAAAGATACGATATGAATATTTATATCCCTTTAGGATCCGACAGTTCACATAAAGGATTCGACACGACCACGCCGTTTATTTATCAGTATGGCGGGCGGTTGTTCGATGACACTGGGAGTCAGACGGAGATTCATTTAGGTGGTTCCTATGAAGCGTTTGATTTTATGACCAGTCTTTTTACAGTCTACAACATGCCCTTGACTACTGCGCAATTCTATCAGAGTTTTCGTGATGGGAAAACTCCTATTGGGATCGGCGATGCTAATCTCTATGTGCAATTGAAGCATGCAGCGCCTGAAATTGCCGGTCAGTGGGGGATGATCCCAATTCCTGGGATCGAAAATGACAGTGGAGAGATCGAACGATGGGATCCTACCTATGGTTCTGCGTCGATTATTTTTAGCGATAGTGAGAAAAAAGCAGAAAGCTGGTCTTTCTTACAATGGTGGAACAGCAGCCAAACACAGGCGACGTTCTCCTATGATCTGCAGGCGACTCTGGGACACCAATTTCTCTATTTGCCAGCCAACCTAGAAGGATTCAAAGCAAGTGCTTGGCCGCAAGAATCAAAGCAAGTGATTTTAGAGCAATGGCAATGGATTCAAACAACAGGGAGAGTTCCCGGTGATTATATTGTAGAAAGAGAGCTTAGCAATGCTTGGAACAAAGTAGTTCTCGATGGAGAGAATCCGCGGATCGCCATCGATCATGCGGTCAGGATAATCGACAAAGAGTTGGAAAGAAAATTGAGGGAGTTTGGGTATATCCAAGAAGACGTCTTGGTTCGGCCTTTTAATGTTCCCGTACTAGAAACAATTGAAAGGTGGATACCAAGTCATGATGGGGATAACTAAATCAAATCAAAAGACAGCCAAAAAAGAGTATCGCTGGCTAGATCGTCTGCTGAATTCATCGTTTCTCTTTCTTTCGCCTTATGCGCTATTATTTGGCTTGTTAATTTTATTGCCAGTCATCGTCGCATTTCTTTTGTCCTTTACCTATTTCAATACTGTTCAATTTCCAGAATTCATCGGGTTTCAAAATTACATTGATTTGATTATGGGAGATACGATCTTTTTACAAAATGCGCTGATGAATACGATTTTGTATGGTGTGATTGTTGGGCCTGTCGGCTATATGCTCGCTTTTTTTCTCGCCTGGAATATTTCGCAAGTTACCCATCGAATGCGGACCATTTATACAGTGATCATTTACTCACCTTCGATTACAGGCTCCATCATGATGGGGACAGTTTGGCGGGTTTTATTCAGTGGTGATGAGACCGGCTACTTGAATCATTGGCTCTTAGAGTGGGGCATTGTGCGAGAGCCGATTCAATTTTTACAACAGCCAACGATTTTATTTGTCATTATGATTTTTATCGGGATCTGGAGTAGCATGGGGGTCGGCTTTTTAGCTATGCTAGGCGGGTTATTGAATATCGATCGCTCACTTTATGAAGCAGGAAGTATTGATGGAGTGAAAAATAGATGGCAGGAAGTCTTCTTTATTACCATTCCTTCCATGAAGCCACAAATGCTATTTGGCGCAGTCATGGCCATCGTTGGCACGTTTAACACAGCTGGCTTGGCGGCAGCTTTGAGTGGTGGCAATCCACCACCTCAATATTCCGGCTGGTTGATCGTCGATCATGCCCAAGATTTTGGCTTTACCCGGTATGAGTTAGGCTATGCCTCAGCTGTTACAGTTGTGCTATTACTTATTGTGATTCTATTTAATCGTGTCAGCTATAAGCTGTTTAGTGAAAACTAAAATTATTATTTAGAGAGTGGTGAAAAGATGTCCAGTCCCGTCAAAGTGAATCCGCAGCGATTTCATAAGGATCAACTAAAAATACATGTACTTTTGGTCTTCGTCTCATTGATCATGGGGTTACCAGTGATCTTTATTGTGAATCATGCATTTAAACCTTTTACCGAGTTATTTGCTTATCCGCCGACTTTTTTTGTTCGACAACCCACATTAGAAAACTTTCAACTACTGACCAATTTTTCCAATCAGTCAGGCATACCAATGAGCCGCTATTTATTCAATAGTTTATTCGTAGCGTTCACGTTGATTGTCTTGACGTTGTTGATCAGTTCCTCTGCTGCCTTTGCATTGTCTAAACTGCATTTTAAAGGTAAGGAGACCTTCAATAAAATCAATACTTTGGCGCTGATGTTCGTTCCGGTTGCGGTGGCGATCCCCCGATTTCTGATCATTGTTCAATTGGGCTTATACAACTCGATTTGGGCACATATTATCCCAATGTTGGCAATGCCTGTCGGCTTGTTTTTATTGAAGCAATTTATCGATCAGATCCCAGATTCTTTGATCGAAGCAGCTAAAATGGATGGAGCAAGCTTCGCCCGAATTTATTGGAGTATTATCATGCCGATGATCAAACCAGCACTGATCACTGTTTCGTTGTTGACGTTTCAGTCCGTATGGGGCAACGTAGAAGCTTCAGCGATTTTTATGGATAGTGAAACTATCCGTACGCTTCCGTTTTATATGTCGACCCTATCTTCGCAAACGGGAAATGTCGTCGCAAGTGCGGGTGTCGAAGCGGTTGGTGGACTGATTATGTTTGTCCCTAATTTATTGTTGTTTATCATTTTACAAAATAAAGTCATGAATTCAATGGCGCATACGGGGATCAAGTGATATGAAAAAGATGACGATGCTTATTTTATTTGTTATGGTCTTCGCAACTATTTTACCGAATAAAGCCGTTGCCCAAGAGGTTCCATATTTTACTTTTACGACGGATAGTGAAAATTATTTTTTGCGGACCCAAACAGCCTATACACCTGCAAAAGAAATCACAGCGTTTGATGGTCATTCATTTGTCGAACCAAATCATGTTTTTGTTGATAATGAAGACAATGTTTATATTTCTGATACGGGGCTGAATCAAGTCATCATTCTTGATAAAACGTTGTCCTATCAAGGATTTCTAGAGAGTGAAGAATTAGTGGAAGTACATAGTACTTTCGTGACAGAAGATATTATTTATGCAGTAGATACGAGCCAAAATAAAATTTTCTCATATGACAAAGAGAGCCATGAATTATTACAAGAAATTGGTACGCCAGATGCACCTGTATTCAATGAAGGCTATCCTTTCTTACCGACGCATCTTGCGGTGGATATGCGAGGGAACATCTATGTTCGAAGTTCTGAATCAAGTAATGGCTTGATTATGCTGAATCGTGCAGGAGAGTTCGTGACTTTTTTTGGTGCCAATCCCTTAAATGTCCCCCTCTTAGATCAAATCCGTTCCTTCTTTTTAACAGAAACGCAGCAACAAGCGATGGAAACTGTCTTTCCAAACATTATCGCGGATGTGAGTATTGACCAAAAAGGATTTGTTTACACGGTGACCTCTTCGTTGGCAAATGGTGCGATCAAAAAGTTTAACGTTGCAGGGACCAATTATTTTCCAGACAATTTGTTAGGTGAGTTTAATATGGAAAGTATTTGGGTCGGTCAGCAGGACAGTGTTTATGCAGTTTCTTCAGATGGTTGGATCTATGAGTACGATTCTCAAGGGCAGTTGCTCTTCGTATTTGGAGGGAATGATGTGATCTCTAGTCGTTTCGGGATTTTAAGCCGACCTACGAGTATTGCAGCAACGTCCGAAAATGAGCTGATCGTCGTCGATCAAGGAGCCGCTTCGCTAGTGAAGTATGAACGCACTCGTTTCACCGAAGCGGTCCATCAAGCCATGAGTAGTTATCAACAAGGAGAGTACCGAGTCAGTCAAGAACTTTGGGAATATACCTTGAATTATAATTCAGTGTTTGATAATGCACGGATCGGATTGGGTAACGCTTACTTGCGAGAAGGTGAAGCACAGTTGGCGTACCAAGAATTTATGAGTGCTGAGTTTACACCAGGAATATCAGCGGCTTTTTGGGAGATTCGACAAGACTGGTTGAGTGCCAATTTAAATACGTTGTTTGTCTTGATGATGGTTGGATTGATATTGTGGAGTTTATGGCGATTGGTGAAGAAATTTAGTCGGCGTTCTATTTCACTCACTCATAAGCTTCAATGGCTGAAAAAGTATAAATTCGTCGATAATTTTTTGTTTATTTTCGAGTTTCATCAAGCAATTTTTGATGGGATCTATACGATCAAGCGTCGCAAACGGGTATCCGTGTTCTTCTCTATGATTCTCTTTCTTCTCTACATCGGTTTGTTTCTCATGTACCATCAATGGACGAATGTGATCTTTGTAGCAGATAATCCTTATCTTTTGTATGAGCTAGCAACCTTCATTTTTGTCGTCTTGTTATGGATGGTATCGAATTACTTGATTTGCTCGATCAATGATGGGGAAGGCACGTTTCTTCAAAGTGTCAATGGGACAGCTTATGCGATGACACCAATATTGTTTGTTTTCCCAGTGGTGATTTTGCTGAGTAATGGTCTTACTTTAGAACAAAGCGTCTTTTTTTATCTCCCACAAGCGATTGCAGGTCTTTGGGTCTTATTTTTAAAATTTTTTGTGATCAAAGATCTACACAACTATGAAGTTGGCGAGACCTTTACGATTATCTTCAAAAGTATTTTTACCATGTTGATTATTGGATTGTGTGTGTTTGTCCTTTATACATTAGGCAGCCAGCTAATCAACTTTATTCTAGACGTGATAACTGAGGTGAGTGCCCGATGAATAAGAAATGGCTGACTTATATACTATTTTTACCAGTGATTGTTTTACTGGGATTTTGGTTGTTCGATTCGCAAGAGGTAAGACCTACGATCGAGCCGCTGATGAATGATTTTCAGGCGGTGACTGTCAATACCGCAGCAAACGTTTCTGAGGGGAGGTATGAGGCACCATCAGAAATTCCAGACACTTTTCGATTAGCGGCTGAAAATGAACAACTCGTGTTGTATGTCGAGGAGGAGACGGCAGCAATTCTTGTCTTTGATAAGGTGAATGGTGAGCAGTGGGCGTCTTATGATTACCAAGCAGACTATGTTGAGATGCAGTATAGTCAAGAAATCATCAATTATATCAAGTCCGGTGTTTCGATCGTTACCTATGACCGAGCCACACCGGGACGGCGTACCCTGATGGACTCAGGGGTCACGAGGGAATACCAATTTCATGAGGATGGCTTTGTTGTTGCAATTGATTTTACTTCACAAAAGATTCGTTTTGAAATGAGGGTCACTATTCAAGGCGGGGATCTTCTTGTTCATATTCCGAAGGAGAGTATTGAAGAATACAATGAAAACCTTTGGCAGCCGGGAAACAATAATATTTCATTGAACCAATTGATCATGTATCCTTTTTTTGCTAGTACAGAAGGGGAAGAAACGGGGTATTTGGTCATACCCGATGGTCCTGGAGCAACCATTCGCCTTGATGAGACACCGCGGTCATTGGTGGGGTATTCGGCACCAGTCTATGGTTTAGATCAAGGATATGAGGACAATCCTCGAGGCGGTGCCTATCCTTCAAAACCAATTGAACTTTTGACATTGCCTCTTTATGGTGTGATCAAAGAAGAGAATAGTGCCGGTGTTTTAGTCATTTCTGAAAACGGAGAAAGCTATGCCACGTATAACTATCGACCCAAAAATACGGATACACATTTCTATCAATCCTATTTTACTTATACGTATCGAACCGCCTATTCTCAATTTCAAAGTCGGATCAATGAAGATCAGCATATCCTAGGTTTTCAAGAGCTTCCCAACGAGTATGATGTCGTGCAACGCTATGTTTTCTTGCGAGAAGATGAGGCAAATTATGTTGGGCTGGCAAAGAGTTATCGCAGCTTTATTGAACAGCTTGGAAAAACCAAAGAGAAAGAAACGCCCGAACAATCGCTGCCTTTAAAAATCGATTTTTTGATGAATGAAGTAAAGATGGGGAATTTGGGGATTGAGGAAATAACCTTGACAGATCCTCTTCAAGCAAAAGCTATCACGGAACAATTACTAGAAAATGGCATCGAGCAATTAACCGTCACTGCCAAAGCGTTTCTGCAAGACCGTTGGACGTATGGCATTGGCCCACAAAAAAATCTGAACAATGACGATGATTTCCAAGCGTTACTGGCTTACTTTCATGAACACGAGGTAGATTTCAATTTTTACGTCGACTATACAAAAACGTATCACAATGCAAGCAATCAGCAAACATACAAATTAAATCGGAATGACTTTCAATTTTTTGATCCTGAAAAGGCAACCCTCAATTATATGAACAGTCCGTACTTCTATGCTTCATCTTTAGAAAATGATTTAACGACACTCGCTGATCTTGCGGGAGTAAGTCTGGCTTTGGCTGGTTTTGATCACAATGTATTTACTTTTTTTGAAGAACGTCAGATCCATAGTAGTCTTGTGACGATGACCAGTGTCAAACAGCTGCTTGAGCGGTTGGAAGCAGCTGAAATAGCAACGAATATCTATCAACCAAATGCGTATCTTTTCCCTTATCTTGATGAGTATTATGATACACCCATCTACTCTTCCGGTTTTGTGTTTATTGATGAAACGATTCCTTTATTGCAGCTGATTTTAAGTGGCCAAGTAGAGATGTATTCTACGTATCTTAATAGTGTTTCCCATGATCAAGATACTCTTTTGCGGCTGATCGAATTTGGTGTTTATCCCACATTTGTCTTGACGGGAGAGCCTGCATACAAAATGAAAAATACTGGGGCGAGTGCGATCACTGTTTCGGAATATGAGTATTTATCAGAGCGAATCATGTTTTATTATGAAGCGATGGATGAAGCTTTGTCAGTTGTCAGAGGGAGTGAGATGGTCGATCATCAACTCTTAGCCGACGGAGTCGTTCAAGTAACCTATGCAAATCAAAAGACACTAACAATCAACTATAATGAGACAACCTTTGAAACAGGAGAAGTCATAGTAGAAGGAAAGGGGGTCGTTGTACGGTGAAATTATCCATGCAAAAGAAAAAGAAATTAACAGGGCTGCTTTTTGTTAGTCCATGGATCATTGGGTTTCTGACATTAGTGGCCTATCCGCTTACTCGAACGATCTTCTTTAGCTTTCATAATGTCTCCTATGGCATTCGTTCTGGCTGGCGTTATAATTGGGTCGGTTGGGAGAACTATGACCGAATTTTGTTTCAGGATATTGACTTCGTGATTGCCTTACAAGATTTTTTTGTTGCTACCTTGTTTCAAGTTCCTGTGATTATCGCTTTATCGGTGATTATTGCCATGCTTTTGAATCAAAAAATTCACGGCAATTGGTTCTTTCGCTTAGTCTTTTTTCTACCAATCATTATCTTAAGTGGCAAATTGATGACTATGATCAGTGAGTATGGTGGTACAGGGATCGTTGAGAATCTAGTGATTCTCAATATCTTAGATTTATTTATTCCTTCACAAGCCGTTGTCCTGCTGGTTGCAGAATTATTTGAAATGATTGCGCAACTATTGTGGTATTGTGCAGTTCCGGTATTGATTTTTCTAGCATCCCTCCAAAATGTCAACCCGAGCATTTATGAGGCCGCATCAATCGATGGTGCTTCTTCTTGGGTCAGTTTTTGGAAAATCACCTTACCAATCATTTTTCCACTGATCAATGTAGCGGTCGTCTTTATTGTGGTTTTTTTAGCGAATTTTGAAGCAAATCCGATTGTTTCGATCATTCTGGAATCGACCTACGATGGAGCGAGAAGAGAAGGCTATGCGTCAGCGATTGCTATTTTATATACGTTGTTCCAATTCATAATGATTGGTATTTTGTATATGGTCATAAAAGAACGCAAGAAAAGTAAGGCGGGTTAAGAATGATGATACGACGAAGAGGAAATACCCATAGAATGAAAAAACTGTTACTGGGAACCAATTTTACAAACGGCTTATTAGGAAAAATCGTCATTTATGCAATCTTGATCGTGCTTAGTTTTGTCTTTATCTTCCCGCTGATCAATATGATAACTGTAGGATTGATGTCAAATTTAGATTTGGCTGATCACTCGATCGAATGGATTCCTTCAGAATTTTATCTAGAAAATTTTCGGCTTACGTGGCGGGCGTTACGTTTGCCAGGGAGCTATTTCACTACGGTACTTGTTGCAGGAGTATCGACCGTTTGTCTGATGCTTTCTTCTGCTTTGATTGCATACGGGTTAGCCCGTTTTCAAGTACCTGGAAAATTTCTGATCTTTTCATTGTTGCTTTTTACGTATCTTGCGCCGAAGGTGTTGTTTTTTATTCCTCGCTATCAACTCTTTACGACGTTAGGATTAAGCGGAAATATGGGGGCGCTGATTTTTCCAGCTCTTATGGGTCAAGGAGAACAAGCCGCTTTATTCATTTTGATCTTTTATCAGTTTTTCAAAATGATCCCAACTGCATTAGAAGAAGCAGCCTTTTTGGATGGAGCGGGTGCCTTTAAAACCTTTTATAAGATCGCCTTACCGATGGTGAGACCTGCATTTGTGATTGTGGGGATCTATGCGTTTGCGTTGTACTGGAATGAAACCTTGTTGACTTCTTTCTATTTAGAAGGAAACATTCAAACAACTCCAATGTTACTCAATTCATTGGAAAGTCAATTTAACAATGTCGTCAACAATACCTCGAATCTAGGTGATCCAGGAGTCAATCCCAATCTTAGTTATACAGAGGCGGTAGCCTATTCGGGAACGATTCTGAGTATTTTTCCATTGATCTTCTTCTATGTTTTTGTTCAGAAATGGTTTGTTGAAAGTATCGACAAGTCTGGGATCACGGGTGAATAAGCAGGTATCTTAGAACCAATTTCCATCGTTTTCCTCCGATTAACGATAGCTAGAAGTCGTTTTTACTTCTTCTAACTATCGTTTTTTTCTCAATATTTGTTAGAATGGAAGAGACACTTGGCTGAAATTGTCGGCCAAGTATGGAAGGAACAAGCCTTTTTCTATTCGATCGAAAGAAAAGGCAATGAAAGCAGATAAAAGGAGTTTTGATATGGCGGCAACTATCAAAGATATTGCTCGAGAAACAGGCGTTTCAATTGCCACTGTGTCGAGAGTGCTGAATAATATTGGCGGATATAGCAAAGAAGTTGAAGAACGTGTTCTTTCGGCAGTCAAAAAGTTAGGATACCGTAAGAATGAAACTGCTATCAGTCTTGTAACGAAAACGACAAAGACGGTGGGGATCATTATGCCGAACTCCGACACCTCTTTTTATGTAAAAATCATCGAGGGGATTGAAGAAGAAGCACACGCTAGAGGGTTTAGTGTGATCGTGACTCATGCAGGTGTTGGTGGAGAAGGGTTTCAGAAAAGTTTAGATCTTATGGCTGAACGTCGAGTCGATGGTATTATTGTGTTTTCCATTTTTTTGTCTAAATACGATTTAGCACCGATCGAAAGCTTGAATATCCCGATTGTTCTAGTTTCTAGTACTGATACAAACAAAAAAATTCCTTCGATAAAAGTGGATGACTATTTGGCATCTTTTACCGCTGTTGATTATCTGATCAAACAGGGGCACTACAATATTGGCTTGGCAGGATTAAGCTATGATGATGAAAATACGAGTGTGCCTAGGATCAAAGGGTATGTCGACGCCCTAGAGAAGAATCAGATTCCCGTAAATAAACAATTTATTGATTATGGCTACTTTAGTTTTCAATCTGGAAGACGTGCAATGAGCGGGTATTTGGAGAGGAAAGAACCGATTACAGCTGTGTTTTGTGCGAGTGATGAAACAGCACTAGGGATTATCTCTATTTGTTATGAAAACAAGATCGTCGTCCCCGATGATCTTTCGGTAGTCGGTTATGATAATTCTCGGATTGCCGCAATGGTCAGTCCACCGCTGACCACCATTTCCCAGCCTTTTCATGAGATGGGGAAACGCGCTTGTTTAAAGCTGCTTGACTGTATTCTTAACGGGAAAAAAATCACCTCAGAAATCATTCCTTTCGAATTGATTGAACGCAAATCTGTCAAAAAGAACGTAAATAATCGGTAAGAAACCCGTCCATGTGATCAAGCGATCTGGACGGGTTTTTCCATGATTCTAGAAAAAAATAAACGGTTAAACGTTGTTAAAATGAATGCTCTTCGCAAAAAGGGAGCGACCCCCTTCTCTTTGGGCAAACCAGTAAAGTGGGTTTGGCAGCTATTCCTCAATCTCAATCCCCAAGACAGTCAGGTGGCCGTTTGCCACCAGTTTGATGACAAGTTTTGCTAGATGGTCGGGTGTCATCGTTGTTTCTGCCGTTAGCCACCAATGCAAGGTACCAACAAATATCGAGGTCATATAGTCAATGATGAAGTCTAAGGGCACTTCAATGTCTCCTTCGGTGATTCTCAACGTTGAAAAGATCTCTTGGTAACGTTCAGTCAAAATCAGGCCCAACTTTTTACGGATGATCTCAATGGCAGAGGCATCCATGATCGTCAAATAAAAGGAACGATTGTTTTGAATGTGTAAAAAAAGTTCGGTCATGGCCGCTTCGATTTTGCGGATTTTGATGCGATTGCCTTGAACAAAATCTTCAAAATCAAGAATCGCGGTAAATGATTCGACAGCCAAGTCAAATATCTTTTCATACAAGTCTTGTTTGTCTTTGTAATGGGCATAAAAGGTTGCACGGTTGATCATGGCTTCATCGGCGATATTTTGGACAGTCACTTGCTCGAAGCCTTTTTCTTCCACTAAGCGGATAAAAGCTTCAATAATGTACTTATTGGTTCGTTTGACACGTAAATCCAATTTTTTCATATTGTGAATTTCCTTTCAAAATAAACAACAAAAAACGGGTAATTGTTGTTTATCCCACACCTTCCTTAGAATTGTTTGTTGAATTATCAATCAAAAGAATTACAATGAACATAAGTATTATAACAAACGGCTTGTTAGATAATCAACAAAGTGTTGTTTAGATGGAGGCAACAAATGAAAAAATATAAAGCGGGCATCGATGTCGGGTCGACAACAGTCAAGATGGTTCTGTTAGATGAAGGCAATCAAACGTGTTTTTCAAGATATGAACGACACTATGCAGACATCCAGAAGGCAGCGGAAAAAATCATTAGAGAAGCGCAAGAAGTGATCGAAGATCAGCAGCTGGCGCTGGCGATTACCGGATCGGGTGGGATGGGTCTGGCGGAAGTTTTGCGGATCCCATTTGTCCAAGAGGTCATCGCTTGTACCAAAACAGTTGAGACAGTGATTCCCGAAACCGATGTGGCTATCGAGTTAGGCGGCGAAGATGCGAAGATCACCTTTTTTGAAGGGGCATTGGAGCAGCGAATGAACGGCAGTTGTGCCGGTGGAACGGGTGCGTTTATTGATCAGATGGCGGTTTTATTGAAAACGGATGCCAATGGGGTCAATGAACTAGCCAAAGATTATCAAACCCTTTATCCGATTGCCTCACGCTGCGGGGTCTTTGCCAAAACCGATGTGCAGCCGCTGATCAATGAAGGAGCGGCAAAAGCGGACATTGCGGCGAGTATTTTTCAAGCGGTGGTCAATCAAACGATTGCTGGCTTAGCTGCTGGTCGTAAAATCAAAGGCAAGGTAGCCTTCTTAGGCGGTCCACTGACGTTTATGTCGGAACTGCGTCAACGATTTATCGATACGTTGAACCTGCAAGAAGCAGATATCATTTTTCCCGAGAACCCAGAACTGTTTGTAGCGATGGGGGCCGCACTGTATGCAGAAGAAGAGCAACAGCTTTCCGTGCTATTGGCCCGCTTAGCCAACGGAGAAGATGGCAAACTCGCGCCAACTGATACATTAGCCCCATTGTTTAAAGACGAGGAGGAATTGACTGCTTTTCGTGCTCGCCATGCTCAAGCGGTGGCCACAGAAAAAGCGTTGTCTGAGCATACAGGCGCTACATATCTAGGCATCGATGCAGGATCAACCACAACGAAAGTGGTTTTGATCAATGATGCAGGGGAATTATTGTTTTCTTTTTATGGCAATAATGAAGGCGAACCGTTAGCGACAACGATGGCGGTTTTACAAGAGCTTTATCGTCAGATGCCTTCTGACGTTTACATCGCAAAGTCAACGATCACAGGTTACGGCGAGCATTTGATCAAACATGCACTGAAAGTCGATATCGGTGAAGTGGAAACGATGGCCCATTACAAAGCTGCCGAACATTTCCAGCCGGGGGTTGATTTTATCCTAGATATTGGTGGGCAAGACATGAAGGCGATGACGGTCAAAGATGGCGCGTTATCTTCGATTCAATTGAATGAAGCCTGTTCCTCAGGATGCGGCTCCTTCATTGAGACTTTTGCCAAATCTATGAATCAGGATGTCAAAGAATTTGCGTTGGCAGCGACAAAAGCCCAAGCACCGGTTGACCTTGGTTCGCGTTGTACCGTCTTTATGAACTCAAAAGTGAAACAGGTCCAAAAAGAAGGGGCTTCTGTTGGCGACATTTCAGCCGGCTTGTCTTACTCGGTCATAAAAAATGCCATCTATAAAGTGATCAAGGTTCGGCGACCTGAAGACCTCGGCGAGAAAATCGTCTGCCAAGGAGGGACTTTCTATAACGAAGCGGTTCTGCGCGCTTTTGAATTGATCAGCGGCCGTGAAGTCGTTCGACCATCGATCGCCGGTTTGATGGGGGCATATGGTGCCGCTTTGATCGCTTTAGAAGAAGCAGCCCTTGACGATGTTAGTACATTGTTGTCTCCTGCAGAAATGGCCGATTTCCAAGCAGAAAAAGAATTTACGAATTGCGGTCTATGCGAAAACAATTGCTTGTTGACGGTGACCCTCTTTTCTGACGGTCGAAAATTTATTACCGGAAATCGCTGCGAACGTGGTGCGCGAATCAAAATCAAGAAAGAAGACCGCAAAGTCAATCTTGTGGATGAAAAATATCGCCGCTTGTTTAAGTACCGTTCCTTGCGTAAAAAAGAGGCCGTCCATGGTGAAATCGGCCTACCAAGAGTATTGAATCTTTATGAAAATTATCCGCTTTGGCATACCTTTTTCACCAAGTTAGGGTTTCGAGTAACCTTGTCGCCACGTTCCAACAAAGAACTATATGAGCAAGGGATCGAAACGATTCCTAGTGATACGGTTTGTTACCCAGCCAAACTAGCCCATGGACACATCCAAGCACTGATTGATCAAAACGTACCGTTGATATTTTATCCAGGGGTCATTTTTGAGCGATTAGAGAACACTGCCGCTGAGAATCATTTTAACTGTCCGATTGTGCAAAGCTATCCAGAAGTGATTCGTAACAACGTCGATGCGATTCGTGAAGGGGCGGTTGACTACCGCTGTCCGTTTTTGAATTTGGCGGATGAAGCCTCAATGGTCAAAACTTTAACGAGTACTTTTCAAGATTTTGGTTTTGTAGAAGAAGAAATTGCCCAAGCCCTACGCAGCGGTTTCGAGGAGCTGGACCAGTTCAAGGCAGATATTGCGCAACGGGGAGAAGAAACGCTACGTATGCTGATGACGACCAATCAAAAAGGGATCGTTTTATCTGGAAGACCGTATCATTTGGACCCTGAAATCAACCATGGGATTGCAGAAGTCATTACCCAAGAAGGCTTCCATGTATTGACCGAGGATAGTATTGCTCATTTAGCAAATGTCGGCGATCTGCGGGTTGTGGATCAATGGGTCTATCATTCGCGATTGTATGCGGCAGCTCGAGTGGTCGCGAAAAACAAACAATTAGAACTGGTTCAATTAAACTCATTCGGTTGCGGGATCGACGCAGTCACTACTGATCAAGTCGAAGAGATTATGGCGCAGTATGGGAAGTTATATACGGTGTTGAAAATCGATGAGGGAGCGAACCTTGGGGCAATTCGGATTCGGTTGCGTTCCTTGAAAGCAGCAGTCAACGAACGGGACAAACAGCACTTTGTACCTAAAAAGCAATACGAGGAACCGGCAAAGATCATTTTTACCAAAGAGATGCGCAAGCAGCACACGCTCTTATTGCCGATGTTGAGTCCCATCCATCAAAGCGGGTTAGTCGATGTTGCTTTGCAAGCTTCTGGGTATCAAGTGGTCTGTCTACCTAGTGAAGATCGTGAGGCGGTTAATGTCGGTTTACGCTTTGTCAATAATGATGCGTGCTATCCGGCGATCATTTCCATTGGACAGCTAGTAGAAGCATTGCAAAGCGGAAAATATGATGTTGAAAATACCAGTGTTTTGATGACTCAGACGGGCGGCGGATGTCGTGCAACGAACTATATTCCTTTGTTACGTAAAGCACTGAACGATGCAGGATTTCCACAAGTGCCGGTGGTATCTATTTCGATGGGCAACACCGGGGTTGAATCAAATCCGGGCTTTCGCTTTACCTTACCGATGATGAAGCGTTTGGCGGTGGCATTTTTATACGGAGATCTCTTTGAACGGGTCGTTTATCGCACCCGTCCGTATGAGCAAGAAGCAGGGGCTGTCGATCGGCTCCATCAAGAATGGCTGGAAAAAATTGCCAAAAACGTTCGTAATGGCTCCTTCAGTCTGTTTAATCGAAATATGAAAAAAATCATTCAAGCCTTTGATCAAGTGCCGATAAGAGATATCAAGAAGCCGCGTGTCGGTGTCGTGGGAGAGATTTTAGTGAAGTATTCACCGACTGCCAATAACGATGTCGTTCGCCTGTTAGAAGCAGAAGGAGCGGAAGCGGTCGTACCAGATATTGTCGGCTTCATGAATTATTCCCTCTACAATCAGATTTGGCGCTACGAGCATTTGGGGATGGCGAAGAAAAGTAAAATGATCGCTGATTTTGCGATCATGGCGATTGAAAGGCTCCAAAAACCGATGGATAAAGCACTGAGGGCGTCAACGCGTTTTGATGGTATCCATTCGATCCATCAGCTTGCGGAGCAAGCGAGCGAGATTGTTTCCATTGGTAATCATACGGGAGAAGGCTGGTTCTTGACCGGTGAGATGATTGATCTATTGGAAAATAATGTCAACAATATCATTTGTCTGCAACCATTTGGCTGTCTGCCCAATCATGTGGTAGGAAAAGGTGTTATGAAAGAATTACGTCGTCAATACCCGCAGGCGAACATTGCGGCCATTGATTATGATCCAGGTGTCTCAATCGTCAATCAATTGAATCGTATCCGATTGTTGATGGCCACTGCCAATAAAGCGTTGGCTGAATAAATTCTCAAGCCAGCGACCGAACCAATTTAAAAGAAAAGCGACTGCTCTTGTTTGGACATTTTGTGATAACTTCTTTCTTCTGCCTATAAAATGGGGAAAGAATTCGCACAAATTGAGAAAAACAGAGCAGTTTTTGCTTTTTTTATTAGCTATTTAGGTATATACCAGTTATAATAGGAGGGGAACGGAGGAATGTGTAGTGGTGGAAAAATTACCTGTTTATATCCAAATTCATGATCAAATTAAAGCCAATATTGAAAACAATACATACAAAATCGGGGATCGTCTGCCCTCAGAGCGCGAGTTGTCGAAACAATTCGGCGTGAGTCGCATGACGTTGCGACAAGCGATCCAAACCTTAGCAGATGAGGGGATTCTTGAGCGTAAAATCGGTTCCGGCACTTATGTGGCTCGCCAAAAAGTACAAGAGAAAATGACGGGCACGACGAGTTTTACCGAAATCATGAATTCTCTTGGTCGTAAGCCTTCCAGCAAAGCGGTCGCTTATTTCTTGACGGCACCTAGCTCCAGTGAGATGGAAAAGCTGCAATTAGAAGGTCACGAAACGATTTTACGGATGGAGCGGATTCGGTATGCGGATGATGTGCCGATCTGTTTTGAAGTAGCGAGTATCCCTGAAAAGTTTATTCATGACTTTAGCAAGGAGGAGATCATCTCTTCCCTCTATAAAGTGTTGGAAGAAAAAGGACAGCGGAAAATTGGCGGCGCTTCGCAAACGATCTCAGCTATGGTCGCTTCCGAGCAAATTGCTGATTACTTACAAATCAAACGCGGCGATGCGATTTTACGTATGCGGCAAATCACTTCATTTGAAGATGGTCAACCATTTGAATACGTGCGCACCCAATATGTTGGTAATCGTTTTGAATTTTATATGGAAAAATAACCTGTCTATTCCAATTGGCAACAAAAAGACCAAAAAAGCCGAAAGGACCCTACGAGCGTTTCAGCTGTTGCGTAGCGTCGCTGGTTGCATGACCGTTTCGGCTTTTCAAATATTTGGGCTTCCTGCATTGGTTGTAGCAAACTTGGCAGCGTCCTCCTTGAGGAAAAGAGCACACACTGGAAGGTCTTTAGTAAGCTGGCTTACTCTGTTGACTGCTCGATCAAGCGTTCTACATATTCGGTAGTCCCTCTGGTCAATTGCACTTGACCTTGTAGCAAATCGATCAGAGCGGCTTCTTGGTCGGCAAGTACTGCTTCAGGAATCATTAAGGTGACAACGATTTTCTCCGTATAAGCAATATCTTTTATATAGATATTCTGCAGTTCTAAGTAGTTTTGGAGCTTGCCTAAAAGGGGATACTCGATGGTCAAGGCAAGTTCTTGATGCAAAATACCCTCGACGATTCCTACCTCTTTGATTCCAGCAGAGGCCGAACTTGAATAAGCGCGAATCAATCCACCAGCACCCAGTTTCGTTCCACCGAAGTAGCGGGTAACAACGGCGATCACATTGATCAGTTCGTTTTTCTTTAACACTTCTAAAATCGGTACCCCAGCGGTGCCGCTCGGTTCACCATCATCACTGCTGCGCTGGATCTCATGATTTTCACCTAATACATAGGCGCTGCAATGATGATTTGCCTTCCAATGCTCTTTCTTGAGGGCTTGAATAAACGCTTTGGCTTCGTCTTCTGATTGAATTCGTTTTAATGAACAGAGGAAACGCGATTTTTTGATTTCTATTTCTGTTTCTCCGTCTTGTCGAATCGTTCGATAAGTCACGCGCACGATCGCCTCCTTTATGTTTCTAGTATAGGCAATCGGAAGGAAAGTTACAAATAGAAGAAAGAAACAGGTACGAACATAGACTCTACAAAGAGGAGGCAGTTGCTTTGGGTAGACGCAAAAAGTACGATACGATCACTCACTATTTAAAAAACAACGGTGGTTCGCAAATCACCTTAACGTTTACGCAGTTTGATGAATTTCTTTTCCCAGCATCCGGTTTGCCCAAAAGTGCCCGCACCAGTAGCGATTGGTGGGCGAATGATTACCGACATCCAGAAAATGGGGCTTATGCGTGGCTGAATGCCGGCTACGAGGTAGTCCTAGTCAATTTAAAAAAAGAGTACGTCGTTTTTAATCGTTTAGTAAAATCAAACTGGTTGCTGGATAGAAAGCGTTGACAAATTTCAAACTTGTTCTATACTAGAGATAGGAAATGTTATCTTATTATTAAAATTCAAGGAGTGTTCGATATGGCGAAAAAAACAATTATGTTAGTTTGTTCTGCAGGGATGAGTACAAGCTTATTAGTAACAAAAATGCAAAAAGCAGCTGAAGCAAAAGGATTAGAAGCAGATATTTTTGCAGTTTCCGCATCAGAAGCAGATCAACATTTAGAAAGCAAAGACGTAAACGTTTTACTATTAGGACCACAAGTTCGTTTCATGAAAGGGGATTTCGAGAAACGTCTAGCGCCAAAAGGAATTCCATTAGAAGTAATCAACATGGCAGATTACGGCATGATGAACGGCGAAAAAGTCTTAGATCAAGCTTTGACATTGATCGGCGAATAAGCAAGACCTGCTGTTGAAGCAAACAAGAAACCTGTAATCGGTTCAAGTACTTTTCAAAAAGTACTTGAACCGATTTTTTTGCGTACTTAAAACTGAGGTGTATGTTATGACCAATCAAAAAGGAAGACAATTTTTTGTTTTAGATGAAACAATGAGTGTAGGAAAAACTTTTGATTCTCGACCGGCAATGCTCGAGCAGGGGAAGAGAATCGTTTGTCAGCGTTGCGGTTCTTCCCACCACAAGCCGTCGGTTCTATTGCCGATAGGCTGCTATTACTGTCCAACTTGTATTCGCTATGGTCGGATCACATCAGATGGCCAACTCGTAATTCAACAAACGGATCTTGCAGCCTTTGATCACAAGATCGTTTGGCCAGGAGTGTTGACTTCGTTTCAGCAAAAAATTTCTCAGCAACTAGTGGCAAATTGTCGACAAAAGAAATCGTCTCTTGTTTGGTCAGTCACGGGTTCAGGGAAGACCGAGATGATCTTTGAAACGATCCGCCACATACGGCAAGAAGGTGGTCGTGTGGCGATCGTCTCGCCACGGATCGATGTCTGCCGTGAACTGTTCCCCCGGATTCAACAAGCGTTCCCACAAGAGGAAAGCCTGCTCCTTTATGGGAAATCAGAAGAACCTTATCGTTATACAACGATCCTTATTGCCACCACTCATCAGCTACTGCATTTTTATCGCAGCTTTCAACTGATCGTGGTGGATGAGATAGATGCATTTCCCTACGAGGGCGATGCGCAGCTGCGTTACGGATTATACAATGCCTTGGCAGAAAACGGGTGTCTGATCTATTTAAGTGCGACGCCTTCAAAACGATTGTTGCAAGAAATTCATTCGGAATTTGCAGTGTTAAAAATGCCTCTACGGTTTCATCAGCGTCCGCTGATCGTTCCGAAACCTATTCATTATAGCCGCTGGGCGCAGGCTTATCGCAAAAAACGTTGGCTGCGACCATTGCTACAGCACTTGCAGCGGTTGGTTAAAAAAAACTTTGTCTTGGTATTTTGTCCAAGTATTCAGCTGATGAAGGAAATGGAAGGGGCAGTCCGCAGGCAAGAAGCATCATGGCTCCTCACTAGTGTTTCTTCACAAGATGAAAAACGGAGGGAAAAAGTCCAATCGGCACGTAGCCAAGTGTACAAGGTGTTGTTTACAACGATGATTTTAGAACGAGGTGTAACGTTTGAAAATGTCTCAGTGGTGGTACTGGGAGCCAATCACCCGGTCTTTACAAAATCGGCGTTAGTACAAATCGCTGGCCGTGTCGATCGCAAAGGTGCGTTTACAGAAGGGGAAGTCATTTTTTTCTACGACCAAATGACAGAAGCAATCCGTCAAGCAATCAAAGAAATCAATGAGATGAACCAATTAGCAAGGAGCTGGTTGACCGATGGAGTGTAGTTGGTGCCAAATATTTTTTTCAAGAGAGGTAACGATCATTGAGCTGTTGGCTCCTTGGCGCATCCCCGAAAAAGAATTATGTCCACAATGCGCTCAGCGATTTACAGTGATCAATTGGCAAAGCTGCTGCCCAACATGTGGCAAAAAGGATACCATTTCCTGCAGTGACTGTCTCTTTTGGGCGAAAACCTGTCCCATGATCCATTTGCAGCATCGGGCACTGTTCGCTTACGATCAAGGGATGAAGGAGTGGATTCACGAATACAAATTAATGGGAAACTATCAGTTGCGAGAGACCTTTGCTGCTGCCATCAGACAAAAGATCAACAACTTTGATTACGATTGTTTGATACCCATCCCGCTATCGGCAGAACGTTACCAGGAGCGAGGGTTTAATCAAGTGACCGCTGTGCTAGACGCAGGCGGAGTTAAGTCGAAAGAATGGCTGGATAAAGTGGTTGATACCGCACCACAAGCTCAACGTTCTCGCAAGCAACGATTAGAGGAGGTGCAACCTTTTGCGGTGAAGCCAGAGGCAACGGTTGAAATAAAAAACAAGAAACTGTTGTTGATCGATGATGTTTACACTACCGGTAGAACGTTATATCACGCAGCTGAAGCATTGCAGACCTTTGGCCCCCAGTCGATTCGATCCTTTTCCTTTGCCCGTTGAATCGTTATTTTGAAAACGCTTAAAGAAATTTGTTCGATTTACTAGGCAAATGAGCAAGAGTTCGATATAATAGAGTTAAGAAGAAGAAAAGAGTGGTCCTTTTCCTTCTTTACTGGTAGACGAAAGGGGTAATTTTTATGTTTAGATATAATGTGCGCGGCGAAAATATCGAGGTAACAGAAGCGATCCGTGATTACGTCGAGAAAAAAGTAGGTAAATTAGAACGTTATTTTAACGATGTGCCGGAAGCAACAGCACATGTTAATTTGAAAGTTTATACTGAAAAAACAGCAAAAGTAGAAGTAACGATTCCTTTACCATTCTTAGTTCTGCGTGCGGAAGAAACCTCACCTGATCTATATGCTAGTATCGATTTGGTTGTTGACAAATTGGAACGCCAAATCCGCAAATTTAAAACAAAAATCAACCGCAAATCTCGCGAGACAGCATTGGTTCCGCCAACAGATGGTGATTTGTTCACAACTGAAGCAAACGATGAAGAAAACAATGGTTCTGAATTAGACATCGTACGTACAAAACGTTTGTCTTTAAAACCAATGGACAGTGAAGAAGCTGTTTTACAAATGAACATGCTTGGACACAACTTCTTTATCTTTGAAGATGCGGAAACGAATGGAACGAGCATTGTGTATCGTCGAAAAGATGGCAAATACGGGTTGATCGAAACCGATTAACAAGTGTTGATACCTTTTTCTCGACACCCCAAAAAATAGTCTTTTTTGACAGAGTAGCTGAGAAGTTACTCTGTTTTTTTATACTCATTAAATTGGCTGGAAATATTTTTATATAGAGAGTGCCTTGGTTCTTCTTTTGGTTTATTATGTTATACTATAGATGAAATAATACAAGGAGAGTGAATCATGACTACGCTAGCAGATGTTGCTAAAAAAGCAAATGTTTCCGCAATGACCGTTTCTCGAGTGATCAATCATCCGGACAAAGTAACTGAAGAGTTAAAGCAGCTGGTTCATCAAGCGATGCTTGAATTGGATTATCAGCCGAATATTGCTGCCAAATCATTAGTTTCCAAGCGTTCCCATATCATCAAAGTGTATATTTTAGAGGAGATGGATACGACGGAACCTTACTATATGAACTTATTGGTTGGGATCGCTCGTTCTATTGGTAAAGCACACTATTCTTTGCAGCTAGTTACGACTGACGGGGTGGATCGTGGTCCAGCAGATGGCTGCATCATTACGGGCTTTCGCCAGGCTGACATGGACTGGATAAGAAATTTAAGAAAGCCTGTGGTGTTATTTGGCGAAAATGAAGCTGGGTTCAGTTTTGTTGACAGTGACAACTACCAAGGAATCGTTTCTGCATGCAAACATGCTATCGACACCGGCTATCAACAATTGGTCTATATTGGTTTAGAGTTGAAAGAAGCGTTTACGAAAAGCCGAGAAAAAGGGTACATAGATACAGTCACAAAAGCGGGAATATCACCAAAAATCTATCGTTTTGACAACCGATCTTCCGCCGCCCGCAAGTTTATCCAATCGCAGAATGAGCATTTAATGAAAAACACTTGTTTTATCTGTGCCACAGATCGTTTAGCGTTAGGCATCAATCAAGGCTTACAGTCGATCGGAGTGGAGGTGCCAGATGATTTTGGGATCATCGGCTACGATGGCGTATTCCTTGATCAGGTAAGTTCGCCAAAATTGACAACGATGAAGCAAGCCATTGTGGAAATGGGGGAAGTTTGCGGCGAATTATTGATCCAAAAAATCGAACATAATGATACGAGCCAGCGACAACAGCGCTTTTTACCTCAACTCGTGGTTCGTGAATCCACAAAATGAAAAATTAAGCAAATGGTTGCGCAATTTCTTTTCGATTCCTCGACATCTTAATTTAAAGGCTTTTTCTATTTTTGTTATCGCTAACATTTAGAAAAGGTTTGCCATTTTAAGAAACCGGTTGCATAATGGAGTTACAAATTGCAGGAGGTAAACAGGATGAAAGTGAATTGGAAAAAGGCAGCTCTAGGATTAGTTTCAGGAAGTGCGTTGTTAGCGCTTGCGGCGTGTGGCGGCAACGGTGGTAGTACCGATGGTAGTAATGCAGATGCAGGTTCAGGTAGCGATGAAAAAACGCTCACGGTCTCTGTAGGCGCAGACTATATTGATTATATCAATGAAGTGAAATCTGACTTTGAATCTGAAAATGATGTTACCATCAACGTTGTAGAAATGGATATGTTCGATCAAATGGATGCGCTTCAACTAGACGGTCCTGCTGGGAAAGGTCCAGATGTTACGATGTCTCCTTACGATCGTGTAGGTCAAGTAGGCTCGCAAGGGCATTTGGCAGAAATGACTTTGCCAGATGATGGACGGTACAGCGATACAGACAAGCAACAAGTGACGATCGATGATAAAATCTATGGCGCACCAGCAATGATTGAAGCAGTTGTCATGTTCTATAACAAAGATTTGATCGATGAAGCGCCAGCAACTTTTTCTGATTTAGAAGAGCTAGCAAAAGATGATCGTTTTGCAGAAGGCGATGACAATGTTGGTTTCTTAGCTCGTTGGACAGACTTTTATTATACGTATGGTCTATTAGCTGGTTATGGTGGTTATGTCTTTGGGGATGAAGGGACAGATCCATCTGATTTAGGGATCAACAATGAAGGTTCTGTTGAAGCAATCACGTACGCAACTGATTGGTTCCAAAATGTCTGGCCGCAAGGAATGCTGGATGTATCAGCCAACGAAAACTTGATGTTAGATTACTTTAACCAAGGCAAAACAGCAGCCATCATTTACGGACCATGGGGCGTGAACGGCTTTGAAGAAGCAGGGATTAACTATGGCGTAGCGAAAATCCCAACGCTGAGCAATGGCAATGATTATGAAACGTTTGGTGGTGGAAAAGCATGGGTTGTTTCCAACTACTCACAAAACAAAGACGTTTCTCAACAATTTGTCGAATATTTAACAAACGAAGCTAATCAAGAGAAATTGTATGAAATGCGTCATGATATTCCAGCAAACATTATGGCTCAAGAAACAGTTGCTGCTTCTGATGATCCAGTAGCAAAAGCAGTGATCGAGCAATACAGTGTTTCACAACCAATGCCAAATATCCCTGAAATGTCTGAGGTTTGGGTAGGGGCTGAAAACATGCTGTTTGATGCAGGTTCAGGCAATATGACTCCTCAAGAAGCAGCGGATAATGCTGCCAAAACAATCGAAGAAGCGATTGAGCAGAAATATTAATAAATAGCCGATTACGGTCTGTCATTCATGTCGACGATTCTATAGAGGATGTTTGTCAAAAGGATTCCTTGCAACGTAGCACGCAAGAAATTGCTTGATGAGATTGATTTCTATGGATCGTCGGCCGCTTGGCAGACTTTCGATTTTAAGGAGGATACATATGAGGACGAATTCAAAAGCCACGCAGACAGCGCTTCTTTCAATCATCCCTGGGGTGGGACAATTCAAAAATGGTCAGAAATTTAAAGCGGGACTCTTTTTTGCGGTCTTTCTAATTTTTCTAGGCGAAATGCTTTTGTTCGGTGGACAAGCATTATATAACTTTGTCACACTGGGATCAGTACCGATGGAACACAATTCTTTGTTCTTGTTGATCGAAGGAACGCTACAGGTCATCGTTACCGTTATTTTCATTATCTTTTGGGTTTTAAATATCAAAGATGCCTATCAAGTTCGCCAAAGTATTGAAAAAGGGTTCCCGGTGGCAGTTACGAGAAAAGAGTTTTTCAATAAATTGTATGAGGATGGTTTCGCTTATCTATTGACGATCCCAGCCTATCTGGTGATGATCGTAGCAATTATTTTTCCGGTAATGGTGACACTCTTCATGGCGTTTACCAACTATGATTTTCGACATATTCCGCCAGCAAACTTAATCGACTGGATCGGTTTTTCGAATTTTACGAATATCTTCACCTTAAGTTCTTACCGCGACACCTTTGTAAAAGTGTTTAGTTGGACGGTGATTTGGACCGTTTTAGCAACTACTTTGCAAATTACCTTAGGAATACTGACAGCAGTTGTTGCCAATCAAAAATTTGTGAAGTTCCGTCGGGTCTTCGGGGTGATTTTCTTGCTTCCTTGGGCGGTGCCAGCGTTCATCACGATCATGAGTTTTTCGAACATGTTTAATGATACCGCTGGAGCGATCAATACGCAGGTGATCCCGCTATTGAACAATTTGCCTTTTGTTGATATTGGCAATATTGCTTGGAAAACCGACCCGTTTTGGACAAAGACCGCGATTATTTTGATTCAAGGTTGGTTAGGGTTTCCATATATTTATGTTATGGTCTCAGGGATTTTACAATCCATTTCTGAAGATTTGTATGAAGCAGCCAAAATGGATGGAGCAAATGCGATTCAGCGTTTTCGCAATATTACGTTACCGGCGATCTTTTTGGTGGCAGCACCAACCTTCGTTACGCAATATACAGGGAACTTTAATAACTTCTCCATGATCTATCTCTTTAACGAAGGTGGTCCAGGAAGTTTAGGTGGAAATGCCGGTTCGACGGATATTTTGATTTCATGGATCTACAAATTGACGACGGGCGGCTCGCCACAATACTCGATTGCTTCTGCATTGACCTTGATCATTTCCTTTGTGGTGATTTCCATTTCATTACTGGTGTTTAAAAAGACGAATGCATTTAATATGGAGGATTGAGGATGAAAAAGAAAAAGTTTTCTTTCAGCAAATTATTTACCTACTTGTTTATGATCGCTTTATCGATCGTTATCATCTATCCCTTGTTGATTACCGCAACCTCAGCCTTCAAGGCAGGGAATATGATCGCCTTTCGCTTGGATTTTGATGCGGATTGGACATTGAACAACTTTCGACGATTGTTCAATGAAACCCCCTATTTGACATGGTATAAAAACACCTTGATCGTGGCTGTTTCCACGATGGTGATCCAAGTAATGATCGTAACACTGGCAGGGTATACTTACAGTCGTTATCGCTTTGCCGGTCGTAAGAGCAGTTTGATGGTGTTCTTGATCGTTCAGATGGTGCCAACGATGTCGGCGTTGACCGCTTTTTATGTCATGGGCTTATTAGCAAACGGTCTAGATAGTTTCTGGTTCTTGACACTGATCTATATCGGTGGTGGGATTCCCATGAATACTTGGCTGATGAAAGGGTACTTTGATACGGTACCGATCGACTTGGATGAATCAGCAAAACTTGACGGTGCAGGGCATTTCCGCATCTTTTGGCAAATCGTTTTGCCCCTCGTAAAACCAATGGTTGCCGTCCAAGCATTGTGGGCCTTTATGGGGCCATTCGGCGAATTCTTGCTGGCGCGGTTCTTGCTTCGCTCACAAGAGCGTTTGACCGTCGCAGTCGGGCTGCAGACCTTTATCAACGATGCCCGTAATCAACGGGTCGCACTCTTTGCGGCTGGGGCGATTTTGATCGCCGTACCGATTGCTGCACTGTTTTTCTTCTTACAAAAATACTTTGTTTCAGGTTTGACCTCGGGCGGAACAAAAGGATAGGAATGATAGGATGTCTGAACAACGATTTCCCTTAACATACTTTGGGGCCATATTTTCTCCAACAAAAGTCTATGCATGGCGTAAAAAATTAAATCGCTGGCAGCAAGTGTTTGTCTATATTTTCTTGATGTCCTTGCTGATGATCCCGCTGACCTTGATGATCAGCAAGCAAACGGATCAAGCCTTTGCAGCATTTTTCCCCCATGCAAAAACACTCATGACTGCTGAAACAGCAGCCGAATACAGTGAACTGCAGCTGGAAGATGGCAAACTTTTAACGGATGAGTCACAAGTCTTTTCGCAAACAGAAGCGGGCATTATAGGTGTTGCGCTTTCAGAAGCGGACCTTTCAAGAGCAAAATATGCCATCAATTTTCGTGAAACAGACTGGACCATCAAAGAGGAAATCGATGGACAAACCTATCATTATGAGATGCGTTACACGGCGGAAATGATGCCTGATCAAGTGCATGATGCGGCTTCGTTTCAGAAAGTGATCGAAGACGGCTTTTATCGCAACAACGAGACGGCGATTTTCTTCAGCCAGACGATCACGGTGGCATTTTTATTGGTGGCAATGAATAGTATCCTCGTCATGGGCGCAGCGTTTTTCCTCTGGCTGACGAAAAAGTCGCGACTGTCGACGATCAGCAGTTTCAAAGAAAGTACCAACGTGATTTTGAATGCACTGGGGGCAGGCTCTCTGGTGGCGATGTTGGCAGGATTTATTGGCGCGGACATCATCTTGATGATTGGGATCCAATCTTTAGGCATGCTGCTGATGCTCTTCTTAGCTTTCATAAAAACCCGTTTTAAAACGGCCTAATTTGCAAATATTCGCAACAAGTCATTTGGACGTGCGCTGGACTTTGGGCACCGATCGATGGCTTGTTGCGTATTTTTTCCCTTCGTTTCTTTAAAATCTGTGAAAAAAGGTTAAGAATCCGTTTATCACGCAAGATTGATGCGATAGTTCTATCGAAAAATATTTCATTTATGGTGAACTAGTGCTAAAATAGTTAGGAGAGTTTCCAGCTAGGATAATGCAGAAGTAAAAGGAGAATTATTAAGGTATGGCCAATTTTTTTAGAAAATTAATCGAAAACGACAAAAAAGAATTAAAACGTCTTGACCATATTGCGAATCAAGTTGAATCACATGCGGATGAAATGGCCGCTTTATCTGATGAACAATTACGCGGGAAAACCGATGAATTTCGTCGTCGTTTCCAAGAGGGAGAGACTTTGGATAAATTATTACCTGAAGCCTTTGCAGTAGTACGTGAAGCTGCAAAACGCGTTTTGGGCCTTTATCCTTACCACGTCCAATTAATGGGTGGGATCGTCTTGCATGATGGGAATATCCCAGAGATGCGTACGGGTGAAGGGAAAACCTTGACGGCGACATTACCTGTTTATTTGAATGCTTTGAGCGGTCAAGGTGTCCACGTCGTAACTGTCAATGAATACTTGGCAACTCGTGACTCGACTGAGATGGGGGAGCTGTACAACTTTTTAGGATTGACAGTCGGTTTGAACATCAACTCAAAATCAGCAGAAGAAAAACGTGCGGCGTATGCTTGTGACATCACTTATAGTACAAACAATGAATTAGGGTTTGACTATTTGCGGGACAACATGGTGGTTTATCGTCATCAAATGGTACAACGTCCATTAAACTATGCCATTGTCGATGAAGTCGATTCGATCTTGATCGATGAAGCGAGAACGCCATTGATCATTTCAGGACAAGCAGAAAAATCGACCGCGCTATACAATCGGGTCGACAATTTCGTCAAACGCTTGACGGAAGAAGAAGACTACAAAATCGATATTCAATCAAAAACGATCGGCTTGACAGAACGTGGGATCGAAAAAGCGGAGGAGACCTTCGGCTTAGAAAACTTGTATGATATCGAAAACACCGCATTGACCCATCACTTGGACCAAGCGTTGCGGGCGAATTACATCATGATTCGTGACATTGATTACGTGGTGCAAGATGGCAAAGTAATGATTGTTGACCAATTTACAGGTCGGATCATGGATGGCCGCCGCTATTCTGACGGGCTGCATCAAGCGATCGAAGCAAAAGAAAGTGTCGAGATCGAAGATGAAACCAAAACGATGGCGACGATCACATTCCAGAACTATTTCCGGATGTACAAAAAACTGTCTGGGATGACCGGTACTGCGAAAACGGAAGAAGAAGAGTTTAGAGAAATCTATAACATGCAAGTCATTCAGATTCCTACGAACAAACCGATCTTACGGGATGATCGTGCGGACTTGCTTTATCCAACACTTACCAGCAAATTCCAAGCAGTCGTTCAAGACATCAAAGAGCGTCACCGCAAAGGGCAACCAGTCCTTGTAGGGACGGTCGCTGTTGAGACTTCTGAATTACTATCATCAATGCTTGATCGGGAGAAAGTTCCTCATGAAGTATTGAATGCCAAGAATCACTTTAAAGAAGCGGAAATCATTTTGAATGCTGGGCAAAAAGGTGCTGTAACGATCGCGACCAATATGGCTGGTCGGGGAACGGATATCAAGTTGGGTCTTGGTGTTGCAGAACTAGGCGGATTGGCAGTTATTGGTACCGAGCGTCACGAATCACGACGGATCGACAACCAGTTGCGGGGACGTGCGGGACGTCAAGGAGATCCAGGGATGTCGCAATTTTACCTGTCGCTAGAAGATGATTTAATGAAACGTTTTGGTTCTGAACGAATCAAAGTGTTCTTAGATCGGATGAAAATCGATGAAGGCGATGCCGTGATCCAAAGCAAGATGCTTTCAAAACAAGTAGAATCTGCCCAAAGACGAGTGGAAGGGAATAACTACGATACCCGGAAAAACGTCTTGCAATACGATGACGTAATGCGAGAACAGCGGGAAGTTATTTACGGACAACGTCAAGAAGTAATCATGGAAGAAACGGATCTTTCACCACAATTAATGAATATGGTGAAACGTTCCATCAGCCGTGTCGTTGACAGTCATACGCAATTAGAAGAAAGCAATTGGAATTATGAAGGAATCGTTGATTTTGCTGCCAATGCACTTGTTCATGAAGATACCATCAGTATTGAAGACATCAAGGGCAAATCAGCTCAAGAGATTAAAGATTATCTAAACCAACGGGCAGAAGAAGTCTTTGAACAAAAGAAAACACAACTTAATAGTCCAGAACAATTACTGGAATTTGAAAAAGTAGTGATTTTACGAGTCGTTGATACGAAGTGGACCGACCACATCGATGCCATGGATCAATTGCGCCAATCGGTTGGGTTACGGGCTTATGGACAAAACAATCCGTTAGTTGAATACCAAACAGAAGGATTCAATATGTTTGAAAACATGGTTGGAGCCATCGAGTATGAAGTAACTCGTCTGTTTATGAAGGCAGAAATCCGCCAAAACGTTCAACGGGAACAAGTAGCCCAAGGAGAAGCACAAGGGGTAGAAGAAGCACCGGCTGCCCAAGCGCCAAGTTTCAAAAACGTGGGCCGCAATGATCCTTGTCCTTGCGGAAGCGGGAAAAAATTCAAGAATTGCCACGGGAAAAATATGTAACAAGTTTTGAAAAAGGTGAGAGTAGGCTGGCAGACGTTTTTGTCCAGTCTACTTTCGTTTGTAAGAAAAAAAGAAAGAAGGAATTTTAATGGAAATCGCAGATATTCGGAATCAATTGACCCAGATGAATGAAAAAATAATCAGTTTTAGGGGGTCTCTTTGACTTAGATCAGTTAGAAGAGGACATTGCGGAAGCGGAACACCAAATGGCAGATCCTACCTTTTGGGATGATTCAGAAAAAGCTCAACAAGTCATTAACGCCAACAATGCCAACAAAGAGACTTACGATCAATTCAATCAGCTAGCAGAAGAATTGGAAGAACTCGAAGTGATGTTGGAAATGATTCAAGAAGAAGCCGATCCGGAAATGGAAGCAGAACTTGATGCGCGAATCGGTAAGTTAAATGAGAAAATGGCTTCTTATGAATTGTCGATGTTGTTAGATGAACCCTATGATCGAAACAATGCCATCATCGAGCTGCACCCGGGAGCAGGCGGTACCGAGTCGCAAGACTGGGGCAGCATGCTGTTACGGATGTATACTCGTTTTTGTGAACAACATGGGTATCAGGTGGAAACTTTGGACTATCAAGCCGGTGATGAAGCGGGGATCAAAAGTGTCACATTACTTGTGAAAGGCCACAACGCCTATGGCTATTTGAAGTCGGAAAAAGGCGTGCATCGCTTGGTCCGTATTTCACCTTTTGATTCTGCTAAGAGACGGCATACGTCATTTTGCTCGGTGGATGTGATGCCAGAATTAGATGGGGCGATCGATGTGGAGATCAACTCAGATGATTTGAAGATCGATACGTACCGCGCAAGCGGCGCTGGTGGACAGCACATCAACAAAACCGAATCTGCTGTGCGGATCACTCACATTCCAACAGGTACAGTGGTCGCTAGCCAAGCCCAGCGTTCACAGCTGAAAAACCGTGAGCAAGCGATGGGGATGTTGAAAGCTAAGCTGTATCAATTAGAAGTCGAAAAGAAAGAACAAGAAGCAGCAGCCTTGCGAGGCGAGCAATTAGAGATCGGCTGGGGCTCGCAAATTCGTTCTTATGTCTTCCATCCCTATTCAATGGTCAAAGATCACCGAACGAATTTCGAAACTGGGAATGTACAGGCAGTCATGGATGGCGATTTGGACGGCTTTATCGATGCCTATTTGAAGCTGAAACTGAATCAAAAATAACCTGGTATGACTTAAACAGATTGAAACACAATTGTAATCTGTTGCAAGCAAGGTGAAATATATTCATGCTATAATAAGCCAGAATGAAAATTTGAGATGGAGAGATAGCTGTAT
This sequence comes from Enterococcus sp. AZ040, assembly GCF_050499185.1. Taxonomy (NCBI): domain Bacteria; kingdom Bacillati; phylum Bacillota; class Bacilli; order Lactobacillales; family Enterococcaceae; genus Enterococcus; species Enterococcus sp. AZ040. The sequence continues at coordinate 928,359 of NZ_JBMHEW010000001.1, forward strand.
GATAGAAATGAAAGATATAATGAAAAAGTACTCTAATGGTACGACTGCTATCCGTAACCTTTCGATTTCAATTGATCAAGGGGAGTTTGTCTATGTCGTTGGACCATCCGGCGCCGGAAAATCAACCTTTATCAAATTGATGTATCGAGAAGAAAGAGCAACAAAAGGCGTTTTGAATGTCGCAGGATATGATTTGGTCGGCATGAAAAACCGTGAGATCCCTTTGATGCGCCGGGAAATCGGCGTGGTCTTCCAAGACTACAAACTTTTACCGCGGAAAACGGTCTTTGAAAATGTTGCTTATGCAATGCAAGTTATCGGACGCAAACCCCGTGATATCAAAAAACGGGTGATGGAAGTTTTGGATTTGGTCGGACTGAAACATAAAGTTCGGGTCTTTCCAAGTGAACTTTCCGGTGGGGAACAACAACGGGTGTCGATCGCTCGTGCCATCGTAAATACACCGAAGGTATTGATTGCGGATGAACCAACCGGAAATCTAGATCCTGAAAACTCATGGGAAATCATGAAATTGCTTGATCGAATCAATGCACAAGGAACAACGGTCGTTATGGCGACCCATAATAGTACGATCGTAAATACGATTCGTCATCGCGTGATCGCGATTGAGAATGGCCGCATTATTCGCGACCAAGCGGAAGGAGAATATGGTTACGATGATTAGAACATTTTTCCGTCATCTCCTGGAGAGTATTAAAAGTTTAAAGCGTAACGGCTGGATGACTATCGCGTCATTGAGTGCCGTGACGATCACATTAACATTAGTCGGTATTTTTCTAGGTGTAATCTTAAATGCAACAAAACTAGCCGAAGATATTCGTGAGAATGTGGACGTGTCGGTTTTCGTTGATATTGGTACAGAACAAGAAGACATGGATGCTTTAGAACAGGCCTTAAATGATCTGCCGAACGTTTCAGAAGTGACATTTTCTAGTCGAGACGAAGAATTGCAGAAGATCCAGGATGCCATGGGGGATTCATGGAACTTGTTCGAAGGCGACAGTAATCCACTGTATAACGTATTTGTTGTAAGTGCCACAGATCCAGAGTATACGACAGAGATCGCAGAACAAGCTGGGGATTTGCCGAATGTCTTTAAAGCCGATTACGGTGGAGATTCTTCTGACCGAATCTTTGAATTGTCTGCGGCTGTGCGGACTTGGGGCTTAGCTGCTGCTGTCTTACTGATTTTTGTGGCAATGTTCCTAATCTCTAATACGATTCGGATCACGATTTTGTCCCGTCAAAGAGAAATTCAAATCATGCGTCTGGTTGGGGCGAAAAACGGCTACATTCGTTGGCCGTTCTTCCTTGAAGGAGGCTGGATCGGACTCTTAGGATCAATTGTCCCAATTGCGTTGATGTACTTCGGGTATCATCAAGTTTATGCAATGGTCAATCCATCCTTGCTACGTTCAAATTACAGCTTAATTGCACCAAATATGTTTCTAATACAAGTGTGCGGTGTGATGGCACTGATTGGTATCGTGATTGGTTCGCTTGGTTCCGTCTTATCAATGCGCCGATTTTTAAAATTCTAAACGTATGTTTTATTAAAGTCGATCGTCAGATCGGCTTTTTTTGTTTCATCACAGTGTTTCTTTACTTTAGGTACTATTTTTTGATATGCTTTAGTAGCGGGAAATCGGGGAAGAGGTGGAAAAATGGTTGTAATGGATAATTTGGTAACCATTTTATTTATAGTTAATATTTTGTTATCAATCATTATCATTTTCAGAGAGAGACGTCAGACTGCTCAGACATGGGCCTGGCTTTTGGTCTTGATGTTCATCCCAATCGTTGGTTTTGTGCTTTACTTTTTCTTTGGTAGAGGAATTTCCAAGGAAAAGATTTTCGATATGCGCTCACAAGCAAAGATTGGTCTAAACGTTGAATTAGAAGAACAAAAACAAGCGCTCGCGCGTCATTTGTTTCCGCATCCGCCGACTGCTCAAGTAGAGGTCCAGCAGTTAGTCTATCTGTTGACGGTCTTTGGTCAATCCCTCTATACGACAGCCAATAGCATGACACTTTATACCGATGGGCGGCAGAAATTTGATGCCTTGATCGCGGATATCGAACAGGCAAAAAATCACATTCATATGGAATATTATATTTATCGCAGTGATGCATTGGGAAATGAGGTCAAAGAAGCATTGGTACGAGCCGCAAAGCGAGGCGTAAAAGTAAGAGTCTTGTTAGATGCTTGGGGCAGTACCCAGGTATCATTGAAGTTTTTTGATGAATTGCGTCTGCATGGCGGGCAAATTGCCTTTTTCTTTCCTTTGTTCGTTCCTTATGTCAATCCGCGAATCAATTATCGGAATCATCGTAAAATCGTGGTGATTGATGGTGAGATTGGTTATACAGGCGGTTTTAATGTGGGAGATGAATATCTAGGACAAGTGGAAAAATTTGGCTATTGGCGAGACAATCACTTGCGAATTGCCGGTTCAGCTGTCTATTCGCTGCAAAATCGGTTTTTGATGGATTGGAATTCACAACATGCCTTGGAGATCAAATATGATCCTTCTTTGTTTCCTGAAATCAAACAAGCGGGGACAGTCGCAGCCCAAGTTATCACTAGTGGTCCTGATACGGAACATGAAGAAATAAAAATGACGTATTTGAAAATGATCAATTTAGCCAAAAAAGAAATTCTAATCCAAACGCCCTACTATATTCCGGATGAAGCTATTCACAATGCCTTAAAGTTGGCACTGCTTTCTGGGGTGAAAGTCCATATCCAAATCCCTAATAAACCGGATCATCCCTTGGTATATTGGGCAACCTATTCCTTTGCGGCTGAGCTGCTTCATTTTGGTGCAATCATTGAAACCTATGAGAAAGGGTTTATGCATGCGAAAACGATGATTATAGATAGTGGACTTGTATCGATTGGTTCAGCAAATATCGATGTTCGATCCTTTCGCTTAGATTTTGAAGTCAATACGATTATCTATGATGCGCAACTTGCGACTCAAACAAAAGAAGCGTTTCTGGCGGATTCGATCGATTCCAAACCGTTAACGATCGAAGCGTATCAACAAAGAAAATTGACGATCAAGATCAAGGAAGGCCTGGCACGTCTTGTGTCACCGTTACTGTAAAAAAATGCCCTTTTCCAAAAGATGGAAGCCATCATTTTGGAAAAGGGCATTTTTTAATAGGATTAACCCATAATACTTGTGTACGCTGCTAAGAAAATCGAGCCGACAGTGAGAATAAGCATGGTCCAGATCACGACTTGCGTGATTTTTGCAAAGGTACTTTTTGGTTTTTTCTCGTTCATTCTAATCCACCTTTTAGAGTTATTCTAGTGACAGTTTACCCTCAATTTCTCAAGAACTCAAGTTGATCCAAGGAGAAATTAAGAAAATTTCAATTTCACTATAAAAAAATTCGTTAGAATGGCAAGATAGGCTTGTTGAAGCTACGCCCTTCTGTTTTAATAGGTAAAGAAATACATTCTTTAAAACTTTCGAAAGTTAGTTGTTGAAATAAGAGCCTCCTTAAAAAATTTCATGGCTGTCTTATTCCGGCTTAGATTTTTAAAAGAACTGAAACATGGATGTAAAGAAAATAAAGTATAGTGACACTAGTTGTTAGAAAGGATTTTGCTGTATGTCTGGATTTAATCCAATCGTTTTGTTTTGGTATATTTTTCCTGTGCTCGTTTATTTTGCTTGTCGTTTTATCGTTTCTGCACTTTCGTTGAATGATCGTTTCCATGTGAAGGCACCGGATTTAGCGGTACCATTTTTAATGGTGGGGATTCATCAATTATCAAAATATACTTTTGATCAAGCAATCACATTGTATTATTTGATCTCCATTTTTTTATTAGGCATTCTACTGGCCGTCTTTCAGGCGTACTACTATGAAGAGATCCAATATGGTCGCTATTTTAAGATGTATTGGCGCAGTATTTTTCTATTTACGATCATCTTTCATGTCGTTTTGATCATTCTAAATATCGTAAGTTACTTATAGTGTTTTGCCCCTTGATAAACGTCCATTTTTTTGCTTAAAGTTTTTTTAAAGACTTTAAGGAGTCTGATTCCCTCTTTTTGTTCATTTGGTAAAGAAAAGTCAAACAACTTCCCTTTCAAATTTCATATAATTTGTGGTAGAAAGTGGGGGATTGTGGTAGACTGTGAATATCAGGTGGAGATCGGGGGTTATTTATCGATGTTTATGGGAGAATTTCAACATTCGATAGATGCAAAAGGCCGACTAATCGTCCCTTCAAAACTACGAGAAAAACTCGGAGAAAAATTTGTTGTGACACGTGGATTAGATGGCTGTTTATTTGGCTACCCCTTATCTGAATGGGAAAAACTTGAAGAAAAACTAAACGAAATGCCTTTAGCGAAAAAGGATGCTCGGACATTTGTCCGCTTCTTTTATTCTGCTGCAACAGAGTGCGAGATCGATAAACAAGGACGAATCAATATCCCTGTTACATTGAGAAATCATGCAGACCTTACTAAAAGCTGCGTGATCATCGGGGTTTCAAATCGAATCGAGATTTGGGATGAAACGCGTTGGCAAGCATTCTCTGAAGAAGCAGAAGAAAACTTTGATGAAATTGCTGAAACAATGATCGACTTTGGCTTATAGGCTTGATAGGAAGAGGAAAAAACACATGGCAGATTTTCAACACTACACCGTTATGCTACAGGAGACCGTTGATGGATTATCAATTCGTCCAGAAGGCGTCTATGTCGATTGTACATTAGGTGGAGCTGGTCATAGTGAATATTTATTGTCACAACTGTCTGAAGAAGGACATCTCTTTGCTTTTGATCAAGACCAAACCGCCATCGACCATGCAAAAGAACGTTTAGCACCTTATGTTGCTAAAGGGATGGTCACGTTTATTAAAAGTAATTTCCGCTATTTAAAGGAAGCATTGAATCAACACGGCGTAAGCCGAGTCGATGGTATTTTGTATGATTTAGGTGTTTCCTCACCCCAATTAGATGAAGCCGAACGTGGCTTTAGCTACCACCAAGATGCACCGCTGGATATGCGGATGGATCAAACTGCAGCATTGACTGCCTATGAAGTGGTCAATCAATTCGACTACCATCAATTAGTCAAAATCTTCTTCCGTTATGGAGAAGAAAAATTCTCAAAACAAATCGCTCGGGAAATCGAGCGGGTGAGACAAGATCATCCCATCGAAACAACAGGGGAATTGGTCGATATCATCAAAACAGCCATTCCAGCTCCAGCAAGAAGAAAGGGCGGTCACCCAGCAAAACGGGTTTTCCAAGCCATTCGAATTGCAGTCAATGATGAGCTAGGTGTAATTGAAGAATCACTTGAACAAGCCATTCATCTTTTAGCAGTCAACGGACGTGTCAGTGTGATCACGTTCCACTCATTAGAAGATCGCATTGTGAAATCGATGTTCAAGGAATACAGTACACCAAAGGATATGCCACCAGGTCTGCCGATGATACCAGAAGAATTTCAACCAACACTAAAACTTATAACAAGAAAACCACTGCTTCCTACTGAGGAAGAAGTAGCTGAAAATAATCGTTCTCGTAGTGCGAAACTACGAATCGCGGAAAAAATCAAGGAAAGCGAAGGGTAACAACTATGGCAGAACTAAAAGTTCATGACTATGAATTCAGAGAACCTCTTGAATCACAACCTTTGGATCACTCTGAACCGACAACTGAAAAACTGCCTACTGATCCCCAGCGTCCTGAGGTCATCCGTGTACCAGCATCTCCGGCTCGTCGGTTAAAAAGTATTTCTACTCTAGAAAAACTGATTGCTGCCTTTGTGATTATCGCTGTATTGACGTTGGCAATCTTGACCATCAATATTCGGACCAATATCAGCCAAGTTGAGCATGATATTTCCTTGATCCAATCGGATATCACTGAGAAAACAACACAAGCAGAACAGTTGGAACAAGAGAAAAATGAACTTTCTAAAACCGAGCGCATCCAAAAGATTGCTGAGGATAATGGATTGTCGATCGATGATGGCAATTTAAGGAAAGTGGACTAAATGAAGTTAACAGATAAATTCAAGCAATACTTAAAAAAGAACAATCAAACTACAACGAACAATCGCAAAAAAGTAGGTATTATTCTCTTTGCTACGAGTATTGGATTGTTCTTTTTGTTTGTCACGCGTTTGAGCTATATCGTCATTGTCGGGGATGTCGCGGGAACTTCATTAGCAGAAAAGACCAAAAATCTTTATGAAGGCAGCGAAGTGATCAAAGCGAAACGTGGAACAATCTATGACCGTAATGGGATTCCGATCGCCGAAGATGTGACCTCGTATTCCATTTATGCTGTTTTGAATCAGAATTACAAAGATGGCAACAAAAATCTCTTTGCAGAAAAAGCAAACTTCAATAAGTTGGCCAAAATTTTGTCAGATGTATTGTCCATTGATCAAGAAACAGCAGTCAATACGTTAGAGGATGGCCTTGAGCAACAATTGTGGCGGGTCTCTTTTGGGAGCAAGGGAAATAATATTACATTAGAACAAAAAAATGCGATCGAAGATGCAATGGAAAAAGAAGATATTGCCGGCTTCCATTTTGATAGCCATCCAGCTCGCCTTTATCCGAATGGGGTCTTTTCTTCTCACTTTATCGGGTATGCTGTTGCCAATGATGACGATACTGGTCTAGTCGGCAAAACTGGGTTGGAAGCTGCTTACAATGATGTATTATCGGGAACTGATGGTGAGATCGTTTATCAAAAAGATAACAATCAAAACCCGCTGCCCGGAACAGTAGCAGAGACCGTCGCAGCCGTTGACGGAAAAGACGTTTATACCACCATCGATAGTCGAATCCAAAGCTATTTGGAAACGCTGATGGACAGCGTCTTTAAAGAAAACAAACCAGAAAACTTAACAGCGAACTTAATGGATGCCAAAACCGGCGAAATCATAGCGATGGCGCAACGACCAACCTACAATCCAGAAAATTTGGATTCGATCAATGATTGGCAAAATCTGTTAGTTGAAGACAACTATGAGCCAGGATCAACCATGAAGATTTTGACGACAGCAGCTGCCATCGATCAAGGCATCTTCAATGAGAACGAAACCTTTACCCCAAGTCCTGATGGATTAAAACTTTACGATGCAACCATCAATGACTGGGACTTTGGTCAAAAAGGAACACTGACGATGCGCCAAGCTCTTTCATGGTCCAGTAATATCGGAATGGTGACCTTGGAGCAGCGGATGGCTGATCGTTGGCAACAATACTTAAAAGAATTTGGCTTTGGCCGTAGCACCTATTCAGGATTGCCTAACGAAAATACTGGAATCACCCCAGAAGATAATCCTGTCAGCCAAGCGATGACTTCCTTTGGTCAAGCGATTGGTGTGACGAATTTCCAAATGATGCAGGCTTTCACATCGGTCGCAAATAATGGAACGATGCTGAAACCACAATTTATTAGTAAAATCGTTGATGGCAATACTGGAGAAGAAACGGTCACGCAACCAGAAGAGGTCGGCCATCCGATCACAAAAGAGGCTGCAACAGAGGTCCGTGAATATATGCGTGATGTTGTCGAGAGTGAAAATTATGGAAGTGCCTATGGCGTTTATGAATTACCTGGCTACAACATTTCTGCAAAAACAGGGACGGCCCAAGTAGCCGATCCAACAACCGGTAAGTATTTGTCTGGTGGCACCAATTATCTATATTCCGTTGTTTTGATGTTTCCTTCAGAAGAACCAGAATACATTTTGTATTTGACGATTAAATTACCAGAGAAGCACGAAAGCACCGTGTTGGGTGAAATTGCCAATCCATTGATGAAACGGGTCATGGATCTGAAAAACTCTGCATTAGAAGAAAGCACAACATCTGGTAGCGAAACAACTGTGGGGGATTATCGCAATCTCGATACAGAATCGGCTGCAACGGATGTTCAAAAAGCTGGATTGATCCCGGTAGTCATCGGGGATGGTGAAAAAGTCATTGCCCAATCGGTTGACAGTGGGACTTCGATCATGCCTGGCGGTCGGGTACTGCTCGTTACCGACAGCGATAAGTACTATATGCCGGATACGACTTCTTGGTCAAAAGCAGACTTAATCAAATTTGGTAGTCTGCTGAATGTAGACGTCAGTTTTGAAGGAAACGGCTATTGTACCAAACAAAGCGTGGAACCATACACCGAATTATCAGGACAATCGATCAAGTTTACACTAAGTGAAAACGAATAAATAGGAGAGAACAATATGGAATGGACAGAGATGATATTACCTTTGGCAAGTGGCTTTGCGATCGTAACAGCCACAATGCCTTTGTTTATCGGCTATTTTCAAATGAAGAAATACGGACAGGAAATACGTGGTGACGGCCCCAAATGGCACAATGTAAAGGCCGGTACACCAACGATGGGTGGGTTTGTATTTTTGATTTCTGCAATGATCACTGCCATCTGGGTAGGAGCATGGCAAAATCAATTGACTGCTTCATTGTTCATTCTTTTGTTCATTACCTTGGTTTATGGTGCATTAGGATTTCTTGATGACTTCATCAAGATTTTCCGCAAACGAAATATGGGGCTGAACTCGTTGCAAAAGCTGATTGGACAGATTTTAGGCGGACTCGTCTTTTACTTTGTTTTCCGATCCGAAGGCAATGCGGATGTACTGAATTTCTTTGGGATAGACGTGTCGCTATCGATTTTTTATGGCTTGTTCGTCATTTTTTGGCTTGTTGGTTTTTCAAATGCAGTCAACTTGACGGACGGTATCGATGGGCTAGTCGCAGGACTGGGCACGATTTCTTTTTCAACTTACGCACTGATTGCTTGGCGACAAGATCAAATCGATGTGTTAATCGTTTGTCTTGCGATCATCGGCGGATTGATCGGCTTCTTTCCCTACAATCGCAAACCGGCAAAAATCTTTATGGGGGATGTCGGCTCACTGGCTTTAGGCGGTCTGCTGGCAGCTATCTCGATTCTTTTACACCAAGAATGGACCCTATTGCTTGTCGGACTGGTCTATGTTTGTGAAACAGCAAGCGTGATGCTGCAAGTTGCCTCATTCAAATTAACAGGCAAACGAATCTTCAAGATGTCACCCATCCATCATCATTTTGAAATGAGCGGATGGTCTGAGTGGAAGATCGACACTGTGTTTTGGTGTATCGCGTTAGGTTGCTCTTTGCTCACAATAGCCCTTGTATGGTAGGAGATGAAGAAAATGAAAAAAATTACAACATATCAAAATAAAAAAGTTCTTGTGCTAGGATTAGCGCGTAGTGGATTCAGTGCGGCCAAATTGTTACATGATTTGGGCGCACTTGTGACCGTTAATGACGGAAAGCCATTTGCTGAAAATCCAGAAGCACAAGATCTTTTGGCTTTAGGGGTCAAAGTGATCACTGGCAGCCACCCGATTGAATTATTGGATGAAGGATTTTCGCTAGTCGTTAAAAATCCAGGGATCCCCTATTCACAACCTCTTGTTCAAAAAGCTTTAGAGAAAAAAATTCCTGTGATCACGGAAGTGGAACTAGCGTATCAAATCTCTGAAGCGCCGATTATCGGTATTACTGGTACGAATGGAAAAACCACCACAACGACTATGATCGCCAATGTCTTGAATGCTGGAATGGAAAAAGGACAGGCATTGCTTTCTGGAAATATCGGGTTTCCTGCAAGTTCCGTTGCTCAAACAGCTAAGCCTGAAGATCGCTTGGTGATGGAGCTTTCAAGTTTCCAATTGATGGGAATCGATACCTTACGGCCGAAAATCGCTGTCATCACGAATATATATGAAGCCCATATCGATTACCATGGTAGTCGCCCGGAATATGTCTTAGCAAAATGGCGCTTGCAACAACGAATGACCGCTGACGATTATTTAGTGATCAACTGGAACCAACCGGAACTAGAAGCACTGTCGGCCAAATCAAAGGCGAAAATCATTCCTTTTTCCACCAAGGAAAAAGTAGCAGGAGCATATATGCTTGATGGGATGCTCTACTATAAAGAAGAAGCAATTATGGCAGCGGAGGAACTTGGCGTACCAGGGGCACACAATATTGAAAATGCCTTAGCGGCGATCGCTGTTGGAAAACTTTGCAATATGCCAAACGAAGCAATCAAACAAGCGTTGCAAACCTTCACTGGGGTACCTCATCGGACCCAGTATGTCACCACCATCAATCAGGTGAAATTTTTCAATGATTCCAAAGCAACCAACATCTTAGCAACAGAAATGGCCTTAGGCGGTTTTGACAATGAGAAATTGGTCTTATTGGCAGGCGGCTTGGACCGTGGCAACAGTTTTGATGAGTTGGTTCCAGCACTAAAAGGACTCAAAGCTATCGTAGTGTTTGGAGAAACAAAAGAAAAATTAGCCTCAGCCGCTCAAGCAGCTGGCGTAAAAACGATTGAAATGACAGACAATGTTGAAACAGCCGTCCCAGTTGCCTTTTCTTTAAGTGCTGCTGGAGATACGATTCTATTGTCACCGGCGAATGCAAGTTGGGATCAATACCCTAATTTTGAAGTTCGCGGCGACAAATTTATGGCGGCAGTAGCAGAACTTAAATAGAAATGAGTGAAGGACATGAAAATACTTGTGACTGGCGGCGGTACTGGCGGCCACATCTATCCAGCGTTGTCTTTTGTCGATTACGTAAAAGAGATTGACCCGACAGCCGAATTTTTATACATTGGTGCAACAAGGGGCTTAGAGAATAAAATCGTCCCTCCAACAGGTATTCCTTTTAAAACGTTAGAGATCCAAGGCTTTAAGCGTAAGCTGTCTTTTGATAACGTAAAAACGATCCAGCTTTTCATGAAAAGCTATTATGCAGCAAAGAAAATCATCAAGGAGTTTCAACCGGATGTGGTGATTGGCACCGGCGGCTATGTTTCTGGCGCCGTGGTCTTTGCTGCAGCGAAGTTGAAAATACCTACCATTATTCATGAACAAAATAGTGTTCCTGGAATCACCAATAAGTTTCTAACCAAGTATGTGGATAAAATCGCCATTGCTTTTCACGATGCTTCTCAATACTTTCCAGCGAAGAAAACGGTGCTTGTGGGCAATCCCAGGGGGCAAGAAGTACGGAATAGTCAAAAGTCGACGATTTTGTCTTCTTACGATTTAAATCCGGCGAAAAAAACGGTTTTGGTTTTTGGTGGGAGTCAAGGAGCTCTGAAAATCAACCAAGCGATCATTGATGCGCTGCCGCTTTTTGCTCAAAAAGAGTATCAGTTACTTTATGCATCTGGCGAAAGGTATTACAAAGAGATCGAAGAAAAAATCGGGATGTCAAAAGATGCTTTCCCTAATATCAGTATTCGTCCCTATATCGATCAAATGGCAGAAGTGATGGCAAATAGTGATTTGTTGATTGGACGAGCAGGTGCCACATCGATTGCCGAATTTACGGCATTAGGGATTCCAGCAATTCTGATTCCTAGCCCTTATGTGACTAATGACCACCAAACAAAGAACGCCCAAAGTTTAGCTAATGCAGGAGCAGTCAAAATGATTGCCGATCATGAACTAAACAGCCAAAACCTCGTGGAAGCAGTAGATAGTATCATGCAAGATGAAGCCCTTCGTAGTAAGATGGCCAAAGCCTCAAAAGAACAAGGGATCAGCGATGCCTCAGAACGATTATTTCGACTTGTGCAAGAGGTAATCAAATAGTACAATGTGTGGGATAGAAAGGAGCGATTATCATTAGTAAAGACAAAACACCTCATGATGATCAAACCCCCTCGTCAACGGAAGAGTTGACCCCTTGGCAAAAAGAAAATCTAAAATATTTGCAAGAAAAAGGCAATCAGCCAGCTTGGTCTTCACCCGCTTCTGAAGAAACAGAAGACATGAAAGAAGCGCATGAAGATGAAGAGGAGTTGGCAGAAGAAGCACTTTTTGAAGCAGAACAAGCGATAGAAGAAACCGACGCTGGGAAAGAAGAGCTGCCTGAGCCAGAAAAAAAGGCTCGCTCCTTTGCTGACCGGCTACCTAATCTAAAGGCGTACCGCAATCAAGTATTGATTCGCCGTTTAGCGCTGATTATCGGTTTACTGATGATTCCTTTGCTGATTGTTTTGTATTTTGTTTCGCCGCTTAGTCGTTTGGCTAATGTGGTGGTCAAAGGCAATCAAGAAGTATCCGCAGAAGCGATTCTCAAAAATTCTGACCTAGCCGTCAATGAAGAGATGTGGCCGCAATTTTTTGAACGGAATCAGAGAGTAGCAGCAATCAAAAAAGAATTGCCGCGCATAAAAAATGCTTCTATTTCTTTATCTGGTATTAATCGTTTTGATATCACTGTCACTGAATTCCAGGAAGTGGCTTTATTAGCCAAAGATGGCGGCTATGCACCAGTTTTGGAAAATGGCGCTGTTTTGGATGATATCAGTGAGCAGCCAGAGGAAGGATTGCCGGTTTTAGAAAATTTTTCGGCTGAAGACAAAATCAAGGCGACACTCAGTGCCTATCAAGAATTAAGTTCAGAAATTCGAGATGGCATTTCTCAAATCAAATACACCCCCCGTGACAGCAATGATGAACTGTTAACTCTCTTTATGAATGATGGCAATCAAGTGATTGTCAATATCTCAAATATGGTGAGTCAAATGCAGTATTATCCGCAAATTGCCAAAGATTTGACCGAGGACAGTATTGTGGATATGGAAGTTGGGATCTTTACTTATCCAATTTCAAATACACAAGAAGACGATGCAGACGAAAATCAAACAGCTGATAGTGATTCTTAGGAAAAATTCAAGAGTTTTTTTCATTAACTTGTTTCTAAAAAGCGCCATTATATGGTAGAATTGGTAACAGTGAACAAATTATTCGAATGAACTCTAAAAACGGACTGTGATGGTTCGCTATATATCCAATTTAAGTAGGAGGGAACCCCATCCATGGCAAAAACGGGAATGTATGTTGGCCTTGATATCGGTACGACATCTGTAAAAGTTGTAGTAGCCGAATACGTTGACAGCCAAATGAATATCATTGGTGTAGGAAATGCAAAATCAGAAGGAATCAACCGTGGCATCATTGTAGATATCGATAAAACGGTACAAGCCATTCAAAGAGCAGTAAGACAAGCAGAAGAAAAAGCAGGAATTCAAATTCGCAGTGTAAGTGTTGGTGTACCAGCCAATCTTCTTGAAGTGGAAAATTGTCAAGGGATGATCGCTGTCAACAGTGAATCAAAAGAGATCACCGACGAAGACGTCCGCAATGTTGCTTCCGCAGCACTTGTACGTTCAACCCCTCCTGAAAGACAGATCATTGCTATCTTACCGCAAGAATTTACAGTGGATGGTTTTGAAGGGATCAAAGATCCTCGTGGCATGATCGGTGTTCGCCTAGAGATGTTTGGTGTGGTTTATACAGGTCCAAAAACCATCATTCACAACATTCGTAAATGTGTGGAAAAATCTGGTCTGATCGTTAATGAAGTAGTCATTACGCCATTAGCACTGACAGAATCGATTTTATCTGATGGTGAAAAAGACTTTGGTACGATCGTTATCGACATCGGCGGCGGCCAAACGACGACATCAGCGATGCACGACAAGCAATTGAAATTTACCCATGTGAACCAAGAGGGTGGCGAATTTGTCACAAAAGACATTTCGACAGTTTTAAATACCTCCTTCAACAATGCAGAAGCGTTAAAAATCAATTATGGGGATGCGTATCCTGAACGGACGTCCGCTAGTGAAGAATTTCCAGTGGATGTGATTGGGAAATCAGAACCTGTGAAGATCGATGAACGCTATTTGTCAGAAATCATCGAAGCACGTATGGAACAGATTTTTACCAAATCAAAAGAAGTCTTAGATGAAATTGATGGACTTGATTTGCCAGGTGGCGTGATTTTGACTGGTGGTGCTGCAAGCCTGCCGGGTGTCGTAGATTTGGCTCAAGAAGTATTCGAAACAAACGTTAAGCTTTACGTTCCTAATCATATGGGACTTAGAAATCCTGTATTCACCAATGTAATCAGTATCGTTGACTATTCAGCAAACTTAAGCGAAGTCTATCAGCTTGCCAAAAGTGCGATCACTGGTGAAAAAACAGTCGCGCAACAGCCCGTTGCCATTCAACAACAAGAAGTGCATTACGAACAATATGAAGCTCCAGAAGAAACTTATGAAGAAACAGAAGAAGAGAAAAAAGGTGAGTCGATCACAAACCGAGTAAAAGATTTCTTCTCAAATATCTTTGAATAATCTAAAACGATTCTCAGGAGGAAGATAAACTATGGAATTTTCAATTGATAATAACATCAATGACGGCGCTGTGATCAAAGTCATCGGAGTCGGCGGTGGTGGCGGCAACGCAGTAAATCGTATGATCGAAGAAAATGTCAAAGGCGTAGAATTTATTGCAGCCAACACTGACGTTCAAGCATTAAAAAATTCAAAAGCAGAAACAGTCATTCAATTAGGCCCTAAATATACCCGTGGTCTTGGTGCTGGTTCACAACCAGAAGTTGGTCAAAAAGCAGCAGAAGAAAGTGAAGATTCTATTCGTGAATCATTAGAAGGCGCGGATATGATTTTCATTACCGCTGGTATGGGTGGCGGAACCGGGACCGGTGCTGCACCGATCGTAGCTAAAATTGCCAAAGAAATCGGCGCATTGACAGTCGGCGTCGTTACTCGTCCGTTTACATTTGAAGGACCAAAACGCGGCCGTTTTGCTGCTGAAGGAATCGCTAAATTAAAAGAGAATGTCGATACCTTATTGATCATCTCAAACAACCGTTTGTTAGAAGTTGTTGACAAGAAAACGCCAATGCTTGAAGCATTCCGTGAAGCAGACAATGTCTTGCGTCAAGGGGTTCAAGGGATCTCAGACTTGATCACTGCACCTGGCTATGTCAACTTAGACTTCGCTGATGTGAAAACAGTGATGGAAAATCAAGGCACCGCTTTGATGGGAATCGGCGTTGCTAGCGGCGAAGAACGCGTGATCGAAGCAACGAAAAAAGCAATCTCTTCACCATTGCTAGAAACATCGATCGATGGTGCTGAACAAGTGCTATTGAACATCACTGGCGGATTGGACATGACTTTATTTGAAGCACAAGATGCTTCTGATATCGTCGCTCATGCGGCAACAGGTGATGTAAATATTATTTTAGGTACATCAATCAATGAAGACTTAGGCGATGAAATCCGTGTGACTGTCATTGCAACCGGCATTGACCCTTCTAAAAAAGAACGTGGGTCTCGCTCTAGCAGACAAAGTCAAAGCCAAATTCATTCTATCCCACAAAAACCAACCTTAGATATGGACCAAGCGCGTCCAGCACAAGCAGAAGAAAGCAATGGTTTTGGTGATTGGGATATTCGTAAAGAACAAAATGTACGACCTAAAGTAGAAGAAAACACATTTGAAAATGTAGAAAAGAAAGAATTCGACACCTTCAGCCGTGATGAAGTACGCTCGAATGATGACGACGAATTAAGCACACCACCATTTTTCCGTCGTAAACGCTAGGGGGCAGAGCACATGATTTCTGAGAACTTGCACAAGATCCAGCAAGAGATACAGGACTCCTGTGCTCTTGTTTCTAGAAATGCCAGTGAGGTCTGTTTGACAGCTGTGACAAAATCCGTCGATACAGAAACGACAAGAGAACTTCTAGAAAATGGTGTGCGTGATTGTGCAGAAAATCGAGTAGAGAAGCTACTTGAAAAAAAGGCAGCATTAACTGATTACCCAGATGTCCGTTGGCATTTTATTGGTAATTTACAGCGCAGAAAGGTAAAATCAGTTATAAATGAGATTGATTTTTTCCATGCGTTGGATTCAATCAAACTGGCACAAGAAATTCAAAAACGAGCAGAGCATCCGATCAACTGCTTTGTGGAAGTGAATGTTTCGCAGGAAGCAACGAAACAAGGGATTTTCGTAGAAGAGGTGGTGGCTTTTATTGAAGCACTCGCTTCGTTCGACAAAATTCGTGTTGTTGGATTGATGACGATGGCCCCGCTCACTGCTTCCAAAGACGAGCAGCATCAGATTTTCAAAGAATTAAAAAGGATTCAACAACAGATCGCTGACCTGCATCTTACACATGCCCCTTGCTTAGAAACGAGTATGGGAATGAGTAATGACTTTCCCATTGCGATTCAAGAAGGCGCAACATTTATTCGTGTAGGAACAGCATTATTTCAATAAAAAAGGAGGTTGACCGATGTCGCTCAAAGAGAAACTGACCAATTTTTTTGGATTGACTGACGAAGAAGATTATTATGAAGAAACATTTGCCACTGAAGAACCGGCACGCACGGCAGCGAAACCAGCTGTGAACCAAGGAGGAGCTTTTACCGCCCCTAGAACAACAGCGAGTACGCGTGCTTCTAGCCAAGCGGCTTCTTATACAACAAGTCAACCACAAAATCAAGCTTATCAATACAGACAGCAGCCTCAAACTGCTGCCTATCAACAATCCTCAGCGGCGGCTGAACGAGTAAGATCGGTGCCTAAGACGGAAGAAAAAGTCGTTCCAATGGCGCAACAAAGAACTAATACGAGAGTCAAAGACACAAAAGCAAAAGAAACTTCTCCACAAATGGCTGGAAAAATAACGATCGTAGAACCACGCGTTTATTCAGAAGCTATGGGGATTGCGAAGCAAGTCATCAATGGAGATGCTGTACTTGTTAATTTTCATTTAATTGAAGAGTACCAAGCTCGTCGAATAGTTGATTTTTTAACAGGAACAGTGTACGCTGAAGATGGTGATATCAAGCGTGTTGGCGATGAAATTTTTCTTTGCACGCCTAAGGGTATGGAAATTGAAGGCACTGCCCAAACATTAGCAGATACCAATTTTTTTGATATCTAAAGTGAGGAGGAACGCCAATTTTATTCTTGAGATTCGTTAAATTACTGAGTGATGCTGTTTATCTGTATACCATTTTATTAGTGATCTATGCACTTTTGTCTTGGTTTCCAGGAGGGTATCAGTCCGCTTTTGGCCGTTTCTTAGCAAAAGTGTGTGAACCGTATTTGAGTTTATTTGATCGATTGAAATTAAGTTTTGCTGGTATCGATTTTACGATTGCATTTGCAATTATTGTCTTACAGCTAGCATCACAAGCATTGATATTGATCCTACAATCAATTTTATTTTAACGTAAGGGGTGGTTATCGGTGAACGCAAATGTCTATCAACATTTTCGAAACGATGAACGCCCTTTTATTGATTCCGCTCAAGGATGGATCGAACAAGTGCAAATGCAGTATGCGCCTTACTTGACTGATTTTTTAGATCCGAGACAAGCGTATATCTTAGAAAGTTTGATTCGTCAATCAACGGATTTAAGTTTCCGCTTTTTTGGTGGATATGAAGCTGCTGAGAGACGACGTTGTTTGATTTATCCCGATTACTATGAGCCCACCACCGATGAGTTTGACATGACTTTATTTACGATTCAATACCCGAAAAAATTTACGGTGTTGAGTCATGGAAAAGTTTTAGGCACATTAATGGGGACTGGAGTCAAGAGGGAATACTTTGGAGACATTCTTTCCGATGGTGAAATATGGCAAGTATTCGTTGCCACTGAAGTCAGTCATTTTATTCAACTCCAAGTGGATAAAATCGGCAACGTATCCGTTCGATTGGAAGAAACAAGATATACCGATTTGATCGTGCCTAAAGATGGCTGGACCGAGGAAAGAGAAACGGTTAGCTCATTGCGTCTTGATACAGTGATCTCTGCCGTATACAACATCTCACGCCAGCGTTCGAAACAGTTGATCGAATCAGGAAAAGTAAAAGTAAACTGGACAGAAGCATTACGACCAGATTTTGTTCTGGATTTACTGGATATCATTTCGGTAAGAGGATTTGGTCGGATTCAAATACAGGGGTTAGAAGGAACCACGAAAAAAGAAAAAGTTAGATTGTTATTAGGTGTATTACGTAAATAAATCAAAGAGGTGTATAGAATATGGCATTAACTCCATTAGACATTCAAAATAAAAACTTTTCAGTAAAAATGAGAGGCTACAACCAAGATGAAGTCGATGACTTCTTGGATATGATCGTTCGTGATTATGAAGAAGCCGTTCAACGCAATCGTGAGTTAGAAAAATCGTTGAAACACGCAGAAGAAAAACTTGAATATTTCAATGAATTGAAAGATGCCTTGAATCAATCCATTATCGTGGCTCAAGATACGGCGGATAAAGTAAAAACAAGCGCAAGCAAAGAATCAGAAGTAATCGTTACTTCTGCTCAAAACCGTGCGGATGAAATGGTTGCTACTGCAGAAAAACATGCGCATGCCTTGATGACCTCAGCGGAAGAAAAAGCCAAAGAGATTTTGACGGATGCAACCGACAATGCCCGTCAATTGGCGACAGAAACAAATGACTTGAAGAAGAAAACCAGAGTCTTCCATAACAACTTATTAGTTATGTTGCAAACGCAATTAGAACAAGTGAAGAGTCCTGAGTGGGAAGAAATTTTGGCGCCATTTTCAAGCTATGTACAAGATTCCCACCAAGTGATCAGAGAAGTTTTGTCAAAAGAACTTGACAGTGAAAATGGTTCTGGAGTAAACTCAGAAGCAGTGGAAACATTTGATGTGGACATTGTTGAATCAGATGAAAAAATCGTTGATGTAAGTGAAAGCCCTGAAGTGAAAACATTAGATGATGCGAGAAACTTATTAGACGAATTGAACAAGACAGATAATAACTAAGACACAGAACAGAAAAATTTCTTATATTTTTCAAGCGAGTTTGGGAGAGTGGAAGCCAAATAAAACCCTGTAAGAAATCAGATCATCTGTGAGTTGCGTTCTTGAAAGAGCTGACTTTTCAAAGACTCGAGTAGAGAACGACGCCTGATCCCGTTACCGATCATCAAAGAATTGTCAACCGACAATAAAATTTGGGTGGTACCACGAACACGTTCGTCCCTTACCAGGGACGGACGTGTTTTTTGCTGTGAATCACTGCGATTGGTCCGCAAAGCGGAACAGAGCAGATGATGAACAGTACTAGGCGACCGCAGGGAGCGTAGTAACCGTACTAGGAATCACTATGATTGGCTTGCGAAGCAAGACAGAATAGATGATGAACAGTACTAGGCGACCGTAGGGAGCGTAGTAACCAAATTAGGAATCACGCTGATCAACTGTTAACAATCAGTGAATCCTAAATGCATTGAGTTTATGGCAACCAATCCATTTGACAGGTTCAATAGAAGCAATCGGTTGATCGAGTCGATGGATTTTGAAACTATACCAAAACGTTGAGAGACGAAAAGGAGCGAAACAAGAATGAAAATGAAAGAAACACTGCATCTTGGAAAAACCGCTTTTCCAATGCGAGGCAACTTGCCGAACCGCGAAGTGGATTGGCAAAAAGAATGGGAAGAAAATCAATTGTATCAACGTCGTCAAGAATTAAATGAAGGCAAGCCAACCTTTGTCTTACACGATGGCCCTCCCTACGCAAATGGAAACATCCATATTGGACACTCATTGAACAAAATCAGTAAAGACATCATCGTACGTTCCAAATCGATGTCAGGTTTCCGTTCACCTTATGTACCTGGTTGGGATACTCATGGTTTGCCGATCGAACAAGTACTGACCAATAAAGGAATCAAGCGCAAAGAAATGAGCTTGGCAGAATATCGGAAAAAATGTGAAGAATATGCTTTGACACAAGTGGATACACAAAGAGCTGATTTCAAACGTTTAGGCGTTTCTGGTGACTGGGATCATCCATATATCACATTGACACCAGACTATGAAGCAGCAGAAATCCGCGTGTTCGGAAAAATGGCAGAAAAAGGATACATCTACAAAGGATTGAAACCAATTTACTGGTCACCATCTAGTGAATCATCATTAGCAGAAGCTGAGATCGAATACAAAGATGTGAAATCACCATCGATCTATGTGGCTTTCCCAGTAGCAGATGGCAAAGATTTGCTTGATTCAGATACATCTTTTGTTATCTGGACGACGACGCCATGGACCTTACCAGCGAATCTAGGAATCTCTGTGAATCCAACCTTTGCCTATGTTCAAATCTTGGCCGATGGCCGCAAATTCGTCGTGGCAAAAGATTTATTAGAAACCGTGACGAATGAGATCGGTTGGGAATCTGTCGAAGTATTACAAGAATTGGCTGGCGATCAATTGGAAAAAATGACGGCACAACATCCTTTTTATGATCGTACGTCTCTATTGATGTTAGGGGACCATGTGACATTGGATGCCGGTACTGGTTTGGTCCACACTGCACCAGGACACGGGGAAGATGACTACATCGTCAGCAAAAAATATGGTCTAGATGTCTTATCACCAGTCGATAGCCGTGGGGTCTTCACAGAAGAAGCACCAGGATTTGAAGGGGTCTTTTTTGACAAAGCCAATCCAATGATCACTGAGCTTTTAGAAGAAAAAGGAGCCCTACTAAAACTAAACTTCTTTACTCACAGCTATCCACATGATTGGCGGACGAAAAAACCAGTCATCTATCGGGCAACACCACAATGGTTTGCGTCTATTGATAAGTTCCGTCAAAATATTTTGGATGAAATCGAAAAAGTAGATTGGATCATTCCATGGGGCAAAACTCGTTTATACAATATGATTCGCGACCGCGGCGACTGGGTGATCTCTCGTCAACGTGCGTGGGGCGTTCCGTTGCCAATCTTTTATGCAGAAAACGGCGAAGCCATCATTACGCCTGAAACGATCGAGCATGTGGCAAACTTGTTTGCTGAACATGGTTCAACGATTTGGTTTGAAAAAGAAGCAGAAGAATTACTGCCAGCTGGCTTCACGCATCCGGGCTCACCAAATGGCAAATTCTCGAAAGAGACTGACATCATGGATGTTTGGTTTGATTCAGGTTCTTCTCACGAAGCCGTGTTACGTCAACGTCCAGAATTGACGTTCCCAGCTGACATGTACTTGGAAGGTTCTGACCAATATCGTGGGTGGTTCAACTCAAGTATCACGACTAGTGTTGCGATCAATGAAGTCGCACCATATAAAGCCGTCTTGTCTCAAGGCTTCACCTTAGATGGCGAAGGTCGCAAGATGAGTAAATCTCTTGGTAATACCATTGCACCAGAAAAAGTGATCAATCAAATGGGTGCGGATATTTTGCGTCTTTGGGTCAGCAGTGTTGACTACGAAGCGGATGTCCGAGTGTCTATGGATATCTTGAATCAAGTGTCAGAAGTCTATCGGAAGATTCGCAATACCATGCGTTTCTTATTAGCGAACACGAGTGATTTTGATCCAGCAAAAGACAGCGTACCTTTTGAAAACTTGCGTTCTGTCGATAAATACATGATGGTTCGTTTGAATCAAACCATCAAAACGATTCGGGAAGATGGCTATGAAAAATATAACTTCTTGCATATTTACCGGACAGTCATCAACTTCTTGACAGTCGATATGTCGTCCTTCTATTTGGATTTTGCGAAAGATGTCGTTTATATCGAAGCTGAAAATGATTTCCAACGTCGCGCCATGCAAACCGTCTTCTATCAAACAGCGGTTGCATTGACGAAATTATTGACACCGATCATTCCGCATACCGCAGAAGAAATCTGGTCACACTTGAAAGAAGAAGAGGAATACGTACAGTTAGCGGAGTTCCCTGGCTATGATACATTTGCTAACCAAGAAGAACTGCTCGATCTTTGGCGGGCCTTCCTTGATTTCCGTGACAATGTCTTAAAAGCATTAGAAGAAGCGCGTAATGCAAAATTGATCGGAAAGTCCTTTGAAGCGAAAGTCACTGTTTATCCAACTGAGCCAGTTGCGGCATTGCTAAAAGCTATCGATTCAGATATTGCACAACTGCTGATCATTTCACCAGACTTCTTAACGATCAAAGAAGCCGGTGAAGCAGCTCCTGAAGCGGCATATCAATTTGAGGATGTGGCGATCTTAGTTGAAAAAGCCGAAGGGGAAGTATGTGAACGTTGTCGCCAAGTCCGGGTAGATGTTGGTGTAGAAGAGCAACTGCCAACACTTTGTGGGCATTGTGCAACCATCGTCAAAGAAAACTATCCCGAAGCAGTTGCAGAAGGCTTTGAAAAATAAAAGAACGAAAAAAGATGACCCCATTGCGGGTCATCTTTTTTTGCGCTTGCTCATTCTTATTCCTTGAGAATGGGAGAAAAACGCACGTTTCTGACATGAATATGAGAAAATAGGTGGCAATTGATAACGATTCTCATTTGTTTGCAATAATTTTTCGACAGTTTATTGTATAATAAAAAAACCTTACTAGACGAAGTTTCTTCCTTAAAGGTCTGTAGGCAATTGTTTGTTCGAGATAGAGTATTTCACAGTCAACAGAAGAAACCAACGAGCTCGGATCAAGTAAAAAAAACTTGCCAGATAGAAAAACAGGTTGTAAACTGTTAAAAATCGGAATATTCAGAATATTGAAAGAAAGTGTGATTCCATGAGTGATTTAGAGATGATGAGGAAAACGAACCAAACGATGTACGATGCCGCTTTTGAAAAAGATGCTTGTGGGATGGGGTTTATTGCACAAAAAGATGGTCGCTATTCCCGAGAACTTGTGCAAAATGCCTTAACAATGTTAGAACGGATGAACCACCGAGGGGGAACTGGCGCTGAACCTGACACAGGTGACGGAGCTGGAATTTTGATGGCAATGCCTGACCCATTTTTTCAACAGCGAGCAAAAGAGGCCGAAATCCCATTGCCTGAAAAAGGCGCCTATGCTGTTGGGATGTTTTTTTTACCGAAAGAAAAGCTCCGAGCAGCACAGGTCCAAGAAGAAGTAGTCAAAGATATTCAACAAATGGGTTTTACCGTTTTATGGCAACGGGATGTGCCTTATGATTATTATCAGTGTGGACCGGGGGCGCAAAAAGTCATGCCCTCATTTGTGCAAGTCTTTATTGAAAAACCTGTCGATGTAGCTGCTGGACGTCTCTTTGAAGATCAGCTTTACCGGCTACGACGTAAACTGGAAAAAACGTATCATACCGATGAGTTGTCTATCTGCAGCTTGTCCAGTAAGACAGTTGTTTATAAAGGAATGCTGCATGCCTATCAAGTTGGCTTATTTTTCAAAGATCTTCAAAGCGCAGAAATGACTTCGAGTATTGCTTTGACCCATTCTCGTTTTTCGACAAATACCTTTCCAAGTTGGAGTCGGGCGCAACCTTTTCGTTTCTTAGCCCATAATGGCGAAATCAACACGTTACGCGGGGCAGAAAATTGGATGCATGGACATCAGATCGAAGTCTATGATGATGAAAATTCTGATTCGGCGAAACTAGAAAATTGTATGGAATATTTGTACCGTCAAGGGCGAGATATTCCTCAAGCACTGTTGATGATGGTGCCAGAAGCGTGGTCCAAAGAAGCTGGATTGTCACCGGAGCTGACGGCTTTTAATGAGTACAACGCAAGCTTTATGGCTCCTTGGGATGGACCGGCAGCTTTATGTTTTACAGATGGGGATTTGGTAGGGGCTGCACTCGATCGAAATGGGTTACGGCCATCTCGCTACTCGATCACGAAAACTGGTTTTGTGGTCGTGGCCTCTGAGTCAGGCGTTGTGGATCTTCCAGCATCGGAAGTGATTGAAAAAGGGGTGCTTGGACCAGCAAATATGTTTTTGGTGGATACCAAAAAAGGGGTGATCTTACGCAATCAAGAAATCAAAGCGCATTATGCGAATGCCCATCCTTACCAGGAGTGGCTAGCGGATCACTTATTGACACCAGAGCTGCTTCCTGAGACTGAGAAGCAGGAGGAAACAGCAGATGATGCGATCCAGACCCTTTGGAAACGAAATGGTTACACGGATGAGATCATTCGCACGTTGATTTTACCAATGGCTCAAACGGGAGAAGAACCAGTGATCTCCATGGGGTTTGATTCACCCTTAGCTATTTTGAGCGAACGTCCCCAATCCTTGTTTACGTACTTCAAGCAACAATTCGCCCAAGTGACCAATCCGCCAATCGATGCGATTCGCGAAAAATTGGTGATCGGTACCGAGCTGTTTTTAGGTCGAGATGGGGATGTTTCAAAGGACATTCGAATCAATTGTAATAAGCTGAAGATTGCTAGTCCGGTGTTAAAAACGAGTGAATATGAAAAAATCAAACAGTTAGATCAAAATGGTCAAAAAGCGGCTTTACAGTCGATTCTTTATGATTATGTACCAGAAAACGGGGCAGCTTTGCAACAAGCATTAGAAGCGCTTTTTAAAGAGACGGAGCAAAAAATCGATTCTGGGGCAACGATCGTCATTTTAAGTGATCGGGAAGTCATCCAAGCGCAAGAAGGAAAAGTGGCGATTCCGATTCTCTTGGCGGTATCAGGTCTGCACAATTACTTGGTGCGAAAAGGCAAACGTTCCTTGGTATCAATCGTTGCGGATACTGCGGAAGTCTGTGAGGTCCATCATTATGCCATGTTAGTCGGCTACGGAGTAAGTGGGGTCCACCCTTATGGGGCTTACCAGACATTGGCGCATTTTGAGCTTTCAGAGAAGATCGAAAGTTACCGTAAGGCATGTGAAAAGGGCATTGTCAAAATCATGTCACGAATGGGGATTTCAACGATCGCCGGTTACGATGGGGCGCAATTGTTTGAAGCTGTTGGTATCTCTGAGAAAGTCATCTCCGAATACTTTACCGGCACGGTTACTCGTATCGGTGGACTTTCATTAGCGCAAATCGAGCAAGAATACTTAATGCGTTATGAAGCGGCGTATGGCGAGAAACGCGTGGATTATCTTGATTCGGGTGGTAGTTTCCAATACAAAGCCGACGGGGAACATCATCTGTTCAATCCAAAAACGATCTATGGGTTTCAAAAAGCTGTTCGTACAGGCAGCTATGCGCTTTATAAAGAATATGCGGCGGAGATGAACCAAGACGCGTTAGAGAATCCAACGACCCTCCGTTCTATGTGGACTTTTGGGAACACGAGACGCAGTATTCCTTTAGCTGAGGTGGAACCTGTTGAAACGATCGTCAAACGGTTTAAAGTCGGTGCGATGTCTTACGGCTCTCTAAGTGAAGAGGCGCATCGCTGTATTGCTGAAGGGATGAATGCGATCGGTGCAAAATCCAACAGTGGAGAAGGTGGAGAAAACCGAAATCGTTTCAAACCAGTGAAGGGCATTAATTATAATAGTCGCATCAAACAAGTAGCTTCTGGCCGTTTTGGTGTCAACGCCGAATATTTAATGAGTGCGGACGAACTCCAGATCAAAATGGCGCAAGGGGCGAAACCTGGTGAAGGGGGGCAATTGCCAGGCAACAAAGTCTTCCCGTGGGTCGCTGAGATTCGTGGCTCAACACCTGGGGTCCGATTGATTTCGCCGCCACCACATCACGACATTTATTCGATTGAAGACTTAGCCCAGCTGATCTATGACTTAAAGGCAATCAATCCCTATGCCCGCATCAATGTCAAATTGGTTTCTAGTACGGGCGTGGGTACGATCGCTACCGGTGTCGTCAAAGCCGGCGCAGACGTAGTCGTGATCTCAGGCTATGACGGTGGGACCGGTGCTTCTCCGAGAAATTCGATTCGTGATGCTGGCTTGCCTTGGGAGATGGGGCTTGCAGAAGCCCATCAAACGTTAGCTATGAATCATTTGCGGCAGCGAATGACCTTAGAGACAGATGGAAAATTAATGACGGGTCGAGACATCGCCATTGCTGCTCTTTTAGGAGCAGAAGAATATAGCTTTGCCTCTTTAGCGCTAGTTGCGATTGGTTGTGTCATGATGCGGGTTTGCAGTATCAATACATGTCCTGTCGGCATTGCTACGCAAAATCCAGCGTTGCGCAAATTTTTCGCAGGGAAACCTGAGCACATCATCAATACGATGTACTTTTTAGCAGAAGATTTACGGGAAACAATGGCCGAGCTAGGGTTTCGCACGATTGATGAGATGGTAGGACACGCGGAAGTGTTGACACCACGCTTCGTTGCCAAAGGCAAAGCAAAGTCGTTAGACTTTTCTAGAATGATTGGGACGACGATCCCAATCGAGCGCAAAGTGACCGACCCATTCCTTGAAAAACGACAATGGCCAGAATTAGACGCTTTTGCCCAAGCAGCTATCGACAATAATCAAGAAATCGTTATGAATCATACGATCAATAATGTTCAACGTTCAGTCGGCGCTCGTTTAGGGGGCTGGATCGCAGAACGCTTTGGCAATTACGAAGTAACACCAGGCTTGTTGCAGTTTACGTACCGCGGCATTGCTGGACAAAGTTTTGGGGCGTTTGCCACCCAGGGCATCCAGTTGAAACTGATTGGCGAGGCCAACGATTATGTAGCCAAAGGACTGAGTGGTGCCCGTTTGATCATTGTGCCGCCTGATGATGCCGCTTATGACGCAGAGCATTCACCGATTGTCGGTAATGTTGCTTGTTTCGGGGCGAATCGTGGTGAAGGCTATTTCCGCGGCATTGCTGGCGAACGCTTTTGTGTCCGTAACAGTGGAGCCAAAGTCGTTGTCGAAGGCGTTGGTGACCATGGCTGTGAGTACATGACTGGCGGTGTCGTGGTAATTTTAGGAAAAACCGGTCGCAACTTCGGTGCTGGAATGTCCGGTGGCGTGGCGTATGTTTACGATCCCGATCAAACCTTTGCTGATAAATGCAATCGGGAAATGGTTGATTTGTACCGGATTGGTGAAAGCGGTGATGACCACCAGTTGAAGGAGATGATCCAGCAGCATTTTGCCTATACGGATTCATTGAAGGCGGCTGAGATTTTAGAAGATTGGGAAAATCAGCAACAACATTTCATCAAAGTCTATCCGACAGAATACCATCAGATGATCCAAGCGACGGAGACCTTGGCTGAGCAAGGATTTATCGGGGAGGAACTTGTGACGAAAGCCTTCGAAGCTGTCGTCGGTCCACAATTGACCATCCCAGGAAAGGAGCGTGACTAATATGGCAGATCCATTTGGTTTTTTAAAGTACCCAAGAGTAGAAAATCCTACCCGACCGGTTTCAGAACGTATCGAAGACTGGCAAGAATTACAGATGCCATTGCCTGAAAATGAGCGTCAAGAGCAAGCGGCACGCTGTATGAATTGCGGGATCCCATTTTGTCATACGGGTTCTTTTTACGGCGGGCAACGGGCGGTTTCCGGTTGTCCCAATGACAACCTGATTCCTGAATGGAATGATCTGGTTTATCAAGGGCGTTTCCAAGCCGCCTTTGAGCGTTTAGCCAAAACCAATCCACTACCAGAAATGACAGGGCGTGTCTGTCCTGCTCCATGTGAAAAAGGCTGTACCGAGGCACTGAATGGATCAGGTGTCACGATCCATGACAATGAACGTTTTATTATCGATACTGCTTTTGAAAACGATTGGGTCAAAGCTTCCGGGTTGCCTCAAGATGCGACTGGTTTCAAGGTGGCCATTGTTGGTAGTGGACCGGCTGGTTTATCCGCTGCTTGGCGCTTGAATCAACTAGGACATCAAGTGACGGTCTATGAACGCAGCGATCGCTTTGGCGGTTTGCTAATGTATGGTATCCCAAACATGAAATTAGACAAAGATGTCGTGCAGCGACGTATTGATCTAATGGCAGAGCTAGGCGTGACCTTTGTCGCTAATACGGAGATCGGTCGTGACTTGTCAGCAGAAGAATTGTCCGCTCAGTATGATCGGGTCATTTTGGCAACAGGAGCTAGTGTTCCTCGTGACTTGAAGATTCCAGGTCGTGAATTGACTGGGGTGCAATTTGCAGTCGATTATCTGACGGAAGCAACCAAAGATGTCTTAAAGCATGGCAAAGCGGCAACAAGTAAAAAACTTGCTGGCAAGCACGTCGTCGTGATTGGCGGCGGCGACACTGGAAATGACTGTATTGGTTCAGCGATTCGGCAAGGAGCCGCTTCTGTGCGTCAATTGGAGATCACGCCCCAACTGCCATTGACACGTACCGACAGCAATCCTTGGCCTGAATACCCAATGACAGCCCGCACAGGATATGGGCAAGAAGAAGCGGCTGAAGTCCTGCAAACACAAGTGACGTATCATGGGGTGTCCACAACAGCCTTTATCGGCGCCGAACGCGGCCAGTTGATCGCCATCGAAACGGTCTCAGTAGATCAACAGTTTCAGCCGATCCCTGGCACAGAGCAAGTGATCAAGGCGGATTTGGTTTTGTTGGCAATGGGCTTTGTTGGTGCAGAGACCCAACTCTTCGATGCCTTTGGTGTGCGAGAAGTGTACGATGATTACACGACGAACAATGAACGAGTGTTAGTCGCAGGAGATGCTAAAAGAGGACCGAGTTTAGTCATCTGGGGGATTCGCGAAGGACGCTTAGCGGCAGAAAAAGTCGATCAAGCGTTACGATCATTGGTGTATCAATAAGCAATCAATAAAAAACAACCTGAGCAGCTCTTCCTCCCTCTGAATTAGATGGGGAACAGCGAAATGCTCAGGTTGTTTGCCTGTTAAGCAGTTGGTTCAGATGGATGGGGCTTTGACCGCTGTTCATTTTTTTCCATTGATACCTTCGGTAGACGAATCGAAAAGACGATGGTTTCGTCACGGCTTTCCGCCCAGATTTTTCCACCTAATGCTTCAACGATTTCTTTGGCGATCGGCAGCCCCAGACCGGTCCCACCCGTCGCTGTTGCTCGGGAAGCATCCATGCGGTAGAAAGGCTCAAAAATCAAGCCGATCTTTTCAGCTGAGATCGTTTTTCCTTGATTGGTCAAACGAATCAGGATATCATCAGATTCGCTGATGGCTAAACGCAAAGGGGAGTTAGGATAGCTATAATTGATGGCATTGCGGATCAAGTTATCAAAGACGCGTTCCATCTTCTCTGTATCGACAGTCGCATAGACTTTTTTCTGCAGCTGCAGTTGCCAATGAAGGTTTTTTTCTTCTAACAGCGGCAAAAATTCAAACGTCAACTGTTCCAGCATCAAGCTCAGATCCGTGGTTTCGGTCTGTAAGGCGATCGTTGTAAGATTAAAACGGGTGATTTCGAAAAACTCGCTGATCAATAATTCTAGCCGCTGGGCTTTTTGCAAGGCGATCTTGGTATAGCGTGCCCGTAGTTCGGTAGAAAGCTGTGGTTCCTCTTCTAAAAGCGTCAAGTAGCCGATCACACTGGTCAAAGGCGTGCGTAAATCGTGTGCGAGATAGACGATCAAATCATTTTTCCGCTGCTCTGCTTCTTTGGCTGCTCGTTGATCTTGGAGATTTTTTTCCCGTAACTGGTTCATTTCTTCTTGCACATCGATCAGATTGCTGGAGAGAATGATTCGCTTCGTTGGTTCGGCAATCAATTGATTCGTGGCTTGGATCGTTTCATTCAAATAGCTGATGGCTTTACTCATATAATAAATCGTTGTGCTCACCCAAATCAGCAAGGCACCGATCGCTAGACAGACGAGCCAATAATCAGCAAAAAGCCGTAATATTTGATAAATGGGCTCATAGCCGTACCAAACCCTCAATCCTGCTACAAAGCGAACAGTTAAAGGGATCAGAATCAAAAGGAGCATTAAAACACCTGTGGTGATAAAGTATTGAGTCAAAAGTTTCCGGATCAATGGACTTCTATTTTTCAATGATATAGCCGACCCCCCATACAGTTTTGATTAATTTCGGTTTGCGGGGTTGTTCGTTTAGCTTTTCCCGCAGACGGGCAATATGTGCCATCACTGTGTTATTGTTGTCTAAATATTTTTCTTTCCAGACTGCTTCAAAAAGAGTTTCTGAGGCAACGACCGATCCTTGGTGTTCAAATAAGTAAAGCAGGATTTTAAATTCGATGGGGGTCAAGAAAACCTCTTTGCCATAAAGATAACATTGGTGACTGTTGATTTTCAACAGTAAGCCTTCCTTTTCGTATTCTTCAATCTTCTGCGGAACAGCTGACTGATTGTATCGTTGGTATCGCCGTAGTTGCGTTTTGACCCGAGCAACAACTTCTAATGGATTGAAGGGTTTAGTCACATAATCATCTGCACCTAGACTTAGACCGGTAATTTTATCCAGATCTTCTCCTTTGGCAGTGAGCATCAGTACTGGAAAAAAGTGGGTTTTGCGAATGGTCTGTAACAGCTGAAAGCCGTCGATATCCGGCAGCATCACATCTAAAACTGCCACATCGACTGTTTCTTTTTCGAGATAAGCCAAAGCACTCGTTCCATCATAAAAAGGTTCCACTTGAAAGCCTTCATTCCTTAGAAACGTCGTGACTAACTCGGCGATTTCTTTTTCATCATCAACAACAATTATTTTTTCTGCCATCCTTGATTCACTCCAACTATCTACGATCTTTTTTCATTTAAACTACCATTTACTCTACACCCATCATACCGTAATCGGTAAGCGAATGCATTCGTTTTCTACTTTGAACTAGAGGTGATGCGGGAACCTAGGCGGCTGATCAATTCATTGGTAATGGTTTGTGCTTGATCAGCGGTAGTCGTCCAATCGCTGATTACTTCGAGCGAACTTTCGACCGCCAGTTCTGGATAGTCCGTTAAATCGATCAAGAGCATATCCATACAAACCAACCCAATCTGCGGGAGTAAAGCACCTTGATAAGAAAGCTGGAACCCTTGGTTTGATAGGGCACGTGGAACCCCGTCGCAGTAGCCGATGCTAACGATCCCGATCGTGGCTGGTCGATCAAAAACAGTGCCTAATCCATAGCCGATCGCTTCACCAGCGGCAACTGTTTTTTTGTCTACCAGTAAGGCTTTGAGTGTCAAAATCGGCTGTATGTTTATCTTCTGCTTCGTTGGTTCGTTCGGGACGCTCAATGAACCAGTTAGAAGAATACCTGGACGTACATAATCATAGTGTTTCTCTGGGTAATTCAATATTCCGTAGCTGCTTTGCAGATGTGTCAGTCCATAGGCGATATTTTTAGCGGATAAGCCAGCCAACAGATCATCAAAACAAGTGATTTGGGCTTGTGTCCGCAAGATACTTGCCGTATCCAGCTGATCTGAAGAGCCTAGATGGGAAAAAATGCCCGTGATCTTGAGAGATGGCAAGGCGTAAAGTCCAGTAACTGTCTCAACATCAGGTGCAACGCCTAAGCGGTGCATACCAGTATCTACCGCTAAATGGCATTCGATCGGAATGCTTGTTTGGGCTAAAGCATGCCCATGGGCCTCACTAACGATGGTTGGAATCAAGGAATAATGTTTCAGCTCTTTGGCACGTTGGGCAGAAGTGTACCCTAAAATCAGTAAGCGACTTTTAATGCCAGCTCGCCGTAATTCGATGGCTTCTTCTATGGTGGCAACAGCAAAAAAATCGACGCCTACTCTTTCCAAGGTACGAGCGACCAATTGCGCATCGCAACCATAGGCATCTGCTTTAACCACCGCCATCACTTTTGTTGTGGATGGAATCACTCGTTTGATTTCCTGCAAGTTGTGCAACAGGGCGGGGGCTGAGAATTCTTTGGCTGCCCGCTGCAAGTGGAGCGGCGTTTTTTTCGGAAACGGCAACAGCTTTTGCAAAGCAAAGAGACCATGCACCACCCCAATGGTCAGTCCTAAGACCACCAAGAAATTGATCAGATTGTTTTGCAGCAAGGGTAGCTTTTGACTAAGAAAATGGGTTACTGCAATGGTATAAGGATGGAGCAAATAGAGCCAAAGGGACAGACGACCCGCTTGTTTCCAGATCATGGGTGCTTGCCATTGCTGAATGATCGGAAATAAAAACAAGAGAACGAAGGGCAAAAAGACATACATGCTGTCATGTTTAGGTGTAGTAAAGTGATGCAAGAGATAACTTTCCAAAAGCAAGCAAATAAGACTAATCATCAGATAACTATAGCGATGGGGAGAAGCAGGTTTTTTGGCAAATCTTCTGGCTAGTACCCCTAAGATCAAAAATAAGGGAGCAAAAAAAATGCCGTTGCGAGTTCCATCCAATAGTTGGAAAATCAGTGAATAGAGTGGCGTGATGGGTGTTTGTGCAGCCAGGCCAGACCAACTGTCCCCACCTAAACCAACCACATACAAACCGACAGCAATGAAAAACACCTGCTTGAAAGAAAGCCGTGTCAAGAGGCCCATCACTAGTAGACCGCCGGTAATGATCGCAGGAAAATACCAAAGATGGTAAAGAATGCCGTTGACTAGCAAAGTTTGAATAAAAGTGTCTAGTGGCATGTTCAATCCTAGTATGCCGCTGTACCAAGCAAGCGGCAAAAAGAGCAGTGTGGCAATGAGATAGACTTGCAGCTGTTTTTTGATAAATAACCAGATACGTTGTCTGGCAGGATAGCTGTTTTGGGTGGCTAAATCACTGAACACATAATACCCGCTGATCATAAAAAAGAAGGGGACGGCGATTCTGAAAAGAGTCAATGTGATCAGGATATCACCATTGGGCCACAATCGATGAAGGGGCAGACAGTGGATCGCCACCACCATCATCGCTAAAATCACCCGAAACTGCTCAATTCCTTGATTCTTCTTCATGCGAACTGCCTCGCGGTTTGTTCAAGATATTGATAGTATTCTTCCAATGTCCACTGTTGACTGGCGATGATTTGACTATGAGGCAGACCGACATAACGAAAATGCCATGGTTCATAGCCAATCCCTGTAATCTCCTGTTTGTCTGCGGGATAGCGTAAAATAAATCCGTAGTTCATCATTTCCTGTGTAAATAAATCCGCCGCTGCGCTGTCACGAAACCGTGGGCAGATCAAATCACCTTGCTGGCCTTTTAAACCAACATCGATCGCTAAGCCTAACTGATGCTCGCTGCAGCCGGGCAACGCCACAAATTGTTTCGTATAGGCTAATCCATTTTCTTTTAAGGAATATTCCCATAAATGCCGTTGCTGCTTTTCGGTTCGATAGCCGTCTAATAAGCAGATCTCGTTTTCAAGTTTTAAGGCTTTGACGAGGCGTTCCCATTGTTTGGCTGCTTCAGGCTGCAAGTAAACTTCTTCTTCACTAAAAGCAGCAAGGACGAGGTGGGGCGGCTCTTGGTTTTTTTCTAATGGAAACTCTTTGCTAACTAACTGTAGATAGGGATTCATTTGCCTTCCTCCTTTGCTAAGACAAGCAGTTTTTGTAGTAGTTCTTGATAGGATAAGCCGATTGCTGCCATCATGGCAGGATAGCGGGAGTGACTAGTAAAGCCCGGCATAGTATTGATTTCATTCAAGTATAGTTCTCCTTGATCCGTGACAAAAAAGTCGATGCGAGCAAGTCCTTTAAGACCAAGACTGTGATAGAGCAGCTGAGCTTGTTCTTTGACCTTGGTTTCAATCGTTTCAGGCAATGGTGCAGGAACGGTGATCTTGGCGCTAATCAACTGGTACTTTTCTTCAAAATCGAAAAAGCCTTCTACTAATGAAATAGCGTCACAAGCACCGACAGTCAAAGAGTCGTTGCCTAAGATACCGCAACCAATCTCAACGCCAGCTATATTTTTTTGTAAGAGCACTGCTGAACAATAAGCGAAGGCTTCCTTCAAGGCAGGAGCAATTTCTTCGACACAAGTCACTTTTGTGATCCCTTTTGAGGAGCCCGCTTCATTAGGCTTAAAGAAAACCGGAAAGTCATGGGTCTGGATAAAGGCTTCGATTTGTCTTTGCTGGTTGTCTTGATTTGTCAAGAGAATCGTAGGAGCGCTTTGTACGCCAATCGCTTCTGCTGCTTGATGCAATAACCATTTGTTCATACATAATGCGGAGGCCGCCACACCGCAGCCTACATAAGGTAGTTTCATCAATTCAAACAATCCTTGGATACTGCCATCTTCCCCGTATTTGCCATGCATAATGGGAAATAAAACATCAGGTACCAACGTTTGTTGCTCTTCACTTAGCCAAAAGCCGTTTCCTTCAAAAAGCGGCTGGATTTTCTGTTTATGTTTCGTATCCAACAGCCACGTGTCTTGTCGGATGTTTTCCAGTTCTCCTGTGTACAAATACCAATCCATAGCATCTGGGGCGATCCCGATCAAAGAGAGGTCGTAATCATAGGGAGATGATTGGAGTGCTTCGATTGCGCTAGTTGCTGAGGCTAAAGAAACGGTGTATTCCGATGAATTGCCTCCAAAAATAATGGCGATTTTTTTCATATTTTTCTTCCTTCCACTTTTCGATTCTTGCTACATTCAGTCTATCAAGGAAAGAAAAAAGAAATTTACGGGCTTACTGGTATCTTTCTTTTCTTTTTGTGATGAAATTGTGACGAATTTATGACAAAAGGAAGGCGACAGCTGTCGCTCTTTTTACGCAAGAAAGGAAACAGAATTTGAAGTAGAAAAAGCTGCCATAAGATGGAGCGGAGAAAATAGTGAAAGGAGAGCACATTTAAGGAAGGAAAGGAGAGGCAATAGCAGGAACGTTGACACAAAAAAAGCACGCCGAAGCATGCTTTTTCCTTTTGAAGATGGTTTTTCGCTCATTATACGATTCGCTTATTATGCGTAATGAGCACGAGGACCACCGATATATTTGGGCCGTGATCCCAGAGCTGTGACATGGGCAGCGCCAAGGGTCTTGATAGAGGGACGGATCGGGATTTGAACATGTTTGACATGCATGCCGATCGCTGTGTCACCAATATCGATGCCAGCTTTTGCCACTATGTGCTCCACTTCAATAGGCTCATCGAACAGCTGGAAAGCCGCAACTGAGCAAGCACCGCCTGCATGCAGCTGGGGCACTACTGCGACTTCTTCTAATTGATATAGTCGAGCCGTTTCACGCTCAACGGCTAAAGCCCGATTGAGGTGTTCACAGCCTTGAACGGCTAAATGAATATTTTTGGGACGCAAAATCGCTCGTAGTGTTTCAACGATAACCATGCCTACTTCTTGACTGGAATTTTTGCCAATCAAGCCACCAACCACTTCACTTGTTGAACAGCCGAGAACAAAAAGATCATTTTCATCAACGTTCGCTGTCGTAATGACTTCTTCAACGATTGTAGTTAAATCCGTTTTTAATTGATTGATATCTGTCATGAGAATCACCTTTCATTTAAAGAAAACTTTTTCGTGCGGCGTAAGGCATGGATCAGCGGTAAAGCAACGATGCTGCCAAAGACCGTTTGGATCAAATTACTTGGAACTGAGGCGATCCCTGCCCCTAAACCGAATAGTAAAACTGTTGCTGCTGCATAGCCGGCAATCATGATCAAGCTGCCAACAATAACGGCTGCTAGTGGTCGATGATTCATTCTACCCACGATCCAGCCTTGTACACCATGGATCACAATGGAAAAGAAGGCCCATTCAGGATAGCCTGATAGAAAATCAATGATGCCACCGCTCATTCCGCCTACGAAGGCCCCGGCGCTAGGTCCGAACAAAAGGGCCGAGATATAGATCCCTGCTTCACATAAGGTCACAAAGCCCTTCGTTTGTGGAACAGGAATGATAAAGGTCAAAGAAAGTGCACAGGTAAGTGCCGTCAGCATAGCGATCATGGTTAGGTTTCTTACTTTCATAGGTGTTCCTCCTTTTTAAAATAGGCGAGCTGATTGACGTTGCCAGAGGTTCCTAAAGGCAGACCGTCTTCGATCCCTGCCCAAACAAATGCTTTTGCGGTTTGGATAGCTGCTTCCAACGAAGTGCCTTTAGCAAGCATTGCGGCAATCGCTGATGAGAGGGTACAGCCAGCACCGTTGGTTGTGGTTCGCGTACTTTTTTCTGCCTCAAAAACGGTAAATTGTCCTTCTTGATACAAAACATCATAGGCTGTTTCCCCAGTTAGTCGACTGCCACCTTTGATCAGAACATTTGGGGCACCAAGCGCATGGATTTTTTTTGCCGCCGTTTTCATCTCTGCTAAAGAGGTAATGCTTTGTCCAGATAAGTGTTGTGCTTCGAGCAGATTAGGTGTCACTAATGCTGTGTAAGGAAACAATGAGATCAATCCTGCTTGATAGGAGTGGTTAAAGGCAGTATCTCCTTCTTTAAAGGCAAGAACTGGATCGAGCACGATCGGTCCGGTAAATGTTTGTAAAAAATCCCGCAGCAATTCAATGATGGCCGTTTGGTGAAGCAGCCCGATTTTGATTGCATCTAGGGATACGACCGAGCGCAGTGAATCCAGCTGTGCTTGGATCACAGGCTCAGGGAGATCATGGAACATAAGATCATCCTTGATGGCGACCACACATGTTAATAGGGCATGGCCAAACACCCCGAATTCCTCAAATGTTTTCAAATCAGCCGTCATGCCGCCACCTGCCAAACTGTCGAGACCGGCGATCGATAAGACTTGTTTCATGTCTGCTGCTCCTTTCGTTTCTCATTTCTTTCTATTATAAACAGTCGGTAAAAAAGAAAAACGGCCAATTGGATGTTTTTTCCTCATCCAATTGACCATTTGCTTATTTCTCATTTAGTAAATCTCGCTCACGATACCATTCATCGGGGCGCCAGATCCATTCAAAACCATCGGCAGCTAAGAGATCATAGGCAGCTTGGGGTCCCATCGTTCCTGCGGCATAGTTTGGAAAATCAGGTGTTTCTTGGTCCCAAGCGTGACGGATCACATCAACGATGCGCCAAGATTGGGCAACTTCATCCCAATGGGTAAAGTTAGTGCCATCCCCATTCAAAGCATCTAAAATCAATTTTTCGTAGGCTTCAGGGGTGTTTTCGACGATTTCAGTACTATTCCGATAATCTAGCTTCACTGGCAATGTCTCAAACCCTTGGCCAATTTCTTTTCCATTCAAGGAAAGAGAGAAGCCTTCTGTCGGTTGAATGTAGATTGTCAGCACATTCGGTGCCAAACTCTCGTTTTGCTTTTGTTCATTCAGGTCTTGCTTAAAGACATTGACAGGGACTTGTTTAAAGACAATGTTGATTCGAGTGCCTTTTTCCGTCAAGCGTTTCCCGGTTCGTACATAGAAAGGTACGCCGGACCAGCGGAAGTTGTCGATCAAGAATTTTCCAGCAACGAAGGTTTCAGTTGCCGATTCTTCATCGACATTGGCTTCTTCTCGGTAGCCAGCAAATTCCTTATCTTCTAATTGCCCTTTGGCGTATTGACCACGAACGAAGTGTTGTTTCACTTCTTCTTCGGAGTAAATACGGATCGCATTTAAGGCTTTGATTTTTTCCGTCCGTAATTCTTTTTCAGAAAAAGCCACTGGCGGTTCCATGGCTAATAAGGAAAGGATCTGCAGAATATGGTTTTGGACCATATCTTTCAAGGCGCCGCTCTTATCATAATACCCACCGCGTTCTTCAACACCTAAGTTTTCTGCGATATTGATCTGAACATTGTCAATGTACCGATTGTTCCACATCGACTCAAAAATGTTATTGGCAAAACGAATCGCAGAAATGTTTTGGATCATTTCTTTTCCTAAATAATGATCGATCCGGTAGATTTCTTGCTCTGTAAAGACTTGATTGATCTCTTCATTCAATTCTTTTGCTGAGTCGTAGTCGCTTCCAAATGGTTTTTCGATGATCACTCGATGGTAGCCGTCAGTATCCAGCATTCCTTGGGATTTCAAGTGAGAAACGATCGTCCCAAAGAAATTAGGGGACATTGCTAAGTAAAAAATCTGATTGCCTTCTAAATGGTATTTCTGATCTAAGGTTTCCGCCAAATCCTTTAATGAATCATAATGACTCGTATCTGTTACATCATGTGATTGGTAGTAGAAATGAGAAGCGAATGTCTCTGCTTGCTCTTGTGAGTCGCTCAATTCTTTGATCGTACCTATTACTACTTCACGATAGTGTTCATCCGACCAAGGACGGCGAGCAGTACCGATGACTGCAAAATCTTCTTTCAAATCGCCTTTTTTGTACAACCGAAACAAAGAAGGGTATAGTTTGCGTTGGGCAAGGTCGCCCGTACCGCCAAAAATCGTAAAAAGGACCTTTTTTTCCATCATCTTCACTCCTTACAGTTTATCAACAAAAATCGTGCTGGCGGCTTTGTAGCTGACAGCAATTTCTTTTGTGTCATTTTTGATCGTAATCGGACCCTCGTATGCTGCCGCATCGATGATCTCGTATTCTTCATGAATATTCAATTGGATCGAAACAAGGTAATCCAGCAGTTCTCGTTCATCAAGGACACGGGCGATACGAATCTTGGTTCCTACCGGGTAGGAACTCATGGTGTTTTTTTCGCCTTCGTGAATGAGTTCTCCTTGTTCGGGGATCATTCCGCCATGTGGGCAATACCGAGGATGATCAAGGTAGGCTTCTAAGCGGCTCGCCAGTGTTTCCGAGGTGACGTGTTCTAAAACTTCTGCGTCATCATGAACTTCATTCCATGAGTAATGCAGGTGCTCCACAAGAAAGACTTCCCATAAACGATGCTTGCGGATCAGAGCACTTGCAGAAGCTAAACCAGTTTCAGTCAACTGTACCCCTTGATAAGGTGAATGTTCCACTAAGCCTTCTTTTAATAATTTTGAAATCATTTCACTTACTGAAGCTGCTGAGACGTCCAGACCTGACACGATTTGTTTGTTATTGATTTTCTTTTGGTCACCACCAAGCTCCAAGATGAGCTTTAAATAATCTTCACGATTTGGTGTCATCGGATCCATCCTCTCTTATCAAAGACTATCAAAGTAGATTTTATCAAAAAATCCGGCTGATTACTACGAAAAAACCCGCCGGTTTCCAATATTCTATGTAAAAGAAGGCCGAGGGGAGCAACTCCACCTCAGCCTTTTTTTATTAAGCCCAGTCACCATTGCGAAAGACAGGAATCGTGGTGCCATCTTCTCTGATGCCATCGATGGACATTTGGTCAGAGCCAACCATGAAATCTACGTGGGTTTGGCTGCGGTTCAAACCAGCAGCTGCCAGTTCTTCTTCACTCATCTCAGTGCCGCCTTGCAAGCTGAAGGCATAAGCGGATCCTAAAGCCAAGTGGTTTGAGGCATTTTCATCGAACAACGTATTGAAGAAGATGATGCCGGATTGTGAGATAGGGGAAGGATCAGGAACTAATGCGACTTCACCTAAAGATTTTGCTCCTTCATCGATTGCTAGCAGTTTGCCTAACACTTCTTCGCCCTGTTCCGCAGAAAAGTCCACGACTTTGCCGTCTTTGAAGGTGAACTTCATCCCAGAGATGATGGTGCCTGCGTAGCTCAATGGTTTCGTACTTGAAATATAGCCATCGATGCGACGATTATCTGGGGCAGTAAAGACTTCTTCTGTTGGCATGTTCGCCATGAATTTTTCATTGCGGGTATTGTAACTGCCAGCACCTTCCCACAAGTGGTTTTTAGGCAAACCGATGATCAAATCGGTACCAGGTGCCGTATAGTGCAGAGCACTGAATTGTTCTTTGTTTAATTCTTCGGCTTTAACTTGCAAGGTTTCATCGTGTTTTTTCCAAGCTGCGACAGGATCTTCTTCATAGATACGCGTCGTTTTGAAAATTTGATCCCAAAGCTTGTCTTGTGCTTCTTCAGGGGAAGCATCAGGGAATACTTTTTGAGCCCAATCTTGACCAGCCGCCGCAACCACAGTCCAGCTGACTTTGTTGGCTTGTGTTGCTTGCCGCAATTTCATCATCGCTTTACCAGAAGCTGCTTGGAAGGTTGCCACTCGGTCTGAGTCGACGCCCGCTAACGCATCTGGATTCGCGGAAACGACACTGATACGGCTGGCACCTTTTTCAACCCAGTCTTCCGTTTGATCAATTTTGTGCTGAGGAATCGTAGACAAACGATCTTCGGCCGCATGAGTCAGAAATTCTTTTTGGATCTCATCGTCGGTCCATTGGACGATTACTTCGTCTGCACCTAATTCATACGCTTTTTTCGTTAATAGGCGAGCTAAAGGTGCTTGGTCCACGGCGATTTGGATGACGATCGTGTGCCCTTTTTGGACATTTACGCCAACTTCAGTGATCAGTTGGGCATATTTTTCAAGGTTCTGATTAAAGTTTGGTAAAACCATTAAAATTCCTCCATTTATTCTAAATTTATAACTGTCTTCATGATAGCACTAAGTATTTTTGAAAACAAACGAAAAAGTGAGCAAAAAAACAGTGGTCTTCAAATTGAAAAACTGGAAACACTAAGGGCAATAATTATAAAAGTTTTTTTGCAAACTTAAAAAAACATGATACAATAAGTAAAAGGTATTTCTGAAAGCGATGTATAGCAGAATTAAGGAGATTAAAAAATTATGGCAAGAAAGAAAACTATTACTAGAGACCAGATTTTAAAAGCTGCCTATGAAGTTGTCGCAACCGAAGGATTTACACGTTTTACCGCACGCAATATCGCAGCGAAGATGAAATGTTCAACGCAACCGATCTACTTAGAATTTAAAAATATGGATGACTTAAAAAATGCATTGATCAATCAGATTTACGACTACTTAGCGACAGAAGTTTTTCCAGTTGAAAGACGGGGAGATGTCATCGTTGACTTAACGCTAAATTATATTGGCTTTGCAAATAAAGAAAAACGATTATACCGAGCGCTATACTTAGAAGAGCATGGTGGTGGGGATTCCATGCAACAGTTTTCATTTGACCTTTTTGTGAAATCAGTGAAAAAAGAACCAAAATATCAAGATCTATCTGATGTAAAATTACAATCTTTGCACACCGGTGTCTGGATCGTCGCTACCGGCTTAGCGGCATTGATGTCTTCGGGAATCATTCATCCGACAGAAGATCAGATTGCTAAGCTGATGACGGAAACCACCGATAATATTTTAGCAAGAGAAACCCCCATCGATATCAGTTATCATTAAGCAAACAATAAACCTCTGACAGAATCAATTGATTTTGTCAGAGGTTTTCTTGTTTTATTCAGCGAATGCTTCTGCTAGTTTTTTGGCAAAGGCTTCTAAGTTTTGAATATCGTCTTCTTCTGCAGCCAAGTCAACTTTGACGCTGTCAGCTCCTTTTGTCGCACCAGTTTTGCTAAAGGCGGCTTCAAAGTCGTCAACCGATTTACAAAAGTCATCATAAAAAGTATCACCGGAGCCGCAGACTCCAAAGATTTTGCCGCTTAAATCAAGTTCTTGCAAATCTTCATAAAAATCGACGATCTCATCCGGTAGCTCCCCGTCTCCATATGTATACGTTGCGACGATACAGATATCGGCATCTTCAAAGTCATCTGCATCCACTTGGGTACACTCATTCATTTCTACTTCCATGTCAAGATTTTCAAGGGCTTCAGAAACGATATCCGCAATTTCTTCCGTATTCCCCGTCATGCTTGCATAGACGATTTTTGCTAAAGCCATGGGCTTTTTCCTCCAATCTCATTCCTATTCTCAAGGAAAACTCTCTTACAGATTATAGCAAATGCACGAAAGTTTGAAAACAAAACTTGAAAAACTCTTTACAATGTCTGTGAATTTTGTAAAATAAGGGATTTCTATGGTAAAATAAGAGGAATTTAATTAAGGGAGACGAGAACATGATTACATTAAAATCTGCCAGAGAAATTGACCGCATGGCCGAATCCGGCGCGCTGTTAGCAGATGTCCACAAACAATTACGCAGTTTCATCAAACCAGGTATCACGAGTTGGGATATCGAAGTGTTTGTCAGAGATTATATTGAAAGCCACGGCGGCATCGCTGCCCAAATTGGTTTTGAAGATTACAAATATGCCACTTGCTGCAGTATCAATGATGAGATTTGTCACGGGTTTCCTCGAAAAAAACCATTGAAAGACGGCGATCTAATCAAAGTCGACATGTGTATTGATTTAAAAGGCGCCATTTCTGATTCTTGTTGGAGTTATGTCGTAGGGAACTCGACGCCTGAGATTGATCGATTAATGGAAGTAACCAAAAAAGCATTGTATCTAGGAATCGAACAAGCGCAAGTGGGCAACCGAATCGGTGACATCGGTCATGCCATTCAAACCTATGCGGAAAAAGAAGGGTACGGGGTTGTGCGTGATTTCGTAGGACACGGCATTGGCCCAACGATCCATGAAAGTCCGATGATCCCTCACTACGGAGAAGCCGGCAAAGGGTTACGTTTAAAAGAAGGAATGGTCATTACCATCGAACCTATGATCAATACAGGGACGTGGAAAATGAAAATGGACCCTAATGGCTGGACCGCCTATACTCTAGATGGTGGCTTAAGCTGCCAATATGAACATAGTTTGGCGATCACCAAAGAAGGTCCGAGAATTTTAACTTCTCAAGGAGAAGAAGGAACCTACTAAATTTTATAAGTAGGAGACTTCTGGTTGTTACGTATGACAAAGAAAAAAAGGCAGATGATTCGCTGGCGGAGGAAGAAACATGAAAATCGTTGATAAAGTAAAAAGCAATCAAAAGCTGATGCGTTTCATCGAAACGACGCAAAATAGAATAACTGATTCAGAAATGGGGACCACTTCGGTCGTCGTGGCCTACTATTTATTGCTTTCACTTTTCCCGTTAATGATTGCGCTGGGGAATCTTTTGCCTTATTTATCAATTGATCCGAACACGGTTTTATCTTATGTACAGGAATTGATCCCGAATCAAATCTATGATTTTATCGGCCCAGCGATCGAAAACCTCCTCACCACAAGCTCTGGCGGACTGTTATCGATCTCCGCCTTGGCTGCGTTGTGGTCTGCGAGTCAAAGTATCAATGCCTTGCAAATTGCGATGAACAAAGCCTTCGGTGTGGACCAGCGTTCCAATTTTATCGTGGTGCGCGCAGTATCATTTGTGATCATCCTGCTCTTTATGATTGCGATCGTTGGTGTTACGATGGTATTTGGGCTTGGAAAAATCATTCTTGATTTTTTGCAGCCGATTTTTAAGTTTCAAGACAATCTGATCGATACGTTCCAAACAGTCAAATGGCCAGTCACGATCGTTGCTTTGCTGTTTATCATGATGCTGATCTATTGGTTAGTGCCTAATGCAAAGGTCAAGTTGCGTTCGACTTTGCCGGGGGCGATCTTTGCAACGATTGGCTGGATGTTGCTGTCACAAGTGTTTGGCTTATACGCCCGTTACTTTGCTGCTAAAATCATTGGCTATCAAATTATTGGAAGTTTTATTGTTTTAATGATCTGGTTGAATCTTGCTGCGACGATTATTATCTTGGGTGGAATCATCAACGCAGTGGTAGAAGAGTATGTATCAGGACAAGAGATCAAAGAACGAACAGATCCTGTTCAGCGGATTTCTTCGAAAATCGAAGATACATTTACCAATAAAGAGAAATAACGGAAAGCGAGAATAAACGATGGATTTTGCATTCAAATTTGTAATGCGCTTATTTATAACAATGATCGTGTCTTTAATCCTAACACCGATCATTAAATTGATCTCTTTTAAGATCGGCGCAGTCGATCGACCAGGAGATCGCCGAATCAATACCAAAACAATGCCGACCGCAGGGGGATTAAGCATCTTCCTCTCCTTCTCTTTTGCATTGCTTTGGGAATTTCGCGCAATGATTCCCTTTGACTACGTCTGGCCGATGCTTTTAGGGGCAGCTATCGTCGTAGTTACTGGATTATTGGATGATATCTTCGAGTTGACCCCTATGCAAAAAACGCTAGGCTTGACGTTAGCGGCTTTGGAGATCTATTTTGTTGCCGGCATCAAAATCAGTACGGTTTCGATCCCTTATCTCGGGGTTTTTGATTTGGGCTGGCTTGGATTGCCTATGACGATCTTGTGGATTTTGGCGATCACAAATGCGGTCAACTTGATTGATGGTTTGGACGGTCTAGCGAGTGGGGTCTCCATTATCAGTCTGACGACCATTGGGATCATCAGTTATTTCTTTTTACCAAATTCAGTTGAAGTACCAATGGTGATCTTTACATTAATTGCCGCAATCGTTGGTTTTTTTCCTTACAATTTTTATCCAGCTACGATTTTTTTAGGGGATACTGGGGCACTTTTTCTAGGTTTTATGATCTCCGTCTTATCGT
The DNA here is from genome assembly GCF_050499185.1 of Enterococcus sp. AZ040. Lineage (NCBI taxonomy): Bacteria > Bacillati > Bacillota > Bacilli > Lactobacillales > Enterococcaceae > Enterococcus > Enterococcus sp. AZ040. Next base: position 972,324 of record NZ_JBMHEW010000001.1, read on the forward strand.
TGCAAGGGTTAAAAAATGCGACCTTCATTACAGTGATCACCCCGATGTTGATTTTAGGGGTACCGATCACTGATACCGTCTATGCCATGATTCGTAGAAAATTCAATAAGCAAAAGATCTCATCAGCGGATAAAATGCACTTGCATCACCGCTTACTTTCCTTAGGGTTTACCCATCGAGGAACAGTTTTGACGATCTATGCCTTGGCAATGGTATTTTCATTTATTGCATTATTGATGAATTATGCCAGCAACACAGCAATCATTTTACTGATCATCAGTACAGGCTTCGGCATTGAATTGTTTATCGAATTGATTGGTTTGGTTGGAGAAAATCGTCAACCATTGATGTGCGCACTGAAATTCCTTGGAAACCGTCGATTCAGGCAAAAAGTCCTCATGGCACGTGCGGAAAAAAGACAAGACAAGCAAGAAGAGGAAAGCGAGGATTTGGCTTCCAGTGCTTCTCAAATCAAAGAAAAGCGACGAAAGAGAAAACATTACCAAGCAAAACACAAAAAATAAACGATACAATTGCGGCATAGGAGCCCAACAGGCGAAGCGAATGTGATTGATTATTGAAGAAAAGACAGGAGCAGCCAGCGCTTCTCCTAGTACTTTCTCTCACGATCAGCTGACCATGATTCAATCAACCAGTTGGGCATTCTTGCCGCTTTTTATTTGTGTGAAGACGGCCCGGCATAAAATGAATGACTACTGAATCCGTCCGTCTTGAATTGACGGATCTAGCCCTTAACGGCTATACTTAAAAAGAGTAGCAGACTAAACAAAGAAAGAAGGATATGAACGAATGCCAAATGTGAAACAAACGACCTCAGAAAAAATGGGAACGATTTATGAGCTTTCCAATGATAGCGGTACCATCGTAAGGCTGAGTCCCGAAGGCGCACGCTTATTGGATTGGGTCGTTCCAGTAGAAGAAGGCCGCGACATTGTGGTCGGTTATGATACGATCGAAGGACATCGCCAAGCACGCTATTATGGTGCAACGATCGGTCCAGTAGCGGGAAGGATCGCAGGTACCCGCTTTGAGGTTGAGGGGCAAGAATACCAAACGGAGGACAATGATGGCGGCAATACGCTTCATGGTGGTTCAAAGGGGCTTGACACGGATATCTGGATCGCTGAAACTTTTGAGGAAGCAGACAGAGCCGGCGTGATTTTTACTACCTCACGACAAGATGGCGACGGCGGCTTTCCAGGAAATGTTCGTTATCAAGTCACCTATACGTTGACTAATGTCAATGAACTATTGCTTGCATATGACGCTAACACAGACAAAGCGACTTTATTTAACCCAACGAACCACGGTTATTTCAATTTGACAGGTGATACCCAACAGCCGATCGATGACCACTTGGTTCAAATCAATGCCGAACATGTGGCTGAAACGAACGATGACGTGACGACCACCGGTGAAAAAACGCCTGTCGCAGGCACAAAGTTTGATTTTAGACAAGAACGCCCAATGGGAACGACCATGTTGGATGATCCATTCTTATTGGATCATGAGCAAGAGTGGGATCTGAAAGTAACCAGTCCCGATCAAAAAGTGCAGCTGACTGTTACTACTGACCGTCCTGCTGTTGTTATTTACACAACAGGTGAGGGAGAAGCTGGGGCCCCAATGAAGACCGGTCCTTTTGCCAAACATGGCGGGATGGCGATCGAAACACAAGGTGTTCCTGGCTCTGAGAAATTCACCCACTTTGGTGAGATCGTGCTGCGCCCAGAAGAACCCTTCCACTCTGTGACGACGTATCAGGTCCACTTTTAAACGTTGGAACCAAACCATTTTTAACGAAATAGAAAAAAGCATTGCCAAAATGCAGAAAGTTTGGCGATGCTTTTTTTTGACAAAATACGATTACAGATGTAAACTTAAAAATGTGAATCAGTTATGAAAGGAAGTGGACAAATGCAATCAGTGGTCGAACCAATCAAAATCAGCGATTCTGAATGGGAAGTCATGCGTGTGATTTGGACATTGGGCCAATCCGATGCGAAAGAGATCACCGCTTTGTTAAGCGAAAATAAAAATTGGAAAGCAGCGACAGTCAAAACGCTTTTAGGACGACTTGTTAAAAAAGGCGTATTGAAAACAGAAAGCCAAGGGAAAAAGTTTGTTTACTCGCCACTTGTTTCAGAAGAAGCCACTGTTCGCAGTGCAGTTGAGAATCTTTTTTCTCATATTTGTGCCAAAAAAGTCGGACAAACATTAGCAGAAATGATCCAAGAAGCAGCATTGACGGCAGAAGATTTGGCGATGCTCCAAGCAGCAGTCGACCAAAAAGTGCCAGTAGCAGCGATTTCGTGTAATTGTATTCCTGGTCAGTGCCAATGCAAAACCCATGCAACAAAATAAGTAGCCAACAAACTGTTAAAAGAAATGAGGAATAGTAATGAAAAAAAATATGCAAATCAGCGGAATGAATTGCGCCCATTGTGCCGCAAAAGTTGAAAAAGCCTTAAATGAAGTACCGGGTGTGAAAAAAGCTAAAGTCGACTTGAAAAAAGCTCGTGGGACGGTCAAATTTGACGAGTCGCAAGTGACAGAAACAGCCTTAATCAGTGCAATAACTGAAGCTGGTTATCAAGGTGTTTTTGAATAAGCGATGCAAACGCTAAAGTGATAAGGAGAAAAATCTAGAAAGTCCAGCCGCTTGAAGCTTTTGTATGAAGGCGCAAGACTGTACGGATATTCAGTGAAATAGGAAGGGGAATACTAGGATGAATCAGAAAAAAACGTCACCTGCAGACAATCGTCAGACGTCAAGCCATCATAGGCATGAACCTAGGAATGAGCAGGATAATAAAGGGCAAGAAGGACTCACACACCCACAGGCGGAGGAAGTCCCTGAGCCCCGAAGCCATGAGATGAATGGGGTGGATCATCAAGGGGCGACATCAAAACTGCAGGAGCATGAAAGCGCCGATAGTAACCATGCTCACATGGATCATGAGGTTTCCAGTATGGACCATAGCCACATGGATCATGAGATGTCTGGCATGGATCACAGCCACATGGATCATGAGATGTCTGGCATGGATCACAGTCATATGGATCATGAGATGTCTGGTATGGATCATAGTATGCATATGGGAAATTTTAAGCAAAAGTTTTGGCTATCCTTGGTTTTGGCGATTCCAATCGTCATTTTATCACCAATGATGGGTATCGAATTGCCCTTTCAGTTCACGTTTCCCGGCTCAGATTGGGTTGTATTGATTTTAGGAACGATCCTGTTTTTCTATGGGGGGCAGCCGTTTTTAAGTGGTGCAAAAATGGAATTGAAACAAAAAAGCCCAGCCATGATGACTTTGATTGCTATGGGGATCACGGTTTCTTATTTTTATAGTCTTTACGCGTTTATCGCTAATCATTTTCTTGCTGTTCCTCATGTAATGGATTTCTTCTGGGAACTAGCGACTCTGATCGTGATCATGTTGTTGGGGCATTGGATCGAGATGAATGCCGTTTCTAATGCCGGCAATGCATTACAGAAATTAGCAGAACTGTTGCCAAAAGAAGTGATTCGGAAAAATGCAGATGGATCAGAAGAACAGATTCCATTAGAAGAAGTGACCAACAAAACACAGCTGATCGTTCGCTCAGGAGATAAGATTCCTACAGACGGAACGATTCTTGAAGGGGAAACAACGATCGATGAGTCGGCAGTTACCGGTGAATCCAGACGGGTACCTAAAACCATCGGCAGTACTGTCATTGGAGGATCTGTCAACGGCAATGGTACCATTACGATGGAAGTCACAGGGACTGGCGAAGACAGCTATTTGGCAAAAGTCATGGAAATGGTACGAAAAGCCCAAGCTGATAAATCCCGCTTAGAAGCACTTTCGGACAAAGTGGCGAAATGGTTGTTCTATATCGCCTTAGTTGCTGGTGTTTTGGCCTTTGCTGTATGGCTGTTTGTTGCTGACCTACCGACTGCTCTTGATCGAATGGTCACGGTATTCGTCATTGCCTGTCCCCATGCGTTAGGCCTAGCGATTCCCCTCGTCGTGGCTCGTTCAACATCGATCGCTGCCAAAAACGGCTTGCTCTTAAAAAATCGCAACGCACTGGAGAATGCGCATCATGTTGATTATCTGATCCTCGATAAGACCGGTACGTTAACAGAAGGAACGTTTACCGTAACTGGCATCGAGGCGACAGGCAGCCTTTCTGCATCAGAAGTACTAGCTTACCTAGCAGGTCTTGAGAAAACCGCCAATCATCCGATCGCAGAAGGCATTTTAGCCCAAGCAGAAAAGGAAAACATCACAGCCAAAAAGGCGACTGATGTTCAAACAAGGACGGGTATTGGCCTGGAAGGCGTAATCGATGGACAAAAGTGGTTGATCGTCAATCAAAAAGGATTGGAGCAATTAACCATCCAGTATCAAGGGAAATCCTTGAAAAATTATCAAGAGCAGGGCAATACCATTAGCTATTTGGTTCATGACGGCAAAGTGGAAGGAATCGTCGCATTAGGGGATAAGGTGAAACCAGAAGCGAGTCAATTTATTCAAAAAGTGAAAGACTTAGGCATCACGCCAGTTATGGCTACTGGGGACAACCAAGAAGCGGCGCAAGCCGTAGCCGATTACCTAGGAATCGAAGCCTTCCATGCGGCAATGTTACCAGACGATAAAGAACGTCTAGTCAGTGACTATGTCAAAGAGGGCAAGCGCGTCGTAATGGTAGGCGATGGGATCAATGACGCCCCAAGTCTTGCAAGAGCGACGATCGGGATTGCGATCGGAGCTGGAACCGATGTAGCGATCGATTCAGCCGATGTCGTTTTGACGAATAGCGAACCTCAAGACATCTTGCACTTCTTGACTTTGGCGAAAAAAACAAGGCGCAAGATGATTCAAAATCTCTGGTGGGGCGCAGGATACAATATTTTTGCTATTCCTTTGGCAGCTGGCGTGCTCGCACCAATCGGGATCATTTTGAACCCAGCAGTCGGAGCTGTCTTGATGTCTATGAGTACGATCATCGTTGCCATCAATGCAATGACCTTATCAATCGAAAAAAGCGGCGATTAGCCGCTTTTTTGTTTCTTTTCCTAGGAGCAGTGAAATACCTCTATAATCTGCTTCTGGATTTATGCTATAATGTGTTCGTTGAGACAAGGAGGACGTTGATTATGGAACTGAAGAAGTTGGATGTTCCCACTACTTCAATTACTGAAGTAAAAAAATCTCCGATGGATGTATTTAATCAAGCGCGAGAAGCAGGAACAGCAGTATATGTATTCAATCGTGAAAAAGTGGCGGGGGTCATGTTGACACAAGAGCAGTACGAAACGTTATTGCAGGAATTAGATTATTTGCGTCAGCGACCGCTGATGGAAGAAGAGCCTGAACAGCCGCCAGTGGCAGGGCTAGAAGAATTCTTACAAATCATGCGGCAAGCACTGATCACCGGTGCCAGCATCTCGGCAAAAAATTTAGATGAGCGGATGGTGGCGTTAGGCTTCATCACTCGTAAAACAGGTTTTGGCGGTGTCGTCGACATGGTGAACGAATTGAAAGAAACAGGCAAGATTGTTTATCAGTTGCGCAAAAAACAAGACGGCAAATCAGTGACTGCTGAAGTCATTGGGGAACAAGACAATCAAACGCAATTATTTGATAAATTGATCATCAAAAAAATCTTTCTAAAAGAAAAATAAACGCTGGAACTTGTCCCAGCGTTTCAGACAGTAGACAAAGTACGGGTGTTTTCGTACTTTGTCTTTTTTTGTAAAAAACTGGAGCTTGTTAACTTATCAAAACTGTGAAAGATACTGTCCATCCAACCAACAAAAATTCCATCCAACTACAGACTGGGTTTTAAGTCAGCCAGTAAGTTTTCCCGTCTTTCGTCCGTTGCATAAATCCATACTCGATCAAATATCGTCGGACAGTGACATAATCGGTGATCGCTTGTTTTAATACATCGTTTACGGCAGCTTCTGAATAATTTTTCTTCGGATCAAATTTTTGTGCCAGCACACTTAAGACAACGATCTTGCGCTTTTCTTTGCTCGGAAACTGTTTGATAAACCCCGCTTCATCAAAATAAGTAGCAATGATCTTTTCTCTTTCACTAGCCGTAATGGCATAGCGATCATCAAGCATCGTCGCCCCTTTGTGAGGCGGCAGCAACGGGGTTTCTTGCAACAAGGACATGATACTTAGAAAAACAGTCGCTTGTCGCTGCTTTTCTTTTAGCTTAAAGCGATGATTCCTGACAGTCGAAGAAGAGATACCTAAGCGCTGGGCAATCACAGTATCGCTAACATCTTGGGCAAACAGTTGTAAAATCTCCTGCTGGCTTTCTGATAAGCCTGTTTGTTCTTTGGGTAAAGCCAATAATGCGGATAAAACGGTTCCGTGATGCTCAGTGATATGTTGTATCATTCGTTTTTTTGCCGTAAAAAAGGCGCCGTCAACGGGATAGATTTCTTCTTTGTCGAAGGTCTCCTGACAAAATACGCAACAATAATCCGTTGTTGTTTCGACATATCCTTGCTGATAATCAGAAATGGTAAACTCTTGATAAGGTTTCATTTTGGGTTCTCCTTTTTTTGTTTGATTATATACTAACATAAAATTTTTTTGTTTGTAAATAAGCAAACGGAATTGTGGTTATTAGATTAATTTCATCCGTTGCTTAAAATTGTCGCCTTTTTGTGTTAGGATTAACAACAATAGCGAATGAATTTGCTTAATTCAAAGGAGTGATACTATGGCAGACGTAAGCCAACGCTTCAATCACGAAGTGTACAATATAGCTGTTTCATTGATTCGTAAATTTGATGAACGGGTTTCTTCAATTCCTGATATTTTAAAGTTAACGTTAGGCGAGCCGGATTTTAACACACCAGAGCACGTGAAAAAATCGGGTGTCCAAGCAATCGAACAAAATTTTAGCCACTATTCTGGAATGGCCGGCTTAGCAGATGTTCGGCAAGCAGCCAGCCTCTTTTTGAAAAATAAATATCAGCTTGATTACGACTTTCAATCAGAAGTATTAGTGACGATCGGTGCAACGGAAGCAATCTCAGCTTCTTTATTAGCCACGTTGGAACCTGGCGATAAAGTTCTCCTACCGGCACCAATTTATCCAGGCTATGAACCAGTCATCCATTTAGCCCATGCCCAACCGATCTATCTTGATACGACGGACAATGACTTTGTTTTAGCGCCAGAAGTTTTGGAAGCAGCCTTAAAAGAGCATGGGGAGCAAGTCAAGGCAGTCATTTTGAATTATCCTAGCAATCCAACAGGGGTCGTTTATACCCGAGAACAAGTCAAAGCATTGGCGGAGGTTTTAGAAAAATACCCCGTTTTTGTTATTAGCGATGAAATTTATAGTGAGTTGACTTATGATGAAACCCATGTGTCCATTGCTGAATACTTGCGGGATCAAACGATCGTGATCAATGGCTTGTCGAAATCTCACGCGATGACTGGGTGGCGCGTCGGCTTCATTTTTGCACCAGAAGCGTTGACTGCTCAGATCATTAAGGTCCACCAATACTTAGTGACTGCGGCATCAACGATTTCTCAAAAAGCCGCAGTGCGGGCATTGATCGAAGGCATCAATGATGCAGAAGTCATGAAAGCCGATTACCGTGAACGCCGAGATTACTTGTTTGAAAAGATGACTGCCCTTGGTTTTGACATGGCGAAGCCATCAGGTGCATTCTATATTTTTGCCAAAATACCAGCTGGTTTCAACCAAGATTCCATGGCTTTTTGTGTCGACTTAGCCGAAAAGAATCAATTAGCAATCATCCCGGGTATCGCCTTTGGTCCCGAAGCAGAAGGCTATGTTCGTTTAAGCTATGCGGCAAGTATGGAAAACTTGGTGGAAGCGATGGATCGCTTGACACGCTATATGCAAAGCAATTGATTCTACAAACGTTTCTTTCGTTTTTAGATAAAGTAAGCCCCCTCTGATGGATTCAGTGGGGGCTTTTATAGGCAATCGACGAACTTTACAAAAGATTTACATCGCTTTATCGATTCTTTACATGAAATCCATCAAGGGTTTACACCGCCTTGCTAAACTAAGCATATAACGAAAGGAGATTTACTAAATGAAAAAATTGGGACTTTTATTTTTTGCAACTGGTTTATTATTAGCTGGCTGTGGGAGCGGTGGCGCAAGCACTGAGAGCAGTCAAGCATCAGGCGGATCTTCATCAGGTGCCGCATCAAATGAAAATGTAGAAATTTTAGCGGTAGGCTCAACTGCATTGCAACCCTTGGTTGAAGCAGCAGGTGAAAGCTTCTCAGCAGACAATCCCAATTATACAATTACTGTTCAAGGTGGCGGTAGCGGAACTGGCTTAAGTCAAGTAGAAGCAGGCGCTGTGACGATCGGTAATTCCGATGTTTTTGCGGATGAAAAAGATGGTGTGGATGCCAGCAAATTAGTTGACCATAAAGTAGCTGTAGTTGGTATGGCACCAGTAGTGAATAAAGACGCAGGCGTTACGGATCTTAGCCAACAAGATTTAATCGATATCTTTACAGGCAAAGTGAAGAATTGGTCTGAACTAGGTGGAGCAGATCAAGAAATCTCTGTAATCAACCGCGCATCAGGCAGCGGTACGAGAGCGACCTTTGAAAAATGGGGCTTAGATGGTGCAGAGACGATCCAAACACAAGAACAAGATTCTTCTGGAACAGTCCGTAAAATCGTTGCTGAAACACCCGGAGCAATCAGCTACCTTGCTTTATCTTATTTAGATGATTCAATCCAAGCGCTATCTCTTGATGGGGTAGAAGCGACCCCTGAAAATATTGCAGATAACAAATGGCCAATCTGGTCTTACGAGCATATGTACACGAATGGTGAACCAGATGCTAACGTCAAAGCCTTTCTTGATTACATCATGACAGACGATGTCCAACAAGGAATCGTTATCGAATTAGGATACTTGCCAATCACTGATATGAAAGTAGAACGCAGTGTAGACGGCGAAGTAACGAATGTTGAATAGTGAAATGAATGGACGAAGAAGGAGGAATCTCCTTCTTTTTTTATTTAAACAATCAAGAAGATACTATCGGATGGCACTTCATCTAGTGGGGAATACCAACTAAAAATGATTACAAAAACAGCCGATAACCTTTATTCACCTGTTATCGGCTGTTTTTTATCAATAATCATCTTTTTTCATGAAGCGGCAAAGTCACCGTAAAGGTAGAACCAATTTTAGGGAAACTGTCAACCTTGATGCTGCCGCCTAATAATTTGGTATAGTCTTTGACGATAGCCAGCCCAAGTCCAGTGCCGCCAGAATTGCGAGCACGGGCTTTGTCCACCCGATAAAACCGCTCAAAAATCCGTTCTTGATCTTCTTCATCGATGCCGATGCCTTGATCCTGCACTTGAAAAAGCAGCTGGTCATCTTGCTCGGAATAGGATAATGTGATGACACCACCAGGTTTTGAATAGGTGACCGCATTTTCAACTAGATTTTTTACGATGGGCTGCAGCAGCTCTTTTTTGGTAGATAAAATGAATTGTTCGGGTCCTTCAAATTGAAAGGTCAATTGCTTCTTAACAGCTGCGGGACCATAGGTTTGAACGACTTGTTGCAGCAGCTCAGAAAAGTTGATCGGTTGGTCGACATACTGGAAAGAATCACTGTCTTGAGACAATTGGATGATATCTTGTATTAGATTTTTCAAGCGATAAGCATCTTTTTGAATGATCTCTAAGAAGGTCTGCAACGTTTCAGGGTCTTCTTTGGCGCCATCCAGCAGTGTTTCAGTAAACCCAATCAAGGAAGTTACCGGCGTTTTTAATTCATGGGAAACATTGCCGACAAAATCTTTTTGCATCTTTTCTAATTGTCGGATGCGTGTCAAGTCATAAGAAATACCAATCAACTGGTTTTCTTGGAAGCTTCGCAAGGTAACATCTAAGACTTTTGAACGTTCCCCACTAAGGGTGGTTTCCGCATGGAAAATAGGGGTCTCGTCGTTAAATTGATAGATCAACTGGATCAATTGTGTGTCATGGATCACTTCAGTAAAAGGTTGCGGTAAGATCGGTGCGGTTTCCATCCCTAGCTGTTCTTGCATCGTCGGATTCAACAGCAGCAGTTGATTTTCTTCATTGATGATAAAGACACCGATCATCAGTTCACTGAGCAAGCCGTACAGTTGCTGTTCAGAAGCCGCATAGGCACGATAGGTCTGGCTCATTTGCTCGCTCAGCTGATTAATCAGTTGATACAACTCATCATGTTCAGGGGTTTCTTGCATAATGATTGCTTGTTGATCGGGCGAGGTGATCATTTTTTTTACGACGGGCAGAATCGTTTGGATCGGCCGATTTCGCTGGCGCAAGGTATGGAAAATCAATAGGCTGATCAAAAAGCAAAAAACAAGATAGACAATCAAGATCGACTGCTTGATTCCTTCATTTTTTGCAAAAAAAGCCGCGGTCGGTTCGGCGATTCGCAAGATTTGAGTCAAGTTTCCATCCTCTTTGACAGGAATCGCCACGTAAAGCAATTCTTCATGCAAGGTGTCGCTTTCCCGCAGCGATTGACCGACGGAGCTTCCGCGCAAAACGGCTTGGACTTCTGGACGATTGGAGCGGTTTTCATGCAGTGTATGATCATAGGTATCGAAAATGATCTGACCTTGGTCATCTAACAAAGTGATGCGACTATTGCTATCTTCAACATAGGTATCCGCAAACTGTTCTAAGGCCGCGGTTTGATTATCTGATAGATTCAAAAATACGGTGGCTTTCTCTTGGAGAAAAGCCACTTGCTGGGCAATGACTTGCTGACGGTAAAAACTGCTTAGAACTTGCCAGCACAGGAAAAAAATCAGCAATAGACCGATCGACCATAAACCATAGCCATAGCGTTTTTTCATTAGACTGGCTCCTGAAATTTATACCCGAATCCCCGAACCGTTACTAAGTATTCCGGCCGTTTTGGATCAGCTTCCAATTTTTCTCTTAAATGACTGATGTGAACATCCACGATTCGACTTTGTCCATCAAAGTCGAAGTTCCAAATGCGATTGAGCAAGGTATCGCGATCGATTACGCGGCCTTTTCGTTTCATAAAGTAAACTAGCAGCTCGAATTCTTTTGGCGTTAGGAAGATTTTCTCACCATTCACACTGACTTGGAAATTCGTCAGGTCTGCTTGGATCCCACCGACTTGCAGAATCTCTGCAGGTTGATCTTCTTCTCGTGTTTGTTGACGGGGTTCTAAACGACGGAAGATGGCTTTCATTCTAGCTAATACCTCTCTAGGACTGAAAGGCTTCGTCAAATAGTCATCGGCGCCGATCTCTAAGCCTAAGATCCGATCGATTGGATCATCTTTTGCGGTCAAGACGAGGATCGGGGTCTCGATTTTTTCTTGACGCAATTTCTTCGTGATCTCGATGCCGTCCATATTCGGCAGCATGACATCTAAGATGATAAAGTCAAAAGGCTTAGACAAGGCTAATTCGTAGGCTTTTTGACCATCTGAGGCGGAAACGACTTGATAGCCCTCTTTTTCTAGATTAAAGGTTAAAAGTGTGACGATGGAAGGTTCATCATCGACAACGAGTATTTTTTTCATGGCAAACTCCTTTAGCTTCTTTTTTTCAAGAAACGATTAAATTTCAACGAACAAGTCCTATTTTAGCATGAATAGACAATTGGTACTATTGCAACCACTAAATAAATGCTATAATAAAGGACGATTTCATAGGAAAGCTGAGGGTGCTATATGATCGGAATCAGTGCGTGTCTAGGCGGTGTACTTTGCCGTTATGATGGAAAACACCAAGCAGTGCCACCATTGATCGAACTGGTAAGAGCAGGTCAAGCAATGATGGTTTGTCCAGAAGTTCTTGGCGGCTTGCCGATCCCACGGGAACCGGCCGAAATCGTTGGTGGCGATGGGGTGGACGTTTGGGCGCAACGAGCGAAGGTCGTCACCATCTCAGGGGAAGACGTGACCGAACAGTTTACTACCGGCGCGAAAATTGCTTATCAAAAATTACAAGAGCAAGGCATCACTCAACTGATCCTAAAAGAGAAAAGTCCCTCTTGTGGCAGTCAGATGATTTATGATGGCAATTTTACTGGAATCAAAAGAACAGGGATCGGTGTCGCTTGTGCGTATTTTCGGCAACAAGGCATGACTGTTTTGTCCGATGTCGAATGGCTTGCAAAACAGGAGGAAGCAAATGGAAATTGAAAAGACCAATCGCATGAATGCGTTGTTTGAGTTTTATTCCACGTTATTGACAGAAAAACAGATGAATTACATGGAATTGTATTACGCAGATGATTTTTCTCTAGGAGAAATCGCTGAAGAGTATCAAGTAAGCCGTCAAGCAGTCTATGACAACATCAAACGCACCGAACGTATTTTAGAAGACTATGAAAAAAAACTACATATGTTTTCGGACTATATCATGCGGGAAGACTTGCTGGATCAGCTAAGCGAGTATACGAAAACTCACTATCCAAAAGACGAAACCTTACAGGGGTTTATTCAACAGCTCCAAGAAATTGAAGAATAAAGGAATGAAAAAAAATGGCATTTGAAAGTTTAACTGAACGCCTCCAGCAGGCAATGAGCAAACTGCGCAGAAAAGGAAAAGTATCTGAAGCAGATGTAAAAGAAATGATGCGTGAGATTCGTCTAGCTTTATTAGAAGCCGACGTCAATCTGCAAGTTGTGAAAGAGTTTACCAAAAATGTCCGTGAACGGGCAGTTGGGGTAGAAGTATTAGAAAGCTTATCTCCAGCGCAACAGATCGTTAAAATCGTTGACGAAGAATTAACCAAAACGTTAGGATCAGAAACAGTTGGGATTGAAAAATCACCAAAGATCCCAACGATTATCATGATGGCTGGTCTGCAAGGGGCAGGGAAAACCACCTTTGCTGGGAAATTAGCCAATCACTTGATCAAAACCGAAAACGCACGTCCATTAATGATTGCCGGTGACGTGTACCGTCCAGCCGCGATCGACCAATTGAAAGTATTAGGTCAGCAATTGAATGTACCTGTTTTCGATATGGGAACTGATGTCAGTCCAGTTGAAATCGTACGCCAAGGATTGGCTTTGGCGCGGGAAAAGAAAAATGACTATGTCTTGATCGATACAGCAGGTCGTTTGCATATCGATGAAAACTTGATGGAAGAGCTAAAACAAATCAAGGACTTGGCACAGCCAAATGAAATTTTACTGGTAGTGGATGCGATGACAGGACAAGATGCTGTCAACGTGGCGGAAAGCTTCAATCAACAACTGGGGATCACAGGGGTAGTCATCACCAAACTAGATGGCGATACTCGTGGCGGTGCGGCATTGTCAATTCGTCAAGTTACTGGCGCTCCAATCAAGTTCACTGGTACCGGTGAAAAATTAACCGACCTTGAAGTATTCCATCCAGATCGGATGTCTAGTCGGATTCTCGGTATGGGTGATATGCTGACTTTGATCGAAAAAGCACAGCAAGATTACGACGAGAAAAAAGCAGAAGAACTTGCTCAAAAAATGAAGGAAAACTCCTTCGACTTCAATGACTTTGTTGAACAGATCGATCAAGTCATGGGCATGGGCCCAATTGAAGATCTTTTGAAAATGATTCCGGGAATGAGCCAAATGCCTGGCATCGAGAACGTCAAAGTTGATCCAAAACAAATTGCCCGTCAAAAAGCCATGGTTTATTCCATGACACCAGCAGAACGTGAAAATCCTGATTTGTTAAATCCAAGCCGTCGTCGCCGGATTGCCGCCGGTTCTGGCAACAGTGTCGTCGAAGTCAACCGCATGATCAAACAATTTAAAGAATCCCGCAAAATGATGCAGCAAATGAGCAAAGGGAATATGAACATTCCTGGCATGGATCAAATGTTTGGCGGCGGTGTCAAAGGGAAACTTGGAAAAATGGCCATGAATCGTATGGTCAAAAAACAAAAGAAGAAAAAGAAAAAACGCAAATAATCGTTTAACGCTGATAGGAACTAAGAACCGAACCTTCTCTTAGGGTACAATTAAAAAAAACATGACCTGAAAAGACACCAAATCGAGAAGCTGTACCTCCTGATTCTAGCAGCTGCAGCTCCTCAGATTGCCTTCTTTCAGGTCATGGTTTTTTTATGTTCACAGTGTCCTCTTTAAATGAACTCCTTCAAAGTACATCAAATAGAACATCTAAAGAACATCCCTTTTTATAGAGAAAGCCAGCTTTCTACTGAATATCCTAAATCGTCCAAGAGTCAAAAATAGCGAAGAACTATCGTTGCGGACAACTCAAAGGATAAGATAGAAGCAGAACATTCGTGCTTTCTGGCAAATGATGCTACTATTAATTTATAGCAAGTATGAAAGGAGTTTTTACGATGACAAACAAGGATCGCATTGAAGGAAAAGTAACCGAAACAAAAGGGAAACTTACAGGAGATGACTCCGAGGAGTTAAAAGGGAAAACCCAAAATAAATATGGGAAAGCCAAAGATAAGGTTGAAGATTTTGCGGATGATGTTTCTCGCAAAGTAAATGACTTCTTTGACAAAAAAGACGACGACAAACCTAAACATTAAACATAAAAGCGTCCCGGCAACAATTTCTTGTTGTAGGGACGCTTTTTTAAATATTGCTGACCTGTTTGTTTTTTCGTTTGTACCACCAATTCATCAGTGCTTTAGGATAGACAAGCAATAAACTGATGAATAAGCAAGCAACCAGCAACAAGCCAAGCCGAAGGATGATGTTCCAAAGACTGACATCATACCCCTCATAGAGATCACGGTAAAAAATTTCTAGCGGGTAATAAGAAATCATGGATAGATAGAACCAGGTTCCTAAAGAAAGCAGCCAATAAACCGGGGCGCGCAATTTAGGGATCGTTAAATAATCACCGTCATTTTCTAAAGAAATTTTCGAGAACACTTTTTCGGCAGCAAGAATCAGCAAGCCGCTCAAACCGAGGTAAAGGAGCAGTAGCCACCAAGGATAGACATATCCTTGCGGCCAATCGATCCACGTTTGAAAAGGAAGCAGAAAATCCCCATGACCAAGAAATACAAAACTAAAAAACTCGCGGGTACATTGGAAAAAGCTATACCCCATTGTTCCTAGAGAAAGAGTGAAGAACACCGACAGCACGCCAGTAAACAGATTCCCCAGTAAAACGCCCAACAAGATGCCGACAGCAAATACGAGTAGATTCGTTGCCAAAGTACTAAGGGCGGAAAGCAGCACGTCTTGAAGCGGCACAGCGAGATAGCGAGCCGGGATCATTGTGTATTCGATCAGGATATGACCTAACAGGCCCAACACTAAACAAGCGGTCAAGGGTAAGCCGATAAAAAGCAGTTTCTTTCGAAAGACGTGCTTTCTGCTAAAGGGTAAAGCAAATAAAAAGCGATTGAAATTGGTGCGGCCATCGACAAAAAAGGACAAAAAGCCCCAAATAAACAGGAAGACAATCACAAATTGATTCATGGTGGTCATATACGGGCGATTGTAATAAAAATCATCTGAGTACTCTTTGTTGATTGTCAATACCGTATCGCGGTACTCTGCTGCCGAATCAAAGTAAACCGGGGTTTCACCGTTGTAGCTTTTGACATAGTATTCTCGATTTTCGTTAAAATCTTTGATAAATTCCTCAGATGCCAAATAACGTTCTTGCTGGTGCCAAGAATTTTGTGATTGCCAGCCAGCACTAAGATACATGAAGAGCACGACAAAACAAAAACCGATCAACAGCTTACCGTAGCGTTCTTTAAATATATTGCTTAACATCGTTTTCCACCTCTATCCTTCCACCAATGCTTCTTGTCGTAAATTTGCTTCAAACAGATCTTCCAAAGTCAAAGGTAATTCTTCGAAAACCAAAGGATCAAGTTGCTGGATCTCAGCCGCCAGCTCCTCTGTGTAATTGTCAAACAAAGCAGTCAAGACTCGACCTTGTTTTTGAATCAGCTTGGAGTGCTGCTTGATAAGGGGAGGAATCAGTTTGCTGCGAAAGACGAGTTGGAGTTTGCGAGATTGTTCGCGAATCGTTTCCAAACGGTAGTCTCCTTCAATCGTTTTCCCTTTGATCAACAAGGCACGATCAATAATATGTTCTAATTCATTTAGATTATGAGAAGCGATTAAGGCGGTACGATTCGACTCGCTGAGGCTTTCCAGCAATAATCCAATCACTTTTTTACGGACGATCACATCAAGCCCATCAAAAGGTTCGTCTAACAGTAAGAACGTCGCATTTGAGGCGATCGCAAGAATCATTTTATAAAGACCTTGCATACCTTTTGACATCCGTCGGTAGGAAAGCGTCAGAGGAAGACCGTGACTTTGCATCAATTCTAAGTAAAGATTCTGATCGAAATTTGGATAAGCAAGCCGATAAAATTGATTGAGCTTTTTCAAAGAGTAGGCCGAAAGAAAGTTTTCTTTTTCATCAATATAAAAAAGTTGTTCTTTTAATTGCGGATGCTGATCCAGGCGTTGGTTATCGATGGAAATCTCCCCATCATCTAGTAAATAATGCCCAGCAATCGTCCGAAACAACGTGGTTTTCCCAGAACCATTGCGGCCGATTAATCCTACGAGCTCTCCTTTTTCCAAAGAGAAGTTCACGTTTTCTAAGACAATTGTTTGTTCCATTTTCTTGGTCACATGCTCGATCTTCACTGTGGATCGCCTCCTAACTCTTGTTCAAAGCCATTCATCCAATCGCTCAGCTCACGCATGCTGATCTGTAAATGGCGTGCTTCGATCACCAATTCTTTCAAACGTTCTTTCACTTGTAAGATCCGAATCTCATCGCGTGGCAGATCCTCAGTAACTTTCACAAAGGTGCCTTTTCCTTTGATGGACACAAGTACTTGCTCATTTTCCAATACTTTGTAGGCTTTGCTGACGGTATTTGGATTCATCAACAGGCGCTTGGCCATTTCACGAACCGAAGGTACTTGGTCTCCGGCGATTAGAACACCGTTCAGAATATCTTCTTTGATACTTAAAACCAATTGCTCATAGTAAGGTTTGCTGCTGGCTTTGTTAATGCGAACCACAAAATCAGCTCCTTTCATTTATGTGTACTAGTATACGTAGTACACTGGTGGAAGTAAAGTCATTTATGATAAAATAAACAAAAAGGAGCTGATGAGGACAATGGAGCGATGTGAATGGGCCAACAGTACACCAGCAATGCAGGAGTATCATGATACGGTATGGGGAAAACCTGAGTATGAGGATCAGCAGTTGTTTCGAAAACTGGTGTTAGATATGAATCAAGCAGGATTGAGCTGGCAAACGATTTTAAACAAGATGGCGAATTTCGATGCAGCATACGATCAGTTTAATATCATAAAAGTAGCGAACTATACGGAAGAAAAAGTGGAAGAACTGATGATGAATCCAGGAATCATTCGCAATCGACGAAAGATTGAAGCAGCGATCATCAATGCCCAAGAAGTTTTAAAAATCCAGCAAGAATACGGCAGTTTCTCCGCATTCTTGTGGCGATATGTCAATCATGAGCCAGTCATCAATGAATTTCAGCAGCAATCCGATGTACCGACCCATTCGGAAATCTCCGATCAGCTAGCAAAAGACTTGAAAAAGCGAGGCTTTAAATTTGTCGGAACGACAACTATTTACGCGTTTATGGAAGCGGTCGGCATGGTTAATGATCACTTAGTCACTTGTGTTTGTCGAAGGTCAGAAGCAATCGTAAAAATAAAGGAGTGAGCCTAATTGGGAAAAGTGGTATTTTATGGTGCAATCAGCCTCGATGGCTATTTAGCAGGTATGGAGGATCAACTGGACTGGCTGTTTCAAACTGATACCGGTGTTGCAACGACCTATGAAGCATTTTTTTCAACCATCGACGCGACCGTGATGGGAAGAAAGACCTATCAAGAAGCAAAAAAACTGATGGATGATGGACTGCTATATCCTGAAAAGACCAACTATGTTTTTTCTCGTACCCGAAAAGAGCCGCTGCCGGATGCAACCCTAGTGTCAACGGATCCAGTTGCATTTGTTTCAGCATTAAAACAAGAGGAAAACGTATGGGTAGTAGGTGGGGGTTCCTTATTAAAACCATTGCTGGAAGCTGATTTGATCGATGAATGGTTTATTCAAATCGCGCCGGTGTTTTTAGGAGAGGGCAAGCGACTGTTTGAACCGGGGGATTATGCGAGACGCTTGACGTTTGTTGAAACAAAACAGATGGGGGAACTGACAGAACTTCATTTTGTCCGAAAGTCTGTGTCAGGCAGCGAGTAAAAAGCGCAAACGATTATTCTTCACAGTAAAAAGACCAAGAAACTCAGTGCCGAGTTTCTTGGTCTTTTTGTTTGGATTCTTAATTAGTTGAATCGTTGAAAGAGTTCAATATATTTTGCAATGATCGTTTCAAAGAAGCTTACTGTATCTGGGTTGATTTCGTTGTTTTCATCAATCAAGTTGGTGATTCCACCGATATAGGCTTCTGGTTGTTGTAGAGTAGGCATATCCAAAAAGACTAATGATTGACGTAGGTGATGGTTTGCACCAAACCCAGCGATCGCTCCTGGAGAAACGCTGACAACCAAAGCTGGTTTGCCACCCCAACTGCTAGCACCGTAAGGACGAGAACCAACATCTAATGCATTTTTCAATGCTGCAGGAACAGAACGATTGTATTCTGGTGTAAAGAAGAAGACCCCGTCAACGGCGCTTAATGCTTCCCGAAATGCTGTCCATTCAGCAGGAACTTTTCCTTCAACTTCCAAATCTTCATTGTAAAAAGGCAAGTTGCCGATTTCGATGAAAGATGCTTCAAAACCTTCTGGTAATAATGATGCGAATTTTTTCGCTACGAGTTTATTAAATGATCCTTCCCGTAAACTGCCGACGATAAAACCAATTTTTTTTGTCATGTAAATTTCCTCCTTGTTGTTTTCTACTCATTAAGCTTACCAAAAGTAAGTGGATGGTGCAAATAAAACGATTTGACTTTAAAAAGTTTCTCTATTACTAATGATACGCGTCCTGATTCATTCTGGCAAAAGATAACCATGCTTAGAAAATAAGAAAGAAGAAACTTTTTTTAGCTGTAAAGAAAAAACTCTTTACACCATCGAAAAAACCTGTTAAACTAGCTCTTGTGATTAAATCAATGGAGGTGTAAATAATGGCAGTAAAAATTCGTTTAAAACGCATGGGTTCTAAAAAGAAACCTTTTTACCGTATCGTCGTAGCAGATTCACGTTCTCCTCGTGACGGACGTTTCATCGAAACAGTTGGTACTTACAATCCTTTACTAGACCCAGCTGAAGTGACAATCAAAGAAGATTTAGTTCTTGATTGGTTATCTAAAGGTGCGCAACCTTCAGATACAGTTCGTAACATCCTTTCTAAAGAAGGCGTTATGAAAAAACACCACGAAGCAAAATTCACTAAGAAATAAGGTGACTTTGGATGAAAGATTTGCAAGAATTAGTCTTAACGATCGTTTCACCACTTGTTACCAAACCTGAGGATATCAAGCTTGAGTTGGTAGAGTCAGATGATTTCTTGGAATATAATCTTACTGTGGCACCAGAGGATATTGGTCGTATCATCGGTAAACAAGGTCGGGTTGCCAAAGCAATTCGAACAATCGTTTACAGTGTACGGACAAATGGACCAAAAAAAGTTCGTTTGAATATCATTGATGGTAAATAAGCAAGAATGAAAAGCATTTCTCTTTGAGGAATGCTTTTTTTGTAAAATTCATGCTTAAGATGGAGGACAAAAAAAGGTGGTTTTGAGATAATCAAAAGGAGGAGGTGCTTGTATGTCTCAACTAATCGCATGGATCGTCGTTCTTTTGATCCTCGTCTTTATTTATAAAATTGGTTCTTTTCTTTGGCGAACGCTAGGGATCTTGTTGTTGCTCTTTTTAATTTGGGTCTATCGTGAGGAGATCATGACGCAATTGAACCAATGGACACAAAACTTTCGTTGGGGCGACCTATCGACGATCGCCAATCAAGTTTGGCAATGGATCAAGGATGGCTTTCAATCACTGCAAAATTGGGTGACAAATCTTTAAAAAATCAACAAAAAAATGACAGACAATCTGACTTGTTTGTCATTTTTTTTATTGAGGGGTATTCTTTGTATAAGGAGGGGAACATCATGAAAAAAGAACTAGGATTATTCGTTACGCTGCTGACGATGGGCGCCTTAGCTGGCTGCAATAATCAACAGGAACCAGAAACCAGTCAAGCCAGTAGTGCCGAAACAACAGCGACGAGTATGGTGGAAAGTACCCAAACGCAAGCAAGTAGTCAATCAGAAACAAGTCAATCAAGTACGTCTTCTAGTCAGGCGGCTTCTAGGGATTCTTCAAACACGAATAGTACTGCAGATATCTACGCTCAAATACAAGCGGCATTCCCTGATCTTGTCTTGCCCAAGGACATTCCACTTGCTTCAGGTAAAGTGTTGAATGCGGCCACAGCTGGCAGTCAGTCCGATGCTTCGATTCTTTATTATGGACTTGATAAGCAGCTGCCTCTCAATGACAAGGCTTTGAACGAGGAAACACCGATTGCTGCTTTTCAATCAAAAGACTATCAATCAGCGGATGAAGCTGCTGCAGCGGTCAATGTAACAGCTGATGATGGCGGACAAGCCGTTGATCTCGGATATGGCATTACTGGGCATATGCAAGGAGCTGCTGGCTCCAGTTATTTGAGCTGGCAAGAAGGAAATTGGTCATTGACTGTTCGAGCAGTCAATCAAGAGGAACAAGATCCAGTTCCGGTTGCCAAAGAAGTGGTAGCGTATCTGGAAGAAGCTATGCTCCCAGCGCCTGATGTCGGTCAAATCACTATCGATATGGGAAAAAATGACCATACAGCAACTACAGTGGTTTGGCAACAAGAAAAGACCCTTCGAACGGTGCAACATCAAGATGCACGTTCAGCATTGAAAATGGCCGTTTCTATGAATCAATAAGGTTCATATTAGGACAATGCCCCTTTGATCAAGCGTCGAAGGGGCATTTTTCGCGCGATGATTTTGAGGAAAACATGGGGCGCTAGGAAACGGCTAGAATTCGCTACTTTGCTATGCTAAAATAGAACAGAAGTTAGAAGAAATGGGGAACGAACGTGACAGAATATTTAAACGTAGGAAAAATCGTCAATACACATGGAATCCGTGGAGAAGTACGTGTGATATCACAAACGGATTTTCCAGAAGAACGCTACCGTAAAGGGGCCGAATTGACACTTTTTCGTGAAAATAAAGAGCCAATAACATTGATTGTTTCAGGTCATCGCAAACACAAAAACTTTGATTTAGTGACGTTTGAGGGCTATCCCAATATTAACGATGTTGAACCGTTTCGTAACGGCATTTTAAAAGTTACCAAGGATGATTTGGTGGATTTAGCAGAAAATGAGTTTTACTACCATGAAATTATTGGTCTGGAAGTCGTCGAAGAAGATGGCACAATCATTGGTAAAGTCAAAGAGATCCTTTCACCAGGTGCCAATGACGTTTGGGTCGTTCAACGAAAAGGGAAGAAGGATGCCTTGATTCCTTATATCGAGTCGGTTGTCCACACGATCGATCTTGAAAATGGTCAGGTCACTGTGGAAATCCCAGAGGGGTTGTTAGACGATGAGAATTGATGTATTGACACTATTTCCGCGAATGTTCGAAGGTCCTCTAGGAGAATCGATCATTGGCAAAGCAAGGGAAAAGGGACTGTTAGAAATCAACGTCTCAAATTTCCGTGACTATTCCGACAACAAACATCAAACAGTGGATGACTATCCTTATGGTGGCGGAGCAGGAATGTTATTAAAAGTCCAACCTGTCTATGACAATATCAAAGCGATCGAAGAAGCAGCACCAGAAACGAAGAAACGCGTGATCCTTTTAGACCCAGCGGGGAAACCTTTTGATCAAAAGATGGCAGAAGAATTTTCTACCGAAGAGCACCTCGTCTTCATTTGTGGTCATTATGAAGGATACGATGAACGAATCCGTTCATTGGTCACTGATGAAGTGTCACTGGGAGATTACGTCTTGACTGGCGGCGAATTGGGTGCAATGGTCATGATCGATGCGACGGTCAGACTATTACCAGAAGTTTTAGGCAATCAAACCTCCGCACAAACCGATTCTCATTCCACTGGTTTATTAGAACATCCGCAATATACACGTCCAGCAGAGTTTAAAGGCATGAAAGTACCAGAAGTTTTGATGAATGGCAATCATAAATTGATCGAGCAGTGGCAATTAAAAGAATCATTGCGCCGCACCTTTCAGCGCCGACCTGATATGCTAGAAAATTATCCGTTGACGGAAGAAATGCAGAAGCTTTTAAAAGAAATTGAAGAAGAAGCGAAAGCTGGTAACTAAAATAGTGCCAGTTTTTTTGATATTCTGCGCGATGACAAGAAAATTCTCTTTACAGCCTGTGGTCGACTGTGGTAAGATGTTTCAGTGAGTGTAAACTCAACTATTACGATGTTCCGCTGGAGCTTTCATGCTTTAAGAATGTTTGGGAATAAGGAGAATGATAAACATGAATCCATTGATTCAAGAACTAACTCAAGAACAATTACGTACTGACATCCCAGCTTTCCGTCCTGGGGACACTGTTCGCGTTCACGCGAAAGTTGTCGAAGGAACTCGCGAACGTATCCAGTTATTTGAAGGTGTTGTTATCAAACGCCGCGGTGCTGGTATCAGCGAAACTTATACAGTTCGTAAAGTATCAAACGGTGTAGGTGTTGAACGTACCTTCCCATTGCACACACCACGTGTTGCACAAATCGAAGTTGTTCGTTACGGTAAAGTACGTCGTGCAAAATTGTACTACTTACGTGCATTACACGGAAAAGCAGCTCGTATCAAAGAAATTCGTCGTTAATCATTTATTATCAGATGAAGCAAAAGCCCTTGATTTCAAGGGCTTTTTTCTTTTGTCTGAGGTGACAAAAACTTTCTATTCGTTGTGATAAAATCATGAAACGACTATAAGAATAGGAGGGGATCATTGCTGCATACCACTGGGTAAACTTGTATTTTGATGGGAACAGTCGTCTGAGTGAAACACAATGCCATCGACTGAAACTTTTTGTGGTCATTTATCGGCTATCCGATAGTGACAGATTGCAGGTTGAAGATTGTTTGATCGATCACCTTTCAGCATTATTTGCTTTTATGTGCAGAGAAGGAGAAAAAGGGAGTGAAAATTGTTAGGAAAACACTGATGAGGGACATCACGTTAAATACCAATATGAAACTCAGTGCCTGAAAGAAAATAAATCGTAAATCACCGAATTGATAAAAAAAGGATTAGAGAATAATGGGGAAGACCAAGATTACATGTTTATGTAATTTCCTCTTGATAGGTTTTATTAAAACTTTTGTTATTTATATGATGATTTTTTTTCGTTTTTTTAGTCCTTGTAGTTTATGGAATTTGAAATCTAAGAAAAAAACTTGAATTATTTCATTATTTTTTTCTCATAAATGATTACAGAAAAAAAGCAATATATTCCCCTTTTTTTGATGGTTTCTATGGTAACCTTCTCGATAGGGAACTTTCTTTTATCTAGCTATTGCTGACCTCTTCGTGTTAGTTAATTACTTCACAAATAAAAGAAAGTTCTTTATTTAAATGAATTGAAAGAGGTGTCTTTATGAAAGCAGCTGTAGTATCAAACGATAAGGTTGTAAAAATTGAGGAAAAAGAATTGAGAGCGCTTCGTCCGAATGAAGCATTATTGAAAATGGAGTGTTGTGGTGTCTGCCATACGGACTTGCATGTAAAAGATGGTGACTTCGGAGATGCATCTGGAATCGTACTTGGACACGAGGGAATCGGTAGAGTGGTCGCGATCGGTGATGATGTTACTTCTCTAGCAATCGGTGACCGTGCAAGTGTCGCTTGGTTATATGAAAGCTGTGGATCATGCGAATACTGTGTGAACGGGAATGAATCATTATGCCGTTCCGTTAGAAACGCCGGATATTCTGTAGATGGCGGTATGGCTGAAGAGTGTATCGTTGTAGCTGACTATGCAGTGAAGGTACCAGAGGGCTTAGGTTCTGCTGAAGCCAGCAGCATTACTTGTGCAGGTGTAACCACATATAAAGCGGTAAAAGTTTCTGACATTAAACCAGGTCAATGGATCGCGATTTATGGTTTAGGAGGATTAGGAAACCTAGCCTTGCAATATGCAAAAAATGTCTTTAATGCAAAAGTGATTGGGATTGATATCAACGAGAAACAATTGGACTTTGCAAGAGATCATGGCGCTGACCTTGTGATCAATCCTGCGAAAGAAGATGCGGCAAAAATTATTCAAGAAGCAACCGGCGGCGCACATGCAGCTGTAGTAACAGCTGTTTCAAAAGCAGCCTTCAATTCTGCTGTCGATGCCGTTCGTGCGGGCGGTACGATTGTAGCGGTTGGTCTTCCACCAGAAAGCATGGACTTGAACATTCCTCGACTTGTATTGGACGGTATTAAAATCGTCGGTTCCCTTGTTGGAACACGGACTGATTTAGCAGAAGCTTTCCAATTCGCAGCTGAAGGAAAAGTCGTTCCTAAAGTTGTCATGCGTCAGTTAGAAGAGATCAATGATATTTTTGATGAAATGCTTTCAGGAAAAATCAAAGGGCGAATGGTCATTGATTTTCAAGAGAAATAAATAGAAAAACCAACGGGTGAATTTTAAACGAAGGAGAAGATTTCGTGTGTAACTTATTGATCATTGATAGCAAAGAGCATGGAGCAGTTAACGATATGATTCGTTTGATCGATCGTCATTTTCCGAATGTCATCTTGCTTCCGACGGTTTGTTCAAAAAAAGCGCTTCAGCGTACCTGTCTTGAGCAGCCGGTTGAAATTGCAGTGATTAATGCGGATGGCGAAGAGGACTCTTTTGAATTATATAAAGTATTGCTTTCATTTTGCCCTAATGCAAAAGCAATTTTGTATTCTGCTGTAGAAAGTTTTGCTACCGCTCAAAAAGCGTTGCGTTACGGCTTGATTGATTACTTGGTCGAACCGATCACAAATGATTTTGTTTATGCATTGGATCGGGGAATTCAATCCATCAATCAGATTTCCTTGCTACACATCGAGAAAAATAATGAGGCTTCTCCTTCGCTTTCTTTAAGACATAAGATATTGCGCTATATTCATGAAAATTATAGAGAACATATTACGTTAGATACTTTAGCAGATCACCTGCATTTAAGCCGGTATCACACCAGTCGTTTGATCAAGAATACATTAGGAATGACCTTTTCATTGTACTTGATGATTTATCGTATTGAAGTTGCCAAAAAAGAACTATCAACAAGTGATCGATCAATCAGTGAAATCTCTGTCAGAGCAGGATTCAATGATCCAAATTATTTTAGTAAGAAATTTAAAAAAGCAACTACTTATACGCCAAAAGAGTATCGAAAAATTTATCGTGGGAAAGCTACCGTGATCGATTCAAGACTTGAGCTTTAAGTATTGAAAAAAACAGATCAGCTTGCAGTTGAATTGATTAGCGAAAAAATGGCTTCTATGCGATGCGTATCTGGTTACTTTTCCATAGATGATAAAAGCAAAAGGCCTTTCATGCAAAGGTTTTTTTGCTTGGAAAAACGAGTTTTGAATGAGCTGATAGAAATCAACGGCGTAGGATAAGGTCTGATGTTTTTGTGAATCCAACGATAGATGCTATAATGAGAGCGGATTCATCAATACAACTTATCAAAGAAAAGAGGCAAGAAAATGGCGAATAAAATGGTGTTTATAAATTTGCCTGTCACTGATATCAAACGCGCAACCTCCTTTTATGAAGCGTTGGGATTTGTCAAAAATGAAGAGTTCTCAAACGAGACTAGCAGCGGAATGGTTTGGAGTGAATCGATTTGGATAATGTTGTTAGAACATGAGTTTTATCAACAGTTTCTGAATGGCAGACGTATTGGGGATACGAAGAACACGAGTAGTGCATTGATCGCGTTTAGCTTTGATACGCCAGAAGAAGCGAAGAATTTTGCGAAGATTGCAGAAGAAAATGGCGGCCAATCGTTCCAAGTTGACATGGGGATTCCAGAAGACATGATGGTCGGCTATGAAATCGTTGATCCCGATGGCAATCAGCTTGAATCAGCATGGATGAATGGCTATTAGCAAAGTGATCGTTTAAATAAAAAGTAAAAAAGTGGTTCAGTATGCAGTTCCTTCAAGAAGTTAGGCTTTTGTGCTAACTTTTTGAGGGCTGTTTTTTTTGACGGGATTCTTGAGTTTTGTAAGATTGATCAGTCCCCTTTGTCTAAATGCTAAAAAAGAGGTATGATACAAGAAAAAGGAGTGGAGACGAAGTGAAATATTCAACCAAATACAGCGACGCCATTCACATCCTCGCTTACATCCACCTCTTTAAAGGAACTGATTTATCAAGTGATCGGATCGCCCAGAGCGTTGAAACGAATCCTGCTTATGTTCGCCGGATTATGAGTGATTTACGGGTTGCTGGATTGATCGAAAGCCAAAGAGGAAAACCAAACCCTAAACTAACGAAGGACCCAAATGAGATTTCTTTGTTAGACATTTATGCGAGTGTTGAAAAAGATCACCATCTTTTACATGCAGACAAAAAAACCAACCCCAACTGCTTAATTGGGGGGAATATTCAAGGGGTATTAGAAGAAACCTATGATGTGCTGCAAAAGAAAATCGAGCAGGAGATGAGTGCCATCTCGTTGCAATCAATCATTGAAGGCATTCGAGGAGAAGCCAAACAGTAGATTGAACGGACACAACACAGTAAAAAGAACTTTCACCTGCTAAGCAATTTCTTGACAGGAAAGAAAGTTTCTTTTATACTCTAGTTGTAACTTGATTAGTAACAACTGTTTTAGTCAAACAAAAGATGAGGAAGGATGATTATCATGAAAATCGGTGTTATTGGCGCAACAGGAAATGCAGGTTCAGCTATTTATCAAGAAGCAGTACAGCGAGGACATGAGGTGACTGCTATCGTTAGAAATGAAGCTAAAGCCAAAGAACAATTTGGTGATACAGTCAAAACACTTACAAAAGATGCTTTTTCGTTAACAGAAGGAGACCTCGACGGGTTTGACGTATTGGTCGATGCGTTTGCGACAAGTCCTGACCAAGCGTACTTGCATGTGGATCTGGCAGCAAAATTAGTGCACCTGTTTCGAGAAAAGAACACACGCTTGTTCTTCATTTTAGGAGCTGGCAGCCTGTTCAACGAAGCGGGTGAACGCAATCTTACCGAATTGAAAAAAGCCCCAGGAAGTGAAAGCTGGATCGCGATCCCAGAAAATCAGTTAGATGAATATCTCTTTTTAGAAACCGTCAAAAATGTTCATTGGGTCGGGATTTCTCCAGGGAATCTATTTCAAGAGGGACCAGCTAAACCAGCGATTTTAGGCAAAGATCACTTGCTTTTCAACGACCAAAAGAAATCAGTAACTTCCAGCGGTACGTTAGCCAAAGCAATTCTTGATGAAATTGAAACAGTGCAACATGAAAATACTCGTTTTACTGTGATTGATGCAGAGTAGGTTCAACAAATGATTGACCCAATCGATCAGAATCGATAGCTGCATAGGTTGGCAATTAGACTTTTTCAGGCAACTTCTTTTTTCACAATTTTTGTTTCCAATACCCAATAATTTAGACAAGACAAATCCTCTGTCTTTGCTTATAATCAAGGACAGAGGTGATAAAATGAATAAAAAAATCGAAGCGTATGAATTGATGCTTCTGCAATTAAAAGGGTTGCTAGAAGCGGAGAGTAATTGGATCGCCAACCTAGCCAACTCTTCTGCTTTACTGAATGAAACATTGGAAGATACAGTGTTTGCCGGCTATTATTTGTTTGAAGAAGGCGAACTGATTTTAGGTCCATTCCAAGGAAGAGTCTCTTGCACCAGAATCACATTAGGCAAAGGGGTTTGTGGGGAATCAGCAGAGAAAAAAACCACATTGATCGTACCCAATGTCAAAGAACATGAAAATTATATTTCTTGTGACTCAGCAGCGATGTCTGAAATCGTAGTTCCCATGGTGGTTGATGATCAGTTGCTTGGAGTGCTGGATATCGATAGTGGAAAAACGAACAGCTATGATGCGATCGATCAGAAATATCTGGAAGAATTTGCTGCTTTATTGGTAGCAAGCCGTCAATAAAGTACTTTTTTTTTAATTTTAACTATAAAACAACATAATGTTTTTAAGTGGGGCGTTCATTGAATAATGAACGCTTTTTTTAGTTATTATTTAAAAATGTCGGGCATATTACTTTATTTAATTAAAATTAGATGATAAAATGATAATACAATTAGAAAAATGAGTTTTTAAGGAGAGAATTATGGAAGCAGAAACTATTGTATTAGGTAAAGCATATGAATGTAAACCAGTCGGCTTACAAAGCCGCGTGATCGGTGAAGTGGTCAGAAAAATGGAACGGTGTGTCGTATTAAATGTGATCCGCTACGATGGGATCGATCATGAAGATATCGAAGAACGTTGCGGACGAGTAGTTGCAAAATACAATGAGATCTATCAACCAGCGCTAGTTGAATGCTTTTTTAGCTGATCCATTGGTAATCACCCAATCAAAATAAAATGAAACCATGCATGTAAACCAATTCCCTTAAAAAAAGACTGTTTCTCAGAAGCAGTCTCTTTTTTGATTCTTAGACTCAGGTACCTAGCAAAAGAAGTGCTATAATAGGCGAGAAAACAACAGAAAGCAGGGAATAGGATGGAACTAAAAAAGACGATGGTTGAGGAACAGCAGTTGCTTTTTGAATGGCCGAATGAAGCAGGCCAACTGCAAATTGTTAAGGGAAGTTTAGCGCAAGTCAAAGAAAATACTGTGCTATTTTTTATCAAAGACGGCCAAATTTTCTCAGTAGCAGACGATAAAACCTTTGACGACCAGTTAGAATACGACCGCTTGATGATCCTCACACCACCTTGGGAGATCATGGCTCCTTACTTAGTAGCCTATTATCAAGAACAATATCAGTTAACCAATGGGTCCAAAGCATCCATCGGCATCCCACAAGAGTTGCAGCAAACCATTGCTGCTAGCGCAAAACCATTTGATCGATTTATCGATTTTCTTGGCTATGGATCTACGAGCAAAAAGACGACAAAAGAGGCAAAAAAAGGGGGCAAACCAAGACACAAATGGTCAAAAGAATTACAAGATGAACCCTTCATGGTTGACTATCAAGGAAGTAAAGCAAGGGTCTATTGGCAAAAACGCAACGAGGTTCGAATTGAAAAAGGCGCAATTTTGAGTCAAGAGATTCCCTTGAATAAAGACGGATCGGTTGGTTTTTCTGCTCGTTTAGCGGAAAAAATTCGGCAAGAAAACCAAGCGGCGATCAAAGAGGGACACACGATTGAAGACGTTGTATTAAAAAGTGTCAACGAGGTAGGCATGTTTCTTTACTATGGGGGCACCAATGGTTGGCTACAATTAAAAGATCAGCAAGGAAGAACCTTGAACGAGCGAACGGTGGAGTAGAATTGCCAAGAAGCACAGAAGAAAAAAGCGCCTCTCAAAATGCTCGATCAATCTTTGAGCGTTTGAGAGGTGTTCTTTTCATTAAATAGGAGTAGTAGGTTCTTCATTGATCAAGACAAATTCTTGACCGGTCTTGGACAAAACAAGGTTCGGTTTTGCAGTTCCTTCTTTTTCTGCTCGATACGCCTCTCGGTGCTTTTGCAAATGTTCGGGACGTTTTAACCAAGCTTGAAAGGCTTTTTTCTCAGTCCATTTTGACACCAACTGGAAAACGAGGCTGTTTTTTGATTCTGAAAACCATGCTTCAGCAGAGTGACAGCCAGCAAATGTTTTCATTGAGGCGGAATCTTTTTTCATTTTAGCAAGAAAAATGTCTTTACCTTCTGGAATGACTTCAAACGCAACGGTACGGATATACATGAAATTCCTCCTTTGACTCGGGACGATTTGGTTTAGTATAGCGCTAATTGAGAATGATTGTCAATTAGCTATGGAATCTTGTAATCTTTTTATCGATAGTCATTTTTTGATCAAATTCCTCAAAAGCCTTGAACAAATGAAAAAAGTACGTATAATTAATATACGTACTGAAGAGTCCGAAGAGTATTGGAGAAAATGGATACTTGGGGAAGTCTTTCTTTTCTCACGTGCAGTACTCTTCGTTTGTTTAGTGTACCACTCTCTTTTTAAAATAGATACGTTTATTTTACTTTCTGAGGAGATTTCTTTTGTTCCTTGAAGTGAAAGCCGAAAAAGTGGGAAGGTTCTGAGAAAGCACTATGAAGACAAAATTTGTGTCTTCTTTTTTTTTTGCGAAATGTTAGGAAAATAGTGGGAGTTTTTTTATCCATTTTTCTTCGAAATGATGTATAAGAGAGCAGCCAAAGTTCTGATCGCTAGGAGATCAGAACTTTTTTGTATGCTTTCTTGGAACTACTCCTTTCAACGATATTTAGCATGAAATCGCTCTTTTCTAATTTTTACATTCAGAAGAGCGCTTCTGACACAACTATGTAACCTCTTACATTTTTTGGTCGAGTTAAATTGACAGGCTGCATAAACATGCGGTAAACTCGGTACAACAAACAGAATTTTTTGAATTATCTGAATGTTAGAAGGGGATGAGTAGAAATGGGGAAACGTAGCAAATATGCAGTATCGCTTGTGTTACTAGGCAGCTTATTTTTAACAGCTTGTCAAAATCGCAATCAAGAAAACGAGACGGATTCATCAGCAGCTTCTTCTGTAGAGCAAGTGATCAATGTGCAATTTTCGGCGGAGATGGGCAGTGCCGATATTTCTTTAGCAACCGACTCTTATAGCTTTATTACTCTGAACAATGCTTATGAAGGCCTTTATCGCTTGGATGAGAACAATGTTCCAGTGATTGCCGGGGCAAGTGAAGAAGCTGAAGTCAGTGAAGATGGGCTGACCTACACCATTTCACTGCGGGAAGAGGCAAAATGGTCCAATGGCGATTCAGTTACTGCGGCTGATTATGTTTTTAGTTGGCAGCGAACAGTTGATCCAGCCACTGCTTCCAATTATGCCTATATGCTGGCACCCGTTAAAAACGCTGCCGCTATTTCAGATGGGACGCTAGATAAAAGCGAGTTAGGGATCGAAGCAGTCAATGATCATGAGTTGAAAATCACGTTAGAAAAACCAACACCTTACTTTTTATCTTTACTGGCTTTTCCAACCTTCTTCCCACAAAACGAACGTGTCGTGGAGGAATTTGGTGATCAATACGCCTTAACAAGTGAAAACGCGGCGTACAATGGACCATTCCTATTGACCAATTATGCTGGCCCAGGCACCGATATCCAGTGGTCATTGGAAAAAAATCCGGATTATTGGGATGCCGATTCAGTCAAACTTGAAACAGTTAATTTCGATGTCGTGAAAGACTCATCGACTGCTTATAACTTGTACGAAAGCGGACAAGCCGATGACATTATTTTAAGCGGTGAATTGGCGATGCAGAATGTGAATCATCCTGATTACATTGTTCAGCCTAGTGCAACCACTCAGTATTTAGAAATGAATCAAGCACCAGAAGATTCGCCTTTTCGAAATGCAAATTTGCGGCAAGCCATTTCTTATAGGATGAATCGGCAACAAATCGTTGAGAATATTTTAGGCAACGGCTCATTACCGGCTGTCGGTTTTGTTCCTTCTGACCTAGCCTTCAATCCAGAGACAAAAGCTGACTTTGTTGAGGATGCGGCAACCAAGTTAGCCTTTGACGAAGAAAAAGCCCAAGAGTATTGGGAAAAGGCCAAGGCAGAACTGGGTATCGATACATTGTCTTTTGAACTGCTGACCTCAGATACCGACCAATCGAAAAAAATGGCGGAATACATTCAAGGAACCTTGCAGCAAACACTGGATGGATTGACTGTCGAAGTCACAAACGTTCCTTTTTCTGTTCGTTTGGATCGTTCCAATAGCGGCGATTTTGAGATGGTCATGAACAATTGGATCGGGGACTATGCAGATCCAATCAACTTTTTGGAATTGTTCAAAAAAGACAGTTCCTACAATCGTGGGAAATGGCTAAATGATGACTACGACCAATTGATCGAACAAGCCTCCAATGAAAATGCCAACGACCCAGAAGCCCGTTGGGAAAATATGGTGGAAGCAGAAAAAATCTTAAATGAAGATTTGGGCGTTATACCGCTTTTCCAAAGTGCAGAAGCACATCTGCGGTCGCCTAAGATCAAAGGCCTCATCGTTCATAGTGTCGGTGCTGCCTATGATTATAAAAATGTGTTTGTCGAAGAATAAGTAAAAAAAAACAATTCTTTCATACATCTACCGACTGACGTAGTCAAACAGTACTGCAGAAAAGAGGAACGCCAAGCGTTCAGCAACTAGAGCAAGGAATAAAGCCGTTCTTTATCTAGCAGTGAAGAGGAATCATTCATTCCAGCTAGATAAGAACGGCTTTTCCTTTTGGGAGGAACACGAATGAAAATCACAGCAGTTGAAACGAAGCTAATTCCGATCCAGCTGAATGCACCGTTTAAAACGGCGCTCAGAAAAGTGCACGCCGTCGAAGTGATTCGAGTGCTGCTTTCTTTTGACAATGGGATCGTTGGCATCGGAGAAGCAGCACCTACCGAAGTGATCACCGGTGATACAAAAGAAAGTATTTTAACAGATATCGAAACTGTCTTTACCCCGTTCCTGTTAGGAAGAAAGGTAGATGCCCAATTGCTGGTAATGGATGAGCTTCATGCGTTGATCCAGCATCATACGAGCCCTAAAGCGGCGATTGATATCGCGTTGCATGATGCACTGGCAAAAGCGGCAAACTTGCCTCTTTACCGCTATTTAGGTGGTTCTGCCAATACACTGACAACCGACTATACGATCAGTGTTGGTTCACAGGAGCAGATGCTGCATGATGCCCAAGCGAAAATCCAGGCGGGATTTCGCTCCTTGAAAATCAAACTGGGAGTAGACGCGATCGAAGAGGAGGTTGCGAAAATTCGCCGCATCAATGAACGTTTGGCAGGAAAGATCCCCTTTCGAATTGATGCCAATCAAGGCTGGACCAAAGAAGAAGCGGTGCAGATTTTAGACCAATGGCAAGACATTCCGATCGAGTTTGTTGAGCAACCCGTCAAAGCCAATGATTTTGCTGGACTTAGCTATGTGACTGCTCGGACGACGATTCCGATCATGGCAGACGAAAGTCTTTTTTCCTATGAGGATGCCAAACGTTTGATTGCTGAAAACTGCTGCGATTATATGAACATTAAATTGATGAAAAGCGGCGGGATCAAAGAGGGACAAAAAATTTATCAATTGGCAAAAGAGCATCAAATGCCGGTGATGGTCGGTTCGATGATTGAAGGGTATGGGGGAATGGCTGCAGCCGCCCATTTTGCCTTGGGGATGGCGGATGTCCAATTTTATGATCTGGATGTTCCTTTTATGTGGGAGACCCAAACGACTTCCCCTGAAATGCAAGGGATTCTTCAGCGTCCAGGAAGCTTGAGCGTCACCGAACGCATCGGACTAGGAATCAACGAATAAACAGTTATGAGAGGAGCAAAGATGAAACAAATTGTTCAGGCTGGCTCTTCCTTCTTATGGAAGGAACCCAAAGAAAACAAAGTACTAGCAAAAATCAAAGCATTTCCTTTAGAAGCACTGCACACTTTTTTGACTGATGAAGATACGATGCGGCTTTATCAGGAAAGCTTAGTGGACTCCGAAGTATTATATGGGACGATTGTAGAAGTCATCGCCCAAACGGATCGTTGGTCCCATGTGATCGTCTTGGATCAAATAAGCAATAAACACCCACTCGGGTATCCGGGTTATCTGCCGAACGAGGTATTGAAGCCATTGTCACCAGACTATGCAACAGCCAAAAGAAGGATTGGTGTGATTGCAAAAGAAGCCGTGCTTGTTTTTGACTCGACCACACGACTTGTTTCTTTTGGAACAGTTTTACCACTTGTTGGGGAAACCGCAGATTCCTATCAAGTGGCTACGCCTAATGGACCAGCAACGATCGCTAAAGCTTTTGCTCACGTCCTATCGGACACATGGGCAAAGCTCCCAGAAAAAATAATAGCCTTGGCAGAACAATTTATAAACCAGCCCTATGTCTGGGCAGGCATTAGCGGCAGTGGCTTTGACTGTTCTGGATTCATGTATTCGCTGCATCGACTTCATGGTATTTTGATCCCCCGAGATACGATCGAGCAAGCACAACAAGCAAAGACTGTGCCTTACAGTCAGGCACAACCGGGGGATCTGCTGCTGTTTGCTTATGAAGAAGGAAAAGGCGAAGTCCATCATGTCGGTCTATATTTGGGGGATGACGAAATGATTCATTCAAGAACACCCGGATCACGGGTCATGAAAACCAAAATTACTGGCTCTAATTATGAACCAGAGCTCGCAGTTGTGGCGCGCTATTGGTAGAACCAACCGAATGAATCACAGGAATGCTCATGAACATTTTTTTCATGATCATAAGGAAAGGGGCATTTGATGGGAAAAGATGACTTGCGTGTAGCAATTGATCCTATTCTAAAAAACTACCAGGAAACGTTGGAAATGGGGGTATGGATCGGTACGCCAACGGAATGTCTTGTTGACTATCAGGGTCAAAAGTCGTTTTCGGCAGCGAGTATTAGTAAGCTTGTTTTGTACGCGTATTATCTTGAACAAATCATCGAAAAAAAGATCGATCCCCAACAGGTAATTTGTGTGAGCCCTGTTGATCTGACAGGGGGTGCTGGGGTGATCCGTCTTTTTCCTCAGAAGAAAGGTTGGACCATCAGTGAACTTCTCACGGCAATGATCGCCGTATCTGATAATACTGCGACCAATGTACTATTGGACTTAGTAGGGTTGCCCACGCTTCAGGCATGGATTCAGGAGCCGGAGATCCAATTTGAACGGTATATGATGCGACCGATCAAAGACAAAGAGAACCGCTTGACACCCTCGGTGGCTGCCAAACTGCTACTAAGGTGTGTGGAACGAGAAGAAGCTGCACTAGGATTTTCACCTTTAAATCAGCAGCAATTTCAAGATGGATTAGCGGGGAATTTTGCTGAAACTGCGCAGCCTTCTTGCCGCATTTTTAATAAGACAGGTCGTCTTGACCGCATCGAACACGATGTAGCATATTTGCAAGCCAATGAAACGACGATCATCATAGCGGCATTTTCCTATGATAAAGCCGGTAGTGGCCGAGGGATCAGTTGGCTAAGAGAAATTGGTCAAACAGTCTATCAGCAGTATTTTAAGTAAAATACGCTGCGTATCGAGTGCCTCTGAGTGAGGATCGATACGCAGCGTATTAATTATTTACAACAATAAAATCCCCCATATCATAGCGGTGCCGTGATTGGGAAAATTCAAAAGGCGTCCCATCGCCGAGGTAAACCGTTTGTTCCACTTCTAAAATGGGATCGGTGGCAGCACAAGCTAAGTATTGCTGGTCGTAGGTGTCTGCACGATCCGCTTTGATACGACGGACAGATGTTCCAATCGAGGAGTGGAGTTGGTTCGTGATGTAGCTATAGACGGAAGAGGCTAAGACTTCTTCGGTAATGCCAGGAATGACATGAAGCGGCATGATGGTATATTCTAAAACAACGGGTATATCGTCAAATAGACGCAAACGAACGATATCATAAATTTGCTGGTCACTGCGAATGTTTAGTTTTTCTTGTTCTTTCTCATCTGGAAAAAGAATGGCAAAAGAAATGATCTTGCTGGTGATCTTTCCTGTTTCTCCAAGGCGCTTGGTCAGCCCGCGATTGATCTTGGCGTTGTAATCGAAGGTTGAATAGGAATCCCTGATAAACGTACCCGTGCCTTTTTTACCGTAAATAATGCCTTCCATTTGTAAAATATTCAATGCTTTTTGAATCGTCACGCGGCTCGTTTGATAATCCGCAGCCAGTTCGGATTGCTTCGGCAATTTTTTCTCTTCTTCGTAAAACCCGTGATTGATTTTGCTCCGTAAATCGGCAGCGATGTCATGGTAGTTCGCCATTTGCTTCACCTCAAAATAATAATAAGTGATAAAACGAAGTATGTAAACGTGGAGCTTTACATACCCTGTTTTAAAGGCTTTTCCTGCGTTTACATTCTTCAATAAATGAATTACATTTGTAATGTAATCGTTTTCCATCAATTGAAGAATAAGGTATAGGAGGGAGTTTTATGCAAGGATTTATGGATCGACTCGCTGACGTTTTGGGAAAATTTGCCAACAGGATCAACAATTTACGCTACATCATGGTCATTAAAAATGCCTTTGCTGCTTTGATTCCAGTAATCATTACAGGGGCATTTGGTACATTGTTTTCAGCAATGGTTTTTGATGCTGAAAATGGATTGGCACAAATCGAGGTACTGCGCTTTTTAGAAAGTTTAAAACCAATCTCATCTGCGGTCAGTTATGTGACATTGAGTTTCTTAACGATCTATGCAGTGTTTTTGATTGGGATTGAGCTAGCAAAACTAAATAAGATTTCTGGGGTCTTTCCAGGAATCATCGCCGTGATGTCTTATCTTTCTGTTAATCCAATGATCTTTGAATTTTTGCACGAAGATGCGACGGTGGTTGCCGAAAACGTGCTGGCTAAGCAATACACGGACACGAAAGGTCTATTTTTAGGCATGTTCGTTGCAATCGTTTCCATCGAGCTTTATGCGTGGCTAGGAAGACAAAAACGGCTGCAGATCACGATGCCTGATAGTGTTCCAGGGAATGTTTCGGCAAGTTTTTCGGCATTGTTTCCAACGATTTTCACCGTGACCATCATCGCCACCGCTGGTTTTTCTATCAAAGCACTCACAGGGATGTATGCCTACGATATCATCTACAATGTCGTCCAACGACCACTGGAAGGAATCGTCCAAGGCTTACCAGGCATCTTGTTGTTGATGTTTATCGCACAAGTCTTTTGGGTCATCGGGATTCATGGGAACCAGATGGTCAAACCCATTCGAGAACCATTGTTGCTGGCAGCGATCGCCGTCAACACGGAAGCTTTTGAAGCTGGGAAAGAAGTACCCAATATCATTACGATGCCGTTTTGGGATATGTATATGAGTATGGGCGGCTCTGGCGTGACGATTGGTTTGCTGATTGCAATTTTGATCGTCGGTAAACGGGAGGACATGCGCCAAATCACTAAATTGTCATTAGCACCTGGGATTTTCAATATCAATGAGCCAGTGATCTTCGGAATGCCAATTATGCTGAATCCCATTTTGGCGATTCCCTTTATCCTGACACCGTTAGTAACAGGAACGATTGGGTACGTGGCGACAAGTCTAGGCTTTGCCGCTAAAGCGGTGGTAATGGTCCCATGGCCGATGCCACCGATCGTCAATGCTTATCTAGCTACTGCTGGGGATATCGGGGCTGTGATCACGCAAGTGATCTGTATTGTCGTGGCGATTTTGATCTATCTACCTTTTGTTTTGGTAATGAATCGTACGACCAATGAAGTTGCATAAAGGAGTTTTAAAAAAATGGTAAAAATACCTGAAACATTTATTTTAGGGGCTGCTTCGTCTGCTTGGCAGACAGAAGGCTGGCAAGGAAAGAAAGAAGGGCAAGATTCGTATCTCGACCGCTGGTACAAAGAAGAACGCTTTGTCTGGCATAATGGCTACGGGCCGGCTGTTGCGACGAATTTTATGGAAAAGTTTTCAGAGGATGTTGAACTGATGCAGGAGGTTCATTTGACCCATTACCGAACATCGATCAACTGGGCGCGCTTCTTTACCGACCATGAACAGCTGATCGTTGACGAAGACTATGCTGCTCATATCGATCAGCTTATCGACCAATTGCTTGCGGCTGGCGTCGAACCGATGCTTTGTTTGGAACATTATGAACTGCCAGCTAGTTTGATGGATGCCTATGATGGCTGGAGCTCGCGGAAAGTGGTCGATCTATATACCCGTTATGCCGAAATCGCCTTCGAGCGTTACGGTGATCGAGTCAAACAGTGGTTTACCTTCAATGAGCCGATCGTTATTCAGACTCGTTGCTATCTCGATGCGATCCGCTGGCCCCATGAGCAAAACACAAAAAAATGGATGCTTTGGAACTATCACAAAGTATTGGCGTCCGCCCAAGCGGTGGCTGTCTATCATGAAAAGGGCTACGAGGGGCGCATCGGTTGTGTGCTAAATCCAGAAATGGTTTACGCACGCTCTTCCTCACCGGAGGATCAAAACGCGCAAAAAATGTATGATCTCTTTTTCAACCGGATCTTTTTTGATCCAATGGTCAAAGGTCATTATCCAGAGGAACTTATCACACTTTGCCAAACCTATGACATCTACTTTGATCCGACAGAAGAAGATTTGGAAACGATCCGCACCCATACGGTGGATTTCTTAGGTGTCAATCAGTACTACCCGAAACGCGTGCGGGCACCACGATATCAATGGCATTCGGATACACCATTTCATCCAGAAATGTTTTATGAGACATTTGATTTGCCAGGAAAACAAATGAATAACTCCCGTGGCTGGGAAATCTATCCGAAGGTCATGTACGATATGGCTAATTATCTTAAAGAAAATTATGGCAATATTCCATGGCTGATCACTGAAAATGGTATGGGGCGGGAAAATGAAGAACAGTATATGGATGCCACAGGTCAAGTCCAAGATGATTATCGGATTCAGTTTATTACCGAACATCTTTACTGGCTGCTAAAAGCCGTCGAGGAAGGCGCCAACTGCGAAGGCTATATGCTTTGGGCATTTACCGATTGTGTTTCACCTATGAATGCATTTAAGAACCGCTATGGTCTCGTCCGAATTGAGTTAAATGAAGAACGGACCCGGTCATTAAAAAAATCAGCCGCTTGGTATCGTTCCCTTATTGATGAACGGTGGCTTCCATTTGAAGAAAAGCCATTGATTCTGTAATAAAAACCCACGATTATTTCCTAATCCTAAAGGAAATAATCGTGGGTTTTCAGTTAAAAGGGTTGTTTATGAGGAGCAAGTTTCTCCCAGTCAAATATGACACCCATCCCTGGTTCTTCTGGTGCAATCGCACGGCCATCGGATGGATCGATCACTAATGGTCTCGTGGTGTATTGATCGATTGGAAAACTGTGCATTTCAAGATACCCAGCATTAGGCATCGCCGCCAGTAGACTGACGTGTAATTCCTGCATGCCATGTGTAGAAACAGATAAGTTACTTGTTTGTGTTAAGGCAGCAATTTTCAACCAGCCGGTGATCCCACCGCAATTGGAAGCGTCGGGTTGTGGAAAATCGACATTGCCATACTTGATCATATGAGCAAACTCAATAGGGGTGCGCAAGTTTTCCCCGCCTGCGACTGCAATTTGCCCTTCTTTAGCGATACGAGCGTAGCCTTCGTAATCTTCGGGGATTGTTGGTTCTTCAAGGAACAAAATGTCATAAGGCGCCATCAGTTTGGCGGCTTTGATCGCTTTTTCAACAGACCAGCTCATGTTGGCATCCACCATAAAGACAACATCGGGACCAATCAATTCTCTGACCGCTTTTATTCGAGCAATATCTTCGGCAAGTGTTTTTTGGCCCAATTTGATTTTGACCGCTTTTAATCCCATGTCTAAATATTTTTGATTATTGGCTAAGAGTTTTTCAAGAGAAAAGTTTAGATCGATCGCACCACCATAGCATTTGACTTTGTTACTTGCGCCGCCTAAAAGTTTGTAGAGGGGTTCTTGTGCTTTTTTCGCGCGTAAGTCCCATAAGGCAATATCACAAGCCGCAATGGCGAAACTCGCTAAACCGCCTCTGGCAACATAGTGAATGCCCCAGTTCATCTGATCCCACAAGGCCTCCACACATGCTGGATCTTTCCCTAAGAGGATTGCTTTTAGTTCTTTGTCGATCAGTTTGGCAATCGATTCGCCACCGAAGCCACCAGTATACGTATAGCCCACACCTTCACGTCCCTCATCAGTAACGATCTTGACGATAGGCACTTCAAAGTGGGTGTGTA
This sequence comes from Enterococcus sp. AZ040, assembly GCF_050499185.1. Lineage (NCBI taxonomy): Bacteria > Bacillati > Bacillota > Bacilli > Lactobacillales > Enterococcaceae > Enterococcus > Enterococcus sp. AZ040. Next base: position 1,012,450 of record NZ_JBMHEW010000001.1, read on the forward strand.
AGCCGTGCTTCGCATCTTCCATGATTTCCGGAAGAGGTATCCGATAATACGCTGTTTGTACATCTGTAATTTTTGCCATTAAAAATCCTCCTCAAACTAATGTTCACGTGTGCATTTTAATGTTAACGTTTGCATAACCATGGTAGCATGGGAAGGCGAGATTGACAAGACAAAAATCGCTCAAATTCAATACTTAGGAAACAAGAATGTCTCTTTTTAAGAGGTCATTCACTTAGGAGCGAAGCTAAAGGACCTCTTCAGAATATAAATAGAAATTGGAGAGATGTTATTAGAAATGAATTGAAAACCTTATAAATTGTCATAAAAAGGTATTTAATGTAATTTATAGACATATTTATTGAATAAAAATCATTTTTGTATTATGATTATCTTAACAACGAGCAATGAAGAGTACTGGGGCAGATGAAAGCTTGGGGAAGTCTTTTATTTGGGATACCTAGTACTCTTATCTTTCTTCAACGACAAGTGAAATACAAAAGAACGACTGAACTTCTTTGGTTCAGTCGTTCTTTTGTATTTCATAAAGCGATCGAGAGTAACTTGTAGTAAGGAAGAAAAAGTTTTTTCTCAATTGACAAAAGAATAATCATTGGCGGTTAAAACAGTACGAGCTTGTTCTACCTGATGCTCCTTGATTAAAATATAATCAGTATTGAAGGTAGAAACAGCAAAAATACTGATTGACTCCTCGGCTAGAAGGGAAGAGATTTTTGCAATAATGCCAATCAAGCTAAAATCCAGCACACCAATTATTTTCATCGCTTTCCATCCATCTTCTCTGTTTAGCGTTTCAGCTGGAACGTTTGCAGTTGGTAACACCAAAGAAAGTTCTTCTGACGTATGGGCAAAAAAAAGAGGAACAATCTTCAGTATCGAAGGATCAATACTCTTTACTTGGATGACAGAAAAAGAGGGAGCCAGTAAGGTTAGTTTCATCTAATCACGTCCTTCGTTTGATGCTTTCATCATATCAAATGGGAAGAACTAAGGGAATAAGCTGTTAAACATTTTCAATTATCAAACCAATTAGCAAAGAGAACGATAGTCTATACCTTGATAGGAGCTCAACCTATCGTTCTGGTATTAAACTTTTCTTCGAGTCTTTAAATCACCAATCTGGAGTTCCAGTTTTTCGAGGGAGCTACCTAAGTCTGTGAGAAAAACATGGAATAATAAGGAGCAGGCATGATAATCTCGGATGATTTTCTGCTTATTCACGGGTCTTTTTTTGTCACTGAAAAATTTTTCTAATACACCGAGTGGTTCTTGCCAAGATTTCAATTGCTCCAAAGTATCTCCTAAACCATATATGTCCTGGTAGCTAATTTCTTTTACCGGCTGCTTATTACTCGTCTTAATACCCATCTTTTCTATTTCTTTCAACGTAACGCCTCCATTCTGATTTTATTGATGTTTGTATAGACACCACTTTTAATCCTATTTTACTATATGATGTCTCTAGGAACAACATCTGTTTGCAGAAAAGGTGGGGAACACATGAACAGAAGAATAGAAATAGGCTTAAAAGAGCTTGTAAAAAGCCGAGGAATTTCTCTAAGAGAGTTAGCACGCTTATCGGATATTGAACCTTCGATTATTAATAAGCTGGCAAATGGAAAACGAGAGAAAGTTTACCTTCAACATATTGAAAGAATCGCTAATGCATTAGAAATTGACGATATTTCAGAAATTATCAGACTCACGAAAAAATAACTTTTTGAAAAGTAGGCTAAGGCAAAAAAGAGAACACTTAGAATATCGTAATCACACTGTAGCGACGTGACTATTCTAAGGTTCTCTTTGTTTTTATATCCTATAGAAATCAGAGAAGGCGACACAGAAGGATTTAGGAAGCACGCCAGCGGACGGCATCACTTCTAGCCCACCACTTTTCGGAGTGGCGGGATTTTTTTTGCGTGCTTTTGAAAAAACTATTTAGATTGGTAGTCAAATAGTGTCACATACTGGCACAAGTAAAAAGCCAAAACCCTGTAAAATCAAGGTTTTGGCTCTTAGTGTCACTTACTGACAGTTTAAAATGGAGATGGCGGGAGTCGAACCCGCGTCCAAACATATTGCTACCTAAAAATCTACGCTCATAGTCAACTCATTTGTAGATTCGCTTTACAGCTTGCCGAGTGACAGGCAGTCTGTATCGCTAGTCTGATGATCTCTTTTTTATCTTACAGACGGAAAGATAAAACGTATCCCACTTAGAATAGGACCCTTACTCGAGCACATGGGCGATGCCGAGAGGATCTACGCTAACTGTTTTTAGGCAGCTAAAGCGTAAGAGTTTTCGTTTTTAGCAGTTATATTTAACTGTAACGTTTTAACGTAGACGTAACCTACGAAGCGCAATTCAGGCTCAACTATGCCTGTCGAATCCGTAACATCCCCTTGATAAAAGGGGTATCGCTACCATTCACTAGTATACCATATTTTCGTGCATGTGCAAAGAATCAGATTAAGTCAAAATGTTTCAGGGCGTGTACGATCCCGCCTTCGGTATTTTTCAAGGTCACGAAGTCTGCCAGCTCTTTTAACTCTTGAATCCCATTTCCCATTGCAATCTTGTGGTCACAAGCTTCTAAAAGGGCGAAATCGTTGCTGCCGTCACCAAAGCCAAAGGTAGGTACATCTTCTAGACCCAATAATTCTACCAAGGTTTTTACGCCAGTCCCTTTAGAAGTCCCGGATTTTACGACATCGATTGAAAAGGGCGTATTACGATAAAAAGTTAGTTCGGGAAAACGCTCATGATAATAAGCATCGTTGCCGACACCTAAAACCAACAACATATTGGTCCGATCAGTTTCATAATGCAGAGGATCGATTTCTGGTAGAGGGCTACGGACGTAGTTATATGCACCAACCATTTCCTCGGTGTGACCAGTCGCCCAATAGCCTTTCTCATTGTAATAACACAGCTCATCGCCATTGTCTTTGACGGCTTGGTACATCCTTGCGCAAAGCTCAGGCTCAAGGGTATCGGAAAAAACTTCTTTGCCATCAATGCGGATAAAAGCACCGTTCATGACGATGTTCGAGGTAATACCAGCTGCTTCACGAATAGCGGTAACTTCAGGTTCGGTTCTGCCTGTTGCAATGATCGGCAGTACTTGGTTTTTTCGCAACCTCGCCATCGCCTCAGCAATTTCCGAAGTGATTTGCGAGTGCGCATCTAAAAGTGTACCGTCAAGATCAAAAAAAGTTAATGCTTTATAGGTCATGTATCTTACTCCTAAGGTTTATAGTCATAGTCCACTCACAATCTTATCAAAGATTGAAAAAAAGGCAAACCTTTATGAATAATCGGTGAAGTTGTTGGTAGAAGAAAGAAATTCGAGTATACTATAGGAAGAATGGAGTGAAACGATGATTTTTTTAGTAATTGGCAGCATTTTTTTCTTGATTGGTCTCACTTTTTTTCTTTTTCCATCAAAAAAAATGAACCTTATTTATGGATACCGTTCCTATCTAGCAAAACAAAATGAACGCAATTGGCGACAGGCCCAAAAACTATCTGCCCGATTCTTTCTGCTTTTTGGCGGAATCATGGCGCTCATTGGGTTTGTCTTGAAATGGCAAGAATGGACCAATTTTTTTCTAGTTGAAATGATCGTGATCCCTTGGTTCATCGTGCCGATCTTTGGCCTGATCGAAGAAAATCTGCAACGATTTGATAAAGAACATAGAGGTGAAGAAAATGAATATATTAATGATTGAAGACAATGAATCTGTTTCTGAAATGATGCAAATGTTTTTCTTGAATGAAGGATGGGAAGCAGTATTTAAATACGATGGCAAAGAAGGACTAGAGGCCTTTGCTGCTGAACCAGACAAGTGGGATATGATCACCCTTGACTTGAATCTTCCTTCCATGGACGGCATGATGGTGGCGCGCGAAATTCGTAAAATCTCTAGTACAGTTCCTATTATTATGTTGACGGCCCGTGATTCGGAAAGCGACCAAGTCATCGGGTTAGAGATGGGGGCGGACGACTATGTGACGAAACCCTTTAGTCCATTGACCTTGATTGCACGGATCAAGGCATTACACCGCCGCAGTGAATTGGTTGAAAAAACAACACCTGAAGCTTCCGATGCTACCTTTGATATCGTCACCGATCATTTCAAAATGAACACAAAAACAAGGGAAGCCTATTTAAATGGCAAACCCATCGATGGGTTGACGCCGAAAGAATTTGATTTGCTTTATACGTTAGCAAAAAAACCGCGACAAGTGTTTTCGAGAGAACAGCTGTTAGAACTGGTTTGGGATTACCAATACTTTGGCGATGAACGGACCGTTGATGCACACATCAAAAAACTAAGACAAAAAATTGAAAAAGTGGGGCCACAGATCATTCAAACCGTCTGGGGCGTTGGGTACAAATTTGATGATGCGGGTGCTGCTTGATGCGCTACCTGTATCAACAGCTGATTGCATTTTTCGTGGTGATCTTCGTGATCTTGATGACGATTGGTATTGCGTTTACTCAAATGACACGCCAAACGTTACAAGAACGGAATTATGAGCAGTTAATGGGGTATGCTTCGTCGGTCGCGACGATTTCGCAAATCAGTGATTCAGAATATTTACAGCAAAATATGACCCGGGATGGCTATCTACAGTATTCCTTGCGTTTGGCTGAGAATATTTTGAGCAACCAAGATATCTCCTTTGCTTTCTTTAAAAGTCCTGATGACATTATTTATCCACTAGATACCGCTCATGCTGTTGATTTTCCGATCTCTGAAAAAGACTGGCAATCCTTAGAAAATGGGGCGCGTCTACAACTGACTTCCGCCACAAATTTATACGGGGAAAAAGAACTGACTTCCTATGTGTTGATACCTTTTTCTGTCAATCGCACGGATTTTTACGGTGTAATGGTGGTTTCGCAATCGGCAAGCAGTATTTTGAATCTTGTCAGTGCTTTTAATCAAAACTTGTTTAAAGTTTGTTTGATCTCGATCGTTGTCTCATTATTGATCAGTTACCTTTTCGCTACGTTCCAAGTAAGACGGATCAATCGAATGAAACGAGCAACCAAAGAAATTACTAATGGCAATTTTGATATTTTCTTGCCGGTGCATAATCGGGATGAATTTGATGAATTAGCCGAAGATTTTAATTTAATGACGAAATCCTTAAAAGAATCCCAAGAAGAAATTGAACGGCAAGAAGAACGTCGTCGGCAATTTATGGCGGATGCTTCTCATGAGATGCGTACCCCGTTGACGACCATCAATGGCTTATTGGAGGGCTTAGAGTACAACGCAATTCCTGAGAATCAAAAAGACAATGCGATCCGCTTGATGAAAAATGAAACCAATCGCTTGATTCGTCTTGTCAACGAAAACCTTGACTACGAAAAAATCCGAACCAACCAAATCTCGATGGTCATCAAAAAATTTGATGCGACGCAAACCATCAAAAATCTGTTGACGCAACTGGAGAGCAAGGCAGAAATTGCCAAAGATGTGCTGATTTTAGAAACAACCGAGCCAATCGATGTCTACGCGGATTATGATCGTTTCGTCCAGATCATGGTCAATATTTTACAAAATGCGATCCAGTTTACGGAAGATGGAGAAATTCGGGTCCGAATAGAAAAAGGCTATTTAGAAACGATTATCGAAATCAGTGATACGGGGATCGGTATGTCTGAAGAACAAGTCAAAAATATTTGGGATCGTTACTACAAAGTCGATCCGTCCCGTAAAAACCGTCAATTTGGCGAATCAGGTCTAGGCTTATCAATCGTTGAACAGCTCGTACGCCTGCACAAAGGAAAGATCAGTGTAGAAAGTGAACTTGGCAAAGGCACGACCTTTAAAATCTCTTTTCCAGATATCGACTTAAATGAAGAATAAGGAATCGACCGGCAGCAATTCGCTTAGCCGGTCGATTTTTTTGCGGTTCATTGGCAGCAGCCCAAACAAAAAGACTTGCTTTTGCAAGCAAGCCTTTTTGTATGAGGGCTATGTAAACTATAGATAAGTGGTATAGGGCGTATGGGCAAAGCATTCGTCTTCATGGATCAAATAGATGGCAACAGCAAATTGTTCGGCGATTTCTTGGCACAAAGGTAGCAGGATTTGGACCTCTTCTGTTGTTAACGTGCTCAAGACATTTTCGATTAAAAGGGTTTCTCTTTCTGAAAGTAACGCTAAGAGCAGCTGAATTTTGATCTCCTCAAAGGGGCCTAATTCTGTCCGCTCTTTTTTCAAAGCCGATAAGGGAAGCTGAACATAAGGCAGAACACCCTCTAAATCGCCCCCTTTTTTATTTGCAAGAGATACATTGTCCATGACGGATAAAAAGGGAACGGAAGGCCATTGAGCACGAATCAAGATGGCTTTTTTTTGTGAAAGCAGCAAACTTAATTCAGAAGTTTTTGTTTCATTGTCTTTCGAAACATAATAGAAACCAATTGGTTTCGTTAGCTGAGTTGGTTTTTCCATTGTTTTTTCCTCCAATACAGACTATGTCCGCTGGCAATCAAACCAGTAAAACTGGTAACAGCGGCAAGTAAGACGACAAGTGTGTGGCGTGTGCTTTCAAATAAAATAGCAAGCCAAGTGGTGCTGTTCAAATCGACATTTTGGACCAGAATTTGACTATTCTGCGGAATCGTAATGGCGAATTCTTGTCCAGGAAGACTTTGTACAGCCTCCCAAAAGTTATCAGAAGCACGCTCTCGATCAAGGGCAATGATATGCCCACTGAGTAATTCCCGCTGGAAATAAGGCTGGAAGAGTAGCAATAAGACAAAGGCGATCACAGCGGCTGCTAAGAGCGGCAAGAGCATTTCAATGATCTGCATCGCTACCCATTGTCTGGTGGTGGCGCCACTTGCTAACCAAGCTGTGTATTCCGAGCGTTTATATAATTGATAGTAAACTTGAAAGCCAATAAAGACCAGTGTAAAGGCACTAAAAATCAAATAGAACAGTTGATGATAGATTGTCGTGACTGGTTGGATCTCTTCGGCTACTTTCGTTTGCAGATCTTCTGTCGCCAAGAGATCTCTTGTTTGAGCGATCACTTGATCCATCGAATAGATCAAGGCAAACGTCACGATCAAGCCAATCACGGCAAAGAAGGATACAAGCGTATAAAGCACCATGGCTTTTTTATGATAAAAAATGCTGGCAATCGCAAAATGTATAGTTTTCATCTAAGTCACCTCATCCTAGTACATAGTATAAAAGGGGAGTTTGAATAAAGTATGAAGTTCTTGTAGTAAAATATCGAAGCTAAAAAAGTGGCAAGAAAGTTCGACTTTTTCCTATCAAATAGTGCAAAAAAATCCAGCAAGGCAGGTGCCTTACTGGATTGATTATTGGTTGTTCTTACTTTACTCGCCGCTATCTTGTTCCGTCATCTGCTGGTATTCTTGGAAGGTTTTTGTTTGATACAGATCGACGGTCGATTGATTGCCATTTTGAGAAAAGGCACTAGTTGAATCACTGCCTAGATTCTTTTCAATGTCCATCATTTGCTGAAGGGCGTCTTTGTAGTTATAGGTCGAAGGATCAACTTCTTCTAGACCGCTTTTCGCGTAGAATCGTAAAAGGTCACCATTATTGATCTGATCAGAAACCGAAAGCTGCTTGTCGACTTTGGCTTTCCATTCATCGACTTTGGCTTGCAATTCATCGGATGGATCGTTGATCGGCATGCCGGTACGATTGTCATACAATGTACTGCTGTAGTAGGTGTAGTCTGGTGTCACAAAGTCGCCATCGCGGAAAGCAACCAGTTGTTCGTTTTGATCAGAGAATAAATCTTGTCCTAATTGGATATAGTTTGATGTATCCACACCCAGTAAGTGCAATAGGGTTGGCAAGGCATCGACTTGGCCACCATACGTATGATTGATGCCGCCGTTTGATTGTCCTGGAATATGAATCATATAAGGCACACGTTGTAACGAGGCATTGTCAAAGTTTGTCCATGTAGAACTTGTTTTTCCAAGCAATTCTGCTAAGTTACGGTTACGAGAATTGGAAATTCCGTAATGGTCACCATATAAAACGATGACTGAGTTTTCGTATAAGCCACTTTCTTTCAAGTAATTGAAGAACTCTTCCACGGCTTTATCCAAATAATTCGCGGTTGCGAAATAGCCATTGATCGTTTGATCAGAAGTGTTCGCTAGCGGGAAGCCGCCTTCCTCATTGGTAAATTCAGAATATGGGTAGTGGTTAGAAACCGCAATGAATTTTGAATAGAACGGTTGTTGCAGACGTTCTAAGTATTGTACGGATTGTTCAAAGAATGGTTTGTCATGTAGGCCGTATTGGAATGAATTTTCATCATTGACATCATAATAAGATGCGTCGAAGAAATAATCATAGCCAAACCGTTTGTAGGTTTCATTTCGGTTCCAGAAGGTACCGGTATTTCCGTGGAAAACAGCACTGGTATAGCCTTGCGTTTGACCTAAAATATCTGGAGCTGCCTCAAAGGTATTTTTCCCACCCAGTTGAGTGAATAACGCTCCTTGATTCAATCCAAACAGGGAATTTTCGAATAATGTTTCGGCATCACTGGTCTTCCCAGCTTTTACTTGGTGGAAGAAATTATCAAAACTAAAGGTACTATCGCTATGGTATAAACTATTGATAAACGGCATGACTTCATGTTCCACGCCATCTTCATCTTTCAATTTATAATCGATCAAGAATTGCTGAACACTTTCTAAGTGAATATAAATGACATTCTTGCCTTTTGCGATACCGAACAGATCATCATTTGGTTCTGCGTAATGTTCTTTAACATAGCTCTCTACTTCGTTCATGTCGTTGGGACTCGCTTCGGCACGTACTTGCGAAGCTTGATAAGTTTGTATCCCATCATAAACCGTAAAGGCGTTGATCCCAAGGTATTTCACTAAATAGTCACGAGAAAACGTTCGAGTAAGCAGTTCAGGACGATCCGCTTCTGCTAAGAAAAGATTGGCAGAAAAGACCATGACAGCTAAGGTTGAGATCGCAAAAGCCATCCGTGCCCGCACAGGACGAGTGTCCATTTTGATTTTTTTCATTGAAAAGGCTGCAATCAGCACGATAAAGTCAATGAAGTACAACACATCGTAGGGACGGAACAAGCGAATTGCGCTTTCTCCTAGACCACTTGCCACTTTTCCTACACCGAGCATCGTGTTGATGGTGATAAAGTCAGTGAATTCTCGATAGTACGAAACATTAGAGAACAACAGCAGAGTCATCAAGAAATAGATCACAAGCATCGTGATATAAGCTGCTTTGGTTCTTCTTACGTACAATGCGATCGACAGCAACAACAAAGTCGTTGCGATCGGATTGATGAATAAGATGAAGTACTGAATGCTGCTTTCAATACCTAGGTGGAAGTCCACCATATAGGCAAAGATATTTTTTAGCCAAAATAATAGGGCTAATAGGAAAAAAAAGCCCATTCTTGTATTCACAAAGGTGGATACTTTATTTTTTTTCAAAGGAATCGTCCTCTCTTTTTCCAGTATAACCGGTAAATTACGATTTTACATCACAGTACATTTTACTAGGCTGTGAAAGACGTGTCAAATGAATTCCTTGTCATGACGCGGAATTAAGTATTTCTTTACTTTCAAGGATACAGACAATACTGTCGCTTTTTGCTATACTAAAAAGGAGAATGAATGGAGCAGATGAACATGAAAATAAAACTAACGAAGCAAGGATCAGCGAAGCTTCGCAAAAAGAATCCGTTGATCCAACGAGAAGATCTTCAACAAGCAATCGAGACGAAGGAGTGGGTCACCTTTATTGATCAGGCCAACCATTTCTTAGGTGTCGGCTATCTTGGGGAACAAAATAAAGGGATCGGATGGGTCGTATCCTTTGAAGAAACAGTGATCGACCAAGCATTCTTTGCGCAACGCTTTGCGAAAGCAAAAGGCAAACGCATTGCTTACTATCAAGATGACCTGACAGATGCCTTTCGTCTGTTTAATGGCGAGGGGGATCAATTGGGGGGACTTACCGTAGATTTGTATGGCGAGTATGTCGTTTTTTCTTGGTACAATGCCACCCTTTATCAACATAAAAAAGCGATCGTGGCGGCTTTTCGTCAAATCTTTCCCGAGATCAAAGGGGCTTATGAAAAAATCCGCTTTACGTCTGAGCTGCCTGAATCAGCATGGGTCTATGGAAAAACGGCACCTGAACCCTTACTGGTGAAGGAAAATGGCGTCACGTATGCGACGTATTTGAACGAAGGACTAATGACGGGCATCTTTTTGGATCAAAAAGAAGTTCGTGGGCAACTTGTTGATGGCTTGGCAGCTGGCAAGACGGTTTTAAATATGTTCAGTTATACGGGGGCGTTTTCTGTCGCTGCTGCTGTCGGTGGCGCTGCTCAAACAACGAGCGTCGATTTGGCAAAACGCAGTCTAGAAAAGACCCGCGAACAATTTGCAGTCAACGGCATTGATCCAGATACCCAGCGTATCCATGTCATGGATGTTTTCAATTACTTCAATTATGCCAGCAAAAAAGACTTGCGCTTTGATGTGATCGTTTTAGATCCGCCGAGTTTTGCCCGCAACAAGAAAAAGGTCTTCTCGGTTGCGAAAAATTATGGCGACTTAGTCACTGATAGTTTGGCGATTTTAGCGCCTGATGGCTTGTTGATCGCCTCAACGAATGCGGCCAATCTTTCACCGAGGAAGTTTCAAGAAATGATCGAAGCATCCTTAGAGAAAGCACACGTTGCTTATGAATGTATTCAAAGTTATCGTCTACCAGCTGATTTTGCGGTAGATAAGCATTTTTCCGAAGGGAACTATCTGAAAGTATTCTTTTATCAAATGAAAAAGGAGTGAAGTAGATGAGCCGATCAAAACCAGTAACGTTAGACGGGAAAACACCGTTGATTTGTGTGCCATTGATTGGGAAAACCAATGAAGAGATCTTGAAACAAGCCATTGCTGCTGAGGAATCAGAGGCACAGATCGTCGAATGGCGTGTTGATCATTACAAACATGTCGAAGACCAGCAAGCGGTCTTAGATGCGTTATCACATATTCGCACGACATTAAAGCACAAAGAGCTGCTCTTCACTTTTCGAACCTTGGAAGAAGGGGGCGAGCGGGCGTTCACATTGACCCAGTACAAAGAATTGTGTTTAGCTGCTGCTGATTCAGGCTTGATCGATTGGATCGATGTCGAATTAGAGAAAGCTGAATTTTTAGGTCGAGCCTTTATTCAAGAAATCAAAAAGGCACAGGTAAAGCTGATATTGAGCAATCATGATTTTGAGAAAACGCCAGAAGATGCTGTGTTGATTTTAAAGATCGGCGTAATGAATCAATTTGGTGCCGATGTTGGCAAGTTAGCGATGATGCCCAAGCAAGTCCAAGATGTTTTACGTTTGATGGGGATCATTACTAAAGCGCGTGGCTTCAACCAACTGCCGTTGGCGATCATGTCGATGGGGGAGCTGGGGAAAATCAGCCGGGTTAGTGGGGCATTGACTGGTTCGGTCTTTACTTTTGCTTCGTTGCAAGGTGCTTCAGCACCTGGACAAATACCGATCGAACGAATGACCAACTACTTACAAGAATTTTCACTCAATGAGTAAGACCAGCCAAGGCCTTCTCTTAAAAGAAACCAAAACAAAAGAGGGATAAAATGGCGAAGAAGAAACAAAAAACCAATGCGATCCGTCAAGTAGAACAACAGAAAATCGCTTATAACGAATACACCTATGAGTGGTCGGAAGACCATCTCGATGCGCAATCCGTCGCTGTGCAACTAGCACGCCCGCAAGCCATCTACAAAACGCTGGTGGCAGTGGGCAACAAAACAGGTCCGCTAGTGGCTGTGATTCCTGGAAACAGAGAAGTGGATCTGAAAAAGTTAGCCAAAGTCAGTGGAAACAAAAAAGTAGAGATGCTGCATCTGAGAGATTTAGAAGAAACGACTGGCTATATTCGCGGCGGCTGTTCGCCGATCGGGATGAAAAAGCTCTTTCCTACTTATATTGATCGTGGGGCGCAGACACTGGAAGAAATCGTGGTTTCTGCAGGAAAGCGCGGGTTGCAGATGGGGCTTGCCCCACAAGCGTTACAACAATTGACTAGGGCGATCTTTGCCGATTTGTTGGCACCTGAACACGAATAAAAAATCCCCGTGAACCATCTTGAAATGCCGTTCACGGGGATTATTTTGTACTATTTTATTCCATTACTTCAATATCGAAAACCTCAATATTTTCTAAACCACCATAAAAGTCAAACCATGGAGTGGCATATTGTTTTAGAATGGCGTTTAATTCTTCAACATTTTCTTTCCCTTGGGTGTCCAGCCATTCCAACAACGCTTTGGCACCTTGTTTCCCATAAATTTCCACACTATCGCGCCAAGTTGCTCGCCCACCTAAGATTCCTGAGAATTTAGCACCGTGTTGACCAGCAAAGGTCAATTCATCGCGAAAGACATTCGCTGGAACTCCCGCACTCAAATAGATAAATGGCCGAGTCGCGGCGTCACTGGCTTCTTTGAAGTAATTGGCTGCTTCTTCTTGCGTATAGACGGCCTCTAAGCCTTCTTTTTGGAAGCCTTCCACTAAGTCGAACTGAACCGGTACTTCGACTTTCAAAATATCGATATGGTAGTGATCTTTCGTCAATTCCTGAATGGTTCGGATGACCTTGCTCGGTTTGATCTTGGCAAAAGCAGGTGATTTGTCATCTGTGATCTCATCATCATAGACGATCGGTTCCACAAATAAGGGAATATCGGCCGCCTGTGCCTCCGTACCTAAACGCTCCAAAAACGCATGTTTGGTATCTAAAATCTCTTGGGGTTCATCTGGATTATAATAAACCAAGACTTTTGCAGCATCCGCACCTTTTTTCACCAAGCGCTGCAACGATTCATTGGGTAAAATCTCTGGCAAACGACCCGGCGTGTTGACATCATAGCCTGTTTTTTCATAGGAAAGGATCAAGCCAGCATTGGGATTCTTTGCTTCGATCCCTAAGAAGCCATATTCCTCATCTAACAGAATACTGCTGACATATTTGGTCAGTTCTTGGGAAACCAACTGTTTGAATTCATAAATGTGTTCCATCGTAAAGTCATCCGGTCCAGTTGCCGCATTCATCATTTTTTTCATGGAACCACGTTGGTCGATCGCTAGTGCGGCAATCACACCGTCCTCATTTGAAAGTTTTTGCATTCGTTCAAATTTACCTCTTGAAATTCGTTTCATAAAAAAAACCTCCCTCGATCTTGCTATCTTTAGTCTACGCCTACTTTGAGAAAAACCCAACTAATAAGCAAAAAGAGGGGGAGAACCAGGTGTTCGCAGCTACAGGCCAGGATATTGCTGCGAACACCCGGGTCGTCGATCAATAATTGAAATAACTAGCTGTTTCTGCTGCGTTTTTTCCAGAAACATGACCCGTGCAAAACGCAGCGGTGATGTTGAAACCACCTGTATAACCATTGATATCCAGCAATTCACCGGCAAAATACAAGCCATTGATTTTCTTACTTTCCATGGTCTTAGGGTTGATTTCTTTCAGATGGACCCCGCCGCCCGTCACGAAGGACTTTTCTAATGGGAACGTGCGGACAATGGTGATTGAAAAGCCTTTGATCAAGGAAGCGAGCGCCGTCAACTGTTCCGGTGAGGCTTTTTCAGCAACCAGCTCATGCAAGTCTAGCTGCTGCAAAAAGAAGGTCATCAAGCGCTCAGGCAAAAAGCCAGCTAAAGCATTCGGCAATTGTTTCTTCGAAGCCGCAGACTGAATTAATTCTTGGGTCAAGGCTTCCTGGGCTTTCGTCGGCAGACAATCCAGAACAACCGTCACTGGTTGCTGCTTTTTCAATTCTTGGTTCACAAAAGAGGAACAGCGCAAAGCAGCTGGACCAGATAACCCAAAGTGGGTAAACAAAAGATCCATGGTATGGGCGACGATGGGCTTTCCTTTTTGATCCAAGACGCTCAAGGTGATGTCTTGTAAGGAAATGCCCTGCAAGGTCCGTTCTTGAATAAAAGATTCTTCTGAAACAAGCGGCGATTCGGTTGGATAAAGCGGCGTAATGGTATGCCCGACTTTTTTCGCCATCTTATAGCCGTCCCCCGTCGCGCCCGTGGAAGGATAGGTGCGGCCACCCGTCGTCAAAATCACGCTTGGGGCAGAGAACTCATCGGTTTCGGTTCGTACGCCGCGTATTTGGCTGCCATCATGGATCAGCTTGGTTACGACCGTATTCGTCAACAGGGTGACGTGATGATCGTTGATTGCTTGAAGCAGCGCTTCGACGATGGTTTTTGATTTGTTCGTCACAGGGAACATCCGTCCGTGGTCTTCTTCTTTTAAGACGACACCTAAGTCTGCGAAAAACGCCATTACATCATAGTTATTGAATTGGGAAAACGTACTATACAAAAACTTGCCGTTTCCTGGAATATGAGCAACTAAATCATCTACCGGCCGATTATTGGTTACATTGCAGCGTCCGCCGCCAGTCATCAATAGTTTCTTGCCGATTTTTTTGTTTTTTTCGATTAATAAGACCCTAGCACCTTGTTTGGCAGCGGTGATCGCAGCCATCATACCGCTCGTACCTGCACCAACAACGATGACATCATAGGTTTTTTCCATTCTTCTCACCTCTTTGGGATTGTAACACATCGCCTATGACTGCTGAAAGGAGAGGGCGATTTTTTTCGAATGATAAAAAATTCTGACAATTCTAAAAAAAAGCGTGCAATTTCAGAAAATTTCTTTAAAATAGAAAATATCTTAAAGGAGGTAATGCACTATGACCAAAGCTTCAGCTTACGTGAAAGAAATTCAAGCGAAGATTCACGAGAAAGACCAACACCAACCGGAATTTCTTCAAGCAATTGACGAATTTTTGCCTACGATCGTTCCCTTTTTAGAGGAGCATCCAGAATATATTGAATCAAATATCCTTGCACTCTTAACTGAACCAGAACGTTTTATCCAATTCAGAGTCCCGTGGCAAGACGATCAAGGCAACTGGCAAGTAAACCGTGGCTATCGGATTCAATTCAACTCTGCAATGGGGCCTTACAAAGGCGGCTTGCGTTTTCACCCAAGTGTAAACTTGAGTATTTTGAAGTTTTTGGCGTTTGAGCAAATCTTCAAAAACAGCTTGACGGGTCTGCCGATCGGCGGCGGCAAAGGCGGAAGTGACTTTGATCCAAAAGGCAAATCAGATGCCGAAGTGATGCGTTTTTGCCAAAGCTTTATGACGGAGCTGTCAAAACATATCGGACCTGACCTAGATGTTCCTGCTGGCGACATTGGTGTCGGAGGTCGGGAAATCGGCTATTTGTTTGGTGCCTACAAACGATTGAAACAATACGATGCCGGGATTTTAACCGGTAAGCCACTAGACTTCTGGGGCAGTAAAAACCGCACAGAAGCAACGGGTTATGGCGCTGTTTATTTCGTTAAGCATTTATTGACAGACTTAGATGAAACATTTGAAGGCAAAAAAGCGATCGTTTCTGGAAGCGGCAATGTTGCGATCTATGCAATTGAGAAATTGCAAGAATTAGGTGCGATCCCTGTCACATGTTCTGATTCCTCTGGTTTTATTTATGACAAAGACGGCATTGATCTGGCCTTATTAAAAGAGATCAAAGAAGTGAAACGCGAACGTTTGACGGCTTACGCCAAGGAACGGCCAACAGCGGAATATCATGAAGGGGCAACTGTCTGGGATTTTGATACTCCAGCGGAATTAGCCTTTCCTTGTGCGACCCAAAACGAGATTGATCTCTCGCAAGCCAAACGTGCAAAAGCCAATGGCGTCCGGGTCGTTTCTGAAGGCGCGAATATGCCTAGCTCATTAGAAGCAGCAGAATATTTTATTGAAGAAGGAATTTTCTACTGCCCAGGAAAAGCAGCCAATGCCGGCGGCGTAGCCGTTTCTGCTTTAGAAATGAGTCAAAACTCCCAACGATTGCAATGGGAAAAAGCCGAAGTCGATGCCAAATTGGATGATATCATGAAGTCGATCTATGAAGCATGCCGTGATACAGCTGAAACCTTCGATCAAAAAAATAATTTTATGTTAGGTGCGAACGTCGCAGGCTTTGAAAAAGTTGCTAAAGCAATGTTTGCTCAAGGACTTGTCTAAAATCACCCAACAGGCTACCTATCAGGAATTACTTGAAAAAAGTTGGAAAAAAACGTAAAGTAGGTAGTGTATGAAAAACTATTTTTTCAAGGAGGACAAATCATGTCACACATCAAGTTTGACTATTCGAAAGTAGCACCATTCGTAAACGAATACGAATTGAGCTACATGCAAAGTCAAGTTACAGCAGCAGACAAACAATTACGCGAAGGAACAGGTGCTGGTAGCGACTTTTTAGGTTGGATCGACCTTCCTAAAAATTATGACAAAGATGAATTTGCGCGTATCAAAAAAGCGGCTGAAAAAATTCAATCTGATTCTGAAGTACTAGTCGTGATCGGGATCGGCGGATCTTATTTAGGAGCGAAAGCAGCGATTGATTTCTTAAATCATTCTTTCTTTAACTTGCTACCAAATGAAGAACGCAAAGCACCTCAAATCTTTTTTGCCGGTAATTCGATTTCTTCAACATACTTAGCAGATTTGATCGAAATCATCGGTGACCGTGACTTCTCTGTGAATGTGATCTCAAAATCAGGAACAACTACTGAGCCAGCGATCGCTTTCCGTGTTTTCAAAGAACGTTTGATTGAAAAATACGGCAAAGAAGAAGCCAACAAACGGATCTACGCAACAACGGATAAAGCGAAAGGTGCAGTAAAAGTTGAAGCAGATGCTGAAAACTGGGAAACCTTTGTGATTCCAGATGACGTCGGCGGCCGTTTCTCTGTATTGACTGCTGTTGGTTTATTACCAATCGCTGCCAGCGGAGCAGATATCGATGCCTTGATGCAAGGGGCAGCAGATGCTAGCGATGCTTACGCAAGTGACGACCTTGAAAAAAATGAAGCGTATCAATATGCAGCAATGCGTAACATCCTTTATCGCAAAGGCAAAGTAACCGAATTGCTGATCAACTACGAACCAGGCATGCAATACTTCTCAGAATGGTGGAAACAATTATTCGGCGAGTCTGAAGGAAAAGACCAAAAAGGGATCTATCCTTCAAGTGCAAACTTCTCAACAGATTTGCATTCTCTTGGTCAATACATCCAAGAAGGCCGTCGCAATATCTTTGAAACTGTCGTAAAAGTTGAAAAACCACGCAAATCAATTGCGATCCCTACACAAGAAGCAGATCTTGATGGTCTTGGCTACTTAGAAGGAAAAGAAGTTGATTTTGTTAATACGAAAGCTTTTGAAGGAACGTTACTTGCCCATACAGATGGGGATGTACCTAATCTGTTAGTAAAAATTCCTACAATGGATGCGTACACGTTAGGTTACACGATGTACTTCTTTGAGATCGCTGTAGGTATCTCTGGTTACTTAAACGGTGTGAACCCATTTGACCAACCAGGGGTTGAAGCGTACAAGAAAAACATGTTCGCCTTACTTGGCAAACCAGGTTTCGAAGATCTTGCAAAAGAATTGAACGAACGTCTATAATTCGACAAAGAAACGCCTTGTGCCAGTTCTGATTGGCACAAGGCGTTGTTTTATTTTCGCGTTTGTTGTGTTACTCGATAGTTGATCCAAAAAATCAGCGGTCTTCTTTTAATCCCCAAAGCAACGCAGCAGACAATAGTCCAAAGATACAGGTTTGAATAATTGGCATTTGACTCATCTCCTTTTGATTTCCTTTAGTATAAAATGCTTTTTAAGAAGTGGCACGAACAAACCAGTGCGTTTGAACGAACGAAACTGTCATTTCTTGGTGACAAATGCGTGATAAATTGAAATAAAACGTTTTCAATTTGGTGCTTTTTTGTTATTATATCTTTATGAAAGAAAACGGTTGAGGTGAGGATATGGAGAATATTACGATCGGTGAAAAATATGTCTGCCAACCTGTCGGGGCGAGCAAGCCTGTGATCGGTGTGGTGGAAAAACTATACGTACATACGGCGTTGATCGTCGTTTCAAGTTATGAAGAAGAAGATCAAGCACAAGTAGAAGCTTGTAATCGTCGGATGATCGTCAGTTTCAATAAAATTTGTACGCAAACGAACGTTGCCTAACCAACTAGCAAAAAATGCTGCTCAACGGATCACCGTGAGCAGCATTTTTCTTTGTGTGAGATCAGCCAACGCCAATCACGAAATTCAATAGTTTGTCTGAATAAGTCATGTCTTCTTCCGACAAACTCAACTCTTCATTTAAAATCCCCATTTGGTCAGTAATGATCCCGTCTACACCGTAAAAACGCATTCGGCTGATAGTATCCGCATCATTGGGGGTCCAAACGAACACTTCCTTGCCATCGGTCCGGGCAGAAGCGATGAAGTTGCGGTTGATCGTACTGTATTCCATTGTCAGAAAGTCGGCACTGGTCAGTGGCGGCCCTACGACATTGAAAGGCATGATGTATCCCGACGTCAATTCAGGCGCCTTATCTTTTAATTCTTCAACAACTGTATAGGAGAGACTTTGCATAATATGCCCATTTGCAACTAAATCCTCTTGGTATCGGTCTAAGAAGGCATCTACGAGTGCCGCAGTATCTTTTTGTTGGGTTTTGATCTCCACCAGTAATTTTTGGTCCAACTGATTGGCAAGCGCCAAGTACTCGTCAAAAGTTGGAATACGGGCTGTCTGGTTGTTTTCTGAAACCGTCAGTGATTCGGCGTAACTCAAGGGCAATTGCTCGGGTTTTCCTTTGCCGCCTGTCAAAGGCCGGTAAGAAAAATCATGGTAGACAATAAAATGACCATCACTTGTTTGCTGGACGTCCATTTCCACGTAGTCCGGCTGATATTTCTCACTAGTAAATCGTAACGCTTCAAGGGAATTTTGGACCCCTTGTCCGTCGCTTACCCCTCGATGGGAGATCGTTACCGGATGGATCGAAGCAGCTGAGGTCAGATAGTTCATATTATACAGACTAACCCCAACACCAAAAAGTACCGTGACCAAGGTAAACAAGGAACTTTTCAGTCCTAGAAAATGTCGCTGGTTCAATGGTTCTTGGTGGAACCACGAAGGGATCTCTGGTAAAAAGCCTTCATCATCCATGAAATCAACGATGATGTAAAAAATAGCCACGGTCGATAAAATGACATTCAGTAACAAAATAAACTGCAAGAAAGTCATAATAAAAACAGCACTATACAACGCATAGTCCGGTGTAACAACTTCAATCACCGCTTGAAGGGTAATCAGCAGCGTGAAGCCCAGAGTCGTGATCAATAAGATACTACCACCGATAAAGACAAATTGACCAACGATGGCAAAAAAACGGCGTTTTGTTACTTGGAGGCTTTCTTTGATCGCTTTTCGAAAGGGCAGATCACGTAAAATCATTTCCGGTAAGGCAAAGATCACGCGAATCCCCAAGTAAATCAACAAAACATAAACCAAAAGCACTGCCCCAATGATCAAGACACGATTGGCAAAAATAAAGTCCATGATAAAAGCAGGGATTTTGATTTTTGCGAGTAAATCCGAATTAAAACTCAATCCACCGATGGGTAAAATCAGTAAGAAGTAAAAAAGGAAAAATAAAAAGGTCATCGGCCGTAATTTGCGCAATTGCAAAATAGTCATTCGTAACAATTGCCGCAAGCTGATGGGCTGCTTCTTTTTGATAAAATAGACACTCAGCAGTAAGAAAGTAAATTCAAAAAAGACGGCTAATAAGATCAAAAGCAAAATCAGGGTTAATGAGAGCAACACAATAGGGTGATCTGTAAAGATACTACCGATATTATCGAAAGAAAGGTAGGGCAAGCCGCCGCGCTTTAAGACGAACTTGGTGGAAGCCGATAATATCGGGATCACTAAGAACAACAAGGCACCGTGCATCAATAAAACATCACGGAAGTAGGCATTGCTGTCTTTCAAAAAATCCCACGTGTTGACTAAGCTGTTTTTTAAATAATTCATGGTCGTCATCCTAACAAAGTAAGTATTGTGGTTCAATTTATTCTAGAAAGGCGGTAAAAAAGAGCCGAACAGTTTTAGAAGCACATTTGCCACAGGCATAGTTCCCTGTTTGAAAAGCAGCTTCTTTACGTTCGGCTCGCTGAATTGATCGTTTTTCTTACATATGATTCTTATCCGCCTAACAAACCAGTTAAGAATGTTCCACCGTAAATCAATGCCATACTGTACAAGAAAATTGAAGCAGGTTTTGCCAACAAAATAATCAACGTAAATTTCTTCACTGTCATGTTGGTCAAGCCAGCCATTAGACAAAGGGCATCATCTGGGGCAACCGGTAGAAAGATTGCAAGGGCGAAAAGTTTTTCAAATCGGCTTTGGTTGTCTAACCAGCCGATATATTTATCGTAAGTTTTGTCACTGATCATACTTAAAATGAATGGTTTACCATATCGTCGGCCAAGCAGGAAAATAATGACAGAACCAATACTGATTCCTACATAGTTATAAACGAATCCTAGATAAGGACCGAAAATCAAGACACCTGCAGCGCTGGAGACACCACCGGGAATAATCGGGATTACTACTTGCAAGATCTGCAATAGGATAAAGACGATTGGTCCTAAGATAACGGAATTTCCAACTAGTCCTCGCAGTGCATTAATATCTTTAAAAACACCTAGATTGATAAAATAGATGGTTAACGCGATCGATAAACCTAAGCCAATAATAGAAATCGTATTAATGATACGACGAGAAGTTGCTATGCTCACAGGACTTCATCTCCTTTATGTTTCATAATCTCACTATACGGGGTGAGACCAGAAAAATCCAGTAAAACAAATGACAAACGTCAAACAGTTTTGTAAGGTATGCCCTTATTATAAAAGAAGTCCGAAAAGAAAACATTGTACTAAAGTCTGAAATAAGAAAAATTTATAGTTTCTGCGCGCCAATAGTTTCAGGAGATTTTTTTATCTGGATGACGTTTTTTTGTGCGTTTCACTTGCCAGCGATTGACGATCTTTTCAACCACACTCGTCATCATGAACCCGCCGGCAATCGCCCCAGCGGTGATGACAACGATCATCAGATTTTCAAAACCGACAAAGTTGTCGCCCAAAGCGAATTCTCGAACGGCTTTGTAGGCAGGCCCACCCGGTACGAGGGGAACGAGGCTGGGAATGTTAAAAATGATCATGGGCATTTTTTTTCTGCGGGAAAAAAAGATGCTGACGCAACCGACGGCAAATGCGGCTAAGAAGTTGGCACTGCCTAGACCGTAGCCAATCGTTTGCAATGACCAATAGATCATCCAGCCAACCGTTCCAGCAATGCCTGTGGCAACTAAGGCTCTTTTAGGAATATTGGTCAAGATGCCGAAGGTTACAGTGCTTAAGAAGCTGAAGGAAAGGTGAATAAAAATCGTCATGAGATTCCTCCAAATAAGGTGAAGACCGTGGCAATGCCGACACCGATCGCGGCAGCAGTAAAGATGGCCTCTGTTCCCCGAGCTGTGCCACTAATGAGATGGCCTGCCAAGATATCTCGAAAGGAATTGGTGATTGCTACACCAGGAACTAAGGGCATGACGGCACCGATAATCAAATTATCGACGTTTTGTGCGATATGAAGAGAGACCGCTAAGACAGACAAAGTACCGATCAGTAAGGAGGCACAAAACATATCCAAAAAGCGAATGTCGATCAGTTTCTTGACCCAATACGCACACAAAAAGCCAAGGCAGCCAATGCCGAAGGTCGCTAGAAAGTCAAACCAAGCACCGCCAAAAATAATCATTAAGGTACTGCTGACCACGCCAGCACTAAGAACCTGTAGCCAGTAAGGAAAACTTGGTGTTGTCTGATTGACCTTTTTTAATGCCTCATGCAGTTCCGCTAAGGAAAGTTTCTTTTCCGCATAGGCGCGAGAGAGCCCATTGACGGCAACAATTTTTTCGAGATTGATGACTCGATCATGAACATTTTCTACTTGTGCATAGTGGCTACTGCGTAAGCCCATAAAAAGTCCAGTTGCTGTTACATAACTAATACTCCCTTGCTCTCCAGCGTTTGCCGCAATTCGATTCATCGTATCTTCCACGCGATACACTTCCGAGCCGCTTTCCATCATGATTTTCCCTGCTAATAAGCAGGTCTCCAATAATAGCTCTTTTGATTCAGCCATTTCCAAACCCCTTTTTCAATCGAATTTGCGTGCTACACTCCTAGTGTACAATTTCAGCGAGTTTTCAACAAGAAAGAAAAGTAGATTTGAAAAATAACTAGAACGCCATCCGTTGGATTTTTTGTGATAAATGAAAAAAGCAGAACATTTCCTATTACTAAACATTCGTTTTTAGTGAACAAAGTGAATAGAAATAAGATAACGGAAGGAGTGTTTTATTTTTAAAAAATGAATATCTCGGTTACAATTAAATAAATATAAAAAGGGGGATTTATTGATGCGAAGGAAGGTCTATACAAGAGAACACATTTTGAAGGCCGCTTATGAACTGATCAATAGAGAAGGTTTTGGCAACTTTACGGCCCGGAATATCGCTAAGCACATGGGAATTTCTACTCAACCAATTTATCTTGAGTTCGAAAATATGCAGGACTTAAAAAATACCTTGGTGGAGGCTGTTTTCAAAGATTTATCGGAAAATGTTTTTCCAGTCGTTCGAACAGGAGACAAACTTGTTGATTTAGGCCTGAATTATATACGCTTCGCGCAAGAGCAGCACAATCTCTACATCGCCCTTTTTATCGACGACTACGGCGGTGGGAAATTGATGCATGATTTTTCATCCACCTATTTCAAATCCTTGATCAAATCAGAAGAAAAATATGCAGATCTATCCGAAGATGCGATAAATGCACTACATAATGGCGCATGGATCGTTGTGACTGGTTTGGCTTCCTTAATGTCGGCGGGTATCATCACACCCACCGATGATCAGATCATCAAAATCATCAATGAGACGATCGAAGGCGTAATCGAAAAGAAAGAAAACTATATTTTCGATTAAAGAACAAAAAATCTGTATCCATTTCCATTTTGGATGCAGATTTTTCTTGACATTTTTTGTAAAACTAGCGAAAATAACTGTTATGGAGAGTTGGCAGAGTGGTAATGCAGCGGACTCGAAATCCGCCGACCCGGTTCATCCCGGCGCGCAGGTTCAAATCCTGTACTCTCCTTATACCAACGCTTTGGAGCGTTTAGCCTATCTTTCGAGATAGGCTTTTTTGTTTGTTGTGGGCAGAAGAATATAAATGACTGCCGAGGTTGATCGACAACCATCTGAAAAGCGATTAACCTACACTCGGTCTAGAAAACAGCATAATTGTTCCGTCAACTTGCCGATATCTTTTTTGCTTGTGGTCCTGCAACAAACGAAAAGAATCAATCGGGCAAACGTGCTAAGGCGTATTCAATTTGTTCAGAAGTAAAGCCTTCAAAGGAAAGTTGGCTCGCCACACGCTCATCCGATAAGGATAAATTTTGCGAGTAGCGAATCGCTTTTTTCAATGCTTGCTCGTTCCAATCGGCATCCACGGTGGCTACGGCAAAGTCTGCTGCGCTCTCAGAAAAATCTTCATAGAGTAGTTGGCGTTTTAAGCTCGACTGAGAAAACGCATTGCTGGATAAGTATCTTTCTGCACGATTCAGTGCATTTCTTTCTTCACGAGAAAGTTCAGGTGTATGTTGCTCGTTGTTCGCGGGTTCTTCTTGTTGTGCGCTACTTGCTTCGTTGTTGCCAGCTTTTTGTTCTCCTTGTGGTTGTTCCATGGAAGCAGCGGCATCGCCAAAGGATTCGCTTTGCCTTGATTCGTTACGTAAAGAAAGGCTTAATTGCGCAGTGATGCTATCGAAAGATGTCACATCTTGGTAGAAGGACAAGCCACCATAAGAAAACAAGGCAATAAAAGCGGAAGCGACAATGATCAAAACGTTTCGATCTCGTTTTGAATTTTGTTTTACAAGCCCAATATAAAATAAGACAATGCCAAAAACGAAACAGAACAATCCAATGAAAAACAAAATGGCGAAAAACGTAGCCATAAAAATTCCTCCTAAATAAAAGTCTCCTGAAAAGACAATAGTACTATGTTCTGTACCAGAAAACAGATTTGTCTTTTCATGAATAGAGGAAAAGGATGATTTGACAAATGTAACGTGTATGCTATTAATGGATCATTCATAAGTATTAAAGGAATGACGCTCAAGAATGACTAGTGAAATAGATGGTAAACTTAATAAAAGCACAGTTGTATCAGTAGGAGGCAAGAAGATGGATTTTGAAGAAAAAGATTATTTTATGCGTTATACAAAAGTTGCGGCACAGGGATTGAGTAAGTTTATTACGCAAGGATCTGTTGATGAAATCTTACAGCTAGATGAACAGCAAAGTGGACAGAAGCAAGAAGTGGATGCTGCAACAGACAAAAGCGAGCCAAAAAACAAGAAAGCACCTAGCTAATTATTTCCTTAGCGAGGTGCTTTCAGTACGAATCGGTATCCTTCATTTGGATAAACTCCTTATGCAGTTTTTTTCAATTCTTGTACAGCTTGCTCGATCGTAATTCCAGTCGCAAAATGATTCGCATCTTTTTTATCGAAAACGATAAATAAATTCAATTTGGTATCCAGAGTTACACGATATTGTAGATCTGTGTTATAGAATGTCATAGTCATTCTCCTTTCTTAAAACTTGTCATTGAAAGGCAACGGTTAGTTGATAACGAAATTCCATAGTTAGAATAACACTTTTTTTCACAATAGTCCAATAAAACTATCAAACGAACAAATCTGACTGATTATTTTCAGGAAATCAATGCTGAGAATGGAAGCAAAAGAAGTTTGCTGGAGTCAGTAAATTCGGGAAAAGTATCTTTGTATATTTTCAGAAAAATAGAATTCATAAAAAATTTCTTAAGAATTTTGAGGATAGCTATTTTCTTAGATAACAAATTTGTAAGATTGAGAGTATGAGATGATTGGAAACCTTGATATCATAAGGTTTATCTTCAAATTGTGTTTTGTGCAAAAATATATTGATTGTATTTTTTTGAAAAAGAGATCGTATCTCTTGAATTCTATGGTATGATTTACTTTAGAAAAATGAAAATGGATTATGAAAACGGATGTGAAAATATGTGCGGAATTGTCGGCTTTGTCAATTCAAAAGACCAAAAAGAAATCATTATTGAACGCATGATGGACCGGATCGTTCATCGCGGACCAAACAGTTCAGGGAAATTTACCGACGACCGAGTGGCATTAGGGTTTCGTCGTTTATCGATCATCGACTTAGAAGGTGGCTCACAACCAATTTTTAATGAGGATCGAACAAAAGTAATCATTTTTAATGGTGAAATTTACAACTTTCAAGTATTGCGTGAGGAATTGATCCAAGCAGGTCATGTCTTCTCTACCCATGCGGATACCGAAGTAGTCTTACATGGCTATGAAGAGTGGGGCATTGATGTGTTGCAGCGCCTGCGGGGAATGTTTGCTTTTGCCATCTGGGATACTCAAAAACAAGAGCTTTTCGGCGCGCGGGATTACTTTGGGATCAAACCGTATTACTATGCGCAAATGAACGGCAGTTTCATGTTTGGCTCTGAAATCAAAAGCTTTTTGCCTCATCCAGATTTCAAGAAAGAACTAAACCAGGAGGCGTTGAAACCTTATTTGACGTTCCAATACTCGCCTTTGAACGGAGAAACCTTCTTTAAAGGCGTTCATCGTTTGCAAGAAGGGCATTATTATCTGTTTAATGAACAGGGATTGACGATCAAGCAGTACTGGGATGCAGATTTTTCAGTGAAAGAAAATCATTCAAGAGAAGAATGGGTCGATAAAATCGATCAAGCAGTCCAAGAATCAATTGCCGCTCATCAAATCAGTGATGTTGAAGTCGGCTCATTTTTATCCAGTGGGGTCGATTCAAGTTATGTGGCCTCGGTCTTGCGCCCAGATCACTCATTTTCAATTGGGTTTGATGACAAAACCTACAACGAAGCGATCGAAGCCCGCAAATTGACGGAAAAGCTCGGCTTGAACAACACAGCAGCGGTCATCGATGGTGAAATGTCCTTTGAGGCATTTCCGCTGATTCAGTATCACTTGGACGAACCGGATTCTAACCCAAGCTGTGTCCCTTTGTACTTTTTAGCCAACCTAGCAGCACAGCAAGTGCGGGTCGTTCAATCTGGGGAAGGGGCAGATGAATTATTTGCCGGTTATGCTGCCTATGGCTTCCACACAAACTCTAAAGCGGTTCGCGTTTTTGCCCAAGGCTTGAAAAAACTGCCGCAAAACATCCGCTTTCGTTTAGGGCGTCAAATCGGCAAAATGAAAAACTTCCATGGTCGAATTCATCTTTATGAAGCAACGGCACCTGCCCAAGACTTCTTTATCGGGCAAGCCCTGGTTTTTGAAGAAGAGGAAGCACTACAGCTTTTAAAACCAACGTATCAAAAAGGACCATCTGTTGCTGAAATCGTTGCGCCTCATTATGAGAAAGTCAATGGTCTCAAAGACGAGGTCAACAAGATGCAATATTTGGATCTTCATCAATGGATGCCGAAGGATATTTTGTTAAAAGCAGACAAAATGTCCATGGCGAGTTCTTTAGAATTACGGGTTCCGTTACTGGATATCGAGATGCAAAAACTGGCGCAAACGATCCCGACGAAATATTTGATCAATCAAAACAATACGAAAGATGTGTTTCGACAAGCGTCAAACCGTCATTTGCCAAAAGAATGGGCAAACCGTGAAAAGCTAGGCTTTCCTGTACCAATCAAGGCATGGCTGAAAGAAGGAACAGGGTATGAAGCAGTTAAAGCCCTTTTTGAGTCAGACTTTGCAGCAACCTTCTTTGATCAAACAGCGATTTTGCAAATGCTAGAAGACCATCGCCAAGGAAAACCGAATCTTCAGCGAAAAATCTGGACGATCTTTACATTCTTGACCTGGTACAAAGTATTCTTTATTGATGAATCGATTCCCGAAGCCAAAGAAATCGTTTATGAAACACTTTGATTTGAATATGGAAGCAAAAAAAAGCTGATGCGGACAATCCCGCATCGGCTTTTTTTATAGACCTAAATATTTTTCCAAGTAATCGACCATGCCATCTTCCGCATTGGTTTTGTCAGTAACATCATTGGCGATTGATTTTAATTGTTGCGTGCCATTTGCCATAGCAACGCCCCAACCCGCATAATCCAGCATCTCCAAATCATTGTGTTCATCACCAAAAGCGATGATATCTTGCCGATCCAAAGACAAAGAATCCGCGATCACCGAAAGACCAAGTGCTTTATGGACCCCTTTTGGTACGATCTCTAAGATGGCTTGAGGCCCGCCCCACGTGCGAACATCGACTGCATCGTCAAATTGATCCTTGATACGTAAAGAAACAGATTCTGCTAATTCATTTTCGGTTTTCACCAGTAATGAAGTGGGATCCGTTTTTAAATTTGCTAATAGATTTTTTTCGGAAGCATTACCCGAAAAGAAAAAGTGTTGATCAAATCCGCTTAAATCATCAATGAAAAAGGTTTCGCGATTTTCTGCTGCGACAAATGTCAGCCCCAATTGCTCTTTTTGTGCCATGAGCTCAAACGCAATTTCTCGAGAGATCGAGTGCTCCATTTCATTTGCCCAGACTTGTCGAGGTTTATGGACCAACCCACCGTTAAAATTGACCATTGGTGTTGTGAGCGCCAATTCTTTATAGAATTGATCGCTCATACGAAAAGGTCTTCCTGTAGCGATGGTAACAAAGTGTCCCGCTTTGGTGGCGCGAACCAGTACCTCACGTGTGCGAGGGGAAAGTTGGGATTCAGTATTTAAGGTTGTGCCATCTAAATCAATGGCGATGATTTTTGGTTTCAAAAGACTCGCTCCATTCTCTTATGGTAGTGGCTTAAGTGTAACATATTTCTGTCATTTCACAATACAAGTAAGTTTTCGATAAGTTTTCATAATAGTTACAAAGCAAAACACGAACATTAAACGTTTTTGGTTCGTTTTATTCGGAAAAAGGTTTGAAAAGCGAAAATTATTCCCTTATAATTTGTAATTGTTCGATGAAAAGCGCAATTATTCATTTTTTCTTTTCATAGAAACGATTAACGTTCAGGAGTGAAACATAACATGGAAAAGTTTTTCAAATTAAAGGAGAATAAAACGACGGTTTCCACAGAAGTGATGGCTGGGGTCACCACCTTCTTCGCGATGAGTTATATTTTGTTTGTGAATCCGACGATTTTATCTGCTGCAGGCATGCCGTTTCAAGCTGTTTTCTTAGCAACAATCATCGCTTCAGTGATTGGTACCCTGATCATGGGCTTATTTGCAAATGTGCCTTACGCGCAAGCGCCTGGAATGGGACTTAATGCATTCTTCACCTTTACCGTTGTTTTTGGTTTGGGGTATACGTGGCAGCAAGCATTAGCGATGGTTTTCATCTGCGGCCTGATCAACATTTTTATCACGGTGACTCGAATCAGAAAAATGATCATTCATGCGATTCCAGAAAGCATGCAGCATGCAATCGGCGGCGGGATCGGGATCTTTGTGGCTTATGTAGGGATCAAAAATGCCAACTTGCTAAACTTCAGTGCAGACACTGCCGCAGTGACGGGTTCAGTTGTCGACGGTGAGACGATTGTGAGTGCCAATTTTAATGGGGGGATCGTCCCAGCTTTGGCGAATTTCAATAATGCACCTGTTTTGTTAGCAGTGATTGGTTTAGTAGTGACTACTTTATTAGTGGTGAAAAATGTTCGTGGGGCAATTATTTTTGGTATTTTAGGAACGACGATCATTGGTATTTTGATGGGTGTGGTGGATTTAAGTGCCATTGATTGGCACGGGAATTCATTAGGAAGTTCCATCAGCGAACTAGGAATCACATTTGGCGCTGCGTTTGGCTCTGAAGGAATGGGCTCACTATTCAGTGATTCTGCCAAAATCCCTCAAGTAATCATGACGATTTTAGCGTTTAGTTTATCAGATGTCTTCGATACGATCGGTACCTTTATTGGGACCGGACGTCGTACTGGGATCTTTTCGAAAAAAGATGAAGAAGCGGTTGAAAACAGTAATGGGTTGAATACAAAGATGGATAAGGCTCTTTTTGCAGATGCCGTAGCCACTTCTGTAGGGGCCATCGTAGGGACCTCAAATACAACGACTTATGTGGAATCAGCAGCTGGCATCGGTGCTGGTGGACGCACGGGCTTGACTTCCGTTGTGGTGGCAGCACTCTTTGCGATCAGCAGTATCTTTTCTCCACTGATCTCAATCGTTCCCGCACAAGCGACAGCACCGGCGTTGATCTTGGTTGGGGTAATGATGATGGCTTCTTTTGCGGACATCAAGTGGACTGATCTAGAAGAAGCAGTTCCAGCCTTCTTCGCGTCCATTTTTATGGGCTTGTCTTACAGTATTTCAAATGGGATCGCTGTTGGTTTCATTTTCTATGCATTAGTGAAAGTAGTGAAAGGAAAAGCCAACGAAGTGTCTCCGATCATCTGGGTCGTCAATGCGTTGTTTATCCTGAACTTTGTCATTTTGGCTTTGATCAGTTAAGTTTAATGATGAAAATCTTTCTGTATTTTAAATGCAGAAAGATTTTTTATTTGATTATTACTCACGATACGGTATAGTATTTGTGAAAGAAGGTTTGTAAATGAAGATTGATTGGAAACGAAATCTACTGATTTCATGGGTAGGTTGTTTTTTTACGGGTGCCAGTTTTAGTCTTGTCATGCCATTCATTCCCTTATATATAGAAGAGTTAGGCGCTCCAGAGAGTCAAATTGAGTTGTTTTCTGGATTAGCAATCTCAGTAACGGCGTTTGCGGCGGCTATCATTGCTCCAGTTTGGGGAAATCTAGCAGACCAAAAAGGTCGTCGTTTAATGATGATTCGCGCGGCTGCGGGGATGACAGTGACGATGGGTTCTTTGGCTTTTGTACCGAATGTCTATTGGTTATTGATCATGCGTTTCTTTACCGGAATTTTATCGGGGTATATTCCAAATGCGACTGCGTTGATCGCTTCGCAGGCGCCTCGAGAAAAAAGCGGTTGGGCGCTTGGGACATTGGCTACAGGAGCCATCGCAGGGAATTTGATTGGTCCTTCGATGGGTGGGGCGTTAGCGCAATGGTTTGGCATGAAAAATGTCTTTATTATCACAGGCGTTGTTCTACTAATCACGCTGTTGCTTACGATTTTTCTCGTTCAAGAAGATTTTGAGCCAGTTGAAAAGGGCGATCTGCTTTCCATTAAAGAAATTTTTGGTCAAATCAAAAATATGCAGTTGCTTGTTGGCTTGTTTATTACTTCCCTGATTTTACAGCTAGGTGTAACGAGCATCAGTCCGATCCTCACATTGTATATTCGTGATTTAAGCGGGGATACGGGCAATATTTTGTTCGTCAGCGGATTGATCGTCTCTGTTGCCGGTGTTTCAGCGATTCTCTCCTCGCCGTTTTTAGGCAAAATCGGTGATCGTTATGGCAATCACAAAGTGCTGTTGGGGGGCTTAGTACTGTCATTTTTCTGTTTTATTCCGATGGGCTTTGTCTCTACTCCGTTTCAACTAGGCGTGTTGCGCTTCTTGCTTGGTTTTTCTACCGGTGCCTTGATGCCGTCCATCAATACACTGATCAGCAAGATCACTCCAATGGAAGGGGTCAGCCGTATCTATAGCTACAACCAAATGTTCTCCAACTTTGGGCAAGTGTTAGGTCCGATGGTGGGCTCAACGGTGGCAGCCGGTTTTGGTTATCCAGCCGTCTTTTGGGTGACGAGCGGGTTTGTACTGATCAATATTTTTATCTCAGGATTTAATTTCCGTAAAAGCTTACGTAAAACGGACATCAGTGAATAGTTGAAAAGAAAAAAAAACCAGTTACAATAAAGGTAACTGGTTTTTTTTTAATGGCTTGTCTTTTCAGGCGCTGGTGCGATAATACCAACAAGAATGATCACCACACCTGTGACCAAAGAGATGATTGAAGTTAATTGAAAATCATAAGTTGCTCCAGCAAGTGAGCTGCCTAGATAGCCAACGACTTGACCTAATACAAAAGTCCAAAATAAAGTGACTAGGTAACGCATGACGACACCTCTTTTCTGCGTATCTTCCATTTCGACTTTAGTTTATCACAAAAATATTTATTGTAAAGATTTTCACTTTTTCATTTTGTTTTTCAAATCTATTTAATAGCAGAAAGAAAGAGAATTTTCATTTTTGGAGGGATTTCAATGTATTCACAGCTCACCACCTTAAGCGCCTATTCGTTGCTGCAAAGTACGATCAAAATTCCTCACTATATAGAGCAAGCCAAAAAGATGGGCTATCAGACCCTAGGCCTAACCGATCATAATGTTCTCTATGGCGCAGTCGAATTTTATCAGGAATGCCTAGCGCAGGGCATCAAGCCGATTTTTGGTGCTTTGTTCGACTGTACCTTCGGGGAGGGATCAATGTCCTTTCCATTGTACGTATTTGCCAAAAACCTCAAGGGCTATCAAACCTTGATGCGTTTATCAAGTGAAAAAATGATCACCGAGCAGTTGAATTTAGCTGCTTGTGATTCTTTGCAGGATCTCTTTGGTTTGCTGCCTGAAGGCGAGGGGTTTCTGCCTTCTCAGCACGATGATCTAGAAGCCAATCAAGAAGCACTGCGAGCAATCAGCCATAAATTTGATTCTGAGAGCTTGTTTTTAGGGATTACTAGCAAAGGGCTAGATCCAGAAACGATCGCTTGGTTTAACGAGCAAAACATTGCACCATGTGCGTATCAACCCATCGCGGCTTTAGCACAAGAAGAAGCCTTTGCAGTCAAAGTGATGACCCATATCAAAGATGGTTCGCAAATTGAAGACTTTCGTCAGGCAAAAGAGCAAGCGACTACGCAGCTTTTTTTACAACCGGCAGACCAATTGACTGCGTCATTTGGCGAAGCGTCGCAGGCATTGATGAATAATCAGCGGATTGCAGCTGAATGCGCCGTCGAGCTGCCACTGCATCAGCGGCTATTGCCTCATTACCCATTAGCACAAGAAGAAAGCGCCGCGGACTATTTGCGCAAAATTTGTTTTGAACGTCTGCCTCAGCGTGTTGCTCACGTTACATCGGCGTACGAACAGCGTTTGGATTATGAGTTGTCTGTCATCCATAAGATGGGCTTTGATGATTACTTCTTGATTATTTGGGACGTCATGGACTTTGCCCACCAACAAGAAATCGTTACCGGAGCTGGACGGGGATCCGCTGCCGGAGCACTGGTGGCGTATGTTTTATCTATCACCGACGTGGATCCAATCAAATACGATCTTTTGTTTGAACGATTCTTGAATCCAGAACGTTACACGATGCCTGATATTGATTTAGATATTCCTGACAATCGCAGAGACGAGATTTTACAGTATGTGCGCCAAAAATATGGGCAAGAATATATGGCACAGATTGCCACGTTTGGTACCATGGCAGCCAAAATGGTTTTGCGAGATGTTTCTCGGGTCTTTGGTCTCTCGCAAAGTGAAGCCAATCGCTGGTCAAAAGCCATCCCCAATGCCTTGAAAATGACCTTAGATCTTGCTTATGAACAATCCAATCAGCTGCGAGAGCTGGTTTCGTTCAATGAGCGGAATCAAGTAATGTTTCAAGTCGCCAAAATCTTAGAAGGACTGCCCCGTCACGTATCGACCCATGCCGCCGGTGTGGTGATCAGTGACAAGAATCTGCTTGATTTGGTGCCTTTGCAAGAAGGCAGCGATGGGATTTGGCTGACCCAGTTTACCATGAATGACGTGGAAGCCATTGGCCTATTGAAGATGGATTTTTTAGGTTTGAGAAACTTGTCGATCATTGATAATACCTTGAAAGGTATCAAACGAATCAGCCAACAAATCGTAACCCAAAAAGAGATTCCTCTTGATGATCCAGCAACATTGCGTTTGTTTCAAAAAGGGGAGACGGCAGGGATCTTCCAATTTGAATCAGCGGGAATACGCAATGTCTTGCGCAAGCTAGGGCCAGAAAGTATCGAAGACATTGCTGCAGTCAATGCCTTGTATCGCCCGGGACCGATGCAAAATATTGATACTTTTATCAAGCGGAAAAAAGGACAAGAGCGGGTCTCTTATCCGGATGACAGCTTGATTCCAATCTTGCAAAACACTTACGGAATCATTGTTTATCAAGAACAGATCATGCAAGTAGCTTCCAAAATGGCTGGTTTTAGCCTAGGACAGGCAGATATTTTGCGGCGAGCAATCAGTAAAAAGAAAAAAGACGTGTTGGATGAAGAACGTCGCCATTTTGTGCAAGGTGCGTTGGCCAATCATTATGACGAGAAGACCGCCAATTTGGTCTATGACTATATTGAGCGCTTCGCCAACTATGGGTTTAACCGTTCCCATGCGTTTGCCTATTCCTTTATCGGCTTTCAAATGGCGTACCTGAAAGTGCACTATCCGGCACCTTTTTTTGCTTCGATCTTGCACTCGGTACGCAATACTGCAAGCAAAATGAAAGAATACTTAAATGAAGCCGCACGTTATGGCGTAGAAGTATTGCCACCATCGATCAATACCAGTGGGTTTAGTTTTCAACTGCAAAATGAGAAACAAATCCGCTTTGGATTCAGCAGTATCAAAGGGATTCGGCGCGACATGATCCAAGACATTTTGACAGAACGAAAAGAGCATGGCAATTTCACGTCCATGGATCAATTTTTACTTCGCTTGAATCAGCGGAACAGCAAGTGGTTAAAGTTGGACTATTTATTGCCGCTTTTGAGCATCGGTGTATTCGATGTGATTGCGCCTAATCGAAAACAAGCATTGATCCAACTAGAAGGGAAAATCCAAAATATTACTTATAGTGGCGGCAGTTTGGATCTCTTAGAAACCATGGCTTTAAAAGAAGAAGCCGTTGCCGATTACAAACTGGAAGAGAAACTGGCTTTGGAAGAAGAATACTTAGGTGTTTATTTGTCTGGCCATCCCGTAGAACAGTTTCAAAAATTGCATCAATTAAAACAAATCACCGCTATTGCCGATCTGGTTCCCAATGAACGGGTCCGCATCCTTTTGTATGTCCGCAAGATTCGGGAGATACGTACAAAAAAAGGCGAACAGATGGCATTTGTTGAGGGAACGGATGCTAGCAAAGAAGTTTCAGTAACGATTTTTCCCATCGTTTATCGACAAGTGCGTTCCTTGATCGAAGAAAATGCTGTTCTCTATATTGAAGGAAAGGTCGAGGTAAGTCGTTACAATGGTGAAATCCAACTCATTGCTGATAAAATAGACTTAGCAGAAAACGTTCAAAATAAAATTGCGCCACAAACTTGTTACTTAAAGATTTCTGCTGAAGCCGAAACGTCGCACCTGCAAGCATTGTCGAAGGAAATGAAGCAGCATCACGGAAATATTCCAGTGGTGATGTTTTATGAAAGTAGTGGCAAAAAAGTGTTATTAGCAGAAGAAAACTGGGTAACGGATGAGCCGAACTTTGTCACACAACTGAAGGCATTATTAGGAAATGGAAATGTAATTTTCAAGTAATTTTCCGAAAACGATAATTCAACTTACACTTTTTTCAACTTTTTCCCACTATTTCAAGACATTTTCATGGAATAATGGTAGAATATGTCTCGTGGTTATTACTTGAAAACTAGCAAACAGGGGCTTCCCTAAACAAAATCTTTTGATGAGGTGAAAGAATAATGAAACGCATTGGAATTCTAACCAGTGGCGGCGATGCACCAGGAATGAACGCAGCGATTCGCGCAGTTGTCAGAAAGGGTATTTTTGACGGACTTGAAGTATACGGAATCAACTATGGCTATGCCGGACTAGTCGCAGGCGACATTCGTCGCTTAGATGTTGCTGATGTTGGTGACAAAATTCAACGTGGTGGAACATTCTTATATTCAGCACGTTATCCAGAATTTGCGACACAAGAAGGGCAATTAAAAGGAATCGAGCAATTAAAGAAATTTGGCATCGAAGGGCTAGTCGTGATTGGTGGAGATGGATCTTACCATGGTGCGATGGCACTTACTCGCCACGGTTTCCCAGCAATCGGGATTCCAGGAACGATCGATAACGACATTCCAGGAACAGATTTCACGATTGGTTTTGATACAGCGATCAATACTGTCTTAGAATCGATTGACCGTATCCGTGATACAGCGACATCACATGTCCGCACATTTGTGATCGAAGTAATGGGACGTGGTGCTGGCGATATCGCTTTATGGTCAGGTGTGGCCGGTGGTGCGGATGAAATCATCATCCCAGAACATGATTTTGACATGCAAGTTGTTGCTGATCGTATCCGTGAAGGACGCGACCGCGGGAAAAAACATTGCTTGATCGTTTTAGCCGAAGGCGTGATGGGCGGAAATGATTTTGCTGACAAACTTTCTGAATACGGCGATTTCCATACCCGTGTATCAATTCTAGGACACGTTGTCCGTGGTGGTTCACCAAGCGCTCGTGACCGTGTGTTAGCAAGTAAATTTGGTTCATATGCCGTTGAATTATTGCAACAAGGCAAAGGCGGTCTATGTATCGGTATCGAAAACAATGAAATGATTGCTTCTGATATTATCGAAACCCTTGAAAACAATCGTCACAAACCAGATCTTAGCTTGTATAACTTGAACAAAGAAATCTCATTCTAAAGAGATTTTTTAGAGCAACGCAACAGTAATTTTGTAAAAAAAGCTTATTAGCTATTTTAAATAAATGAATAGGAGCGTTTAGTAATGAAAAAAACAAAGATCGTAAGTACATTAGGACCAGCAAGTAACAGTGTGGAAATTATTTCTCAACTGATTGAAGCCGGTGCGAATGTCTTCCGCTTTAACTTCTCTCATGGAGATCATGAAGAACAATTAGCGCGTATGACAATGGTTCGTGAAGCCGTGAAGAAAACTGGTAAAGATGTCGGTATCCTTTTAGATACAAAAGGTGCTGAAATCCGTACAACTGTACAAAATACGACAGAAGCTGACTTTGGTCGTGCTGGATACATCCAATTTAACGTTGGCGATGAAACACGCATTTCAATGGATCCAGAACACAAAGGAACAAAAGAAAAAATTGCTGTAACTTATCCTGGTTTATTTGAAGATGTTCATGTGGGCGGACACATCTTGTTTGATGATGGTTTGATCGACATGGAAATCAAAGAAAAAGACGAAGCAACCCGCGAATTAGTGGTTGTTGTTAAAAATGCTGGAATGTTAGGATCACGTAAAGGGGTCAACGCTCCTGGTGTATCAATCAGCTTACCTGGTATTACTGAAAAAGATGCAGAAGATATCCGTTTTGGTCTTGATAACGATATCGACTTCATTGCCGCTTCATTTGTACGTAAAGCGCAAGACGTTTTAGAGATTCGTGAAATTTTAGAAGAAAAAGACATGACTCATGTGCAAATTTTCTCTAAAATCGAATCACAAGAGGGTATCGATAATATCGATGAAATCATCAAAGTTTCTGATGGTATCATGGTTGCCCGTGGGGACATGGGTGTTGAGATCCCTGCTGAAGAAGTACCAATGGTTCAAAAGAGCATCATTAAAAAATGTAACGCTGCTGGTAAATCAGTTATCACAGCAACACAAATGTTAGAGTCAATGCAACAAAACCCACGTCCAACCCGTGCAGAAGCTTCTGACGTTGCCAATGCTGTCTTTGATGGTACCGATGCAACAATGCTTTCTGGTGAATCAGCAAACGGTGACTACCCTGTTGAGGCAGTAGCAACAATGGCACGGATCGACATTGAAGCTGAAAAAGCTTTATCAGAAAACAGCACATTCCAAATCAACCAATTCGATAAAACAGATGTAACAGAAACAATCGGTTTATCTGTTGCTCGTGCGGCGAAAAACCTAGGGGTTAAAACAATCGTTGCAGCGACTGAATCTGGCTACACTGCGAAAATGATCTCTAAATATCGTCCAGATGCTGACATTTTAGCTGTTACATTTGACGAACGTACAAAACGTGGCTTGATGCTTAACTGGGGTGTCTACCCAACCGTTGCTGAAAAACCATCAACAACTGATGAAATGTTTGAATTAGCAGCAAAACAAGCAGTTGATTTAGGTTTTGCTAAAGAAGGCGATCTAATCTTGATCACAGCCGGTGTTCCTGTTGGTGAACGCGGAACAACCAACGTCATGAAGATCCAATTGATCGGTTCAAAATTGCTTGAAGCGCAAGGGATTGGTGAAAAATCAGTTGTTGCCAATGCCGTGATCGCTCACAGTGCCGAAGAAGCAATTGCGAAAGCAAAAGATGGCATGATTTTAGTTGTACCAACAACAGATAAAGAATATATGCCAGCAATCGAAAAAGCAGCAGCTTTAGTTGTTGAAGATGGCGGCTTGACTTCTCATGCAGCAGTTGTCGGAATCGCGAAAGATCTACCAGTCATCGTTGGTGCCAAAGACGCAACAACAACCATCAAAGATGGCGAATTGGTTACTCTTGATTCTCGTCGCGGTATCGTTTATCGTGGAGAAACAACAGCGATCTAATGATTTTTAACGATTGATCAAGCAACAGGCAAGTGCACGTTGTGCGCTTCCTGTTGTTTTTTTGAGAGGGTCGAAATCCCTTGAGAAAGGGCATTAAAATGACACGATCAAAAATGAAAAAGGTGTCAAGAAAATTTCATTGACAAAGCCTCAGAAGCCCTGTATAATTGCTTTTGTTGCTTAGGGGTGATAAAAATGAAATGGTCTTTATTGGAATTAAAAAAATACCAAGAGACACCGCTGATGTTTGAAGAAACACTTGACTTAAAGAGTCAACTGATAAAACGCGATGGACAGATCATTGATTTGTCTCCTGTAAAAGTAAAAGGGCTGATGAGTGTTGATAAGCAAGGATACTTGCTGCACTATCAAGTAGAAACGACGATGACATTGCCATCTACTCGTTCTTTGACACCTGTAGCGATTCCTTTTGATTTTTCAGTGGATGAACACTTCATGACACCAGAGCAATTTCAGCGTCGCGATGAAATGATCGTCGAAGAAGAAGTTTTGATCATTGAAGGTCAAACCATCAGCTTAGATGAATCAGTCGCTGATAACCTATTACTTGCGATTCCATTGCAAGTCCTGACAGAAGAAGAAAAGCAAGGTTCAGCAATGCCATCTGGCAACGATTGGGCTGTTTTGTCAGAAGAAGACTTTGCAAATCAAAAAGAAGCGCAAGCTCAACAAGTTGATCCTCGTCTTGCAAAATTATCCGAATTATTCAATGAATCAGATGACGATAACGCGTAGGATTGGAATAAATTGCAGCCTCAAGGTTGCGTTCATTAACAAGGAGGTGTAGCAAAATGGCAGTACCAGCTAGAAAAACTTCGAAAGCGAAGAAAGCAAAACGTCGTACACATTACAAATTGACAATCAACGGTTTGAACGAATGTGCAAACTGTGGTGAAATGAAAAAAAGCCACCATGTCTGCTCAAACTGTGGTCATTACGATGGCAAAGACGTAGCAACAAAAGAAGCATAATTCCTTTTTTTCAGAAAGAGGATTCTAAAACCTTAGGCTAACCATGGAGCCTGAGGTTTTTTTGTTTTTTTGACGAATATGGAACTTTTCAGAAATATTTTTGTCCAGCGAAAGAGAATAGTTCAAAAGCAGGTACATTTGCGCTATAATGAAAAAGATAATTGAATCTTAGGAGGATGAAAGATGACAAAACAACAAATCGGCGTTGTCGGTATGGCTGTTATGGGCAAAAACTTAGCGTTGAACATCGAAAGCCGCGGTTATTCAGTTGCCTTATTTAACCGTACTGGTTCAAAGACAGAAGAAGTAGTAAAAGAACATCCAGATAAAAATTTTAAAGCAACCTATACGATAGAAGAATTTGTTCAATCTATTGAAAAACCACGTCGTATTTTATTAATGGTAAAAGCAGGATTTGCGACAGATGCAACGATCCAAGAATTATTGCCTCATCTAGACAAAGGCGATATTTTGATCGATGGCGGAAATA
The DNA here is from genome assembly GCF_050499185.1 of Enterococcus sp. AZ040. Lineage (NCBI taxonomy): Bacteria > Bacillati > Bacillota > Bacilli > Lactobacillales > Enterococcaceae > Enterococcus > Enterococcus sp. AZ040. The sequence goes on from NZ_JBMHEW010000001.1 coordinate 1,051,605, forward strand.
CCTTCTTTAAAGATACGGTTCGTCGTAACGAAGAGTTGGCAAACTCAGGAATCAACTTTATCGGTACAGGTGTATCTGGTGGGGAAGAAGGCGCCTTGAAAGGTCCTTCAATCATGCCAGGAGGACAAAAAGAAGCGTATGAATTGGTTGCACCAATCTTGGAGCAAATTTCTGCAAAAGCTGAAGATGGAACACCTTGTGTGACTTATATTGGACCAAACGGTGCAGGCCATTACGTAAAAATGGTTCACAACGGGATCGAATATGGGGACATGCAGCTGATTGCTGAGTCTTATGACTTAATGCAAAACATTTTAGGTCTATCTGTTGATGAAATGGCTGATATTTTTGCTGAATGGAACAAAGGTGAATTAGACAGCTATCTAATTGAGATCACAGCGGATATTTTGACCCGTAAAGACGATCAAGGAACAGGCAAACCAATCGTTGATGTGATTTTAGATGCTGCTGGTAATAAAGGAACTGGGAAATGGACAAGCCAAAGTGCCTTAGACCTAGGTGTACCACTACCATTGATCACTGAATCTGTTTTTGCCCGTTATATTTCGGCTTACAAAGAAGAACGGGTCAATGCCAGCAAAGTCTTACCAAAACCAGAAGCAGTTGCTTTTGAAGGAAACAAAGAAGAGTTTATCAATAAGATCCGCGAAGCCTTATACTTCAGTAAGATCATGAGCTATGCACAAGGATTCGCGCAATTACGTACTGCATCAAAAGAGTATGATTGGGATCTTCCTTTTGGTGAAATTGCCAAAATTTGGCGTGCAGGCTGTATCATCCGTGCGCAATTTTTACAAAAAATCACGGATGCTTATGACAAGAATGCCGACATTGAAAACTTACTATTAGATGACTACTTCAAAGATATTACGAAACGTTATCAATCTTCTGTACGTGAAGTAGTTGCACTAGCTGTCCAAGCAGGTGTACCTGTGCCGACGTTCTCATCGGCGATCGCGTACTTCGATTCTTATCGTTCTGATCGATTGCCAGCGAACTTGATCCAAGCGCAACGGGATTACTTTGGTGCGCATACGTATGAACGGACAGATAAAGAGGGAATTTTCCATTATTCATGGTATGACGAAGCGTAAGCTTTAAGAGAATCCAAAAGAGAAAGGCCGAAAGTGAGAACTTTCGGTCAATCTCTTTTTTATTTTTTAGATACATGATAAAATAAGACAGATAATGTCTAATTTAAAGGCAGAATAATCAATAAAGGGGCTATCAATAATGAGTAATATTCTAATCATTGAAGATGAAAAGAACTTAGCTCGATTTGTGGAATTAGAATTGAAGCATGAAGGGTACAATACCGAAGTTCATTACAACGGACGGACGGGACTGGATGCGGCACTGAATAATGAATGGGATGCGATCTTATTGGATCTAATGCTTCCTGAGTTAAATGGGTTAGAAGTTTGCCGCCGCGTGCGTCAATCGAAAAACACCCCGATCATCATGATGACCGCAAGAGATTCCGTGATTGATCGAGTATCAGGTTTGGATCATGGTGCTGATGATTATATTGTGAAGCCTTTTGCAATTGAAGAATTGCTGGCACGCTTACGTGCGTTGCTTCGCCGTATCGATATCGAAGGGGACAAAAACGTCGCAAAACAAACTACGATCACTTACCGCGATCTAACGATTGAAAAAGAAAACCGTGTCGTTCGTCGTGGAACAGATGTCATTGAACTAACGAAACGCGAATACGAGCTGTTGTTGACTTTAATGGAAAACGTCAATGTCGTTTTAGCCAGAGATGTTTTATTAAACAAAGTCTGGGGCTATGAGACAGAAGTGGAAACCAACGTTGTCGATGTTTACATCCGCTATTTACGTAATAAAATTGATGTACCAGGGGAGGAAAGCTACATCCAAACCGTTCGTGGTACAGGCTATGTGATGCGGTCGTGAACCTTAAAAAAAGAATGAAAAAATTAAAAGAACTGAAGGGGCCTTCTTTAACTGTAAAGTGGGCCTTCGCAAGTTCTTTCTTTATATTTGTCGTATTTACGATCTTTGCGGTGATCACCTATAAGACCTCCGTAAATTTGATTGTCGCTAAAGAAGAAAACAATGTTGAGCGGACAATGTCAGAAGTTGCTTCCCGTCTAGCCAATTCGGACCAAGAATTAACGCTCGTTCGAACGTATCGTAATTTAACCAAAAATGATGCGGGGACGACGAGCATCTATGATCGAACCTCAACGATCGATGGCAACTTAATGAAAATCGACTCCTTTATTTCGGAATTAGGCCAAGCACCATTGAGCCTGTTTGTTTATAATTTGAATGAGGACCTTGTGTTTAAGACCCATGAAAATGATTTAGCCTTGATCGACACACAACGTAAAGCGCCAACCATCGTAACACTAGATGGCATCACCGGCTTTCTTTCGATCCAACCTATTTATTCAAAAGGCACCAGAGAGCGGATTGGCTATGCTCAAACGTTTTATGAATTGACTTCTTTTTATGAAATACGTAGCAAACTGCTGCTGACTTTGATTATCTTAGAAGTTGTCTCTCTGATTCTCAGCAGTGTGCTTGGGTTCTTTTTATCAGCGTATTTCCTTCAGCCGTTAAAGGTACTACGGGATACGATGGAAACCGTCCGGAAAAACCCGCAGTCAACCGTGCATATGCCAGAATTGAATACCAACGATGAGTTATCTGATTTAGCAGATATATTCAATGAAATGTTAGATCGCATGCGCCTGTACATTGAGCAGCAAGAGCGATTTGTTGAAGATGTTTCTCATGAATTGCGAACACCTGTAGCAATCATTGAAGGACATATGAATTTGTTGCAGCGTTGGGGAAAAGATGATCCAGAGATCTTGGATGAGTCCCTCGCAGCCAGTATGCAAGAGATCAGTCGAATGAAGACGCTCGTACAGGAAATGTTGGATCTCTCAAGAGCGGAACAAGTGGATGTTCATTATGCAAATGAAACAACTAATGCAAAAGAAGTTGTCTATCAAGTGTTCAATAACTTTAAAATACTGTATCCGGATTTTGTCTTTACATTGGATGATGATTTGTATCATGAGTTGAAGCTGAAAATCTATCGCAATCATTTTGAACAGATCATTATTATTGTCTTGGATAACGCAGTAAAGTATTCCACTGATCGAAAAGAAGTTCATCTATCCATTTCATTGGATCGTCAATCTTTTGAAATTGCCATCCAAGATTTCGGGGAAGGCATCTCCAAAGAAGACCTCGATAAGATCTTCAATCGTTTCTATCGGGTAGATAAAGCTCGTGCTAGAACCAAAGGTGGCAATGGTTTGGGGTTATCTATAGCAAAACAACTATTGGAAAGCTATAAAGGAAAAATCACGGCGGAGAGTGTCATTGGCCAAGGAACAATCTTTCGAATTTATATACCGATTCTTCAAACGGAAGATCGGACGAAAAGAGAACGTTAGGCGAAAAGCTTAAGTTCTCTTTTTTTATCCATTATTGATAGATTTAGCCGTGAAATACTTCTTATAAGCGAACGTTCGAATCGTTTGACAATGAATAATTCGCTTATAAAAATAGTTGCCAAAAAGCCTATTTTTTTAGTTGATTTTTCCTTTAAGAATTGCTATATTATTACTTGTCCTTGTTAAGATATTTGTAACAAACACTGATTGATCTTTTTTGAAATTAGTTGTTGACGAAACATTTTACAAGTGTTATTATAACAAAGTCGAAAAAATATCGTCTCTGAAAAAACCTGATAAATCAAAAAAACTTTTCAAAAAAGTGTTTGACATATAACGGTTGAGATGGTAAGATAAAAAAGTCGCTGAGGTTAAGAGAGAAGTTAAATAACAACTTCTTGAAAAAAACTTTTAAAAAAGAGTTGACAATCAATTGTCGCTCTGATATGATTTAAAAGTTGCTAACACAGCACGGTAGACCTTTGAAAACTGAACAAAGCAAGCAAACGAACCAATGTGTAGGACGTTTCAATTTATTGAAACAAATACATGCAAGCAATAGCTAGCAAAGTTAATTTTTATGAGCTTAATGACCGTATGGTCATTCAAACAAATCATTATGAGAGTTTGATCCTGGCTCAGGACGAACGCTGGCGGCGTGCCTAATACATGCAAGTCGAACGCTTTTTCTTTCACCGGAGCTTGCTCCACCGAAAGAAAAAGAGTGGCGAACGGGTGAGTAACACGTGGGTAACCTGCCCATCAGAAGGGGATAACACTTGGAAACAGGTGCTAATACCGTATAACACTATTTTCCGCATGGAAGAAAGTTGAAAGGCGCTTTTGCGTCACTGATGGATGGACCCGCGGTGCATTAGCTAGTTGGTGAGGTAACGGCTCACCAAGGCAACGATGCATAGCCGACCTGAGAGGGTGATCGGCCACACTGGGACTGAGACACGGCCCAGACTCCTACGGGAGGCAGCAGTAGGGAATCTTCGGCAATGGACGAAAGTCTGACCGAGCAACGCCGCGTGAGTGAAGAAGGTTTTCGGATCGTAAAACTCTGTTGTTAGAGAAGAACAAGGATGAGAGTAGAACGTTCATCCCTTGACGGTATCTAACCAGAAAGCCACGGCTAACTACGTGCCAGCAGCCGCGGTAATACGTAGGTGGCAAGCGTTGTCCGGATTTATTGGGCGTAAAGCGAGCGCAGGCGGTTTCTTAAGTCTGATGTGAAAGCCCCCGGCTCAACCGGGGAGGGTCATTGGAAACTGGGAGACTTGAGTGCAGAAGAGGAGAGTGGAATTCCATGTGTAGCGGTGAAATGCGTAGATATATGGAGGAACACCAGTGGCGAAGGCGGCTCTCTGGTCTGTAACTGACGCTGAGGCTCGAAAGCGTGGGGAGCGAACAGGATTAGATACCCTGGTAGTCCACGCCGTAAACGATGAGTGCTAAGTGTTGGAGGGTTTCCGCCCTTCAGTGCTGCAGCAAACGCATTAAGCACTCCGCCTGGGGAGTACGACCGCAAGGTTGAAACTCAAAGGAATTGACGGGGGCCCGCACAAGCGGTGGAGCATGTGGTTTAATTCGAAGCAACGCGAAGAACCTTACCAGGTCTTGACATCCTTTGACCACTCTAGAGATAGAGCTTCCCCTTCGGGGGCAAAGTGACAGGTGGTGCATGGTTGTCGTCAGCTCGTGTCGTGAGATGTTGGGTTAAGTCCCGCAACGAGCGCAACCCTTATTGTTAGTTGCCATCATTTAGTTGGGCACTCTAGCGAGACTGCCGGTGACAAACCGGAGGAAGGTGGGGATGACGTCAAATCATCATGCCCCTTATGACCTGGGCTACACACGTGCTACAATGGGAAGTACAACGAGTTGCGAAGTCGCGAGGCTAAGCTAATCTCTTAAAGCTTCTCTCAGTTCGGATTGTAGGCTGCAACTCGCCTACATGAAGCCGGAATCGCTAGTAATCGCGGATCAGCACGCCGCGGTGAATACGTTCCCGGGCCTTGTACACACCGCCCGTCACACCACGAGAGTTTGTAACACCCGAAGTCGGTGAGGTAACCTTTTTGGAGCCAGCCGCCTAAGGTGGGATAGATGATTGGGGTGAAGTCGTAACAAGGTAGCCGTATCGGAAGGTGCGGCTGGATCACCTCCTTTCTAAGGAATATTTCGGAAGACTACACATCGTTTGCCTTTGTTCAGTTTTGAGAGGTCTACTCTCAAGTAAATACCCGGGGCCTTAGCTCAGCTGGGAGAGCGCCTGCTTTGCACGCAGGAGGTCAGCGGTTCGATCCCGCTAGGCTCCATTAACGACAATGGTCGTTATGCTTTGTTCATTGAAAACTGGATATCGAAGAAAAAATCAAAACAAGTAACACACACCGAGTTGAAATGTTAAAAGAGTTTTTTAATAAGTT
>NZ_JBMHEW010000001.1:1062500-1557500 GCF_050499185.1 Enterococcus sp. AZ040
GTAACCTCAATAAAAGAACCTCCATGAAGCGATCGCTTCATGGAGGTTCTTTCCTTAGATTAATCAATATACTTAAGAACTGCGACTTCTTTTGGTTTCAGAACTGCCAACTGTTTGGTTTCTTTGGTTAGAAGGTCTACTCCAGCGGCTTTCAGCTTCACTTCTGTTGTCTGCTCGGTATGGTTTAAGAAAAAGACGAGTGTATAGCCAGCACCTTTGCGACAGGTAACGGAGATTTCAGTAGGAGCAGCCAAGAAGTGCTGGGCATGAGTCGTTAATTTGTGATTTTCCAGAATGGTCGCTAAAAATGTAGTTAGTCCTTCAAGAGACAATTCTGTTCCCACGTAATACGCATACCCATCGTCGATCCGGTTCATGGTAATGGCGGGCTTATCGGTCAAATAACCGGATTGGAAGGTTGCCAAAGCTTTCGCACCTTTTAGATGAATGACTTCCTCCCATAGAGAATTGTCGTTCCGATGACCTTGAAAGTCAATCTGATGCTGGGTAGCTGCTTTCATTGGGTAAAACTCTTCTACAATGATCCCTAATGTGTCTCTAAACAAGCCTGGATAGCCCCCAAGATAGACTTGGTCATTTTCATTGACGATCCCACTAAAGAAATTGGTCAAGAAGATACCGCCTTGTTGCACGTAATCATGGATCTTCTTACCGAAGGCTTCGGGTGCTGAATAGAGATTTGGGGCGATCACTAAAGGATAGCCATCTAGGGATTCGGAAGGATGGACAAAGTCTACGCTCAAATTTAACGCCCTTAGCGCGGCATACAGGCTGCGTAACTGATGAATGTACTTTAAGGTTCTTGGTTTGGCATCCAATTCCAGCGCCCACCAATTTTCCCAGTCGAAGACAACCGCGACATCAGCCAAGAAGCGCGTCCCAACGATTTCGGATAGTTGCGAAAATTCGTTGCCTAATTGTGCACATTCACGAAAGATACGGCTTGACTGAGGATCTCCGTGAGGCACCATCGCACTATGAAATTTTTCCGCACCGCCACGAGACTGTCGCCATTGGAAGAACATGATACCATCAGCACCATGAGCTAGCGATTCATAACTCCAAAGACGCAACTGGTTGGGTGTCTTGGCCCCGTTGATTTGTCGCCAATTAACAGCGCTTGTGGCTTGCTCCATGATCAAGAATGGCTTTTTCTTCAAACTGCGGGTTAAATCGTTAGCAAGAAATTGCGGGTAAGGGATTTTTTCAAAGGGATTCGGGTACGAATTCCAGCTGACCACATCTATTTCAGGTGCCCATTTAAATCCATCTACGTATTTGTGTAAGCCCATAAGATTGGTCATATAAGGAATGTCATGGGAATATTTTGCGATCGCCGCCTTTTCAATTTGATAAAGTTCCAGATTCATGTCGGAAAGAAACCGACGGTAGTCTAATTGCTGTGCAGGATTTTTGAAGGTTGGCATTGCCTCTGGTAAGAAAATTTCCTCCCAGCTGCCATAGGATTGACTCCAAAACTTCGTTGACCAAGCATCATTCAATCCAGCGATGGTCAGATATTTCTCTGCTAACCATGTCTGAAATCTTTTCCGACAATGATCGCAATAACACTCGTGGATGTGACAGGTATATTCATTATTGATATGCCACATGACCAGCCCTGGATGATTAGCATAACGGTTTGCGACTGCTTCAGACAAATCGGCGGCATATTGACGATAGATAGGGGAAGTCGGACAGTAGTGCTGGCGCGCACCATGAACCAGTCGATTGCCATGAATGGTCACAGGCAGCATCTCAGGGTGTTTTTGAACAAGCCAAGCGGGAGGAGAAGCTGTTCCATTGGCTAGGTCGATCATGATATTGTTTTCATATAAAAGATCCATCAGCCAATCCAGAAATTCAAAATCATAGGTGGATTCATCTGGCTGCAGATTGACCCAGCCAAAAATATTGATACTTACATAGTTCACACCTGCTTCTTTCATTAAGCGCATATCTTCAAGAATGACTTCTTTAGACCATTGTTCAGGATTGTAGTCGGCACCATAGTAAAGCTGACGTTGCGTTTTCATCAAATCGCTCCTTTATAGACGTTTCTTTAGTATCAAGATACTTGAATCATATCAAATATTCATCTGTTTGATAGCGGTATCATTTGAAAATCATGAAATGATCCAAAAAAACAAAGATAGTTCAATCTGGTTTCGCAACTAGGGCTATAGTCCGCCAGTTCTTTTGCCTTGCTGTTTTTTTAACAAAAATATACAATTGAAAAAGGCGGTAAATTAAAGTATCTAGAATTTATATTCTTTATTAGTTGTTTTTTTATCGGGGGTTTCTTTTTTTAAAATGCATGTTTATAACTATATGATCCGAAAAAACTTTGAATCACGAGTAGAAAAAACACGATGAGTCGAAGAAATGAATAATTATGTGATGTAGAATCAAAAAAAAGAATGACATAAGTTATTCTACAAAATTGCCAAGAAGGAGAGAAAAGTCCATGAACCAGCCAATACAGATCTTTTCTGAGATTGCGCCCTTAAAGCGGGTGCTGTTGCATCGTCCAGGAGCAGAATTGGAAAACTTGATGCCGGATTATCTTGATCGCTTGTTGTTCGATGATATTCCTTTTCTAGACCAAGCACAAAAAGAGCATGATTTTTTTGCCGAGACTTTAAGAAACAGAGGGGTGGAAGTCCTTTATTTGGAAGATCTTGCTGCAGAGACATTGTCGACGACCGGTGCCAAAGAAGCTTTTTTAGAAGATTATTTAAATGAGACAACGATCCTTGATGAAGAGATTCGCAACGAAGTGCGCAATTTTTTCCTGTCGATCAAAGATAATCGCTCCTTTATCGATCATACGATGGCGGGCTTGAAAAAAAGTGAGGTAGAAATTCCAAGAGCTAGCAAGTTAACGGCGATCGTTGAAACGGAATATCCTTTTTTGATCGATCCCATGCCAAACTTGTATTTCACGAGAGATCCGTTTGCTACGATTGGTCATAGCGTTTCCTTGAATCGAATGTATTCTGCAACGAGAAGACGAGAAACCCTCTACGGAAAACAAATTTTTACGCACCACCCGATGTTTTCCCGCAATGAGACGAACTTTTTGTATCATCGGGACGAAACGACGCGGATGGAAGGTGGCGATCAGCTGATTTTATCTGATAAAATCGTGGCGATCGGTATCTCTCAACGAACCGAGGTTGCTTCTATCGAAAAAATTGCCGAAACGATTTTTGCTACAGAACCGAGTTTTGAACATATCTTGGCATTTAATATTGGTGAAGAACGAAAATTTATGCACTTAGATACGGTCTTTACGATGGTGGATCATGATAAGTTCACGATCCATCCAGAAATCGAGGGAGAACTTTCGCTGTATTCAATCACTAAACACAAGGACGGTGTGCGAGTATATGAGGAAAAAGATACGTTGGAAAACATTCTTTGCCGTTATTTAGATTTGCCTGAAGTACACTTGATTCGCTGTGGTGGTGACGACTTAGCGGCAGCAGCCAGAGAACAATGGAATGATGGTTCCAATACATTGGCGATCGCCCCAGGGGAAGTCGTGGTCTATGACCGCAATACCATCACCAACGGGTTGTTAAAAGAGGCAGGCGTCAAGTTGAATGAGATCTCAGGAAGTGAATTGGTTCGCGGACGTGGAGGTCCACGCTGTATGAGTATGCCATTTATTCGTGAGTAGGACGAATCTTTGTTATTTTAATTACGGATTTTTGCTTTGAAATTATGAAAGTTAAGAAATAGAAGAGAGAAAAATAAAAGAAAGATTTGAAACGGCATTCTGTTTCTAATCTTTCTTTTTTGTCATCATTTAACCCCCTATAAATTGAAAAGGATTTCTTTTTGTGAAAATGTGTAATTTTTGTGACTTTTATATGTAAAGACTATAAAAAAACGCTAGGAACCTTGTTCTATCGCTAAATTTATGGTACGGTTATATTAGAAAACGGAAATAGGTGAAGGTATTTGCCACTTATTGATTTTTGACACCCTACGATCAGCGAATGCCATATGCTTGATTTGTAGTGGTTTTTTTTGCGGAAAAAAAGGGAAAGCAGGTGAGAAAATGGCAGTAGATGCAATTCGATTATTACAAGAAGCAGAGCAATTTGCTGAAAATAAAAACCAAGAAGCGGAAGCAGAAAAAAAACAATTGGCACAAGAACGCGAAGAACGGTTGAAGGCGTTTAAAAAAGAGTTGGCAGAAAAAGAAGCCCAACAAAAAGAAGCAATCAATCAAAAAATCGCAGCTGAGTTAACACAGTCAAAAGAACCGCTCATGGCTAAAACGAAAGCAGAAGTGGAAACACTACGAACGATCCCTAATGAGTTAAAGGAAGAAGCATTGGCAATAATAATAAATAAGGTTGTGACATAAATGGCAATTGCAAAAATGCAAAAGTTCAGTCTGTTGACCTTTTACGATCAGAAAGAAGCTGTTTTAGAGCAGCTGCAAGACTTTCAGGGCGTAGAACTGCTTTCTTCGGAGAAATACTACGATTCTGAAGAAACGACGGGTGTTTTGACACCGGTTCGCGAGGAACAGTCTGAAGAAGAAATGGAGAACCAGTTTGGTCAAGTCAACTGGAGCTTAAATTTTTTAGAAGAATATGTACCCAAAAAAGGAATGCTGGCACAACTGCGGCAACCAATCAAAAAATATACCCTTCAAGAATTGGCTGAAACAGCCCACACCTATCCCTGGCAAGAATTATGCCAGACCCTTCGTAAACAAGACAAACGTCTTCGCTTGATCGATCAAGAAAAACGCGATGTATTAGCACAAGAAGCAGAGCTGTCGATTTGGAAGTATTTTAAAGAGCGTCCAGCGGTTTTAAAGGAATTAAAAAAATCAGGTGGCTTGCTAGGTTCGATTCCCACTTCTGAAATGGCTGACTTTACGACGAACAGTGAGAAGCTGCCGCTCGTCTATGTGGAAACTGTTTATCAATCACAAACAACCACTTATTTACTGGTCCTTTTCCACAAAGATGTAAAAGAAAAAGTAACTTCACTTCTTAAAAAAGTAGCCTTTGAGCAATACATCTACCCTTATGAGGGCATCCCAGAAGAAGATCTGCAAACGATGAAAGAAAAATCCCAACGTTTAATTGATGAAGAAAAAGAGATCAAAGCCTCTCTTCGTGCAATGACAAACGAGCAAGAAACTTTGCGGATCGTTGCCGAGTATTTAGATGGAGCAATCACCCGCTTAAAAAGCAATAAGATGCTTTTACGTTCTACTCATGCGGTCTCGCTTTCTGGCTGGGTTCCTGTTGATGGAACGGCCGAATTAGAAAAACGCATCAAAAAAGGAACCACGGATAACTATTACCTCGAATACCAAGAAGTGACGGAAAAAGAGATTAGTAATGTGCCGATTTTATTAGAAAACGCACGTTGGATCAAACCTTTTGAAGGACTTGTTCGGATGTACAGCTTGCCGCAATATGACGAGTTAGATCCGACACCATTTATGGCGCCTTTTTATATGGTGGCATTCGGGATGATGGTTGCCGATTTTGGCTATGGTTTGCTTTTGTTTCTGGCGACGTTTCTTGGTAAAAAGCTGTTCCACCTCAGCAAAGGGCTGGAACAAAACTTGACCCTCTTTCAGTTATGCTCGATCCCCACGATTATTTGGGGCTTGATCTATGGCAACTTCTTCGGATTTGAATTCTCATTCCAACTGTTGTCTGCCCAGGATGATGTCAACCAGATCTTAGTCTTATCCGTGATCTTTGGGTACATCCAGATTATGTTTGGTTTGGCGCTGAAATTCTATATTCTATGGAAGAAAAAAGACCAGAAACTGGCTGCGATGTTCCAAGCCGGTTCATGGATCGTCTTTTTGATCAGTGTGGCTTTTGTTGCCGCAGGAATGCTGCTTTTCCCTGACACACCGTTACAAATGATTGGGATCGTAATGATCGCTGCCAGTCTATTAGCAGTGGCCATCGGAGGCAGTTTAGAAGGTAAAACCTTAGCAGGAAAAATCGGTTCTGGATTGTACGGATTGATGGATGTGACCAATTATGTTGGTGACTTGATCAGTTACACCCGTCTGATGGCGTTAGGGGTTGCCGGCGGAAGTATCGCCTCAGCCTTCAACTTGATCATCAGCTACCTGCCGCCAGCAGCCCGGTTTACGGTTGGTATCTTATTATTTGTGGCATTGCATGGCCTAAATATTTTCTTAAGTTACCTTAGTGCGTATGTTCATGGTATCCGTTTGCAGTATTTAGAGTATTTTGGAAAATTCTTTACGGGGGGCGGACGTGCCTTTGACCCCTTCAAATCAAATGAAAACTATGTAGAGATCATCTCAGAAGAGAAGTTACAGGAGGACAATAATGGAAAATTGGATTAGTTTCTTTTACGAAAATGGTGGAATTGTTTTTGCAGCTTTAGGTGTAGCGACCGCAACGATTTGCGGCGGTATCGGATCAACGATTGGTGTTGGGATGACCAGTGAAGCAGCGTCAGGCTTGATCTCAGAGCAGCCAGAGAAATTCGGACAAGCGTTGATCTTAGAGTTGCTGTCTAGTACTCAGGGGTTATACGGGTTCGTAATTTCCTTTATGATCTTTGGTCAAATCAGCGGTTCGCTTTCATTCGATCGCGGATTGTACTTGTTTATTGCTTCATTGCCAATCGCATTAACAGCGATCGTAGCCGGAAAATGGCAAGGACGTGCCGCAAGTGCTGCGATGCAGATTTTAGCCAAAAAACCAGAACATGTGACCAAAGGAATTATCTTGGTAGCGATGATGGAAACGTATTGTATTTTAGGGTTCGTTATTTCCTTCTTGCTTGTCTTGAATTAAGAGGAGGGAAAAGTGAATGTCTGATATTACACGTTTAACTGACAAAATAACCGCTGATGCGGAAAAGAAATACCAGCTGCAAATCAAAGAAGCGAAAAAAGAAAGTGAAAATCAAGAAAACTTGAAGCGAACGCAATTAGAAAAAGAGCTTAGTGAGCGGTTAGCTTTTTATGAAAAAGAAAAACGTGCGGCGATGTATTTGGAAATCTCAGATGTGCATATTCAATCAAGAAACAAGGTCTTGGCAGCAAAGCAGTCGGTCTTAGATGAGCTGTTTACTGAGGCTTTGACCCGTTTAAATACGATGGATCAAGCAGCATTTTATGCGTTTATCGCTAATGGCTTGGCGAATGCAAGGTTAACTGGTGAGGTTGAGTTGCTTTTAGGTGAGAAGACCCGCCATTTAGTGGATGAGGAGCTCCTCGCTAAATTGCAGGCATCTGCCCCAGATGTTCAGCTGAAACTGGTAAATAAAACGATCCCTCGTAAGGGTGGCTTTTTGTTGCGACAAGAAGCGATCGAGTTGAATTTTACTTTTGATGCGCTACTAGAAGCCAACAAAGAAGAGTTAAGCAATACGTTACTGCAATTGATTTTTGAACAGTAAGCAGGTGCAAACAGATGAATGACATCAAATACAATACCTTAAATACGAGAATTCGGACGTATGAATCGCAATTATTCGATCGCAGCCGCTATGAGCGGATGCTCTCGGCTGCTAGCGCAGAAGAAATCTACGGTATGTTGCAAGAAACGGTTTATGGTGACTTCATCAACGAGGATGATCGTGTACACGACTTTGAACATGTGTTGATGGCGGAGTTGAAACGGGTATACGACACGATGTATCAGCTGACACCGGAAAAAGCGATCGTTGATTTCTTTGCTTTGAAATATGACTATCAAAATCTGAAAGTCTTGGTAAAAGCGGCGTACATGCAAGAAGATTTTTCTGAATATCTTGTCCCAATTGGTACCCAGCCGCTTTCCGTCCTTAAGGATCTGGTCAAGACCAGAAAAAGCAATCTTGTTGCCAAAGAGATGGTTGATTGTGTGGAAGAAGTCTTCTCTTATATTGAGAACTACCATGAGGTCCAATCGATCGACATCATCTTTGATAACCACTATTGGGAACAATTGTGGACGATTGGCAAAGAATACGACGACGATCTGCTGCAAAGCTTGATTCGTCGACAAATCGATATTTTCAACATTTCAACAACGTTGCGCAGTTACGCGATGAAACGCAAGCGCGGCTTTATCAGCGCAGTTTTAGCCGATCATGGAAACCTGCCTGCAAAAGAATTGTTAGCTGAGATCACGACTTCCCTTGAGGCATTTGTGGCATATTTGCAAGGGACTCCTTATAAAGAACTGATCAATCACAGCTATGAAGAGTTGGTAGAGAAGAAGACCTTGAATACCTTTGATATACGCAAAGACAATTTTCTAATGGCGAAGCTCAAAGAACATAAAATTGTTCCTTTTGGCCCTTCAGCATTGGCAGGGTACTTGTACGCCAAGGAAATTGAAAGCAAGAACTTGCGTATTCTCCTGATTGGGAAAATCAATAAGGTGCCGGAAGAGATTTTAATAAGTCGGGTGCGTGATAGTTATGCATAAAAAAATAGCAATGATGGGTGGTAAGAACTCGATCTTGCCTTTCAAAGGGCTAGGGATCGACATCTTTCCAGTCAGCGATTTGGATGAAGCCGCCCAACAACTAGAAGAAATGGCTGAAGCCTATGGGGTAATCTTTTTGACTGAGCGACTGATCGAACAATTAGAACCGATCGTTCGCCGCTATGAAGAAGTACCGACACCAGCGATCATTCCGATTCCAAGTAGTACGGGTAGTTTAGGGATCGGCATGGCACGAATTCAGCAAAATGTGGAAAAAGCGGTAGGAATGAATATATTAGATTCATAACAGACAAGTCAGCCAGCTAGGAGGAATAAATGTGGCATTTGGCACAATTGAAAAAGTATCGGGACCACTGGTCACCGCCTCAGGATTAAGTGGCGCAAAAATCCACGAAATCTGCAAAGTCAGTGACAAGGGCCTTATCGGTGAGATCATTGAGATCAAAAAAGGGCTGGTTTCGATCCAAGTATACGAAGAAACAGCGGGAATCGGACCAGGCGAGCCCGTGGAAACGACAGGCGCACCATTGTCTGTCGAACTAGCACCAGGTTTGTTGACTCAGATGTTTGATGGGATCCAACGACCATTAGATACGTTTATGTCGCAAACAGAAAGTGATTTTTTGGAACGAGGGGTTACCATCGATCCACTGAATCGCCAAAAGAAATGGACCTTTGTCCCTCAAGTACAAGTCGGTGATACCGTACAAGGTGGCGACATTTTAGGTTCAGTACAAGAAACATCGGTGATCGAGCATAAGATCATGGTGCCACCAAACTATGAAGGAACCGTCAAAGAAATCATGGTAGGGAATTTTGCTATTACTGAAGTGATCTGTGTCTTAGAAACCATTGAGGGTGAAAAAAACTTGACGATGGTTCAGAAATGGCCGGTTCGTCAACCACGTCCCGTTACTGCTAAATTAAATCCAGGCGAACCGCTGGTCACTGGTCAGCGCGTCATCGACACCTATTTTCCAGTGGCAAAAGGCGGCTCAGCTGCCGTTCCCGGACCATTTGGTGCCGGAAAAACGGTTGTTCAGCACCAAATTGCTAAATGGTCGGATGTGGATATCGTTGTCTATGTCGGCTGTGGCGAGCGAGGCAATGAAATGCGGGATGTTATGAATGAATTTCCTGAACTGATCGACCCAAATACCGGCAAGTCCATCATGGAACGAACGGTCTTGATCGCCAATACGTCGAATATGCCAGTTGCTGCTCGGGAAGCCTCAATCTATACAGGAATCACGATTGCAGAATATTACCGAGACATGGGCTATAGTGTTGCTATCATGGCAGACTCAACATCACGTTGGGCAGAAGCGCTGCGGGAAATGAGTGGACGATTGCAAGAGATCCCAGGAGATGAAGGCTATCCGGCGTACCTTGGAAGTCGAATTGCGGAATACTATGAGCGAGCAGGGCGTTTCCATTCATTAGGCACACAGCCTCGGGAAGGAAGCATTACCGCAATTGGTGCGGTTTCACCTGCTGGTGGAGACATCTCAGAACCGGTCACCCAAAATACCTTACGAATCGTGAAAGTCTTCTGGGCATTGGATAGTATGCTGGCGCAAAAACGGCATTTTCCTTCCATCAACTGGATGAATTCCTATTCCCTTTACGAAGATCAAATCAATTCTTATTTAGATCAATTATTAGGCGATCGCTGGTCGGAGCTAGTCAATGAATCAATGGCGATTCTCCAAGAAGAAAGCCGTTTAGAAGAAATCGTTCAATTGGTAGGGATGGATTCTCTTTCTCAAAGAGACCGTTTGACAATGATGACAGCCCGTTCTTTGAGACAAGATTACTTGCAGCAAAACGCCTTTGATGACGTTGACACGTATACATCTCGCAATAAGCAGTTCAAAATGTTGGAGAATATTCTTTACTTTAATGAACAAGCCCAACGTGCACTGCAGCTAGGTGCTTACTTAGATGAGATCACAAAAGGAACGGTTGATCTGCGTGAGCGCATCGCCCGCAGCAAATACATTCCTGAAGAAGAATTGACCCGCTTGGATACGATCAAGCATGACATCAAAGAAAAGTTACAACGAATCATTGAAACTGGAGGTGTTCATTGATGTTAAAAGAATATCGTACAGTTTCCGAAATTGCCGGCCCTTTAATGGTGGTCGAAAATGTTCGAGGCGTTAAATTCGACGAACTCGTTGAGGTCCGCATGGACACAGGCGAGATCCGTCAAGGTCAAGTACTGGAAGTCAGTGATGACAATGCTGTTGTCCAAGTATTTGAAGGTACCAGTAATTTGAGTGCTGAAGAAAGCAAAGCAAGGTTTCTAGGAACTGGTTTAACTTTAGGGGTTTCTCTAGATATGATGGGTCGGGTTTTTGACGGTTTAGGAAAACCAAAAGATAATGGCCCGAGAATCTTGCCCGAAAAACGCATCGATGTAAACGGTGAAGCCATCAATCCGATGGCACGGGACTTCCCAGATGAATTTATCCAAACGGGGATCTCAACGATCGATCATTTAAATACATTAGTTCGTGGACAAAAATTACCAATCTTTTCTGCTTCTGGTTTGCCTCATAAAGAGATCGCTGCTCAAATCGCACGACAAGCAACAGTACCCAGCCAAGAAGGCAATTTTGCGATCGTCTTCGCAGCAATTGGGATTCCGTTTGAAGAAGCTGAATTTTTCGTGGATGAATTCCGCAAAACCGGTGCATTAGATCGATCTGTTTTGTTTATGAACCTTGCCAACGATCCAGCAATCGAACGGATCGCTACTCCTAAGATGGCATTGACTGCAGCAGAGTATTTGGCTTTTGAAAAAGGCATGCACGTCTTAGTGATCATGACCGATATGACGAACTATTGCGAAGCATTGCGAGAAATCTCCGCTGCCCGCCGAGAAGTTCCGGGACGTCGCGGCTACCCAGGGTATCTATACACCAACTTAGCTACACTGTATGAACGGGCAGGACGTTTGATGGGCAAAGAAGGATCGGTTACACAGATTCCGATCTTAACGATGCCAGATGGCGATAAAACCCACCCGATTCCTGATTTGACTGGCTATATCACAGAAGGACAAATCATTTTGTCGCGGGACCTTTACAAACGCAATATCAATCCGCCAGTGGATATTTTGCCAAGTCTTTCTCGGTTGAAGGACAAAGGAACGGGAGAAGGTAAGACCCGTGCAGATCATGCGGCAACGATGAATCAAATTTATGCCGCCTATTCCGATGGGAAAGCTGCCAAAGAGTTATCGATCGTTTTAGGAGAGTCTGCCTTGTCTGATCTTGATAAAAAGTACGCGCGTTTTGCAGATCTTTTCGAAAAAGAGTATGTCAACCAGGGATTTGAAACCAACCGGACGATTGAAGAAACGTTAGATTTAGGCTGGAAGCTATTAGCTACCTTGCCAAAACAAGAGTTGAGCCGTATCAAAGAAGAATTTATCGACGCCTATTACCCAACGGACGAGGATGTGAGTTCTTAATGGCGATCTTAAATGTCAATCCGACGCGGATGGAACTAAGTCGTTTGAAAAAACGGCTGACGACGGCAACCCGTGGTCACAAATTATTGAAAGACAAGCAAGATGAGCTGGTGCGCCAATTCATTCAGCTAGTAAAGAAAAACCAGGAGCTTCGTAAAAAAATGGAAACTGCGCTGCAAGCAGGGATGGAAGAGTATGTGCTGGCTTCTAGTAGTATTCCCGATGTCGTTTTGCAAGAAGCATTTATGATCCCTTTAAATAAAGTGACCCTAGATGTACAAAGTCGGACCATCATGAATATGGATGTGCCAGTGTTAAATCCTGTTTACGAAGAAGAGAGCTCCGATGATGACTTTTCCTACGGTTTTGTAAGTACCACCAGTGAGCTGGATCTCTCGTTGTCTCATCTTGATCAGATGCTGCCAGTGATGCTTCAGTTGGCCGAAATCGAGAAAACCTGTCAACTGATGGCCAATGAGATCGAGCGGACGAGGCGAAGAGTCAATGCGTTAGAGTATATGACGATTCCCAAGCTGACGGAAACCATTCAATACATCGAAAGCAATCTGGCAGAAGACGAACGAGCAACATTGACCCGCTTGATGAAGGTCACAGATATCATTGCGGAAAATGAAGCAAAGTAAGGATTTTGCCAATCATTTGGAAGAATCAAAAAAGGCACGTAGAAGGGGGTTCCTTTCTACGTGTCTTTTTGCTTGTTAAGAGCGTAAGAGCAGTTGGTCATCTTTTAATTCAGCACCGCTATTTTGATGGAACATTTCCATCAATTCAGGGACGGTTAAATGTTGCTTTTGCTCACCGGCAATATCCACGACGATCTTGCCTTGATGAAGCATGATCAGGCGATTGCCATAGCGAATGGCATCTTCCATATCATGAGTAACCATGAAGGCCGTCAACTGCTGTGAACGAATCAATTGATCGGTCAATGCCATGACAGTCAACGAGGTTTTTGGATCTAGGGCAGCGGTATGTTCATCTAATAAAATCAATTTAGGTTGTTGCAACGTTGCCATCAAGAGGGTAATCGCTTGACGCTGTCCGCCTGATAACAAACCGATCTCGGCAGAAAGACGATTTTCTAAGCCTAAGTTTAGACTGGCTAATTTTTCTTGGAAAAACGCGCGATTTTTTGCTTTGACGCCTGTCGCAAACCCTCGGACTTGGCCCCGTTTGTAAGCAAGTGCTAAGTTTTCTTCAACAGTCAAACGAACCGCTGTCCCCATACGTGGATCTTGAAAGACTCGGCTAATATCCTTTGAGCGTTTCGTAACGGATAAACGGGTGATGTCTTTCCCATCTAAGGTGATTTTTCCTTGTTCTGTTGGGATCGTTCCTGCAATACTGTTTAAAAGGGTCGATTTTCCGGCACCATTGCCACCGATGATCGTGATAAAATCTCCGGCATTCATCGTCAGGTCAATGCCTCGCAAGACATGGTTCTCATTGATCGTCCCTTTTTCAAAGGTTTGGTGTAGATTTTCGATTGTTAAGACTGAAGTCATTAGGATTGGCCTCCTTTGGTTTTTGGCAGCATCTTTTTAAGTCCTAGTTTTGAACGAAGCTGCGGTAACGAGAGGCAGATGACTAAGACGATTGCGGATGCCAGTTTGATATCATTGGCTTCGACATTGAACTCGAAAACGACGGCCAGGATAAAGCGATAAACGATCGCTCCAATCACGATGGTGATCAACCGCAAAAGCAAAGATTTATTGGCAAATAAAACTTCTGCAATAATGATCGATGCTAAGCCAATCACGATCGTACCGATTCCGGAGTTTAGGTCAGCAAAACCGTTGTTTTGGGCTAAAAGAGCACCTGAAAGGGCGATACAGCCGTTAGAGATCATGTAACCGATGATCTTCATATTATCGGTGTTGATGCCGTTGGCTTCACTCATAGCTAAATTATCGCCTGTTGCGCGCAATGCTAAGCCGATCTCTGTACGGAAAAAGAGGAACAAGCACAAAATGACGATAGCTGCGAAGAGAAAGCCCGCAAGAATCACGGCATTGTTTTTGGTCAGACCCATTGCTTGAAATTGGGTGAAGACCGTGTCTTGTCCTAACAAGGCAATGTTGGGAGCACCCATCACACGATTTGTGATGGAATAAAGCCCAGTCATCGTGATGATCCCGGCCAACAAGGCTGGGATCTTTAGTTTTGTATGCAGTAGTCCGGATACCAAGCCGGCTAACATGCCACCGCCAAAGCCCATCAAACTGGCTAGTATGGGGGAAACGCCATTCGTAATACTGATTGCAGCGATCCCTGCACCTAATGGAAAACTTCCTTCTGCAGTTAAATCAGCGATATCCAGAATACGGAAGGTCAAAAATACTCCGATTGCCAGCAATGCCCAAAGGATCCCTTGAGAGGTGGCAGATTGTAGTAATAGTAAGAACGTGTCGACTAAATTCATATGATTTCCTCAAATCTAAAATAGTATGGTTATTCTGGGGCAGTGATGCTGGCAGGATCAATCCCTAAAGCTGCAGCCATTTCTTCATTGACGACTAACTCTAAATTCTCCGCTGTTTCAACGGGTGTGGTAGCTGGTTCTGCATCGCCATCTAAAATTTTTGCTGCTAGTTTTCCTGTTTGAATGCCTAGTGATTTATAGTCAATACCATAAGTTGCTAGAGCTCCATCATCGACTTGTTCCACGGAACCTGCGACGATCGGTGTTTTGGTTTCTTTCGCCACTTCACCGACGATTGCAGCAGCAGAGGCAAAGGTATTATCTGTTGGAATATAAATGCCATCGACATCTTTTGCCAGGCTAGAGGTCACTTGCTGCACATCATTGGTGGTATTGGCGGTCAATACTTTAACGTCGACTCCAGCAGCTTTTAAGGCTTCTTCTGCCAAGTCTGCTTGAATTTTCGAGTTAGCTTCACCTGCATTATACATAATGCCGATCGTCTTGGCGTCAGGGACGATGCTTAACAGCAAATTGATCTGCTGCTCAATGGGTACCATGTCTGACGTACCGGTGATGTTGCGACCGGGTTCTTCATTTGAGTCGGCTAATTTTGCCCCAACTAAGTCAGTAACTGCGGTAACCACGATTGGGGTATCAGTGGTTTCATTTGCTAACGAAACAGCAGCAGGAGTAGCGATGCCCAATAAAAGATCAGGGTTGGCATTCACTAGGCGTTCGCTCATGCTTTTTAAGTTGTCTTGACTGTTTTGCGCATTTTGGTATTCGATCGTCAGGTTTTCACCTTCTGTATAGCCCGCTTCTGCTAAGCCTTCTTTAAATCCTTCGTAGGCGGCATTCAAGGAGCCATGTTCCACGAGTTGCAAGACACCGACTGTTTTTGATCCGTCGTTTCCCTCAGAAGCATTGTTTGATTCCCCACAAGCTGCCAGTGCCAGTAGTGAAGCCGTTAATAATCCAGTTGTGATCCATTTTTTCATTTTCATTGTAACTCCTCCTATAAACGTTTCTTTTTTAATTGGGGTTTACCTGAACAAAAAAATCCATTCAGACAATCGTCTAAATGGATTCGATCCTATACCAAGCGTAAACGTATATTGGCAACCATTTAGAAGATTTTCTACATGGCTGCAAGTTCAAGTTAAAATGCTTTAGCCATCATAGATACAAACAAAACTCGTTTTGCGGTTTGCATCCATAATGTGTTATGAATACAAACTATCTAAAGTAGCTAAAGTAAAAGATATTCAGTTGTGGGGACACGGTCGTTTTTAACATAAAAAAGTTCCTCCATACTTGAATTGTTTTTAGTATAGACAAAAAAAAGCGGACTGTCAAATGTTTTTCCTGAATTATCTGAAAATTTTTGAATAACAATCAGAAAAAGTCTGAAAAAGATGCTTTGTTTCAACAAATTAAAAAGAAAGAAAAAAACTTTGTTTCATCAAGCTTTCTTGCTTGAAAATAAACAAAGTTTTTCTTAACATCACTCGTTTTCTTCTTTATAATAACGAATGGTATTTTTTATTTCACGAATACTGTAAAGCAGATCATCTTCAAAGGATTGATCTTGATCAATATCGATGGTCTCATTGAACATTGCTTCGTATTCAGCGATCGTTAGTTTTTGACGGGCATCAAGTAACGTTTGGTGAGCAGCTTGTGCTAACTGTTTTTCATAACCGGGTACCAATACGCCGCTGAAAAATTCAGCAACCGCTCCTGAGCCGTAACTAAACAGTCCTATCCGATCATTGGCTTGCAAGCTGGAGGAATTTTCCAATAAAGAGATCAAGCCTAGGTACAATGAACCCGTATACAAGTTGCCGGTACGACGACTGTAAACGATCGATTCTTCATAGCGAGCCATCAGGCGTTCTTGTTGCGTTTCTTCTTCTTCGGCAAAAACAGCCAATAAGGCTTTTTTTCCCATTTTTGTATAAGGAATATGGAAACTCAATGCAGCGTAATCTTTTGCTGTGCGTTGCGTTTTTTCGCAATGGGCTTGCCAAACTTGTTTAAAGGAATCGATATAGACGTCATTTGACAAGTGGCCATCTACCATTGGATATTGATGACCAACGGGACGCCAAAAATCATAAATGTCTTGCGTCAACATCAAATTATCGTTATCCAACTGCAAAATCGCTGGATCTGCAGAGATCAGCATAGCAACTGCACCTACGCCTTGAGTGGGCTCTCCACCGGAAGCTAAGCCATAACGGGCGATGTCTGAAGCCACCACCAAAACTTTGCTTTTTGGATTGGCTTGTACGTGGGCTTTAGCAAACTGTAAGCCTGCTGTTGCGCCATAACACGCTTCTTTGATTTCAAAGGAGCGGGCAAATGGTTGAATACCCAATAGGCGATGCAAAACCACTGCCGAAGCCTTTGATTCATCGATGCCGGATTCTGTGCCGACGATCACCATATCAATTGCTTGTAAATCTTCTTTTGTGAGGATATCTTTTGCCGCATGCATGGCAAAGGTGACGATATCTTGCGTTTTTTTATTGACCGCCATTTGATCTTGACCGATCCCGATCGTAAATTTATTTGGGTCGACCTCTCGGGCGTGAGCTAGATCAACCATATCTATAAAATAGGGGGGGACATAAAAATTTATTTTATCAATACCAACGTTCATTCCGTCGCTCCTTTATGTTCTACGTACTTAGTAGGCTACACGTTCTAAGGTATCATATTTTTTGAAAAAAATGAAAAAGAATTGATTAGAATTTAAACTTTATTAAAGAAAGTAGAAAAGGGCACAGCAAGCTGATGTGGGGTATTCTTTTTTGGAAGATTTAATGATATATTTCAAGAGGAGGTGACGTACGTGGAAGAAGTTGTCATTATCGACGCACTAAGAACGCCAATTGGCAAATACCATGGGTCATTAAAAGAATATTCAGCAGTAGAATTAGGAACAATTGCTGCGAAAGCCTTGTTGGCAAGAAACCAACAAGCAAAAGAACATATCGCACAAGTGATTATCGGAAATGTCCTGCAAGCAGGCAGTGGGCAAAATCCAAGTCGCCAAGTTTCCCTGCAAAGTGGGCTTTCTTCAGATATTCCAGCCTCAACGATCAACGAAGTTTGCGGTTCGGGAATGAAAGCGATTCTAATGGGCATGGAGCAAATTCAGTTAAACAAGGCATCAGTCGTCTTGACTGGTGGGATCGAAAGTATGACGAATGCGCCGCTATTCAGTTATTATAACAAGGCGGATGATCAGTATTCAAATCCAGTATCGACAATGATGCATGATGGCTTAACAGACGCTTTTAGCAGCAAACCGATGGGCTTAACGGCTGAAACTGTTGCAGAAAGATATGGCATCACTCGACAAGAACAAGATGAATTTGCCTACCACTCCCAAATGAAGGCTGCCAAAGCACAAGCGGAAAAGAAATTTGAGCAAGAGATCGTACCCGTGACCGAAAAGTCTGCTACCGTTTCCCAGGATGAAGGCATTCGCGCCGCTACGACAGTCGAAAAATTAGCTGAACTAAAAACGGTTTTCAAAAAGGACGGTACGGTGACTGCTGGGAATGCCTCAACCATCAATGATGGGGCTGCCATGGTCTTGATCGCCTCAAAAAGCTATTGTGAGGAGCATCAGATTCCTTATCTGGCAGTGATCAAAGAGATCGTTGAAGTTGGCTTTGCCCCAGAGATCATGGGAATCTCACCAATCAAAGCAATCGATACTTTGCTGAAAAAGCAAGCACTGTCGATTGAAGATATCGGTATTTTTGAAATCAATGAAGCCTTTGCAGCTTCCTCGATCGTAGTAGAACGTGAACTTGGTTTGGATCCCAAGAAAGTCAACCGTTACGGTGGGGGCATTTCCCTTGGCCATGCGATTGGAGCAACCGGTGCTCGGATCGCAACGACCGTCGCTTATCAGCTAAAAGACACACAAGAATGTTATGGGATCGCCTCTTTATGTGTCGGTGGCGGGTTAGGGCTAGCGATGCTGTTAGAAAACCCTTCGGCGGCAGCAAGTCAAACCGATTTTCATGAAGAGTCGGCATCAGAAAAAACAGAAAAAAAAAAGTTTTACGCCCTTACGCCTAACGAACGACTAACCTTTCTTGAAGCACAAGGGGCGATCACAGCAGCCGAATCCTTGGTTTTTCAAGAAATGGCATTAGACAAGGAAACTTCCAATCACTTGATCGAAAACCAGATCAGTGAAGTGGAGATTCCCTTAGGTGTGGGGTTGAATCTGCAAGTGAATGGCAAGAGATACAATGTCCCGTTAGCCACAGAAGAACCTTCTGTGATTGCAGCGATGAGCAATGGAGCAAAAATGGCTGGGCCCATTACAACGACCAGTCAAGAACGTTTGCTTCGAGGCCAGATCGTCTTTATGGATGTTCAGGATCCGGAAGCGATTTTGGCAAAAGTTGAATCCGAGCAAGCAACGATCTTTGCAATGGCGAATGAGACGTATCCTTCCATCGTGAAACGCGGCGGTGGATTGCGAAGAGTGATCGGTCGGAACTTTGTGCCAGCAGAATCTGAATTAGCAACAGCCTATGTCTCAATCGATTTGTTGGTTGATGTCAAAGATGCCATGGGCGCCAACATCATCAATTCGATTTTAGAAGGAGTGGCCGACCTCTTTCGGAAGTGGTTCCCAGAAGAAGAAATTCTCTTTAGTATTTTAAGCAATCTCGCTACGGAATCGTTAGTAACAGCCACTTGCTCGGTGCCTTTTGACAAATTGAGCAAGACCGGAAATGGCAGACAAGTTGCCGAAAAAATTGTTCATGCAGCTGATTTTGCCAAGATCGATCCATATCGTGCCGCTACCCATAACAAAGGGATCATGAATGGGGTTGAAGCGCTGATTTTGGCTACCGGAAACGACACTCGCGCCGTTTCTGCCGCTTGTCATGGCTATGCTGTCCGTAATGGCCGCGTGCAAGGGTTGACTTCCTGGACCATCATAGAAGACCGTTTGATTGGTAGTATCACACTGCCGTTGGCGATCGCCACAGTCGGGGGTGCCACAAAAATATTGCCAAAAGCCCAAGCTGCGTTGGCATTGACTGGTGTTGAAACGGCGAGTGAGTTAGCTTCGCTGGCGGCAAGTGTCGGGTTGGTTCAGAATCTGGCCGCTTTGCGAGCATTGGTTTCAGAAGGTATCCAGCAAGGCCATATGAGCATGCAAGCCCGTTCATTAGCTATTTCAGTTGGAGCAAAAGGAACCGAGATTGAACAGCTGGCAGCTAAGCTGCGAGCGGCGAGTCAAATGAACCAAGAGCAAGCCCGTAAATTTTTAACAGAAATACGTAACTAAAAAAGGTTCTCTAGGGAAATTCCTAGAGAACCTTTTGTTTATCGTTTAGAAATCGCCGTGTGGGCATACGCCTCGATCAATGGAATGACTTCTAGTTTTACTTTGTATTTGCGTTCTAGAGCGGTTTCGATGGTAAAAGTATCACTTTCTGTTTCAGAAATTGTTGCTAGAACACGATCTTCTTTCGGGGAAGCTTCGATCACGGTCGTTTCTCCTGAAGATTGTTTTGCAGAAAATTTAGGGAATGCTGCGATTTTTTCGGCAAATGCTGAAAAAGTCATGGATTCGTCAGAATCATCAGCCGTTGATTTTTCCACTTCTTTAGTTTTAGTTGATGCAGGTATAGTTGGTGCCGTTTCTTCCTTCACTTCTGCTGGTTCTTTCACAGGAGCGGAGGTAGGTGCCGCACTTTCTTGCGGATTGGTCGGTAACCAGTAAGCAGCGATCTCATCGACTAAGTTATCGCTGAAACGATCAAGTAAGCCAGCTTCTAAGCGTTGAATTCGTTTCACGACGATTTTGAAGTTCTCATCTAAAGGAACAGCGATTTTTTGTTCTTTGGGTGTTTCCTTCAACAATTCAATCAATAATTCCTCTTGATTTTTAGGATTGATATAAACAGTTGTCGGAAGGTCGAACTTATCTGCTGTTTTGCGCTCGATCGCTGTAAACAACTGTTGTCGAGCTGTTTCATAAGACGGGCGGAATTGTTGTTTCAATTTTGCTAATTGTTTCTTTTTCATAATCTTCTCCTCTCGATCACTATCGATTATAAGGAAAATTTGCAGAAAAGAACAGTCATTCTCATGAAAAAATACAAAAAAAATTATATATTTCCTGAAAAAACGCCAGCGCTGCTAAAGAAGCGGCGTTGGCGTTTCTACTAGATCATTGATTTGATGGTACTTAGGCATTAGGATCAAAAGCTCCTTGTCTCCAGTGGCGACTAAGTAGTTTTCCCAAAGAAAAAAGCGTACTTCCCCAGTGAGTTTCTCAGCCAGCATCTGCTGATAGTCGCTAGACGACCATTGACGCGCCGGGAAATGTTGGACTTTGCCTGGCCATACAAGAAAAACAAAATCAGCATGTAAGGCTTTTTGAACAGCAGGGGAGAGGTGAATCAAATCAGTTGTCTTCATAGGCTTCTCCTTATAGAGAGTAAAATTAAAACCCTGTCGTATCTGGATTGGTCGCTTTCCCAACGACGCCATCTAATTGATCGATCGTATTCATGTCTTCTTCAGATAGCTCAAAATCAAAGACATGGATGTTTTCTTCGATCCGACTTGGTGTGACTGATTTTGGTAATGGCAAGAAACCATGTTGTAAAGACCAGCGTAATGCAACTTGAGCGATTGATTTTTGATGCTTTTCAGCTAATGCTTTCATTTCTGGTACATCAAATATCTTCCCGGTACCTAATGGGCTGTATGCTTCAAGCAATACATCGTGTTCTTGGCAATAAGTCACCACTTCTTCTTGTAACTCGCCAGGTGCAAGGAAAATCTGATTGACCATTGGGAAGATGGTCGCTGTTTTTTTCAATTCTTCAAAATGATGAGGCAAGAAGTTGCTGACCCCGATCGCTTTGATTTTGCCTGCTTGATACAATTCTTCAAAAGCGCGCCATGTTTCTGCATTCGCTGTTTGCCAGTTGTCACGAAAGGCTACTGGGTTTGGCCAATGGATTAAGAAAAGATCGATATAGTCTGTTTGTAGTTTCTCTAAGGACTCTTCAAAAGAAGACATCACAAGATCATAGGAATGGTTCGCATTCCACAATTTTGTAGTCAAAAAGAGTTCTTCGCGGGGAATGCCGCTTTCTTTGATCGCTTGACCAACACTGGCTTCATTTTTATAGCCTTGGGCTGTATCAATATGGCGGTAACCTACTTCCAGTGCTTTTTTGACTGATGCTACGGCAACGTCGCCGTCTGGTGTTTGCCATGTGCCAAAACCTAACTCAGGGATGGTTACATTGTTTGATAACGTATAGCTGTTCATGTTCATTCCTCCGTTTTCTGTGATACCTTTAGTTTAGCAGACGAGGACGGATTTTCCAATGAATGCATCTTTCAAAAAGGAAGTGGCCAATAAGAAAAATGACGTTTGGCTCTTGTCAGTTCGCCTATTTTTTTTGTACACTAGACAAATGGATAAGGAGCGTAACTAATGGATATTTATTTGAAACATGCGATATTACACATTATTGACCGTCAAACTGGTGATCCGGTTTTTTCTCAAGTTGAACTCGATTTGACCACGGAATACATCCGCGATTATTTGACGAAAAAAATACAGAAACTTGCAACACCGCAAACCAAAACAGGGCGTTTACTCGAAACATCAATGATCGCTCAACTGGTCAAACAAGCACCCGAAGACTTTGTCGCAGCCAGTGAAGCGATCGTCCAACGGTGGTATGAAGCGTACAAGGAAAGTGAAGATGCACCAAGTGCGGATGCCTTTGTGGTCTTGTATGAATTTGATACAAGAATGCAGTTGGCATTTTTGAAGGTCAACTATCAAGACGGCTATACGCACTTTATTGATAATGGGGAAGCTGGGATCGAAAACAATTTGATTTTGCATCGTGCCTTACTAGCAGGTAAAACTCAAAAGGCCGATGAAGGGATCACAATTGATGTGGAGAGCTTAGACTTTGAACTGATTGAAAAGAAATATAGCTTTTCAGGTGAAAAATATGCCTACTTTTCAACGAAAGTCATTGATGCCGAACCGATTCCCTCGTTAGAAGAAAACGTCAAAGTCATCAAAAAAGTAGCGGAAAAAATTGGTCAGAAATTTGAAACACCTACCTATAACGTTGTTGCCGATTTAAAAGAAGCGGTTTACGACACGATCGAAGAGTCAGGACACATTGATGTCAGTGAAGTGGCGCAAAAAGTCTTTAAAGACAATATTACCGCTCAGCTTTCTTTTCAAGAAGAAGTGGCTGAAAAAGGATTTGTCAATCAGGCACCAATGATGCGGGATGTCCGTGAGATCTCAGAGAAAAAATTCGGGAAACAAAAACTAAAATTATCTAACGGGATCGAATTGATCGTTCCTTTGGATGTTTACCGAGATCCAAATTTGATCGAATTTATCAATAATCCAGACGGAACGATTTCCGTAACGATCAAAAATGTAGAAGAAGTAATTAATCGGATGTAGGACAAAGGTCTTATGTGTGGATGATGCGGATCTAACAACATAGAACGAGCACAAAAAAGCAGAGATTCCTCTTTAAGTAATGAGGAGTCTCTGCTTTTTTTCTGGATATCTTTGATCAATATCAGCAATTATTGATCGGTCAGTTTCTCAAGGGCGGCTTTGGGAACGTCTTCTTCAGAAACTTCTTCCCAGTTCAGAACACCTTTATTAGGATTGACCAATAATTTCAAATAGGCACCTTCTCTTAAAGGCGCGGAACGGTGCTCATTCATTTTGACCGTTTTGACTTCTCCAGAGGAACTGTAAGCGTCTTGTGTGTAACGGTAGACATCTTCGGCAACTCCGTTATCACTAATTTCCGTGTCGTGCTCGCCGGCATCCCTGATGACTGTATAGTAGTCACTTCCACCATAGTAATAATGATAAGTAGCAAAACAGCCACCAAGGAAAATTGCTGCAAAAACCAGCGTTGCAATGATTTTTTTCACATTTCTCACCTCATCTTCTATTATTCATAAAAATTGTCCTACGTCCAATAGATCGAAAAAAGCAAAGAAATTCTTAGGGATTAGCAGACGAGACATCTCACTTGACTTTGACTAATTTTGACCTATAATAAGAGTAGATTTAAACTTACAAAAAATAAGTTGATACTTATGAATTTGGAAGCGTAAATCGCAAAATATGATTCGAGTCAAAGAACGACTCAACTTTCTCTAGGAGGGAAACAATATGGCAAAACAACATTATGATCGTAGCAAACCCCATGTTAATATCGGAACGATAGGACACGTCGACCATGGGAAAACAACCTTGACTGCTGCTATTACCACAGTTCTTGGGAAAAAAGGACTTGCCAATCCGCAAGATTACGCAAGTATCGACGCGGCTCCTGAGGAACGCGAACGTGGTATCACCATCAATACTGCCCATGTAGAATACGAAACAGAAAAACGGCACTATGCCCATATCGATGCACCAGGACACGCGGATTACGTGAAAAATATGATTACAGGGGCTGCCCAAATGGACGGCGCAATCTTGGTCGTATCAGCGACAGATGGCCCAATGCCGCAAACCCGTGAACATATTTTGCTTTCTCGTCAAGTGGGTGTGAAACATTTGATCGTCTTTTTAAATAAAACTGACCTTGTCGATGATGATGAGTTGATCGATTTAGTTGAAATGGAAGTCAGAGAATTGCTGACTGAATATGATTTTCCAGGTGATGACATTCCTGTGATCAAAGGCTCTGCCTTAAAAGCCTTGGAAGGTGACCCAGAGGCTGAAGCAGCGATCTTAACGCTGATGGATACGGTAGATGAATATATCCCAACACCTGAACGAGACACTGATAAACCATTATTATTACCAATCGAAGATGTCTTTTCAATTACTGGACGGGGAACCGTTGCTTCTGGTCGGATCGATCGCGGAACAGTAAAAGTCGGTGATGAAGTAGAAATCGTCGGAATCAAACCTGAAACACAAAAAGCAGTCGTGACAGGAGTAGAAATGTTCCGTAAGACGATGGACTTTGGGGAAGCTGGTGATAACGTAGGAGTATTATTACGGGGAATCACCCGGGATGAAATTGAACGGGGCCAAGTGTTAGCAAAACCAGGTTCCATCACACCACATACGAAATTCCAAGCAGAAGTCTATGTGTTGACAAAGGAAGAAGGCGGTCGCCATACCCCATTCTTTAATAACTATCGCCCACAATTTTACTTCCGTACAACGGACGTAACTGGGAATATCGTTTTACCAGAAGGAACGGAAATGGTTATGCCTGGTGACAACGTAACGATCGATGTGGAATTGATCCATCCAATCGCTGTGGAAAATGGAACGACTTTCTCCATTCGTGAAGGTGGACGAACAGTTGGTTCTGGTATCGTGACCACGATCGAAAAATAAAAATCAGTGAAACAGTGCTTCCATTATCTGAAGGAGCACTGTTTCCTTTTTCATGTCAGACCATCAACAATCCCTCCATCAGCTTAGGATTGCTTGTTTTTTTCTAAATAATCTTGTGATTTTATTAAGGATTTTTTAGGAGAGAAAAAATTCTAGTCAGCCTGTTCATTTCATAGTACGATAGATTCTGACTTAGAAAAGATGGGATGTATTTGATGAGAAAAATTCGACGTTTCCTAGGATTTGTACTGAAGCTTGCGCTCTTGCTGCTGCTGATTGGAGCAGGGGTTTGGGGCTATCGAAACTACACGGCATTGAAAGCTGTCTATGCGTATGAAGCGGAAATCGCACAGCAGACACAAGCCCACGACATCTCTGAATATCAGTCTTTAGCAATGAGTATCATGCTGACGGAGTCAAAAGGACAAGGCAATGATCCGATGCAAAGTTCTGAAAGTGTATATGGAAAACAAAACCAATTTGATACGCCAGAACAAAGCATCGAACAAGGGGTTTCTTATTTAGCCGAGTTGATCGAAAAAGCAGAGCAAATGAACTGTGATCTTTGGACCGCAGTCCAGGCTTATAATTTTGGTACAGATTATATTGATTATGTCGCTGAACGGGGTGGCGTGAACACCTTAGAATTAGCAGAAACATATTCCAGAGAGGTTTTATCCCCGTTATTAGGCAATGATACAGAACAAACCTATCGTTATTGGGGCATCCAATCGGTCTTTTATAATGGCGGTCATTTGTATCACAATGGCGGCAATATGTTCTATGCGGATCTAATAAAATTGAACCGATGGAAAATCGATGTTACGGCAGGGTTCTTTTCCTGATTGTCACAAAATAACTGAAGTAAAAAAGCTTGAAATACAAATAGAATATGGTAAAATCATTATGAGTGATTCCGTCTAATTATTCTTCGCACTGATACCTATTAGTGCGTTTTTTTACCTAATAAACGATGAATACTTACCAAATGGAGGTGAGTGGATGGCACGAATTCCTCAAACGATCATTGACGATATTCGCGAACGCAGCAATATTGTTGATATCGTGGGACAGTATGTCCAGTTAAAGAAATCTGGAAAGAATTATTTTGGTTTGTGTCCCTTCCATAATGAGAAATCACCTTCTTTTTCCGTTGCAGAAGACAAACAAATTTTTCATTGTTTTGGTTGCGGTCGTGGGGGCAATGTTTACGGTTTTTTGCAAGAGCTTGAAGGCATCAGTTTTCCTGAAGCAGTCGTCAAAGTAGCAGAAATGAACGATATTCCTCTTGATCCGCAATACCAGCAATCAGAAGGCATCAATGAAGCGACCTCACAAACGAGTCAATTGATTGCGCTGCATGAAAAAGCCGCCGAGGTCTATCATCACATGTTGGTGAATACGGCTGCTGGCCAAGAAGCGCTTGATTATTTATTGGATCGCGGATTGACGATGGCATTGATCGAAGAATTCAATATTGGTTTTGCGCCGAATGAACGCTCGTTTTTGGAGAAAGTCTTTTTGAATGAACAAGCCAAAGCTGAATTTTTTCCTGATACAGGGCTCTTTGTTCAACGAAACGATGGCTCATTGGCAGACCGCTTTTACCAACGAATCATGTTTCCGATCCGTAATCCTCAAGGAAAAACAATTGGTTTTTCTGGTCGTTGGCTAGCAAGCGAAAAAGTTGGTGATCAAGACCAGCCGAAATATTTAAATAGTCCAGAAACGATCCTTTTCAACAAGCGCGAGGTTCTGTTCAACTTTGACAAAGCACGCCGTGCGATGCGCAAAGATGGCCAAGTGTATTTATTTGAAGGATTTATGGACGTGATCGCCGCTTGGCAGGCAGGAATCGAAAATGGGATCGCCTCAATGGGGACCAGCTTGACCAATCAGCAGATCGCCCATATCGAGCGAGTGGCACAAGAAGTGATTCTTTGTTACGATGGAGATAGTGCAGGGGTTGAAGCGACAAACCGCGGGATCGAGCTTCTGCAAAACAATAGCCGTTTGAAATTATCTGTGGTGCGAGTGCCGGAACGGATGGACCCAGATGAGTATTTGCGCAAATATGGGACAGAAGCTTTTTATAAACTAGCTGTCCACGGCAAAGAAACCGTTTTTGCCTTCAAGATGGATTATCATCGGATGAATCGCAATTTAGCCAATGAGAAGGAGCAACTGGACTATGTCCAAGTTGTTTTAAATGAATTGCAGCGTGTGGATTCTTTGTTGGAGCAAGACCGCTATTTGACTCAGTTGTCTACAGAGTTCAATTTGAGTCGTGAGACCTTGCAGCAGCAGCTTAAGCAAAACCGGCAAGAGCAACGGACGATGCAAGATGTAGCGCCACCGCCGCCAACAGACACCCCTGTGGTCTTTACGCCGCCTACACGGCAGCAGCCCAAAACACAGGTGGAAAAAGCGCAAGAATTATTATTGTACCGTTTGTTTCATGACAGTACGTTAAACCATCGCTTCCGAGCGAGTGGTATATCCTTTATCCATGATCGTTATCAACAACTGTATCTGCTGTTTGATGCGTATATGGAAACAGAAGAACACTTTGTTTTAGCAAAGTTCTTAGATTTTTTAAAAGAAGATTCAATGAAAAAAATGGTGATCGATATTGCAGATCTTAAAGCTTCTGAGGAAGGGACTGAACAAGAATTTCAGGACATTCTGCAGGTCTTTCAAAAGTCGGGCATTGCTGAAGAAATCAATCAAAAACGAATCCAGCAGCAAGAAGCAAGACAAATAGGAAACCAGCAATTAGAACTTGAACTTGCAATCGAAATCATTGATTTGACCAAACGGTTGAAACAAGCTAAATAGCGAACTGAAAGGGGCTTTCTTTCATGGCAGAAGAAACAAAAAAAACGTATGACAAAGCAGTTGCCGAATACATCCGAGAAAACAAAACAAAGGGGCAAGTTGTTTACGATGACATTACCAATCGTTTAGCAACGCCTTATACTTTGGATGCTGATGCAATGGACAAACTAATTCAAAAACTGGAGGATTCCGGCATCAGTGTCGTGGATGAAAATGGAGAGCCTTCAGTCCATAGTTTAAAGAGTAATGAAAAACGACAAGAAACCCAACCTCAAGAAGATTTGTCTGCACCGACTGGTGTGAAAATCAATGACCCTGTGCGGATGTACTTGAAAGAGATCGGTCGGGTACCGCTTTTGACCGCAGAAGAAGAAGTGGCTCTCGCTCTGAAAATCGAAGAAGGCGACCAAGAAGCGAAACAGCGTTTGGCAGAAGCCAACTTACGTTTGGTAGTCAGCATCGCCAAACGTTATGTGGGTCGGGGAATGCAATTTCTTGATTTGATCCAAGAAGGAAACATGGGCTTGATGAAAGCCGTTGAGAAATTTGATTATCGCAAAGGGTTTAAATTCTCGACCTATGCGACCTGGTGGATCCGTCAAGCGATCACTCGTGCCATCGCTGACCAAGCTCGAACCATTCGGATCCCAGTGCATATGGTGGAAACCATCAACAAATTGATTCGTATCCAACGGCAATTATTGCAAGACTTAGGACGCGAACCGACACCAGAAGAAATCGGCGCAGAAATGGATTTGCCAACGGAAAAAGTTCGTGAAATCTTGAAGATCGCTCAAGAGCCCGTTTCATTAGAAACACCAATCGGTGAAGAAGATGATTCTCATCTAGGTGATTTTATTGAGGACCAAGATGCTACAAGTCCGGCAGAGCATGCGGCTTATGAGCTTTTGAAAGAGCAATTAGAAGATGTATTGGATACGTTAACTGACCGTGAAGAAAATGTGCTACGCTTGCGTTTCGGAATCGATGATGGCCGTACTCGGACCTTAGAAGAAGTCGGCAAAGTCTTTGGGGTAACCAGAGAACGGATTCGTCAGATTGAAGCAAAAGCGTTACGGAAACTACGCCACCCATCTCGTTCAAAACAATTGAAAGATTTCTTAGAATAATTAAGGTTTATTGACTTTCCAAAGGTCCCCTTTGGAAAGTCTTTTTTGTTCAGGTTTTGTCATCTCTCCATAGGATAAGTAAAGAACTTAATAAAAACGTAACCAAGCAAGTGTTGGCTAATTGCCTAGAATGTGATAAATTTAATTTTGTGCATCTGCACAATTGAGTAATAAAAAAGAAATGCGAAAAAAGACCCATTATTTGTCGGTCTTTGAAATAGGAAGCAGTGGGCGCGTCAAGCGTTTGATCTGGTAGGGTACTGCTTCATAGAAGGAAATGCAAAAAACAAAAGGAGTCAGTTTGAATCAATGAAGAAGACATGTCCTGAATGTGGATTTCAAGCAATAGAAGAAACACCCGTTTGTCCCAATTGCGGGTTTCAATGGAACCAAGCAAAGGAGAATGAACAGGAACCATCATCTGACTCTTCCGTTACGCCAGAAGAGCTACAAAACAAAAACGATGATATTCGCTGGTCTGACTTTAAAAATGTTCCGATTGGAAAAATGGAGGAGCACTTAGGCGATCGACCATCCTCGAATGAAGAAACGATCGACCTTGCACAGCAAGAGGCTTTTTCTGATGAGCAAAAAAAACCACTTGAATCAGAGTCTAAACAAGAACCAAAAACAGTGGAAAACTCTGAGTCTACAGAAGAACACACAATTTCAGCCAGTGAAGAAGTTAATGAGACCGATGCACTGAGTACGGATGAACAGCATGACTCTGAGATTTTGGCCGCTTATATCCGACAGCACAAACTTGATGAAGAAGCAAAGGCAGCAGCTGCTCTAGAAGCAGAAGAAACCGCCATTGATCTTTCCTCTGCTGAAGAGGAAAGTCAGATGCAAGCCAGCGAGGAACCTCTGCCGTCAAGCGAGGAGGAAGTGGTGACGGAGCCAGTTATTGAAGAAGCTGAGAAGCAGCCAGAACCAGTCATCGATCCAATTCCTGAACCAATC
Source organism: Enterococcus sp. AZ040 (assembly GCF_050499185.1). NCBI lineage: Bacteria > Bacillati > Bacillota > Bacilli > Lactobacillales > Enterococcaceae > Enterococcus > Enterococcus sp. AZ040. Next base: position 1,092,286 of record NZ_JBMHEW010000001.1, read on the forward strand.
ACCGCAGCGGATGAAACGCCACAAAAGGCGACTGCTGAAGAAGAAACGTCTTCTTCCAGTGAAAGCAAGAAGAGCCCTCGCAAAGCACTCTATATTACAGCGGCTTGTTTGTTAGTGGCAGCGGGTGGTGGTTGGGCTTATTACCATCAACAGCAGCAACAAGAAACTGCCCGACAAACGCAACAGGCGCAAGAGAACCGTACGTTAGATCAGATCGAAAATGAGTTGAATGATTTTTATACAAATGATGAGCGAGTGTTCATTAAAAGCGACAAAACAGCAGAACAGCTGACGGCTGTGACGAATCAGTTGGCAGATTTTCAAGACCACGAACGATATGATATCTTGTCACAAGAAGCAGAGACAATTGCTGATAAATTAGCAGCTTTGACAGAGATCAATAGCTATTTCAGCAGTCCTGCAATTGTGGAGGATCAGTTGGAAGAAGTCTCGTTGAAAGAAGCTGCTGCTGTCACAATGGCGAAGCGTGAGAACGGGGATGCCTTTGATGAGTTGATCAATCAAGCCATCGACATGGGACAAAAAGAGTTCAGCGCGATCGAGGAAGTTCAAAATGCAGTGAAGAGTATGGTGGCTTTAAGTGGTGACGGTGAAGCACCGGCGAGTGTCACTCGTGAGAACTACAATGCCTTGATGAAAAAAATCCAAGCTTTGCCAATCGATTCACTGGTTGAAAGTCTTACGACGGAACTACGTAAAGTCGATACTGCCTTGACGAAGCGTGAAACAGCTACCCAACAAGCAGCGGCGCAACAACAAGCTGCCCAAGAAGCAGCACAAGCGGCGGCTTCCGAGAACAACGCTTCCGCTTCGAGCAGCGGATCTACAAGCGCTGCGACGCCCGCGCAAAGTACTTCTGAAGAAGAGTATGTGCTTTCGCCGAATACACCAACAAATACCAACAATCAGCCAATTATTCCAGCCCGCCAAAGTGATTTGAATGATGTAAACAATAGCGCCTGGGTGTGGGCAGATGGTGTCCAAGAAAAAATCATCGCCACAGCGATTGCTCGCGGTTATGTGGTAGAAGGCGGCTATACTTTTGAACGTGTACGAATCGTCAATGGTGAAGGCTATTACAATTTTTATGCGACAAATGCCCAAGGCAGCTTGCTTAAAGGAACGGATGATTCAGCGTTCCCGCTATACTTATTTACGGTAAACGCCAAAACTGGCTATTTCAGAGGCAATGGGAACGATCACACCGTTCGCTAAGTCTCCTGAGTCACTAGAAAATTTTCAGAGTTATTACATGCACATGTGAAAAATACTTGTTTCCCCTCCTTGTTTTCGATATGATGAGAGATAATCGTTCAAACAAGGAGGGGTTTTTGTGCAGAAAATTGAGAGATATGATCGGTTTGAAGACGGGGTCATTGCTTGTGTACCAACGATTCTTGGGTACCTGGGCATTGGTTTTGCAATGGGGGTTGTGGGAAAAGGCGTTGGGTTGTCTATTCTAGAAATTATTTTAATGTCTATTATTGTCTATGCTGGCAGTGCTCAATTTATCATTTGCGCCTTACTAGCGATTCAAGCACCTTTCATGACAATCGTCGCAACAGTTTTTTTAGTGAATTTACGACACTTTTTAATGAGTTTGTCAGTAGCTTCCTATTTTAAAAAGACACCGTTGCTTTCTGCCATTGGTATCGGGACACTTTTGACTGATGAATCCTATGGCGTTTTGACGACGGCACTTCAACAAGACAAACCAGTCACAGCGAAATGGACCCACGGGTTGAACGTAATGGCTTATTTGAGTTGGATTTTTGCGACGTTTTTGGGTGGTTTATTGGGTTCATTTATTCCAGATCCAGAAGCGTTAGGCTTAGATTTTGCCTTAGTAGCTATGTTTGTTGGTCTTTTTTTATTTCAAGTAGAGCGACCGCTTAAGAAGAAAACCCAGCAAACGCTCTTGATACTAGGGACAGTTGTGGTGAACTTGATTTTATTTATGCGTTTTTCGACCGCAGAGATTGCGGTAATTGCGGCGACACTGGCAGGATGTTTGGTTGGGACGGTGACACACCATGACTAATTTTGTTATACTGATGCTAGTATGTGGATTGGTTACTTGGCTTCCGCGGATCGTTCCTTTTTTATTTTCGAAAAAGCTCATATTTCCGGAACCTTTCACCATCTTTTTGAGTTACTTACCGTTGTGTATTTTGGCGGCATTATTGGTGCAAAATTTGCTGATCTTTCGAGAAGGCCAATTCCCCATTTTGAAAGTTAAAGAAACCATTGCCTGTATCCCGGCATTATTGGTGGGGTATTATACCAAAGATTTGATGAAAATCGTTATCACAGGCGTTATTGCTATGGCGCTGTTGCGTTTCTTTTTATAGGAACGAGCAGTTTTAAAGAAAAAGGAGAGAATAGATGAAAGACTTATTAGCATCCGTATTCAGCGGATTGATCATTGATGAAAACGAACAGAATTATTTTGTTCAAAAAGGCGGGGTTACCTTCCGACTAGCCAAGGAAGAAGGCGAACATCATTTAGGTGAAGCCGTCGAAGGGTTTGGCTATCAAAATCAAAAGCAAGAAAATGTGCTCACTACGAATATTCCGAAAAGCCGCAAAGGGCATTATGCCTTTGGTACAGTCACAGGAAGCCGTCGCGACTTAGGCGTTTTCGTCGATATCGGTTTGAAAGACAAAGATATGGTGGTTTCATTAGATGAATTGCCAACAATGCGGGAACTTTGGCCCAAAAAAGGCGACCGTTTGATGGTCAGCTTGCGGGTCGATGACAAAGAGCGTATTTGGGCTTCATTAGCAGATGAGAAAATTTTTAAGGCATTGAGCAAAAATGGTACGGAGCAAATGAAGAATCAAGATGTTACAGGTAGCGTGTACCGTTTGAAGTTAGCGGGTACTTACTTGCTGACGGATGATTTTTATATTGGCTTCGTCCATCCATCAGAACGGTATCAAGAGCCGCGCCTTGGGGAAGTGGTCAAAGGGCGAGTGATTGGGATTCGTCCAGATGGTGTCTTGAACCTTTCATTGAAACCAAGAGCCCACGAGGCGATCTCAAATGATGCCGCCATGGTTCTAACCTTTTTAGAACGAGCGCCTGAGAACAAAATTCCTTTCACGGACAAATCAGCCCCAGAAGAGATTTTGCAAACATTTGGTATTAGTAAAGGCCAATTTAAACGGGCATTAGGAACCTTGATGAAACAGCGTTTGATTGAGCAAAAAGACGGCTTTACGATTCTTATCAAAAAACCTAATTGAGAATACTTGTTTCTTTTATCGTTCTAATTTATAATGATTACAATGTTTGTCTTGAGTGATTTTCACTCAGATTAGAATCGTTATAAATTAACGGCATACGGAGGCAACTATGAACACAACAGCAGCGTTAAAAAAGACCAAGAAACAATTGCACGAGTCGGGGTTTAAATTAACTCCTCAGCGAGAAGCGACGTTGTTGGTCTTATTAGAAAATGAGAAAGACCATTTATCCGCAGAAGAGATTTTCTTTTTTGTGCGAAAAAAAAATTCTGAGATTGGCTTGGCAACCGTCTATCGAACATTGGAGATCTTAACGGATCTGAAAATTGTCGATAAAGTCAGCTTTAATGACGGTGTCGCTCGCTATGATCTACGTAAAGAAGGTGCCAAACACTTTCATCATCACTTGTTGTGTTTGGAATGCGGCAATATTGAAGAAGTCGAAGAGGATCTGCTGGGCAGTGTCGAAGAGATCGTTGAACAAAAGTACCATTTTTTAGTAAAGGATCATCGGTTGACCTTTCATGGTGTCTGTCAAAAGTGCCAAAGCAAAGCCGAGTGATTGTACTTTGGCGATCTTAAATAAACGTTTGTTATCACCCGAATGATAGTCAGATGGTTTCCAATAGGAAGAGTGCTCTTTTTTCCGATTTGAAAGAAACCGAAAAATCTGCTATGATTCGGGTGTTTCCTTGGGCAAAAGATACGGGTAGATGCCTCTTTTTTATTGGCAAGCTACTATCTTAACGAGCCAGAATTTGATATGATAAAAAAGCTGAAAGTAGAGGAAGCCCATGAACGAACAAATCATTGATTATCTTCATTATTTGACCATTGAGCGCGGGCTATCCCAAAATACCCGTGCCAGCTACCAGCGAGATCTGCAACAGTATCTTGCGTTTTTACAAAAAAAACAAGTCACTCAGTGGCAGCAGATCGACCGAGTGATCGTTTTGTCTTTTTTGCAAAGTCTGCAAGAAGCGGGAAAATCCTCGGCAACCGTGATTCGGATGGTTTCCAGTTTGCGAAGGTTCCATCAATTTTTGCGTCAAGAACGGTTTACCGATCATGATCCAATGCAGCATATTGATTCACCAAAAAAACAGCAGAAGCTGCCTGATACCTTGAGTTTACAAGAAGTGGAGCGGTTGATCGAAACACCGGATACGCGAGCAGTTTTGGGCATCCGTGACCGAGCGATTTTGGAAGTGATGTATGCGACGGGCTTGCGCGTCAGTGAGTTGATCGGGTTAAAATTAAACGATCTGCATTTAAGTATGGGATTGTTGCAAACAACCGGAAAAGGCGACAAAGAACGGATCGTTCCATTAGGGGACTTAGCGATTCAATGGATCGAAACCTATCTCAGCGATGCGCGTCCGTATTTGACGAGAAAAACGCCGGATGAAAGCCATCTGTTTGTAAACAACCATGGTACGCAACTGTCTCGTCAAGGGATCTGGAAAAATTTAAAAGCCTTGGTTCGACAAGCTGGGATCACCAAGAATGTGACTCCCCATACGCTGCGCCATAGTTTTGCGACCCATCTATTAGAAAACGGGGCAGATCTACGAACGGTTCAAGAGTTGCTAGGGCACGCAGACATCTCGACCACTCAGATTTACACGCATATAACGAAGAAACGGATGACGGAAGTGTACAAGCAGCACTTTCCGCGCGCCTAGAAATCGAGGATGGAATGGAAGAAATCAAAATAAAATTAGCTGTCTTTGAAGGACCGTTGGATTTGCTGCTTCATTTGATCAAAAAACTGGAGATCGATGTTTATGATATTCCAGTTGCTACCATCACCGAACAATACATGCAGTACATCCATGCCATGAAAATTTTAGAATTAGAAGTCGCTGGAGAGTATTTAGTCATGGCGGCGACTTTGATGGCGATCAAAAGCCAGATGCTGTTGCCTAAACAAGAGTTGATTGCTGAAGTCGAAGAGTACGAAGAAGATCCGCGGGATATGCTGGTGGCACAACTGCTAGAATACCGAAAATTTAAGTACGCAGCCGAACAGCTTTCAGAAAAAGCGGAAGAGCGCAGTTTGTATTACACGAAAGATCCGATGGATGTCGATGAATACAAAGAGGAAGAAGATCAATTAAGAGCCAATCAATTCAACACGATCGATCTCTTTTTGGCTTTTCAAAAAATGATCGAGAAAAAGAAAAATCGCCAAGTACTAGAAACCAAGATTTCTCCTGATGAAAGCACCATCGATGAAAAGATGGCGGCGATTCAGTTGGAGATGCAACATGTGAGTGCTAAAAAAGGCCGCAGCTTTGATTCGTTTTTTACTTCTTACAATAAAACAGAAGTTGTGGTAACCTTTATGGCACTGTTAGAATTAATGAAAAAAGGAACGATTCGAGTAGAGCAATCAGACAATTATGCGTCGATTCTGCTCTATCCAACAGGTAAAGAAGATGAGTAAATATAGTGAATTAGAAGCGATCTTATTCGTCGTCGGTGATGAGGGGATCGGACTTGAAGAACTGAGTTATTTAGTCAAAAGTAATACTGCCAGTGTCTATCAGCATTTGCAGGAACTAAATCAGCAATATGAAGAAAATGAACATACCGCGTTGCATATTCTAGAAGTTGGCAATCATTTTATTTTAACCACTAAAAAGCAATTTGCCCCTTTATTGAAGAAATACGCCGAATCACCGATGGGGAGTTCATTGTCGCAAGCCGCTTTGGAAACTTTGTCGATCATTGCTTATAAGCAACCGATCACTCGGATGGAAGTAGAAGAGATTCGCGGCGTTCAATCCAGCGGTTCGGTCCAAAAACTGGTGGCAAAGCGGCTGATTGAAGAAAAGGGACGCGTGGACGGACCAGGACGAGCGATCCTATACGGTACGACGGAATACTTTATGGATTATTTTGGCTTAAAAAGTTTGGCTGAATTGCCTGACATCCAATCAATGGAAGATGAACTTGAAGAAGATACACCGTTTGATCTTTTTTACGACCGCTACAAACAAGCAGAAACAGAAGGAGAATGAAGATGGAACGTTTGCAAAAAGTGATTGCCCATGCCGGCATCACCTCAAGAAGAAAAGCTGAAGGACTGATAACCGAAGGCCGTGTGCGAGTCAATGGACAAGTAATCAAAGAATTAGGGGTCCAAGTCGGTTCAAAAGATGTCGTTGAAGTGGACGGCGTTCCGATCGAACAAGAACAACATGTCTATTATCTGTTCTATAAACCTCGTGGCGTGATCTCAGCTGTAACAGATGATAAAAAACGCAAAGTCGTTTTGGATTATTTTGCTGAAGTCCCTGAACGGGTGTATCCAGTCGGCCGCTTGGACTATGATACCTCCGGTTTGCTGCTACTGACAAATGATGGGGAATTGTCACAGACACTGATGCATCCAAAACACGAAGTCGAAAAAGTGTATGTTGCCAAGGTCAAAGGCATTGCGGATAAAAAGCAACTGCTCCCATTGACAAAAGGAATTCGGATCGAAGGGCGTAAGACCGCGCCTGCTCGCTTTGAAATCTTATCGACAGACCAAACGGCACAATCTAGTATTGTGCAATTGACGATCCACGAAGGTCGCAATCATCAAGTCAAAAACATGCTAAAAGCAGTTGGTTTGCCTGTGCAAAAACTAAAACGGGAAAACTATGGTCCGTTAGATTTAAAAGGTCTTCGTCCAGGGGAATACCGAGAGTTGTCGAAGAAAGAAGTCAGCCAGCTGAAAAACAGTGCAAAATAGTTGAAAAGTATCTGAAAACGTAACTATTGTTAATTTTTAGATTTTGTGTATAATAGAACATGTAATAAATAGAATAAAGGTTCGTCTTCAGGGGCAGGGTGCAATTCCCGACCGGTGGTTATAGTCCACGACCTATTTCTTCGGAAATAGCTGAATCGGTGAAATTCCGATACCGACAGTACAGTCTGGATAAAGAAGATAGAGCGTATTTGATTTGCTTATGGCTATTTCGAATGCCCTCTTTTTTCCCTGTGGAAAAAAGAGGGCATTTTTTGTCTGGCGCCGACAAGAAAGCCGAGGAAATTTAATAGGTTCGTTTGAAGAGGAATCCTGAACTTAGGAGGATTTATACTGATGAACAACAAAACAAGAAAAATGGTGACGATCGCCATGTGTGCTGCTATGGGAACAATTTTGCAATTTATCGCTTTTCCAATTTTTCCGGCATTCAGCTTTTTAAAGATCGATTTTAGTGATATTCCCGTGATGATCATGATGTTTTTATTTGGTCCTTGGAGTGGGGTAGTGACTGCCTTCATTCGTTCGGTCCTGCATTTGTTCTTATCTGGTTTTTCACCTGCTGATATGGTGGGAGATACGGCAAGCTTTTTAGCATCATGTGCCTTTACTTTGCCAATGTACTACTTTTTCCGCAAAGGTATCCACACCAAAAACAAAATGGTTGGTGTCATCAGCGGTATCTTGTCGGTAACGATTTTTATGAGTGTGGCGAACCTATTTGTGATCACACCGCTTTATCTACGCTTTTTCGGGGTCACAGCCGATCAATTTTTAGGGATGTCTTTGCCGCAATATGTGGCGATCGGGATTTTACCCTTCAATTTGGTTAAAGGAGCGATCGTCAGTGCCGTCTTTTTAGCACTACATGCCAAACTGCTCCCATGGTTGGCTCGTAAGCAGCCCCATCATTCTGCTATAGGAAAATAAAAAATGAGCCGACTTGCTGTGGCAGACGAAAGGTCTGTTAATGGCAGGTCGACTTTTTTATTTTTCTATAAGGATCGCTCTGGTGGGGCATTTGCGATAAGCAGTTTTGACTTTTTCTTGTTGTTCTTCTATGATAAACTGTTGCCGTGCACTCGGTTCTTGGGCAAATAAAACGATCCCATCTTCATCATAATCGAAGATCTCGGGAGCATAGATCGCACATAGTCCACAAGCAATGCAGCGCTCAGGAACAATTTTACAGCGTTGTGACATTTTTTAGTCCTTTCTGGGAGGAAGATATGGATTCTTTTATTTTAGCGCTGTTTTCTGATACTGACAAGTTGCGTCCATCGACACTTTATCAAATTCTCATTGGTAAGCGCACTAGCTCTGTCTTGAGTTATGCCTTTTTTTATGATCGATTAGGTCTTTTTCAAGCGTTGCCACAGTTGAATGAGAGGGAGTATCAACAGACGATCGCTGACTTGATCCAACAAGGGATGCTAAGTCGAGATTCAGATGGTCTGCTGCTCAAAAGGACCGCTGCAAATTATGAACAGTCAAGAGAAATGTTGTTGCATCATACGGATTATTTTCGGTATGGACGAACGACGGAGGAGGCGTGGCGTTTTGTCCGACTGCTGGTTCAAGCAGCTGCATATCAAGGGGTGACGAATCAGTATATTCCTGTTGAGAACACGCCTTTATATACAGAACCTGTGCGTCGACTGATCCATCAATACCCTGAAATCAAAAAGATCACTCATCGAGAACTTTCGGCAGTTTTTGCCCAACTTCCCGCAGAAGTCGCAGATTTTTTAGCGGGTACCTTATCTGGTCCTGATCTTCTGGGGCAGGCGTTTTTCCAACTTTTGCCAGAATCTGTACAAGGTAAGCCTTGGGACAATCTTTATGTAGGAGCTGCGATCCATCAATTTTTAGCCCTGGTTGAAAAAGAGTCTCAGATGGTTCTGTTTCAAGGATTGTCACCTTTTCTAAATAGGAATCTGAATCAAAGTATGCTGGAAAGTCGTGCATTGTTCTTGCAAGGAGCTTCTGTTGAGCAGATCATGGAAAAAAGAAGGATCAAACGAGGAACCGTTAATGATCATTTGATTGAGTGGGCACTGCTTGATCCGACATTTCCGTATCAGCGCTTTGATACATCATTGCTGAATAAGCTGCCAGAAACTTCTTGGAAAAACAGCTATCAAGAATTACAGGAGCTTCTTACGACTGATTTTTTGACGATCCGTTTGTTACAGATTGCTCAGAAACGGGGGATTCGATGTTAGAAAACGCACTGAATCAGTACTTTGGCTTCAAAACATTTCGTCAAGGACAAAAAGAAGTCATCGAAAGTGTTTTAGCGCAGCAAGATACGTTGGCGATTTTGCCTACCGGGAATGGCAAAAGTCTCTGTTATCAGCTGCCAGGGTACCTCATAGATGGCATCGTAATCATTATCTCACCGCTTGTTTCTTTAATGGAAGATCAAGTCTATGGCCTACAAAAGCAAGGGGAAAAACGCGCGATTGCGTTTAATAGTCAACTGGACCTTGCCGATCGTCACTATGTGATGCAGCATTTATCGCAGTACAAATTTTTGTTTTTAAGTCCAGAAATGATCGTGCAAGAAGCCATTTTGCAACAACTCGAACGAGCTAAGATCGCTATGCTCGTGGTGGATGAAGCTCATTGTGTTTCCCAATGGGGCATTGATTTTCGACCAGAGTACTTGCAGCTTGGTGAAGTAAAAAAACGGTTGAAGGCACCCGTCACATTAGCATTGACGGCTACTGCCACGGCGCAAGTCGAAGCAGATATTCGGCAAGTGTTGTTAGCAAAGAACGCCAATGTCTACCGTTATTCGATGAACCGCAGCAATATCGGCTTGTTCGTAGAGAAAACGTCAGACAAAGATGCGGCATTGGCAGACTATCTCAGCCGCTTAGGCGGGGCTGGGATCATCTATTGTTCCACAAGAAGCAAAGTCGAAGAAGTCTATAACAAACTGCGTCAGCGCTATTCGGTAGGCTATTATCATGGTGGTCTAGCGAGCGATCAAAGAAAAACGTTGCAGCAGCAGTTTTCTCAGAATAAACTAAAATTGCTCGTCGCAACCAATGCGTTTGGGATGGGGATCAATAAAGAAGATATTCGTTTTGTGATCCATTATGACTTGCCTGATTCGCTGGAAAACTACAGTCAGGAAATCGGTCGAGCAGGCCGCGATGGCAAACAAAGCAGTGCGATCTTGCTTTATCAGGAACACGATGAGCAGATTCACTACTTCTTTCAGCGAGAAAACAAAGAAGAACGCCGTGCTTTAGAACGAATGGATCAGGAAAAGATGAAAGGACCTTTGACACCGCTGCAAGAAAAATGGCAGCTGAAGATGAAGGAGTTGGGGGCTGCGTTTTGGCTGGAAACGCTAAAACAAAACGAACAGCAAAAGCAAGAACAATTACAAAAAATGTTGGCTTATATTCATTTTACCGGCTGTCGTCGCCAGTTTTTATTGGCGCACTTTGGGGAAGACGCACCAGCAAATCCTTATTGTTGCGACAATGACGGGATCGAATTGGCAGCGGAAGAAGAGCTTTTAGAAAAAAAAGTCATCCTTCATTGGCAAGAACGTTTAATAAAAATTTTTAAAGATATAAATTGAATCGTATTTTGCAGGACAGTTTTTATTTACCTATGGTATAATACATCGGAAGGAAACTAGGAGGGAATACGAGTGAGCAAGAAAGACAATGACTACAATTCAGAAAATCAAGAACCGTGGGAACAACCAATCTATGATACAGAATACGATGATTCTGCATCAAGATCCCAACAAAGAAAACAAAAGCGTGGGAATTCACTCTTTTTGACGATCGTTTTAGTTTTGCTTTTCTTGATCGTGGCAATTCCGGTTGGTGCCGGTATTTGGGTGTTGAATCATAACAGTGATGCCCCGACCGCAGCAAGTTCGAGCAGTACAGTAGAAAGTACGACAGAATCTTCGACAACTGAGTCATCAACAACGGAATCATCAACTGCTGAATCGACAAGTGAAACGAGTTCGTCAACAAGTGAATCAAGTTCTTCATCAAGCAGTAGCAGTTCTGCACCAGCTTCAACAACGCCATCAAGTAGTAGTGAGCCGGCTCAACAGGAAAACAATGCAGGGCAAGACACTACGCAAAATAATCAAGGGCAAGGAGCGACTGGTACCGAGGAATACACGACGGTGCAAGCAGGTGAAGGTCCTGAACAAGTGGCAGCCCGTACAGGCATCTCAGTTGAAACCCTATATCAATTAAATGGGATTGATCCAAACAACTACATGCTATACCCTGGCGACACATTACGAATTAAATAAAAAACCGCTTTGGCGGTTTTTTTTCTTGGTAGGAAGAAGCCAAGGTGAACGATAAGCAGAAACGATGAAGAATACACATCGTTGGGAAACGAGGAGTAAGAAAAATGAAAAAAATCAACATCGCTATTGATGGTCCGGCGTCATCTGGGAAAAGTACCGTGGCAAAAATCATCGCCAATGATTTAGGGTTTATTTATACAGATACCGGGGCCATGTACCGCAGCATCACGTATTTGGCCTTAAAAAGCGGCTGTTCATTAGAGGATGAAGCGGCGATCGCTGCTTTGATCGATCAATACCCCATCACTTTTGAACCGACTGAACACGGTCAAGAGGTCTTTGCAGGAGGAGAGCAAGTCACAGAAGCGATCCGTCAGCCAGAAGTAACCAACGCAGTTTCGAAGGTATCGGCATACCCTGCGATCCGCGAAAAACTCGTCCAACAACAGCAGATGATCGCTAAAGATGGCGGTGTCGTGATGGATGGCCGCGATATTGGTACGGCGGTTTTACCACAAGCAGAAGTCAAGATTTTTCTGGTAGCAAGTGTGGAAGAACGGGCGCAGCGCCGTTTCAAAGAAAATCAGCAAAAAGGGATCGGTACCGATTATGAAACTTTAAAAGAAGAGATTCAGCAAAGAGATTACTTGGATTCTCATCGGGAAGTCTCCCCTTTGAAACAAGCAACAGATGCCGTTCGAATTGACACCTCCGGTTTAACAATCGAGCAAGTCGTAGAAGCGATCAAAAAAACGATCCAAGAAAAGATCGACTAGCGAAAACAATGGGTGTTCCCCATTGTTTTTTTATTTTTCCTACGAAAAAGATGAAAGCAAGCAAGAAAACAGACGTGAAAAGACTTTTTCAACGAAAAAACCGTAGTTTTTTAGGAAAATAAGAGAAATCGCTTTATTTTTTTTTCATTCTATTTTAAACTAAAAGATGTAGTGCAATTATTGCAGAATTGTTGGTTAGGAGGACATGAGAGATGACAGAATTTGAAAATAATCAGGTTGAGAGTGGAAATGAATCAATGGAAGCCGCTTTAGACAATTTCCAAGAAGTAAAAGTTGGAGATATCGTTAAAGGCGAGGTATTGGCCATTGAGGATAAACAAGCGATCGTAGGGATCGAAGGCGCCGGTGTCGAAGGCGTTGTTCCTGCAAAAGAATTATCGACTTTACCTGTTGAAGACATCAACGAAGCAGTCAAAGTAGGGGATGTCTTAGAATTAGTTGTGATTTCAGCAATTGGGAAAGACAAAGAAAATGGCAGCTATCTCCTTTCTAAACGTCGCTTAGATGCGAAAAAAGTTTGGGAAGATATCGAAAAAGATTTCCAAGAAGGAAAAATCATCGAAGCACCAGTCACCAACGTCGTTAAAGGCGGATTAGTGGTTGACGTAGGGGTTCGTGGGTTTGTTCCAGCATCAATGGTCGAAGATCATTTTGTTGCGGATTTTGAAGATTACAAAGGGAAAACATTGACCTTTAAAATCGTTGAGATCGAGCCTTCTGAAAACCGCTTGATCCTTTCTCATAAAGCTGTTGTTGAAGCAGAAAAAGCAAAACAAAAAGAAGCTTTACTAGCTGATTTATATGAAGGACAAGAAGTAGAAGGAAAAGTAGCTCGTTTGACTGACTTTGGTGCCTTCGTGGACCTAGGAGGCATCGATGGACTTGTCCATGTCTCTGAAATTTCACATGGGCATGTTGGCAAACCGAGTGACGTTTTGTCTGTTGGAGATACCGTCAACGTCCGTATCTTATCTGTTGATGCAGACAAAGAACGTGTGTCTCTTTCAATCAAAGACACATTGCCTGGACCTTGGACCAATATTGAAGAGCAAGCGGCTGTTGGCAGTGTCTTAACTGGGACTGTTAAACGTTTGACAAGCTTCGGTGCGTTTGTGGAAGTCTTCCCAGGTGTTGAAGGGCTGATCCATATTTCACAAATCTCCCATAAACACATTGCGACACCACATGAAGTCTTACAAGAAGGCGATGAAGTGCAAGTGAAAGTGCTCGAAGTGAACCCTTCAGAACACCGAATCGCATTAAGTATCAAAGCATTAGAAAAAGCAGAAAATACCAATGAAACACAAGAAGTTTCAGAGGATGATTATCAATTGCCAGAAGAATCAACTGGGTTTACCATGGGTGATATCTTAGGTGATGCCTTAAAAGACAGCGACGAAGAGTAATTGTATGCCATCAGCTTATAACGATTCGATGTTTGAATTTGTTATAAGCTGATTTTTTGTTTGCCGAGAAAGCTTGCAACTTTCCATGGCTTTAGGTAAACTAAGTAAGATTGAATACAAGAAGCAGCGTACAAGGACTGCTTTTTTAAATGGAGGGTAAAAAATGTCAAATCCAACAATAGCGATCGTTGGACGTCCGAATGTGGGGAAATCGACCATTTTCAACCGGATAGCTGGAGAACGAATTTCGATCGTTGAGGATACTCCAGGAGTGACCAGAGATCGTATTTATGCCACTGGTGAATGGCTAGGCCGTGAGTTTAGTGTAATCGATACTGGTGGGATCGATTTAAGTGATGAGCCGTTTATGGATCAAATCAAGCATCAAGCAGAAATCGCCATCGATGAAGCAGATGTCATTGTTTTTATTACGAGTGCTCGTGAAGGAGTAACAGATGCTGACGAGCTTGTGGCTCGTTTGTTATACAAAAGCAACAAACCCGTGATTTTAGCGGTCAACAAAGTTGATAATCCCGAGATGCGCAACGATATCTATGAATTTTATGGTTTAGGTCTGGGCGATCCATACCCAATCTCAGGAAGTCATGGATTAGGGATCGGTGATGTCCTAGATGAAGCAGTCAAACACTTTACCAATGAAGCGGAAGAAGAAGACGATTCCATCATCAAGTTTAGTTTGATCGGTCGACCAAACGTCGGGAAATCCTCTTTGATCAATGCGATTCTTGGAGAAGAGCGAGTAATTGTTTCAGATATCGAAGGAACGACTCGTGATGCGATCGATACCCATTTTACCAGCGAAAGCGGTCAAGAATTTACCATGATCGATACCGCCGGCATGCGTAAAAAAGGGAAGGTCTACGAATCTACTGAAAAATACAGTGTCATGCGAGCAATGCGGGCCATTGAACGCTCAGACGTCGTCTTGATGGTCTTGAACGCCGAAGAAGGAATTCGCGAGCAAGACAAACGGATCGCTGGCTATGCCCATGAAGCAGGCCGTGGAATCATTATCGTTGTCAATAAATGGGATACATTGAAAAAAGAAACGAATACGATGCGTGATTTTGAAGAAGAAATCAGAGATGAATTCCAATATTTGGATTATGCACCAATCATTTTCGTTTCCGCAGTGACGAAACAGCGCTTGAATAAGTTGCCGCAGTTGATCGAAGAAGTCAGCATGAATCAAAACATGCGTATTCCATCTGCGTTGTTGAATGACGTCATTATGGATGCGGTGGCGATCAACCCAACACCAACAGACAAAGGCAAACGTTTGAAGATTTTTTATGCGACGCAAGTGGCTGTCAAACCGCCAACTTTTGTTATTTTTGTCAACGAAGAAGAACTGATGCATTTCTCTTATGCGCGTTTCTTAGAAAATCAAATCCGCAAGGCATTCACTTTTGAAGGAACGCCGATTCGGATCATTCCACGCAGAAGAAAATAGAGATTTTATCATACTTTGTTTCTTTTTACAAAGAAATCTGTCCTTTTCTAGAAAAATGGGAAAAAACCAAAAAAAAACCCCCTAAAAACGTTAAAATCCTTGATATTACAAGGTTCTTATGATAACGTTATATCAGAATATTGATGGTAATCAATATTTGACAAAAACCTTGGACCACTCAAGATTTTTGTTGATGCATGACATCAAAAAAAATATCAGGAGGTGAAACCATCCATGGCAAATAAAGCAGAATTAATCGAAAAAGTTGCAGCAGCTACTGACTTAACTAAGAAAGACGCAACTGCAGCAGTAGACGCTGTATTCTCAACAATTCAAGACGCTTTAGCTAACGGTGAAAAAGTTCAATTGATCGGCTTTGGTAACTTTGAAGTTCGTTCTCGTGCAGAACGCAAAGGACGCAACCCACAAACTGGTGAAGAAATCAAGATCCCTGCTAGCAAAGTACCTGCATTCAAACCAGGTAAAGCTCTTAAAGACGCAGTGAAATAATTGAGTCTTGTAGAAACCCTTGAGTAATCAAGGGTTTTTTCTTTTGTCTAACTAGGAACTGCCACTATGCAGGCGGATCGAATGGGAAAAGAAACGGTTATTATTGTCAGAAAATTCAAAAATATTTTTTGTTTTTCTTTTGGTCTAAAAAAAACAAGGGTTGCTGGCACACTTTAATTCTCAAGCAAGAATAAAGGTGATTTAAAAGTCATTCTTATCAAAAGAAGCAAGCGATTAAATGACATCTGATGTGAGAAAGGGTTCCTTGGAATTGTCATTATTGAAAAAAAATTCAGAAAATTCGTTGACAAGTGATTTTGCAAAGGGTATATTGGTAAACAATTACAAGAACGTTACTATTTCTAATGAAGGAGCCATTTTCTATGCGTAATTTTAATCAATATTTATTAGTCATTATTATTGATACCAGGACTTAGAACACGGAAGCAAAAATTATCCGTTTGTTTGAGTCCTATTTGCGTAAGTAAAATGGGATTCTGGCAAAGCATCCCAGTTTTTTATAACCGGGATGCTTTTTTTTATTCCAAAATGCAGGAGATGATGAGTGTGAGAAGTGATCAAATTAAAAAAGGGATCGATGCAGCGCCAGCTAGGAGTCTGCTCTATGCCACAGGACAAGTTAAAAATATCCATGATATGAACAAGCCATTTATTGCGATATGTAATTCCTATATCGATATCGTGCCTGGGCATGTGCATTTACGGGAGTTAGCAGATATCGCAAAAGAAGCGATTCGTGAAGCTGGCGGCATCCCTTTCGAGTTCAATACAATCGGCGTAGATGATGGCATTGCGATGGGACATATCGGTATGCGATATTCGCTACCTAGCCGAGAATTGATCGCTGATTCTGCAGAAACCGTCATCAATGCCCACTGGTTTGACGGCGTATTTTATATCCCAAATTGTGACAAGATCACTCCTGGCATGATCTTAGCAGCCATGCGGACCAACGTACCAGGAATTTTTTGTTCCGGCGGTCCTATGAAAGCCGGCATTGATCCTCGGGGACATCAAATAACCTTATCTTCCATGTTTGAAGCCGTTGGGACGTACAAGACGGGTAATATGACAAAAGAAGATTTTGAGTTTATGGAACAAAATGCCTGTCCGACTTGCGGCTCCTGCGCAGGGATGTTTACTGCCAATTCGATGAATTGCCTCTTAGAAATCTTAGGATTGGCAATGCCAGGCAATGGTACGATCCTCGCCGTGTCTGAAGAACGACGAGAACTAGTTAGACAAGCCGCCTTTAAGTTGATGGATCTTGTTGAAAAACAAGTGAAACCTCGAGACATCGTGACCAAAGAAGCTATCGATGATGCCTTCGCTTTAGACATGGCGATGGGGGGTTCCACCAACACAGTGCTGCATACCTTAGCGATCGCCAATGAAGCAGAGATCGATTATGACTTAAGACGGGTCAATGAAATCGCTAAAAGAGTGCCTTATCTCTCAAAAATCGCGCCATCATCAGCCTATTCGATGCATGATGTCCATGAAGCCGGTGGGGTTTCAGCAATCATTCGGGAGCTATGTGATATCGAAGGAGCGATTCATCCCGATCGACCGACTGTTACCGGTAAGACGTTACGAGAAAATGTCGCTGAAGCGAAGATCCACAACGAAGAAGTCATCCATCCGAAAGAAAACCCGTATAGTCCAGTTGGCGGTCTATCGATCTTGTACGGAAACATCGCCCCAGAAGGCAGTGTCATCAAAGTTGGCGGGGTCGATCCAAGTGTCCAAGTGTTCAAAGGGAAAGCGATCTGTTTTGATTCTCATGATGAAGCAGTCGCAGCAATCGACAATCATACCGTACAAAAAGGACATGTTGTAGTGATCCGCTATGAAGGCCCGAAAGGGGGGCCGGGAATGCCGGAAATGCTGGCGCCTACCTCAAGTATCGTTGGTCGTGGGTTAGGCAAAGATGTCGCCTTGATTACAGACGGCCGCTTTTCAGGAGCGACGCGGGGAATCGCCGTTGGCCATATTTCTCCGGAAGCTGCAGCCGGTGGTCCATTAGGACTAGTCAACGATGGCGATGAGATCATTATTGATTTGCCAAATCGAACGCTAAATCTGCAAGTTTCAGAAGAAGAGCTTGCCAAGCGTGCGCAAGAACGACCGAAGTTTCGTTCAAAAGTAAAAAAAGGATGGCTTGCACGTTATACCGCTTTAGTGACCTCTGCGAATACGGGCGGGATTATGCGAGTACCTGATGAGGAGGAGTAGCAATGGAAAACATCGACTATCAAGCATCGCATCTAAGGACTGGCGCGCAAGTGTTAGTGGACAGCTTGCAAGAGCAAGGCGTCGAAATGATCTTTGGCTACCCGGGTGGCGCCGTCTTACCGTTATATGACCAATTATATGATGCAGCGATTCCGAATATTTTGACGCGTCACGAGCAAGGCGCGATCCACGCCGCTGAAGGCTATGCCAAAGCTACTGGCAATGTTGGGGTCGTTTTAGTGACAAGTGGTCCAGGTGCTACGAATGTCGTCACGGGCATTGCCGATGCTATGAGCGATTCCGTACCGTTGGTGGTTATCACGGGGCAAGTGGCCGTACCAGGAATTGGCAAAGACGCTTTTCAAGAAGCGGATATTCTAGGTATCACGTTGCCGATCACGAAACACAATTACCAAGTCCGTTGTGTGGATGACTTACCGAAAGTGATCGCTGAAGCCTTTCACATCGCTTCAACTGGGCGTAAGGGACCTGTTGTGATCGACCTTCCGAAAGATATTACATTGCAAGAAACCGCTGAAACCTGCTCATTGCCGATCACAAGGAAAAGTTATCAACCGAATGCAGAGCCTTCCCGTCTGCAAATTGAAAAATTGATGCACGTTTTAGAAAAAGCACAGCGACCAGTGGTACTGGCTGGTGCAGGCGTGATCGCGGCTGAAGCTGCGGCTGAATTAAATGCATTTATTGCCAAGTACAAGTTGCCGACAGTCACAACGTTGCTCGGCTTAGGCTTACTGCCAAATGATCATCAATTTTTCTTGGGCATGGGCGGTATGCATGGAACGTATGCGGCGAACATGGCTTTATCAGAAGCCGATTTGATTATCAATATCGGCTCTCGCTTCGATGATCGCTTAGCGACTGCCGGCAGTCAGTTCGGCAAGCAGGCCATCGTTGCTCATATCGACATCGACCCGGTGGAGATCGGCAAGATTGTAGAGACAAAGATCCCAATCGTCGGCGATGCCAAGGCTGCTTTGCAACAGATGCTACGGTATCCGCCAACTAGAGGAACGTGGTCTGCCTGGTCGGATCTATGCCAAAAACGGAAGATGGAAAAACCTTATCGCTATGATCGCACTCAAGCACAAGAAATCAAACCGCAAAAAGTCATCGAAGAAGTAGGGTGTTTGACCAAAGGAGAGGCTTACGTCATCACCGATGTTGGGCAGCATCAAATGTGGGTCGCGCAGTATTATCCGTTTCGCTTTCCTAAGCAGTTGATCACCAGTGGCGGACTAGGCACGATGGGCTATGGTATCCCTGCGGGAATTGGCGTCCAATTTGCTCATCCAGAAAAAATGGTCGTGGTGTTTGTTGGCGATGGCGGGTTCCAAATGACAAACCAGGAATTTGCTATTTTGAATGAGTATGGCTTGAATGTCAAATTTGTTTTGTTGAATAATCGTTCGTTAGGAATGGTCCGCCAATGGCAAGAAACATTTCATGGCAAACGACGCTCTGCCTCTGTTTTTGCACAGCAACCTGATTTTGTTAAACTAGCACAAGCTTATGGCATCGAAGGCTGTCGGATCGATGAACCCACTCAGCTTTCTGCTATGCTAGCGGAAGCTTTTGCACATACGGGGCCGCAACTGATCGAAGTAATGGTCTCGCCCTCAGAGCATGTGTTGCCGATGATCCCACCGGGGAAAGCCAATCATGAAATGATGGGGGTCTAAGGGGATGAAACGGGTATTAGCAGCAATCGTCCATAATGAAGCAGGTGTTTTGAGCCGCATCACGAGTGTCTTAAACCGCCGGCAGGTCAATATCGAGAGTATTTCTGTCGGCACAACGGAACGGCCAGAGTTTTCACGAATGACGATCATTGTCAACGTGAACGATTTGGCAGAAACAGAACAAGTGACCAAGCATTTAAACAAACAAATAGATGTCTTGAAGGTTTCTGATATTACAGAAGTTCCTCATATCGAACGAGAACTGGTGCTGATCAAAGTCAATGCACCAACCACTAGCCGCTCGGAGATCCAAGCAGTGATTGATCCGTTTCGAGCGCACATTGTCGATGTCGCACTGAAAACGATCGTTGTGCAAGTTGCCGGTGATACGAAAAAGGTAGAAGCATGCATCGAAGTTTTGCGTCCCTACGGGATCAAACAGTTGGCACGAACGGGTGTCACTGGCTTTACAAGAGGGTAAGTGCAATTTTGAATTGCTTATAATAAAGAAAGAATTCGGAGGAAACAAGTATGGTAAAAGTATATTACAACGAGGAAGTTACAGATAATCTAGGAGACAAGAAGATTGCGATCGTCGGCTACGGCTCTCAAGGGCACGCTCATGCGCAAAATTTACGGGACACAGGTCATGAAGTCTTTATCGGCATTCGTGAAGGAAAGTCAGCAGAAGCTGCAAGAAACGACGGATTTGAAGTCTTTCCAGTAGCCGAAGCCACTCAAAAAGCGGACGTAGTCATGATCTTGGCACCCGATGAGATCCAAGGATCGTTGTATAAAAATGAGATCGAACCGAATCTTTCTGCCGGCAATGCATTAGCATTTGCGCATGGTTTTAATATTCATTTTGATGTGATCGCGCCGCCAGAAGAGGTGGATGTATTCCTAGTTGCGCCTAAAGGACCGGGCCATTTGGTGCGTCGAACCTTTACCGAAGGGTTTGCGGTGCCAGCCTTGTTTGCAGTCTATCAAGATGCGACTGGCAACGCACAAGCGACAGCTTTATCTTATGCAAAAGGCATTGGTGCCACACGGGTCGGCGTTTTGGAAACGACCTTTAAAGAAGAGACCGAGACCGATCTTTTCGGGGAACAAGCCGTACTTTGTGGCGGTTTGACCAGCATGATCGAAGCCGGCTTTGAAACATTGGTAGAAGCCGGGTACCAACCGGAATTGGCGTATTTTGAAGTTTGTCATGAATTGAAACTGATCGTTGACTTGATTTATGAAGGAGGATTCAAAAAAATGCGCCATTCGATCTCGAATACGGCAGAGTATGGCGACTACGTTTCCGGTGCTCGGGTGATCACCGCACAAGCCAAAGAAAACATGAAAGCCGTATTGACAGATATCCAAAATGGTCAATTCGCGAAAGGATTCATTGAAGACAATCAAAATGGCTTCCCTGAATTCTATAAAATGCGTGAAGAAAACGGCAACCATCAAATTGAAAAAGTCGGCAGCGAGTTACGGAAAATGATGCCGTTTGTTGCGAAAGATTAGAGGTGGCGCGTTTGTTGGTGACAGTTTCTGCAATCGAGCAAGCATATGAACGACTGCGGGGAGCAGTTAGTCATACACCGCTGCAGTATGATCGCTTTTTATCTGAAAAATACCAAGCGACGGTTTTGTTGAAGCGAGAGGACTTGCAAAAAGTCCGCTCCTTCAAATTACGAGGTGCCTACTATGCGATCACCCAGGCAGATCCTGTGCAGACCAGTCGTGGCGTCGTCTGTGCCAGTGCCGGAAATCATGCCCAAGGCGTTGCTTATACCTGCCAAGAACAGCAGATCCATGCGGTCATTTTCATGCCAACAACGACGCCGCAACAAAAAATCGCGCAAGTTCTCTTTTTCGGCGGCGACTACGTCAAAATCGAATTGGTGGGAGATACCTTTGATGCGGCGGCGCAGGCTGCCAAACAATTTGCAAAAGAAAAGCAAATGGCTTTCATTGCTCCTTTTGATGATCCCAATATTATCGCAGGACAAGGATCAGTAGCCGTGGAAATGTTGGCGGATGCTGAAAAAAAACAAGTATCGATCGATTTGGTGGTGGCTGCCATTGGTGGCGGTGGTTTGATCAGCGGGACCGCAGCCTATTTGAAAGAAAAGCAGCCAAATATAAAAGTTGTTGGAGCAGAACCTGTAGGGGCCGCCTCGATGCAAGCAGCCTTTGATCACCAAGGACCGGTGGCTTTAGAGCATATTGAAACCTTTGTCGATGGTGCGGCAGTCAAACAAGTCGGAGCTCAGACCTATGCCCATGCCAAACGCTATGTGGATCAATTGGTAACGGTGGAAGAAGGTGCAATCTGCCAAACGATTCTAGAATTATACAGCAAACAAGCGATCGTCGCTGAACCAGCTGGTGCCTTGAGCGTGGCAGCCCTGGATGAGATCAAAGAGCAAATCAAAGGCAAGACGGTCGTCTGTATTGTGAGTGGTGGTAACAATGATAGTTCCCGCATGGCAGAGATCGAAGAGAAATCACTGATTTATCAAGGATTGAAACATTATTTTATCGTCAATTTCCCACAACGTCCCGGTGCGTTGAAGGAATTTGTTAGCCATGTATTAGGGCCTGATGATGATATCACGAGGTTTGAATATACGAAAAAAATCAATCGTGGAACAGGACCAGTAATGCTGGGAATCTTGTTGAAACAAAAAAACGATCTACCCGCATTACTGTCACGAATTGAACAGTTTGATCAAGGCTACATCAACCTTCAGCAAAATCAATCACTTTACTCGCTTTTGGTTTAGAAAAAAACATGGTTTCCTTTGTAATACAGGAAACCATGTTTTTTGCTTTTTGGCATAGAATCATGGGACAAATCGGCGAAAATACTTCCTAATGGTTAGCGATTTAGTAGGTGTTTCAACGGCTTCTTGCTATAATAGTAAGTAGTAGCAACAAAGGAGTGAGCCGATGGAAGCTGTTTTTTACAGAAATGAGCAAGAAACCCAGATTTCTTACGGGGAAACATTGGCATCGGTCATGAAAGGACAGTCGATCGAGCCGCAGCAGGTGATCATTTTGACGAATCAGCGTTATTATGACCGCTTTTCAGAAAAAGTAACCCGCCTGTTTTTGCCGCGCGAGGTCAATTGGTATATTTGTACCAACCAAATGTATTGCAACAACTTTAGTGAATTTAAGGCCGCGATGGATTTCTTCGGTCGCTTTTCAAAGCAAGAGTCCTTGTTGATCGTCGGGTTTGGGAATGAAGGTGTATTGGCACTGAGCAGTTTTATCCATGCGACTTCGGTCCTATCGACACAGCTTTGGCTGATTCCCGTTTCCTTGCGGGCCTTAGCTAAAAGTGTGAAAGAAACAGCGATCGTTGTGAAAAAGCCAGATATCCCGATGCTGGAAAATCCTAATACACCCGAATTTGTTATTTACGATCAGACGATCGCAGAAAAACAGATCGATGGGAAATTGGTCGATTTTTTGACTCTGATTCGTTGTGGCGTGCTTGCCGATAGTGAGTTTTTAAAAGAGCTTTATCGAACCTATCCCAGTCATCAGGCGTTGATGAGACATTCGTTGGCTGCGTATACCGATCGGTTGATCCAACTATACCAGCAATCAGGCAGCGAATTGGAGGAGTTTGGCCAACTCTTTGCTGATGCTGCTTATCGAACGGAAAATGGGCACTTGCTGTCTGATGCGATGAAATTATTCTTTGGCTTTTTGTTTCATTTTATGTGGACCGTCCAGCAGCAGCAATTGACTGTCGATCTGCCCGTGTTCTGCCAATGGCTTGCCCGATTAGGCTTTCCCATCGAATTGCCCGAGTCTTTTTCATTAAGCGAATATTTCAGTCATGTACTAGAATTGCAGCAAAAAGAAAAAAAACTGTTATTTTTGGCAAAAGTTGGTACAATAGGGGGCAGAACGAAAATCGAGGAAAAAGATCTCGTCCAGACGATGGAGACTTATCAGCGATTAATCAATGAGATTCGAGGGGTTTAAATGGAAACATATAGTGAAAAAATGTTAAAAGCATTAGCCGCGGAAGAACTGGCTGAAGCACAATTGAATTTTACCGAAGCTCTGCAAAAAGATGATGATGAGACACTTGGCGCTTTAGGCGATGAATTACTGCAGATCGGTTTTTTAGAAGAGGCGAAAACGTTATTTGAAACCTTGCAGCAGCGGCATCCTGAAAATGAAGCTTTGCTGCTTCCTTTAGCGGAAATTGCGATGGAAGAAGACCAGATTGAAACAGCCTTCACCTATATCGATCAAATACCACCAACGAGTGAAGCTTATCTGCAAGCCTTGTTATTGAGTGCGGATCTCTATCAACTGATCGGTATTCCGGAAGTCAGCGAAGCCAAATTAAAAGAAGCGCAAAGCCTTGTGCCAGAGGAACCCTTGATTCGTTTTGCCTTAGCTGAGTTAGCTTTTTCAACGGATCGCTATCAAGAAGCTGTTGACCTTTATCAAGGATTGCTGGAAGAAGATATTACGGATATTTCGGGGATTTCGATCGTTGAACGGACCGGAACTTCATTGAGTATGGCAGGTAAGTTTGAAGAGGCGTTGGAATATTTTGAAGCAAGCTTAGAAGACGAACAGACGGACGAGCGTCTCTTTCAAACGGCTTTAGTCTATTTGCAGCTGAAGGAAAATGAACAAGCGATTCGCTACTTGCAGCAGTTGCGGGTCATGAATCCCCAATACCGGGCCTTGTATCTTTATTTGGCTGAAGCATTGCAAGAAGAAGAACAGCTGGAAGAAGCGCAACGTGTGATCGAAGAAGGGATTCATGAAGATCCATATCAAGTGGATTTCTATCATTTTGCTGCCGAGAATGCTTACCGACTTCATGACAGTGAAGCAGCCGAGTCATTTTTACTTAAAGCACTGGAAACTGGTGAAAAAGAAGAGGATACATTACTGACTTTAAGTAATTTATACTTGAATGAAGAGCGTTGGCAAGAAGCGATCTTGGCGATCGAGCGAATGGAAGACAATGAACAGCCTCACGCTTTATGGAATCTAGCGCAAGCCTTCAATGCGTTAGAAGATTTTGACAAAGCAGCAAAATATTACGAAGAAGCCAATGCTGATTTGCACCATGAACCGGCGTTTATGAAGGAATATGGCATTTTCTTACGTGAAGAAGGGCGTTTACCTGAAGCTCTTCATTTGCTACAACATTATTTGGCACACGAACCAGGTGATTTAGAAGTACAGTCGATCGTGGAGGACTTATTAGAAAGATAGGTGAGAGAAATGAACATCAATGTACAAGAAAAGAAAAAGTTTCTTAATTGGTTAGTTTCGACCGTTTCCTTCAGCCGCCGAGAAGTCTCTTGGGTGTTAAACTATCTGGCGAACCATGAAGCGATCTTGACCAATGTTCATTTTGTAGAAGGGGCAGCCGCAGCCAAACGGGGCTTAAGTGTCCGCAGTACGGAAGTTGGAGGCGAACCCTTTGTCTTGAGTATCGAAGGACAGACCTTTTATGACATTGATCAGATTTTTCACGAGATTCGCATGAATTGGAAACAACCCTTGTATCTTGAATGTCTCTTTCCAGATTCTTGGTCGCAATCCTTTTATTTAGCAGTTTTAGAAGACAATCCTTATGAACGTTGGAACGACCACTTGGATCAAGAAATGACCCAACATGTTACCCAGTACCTTGAAAAAGAAGAAGCAAAAACCAAAATTGATACCTTGTATCGGCAGATCGATCTAGCATTGGAAAATGGGGATCGTGATGCCTTCTTAGAACTTTCCGATGAAGTAAATCGGCACTTGCTCCAACAAAAAGAAAAAAGCCGCTGACAAATAAAAAAGCAGTCCTTTAACCGGGACTGCTTTTTTAGTCTTTATTTTGTTTTAGAGACCGCTGCTTTGCGCTGTAAGAACCGTGACTTAGGTCTTAAGTAAGTAAAGCCTTCGCCTTCGACTTCATGGACATTGATGACAGAAACAAACGCTTGCGGATCAAAGTCATGAACAATGCGCTTGACTTCAGAAATCTCCCGTCCGCTGACCACCATATAAATGATTTGTTTCGATACTCTTGAGTAAGCCCCTTCGCCCTGTAAAAACGTGACACCGCGTTCCAATTCATCCATTAAAACAGGAGCTATCTCTTCGCTGTGATTGCTGATCACTAAAATCCCTTTGGCTGAATAGCCGCCGTCTAAGATCGAATCGATCACACGAGTGAAGACATAAGAAAAAATCAAGGTATACATCATGCGGTTCAAATCTATATAGGTCAAAGAAAGCAACAGGACGAACACATCAAAGATCAAAAGCGACCGCCCGATCGTCACCCCAAAGTTTTTCTCTAAAATGCGCGCCAGTACATCGACGCCACCTGTTGTTCCACCGACTTTGTAGACGATCCCACTACCGATCCCTGCAATCAAACCAGCCAAGAGTGCGACGATCAGTAGATCATGCTGTAGATCGATCAACAGGGGAACACTCTGCCAAAATGCCAACCAAAAAGACAAACCAAAGGTTCCTAAAATCGTATACACTAATGAGCGTCGACCAAGAATTTTGCCACCGATCAAAATGATCGGAATATTTAAGATCAATGTACTAATGGCAGGATTGATTCCCCATAAGGCTCGCAGGATCAAGGTGATCCCTGTCACACCGCCTTCTGCTAAGTCATTTGGGATATTTAAATAGACTAGACCGAAGCCATAAATACTCGTACCGAAAATAATCAAAACAATGTCGCGAATCGTTCGCCATGAAAAAAATGCCCGCATCCTGTTTCCTCCGTTATTCAACTTCCACAAGTATCAATGTAGCACGAAATCATTGAATGTACAACAAATCCTGAGGGGGGCTCTATCTAGGCAGGCAGCCATTCTTTTGGTAAGATAAACGAGAAAGGGTGAAGAAGATGACAGATAAACGTTCCTTGGCATCGATGCAAGAAGAAGTCGATGCCTATATTCAACAATTTAAAACTGGCTATTTCAGCCCCCTCGCCCAAATGGCTCGTTTGACTGAAGAAGTTGGCGAATTGGCGCGAGAAGTAAATCACTATTACGGGGAAAAAAATAAAAAAAGCGATGAAGTTGAAAAGACAGTGGCAGAAGAACTGGGCGATGTACTCTTTGTGACGATGATCATGGCCAATTCACTAGACATCGACCTGACTGAAGTGTTTGAGGAAAATATGGCAAAATTCAATCAGCGGGATGCGTATCGTTTTGAAAGAAAAGATGGGAAAGTACATGAAGCTGACTAAACTACCAAAAGAATTTGCAGAAGCTGCGCCACTCCTAAAAAAAATCGAAGCCGCGGGCTATGAAGCATACTTTGTTGGCGGCAGCGTGCGGGATACGATTTTAGGCCAGCCGATCCATGATGTCGATATTGCTACCAGTGCGTTTCCAGCCGAAATCAAGGCGCTTTTTCCTCGAACCATTGACATTGGTATCGAGCATGGGACGGTGCTGGTCTTGTGGGAACAGGCGCAATATGAGATTACCACCTTTCGAACCGAAGCCGCCTATCAGGATTATCGCAGACCTGACAAAGTTGATTTTGTCCGTTCCTTGAAAGAAGATCTAAAGCGGCGGGATTTTACCATCAATGCATTGGCACTTCAAGAAGATGGGGTCATCATTGATCTTTTCGATGGACTTGCAGATATCGACAATCAGATTTTACGAGCAGTGGGTCACCCGCAGGAACGTTTCCATGAGGATGCCCTACGAATGATGCGGGGGCTGCGTTTTGTCAGTCAATTGGGCTTTGTTTTAGAAACAGAAACATTGGCTGCTATCCATGCGAATCATGCCTTGTTGGGGAAAATCTCTGTTGAACGGATCATGATTGAATTCGTGAAATTGCTGTTAGGCAATCATCGGAACCAAGCACTACGAGCACTAGTAGAAACCGAATGCTATATCTATTGCCCAGGCTTGCGGGAATACGGTGAGGCGTTACTGCGGATGGCAGACCTGCCAGCGATCCCATTAGAAAACGAAACGACGGCTTGGGTATTGCTCATTGACCAAATCGGTTTAGCTCCTGAGGCAGTCCGCAGCTTTTTAAAAGCTTGGAAATGTTCGAATGACTGCATCCGCCAAGTACAAACGGTCTATCAAGCACTGCTAATGCGTCGAAACGGCGAATGGAACGATCTGCTGTTGTATCAGTTCGGTTTAGAAGCAACCTGTTTAGCTGAAGGATTATTGAGTTATGACAAGCTGCCCAATGATCCAGCAAAAATCAGTCAACGCTATCAGCAGCTACCGATCCATTCACTGAAGGAGCTGGCGATCAATGGACGTGATTTACTGCAGACAGTTGATCGTTCTTCTGGTCCGTGGCTCAAAGAAGTCTTGGCCGCTGCTGAAGCTGCAGTCATCACACGAAAAATCCCTAATGAAAAAGAAGCACTATTGGCGTTTGCCCAAGCATATTTAGCGAAGGAGGGATAACTGAAGAATGGAAAGCAAAAAAGACTTTCTCGTTGACCTTCAAGACACTGCGGCTGTTTTGGGTTCTGGCGGTTTAGCGGTTTTAGCAACCCCTCGACTGGTCGCAATGGTGGAAAACACCTGTTGGGAAGCACTTGAGCCTACTTTAGATAAAGGGTTTACCACCGTTGGTACAAAGTTTTCGATCGATCATTTGAAACCTTCACCAGTCGGAGCGACAATCACAGTTTTTATACAATGGGAAAAAGAACAAGGATTCCAGTTTGATTATCAGGTGACCGATGGGGCGCAACAACTCATTGCTAAAGGGACTCATCAACGAGCGGCGGTGGAAATCTCTCGGTTTATGAAAAAAGTCAACGAAAACCAAAGTTAATTTGTGTCCCAGTAGCGACTATGTGTTAGAATTAAAATGTATTATTAATAAAAAGGAGCGTTTTGTCATGGCTAGAGAAATGAAAGCTTTAAAATTTTATTTCCGTAATGGAGAAACATGGACGATCGAGCGCCGTTACATCGGTGACTTATGGATCAAACAAATCACGACCAGTTTTGGCCGTATCCACGGAAGCGAATTCGTTGAGATTCATCCATGTGCTGGGTTCAAAATTGAAATCTTTCAAGAAGGCGATCATGTGGCAACACATGACATCAACTTAGGCGGACTTGAATTAGGGATGTTTGCTCGTGCGTTGAAATATGAAGATATTGAACGGATGGAAATTCTTTACCGTAACGGTACACCGGATCTTGTTTATTTCCCATACAAGGACAAAGATACGGAAGGATTGGATAATGTATACCAATCAACAAAAATCAGTGAAAAAACGAAGAGTCTGTATATCGTGATCGACCCAAATCAAACGGTTGATGATGTTTATCAAGAACATTTCGAAGAATAAGAAAAACGCAGAACCAGTTGGTTCTGCGTTTTTTTTTAGAATGTTTCTTGGAACATATCCGTATACTTTTTTAATAAAAGATAATCTTCGGCATATTCATCCTTTAAAACGATTGTATCGCCAAAGAAACTCTTACGAGCATGTTGAATGATCCGATGCTGAATATCTTTTTCCAGAAGGTAATCGATCTCAGACTGTTTCAGGTTTTGTGCAGCAGTCGCCCGATTCTTTTCTAAATATTGCAGCAAATCGTACTCAAGGTGTCCCGCACCATTGATGACTCGTTTGTATTCGATTTTGTCAATTTTCATCTGCTCACACTCCTTGCTATTAAAGTACCTTAGAAAGAAGTAAAGGGGGAGATGGGGGCCTCGAAATTACATAAATCTTTAAAAAATGGATCGTTTGTTAATGTTATCTTAAGATTTGTCATCGAAAAGGAAAGAAAAACGAGTCAAGTGCCAGTATTTTTTGAACCATCAGCAAACGGTTCTTTTTCTTTTTGCTGATGGACAGGTCCTATGTTGGCGATCCCATCTAGACCACCAGCGTGACCACCGACTAATTTGCTGCGTGCAATGGCACGAGCGCCTTCCATTCGGCTTGTGGCATGAACGATCGAAGTGAAGCCGTATTTCTCACGAATCTTATCGATGATCAAATCTAATTTACGCTGGCGTAATTGCGTTTCTGCTTGCTCAAAAAGATCCAGCTGGACATTTTCTGTATAAACCAATTTTGAATAGGTGATACCGATGTGGCGAACGACTTGCCCGGTATAAAATTTTCGAAAGAGAAATAGGCAATGAGCAACAAGCTTACGTGTATTGTCAGTTGGCGGGATTTTCATTTGTCGGGAAAAGCCAGAGGCAGTTTCACCAAAGGCTACGCCGATGTAAACATTGATACAAGCGGTCTGACAATGATGGCGGCGAATTCGAGCGGCAACTTGCTCTGCCATTTCCTTGATGACGATCTCGATTTCTTCTTGTAAATAATAATTGCGATGTAGGACCTGACTATTGCCGTAGCTTTTTTCCATGACCTGCGGTGTCGGTTCGGCTAAAATGGTGCGGTCAATGCCGTGAGCGTGATGGTAGAGCTGCTCACCAATGATTCCCATGCGACTGCGCAAAAGATCAGGACTGGCATGAGCCAATTGTTCAATAGATTCAATCCCCATCAAGTGAAGTCGTTTTTCTGTGCGTCGACCGATTCCCCAAAACTCAGTCATGGGGCTGATTTGCCAAACTTTTGTCGGGACATCTTCGTAGGTCCATTCGGCAATCAAGGAACGGTTGTGTTTGGATTCGTTATCTAAAGCTAGTTTTGCTAACAAAGGATTGTCACCAATACCGATGGTGACATACAATTTCGTTGTTTCGTAAATGTCTTTTTGAATTTGCTGGGCAATCAGCCAACGTTTTTCTTCGCGAGAAATCGTGTTATCAGGAATGAAAAGATCCAGTGTACGAGTCAGATCCATCATCGTTTCGTCGATTGAATAGAGCAGCAAATCATCTTGTCCAACATATTTGCGAAAGACATCATTGACTTTGGTGTTTTCTTTGATATAAAAACTCATACGTGGCGATGCTTTGTACAAATCGGGATGCGTCGGCAGATTGTCATTGCGGGTCACATTTGAAATTCCTAAAGCCGATTTTGCCTTTGGGGAAGCCGCTAAGATTAAGCCGTTTCCAGTATTGTCAGAATGAGACATGACGACCAGCATCGCTTGGATAGGGTCTAATCCGCGCGAGATGCATTCGACAGAAGCATAAAAACTTTTGACATCGATAAATAAGATATCGCGTTTTGGCTCGAGCGCATAATTAAAACCACCCATTTTTATCACTCCTTACCGAGATTATACGAACGTTTGTTCTTTTTTGTCAAGCGAACAGGAGCGGATGGGTGGATTTGTTTTTTTATAGAGAGATTATTTTTGGTTTATAATGATGGGAAACGTTGTTTTATAAGGGATACATTCATTTCAGGTTATCAGAATCCGATTGGACATAAAAACGTGATTTTGTCTTTTTACCCGAAGGTGTGATTAAAAAAACAGCCGATCCATTGGACCGACTGTCGTAGCTTAAATCAATTTTCGGCAGGTAGCATTGCAAACAAACTTAAGAGATTGCCGTCTATATCTTTGACGATGGCATAGCGTTGCCCCCAAAAGGCACACCAAGGTTCTTTGAAAGACTGATACCCGGCAGCTACGACTTTTGCATGAAGGGCATCAACCTCTTCAGGGGAATCACATAAAAAGGCTAATTCAATCGTATCTCCCACAGTCATTGGTGAATGCCCATAGATTCCGGCAACCATTTTGCGGCTATTCAAGGAGATGCGAACCCCGTCGTTTGCTAATTCCATATAATCTTCTGAGTGCTGACCTAATGGTGTGAAGCCAAGTACTTGATAAAAAGCCAGTGCCTGTTCCATGTTTTTTGTGATAATACCAACCATATCTAGTTTCATTGTTTTCTTCCTTTCTTGTGGGAATTCTTTCCATAACAGTCAATGCAGTTGCTAGCAATGAAGATTACCTCGTTTCTGTCAGACGGTAATGGTGCAACCGTTCAGCCAACGTACCAGTGTGTAGTTCAAACAAATGATTGTCATCATCGTAAAAATAAATGGAAGCACCTTCGCCTTTGATACGAGAACGATCTTTTTCGATCTTCAATCCTAGTCCTTGGATGCGCGTAATCAAGGAATCGATTTGAGTTTGATCGATTTTAAAGGCAATATGGTTATACGTTTTCGGCAGCTTCTGGGAGGCATCCTCCATAACAGCAAGCCATAAGCCATCGATCAAAAAGAATTTTTCTGGGAAGTAAGAATGGGGCTGGTCTCGGCTATCATAAATTTCCTCTGCTTCAAACAATGTTTCCAGCATCGTTGTCGTCTTTGCTAAATTCTGTACGATCAACGTGATATGGGAAATCTCCATCGCATCAACACTCCTTCGTTATGACGAAATAGGGGAAAGAGAAACAATTAGTATCAAAATAAGCATTATGTTAGTGATTGTAAAATACCAATAGGAAGAGCAGAACATAAAACAGTGCATCAGTTGTGCAAGGAATAACTTTCTTCTTGTATTTTGTCCAAAAGAAGACATTTATTAAGAAGAGGATAATCACTGTCGGTAAGCTAAAGGTCCAAGCAGGGTGTTTAATGAAAATGAAAAGCATATTTCCAATAAGAGCAAAAAGAAAAGCGCCATAAAACAGACGATAGTTACTAGGTAGATACGTAAAATTGCCAAGCATGGGTTCACCTCCTGTAGGCAGTATAGCATGAAAGGATCGACTGGCACTCAAAGTATATTGAAAGGACAGCTAGAAGAAAAAGCTAGTTCATGTTCTATGTGCCGCCTTTGTTGAACATTAGTTTCTTTTTTACATTATACATTAAAATTTATTTATACGTCGCTTCAAAGAAAAAGTTGGCTCAAAAGTTCAAAGCAAATAAGTGAAAATAGGGGAGTGGTTGTGTAAAGAGGGAAATAAAAATGCAGCAGCTATCATTGCAAAATGTCTGAAAAAAAAGAAGTTCGCAAACGCCTTGGTTATCAGCGTTTGCGAACTTCTTAAATAGCATTATTTTGTTTCGCGGTGTAAAGTAACTTTTCTTTCACGTGGGCAATATTTTTTCTTTTCCAAACGATCAGGATTGTTACGTTTGTTTTTGTTTGATAAGTAGTTGCGTTCTTTACAAGAAGTGCACTCTAATGTGATGTTTACGCGCATGATTTTCCCCCCTAACGATACAAGAATCCTCTAAGAAATCTCTCAGACTAAAATATAATAGCATGTTTTGTGCGGGAATGCTAGCTTTTTCCTGAAATTTGTTAAGTAGTTTTACTTGACGAATTACTTGAAACGTATTAGTCCAATTTGCTCTGGATATCTTCGATCATTTTGGTATAGGCGATCGGACCGTTGTAGAGCCAGCTTGATTCAGGACCAAATTCCCATAAATGATTGTTTTTGACTGCATCAAGATTTTGCCAGACTTGTTCGCTGAAAAAATCAGCGCCTTTATCACTATTCACTAAAATCAAGTAATCGGCATCCAATTCTGCCAATTTTTCCAGAGAAACGGCAGACCAGTCAGCAGTGGCACTTTCACTGATTTCTGAAACAAGCGAGGGAACTTCAAAACCGAGTTCGTGATACAGCAGTTGACCACTTGATTTTGTTTCTGAAACCATGAAGACAGAATTATTGACCACCCATAAAACAGCAATCGACTTGCCTTGGATTTGATCAGCGTACGTTTCCTTGGTAGTAGCGACTAAGTCATCATAATCAGCTTCTACTTGGGCAGCTTCCTCTTCTTTGTGTAAGACCTTTGCGATATCTGTCAGACGTTCACGCCAGGTTACTTCCTCGCCATTTGTGACCACATAGGTCGGCGCGATCTTACTGTACTGATCATATTTATCGCCTTCCACCATGGAATTGCTATCCATCAGCAGTAGGTCTGGCTCAAAGCTCAAGACATCTTCATAGGGCAGATCATAGTTGATTCTTGGCACATCTGCTAGTTTGTCTTGCAAGTATGCTTGATCACTGTCATTGCCGACTGTCCATTGAGCAACCGGGATTACCCCTAAAGCGACCAAATAATCTTCCAAGTAACTACCGATCACCCGTTGTGGGTTTTCGGGAACAGTGACTTCATTTCCCATCGCATCGGTAAAGGTTGTTGCTATTTCTGAAGAAGTAGTGGCTTTTCCACTGCTATCCGTTGAGTCATTATTCGTACCGCAAGCACCCAGTAGGGTAAGGGAGCAGGCTGCTAGCAGGGTAAGCCAAGTACTTCTTTTTGACCATTGTTTCATAGAAAAACTTCCTCCTTTGTTAAAAGATGAGCACTTATCATTTTAATTGAGAATAATTCTCATTTGCTGATTGCTATTATTACGGAGAAACGCTGATTTGTCAATCTTATTTTTTTATTTCCTTTTTTTAGAACTATTGACGAATAGTAGGATTACATTCATAATTGATAAGCATTATCAATCAATTATTTTGGGGACGAATATGGCGAAATTACGAACAGTTGACTTGAGTGTCGGCTATCAAAAACAAAAAATTGTGCAAGATCTAACAATTGAGATTCCAGAAGGGAAAATCATCGGCTTGATTGGTCCGAACGGCAGTGGAAAATCGACATTTTTAAAGGCACTCGCCCGAATTTTACAGCCTTTGTCTGGTGAGGTCCTATTAGATACACAAAACCTCCAGAACATCAAAACCAAAGAAGTGGCTAAAAAGATTGCGCTGCTTTCACAAGTTAGCGACTCATCGATTGGCTTGACGATTCGCGAAATTGTTTCTTACGGTCGTTTTCCCTATCAAAAAGGACTGAATAGTCTATCGGAACAAGATCTTGCAGCGATCGACTGGTCTTTGCAAGCAACTGGTTTGACGGCATTAGCAGAAGAAGTGATCAGTACGCTGTCAGGGGGGCAAAAGCAGCGCGTTTGGATCGCCATGGCACTGGCGCAAGATACGGATATCGTGATTTTAGATGAACCAACAACCTTTTTAGATCCTGCGCATCAATTAGAAATTTTGCTCTTATTACAGCAAATCAATAAAACCTATGGGAAAACGATCATTATGTCGATTCATGACCTGAATCATGCGTCACGTTTTTCTGATTATATTTACGCATTAAAAGGTGGAGAGCTTTTGGTTTCCGGTACACCGGAAACGGTGCTGACCAAAGAATGGCTGCAGCGTTTGTTTGAGATCGATGCCGTGTTAGGTACCTTTCCTAATAGTACAAAGCCGCTGGTCTTGACCTATGAGTTAGGAGCGCAGATATGAAAAAGTTTCCTTGGCTGCTGCTGCTTTTTAGTGGCTGCTTTATTATCTGTTTCTTTTTAGCGATCACTCAAGGAGCAGCGGACCTTTCTTTTGAAACGATCTGGGATGCCGTCTTTGCTTTTGATTATGAGAATCAGCTGCATCAAGTCTTGCGCAATATTCGGTTGCCACGTGTTTTGGCTGCTTTTCTAGTAGGAAGTTGTTTTGCTGTTACAGGAGCCATCATGCAGGGGATTACGAGAAATCCCTTGGCAGATGGTGGTCTTTTAGGTGTCAATAGTGGGGCTGCCTTGGGACTAGCGATCGCATTTATCCTCTTTCCTAGTGTGCAACCGAGTCAAGCGGCGCTGTTTTCCTTTTTTGGTGCGTTTGCGGCAACTGGGCTGCTTTTTTTACTGACCAGATACGCCAAACTAGGCATGTCGCCCACGGGACTGATTTTGGCTGGTGTGGCATTAAGTTCTTTTTTCTCAGCCATTAGTCAAACTCTGTCATTGCAATTTGATTTAAACCAAGAGATAGCCTTTTGGTTTATCGGTGGTGCGGCGAATGTGACTTGGCAGCAACTGCGTTTTGTGGGCCCCATCTATCTGATCGCCATCGTTTTTGTGCTACGGCTAGGAAAAGCCCTCAATCTGTTAGCACTAGGAGATGACACCGTCATTTCATTAGGCAAGCACCCGCATCTGATTCGGGCATCTGCCTTACTGTTAGTCGTAGTTTTGGCGGGAATGGCGGTTTCGCTTGTAGGACCGGTCAGCTTTGTCGGCTTAATGGTTCCTCATGTCGTGCGGGGGATGGTGGGCAAAAACTACCAATTAATTTTGCCTTTGACGATCATTGGAGGTGGGTCCCTAGTGATGGCCGCTGATCTGGCAGGTCGCTTGATCAATCCCCCTTTTGAGACACCCTTTGGGATACTGATGGCATTGATCGGTGTGCCTTTTCTATTGGTCAAGATACGGAGGGAAGACTGATGAAAAAAACACTCTTTGTTTTTTTTCTACTGGTGATGGCCGCTTTTTTAGGAAGTGTCATGGTGGGAAAAACAATCTTAACCTTTCAGACATTAGGGGCAATCTTTCAAGGTACGGCTTCTTCGAGTCAGGTACTGACGTTTACTGAGTTTCGACTACCACGGGCTTGTCTGGCGCTGATCGCCGGCGGTGCCTTTGGTTTTTCTGGTTTTGTCTTGCAGGGGGTGACGAGAAACGAGCTGGCTGATGCAAGTATCGTAGGAATCAACAATGGCGCGGGTCTCTTTGTAATGATCTACTTAGGGGGTTATACCCAAGGATCGCAGCTTTTACCTGTCGTTGGGATCTTCGGTGGCTTGTTGGCTGCTGTACTGGTCTATTTGATTGCCTATAAACACCGCCAATTGTTGTCGATGGAGCGAGTGCTGCTGGCGGGAATCGCCGTCAATGCAGGGTTGGCCGCGGCTACTTTACTTTTTACGGTGGAATTATCAAAAGACCGCTATCGCTTTGTAACAGCATGGCTTTCTGGATCTATCTGGGGAACCTCGTGGCAGCAAATTACCAGTCTGCTTCCTTGGGTCATCGTATTGTCTGTCGCAGCTTTCTGGACCGTACCTAAACTTAATCTGCTTGGTTTTGGTGAGGAACAGGCAATTAGCTTAGGGGTTTCTTTGACACGGTTGCGGACGTGGTTTTTAGTGATTGCGGTTGGTTTGGCTGCCAGTACGGTTGGCTATACCGGTAATTTAGCCTTTGTGGGCTTATTGGCGCCTCATATCGCCAAGGGACTCATCGGCAGAGAATCTCGCAGTGCCTTTTTCTTAGCGGGAATGATCGGCAGTCTGCTGGTCTTAGTAAGTGATACGATCGGTCGTTTACTATTGACAAGCGGTGAGATCCCAGCTGGTATCATCATTTCTATCGTGGGGGCACCGTACTTTGTCTTTTTACTGATCCGGCGTAAAGAAGGATGAGCAGATAGTCATGATCTTGCCAAGAAATCTGCGATTCTAGTTTGCTATTTGGACACAGTTTTTGGTACTATTTCTGAGAGGAGTGATCCAATGGAAAAACCAGTCATTAGAGAGCACATGATCCAAACATTAAAAAAAATGCCGAGCAAACAAAAGCAGCAGAAAGAAACGGTGATTTTGCAGTTGCTGTTTTCTTCTCAGCTTTGGCAAACGGCTAAGTCAGTAGGAGTGATCCGTTCGTTGCCATTTGAATTTGATACAGCGGCTATTTTTGCTAAAGGATTTGAACAAAACAAACGAATCGCAGTGCCGAAAGCACAACAAAAAAAATTGCAGTTTTATCATGTGGAGCCGGTAACGCGTTATGAAACGTCGGCATTTGGGGTTGAAGAGCCGATCAGTGAGCAAGAAGCCCATCACTTGGATTTACTCATTGTTCCCGGCTTGGCTTTTTCGAAAAAAGGCTATCGCATCGGCTTTGGCGGCGGCTATTATGATCGTTTCTTGTCTGCTTTTGATGGCAAGACCGTTTCTTTGGTCTTCGGAGAACAATTCAACGATCAATGGACACCAGATGTATTCGACATTCCAATCGATAAAATCTATACGGATTCGCTTATTCGCACGTAAAGGAGCACGTCAATGAATTCTCAAATGAAAAGATGGCTGAATCAGCCGATCTTCACGTATCTATTTTTAGCTATCCAAACTATTGTGTTTATCTTGGGTTATTTTAGTCCCTCTATTCAATCAGGCGGGGTGATGTTTGGTCCGTTTGTCGTCTATTTAAATGAATATTGGCGTTTCGTTACCCCAATCTTTCTGCATTTCGGGTTGGCACATTTTGCGATCAACTCTGTGATTCTCTATTATATGGGGCAACAAGTAGAAGCCATCTATGGTCATAGCCGTTTTTTTGCCTTGTATTTACTAAGCGGCATCATGGGCAATACCATGAGTTTTGCTTTCAACCAAATAGGGGTTCAATCAGCAGGCGCTAGTACTTCATTATTCGGGCTTTTCGGGGCATTTTTGATTTTAGGTTGGCATTTTAGAAATGATTACCGCATCCAAGCAATGGTACGGCAATTTGCCCTATTCGTTGGATTGAACCTGGTTTTTGGGGTGTTTGATCAAACGATTGATATGTGGGGACACATTGGCGGGATCCTCGGTGGGTTATTGTTAGGGAATCTTTTGGCATTGCCAAAGAACTATGGAAAATATTCGATCCACACCAGAATCCTCTCTGGCGGACTCTTTGTTTTCTTATTGGCTATTTTTGTGATATATGGTTTTAAAAAATATTAATTACTTGTATAATAAGCAGGAAGTGGTTAAATGGAAACGTTATATGACGTACAACAATTACTGAAACAATTTGGTGTTTACGTATATGTCGGCAAGCGGATCTACGATATAGAACTGATGCAAATCGAGTTGAAAAACTTTTATGACAGTCGCTTGATAGATCGGGATGTATATCTGACTGCCCGGCGAATTCTTACGCGGGAGCATCGAATTGAAGAAAGCCGGGAGGAAAACAAGTGATGGACAAAAAAATCATCGGAATTGATTTAGGCGGAACAACTGTGAAATTCGCTATTTTAACGAGCGAAGGCGAGATTCAGCAAAAATGGAGTATTGACACCAATATTCTTGATGAAGGCTCACATATCGTGCCAGAAATCGTGGCATCGATCAATCATCGCCTAGAATTATATGGCTTACAGCCGGAAGCATTTATCGGTATTGGTATGGGGACACCAGGAAGTGTCGACCGTGACAAAGGAACCGTCATAGGTGCCTACAATCTGAACTGGAAAACACTTCAGCCAGTCAAAGAACTGATTGAAAAAGGCACAAAAATCCCCTTTGCCATCGATAACGATGCCAATGTAGCAGCTTTAGGTGAGCGTTGGAAAGGGGCAGGGGATAACAATCCTGATGTCATCTTTATCACACTAGGTACAGGTGTTGGCGGCGGTATCATCATGGAAGGGCAATTGCTTCATGGGGTTGCTGGTTGTGCCGGAGAAATCGGTCATATCACTGTTGATCCTGAAGGGTTCGAATGTACTTGCGGCAAACGTGGTTGTTTAGAAACGGTTTCTAGTGCGACGGGTGTTGTGCGAGTTGCTCGACAGTTGGCAGAAGAATATGCTGGCGACTCGGCATTGAAACAACAGCTGGACAATGGGGAAGATGTTTCAAGTAAAGATATTTTTGAAGCGGCTCAAGCAAACGATCCATTTGGCTTGATGGTCGTTGATAAAGTGTGCTTCTACCTTGGGTTGGCATGCGGAAACCTAGGAAACACATTAAATCCATCAAGTATCGTTTTAGGTGGAGGCGTATCAGCAGCCGGTGAATTTTTACGTGAACGGGTTGCTGCCTACTTTGCTCAATTTACCTTCCCACAGGTAACGGAAAGTACTGAAATCAAATTGGCCGAACTTGGGAATGATGCCGGTGTGATTGGGGCAGCATCATTAGCTTTGCAGTTTGCAGCAAAAGCATAGATGACAAGCTGCTAGGCAAGGATAGATTAAAGCAGCATAAATCAAAAAAGAATGTTTGTTACAATAGAGAGGAATAGAAGAAATGACACCAATTATGTGGCTAAACTTGGTTTTGGCATTAATAATCTTAGCAATCGCTTTGAACTGGGCGTATTTTCAAATTATGGGACGCCGTTCAGCAACGATCATCTCAGAAGATGAATTTAAAGCAGGAATGAAGAAAGCCCAAGTGATCGACGTTCGGGAAAAAAATGAATTTGACAGTGGGCATATTTTAGGGGCGCGTAATATTCCCTTTACTGTTTTAACCAATTCCTTCAGCGCATTTCGTAAAGATCAACCGATCTACTTATAT
This sequence comes from Enterococcus sp. AZ040, assembly GCF_050499185.1. Taxonomy (NCBI): domain Bacteria; kingdom Bacillati; phylum Bacillota; class Bacilli; order Lactobacillales; family Enterococcaceae; genus Enterococcus; species Enterococcus sp. AZ040. Next base: position 1,131,824 of record NZ_JBMHEW010000001.1, read on the forward strand.
GACACGCGTAAATCGTTGAGTATTCGCGCAGCAAATAAATTACGAAAAGAAGGCTTTACCAATGTCTATATCCTAAAAGAAGGTTATGAAGGCTGGAGTGGCAAGACGAAAAAGAAAAATAGTTTATAAAAGAGAGAACTTAAGGCAAAAGAACACAAGCAAATTTGAATGAGCGACGAAACACCAAACGGAGTGTTTCAAGTAAGTCATTGTTCAATTTACATTGTGGACTTTTGCCTTTATTTATAGAACTTAGGTCTATCGATAAGGAGAGTGTGCGTTGATCAAGCGAAAAAGAATTTATGAAGTGGCGGAAACGACAGATGGCTATCGGGTATTGGTGGATCGCATCTGGCCTAGAGGAATGAAAAAGGAGGCAGCCCAGATCGATCTATGGCTCAAAGCAGTCGCACCAAGTACTGAATTGCGCAAATGGTTTGGGCATGATCCTGAACGTTTTGATGCGTTTAAAGGCCGCTATCTACAAGAATTAGAGAAAGCGCCAGCTAAAGATGCCTTGGCACGGTTAAAAGCGTTGGTTGCTGAACAACAGACCGTGACCTTACTTTACGGAGCGAAAAATGAAGAACAAAATCAAGCCGTGATTTTGCAGGACTTACTGGAGAAGGCAGAATGATTACCTAAAAGAGCCGCCAGCCTATTGAAGGCTGACGGCTCTTTTGTAGCAAATGATTAGCGGGCAACGCTTTTACGCATCGCGCGTTTCCGTTTTTCATCATGATCTGCTTGTTGTTCGTCAATTGGATCAATCACTTGTTTCTTGACCGTCATAACAACACTTGCAGCTGCAGCAACCGTTGCGACTGTTCCTACTAAAAATCCTGAAAGAAATCGTTTCATCATTAAACACCTCGCCTTTAGTTATAGGTTCATTATGAATGAAAACGGAAAAAATATCAAAAAAAATCACTTTTGGGATTGAAAACGCTTGAAATAATTTAGTAAATAATTTACAATAAGTTTACTAAAAAGAAAGTGGGAGTGAGAAAAATGGAGCAATTGCAACAGATATTTATTGATAAATTTGGAACAGCAGGCACAGGCATGTATTTTGCGCCAGGGAGAATCAACTTGATCGGTGAACACACAGATTACAATGGCGGTTATGTTTTCCCGGCGGCAATCACATTAGGCACGTATGCAGTAGCACGAAAACGTGAAGACCAGTTGATCCAACTCTATTCAGAGAATTTTCCAGAAAAAGGCGTGATCTCCTTTCAGTTAGATGAACTAGATTACCGAAAAGAAGATGATTGGACAAACTATCCGAAAGGGGTCGTTCGTTTCCTAAAAGAAGCGGGGCAAGGGATCGATCGTGGCTTTGACATCGCTTTTTATGGCAACATTCCGAATGGCGCAGGTCTTTCTTCTTCTGCATCGATTGAATTGCTGACGGGGGTTTGTCTAAAAGATCTCTTTGATTTAACTTTGAAGACCTTGGACTTAGTTAAAATCGGCAAAAAAGTCGAAAATGAGTTTATTGGCGTTAACTCAGGGATCATGGATCAATTTGCGATCGGAATGGGTCAAAAAGACCATGCATTGCTTTTAGATACGAACACTTTAAATTATGAAGTCGTACCAGCGGCATTTGGTGATTATGTCGTAGCGATCATGAATACCAATAAGCGCCGCGAATTGGCTGATTCTAAATACAATGAACGACGTGCAGAATGTGAAGAAGCATTAGCTCGTTTGCAAAAATCATTAGCCGTTGATTCATTGGGCGCATTGGACGAAGCAACCTTTTTTGCAAATACAGCATTGATCGATGATCCACGCTTGATCAAACGGGCGAAACATGCAGTGACGGAAAACCAACGGACATTAAAAGCAAAAGCCGCTTTGACTGCTGGTGATCTTGAAGAATTCGGCCAGTTGTTAAATGCTTCGCATGCTTCATTGCGGGATGATTATGAAGTGACAGGGCGTGAACTAGATACATTAGTCGCAGCTGCTCAAGCGCATCCTGCTGTTTTAGGTGCGCGGATGACTGGTGCGGGCTTTGGCGGCTGCGGGATCGCATTGGTCAAAGCAAGTGAATGGGCTGATTTTGAAGCGTCCGTCAAAGCAACCTATTTAGCAGAAATCGGCTACGCAACCGACATTTATCAAGCAAGTATTGATGATGGTGCACGAAAACTGTAGAATAAGAAATGATGAAGGAATTTAGAAAGAAGGCTGAAAATATGGCGATTTTAGTATTAGGAGGAGCCGGCTATATCGGTTCTCATGCAGTCGATCAATTGATCGGACAAGGAAAACAAGTCGTTGTCGTTGACAATTTGCTGACAGGACATCGCCAAGCGATCCATCCAGCAGCAACCTTTTATGAAGGGGATATTCGCGACAAAGCATTTTTACAATCGGTATTTGAAAAAGAAACGATCGATGGCGTGATTCACTTTGCTGCTAGCTCTTTGGTGGGCGAATCCGTAGAAAAACCATTGAAATATTTCAACAATAATGTGTATGGGATGCAGGTCCTCTTAGAAGTGATGAAGGAACATCAAGTGAAACATATTGTCTTTTCTTCTACAGCAGCAACCTATGGGGAACCTGATCATAGTCCAATCACGGAAGAAACCCCAACAAATCCTAAAAATCCTTATGGCGAAAGCAAGTTGATCATGGAAAAAATGATGCGTTGGTGCGATGAAGCCTATGGTATGAAGTATGTCGCATTGCGTTATTTCAATGTGGCTGGCGCGAAGTCGGATGCTTCGATCGGTGAAGACCATGATCCAGAAACACACTTAGTACCGATCATCTTGCAAGCTGCTTTAGGACAACGAAAAGAAGTCGCGATTTTTGGGGAGGATTACGATACTCCAGATGGGACTTGTGTCCGCGATTATGTTCATGTCGAAGATCTGATCGCTGCTCACCTGTTAGCATTAGAGTATTTACAAAAAGGCAGTGAGAGCAATGTCTTCAATTTAGGCAGCAATCATGGGTACTCTGTGAAAGAAATGGTGGAAGCGGCCCGCAATGTAACGAAAAAAGAGATCCCAGCCAGAGTGGCGCCTCGCCGTGCCGGTGATCCAAGTACCTTAGTGGCATCGAGTGAAAAAGCACGAAAGGTTTTAGGCTGGAAACCAGTCTATACCGACGTCGAAGCAATCATCGAGACTGCTTGGAATTGGCATGTCAGCCATCCAAATGGGTATCAAGGGCAGGAGGAATAACCAATGACGATCAGCCAAACAATCAGCGATTTCGTCACTTTAGCAATCAAGGCTGGCGGCTGGATGGAAATGGATCGTATTTATTTGCAAAACCGAGTACTAGCCATGATCGGGGAAGCTGTTTTTGAGCCCAGCGAAATTCGTTCTGTTGCTCGTTCCTCGATTGAAATGATGGACGAACTGGTGGCATGTGCATTGAGCAATCAGCAAATTGGCGATTCTCACGCAGAAAGAGAAATCTTTGAAGCACAGTTGATGGACTTTTTGACGCCACCACCTTCAGTAGTCAATGCTTTTTTTGCGCAACATTATGCCAATGACCCTAAAGAAGCGACGGATTATTTCTTTGAGCTGTGCCGTCAAAATGATTACATCAAGACTCGGGCCATCGCTAAAAATATCGTCTTTCCTGTTGATACGGAGTATGGGGAGATCGAGATCACGATCAATTTATCAAAACCTGAAAAAGATCCGAAGCAAATTGCCCAAGAAGGTACCGCTGCTTCTGTAGATTATCCGAAATGTATGTTGTGTTTGGAAAATGAAGGCTACCAAGGAAGGGTCAATTACCCAGCGCGGACCAATCATCGGATCATTCGTATGAATTTGGATAATGAAGCGTGGGGCTTCCAATATTCTCCTTACGCCTATTACAATGAGCATTCGATTTTTCTTTCTTTAGACCATCGGCCTATGAAAATCAATTTGCAAACCTTCGCTCGCTTGTTGCAGATCATTGAAGTGATGCCGCATTATTTTGTCGGGTCCAATGCCGATCTGCCGATCGTCGGGGGTTCGATCTTGTCCCATGACCATTACCAAGGAGGGCGGCATACGTTTGCCATGGCAAAAGCGCCAATCGAACAACACTTTTCTTTGACTGGGTTTCCTGATGTAGCTGCGGGGATCGTGAAGTGGCCAATGTCGGTGATACGATTACAAGCGAAAAACAAACAAAAATTAGCCGCCGCTTGCCAATACGTGTTAGCCCAATGGCAACAGTACTCAGATCCAAGTGTTTCGATCCATGCTTTTTCAGAAGATGGGACGGCTCATCATACAGTGACACCGATCGCCCGCAAGCAAGGAGAGCTGTTTGAAATGGACTTAGTCTTGCGGGATAATAATGTTTCCAAAGAACATCCTGACGGCATTTTTCATCCACATCAAGAAGTGCAGCATATCAAAAAAGAAAATATCGGATTGATTGAAGTCATGGGTTTGGCAGTTCTCCCACCGCGTTTAGCTCCGGAACTAGAAGAAGTGACTGCTTATCTATTGGATCAGCCCAATCAGATCGCGGCTTACCATATACCGTGGGCAGATGCGATCAAAGCCCAGCACCCAGAATGCAATGCCGAAAACGTGTCGCAGATTTTGCGCAATGCATTAGGAGAAGTCTTTACACAAGTATTGACGCATGCAGGCGTCTTTAAACGAGACCAGACAGGGCAAGCGGCCTTTGCTCGCTTTATAGCTACTTTATAAAAAAGTTCCCCGCAAAAAAAGGAGGCTGGAAGATGGCAACGATTAAAGATATTGCACAACAGGCTGGCGTCTCGCCAGCCACTGTATCACGGGTGCTGAATTACGATTCAGAATTATCGGTCAGTTCTGAAACCAAAGAGAAAATTTTTAAAGCCGCAGAAGCACTCAATTACACAAAACATAAAAAAAAGAGTCAGCCAGAAACCAGTAGTATGCGCTTGATCCAATGGTTTGATACCGAGGAAGAATTAGCGGATCTTTACTATTTAGCGATCCGTATCGGGATTGAAAACAAAACCGAAGAATTAGGGATCCGTTTGCTGAAAGAACCCTATGAAGGATTGTCTGATACCGCCGTCGATGGAACGATCGCGCTAGGGAAATTCGATGATCACCAGATTCGTCAATTGAAAAAAAGCCAATCCAATTTGTTGATGGTCGATTTTGACGCATTGGCCCAGGGCGTCAATTCTCTGGTGGTGGACTTTCAACAAGCGGTCGATTTAGTGATCGATGACTTTATTGCAAAAGGCCACCAAAGGATCGGCTTGTTATCAGGCGTTGAGTTTACCAAGGACCATCACCAAGAAATCGAAGACCCTCGGCGCCGGATTTTTGAGGAACGGCTTCGTCGGTTGAAGTTGCACCACCCGCAATATCATCTCAGCGCACCGTTTACAGTAGAGGGCGGTTATGAGGCGATGAAAGAGTATTTGCAGCAAAACAAAGAGTTGCCAAGTGCCTTATTTGCTTCCAGTGATGCCTTAGCGATTGGCGCTATGCGTGCTTTGCAAGAAAAAAACATCAAGATTCCAGATGAGATCGCAATTATCGGCTTCAATGATGTCAGTGTCGCAAAGTACGTCTTTCCGACTCTGTCAACCATCAAAGTTCATACGGAATGGCTGGGGGAGCTGGCAGTGACGACCTTGCTGGATATCATTACGAATGCAGCACCCGTTCCTCGCAAAGTTACGATCGCAACGGAGCTGATTACGCGCCAATCTTCCTAGCAACCAGTTGAATCACCGAAGGATGTCGTTACACACGTCAACTGAGTTTTAATGGATTAAAAAAAAATGAATATCGCCTTACCCGAACCTTTAAACAGCCCCGCTGGTTTGCAACTGCAGCCGTGCTTGCTTTTTTCAAAGGTTCGGGTATTGTTGTCCTATTGCTTTTTTTCTAAACGCAGGCATCTTTTTGGAGACTTGGTTGGGCATTTGATTAGAATATGGTAGAATATGAGAGAGTTTTTTGAATGGGGAGAAGATAGATGAAAACATTAGCGATTGATACCTCAAACCAGACACTGGCGGTTGCGGTGGTCGATGGTCAAGAAGTGTTGGGACAAAGCCAGACGATGGCGATCAAAAACCACAGCACAGCATTGATGCCTGCCATTGATGGATTGATGCAGGCGGTGGGGATGGCCCCTAAAGAGCTGGAGCAAATTGTTGTTGCGAAAGGTCCTGGCTCGTATACGGGTTTGCGCATCGGTGTCACAACAGCAAAAACGCTGGCACAAACATTGAACATCCCGCTGATTGGTGTTTCTAGTTTGAAAGCAGTCGCTGCCAATTGCGTGGGCGTATCGCAAGTGATCGTCCCGTTGTTTGACGCTCGCCGTCAAAATGTCTACGCAGGTGCCTACCAATGGCATAATGGTACCTTAGAAACAAGGATCAAAGATCAGCATATCTCACTGTCTGAGTTATTGACCCAGCTAAAAGCAGTCGATGGTCAAGAAGTCCTATTTGTCGGCGCCGATACCGTCAAATTTAAGGACATGATCGAGGCGGAACTGCCGACAGCCCATATCAATCAAGTGTCGTTATGGAATTACCCGAATGGCGTTGTTTTAGCTGCTATTGCGAAAGAAGAAGCGCCGGTGGCTTCGATCCATGATTTTGTACCGGACTACTTAAAATTAGTTGAAGCCGAAGAAAAATGGTTAGCCTCGCATGAACCGGGAGTGGATGCCTATGTTGAAAAAATTTAAAACGATGACGGGAAAGTTGGCTCTTTTCCGTCAGATTCAATATCCAGAGCGTAAAAAAGAGATACGAGGGGAAACGTATGTTGTTCGTGAATTAGTCGGTGATGACATTAAAGAGCTGCTGCAGGTGGAGCGTCTCGTGTATGCTGGGGAACTGCCTTGGACCAAGAGCGCCTTTTTGTCAGAACTTTATTCACGGGTCAAACATCTTTATTTGGGCATCTTGCATAATGAACGGATGATTGGGTTTATCGGGGTGCGGATTTTAGGCGCTGATGCCCATATCACCAATATCGCGATCATTCCTGATTATCAAGGAAAAGGGATCGGTTCTTTCTTGATAGGAGAGATGGAACGTTATGCAAGGAAAAACAAATGCGACCGTTTGACATTAGAAGTTCGCCTGGGCAATCGTGATGCGCAACGTTTGTATCGGACCCTCGGGTTTGTTTCACAGGCGATCAAAACGGCGTATTACACTGAAGGCAATGAAGACGCATTGGATATGGTGAAATTTTTAAATGACTAACGAACAAGCAGATCAAACGATCCCGACACCGCAAATGCTCTGGTCATTGGCGGATCAGAGCTATCCCTTTGGCTCGCCTTGGAATTTGCAGCAATTTCAGCAAGATTTGCAAAACAGCAACAGTCGCTATTTGTTTCGTTATGGAAAAACCAACCAAGAGCTGATTGGGTTTCTCTGTTTTCAGCAAGTGCTGGATGAAGCAGAGCTGTTTAATGTAGCGGTTTTACCAGCATATCAAGGGCATGGTTTGGCGAAAGAATTGTTGAAACAAATGGAATCGCTCGTGGAACAAACCGATGGTCGGCGGATCTATCTTGAAGTACGTGTGTCGAATTTACAAGCACAGGCCCTTTATTTGCGCATGGGCTATACGGTCATCGGTCGTAGAAAAAAATATTACAGTCATCCTGAAGAGGATGCGTTGATTATGGAAAAGAAAGTAGGCGGAAAAAAATCAAATGAATGAATTGATTTTAGCCATTGAAAGCAGTTGTGATGAAACCAGTGTGGCAGTGATTAAAAACGGCGACACCATTTTAAGTAACATTGTTGCTTCGCAGATCAAGAGCCACCAGCGCTTCGGCGGTGTCGTACCAGAAGTCGCTAGTCGTCACCATGTCGAACAGATTACTTTGTGCATCGACGAAGCATTGACCCAAGCCAACACACAACCAGAAGAGTTGTCAGCTGTTGCTGCTACCTATGGTCCAGGGTTGGTTGGGGCACTGTTGATTGGGCTTTCTGCAGCAAAAGCCTTTGCGTGGGCCCACAGCTTACCGCTGATTCCAGTCAATCACATGGCAGGACATATTTATGCAGCTCGCCTAGTGAAGCCATTGGTTTTTCCTTTAATGGCATTATTGGTCAGCGGTGGCCACACCGAATTGGTGTATATGGCAGAAGATGGCTCTTTTGAGATCATCGGAGAAACGAGAGATGATGCCGCTGGTGAAGCCTATGACAAAGTCGGTCGAGTTCTCGGTTTGCCTTATCCTAGTGGGAAAGAAATTGATCGCCTTGCCCATCTAGGTAGTGATACGTATCACTTTCCTCGAGCAATGATGCAAGAAGATAATTTTGATTTTAGTTTCAGTGGCTTGAAGAGTTCCTTTATCAACTTTGTGCATAATGCACAGCAAAGAGAGGAAGCATTGTCAGTAGAAAATCTAGCAGCCAGTTTTCAGGCCAGCGTAGTCGAAGTATTGGTTCACAAAACAGTGCGGGCATGCCAAGCCTATCCAGTAAAACAACTGATCGTCGCTGGCGGGGTCGCCGCGAATCAAGGCTTGCGTGACGCTTTACAAAAAGCAATGCAGGAATTGCCGGAGGTAGAACTGTTGATTCCACCGTTGCGCCTTTGCGGAGATAATGCGGCCATGATTGGTGCCTATGCCCATGTTGCGTTGAAAAAGCAGCACCTAGCAGACCTTTCATTGAATGCTGATCCAAGTGTCAGCTTTGCCCATAGGATTTCTTAAGATGATTGCACCTAAGATCCGTTCTTAGGTGTTTTTTTTGTTTCATTTATGAGCAAACAGAAGATATAGTTGTATTATATTTCATTGTTTGATATTCTGATGTATATTTATTAATTATTTGAGAGGCGGGTATGCAATGACATCAGTTTTTAAAGGACGCAGTTTTTTAGCAGAGAAAGATTTCACAAAAGAAGAACTGCAATATTTAATTGATTTTTCCCAGCACTTAAAAGGGATGAAAGCCAACAATCAACCACATCGCTACTTAGAAGGAAAAAATATTGCACTTTTATTTGAAAAGAATTCGACACGGACGCGAGCAGCCTTTACAGTTGCAGCGGTGGATTTGGGGGCGCATCCGGAATTTTTAGGGGCCAATGATATTCAGTTGGGGTCTAAAGAATCCGTTGAAGATACCGCCAAAGTATTCGGCCGCATGTTTGACGGGATCGAGTTTCGCGGCTTTAGCCAACAGGTCGTCGAAGATCTGGCCAACTATTCAGGCGTACCTGTTTGGAATGGCTTAACGGATGACTGGCATCCAACACAAATGATCGCTGACTTTTTAACCATTCAAGAAAACTTCGGTGAACTGACTGGCTTGACCATCGCATACTGTGGGGATGGGCGCAACAATGTCGCCAATTCTTTGTTAGTGACGAGTGCGATTTTAGGGGTCAATATTCATGTCGTCACCCCAAAGGCCTTGCAGCCAGAAGCAAACATTATCGAACAAGCACAAGCCTATGCTCAGCACTCTGGCGCAAAGATCCTGGTGACGGATGACGTGGATCAAGGTGTTTTAGGCGCTGATGTCGTGTATACCGATGTTTGGGTTTCAATGGGCGAAGAAGAAAAATTTCAAGAGCGGATCGAACAGCTGCTGCCTTATCAAGTAAACCAATCGTTGATGGAAAAAACGCAAAATGACCAAGTGATTTTTATGCACTGTTTACCGGCTTTTCATGATGAACAAACTATTTATGGCAAAAAAGCAGCGCAGGCGTATGGGATTTCTGAGATGGAAGTCACTGACGAGGTCTTTCGTAGCAAGTATGCTCGTCAATTTGATCAAGCCGAAAATCGTTTGCACTCAATCAAAGCGATCATGGCAGTGACTGCCGGGGATCTATTTATTCCTAAAGTATAAAAATAAAATTTTTGAAAAATGCCAGAATCTCGCTAGCCAAACAAACATTTCTTTGCTATACTTTCTGGGAAGTAAATAGCCTTGATTTGATGAAACAAGAGAAGTAGCGATTCGAGTATCAGTTAGCGAGTTCGGGGTGGTGGAAGCCGAATTGATCAGATTGTGAAACGCACTTGTGAGAATTTGCTAAGCAAACGGAATTCTGCCGTTATCAGAAAAAAGTGGGTCCGAAAAGGACAATCAGAGTGGTACCGCGGGAAATCTCGTCTCTAGTGCAAGTTATGCGCTAGAGGCTTTTTTGTTTTTATCAATCATTTCTTGCATGAAAAACATACAACTGTTTGCTTGCTTCAAACAACGTTTCATCAAAAAATGGGTTCAGTCATTATAGGAGGGATACTATGAATAACAAAGAAATCGTCGCACAAGCGATCCATCAAGTAGTAAAAGAAGATCTATCGATCGAACAAGTTCAGCAATTACTGGAAAATCCAAAGTCAGCCGACCATGGGGATGTGGCATTCCCAGCCTTCTCGCTAGCAAAAGTCTATCGGAAAGCGCCGCAGCAAATTGCCACAGACTTAGCAGAAAGAATCGATCAAGCGTCTTTTGAAAAAATTGAAGTGGTCGGTCCGTATTTAAACTTCTTTATGGATAAAAAAGCAATCTCTGCCCATGTCTTAGAGCTGGTTCTCAAAGAAAAAAATCATTTTGGCGATCAAACCATCGGCAATCAGCAAGCAGTACCGATCGATATGTCTTCACCAAATATTGCCAAACCCATCTCAATGGGGCATTTGCGTTCCACTGTGATTGGTAACTCGATCGGCTTTATTTTAGAAAAAATCGGTTATCAGCCAATTCGCATCAACCATTTAGGCGACTGGGGCACACAATTTGGGAAATTGATCGTTGCCTATAAGAAGTGGGGGTCAGAAGAAGCGGTCAAAGCGGAACCAATCAACGAACTATTACGTTTGTATGTTGATTTTCATGAAGCAGCCGAGACAGATAAGCAATTAGAAGATGATGCGAGAGCTTGGTTCAAGAAACTAGAAGATGGTGACCAAGAAGCAATGGATTTGTGGCAATGGTTCCGTGATGAATCATTAAAAGAATTCAATAAAATCTATGATATGTTGGAAGTTTCCTTTGATTCATTGAATGGCGAAGCTTTCTATAATGATAAAATGACAGAAGTCGTGGAATTATTAGAAGAAAAACACTTGCTAAAAGAAGACCAAGGGGCAGAAATCGTTGATTTGGCTGCCTATGACTTAAATCCGGCGTTGATCCGTAAGTCCGATGGTGCGACCCTTTACATCACACGGGATATGGCTGCAGCGCTTTACCGCAAACGGACCTACAATTTTGCAAAATCATTGTACGTGGTAGGGAATGAACAAAGTTATCACTTCAAACAATTAAAAGCTGTTTTGAAGGAAATGGGCTTTGAGTGGGCAGATGATATGACCCACGTACCATTTGGGTTGATCACCAAAGATGGGAAAAAACTGTCTACAAGAAAAGGCAAGATTGTTCTTTTGGAAGAAGTATTGAATGAAGCGATCGATTCAGCGAAAGAACAAATCACTGAAAAGAACCCAACACTTGAAAACAAAGAAGAAGTAGCAAAACAAGTCGGTGTCGGGGCAGTCGTTTTCCACGATTTGAAAAATGACCGTTTGAATAATTTCGACTTTACGCTAGAAGAAGTCGTCCGTTTTGAAGGAGAGACCGGACCATACGTGCAATACTCTCATGCCCGTGCCATGAGCATTCTTGAAAAAGCCAACTTTGATCCCGCTGCTGTCAGCAGTCTGGCGTTGGCAGACGCTGAGAGCTGGGAAGTTATCAAATTGATTCAGCGCTACCCAGAAACGGTCATGCAAGCGGCGGAAAAATATGAACCATCCGTCATTGCCAAACATGCCATCAAGTTGGCACAAGCCTTTAACAAGTATTATGCCAATGTCAAAATCTTAGCCGAAGATACGGAAAAAGACGCACGTCTGGCTCTGGTTTATGCAGTAACTACTCTATTGAAAGAAGATTTACGGTTGCTTGGTTTACATGCACCTGACAAAATGTAACAAAAAAAGCTGTGTCACTTGTTTCGACAAGGGCACAGCTTTTTTGTAGTGAAGAATGCAGCTAGATCCTATAGCTGTTTTTGCGCTATAAGACCGCGTGGTTTCTGATAAATTGATAAAAAGTTTCAGCGTCTTCGTCGCTGCGGGAAATCACCGCTACTGTATCAAAGCCCGCCAACGAGCAAACTTTTTCTGGCATGGTCACTTCATCGATCGCTGCCGAAAGCAAAGGCGCATTGTCCGCAACGGTATGGATCAAGGTCATGAATTGCACACGATCTACTTTAGTGACAACGTCTTCGATCATCTGTATCAAACGCTGCTCTTCTTCTTTTTCATCCTCAGAAGCTTGCATTCCTTGAAAAATGACAAACTTTGTCTGACCTGACTCATCGGGCACTTTCACGATTTTCAAATCACGAATATCGCGAGAAATAGTCGCTTGCGTGGCGGAGACGCCTTGGGCTTCCAATTGATGCAATAATTCTTCTTGCGTGCGTACAGTATGTTCAGTAATGATTTGTCTAATAAGTAAATGGCGATCAGCTTTTCGCATAGGTAAACTCCTTTAAGCATGATTGATTAAGTCAGCCTTATCATAGCAGATAACGCCGAAAAAACCTATATATTATAAGAAAAGATTTAGAGTGTTAAAAAAAGCTGGATCGCGAATCGTAGTTTTTCATTTGAATCAGTTGCATTTCTTTTTTAGCTACTGTATACTGTTTAAGGCGTGAGTTTTTCACGTCAATCCCACATCTTGTTCCATCTGCGAAGCGGTGCTGATCGATTCAGTTCTTCAAGGAGTAAAAGAGCAAGAGAGGAAAATAAAAAACCAAATTGGAGGAAACACAACATGGCAGTAATCTCAATGAAACAATTACTAGAAGCCGGCGTACACTTTGGTCACCAAACTCGTCGCTGGAACCCAAAAATGAAGAAATATATCTTCACAGAAAGAAACGGCATCTACATCATTGATTTGCAAAAAACAGTGAAATTAGTAGACGCAGCTTACGACTACATGAAAAATGTTGCTGAAGAAGGCGGCGTTGCATTGTTCGTAGGTACTAAAAAACAAGCACAAGAAGCAATCAAAGAAGAAGCAATCCGTTCAGGTCAATACTATGTTAACCATCGTTGGTTAGGTGGAACATTGACAAACTGGGAAACAATCCAAAAACGTGTTGCTCGTTTGAAACAAATCAACAAAATGGAAGAAGATGGTACATTTGCTGTTCTTCCTAAAAAAGAAGTCGTTGGCTTGAACAAAGAGCGCGAACGTCTTGAAAAATTCTTAGGCGGTATTGCTGATATGCCAAGAATTCCAGATGTAATGTACGTTGTTGACCCACGTAAAGAACGTATCGCGATCCAAGAAGCACGCAAATTAAATATCCCGATCGTAGCGATGGTCGATACAAACTGTGATCCAGACGAAATCGATGTTGTTATCCCATCAAATGATGACGCTATTCGTGCCGTTAAATTGATCACTGCGAAAATGGCAGATGCTTTCATCGAAGGTAACCAAGGCGAAGACCAAGTAGCAGAAGAAGATTTTGCTGCTGAATCAACAGAAAACGCAACTTCAATCGAAGAAATCGTTGATGTTGTCGAAGGCGACAACGCATCAGCTGAATAATAAATGATGGAGCTGTTTCAAAGGCTAGGCGCCAAGCCTCACTCTCCTTTGAAACAGCTTTTTTTAAAGACAAGCAATCTTGTTTAAAAACATTTAGGAGGAAACAAAAAATGGCAGAAGTAACAGCTAAATTAGTAAAAGAATTACGCGATATGACTGGTGTAGGAATGATGGACGCAAAACGTGCATTAGTTGAAGTAGAAGGCGACATCGAAAAAGCCGTTGACTTATTACGTGAAAAAGGTATGGCAAAAGCTGCGAAGAAAAACGACCGTATTGCTGCTGAAGGTTTAGCATCTGTAGCAATCAACGGCAACACAGCAGCAATCGTTGAAGTGAACTCAGAAACTGACTTCGTTTCTAAAAACGAAATGTTCCAAGACTTAGTAAAAGAAATCGCTGAAGTAATCGCAGCGAACAAACCAGCTGATATGGATGCTGCTTTAAAATTAGAAACCTCTAAAGGCACAATGGATGCTGCGTTGATCGAAGCAACACAAGTAATCGGAGAAAAAATCAGCTTCCGTCGTTTTGAAGTTGTTGAAAAAGATGACAATGCTGCTTTCGGCGGTTACCTACACATGGGCGGACGTATTGCGGTGTTGACTGTTCTTGAAGGAACAACTGACGAATCAGTTGCGAAAGATGTTGCAATGCACGTTGCAGCGATCAACCCTCGCTACGTGAACGAAGCACAAATCTCTCAAGAAGAATTGGATCATGAAAAACAAGTCTTGACAGAACAAGCATTGAACGAAGGCAAACCAGCGAACATCGTTGAAAAAATGGTTGAAGGACGCTTGAAGAAATTTAAAGCAGAAATCGCTTTGGTTGACCAACCATTCGTTAAAGACCCAGATATGACAGTTGAAAAATATGTTGCATCAAAAGGCGCAACTGTGAAATCTTTTGTCCGCTTTGAAGTCGGCGAAGGTATCGAAAAACGCGAAGACAACTTCGTTGAAGAAGTAATGAGCCAAGTGAAAAAATAATTCTGTTCCTCGAACAGATGGGAACGCATGGAAGTGCGCTCCCTTTTTTTAAGCAAAAACGGTTTTTGAAGAAATAGTGTAGATAATTTTCAACGAAAGAGCACCAATATGCTACAATAGTATTGGAGAATGTACGGAGGAATCATGATGGGCAAACCAAAATATCAACGTGTTGTATTAAAATTAAGTGGTGAAGCATTAGCGGGTGACGAAGGCTTTGGGATCAAACCACCGACCATCCAGGAGATCGTTAAAGAGATCAAGGAAGTCCACGAATTAGGTGTACAGATGGCGATCGTAGTCGGCGGCGGAAACATTTGGCGTGGACAAATCGGTGCGCAAATGGGGATGGAAAGAGCCCAAGCTGATTACATGGGCATGCTAGCAACTGTGATGAATGCTTTAGCATTACAAGATACACTAGAAAACGCTGGTGTACCAACGCGTGTCCAAACTTCAATCGAGATGCGTCAAATCGCTGAGCCTTATATTCGTCGTAGAGCAGAACGCCACTTAGAAAAAGGACGGGTCGTCATTTTTGCTGGCGGAACCGGGAATCCTTATTTCTCAACTGATACGACCGCAGCCTTACGGGCAGCTGAAATCAACGCCGATGTCATTTTGATGGCAAAAAACAATGTTGATGGCGTCTACTCAGCAGATCCTAAAACGGATCAAAGTGCTGTGAAATTTGAAGAATTGACTCATTTAGAAGTCATTTCCAAAGGATTGCAAGTAATGGATTCAACCGCAAGTTCATTAAGTATGGACAACGATATTCCATTAGTCGTATTCAACTTGAATGAGCATGGAAACATTCGCCGCGCCATTTTAGGTGAACATATTGGAACGACAGTAAGGGGGAAATAACATGGCTGACAAAATTTTAACAGAAGCAAAAGACAAAATGAAAAAAGCAGCAGAAAACTTGCAGCGGGAACTAGGACAAATCCGTGCTGGCCGCGCGAACGCGAGCATCTTAGACCGCGTAATGGTTACTTACTATGGTGTACCAACACCCTTGAACCAAATGGCTTCAATTACGATTCCAGAAGCAAGAATTTTGATGATCACACCTTTTGACAAAACAATGATCCAAGAAGTTGAAAAAGCCATCATGCAAAGTGATATTGGTATCACGCCTGCCAATGACGGAACAGTGATTCGTTTGGTGATTCCTCAATTAACGGAAGAACGCCGTAAAGAATTAGCAAAAGACGTGAAAAAAGAAGCTGAAAATGCGAAAATCGCCGTCCGTAACATTCGTCGGGATGCCATGGAAGCTTACAAGAAACAAGAAAAAGCTGGCGACATCACAGAAGATGATTTGCGGGAATCTGAAAAAGAAGTGCAGACTGCTACAGATAACAGCATCAAAGAAATCGATGCCATCGCAGCTGAAAAAGAACAAGAATTACTTGAAGTTTAAAAGGAATGACGAAGAGTCGCTTCAGCGGCTCTTTTTTTATGGGCGAAACTATCTCATGTACTTGAATATGACAGCTGTTTTTTTGTTTTTTCTTAATATGGAAATCTTTTCTTGGTTTTCATAGGCAAGAAATCTGATTATTGTTATAATGTAAAAGATGAATTTCAAGAATTGGAAGAGGAGCGAATACGATGCTGCGTTTTTTTCCACAAAAAGACAAATATATCAAAGAAGCGGCTGAACATGAATTTGATCCATCACTGCCGATTCCCCAACACATCGCAATCATTATGGATGGTAACGGCAGATGGGCGCAAAATCGGCGCTTGCCAAGAGTAGCTGGCCACAAAGAAGGCATGGAGACGGTAAAGAAAATCACGAAACACGCTTCACACTTAGGTGTGAAGGTATTGACGCTTTATGCATTTTCGACAGAGAATTGGAAGCGGCCGAATGAGGAAGTAGACTTTTTGATGCAACTACCAGTCGACTTTTTCGACACCTTTGTTCCTGAACTAATCAAAGAAAATGTTCAAGTCAAAGTGATGGGGTTCACGGATTCTTTACCCCTACACACGCAAGAAGCGGTCAAGCGAGCGATCGACCAAACCAAAGACAATACGGGAATGATCTTGAATTTTGCTTTGAATTATGGCAGCCGCGCAGAAATTTTGACAGCTGTCCAAGCGCTTTATGAAGAACTCTCGGCTTCCGGCGAAGCCCTACCAGAGCTCACGGAAGACATGCTGGGGACGCATTTGATGACTGGTTTTTTACCAAGCCCTTTGCGGGATCCTGAATTGGTGATTCGAACGAGTGGTGAGGAACGTGTCAGTAATTTCTTGTTATGGCAGATTGCATACAGCGAGTTATTCTTTACGAAGGCGCTCTGGCCTGATTTCGATGCTGCGTTATTAGAGGACGCGATTGGGAGCTTTCAACAACGAAACCGGCGTTTTGGCGGTTTGAAAACAGAGGAGGAAGAAGAGTGAGACAACGTGTAATCACTGCGGTCGTCGCATTAGCCTTTTTCCTGCCAATTATTTATGTTGGCGGTATTGCCGTCGAATTGCTGGCAGCAGCAATGGCAGGAATTGGTGTTTATGAATTATTTCGGATGAAAGGACTAGCTATTTTCAGTTTTGAAGGAATTCTTTCAATCCTCGGAGCGGTGATCTTAGTTTTGCCTCAAGAACGCTGGTTTTTCTTTTTGCCAGAGGGGACAGATAAAAGTGCCTTGTACTATGTGATCGTTCTTTTGTTACTAGGGATCGCGGTTATTTCGAAAAATACGTATACCATCGATGAAGCTGGGTTTCCGGTGATCGTTAGCTTATATACCGGTGTCGGGTTTGAACGTTTCTTGACGGCACGGTCAGCAACGGATGGATTAGTTGTTTTAGTTTTCGGGCTGTTTATCGTGTGGGCAACGGATATTGGGGCTTACATGGTGGGACGGCGTTACGGCCAACGAAAATTATGGCCGGAGATTTCTCCTAATAAAACCATCGAAGGGGCCCTAGGCGGGATTGCTGCTGCGGTGGTCGTAGCTGGTTTGTATCTATTAGCATTTCCTGGGAAAGATTATTTTGGACACGGTAGTGCCATCATGATTTTATTGACGGTCCTCTTTTCGATCGCTGGGCAATTTGGTGATTTAGTGGAATCCGCGATCAAACGTCACTATGGCGTGAAGGATTCAGGGAATATCCTGCCAGGTCACGGAGGAATCTTAGATCGCTTCGACAGCATGTTGTTTGTGTTTCCAATCATGTATTTATTCGGTGTCTTTTAGAAAATTTTTAAGAAGTGCAGGCTTGGCTTGCGCTTCTTTTTTTAAATTCTTGTTACAACGGGAATGTGAGTTCCTCAACGGGAACCGGTGTGATAAAATAAGGAAAGGCTGCCCTGAATGAGAGGGATGCTGTGAAAGAGAGGAACGAGCATGAAAACGATACTTGTATTTATCATTATCTTTTCCGTGGTGGTAGTGATTCACGAATTTGGACACTACTTCTTTGCAAAACGGGCAGGTATTTTAGTAAGAGAGTTTGCCATCGGTATGGGGCCTAAATTGT
Organism: Enterococcus sp. AZ040; assembly: GCF_050499185.1. Lineage (NCBI taxonomy): Bacteria > Bacillati > Bacillota > Bacilli > Lactobacillales > Enterococcaceae > Enterococcus > Enterococcus sp. AZ040. The sequence continues at coordinate 1,149,914 of NZ_JBMHEW010000001.1, forward strand.
TCGCGCATCAAGCGAAAGATGGGACGACCTACACGATTCGGATGCTGCCATTAGGCGGGTATGTCCAAATGGCAGGCTGGGGCGAAGATGAGACTGAATTAACGCCTGGCATGCCAGTCTCCTTGGTTCAAGATGCAACTGGCAAAGTCATCAAAATCAATACAAGCAAAAAGATCCAATTGCCGCAAGCGATCCCCATGGAAGTGACCGACTTTGACTTGGAGGAGAAGTTGACGATCACTGGCTTCATCAACGGCAATGAACAAGAAGCGGTTACGTACGCTGTGGATCATGACGCAACGATCATTCATGAAGATGGCGTTGAAGTTCGGATCGCACCAAAAGACGTTCAATTCCAGTCTGCAAAGCTGTGGCAACGAATGCTGACGAATTTTGCAGGACCGATGAATAACTTTATTTTATCCTTGGTTTTATTCACTGGGTTGGTGTTTGCGCAAGGTGGTGTCGCGAATCAAGATGCAACCGTCGTGACAGGAATCGAAGCAGGAACCCCGGCAGCTGAAGCCGGGCTGCAAAATGGCGACGAAATCCTAGCAGTTGAAGGCGTCGATGTTTCCAACTGGTCAGAATTGACGACAGAGATCCAAAAGTACCCAGCTACTAAGATTACTCTAGAAGTCAAACGAGGAGCGGAAACACTTGCTTTGACAGCAACTCCTGCGAGTCAAGAATCAGGGGAGACCACGATCGGTTTCTTAGGGATCACGGCTTCGTTAAAAACTGGGATCGGAGACATCTTACTGGGTGGCTTACAAACGACCATTGACAATTCGCTGGTTATTTTTAGAGCAGTCGGCAACTTGATCGCCCAACCAGATATCAATAAATTGGGCGGACCGGTAGCGATTTTCCAACTGTCTTCTCAAGCCGCATCGCAAGGTGTCACAACGGTGATCGCCATGATGGCGATGATTTCCATCAATTTGGGGATCTTTAATTTATTGCCGATTCCTGGATTAGATGGTGGGAAACTGGTTTTAAATATTTTAGAAGGTGTGCGAGGCAAGCCAATCAGTCAAGAAAAAGAAGGCATCATTACCCTGATTGGGTTTGGGTTTTTGATGCTGCTGATGGTTCTCGTTACCTGGAATGATATCCAACGTTTCTTCTTTTAAAAATAAGACGCACAAGCAAATCAATTGTTGATCGGGTGAACATGATTTTTTGTAGCAAAGGAGAAAAAAATGAAACAGTCAAAATGTTTGATTCCGACATTGAGGGAAACCCCCAGCGATGCGGAGACGTTAAGTCATCAACTGTTAGTTAGGGCAGGGTATATTCGACAAGTGGCGGCAGGCATCTATGTCTACTTGCCATTAGCTCAAAGGGTGTTAGAAAAGATCAAACGGGTCATTCGTGAGGAGCTGGCAGAAATCGATGCTGTGGAGATGGCGATGCCTTCTTTGCTTCCGTATGAACCATGGAAGGAGTCTGGACGGGCCTCATTGTATGGTGAGTCTTTGTATCGGTTGACAGATCGAAACGAACGAGAGATCGTTTTAGGGCCCACTCACGAAGAGCCGTTCACGACATTGATCAAAAACGAGATCACGTCTTATAAGCGGCTGCCTTTGAGCTTATATCAGATCCAAACGAAATATCGGGACGAACAGCGGCCGCGTTTTGGATTGATTCGCAGCCGTGAATTTATCATGCAAGATGGCTATTCTTTTCACGCCGATGAAGCCAGCTTAGATCAAACCTATAATCGCTACGAAATGGCTTACCATGCCATATTGAAACGCTGTGGGATCGAGTATCGGGCAGTGGTCGGGGATAATGGCTTGATGGGTGGCCGAGATTCAAAAGAGTTTTTGGCATTGTCTGGAATCGGCGAAGAGCTGATCTGTTATTCGACTGAAAGCGACTATGTCGCCAATTGGAAACTAGCAACTAGTCAGTATATCGCTAAAAAATCTCATGAGACCTACTTAGAGTTACAAAAAGTCGTTCATAAAGAATCATTATCGTTAGAGGAACTGGCGAAAACACACGATACGGATTTGCAAAAAATCGTTCAAGTATTTTTGCTGCTCGTTGACGAGCAAGTCATAATGGTATTGCTTCGAGGTGATCACAGTCTCAATGAAACAAAAATCAAGCATTTTTTAGCGGCTGATCAAGTGAAGGTCCTGACTGCTGAAGAAGCCGAGTCCTATCTGACCAGTGACACACAACTTCGCAGCCCCATTGAGCTTGCTGATTCGATCCAATTGTATGCGGATCAGCATGTCCAAGATATGGCGAATCTGATCGTCCCAGCGGCAGAAAAACAGAGCTATTTTCTCAATGCAAATGTAGGCCGTGATTTTCAACCACTAGCCTTTGCCGATTTTCGCTTGGTTCAAGAAGGCGATCCTTCCCCAGATGGAAAAGGAACCTTAACCTTTACGCGAGGAATCGAAGTTGGGCATATCTTCAAGTTAGGAACCAAGTACAGCGAGGCCCAAGAAGCGACGGTTGTCGATGAAAATGGCGATGAACAACCAATCATCATGGGCTGTTATGGTCTGGGCGTTTCTCGGCTGCTTTCAACAATCGTCGAACAATACGGCAATGAGTTTGGGATCGATTGGCCCCAAGAAATTGCCCCATTTGATGTGCATATCATCCAAACGTCGATTGAAGATAGCTATCAAAATGCCTTAAGTGAAGAAGTAGAAGAAATGATGAACCAAGTCGGCTATCAAGTATTGGTGGATGACCGCAATGAACGTGCAGGGGTCAAATTTGCAGATGCCGATTTGATTGGTTGTCCGATTCGCTTGACCATCGGTAAAAAAGCCGTAGAAGGCATCGTGGAGATCAAAATCAAGCATACTGGCGCAACCGTTGAAGTGAGGAAAGAAGAAGTCGCTTCGACCTTGACGATTTTATTAGCCAACCAAGAATAAATCGGAACAAATGGTAGATCGAGAGAGGAAATCCTTTCTCGATTTTTTAATGAAAGTGAAGACAAAAAGAGGTATACTAGTGAGTACTGAGAAAAGGAGGATCTTCAATTGTCAAAAGAAAGAGAGACCTTTGAGATATTATTAGACCAAATTGCAGCTGCCCCAAATCTTCGGCAGCATCCGTTGATGCAGACTGCCCAAATCAGACAAGTAACCGTGCATCGACAATCAAAAGCGTGGACGTTTTATTTCCAATTTGAACGTTTATTACCGGTGATGGTGTATCAATCCTTTAAACAACACATTGAACTAGCGTTTAAAGAGATCGCGGAAGTTCGCATTGTCATTGAAGCTCAAGATGGTTCCTTCGATGAGCAGTTCATTCAAGAATACTGGCCATTAGCGTTAGCCAATCAAAATTGTGATCGGCCGTTAGTTCATCAAGTGATTAAAAATCAAATGCCTATGATTCAAGAGAACAAAGTGATTTTACCCGTCAACAATGATGCGGTCATCACGATTTTGCAGCAACAGTACTTACCGATCATTGAGGAAAATTATGGGACTTTCGGGTTTCAAAAATTTCGGATCTTGCCGCAGCTAGACAAAGAACAGGCTGAGGCAGCCTTGAAAGAACTTGAAGCACGAAAAGAAGAACAAACGGCAGCCTTCCAATTGCAAGCCGCTGAGAACTTAATGGCCCACGAGCAACGCAAAAAAGAAGTCAAAACAGTCGAATTTGACGGACCAATTGCCTTGGGACGTAATATTCCTGCCGATGAACCTGTGACACCGATGATCAATATCATTGAGGAAGAACGCAGAGTTACGATCCAAGGGTATGTCTTTGATAAAGAAGTTCGAGAATTGCGTTCAAAACGGAAGATTTTGATTTTGAAAATCACCGACTATACGTCGTCGTTTAGTGTGAAAAAATTCTCCAATAATGAAAAAGATGAACAAGTCTTTGATGCCATTGCTAAAGGTAGTTGGGTCAAAGTGCGTGGTAGTGTTCAAGAAGATACTTTTATGCGAGATCTCGTTATGAATGCGCAAGATTTGCTGGAAGTCAAACACGAGGCCCGCAAAGATTATGCACCTGAAGGCGAAAAACGGGTCGAACTTCACCTGCATTCTAATATGAGTACGATGGATGCAACCAACAATGTGGCAGACTTTGTCGCTCAAGCTGGCAAGTGGGGCCATAAGGCGATTGCGATCACCGATCATGGTGGCGCACAAGGGTTTCCTGATGCCCATCACGCCGGAGAAAAAGCCGGGGTAAAAATTCTTTACGGTGTGGAAGCCAATATCGTGGATGACGGGGTAGCGGTTGCCTATAATCCGAAGCCTGTCCCACTGACTGATGCCACTTATATCGTGTTTGACGTGGAGACCACCGGATTGTCTGCAGTGTACGACACCATCATTGAATTGGCCGCTGTGCGGATGCATAAAGGCAACGTGGAAGGCTCCTTTGATGAATTCATCGATCCTGGCCATCCTTTATCACGAACGACTGTAGAATTGACGGGGATCACCGATGAAATGGTTCGGGGGTCAAAATCGGAAGAAGAAGTCTTACGTTTGTTCCGTGATTTTTCTGAAGGAGCCATTCTAGTTGCCCACAATGCGTCATTTGATATGGGCTTCTTAAATACAAGTTATCGAAAATACGGTATTCCAGAAGCAGAAAACCCCGTCATTGATACATTGGAACTCGCTCGTTATTTGTATCCAGAGTTTAAGCGATTCGGTTTAGGTGTCCTTTCCAAAAAATTCGGCGTTAGTTTGGAGCAACATCACCGAGCGATCTACGATGCCGAGGCAACCGGTCATTTAGCGTGGATCTTTGTCAAAGAAGCGATGGAAAAACATGACATGCTGCTGCACGAAGATTTGAACCGACACGTTGGGGGCGAGAACTCCTATAAAGCAGCTCGGCCTTTCCATGCCACGATCTTAGCCCGAACACAGGCGGGATTGAAGAATTTATTCAAGCTGATCTCGATGTCGAATGTGAAGTACTTCCATGATAAAGTCCCACGGATCCCGCGCTCAGAATTGGTGAAATTGCGGGAAGGATTGTTAGTCGGAACCGCTTGTGATAAAGGGGAAGTCTTTGTCGCAATGATGCAAAAAGGGGTCGATGCAGCGCGGGAACTTGCTAAGTTTTATGACTATATCGAAGTCATGCCCAAAGCAGTTTATGCCCATCTCCTAGAAACGGAGCTCGTGAAAAGCGAAAAAGACCTAGAAGACATTATTCGGAATTTGATCCAAATGGGTGAAGAGTTAGGGAAAATCGTTGTTGCTACTGGGAATGCCCACTACCTGAACGAAGAAGATGCCATTTATCGTAAGGTCTTGATCAATTCAATGGGGGGCGCCAATCCCTTGAATCGACATAGTTTACCGGATGTACACTTCCGAACAACCGATGAGATGCTGACCGCTTTTCAGTTTTTAGGTCCAGAAGTAGCGAAAGAAATTGTGGTGACGAACCCAAATAAAATCGCTGATCTCTGTGAAAAAGTCATTCCGGTAAAAGATGATCTGTATACACCAAAGATTCCCGGATCTGAACAAGAGATCACCGACTTGAGTTACAACCGTGCCAAAGAGCTATACGGTGATCCATTACCAGAAATTGTGGAAAAACGTTTGAAAAAAGAGCTTGATTCGATCATTGGGAATGGGTTTTCCGTGATCTATTTGATCTCACAAAAACTGGTTCATAAAAGCAATGAAGACGGCTACTTAGTAGGGTCACGGGGCTCAGTCGGTTCTAGTTTCGTAGCAACGATGACTGGGATCACTGAGGTCAATCCATTAGCCCCTCATTATTATTGTCCCGATTGCCAGTATTCTGAGTTTTACGAAGACGGCTCGTATGGTTCTGGTTATGATATGCCAGAGAAAAAATGTCCAAAATGCGGCACACGTCTGAACAAAGATGGCCATGATATTCCTTTTGAAACCTTCCTTGGTTTCCATGGCGATAAAGTCCCCGATATCGATTTGAACTTCTCTGGGGAATATCAGCCAGAGGCCCATAACTATACGAAAGTGCTCTTCGGCGAAGAATATGTCTATCGTGCCGGAACGATCGGTACAGTAGCCGATAAAACAGCCTTCGGTTTCGTAAAAGGCTTTGAGCGCGATCATAATCTCCATTATCGAGCAGCTGAAGTCGATCGATTGGCTAAGGGTGCAACTGGCGTCAAACGGACAACTGGTCAGCATCCGGGGGGAATCATCGTTATTCCAGACTATATGGATGTCTATGATTTCACGCCGATTCAATACCCAGCAGATGATCAAAATTCAGAATGGAAAACGACCCATTTTGATTTCCATTCCATTCATGACAATATTTTAAAACTGGATATCCTGGGACACGATGACCCAACGGTGATTCGGATGCTGCAGGATTTATCAGGAATCGATCCTAAAACGATCCCCACGGATGATCCGGAAGTGATGCGTATTTTTGGTGGTACGGACGTGCTAGGTGTGACTGAAGAGCAGATCTACTCCAAAACAGGTACATTAGGCATCCCAGAATTTGGGACCCGATTTGTGCGGGGGATGTTGGATCAAACCCATCCATCGACGTTTGCAGAGCTTTTGCAGATCTCTGGTCTTTCCCATGGTACCGATGTATGGTTGGGCAATGCCGAAGAACTGATTCGTCGCGGAGATGCCAGTCTAGCAGAAGTAATCGGCTGTCGGGATGATATCATGGTGTACTTGATCCATGCTGGCTTAGATGACGGGATGGCCTTTAAAATCATGGAGACGGTTCGTAAAGGGCAATGGAACAAGATCCCTGACGACTTGCGGGACACTTACTTGCAAGCGATGCGGGAGAACAATGTCCCTGAATGGTATATCGATTCTTGTTCGAAGATCAAGTATATGTTCCCGAAAGCCCATGCGGCGGCGTATGTTTTGATGGCGTTGCGGGTGGCTTACTTTAAAGTGTACTTCCCAATTCTCTATTACTGTGCTTATTTCTCTGTCCGGGCGGATGATTTTGATTTGATTGCCATGTCAAAAGGAAAAGACGCCGTAAAAGAACGGATGCAAGAAATCACTGACAAAGGATTGGATGCGTCAACGAAAGAAAAGAATCTGTTAACCGTTCTGGAGTTAGCCAATGAAATGTTAGAGCGCGGTTATGAATTTGGGATGATCGATCTGTATAAATCGGATGCGGAAAACTTCGTGATCGACGGAAAAAAATTGATCGCACCATTTCGAGCAGTGCCGAGTTTGGGACTAAACGTAGCGAAACAAATCGTGGAAGCACGGAAAAATGGTCCTTTCTTATCGAAAGAAGATCTCGCCAATCGCGGGAAAGTTTCTAAGACTTTGATTGAATACATGACGGATAACGGTGTTCTTAAAGATTTACCTGATGAAAATCAGTTATCGTTGTTTGATATGTTGTAAACCACCGGCTGTTCACTTAAGATAAAAAATAAGCACATCATCATAATGGCTAGTATAGCTAGTTTCTGCATGATGTGCTTTTTTGTCTTGTTTGTGAAATCGATCTAAGCAGCCACAATCTGACGAAAATCAGAAAGATCGTGGTCTATTGTGGGAAATCATAGGGGCCAGCCTTGGTAGCGAATCAATCGAACCTTTACCATACAAAGAGGAGAAAAATACTCGTTACCGAAAGAAGCGAATGCCTTTGGTAACGAGTATTTATCGACAAAGTTCGTTAAATAGCTAAAAAAAGAAAAAAAGCAAAACAGGCAAATACACCATGTACAGTAAGACGGAATAGCCTAAACATGAAGTTGCAAATTCTTCATCCCCTTGGTAGTTTCGTACAAGGATCGGGACAGAGTTTTGGACGGGCATAGAGGCTTGAATAATAAACACAGAAAGCATCAATTCAGGAACAGGGATGATTCTGCTTAACAGCCACACAACGAGGGGCGAAAGAACGAAACGACCAAACAAGACACCGACAATGTCTTTCGTCATTCGCAAATTTTTGAGTCCCCCAAAGTAGACGATGATTCCGATAATAAACATTGATAAGGGTGTCGTCAAATCTGCTAGATAGCTTCCAAGGCCATCAACAAATGAGGGCAGCGGTAAGGTGAATAGCATCCAGATCAAACCGATGATGAAACCAATCAAGGCTGGTGAAAAAATCTTTTTTAGCATGACCAATGGATGAAAGGAAATCCGGGCTTCACCAAAATCAGGATTGTCTTTTGCTAACTCAAAAATACCGATGGTCCAAAATAATGTCGTATTTACAATATAGTACAACAACACATAAGGAACGGCTTTTTCACCAAAAATAGCTAAATTGATCGGTAAGCCGATGAAGATCGTATTGGAAAAGGTAAACATGGCGGAAAATGCGCCTTGGTGTTTGGCTTCAACTTGCGCGAAACGTCGCCATAAATAACCAGCGAAGTAAGTGATCATCATGGAAAGTAATGGGATGATCATCCCCGAAACCAATGAAAGAAATTCATCTTTCGTAAAGTTTTTAATAATCGTTAAAAACATATTGGCTGGTAATGAGACATTTAATACCAATTTTGAAAACGTATCGGCGGTTCGATTAGAAAACCATTGTTTGTAAGACAACCAATAACCGATAAACATGAGACTGAAAATGACAAAAATATTGATATATGCTTGAAACATGTGCTCACCTCTCATTTACTATAGCGAAAGGCAGAAGAAGAAGCAACTGATTCCCATTTGAAAACAACAAAAAACCAAACCACTCATTGAGCGATTTGGTCAAGAATTACTAACGTTGCTGCTTGCCTGCGTTACGACCTTTTCCATTAGGCTTTGTCGTGTTCAACGCTTTTTTGACAGCTTCTGTTTTTTCAGGAGTTACATCTTTGCGAGGCGTAACCACCGTTTTTGGCGGATTGGCTTTCATTTCTGCTTCGACTTGGGCACGAATTTTTGGTTTCATGATGACATTCGTGATAAATGTTTGGATACAACTGAAGACCCCACCGACTACCCAATAAAGCGTCACACCAGCTGGTGCACTCATTGACATGAAAACGATCATCAATGGAGAAACGATCAACATGGTTTTCATCGTTTTTTTCTGTTCTTCCGGAATCCCAATGGTTGAGATGTATCCTTGTGCCAGGTAGGAAATACCAGCAATCGCTACAAAGAGGATGCTGGGGTCACCTAATGATACGCCAAAGAACTCAGAGTTTTGGATTCCTTGTGTGTAACGGGCGGTGAAGTAGAGGGCAGAGAAGATCGGCATCTGAATCAGTAAAGGCAAACAACCGATACCGCCAAACATACTGACGTTGTTTTCAGAATAGATTTTTTGCATCTCCGCTTGCGCTTGCATTTGTTCTTCCCGAGTGGTTGCTTTCTTCAAATTGGCTTGCGCAATATCCACTTGAGGTTTCAGAAACTGCATTTTTTCACTTTGAATCATCGTTTTTCGAGACTGATGGATCCCTAATGGTAAGATAATGACGCGGACAACGATCGTTACGGCGATGATCGCCCAGCCGTAAGACCAGTTGAAGTTTTCAACGAGCATCGTGATCATATCACCTAAAGGTTTCACCAAAAAGCGATAAATCATTCCTGTTTCTTTCGGCGTACCATCAGCATTGGTACTGACACAGCCTGATAATGCTAATAACAGGCCAAATAATCCTGATGAAAGCAGCCATTTATTCATTTTAGACATTCTATTCTTCCTCTTCACAATAAATTTAGACAAAAATAACTATACTAAAAAAGACCGACTATTTCAATGTACAAAGAGAAATTCATTGAAAAATCAATCTTTCGACTTAGAAAACATTCAATTATCAATAATAGACTACATCAAAGCTAGTACGTTCTTTAATGGTATCGTCTGGTTGGATGTCGATTTGGTTCACTTTTCCAGCGGGAGAAGGAGAATCTTTCACTCCGGCAACAAAGGCATCGATGATTTTTTCATCTCCAATCGCTTCAATCGAAACAGAACCATCTGCCTCATTTTTTACAGATCCTGTGACCCCTAACTGATCGGCAAGCATTTTCGTGGTATAACGAAAGCCGACACCTTGGACACGCCCTTGAACATGGATTCGTAGTTTCTTCATGGACAATCCCTCCTCTGCTTATAATGATAGCGTTTTTTCAGTAAAAGAACAAGTTAGATCGATTGACTCATGCTATAATAAATTGAGGTGACCACATGAAAGAAATTCAATCGAAAAAAAATACCTTTATCAAGGAAATCAAAAAACTAACACAAAAAAAACACCGTACACAGACCAATACGTATTTGATCGATGGCTGGCATTTAGTGCAAGAAGCGCTGCAGGCCAAAGTACCTATCAAAGCGTTGTTGGTGACACCGCGAGGGTTAAGCGAAGCCAATGGGCAGCTCGGTGATTATCAGGAAGAAAGCTATTTGATCACAGAGGAGATCGCAGCGATGCTTTCTGATTTACCAACACCACAAGGAATTTTTGCCGTGGTGGAAAAGCAAGAGCAAAACTTACAGACACTGACGGGTAATTGGTTGATTTTAGATAATGTTCAAGATCCCGGGAACGTTGGTACCATGATTCGAACAGCGGATGCTGCTGGATTTAGCGGGGTGTTTCTCGGCGAAGGAACAGCAGATCTTTACAGCACAAAAGTCTTGCGCAGCATGCAGGGAAGCAACTATCATTTACCGATTTTAGAAGGAGCGATCCCGCCATTTCTAAAGCAGCTACGCTCAGCTGGCGTGACGATTTATGGCACCGAATTAAATAAAGAAGCCGTTCCTTATACCGAGCTTCCTAAAGAACAAACAGCTGCCTTTATTTTAGGTAACGAGGGACAAGGGGTTCACCCAGAACTGTTGGCTTTGACTGACAAAAATGTGTATATTCCCATCTATGGTCAGGCGGAATCATTGAACGTCGCCATTGCAGCCGGAATTTTGATGTATTTTTCTGTCAGTTAGATTTTTAAGGAACTGTTAAACTATTTGAATCTATTGCACCTCACCTAGAATCTTCGATGAATAGGTGCTATACTTTGTCTTGTAACAATCAAGCAGATCAAAAAAAGGTGGCAGACAAAAATTTATGACAGAAAAATGGCAAGAAGATAGCGAATATATGTCTTACGTGGCTGACCTGTTAGAAACAGAAGCTGTAAAAAAATTAGCCAACTTTGTGCAGCATATGAACTCCACACGTTTGGAACATTCGATCAGCGTCTCTTATTATAGTTACAAATTGGCCAAGAAATGGGGCGGCGATGCTCGTGCAACAGCTCGTGCAGGACTCCTTCATGATTTATTCTACTATGACTGGCGTACCACAAAGTTTGATGAAGGTACCCATGCGTATATGCATCCACGAATTGCAGTAAAAAATGCTGAAAAAATCACTGAACTAAGTGATCTAGAAAAAGATATCATCTTGAAACATATGTGGGGAGCAACGATTGCGCCGCCACGTTATAAAGAAAGCTATATTGTCACAATGGTTGACAAATATTGTGCGATCAAAGAAGCATCAGAACCACTTACAGAAAGTATGAAAGAAAAATGGCAACAACGTTTCTGGAAGAAACATCGTACGATTCAATAAGAAAAAAGTTCTTCGAACCAGCCGGTTCAAAGAACTTTTTTTGTTTGCTTAGCCAAAAATAAGTTGGAGGATCGCTGCGCCTACATAAAGGATCAGTAAGGTGATCAATACCATTAAGTGTCGTCTTTTGTGCATAAAAAGGATCGCTACGAATTCTCGTAAGAAGGCATTTGGTAAATAGTAAAAGGCGGTGGGTGCTCCGATACCATCCGCTTTAAGTTGTGCTTGATCTGCATAGAGACCGGCACGAAAAATATGGTAATTGTTGGAGGAAAAAATAACTTTGTAGCCATTTGGCTTTAAGGAATCCATGATTTCTTTCGAAAACTTCATGTTTTCATAAGTAGTCGTGGAATTTGTTTCTACTAAAATCTCTCCTTCGGGCACTCCTTGCGCAACTGCATATTCTTTCATCGCGACAGCTTCTGGCAGCTTTTCATCGCTTCCTTGGCCGCCTGACATCAGTAACCGAGGAGCGGTTTTTTTCGCTTTAAATTGCGCTTCGTAGAACGAGATTGCTTTATTGATACGCTTGGCCAATAAAGGGGAGACCGTGGTGCCATTCAAAAGACCTGCTCCTAAGACGATGATAAAATCTTGATTGTAACGAGGATGATTGAACTGATAAATGACTGAAATCGATAAAAAGTTCAAAAAGACCACAAATAGATACATCAGACTTAGGGGAACAACGCCGAATAAGGTTCGGATCCAATCCGGGAAAAAGTGCAAAAGGGTATCTGAAAATAATAAAACGGTCAAAACCACTGCTAAGATCAGGGTCAATAGATTGGCGATTGATCGCGACTCTCTTCGTAAAACAATAATGGAATTCCAGTAAAGAAAGACCACGAGAATGGCTAAGCCGAATAATAATACAGCAAAGAAGATCGCTAGCAAAACAGCCAATAGACCACCTACAAGAATATCTTGTGTTCGGTATAGATTAATGACTAGGTAGCCACCAAATGCTAAGACAAACAAATTAAAGAGCAAGCCATTTACGAGTCGGTGCTTGTTGCGCCGATAAGAAAATAAAAAAAGGCCGGCGAAGGCAACTGGTATTAGAATAAAGAAACTGCCTGTCCGTAATTCTGAGACGGCTAAATAAATCAGCAGGGCTAAAATCGTCCAACAGCACTCAAAAAAGAAAATATCTGGCTCATCTTTATTCTTGCGCCACTTTTGAACGACGATCACACCCGTCAAATAGCTGATGGCAAAAATCAGCAATTGCGTAAAATCCATGTTTTTCACTCCTTTAACGATACATCTAGTATACCGAAAAATGACAAAAATTGCTTGTTGCTAAGGTCAAAGTTGCTGAATTTCTTGCAATTCGCTAAAATGAAGAAAAGAAGGAGGAAGGAACATGCAATTAGGTGAAGTGATTCGCGTTGAACGGCCCGCTTTTTATGTGATCGGAAAAGAAGGCAAGGGATTAGCGGAAGAAGGAGCTTCTTGGGTACCAGCGCTATGGGAACTTGCAACAAAGGATTTTGAAGAGATCGAATTTCTAGTGAGCGATCAAAAGGCAGAAGAACTGGAATTTTGGGGCTTAATGAGTGATGGCACTAATTGGTTAGAGCCTTGGCAAGAAACCGGCCGTTATTTGGCAGGCGTTCAAGTCCATACAGAAAATTTTCCTCCCGTCGGTTGGGTCCGTTGGGAAATGCCCGCAATGACCTATCTCGTTGTAAAAACGGATGAAAAAAACTTGACCATGATGACTGAAAAAATGTTGATCGAAGTTTTACCAGAAAATAACGTCCACTTGTCAGCAGCGATCCAAGAAAGATATCTTCCTCATTTTAAAGAAGGGGAAGTTGAATTGTTTTTCCCTGTTGAGCCTTTGGCAGCAGCAACGGTGGAAACGGTAGAATAAAAAAAGTCTGTCCGAGAAGCAATCTTTGCTCAGGACAGATTTTTTCTTTGGTTTGGATTAAAAAAGATTCTCGAAAAAGGTAGACACACCGCGCCAAGCACGAACAAAGATGTTGGCTTTTTCTACCGTTTGTGTTGTGACCAATCCTGCAGTTTCGTCATGATCAGAAGCATCAATATAACCAAGCGTATCAGCTGGAATCGAAGCACTTACAGTACCGACTTCTGTGCCCTCAGTCAATGGCGCTTGCAGGGCAGAATCACGATAATGCTCATTAAAGTCAATGGTTGTTTCAAAGGCTGTTGCATCCATATCTCCACGTACCCATAAGGTCAAACCTTGATTTAAGGCAACGGGAACACTCAATTCTTTCCCATCTTTGACTGTCACCGTCTGTGTATCTTCTAACTGTGCATTTTCTGGTAGAATTTCTACTTGTTCCCAAGCATCGAAGGAGTAGTCCATCAACCGACCTGTTTCGATAAAACGTACGCTTGGATTTTCCGCATGACCATTGACGTTTAGCACGACGGTGATAATTCGTTGACCATCCTTGACGGCGGTTCCGACAAAGCAGGCGCCTGCCATATCTGTCGTACCAGTCTTAAGACCGTCAACCCCATCTTTAGTATTCGTAAAGCCTGGAAGCATCCAGTTCCAATTGACCATCTCGACAGGCGAATAGGAACCTTCGCCGAATTGTTTGGTGGAAAGACTTGTTACTTCTAAAACGTCTGGAAAGTCTTGCAGCAAATGGCGAGCAATCAGGGCGACATCTTTTGCGGAAAGTTCGTTTTCGTCAGTGGAAGTTGACCCGGGATAGATATTGTCCCCTAAATAAGTATTGTTCAAGCCAGAAGCATTAACGATCTTTGCATCGGTAATGCCCCATGATTGCACTTTTTCTTGCATTTGATCAACAAAGGCACTTTCAGACCCAGCAATCAGCTCCGCGAGCGCTACGATTGCAGCATTTGCAGATTGGATATAACTGGCATCATACAAATCTTTTACTGTATAGGTAACGTCTTGATGCAAAGGGACATTCGATAAGTTTGGCGACACGCTGAGATTCGCGGCATAATCTGAAATAGGGACAGGATCATCCCAAGCGATGGTTCCTTGCTCTACTTGCTCAGCTACAAGGTAGAGACTGATGATCTTGGTGATGGAGGCGATGCCCATGGCGGTCTCACCATCTTGATCATACAACACTTTGCCTGTGTCAAAATCAATGGAATAAGCGGCTTTTGCATCGACTGAAAAATCTTGGATCTCTTCGGCGCTCATAGCTGTATCATCAGCATACGAAACGACGGGTAAGCCGGCAGCAGCAAAGAGGATTGCCAAAGCAGCAACGATGGAATACCCGAACTTGGTTATTTTCTGCATATATGTAGTAGCTCCTTTAAAGTTGTATCTAAGCAAAAATTTTAACAAAGAGTATCCACCGTTGCAATACTCTAAGAGAAAACTTAGCATTTAATTGCGTAAGACCGATCCCTCAGTAGACAAACTGAGACGTTACGTGACTAAGGTTGTTTATTGTAAATAATAGCTAACAAAAAAACTTACCTTCCTATAAAATAGAAGGCAAGTTTTTGTGAATTGACATAGGGTCAAACTGATTCACTTAGCGACGATTGGAATGGATTCTCGGGTTTTGGTTTTGGACTCTGACGGGAACTTTCACCGCCTTCGTTTCTTGTTGCATAGCCAATTTTGCTAAAAAGAATGTCCCAGCTAACAATGCAGCTAAAGCAAAGATGGAAAAGAGTGAAATAAAGGTCGTTAACATAAAAATCCCTTCTTTCTATTTAAAATAAATGTGGAAGGTAGGAATCGAACCTACACCTTAATCTATGAACGATCAAACATCACTCAACGGAACACCTTGTTCAACCACTTGTTAAGTTAATGATAGCATGGATTGCCAAGAAATGCTGATAAAAAGTCTGAGAATTGACCGAAGAAAATGTGAAGAAAACATGAACTTGTCTTTCTCAGCGATTTTAGATGATTTTTGTCAAAGAATAGTGGCAATCTTCTGCTTCATCATATAAAGTAATGACGGAGCCTTTTTGTTCAAGAACTAAATGATAGCCAAATGTGTCCAGTAAAACTAACCGCATCGGAGTCAATTCAACGATGGAAGCAGTCAAAGGCTTGCCTTCGATGGTCAACGAATAATCATTGGCTATTTCTATCGTGACATCTTCTTTTGTCTTGGAAGTAAAACGCCAATTACCAATGAAATTCTGGCGATTCTCATTTTTTTGTTTTTCTTTTCGCAACAGCAAGGAGCTGACCACGCCCGTTGCAAGAGATAAACCAATCAAAATAGACCTTTTCTTCATTTATACACGTCCTATCATTTACGATTCATCAAGTTGTGCCTTGTGGACAGGTGTCCACTTTTTCGCACTAGAAAACAATTGCCATAAGTATACCATGAGAAGGTAAAAAAGCATGGTACTTTAGTTTGAAGTTTAGAAGTTTTTATCAAAATATGCTATGATTCAAAAGAGCAGGTGAGAAAATGAATTATCCGAATACCCTTTTAGCCACGTTTCTCGTGCGAGACAACCGGTTCATTGCCCGATGTCTCGTTGACGGTCAAGAAGTAATCGTCCATGTAAAAAATACCGGACGAGGAAAAGAGCTCTTGCACAAAGGTGCGCTTGTTACCCTGCAATATTGGGACAATCCGAAACGCAAAACCAATTACGACTTGATCTCAGTCAAGAAACAAGACCAATGGATCAACATCGATAGTCAAGTACCGAATCGTTTAGGCTATGAAGGCCTCTTGGATGGCACGATCCAGTTGCCAAATATCAAAGGGAGAATCGCGCTTTTGCGAAGGGAAGTTGTCTATGGGACATCAAAATTCGACCTTTATTTTGAAACAGATGAACAAGAAAAAGGCTTTTTAGAAATCAAGGGAATGACCCTTGAAAACAAGCAAGTCGGTGCTTTTCCAGATGCACCAACCATTCGTGGCTTGAAACACGTCAATGAATTGATCCATGCCAAAGAAGCTGGCTATTATGCGGCGGTTTTGTTTATGATCCAATTTGAAGCGGTGCAAATCGCCACGATCCATCGACAGATGCAACCGGATCTAGCCACTAAAATCGCTGAAGCGCAAAGCAAGGGTGTCGAAGTGTTTGCCTATAATTGCCAAGTAAACCAAGGGATGATCACGGTCAAAGAACCAATCCCTTTTGATTTGAATGTCGTCTTTGACGACCCTAATCTATAGAAGAAAGAAGGAAAAAACATGATTCATTTAGGGATTATCGGCACAAATTGGATCACCGATCAATTTGTACAAGCAGCCCACGAAACCAAACGCTATCAATTGGTTGCCGTATACTCAAGAAAGTTAGCAACGGCACAACGTTTTGGAGAAAAATATGGGGATATCGAGTATGCGACCGATCTGGACACTTTTTTTGGCTTAGCTCATATGGACACGGTCTACATCGCGTCTCCGAATAGTTTGCACTTTGAACAAGCCAAGCAAGGTATTTTAGCAGGAAAAAATGTCATTGTGGAGAAGCCAGCCTTTTCAACGCCTGAGGAAATGGCGGAGATCATCGAATTGGCAAATCAGCAACAGGTATTATTCTTTGAAGCAGCTCGCAACATCCATGAAGCAAGTTTTTCTACTGTAGCCGAATTCTTACCGACACGCGGTGCCATTCTTGGGGCGAACTTTTCTTATATGAAATATTCGTCTCGTTATGACGCTGTACTAGCTGGGGAGGAACCAAATATTTTTTCTCCACATTTTTCTGGCGGTGCCTTAGCGGATTTGGGCGTCTATCCGATTTATGCGGCGGTCGCTTGGTTTGGCAAACCGCAAGATGTTCATTATTTTGCTCGTAAATTACCGACTGGTGTAGATGGTATCGGGACCGCAGTGTTGCGCTATGCTGACTTTGATGTCACAATCCAAACAGGAAAAATTGCTGATTCAGAGTTGCGTTCAGAAATCTATTTTGAAGACGGTACATTAGACCTAAATGCCGTCAATGCCATCGAAGAAGCCGCGTTTTATGAGCGAAAAACAAAACAAACACAGGCATTAGCAGTAAGTGCTTTAGAAAACCCGATGATCGAAGAAGCACAAGACTTTGCAGACATCATCGAAAACAAAAATGATCCCCAACAAGGACAACGGTATGAGGAATGGGTGGAACTTGCTCGCAGTGTCAATGAAACCATCGCTCTTATGCGTAAACAAGCAGGCATCATTTTTGATGCAGATAAAAAATAAGGAATGGAACATTTATGACAGTATTTGAATTGACACAATTGCCAGACATCTGGCAGGAAAAATGGCAAGCGGCAGGGTATCACGCACCGTCCTTGATCCAAGAGAAAACCTTTGGCCCTTTAAAAGATGGTGAGTCTGTCATTGGAGTCTCACCGACCGGTTCTGGTAAAACATTGGCGTACCTCTTGCCACTGTTAACAAAAGTCGAGGTAAAGCAAGGCAATCAGTTGTTGATTTTGACTTCTTCACAAGAATTAGCGATGCAAGTCACAGAAGTGGCCCGGGAATGGGCCCAAGCCATTGGTTTGACCGTTCTGCCGCTAATTGGTGGCGCAAGTACAAAACGCCAAGTGGAAAAACTGAAAGACAAGCCCGAGGTCTTGATTGGCACCCCAGGCCGAGTGTTAGAATTGATCAAAGCAAAAAAAATCAAGACCCAGCAGTTGCAATCGTTGGTATTAGATGAGGTTGACCAATTATTGAAAGAAGGGGCCTTCACACTGGCTGCCAAGATCAATCAAACATTGCCAAAACAAATCCAGCGTAGTTTCTTTTCAGCAACCGCTAACGAAGTGATTGATGAGATTCGACCATTGGTGACAAAAGAGCCGCTGATCATTGATGTTACCCAAGAAGATCAGAGCAAAGGCGTGATCCATCACTACTATTTGAATTATCCGCAACGACGAATCGTGGATGCTTTAAGGCGCTTTGCTCATTTACCAAACTTTCAAGCCTTGGTTTTCTTCAATGAATTAAGCGCAATGGGAAATGCAGAAGAAAAACTACTGTTTCACGGCTTGCCGGTGGCATCATTAGCATCTGACCAAAACAAACTTGCCCGAAAAGGCGCACTGGAGAGCTTCCGTCAAGGAAAACTAGTAGAATTATTGACGACCGATGTCGCCTCTCGCGGCTTAGATGTGGTGGATTTGCCTTATGTCATCAATACGGAAGTCCCGTTAGAAAAAGAATCCTATCTGCACCGGGCAGGACGTGTTGGACGAATGGGCAAAGAAGGAACCGTCGTCACGATCGTTCAAGACCATTCGTTGAAGGATTTGAAAAAAATCGCGAATCAATTGTCCATAGAACTCAAGGAAGTCTATCTGCATGGGGGACAATTACACACAGAAGCACCTGTTATCGAAAAGGAAAGCAAGAAAGAAACGAAAATAGTAAGTGTGCAGAAAATTTCCAAGAAAACATCTGAAAAATTACACACTCCTGTTAAAAAGACCAAGAAAAAGACGAAAAAGCAAAAAGACAAAGGAAAAAGACGCCATTGAGCGTCTTTTTGTGTTACCATTAACGTTGTTTATTATTAGTGTGTAAAAAAATGAGGAGGCTATCGAATGAATTCGCGAAAAGAAGAGATTTTTCAAACGATCGAACTGCATAAGCAAGGGTTGACCGCAGTTGACGTCGCTAAAATCTTACAAATCGATCGCAGCAATGCAAGCCGTTATCTCAGTGAGCTTTATAAAGAAAAGAAAATCGGCAAACGTTCCGGCCGTCCGGTCGTTTATGAGCCATTAGAAGAAACGGTGCATGTGGATGTTTCCTCTGAAGTGAGTTTTGAAAGTCTTGTTGGGGTTCAAGCTTCTTTAAAAGTAAGTATCCAGCAAGCCAAAGCAGCAATTTTATATCCGCCTAGAGGACTCCATACCATTATTTTTGGAGAGACAGGTACCGGTAAATCCTTATTTGCCGAATGTATGTATCACTTTGCGGTTGAATCAAATATGTTAGAAAAAGATGCTCCTTTCGTATCGTTTAATTGTGCGGATTATGCACAAAATCCGCAGTTGTTGTTTGGTCACATCTTTGGCATTAAAAAAGGGGCCTACACAGGTGCTGCAGAAGATAGTCCAGGACTTATGGCAAAAGCCGATGGCGGCATATTGTTCTTGGATGAGATCCATCGACTGCCGCCAGAAGGCCAAGAAATGCTCTTTACCTTCATTGACAAAGGGATCTACCGCCCATTAGGGGAAAGCAACCAAGTTCATGAAGCCGCCGTGCAGATCATTGGTGCCACCACTGAATCATCAGAAACCTTTTTGACGACCTTCAATCGGCGAATTCCCATGGCTATTACTTTGCCAAATGTGGAAAGTCGTTCGCTAGATGAACGGTATGAAATCATTTCCTTGTTTATCAAGCAAGAGGCGACCCGTCTAAATCAGCGGATCGATGTCGAGCGAGATGCGATATTGGCCTTTATGCTCTATGATGCAGAAGGCAACATCGGTCAAATCAAGCGAGACCTGAAACTCGTCTGTGCGAAGGCATTCTTACATTATCGGACCTATGGGAAAAAACACCTCCTGATTCGAAAAGGCGATTGCTCACTGCAAGTTCAAAAAGGGCTGTTGAAGATCAAAGAAATGTCAGAACGCTTGGATCGGTTTTTAGATGGCAAAGGCGACTTTCTGAGTTTCGAACCCGGCGACCCAGATGTTGTCTGGTCTCGTGATCCGCAACGGAATATGCAGGTGTACAATGAGATCGAAGAAAAAGTCAGCACACTGATTGAAACCGGTGTAGCCAATGTTGATTTAGAAAACTTGATCTCTAAGGATGTGGATGCCTACTTTGAAAAATATGTCGAAGAATTGATCCAAAACCCTGTTCATAAAGAGTTGATTCCAGAAGACATTTGGAAACTGACCAATGTTCTTTATGACTTGGCAGGTCAGAGGTTAGATCGAACTTATAGTGAAAAAGCCCGTTTTGCCTTTGCGTTGCATTTGCAAAGTACGCTGGAACGTGTTAAAGAGGGACATATGATCGTTCATCCGGATTTGAACACGATTAGAAAAAACTTAAAATCCGAATTTCAAGTGGCAATGGATTTATCGACGATCATTGAAGAGGAACGTCATGTCGAGATCCCATTTGATGAAATCGGCTTTATCAGTATGTTTTTAGCGATTCAAGTCAAACAGCCTTCGCCATTGCCCCTTGAAAAAATCGAGATCATTGTCTTGATGCATGGCAAGGCAACTGCCAGCAGTATGCTGGAGACAGCCCAAGAGCTGCTGGAGACCGACCATGGCAAGGCAATGAATATGTCTTTGGATATGGAAGTCGGGCAAATGTATGACCAGCTGTTGAATTATATCAATGAAAACAAAGAGAAGATGAGCAATGGCTTATTGCTTTTAACCGATATGGGCTCCCTCAATTCATTTGCGAATTTGATTTCCGAAGAGACGGGGATTCGTACGAAAGCTATTTCGATGGTCAGCACGATGATTGTTTTAGAAGCTTTGCGGATGGCAGAGAGTGGGCGCAGTTTAGAAGATATCTACCAAAACATTCAGCGTTCTTTTGAAACCATCGTACAAGAACAGTTCCGTACGGTTCGTGAAGCAAAAGGAAATAAAAAGGCAGTCATCGTTACTTGCTTTACTGGGGAAGGTGTCGCTGCCAAACTTTATCAACGAATTTATCCCGTCGTCGATCAATCAAAAGTCGAGATCATCCAAATGCAATTTATTGAAAAAGAAACCTTCAAAAAACATATTGACGGCTTGCTAGAAGAATATGAGATCAAAGCTATTGCCGGCACCGTCGAGATCGATTATCAAAACATTCCGTTTTTCTCCGCCTATGATGTTTTTGATGACAATCGCTTGAATGTGCTAAAACGAATCGCTTCAGATGAAGTGCCGATCGAAAAGATCGTGCGTTCATTGGAAAATACGATAACTCATGTTGGGTCCGTCTATCATCTGATCGAAAGCCTGCAACGAATCGTTCATCAGATTCAAAATCAATTGCATGTGATTGTAGAACCAACCGTCGATGCAGGATTAGTCATTCATTTAGCCTTTTTGGTAGAAAGTTTATTGAAGAAGGAGCCTTCCCGTACTTTCGTCAACTTAGCTACTTTCCAAAAACGGTACCGAATTGAAATGGATGTTTTACGAACCCATTTATTACAAATTGAAAAAAATTATCAAATCAAATTTTCTGAAGATGAGATCGCCTATTTAACCCAAATGTTTTTAGAAAACAAAATCAAAAATTATGATGAATCCGCACACAATTTTAGTGTGTAATGAAAAAACTGCGAGTGTGTAAATGAGAAATTGGTTCAGACCATTGATAAATAAAGGTCTGAACTTATTTTTTTTGGCACGCTTTTTGCTTTATAGTAAAGTGTAACTTACAACAGAAAGGAGCAGATGCGCGATGGCGAAAAAAACGATTATGCTGGTTTGTTCAGCAGGAATGAGTACCAGTCTATTGGTGACAAAAATGCAAAAAGCAGCCGAAGCTAAAGGAATGGAAGCAGATATCTTTGCTGTTTCAGCTTCAGAAGCCGACCAACATTTGGAGTCAAAACCAGTCGATGTTCTATTGTTAGGACCACAAGTACGTTTCATGAAATCACAATTTGAACAAAAATTAGCACCAAAAGGCATTCCTTTGGACGTGATCAACATGGCAGACTATGGCATGATGAACGGCGAAAAAGTATTGCAACAAGCAGAAACATTAATGAACTAAGATTTTTTAGGATCGAAGTGTAAGGAGGATTTTTAAAGATGGATGAGCAAAATTTGGAAGCCATTATGGGATTGATCATGTATGGTGGTAATGCAAAAAGTGACGCAATGGAAGCAATCGCGGCAGCAAAAGAAGGGAACTTCGAATTAGCTGACCAAAAAATCAAAGATGCTGAAGCATCTCTTGTGGAAGCGCATCATTCGCAAACAGGATTGTTGACACAAGAAGCGCAAGGCAATCATATGACCGTGACATTGTTGACCGTGCATTCACAAGATCACCTAATGACATCAATCGCATTTACCGATTTAGCGAAAGAAATCATTGATGTCTATCGACGTCTAAATAACGAATAATCTTTGAACGGATAGAAGTAGTTATTGTCGATGAATCAAAAAATCTTCTTTGACGAATAGAACTTATAGGAGGAATTAAGAATGGATGGATTAACAAGTTGGATGGAGAGACACATTCTCCCGGTTGCAGCTAAGATTGGTGCGCAAAAGCATTTGGTTGCCTTGCGGGATGCTTTTATCGGAATGATGCCAGCAACGATGGCTGGGGCAATTGCAGTATTATTGAACGCCTTCATGCGTGATTTTCCAAACACTTATCTTGGTGCGGACAATGCAATCACGAAATTTTTCACGCCAGTGATCGCAGTCAATGGTTTAGTTTGGACAGGTACCTTAGCAATTATGGCGGTTATCTTCTCAGCTTCATTCGGTTATAATTTAGCGAAGGCTTACAATGTTGATGCACTATCAGGTGCGTTGGTCTCTTTAGCAGCATTTATTATGGGTATTCCACAATCTGCTTCTCTTTCTTTAGCGTTAGAAGAAGCACTACCAGCAAACGTGGTAGACATGATCAACAGTACAAGTGCTACATCAGGATTTGCAGCAGATGGTTCAACGATCAGCGCTGCAGGCTGGGGCTACTTCCCATTTAGCGCCTATATGGGTGGCTCTGGATTGTTCACGGCAATCATCTTTGGTTTCGTTTCAGTTATTATCTTTGCAAAATTGATGCAAAAAAATATTATTATCAAAATGCCAGATTCAGTGCCACCAGCAGTTTCCCGTGCCTTTGCAGCGATTATCCCTGGGATTGCCGGACTATATGCTTCAGGTTTGATTTACTATCTATTTGAACGCTTTGTCGGTATGCCGATAATTGACTGGATCTCCGAATCGATCCAAAAACCATTATTGGGTCTCTCTCAAGGGTACTTTGCCGTATTTATCATTGTTTTACTTGTCCATGTCTTGTGGTTCTTTGGATTACATGGAACAAATATCATGGGACCTGTTCTACAATCGATCTACGGTGTGGCAATGGTTGAAAATACTAATGCTTATCAATTAGGGGAAGCTGTTCCTTATAAATGGGTAGCAGGTTCATTCGAAGCATTTGTTTGGCCTGGTGGAGCAGGTGTGACTTTAATGCTCTTGATCGCAATTTTGCTATTCTCTAAACGTGCCGACTATAAGACAGTTGGTAAACTAGGGATTGGACCTGGGTTGTTCAATATCAATGAACCAGTAATGTTTGGTCTACCAATCGTGTTAAACCCATTGTTTATCATTCCATTTATTGTTGCACCGTTAGTTACAGCAACGATTGCTTACTTTGCAACAACTTTAGGGTTAGTTGCACCAGTTGTGGTAAATGTGATTTGGGTAATGCCAACGATCCTAAGCGGCTTCTTAGCTACCGGTGGAGACTGGCGTGCGATCATCTTGACAATTATTAATTTGGCTGTAGCTTTATTGATCTGGGCACCATTTATTATTGCTGCCAACAAAATCAATCCAGCAGACCAAGAGAACTAATCAAATAAACTAGATGGGTGGCTTCACCCATCTAGCTATCTTTTTTAGGAGGAGAAAAAATGATTATTGTAAATTCCGCGATGCAACAAGACAACATCAAAGCATTACTTGAGTCTTTGACAGAAGGTGAGATCAAGTATACCTTTAAAGAAAAAAAAGGGATTCAGTTGATTTTTGAAACAACGGCAGAAGACAAAGAAAAAGCAGCGAAACTTGCCAAAGACGCAATCAAAAATACTGATTGGGGTCGAGTGCTATACTTTAACGTCGTTAGTCAATAGTGAGGTGATATCATGTTTAAAAATGGATTGTTTTTTATAAGTATCGGTAGTATGTTATTTATATACAGCGCTAACGCGCAGTCAGGTGAATACCACTGGGTGAATCTCATCACGTCAGTCATTCTAATGGCTATTGGAGGAATCATGGCTTCAATTGGACACAAACGCAACAAGAAAGACAAGGAGGCGCAAGATGGAAATCACTAAAAAAATGAATGTACCCGCTGACTTTTTATATAAGACGATCATCGATTCCGTTTTACATGATATTAAACAAGCGACAGATCAAACACTTACTGAAGAGCAATTAGAAGGATACAGCTATCTTAAACAGTTTTATAAAGATAGTAATGCCACCATAACAATCGAAACGGTCAAGAAGAATCAAGCCTATGCGTTCCAAACGGCGACGAAAAAAAATACCTTCCGTGTACACTATCAGATCGAAGCGATAGACGAGTCGCACTGCAACTTGCATTATGAAGAAAAAATGACTTCTGAAGGCATGATTCAGCAATTAAATGACATGCTCTTAGGTACGATTCTAGGATATTTCAAACGCAAGCAATTTAAAAAAATGTTGAGTATGATGGAAGAAGCATATTAAGGGGTCGACTGACGCCTTTTTTGCGTTTCTTGCGTGTTTTCAAGTAGAGGAGATGAAGGAATGACAGATGTCAAAAAAATGACCGAATTTGGTTCGCAAGAAGTACTGGACTTGGTTTCTTATGCCTTTCAGTGGGAATTGAATGAAACAAATATCAAGCGCTATCGCAAGCTTGCGGAAAATTCTTGGAATTATGGTTCCTACGATGGGAATGGAAAATTGGCGAGCCAAATCATGGCAACGATTTTTGATGTGAACTTTCATGGAACGAGTTATCCGATGGCAGGGATCGGTTTTGTGGCTTCGTATCCAGAGTATCGCAGCCAAGGTCGGATCGATCGGATCATGAAACAAATCATTAAGGACTGCTATGAACAAAAAATCGTTCTTTCCTATCTGGCACCTTTCTCCTTTGCTTTTTATCGCAGATATGGGTATGAGTATACTTTTGAACGGACGGTTTATGAAGTCGATGCGCATCAATGGCCCGATGGCAAGAAAGTGAATGGAACGATTCAACGCATGAATTGGGAGGAAGCACAGCCGATCATTCACGAGATTTATCATCAATTGCCGCGCCATCAAAAGGGCGGACTGATTCGCCAACCCTGGTGGGAAGAAATCAAGTTTGTTTTGCGACGACCGTATACGTTTGCGATTTATCGCAATGAAGCAGGGGTCCCTGAAGGCTACTTGATTTACTTTATCGAGGGAGGACGTTTCGATATTCAAGAGTGGGGCTATTTGACTGCGAATGCTTACCAAGGATTTAATCGGTTTATCGTCTCCCATGCAGATTCAGTAGCACAGATTAACTATCGACCAGGGTTTGATGGGGAAGTCCTACAAGCAAACGCGGCCAAACCATTGGCTCACTACCAAGTGCGCCCGGACATGATGGCGCGCGTCATCGATGTGGAAGGGTTTCTAAAAAGTTATCCATTCACATTGAAAAAAGCCGGCGGTTTTGCCATAGAAATTCAAGGGGATGAATATGCCCCATGGAATAATGGCTGTTATGAAGTGACAATCGAAACCGCTCAGCATCAGGTCACGAAAACGACGGCTACCAAGCTGCCAAAAGCAACCTTGTCGATTCAGCGTTTTGTGCAGCTGTTCTTGCAGGCACAATCCCTCGATTCTCTGGTCTTTTTCCAGCAAATGGAAACGGAGAAGGAAGCTGCAGTGATGATTCAGGAAAACTTACCAGACGGAAAGCCGATTCTGGAAGATTATTTCTAAGCAAATCGAGGCAGAGGTATTTACTTTCCAACAAAAAAAGATTCCTTAAAAATAAGGAATCTTTTTCTTCAAAAAACGTTCCCTGCCGGAATCGAACCAGCAACTAATCCTTAGGAGGGACTTGTTATATCCATTTAACTAAGGGAACACAATAGCTATATTTTACCTGTTATTCGTGTTTCTCGCAAGATGAGAAGGAAAAGAAAGGAAGAAAAACATGGTCAAACGATTGATAAGTGCAAACTATAGTGAAATCAAAGAAATGTCGGCGCAAGAATTGAAACAATCCATTAAAGCGAGCGAAGGACGAGTAATCGTCTGTGAAACGGTGGTTCAAACCATGCCGCAAGCTGGCGATATCACCAACGCAGAAGTCGCGGCAGCTTTTGGGGCTGACTTAATTTTGTTGAATGGGTTTGATTGTTATCGCCCAGCTATTTTTGGGATGCCTGGTATCACATTGGAGCAGCTGCTTGATCCTAAACAACCGATTGAAAACCCGATTCCTCAACTAAAACAACTGATTGGACGACCTGTCGGCATCAATCTTGAGCCGATCCCAGCTACGACGGAGATGATGAGTGAAAAGATCAGCATCAGTCAAGGCCGAACAAGTTCGGTTGACACCATCAAAAAAGCCCAAGAACTCGGGGTGGACTTTCTCTGCTTTACAGGCAATCCTGGAACAGGTGTGACCAACCGAGAAATCGCTAAAGCAGTAAAATTGGCAAAAGAACATTTCTCTGGGTTGATCATCGCTGGAAAAATGCACAGTGCCGGCTCAGATGAGCCTGTGGTTGATCGAGAAGCAATCATTTCTTACGCTGAAGCTGGGGCAGATATTTTGTTACTGCCTTCAGTTGGCTCGATTCAAGGCTTTCTAGAAAAGGATCTGATTGAAGCTGTTCAAATTGCCAAACAATATGACTTATTGACGATGTCAGCGATCGGAACGAGTCAAGAAAGCGCACGTCCAGAAACGTTGCGTCAATTAGCCATTATCAACAAAACCTGTGGGGTCGATCTGCAGCATATCGGTGATGCCGGCTATGGCGGCATGGCACCGACCGAAAATATTTTCGAAACATCGGTTGCAATTAGAGGCATGCGCCATACGATCAATCGTGTCGGGCGTTCAATTAATCGTTAAATCAGAAAAAATTACTAGCGAAGGAAAACGAAGAATCGTTCTGCTTCGCTTTTTGCGTTTTTTTCGCTAAGTTAGAAAGAAGGGAGGAAACACAAAATGAAACAAGCATTGATCATTTACGGAGGATGGGAAGGACACGCCCCAAAAGAAACCAGTCAGTTTTACCAAACGTTGCTGGAGTCAGAAGGATATCAGGTGACACTCGCCTCAGATTTTGAACCTCTCTATCATAAAGAAGAATTAAAAAGGCTGGATCTGTTGATCATGAATTGGACGCGTGGAGAATTACCTGATGAGCCGCTGCAAAATGTCACTCAGGCTGTAGCAGAAGGATTAGGATTAGCAGGAGTTCATGGCGGCTTTGCTTCGGCTTTTCAAGCCAGTAAAGGCTGGTTGTTTCTGACTGGTGGCTGTTTTTTGGCACATCCTGGTGGCTTGGAAACGACCTATAGCATCGATCTTACGACAGATCACTATATTACGGCAAATACGCAATCGATCCCTCAGTTGACGACGGAGCAATACTATTGCTTGGTTGATCCAGCCGTCACTGTGTTAGCTACCTCAACATTTGCCGCTAAAGATCATCCGAATGCAGCTAACCAAGAAATCATACTGCCAATGATGTGGATCAAAAAATGGGGCAAGGGCAGAGTCTTTTTCCAATCCGTTGGACACAGTCTAAAAGAGCTGAAAGAGCCGACCATTCAGACTTGGACCAAACGAGGCTTTCTATGGGCCACCAGAAATACATTGGCTGATCCGCTGAAAAATAGCCAGTATAGTGAGTCATCAGAAAAACGAATGAGGAAATAAACGCGTGCAATCGTTTTACTTTATGGAAGAAAATAAGCATGGTACACTTTATTTGTATTTGATTAAGCAGGAGGTAATGTGGAATGGGAAAATTTGGAAAAAGTTTTTTATCGCAGGTAATATCTGACGGAATCAAAGGACCATTTGTCACGATCATGCTCAATACGCATGTCGGCCACCAGAATGTCGAAAAGGATCAAATCAAATTTAAGAACTTTGCCAAAGATGCGAAGCGCCGCTTTGAAAAGAAATACCCAGAACATTCTTGGAATCTTTTTCAAACGAAAATTGATGAACTGCTTGCAGATCAATCATTTTGGCGCAACAGTACAACAAGTGTGGCGGTGATTATCACCCCAGAAGAGGTACTGGTCCATCGGTTAAGTATTCGTGTGGATGATCAATATTACGTAGGGGAAACCCCTTATGTATTAGCTGTCATCAAAAATGCACAATTTAATTACCCATTTTATCTCTTAGCGTTGAATCGCGATTCAATGCAAGTCTATCAAGTTGAAAACAATCAAGTGCGTGAAGTCGAGTTGCCAGAAGAGGCACCGACGACGATTGAAAAAGCGCTGGGGGAAGAAGTCACTGGTGGTGGTAACTTTAATTACAGTGCTCAAGGTGGCCCTAACTCAGGGGGAGAAGGCGTTGCTTATCACGGCTTTAGTGCCAAAGATGAAGAAGTCGAGATCGATCACGTCAACTACTACCAAGCAGTTGATGCATTTTTCAAGAATGATTTTTCAAATGAAGAGCATTTACCAATGTATCTGTTTGCATTACCAGAAAATCAAACGCTGTTTAAAAAAGTGGCAAAAACGAACTTTTTCAAAGCAGAACCAAGTATTTCCTCTTCCCCAGCATCGTTATCCTTGAAAGAGATCCAAACGTGTACGCATAAGTTGATTGCAGAGTTGACACAAAAAGAAGTTGGGGAATACGGCAAGCTGTTGGATCGAAAATTTATTGACCAATTGGTTGATATCGTGCCTGCAGCCAAAGAAGGCCGGATCGCCTATCTGTTTGTGGCTACCTCAAATCTCGCCGATGGTTTTGGAGAAGATCCTGATACAGAGTACGATCGGCGGCAAGTGTTAAATACACTGGCAATCGATGTTTTAGAGAACGGCGGTGAGGTATCTATCTTGGAACAAAAAGATGCCCCTGGAGAAAAAAGTTTGACGGCGATTTTGCGCTACTAAACGCAGTTGCGTCGTTAGCCAATAAATCGTTTCCAAAAAAGAGAAGGCTGTTGCAGATCTTTAATGCAGCAGTCTTTTTGCGAATTATAAAAAAATAAAGGCGTTTTCATTTTTTTTGATTTTCTATTAGTCATAATGAAGATAATGTGCTATAATACAAAGTGTAGTTTTTGTTACGGTAAATTATGGTAGCTTGTTTCATCTTAAACATCTTCCACATTTTCACCTTATACAAGTAATTGCAAAATATGTGTATAAACACAAGGAGGATTTTTATTATGGAAACAGGTACAGTTAAATGGTTTAACTCAGACAAAGGTTTTGGATTCATCACTGCAGAAAACGGTAACGATGTATTCGTTCATTTCTCAGCTATCCAAGGCGAAGGCTTCAAAACTTTAGAAGAAGGTCAAGCAGTGACTTTCGATATCGAAGACGGACAACGTGGCCCTCAAGCGACTAACGTTAACAAAGCATAATTAGTGAATGCCTTTTAAGAGCAGCTTAGCTGCTCTTTTTTTGTGCGCGAGATAGTTGCTTGCAGACAAAGGAGTTGTTATACTCTTAAAAAAAGGAGGCACATTTATGGGATTGAATGAATTTATTCTCGGATTGGCTAATTTAGAGAAGATCCAACGAGCGCCGGGTTTTTTTAAGTTTACTGAGCACAGTGTCGCTGCTCATTCATTTCGAGTAACGATGATTGCCCAGACCTTAGCTGATATCGAAGAAAAGGCGGGGAATCAAGTCAATTGGCAAATTCTCTACGAAAAAGCCTTGAATCATGATTACACCGAACGTTTCATCGGTGATATCAAAACGCCGGTCAAATATGCGAACAAAGAATTGCGGGCAATGTTATCAACCGTTGAAGAAAAAATGACCGATGCCTTCATCGAAGAAGAAATTCCAGGAAGCTTTCAAGCAACGTATCGCAGACGCTTAGCGGATGGCAAAGACAACAGCCTTGAAGGGCAGCTATTAGCAATTGCGGATAAGATCGATCTTTTGTATGAATCTTTTGAAGAGATCTCAAAAAGCAACCCAGATAAAGTATACAAAGAAATGTTTCGAGAGGCCGTTTTAACCGTCAAAGAGTTTCAGCATCGACCGTGTGTCACTTATTTCTTTGAAGCCATTTTTCCAGAGTTACTAAATGCAGATTTTTATGGCAAGACTGCTTTTCTAGAAGAAATCGCGGCTTTGGTGGGAAAATAACCCAAACGAAAAAACGAAAAATCAAGAGATGATCCATCTCAAGGGCTTCAATGAAACAAGTGAGGGGATCAGGTTTGATTTTTCGTTTTTTTGTTGGATTAAAGTAAAGATTCCGCTCCATCAATATAGACTTCCGTTCCAGAAATATTGCCGGCAGCCTCTGAAGATAGAAAAAGCACAAGGTTGGCGACTTGTTCTGGCACGCCTGTTTCTTGCTTTAATGGTCGAGAACGTTCTGGATATTTGACGGGGATCTCAACGCGAGCAACCTCTTCTTCAATTTCTGTGCTGGCATCGATATTCGTCGCGATCGCCCCAGGGCAGATGGCATTGACCCGAATATTATAACCAGAAAGTTCCAGCGCAGCCATTTTTGTAAAGGCGACTTGACCTGCCTTAGACGTACTGTAAGCAGTCGCACCAAAATTGCTGAAGATGCGGTTTCCATTGACTGAACTCGTAATGACAATGCTGCCACCGTTCGTTTTCATAAAGGGAATGGCTGCTTTGACGGTAATAAAGGTACTACGTAAGTTTGTGTTGATCGTCTGATCCCATTCTGCCACTGTCAGCTCTTCGATCGGTGTCCAGGTACCGTTGATGCCGGCATTGACATGGAGTACATCGAGACCGCCTAGTTCTTCTACAAGACCACTCATTGCTTCTTGCAGCTTATCCGCTTCAGTGACGTCAACAGCTCGATAATGGGCTTGTGCTTGATAGTCAGCAAGAAACTCCTGCAGCTCTTCTTCGTTGCGATCAATTAACCCAACAAGTGCGCCCTGTGCTAGAAATTGTTCTGCCACCGCTTTTCCAATCCCTGAAGCAGCCCCCGTTACAATCACTCGTTTGTTTTTGAAATCATTCATTTTTTTCGCCTCCTTACAGTAAATTATAAAAAAGATCCCTTTTTTTGTCGAAAAAAGCGATCAGCGAACAGCAACAAACTTCTTCAGCTAGGAAACGCCAATGGTTGGTTTTCTAATTTTACCTCCCGAGAACCCTCTTATCTAGTGGGAAAACAGATGTAATCGCCATTGATTTTGTAGTATAATGCAGACAGTGTGCAAGGAGGAATACAATGAAACCCATATACGCTGTGGTGGATCTTGAAACAACAGGAACCGATTCGACGATTGATCGAATTATTCAATTTGGCTGTGTCTTAGTCCAAGATGGCAAGATCATCAATCGTTTTGCCGCAGATATCAACCCTGACCGCAGAATTTCTAAGCAAATTCAACGATTGACACACATCACAAACCAACAAGTAAGCAAAGCGCCATATTTCGAAGACGTAGCTGATACGATCTATAACTTACTCAGCAACACGATTTTTGTGGCGCATAATATTTATTTTGATTATCATTTTTTAAGCAATGAATTTGTGCGTTGCGGGCTACCGCCTTTATCACTTCCCGGAATCGATACGGTGGAATTGGCGCAAGTGTTTCTACCAACAGAAAGCAGCTTTCGTTTAGGCGATCTGGCAGATAGCATCGGCTTTCGTCATGATAACCCGCATCAAGCTGATAGTGATGCAGAAGTGACCGCAGCTTTATTTTTGTATATCGAAGCGATCATGCGAGAACTGCCCCGAACGACCCTTAAACAAATTGCGCTTTTAAGCGGTCAAATGGGCATGCAAACGAGTGACTATATCCATGGAATCTTAAAAGAAAAAGGCCCAGAGTTGGCAGAAGATTTAGAAGTGATCGACGGTATCGTCTTGCGGAAAAAGACCGTCCCGCTTTTTGAATCTACGCATTTTCAAGAAACGTATCCGAAAGTTAAAACGGAAAAAGAACAGCGCTTTGGCCAGCACTTAGTCTATCGGAAACAACAAGCACGCTTGATGAATGCAGTGTATACGCATTACACCCAGCCAGAGAAAAATCTGATCATTGAAGCAGAAACAGGCATGGGGAAAACCATTGGTTACTTGTTTCCAGCCGCCTATTTAGTGACACCAGAAAATCCGTTGATCGTTAGTACCTCTTCAATTCTATTGCAAAATCAAATCATCAACAAAGACATTCCTTTGGTAAACCAAGTACTGCAGCAACCTTTGCAAGCAGTTTTGGTCAAAAGTCATCGTCATTACATTGATTTGCAGCGTTTTAAAGCGACCCTTGATCAACCGATAGAGCAAAAGCAATATGCGCAATACCAAATGGGGATCTTAGTTTGGCTAACTAAAACAGAAACGGGGGATTTCGATGAATTGAACTTGGTTCGACTTGATCATCCTTTATTTACCGACATCCGCCATCGCGGCGTTGCTTTTTTAGCCAAAGATCAACCCTTCTATGAACAAGATTTTGTCCGCCATTTATATCGGCGGATGGCGCAAAGCAATGTTTTGATCGTCAACCATGCCTTTTTGATGCAGGAAAACCGGCGAGCGCAGCCACTGTTGCCAACGAGTGATTACTTATTGATTGATGAAGCCCAACAGTTGCCGCAACAAGCAGAAGGCTTTAGTCAACATGTCTTTGACTCTGCTCACTTCAAGCGGCAGTTTTTACAGCTAAATGAAGAAGGGCTATTTGAAGAAATTGCCCAAATCATTACCGAGGATGACTTTCTGCAACGGATGTTCTCGTTGTATCGAAACGCGTTGTCGATCTTGGTCGAAACACAAGAACAGTATTTTCGCAGTTTGTCGATCGATGCGCCAGAGCTACAAGTCGTGCACCATGACGACCTCTATGATGGCACGTTAGAACAAGACAAGCTTCATCAGAAATTGAGCCTTTACTATCAAGAAATCAATGAGATCCAACAACAGTTGCGTCAGCGATTCGAGTTGACCAATGATCGGTGGTATGCAAGACAACGAATCGTGATTGCTCGTTTGTTTGATTTCTTTGGTCAAATGGAAACCCAGGAACAAACGGTGACCGCATGGTTGACTTGGTGGCATCCTCGTTACGTTCATTGGTTGAAAAAGCATCCCCAGTCAGGAAATGCTGTGATTGAATTAGCTGATCTAGAAGGGCATTCGATCGTGGAAAGCACGTGGTATCAACGCTATCAGCACATCATTTATCTTGGGGGGACATTGAAGATCCCAGGAAATAAAGAATATTTTGCCCATCAGATTGGCTTGACCGATGTGCCAGTCAAAACGATTCCCGCTTTTTATGACTACAGCAAACAAACTCGACTCTATGTAGTTAAAAAAGGACTCTCGATCCAACAAGCATCAGCTGCTGAATACGCGGATTATTTAGTCGAAGCGTTAGTCCCAATTTTGTTTGACAATCCGCAACCAGCGCTTGTGTTGTTTACGGCGCACGAAACTTTGAAAAATGTCTATGATCGATTGAATAAAAAAGCCCTGCATTATGGCAGAGAAATCGTTGCTCAAGGAACTGGCGGAACCCGTGAGAAAATCTTAAAGAAATTTTTATTAGCGGAAAATGGCATCTTATTAGGGACTAGCAGTTTTTGGGAAGGGGTCGACCTACCAGGTCAGGCCTTGAAGATCGCTGTGGTGACTCGCTTACCTTTTGAGAATCCTAAGCAACCAATGGTCCAAGCACGGCATGCCTTCTTGGAAGCAGAAGGCATCGATTCTTTCAAAGAAGATGCCTTACCTAAAGCGATTCTACGGCTACGCCAAGCGTTGGGGCGCTTGATCCGTTCTGAAGAGGATACAGGCGTGATGGTCGTCCTTGATCGACGCTTGTTATCAACGAAGTATGGCAAACGGATGGTCAAAGGTCTGCCTAAAAACTTACCTCTGATTGAAGCTAGTCCAACCGAAATTGCCGAAGATATTCAACATTTTTTTGCGCAAGAGGAAAAAGCGGCGGTTGATTTTGAAAAATGAGTCGAACATCTGATATAATGAGTTTTATTTAAGATTGGAGTACGAAGTGTGAAAACAAAAGACAAAGAACATCGGCGAGTGATTATTTTGCTGAGTGCGATCACGGTTTTACTGGTCGTTATTCTCTTCGCTTCTATTTTCTATCTCCGTTCTTCTCGTCCAATGCGGCAAGCAAGAAACGAAGCGATCGAAATAGCAGAAAGATACACCGATTTAGCAGAGGTCGAACAATTTTATTGGTTCACCCGTGAGGAAACATCTTTTAGCATTGTTGGAAAAGATACGAATAACAATGAGATCGTCGTGATCATTCCTAAAAGCGGCGAAAAGGTTTCCGTTTTTAATCAAGGGGATGGATTGACGGAAGCACAGGCCAAGGCCTTCGTTCGCGACAACCATCAAGGGCAGGAAATCCAAAAAGCAGCATTGGGTATTTTTAAAGGCGAGCCCGCTTGGGAAGTCATGACTAAAGACGACCAAGGCCGCTTGAACTATTATTTGATTGGTTTCAAAGAAGGAGAAGAAATCAAAGCGGTCACTGAACTATAAAAAGGCGCTTTTGATAGACAGAAATTTGGATCGTAGGAAGGATGATAAACATGGTACTTTCAAAAAGAGCAGAAAAATTAGAACCCTCCGCTACGTTAGCGGCATCTGCTAAGGCAAAAGCATTAGCAGACCAAGGTGTAGACGTATTAAGTCTAACCGTCGGTGAGCCCGACTTTATTACCCCGAAGAACATTCGCCAAGCAGCGATTGCAGCGATTGAGAGCGGCAAAGCTAGTTTTTATACAGCAACTGCTGGGATTCCAGAGCTAAAACAGGCGATTCTTGCTTATATGAAAGAGTTTTATGGTGCTGACTATGATTCAAACCAAGTGATCGTGACAGATGGCGCGAAATTTGCCCTGTATACGTTGTTTCAAGCGCTTCTTGATGAAGAGGATGAAGTACTCATTCCAGTTCCTTACTGGGTCAGTTATGCGGAACAAGTCCGTTTAGCAGAAGGGACACCTGTGTTTGTTGAAGCTAAGCAATCAGCAGATTTTAAAGTTTCTGTTGCTCAATTAGAAGCCGCTCGTACAGAGCAAACGAAAGCCATCATTTTAAACTCGCCTGCCAACCCAACAGGGGCGATATACTCAAAAGAAGAATTAACGGCAATCGGCAACTGGGCAGTGGAAAATAATATTTGGATCATAGCGGATGATATCTATGGTCGTTTGGTTTATAACGGCAATACCTTTACATCAATCGCTAGCCTATCTGAAGAGATCCGCAAACAAACCATCGTGATCAACGGCGTTTCAAAAACCTATTCTATGACTGGGTGGCGGATCGGATTTGCTGTCGGCGATGCAAAAATCATCAAAGCGATGGTCGATATCGCTTCCCAAGCTACCAGCAACCCGCCGGCTGCTAGCCAATACGCAGCAGTTGAGGCACTGACTGGTAATCAAGAATCGATCGAAGTGATGCGTCAGGCCTTCGAAGAACGCTTGAATAAACTATATCCGCTAATTGCCGCTATTCCTGGTTTTAAGGTGACGAAACCCCAAGGCGCTTTTTACTTGTTCCCAAATGTCAAAGAAGCCATGACAATGTGCGGCTATCAAACCATTGATGCCTTCGTAGAAGCTTTACTAATGGAAGCCCACGTGGCAGTAGTGACTGGTGCTGGTTTTGGCACACCGGATTATTTACGAATCAGCTATGCAACTGATTGGGACACGTTAGCGGAAGCTACCAAACGAATCCATGATTTTGTTGAAAAGAAGCGCCAAAAAGCTTAAAATGCTCTATGGTGCCTTTATTAATTAGATAGGAGAGAATCAAGTGGAATCTATTCAAATTTTAGATGCAAAAAAACACGTTGGCGAAACCGTTCAAATCGGAGCATGGGTTGCTAACAAACGTTCCAGCGGCAAGATCGCCTTCTTACAACTTCGCGACGGAACAGCGTATTTCCAAGGAATCGTTGTGAAAAGTGAAGTAGGTGAGGAAGTTTTCCAATTAGCGAAAAATTTAAATCAGGAAACTGCCGTACTGGTCACTGGGGAAATCAGAGAAGACAGCCGCTCAAAATTTGGCTATGAAATTGGCATTTCTGGTTTAGAAGTTGTTGGGGAAAGCCATGATTACCCAATCACACCAAAAGAACACGGAACAGATTTCTTGATGGACCATCGTCATTTATGGTTGCGTTCCTCAAAACAACACGCCATCATGCAAATCAGAAACGAAATCATCCGGGCAACGTATGAATTCTTCAACAAGAATGGCTTTATCAAAATCGATCCACCGATCCTAACCGGATCAGCACCAGAAGGAACGACCGATTTATTTGAAACCAACTATTTCGATCAAAAAGCATATCTATCTCAGTCCGGTCAATTGTACATGGAAGCTGCCGCTATGGCGTTTGGCAAAGTCTTTTCTTTTGGACCAACTTTCCGTGCCGAAAAATCAAAGACACGTCGTCACTTGATTGAATTTTGGATGATTGAACCAGAAATGGCCTTTATGCACCAAGAAGAAAGTTTAGAAGTCCAAGAGCAGTACGTGGCATTCTTAGTGCAAAATGTGCTTGATAACTGTGACTATGCACTAGACGTCTTAGGCCGTGACCGTGAAGTCTTGAAAAAATACACCAAATTACCATTCCCAAGAATCTCTTACGATGATGCAGTGGAATTATTACAAAAGAACGGCTTTGATGATATTCAATGGGGCGATGACTTTGGCTCACCACATGAGACCTTTATTGCCAATTCATTCGATCAGCCCGTCTTTATCTTAAACTATCCAAAAGCCATCAAACCTTTCTATATGAAGCCACATCCAACGAGAGAAGATGTCGTGATCTGTGCCGATATGATCGCACCAGAAGGCTATGGCGAGATCATAGGTGGTTCTGAACGTGCCATCGATCATGAATACCTGCTAGAACAAATCCGTGCCCACGGCTTGGACGAAAACGAATACTCATGGTATTTAGACCTACGCAAGTACGGTTCAGTCCCTCACACCGGCTTTGGTCTTGGATTAGAACGGACCGTTACCTGGTTATCAGGAATCGAGCACGTAAGAGAATCCATTCCGTTTCCACGGTTGTTGAATCGGATTTATCCGTAAAAAGATAGAAAGCCAGACTAACTGTCAGTGCTGTATTTATTTACTTCTTATTCAGAAAGACAAAGGGAGCTAAAAGTAAAAGAGGAAGCCCAATATTAATGGCTTCCTCTTTTTTTAGCTTCTAGTTCTCTTATTTTTAGCCTTTGATGTTTTCTTTAATTTTTTGAATAATTGGTAGAGTAAGTATATTACCACAAGAGCTATACTAATGAATTTGATAAAAAGCGAAATTGAGAATAAAGTAGAAGGTTGATAACCAACAATCACGGTATTTTTTTGATGATTGTTTGAGAGAATCAAACTCCCGATTTCCGAAAGTGTGTAATCTTCACTAGATAACATTTCTCCGTTTAATTCTACGTAACTATTGTTATAGATTATAACAGGTAGCAGGATGTTTTCTTCATCACTTTGATTACTATCCCAAGTTAGTTTTAATTCTGACTTCGCTGTAACTTCTTTATTTAAGTTGAGATCGTTATGAAGAATTTCTTTAGAGTATGCTGAATAACCATTTTGCAAGTTTGTGTTTGTAGGTAAGTAATCGGATGTTGGTTTTTGACTGACAGTAAATGCTTTTGATAAATCTGAATCACTCAGTGCCGCACGTACTTTATTTTCATCATCCTCAAGTATTTCCGCTGCTCGAGTGTCTCCAGATAAAGGTTCACTTGAATTCCATCGTCTAGCTTGGTTTTCGATAAGTTGCCAACCATTTGTTGTACTCAATAGTGCTATTACACTTAGAGAAATCAAGGATGCTTTTTTAAAGTGTATGTTTTTGACCATTTGAATGCCACGATCGATGGTAATCCCAAAACCAAGAACTAATAATACTAGAGGAATTGAGGCTAGTCTGCGTAAGAATTGAATAGAAAGCAAACTTGGGAACCAGTCAGTTAAATGATTCCAAGGAAAGTATTTTGATGAAACAATTAAAAAAAGTAGGCCAGTAACATTTATAACTTTTTCTAATGTGGTAAGCTCTTTCCATTGACTGATGGTAACAACGAGTTGTATAAGAAAAAGAGTAGATAATATTAGTCCAAAATTGTTATAATCCATTGCGCCCGTAGATAGAAAGGTTCCACCACCGTATAGATCCCTTGCGACTAAAGGCATAATTAAAGTATTACTTTGAACTTCAAGCATCGCAACAAATGTGTTCATTGACAAACAGATTGCAATTATCACAGCTAACATAGCATTGATTAACATCACTATTTTATTCTGAGCTCGATAAAATCCAATACAGAAAAAAGGAATGATAGCTATGACAGCTAAGAACGCAGTAAAGACATGGATTGATAACAGAAGTGCGATTACACCACCGAATAATAGTGGTTGAATTGGGTTTCTCGGGTTTTGAACCATCTTCACTGCAGGGATAAAAGCAAAAGGCAAGAATGCTGCACCTACTCCAGTAAAACCTTGTGTAGTGGACCACCAAATAACTAAGGGAGTAACCATATAAATTATACCGCAAAATAGAGAGACGTTCTCGCTGATGCGTGCCGACTTAGCCAATAAATACATTGAAAATCCTGCACTGAAAAAGCATAGGAAATTCAATATTAATTGGAAATGAAACCAACTTTTTACAAGAGATAAAATTGCTCCTGCAAAATAAGCGAAATCTGCACCATACATTGCATTGATTATTCTGCCTGATTGATTAAACCCAAAAAGTGATTGAAAATAATTGTAATGACCTGTTTGAATTTGCATTGATGTTTCATAATACCGATTCATATGAAATAACCAATCATTCGCCACTATAAGTGAGCGTTGAAATATTTGCGGAGATAAGAAAAAGATAGCAAAAATAATAATTATTGATAAGCTTTTTATGTTCTTTGATTTGACTTGCATGTTACTTCCTTTCAAATATCTTATTTATTAAATCATGTTTATACTAACACAAGAGAATTTTGTCTACAATAAATTCGGAAAAATGATAAAGAAATGGTAGGTTAAAAATCAAAAGAATATGTCGGTTTTATTACAATTATTTTCTTTTCCGATATTATCGGTTAAAATAGATACTAGTGTGAAAAAAGAGGTATATTATGTCATATTTAACAGTTGAATCATTATCGAAATCTTTTTATTTACAATGTGTCAAGCAAGTATCACGATTTTCATATAAAAAAAAGGATAAAGTTGTTTTTATGTTAAGTTTTCCAAGTACTAGCAGTTATATTCTTGAAAAACTCTATAAGCATTATGAAGACCGTTTAGTGGTTTGTTATACGCCAAATTCTAGAGAGGTAGCTAAGAAGTATAAGGAAAAAGGATGCCGAATTATTAATCTGAACTCTTTCGACGCTGTGTTGAGACGAGTGGTACCAGAATTAAAAAAGGCGAAAGTCATTATTTGTGACAATTATTTTGCTGTTTTGGGAGGGATTAACTTTTCAAATGACGTGAAAATAATACAAATTTGGCACGCAAATGGTGCGATTAAAAAGTTTGGATTTGAAGCTGAGTATGTAAGGAGAATGACTCAAATTGATAAAAAGAGATACCAGCAAGTGTATAATCAATTTACCCACTATGTGGTAAGTTCTCAACATATGGCTAATATTTTTGCGAGCAGTTACCACAGTTCAATAAATACGTTACCTTTTGGTTATCCATTAACAGATATTTATTTTGATAATGATCATAAAAAAGAAGTACTTAAACGTTTGAAAGAAGATAATCCGAAGGGAAAGAAAATAGTTCTTTATGTACCAACATATCGTGAAGAGAAGATGAATAATCCACTTGACTTTACCTATATGGAAAAAAAATTAGGTGATGAATGGATTCTAATCGTTCATCCTCACCCACATGATAAAGAACTATATTTAAAATTATCTTCATTGTCGTCACATAATGAGCCTTTGAGTAAATGGTCACTATCAGATTTATTGTTTGTTACAGATTGTTTGGTTACAGACTATTCTTCAGTTCCATTTGAATATTCATTAGCTAACCCGATGGGCAGAGTTGTCTACTATTGCTTTGATTATAAAGAGTATGATCACCTAGTAGGAATTCAAGATGATGCATTTGACGAGAACAATCTTGTCATAGAAGATTCGACTGAAGCTTTATTAAAAAAAATACTTGCTTTTGATGAGTTTGATTGTAAGGCTTTTAATAGAAAGTGGAACTCATTCGTAAATGGAACAGCAGCTAAACAATTAATAGATTGGATCGATAAGCAATATGAAAACTGATGTTATTATGGGAATACCAGTAGATTCGTTGACAAAAGAGGATGTGCTGAAAGATGTAACCTTTTCCTTGAATAATGGGAAAAAGATGTCAATAATCAGTGTTAATCCACAAATTGTGTCTGAATCAAATAAGTATCCTGAGATAGTAGAGTTTATTAAACAGGGCACGCATCGGATTCCAGACGGTATTGGAATTGTTCTGGTCTCTAGGATAAAAAAAGGGAATATTCGAGCGCGTCTAGCTGGTTTTGATATTATGATGGAACTATTACAGTATGCTAACGAGAAAAAGAAAAGCATTTTTTTGTATGGTGCGCATTCAGAAGTATTGAAGGATGCATTGCGGAATATACGAGTATCATACCCTGATTTGCAGATATTAGGTAGTATTGATGGCTATACTAATCTTACGGAAAGGGAAGTCGTCGAAGAAATCAACAAAAAGAATCCAGATTTTCTTTTTGTTGCGCTAGGTTTTCCTCGCCAAGAGTTGTTTTTGGCAAGAAACATTAACATCTTAAATGCCACAGTTTTTCAAGATATTGGTGGGAGCTTAGATGTGATAAGTGGTCATGCGAAAAGGGCACCCAATTT
This sequence comes from Enterococcus sp. AZ040, assembly GCF_050499185.1. NCBI lineage: Bacteria > Bacillati > Bacillota > Bacilli > Lactobacillales > Enterococcaceae > Enterococcus > Enterococcus sp. AZ040. The sequence continues at coordinate 1,191,286 of NZ_JBMHEW010000001.1, forward strand.
TTTTATTAAATGGCACTTAGAGTGGCTTTATCGTTCATTAAGTTCTCCAAAAAGAATAGGAAGAATTTTTCAATTGCCAGTTTTTTTAATTAAAAGCTTAGGATGGAATAGTAAAAAATAGACGACGAGGTGTAAAGATGGGGATTAGATCATTTTTATCTAGAGTGAAAAGAAAGCTCACAGGTAGGAGTGCGGTAGTGGTTCATAACAAGTCAGATGAAACTAAAATTGACAGTAAAGAACTACGAAGTATTGTAATGGACCAGATATTGAGCGATTATGTAATCAGTAAAACAGCAAGCAAAAATAATTCTGATTCTAAAAATTCGAGCAATCGATATATTTTGAAACGTGGCATAGATAAGATAGAGTTTAACAATTCTTTCTTTAAGGTTGAAGGATATGCTTATTTTGAGACAGAATCTGAGATTTCAGATGATTTAATTCGTAAAAATTTAATAATCATTAATAAAGAGACAAGACAAGAGTATATTGTTCCTTTAATTAACAAAAAATCATCCGATTCGGATTCGTGGATAAAATATAAGGGCTCGATTAATTTCTCAAGCTTCCATGAAGGAAAACCAATCGATATTGGTAGTTATGAAATGTTAATAGAAGTTACTCAATATCTAAAGAGTGCAGAAGGCTGGGTAACAAAGAGGGACACAGTTGGGAAAGTAAAAAATGCGACAAGCGATATTATTGTGTCTACAAAAATGTATAGTTTTTCAGCAAGAAGCAATAAAAAATATAGTTTAACTGTTGTTCACAGTTATGCAGGAAGCTCAATCACGATTCTTTCCAAAAAGCTATCCGATATTGATCCACTAGAGTATTCTACAGAAGAAATTAATGTAGATAGTTTTTTTGCACGAGTCATGAAACGATACATGTTTTCTTTCTTCTACAAGTATTATCATTTGCACCCCGTAAATAAGAAAAAAATATCCTTTCTTTCAGATAGTCGGATTGATATATCTGGAAATTTTGAGTACATTTATCGAAAATTACTTGAAAAAAATTTAGATTTTGATGTTCGATTTTATTTGAAGTCAAGTATTAAAGAAAAGAAAACTTTCACTGAGATTCGGTTACTTGCAAAGGCGATTGCAACAAGTAAATACATTATTGTCGATGATTTTTATCCTATGATCTATCCGTTGAAAATTAGAGAAAAAGCAGAGTTGATTCAAGTTTGGCACGCTGTAGGAGCTTTTAAAACATTTGGTTATAGTCGAGTGGGAATGCCTGGAGGACCAAGACCGGACAGTGTCAATCATAAAAATTATACTCGTGCCCTTGTAAGCTCACATAATATTGCGGACAAATATGCTGAAGGATTTGGAATATCCATCAACAATATTTTGCCAATAGGTATTCCACGAACGGACTTGTTTTTTAATAAGAATGAACAGGCGATTGTAATTGATAAAGTCTACAATGAGCTTCCTTTTTTGAAAGGAAAAAAGGTGATTTTATTCGCTCCAACGTTTAGGGGGAATGGTCAACAGTCTGCCTTTTATCCCTATGAAATGATTGATTTTAAAAAAATCTATCAAGAATTTGCTGACAAAGGGTATATCTTTTTGCTGAAAATTCATCCATTTGTCCAAAATGAACCGAATATCCCATATAAATATGCTGATTTTTTCTATGATGTTTCAAGTTACAGAGAGATAAATGATTTATTGTTGGTTACTGATATACTGATCACAGACTATTCGTCAGTTTGTTTTGAATATGCACTACTTAAGAAGCAAATGATTTTCTTTAGTCCAGACTTGGCAGAGTATATGAGTTCTAGAAACTTTTATTATGATTATCTGGACTTTATTCCTGGTTCTTTTGCCACAAATACGAATGAATTGATTTCTCAAATTAAGGATCAAAAAATAGATATTAAGAGAATAGATGACTTTGTTCATTTCTTTTTTGATGATCTCGATGGAAAATCAAGTGAACGTTTTGTTGAATACTTAGCAAATGATTTCTACAAAGAAATAAATCAAGAAGAGGTGTTTGATTCACGCTATACAGCTGATGGTAAATTCATTCCTCAGTGGGGAGAATCGACTAAGCAAAAGAAAAAAAGCAGAGAAGAAGTAGAAGAAAACAACTAATTAACAGATGAGGAGAGCTAACAATGTTATATGCACAAATTTTAGCAGGTGGTAAAGGTACAAGAATGGGGAATGTAGGCATGCCGAAACAATTTCTTCAATTAGGCAATCGACCAATCATTATTCATACACTGGAAAAATTTGTTTTAAATGATGAGTTTGATGCAATTATTGTATCTTGTCCAGAAAACTGGATCCAACATGCAAAAGATATTATTTCTAAATATATTAAAGATGATAGAGTAAAAATCATTGCTGGTGGTAAAGAAAGAAATGATACGCTAAAGAATGGTATTACCTATATACATGAACAATTTGGTAGTCATGATGATGATGTAATCGTTGTACATGATGCAGTTCGACCTTTTATTTCAAGACGAATCATTGAAGACAATATTAAATTATCTAAGCAATACAATGCCATTGATACTGTCATTCCGGCTACAGATACAATTGTTCGAGGGACTGATAAAGAAATCACTGAGATTCCTATTAGAGATGAAATGTATCAAGGGCAAACCCCTCAAACGTTCAATATTAATGTTTTTCTTGATTGTTTGAATAAACTTTCTGAAGAAGATATTAAAACGCTGAGTGATTCCTGTAAGATTTGTTTGCTTTCTGGCGTAAAGGTTGGGCTTGTTGAAGGTTCTACTTCTAATATTAAAGTGACTACACCATTTGATCTAAAAATTGCAAATGCAATCATTGAGGAGAGAGAGTAATGTTAAATCAAGTCTATCGATTGGTTTCCCCGCACCAATTTGAAACAGTTATTGTTGATGAAGAAATTGATAAAACAGATTGTATAATCGTTCGACCTACCTATTTATCAATTTGTCATGCAGACCAACGATATTTTACTGGGAGTCGTGATAAAAAAGTATTGAGTCAAAAATTACCAATGGCATTGATTCATGAGGGGATTGGAGAAGTCATTTTTGATCCAAAAGGTGAGTTTAAAAAAAGACAGAGAGTTGTCATGATACCTAATACTCCATTTGAAGAAGATCCAGTTATTGAAGAAAACTATTTAAGAAGTTCTAAATTCCGATCAAGTGGGTACGATGGTTATATGCAAGAGTACGTCTATTTGAGACGAGATCGTGCAGTTTTCTTGCCTGATAATATCGAGTCTGAGTTAGCTTCTTTTATTGAGTTGATCTCAGTATCTATGCATGCGATTAGTCGATTGGACAAAGTGATGAATCAAAATCGTCAAGTATTCGGTGTTTGGGGTGATGGTAACCTTGGTTATATATCATCTGTTTTGATTAAAAATATGTTCCCAGAAGCCAAATTAATTGTTTTTGGAAAGCATAGAGATAAGCTTGATTATTTTTCTTTTGCAGACGAAACATATCAAGTGGATGAGATACCAGCTAATTTAGAAATTTCTAATGCTGTAGAGTGTACAGGTGGGATGGGAAGTCAAGACGCCATTAATCAAATTATTGATCTGATAAAACCTCAAGGGGTTATTGCGTTAATGGGAGTCTCGGAGCATTTTGTAGAAGTGAATACTCGGATGGTATTAGAAAAAGGCTTGACTGTGTTAGGAAGCTCTCGAAGCGGGCGTGAAGCTTTTCAAAAAACAGTTGATTTTTTAAGTAACAATGATGAAACACGCCAAAGATTATTAAGTTTAATTGGTATTCGAAAGACAATCAAGAAATTGTCAGACGTAGTAGAATTTTTTGAAGAAGACTTAATAAGTAGCTGGGGTAAATCAGTAATGAAATGGGAAATATAAGTGAAAAGTATAAAGCTATATCTACTAAGATTAGTAATCAATTTGTTTTATCAATTTTTCTTATTGTTTTGTAGAGTTGATTCTACAAAAATAACTTTAGCAACGAATCGAAATGCCGAACTGTTTGCTGGTTTAAAAAACATTCAGAAGATTTTTAATGAAAAAGGTTCGTTTAAAATTACTGCGATTTCTTTCAATTTTGAGCGAACCTTATACGGCAGAGTCAAATATTTGTTTAATTCGATTGGTAGTGTTTATCATTTAGCAACGTCACGCTTCTTTATAATAGATGATTATTTTTTTCCTGTATATTGTATAAACAAAAACAAAAAAAATAATGTCATCCAAATTTGGCATGCGATCGGTCACCTTAAAAAGTTTGGATTATCTATTCCATCTAATAATTCAAGTATAATTAAACACCATTCAAACTATGATTTTGCAATCGTCAATAGTACCGAGGATATTCCATATTACGCAGAAGCATTTGGAATGACTAAAGAGAAGGTAATATCATTAGGAAATCCCAAAGTAGATGGTTTATATTTATATAGTGATCTTGTAGGTAGTAGAGAAAAGAATGGTAAAAAGAAACTCCTTTATGCACCGACCTACCGGAAGGATAATCAAGATTCTGTTGAAATCATTGAATCTTTTTTATCTAGTTTTGAGCATTTGACATCTATTTTTGATATTTACATCTCCCTGCATCCATATGTGACTTATAAAAAGAATATTAATATCGATGGAATTACAATTTTTCAAGATGGAAATTTTTCAGAGCAAATTCTTCCTAAAATTGATTTGATGATAACTGATTACTCTTCTATTATGTTAGAGTATAGCTATTTTGAAAAACCTTTGCTTATTTTTGCTCCTGACGTTAATACATATACAAAAGATGTAGGATTCTATGTTGATTTTCCAAAGTATGTTGAAGCACCTATTTTTACATCAATAAGCCAATTAACCTATTTTGTAGAAACAGGCGAGTATTTGAATGATCTTAACTATATTTTAGCTTTAAAAAATAAAGTTTTTGATTATGTTGAAGGATCAAATGCGGAAAGGTTATATAATTTTATAGTTGAACAGACTAAATATTGAGGAAGTGTTATTATTGAAAATAAGTGTCATAATTCCTGTTTATAATGCTGAGAAACATATTAGCGTTGCTCTAGATTCACTTGCTTGTCAAACAATGAAGCAAAGTGATTTTGAGGTTATTTGTATTGATGATGCATCAAGTGATAATAGTTTAAATGTAATCGAAAGTTTTAAAAACAAAATTTTAAATTTACGTATTATTAAAAGAGATGTAGGGTCTGGTGGACCAATGACCCCACGGAACCAAGGAATTGAGGCTTCTGAAGGAGATTACATCGCCTTTTTAGATAATGATGATTTTTATGGTGAAGAAACCTTGGAACGTTTTTATGAGAATGCAGTCAAGGCTGATGCAGACGTTGTGATAGGAAAGTATGTGGGCGTAAATGGTAGAAATGTTCCTCAATCCCAATTTACTAAAGGTGTTAACTTGAGTGCAGATATTCTTTCAACCAATTTAGTATATACTCTTGCTCCGCATAAATTATTTAGTAAAAGATTGATAAACCAGTTAAATCTACGATTTGATCCTAAAGCAGTTGTTGGGGAAGATCAATTATTCGTAATGACAGCATATATATATGCAAAAAATATTGCTGTATTGTCAGATTATGAGTATTACTATGTTGTAAAAAGAGGAGAAGAAAACTTAAGTTTAAAACAGTTCCCGGCGAATGAATTTTACCACTCGTTTACGCTTATCATGGAAGAGCTAAAGAAAAATGCCATTGATGTTCTCTATCAAAAAAAATTGAAAATCGCTTTTTTGAATCGATTTCTAAAAGCTAGTCGATTACGAAGCATATTATTCTCAAAAAGATTTTCTAGAGAAACAAAAATTGATTATTTTAATGCCAGCAAGACTTTTTTTAACAACTATATTTCACAAGAAGAACTATCTTCGATAAATCCTGAGTTTCAATATATAGTAGTATTTTGTCAAAAGTATACTTTTGATGATCTGACTCATTTTCACAATAATATGAATAAAATAACGAGTAAAGATGTTATGGCTGTCAATAAAGATGGCATCTACTCGCAACAAAAATATTTCGATAAGCAACACTCTTATGATGAATCGTTGAATGTGTCATTTTTGTCAAAAGATATTATTAATATTACAAATATTAGCTTGGATAAAGGGCAGTTTGTTTTTGAGGGTTTATTTACTCAAACCCTTTTAATTAATCATATAACTCAATATACTTTAATTATGAGACATAGAGAAAAGAAATTTGAGAAGCGCTATAATGATTATATCGTACCAAATGAAAACCAATTTTCTTTTAAAATAGATTTTAAGTCTTTACTACTATCAAAAGAAATAGCATTAGGTATATGGGATGTTTTTATTAAAGCTAGTGCAGATGATTACTCATTTGAGCGCAGAATAGGAAATCAGCGTAATTTCCAACCGACGCTTATCAAATCAAAAATTGAGGGCCTTGACGGGAATGTTTATTCAGTTGAACCGTATTTCACTAAACCATATGATAATTTATCTTTTAATATTAAGGTGGGGTAAACAATGGAAGCCAAAATAATTGAGGACTGTAAATCATTTCGACGACCTTCAGAAAAAGCTGAAGAAGTCAGGGATTTTAAGCTAGAAGAAATAATTGAAGTTTATCCTTTAACAGACAAATGGATGGAACTAAGACCTGTAACTGCTGAAGGTACACTTTACACAGAATTTATACAAAAAAGTAAACTTAAATTACAATAATGGGGGACAACAATGAAAGGAATCATTTTAGCAGGAGGATCAGGCACACGCTTGTATCCACTCACAAAAGCAACATCGAAACAATTGATGCCAATTTATGATAAGCCAATGATCTATTACCCTATGTCTACGCTGATGCTGGCTGGCATTAAAGAGATCTTGATTATCTCTACACCACAGGACACCCCACGATTCGAAGAGCTCTTTGGCGATGGACGAGAATTAGGACTTCAGATAGAATATGCTGTTCAGCCAACACCTGATGGACTTGCACAAGCTTTCATCATTGGGGAAGAATTTATTGGAAATGAGAGTGTCTGCCTGATTTTAGGAGACAATATCTACTATGGCGGTGGCTTATCTAAGATGTTACAAAAAGCTGCTCAAAAAGAAGAAGGTGCCACGGTATTTGGTTATCATGTCAACGATCCAGAACGTTTTGGTGTGGTAGAATTTGATGAGTCGATGCAAGCTGTTTCGATTGAAGAAAAACCTGCTATGCCAAAGTCTAGCTATGCCGTGACAGGTTTATACTTCTATGATAATCAAGTTGTTGAGATTGCTAAAAAAATTGTCCCTTCTGAACGAGGAGAATTGGAAATCACCGATATCAATCAAAAGTATCTTGAAGAAGGAAAACTCTCAGTAGAAGTGATGGGACGGGGATTTGCTTGGTTAGATACAGGTACACATGAGTCCTTACTAGAAGCATCCACGTTCATTGAAACCATTGAAAAGCGACAAAATCTTAAAGTTGCTTGTTTAGAAGAAATTGCTTATCGAATGGGTTATATCAATCAGGAGCAATTGATCGCATTAGCACAACCATTGAAAAAAAATCAATATGGTCAATATTTATTGAACCTGGCAAGTGAGGCATAAACATGGGAAAATTAACCGTAACAAAAACAAAATTGACAGATGTCTTGATTTTAGAGCCTGCTGTCTTTGGTGATCATCGTGGTTTCTTCACCGAAAGCTATTCTCAAGCTGATTTTCAAGAAGCAGGAATCACACAAACCTTTGTACAGGACAATCATTCCTTGTCCGTTGAAGCAGGTGTTTTGCGAGGACTTCATTTTCAAAAAGGAACTGCCGCGCAAACCAAATTGATTCGTGTGGTGACGGGTGCCGTTTTAGATGTAATCGTTGATATTAGAAAAGGAAGTCCTACCTATGGAGAATGGGAAGGCTATATTTTATCTGAAAGTAATCAGCGACAATTGTTGGTCCCTAAAGGATTTGCTCATGGGTTCATGACATTGACTTCAAACGTAAACTTTTTGTACAAGTGTGATAATTATTATGATGCTCAGGCTGATGCAGGTATTGCATTTGATGATCCTGATTTGGCGATCGATTGGCCCATTGCAAAAGAAAAAGCGATTCTTTCGGAAAAAGACCAACATCACCCAACTTTAAAAGCGTTTGAAGAACAAAACCCGTTTATTTATGGCGAGATATAAGGAGCGAGTGGACATGAAAAAAATCATTGTAACCGGAGGGGCAGGCTTCATTGGGTCAAATTTCGTCCATTATGTCGTTAATCATCACCCAGAGATCCATGTCACTGTTTTAGATAAACTAACTTATGCTGGAAACAAAGAAAATCTAGCGGGTCTTCCAAAAGATCGTGTAGAGTTAGTGGTTGGCGATATTGCTGACAGCGCATTAGTCGATCAGTTGGTCCAGCAAACCGATGCGGTGGTTCATTATGCTGCAGAATCACACAATGATAACTCATTGAAAGATCCATTTCCTTTTGTTCAGACAAATCTGATTGGCACCTATACATTGATTGAAGCTTGTCGAAAATACGATGTGCGTTATCACCACGTATCAACCGATGAAGTGTACGGCGATCTACCGTTACGAAAAGATCTTCCAGGGCATGGGGAAGGACCAGGGGAGAAGTTTACCGACCAAACACCCTATAACCCATCTAGTCCCTATTCTTCCACAAAGGCTGGCTCTGATTTATTAGTCAAAGCTTGGGTTCGTTCGTTCGGTTTGCGGGCAACCCTTTCTAACTGTTCCAATAATTATGGTCCCTACCAACATATCGAAAAATTTATTCCACGCCAAATTACGAATATTCTGAGTGGCATACGACCAAAATTATATGGTGAAGGAAAAAATGTTCGCGATTGGATCCATACAAATGATCATTCTTCAGCAGTATGGACAATCTTAACAAAAGGTCGAATTGGCGAGACTTACTTGATTGGTGCTGATGGAGAAGCAGACAACAAATCAGTCATTGAAACGATTTTAACATTGATGGGAGAGCCAAAAGATGCCTATGATCATGTGACTGATCGCCCCGGTCATGACTTGCGGTATGCCATCGATGCCTCAAAATTAAAAGAAGAATTGGGTTGGCAGCCGATGTTCACGGATTTTGAAGAAGGTCTAGCTGATACGATCGACTGGTATCGAAACAATCCTTCTTGGTGGCAAGATGAAAAAGATCAAGTTGAGAAAAGTTACGCAGAACAGGGACAATAAGGAATCAAAAGCAGGAGAGATCCTGCTTTTTTGAAAGGAAGCGATCATTTATGTACTTAATCACAGGAGGAAATGGCCAATTAGGCAGTGAATTACGTCATCTATTTGATGAAAAAGGTATTGACTACGTGTCTACCGATGCGAAAGAGATGGATATCACAGATGAAACGGTCACGATGGAGAAAGTAAAAGAAATCCACCCATCGGTTATCTTTCATTGTGCTGCGTATACCGCAGTTGATAAAGCAGAAGAAGAAGGCAAAGAATTAGATGAGTTAATCAATGTCAACGGCACAAGAAATGTGGCCCTGGCTGCAAAAGCTATAGGTGCAAAACTTGTTTATATCAGTACTGACTATGTTTTTGATGGAGAAAAGCAAGTTGGTGAATACCAAGTCGATGATCAAGTAAATCCCCAAAATGAATACGGAAGAACCAAATTATTAGGGGAACAAGCAGTCCAAGAAATATTGGATGATTACTATATTATTCGTACTTCTTGGGTTTTTGGACGGTACGGACACAATTTTGTCTATACCATGCAGCGGTTAGCTAAGGAACATAAGACTTTAACAGTAGTCAATGATCAATATGGGCGCCCAACTTGGACACGAACATTAGCAGAATTTATGCTTTATGTTATCGAAAAGCAAGCACCGACTGGAATTTATCATCTTTCCAATGATAACAGCTGCTCATGGCATGAATTTGCGTGCGAAATACTAAAAGATTCAGATGTAGTTGTCAAGCCGATTCCTTCTTCCGAGTTCCCACAAAAGGCGAAGCGACCACAATATTCGGTGATGAATCTTTCAAAAGCAAAAGAGTTGGGATTTGAAATTCCTACATGGCAAGAAGCTTTAAGAATGATGGTGCAGGATATTAGCTAGTTAGTAACATACTAATTAACCTGTCATGAGGTTCTGTCAGCTTAGGGATTTCAAAAAAATCGTAATAGGTCTTAGGAAAAGGAGAAAAAAATGGGGTTGAAAAAAAAAGTAGCATATTTGTTTAGCGTTCTTATAATAAGTTTAAATGTCGCTGTGCCAACTTTAACAACTGTAGCCGAAACCATAACTATAGACGAGGTAACGACCGATAGTACTTCTTCAGAAAATGAAATTTCTTCGGATACTACTGAAAAAACAACTGAGAATCCTTTGTATGAAGGCAGTCAATCTAATACAAGCTCGGAATCATCTTCGATGACGAATGAAACAAATCCAGCTATCGATAGCAGTATAGTTGAAGAATCTACCGAAGAATCAATAGTGGATGAAAAAAAAGTTTCATTGGATGAAACGATTTTTCCTGATGAAAATTTTCGAAACTATCTAATAGAAAATTTTGATAGTGATCGAGATGGTTTATTTGATGAAGATCCAGCTAAAATACTTGAGTTAGATTTATCAAATTTAGAAATTGAATCATTAAGCGGCATTGAAATCTTCAAAAATTTAGTTACTCTTGATGTCAGTAAGAATTTCATAGAGGAGATTGATCTAAGCCCATTGGTTCAACTAGAACAATTAGATGTTTCTGACAACAAAATTGTATCAATTGATTTATCAAAAAGTATCAATCTTACAAAATTTTATGGAGGAACGCAAACCACTTCAATAAGTGCTGACCAAAAAGATGATCTGTATATTGTTGATTTAGAAGATATATTTTCTGATGAATTACCAGAGTATGTGTTGAATGACTCTAAATGGCGTTTGCAAGAAGGCTCGACCAAAGAACTTGTTTCTGCGGATTTAAGTCCGTTAAGCCTTACAATGACAGTTAAAAATTTTAACTCAAATCTAGATGTTCAGACGTATCACTTCACATTGAAAATAGCTGTTGAATCCAAACAAATGACGACTAGGAGCAAAGACAACAATGAAACGTCTAGTATTTCTTATCAAAGTTATTTGGAGAATGATTCTTGGCAAAGTGTAAAATCTAATGGAGAAATAAGTGGTACAACAGGACAAGCAAAAAAGATCACAGGTTTCAAAATTTTAAAAACGGGATTAAAAGAGCCTGATAGTATCAGTTATCGAGGTCACTTTCAATCAACAGGTTGGGGGAATTGGAGTAGTACCTCAGAAGTCATTGGTGATATTAGTTCCACGCGACAAATGGAGTCTATTCAAATCAATAGTACAAGTCAGGATATCTATTATAGAGTTCATGTCCGAGATCTTGGTTGGCTAGGCTGGGCAAAAAATGGTGAGACTGCTGGTACCACAGGCATGGGTTTGCGAATTGAAGCAATTCAAGTTACTTTTGAAAAACCAAATGATCTATCTACTCCTAGCCAAATGGAATCTGGAACAATCAATAGCTCATATACAAGTTTTGTGGGAAATAGTTGGCAAACTGTAGTTAACAATGGTACAACATCAGGCACAGTTGGTGAAAAACAACCTATCCAAAAATTTTCAATGGTAACAATCAATGATAAAATATCTGGAAGTGTGCGCTACAGCGGGCTCTCTCAAAATGGATCTTGGTCGTCTTATGTAAATGCCGGACAAGAAATTGGTATGATTGATACGCCATTGGAAGCTATAAAACTTGAACTGACAGGTGACTTAGCCAAATATGCAAATATTTATTATAGAGTACACGTTTCAGGTCTAGGATGGTTAAGTTGGACTAAAAATGGTGCTGAAGCAGGCACAACAGGATTTAATCTCGCAATTGAAGCGATTCAAATCATTGTTAAGCCAAGAAGATTATCTGAGCCAAATCAGGCAGGACAAGCATTTGTATCTAGTAATACGTTAGGAAAAACTACCATTGACCTCTCATCTCACTCTCAAAGAGTTGGATGGGTAAATACAACAGGAAGCAAAGTCACTGGGGGAACAACAGGGAGAGGCTTGCGCTTAGAGGCAATACAGATCAAATTGGAAAACAGTGAATTTGATGGTGGTATTACTTACCGGTCACATGTCCAAGGCATTGGGTGGCAAGGTTATCAATCGAATGGGGCGCTATCTGGGACTACTGGACAAGGTAAGAGACTGGAAGCACTTCAGGTAAAACTGACAGGAAAAGCAGCGAGACTCTATGATATCTATTACCGTGTTCACTCACAAACATATGGTTGGCTTGATTGGGCAGTCAATGACCAGAAAGCTGGAACTATTTCTTTAGGTAAACGTGCTGAAGCAATAGAAATTCAACTGATTCCTAAAGGTCAAAAAGCACCTGGCTTAACGGAAAAACCTTTTGTTGAAAAAAGTGAGTATCTTTTTGTAATGGGGCATGGGGTTTGGGATCCAGGAGCAGTCGGGAGTGGAACTAACGAACGTGATTTCACACGTAATGAACTGTTACCTTATTTAAGAAAATATGCTGCGAAATTAAAAACGAGTAAAATCAATTTTTATGATACATCAAAGGACATGTATCAGGACACCCAGATCATGGGTGGAGCTTATTTAGTTAGTTCAAAAATTTTGTCTGTTACTGAAATCCATTTAGATGCTGGTGGAGCCTTATCAACAGGTGGTCATGTTATTGTTCATAAAGATCTTGTTCCTTCCTCATCGAGCATAGCTATGGCTGAAACTATTCGTCAGCATGTAGGTTGGCACTCTGCTTATGCAAGTAATCGAGGACTGAGCTTGCGTAGTGACCTATTGAACTTAAGAGTCTTTAAAAATAGAGGAATTGACTATCGACTAACGGAACTTGGATTTATCTCAAATCCTAATGATGTGGCAAAAATCAGGAGAAATATTGATACAATAGCGAAACAATTGATTCAAGACGCAACAGGTGAAAGACTATAAATTTAAAGAAGCGTTTGAGTAATTTATTAATCATTTCCTTCCTCCTAACTTTCGTGTATAATGGTACAAGCCAGTATTACGAAAGTTAGGAGGAGTTGTTTTGAGTAAACAACATCCAGAGGATAGATCCTTTAAAGACGAAGTATTAGGAGCTTTAAAGCAACCTCAATCAGATCAAACCCATGAAGATCAAGGTTTGAACGAGCGTCCTATTCAACAACCTCAAGAAGAGGTGGGTTCGCGAACTGCAAGTGGAAAGACCAAAAATAAACAAGCAAAGCAAGCTGCTACAAGTCGTAGGGCAGCAGCGGAAGAAGTGCCCATAGCTGAAGGTGGGGAAACGCAATTGCGCAAGCAGCAACGCAAAAAAGAAGATCGGATTGTCAATCGGATCGTTTTGATCGTAGTCCTTGCTCTGCTCGTCATCGGTGGTGTTTTAGGATTTTCAATGTATCGTTATGTAACATCAGGATTGCAGCCGTTGAATCCAGAAGATACAGAAACGGTGGCAGTTGAGATTCCTAGTGGATCGTCCAACAAAGCAATTGGAGAAATATTGGAAGAAGACAATATCATTAAAAGTGGTATGATCTTTAACTATTATACGAAATTCAATAATTTAACTGGATTTCAAGCAGGAAATTATCATTTTTCTCCTAGTATGACTTTGGATCAAATCTCAAAGATGCTGCAAAATGGCGAAGGTTCGGTCACCTCTGATGCAAAAGTGACGATTCCAGAAGGATTTGATGTGGACCAAATCGGTGATGCTCTAGCGGAAGCAACAAATATCTCGAAAGACGATTTCTTAGCTTTGATGGAAAGCGATGAGTTCTTTGAAAAAATGAAAGAAACCTATCCTGAGCTTTTAGCAAGTGCCGGCGATGCGCAAGGCGTGCGTTACCGACTAGAAGGATACTTGTTCCCAGCGACGTATGACTACTATACAGGGAATACCCTAGAAGAAGTCGTTACCCAAATGGTGGATAAATCAAATTCAGTCTTGTCCAAATATTTCGATCAAATTGCTCAAAAAGAAATGACGGTCCAAGAAGTCCTTACATTGGCTTCACTTGTTGAAAAAGAGGGTAGTAAGCTAGAAGATCGTAAAAATATCGCACAGGTATTCTTCAATCGTTTAGCGATTGATATGCCGCTGCAATCGGATATTTCGATTCTATATGCGTTAGGTGAGCACAAAGAGCTAGTCACTTATGAGGACACTCAAGTTGACTCTCCTTATAATCTCTATGTGCAAACTGGCTACGGACCTGGACCATTCAACAATCCAAGCGAAGCAGCGATCCAAGCTGTCTTAGATCCAACACCGAACAACTACTATTATTTCGTTGCTGACATTCAAACCCAAGAAGTTTACTTTGCGGAAACCTATGAACAGCATATGCAATTAGTGGAACAATATGTAAACAATACCTCAAATTAAATTTTCATAGGTTTATAGTTTACATTTAAAAAAAAGCATGGTAATCTTTTGTGGACTCATCGCAAAAGATTACCTTTTGCGATTTATTAGAAGTTACTAAAAGGAGAAAAGAACTATGGTAGAAAAAGTTTACCCAATGACACTTGAAGGAAAAGAAAAGCTAGAACAAGAATTAGAAGAATTGAAAACGGTAAAACGCGGGGAAATCATTGAACGTATCAAGGTAGCCCGCAGTTTTGGCGATTTATCCGAAAACTCCGAGTATGAGTCTGCAAAAGATGAACAAGCGTTTGTCGAAGGCCGAATCACTACTTTAGAAAATATGATTCGTTTTGCAGAGATCATTGATAATGAGGGTGTAGACTCTGATGAAGTTTCCATCGGAAAAACTGTGATTTTTGTTGAGTTGCCTGATGGTGACGAAGAAGAGTACATGATCGTTGGTAGTGCTGAAGCAGATCCGTTTTCTGGTAAAATTTCCAATGATTCACCAATCGCTCGTGCCTTGATTGGGAAAAAAGTCAATGATGAAGTGACGATCTCAACGCCAGGCGGAGATATGCAAGTAAGAATCACAGAAGTAAAGAAAAGCTAGTCGCTTGATCACTAGGTAGATTTAGGTGACCCTGTTGTTCATTCTCCTTTAGGGAAATTGATCAAACAGGGTCTTTTTTCGGACCAGCGACGGATGGACAAACCATTTTTTTCAGGTATGATAAAGTAGAATTACTAGGAGGAGGAGCTTGAATGAAAAGTCCTTGGCGTTTTTTCTTTATTGTTGAAGCGCTCTTACTGCTTTTTGCGGTATGGCAAATTTTATCTAATCCGCCATTATTATTTTTATTAATACTTGGTGTGACGTGCTTGGTCCTTGTGAACCGAAGTGAGCGCAAGAGCAATTTTAAAAATTTCTTGATGGTCTCAAGTTCCATTGCTATTTTGATTAGTTTGTTAAATAGTCCAGCACTGTGGCTGATGCTGATTTTTGCGATTTTATTTATTGGTTTAAAAGGCGTCGAGATTACCGGAATCGACTTAACTAAAAATTCATTCTGGCGCAAAAAACAAATGATTATCGTTGAAACTGAAGAACCCAAAGCTGATCATCCGCTGAAACAAAAGCAGCAATGGGTAGGCAATGAACGGATCGGCAGTCAAGTCTATGAATGGGACGATATCAATTTAGATATCTTGACGGGAGACACTTTCATCGATCTAGGCAACACTTTATTGCCTAAGAAAGAAAACGTCGTGATCGTACGAAAAGGCTTTGGTAGAACTCGTATTTTAGTGCCTGCTGGCATAGCGATCAAATTAGAGCACAGTACTTTTATTGGCTCTGTTATCTTTGAAGGTGAAGAAACGAGCTTGAAAAATGAAAAAGTGACGATTTACAGCCCGGATTATGGCGAAAATAGTCGGCGTTTGAAAATCTTAACGAATACCCTTGTTGGTGATGTTGAGGTGATTCGGGTATGATTGGGAAATTTTCAAGAGGCATGATCGCTTTTTACGCAGGATTAGCAAGTTTTTTCACCATGATATTGATGCTGTTTTCCTATTTGTATGCCAGTGGGAAAAATAATTGGCTGATAGAAGTCTTTCAAATCAAGCTCTTTTTTATCCCAATTATCTTTCACTTACTTGTAATATCTGCATTGATTGCTTTAGCTGTCTTTTTACTGATTTCTTTTTTTCGCAACCGTCAATACGGTCCGGTGGAAGAAAAGCTAAGACTGTTAGCCAGCGGCTATATCGATAGCCCTTTATTGGAAACAAAGATCCCACATGCGTCTGAAAACCATTTGATTGCGAATGTGGATCGTGATATTGCCAGTATCCAATCGAAGATGAAACAGATGTCGATGGAATTACAGCAATTGAATGCGAAACCGCAGTTTGTTGATGGTCAGACGAAAGAAGAGATTTTAGAAGCAGAAAGGCAGCGTCTGGCTCGTGAACTGCACGACTCTGTTTCTCAACAGCTGTTTGCCGCCATGATGATGATGTCTGCACTGAATGAGCAAGCGATTCGAACAGATGCTCCAGAAAGCCAAAAGAAACAGTTAGCTATGGTCACAGACATTATCAATGCTTCGCAATCTGAAATGCGGGCGCTCTTGCTTCATCTACGACCTGTAACTCTGGAAGGGAAGAGTCTAAAGCAAGGAATCGAGCAATTGTTAAAAGAATTAGAGACCAAAATCAAAATTCTATTGACTTGGGATATTGAAGACTTTACGATGCCTAGTTCGATTGAAGATCAACTCTTTCGTGTGATCCAAGAACTCTTGTCTAATACACTGCGTCACGCGAAAGCTGATGAGTTAGAAGTTTACTTGCATCGCATCGATAATAACGTGTTATTGCGGGTGATCGATGACGGAGTTGGCTTTGATCCCCAAGATCAAAAGGCCGGCAGCTATGGCTTGATGAATATCCGAGAACGGGTAAGTGCTGTTGGCGGAACGTTGAAAATTATTAGTTTTAAAAATCAAGGAACCAGTATTGAAATCAAAGTTCCACTGTTGAAGGAGGCATAACGTATGATTAAAGTGTTGTTAGTTGATGACCATGAAATGGTTCGTCTGGGGGTCTCTTCTTATCTATCAATTCAAGACGATATAGAAGTAATTGGGGAAGCGGAAAATGGTCGAGTCGGGTATGAAAAGGCATTGGAATTACGTCCAGATGTGATTTTGATGGATTTGGTGATGGATGAAATGGATGGGATCGAATCTACGAAATTGATTTTAAATGATTGGCCAGAAGCAAAAATCATCATTGTCACTAGTTTTATTGATGACGAGAAAGTCTATCCTGCAATTGAAGCGGGTGCGGCCGGTTACCTGTTAAAGACGTCTACTGCTCATGAGATTGCGGAAGCCATTCGTGCAACCCAGCGAGGAGAGCGGGTCTTAGAACCCGAAGTCACCACGAAAATGATGGATCGTTTGACGAATCGGACACCAATCCTACATGAAGATTTGACCAATCGGGAACAAGAAGTGTTACTGTTGATCGCTGAAGGAAAGAGCAACCAAGAGATTGCGGATTCACTCTTCATTACGCTGAAGACAGTGAAGACACATGTGTCAAACATCTTATCAAAATTAGAAGTAGAAGATCGTACACAAGCTACGATATATGCTTTTAAACATGGCTTGATAAAATAAAATCTTAATAATCATACCTCCTCGTGGCAAGCAGGGGAGGTTTTTGTTATACTAAATAATGATCTGGCAAACAAAGGAGCGTTTGTGATGAAGCAAAATTATGCAATTATTGGATTAGGTCGTTTCGGTGGAAGTATTTGTCGTACGTTGATTGAATCAGGTCAAGAAGTGTTGGCAATCGATAGCAACGAAGATCGTGTCAATGAATACATGAATATCGCCACCCATGCGGTGGTCGGGAACGCACAAGATGAGATGACGTTGCGTTCATTGGGTATCCGTAACTTTGACCATGTCATTGTTGCGATAGGTGAAGATATTCAAGCCAGTATATTGGTCACACTGATGGTTAAAGAAATGGGTGTTCCTAATATCTTAGCCAAAGCCCAAAACGAATACCATGCCCGTGTACTGGAAAAACTCGGCGCCGACCGTGTCGTCCATCCTGAACGTGATATGGGGATTCGCATCGCCCATAATCTAGTTTCCAAAAATATCTTAGATTATATTGAACTATCTGACGAATTTTCTCTAGCAGAGATTCGCGTGTCCAATCCACGCTTTTTCAATAAATCCCTGATTGAGCTGAATTTTCGACAAAAGTATGGTCTGACAGTCGTTGCGATTCGTCGTGGACCAGGACAAGTGATCGTTTCGCCTGATGCAGAGGCAATCGTGCGTGAAAATGACAATTTACTCGTGATCGGCAATACAGATGATGTAGATATACTCGATGAACATATGAATGATTAGGAGTGAAGAAAATGAACTTAACAATAAGTCCTGAAGCAATGCAATGGTTCAAAAAAGAGTTGGTGGTAGACCAAGGAAGCGGGATTCGTTTTTTTGGAAAAATTTATGGAAAGACACAAGTGCATGACGGATTTTCCGTGGGGATGTCAGTAGACAAACCAGAACGTCCGATCGTTGAACAAACCATTGACGGCTTGCTTTTTTTTATTGATGAAGCGGATGAGTGGTTTTTCAAAGGCTATAATCTGACAGTTGATTATGATCAAACGTTGGATGAACCGAAGTACGATTTTAGTGAAGATAAAAAATAATGTGGATTCGGTCATAGCTGACCGGCTTCCCACGATTGGCTCTAGGAGATGAAACCGATGTTATCAATTGTTGTACCTTGTTTTAATGAAGAGGCGAGCTTGCCGATATTCTTTGAGGAAACAGAAAAAGTGAAGAGACAATTAAATATGCCCTTTGAATATATTTTTGTCAATGATGGCTCTTCAGATCAAACACTACCTGTTTTAAGAGAGTTATATCGTGCCCATCCCGAAAGTGTTCGCTATTTATCTTTTTCGAGAAACTTTGGCAAAGAAGCCGCACTTTATGCAGGCTTACAAGCGGCGAAAGGCGATTTTGTCACTGTGATGGATGCAGACCTGCAAGATCCTCCGACTCTACTGCCGGAAATGTTTGCGATGCTAGAAGCAAAACCAGAGCTTGATTGTGTTGGGACCAGACGAGCAGATCGCAAAGGAGAACCGAAAATCCGTAGTTTTTTCTCAGATGCCTTCTATAATATTATCAACAAGATTGCTGATACCGAAATGGTAAATGGCGCCCGAGATTTTCGCTTGATGCGCCGTAATATGGTAGATGCCGTTTTACAGCTATCAGAGTACAATCGCTTTTCAAAAGGGATCTTCAGTTGGGTAGGCTTTGATACAGAATACATCGCCTATGAGAACCGGGAACGAGTCGCTGGCGAGACTTCGTGGTCATTTTGGAAACTATTCCAATATTCGATCGATGGGATTGTCAACTTTTCGGATACGCCGCTGAACATTGCTTCGTTTATTGGGGCGCTTTCCTGTTTTGGCTCTCTGATTGCGTTGATATTTATTGTGATCAGAACCTTTATCTTTGGTGATCCAACAACTGGTTGGCCATCGATGGTTAGCATTTTCTTATTTGTGGGCGGCTTGCAATTGCTTTGTTTGGGAATCATCGGGAAATATATTGGGAAAATTTTCTTAGAAACCAAAAATAGACCCTTATATTTCTTGAAAGAAACTGAAAAAGACCAAGAAAAACAACGATAAATTAAAAGTGTACAATCTGAAGGTTTCGCCTCCAACTGTACACTTTTTTGCGGAAAGAATTTGTTAGTAGCCTTTATCCAAGTTTATCTCATTTTTTTCAAGTTCTTGTTTCGCCAAAAATTGTTGGAAATTCGCTAAGAAAATGGCCATAAATGCTTTTTGAAAATGGGGCGTATGCCCTGAGATATGGGGGGTTATCAAAAGGTTCTCGATGAGCCATAACGGATCATTCTCGGGCAATGGCTCTTCTTCAAAAACATCCAGAGCGGCAAATGCTATCTGCTTTTTTTCTAGGGCTTTTGCTAATGCATCGGTATCCACACTAGGCCCACGGCCGACATTATAAAAGGAAGCACTAGGTTTCATTTGGGCAAAAAAAGCTGCATCATACAAGTGAGTGGTTTCTTCCGTCAGAGGAAGGATGTTGATGACGCAATCGGCGGTTTTTGCGCAAGCGTGTAAGTCAGATAACGCAAACGTTTTTTCAAAACCTGTCACGTCATGCCCGCTAGTATTGATACCAATGGGACTTACACCAAAAAAGGTCAATGCTTGAGCTAACTTTTGGCCAATTTGTCCTGTACCAACGATCAAAATCTCTTGGTCCGACAATTTTGTATAGTGAATTGTATTCGGTGACCATTGCTGTTTTCTCTGTTGCTGAATTGCTTGGAAAATCCCGCGGTTTTCCATAAATAGTAGAGCCAACAAATGGTCTGTGATCGATTCGGCATGGATGCCGCTGCCATTAGATAAGCGAATATTGTATTTCGCAAACTCTTTTAATGGTAAGGTGTCTACGCCAGCTGAAATCGCTTGGACCCATTTCAAATTTGTTTTCTCCGTTAGCAGGTAGTCCTTCCATTCCGACTTCCAACCAATGGTGATTTCTACTTGTGACCAATCAATTGCTTGGTCCTTTGTGTACACAAGAAATTGATAGTCTTTTTCGATTTGTTTCACATATGTGTCGCGAAACTCTCGAGTGGCTAAGATTATTTTTTTCATTGCCAAGCCTCCTTTTAACTTAAGTGTAGCAAAGAATGAGAAAAAAACCATGTTCAAGGAATTGAACATGGCCTAGATTAGGTTTTAAACTGAATTTTTGGAGAATGTTTGACCCCTTGTGTGAATAAGAATAAAGAACCAAACAAAATAAAGGTGGTTGCATCGAAGTAAGGCAATAGTAGTTGTACGATTACACTAATAAGTGTAGGCAATGCAGCACTTACGATCAGAATCTTTAAATTTTCAAAGAAAGTATAGGAGAATCGTTTTAATCTTGTATAGATCGTTGCAATAAAGGTCCCCATCACTAAGGTGATCAGCAAGCTGACAAATGATGGATACAATGCAACAAAAAAGACAATGAGTTTGATTAGCCATGGAATTGCTTGGTTTGATAGCGCTTCTCGAATCGCCTGACCGTTAAGATTGCGCAGCGCAGGCTCACTGTAATCAAATTCTAATTGATTAGAATCTAACATTGACGTCGATAAGCCAGAAGAGGGGATACGGATGACCAGCTGATCTTTTAACAAGCCAACAGCGATGACAGAGCCAGTAACATCAGATGCAATATCTGGTGGCGTACGGTTGCCATCTGGATCGAAAGTAAAGATGATCGAATCGGTTTGATAAATGAAACCTTGCGTATCCGGCGCTGTAGCAAGCTGCCCATTTTCGATCGTAAAATCTGGAATCGATTCGCCAATTTTTTGTCCGTCTGCTTGCACATCGCGAAAGACACCTAATACATTGATGGTCATCGGTACCGCGATAAGCACGGAGGCGCTTAATAGAAAAACGATTACTTTGGAAAATTCTGCTTTTTTGACAAATTTTAAATCAGGTATTCGGAAAAAAGCAATTTTAAATAGTTGGACGATAGTCATTTGCTGATGAACTCCTTTGTGGTATAACTAGAGTAATTGTAACGAAGGGTTCTTTGAATTACAAGGAATTCACAAAAAAAGAATCAATAATCGAATGAATGAATAAATAAAGAAATGAAAGTAGGCAAAAGAATGCAAAAGTACAACGAATACAAGCAGTTCTTGCAGCAAAAAAAGTTGTGGGAGCCGATTACGTATTTATTTTTTGGTGGATTAACGACTGTAGTCAACATTGTCGTCTATCTCATTTTTCGTGAAGGATTTGGTCTTTATTACCAGACAGCGAATGTGATTTCATGGATTGCTTCTGTTTTGTTCGCCTACTTTACAAATAAGTTATGGGTTTTTGAAGCAAAAACCGAGACAAAGCAAGAGTCATGGGCGGCATTTGGGAAGTTCATTTTCTTTCGTGTCTTATCATTAGGCTTAGATATGCTTTGTATGTATCTATTTATTTCAATTTTGGCAACCGGCGATCTAGTTGCCAAGCTGGTCACCCAAGTTGTTGTTGTTTTGGCAAACTATGTGTTTAGTAAATTTTTGATTTTCAATACGAAAAAAAGTGAGAAAAAGTAAGCATATTTTTTGAACAAAGTCTGATAGTCTGATAATGTTACTTATGTAAACATTATCATTGAGGAGGAATTTTTTTATGACTTACACATTACCAGATTTACCTTACGCATACGATGCATTAGAACCATACATTGATGAAGAAACGATGCATTTGCATCATGATAAACACCATAACACTTATGTAACAAACTTAAACGCAGCGATTGAAAAACACCCTGAATTAGGTGGAAAAACAGTTGAAGAATTATTAGCTGACTTTTCTTCTGTGCCAGAAGATATTCAAACAGCGGTTCGTAACAATGGCGGCGGCCATGCTAACCACACGTTCTTCTGGGAAATCTTAGGCCCAAATGCTGGCGGTGAACCTACTGGAGCTATCAAAGAGGCAATTGACGAAGCTTTCGGCAGCTTTGAAGACTTCAAAGAAGAATTCAAAACGGCTGCAACCGGACGTTTTGGTTCAGGTTGGGCATGGTTAGTCGTTAAAGATGGCAAATTAGCAATCACATCAACAGCGAATCAAGATTCACCATTGATGGATGGCCAAACACCTGTCTTAGGTTTAGATGTTTGGGAACATGCGTATTACTTGAAGTACAAAAATGTTCGTCCAGATTACATCAATGCTTTCTGGAGTGTTGTTAACTGGGACAAAGTAAACGAATATTTCGCAAAAGCTTAAACAATTTACTAGAAAGAAGCCTGCTAAAAGGCTTCTTTTTTTGTGGATAGAAAGAATTGTTTTGATATTGCTAACGCTTACATAATCCGCTATAATAAAGGCGACGGAATCGTCGGATTATAATTATTGGAGGCTTTACACACTATGGAACATGGGAAAGTAAAATGGTTCAACAACGAAAAAGGATTTGGTTTTATTACAGTTGACGGTGGCGATGATGTATTTGTTCACTTTTCTGCCATTCAAGGAGACGGTTTTAAGTCACTTGAAGAAGGTCAAGAAGTTGAATTTACGATCGTTGAAGGTGCCCGCGGACCTCAAGCAGCGGAAGTGACGAAAGTCTAAAATCAAGTAGACTGTAGACAAAGCAGATTATTCATCTCAAAGGAGCATGAATATCTGCTTTTTTGATACACTTATATTAGTTTCTATTTCTTGCTAGACTTAGAGATGAGGAAGTACCTTCATATAGGTTGCTGCTTTTTATATGAAAAATAGGAAATTAAAGCAAATATTTAGTGTTAATAATCTTTCAAATTTGTTAATTCTTTCCTAAGAATCTTTTTTTTCTGGGTTTTATGATATAATCTATTAGTGATTTTTATTTTGAAATAAGAAGGGACTAAAAATGAAACGAGTTATTACCTATGGAACATTTGATTTGCTTCATTATGGTCATATTAATCTATTGAGAACTGCTAAGCAAAAAGGTGATTACTTGATTGTGGGATTATCAACCGATGAGTTCAATTTATTACAAAAAGGTAAGACTAGTTATTTTAGCTATGAAAAAAGGAAACAGCTTTTAGAAGCAATAAGATATGTCGATCTTGTTATTCCAGAAGAAAATTGGGAGCAAAAAATAACGGACATGAAGAAATATAACGTCGATATTTTTGTAATAGGGGACGACTGGTCAGGTAAATTTGATTACCTAACTACTGAATCAGGAGTTGAGGTAGTTTATCTTCCAAGAACGCCAGAAGTTTCAACAACCCAAATAAAGGCTGACCTGACAATGTTCAATCAAAACAATGTAAGCAAAGATTTTTAGAATGGATGAGAAGATAAGATGGATAAACAAGTTAAAGTTCGTAGTACTTTAGTAACAAAAGAATACGATCTTCTGAAGAAGAAATCAGATAAAGTAAAATCTCTATTTAAATTTTATAAAAAAAATATGAGTACATTCTGGGCATTAAAAGGCGTAAGTTTTGAAGTAAATGCCGGTGAATCAGTAGGAATCATTGGTATTAATGGATCAGGGAAATCAACACTTTCGAACTTGATTAGTGGGATTATTCCTCCTACATCAGGAACGATGGAGGTTAACGGAGAAACTTCGATCATTGCAATCGGTGCTGGATTGAAAATCCAACTGACCGGACTAGAAAATATTCGTTTAAAAGGCTTGATGTCAGGAATGACGAATAAAGAGATTGATGACAAATTAGATGACATCGTTGCTTTTGCTGATTTAGGAGATTTTATTAATCAACCTGTAAAAAGCTATTCCAGTGGTATGAAATCTCGTTTGGGCTTTGCTATTGCTGTCCACAACAATCCGGACATATTAGTAATTGATGAAGCTTTATCTGTAGGAGATGAAACTTTTTACCAAAAATGTGTGGATAAGATTATGGAATTTAAAGAAAATGGGAAAACTATTTTCTTCGTTTCTCATTCACTGGGACAGGTAGAAAAACTTTGTGACAAAACGATTTGGATGCATTACGGTGATTTAAAAATGTTCGGACCCACTAATGAAGTGATGAAAGAATATCGTGAGTTTATTGATTGGTTTAAAAAATTACCCAAAAAAGAACAGAAAAAATATCAGGATGAATATAAAGAAAAACAAAAACAATTTAGTATTGAAAAATTAGTTGAAAAAGCCAAAAATGATCCACAAACTTTAAATCAGAATTTAGATGCTACCGGACTGGAAAAAAATACGAAACGAACTTTATTTGGAGAAAAAATGACTATTTTTACTAAACTCGTTTTATCTTTAACAATTTTGAGTATTCTTTTTTTCAGTATCGTTACATTTAGTGGAAGATCTTTGGGTTATGCGCTTAAGAATCCTATAGAAGTTATTACGAAAGTTATCGTACGGTAATCATCGATACTTACTTATATTATGTAGAAGAGGAAGAGCCTTGTGAAAGAAATAATTGCAGTTTTAAAGGAACAAATTCAGCATAGTGGTATGATTTTTCGAATGTCTCGCTATGAAGATAAAGCCACTTACCAAAGTCATTATTTAGGGCTAGCTTGGCAAATTTTGAATCCGGCCATTCAAATCGGAATCTATTATCTAGTATTTGGATTGGGCGTAAATAATAATCGTCAGGTAGACGGATTTCCATTTATTATATGGATGTTAGTTGGTATCACAGCATGGTTTTATATAAGTTCATCTGTTTTAGGAGCATCAAACAGCATTCACAGACAAGTTGGAATGGTTGCTAAAATGAAATTTCCCGTAAGTATTTTACCAACAATCAATATTGTTAGTAATCTGTCATCATATATTCCGATGGTAGCAATTGTTGTGGGATCATTATTATTTACTGGAAATACACCTACCATTTATTGGATACAGTATTTTTATTATTTTTTCTGTATGGTTAGTTTTTTGTTTGCATACGGGGTGTTGAATGCAACAATCACAGTGTTGGTTCGGGATTATCATATCTTCTTACAATCGGTCCTACGTTTGCTTTTCTATGTGTCTGGACCAATATGGGATATAAATAATCGCAATATGCCGGTATGGTTAGTTAAAATTTTAAGACTCAATCCTTTTTATTATATTATTGAGGGCTTTCGAGACTCGTTGCTTTCCCGTGCATGGGTTTGGGAAAAAACAACTTATACACTTATCTTCTGGTGTCTAACTTTGATGCTTCTTATTCTAGGAAGCCATCTGCATATGAAGTTTCGTGCTCGTTTTGTGGATTATATTTAAAAAAGTGACTATTTGCGGTGCACTCTCTAACTTAGAGGGTGCACTTTATTTTTGTTTATTTCAAAGAAGTTACGGAAGGATTAAATATGAAGTTGATGCATGATAGCGATTGCTGAAAGATGCGTTTTGTGGGAAAATTTATTTGATGAGTGAATTTTTATTAGCGAGGTGTAAGATGCGGAGATATCAAAAGGTAATTTTAGGTATTTTAGTCGTGTTAGTGGTTGGAATCATTGGAGTAACGATCTACGGGATGCAGGTTTATCAAGAGACGAATGCTACTTTTAATCAAATCTCTCACGCTGTTGATCGGAAAACAGACAAACGAGAGGAAGCGATCAGCATTGAAGATCGAGATCCGTTTTCCATTTTGCTAATGGGAATCGACACTGGGGCTTTAGGGCGAACCGAACAAGGTCGTTCGGATAGTATGATGGTGGTGACGGTCAATCCAGAAAAAAAACAGTCAACGATCATTAGCCTTGACCGTGATATTTACACACAAATCGTTGGGTACAATACGATCGATAAGCTGAATCATGCTTATGCTTTTGGTGGGGAGGCCATGGCCATGGACTCTGTTGAAAATCTCTTGGACATTCCTATCGATCACTATGTGACGATCAATATGCAGGGTATGCGGGATCTGATCGATGCAGTTGGGGGCATCGAGGTGACAAATGATATCGATTTTACTTTAGAAGGTGTTCATGTCCCTGAAGGGCGAATTACTTTAGATGGTAAGACAGGTCTGGCTTATGCAAGAATGCGAAAACAAGATCCGGAAGGGGATATCGGTCGCCAAAGACGGCAAAGAGAAGTGGTTACGAAAATTCTTCAAAAAGTTATGAGTCTGGATGGTATCAGTAATTACCAAAAGATTCTTAAGGCGGTTGAAAAGAATTCGAAGACGGATCTTACGTGGAATGATATGATGGACATCGGTACCAATTATATTCCTGCTTTTACGACCATCAAGCAAGAGCAACTCCAAGGAGAAGGGCAACTGATTGGTGGAGTATATTATCAGTTATTGGGGACGAATCAGTTGTTGCATACGCAAAATTTATTAAAGGAGCAGTTGCAGCTTCCGACGAACGAGGGTTTGACCCAAGGCGACGAATTTACTAACGGATCGCCTAATTATCAGTTATACGACGACAGTCTGACCTTTTCAGAAGAAAACTCAACAACTGGAGAGTAGCTAGTTTCTTTAGAAGCCTAAAAAGCAGGAGAACTTTTGGTCCTCCTGCTTTTTAGTTTTCCACAAAAGCACCAACGAAAATCTTGTTTCACGAAACCATCAAATGAAAAAACATAAGAAAGCTTAAAAAAACAATTTTTTCATGAAAGAATGAAAATGAAACAATCAAACTGTGAAACATTTACTCGGATTCACGCCAATTTTTATAGTTTTTTCTAAGGATTAATGGATATTTTTTGTTTTTTCTGTTTCGAATCGAATTTTTTGGTAAAATAGGACAGTAGTCATTATAGATTGGAAGGATAGATGAGATGAAGAATTTGAAAGATAAAGTTGTCCAAGGGATACGCAAGGGGCCAGAAGAACCAAAGGCTAAATCGTATCGCAAATCTCATGTTCCATTTCGATTGAACTTTTTGTTTTTTATTATTTTTGCTTTGTTTGTGTCCTTGATCGTTCAATTAGGCTATCTACAGATCGTCAATGGCGACAATATTGAGCAGCAGTTGAAAGCTTCATCTGTAGTGGAAGTCAAAGGAAGCGCCCCTCGGGGAATGATCTATGACGCTTCTGGAAAAGCGCTGGTGGAAAATCAAGCCAATGCAGCAATCACATTTACCCGCGGAAACAAAATGACCGCTCAAGATTTATTAGAAACGGCCAAAAAATTGAGCGAGTTGATCGAAGTACCTGTGGACAAAAACTTGTCTGATCGTGATCTTAAGGACTTTTGGCTGGCCGATGAAGAAAATCTTGAAGCAGCAACTGACCGATTGAGTGATGAAGAGCGTTCTTTAGGTACTTCTGAACAATATGCGGCAACCGTTGATAAAGTGACAGAAGATGAAATCAATTTCTCTGATGCAGAATTAGAAGCAGCCACGATTTTTAAGCGGATGAATAGCGCCCAATCTTTGAGTACGGTCTTTATTAAGACGTCGGATGTGTCTGACCGTGAATTAGCTGTTGTCGCTGAAAATATGGTTGATTTACCGGGAATCTCCACGGGGACTGATTGGACGAGAAACATCGTTGAAGGAAGTTCTCTGGCTAGTTTGATCGGAACGGTGACTAGTGAAGAACAAGGAATTCCGGAAGAAGTTTTGGATGAATTTTTAGAAAAAGGCTATGCTCGTAATGATCGCGTTGGACGTAGTTATTTAGAGCAGCAGTATGAAGAAGTCTTACAAGGCACAAAATCCATTTCCGAGATTTCCCTTGATAACAATAATAATATTGAAAGTCAAAAAGAAACCTTTGCCGGGGCAAAAGGGGATAACCTTGTATTAACATTAGATGCTGAGTTTCAAGCGAGAGTTGATAAAATCTTGCAAGACAATTTCCAAAAACTGATTGATTCTGGGGCAGCAGAATATTCTCCAGGGGTTTACGCAGTGGCGTTAAATCCAAAAACCGGCGGCGTTTTGTCAATGTCCGGCTATCATCATGATACAGGTTCAAATGAATTGCAGGAAAATGCCATTGGTACCTTCATTAATTCCTTTGTACCAGGGTCCGTTGTCAAAGCAGGGACTTTGGCTGCCGGCTGGGAAAATGGGGTCTTAAACGGCAATGAAGTGTTATTGGATCAACCAATCAGAATTGGCTCCGATGTAAAAGCCTCAATTTTCAACCCAACTGGGGCAAATAATCGTAACCTTTCTGCGGAGCAGGCGTTGGAAGTTTCTTCTAACTCCTATATGATGCAAGTCGCTTTACGTTTGATGGGCATCAATTATCAGTCAGGTATCTCGATTCCAACAGTGGATCGTCAAGGGGATGTCTATGAAAAACTACGTTCGTCTTTTGCCTCTTTTGGTATGGGAACTGAAACTGGGATCGATTTACCAGGAGAAGCGACTGGTATCAGCACATCGATCGATAACATGGACCCGGTCAGTGATGGTGGGAAGATCCTTGACTTGGCTTTTGGTCAGTTTGATACCTATACCACGTTGCAACTGGCACAATATGCAGCAACTGTTGCTAATGGTGGCAAAAGATTGCAGCCTCATATCGTCGACGGTATTTACGGCAATGATGAAACTGGCGGTCTTGGCTCACTGATTGAAGAGATCGAACCAACGGTATTGAATGAAGTTGGTTTAACAGATGCTCAAATGCAAATTGTTCAAAATGGATTTTATGATGCAGTCCATGGAACGGATGCTTGGGCAACTGCCAAAGGCTTGGCTTCTGCGAAAATGGAGGTCTCTGCCAAAACAGGTACTGCCGAAACACCAATTGTGGATAGTAATGGCAATACCATCAGCTTAGTTAACCTAAACATCGTTGCCTACGGGCCAAGCAGTGATGCGGATATTGCGATTGCGATCGTAATGCCTCAATTAAAAGGCGACACAGATACCCATCCAAATATTCAAATCGCCAAAGAGATCATGGATGCTTACTACGACTTATATATGAAATAAGCATAAAAAATCGCAGTGAAGACTGCGGTTTTTTTGTTTTATAAGAAAACTGATAGAAAACCAACATTTAGTGAGAAAGACTTGCTATTTTTGAATGATTGGCTTAGAATACTAGCGGTCAAGAGATAATTTTGATTTGCACGTTAAATAAAAAGATAAACTGATGATAAAAGGGGTAAAAAACGTAATTATGAACAAGGAATGTTTAAGTAAGCAAGAACTAATGAAGCAGTTGGGACAATTTACACCAGCTGAAAAAAAGGAGATTCGGGATTATTTGCAACGGAAAAATCCATTGCTTTTCCGAAAATTTGAACGAATGAAACACGATTTATATCGCTTGGAATCACGGCGTGTCCAATGCGAGATTGAAAATAACGAAAAGGAGTTAGGTCTTCTAAACGACAAGATCCTTTTAAAAAAAGAAGATTTTCTTGAGCTGTTATTAGCCATTCGAAAGAAAAGAGGGTAATGGATGGAATTTATTGAACTCGTCATTATCATTGCAATTCTTGTCACATTATCAAATGTGGCGAGCAAAATATTGCCCTCAGTACCGATCTTTTTTATTCAAATCATCTTAGGAATTTTATTAGGTCTTACAGAAATGGGTCAAGAGATCGCCTTTGAACCGGAAATGTTTTTAGTAATGATCATTGGTCCATTGCTATTTCGAGAAGGGGAACGAGCAGATGTACCTGAGATCCTAAAAAACAGCAAGATCGTGCTGTTTTTGGCTTTTGGTGGCGTGTTAATGACGCTGTTTGCGGTCGGCGGAACCCTCCATTGGTTGATGCCGACGATACCTCTGGCTGCTTGCTTCGCTTTCGGGGCTGCGTTAGGACCAACTGATGCGGTGGCAGTCTCCTCATTAGCAAAGCGTTTGAAAATTTCCAAAAACATTATGCATATTCTTGAAGGCGAGGGCTTACTGAACGATGCTTCGGGGGTTACCGCATTACAGTTTGCTATCGTGGCTTTGACTACCGGGAGTTTTTCAGCAGCCAACGCAGGCTTCCAACTTCTTTTCTCTAGTATCGGTGGCGGGCTTGTCGGTTACTTGATCGTATGGCTGAAACGCCGGATTTTACGTTTTATTGAAAAAATCTCGGCACAAGATGTCACAGTATACTTATTGATTGAACTGCTCTTGCCATTTGCTGCCTATTTGCTGGCAGAAATGATTGGCGTCTCAGGGATTATCGCAGCAGTTGTGGCAGGTGTAGCCCAAGCCCAAAGAAAACGCCGGATCTCGTTGTTTGATGCAGAATTAGCGAACATTTCGGAAAGCACATGGTCGACCATTGTCTTTACATTGAACGCATTAGTGTTTCTCTTTCTAGGGATCGAGTTGTCACAAGTCTTTTCACCGATCTGGGAAAGCAAAAACTATGCAAACTGGCATCTAGTCATCACGATTTTAGTCGTCACAGCGGTGATTTTCCTCGTACGTTTTATCTTTTTGCTATTTTATTATTGGTTCTTACAGTCAAAAAAACAAGTATCCATGAATCAAGTCGCCTTGTTGACCTTTGGTGGCGTCAAGGGAACAGTCAGTTTGGCAGCCATCTTCATTTTACCGGTGATGGTGCATGAGACACCGTTTCAGGAACGGAGCTTGCTCCTGTTTTTGACCGCCTGTGTAATTTTGCTGACATTGATCATCAGCGTGATGGTCTTACCTTATTTGGCAGATGGTGAAGCTGCCGAAAGTGTCGACTTCAATCACTTGCTGATCTTAGAAGACGTCATCGAACAATTGGAAGCAGAAGAAAAACAAGAGCTTTCTGATAAAGGTCGCTTAGCGATCGATGCTGTCATCAATTCCTATGAAAATCGTCGTTGGGAATTGTATCGCAATAGTTTGACTGATTCAGAAAAACAAGAAATCCAAGAAATTCAAGGATTGATATTATCGATCGAACAAGACGGCTTGGATGAAGCTTATCGAAATGGGAAAGTCAGCCTAAATGGCTATCGTTTTTATTCACGCTTTATTTCTCAGCAGCAGCATTCCCTCGCAAAACAAATTCTCTCATTCTTTAGTTTTTGGCTCTTCTTTATTCAGCGTTTTATTCGTGTACTGATCCATCCACGTTTGTTTTTACAGCGGCAGCAGCAACTGAAAGATGCCTTGAAACAACGAGACATTTCTGAAGTACAAAAAATCTACTTAAAAAACAGCGAATACATTTTTCACAGTTTGAGCAATTTAGAAGATGTTTATGATTCCTCGCTGATCAATTTCTTTATTCGTCAACGAGAAATGAGCATCAAACGGTTTGAACATAGCAATTTCATTGAAACGATCATGATTGAGCAAGACCCGATTTTTGTTAAGAAAGTCCTTTGGGGCTATTATCTTGAGCGCAAGACGATCGATGAATATGAAGTGGCTGAGAAAATTTCAACGATTTCTGCAAATGAGTACCGACGCAATGTCAATCTGTTAGAATCGTATGCGATGTCTCGAGCGGAAGAACAACCGAAACAGCGGATGTTCCGCCGATAATATGTCTCTAAAGGCGCGCAACTTGATGCACGTTTTATGGAGTGTCTCCGTCAGGTTATTCCTAAAAGATGATCAACATCGATGATCAGAGGGAATAAACTGACGAAGGCATTCTTTTTTATTGCAAAAACTGCTCCTTTCTCTCATCGTTTCCTCGGATGAAATGTGGTACAATGAGCGAAGAAAAAACTCAGGAGGGATTCTGTGAAAGAATTAAAAGTAAGTGAATTAACCAAAACTTACGGTGAAAAAACACTGTTTGATCAGCTTTCTTTTCTGATACATGAAAAAGATCGGATCGGTTTGATCGGTGTCAATGGCACGGGGAAATCAAGTTTGCTGCGAATCTTAGCAGGTTTGGATCGTGGAGATGGTGATCGCCAAACTGTTTTTGCTAGTCAAGATTATCGAATTGGCTTTTTAGCGCAAGACAATCAGCTACAAGAAGAATTATCCGTTGTAGATGCTGTTTTTCAAGGGACCAGTCCGCTGATCCGCGTTGTTCGCGACTATGAAAAAGCGCTGATTGCTTTAGAAAATAATGGTATGGATCAACAAACGCAGCGCAATTATCAATTGGCAGAAGAAGCGATGAATAAAGCGGATGCTTGGAACACAGATACAACAGCCAAAATTATCCTCCAAAAACTTGGGATCAGTGATTTAAAGAAAAAGGTCAGTGAGTTATCTGGAGGTCAAAAGAAACGAGTGGCTATGGCTCAAGTATTGATCGATGAACCAGACCTGTTGTTATTGGATGAACCGACTAACCACTTAGATTATGATGCGATCCAATGGTTGGAAGGCTATCTAAAAAATTATCGGGGTGCGTTATTGATGGTGACCCACGATCGCTACTTTTTGGATCGAGTCGTTAACCGAATCTTTGAATTGTCCTTTGGCAAGCTGCATGAATATCAAGGCAATTACGAGACGTATCTTCATGCTCGATCAGAACGAGAACGAGTGGAGGAGACGCAAGAAGACAAGCGCAAGCAGTTATACAAACATGAGTTGGCTTGGATTCGCACCGGAGCAAAGGCCCGTACAACGAAACAACAGGCACGGATCGATCGTTTCGATGATTTAAAAGAAAACCTACATCAAGTAAAACGTAACGGCGAAGTGGCCATTGATGTTGCTACGACACGCTTAGGCAAACAAGTCTTAGAGCTAAAAGATGCGAGTTTCCAGATTGAAAACAAAACGATTTTGTCTCACTTTGATTTGTTGATTCAATCAAGAGAACGCTTAGGGATCACAGGAGAAAACGGTGCGGGCAAATCAACGTTGCTCAATATTTTAGCTGGTCACCTGCCTTTAGAAGAAGGGGAGCGTACGATTGGCGTGACTGTGAAAATGGCTTATTATACGCAAACGATTGAAGCGATGAACCCTGATCAGCGAATGATTGCTTATTTGCAAGAAGCAGCCGAGGAAGTGCAAAAAGTGGATGGCTCACAAGTCAGTGTCGCAGAAATGCTGGAACAGTTTTTGTTTCCGCGATCCATGCACGGCACTAAGATCGGCAAGCTATCTGGCGGAGAAAAACGACGACTATTTTTACTCAAGCTATTGATTGGACAGCCAAATGTTCTCTTGTTAGATGAACCGACCAACGATTTGGATATTGATACCCTGACGATTTTGGAAAATTATTTGGAAACATTCCCAGGTGCAGTGATCACTGTTTCCCATGACCGCTACTTTTTAGATAAAGTTGCCCAAAAATTGCTGATCTTCGAAGGAGACGGCAGGATTAAGTCCTACTTTGGTTCCATTAATGAGTACTTAGCAGCCAATACCAATAAAGCTAGTTCAAGTGTACTAGAGCCAAAAGAATCAAAAAACGATTCGCTTTCTGCTGATAGTGAGGAGTCTGCTGCAGCGCCTGTCAAAAAGAAACTGAGTTATATGGAACAAAAAGAGTGGGCGACAATTGAAGATGATATCGCGGTGTTAGAAGAAAAAGCTGCCACTTTGACTGAAGAGATGAATCATCAAGGAGCTGACTTTACCAAGCTCCAAAAATTACAGCAAGAAATCAGCGAGGTTGAAACGCAACTTGCAGAAAAAATGGATCGTTGGGAATATTTGAGCGAATTTGTGTAGAGTAAAGGAGAGAACGATGGAACAAGCATATTTAGATCTAGGAAGAAAAATATTAGCAGAAGGCAATGATAAAAGTGATCGTACCGGAACGGGAACACGCAGTGTCTTTGGTCACCAAATGCGTTTTGATCTGTCCCAAGGCTTTCCATTGTTGACAACCAAGAGAGTTCCTTTTGGCTTGATCAAAAGCGAATTATTGTGGTTTCTAAAAGGAGATACCAACATTCGTTATCTCCTAGAACATAATAACCACATTTGGGATGAATGGGCGTTTGAACGCTATATTAAAAGTGATGCTTACACAGGTCCTGACATGACGGACTTTGGCCGTCGTTCCTTAGTGGATGAAGCTTTCAATGAACAGTACCAACATGAGTTGAAACAGTTTTGTGAAAAAATCTTATCTGATGATACATTCGCTGAAACCTTCGGCGATTTGGGTCATGTTTATGGGTACCAATGGCGCCATTGGGAAAAAAGTACGGGTGGGTTTATCGATCAAATCAAAGAAGTGATCGAGATGATCAAAACAACGCCAGACTCTCGTCGTTTGATCGTCTCTGCTTGGAATCCAGAAGATGTACCGACGATGGCGTTGCCCCCTTGTCACACGATGTTTCAATTTTATGTTCATGATGGTCGCTTAAGCTGTCAGTTATATCAACGCAGTGCCGATGTCTTTTTAGGCGTTCCCTTTAATATTGCTAGTTATGCGCTATTAACGCACCTGATTGCTCATGAAACTGGACTAGAAGTCGGAGATTTTATCCATACATTAGGTGATGCTCATCTGTACAGTAATCATATAGAACAGATGAAGGAACAGTTGACTCGTTCAGTACGTCCGGCGCCAAGCTTACAGTTAAATCCTGAAAAACAGTCAATCTTTGATTTTGAAATGGAAGATATTACCCTGGCAGGGTATGATCCGCATCCAACAATCAAAGCACCGATCGCAGTTTAAGTGGTTGTTTGGTTTCATTTCATAAAGAAAGGAATGAGGCGTAATGGAAAATACCCACAAACGAGGCTTTGCGGCGACCTTTCATCAGAGACATGCTGGATCGATTCATGCATTGCTCATTGATCAATGCATTGATTTCTTGCATCAGCACTATGATGCAGTTTGGCTATCCGTATCCGAGGAAACAGTGCCGGAGCTAAAAGAAGCCATTCGATCAAATCAGCAGTGCACTGCCATTTTTATACCAGCAAAAGGGGCGGCGGATGCCCGCAGAAGACTTGTTTTTGCTGCACAGCATAATTTACCAATGCTGGATTCATTGCATATTTGTGATTTTGATCGCGTAGTGACTTGGATCGAGACGTATCCAGAAGAACTTGTGGCAATAAGCAAACAGCCGTTACCAGAGAATACGTATTGTATCCTAGGACGAACTGCAAGGGCGTTTGCGAGTCATCCGCAAACGTGGCAAAGAACGGAGCGCTTGATCAACGAGATCGCAGCTGACTTTTTTCAAATACAAGAAATTGATGTCGCAGCTGGTAGTGCTCTTTTTCCTATCTCCCTGATACCGACCTTACTGAAAAACAACAACGCGCGTTTAAACGATGGGGAATGGCCGAGAAATGTCCAAAGAAGCGGCGGCACAATTGTTTACCAAGCCTGTGATGGCTTGCGCTTTGATGAGCGCAACAAAGATTCATTTGAGCATGCATCAGCTTTTCAGCTGATGCAGCGGCTGCAGGTTGCTGCTACTATTTCGGAATCATTTTATACAGAAGGGATGTAATTTTTATGTTGATCGCACTTTGGGCACAAGATCAAAAGGGTTTGATCGGAGCGGATGGCACACTGCCGTGGCATTTGCCGAATGATTTGAAATTTTTTAAAGAGCAAACCATCAATAATACGATTATAATGGGGCGCAAAACCTTTGAAGGCATGGGAAAAAGATTACTGCCGCAGCGTACGACGATCGTTTTGACAAGTGATCCACACTATCAAGCCAACGGCGCGTTAGTGATGCATGACCGAGAGGAAATCTTAGCGTATGTGAAGCAACAAGAGCATCCCGTTTTTTTAACTGGTGGAGCGGGTGTTTTTGAAGCGATGATTGACGATTGCGATCAATTGTACCGTACAGTGATCGCTGCGGAATTTAACGGAGATGTGTATTTCCCAGAGATTGATTGGGCGCAATGGAAACTTGATCATGTGATCGATGGGATCGTCGATGAAAAGAACCGTTATCCCCATCAATTTGAATTTTATCATAGAAAATAAAAGAACAGGAAGCTTTCTGCAGCGAAAGTTTCCTGTTCTTTGTTTGTAAGCAATGCTTCATTTTTAGGTATACAACAAGACGGAGAAGTACATCAGTCCAGCACCTAACATAACGAATAAGTGCCAAACCACATGCATGAATCGAACGGATTTTAAACTATAGAATAGCGCACCTACAGTATAAGAAACACCACCGCTTGCTAGTAAAAATGTTCCCCAGTAGCCTAAATGTTCGATCAGAGGTTTAAAGGCGACGACACATAGCCAGCCCATGATGATGTAGATCAGGGTGGAGATTTTTGAGACAGTCTCTTTTTTATGAAGAGTCAGTGACTTATAAACGATGCCGCTAATTGCTAGTAGCCAAATCAAGACAAAGAGTGACCAGCCAAGCCAGCCTTGGATACTAAGCAAGCAAAAAGGTGTATAGCTTCCGGCGATCAGCAAGAAAATGGAGGCATGATCAAAGACTTGGAAGACCTTTTTTGCTTTGGTAAAAATCAAACTGTGAAATAAGGTAGAAAAGAGGAAGAGCAAAATCATCATCGACCCATAAATGGCATAGGAAACGATATGGATAGGTGACCCTAGATTTGCCCCCTTGATTAAGAGGATGACCAGTCCTGCGATACTCAGTCCTAATCCGATCCCGTGGGTTACTGCATTTAATACTTCATTGACGATCAAATATCTGCGACTAAACTTCATGTGCTGCATTCGGCACCGTCCTTTCGAATCGAAATTAGATGAAAAAAAATTTTCTCTCTGTTATACTTAGTATAAATGGTCTGTGGTTATTTTACCACGAAAAAAGACTTGATTTAAAGAGAGAGTGAATATATGATGGCAAATCTTAAAATTGTGACAGATTCTTCCAGTACGATGGAACCAAGTGTCCGTGATGCTTTGGCTATCCATGTCGTGCCTTTATCTGTAATGATCGATGGTGTCGTTTATCCAGATGATGAAACGCTGCCGGGAGAAAAATTTATGCAAATGATGGCGCAAGCCAAAGAATTACCTAAAACTAGCCAGCCGCCAATCGGTCATTTTGTAGAACTATATGATGAATTAGGCAAAGATGGCAGTGAAATACTATCGATTCATATGACCAAAGGGCTTAGCGGAACCGTGGAAGCGGCTCGTCAAGCCAGTCATTTATCAAAAGCCAAAGTCACCGTGATCGATAGTGACACGACAGACCAAGCGTTGGCTTTTCAAGTGATTAGGGCAGCAGAATTGGCTAAAGCCGGTAAGACACTAGAAGAAGTTTTACCAGAGGTGGATTTGGTGCGGGAGCATACGAAATTATTTATCGGCGTTTCAACGTTAGAAAACTTAGTAAAAGGCGGTCGTATCAGTCGTGCCAAAGGTCTTTTATCGAGTTTGCTGAACATGAAAGTGATTATGGATTTTGATCATTCAGAACTGATTCCAGTCGTCAAAGGACGTGGTGTCAAGACCTTCAATAAATGGTTTGAAGAGTTAAAAGCTGAACTGAAGAGTATGCCTAAAGTGACGAAAATTGGTATTTCTCATGCTGAAGGGTTAGAAATCACAGAACGTTTCCAAAAGGAATTAGCGGAACTATTCCCCGAGTTGGATATCCCCTTGTTGCACACGACACCGATCATCGCCACTCACACAGGTAAAGGTGCCTTTGCGATTACTTATAGTACGGAATAAAAAAGCATGTTTTCTTTCAGCGATTCGTTTAATGACGAATCGCTTTTTGGCGTATGACAAGCTGTCAGGAAGAAAAAAGAAAAAAAGAAGCTGCCTTTGCTTGTCGACTCTTTGGCAGGTAGCTGTTTTCTTTCTTAAGTTTGAAGGATTGCGACTAGGAATTTTATGAGAATTTTGTTAAAATAGCAAAGATTACAAAGGAGTTTGAATACCTGTGAAATGGAAGAAATTAGTAACTTATCTACTCGTTGTGGGATTGATAGCTATTGGAACTGGCTTACTGTTTCATTTTACTGTTCCCAAAGCCCAACCATTGCTGACCCCTGTGGACAAGCTAGCAGCCAATGATTCGAAAAAATCCGCCATTGAATATCTCGCTCTTGGGGATTCCTTGACAGAAGGGGTTGGTGATGAAACAGCTCGTGGTGGCTTTGTGCCAATTTTGGCTGGGGATCTAGAGGATCGCTATGATTTGAGCAATTTGGTAACTAAAAATTATGGGGTCGCTGGTGAAAGAAGCGATCAGATTTTAAAGCGAGTGAAAAACGATGAAGACTTACGCCAAGATCTTAGTCAAGCGGATTTGATTACCTTGACTGTCGGCGGTAACGACGTACTAAAAGTGATTCAGAGCAATTTCTTCGGCTTGAGCATTGAGACGTTTACGGAACCGATGGAAGATTACCAGGAACGTTTAAAAGACTTGTTTGCTCAAATCCGCGATTTGAATAGTGATGCACCAATCTATGTCTTGGGCATCTACAATCCATTTTATCTGAATTTCCCAGAAATCACGGATATGCAGACGATCATTGATAACTGGAATAAACAAACGGAAACGTTCGTCAATCAGCAAGACAATGCCTTTTTTATTCCTATCAACGATTTGCTCTATAAAGGGTTAAGTGATGAGGTCGGTATTGCTGATACAGAAGAAGGGGAATCAGAGAAAACTGCCGAATCATCGGACACAGAACGCTTATCTGATTCATCGACGACAGCTTCGGACGAATCACAAAGCAGTACTTCAACGACAACTGATTCATCGCAAACTGTCGGGAATAATATCACAAACAATGTTTTGTATGAAGGCGATCGCTTCCATCCCAATAATCTTGGGTATCAACTGATGGCGAATGCCGTTCGCGATGAAGTGATCAAAACGCAAAATTATTGGTTGCTAGAGGAGGAAGCAAAATGAAACCAAGCGAATCAACGAAGCAGCCGGAAAAAACAGCTGCAACGAAAAAAAAATCGATTAACTACTGGAAAATTGCTTTTCTAGTGTTGGTCGGTATCCTTTTAGGCACGACGGTTTTCTTTGCTTCAAGAATTTTTCAACAGCGAGAAACCGGCTTAAATGAAAGTGCTGAACTTGTTCAACGGGAGGGCAGTCCTGTTCTGACCGTTAACAGCAACAAGAGCCAGGTCAACCAATTGATTGATTTTTATCTGTCTGATTTTCAAAAAGATCAAGAGGTCAAGTATAATTTTGAGCTAAGAAATGAGGCATTGTTGACGGGAGAGTTTCAAGTATTAGGATTTCCTATCACCTTCTATCTCTATTTTGATCCTTACGTGACCGAAGAAGGTAACGTTCAATTGAAAGCCAAAAGCTTATCAATCGGCACCTTGGATCTGCCCACCAGTGAAGTAATGAAAATGATCAAACGTAGTTTTAAATTTCCTGATTGGATCGATGTCAATGCCGATGAACAAATCATTTTGATACGTTTGGATCAATTCCGTATGCAAAATGGCTTGTTTATCAAAGCCAACAAAATCAATCTTGTGGATGATGAAATTCAAATGAGTTTATATTTACCAGCTGAAACGGAGGATGAATAATGGAACGAGCAATTTTTGCCGGTGGGTGCTTTTGGTGTATGATCCAACCCTTTGATGAATTAGAAGGGGTGCATTCAATTTTTTCCGGCTATACCGCAGGACATACCGAAAATCCGACTTATGAAGAGGTCAAAAGCCATCAAACCGGGCATACAGAAGCAGTGGAAATCATTTTTGATCCTGAAAAAATCAGTTATGAAGACCTTTTGACGATCTATTGGCAGCAAACGGATCCGACAGATGCTTTTGGTCAATTTGAAGATCGCGGCGACAATTATCGTCCGGCTATCTTCTATTTTAATGAAGAGCAGCGGAAAAAAGCCGAAGCCAGCAAAGAGGCGCTTCAGGCTTCCGGTCGATTTACCGATCCGATCGTGACCACGATCGAACCAGCCCAACCTTTTTATTTAGCGGAAGAAGAGCACCAAGAGTATTACAAAAAGAATCCTGAGAATTTTGCTCGCAATCACGCCCGTAGAGCAGCCTTTTTAGAAAATCATTGGGAGCAAGAACATGCGTAAAAGTTTTTATACCTATTTAATGGCAGTCAAAGGACCGAGTCATACAGATGAGGCCCAGATCTTTGCTACTCATGCAAGTCATGATATCCAGTTTCCGAAGCACAGCGATGACTATGATGAAGTCTCTTCTTATCTGGAACTAAATGTTGATTATTTGCCATCCATGGATATTTTTGATCGTATCTGGGCAGAGTATCTCGAAAATAACAAATAAAAAACTATCCTTCGTTTTGTATGGTTGCATAAAATCCGCAGAACGGAGCTGTTTTTTCTCAGAGAGGTGTTGTGAATGAAAGGTTTAACGACGAGCCGATATATCGTTTCTCTCGTTTGTGTCGCAATTTTGTCAGGAGGCGGTGTCTATTTATGGCAAACGGCTCAGCAAAATCAGCAGACGACGCAACCGGTGACAGAAACGACCACAGAAGCCAGCGGAATGGAGAAAATCCAGTCGCTATATGACCAAATCCTTGCGAATTATTACCAAGAAGTTGATGAGGATGCCTTGATAGAAGGTGCCCTTCAAGGGATGACTGATGCGCTAGATGATCCTTATACGACGTATTTGAACCAATCAGATGCGGATAACTTAGAACAATCACTTTCTGGAAGTTTTGAAGGGATTGGTGCTACCTTGTCAATCGTTGAAGACTATCCAGAAGTCGCACAAGCGCCGATAAAAAATACGCCTGCTGAAAAAAGTGGTCTGCGGATCAATGACCGAATCGTCAAGGTAGACGGTGAAGATACGCAAGGACAGGAATTATCTGAAGTTGTGGGAAAGATTCGTGGTGAAAAAGGGACGAAAGTCACCTTAACGATTCAACGTGATCAGGACACCTTTGATGTGGAGATCACTCGTGATGTGATCCCAATCGAAACAGTCCATGGAGAAATTGCTGAAAATAATGACACAATCGGTCGTATCGATATTACTTCCTTTGGTGAAAACACAGCAGCTGAGTTGAAAGAAACCATCACCGAACTGCGAGAAGCCGGCGCAAAGTCGTTTGTTTTGGATTTAAGACAAAATCCTGGCGGATTGCTGGACCAAGTACAGATCATGGCAAGTATGTTTTTAGAAAACGGCCAAACGATCGTGAAGTTTGCCAACAATCAAGGGGTGGTCAGTGAGACCAAAGCGAGCGAAGCATTGGATGAAGGATTCAAAGTCACAGAACCGGTCGTTGTTTTAATCGACGGCGGCAGTGCCTCTGCATCGGAGATTTTTGCCGCAGCCTTGCAAGAATCAGCGGATATCCCAGTTGTTGGTACAGAAACCTTCGGCAAGGGAACCGTTCAGAACGTGAAAGATCTGGGGGATAATAGTGAATTAAAAATGACGGTCATGAAATGGCTGACACCGGATGAAAATTGGGTCAATGATCAAGGTGTGATGCCGGATTATGAAGAGGACTATCCAGAGTATGCGTATTTCCCGCCATTACCACGGGACAATGCCTTAAAAGCTGGACAATCATCAACGGCAGTCAATAACCTAAATCAATTTCTTAAAGCGTTAGGGTATGCCACTAGTGGTGATACCTTCAATGATGAGACGACAGCAGCAGTGAAGACTTTTCAAGAGGCTCATGATTTAAAAGTGACTGGGGAAGTCGATGCAGACACTGCCCAAGCGATCGAAAAAGAAGTAACGGAGAAACTCAAAGCAGAGGACCCAGCATATTTAAAAGCACTGTCCTTGCTTTCTGAAGAATAAACTAAGTGAAAAATTGGAGAGGAGGCAGACGTGTGGAGGCGAAAAAACTCTGGGTTGATCGTTTTTGGCTAGTAGTGAAATATGCGTTGATCGCTTTTGCAACAGCATTCTTGATTCGGGCATTCTTGTTGATCCCAGTTCCTGTTGAAGGAAATTCGATGGAAGGAACCTTAAAACAAGGAGACATGGTGGTCATTGAGAAGATTTCGCCCATCCAACGTTTTGATGTCGTTGTTTTCCAGTTGCCGGATGGTTCGACCTATATCAAGCGGGTGATTGGCTTACCGGGTGAGTCAGTGAAATATGTCAATGATCAGCTTTACATTGATGATGAACCGGTAGATGAAGATTTTCTAGTGAAGAACCGCAGCAATGATCACGAGTCTGTCTCTTACACCAATGACTTTGATTTGGAATCTTTATTAGGTGTTGAGAAATTAGGGAAAGATAGTTACTTTGTCATTGGAGACAATCGACGTGCCTCCAAAGATAGCCGTTCCTTTGGACCAATATCAGGAGAGGCCATTTTAGGCAATGCTCGTTTTGTTTATTATCCATTGACTCATATTCGATTGATTTAGTCTGTGTAAAATCAATAAATAATTAAATAATGAATCCCCCCTTGGAATCATCCGTTGATTCCAAGGGGGGATTTTGTCTAGCTTTTTATTCTTTTTCCAAAGGGAAATGGTTAGCATCGAAAAAAGCGTTTGTTTAGTCACTAATTGCTGTTAATTTTTTTATTTTTTCATTAAAAGCATTCGATAGTTTCTGACATAAATTCGTTTCAAAATCACGATAGCGACAAAAATCAATGATCGCCGAGTTTTCTTCGGTTGTAAAAGGGGGTAAAAGCTGTGGTGAGCTCAAAATATAAAAGTCAAAAGGTTCTTCAGTTGGCAGCGTGATCCGTTCAATTTCAACGTAGGGCAACCGTTCACATATATTAAAAACTTCCATGGAAACCAAGTAGTTAGATACATAGACAAAAGCAACTTTAAGTTTATATTTTTGTTCCTTTTCAATGTAAATGGGATAAAGCAAACAGGCTTGATAAAAAGCAAGATCGGTATAACAGGTTTTTAACCACTCATAACCTTTACGATTTGCTATTTTACGCCAAAAACTTTGAATGGTATTTGTCAAAATCGTATGTAATGGGTATTTATCCTTAATGACATTTGCTTCGAAAAAATTTGAAAGGGGGACTTTTTGCTTAAATATACAGAACTTCAGCAACGTAAGATATGTATTCATATAAAGGAACGACTGATGGTCGAAGTCAAAATCACA
Source organism: Enterococcus sp. AZ040 (assembly GCF_050499185.1). Lineage (NCBI taxonomy): Bacteria > Bacillati > Bacillota > Bacilli > Lactobacillales > Enterococcaceae > Enterococcus > Enterococcus sp. AZ040. The sequence goes on from NZ_JBMHEW010000001.1 coordinate 1,234,683, forward strand.
GAGAAATTTTTGGCAATGTTCTTCAAACTCAGTCATCAGCTCTTTTAATTCTAGCTTTTCGTGATTGTAACAATCCGCTACAATCGGAAGACGCACATCTTTGGCAGAAGTCAGCATCGGCCAGTAATAAAAAAGAAAGAACAAAGAATTGATCTCAAGAATGTCTATTGCTGAATCAATGATCATAAAGAAAGCAGAGAAGAAATCAAGCTTTTCACCACTGGGGATAAATGATCGGTTCGTTAACTGATAAAGATTTGTCTTGTGACCATCCTTTAAACGAAACAGACAAATCTTGCAATGAAGTAAGGCTTCTTTTTTGCCAATTTCATACTTGCTTTTGTATTTTGTTCCTTCATAGGTAACAAAAAGCTCTTCGATCTCTTGGTCAAAGGCCTTCACCAAACTATCCCCTAAAGAAATGTGCCAGATAAAATTAAACAATAAGATGCGAATCACCATCTCTGAACCGATAAGCGTCATGGCGGATTGATTTAAGGTTACGTTAAATTCCTTTAAATGATCCTGAAGCTTTTTAGTTTGTCGGAAACAAGTCGAACGACTGATATAGTTTCTTTGGCAAAATGCCAGCAAACTTTCATCTTGATTGGTCAAGATACTTAACAACATTTTATAAGAAATACTTTCTTGGGCTAAAAACTGCTGATATTGATTGTATTCAATCAAATTTTTAGGGAGACTAAGGGTGTTTTTATGTAATGAAAGATTTACTGGGGAGAGGTTTTGCAGGTCCTCTTGGATCGAGGAAAGTAAACTTTTCAATCTCGTTGCACTTAAATGGGTCAGATTTTTCACGAACTCTATGTTGTATTCACCCGGAGCAATTGATAGTAGTTTTCCGTAGAGTCCGATTTTGTCTAATGCTCGGGTATCTAAGAGTATTTTTTCAATCAAATGATCACCTTCTTATTTTATTAATAACTTATTTATATTACTGTGTAAAGACACGTCTCAAAACTTTTGCTTTTTTTTAGAAAAACTGAGACAAATTTTTGCCAGAGCTGTCTCATAAAGAACAAAAATAGAAATCGCATGTGAAAAACGCTAGTTTTTTTTAGTTATTAAATAACGTTGGTTAATTGGTTCCGCTTTGAAATAAAAAAACTTTTTTATTTATGAATAACTACAGATGCGTAAATTTTTCCTGTTTTTCAGAAAATAAAAAAAAGAGGTGTCTTTCGCTTCTTTCTTGTATCATCAGCTTGTAATTTTTGATTCTTTGAAAGGAGGTCTTTTTATGTTTTTGACAAAGAGACACCACTGGTTCTCTTTCATTTTCTGTATGTTAGGGGGGATATTATTTTTCATTTATTCGAGTTTGCAAACAAATGGGATAGCAAGTGCACAAGAAGAAAATACGATCGCTATTACCGAAACGGAGCAGATCAAGTTGACAGGTCAACGGGAGGGCAATCAATTTACTTTACGATATCAGCTATCACAAAAAAACAAACAGCAACGCATCTGGCTGCAATTATATGCACTTGATGAAACGAAAGAACAACCGCTAACGAAAACGAACAACAAAGAGGTGGTTTTTATTGAGGATGAATCTGCGCAGTCTTGGCTAACAACACAAGACTTCTTGAAAACACCCTGTGAACAAGAAGTAACGTTTCAACTACCTAATGAAACAAAAAAACTGAAGTTGGCGATTCAGATTGAAGAATATGATCACGAAAATCAAGAATCGCACAAATTGGCGTCTTTGGATGAATTGATAGTTGACATTCCGCTTGCGACAGAATCTGCTTCCTCAGATAGGGTGGAAGTCAGCTCAATTGATTCACAAGCTGCAGAAACCGGCACGGAGTCAACTTCGGAACAAGTGTCGAATGAGGACTCAAAAGGTATTTTAAACGAAGAAACGCAGGAAGAGACAAAGGAAACAGGAACAACGACAAGTTCTTCTGAAGACGAAACACTCATTGAACCGTTTAAACAAGAACGTCTTTATCAAAAAACGACCGTTTCACAGGCTTTTGCTTCGATTGAACCAGATTATACGACAGACCAAAGCGGGACGTATCCTTCGGCTAATTGGACAATTGATGAAAAGAGCAATGTCTTAAATCATCAGGGGAACAAAGATGCAGGCGAAACCTGGGATGGCGTAACTACATGGAATGGTGATCCAGAAAATTTGACCAACTCGTATATTGAGTATGGTGGTGTGGGAGATGAAGCGGATTTTGCTTTACGGAAATTTGCAAAAGAGACGAATACTCCAGGACTGTTTGATGTCTACCTAAATGTACGAGGGAATGTTCAACGCCAAATTGATCCGATCGATGTTGTGTTGGTAGTGGATTGGTCAGGGAGTATGAATGAGATGGGACGCATCACTGAAGTAAAAAAAGGTGTGGATCGCTTTTTGAATCAAATTGAAGGAAGCGGCATTCAAGACAGTGTCTACATGGGCTATGTCGGTTATTCCAGTGATGGTAACAATTACCAAAACAAAACCTGCCAGTTAGGAAAATTTTCTGAAGTCAAAGAGACGATCCGAACGATGACGCCAGAAACAGCAGCTGGGGGGACCTTTACCCAAAGAGGGCTGCGCCAAGCTGGGGATATGCTAGCAACGCAAAATGGACATAAGAAAGTCATCGTTTTGCTAACAGATGGCGTGCCGACCTACAGTTATCATGTGTCCAGAGTGCATACACAAGCAGATGGTAGTTATTATGGAACCGCCTTTTCTCTTTCTCAAGACCAGCCGATGAATACTTCACATCTCTACAACGGGTATTTTGCATCTGATCAGTACGGTAACTCTAAATGGATCAACAATACGTTTGTCGCCACGATCGGTGAGGCGATGGCGTTAAAAGAGCGCGGGATTGAGATTCACGGATTGGGGATTCAACTGCAAGGGGATCAAACAGCTGGGTATACAAAGGCCGATGTTGAGAACAAAATGAGACAGATGGTTTCTGCTGATGAAGAGGGGCATCTTTATTATGAGTCAGCCAATGAAGCAGCGGATATTGCCGACTATCTCGAGAAAAAAGCCCTTCATATTTCGGCGACAGTCACTGATGGAGAGATTACTGACCCCATTTCGCAGCCATTTTTATACGAAGAAAATAGCTTGTCCATCAAAAGTGTCGGTTCTGCTGCTCTAACGGTGCAGCCTGAGGTCACGATATCTGACAATACACTCAATGCTTCTGGTCTTTATTTAGGCGAAGGACAGGAACTGCAAATTCATTATCAAGTGCGGATTCAAACGGAAGCAGCGGATTTTAAACCAGATACTTGGTATCAAATGAATGGAGAAACGGTGTTTTATCCGAATCATCAGTCCGATCAAAAGGCATTGTTTGGTGTGCCATCTGCCAAAGCAGCTGGGAAGGAGTTGACGATCAAAAAAGTCTGGGAGGAATACGATGGCGATAAGTCAAGTCGCCCAGAATCTGTCTATTTTGAAATAAGCAGAAGCCCAGTTACTAGCAAGGAGAGCTGGCAAACAGGATATCTCAAACTTACTGAGACCGATGCACAAGATCAGACAAGTTGGGAACGAAGCAAGGTTTCCGCGGTTTCTGAAAAGGATGGAACGGATTACGAAGAAACCCGGCTACTGCCGCTTTATAACAATCAAGGAGAAACGTTTAATTATCAAGTCACAAATGAACTGGCAGTATCAGGCTACGAATCGACAAGAGTGGACGTTTCTACATGGAAAAACACAAAGACGTTTGTGCCCCTCGCATTAAATCTGATCAAAAAATCCGCTGTAGGAGAGGTGAAGCTGACAGGTGCTGTTTTTGAATTGACGGGCGCTGGAAAGACAGTAACCCTTGTGGATCAAGGGGATGGAACGTACGGGCTGCCAGCAGATACTACGTTGCAAAAAAGTCAGACGTATCGTTTAAAGGAAGTCACTGCACCGGCGGGACATCATTTGGCTAAGCAAACAGAGTGGCTGATCCATATTGATGAGCAAGGGCATGCGACGATTGATGGACAACCTGTCACACTGGTCGAGCATACGATTACCCTGGAGATTACCAATCCGTTTAAAGAAATTCCAGTCGCTATTCGAAAATATACGTTGCAAAATGAGCAGCAAGTATTGTTAGCAGGCGCTGTCTTTTCTCTTCAACAAAAAACAGCAGGAGGGGATTATCAAGAAATCGCCTCAGAAACGTCGGATGATGTTGGGATGGCTGAATTTACGATCCTTGAGCCTGGCGCTTATCGTATCTCAGAAACAGCCGGTCCGCTCGGATATGATACGGTTGCCGGTGACTATGAATTTGTCGTTGGTACAGACGGAAAAATCCAGTATCAAGGGGAAAATGTCGACGGGGATGCCAACTGTTGGACCCTTACCCATGGCAATCAGTTAAAACCTTTTGATTTGGTGGTCAATAAACAGGATGAACTGGGACAAGCACTTGAGGGGGCAAAATTCCGGCTAAGTGGAAACGGACGGACTGTCGAACTGCCTGAAAACGGAGAAGCACTAGCGGTATTTCACTTCCAAGATCTCACACCCGGCAGCTATACCTTGGAAGAAACTGGTACACCCGCAGGCTATGCAGGTTTAACAGCACCTGTCCAAATCAAGATTGAAGAGGATGGTCAGGTCTTTATCGATGAAGAACGACTACCGAATCTTCTTGTTTCTGGAGAAAAGAACAATCAAATAGAATTGATCGTAACCAATCAAGTGAAAGTGTCTCTTCCTGAAACCGGAGGGAATTGGCATGGATGGATGGTCATTCTTTCAGCAAGTCTGCTAGTCCTTTTAGCTGGTAGCTATTTGCACGTTAAGCGCAAAGATAAGCCTTCATTAAAGTAATTTTTCCATTCGCGAAGATAAATGAAAAAAATTTAGAAGAGAGGAAAGAACAATGAAAAAGATTTTTAATCATACAAAAATGGTTTGTCTCCTATTTTTACTTTTGCCATTGGTCTTTTTTGGAACAAAAAATCAGCAAGTATCCGCAGAGAGCAATTTGGCACAGGTTCATCTGCATAAAAAGAAAATGGTCAATCTACCAGGTTCATTGATTCAAAATAGTGGGACCGAGATGGAAGAGTTTGATCAATACCAAGGCTTAGCCGATGTCACTTTTTCTGTCTATGATGTGACAGCAGCATTTTATGAAAAACGATCTGCAGGGGCATCCGTTGAAGAAGCCAAGCGTCAAGTCCAAACCTTGACGTCTGGTTCCCCTATAGCTAGCGGGAAAACAGATGCAGCCGGTGATTTGGTTTTTGAATTGCCGAAAAAACAAGCCAATCGGGATGCAGTTTACACCATTGTAGAAGCCCCTAAAGACGGCGTTAAAACTGCTGAGAATATGGTGATCGCCTTTCCCGTATATGAAATGATCCAACAAGCTGATGGCTCATATGTTTATGGAGAAGAAGAGCTAGACACGATCCATCTTTATCCGAAAAATATCGTCACAAATGAAGGAACGCTCCTTGTGAATAAGCGAGGAACGGGGGAAAACGAACCACTGAATGATGCGGAATTTGTTGTTTCAAAGCAAGAAGGACGCGAAAATACCAAGAAATACATTTTAAGTGCAGCCGATGGACTTTATACATGGACAACTGACAAACAGGCAGCGTACCGTTTTTTGACAGGCAAACAATATGCTGCTGGAGACGCTGGTATCGATGTGAGTGAGAACCAAAAAGGACAGCTAAAGATTGCGCAACTAGAAACAGGCGCCTATCAATTAGAGGAAACGAAAGCCCCAAGTCAAGCCGCCTTAATCGAGGAAGAAAGAATCAAGGATTTCTCGATTGATTCAGGAAGTAACGTTACTGTTGAGCTAACAATCAAGAATGACACAACAAATGTTACAAAAACAACACCACAATTAGACGGCAAAGACGTAGAGATCGGCGAAAGAATCCAATATCACCTAACGGTCAATATCCCATCAGGTATTCAAGATAAAGTAGGATCAGAAAATAAATACAAACATTTTCAATTGATCGATGCCCATGATCCAGCATTAACTTTTGAAAATACAGCTGAAGGAGAAACGGGCTATGCGTTGTATGATGGAGAGCATAAAATCGATGCGACGAATTACCAAGTAACGGAAAAAGAGCATGGCTTTACGGTAACTATCAATCCAGAATTCGTGCCGCAATTAACGCCGGGAAATCAATTGCGCTTTGTGTATTATATGTATTTAAATGAACAGGCTATGCCTATCAATGGCTTTACGAATGAAGCAAATGTAGAAACGGATTTCATGACGGATCAAACGCCTCCAAGCGTGGAAGTTTTGACAGGGGGCAAACGGTTCTTAAAAGTCGATGGGGCTGTGACCGCTACCGAAGCATTGGCAGATGCAGTTTTTGTTGTACGGGATCAAGACCGTGATGATGCCAACTACCTGAAAATCGAAGAAGGAACCAAACAGGTATCTTGGGTGCAAACAGCGGATGAAGCGACGAAATTTACCACAGGGACAGATGGATTAGTTGATATCATCGGGTTAAAATTTGGCACCTACTATTTGGAAGAAGTAAAAGCACCAAAAAATTATGTACTGCTAACAAATCGCATCGCTTTTGAAGTACATGAAACGTCTTATGGAACGAAAGAGCAATTGGGAGATCCAGAAAAAGTCCCTAACCGCCGCAAAGGAACCTTACCGGCAACTGGTGGTGCCGGCACGTATTTAATGGGCGCCATCGGAGTGGTGATCGTTGGTTTAGCTGGGTGTTATTTTGTAAAACGGAAAGGGTAAGTAAATGAGATGAAAATGCACGATGACAATCAAAAGGAAAAGAAATGGCACGAAAGTACCTACTCAAAAAGTGACTTTGTTGGATGTTCTAATGGGTATTCTGCTGCTGCTAGGTGTTCTGATCATCAGTTATCCTTTTGTAAGTAATCAGCTCAACACCTTTTTGGATCAACAGTTGATCAGCTACTACCAAAGCCAAGCTAAAAAAATGAGTGAAATAGAAAAACAACAAAAAAGGAACCAGTTGGAACGAGTAAATCAAGAGCTGGCACAGCATCCCAGCAATCCTGGAATCAAAGAAACGCAAGATTTATCAGAAACAAGGGACTCAGAATCAGGCGATACACCTGATTACTATGAACGACATACGATCGGCGTTTTAAAGATCCCCGTGATTGGTGTCGCTCTCCCGATTTTTGATCAAACCACCGATACGTTGTTAAAAAGAGGAGCAACATTATTGGAGGGCGCTTCGTATCCAATAGGTGGTGAAGATACCCATGCAGTTCTGTGCGGACACCGTGGGTTAACGAGTGCAACCCTCTTTACGGATCTGCCTAAGCTGCAGATCGGCGATGAGTTTTATATCGAAACGTTTGATGATACGTTGGCGTATCAAATAGATCAGATTAAAACGGTCGCCCCTGATGATACCGAAGCACTAAAAATTGTCAAAGGCAGTGATTATGTCACCTTACTAACCTGCACACCCTATATGGTCAATAGCCATCGTTTATTGGTTCGCGGCAAAAGGGTTCCTTACAATGAAGAAAATGAAACAAATGCCGCAAAAAAAGCAAACCAGCAGGATTTGTGGGTGCTGCTAGTTGTAAGCACCACACTATTACTACTCCTGCTGGTGATTAGCAGAATCAAAAGAAAAAAACAGCATGATTTGATCACTCCCAGTGATAAGAAGCAAAGATAGCAGGTTTTCCTCTAAATCCACTAGAAAATGACTTGTTAACCTTACTCAGAACGAAACATGTCGTGTGAAATATGGTACAATAACGAAGATAAAAGGTAGTAAAAAGCAGTCGGTCTAATGGTAAAGGTGTCAGAAAAAAGGAAGAATGAGTGGGTAGACAAGCTTTTTCCAATCACTTCCCCAAAATTTAAAAGCGAGAAAGCGCGTATGACGCATGAGAATCGCGCTGAAAGCTTTACCTATGCACGAGGTTGGAACAAGAACATTGTCCTAAAGCAACTTTGGCAAAATGCCCAGTGTGACTAGTTTCTCTGATGGTTTTAGAGCAAATAGTCCTTGTTCTTGTCAGGTATATACTGCAGGGATTTAGACATTACTGTCTTTTTACCAATTCGAAGAAGTACCAAGGAGGAAAACGTTCAAATGACCATTCAATGGTTTCCAGGCCATATGGCGAAAGCCAGACGTGAAGTAAGTGAAAAATTAAAATTCGTGGATATCGTTTTTGAACTCGTGGACGCACGCTTGCCGATCTCATCCCGCAACCCCATGCTGGACCAATTATTACAGCAAAAACCACGATTGATCTTGATCAATAAAGCGGATCTAGCAGATCCCGTTCAAACCAAAAAATGGGAGCATTATTTCCAAGCACAAGGCTATTTAGCATTGGCGATCAACGCCCAAGACAATCAAGGTGTTAAAGCGATTGTCCCGACGGCTAAGCAAGTCTTGAAGGAAAAAATCGCCCGTGACAAAGCCAGAGGATTGAAGCCCCGTGCGATTCGGGCGATGGTGATCGGCATCCCGAATGTCGGAAAATCAACCTTGATGAACCGCTTAGTAGGGAAGAAAATTGCTCAGACGGGCAATAAACCTGGTGTGACCAAAGGGCAGCAATGGCTGCGTTTTGGGACTGATCTAGAGCTGCTAGATACGCCCGGGATCTTATGGCCAAAATTTGAAGATCCAGAGATCGGCAAGAAGCTGGCATTGACCGGAGCGATCAAAGACCAGCTGATCCATTTGGATGATATCGCATTGTATGGACTTGATTTTTTCGCTCGTTATTATCCTGAAAGAATCGCCAATCGTTACCAATTAAAGGCGGAGGAAGAGGCGTTATTAGCGCCAGACCTTTTAATGAAGATCACGGAAAAACGTGGCTATAAAGACAATTATGATCGAGGAAGCGAACTTGTTGTCTTTGACATTCGGCAAGGAAAATTAGGCCGTTACACACTAGATCGAGTGGAGGAAATGGAAAGTCAAGATGAAACAATCGATTAAGACAATCAAAGAGCGATTATTTGATCCAACCTTTAATGACCCGGCATTTTTGCAGGAATTGCTAGCAGATGAACGCGCGGGGGTCCAAAAGCTGTTGCAACAATATGAGAAACAATTAGTCAAAAAGCAGCTTTTGCGGGAGAAATATGAAGAAATGATGCGTTTTGAAAACGAAGCATTTCGACAAGGCGCCCGTTTTATCGCCGGTTTAGATGAAGTAGGGCGCGGACCTTTAGCAGGACCCGTGGTGTCAGCTGCGGTGATTCTGCCTAAGGAATGCCAGATTTTGGGGTTGAATGATTCAAAACAGCTTTCTGCGAAGAAAAGAGAAGAACTGTTTATCGAAATTCAAAATAAAGCCGTTGCTGTCGGTATCGGTGTGGTTAGTCCTGAAGAAATCGATCGGATAAATATCTATCAAGCGAGCCGCCTGGCGATGAAAGAAGCTTTGATCGACTTAGCGGTCAAGCCGGAACATTTGCTCATTGATGCGATGACGATCGAGACCGACATCCCTCAACAAAGCTTGATCAAAGGCGATGCCCGCTCCATTTCGATTGCCGCAGCAAGTATCATTGCCAAAGTCTATCGTGACAATTTAATGAAAGATTTTCATGATGTGTATCCTTTTTATGGGTTTGATCAAAATGCTGGGTATGGGACCAAAGTTCATTTAGAAGGGTTAGCTGCCCATGGAATTTGCCCTATTCATCGAAAAACCTTTGCCCCAGTTAAACAATACCTATAAATTTCATCCATCCCTCTTTTTTTAGCGAATCTTATAAGTAAGATCACTAAGAAAAGAGGGCTTTGTTTATGAAATATCAACAAGCAACAGATTTTGAAAAACAGTTGATAAAACTGTACTACTGTCAGGGAATCGGTCTGCAAGGTTGCTGGAAGATTATTTGGCATTGGCTGGAAACAAAAGAAATGCGTTGTTCGTTGGAAGAGATGATTGCCATCGGCGTCCTTCCACAGCATAGGACGGTCTTTCGCCGATCGTGGGAGCAAATGACAGAAGAGCATATCACACAAAAGATGGGGGGACAAAACTACCTCACCTTCTTTTCAGCGGAGTATCCGATGCTTTTAAGACAAATTGCGGACCCACCATTATTACTATTTTACGAAGGAAATCTGCAATTGTTGCAAACGCCCATGATTGGATTTGTCGGCGCAAGAACAGCTTCTCGCTACGCGCGTAAAGTTTGCGAAAAGCTGATCCCGCCTTTAGTGACAGAAAACTATACGATCGTCAGTGGATTAGCAAATGGCGTCGACAGTTTTGCCCATGAATCAGCCATCAGAAATCGGGGACAAACCATTGCCGTGATTGCTTCTGGTTTGGAACATTGTTATCCTACTTCTGCGTATCCGTTGTTCCAGCAGATTCGTCAAGAACATCTAGTACTGAGTGAATATTCTCACGACACCAAACCGCAAAGACATCACTTCCCCTTACGCAATCGCATCATTGCCGGTATTTCAAAAGCAATCTGTGTGATTGAAGCTAAAGAAAGAAGCGGTTCTTTGATTACAGCACAATTAGCAATGGAAAATGGCCGAGAAGTTTTTGCAGTGCCTGGTGAAATGATTTCCGATCAGTCAAAAGGTTGTCACCACTTGATTCAAGATGGCGCAAAATGTACGATTAGTGTGTCAGATATTTTACAGGAGTTAGCCTTTTTTTGATTTTTCCAATCAACCTTCCTTGACAAACCTTTTCTTGAAAGCTATGATAAGCTACGATTTGTATGTTTCATCTGCATACGATAGGTTCACTGATTGATAGAATATAATAGTAGGAAAAATTCAGGAAGGAGCCATTCTTTATATGGCATATAAATATTTAGTAATCGTGGAATCGCCGGCAAAGGCGAAAACCATTGAAAAATACCTTGGACGAAATTACAAAGTCGTCGCAAGTGTCGGTCATATTCGTGATCTTCCTAAAAGTAAAATGGGAATTGATGTCGAAAATGACTACGAACCGCATTACATTTCGATCCGTGGCAAGGGCGATGTGATCAAAAGTCTCCGCTCAGCTGCGAAAAAAGCCGAAAAAGTCTACCTCGCAAGTGACCCGGATAGAGAAGGAGAAGCTATTGCGTGGCATTTAGCTTTTCTACTAGGGTTAGATTTAAAAGATAAAAACCGAGTCGTCTTTAATGAGATCACTAAGGATGCGGTCAAGGCAGCTTTCAAAGAACCAAGAACGATCGATGTAGATCTCGTTGACGCTCAACAAGCGCGCCGGATTTTAGATCGATTGGTGGGGTATTCATTGAGCCCGATCCTTTGGCGTAAAGTGAAAAAAGGCTTGAGTGCTGGCCGTGTTCAATCGGTGGCGCTTAAGATTATTATAGATCGTGAAAAAGAGATCCGTGAGTTTGTTCCTGAAGAATATTGGAGCATCGATGGGAACTTTAAAAAAGCCACGAAAAAATTCAAAGCCAATTTTTGGGGCCTAGATGGCAAAAAGAAAAAAATACCGAATGCTGAAAGCATAAAAGAAATCACCGATCGTCTTTCTAGTAAAGAGTTTCAAGTGACGAAGGTTGAAAAGAAAGAACGCAAACGCAACCCGGCGGCACCGTTTACCACCAGTAGCTTGCAACAAGAAGCAGCCCGTAAACTGAACTTTCGAACGCGGAAAACCATGATGGTCGCACAGCAGCTCTATGAAGGGATCGCTCTTGGTAAACAAGGAACCGTTGGTTTGATCACCTATATGCGTACCGATTCGACCCGAATCGCAGACACAGCCAAAGGCGAAGCGGCCGAATTTATTGAAAGTACTTATGGTTCAGAGTTCTCGGCGCACGGTGGCAAAAAACGCGCGAATGCACAAGGGGCACAAGATGCCCATGAAGCGGTAAGACCAACAAGTGTGATGCGTACGCCAGAAGCCATGGAGAAATTCTTAGACAAAGACCAACTGAAACTGTATCGCTTGATCTGGTCTCGCTTTGTGGCTAGTCAAATGACGCCGGCGATTTTGGATACAATGAAAGTTACCTTGGATCAAAATGGTGTCATCTTTATTGCCAATGGTTCAAAGATCAAATTTAAAGGGTTTATGCAGGTCTATGTGGAAGGGCGCGATGATGGCAAAGAAGACAAAGAGAACATTTTGCCAGAGTTAGTTGAAGGAGATGTGGTCCAATCCGTATCGATCGAACCAAAACAGCATTTCACTCAACCACCTGCCCGCTACAGTGAGGCCACCTTGATCAAAACCCTTGAAGAGAACGGTGTGGGTCGTCCTTCAACTTATGCACCAACGTTGGAAACAATCCAACGACGTTATTATGTGAAATTGACACAAAAACGTTTTGAGCCAACTGAACTTGGTGAGATCGTCAATTCATTGATCGAGGAATTCTTCCCGCAAATCGTTGATATGCATTTTACTGCTGAAATGGAAAATAGCTTGGATAGCATTGAAGCTGGGAAAGAAGAATGGGTCAAAGTCGTCGATCAATTCTACCGTCCCTTTGAAAAAGAATTGACGACCGCAGAAGAAAGTATCGAAAAAATCCAAATCAAAGACGAACCTGCAGGCTTTGACTGTGATCTTTGTGGACATCCAATGGTGATCAAATTAGGTCGCTACGGAAAATTTTATGCCTGTAGTAATTTCCCTGACTGTCGCAACACGAAACCAATCGTCAAAGAAATCGGCGTTGAGTGCCCGGTCTGTCACCAAGGCCAAGTTGTTGAACGCAAATCGAAAAAAAATCGGTTGTTTTATGGATGTACCCGTTATCCGGACTGTGACTTTACTTCTTGGGACAAACCTGTAGGCCGTAATTGTCCGAAATGTGATAATTACTTAGTCGAGAAGAAAGTCAAAGGCGGCAAGCAAGTCGTGTGTATCAATGGGGACTATGAAGAAAATGTGCAAAAATAACTAGCAGGATTCCCTGTTAAAAAAAGAATCGGCGCATTCTTTTGAACGGTCAGCCTCGATGTTGGCTGACAAAAGAAAGTGCCGGTCCTTTTGATTAATACAAGCAGTTTCTTATGAGAAGAGGCGAGCTTTTGAAATAAAAGGAGAGCACTATGAAAGAAATCAATGTTATTGGTGCCGGTTTAGCCGGAAGCGAAGCTGCTTGGCAAGCAGCTCAAGCAGGTGTCGCAGTAAAGCTTTATGAAATGCGTCCTAAGAAATCGACAGAAGCCCATCACACAAATAATTTTGCTGAACTTGTTTGTACGAATTCACTTCGGGGCAACAATTTAACGAATGCGGTCGGTGTTTTGAAAGAAGAAATGCGCCGCTTAGATTCAGTCATTATTACCTCTGCAGACAAAACAGCTGTTCCAGCAGGGGGTGCTTTAGCTGTGGATCGTGATGATTTCTCAGAGTTAGTAACCAAACGTGTAAAAGAACATCCTTTAGTCACTGTCATCGAAGAGGAGATCACTGAAATTCCAGAAGGGATTACCGTGATTGCAACTGGACCTTTGACTTCTGAACCTTTATCAAAAGCGATCCAAGCTTTTAACGGATCAGAAGGATTTTATTTCTATGACGCAGCAGCACCGATCGTCGATAAATCCACCATCAATATGGATAAAGTTTATTTGAAATCACGCTACGACAAAGGCGAAGCAGCCTATCTGAACTGTCCAATGAACGAAGAGGAGTTTTATGCGTTTCGTGAAGCTTTAGTCAATGCGGAAGTTGCCCCTTTGAAAGAATTCGAAAAAGAAAAATTCTTTGAAGGATGTATGCCAATCGAAGTTATGGCTGGCCGTGGACCGAAAACTATGTTGTTTGGTCCGATGAAACCCGTTGGTTTGGAAGATCCGAAAACCGGCAAGCGTCCTTATGCAGTGATTCAGCTGCGGCAAGACAATGCAGCTGCTTCTCTGTACAACATCGTTGGTTTTCAAACACATTTGAAATGGGGCGAGCAAAAGCGGGTATTCCGGATGATCCCTGGTTTGGAAGAGGCAGAATTTGTGCGCTACGGCGTGATGCATCGGAATAGTTTTATGAATTCACCAGAGTTGTTACAACAAACGTACCAATCGAAAAAACGTGAAGACCTCTTTTTTGCTGGTCAGATGACAGGCGTTGAAGGGTATGTTGAAAGTGCAGCCAGTGGATTGATGGCCGGGATCAACGCTGCCAAACTTGCAAAAGGGGAAGCGCCGATCATTATGCCACAAGAGACGACAATTGGCAGTATGGCGTATTATATCACTCATGCAGAAGGCAAACACTTCCAACCGATGAATGCCAACTTTGGTTTGCTGCCAGAACTTCCAGAACGAATCAGAGATAAAAAATCTCGTTATGAAGCATTGGCAAACCGGGCATTAGCTGCCTTAGAAGAAGCCAAAGAACAACTATAAGAGCGATGAGTCATCACCTTCTTACTAATAAATGGCAAGAAGGTTTTTTTTTAATTTGTCTTGAAACTTTAATCAAGGTGACTTATGATAGACAGTAACAATGACAGAAGGTGGTGAAGATGGTGATTGGAGAATGGATTCATTTGATTCAAAACTATTTACAGCGTTTTCCTACAGTAATTCAATTTTTAGGATGGCTGATCCTGTTGGTCGGGGTCATTTTCGTTGTCTTTGTTTTATTTAGTTTGCTGTTAGGTCCCATTATGTGGCTTTACAATCGCATCACAGACAAAAACCGCAGCAATGTCATTAGTCGCAATGATTTTGTGATCGGTGAACTGACGGAAAAGATTGTCGGAGATACAATCGGCGAAGTCATGGAGATAGGGAGTCAAGGTGCACGTTCTGTTTATCCTGCACGTTTTTTTCGGGAAGAAGATCGTGAAAACAATGTTCGATTGCCAGTCGGAACCAAAGTCATCATTGTCGATTTTGATAAAAAAGGGATCGCGTTGGTGGTGGAAAGTAAAAATTTTATAGAATAGGAAGTGTTACGTTATGGTGGATACAGGATCAGCAGTAGATTTTTTAAGTAATCCGATTTTATGGGGTGTTGTCCTCGTTGTTTTATTGATCGCTTTTTTGATGATACGCTATCGCATTGGGAAACCCGATGAAGCATTGATCGTTACGGGGTCGTTTTTAGGAAAAGAAGGCATCAAAATCTTAAAAAACAGTGGGACGTTTGTGATTCCTATTGTTCAAAAAGCCCATAAATTAAGTTTATTGACCCACAAGTTAGAGATTGGGACACCAGAAGTTTATACGGAACAAGGCGTACCGATCAAAGCCAGTGCGACGGTGCTTGTAAAGGTCGGCAACAGTACCGAGTCGATCAAGACAGCTGCTGAGCAATACTTAGGCAAATCCACAGGTGAATTGGAAGATGAAGCCCAAGAAGTCTTAGAAGGTCACTTACGGGCGATTCTAGGAACGATGACGGTAGAAGCCATCTATAAAAACCGCGATGATTTTGCGGAACAAGTGCAAGAAGTTGCCTCTACGGATTTGAAGAAAATGGGGTTGGAGATCGTTTCGTTTACGATCAAAGATGTCAGCGACAGCAATGGCTACTTGGATGCGTTAGGACGCCCTCAGATTGCTGAAGTGAAAAAAAATGCCGAAGTAGCGGAATCCAATGCCTTAAGAGAAACTCGAATCAAGCAAGCTGAGAATGAGCAATTGGCACAGCATGAAGAGATCCGTCGCCAAACAGAAATTGCAGAAGCGACAAAAGATATGGCATTGAAACAAGCACAATACAAACAAGAACGCGAAGTTGCGGATGCGAAAGCGGAACAGATCGCGGTCGGCGAACAAATGAAAGTTCAATTGATCGAACAAGAAAAAAATATCGAGATTCAAGAAAAACAAGCGGAATTGACGGAAAAAGAATTGAATGCAACTGTCCGTAAAAAAGCCGAAGCGGATAAATATGTGGTTGAACAAAACGCTTTAGCAGACAAAGCAAGAGAAATCGCACGAGCACAAGCGGAAGCGGAAAAAGTCAAATTAGCTGCCCAAGCAGAAGCCGAACGAATTGAAAAACTAGGTAGTGCCGACGCGGAACGGATCGCAAAAGTCGGTCAAGCCGAAGCGGAAAGCCGTGAAAAGATGGCGATTGCTTTGACCAAACTGAACGAAGCTGGTATTTTGATGGAGTTCATCAAAGTGCTGCCTGAAATCGCGAAAGAGGTCAATGCGCCACTGAGCAATATTGATAAAGTGGTTAGCTTTGGCGGCAATGATGGTCTTCAATCAATGGGGGAAGCTGGTTTAGCGCGAACCTTTGATACGATCAAAGAGACAACCGGATTAGACTTAGTTGGGTTAATCAATGACACGATGTCCACAAAACAAGGAAACAAAGAGCTAGTTCAGGTTGTATCTGAAAGCACTGGTTCGCATCAGCCAACAACTGATCCAATCGAATAAAAGCAAATAAGTGGAAACGTATCAGTCCCTCTTTCTTTTGAGGAGAGGGACTGGTACG
This sequence comes from Enterococcus sp. AZ040, assembly GCF_050499185.1. Classification (NCBI taxonomy): domain Bacteria; kingdom Bacillati; phylum Bacillota; class Bacilli; order Lactobacillales; family Enterococcaceae; genus Enterococcus; species Enterococcus sp. AZ040. The sequence continues at coordinate 1,251,079 of NZ_JBMHEW010000001.1, forward strand.
TTTTTCTGGCGCATTTAACGGATCTTTCTGAACAAAGATAAGAATCTTACGTAGATTCTTAGAAAGTTTTCACAATTATGTCTAAACTTTGAAATATTGATTAAATTCTGACAATTCATTTGTTTTTTTTTGTGGTCTATGCTAAAGTTATTTCGAATCATGAAAAGGGGGGTTAATTTGCAAACAGATCAGTTTCAAGAAGAGTTTTTTCGTTATCTTATTGTTGAAAGAGGGTATTCGGAAAAGACAAAAAAAGCGTATCAAGAAGATATGGGCGATTTTTTTCACTTCTTAAAAGAGTCTGGCAATGAAGACCCATTAGCAGTGGAATACCGCGATGTTCGCGTCTATTTAAGCTATTTGACGGAACGAGAGTACAGCCGTAATTCCATCAGTCGTAAAATGGCTAGTTTGCGATCTTTTTATCAGTTTCTAACCAAGCATGAGATCGTCAAAGAGAATCCTTTCGCCTACATTCATTTAAAAAAGAAAAACGCCAAATTGCCGCGTTTTTTTTATGAGAAGGAAATGGATGCTCTCTTTCAAAGTGTTGCTGGCGATGAGCCACTACAACAGCGCAATCAAGCATTGTTAGAAGTCCTTTATGGTTCAGGTTTGCGGGTCAGTGAGTGCAGCAGTCTCACACTGGGGGCAATCGATTGGGAAAGTGGCGTATTACTGATCCATGGGAAGGGGAATAAGGATCGCTATGTTCCTTTCGGTAGTTACGCACAAGCAGCAGTCAAACGCTATCTTTCCTCAGGACGCAAACAGCTGATGGAAAAGCAGAACAAGGAACACGAGATCCTTTTCGTGAATCATCTTGGTGACGGGATCACTGCAACTGGGATCGAATATGTTTTGAATCAAATCATTCGAAAAAGCAGTTTAGACAGTAAAATCCATCCTCATATGCTTCGGCATACGTTTGCAACCCATTTATTAAACAACGGCGCCGATATGCGGACCGTTCAAGAATTGTTGGGGCATGCCAATCTATCGACGACACAGATTTATGCGCATGTCACCAAAGACAGTTTACAAAAAAATTATCGCCAATTTCATCCACGCGCGTAAAATTGGTACAGGAGGAACATAAATGAAGTCAGAATTTCATTCAACCACCATCTGTGCGGTTGAAAAAGATGGGAAATTTGCCATGGCCGGTGACGGACAAGTAACGATGGGAGAACAGGTCGTTATGAAAGGAACCGCTCGGAAAGTCCGTCGAATTTACAACGGTGAAGTGATCGTTGGTTTTGCCGGCAGTGTGGCAGATGCCTTTACCTTGGAAGAAAAATTTGAAGGAAAACTAAATGAATACAACGGAAATTTGCAACGAGCTGCAGTAGAATTGGCACAAGAATGGCGGACTCAGCAGTCGATGCAAAAATTAGAGGCGATGCTGATCGTCATGAATGATAAGGAGATGCTTTTGGTCTCTGGGACAGGCGAAGTCATTTCGCCAGATGAAGGAATCTTAGCCATCGGTTCAGGTGGAAACTATGCCTTGGCAGCAGCCCGTGCGATGAAACGTTATGGCGGTGAACTATCTGCCAAAGAAATTGCTGAAGGTGCCTTGAATATTGCCGCAGACATTTGTGTCTTTACGAATCACAATATCATTGTAGAAGAGTTTTAAAGAGGGATGACGATATGACAAACCAAAACAAATCACCACGAGAAATCGTGAAAGAGTTAGATGAATACATCGTTGGACAAACCAACGCCAAAAAATCAGTGGCTGTTGCTTTGAGAAATCGCTACCGCCGGCTGCAATTAGATGAAAAGATGCAACAAGATGTCACACCAAAAAATATTTTGATGATCGGACCAACAGGGGTTGGTAAAACGGAAATTGCGCGACGCTTAGCAAAGATCGTTGATGCACCTTTCGTTAAGTTAGAAGCGACGAAATTCACGGAAGTCGGCTATGTCGGTCGAGACGTAGAATCGATGGTACGTGACCTCGTTGAGAATGCGATCCAAATCGTGAAAAAAGAACAATATAAAAACGTGCGGATCCAAGCAGAGAAAAAAGCCAACCGTCGTTTAGTAAAAGTCTTAGTTCCTGGTATTAAAAAGGAACAGAAAAAGAATACCAATCCTTATGAACAAATGATGAATATGTTCAACGCCGCACAACAACCAGAAGAGCCAAAAGAAGAATTGACGGATGAGATTCGCAGCAACCGTCAAGCCATTTTTGAGCAATTAGAAAAGGGCCTTTTAGACAACCGGGAAGTGACGATCCAAGTCGATGAGCCGAAAAATCAAGCACCGATGATGAACAATGGCTTAGAACAAATGGGGATCGATTTGAATGAAACCTTAGGAGCATTGAAACCGCAAAAGAAAATTGAACGCACAGTAACCGTAAAAGAAGCACGAGAATTGCTGATTCAAGAAGAATCCTCAAAACTGGTCAACGACGCGGATATTCATAGTGAAGCATTACGTTTAGCAGAATCTAGTGGCATCATTTTTCTAGATGAAATCGACAAAGTATCTTCGAAATCACAGCAGTCAGGAGAAGTTTCTCGTGAAGGGGTGCAAAGAGATATCTTGCCGATCGTTGAAGGATCGCAAGTCAATACGAAATACGGAACCCTACAAACAGACCATATCCTTTTTATTGCTTCTGGGGCATTCCACCTGTCGAAACCAAGCGATCTGATCCCTGAATTGCAAGGGCGTTTCCCGATTCGTGTGGAACTAGATGATTTGACAAAAGAAGACTTTGTTAAAATTTTAACGGAGCCCAACAATGCCTTAGTCAAGCAATACATTGCCTTGTTAGGAACCGAAAATGTCAAAGTAGTCTTTACGATGGAAGCTATCGAGAAAATTGCCGAAATTGCTTATCAAGTGAATCGCGATACCGACAATATTGGTGCTCGTCGTTTGCATACGATTCTAGAGAAACTACTTGAAGACTTATTATTTGAAGCATCTGAGATGCAAATGGGTGAAATCACCATCACAGAAGCGTATGTGGAAGAAAAACTTGCGTCCATCGCAAAAGATGAAGACTTAAGCCGGTATATTTTATAAAGGGAGTGGACCAATGAAAACATTATTAGAAAAGACAAGACAAATCAACGAATTATTGCAGCAAAAAAACACCTTTAATTTAGCTTCTGATTTGCCTTACGACAAGATGGCTGTCATTTTAGGAAACATCCTAGACAGCAATGCGTATATTATTAGCATTGACGGTAGCGTGTTAGGTTTTGTTGAGAACCATGATGTCAATAATGAACGCATCAAAAAAATGTTTGTTGAAAAACAGTTTCCTAAAAATTATACAGATTTAGTCGATCACCTGACTTCCACAGAAGCTAATGTGCCAATCAGTGATGATATGACCGCTTTTCCTGTAGAAGGCCGTGAGTTGTATCCCAACGGACTAACGACCATCGTACCGATTTACGGTGCAGGAGAACGTTTAGGTACGATCATTCTTTCCAGAATCGATAAGTCCTTTGATGACGACGATTTGGTATTAGCGGAATACAGTGCGACAGTTGTTGGTATGCAATTCTTGTACCAAAAATCCCGCAGTATCGAAGAAGATGTTCGCAGTACCACAGCTGTTCAAATGGCAATCAACACCCTTTCTTATAGTGAGTTGAAAGCTGTTCAAGCGATCTTTGAGGCATTAGAAGGCGACGAAGGTCGTCTGACCGCGTCAAGTATCGCTGATCGCATTGGAATTACACGGTCGGTGATCGTAAATGCTTTGCGTAAACTAGAGTCTGCCGGCATTATAGAATCCCGCTCTTTGGGGATGAAAGGCACCTATTTAAAAGTGCTTAACAGCCGCTTTAAAGAGGAATTGACGAAACATCAATATTAGGAGATGAGACCATGACAGTTACCATCACGGCGGGTCATCTGCAAGCAAAAATTGCAGAAAAAGGGGCTGAGCTACAAAGCTTAGTTGATACAAGCAATGACCTTGAATATATTTGGCAAGCTGATCCAAACCACTGGGGAAAGCATGCGCCAATCTTATTTCCGATTGTTGGCGCCTTAAAAGAGGACACCTATCAGCATGAGGGCAAAAGTTATCATTTGCCCCGTCATGGGTTTGCCAGAGACATGGTGTTTACTGTCGTTGAAAAACGTACAGACTATGCCTTGTTTCTATTAGAAAGTTCAACTGAAACCAAAGTGAAGTATCCGTTTGATTTTCAGCTGTATGTCAGTTACGAATTAGGCGGTGATGGCTTAGTCGTCAAATACCAAGTAAAGAATAGCGGTCAAAAAGAACTATTCTTCTCCATTGGAGGACACCCTGCATTCAACGTCCCACTTGAAAAAGGGCTGACATTTGAAGACTACTACCTTTCTTTTTCTCCAAAAAAATCACGAGTGAAATTGCCATTAAAAGGCAATTATATTGATTATGAACAACGCACACTCGGTCAAACGAATACGGATTTGCGCTTGACCCACGATATGTTTGCAAATGATGCGCTGGTTTATGAAACGAAAGGATTACATTCCTACTCGATTCGCAGTGAGAAATCGCCTCATAGTGTTACGTTAAGCTACAATAATATGCCGTATGTCGGTTTTTGGTCCACGTATCCCGTAAAATCGCCGTTTCTATGTATAGAACCATGGTGCGGTATCGCAGATACACTGGAAGCTTCCGGTGAGCTTTCAGAAAAATTGGGTATTCAAGCACTTTCGCCTGAGGAGTTATTTGAAACAAAGTACTCGATCACAGTCAAATAAAAGCAGGCAAAAAGAAGCTGAGAAAAGTCATTGCACTTTTCTCAGCTTCTGCTTATTTGTTCGCTTGACGCTTATTCAGACCAAACGGTACCCGACTTTCAGTCCCGTCTTTAATACGTGAAATATTTTCGCGATGGCGAATAAAGATAAAAATCGTTACGCCGATCGCGATGAAGGTCAGCAACCAGTTTTGCTCAGGCAATATCGCAGGGGCGATAAAAGGCAAAACGACCGTCGATAAGGTGATCAAACACGCCGCGATCATACTGGTCAGGCTTACCATACTTGTCACATAAAGACAGATAACAAAAATCAATGAAGAATAAATGAAAAAGAGCGGATTGTATCCTAAGAGCATCCCAGCACTTGTCGCCACCGCTTTGCCGCCTTTAAACTTGGCAAAGATCGGAAAGGTATGACCTAAGATCGCGCAGACCCCAAACCAGAGCGGATTGACGGTATGGAGACCAAAGAGGACAGGCAAACTGGTTGCCAAAGTTCCTTTTAAGATATCCATCAATAAAACAACGATCCCGGCTTTCTTTCCTAAAACGCGAAATGTATTGGTCGTTCCCGTATTGCCGCTGCCGAATTGGCGAATATCTTTTTTGAAAAACAATTGGCCAATCCAAACACCCGAGGGGATCGAACCTAAAAGGTAAGCAACAATAAATAAAAGAATCGTATTCATAATAACCAACTTTCTTTGCAAGGCTAGGGCAATTTTAGCATGAAAACGCCTTTCCAACAATAAGAAAATCTTTCGCTAGTCAGGGAAAGAAGAAAAACAGCTTTCCTCGGAGCTGTGAAACACAAACAAGCCATTTTGTGACTCTAGCTTGTGCAAACAAAGGAAAAAGGATAAGATAGTTTAGAAAAATGTTCGCTTGAAAAAAGCGTATTTTGTGTTAAGATTTTTTTTGCAGTCCTTTCAGCAGTAAAAAAGGACTGATCAAGATTAAAGGAGCGGTGGGTTTGGCAAAGAAAACCACAGAATATAATGATGCTTCCATTCAGGTCTTAGAGGGCCTAGAAGCAGTAAGAAAACGGCCAGGAATGTATATCGGCTCGACCGATAGCCGCGGCTTACATCACTTAGTGTATGAAATCGTCGATAATGCGGTTGATGAGGCACTCTCAGGATACGGCAATGAAATCGATGTTACGATCCACAAAGACAATAGTATCAGTGTTCGAGACAACGGGCGAGGAATGCCGGTCGGGACACATGCATCGGGAATCCCTACTGTTGAAGTGATCTTCACAGTGCTACATGCCGGCGGGAAGTTTGGCCAAGGAGGCTACAAAACTTCTGGCGGCCTTCATGGGGTTGGTGCCAGTGTTGTAAATGCTCTATCCAGCTGGCTGGAAGTAGTCATCGTTCGTGATGGCATCGAATACAAACAGAGCTTCAAAGACGGTGGGAAACCAGCGGGTACTTTGAAAAAAATCGGCAAAACTCGTAAACCAACTGGAACCACAGTCACCTTTAAACCTGACGACACGATCTTTTCAACAACCAAATTCTCCTATGAAATTCTCGCAGAACGTTTAAGAGAATCGGCTTTCTTGCTAAAAGGGGTCAAAATCTCCCTGACGGATGAACGTGGGGAAGAACCAATTCATGAAGTTTTTTTATATGAAGAAGGCATCAAAGAATTCGTTGATTATTTAAATGAAGAAAAAGATACCTTGACCCAGGTGGTGTATTTTTCCGGTACCAAAGAAGCAATCGAGGTAGAACTTGCCTTTCAATACAATGATGGCTATTCGGAAAATGTCTTGTCCTTTGTCAACAATGTACGTACCAAAGATGGTGGTACCCATGAAGTGGGGATGAAAACGTCAATGACGAAAGCTTTCAATGAATATGCCCGCAAGGTCAATTTGTTGAAGGAAAAAGATAAGAACCTTGAAGGTAGTGATTTTCGTGAAGGCTTAGCGGCCGTGTTGTCGATCCGTGTTCCAGAAAATCTTTTGCAATTTGAAGGGCAGACCAAAGGGAAATTAGGAACACCCTTAGCAAGAAATGCTGTAGACAATGTGATTGGCGAGCAACTAGGCTATTACCTGCAAGAAAACAGTGAAATGAGTCAAATGCTGGTTCGTAAAGCGATCAAAGCAAGAGAGGCCCGTGAAGCTGCCAGAAAGGCGAGAGAAGAAAGCCGCACAGGAAAGAAACGCAAAAAAGGTGAGTCACTGCTTTCTGGAAAATTAACGCCTGCTCAGTCTCGTAATCCTAAGAAAAATGAATTGTATTTGGTGGAGGGGGACTCAGCCGGCGGGTCAGCGAAGCAAGGCCGTGATCGCAAGTTCCAAGCGATTTTACCGTTACGAGGCAAAGTTATCAATACAGAAAAAGCCAAGATGCAGGATATTTTGAAAAATGAAGAGATCAATACCATGATCTATACTATCGGTGCCGGTGTTGGCCCAGAGTTTTCGATTGAAGACTGCAATTATGACAAAGTCATTATCATGACCGATGCGGATACCGATGGGGCGCACATCCAAGTGCTGCTTTTAACGTTTTTCTACCGGTATATGAAACCTTTGATCGAAGCGGGAAAAGTATACATTGCTTTGCCACCTTTGTATAAAGTGTCTAAAGGGTTAGGGAAAAAGGCAGTAGTCGAATATGCTTGGACGGATGATGAACTAAGCAAACTGACCCAAAAAATCGGTAAAGGCTATATGCTTCAGCGCTACAAAGGGTTGGGGGAAATGAATGCCGATCAATTGTGGGAAACGACGATGGACCCAGAAACGCGGACGCTGATTCGGGTAAGAATCGATGATGCGGCCCAAGCAGAACGCCGTGTCACCACACTGATGGGGGACAAGGTAGAACCTCGTCGGAAGTGGATCGAAAGCCATGTTCAATTCAGTTTAGAAGAAGATGGCAGTATTTTGGATAAAAAAGAAGATACGGTACCGGAATTAGTTGATGAAAAGTTAATGGATACCGAACAAGCAGAAAGCAAACATTTAGTTAAGGAATAGGAGGTGGTCTCTTGGAACACAGAAGCAATATACAAGAATTGACATTGGAAGAAGTGATGGGAGATCGCTTCGGTCGATATTCCAAATACATTATTCAAGAACGGGCATTGCCAGATATTCGTGATGGGTTAAAACCGGTTCAGCGGCGCATCTTGTTCGCCATGAACCAAGACGGCAATACGTATGACAAAGGCTTCCGCAAATCAGCGAAATCAGTCGGGAATATCATGGGGAACTTTCATCCCCATGGTGACTCGAGTATTTATGAAGCAATGGTCCGCATGAGCCAAGACTGGAAATTGCGTCAGATTTTGATTGAAATGCACGGAAACAACGGGAGTATGGATGGTGATCCGCCAGCTGCCATGCGTTATACCGAAGCACGACTTTCAGAATTAAGCGGTGAGCTGTTAAAAGATATCGAAAAAAACACCGTCGAATTGGTGTGGAATTTTGATGATACCGAAAAAGAACCAACTGTCTTACCAGCAAAATACCCAAATCTGTTAGTCAATGGCTCAACTGGGATCTCAGCTGGGTATGCAACGGAAATTCCCACCCATAATTTAGGGGAAATCATTGATGGAACGGTCTATTTGATCGACCATCCGCAAGCTTCTTTGGATCAGCTGATGAAGTATATTCCCGGCCCTGATTTTCCAACAGGAGGGATTTTACAAGGGAAAGAAGAAATCAAAAAAGCCTATGAAACAGGCAAAGGCAAAGTGATCCTGCGTTCGAAAACCAAGATCGAAGACATCAAAGGTGGCAAGCAGCAAATCGTTATCAATGAGATTCCCTATGAGGTCAATAAAGCCAATCTAGTCAAAAAAATGGATGAGATTCGTTTGAATAAACGGATCGACGGGATTGCTGAAGTGCGTGATGAAACTGACCGTACTGGTTTGCAGATCGTTGTCGAGCTGAAAAAAGAAGCAAATGCACAAGGAATTTTAAATTATTTATTTAAAAATACCGAATTGCAGATCAACTACAACTTCAACATGGTGGCTATCGACAATATGCGCCCCCAACAAGTCGGTTTGAAACGGATTTTAGAAAGCTACATCAAGCATCGGCGTGAAGTGATCGAAAAACGCAGTCGTTTTGAACTGCAAAAAGCCCAAAAGAGACAGCATATCGTCGATGGGTTAATCAAAGCTTTATCGATTCTTGATGAAGTGATCGCCACCATTCGCGGCAGTAAAGACAAAAAAGATGCCAAAAACAATCTGGTTGTTCAGCACGGTTTTACGGAAGAGCAAGCAGAAGCCATTGTGAACTTACAGTTGTACCGCTTGACCAATACGGATATCACACAATTGCAAGCAGAGGCGAAAGAACTTGCTGAAACGATCGCTGAATTGACAACGATTTTAAATGAGGAAAGTGAATTACTGAAAGTGATCAAAAAGGAATTGCGGGAGATCAAGAAAAAATATTCGACACCGCGATTGACTGAGATCGAAGCCGAAATTCAAGAAATCAAGATCGAAACACAAGTTTTAGTCGCGCAAGAAGAAGTCGTCGTGACAGTCACAAGAGACGGTTATGTCAAACGCAGCAGTTTGCGTTCTTACGGTGCCTCAAAACCAGAAGAGATCGGCATGAAAGAAGGCGACTCTTTACTTTACAGCAACCAAATGAATACGTTGGATCATCTGTTATTGGTAACCAATAAAGGAAACACGATCTATCGTCCGGTTCATGAATTGCCTGATTTAAAATGGAAAGATCTAGGCGAACATATTTCGCAAACGGTTATGACACTGGCGCAAGATGAAATGATCATTGGGGTCTTTGCCTACAAAGAGATCGATCCGTTGAAAAACTTTGTGCTGATCAGTAAAAACGGCATGATTAAACAAACACGAATGACGGAATTTGAACCTTGGCGCACCTATAAGACACGGCCAATGACGATCATGAAGCTGAAAGATGAATCAGATGAATTAGTCAATGTCTTTTTGACTGATCAAACAGAAGAAATGGATGTCTTTTTAGTCAGTCATCTTGCCTTTGGCTTACGGTATTCGCTTAATGAAGTGCCCGTTGTGGGACCAAAAGCAGCTGGGGTCAAAGCGATGAACCTTAAAGCGGATGATTATCTTATCAATGGGTTGTTAGTTTATTCAGAAGGGGATACACCGATCGTTCTGATTACCCAACGTGGCGCAGCAAAACGCATGCTAGCCCAAGAGATCACCCAATTAGGACGGGCGAAGCGTGGATTGATGGTCTTACGGGAATTGAAGAAAAACCCTCATCGCGTAGTCTATATGGGGAATGGAGAGAACCAGCAGCTACTGGTAACCAACCAAAAAGGACAAGCCTTTGAAGTCATCACGAATCAAATCCCGATCAATGATCGGACCTCCAACGGCTCATTTATCATGGATGAGAAAACAGGGGGGCAAATCTACGAAGTGAAAACACAAATCAGTCCTGCAATCGCAGAGGATTCTGTACTATAAATTATAACAAAGCAACCATTCTGTACCAGTACAGAATGGTTGCTTTTTTGCCTCTTAATTAATCTTTCACATTAATGAAAAACGCACTTTAATAAAAGATTCACATTTGATAAATGCTTATAAATCAACGTTTTTAATAATAAAAATCTTAAAAAAAACTAAATTGTTCAAAATAATTCTTGAAAACACTTGCAATCATTAGGGTGTGTGTTATACTGTTCACGTAAAGCTGTTACATTAGTGAACAGAAAATTTAAGGAGGTCCATCAGATGGAACAATGGAATGGATTTAAAGGAAAAACTTGGAAAGAAGAAGTAAACGTACGCGACTTCATCCAAGAAAACTACACACCTTATGACGGAACAGATGAATTCCTAGCAGATGCTACTGAAGCAACGACGAAGCTATGGGATCAAGTCATGGAACTGAACAAGCAAGAGCGTGAAGCTGGCGGCGTATTGGATATGGATACAAAAGTCGTTTCAACGATTACTTCTCATGGACCTGGCTACTTAGACAAAAACTTAGAAACAGTTGTTGGTTTCCAAACGGAAAAACCATTTAAACGCAGCTTGCAACCATTTGGCGGCATCCGCATGTCAGAACAAGCAGCAGAATCTTACGGCTATGAAATCGATGCGGAAGTTTCTCACATTTTCCGCGACTACCGTAAAACACATAACCAAGGGGTATTTGATGCCTATACACCTGAAATCAGAGCAGCTCGTCGTTCTGGTGTAATCACAGGTCTTCCTGATGCATACGGCCGTGGCCGGATCATTGGTGACTACCGTCGTGTTGCATTATACGGAGTGGATTTCTTGATCAAAGAAAAACAACAAGACCTATTGTATTGCGGAAACGGAACCATGTCTGAAGACATTATCCGCCAACGTGAAGAATTAAGTGAACAAATTCGCGCTTTAAGCGAATTGAAAGAATTAGGAAACATTTACGGATTTGATATTTCTAAACCAGCTCAAACGGCGAAAGAAGCATTCCAATGGTTATATCTTGGTTACTTAGCAGCCATCAAAGAGCAAAATGGTGCGGCAATGTCATTGGGACGTACGTCAACTTTCCTTGATATTTATGTTGAACGCGATTTAAAAAATGGCGTGATCACTGAAGAAGAAGCACAAGAAATCGTTGACCATTTTGTCATGAAACTACGTCTTGTGAAATTTGCTCGGACGCCTGATTACAACGCATTGTTCTCTGGTGACCCAACTTGGGTAACTGAGTCAATCGCTGGTATGGGTGAAGATGGACGCCACATGGTAACAAAAAACAGCTTCCGTTTCTTACACACGCTAGCAAACTTAGGTCCAGCACCAGAACCAAACTTGACTGTTTTATGGTCAACACGTTTGCCTCATAACTTCAAAACATTCTGTGCGAAAATGTCGATCCAAACATCAGCGATTCAATATGAAAACGATGATGTGATGCGTGGACATTGGGGCGATGATTACGGAATCGCTTGTTGTGTATCCGCAATGCGCATCGGGAAACAAATGCAATTCTTTGGTGCTCGTGCCAACTTAGCGAAAACATTGTTGTATGCAATCAACGGTGGGGTCGATGAAAAATCAAAAGCACAAGTTGGACCAAAATTCCAACCAATTACTTCTGAATACTTGGATTACAACGAAGTAATGGAAAAATATGACACAATGATGGACTGGATTTGTGATCTGTATGTGAACACATTGAACATCATTCATTACATGCATGACAAATATTCTTATGAACGCATTGAAATGGCGCTCCAAGATACAGATATTCTACGTACGATGGCTACTGGTATCGCTGGTTTCTCTGTTGCAGTTGATTCATTATCAGCGATTAAATATGCCAAAGTTCGTACGATTCGTGATGAAAACGGCATTGTTGAAGATTACGAAATCGAAGGCGATTATCCTAAATACGGAAACAATGATGACCGTGTAGATGATATCGCAGTCAACTTGTTGAAAGCTTTCATGAAGAAAGTAAAACGCACAAAAACATATCGTGATGCAAAACATACAACTTCGATCCTTACAATCACTTCTAATGTGGTTTATGGGAAGAAAACAGGGAACACGCCTGATGGACGTCGTGCAGGTGCACCATTTGCTCCAGGTGCAAACCCAATGCATGGCCGCGATACGCATGGTGCATTAGCAAGTCTTTCGTCAGTTGCGAAATTACCATATGATTACTCATTAGATGGTATTTCAAACACCTTCTCAATCGTACCTAAAGCATTAGGTCGTGACGATGAGACACAACAAGAAAACCTAGCAACAATGCTAGATGGCTATGCAGCAAAAGGTGGTCACCACTTAAATATCAACGTATTTAACCGTGATACATTACTTGATGCGCAAGCTCACCCAGAAAAATACCCACAATTAACGATTCGGGTTTCTGGTTATGCGGTTAATTTCATTAAATTAACCAAAGAACAACAAGATGATGTCATTGCTCGTACAATGCACGAAGCAATGTAATAAGCAACAACTTCAGGCGGCGGACGGGAAAATCCGCCGCCTCTTGTTTTGAGAGTATCAGACGGAGCATGGTTATCCGTCGTTTCGAAGAAAGGAAGAGCATTATGGCAGTAACAGGACAAGTACATTCAACAGAAAGTTTTGGATCAGTAGATGGACCAGGTATCCGTTTTATTGTATTCATGCAAGGATGCCGCATGCGTTGCCAGTTTTGTCATAATCCAGATACTTGGAAGATTGGCACGGGTATCGAACGAACGACCGATGACGTCTTAGAAGAGGCGTTGAAATATCGCGAATTCTGGGGACAAAAAGGTGGGATCACCGTTAGTGGTGGGGAACCGTTACTTCAAATGGACTTTCTGATCGATCTGTTTCGCAAAGCCAAAGCAGAAGGGGTCAGCACAACACTGGACACTTGCGGAAAACCATTTACACGAGAAGAGCCTTTTTTCAGTAAGTTTCAAGAGTTGATGACTGTGACTGATTTGCTGTTGTTTGATATCAAACATATCGATAACAAAGCCCATAAAGAGCTGACCACCCAATCCAATGATAATATTTTGGATATGGCAAATTATCTTTCAGAGATCAATCAGCCCGTCTGGATTCGTCATGTGCTGGTTCCTTTTAGAAGCGATTATGATGACTTCTTGATCCGTTTGGATGAATTTATCAAGACGTTGAAGAATGTCGATAAAGTTGAGATCTTACCTTATCACACGATGGGGAAATACAAGTGGGATGAGCTAGGCTTGAAATATCCCCTTGAAGGGATCGAACCACCAACCGAAGATCGGGTGAAAAATGCCAAACGTTTGCTCCATGTAGATGACTATAAAGGCTACTTAACCCGTTGATCAAAACAGGAAAGAAGAGATTGCTATTGCTTCTTTCCTGTTTTTTTACTATGATTAGAAAGTGAATATCAATTGAAATAGGAGCGATGAAGAAATGTCGAAAATATTAGTATTCGGTCACCAAAATCCTGATACCGACGCTATTGGTGCAGCGATTGCCTTTGCAAACTTACAAAATCAACTTGGGAAAGACTGTGAAGCGGTGGCGCTAGGTACACCGAATGAAGAAACACAATTTGCACTAGACACCTTTAGCCTGGCTGCTCCTCGTGTAATCGATTCAGTAACTAAGGAAACACAAGAAGTAATGCTGGTGGATCACAATGAGTTTCAGCAAAGTGCGGCAGATATTGCGGATGTTACAGTGTTGGCAGTGGTTGATCATCACCGTATTGCTAACTTTGAGACAGCCAATCCGTTGTATTATCGTGCAGAACCTGTTGGTTGTACCAGTACGATCGTATTGAAGTTATACAAAGAAAATCAAGTGGAAATTCCAAAAGCGATCGCAGGAATCATGCTTTCAGCGATCATCTCCGATACATTGTTGTTCAAATCGCCAACATGTACCGATGAAGATGTAGCGGCAGCAAAAGAATTAGCGGTTTTAGCAGGTGTTGAACTGGAAGCATACGGATTGGATATGTTGAAAGCCGGCACAAATCTTGGAACGAAATCAGCCGCAGAATTGCTGGATCTTGATGCAAAAAGCTTCCCAATGGGCGGGAAAAACATCCGTATCGGACAAGTCAATACAGTCGACCTAAAAGAGGTCTTTGACCGTCAAGCAGAATTGGAAGCTGCCATGAAAGAATCAATGTCAGCAAATGGCTATGATTTGTTCTTGCTTGTTGCTACTGATATCTTAGACAGTAATTCTGAGCTATTAGTTGTTGGTGAACCAATTGCCCCAGTAGAAGCAGCGTTTGAAACGACATTAACGAACCATCGTGCCTTTTTACCTGGCGTTGTTTCTCGTAAAAAACAAATCGTTCCTCAATTAACAGCGGTTTTCGAAGGATAATTAGGATAAATGTCAGAGTGCTGGTGAGATCTGTTTTGGTAGATCAAGCCAGCATTTTTCATGATTTTTTTAATAAGGAGTACACACAGTGAAATTTTTTTATAGTCCCCATTATCGTTCGTTGCAACCGATCCTGGCATCTTCTGAATTCCATGATTTGGTTCATGTGCTTTTAAGCTGTCAGGAACCGCCGACACTACGAGAGCTAAAAGCGAAGTTTCCAGAGGTGTCATTTGATAAAACCCTTGACCGTCTGATCGCATCAGCTTTGATCATCCGCCAAAATCGACGCTATTTTTTAGGTTTTCCTGTTTATACTGAAGAAGATCAAAAGCAGCTGCAAGAAAGTGACGGTTTTTATCAAGATGCCCTTGATTGGTCAACACAAGAAATCGCTGGTTTTCTCAAAAACTTTGCGACATTAAGTAATGAAAATAAATACTTCTATGGTTGTTTGCAGGAGGTGGAGCAGGGGATTGTTTATTCCTTGGCCCATGAAAGTTTTCAGATGATCTCATACGCAGAAGCGCCATGGCCACCAACGCTGCCGGCTTTTTTTGAAGCAAATCGCCAGCTGCAAAATCTATCGGTTTATGACGAACTAATGGATTTGATCGGTGATGTCGATCCGGTCTATTACTTAGATCAAGTAAGTGTCATCTTTGAACGTATCCGTAAAAACAAAAAAGTGCGTCCGAGTATTTTTCTAGAATCGCTTCAACAGTTGAAAATCGTTAGTTCCGAGCTAGATTTCTTGCTGGAAGAAATAAATTGTGATAATCTAAAAAACGGCCGTTATCCATCTGCTGAAAAGGATATTTTCTTGCAACGATCAGTGCTCGCTCACTTAGCGAAAAAAGCAGGTTCATACAACACGTTTTTTTTCAATGATAATTGAGATTTCTAATAATTATGTTATTTGTTTTAAATTTTCTGAATATTACAAAGCTGTTAGATGTTATTCTAATAGCTTTTTTTCTTGTTCACTAAAATGATAATTTGATGAATAAAAATTAAAATATAACGATCGTTTTGTTTGGAGGTTTGATTTCTTGATGATATGATGATTTTAGAACGTTGAAAGGGGATATAAAAATGGAAGGATATAAAACGGTTGATTTTGAACAGTTGGAACGGAATAAAACGAAAGCAGAAATGATTACATTCGTATCAATGTCAGAGATAGAAGCGGCACGGCAAGCAATTACAAATGCGGGGATCGATGAAACGCGTTTTTCTGATGGAGATCTCATTCTCGCATTAAAGCAAAAGGAACGATTTGGGGCAAATACGATCGTTTCAGTGGTTATTGATTGGCTAGTGAATCAAAACTATTTAGTGAATCCCGCGAATGCCCTTCGTTATTTGGCGAAAAAAATGGCAGATGGTCCATTAACGAGTTATAAATTATTGAGTGAGGGAGAGTTTGACTGTGATGGCAATTATTACTTAATTGGTCACGCAGACAAGTCCTTGGCAGTAAATAAAGCCTATAAAGTTTACACCGATGGGCAAGTAAAAGAGCTTTGGCAAGCAAAATAATTGAAGGTGATTTCGGCTCTAGCGAAGAAGGGAAACGGCTGTAGAAGCAGTTGTTTTCGTAAAAGGATCGAAGATTGAAGGTTGTGAAGGACGCGTGAAACTAAACATTCGAATCAGCTTAGCTGGCAGTCATCTTTTGATTGGTGCATTCAGTTTGATCGGTGCATTGCTGACGCTTTATAAAGTACCAACTAGTTTTGGTACGATCCAAGTCATGTTAGGTGAAATTTATTATACCGATACGGTATTTGACCGATTTACTCAGCTTTTCTTATTGGGGATTATTAGTCTTTATACCGTAGTGACGAGTTTTTACGGGTTTCGATTCTGGTGTTTTTGCTCCGCCTCTTCTGCATTTGGGACACTGCTGGCATATGTTGAATTAACTGAGACACTTCCGGTGATGATTGTTTTCATCCTGGTTTTGGCAAGTTTGTTTCAGTTAAGTGTAGTCACATACTTCATTTTCCAAAAGCTAAAAAGTAGAGCTGAAACAGGTTGAACAGATACGTTCAAGCTGTTTTTTTCTGTCCTGAATAATTCGTTCGTATCATAGGGTTATTAGGTTACTAGAATTTTATTTTATGCTATGCTAACAGTAGAGATCGTTTGATTGCAAATGCTTCTCTATGAAAAAATGGGACAATGATCGATCGTTAAAGAATAAGCGATCAAGATGAGTCGAAGGAGGACTGATGAGAGAGTGGTTACCAAACAACAGGTACTGACTGCAGAAAAGGACTTTCTGAGCGGTGAAAATTTTTATGTCCAACATTTCTTAGGAGCCCATCAAGCGGATGACGGCTATGTGTTTCGTGTTTGGGCACCAAACGCTCAACAAGTTTGGCTGGTTGGTGATTTCAACCAATGGACAGACACTTTGCCAATGAATAAAAGGGCAGAATCTGGGGTCTGGGAGATTGAGACCAACCAAGTAAAAGAAGGACAGCTTTACAAATACAAAGTCAAACAAGCAAATGGACGAGAAGTATTGAAGATTGATCCTTTTGCTGTCCATTTCGAAGCTCGACCAGGAACTGCTGCCGTGTTGCATTCGATCCCACAAAAAAAATGGCGGGACGGACTATGGCAAGGCCGCAAAAAAAGACAGAAAACATTTAATCGACCTCTAAATATTTATGAAGTTCATGCCAGCTCGTGGAAGCACCACGAAGACGGCACCCCTTATCGCTTCTCTGAATTAAAAGATGAACTTATTCCTTATGTGAAAAAAATGGGTTATACCCATATTGAATTTATGCCTTTGATGGAACATCCATTAGGTACCTCGTGGGGCTATCAGCTGACAGGTTATTTTGCGCTCAGTTCCTATTATGGGACACCAGAAGAATTTCAAGACTTTGTAGAGGCATGCCATTTAGAAAATATTGGTGTCTTTGTTGATTGGGTACCAGGACATTTTTGTGTCAATGATGACAGCTTAGCTTATTATGACGGCACGCCGACATTTGAATACATGGATGAAAACCGTGCCAAAAATGTTCGCTGGGGTGCGATCAACTTTGATCTCGGCAAACCACAAGTCCAAAGCTTTCTGATCTCAAGTGCCTTGTTCTGGATCGAATTTTACCACATTGATGGTATTCGGGTAGATGCCGTTTCCAACATGATCTATCGCGATTATGATGAAGGTCCATGGGAACCAAATCACGAAGGGGGCAATCGCAACTTTGAAGGCTATTACTTTTTACAGAAGCTTAATTCTGTTATCAAGTTAGCCCATCCAGCAGTGGTCATGATTGCAGAAGAAAGTACGTCTGAAACCAAAATAACAGGAATGGTCGAAGAAGGCGCGTTAGGATTTGATTATAAATGGAATATGGGCTGGATGAACGATGTCCTGCGTTTTTATGAAATGGACCCGATTTTCCGTAAAGATCATTTAAATCTGCTTTCTTTCTCTTTCATGTATCGGATGCAAGAAAATTATATCTTGCCACTTTCTCATGATGAAGTCGTTCATGGTAAAAAAAGTTTGATGCATAAAATGTGGGGGGACCGCTACAAACAGTTTTCACAACTACGAAATCTCTATACGTACATGATGATGCATCCAGGGAAAAAATTGTTATTCATGGGTAGTGAATGGGGACAGTTTTTAGAATGGAAATATGATCATGGGCTTGAATGGGTCGATTTAAACGACACATTAAATGCAAAAATGCAGTTCTTCACCCAGACCTTGAATGAACTATACAAAGAAGAACGAGCCCTTTGGGAATTGGATGATCAAGAAGATTCATTGATGGTGATCGATGCAGACAACTTAGATGAAACGACATTGACTTTCTTACGACAAGGAAAAACGAAAAAAGATTTCTTGATCGTTGTTGTCAATCTGACACCAGTGGAGCGTCACGATTTTGCGATCGGCGTGCCATACGAAGGAACGTATCGAGAGATTTTAAACACTGAACGGGATGTATTTGGTGGAACTTGGGTGGCTAATAACCAAGACTGCCAGACCAGTAATGCCCCTTTTAAACAATACGACTATCAAATCAAAACAATTTTGCCTGCACTTGGGGCTTTGATTATCAAACCAGAAAAAATCAAAATGACTCGTAAAAAAGCAGTAAAGAAAGCATAAAAAAAGAGTAGAGGGGGAACGGTGAGTAGATCACCAAACAAAATGAAAACAGAAATGTTAGCAATGATCCTCGCAGGAGGACAAGGGACTCGTTTAGGGAAACTAACAAAAAATATTGCCAAGCCAGCAGTTCCGTTTGGCGGCAGGTATCGGATCATCGATTTCACGTTGAGTAATTGTGTCAATTCTGGAATCAAAAATGTGGGTGTAGTCACGCAGTACCAACCTTTAGCACTGAACAACCATATCGGCAATGGCGCCAGTTGGGGATTGGATGGAATCAGTACCGGTGTGACGATTTTACAGCCATATTCAAATTCAGAAGGCGAAAAATGGTTTGAGGGAACTGCCCATGCCATCTATCAAAACATCGCCTATATCGATGAGATGGACCCGCAATATGTCTTGATTTTGTCCGGCGACCATATCTACAAAATGGATTACGAAGAAATGCTGGAAAAACACAAAGAAAATGATGCTTCATTGACGGTTGCAGTTCTCGAAGTTCCGATGAAAGATGCTTCTCGTTTCGGGATCATGAATACTGATAAAAATGACCGCATCATCGAATTTGATGAAAAACCAGCCGAACCAAAAAGCAATCTTGCTTCGATGGGGATCTATATATTTGATTGGAGTCGTCTACGCAGTATGCTATTGAGTAACTACACAAAAGACGGCGAAATGGTCGATTTTGGGAAACATGTGATTCCTTCTTATCTAGAAAGCGGCGACAACGTTTTTGCCTATCGCTTCTCTGGCTATTGGAAAGACGTAGGAACGATCGATTCATTGTGGGAAGCCAACATGGAATTTATTGATCCAGCTATGGAGTTGAATATCCGGGATAAAAGCTGGCAAGTGTTCTCCAAAAACCCAATCGCACCACCGCACTTTGTAACTGAAACCGGTGCTGCTAAAAATTCGCTTGTGATGGACGGCTGCTATGTTGCTGGGGAGATCGAGCACAGTATTTTATCAGAGAACGTGCAAGTGAAAGAAGGCTCGACTATCAAAGATAGCGTGATCATGCCTGGAGCGGTGATTGGCAGAAATGTCAAATTAAATCGAGTGATCGTTGGGGAAAATGCAGTGATTGGTGACGACGCAGAGATCGATGGAACAGACGAAATTGCCGTAGTCGGCTATTCTGAAATTTTAGGGGTGACGATTGATGAGAACTAATAAAATGTGTGCAATTTTAGGGAACCTACAGCGATACCAAGACTTGATGCCATTAACGGAGAATCGTCCGCTGTCGACCTTGTTGTTTGACTGCAAATATCGCTTGCTGGATTTCAATCTTTCAAGTATTGAAAATGCCAACATCAAACAAGTCTACATGATTTTCAATGAAGGAGAGACCCAGTCAGTTTTTGATCATATCGGTGGTGGAAAAGAGTGGAACTTGGACGGTGTTCAAAACCGGTTCTTTATCCACTTATTCCAAGACTCATTGAAAAAGCAAGCCGAAGGGCAAGAGTACTACTATAACGTCATTGACTATTTGGAAAAATCAAAATCAGATCACACTGTATTTATGGGCAGCAAAATCTTATGCAACATCGATTTGCGTGCTTTGCTGAAAATTCATCAACTACAAGGCAATGAAATGACTGTGGTGTATAAACGCATCGGCAGTGACAATGTTTCTGAAAGTGACTTGTTGTTTAATGTTGACAGTGAAGGACACTTAGAAGAAGCGATCCAAGCGAAAAAAGGGGAAGTTGGCTCCCTAGTCAACTTGTGTACGGATATTTTTATCATTCAAACGGATCGTCTGATCGCGGCTCTTAAAGAAGGGCAAAAAGTTGGCGCAACGGCAGATCTCGGTCAATTTTTACGAGAGATGATCTCTGTGGAGAACACTGGCCTATATGAGTACACTGGTTACTTAAGTAACATTTATGATATCTCTTCTTATTATCAAACAAATATGGACATGCTAGATGTGCATAAATTCACCTCATTGCTTTATTCGAATCAAAAAATCTATACCAAATTGAAGAATGAAGTACCAACCTATTATTCGGAAACGTCTGAGGTGAAAAATAGCCACTTTGCTTCTGGTTGCATCGTTGAAGGCTCTGTCGAGCAGTCACTGGTTGCTCGCCGTACGAAAATCCATCCTGAGGCAAAAGTCAAAGGCGCGATCATTTTCGGAAATAACGAAATCAAAGCAGGTGCCGAAGTTTCTTATGCGATCTTAGATAAAAATGTAACCATCGCAGAAGGTGTAAAAGTGCAGGGAACCAAAGAAACCCCGATTGTCATTAAGAAGAATTCTCATGTGACAGAAGATGTAATCGGAGGAGCAAGCGCATGAAGGTTTTGTTTACAGCAGCAGAGTGCGCTCCGTTTTTTAAAACAGGCGGGTTAGGGGATGTTGCAGGTGCATTGCCAAAAGAGTTGGTCAAAAAAGGCGTCGAGACAGTTGGCGTCTTACCTTATTTCACGAAAATGCCTGCCGAATACCAAGACCAAATGGAAGATTGTTTTTCCTTTGAAGTGGCGGTCGGCTGGCGCAAGCAATATTGTGGAATCAAAAAATTAGTTCTAGGCGCTGTGACTTATTATTTCATAGACAATCTTTACTATTTTGGTCGCGAACGGCTCTATGATTTTTATGATGATGGGGAACGCTTTGCTTTCTTCCAATTAGCCGTGATCGAAATGATGGAACGCATTGAATTTATTCCAGACATCGTACATGTCAATGATTACCATACGGCGATGATTCCGTTCTTGATCAAAGAAAAATATCATTGGATCCAAGCGTATCAAAACATACGCACCGTTTTGACGATCCATAACATTGGGTTTCAAGGGTGGTATAGTCGCGATATTTTACCGGATCTTTTTGGGATGGGTACGGAAAGATATGATGATGGAACCTTGCGTTTAAACGATTGCTTGAACTTTATGAAAGCAGGAATCTTGTATGCGGACCGCATCACGACCGTCAGTCCTTCCTATAGTGAAGAAATCAAAACAGCTGAGTTTGGTTGTGGTCTTGAAGTCATTTTACGCATGGAAAGTGGCAAGCTAAGCGGTATCTTGAATGGAATTGATTATGAAATGAATGATCCAGAAACCGATCCTCATTTGGACTATCCTTTCAGTGTCGAGGATTTATCAGGAAAAGCTAAAAACAAGCGAGCGCTACAAGAACAGTTTGGCTTGCCAACTCGTAAAGAGGTTCCGCTGATTTCCGTTGTTAGTCGTTTGACCACTCAAAAGGGGTTCCATTTAGTTCTTGAAGAAATGGAAAACCTCTTGCAGTTTGATGTTCAGTTCATCTTACTAGGGACTGGCGAACATGATTTTGAAGAAGGCTTTCGCTACTTTGCGCAGAAATATCCTGACAAATGTGCTGCCGCGATTTCTTTTGATATTGCACTGGCGCAAAAGTTATACGCAGCAGCGGATCTCTTCTTGATGCCTTCGGCTTTTGAACCATGTGGACTATCGCAGATGATCGCGATGCGTTATGGTACATTACCGATCGTTCATGAAATCGGTGGCTTGAAAGATACGGTGGATTCCTATAATCCGATCACGAAACAAGGAACCGGCTTTGGCTTCCAAGAGTTTTCACCTTTTTACTTGATGAATGCCTTAAAACAGGGGATTGAATTATATGAATCGGATCCGACAACATGGACGGCATTAGTCAAGCAAGCAATGCAAAAAGATTTTAGCTGGAATCAAAGCTCAGATCTTTATGTTGAGTTGTATAATAATATCAAAGTTTGATTGTTTTAAGACAGAAGAATCCTTGTCTGCAACAGAACGGCTAGTTGTATGACTAGCCATTCTGGCGGCAAGAATTCTTCTTTTTTATAAACGGTTAGCATAAAGGAGTGTAACCCTATGACAAAAGAACGATTGCGTGATCTGTTAGAAACCAACGTGCACGAACTGTTTGCGATAGAGATCGATGAAGCATCACCGCAGGAATTGTTTCAGGCGCTAGCCAATGTCGTGAAGCAAATGTATTCAGAAGACTGGCGTCAGACCAGAAAAAATCTCTTGTTGGAGGATCAGAAACAAGCGTATTATTTTTCAATCGAATTTTTACCCGGCAAAATGTTAAAGAGTAATCTGTTAAATATGCAGCTGTTGGAGCAAGCGGAAGCCGTTTTTGAAGAGTTAGGGGTTTCACTTGACGATGTTGCAGAGACGGAAAAAGACATGGCTTTAGGCAACGGGGGACTCGGTCGCTTAGCGTCTTGTTTTATGGATTCATTGGCTTCTTTAGGTTTGCCGGGAAATGGCAATGGGATCCGCTATCGCTACGGATTATTTAAACAAAAATTTATTGACGGTCATCAAGTAGAGTTGCCCGATGACTGGTTGCGTTCGGGGAATGTTTGGGAAGTCCGCAAAGAAAGCAAGGCGGTGCCTATTCGTTTCGGGGGCCATGTCTATCTCGTTACCGGAGAGGACGGGAAATTAGCCCCAGTTTATGAAGGTGGCTTTACCTGGCGGGCGGTTCCTTATGATACAGCAATGGTTGGCTACCAAAATCACCATCTCAATACCTTGCGTTTATGGAGTGTTGAGGTTCCTGCCGAAGATGAGGCGCACTACGCGACACTAGAATCGCGGCAAGCATTGGAAAATCTGACAGCGGTCTTGTATCCCGATGATTCCAATGAGACAGGCAAACGGACCCGGCTGATGCAAGAATACTTTTTTGTGTCTGCAGGGATCCAAAGTATCGTCCGTTATTATAAAAAATTGAATTTACCTTTGGCCATGATGAGTGAACGAGTAGCGATCCACATCAATGATACGCACCCAGCCCTTTGCGTCCCAGAACTGATGCGCATTTTAGTTGATGAAGAAGGTCTTGCTTGGGAACAAGCGTGGTCGATCACCGTGAAAGTCATGAGTTATACGAACCATACGATCATGGCGGAAGCCTTAGAAAAATGGCCCGTGCGCATGATTGAAGAAGTTTTGCCGAGAATGGATCAGATCATCAAAGAAATTGATCGCCGTTTTGTGGAAACGATGCAAGGGGTCCATCCGCAAGCCTTACTGGAACGGACGCGAATCATTATTGATGATCAAGTCCATATGGCACATCTCGCGATCATCGGCAGCCACAGTGTCAATGGCGTAGCCAAGCTCCATTCTGATTTACTAAAATCAGTGGTACTCCATGACTTTTATCTTATTTATCCTGCCCGTTTCAACAATAAGACCAACGGCATCGCGCAACGGCGTTGGCTTCAGCTAGCCAATCAACCGTTAGCCAAAGTATTGGATCAGTCCATCGGTACAAGCTGGCGCAATGATCCATTAGACCTGCAACTACTCAAAAACTATTATGAGGACGAAACTGTTCTCCAACAAATTGCCGACGCAAAAATGAGTAACAAGCGTGCACTGGCACAGTACATTCAAAAAGCAACGGGCATCACAGTAGATCCGACGGCAATATTTGATGTGCAGATCAAGCGTCTGCATGCATACAAACGACAATTACTAAATCTTATGCATATTCTAAAGCTCTACTTTGAGGTCAAAGACGATCCAACTGCTGCGTTTCATCCAAGAGTCTTTCTCTTTGGTGCCAAAGCCGCACCAAGTTATCACTACGCAAAATCGATCATTAAAGTCATCAATGAAGTGGCGAATCTGATCAATCATGATGAAACCATCAATGATAAAATCAAGGTTGTTTTTTTAGAAAATTACAACGTTTCTTTAGCAGAAAAAATTATCCCAGCAGCGGATGTCAGTGAACAAATATCATTGGCCTCCAAAGAAGCTTCAGGGACAAGTAATATGAAGTTGATGCTAAATGGGGCAGTAACGATCGCCACTTTAGATGGTGCCAATATTGAGATTCGAGATGCAATCGGTGATGAAAACATCGCGATCTTTGGGCTAACCGAAGAAGAAGTGTATCAGTATTACGCCCAGCGTAATTATTCTGCCTATGCATATTATGAGTCAGATCCACTACTACAACGTGTAGTCAATGCCTTTATTGACGGGACAATCCCCAATATCCAAGTAGAAGGCCGCGAGATTTTTGATTCACTTTTGAAATACAATGATGAGTACTTTTTATTAAGAGATTTCCACGCCTATTGTGATGCACAGCATCGGGTGGATATTGCTTATCAAGATACTCATCGCTGGCAAAAAATCAGTTTAATGAATATTGCGAATGCTGGGAAGTTTTCGGCGGATGAAACGGTGCGAAATTATGCAGCAGATATTTGGCAGATCGATCCATTATTTGCCCATATCAAAGAACCAAATGCGGCAAGCTTGACGGAGTCAGTGCCTCCAAGGGGAGACAATTGAAGCGACTTCGGTTGAAATGGCGCAGTCTTTCGTGAAATTCTCTTTTATTTGTGGTATGATGAAAAAAATGCATGTAAGAGGATGAGTACAGTGGCAAATTATTTAGATGTGAAACGAAAACACTTCCGTTTTCCTGCTTATGATGATACAGACGGTGTGAAGCTTCAATCCGAGCATCGCCCCGCATTCAGTAAAGCAGATGATTGGATTTTAACCGAAATCAAAGATCCCGTGAGTCATTCTCACAAGGAAGAAAATCAATCTTTGCAGCGTAAAGTGCATTCCAGCCAACGCGATCGAGGGCACAATGTTCGTCAAAAAGAAGAGCTTGCCAATCACCGTGCCAACTTGCCTCAGTACGGAAAACGTCCGGTGAAAGAGCAGATGCCGACAGGAAAAACCAATTTTTTTGGCAAAGAAGCGAACCATTCTTCTTATCAAGTGACTAGTAAGAAGGAAAAAGCTGAGGTTCCTGTTTCTTCAAAAAAAGAATATTCGGGACGCTCTTACTTCGTGCCTAAATATATTCCTGCATCAATTATTCCTGATGAGCAAAAACCTGAAATTACGCCGAACGATTTGATGGATGCAATGGCAAAAAAACAAGAAAGTTATTTGTTATTTGACACTGAACCAGCAGCTTATCAAGTCAAAGAAGAAAGCGATCCAACCGTCAAAAAATTCAATCGCCACCCCTCTGTTGGGATGACACGCAGCGAGTTTCGCGCCAACAATAAAAAAAATGGTGAGAAAAAACGGTCCGTTTTAGATCGATCATTAAAAGGAATGATTGAAGACGATCAACAAGAAGAATCTTCAAATGGCTATTTTCGTTCTAAATAGTAGAGACAGTTACTCTTAATAGAAGTAGTCCTTTGAGCATAACGATGAATGATTTCAGCTAGATGGCGAACATCTAGCTGTTTTTTTTGTGTGCTGAAACTGCCGATTTCACAAAATACTTAGTCGAATTACATTTTTCACCGACTGAGGAATATTCTGATTTTACTAAGCAATAGCGTGGGCTATAGAATAAAGTGAAACGATCAAAACCATCGTTATTTATAATGTTTGTTATTTTAATTGGCGATTTCTTTTGTCATTTAAAATCGATGGCAGGATTGTGGTTTTCTGATCAGCCGTAATTGAAAAAAGGAAGCAAGCGTCCTGATGGTTATAGCTGCTCTTTGGGAAGGACTGATCCATGATCGATTTCAAGGGAAAGATACGCTGAAAGGTGGGGCATCAACAAATGAACAAAAAAAAGAGAATGGTATATTTCACCATCATTATTGGCTTACTTGGAGGACTCTACTTTTTTTCAACCATGAGTGTGTTTTCTTCAAACATTTTCTTTGCTGCACAGCTGGAGGAAGAAACGGTTGCGAGTGACCCATTCGAACCGATACGAGAGAAAGAGGCTGAGGGAAAAGTTGCCATTTATTTTGATGAATCAACGAAAGCCGGGACTGTAGGAGACATGTTACTAGTTGCGTTTCATACGGGCCGTCCCATTAGTGAAATAGCGATCCGGTTGCCGCAATCTGCGGTTTTTGTTGAAGAGGAGTTGCCAAAGGGAGTCAAAATTACGTCAACCACTGAAGAGAATGGTTGGAAACTAACGACTGATATCCCTAGAAGTGATTTTTTGGTTCCATTGGTAGTTGATACAGCAGGGGCGTTTCCATTTGAAGTAGCAGAATCAATGATAATACTTGAAATAAAGGAAGCACGGGAGACAAACCCTACGTATACACAAGAGGATGCGCTAACCGATTCGAGTGACTCCACTGATCAATTGGATCAATTGGATCAATTGGATCAAGAGGATCAAGAAGATCAACTAGCAGAAGAGAAGGAAATAGAAAGCCAGCTTCCTGAGGCATCAGCATCTGATCCTGGCAATCTTTATCTTTTAGGCGACGATGTAAAAAAAAGAGGAGTTGCTAATTGGATCGAATTTATGGCTGCAATGGTCGATCCGACGGTCAATTATATTTATTTGACAGCCAGTTTTCAAACGAACGATAATCCTCGTTTAGGCATTACGGGAATTGACGGCTGGAGCAGCAGCGTCAATCCTAATGGCGGATTAGCCTATGTTTATATCAATGCCAGGGAAGTCTCAAGAACGTTAATCATCGATGGCCTCGACAAATATCAGATGGATCTTAGAGCCGTAGCGATCTGTTTCCGCGATTCCAGTGTCAATCCAGATTCTCCATGGGACATTACTTTGCAAAATTTGGAACTCTACCATGGAAACTTTTGGGGGGCAATTGAATACCATGATTTGAATATGTCAAATCAGCAGCGTTCAATCATTCGGTACCACAATCTCAACCATACGGGCAATCAGTTGTTTTACGGGTTGCACTCTCGAGCCAGCTTTTCTGGACATTCTGTTTCACACCAAACGCCTAGATATACATCAGACTTCAATGCTTCTTGGATGATTCACACAAATACTCAGGCGAATTTTGAAATCAACCAAATAGAGCTTCGTGAGGGAGCAAACGTCGAAATGTCGACGATCAGCTCAGGAAATCTTGATTTTTATAATACAAATGCGCGTCTCGTATTAGGGGATAATGCCCGACTATCATTAAATGCCAACGGTTCAGCTGGTGAAGCAGGCGGTGCTAATATTCGCTTTGTCGCTGGCAATGGACGCATTGAGTTAGGAAAAGGCGCGGAATTGACACTAAATACACAAAACAACAGCCCAGCAGTCATCACATCAGGCACGCCCCATGATATTCGATTAATGGAAAAAAGTCGCTTGTCGGTTGCTGCTGCAAACCGAACGTTGTACAGTCATATTTTCTGGTTAAGTGCCAATACGCATATCACCTTAGAAGACAGCAGCACCTTAGAGGTTGAAGCAACAAATCAAAATACAACCGCAAATATCTTCCACTTCTCTGGCACGACTGGCAATCTCAACGTAGGCAAAGATGCTACCTTAGATATTCGTTCGGACAGCCCACAAGCTGTCCAACGGCTACTTTTCTTTACCGGTGCCAACAATCCCGCAAGATTGACGATCGACGATGCCAAGCGTGTCAATTTGCAAAGAACCCGCGCCATAACGACCACCACAAATGGTCTAATTGAAGGGGGAGGAATCACTGCAAAGAATCAGGCGATTCGCCAGTGGCGGCATGGAAATACAGGAGAGACAGTTGATTTTCAGTGGCAACCGATTCTGTCCATGACTGCGGCGATTTCAGGAACCAATACCAATGTGACCAATGTATCTTCGCTAAATGAGGAAACAAGTCGAGGGTTTGCCTCGCAGTTTGCTTCTCGTTCACAACGTCTATTATTTGAGAGAATCCCAGACATCACGGTGACCATCGATCCTTTGACAGAAGATAGAACCTTACCTAATGCCTATACGATTTCGGGAACCGCCAATCCTGGTAGCTACCTTCGATTCCAAAGAGAGGGACTGATGCCAGAACCGACGCTTGAAACGCCAGTCGATAGTGCTGGCAATAGCACGTATTTTCACACCCAAGCGGATGAAAACGGGCATTATTTACTTGATCTATCTGATTTAGAACCTTTCCAGTATTTTACTCAAGGTGAGGTGGTCACCGCTCAGGCATTTCTTGATGGCAAATGGGCAGAAGCATCAACCACTGTGGAACCCATTGGTGACGTAGACCCAAAAGATCCCCTTGATCCTGATCAACCGATTCTACCTGAAAATCCACCCTTGATACCAGAAAATCGCGGGTTTATCAGTATAGACTTTGTTTCACAATTCGATTTTGGTACAGTACCGATTCGCTCGTCGACAAGCCGCTATCCGGCGCGTCCGCAACGAATTTCTTTAGTGGATGATCATGAATCAACCGAACGACCAAACTACATTCAGGTTTCCGATCGTCGATTTCTCCCAAATGGCTGGACCTTGAGTGCCCGATTATCAGAGGAAGGGTTCGTTAGCACGGAAGCGTTTAAGCACCACTTAAAAGGAGCGAGTGTGCATTTGACGAATATTGAAATGGTTACCTCTAGAGAAAATCCCTCTGAAGCACCAGACTACGTTGATGCAATCGAGCTGGGACCGCAGAACCAAGTGATTGCACGTGCCAATGAAAAGCAAGGGGCGGGAACTTGGATTCAACGCTATGGAAACGAGGATACCATGCAAAAAAGTGTCGAGCTGGAAATCCCTATTGGCGCGAGGCCACAAGCAACAAGTTATCAAGGAACCATCCATTGGGAGCTGAGTTTCGTACCTGGTGCTGACGAATAACCCCTTGGAAAACAAGTAAGCATGTTCTGCAATCGTGAATATGATCGAACACTGTAAAAGTTGCTCAGACAAAAAGAAGTCCAGTTGCCATTGGACTTCTTTTTTGTCTGAAACAGACGAGCGGTGGTTTAAACTGCTTTTCCCACTTTGGTGGATATGCTTTTCGATCAATAGAAGAGAGTGAAACCACAGGCAATGGACCAATGAGCAAAATCATGACATGGTAGTGATCAATGAAATCACTTAAGCACTATATCTTCCCCAGTATAAATTTTATTTAGCTATTTTAGTAATTAAATCCTGCTCAAATATTTTAATTTTCTCTTGCCTTTTGATATGCTAAGAACAAGGGGGAATCAAAGATGGAGGTTGATCTACAAATGCTGGCGATGATTTTCTTTATCAATCTCGCCTATGTTACATTGAACACACTGCGATTTTTATTGACAATGAAAGGGTATCGCGTGATTGCCCCATTAGTGAGTATGATCGAAATCACGATCTATATTTTAGGCTTATCTATGGTATTGGATCGTTTGGATAACCCGCTGAATCTCTTATTCTATGCATTAGGTTATGCTGCAGGAGTCAGTATTGGTATCAAAATCGAAGATAAGCTGGCTCTGGGCTATACAATGGTCACAGTGATCCTACCTAGTAATACGGATGAGGAAAAAAGTTTGCCTAAGATCTTACGACAAGAAGGCTACGGAGTTACACAAAGTTATGGAGAAGGCTTAGAAGGGCCACGACTGATTTTAGAGATTCTTTCCCAAAGAAAAAGTGAGAAAAAGCTCTATCAAACCATCAAAGCGGTGGAAGAACGAGCGTTTATCATCAGCTATGAACCCAAGTATATCTCAGGTGGATTTTGGACCAAAAAAATCAGTCGCCGAGAAGCAAAGTTGAAAAAACAAGCACCTGTTGATTGAAGAAACTCAGTCAGCCGTGATTCATTTGAGAAGAATAGCAGAGTAAAAGACAGGGAATTTATTGATGAGAGGAAGCGTAAGGTGTGGAAAAGAAAGCAAATGGTATGATGGCGGTCATCGCTGCCCTGATCTCAAATATTTTGGTGGCTATTAGTAAGTTTGTCGGTTATGCACTAAGTGGCAGTGCAGCCATGTTGAATGAAAGCATTCATAGTGTCGTGGATTGTAGCAATCAAATCTTTTTATTGATCGGGGATAAACGGGCAACAAAGGGCCAAAGTGAACTGCATCAGTTTGGAGAAGGTCGGGCGAAATATTTTTTTAGCACGATCGTTGCGATGATGCTCTTCTTTGGTGGGGGCGCACTCGGTGTGATGGAAGCGGTAGAAAAGCTGCTGCATCCTGCCCATGAAGTTGGTAACGCTTGGTTGGTGATCGCTATTTTGATTTTCGGGATGATCGTTGAAGGAAGTTCGTTGTGGATCGCGATCAAGGAGATCCGCGAACTGAATGTGGAACGTCAACCAATCTATCGTTTTTTGAAAGAAAGTCGGCATAGTGAGATTCTGATCATTTTCACAGAAGACTTTTGTGCAATGATCGGCCTAATGATCGCACTATTTGGTACGATTTTAACCATGATTACGGGTAACGCATTTTTTGATGCCTTCAGTGGTTTATTGATTGGTCTTTTATTGATGGTAGCAGCCATTTTCTTAGCCCGCGAATTTTACAGTCTACTGATTGGCGAAAGTGTCACAAAACGGGATCTAGCAGTGATCAAAAGAGCATTTGAACGGCCAGATGTTGATCGCTTGATTGATGTTAAAACGGTGCATTTAGGACCATCAGAAATTTTGATTGCGGCAAAAGTTGATATTGCCTCGAAACAAGAAGAGGTCGGCTATGAGATCATTAATGAGATTGAAGCCGAGATTCGACACCAGATGGCAGATAAAAAAGTCTATATTTATATTGAGACAGATGAGTATGACCCTCACTATATGGAGAAACGCCGTAAACTTGTGCGACCTTCCCACTGATTTAGCTAGAATAAAGCAGCTTTTTTTGATACAATAGACAAGGATTATCACATAGTGAAGGAGATTTCAAAATTATGATCAATGCAAGTGACTTAAGAGCTGGAATGACATTCGTTCAAGACGGCAAACTTATCAAAGTATTAGATGCTAGCCATCACAAACCAGGTAAGGGAAATACGGTTATGCGTATGAAATTACGGGACGTTCGGACTGGTTCGACTTATGATACAACCTTCCGTCCAGAAGAAAAATTTGAAAAAGCGCATATTGATACGAAAGCTGTACAATATCTATACACAATGGATGATACAGCATTCTTCATGGATCTGGAAACGTATGAACAATATGAAATTCCAGTTGAAGTGGTAGAAGAAGAAATGAAATTTATTCTTGAAAACATGGAAGTAAAAATCCAATTCTTCGGCAGCGAAGTAATCGGCGTTCAACTACCATCAAGCGTAATCTTAAAGGTTGTTGAAACACAGCCGTCGATCAAAGGGGCGACTGTGACTGGTTCAGGCAAGCCAGCAACGATGGAAACTGGCTTAGTTGTCAATGTTCCTGACTTTGTTGAAGAAGGCGAAATGCTAGAAATCAATACAGCTGAAGGTACCTACTTAAAACGTGCGAAATAAGAAAAAAACCGCGACTTGTTCGCGGTTTTTTCTTTTGCTCTGGAGGAGGGATCAAAAGTGAATCATTTCCCGTCTGCCAATGATTTTTGTAAGGGATAAATACTATAGGGTTTACTGATAAAGTAGGCGACGGAGCAGACGATCACAAACAAGGGCAGATTTTCAAAGCCAAAGACTTCCCCACCGATAAAGATCGGTGCAAATAAAGTGCTAGTAGCACTGCCAAAGACACTGGCATAGCCTAGGGCTGCCACCAGTTCGATAGGCAGTCCGAAGAGCGGTGCCAGCACGACGCCCAAAGAGGCGCCGATCGCAAACAAAGGGGTGACTTCTCCGCCCAAAAAACCAATACTGATAGTCAGTACAGTTAACACCATCTTAAGCAGCCAGTCATAAGAATAGATTGGTTGATTCGTGAAACTAGCGCTGATCAAATTCGTTCCTAAACCTGAATAACGACCATGATACAAAAGGACAAAAAGTAAGACTAGCACGAGTGAACCGATGCCAATGCGCCAGAGAGGATGAGGAAAGCGT
This sequence comes from Enterococcus sp. AZ040, assembly GCF_050499185.1. Classification (NCBI taxonomy): domain Bacteria; kingdom Bacillati; phylum Bacillota; class Bacilli; order Lactobacillales; family Enterococcaceae; genus Enterococcus; species Enterococcus sp. AZ040. The sequence goes on from NZ_JBMHEW010000001.1 coordinate 1,283,582, forward strand.
CGTTTCATGATCCGTTTCATCGTTTCTAATAATCCCGCAAAGCTGCCACCAACAATACCAAATATTAAGCCAATCAAAAGTAATTTCAGAAAAACAGCCAAAGTCAAATCGGGGGACGGTGACAAAGCAAAACTAAATTTTTCTAATCCTAACAATTGAGAAGTCGTACTAGCGGTGAAAGCAGCCAGCAAAGTTGGTAAGAGTGCATGATGACTGAATTTACCGATGACAAGTACCTCCAGTGCGAAGAACGTCGCAGCGATCGGGGTTTCAAATAAACCAGCAAATCCCGCAGCCATCCCAATCATGATCAGGGTGCTGGCGTACTTTTCTAGTCGCAGCCATTTTCCTAAGCGATTGGCGATGGTGGCACCTAACTGAACCGCAACCCCTTCTCTGCCAGCGCTTCCTCCAAATAAATGCGTCAGCCAGGTTCCCACCATTACAAAAGGAATCAAGCGCAACGGAATGTCTTTTTCTTCTTCATGTCCGACTAAAAACACTAAATTCATTCCCTGAGGACTTCGGTCACCGTACTTTTGGAACAGGTAAGTAAAACAAATGCCGATAATGGGTAAAAAGAGAATCAAGGGCAAAAAATGACTATCACGAAAGGCGCTTAAGGAAAGTAGGATCTTCCCAAAGAAGGTATCGACGGCTCCAGCGAATACGCCAATAACCAGACTGACCACACCTAAAGCAGTCAGTTCCCAATTAGTTGTTTTTTGTTTCATCATTTCTATCACGATCCTTTAAAAAGAATATAGGAACAATGCTCCTGCAAATACGACGACCTAGTGAAAATAAAAAAATGACTGCTACACACTAAAAAAAGTGGTAGAAGTCATTAGCAAAATTGCGGTTTCAGTAAGAACTGAGGGAGACATTCATTCCCGATTAGCATTAATATTATCTGATAAAACCCTCCTTTTGTCAATGGATGTTTGTTGTGAAAAGCAATTCATCTAACACTTATCTTTTCTACATAGTTATGGTAAAATTAATCTCATAAGAACTTATATGGGAATTGAGCGCCTTGAGGATAATTGGCATGAAAAGGGATGAAAGGACGATCCTTCTACTGTTTGACCAAAGGTAAGACAGTGAGTAGTGAGGAATCGAAGAGGAATAAAAAATGGTTGCATTTATGACGAGCGAAAAATGGCTGCAAAGTGAGCGTTTTTATTATGTGATCCTACCAATTCTCATGGTAGTTGGTCTGATTGCGTTATTAGGGTTCCTGATGGTTCTGCTTTATCGAGAAAACCGCAACCCAAAAGTGACGCTATTGCTTGGCGGCATAGTCGTTACGTGTCTATTAGGTTTTTTTATTGGGGATCAAGTGTATGGTGAATTCAAAACGTATAATGCGCTGATCACACCGAATATCCGAGATCGCGAAAAGATGTTTCTAGGCTATAAATATTACGAATCTGATACTACAGCAATTTATCAGCGCATCCAAAGCAATGAAGCGATTGAAACTTTAGGAATCTATCAAGCAATACCGGTGGAACGGGAGATTGAATTTCTTGGTTCTGCTCATAACTCCGTATATTTTAAAATGGGCGCCCAGGTTTACTATGCTCGCTATCAACCGACTTTTGTGGATGAGGAAACAACTGCTAAACTGCAGGGGGTTCAATACCATTTGACTGATCCTTCCTTTGAAACAATTGGTTTCTATTCCGAAACCAACAACTATTTAACGGCAATTACGATTCCAAAGTCCCAAGAAACCCTCGAATATCAATCCGTTGATTCTGTGATCCCGAAAGAATTTGGGAAAAGTCAAACCCAATGGGCGTTACCGAATAGGAATGAATAACGATAAAAAAACTACCTAAGTCACGAAAGAAAGCTCCCTCAAGAAGGAAACTTCCGTGCGCAGGTAGTTTTTTGCATGCTTGGTCAGAGAACATTGCTTTTCCTATGACTGATCAGGTAGTCCTCTTTCTTTTTGCGAGGCAATTTTTTGAAGGCGGCTTCTGCTTGAGTGGCTTTACTGCGAGTGGAAAAGCTTTCCGCATGGATCATTTGCAAGGGTCTGCGACTAGCGGGACGGGTATATTTTGCCCCGATCCCTTTGTTATGCTCTAATAAGCGGCGACTCAAATCGGTAGTATAGCCGCCGTAAAAGGATTGGTCGTTGCAACGTAAGACATAAAAGTAATGGTTGTCAGCAGCCATAGAGCATCGCCTTCACTTCTGGACTATAAGAGCCCGTTTCATCATAGGTAATGAGAGGAGAATCAATTTTAAACCCTTCCGCCTTACCATCCTTGATTCCTTCAATCAATAAAATATTGGCCTCTTTGCCTACTTTCGGATAGACGAAGCGGACTCGTTTTGGCGCGATTCGATGGGTGCGCATATTGTCCAAAATATCGAGAAAGCGATCCGGGCGATGAACCATCGCAAACCTTCCATTCATTTTTAACGCTTTACTGGCGGTTTGGATCACTTCATCTAAATTTGTGGTGATCTCGTGCCGGGCGATCGCTAAATAGGGATTCGGGTTTTTGATCGCCGTCGGTATATTTTTAAAATAAGGCGGATTGCAGACCAAAAGATCGACGGAATCAGGTTTGATTTTTTGAAAGAGATTCTTCAAATCCATAGGATAGACCGTCAGCTGTTCTTGCAAGTCATTTAATTCGATACTGCGCTGCGCCATATCCGCTAAGCGTTCCTGCAATTCGACCTGATAAATATGAGCAGTCGTTTTTCTGCTGATAAATAAACCGACTGCGCCATTCCCTGCACAAAGGTCAACGATCACACCTCTTTTTGGTACTCTAGCGTAATTGGCTAATAAGACAGCATCTAATGAAAAAGAAAAAACTTCGGAACTCTGAATAATCTTGATGTCATCGGCATACAATTGGTCAATGCGTTCGTTCGGTTGCAACATGAAGCATACTCCTGTTCTAAATTCATTTCAATGTATTATACTACGATTAAGAATAATGGGAAACGCTAAAAAAGGCTTGTCATTTAAACCGTTTTTTTGCATACTTGAATAGGAGAGAAATAGAAAGGAAAATGAGTATGTTTTTTCGCTTTATGCGCGGTGTGGTTCGCGTAGTATTATTTTTGATCAACGGCAATGCTCGTTATCAAAACAAAGAGGTTTTACCTAAAAATGAAAACTATATTTTAGTGGCTCCTCACCGAACCTGGTGGGATCCATTGTACCTAGCAGTGGCTGCTCGGCCAAAGAAATTCAGTTTTATGGCGAAAGAAGAGCTGTTCAAAAACCCGATTTTACGGTTCATTTTGATTCATGCCAATGCTTTTCCAGTCAAACGGGACAAACCAGGACCGAGCGCGGTAAAGACGCCAGTCAAAATCTTGAAGGAAACCGATCTTAGCTTGATCATGTTCCCAAGTGGTACGAGACATGCAACGGCCTTAAAAGGTGGCATGGCGTTGATCGCGAAAATGGCCAAAGTCAAGATCGTTCCCTCTGTTTATCAAGGACCGCTGACATTAAAGGATTTATTTAAACGCAAGCGAGTGACTGTCCGTTTTGGGGAGCCAATCGATATCAGTGACATCAAAAAGATGGACAAAGAGGGCTTGGCGGAAGTGGAACGGCGCATCCAAGGTGCATTTGACACACTGGATCAAGCGATCGATCCGTCATTTGTTTATCAAATCGATGAGTCCAAAAGAGAAGATTAATACCTAAGAAAAGCCGTTGATCCTTTTGTGATCAGCGGCTTTTTTCTAATGATTTAATCCAACAATTCGAAAGCAAATTTGGTCCATGGTTTCAAATATTCCAACAAAGGCAACTCCTCTTTTGGGATAGCACCGACTTTGTTTTTTCGGGCGTCTTGGTGAGGGGTCAAAACGATCTGCAATTCGTTTTTGTACTGACCAAAGGTATCATTGCCGATAACGATGTCCCCATAAGCAAACGGTTCATGGTTTGTATGAGGGAGGTTTTCGATGGGACGGTATTTCACCCGTGATTGTGTGGACCGAGCGACTAACGCATTACTGTCACCGCGACGAAAATGATTGGTTTCAGCTAATATCCTCCGTTCGATTTCGCTGGCTTCTGCTTCTACGGAAACGCCAAAGGTCAGTTTGTAGCGATCGATCGTTGCCAGAGCTTTCAGTTCTGCATCCGACGCATAGGCATTGCCAATAATCACCGTATCGATCAACCCAGAAGCAAAAAGCAGCTTTCCTTGTAGCGCCAATGGTAAATCGCGACAAGATTCTAAGGTTGGCAGGCCATCATTGACTTCCCAAGGGCCAATTTTGGCTGATTGGCTAGTGATGAAGGCGGCTGTTTTCAACCCATATTTTTTAAAACGTTGACTGCAGTTGCGGAAAAAAGCCTCCGTTAAGCCTGTGCCTCGTTGGGGGTAAAAATTGTGGCAGCCATATAAAAAAGGTTCATTGGCTTGATAAGAAAGGATATTTTCTAAATAGTTCACATCATTACTCATATTCAATTCAATCGCCAAGCCGAATGGATTGAAGGTCAGTTGGGCTTCTTTGCTGCCATCAAACCCTTGATCCAAGCGGATACCGTCCGCACCTAATTCTGCAAAGAAGCTTAGATCGTCATAAGAGATCGCCAGATCACTAAAAACAGCTGGGGAAATATCTAAAATCGTTTCAAACCCAAGGTTCTTGGCAAACCCGATAATCGAAGAGAATTTTTTTCTGACGGTCTCTTTGCCTTCACTGACTTCTAGCATACTCATAAATAAGCGAGAGTAACCAAGGGCAGCAGCTTTTTTTAAATAGTCTTGATCCAGTAAAGGATCGCTATGGTCGGGGTAAATCGAAAGGCCAATTTCTCGTTTCAATGGTTTTCCCTCTTTCTAAAAAAATCGTACGAAGCACCTCTTAGTATCGAAAAATGCTGCTGAGGAGCGCTTCTTCCGATTGTCTTGATGGGTGCTTCGTCCGACCTTTATCAACAAATTATTGTGTGACTGGTTGATTTTCTTTTTCCAATTCGTTTTTGTCATAGATTTTTACGAATGGGTAATAGATCAGAATCGATAAAAGAATCAAAAGAACATTCAGCACGATCGCACGCCAATCGCCGCCAGTCGCTAAGAAAGCACCAATTGGTCCAGGCAATGTCCAAGGGGCATTGACCGTGACGGCATTGACTAAACCTGCTGAGGTGGCGACCCATGCAATGACACCATTGATTAAAGGCGCAATGATGAATGGTGGGATCAAGATTGGATTCAAGACGATCGGTGTACCGAAAATCAGTGGTTCGTTGATGTTGAAAATAGCTGGAATTAAGGCTGTTTTTCCTAGTTTTGAACCGAATTCCGATTTTGTGCGAAAAGCTAACAAAATAGCCAAACCAATCGTTGAACCAGCCCCACCAATCCAGATGAACCATTGATAAAATGGTTCGGCTGCAATATTGGGAATCATATCTCCCGATGCAAGCGCTGTTGTATTTCCTTCTAACAACTGTAACCATAATGGACGAGCCAGTGAACCAACGATAGAAGCACCATGGATCCCGAATGACCAGAAGAAGGTCGTCAAGAAGGTGATCAAAAGCACACTTGGCAAGGTATCTGCGGCACTGACTAAAGGATCGACGACTTTTGCCACGATCGTGTGCCAGTCAAAACCGATATAGTAAGTGATCGCGCCCATTCCTAAAATGATCACTAAAGTGGGAGTCAAGGCTTCAAAAGAGCGAGCGACTGCAGGTGGGACTTGTTCTGGCATCGTGATTTTAAATTTCGATTTGTCCGTTAACCGATAGATTTCAACGGCAAGAATCGAGGTGATGATCGCCACGAACATACCAGCACTCCCTAAATTGGCCATTGGCAAGACAAAACCGACCGTTCCAGCTGCATCCAACGCTTCTGCTGGGATATTGACCGGGGTGAAGGTCAGTAAGAAGGCGGTCGTTGCTAAGATCCCGCCTGAAAGACCATCAAGCTTATAAGAGCGAGAAAGACTGTATCCGATCCCGAATGCAGCATACAAGCTCATAATGTACATCGTCATTCGATAAGGCAATAAGATGGTTGTGGCATTGCTAGACAAGAATTGATAGATGCCCCAACTTTGAGGCAGCGGTGGAAAGGCTAAAATCATAAAGAACGAACTGACGATAATCAATGGCAATGTTGAAACGATCCCGTCACGAACCGCTCGCAAATGACGCTGGCTGCCAAGTTTTTCCATCGGTCCTGCCAGATGGCGTTCGATAAACTGAGTGAATTTATCTAACATGGTTTATCCTCCTAAGATGTTTTACATTTTTGTTTCCCATGGATTCGGAATGATTTTTCCTAAAATCACGCCTTGGGCTGCCCCGGTTGCTGCAGGGGCATTGTTGACACGGCTGTGAAGGGTTTCATTTCCTAAGATGGCGAAAGCCACCGCTTCTTTGGCATCGTTCGAACCGCCAATGTCATCTTGTGTTACAACGGCTACTGTTTCGGGTAAATAGCCTTTGATCATCTCAATCAGCAGATGGTTATGGGCGCCACCACCTGAAAGAATCACTTCAATATCATTTGTTCCCAACTGAGGGAAAATGAACCTTTGGTAACTGTCAGCAATGGAAAATGCGGTGAAATCGGTTAAAGTCCTCACCAAGTCTTCCGATGCTACTTGGGGATATTCGGTCATTAGCTGCTGCACAAAATGTTTGCCAAATTGTTCACGTCCAGTGCTTTTCGGCGGTTGCTGGGACAAATAAAAATGAGTTCTTAATTCCTTTTGCAAGGTGGGTATAATTGCTCCCGCTCGGGCTGTTTCACCAAACGCATCATAAGGCTGACCGAATAGCTGAACCATTAGTTCATCGATGACCATGTTTCCTGGACCTGTATCAAAAGCATATAATTCGCTTAAGCCACCATTTTTAGGCAGAACCGTAACGTTGCCGATGCCGCCAATATTTTGCAATAAGCGATTTTTATCGTCTGATTGATAAAGCAGATAGTCCGTATAAGGTACAAGGGGCGCTCCTTGCCCGCCAGCAGCCATATCCATCACTCGGAAATCGGCGACGACTTTCGTTTGTAAGCCATAAGCAATAATCGAAGGTTCGCCAATTTGCAAGGTGCTGTTTTTCGCTGGATCAGCATCGGGGGAGTGCCAGATCGTTTGTCCGTGGCTGGCAACAAAATCAATGCTTTTTTCTTCAATACCGGCTTTTTGGCAGAGGATTTGACACGCTTTCAAAAATTGATACCCTAATTCAGTGTTTAATTGGCAGATGAGGGGAACATTTGATTCCACCGGATCACAAGCAGTTTTTATTCGTTCCTTCAATTCTTCACCAATGGGCAGTGTGAGCATTTCCATCAGCTGGACGTCAGTTTCGGTACCGCAGCCGTTGATTTTTACTAAAGCAGCGTCGATTCCATCCAAACTGGTTCCTGACATGAGTCCTATTGCAAGCATATCGTTTCTCCTTTCTTTTAGAATAGTGATGAAAGCGATTGTTGAATTCGATTTCACACTCATTGTAAATGAAGTGTAATTATATTTCAAGATATAAATTTATAATTGAAAAAACATTTCAACATAATGATGTTAGGTGTTCGCTATTTTTATCAAAAATGGGTGGTAAATGAAATTTCGGTGGAAGAGAGATGTCTAACGATCAGGGAAAGTGGTATAATGATTGGAAGGATATTTTTTAAGAAGGTGAAGAAATGCGCTTTATACATACAGCTGATTGGCACATCGGAAAAAAACTACATGGCTATGATCTGCTGGAAGACCAACGAGCAATCATTGATCAAATCATAGCGCTAGCAAGAGCAGAAAAGGTCGATGCCATCGTCATTGCGGGGGACCTTTATGATCGTTCGGTTCCTGCTGTTGATGCAGTCAAATTACTAAATGAAAAAATCGCTGAAATCAATTTAACGAATGAACTGCCATTATTGGCTATCTCAGGAAATCATGATAGTCCAACTCGTTTAGAAACCGGCAGTCAGTGGTTTCAACAAACACGCTTTTACCTGTCCACCAGCATCGAACAAAGTTTGCACCCGGTTGAGTTTGACGATACACAATTCTTTTTACTACCGTATTTCGAACCCATCGAGGCCCGCTTGTTTTTTGATGAACCATTAATGAAGATTTCTGATAGTGTCCAAAGAGTCATTGAGGAGATGACCAAGAACTTTGACTCGTCCAAAAAGCAAGTGCTAGTGACCCATTTTTTTGTGGCGGGTTCTAGCCAAACAGATTCAGAAACAAAAATTCAAGTTGGCGGATTGGACAGCGTACCGACCACCGCTTTTGCGCCTTTTGATCGGGTTGTTTTAGGCCATTTACATGCCAATACGGCTCTCAAACACCCAAAGATCGGGTACAGCGGCTCACCACTGAAATTTTCCCTTTCTGAACGGACGAACCAAAAAGGGATCTATCTTATTGATACCGTAAAAGATACCAATGAATTTATTCCACTGACACCAAAAAGGGATATCCAGCAGCTGACGGCGTCCTTTGAGGAGTTGATCGATCCGGTTTTTTACCGTGATCTGGATCGTGAGGCGTTTTGGCATTTTCTGCTGACGGATCGTGCTGTGATTCCAAATATGATGAATCAGTTGCGAAAAATCTATCCATTTATTTTGTCTGTCGAACGGTTGAATGGACGAGAACAGACGAAAAAAAGACAGCTAACGACACGAGAAACCGACCCGCAGACCTTGATCAGTCATTTTTTTCAAGAAATGACGGGAGATTCATTGCTCGATTCACAAACCAAATGGATCGAACAAGGATTAAATGAAGCATTTGTCGTGGAAAAGAGGGAATAGTCATGCAACCGAAGTCTTTACAAATGAAAAATTTTGGTCCATTCATTGATGAAAAATTGGATTTTAGTCAGCTGCAAGCTGGCGGGTTGTTTTTGATCAGCGGTAAAACTGGTGCAGGAAAAACGACGATTTTCGATGGAATGACGTTTGCCTTGTTCGGTGAAACATCGGGGAATCTGCGCTCAGGCAAAGAAATGCGATCGATGTTTGCTTCACCAACCGAAGAGACCAGCGTCACGTTTACTTTTGAACATCAGCGTTTTACCTACCAGATCCAACGGAAACCGGAACAGACGTTAGCAAAAAAACGTGGTGACGGTGTCACTAACCAAACGGCAAAAGTTCAATTGACGATTTTTGACGCCGATGGCAAAGAGAAAAAGCAGATCAGTAAACGGACAGAAGTTGATGCGTTTATCAAGGATCTGCTGCAGCTGGATGCAAAACAGTTTTTTCAAATCATGATGTTGCCGCAAGGAGAATTTCGTAATTTTCTGATTGCCAGTAGTAACGAGAAAGAACGGGTTTTACGAAATCTATTTGGTACAGAAATGTACCAGCAATTTAATGAATGGCTAAAAGAGCAAGTCAAAGCACAAAGTAGAAAGCTTGAACATCAGCAACTAGTCGCTTCGCAGATCATGGAGCGTTTTGAATGGGAAGAAGTGCAAGAAGTTTTAACGGTTGCGGAATGTCTGACTTTATGGGCGCAAGATTTAGAGAAACAACAGATTCAACTTCAAAAGTTATTGCAGAGAAAAGACCAGGCAACGCAAGAAATGAAAGCTGCGCAAGATGCCTTTTACCGTGCAAAAGAAATCGAAAATGCTCGGATCGAATGGCAAGAACTACAAGAAAAAGCACAACTGTTGAATGCCCAAAAAAACGAGATCGATCAAAAAAAAGCACGATTGACTCAACTTGTGTGGGCGCTTGAACATCAAGAAATCATGCAGCAAAAAGAAGAACGCGTAAATGAAGCGCAGCAAGCAGCACAGCAAATCGACGAAACGAAGCAGCTGTTGCAAGATGTTCAGCGGCAACAAGTAAGCTGGCAAGAACAAAGACCGTTGATCGAAGAGACTAAGAAAAAGCATGAAGCTGCCAATCAAAGAAGCCAACAGATCCAGCAGCAGATTCCATTGGCGCAACGCACAGAAAAGCAGCGAGAAGAAGTGGCACAGCAGGAAAAAGCAGCACAGCAGCAAACGAGCAAATTGACCAAAATTACTCAAGTGCTTGCTAACACCAAAACACAAGAGCAGCAACTGGTAGAAAAAATTGAAACGTTAAGAACATTTCAAACAGAAGCATTAAAACTAGCTGAAACACAATTGCTAATTGAAAAATGGCAGCAAGCAAAGGCACTGGTTCGTGAAGCAGAGCAAAAAACAGGGGAACAACAACAAATTCATTCGGATTTGGTCCTTGAAAAACAGCAACTAGAAACATCTTTGCTAGAGCTGCAAAAAACGCTAAAACAAGAAACCAGTCAAAATGCTCGGATGCAAATTGCGCGGCTTCGTCTTTTATTGGAAGAAAATGAACCTTGTCCCGTGTGTGGATCATTGGATCATCCGAATGCACAGGAGCATACGACCTATCCCATTGAGGACATTCTTGCGAGTGAGCAAAGACTTGAGCAAATGCAAGAAAAATTGACGATAGTCCAACAGCAGGTATCGGCAAATCAAACGCTTCAAGAACAAGCGTTATTGCGGATCAATGAATGGCAAGCGACAAGCGTTTCGGCGGAAAAGCAAGCGGCTGCTGCTTGGAACGACGTTCAGCAGGCATACGCTAGGTTACAGCCTTTCGAAACGCAAGAGAAGCTTACTGAAGAAACGATTGCACAGGAATTAAAAAAACGACAATCTATCAATCAGCAAAAAGCCTCCTCTTACGAAGCAGCGCAAAAAACATATCAGGCAGTAAAGGGGCAATTGACAAAGTTAGATGAATCCTATCAGCAAGTCAGTGAGCAAGCAAAAAAGGCCGAGGAAGCGCGCCAACTTGCGGCAGGAAAATTGGCCTCTTTGCAAGAACAACTTGGTGGTGCTACTTACCAACAACTACAAGCCGATTTAGCGTCAATTCATCTTTTACTAAGGGAATATACGCAACAAATCGAGGCGGATGCCCGGCAAGAAGCACAGATCAAAGAGCAGCAAGCGATCCTTTCAGAGAAGTTGAAGAATGTACAACAATTTTTCGAAGAAAAGCAAGCCGCCAAGGCGAAAGCAGAACAACGGCTGATGCAACGATTGCAAGAAGCAGCGATGACTGAAGAAGCAATGCGGGAATTGATTGCCCAAGCTCCTCAAACAACCCTTCTGACAGAAGAAATCAAAACCTATGAGCAAGAAACGGCGTTTGTTCAACAGCGTCTGATATTGCTAGATACCCAATTAAAAGAGCAGGCGACAATGGATTTAATCCAATTGGAAACGACCTACCTTCAGTTGCAGACTGTGATGGAGAAATTACAGCAAGAAACGGTTCGCAAACAGGAGAAGGTCAACAGCAATCAACGGTTATTTGACGAGTTGCAAGTCATTTATCAGAAAAATGTAGAAGAACTTGCCCAATTAGGCCAACTTCAACAGTTGGCAGAAACCATCAATGGCGAAAACACGAAGAAAACCAGCTTGGAACGGTATGTGTTGCAACAATTTTTGACGGAGATCTTAGAAGTCGCCAATGAACGCTTGTCCCGTTTGACCCGTGGCCGCTATCAATTTGAATTAGCGGATAAAGTTGGTAGCTATCGAAGCTCAACAGGCTTAGAAATTGACATCTATGACGATAATGCCGGTCAAGTCAGAAGAGCACATACACTGTCAGGCGGTGAAAGCTTTATTGCAGCCTTAGCGTTAGCAATCTCTTTAGCAGATGTGATCCAGCAACGAGCTGGCGGGATTGAGATCGAAGCACTTTTCATCGATGAAGGGTTTGGCTCGCTTGATGAAGAATCATTGGAAATGGCGATGGAAGCATTAGAAATGATCGAAAATGAAGGGCGCATGATTGGGATCATCAGTCATGTTCGAGAACTGCGGGCAAGGATCCTGCAGCAAGTTTTCGTAGAAACCAACGGCAGCGGGCAAAGCCGGATCCGAATAAAAGAATAAGGAGAGGAGGGCTCTTATGAAGTGGAGTATTCCAGAAAAAGTAATCGAGCGGGGGAGAACGTATCTTAATGAAGGCCGTGTCCTGTCTGTCACCCCGGATAAAGAAAAAAATGTGTGGCATGCAGAAGTACTCGGAACAGAATTGTATTTAGTTACTTTGGATGCTACTGCCAAAGAAGTGGATTATTGCCAATGTCCCTATTGGGAAGAACATCATTATTGCAAACATACGGTGGCCGTCGAACTCTATTTACGCCAACAAGGAAAAACACGAAAAATCAATGAACAAACCCCCATCAAAAAGGCCTTTTCTGCTTCAGAGATGTTTTCCAATGGTTTTGCTCGCTTAGACAGCGAAAAGGAAGCGAGTAAACCATTACAGATTGAATTTCGGGTAGATACGATTGCGACAAATCCTTATCACCAAGAGATGGATATTTTAGGGGTCTCTTTGAAGGTCGGGCATCGCGGCACGGCCAGGACCTATGTCGTCAAAAACATTTATAAATTTTTACAGATGTATCAAGAGAACAAGCAATATGCGGCCAATAAGCAACAGACCTTTTTGCTTTCTGCGGATGCCTTTGATGAGAAAAATCGAGCTTTATTGAATCGATTGACAGGAATCGCGCAAACCCAACAATTAATGGGGCAAGCGGGCATTCAAATCAATGGCAAACTTGATAAAAAATACTTGCTTCTGCCCGTTGAATTCGGCAAAGAACTGCTATTGCAATTCAATGATGTCTACACGCAAATCACCATTGGTGAAACCAAGGTCAGCCAAGTAGACTTCCAATCGGGGGAACCATTGACGTTTTCAGTTACAAAAGAAACGGATCATTTTCCGCTGCAGTTCGTAAAAGACTTCGACCATTTACTTAGTTATTATAACTGGGGGCTGTTGGACGGAACATTTTATGAATTGACTGTCGAGCAAAAGGAGATCTATGTCACGATGCAGCAGCTGTTTAAACGTTTTGAACAGCCAATCATTGATTATCCAAAAGAAGAGCTGGCGAATCTCTTTATGAAAGTTTTGCCTTATTTGCGAAAAATTGGGCGTGTCCAAGTGGCTCCTGAGGTTCAAAATGACATCGAAGAATCTGAATTGAAAGCAGTTTTCTCCTTGCGGAAAATCAAAGGTCAAGTAGATCTACAAGTTGATTTTACTTATGGAGAAGTCGTTTTTTCAAGTGATGAAAAACATCAATACATGCCAGAAAATCATCCAGAGATTTTACGTGATTTCCAACAAGAAGCACGGATCGAAGCCATTATTGAAACCTTTGGCTATCAAGCCAGCAGCAAAAATTGGCAAAAAAATCTACCACTAGGTGAGCAACTCTATACCTTTTTTACGAGAGAGATCCCGGTCTTGAGACAATTAGGGGAAGTGCGGATCGGCAAGAAGCTGCGGGAACTCTACCTTGATGCCCAGCATCATCGACCAGAAATCGTGATTGAAGAGAATGGTTCTTGGTTGGATATCAAGTTTGATGTTAGCGGCATTCAAGAATCAGAGATCAACGATGTTTTGCGGAGTCTGTTGCAATCTGCGCAATTTTATACCACAGAAAATGGTCAAGTTCTTTCGTTGGAGTCGGAAGAGTTTCAAGAAGCAAGTGCTGCCCTCAAAAAATTGCGGCTCTCGTTAGATACGAAAAACGGGGCAATCCAAGTCCCATTGAATCAAGGGCTATTACTGCAAGAACAGTTTGCCGATCAAGCGAGTTTTAGCACAGGCTTTCAGCAAATGACGAAAGATTTGATCCATCCAGAAAACTTTGAGGCACAGTTGCCAGACAACTTGCATGCTGAGTTGCGGCAGTACCAAGAAGTTGGCTTTCGTTGGCTAAAAATGTTGAGCCATTATCAATTTGGCGGCATTCTTGCTGATGAAATGGGGTTAGGGAAGACCGTCCAAACCATTAGCTATTTGCTTTCTGAGAAACAAGAGCATCAAAAATTGAATGCGTTGATTGTGGCGCCAGCCAGTCTAACATTCAACTGGCAGCAAGAAATCAAACGGTTCGCACCTTCAATTTCAGCGACTGTCATCAGTGGAACGAAAGAAGAGCGAGAAGCGCAGATGGCGCAATCAGCGGACGTCCGAATTACTTCGTATGCAAGCTTGCGTCAGGACATTGATGCCTATCAAGCACTAGAGCTATCGTGTTTGATTTTAGATGAAGCACAGATGGTCAAAAACAGCGCGACCAAAACGGCACAGGCATTGCGATCCTTGGAAGTTCCGCAGCGGTTCGCCCTCAGTGGCACACCGATCGAGAACAATTTAGAAGAATTGTGGTCCTTGTTCCAAATGATTATGCCAGGCTTTTTCCCCAACAAGCAGAAATTTAAGGAACTATCTACACAGGAAATTGCAAAAATGATCAAACCCTTCATTTTGCGAAGAGATAAAAAATCTGTGTTACATGATTTGCCGCAAAAGCTGGAAACAAATTATTACAGTGTCCTAACAGAGGAACAAAAGAAAATTTATTTGGCGTATTTGCGACAAATGCGAGAAGAAATCGCGCAAATGGATTCTACGTCTTTCCGCAAAAATCGGATCAGTATTTTGGCTGGCTTGACTCGTCTACGGCAAATCTGCTGTGACCCTCGATTATTCGTGGAGGACTACGAAGGGTCTTCTGGGAAACTTGAACAGGTCAAAGATTTACTCTTAGCAGCCAAAGAAAATGGCCGTCGTGTCCTGCTATTTTCTCAGTTCACCAGTATGCTTTCGATCATTGAAGAAGAATTAGCCCAGGAAGGGTTTGAATCCTTCTATTTGCGTGGCAGCACACCGCCGCAAGATCGTTTGACGATGGTCAATGCTTTTAATAGTGGCGAAAAAGATGTCTTCTTGATCTCATTAAAAGCAGGAGGAACTGGACTAAATCTGACTGGTGCAGATACAGTGATTTTATACGATTTATGGTGGAACCCGGCAGTGGAAGAACAAGCCGCTGGACGAGCCCATCGGATCGGTCAAAAAAATGTAGTCGAAGTCTGGCGAATGATCGCCGAAGGAACCATTGAAGAACGAATGGATGCATTGCAACAAGAAAAGCGTGAGCTTTTCCAAAAAGTGATTCAAGGCAATGAAACCCAGCTTCAACAAATGACCGAAGAAGATATTCGCTTAATTTTGAGTATCGGCGAAGAACATTAAGCATTCAAAAAAACATGGACCCGCTTGAAGCGAAGGTCCATGTTTTTTAGTTATAGGCGTATGCAGGAAGCTGCAAGAGGGCGTCAATACTTTCTTGGAGCTGCGAGAAAGCAGTGATCGACACATCGGGTAAATCTTCCAATCCATTAGGCGCCTGACGAAGACGATGATTGAACCACAAGGCTTGCCAACCGGCTTTTTTGCAGCCCACTACATCATTATCAAAGTTGTCACCTACGTACAGTGTTGTTTCTGGATCAAGAGCAAAGGCGGTTTCTGCCAATTGGAAAATTTCTAGTTCTGGTTTCTGATAACCGGTTGCTTGTGAAATGATCATATGCTCTGGTTTGATCCATCGAGTCAGTTGCAACTGATTCAACTTCTTTTGTTGGTGGTCGGTGGGACCGTTAGTAATAATTCCTAATTTGATTGGCAATTTGGACAAATAACTCAAGGTTGACTCAACTTCTGGATGTAGCGTGATAGCATCTAGTTCTTGTTCATAGCACAGCTGAAACTGGCAGCTTTCTTCCATAGTAATAGAGAAATAACCTAAGTCCGTTAGAGAATGAGTCAGCCGGTAATAACGAAAATGCTCCAGCGTCCATTCATTCGCCAATACCCTTCCAAACTGTTCATCGCTATGTACGCGAAAACGCAAATAAAGAGCGGTTAGGTCCTTGCGGGCAATTTGTGGAAAGCATGAGGTTATGGCATTACGAAATGGTTGTTGCTGGTCATATAAGGTATCATCGACATCAAAAAGAATACTAGTGATCAAAAGAGACACGCCTTTCAGAGTTAGTGAAAATTTTCAGTTTGTTTTCGAATCAATCATAAGCCATTATTCCTGTAAAAAAAAGAGGGGAATCCCTGTAAAATAAAGGTTTTATTTACTGTTTTTAGAAATCCGCGTCTTGATAGGTTTTCAAAATTATAGTGAATTTTACCCATTTTCACATGTTTCTCATTTTGCATTTCTTCAAAGAGTTGCTTATAATGAAAGCTATTGAGGAGGGGGAAATGTGTTAAAAAGGTTTTTTCGTTATTATCGACCGTATCGGTCACTATTTATGCTAGATTTTACTTGTGCGGTATTTGCTGGTTTATTAGAACTGGCCTTTCCCGTTGCCGTCAACCAAGTAATCGATAAGATCATGCCCCAGAACAACTTTCGCTTGATACTATTGGCTTGCTTAGGCTTGTTCTTGTTTTATGTGATCAATACTGTGTTGCAATATATCGTGGTTTTTTATGGTCATAAACTTGGGGTCAATATTGAGACAGATATGCGTCAAGAACTGTTTCGACATCTGCAGACCCAATCTTTTGAATATTATGACAATCAAAAGACCGGCAAGCTGATCAGTCGCTTGACCACGGATCTCTTTGAAATCTCTGAAGTCGCTCACCATGGGCCAGAAGATGTTTTTATTACCATCATGACTTTGGTGGGGGCATTCCTATTGATGTTGAATATGCACGTTCAATTAGCGGTAGCGACATTTGCGTTGATTCCATTGATTACGATTGCCTTGGTTTTTTTCAATAAGAAAATGACCAAAGTCAATACACAGATCTATGACAACCTCGGTGAGTTCAACGCCGGAGTGGAAGCATCTGTTAGCGGCATTCGAGTGACCCAATCGTTTGCTAATGAAACGTTCGAACATAAACGCTTTGATGGATTGAGCGAAATCTATCGGCAATCGAAGATCCTTTTTTATAAGGTAATGGCGATCAGTTCAGCGTATAATTACTTTCTGATTCGCTTGATCAACTTGTTTGCTCTGATTTTTGGTGCTTACTACGTGATTCGTGGTGAACTGACGAATGGCCAGTTTGTTGGGTTTATTTTATTATCGAATGTCTTTGTTAGACCAATTGAGAAGGTCAATACGATGATTGAAAGCTATCCGAAAGGCATCGCTGGCTTCAAACGATTGACCGAAGAATTGGATAAAGAACCGACGATCAAAGACAAACCAGGGGCACGGGCTGTTCAATCATTAAAAGGGGATATCGTCTACCAAGATGTTTCTTTTTCCTATGCGGATGCGACGAAAGTCTTGAATCACATCGATTTATCGATCAAAGCTGGCGAGACGATCGCCTTCGTCGGGCAAAGTGGCTCAGGGAAAACCACGTTATGCAACTTGTTGCCGCGTTTTTATGAAGTCACTGAAGGCGCCATTACGATTGACGGCATCAATATTCAGGAGATGACCCTGGCTTCTTTACGTCAGCAGATTGGGACTGTGCAGCAAGATGTCTTTCTTTTCCCGGGAACGATTCGAGAAAATATTGCTTATGGCAAACTTGATGCAACAGAAGAAGAGATTTTAAAGGCAGTCAAATTAGCACACTTAGAAAAGGTCATCGATCAAATGACGGATGGGTTAGATACGGTCATCGGTGAACGAGGAGTCAAGTTATCCGGTGGTCAAAAGCAGCGGGTAGCGATTGCTCGGATGTTCTTAAAAAACCCGCCGATTTTGATATTAGATGAAGCAACATCAGCGTTGGATACGGAAACCGAGCAAGTGATTCAAGAGTCATTGAATTCTTTGGCAGATGGCCGTACAACCTTGATCATTGCCCATCGCCTCGCAACAATCAAACATGCGACACGCATCATTGTCGTTAGTGATAAAGGCATCTTAGAAGAGGGGACCCATGAAGATTTGATGGCGAAAAAGGGACATTATCGCGCATTGCATGATGCGCAATTCGCTCGTGATGGAGAACCTTCTCTCCCTTAGAAGAAAGAAATGAACGATCAATCCAAGAAAACACTAGTCTTTTTATACTTTGTCAGGAAAAAGCATAAAAGACGGGTTTCTTAGGTTGATCGTTTTTCACTAAATTTTTGTGAGAAACCCTTTTCATTTATAAGCAGATATTCATTTCTCCTACTGTTTTATTGTCTATTATGACAGAAATGCTTGTATGGTTTTCTGATTAAAAAGGAATGTGATACAATGGAATCAAGAATGAAGACATTGGTTGAGAATCTTCTCTGGAAAAAATAACATATATTTTTATTGTAGCCCTGTCGTTTCCAAGGCAACAAGGGATCGTGAAATTTTTCCTTTGAAAACGATTGAGCCATGGACTTGGTTTTTTCCTCCGTTTTTTTGATTACACATGTAATTACAGAGGGGAAATTAAAAAACGCGGGATTCAACTAAAAGAGTATTTTAATATTCTGACATCTTTTTGATACACCTTTGACACACTGTTGTATAAAAGAAGTAATATTAAAAAAAAATTTGATTTTTCTCATTTAAAAATAAACTTTTTGAGTGAAACCTTTTGCCTAAAAGGTTTCGCTTTTAATATAACTTTCGAGTTTTATTAAAAAATATGAGATTTAGACTAGATTTTTTTTAGTTAAACCTGTATAATTGAAATCAAGCGAGGGAACAGGACTTGCTTGATTGAAAATTAAAAAGGAGAGATGCACGTTGTTGACACTATACACTTCCCCAAGTTGCACATCTTGTCGCAAAGCTCGTGCGTGGTTACAAGAGCACGAAATCCCTTTTGTTGAAAGAAATATTTTTTCAGAACCGTTAAATATTTCTGAGCTTAAGGCAATTCTACAAATGACAGAAGATGGCACAGAAGAAATTATTTCCACCAGATCCAAAGTATTCCAAAAGTTGAATATGGATCTAGATGACTTGCCCCTAAAAGATTTATTGACACTTGTTCAAGAAAATCCAGGATTATTGCGTCGGCCAATTATGATCGATGAAAAACGATTGCAAGTTGGGTTTAACGAAGATGAAATTCGTCGGTTCTTACCTAGGGATGTTCGCCAACTGGAACTAAGACAAGCGCAATTAATGGCAGGCTTATAAATTTGACTTCATCGACTCGCTTTCTCGTAGAAAGTGAGTCTTTTTTTTAGTTTTTACGTTTTTCTTAAGAGGATATTCGTTTTCTCTTTACTTTTTATCAGGTTTCGATACAATGAACCTATAGTGAGTAGCAAAAGTGAGGTGTAGCTAATATGGAAATGGAACATATCAATGAGAACACCATTCGTGTATTGATCAAAAGTGAAGACTTAGCTGCGAGAGGCATCACTTTTCTTGACCTTCTAGGAAATCACAATGAAATTGAAAACTTCTTTTACAGTATTCTTGAAGAAGTTGATATTGACGAAGAATTTAAAGGCAGTGAAGCTGTAACTTTCCAAGTCTTGCCTAAAGGCGATGGGTTAGAATTGTTTATTAGCAAAAATCTTCCACCAGAAGGAATGGAAAATTTTGATGAGATGAACGATGAAGCGAATGAAGACATTACCGATATGTTGAAAAAACATGTGGCGGCTCAATTACAAGAGTCAGAGCAAGCAGAAGAAATCGGCAATCGTTTTGTATTCGAGTTGTTGCGATTCGAAGATATGATTCAATTGGCATCCGAAGTATATTTGGATTCCGTTGCAACCAATCTTTACCAAATGGGCAATCATTATTATATTGAAATTCGATTTATGGATGCAGATATTACTGATATTGAAGTGGAAAATGCACTTTCTTATTTGATGGAATTTGCCCAAAGGACTTCAGTGACGCCCGAAGTTTTATCAGAATACGGTGAGTTGATCATGGAAAACGATGCACTTGAATTGACTCGTTTCTATTTCAAGAATGATTAATGAATGAAAATCATTTCCAGCCAAGGACATTTTGACAATGTTCTTGGCTTTTTTAATTGTGTTTGACGAATCTGGCGTACCTCTTATTGAGGTGAGCCAGATGTTGAAAGCGTTGAACCAAAGAAAAGAAGTCATCCTAGCGAAAGGGGCAAAGAAATCCTCGGGCCCTTTTTATTGCCCTGGCTGTCAGAAAGAAGTGATTTTGAGGCAAGGACTTAAGCGACAGTCTCACTTTGCCCATCAAGCCACCACTGATTGTCAGACATACAGTGAAGGGGAGACGAAGGAGCACTTGGAAGCAAAACAACTTTTGTTTGAATGGTATCAAGAGATGGAAATTGAACTTGAAGCCTACTTGCCGCAACTTCAGCAGCGACCTGATCTCTGTTACAAAAATATTGCCGTTGAAGTCCAGTGTTCTTCACTCAAGTTTTCACGATTTCTGGAACGAACCAGCACTTATTTAGCAAATGGTTATCAGCCTTGGTGGATCCTAGGGACCAAAATGTATCCGAAACGCCATTGGTCGCTTTTGGTAAAAGCTTGCTGTACTTATCAGTCTACTGGCTTTTGCTTGTGGCTCATTGATACGCGAAATCAGGCATTGGTGCGGCTGCACCAAATCAAATGGCACTATCAAGAAGGGGTAATCAGTCGACGAAGCGCTATACAAAAAGGGGAGCCTTACAAGAAAGAGACACTTCGACCTTTGTACGAAGCAGATGAATCAGATACCCACCATTCTATTGAATGGGTAGCGGTCGATTATCGTTTGTGGGTGATTCGAAAACTGCGAAACAGACTGCCTAAAATCAGAGAGATTCAAGAAATAGTATACCCGTTGAATGGGAATGTCTCGCAGTTGCCTCTTTGGTGCTATTGTGAAAGTCGGTTTGGCTTTTTATTTGAACACCGCATACTGATTTTTCGCTTTCTCTATTTAAGTGAATGTCCCATTAGTTTTGAACAGTGGTTGATTCGGCTGAGGAAGCTGCATTGGCAATGGTGCTTTCCTTTGCTTGATCAAAGAGAAATATTGAGAGAAATCTTTCAAGAATGCCAATATTTAGAAAATTCGGTTTCTTTTTCAAGCCAATGATTTGGTTTCGTTGAAAAGTGTGATAAGATATTTTTAACCAATGAACAAGGAGTGAAGGGAATGTCAGAAACAAAACAATTACCAGCACGTGAATCGATTCCAGTCGAAAAAACGTGGGACTTAACGAAAATCTATGCCGATGATGCGGCTTTTGACATAGAATTTCAAGAAATCCAAGCACAGCTTAAAGAAGCTAGCAGTTACCAAGGCACTTTAGCAGATGGGCCACAAACCTTCCTATCCGCTTTAGAATTTGTCTTAGATCTTTCTCGCCGTTTAGAGAAACTGTATGTTTACAGTCATTTGAAAAATGATCAAGATACCGCTAATACGACTTATCAAGGCTTATATGCGAAAGCCAGCAGTTTAGTTGCGCAAGTAAGTGAAGCCGTTGCTTGGTTTGATCCCGAGTTATTGACGATGTCCGATGAAACGATTTGGGGCTATTTCGATCAAGAACCGAAACTAGCTGTTTATCGTCATATGATCGAAAAAACTATTAACGAGCGGCCCCATGTTTTGCCTGCCGATCAAGAAGCGCTATTGGCCGGAGCAGGCGAAATTTTTGGAGCATCCGGCAACATTTTTTCTGTTTTAAACAATGCTGATTTGGATTTTCCAGTAGTTGAAGACGAAAACGGGGAAAAAGTACAGCTATCTCATGGTGTATACGGTGAGTTGATGGAAAGCACGGATCGGTCTGTTCGGGAAGCGGCCTTTAAAGGTCTCTATGGCGTCTATGAGCAATTCCGCAATACCTTTGCCCAAACTTTAAGTACGAATATCAAAGCCCACAACTTTAAAGCCAAAGCCCGTAAATACGACTCGGCACGCCAAGCCGCTTTGAGTGCCAATCATATTCCTGAAAGTGTCTATGATACCTTAGTGGACGTCGTTAATCAGCATTTGCCATTATTACACCGATATATGGCATTAAGAAAACGCCTGTTGGCTGTCGACACGCTTCATATGTATGATGTGTACACGCCGATTTTAGGGGAAGCACCGATTCGCTATACCTATGAAGAAGCAGTCGAAAAAGCGAAAGAAGCGCTAAAACCATTAGGGGAAGAGTATCTAGCTGTAGTTGAAGAAGCCTTCAGCAATCGGTGGATCGATGTCGTTGAAAACAAAGGCAAACGCAGTGGTGCCTATTCTTCAGGTGCTTATGACACACTGCCTTATATCTTAATGAACTGGAATGATCGATTGGATCAACTCTTTACCCTCGTTCATGAAATGGGACACAGTGTGCATAGTTACTTCACACGGAATAACCAGCCTTATGCCTATGGGGATTACTCGATCTTCTTAGCAGAAATCGCTTCAACCACGAATGAAAATATTTTAACGGAATACATGCTTCAGACTGAGACTGATCCGCGGGTCAAAGCCTATGTCTTGAATCATTTTCTTGATGGATTCAAAGGAACGATTTTCCGTCAAACGCAATTTGCCGAGTTTGAACACTTCATGCACGTGGAAGATGCGAAAGGAACGCCGTTGACCAGTGAATTCTTAAGCGAGAACTATGCCGAGTTAAATGCAAAATACTACGGACCATCAGTTGAAAAAGATCCGGAGATTCGTCTTGAGTGGTCACGCATTCCGCATTTCTATTACAATTACTATGTTTACCAATATTCAACTGGTTTTTCGGCAGCTTCTGCTTTGGCGAAGAAAATCTTAGCTGGCGAACCTGATGCCTTAACTAACTATTTGAACTATTTGAAAGCCGGACGTAGTGATTATCCAATCGAAGTCATGAAAAAAGCAGGCGTAGATATGACGAAAGCAGATTATATTGAAGATGCAATGAAAGTATTTGAGCAACGCTTGAATGAATTGGAAGAACTCGTAAAAGAAATCGAAGCATAATTGAAAAGAGTACAAACCAGTCCGAAAAGGATTGGTTTGTTTTTTTTTGTTCCTCCCGCAATGAAAAACGCTGCGCAGCGAGCCAAACACAAGATCATCGTTTGGCTCGCTGCGCAGCGTCGCTATTGAATAGGGTTTCATAAAAGAATCAACCCTCGATCAATTTCATGAATAGTGGAAAGTTTTGGTGCTTTCAAAGACTGAGCTTTTTGCATAAATGTATCGAGTTCTGTTGCTGTACCACAGACGAGAGGAAGACTTCTCAGTTCCTCTGATCCTTCTAAAAGGACCCCATATTCTTCTTCACTTGAAAAATCATACACCACAGCAGAAGGTGTGATCGTGATGCCCATGTCTTTCGCTACCCTCTGATCGGTGGCAAAGTTCTTTTTCACTAACTCAGATGTACGATCTTCTAGGAACATCTCTAAATCACCATTCGTTTCTGAAAATAGATCTTTCACTAAGGTGTCACAATATTCCTGTTTTTCGATCCCTATCCGTTGTTGCAATTTCAATAAGAAATCCCGAGCAATTTTTTTTCCTTGCAACTGGGCTGCTTTATAATCCAATGACGCAGCATAGATTTGGTTGGTCTGTTCATTTCGCAAGACCAAATCCGCCTTATTCATGGACAAATAGTCCATTGAAACACCTACGGAAAACAAGTTAACGAAAGGCAGGATCTGCAAATGGATTTTTTTGCGGCTCGTGTTTAATTTGTTGAGAATCTCTTTTTCGATATCATAACAAATAGGCCCAATCGGATTAATAAATAAAAAAAGTTCGATCATTTGAATCTCTCCCCAATTAAGATTCTTGAGTAACTTGAAAAACAAAATAAGTATGTTTTATTAAATATAGCAAAAAAACGCGAAAAAAGTAAGCAAAAGGGCATCCTACAATGATTTTTCTTCAACGGCTCGAATGATCTTGTTTTTTGCTGGTCGGTAAGGAACACCAAAAGAATGCAATAACGATTGAAAGGCAAATTTTCCTTGAATTGGCTCACTGACTTCTAGCTCTAACTCATAATCATGCTGTTGACCATACCAGCTTTCATCCAAAGCAAGTAATCCTTCATTGATCGGAAATTCCGCCCGTTTCGTTTTTAATGCTGCGATCATGTGTAATGAATCAGGTTCGATATTCGCTGCTTTTAAGCGTTGAGCAACCACACCTGTTTTTAAAATTTTTTCTGACGCGATCAATGACGCTGCGGTTTCGATTGTCAAAGGATCAGTCGTTTCTAACAGACCGTGTTCAATGGGGGTCTTTAGCGTTAATTCTGCATTGGTAGGAGTCGTGCGAATGCGTAAGCCAAAATGCTTTTCTCGCAGTTTAAAGTCTTGCGTATCAAAGTAATAATTGGTTTGCGTCTTGAAGGCTTTTTCTGACAATTTGTAATAAGCAAGCAACTGGTGGTATTCTTTTTCCGTCAACATTGTTTTATATTCAATCTCTACTTGTTCGACCATTGATTTTCACTCTCTTTCTATTGCAAACATAGTGTACGCTGTTTCAGCTATTCCGTCAAAGAAACTAAACAAAGAAAAGCGGAAACGATTGGGGCAGACAAAAAAATCTTTTGTTTCTGCACTTCTGTCCATTCAGTTTTATTCCAAGAGTATGGTAGAATAAGAGGTATGTTATGAACAGAATCGAGGGAGAAGAATGATTCGAGATTGGGAAGAATTCTTAGCGCCTTATGAACAGGCGGTTTCAGAATTAAAAGTAAAATTAAGAGGCATAAGAAAACAATATCGGGAACAAAACAAACATGTTCCCATTGAATTTGTCACGGGGCGTGTCAAGCCAGTAGATAGCATTTTAACAAAAAGCAAATTACGAGGAATCGCACTGGATCGTCTTGAAGAAGAAATGTCTGACATCGCCGGTTTGCGAATCATGTGTCAGTTTGTGGAAGACATTCACCAAGTCGTTGAACTGTTGCGGACACGTAAAGACATGAAAGTCATTATTGAACGTGACTATATTACCAATAAAAAAGTCAGTGGTTACCGCTCGTATCATCTGGTGATCGAGTATCCAGTTCAATTGATCGATGGAGAAAAAATTATCTTAGCAGAGGTACAAATTCGTACACTGGCGATGAACTTTTGGGCAACGATTGAACATTCATTGAACTACAAATACCAAGGGGAATTTCCCGATGAAATTAGCGAGCGACTACGACGTTCGGCAGAAGCAGCCTACCAGCTAGATGAAGAGATGTCTAATATTCGTGAAGAGATCCAAGAGGCACAGCGGTTGTTTTCTCATGGGAAAGGCAAACGCGGCGGACATGACACGCCCAAGTTGCCGAAGGAGGAATCAGAATGAAAGGCATCCGCGTGGCAATCGTCCATAATCAAGAAAGCAAGTCAGTAGAAGTGACGAAGCGTTTAACTGTCCTCCTGGAGCAGTCTGAAAACAAGATCGATCAAGAGAACCCTGAATTAGTGATCTCTGTTGGTGGAGATGGTACGCTTCTTTCTGCTTTTCACTTGTTCAACCATAAGTTAGACCAAGTACAATTTTTAGGGGTCCATACGGGACACCTCGGCTTTTATACAGATTGGCGTGACTATGAATTGGATGAATTGGTAGAGTCTTTATGCAATGACCATCAAAAGAGTGTCAGTTATCCTTTATTGGATGTCCGAATCACTTATGCAAATGGCAAACCAGACAAGCATTTCCTGGCATTGAACGAATCAACGATCAAACGCGGCAATCGCACCATGGTTGCCGATATTTCTATTAAAGAAGACCTCTTTGAAAAGTTTCGCGGGGATGGCCTCTCGATCTCAACGCCAACCGGCTCAACTGCCTATAACAAAAGTGTTGGTGGGGCAGTATTGCACCCAAGTATCAATGCGTTTCAATTAGCAGAGATTGCTTCTTTGAACAATCGCGTCTTTCGGACACTTGGATCACCGATCGTCGTGGGTCATCACGAGTGGGTCAAAGTGCAACTGCAACAAAGTACCGACTATTTAGTGACGATTGATCAATTTACCATCGAGCAAGAAGAAATCGACGCAATCTATTACCGGATTGCCGATGAACGGATTCATTTTGCGTCTTATCGGCATATGCATTTTTGGAATCGTGTCAAAGATTCCTTTATTGGAGAAGAATAAACTCATGGAATTTACGTATCAATATACCGGACAAGGGCAGCAAGTCAAATATTTTTTGAAGGAACAAGGAGTATCCAAAGGTCTGCTAGCGAAAATAAAATTTCAAGGCGGAAAGATATTTGTGAACGACCACGAGCAAAACGTCTTGTTTTCTTTGGCGCAAAATGATAGGGTAACTATTGTAATTCCTCCTGAAGGGGAACATGAAACGATGCTGGCTGATCCGACACCTATTGAGATTGTGTATGAAGATGCCCATCTGTTAATCGTGAATAAGCCGGCTGGCATCTCATCGATTCCTGCGCAATATCATCCGACTGGCACGATGGCCAATCGAGTCAAGGCCTACTATCAAGCGCAACACTATGAAGATCAAGTGATCCATGTAGTGACTCGCTTAGACCGTGACACATCAGGATTGATGCTTTTTGCAAAACACGGCTTTGCCCATGCGAAGCTGGATAGCCAGTTACGGAAGAAGCAAGTTGTTAAAAAATATCAAGCCCTCGTTGCGGGAGATCTTTCCGCATTATCCGCCCATAGCGAGATCGATTTGCCTATCGCTAGGGACCTGACCTCGCTTTTGAAACGCAAGGTCAGTGAAGAAGGAAAAGAGGCACGTACGGAGTATTGGCTAAAACAGCGCAATTCAGATTGCGCATTAGTCGACATTCAACTACACACAGGCCGGACACATCAAATAAGGGTCCATTTTTCTGCAATCGGTTGTCCCTTACTAGGAGACGAGATGTATGGGGGACCAATGGCTTTTGGGATCAGACGACAGGCACTTCATTGCTGTCAGCTGCAATTCCAGCATCCCTTTACGAATGAACCGTTGGCTTTTGAACTGCCTTTACCTGCAGACATGGCCGCTGTTTGTTCAGCTATCGATAAGCAATAACAAATGAGGTGAAGAGATTGGATGAAAATCAAGAATTAACCGAACGATTTGATCAACTGAATCAAGCACTAAAAGACAATGATATCCAGGGATTTCGTGAGGCATTCTTGGATCTGCATATCTACGAGCAGGGTCAATTCTACCAATCTCTAGAAGCAGACGATCGACAAATCGTCTATACGTATCTATCGCCGAAAGAATTGGCAGACATGTTTGACGTCATTGAAGAAGACGATGAAAACATGGTGGACTATCTTTCAGAAATGCGGCCGGCATATGCTGCAACGATGTTAGCAGAGATGTATACCGATAATGCTGTCGATCTACTGAATACATTGGACAAGAAACAAACGGCCAAATATTTGAGTCTGATGACTGCTGAAGCCGCTAGCGAGATCAAAGAACTATTGCATTATGAAGATGAAACAGCTGGATCATTGATGACAACCGAGTTTGTTTCCATTGTTGCCAACCAAACGGTTCGTTCAGCGATGTATGTCTTAAAAAATGCCGCAGATGTTGCTGAGACGATTTATTATATTTACGTCGTGGATACCGACAACAAACTTGTGGGCGTTATTTCTTTAAGAGACTTGATCATCAATGATGAAGATACCATGATTGCTGATATTTTGAACGAGCGGGTGATGTCGGTTCATGTTGGAGATGACCAAGAGGATGTCGCTCAGACCTTCCGGGATTATGACTTTCTCGCATTGCCAGTCACCGATTATGACGATCACCTATTAGGGATCGTGACCGTCGATGATATCATCGACGTTATCGATGATGAAGCAGCCAGTGATTACTCGGGTTTGGCAGGGGTCAATGTAGAAGAAGTCAGTGAAAACCCGATCAAAGCTTCTTCGAGAAGGTTACCTTGGCTCATCACCTTACTCTTTCTCGGAATGGCAACCGCCAGTTTAATCAGCCATTATGAAGAGTTAGTTAGTGAAGCAAGTATTCTCGCCGTCTTTATCTCACTGATCACCGGAACTGCCGGCAATGCCGGTACCCAATCTTTAGCGGTAGCCGTACGCCGCTTGGCGATCAATGATGATAAAGAAAATAGCTTTATGAAAACAGTGGTCGGTGAGGTGCTTACAGGACTTTTCACAGGAGCTATTACCGGATTGACGATTTTTGCTATTGTGGCTGTCTGGAAACAAAATCCGATTCTAGGGTTTGTGATCGGGATGGCTATGATGTGTGCCATCACAGTAGCCAACTTAGCGGGAAGTTTGATTCCGATGCTAATGGATAAGCTTGGGTTTGATCCGGCAGTGGCGAGCGGTCCGTTTATTACGACCCTCAGTGATTTGACCAGTGTTTTGATCTATTTCAATATTGCCAGTCTTTTTATGAACTATTTTATTCAATGAATAAAAAATAAAAGCAAGCCGATGATTTTTCTTCGAGTGAAGAATCATTGGCTTGCTTTTTAATTTTTTGGTTTTGGCAACACCCCAGAAGGAGAGACGCCATAAAGTTTTTTAAAAGACTTGCTAAAGTGATAGGCATCTTGATAGCCAACTGCAGAGGCGACTTCCTTGATCGTGAGGTTGTCATTTTTTAGCATGTCTTTGGCGCGTTTTAGGCGGATTTCTATCAAATAGTTAATGGGGCTGACCCCTGTCGCTTCTTTAAAAATCTTGGAAAGGTACGTCGGGCTGAGAAATTGATCTTGTGCCAGTTTTTCCAAGGTGATTTCTTCTTTATAATGATTTTCCAAATAATAGACGGTATAGTTGACGATTTGTTGTTGTCTTCTTTGGCTTTTGGAAAGGTAAGGAACGACATTGATGTGGTCTTCATTTAGTCCGCGTAAAATATAGACGAGCATCTCCATCAAGACAGCTTTTTGCATCAACTGAAACTCATCCCGCTCTTCACTGCTTTCTCGCACCAACTGCCACGCTTTTTCCAAAACTTGATGATGGTATTTGCCTAATTCTAACAATGGGTGCTTGTTGGGGAAAAAATTTCGCTTGAATCCTTCCAAGGAAATATTCTTCAGTCCAATATGCAACTGGTGGGAGCGAGTGCCTTTAGGCTGTAACTCGCAGTGGTCGACACCAGGATTAAAAAGCATGACACTGCCAGCACGAATTTTCTTCGCTGGTTCTTTTTCAAAATAATACGTACTTTCTCCTTCTAACAAGACGCTGATTTCTAAAAAGTCATGATGGTGCATTTCTCCATGACTTTCTGCTTGCGTCCATGGGTCAAAGAGATAGATGATTTCGGGATTGAAGGTTCGAGGGTTAACTAAATTCATGGCTGATTCACTCCAATTTGGTGCCCATCTCCGATAAAAAAAGGGAATGGTGCTTCTTACTAATATTTTACATCAAAATGAGTAAGAAAAACCATTCAAATCGCTTTTCAAAACGCTAAGCTTAACAACGAGAGGGGGAATTAGATGAGTAATACACAATGGATCTGGCGCTATGCCAAAAAGAACCGCGGAAAAATCATATTGGCGATCCTGTTTTTAGTGATCAATGCAGCGCTGATCATTGTTAATCCGTACTTGGGAGGAATGGTGATCGATGATGTCATCAATCAGCAAAAAACGCACTTATTGATTCCATTACTGTTGATCATGATCGCAACGACCGTCATTCGCACCATTGTCCGCTATAGTTATCAAATTTTATTTGAACGGGTCGGACAAAATACGCTATACGATTTACGGGAAGACTTGTATCAGAAACTGCAGGAATTGGATTTCGACTTTTTTAATCACACACGGGTTGGAGATATTATGGCACGAATGACCGGGGATACTGATGCCATACGCCACTTTGTTTCTTGGGTGACCTATAATATCGCTGAATGTATCTTGTGGTTCTTTTCTGCGGTGGTGGTCATGAGCTTTATTGATTGGAAATTGATGTTGACATTGGTGGCTGTCACACCGATCATTTTTCTGTTGACGAATCGCATGTCTAAAAAAGCACACCCACTGTTTTTTGATATTCGTGAGAGCTTTTCGCGCTTGAACTCAATGGTAGAAGAAAATATTGGCGGCAATCGGGTGGTGAAAGCTTTTGCTCGTGAAAATTTTGAGATCGAAAAATTTCGCTCGTACAACGAAGATTTTAAGACCCGCAACATGGCATCTGCCAAAGTTTCCCGCACTTATCTGCCATGGCTTGATGGCTTAGCAGGAAGTTTGTCAGTCATTGCCTTAGTCTTAGGCGGAATTTTCGTAATCAATGGGGAGATGACATTAGGTGATCTCGTTGCATTTAATGGCTATCTATGGATGTTGAATAACCCTATGCGTATGAGCGGTTGGTTGATCAACGATGTTCAGCGATTTTCTGCAGCTTGTATCAAAATCCGACAAATGCTAGCACAAGAATCGAAAATACCGGTTCACAAACAAGAAAAATTAGAACCGATCAATGGGTTTGTGGAATTCAAAGATGTCTCGTTCCACTTTTCAGATGACCCGGATCAAAATGTGTTGGAAAACATCAACTTCACCATCGGGCCGGGACAAACGTTAGGGATTTTAGGCGAAACCGGCTCAGGAAAAACGACCTTAGTGAATTTAGTCGGACGTTTTTATGACCCGACTGAAGGGGAAGTATTGATTGATGGAAAAAATGCCAAAGAGTATCCTGTGCGCCAAATGCGGGAAAACATTTCAATGGTGATGCAAGATGTCTTCTTGTTTTCTAATACCATCTCTGACAATATTGCTTTTGGAAATCCTTTAGCAGATGAAGGCTTTATTCGGCAAATGGCCGTAGTCGCCGATGCAGATACCTTTATTTCTCGAATGCCTCAAGGCTACGAGACGATTGTCGGTGAACGAGGCGTCGGACTTTCTGGCGGACAAAAACAACGGATCTCTCTTGCGAGGGCCTTAGCCAAAGATCCATCGATCTTGATTTTGGATGACACGACGTCTGCCGTCGATATGGAGACAGAATCGAAGATCCAACAAGAGCTGACAAAATTAACAGGAGAGAAAACGACGTTCATCATTGCGCATCGCATCTCCTCCGTTCGAGAAGCCGATCAGATCTTGATGATGGAAAAAGGGCGGGTCGTTGAACAAGGCACCCACGAAGAACTTGTCAAACTGCGAGGTAAATACTATGAAGTGTATCAAAAACAATTAGGTTTGTCAGGAGGTGAAGACGATGGCGAGAAATAAATTTGATGTGGATGAGGAATTAGACCAGGAATTTAGCTGGAAGGATTTCAAGCGTTTGTCCCAATACGTCGTACCGTATAAAAAAAGTATTGGAAAAGTACTATTTACGATCATCCTAGCAAACTTAGCAGGAATGCTGGCGCCCGTTTTCACGAAGATCGCTATCGACTCATCGATTCCTGAGAAAAATGTCAATCAATTGCTGCTTTTAGGAGCTGCCTTTTTAGTGACCTTGATCGTTATTGGCGTCTGCATGCGTTATCGTATTTACCATATCACGAATATTGGGCAAGATGTTTTGAAGGATATGCGCTTTGATATTTTTGAACATCTGCAGCGGCTGCCGTTTTCTTATTTTGATACAAGGCCCCATGGCAAGATCTTGATCCGCATCGTAAACTACATCAATACACTGAGTGACCTGTTGAGTAATGGCCTGATCAATTTGATTTCCGATGTTTTCAACGTCATCATCACCTTGATCTTTATGTTTGCGATCGACTTCAAATTGACCCTATATTCCCTTGCGTTGCTGCCAATTTTGTTCATCATGGTGATGGTAATCAAAAATAACCAGCGCAAAGCCTATCAGGAGTTGAGTAATAAACAGTCCAATTTAAATGCTTACATTCATGAAAGTATTGCCGGCATCAAGATTACCCAATCCTTCGCACGGGAAGAAGAAAATGCAGAGATTTTCCAAGAAGTCAGCAATGATTATCGGACTTCCTGGATGAAAGCTGTCAAAATTCAGTTTCTCATGTGGCCTGGGGTGCAAAACATTTCAGTCATTACGACTTGTTTGATTTATTTTGTCGGCATTCGCCAAATTGGTGTCGCTGTCAGCACAGGTACTCTGATCGCTTTTATCAGTTATATCAATAATTTCTGGAATCCAGTCATCAATATCGGGAATTTTTATAATTCTTTGATTACAGCAACAGCCTATCTTGAACGGATTTTTGAAACGATGGATGAAGTCCCAGATATCGAAGACAAACCAGATGCAAAAGTATTGCCGACGATGAAAGGGACCGTTGATTTTGAACACGTGACCTTCCGATACGAAGAAGGCAAAAACATTCTTTCTGATGTCAATTTCCACATCGAACCCGGGGAAAGCATTGCCTTGGTTGGCCCTACTGGTGCAGGGAAGACCACGATCATCAATTTGCTGAGCCGCTTTTATGATGTCAATGAAGGCAGTGTTAAAGTAGATGGGATGGACGTTCGTGACGTGACGCTGGAATCGCTGCGTTCACAAATGGGGGTCATGCTGCAAGATACTTTTATTTTCTCAGGAACGATCATAGAGAATATTCGCTATGGAAAATTAGATGCAACAGAAGAAGAGATCATCGAAGCAGCGAAAATCGTCCGTGCTCACGACTTTATCACGGAGTTGAAAGACGGCTATCAAACCGTCGTCGAAGAACGAGGAAGCACTTTATCTGCAGGGCAACGGCAACTGATTTCCTTTGCCCGAGCGTTGTTGGCTGATCCAAAAATTTTGATCTTAGATGAAGCGACCTCAAGTATCGATACGAAGACAGAAGAATTGCTGCAAGAAGGATTGTTGAAGCTGTTAGAAGGCAGAACCTCCTTTATCATTGCTCACCGGCTGTCCACGATCAAAAATTCTGATCGAATCTTTTACGTGGCGGGGGGAACGATCGCTGAATCTGGTAACCATGATCAGCTAATGGCACAAAAAGGCTTGTACCACCATTTGTATCAATCACAATACGACTTACTGCAAGCCATATAAAAAGAATCCCCACAAATGATGCGTTACCATCGTTTGTGGGGGTTTCTTTGCGTGATTCTTTTGTGTCCCTCAATCTCAATCGTTAAGGTCAACGATTCTGGTTCCATGAACTTCTTTTACACCTAGTATATCAGCAACTTGTTGGGCATTTTCATAGGAAATGCCACCGCCAGGTAAGATCGTTAAACGCTCACCAGCATAGGCGATCAATTCTTTCAGACGATCGAAATTTGCTTCGATAGGGGTGCCTGCAGTACCACCATGGGTCAAAATCCGCTGTACGCCATGCTCAGCTAACCAATCGATCGCCTTGAATTGACGCGCTGCAGGAATCGCGTCGAATGCCATGTGAAAAGTAACCTGCAAGCCTTCTGCAGTTTCTAACAATAGCTCCAATGCTTCTTCGTCCAACCAACCGCTAGGTGTTAAGCAACCTAGAACAACGCCGTCTGTTCCTAATTTTTTTGCTTCGATCAAGTCGGTATGCATGATTTTCAATTCTGTATCATTGTAAACAAAATCACCGCCTCGAGGTCGAATGATCGTCATAACGGGTATTCCTTTTTCGCCAGCATATTGCAGGACTTCTTCTTGCACGCCGGTACTTGGTGTTGTTCCGCCGACTGCTAAATTATCACAGAGTTCGATGCGTTGGGCACCTCGGGCGATTGCTAAGGGAATATTGGTATAATTTTCTGCACAAAATTCTTTTAACATGATTTACCTCCAATAGATGGGTGTTCAATTGATTTGTTATTCTATCCACTAGCATTCTACCACAAGAATATGCTAAAGTAGAGCAGAGATGAGGGAAGTTGAATGTTAAAAAAAATCGATCGCGGGCGCCTTTTTTTAAACGCCCATTATCACTTATTTGAATGTCCGTTGTGCCGCCAAGCATTTTTCCCGACCGAAAATGGCTTGGTTTGTCCAAATCGTCATCGATTTGACTTATCAAAGAAAGGCACACTTTTCTTTTTGGATCATCAAGTTAAAGCAGATTATGATCAAGCACTGTTTTTGCCGCGTCAACGTATGATCGCTAGCGGCATGTATGCACCAGTCCTTGAGACCATCAAAGCAGCTTTGGGGGATGCTGAGTATCTTTTAGATGTCGGTTGCGGTGAAGGCAGTTTCCTTGCACAGATGGTCAATGAAAAGACCCAAGCGGCTGTCGGTTTTGATATAGCCAAAGACGGGGTCTATCTAGCTACCAATCAAAACGTACCCGCTTTTTGGTGTGTGGCGGATCTGACTAAGTTACCGTTTGCTGAAGCGAGCTTTGATACGATTTTCAATCTGTTTTCACCGTCAAATTACGGGGAGTTCAACCGCATTCTAAAAAAGGGTGGCCAGTTGATCAAAGTCGTCCCAGCAGCGGATTATTTAAAAGAACTACGAGCCGCTTTTTATCCTGATGACGAAACAAAACAGCAGTATTCGAATGAGCGGGTCGTTAGCAAATTTTTTGAACACTATCCCACCGCATCCCGTCAAAGAGTAACGCATGTTTTTGCGATTCCTGAAGAAAATCGGCAAGATTTACTTGCCATGTCGCCGTTAGAGTGGGGGGCTTCGGAGGAAAGGAAAGAAAAGCTGCGTCAAACCCCTTTGGCACAGATAACTGTTGATGTTGAGGTGTTGATTGCGAAAATTTCCTGAAAATATTTTGAACTTTTTTGTTATTTACTCTTGCAATCATGCCATGGGAGTGATATATTGTTCTCAAGTCATTTTTCATTGGTTTTTATCAGGTTCCTGTTCTGATAAAAGTTAGTGAAAAGAGCTTCACTAACGTAACGACTCGCAGTGATCGACACCGAGTTGGTACGTTTTTTTTTATGCCCAAAAAAGCACACAAAAAATGTTGTTTCTAGAAAAACAAGCGTGCCAAAATATGGTACTATAGAAGTTATTGAAGAAGCTATTGAGAATCAATTGTAAAACGCAAGATACAGAGACACAAATCAATGCGAGAACCGATCGGCAATATCCGATCGAAAGGAGTTTTTATCTATGAATCACATCGTTCTTTTTGAACCTCAGATCCCGGCCAATACGGGGAACATTGCACGTACTTGTGCAGCAACAAATACTCATTTACACTTAATAGAGCCACTAGGCTTTTCAACGGATGACAAGCAATTGAAGCGGGCAGGACTTGATTATTGGCATGATGTCAATATCACCTATCACAAAGATTTGGCTACTTTTATGGACTTTTTAGGAGAGCGTCCGTTGTACCTGATCTCGAAATTTGCCAATCGCGTGTATTCTGACGTCGATTATACCGCAGATGATGATCAGTTCTTTATTTTTGGGAAAGAAACGACGGGGCTTCCGGAAAGCTTTATGCGTGAGCATGCCGAAAAATGCCTACGCATTCCGATGAATGATGAGCATGTTCGTTCCCTAAATCTATCAAATACGGCTGCTTTGATCATTTATGAAGTTTTGCGGCAGCAAGGCTTCCCACAGCTGGAATTGACACACCATTATGAGAACGACAAACTAGATTAAGAAACGAGGCTTGTTCGATGCAATTATACTTTACCCGTCACGGAAAAACAGAGTGGAACCAAGCGCGCCGCTTTCAAGGGATGCTAGGGGATTCACCGTTATTGCCGGAAAGTCATGAAGAGATCAAACTGCTCGGTGATCATCTGGCTGCTATTCCTTTTGAGAAGATTTATTCAAGCACGTCTTTACGAGCAAAAGTAACTGCCCAAGAGATCCAAACAAGGCTCCATCACCCTGTTGAAATTATTTATAATGAGAACCTGCGTGAGATCGGACTTGGTGAATTAGAAGGACGTTCTATCGATGAAATGCATGAGAAGTATCCTCAACAATTGACTGATCTGCGTAATCATCTTGATCGCTACGATCCCAGTGCCTTTAAGGGAGAGCCGATCCAAGAAACATTGAGCCGGATCGAGACCGTCGTCATGGATGCGGTGATGCAGCATGAAGGCCCATTATTGTTCGTCGGTCATGGGGCATCCTTTACGGCTGCTATCCAGTGGCTTGCAGGCAAACCATTAGCCGAATTAAGAGAGCAAGGTGGACTAGTCAACAACAGCTTAAGCCTTTTAGAGACCAATGACCAAAAAGTACTGCCTTTTGAGCTGAAACTTTGGAATGAAGCAAGCTTTTTAAGCAATCAGGCAGGATTAGACGCTTTATTGTAAACCATGAAAGGAGCGGCACCATGATTCCAGAAAGAACGTTTTTTGTCGGCCATGTTGCCGCCATCTTTTTCCAGAATCCCAGCAATTTTTATAAAGTACTATTAGTTAAAGTCACTGAGAATAATGCCGACTACAAAGACTCGGAGATCGTCGTTACTGGTAGTTTCGGCGAGATCCAAGAAGAGGAAAAGTATCGGTTTTTTGGTGAGCTGGTCAATCATCCCAAGTATGGCGTCCAGTTGAAGGCTGAGAGTTACCAACAAGAACAACCGACCTCTGAACAAGGATTGATTGCCTACCTTTCTGGTGAAAAATTTCCTGGGATCGGCAAGAAGACTGCTGAAAAAATCGTTGACCTGTTAGGAGAAGAAGCGATCGACCGGATGCTGGAAGAACCGGCATTGTTGGAGCAGATTCCAGGGTTAAATGAAAGTAAGCAAAAAATGATTTTAGATACCGTTCGGCAAAACCATGGGATGGATCAAGTAATCGTTGGCTTGAGTCGCTATGGCTTTGGTAGCCAGCTATCTTTTGCTATCTATCAAGCCTACAAAAATGAGGCGCTATCCATTATTGAGGAGAATCCATATCAGCTGGTGGAAGACATTGAAGGCATTGGCTTTAAACGTGCAGATGGCATCGCTGAACAGCTGGGGATCGAGGCTTCGTCACCGCAACGGTTTCGAGCGGCGGTCTTGCATCAAATCTTCGCCCAGTCCTTGCAGACGGGCAATACCTTTATCCACGCCCAAGATTTGTTAGAGCAGACACTGCGCCTATTAGAAACGAGCCGCCCCATTGAGATTGCGCCTGACGATTTGGCATCAACGATCATTCATCTAGTGGAAGAAGGAAAGATCCAACAAGAAGAAACCCGTTTATATGAAAATAGTTTGTACTTTTCTGAATGGGGAATTGCCAGTTCCATCGAACGCTTGCTTTCCCGCAAAAAAGAAATCGTCTATCCTGAGAAAAAAATCAGCAAAACGTTACGTAAAATAGAAAAGCACTTAGGCATCACCTATGGTTCCTCGCAAGAAGAAGCGATCAAAGAAGCAATCCGATCGCCATTGTTTATTTTGACAGGTGGCCCAGGTACCGGGAAAACAACAGTAATCAATGGGATCGTACAATTATTTGCTGAGTTGAACGATTTGGACTTAGAACCATCAAGATACAGCGACGAAACCTTTCCGATTCTCTTGGCAGCACCGACTGGTCGAGCCGCCAAACGGATGAACGAAACGACTGGTTTGCCAAGTGGTACGATCCATCGTTTGTTAGGATTGAATGGCCGTGAAAAAGCACCATCGATTAGTCCCAAAGAGTTAGAAGGCGGTTTACTGATCGTCGATGAGATGTCAATGGTCGATACGTGGTTGGCGAATACGCTCTTTAAGTCGATCCCTACAAACATGCAAGTGATTTTTGTGGGGGATAAAGATCAGCTTCCTTCTGTGGGACCAGGACAAGTCCTTCATGATTTGCTAGCGATCGATGCGATCCCGAAACAAGAATTGACGGAAATCTATCGTCAAGGAGATGGATCAAGTATTATTCCACTGGCCCACGCCATCAAAAACGGGCAGCTGCCTGCTGATTTTACACAAAACCAAAAAGATCGTTCTTTCTTTGCGTGTGATGCGTACAAGATCGAACCGTTGATCGCTCAGATCGTGAAACGGGCGAAAGACAAAGGTTATACGCCGCAAGATATTCAAGTGTTGGCGCCGATGTATCGTGGGGCAGCTGGGATCGATGCTCTGAATAAAATGATGCAAGAGATTTTTAACCCCAACGATGGAACCAAAAAAGAGGTCACCTTCAATGATACGGTGTATCGTATCGGCGATAAGGTCTTGCAGTTGGTAAACTCTCCTGAAGATAACGTGTTTAATGGCGATATGGGCCAAATCGTTGGGATCACTCTAGCCAAACAGTCGGAAGACAAGGTTGACGAACTGGTCATTCAATTTGATGCCAACGAAGTGACCTATAAGCGTAATGAATGGAACAAGATCACATTATCCTACTGTTGTTCGATCCATAAATCCCAAGGTAGTGAATTTCAAATGGTTATTTTGCCGATGGTTCATCAATACCAGCGTATGCTGCAGCGCAATTTGCTATATACCGCTGTGACTCGCAGCAAAGAGATGCTGATTTTACTTGGTGAACCGCAAGCCTACCAAACCTGTGTCAGTCACGAATCTGCCACTCGCTTAACGACATTAAAAGAACGTATCAATGGCACGGAAGAAATGACGCCGCTGCAACGGGCGAAATTGGCTCAGTTTGAGGAAGCCGATGATCCGTTTTATAATGATTCCTCTGAGAACACGAAGGCAAAAATGGTAGCTTCGAAGCCAAAGGAAAATCCCAGCACTGAAGCTGCTGCTAACCAGCAAGCGACAGAAAAGTCACCAGATAGTGGGTTGGACTTGTTTGCTTTTGCCGAACCTGATCCGTCGGCATCAAATCAGACAGAAACGGCCAAGCCTCTGTCAGGGGATAAGGTCCTAAGTGAAGGGACTACGGGGGAAGAAGCACTCATCGAAGAAACGCAAAACGATGGTGTGCTGACCTTAACGATGGTCAAAAAGCATTTAGTAGATCCAATGATTGGGATGAAGGACTGTTCTCCGTACGACTTTATGCCCGTAAAAAACGAGGGATTATAACGATGAGAAAATGCTAAAAATGGGTTGTTAGTGAGCGCTTTCTTTTGGTTTTTCAGCTTCTTATGCTAAGCTGAAATCAAAAGGAGGCGTTACATTATGGCGAAAGAAACCGAAGACAAATTAGCAAAACTCGCAAAAGAATCTGGCAACGACTTTAAGAAATTGGATGAGATGGAAAAAGAATTTAAATTAGATGAAAGCCCTGATGCAGAACGAGGCGAACGGGAAGAATCAGGATTAGAAAAAACGTTAGATAAGGCGCCGATTTTCCCGCCTAACACACCAAATAACCCAACGAATCCTGGCAGTCCTGGAAATCCATGATTTTCTACCAAGAAGAAACCAACTGTTGAATAATCGAATAGAAAGAAACCTGAAGAATGCAAAGGCGCATTTCTTCAGGTTTTTTGTGTCTAACGAGACTCACTGTAAATGCTGATAAAAATAGATTGCTAATTGCGTGCGATCCCGTAACCCCAGCTTTTCTAGTAATTGGCTGATGTAATTACGAACGGTTCCATCACTCAAATACAAGGCATCGGCGATTTCTTTATTGTTTTTACCCGCTGCTACTTCTTTGATGATCGCAAATTCACGTTCGCTAAAGGAAGCTTGATTGTCAATTGATGGTTCGTTCTTCATTAGCTGCGTGAAGGTCTCAACGATTTCATTCCCAAAGACAACTTGGCCATTATAAGAGGCTTTGACAGAAGGGATGATTGCCTGTAAATTCTGTTTGATCAAATAACCTTTCACACCGATGGAAAAGGCTTCTCGAATGTATTCTTCATCTTTGAAGGTAGTCAATAGCAAAAGGATCGCGTGGGGAAATTTAGCCAGTATTTCTTTGGCAGCATCGATCCCAGTTTGTTCCGGCATGCGGATGTCCGTCAGCAAAACGTCAGGACGATGAGTTTCATAGAGGTCAATGGCGTCTTTGGCACAATGACCGATGCCTAATACACGAATTTCTTCTGTGCTTTCTAAAATGGTTTGCAACGAGGTCGTCACAAACGGATCATCGTCAATAATAACTACAGTAATCATTGGTGTTCCTCCTTTGGTAAAATGATCGTCAACTGAAAGCGTTGGTTTTCTTGTAAGATATGAACTTGTCCTTGTTGTTCTTGGACCCGTTGACGCATCGTTTTCAGACCGATTCCAGTTTTAGCAATTTGAGATCCGCGGACCCCATCATTGGTGATTTGCAAGCGGAAAAAAGCAGGCAGTGTCCGAAAATGCAAGACAACGGTTTTGGCATGACTGTGTTTGATGCTGTTGGTCAAGGCTTCTTTGATCACCATTAAGAAACAATTTTGCTGGGTTTCGTTCAATCCTTCAAATAAGGTTCCTTCAATCGTGACTGAAGATGGAAAATCAGCAATCAGAAACTCTAAGGACTGTTGGAAAGTAATCGATGTCTCATGGAGATCATGAACGCTTTGGCGGATACGATCCATCCCAGTGTGAACCGTAGCACTCAAATTTGCTAAGGGCTC
Source organism: Enterococcus sp. AZ040 (assembly GCF_050499185.1). Taxonomy (NCBI): domain Bacteria; kingdom Bacillati; phylum Bacillota; class Bacilli; order Lactobacillales; family Enterococcaceae; genus Enterococcus; species Enterococcus sp. AZ040. The sequence goes on from NZ_JBMHEW010000001.1 coordinate 1,323,707, forward strand.
ATTCAGTTTTGGTTCTTGATTGATCATTTCAAGTGCGCCAATCTGCAAAATGGCACTCGACAGCAGATGGCCAACATTGTCATGGATATCTCGCGCGATTCGATTTCGTTCTTCGGCAATTTGTAAGGCCAATTTTGTTTCTTGTGATAAGGCTAGTACTTTGTTTTGCTGCGATAATTGCTGCTGTTTTTCCCAATGAGTATCTTTTGAAGCGATGTACTTTTTCTCAAGAGCAGACATTCGCTGTTCTTTTTTACGTAAGTAAAAAGCAAAAAGCAACAAAAGGATGACAAAGGCGATCTTGGAGGGGGATTGATTGCCAACTGTTGCGATCAATAAAAATCCTAATAAAGATAGAATGTCATCTTTTCTTTCTTCAGGAGCGATCACCCGCATAATTGCAGGCAGAAAGAGGGCAAGCTCTGGCCAAAAAGTACATAGAAGCAATAGAATAACTTGAAAAAACCAGCTTGCTTTCCTAGGCAATAAATAACTGACACCAGTGAAGAAAATAGCGATCAGCAAAAAAATGACTTGTACGGCAACAAATCCTTGATTTACCAATAGAAGCAATGAGATAGCGAGTAGAAAGCCAGCTTCGCTGAGTAGTCGAGATTTGGACATGGCAGACTCCTTCATTGTGACAAATGTCATGGTTGTTTTGGTCAATCGTCACTAGTTTCTTTTCTTAAACTTTATTATAGTCAGATTAACAAGAAATTTGGAAGGAGTTTTTCATCATGATTATTGAAATTGATAAATTAGTTAAACGCTATGGGGATTTTGTGGCATTGAATCATTTTGATCTGCAAGTACAAGAAGGGGAAGTTTTAGGATTATTGGGACCAAACGGTAGTGGGAAATCGACTGCTATCAATTGTATGCTCTCTTTGCTAAATTATGACAAAGGCACCATTAAACTGTTTGGATCAACCATGACCCCTGAAAACTATGCCGTTAAAGCAATGATTGGCGTCGTTCCTCAAGATGTTGCCGTCTTTGAAGAACTAAGTGTACAAGAAAATATCGATTATTTTTGTGGTTTATATGTTGCTGACAAAGAGAAACGGCAAGCATTGATCGAAGAAGTCATACAATTAGTGGGATTGGAAAATTTCGTGACTTTCCATCCAGGTGAGCTGAGTGGTGGCTTGAAACGACGGTTGAATATTGCCTGTGGGATCGCTCATAAGCCACGCTTGATTTTTTTAGATGAACCAACAGTCGCCGTCGATCCCCAAAGTCGTAATAAAATTTTGGAAAGCATCAAAGAGCTGAATCGCCAAGGAGCAACGATCGTTTATACGACCCATTACATGGAAGAAGTGGAAATTCTTTGTGACCAGATCGTGATTATGGATCAGGGACAGGTGATTGCCAAAGGGACCAAGGAATCTCTGAAAGACATGGTACGCACGGCAGATCGTTTGACCATCGACATCCCCTTACTGCCAGACCATGTATTGGCTACAATTCAAACCACCATTACTGCTGACGGGATCGTTTATAAAGAGGGACAGCTCCAAGTAACAACGACGGAACTCAATACGGTCTTGCTCCCCATTTTGACGCTCTTACAAGCAGAGAAAATCAGTTACGGAAAAATTGCAACCAAAGAAGCGACCTTAAATGATGTCTTTTTAGAGATCACGGGCAAGGAATTGAGAGACTAAAGGAGGGGAAAACATGTTTTGGCATTTTTACAAATATCGCACAAAAGTGCTGTTGCGAAATAAATCCATGCTGTTTTGGACGTTGGCGTTTCCCATTCTCTTAGGCCTAATGTTTATGGCGGCCTTTGGGGAGATCGATCAAGCAGGAAATTTAGAGACAATCACGACGGGAATCGTAAAAAACGGGGATCAATCAGCGCTTTCGGAAAATTTTTCCGCGGTCCTTGAACAAGTGGAAATCAATGAAAAACCATTATTTGACCTTAAGGAACTATCAGAAGCAGAGGCAGTTGAAGAGCTGAATGCGGGTGATTTAGCTGGGTTTTATCTGATAGCTGACGAAACGATTTCACTCCATGTGGGGCAAGCGGGCATGAGTCAGACGTTGATGAAAAATGTAATGGATCAATTTTTACAACGTACAGCGATTATTTCTAGTAAAGCAGCAGAACTTGAAACGCTTGATCTTGCACCAATTATGGCCGAGTTTGAACAGGAAGCGACTTTTCAAGAAGTGAATGCTGATCGTGACATGAGTGTTAAAAGTTTTTATTTCTTTACTTTGATTGGGATGGCGATCCTCTATGGGACGATGTGGGGTGTTCGCAATGTTCAGGATCAGCAAGCCAATCAATCCGCGAATGGGATTCGGCTTTCCTTGATACCAAGAAAACGCACATTGGTTTCAAGTGCGAATTTAGCGGCGAGTTTTACGATTGTGTTAGTAGAAGTCTACATTATTTTAGCGGTTTTTCGTTTTGTCTATCAAGTAGACTTTGGTGAACGATGGCAGTGGTTACTACTGGTTGCCGCATTGGGATCATTGTGTGCGATTTTGCTAGGAACATTGATTGGAAATCTGACGCCAAAAATGAATCTGGTGCAAAAGGATGGCATTTTGATTTCCGTGACGATGGCAATGAGCTTTTTTGCCGGGATGATGGGCTCGGAACAAATCAAGTATTGGCTTGATCTACATGTGCCGATACTGGGGCAAGTAAATCTCGTCAATTTGATCAGTGAAAGTCTCTATCAATTATACTACTATACAGATCTTGCTAGCTTTTATACCAATCTTCTATGGTTGACTGGCTTTATCGTCCTTTTCGCAATTGGAAATGCTTGGATCGAAAGAGGGGTGCGCTATGACGCTTTATAAAACGATTTGGACTTTGCTGAAGGCCAATAAGTCGAACTTACTAATTGGAGTACTGATCACTGTGGGAGTTACATTCTTTTATGCACAAAGCATCGACGTCGAAAACACCTCTTTACAAGAAGCCAACATTGCTTTGATCAGTGAAGAGGAGTCGCCAGTCGTTGACGGTCTTCGGGACTACTTGAAGGAGAAGCAGACCTTGGTCACTTTGGAGGGTACCTCACAAAAAGAAATTGATGATGCCCTTTATTTTAATCGCATAAACATCGTCTTGCATTTACCAGTAGATTTCACGGAACAGGTGGAGGCCGGCCAGATGCCAGCAATCGAGATTCAAAGCCGGCCAGATGCTTTCTCTAAAACCATTGTCACCCAGCAAGTGAACACGTACTTACAGACGCTTTTACTTTTTAAAGAAGAAGGTAAAACAGTTAGTGAGGCGATAGAACAAGCACAAACAGCGCTAGCCGTCACTGGGCAAGTTGAACTCAGTACAGAATATAGTCAACGAATGAAAAAAATGTTAACAGGCATGACCTTTAACTTATTGTCATATGGTCTCTTTCTATCAATATTTAGCGGGTTTGGCGTGATCAATATGGCCTTTAATCGCAAAGCAATCAGCAAGCGAAACCAGAGCGCCCCTCTTGCTAAACGTGTCTTACAGCGGAAAATCCTGTTAAGCTTGATCAGTTATTCGCTGCTCTTAACTTTCGGCTTTTTATTACTGATGGTGTTATTAGTGATCCGCACGTCTTGGGATACAGCAGCTTGGTACCACATTTTGAACACGTTCTTGTTTTTATTACCAGTCATCAGCTTCTCGGCGTGTGTCACTTCCCTGGTGAAAAATTCAGAAGCAATCGGCGGGATCAGCAATATCTTTATAACCGGCAGCTGTTTTATCGGTGGTGTCTTTGTATCAGCTAATTTCCTGCCAGATATCGTCAATAAAATCGCGGCGTTTACACCAACGTATTGGTTTGTTCAAAACAATACCTTGATTAGCGAGACCCTCACGTACAATCAAGGGTTTACTGAATCGTTTTGGTTCAATGGCTTTGTCTTGGTTGCATTTGCAGCAGTATTTTCAATGATTCATTTTGTTTTGGGAAAAGAAGGAAGTCCTCGTTGGCAGTACAACTCAGCGAAAAACTAACAGGTACACAGAAAAAAACGATACAAATCGTTGCTGATTTGTATCGTTTTCTTTATGGGCACCAAAATAATTGATTGGCAGTAGTAAAGGTAATATCAAAGGGACGTTGGCCCATTTCTTCGCCATCTTCTTGTCCATGTTGGGGCACGGTAGAGATAATTCTCAGCTTCGACGTGGAGAGATGATGAAAGTAGCGTGAATTCATGTGTTTCTTACGCATCAGTAAACCGATCAGCCAGAAAATCTTGAAAATCGACACACGCTCAACGAGCACGAAATCAAACTTTTTCTCTCTGACTGAAGCGGTTGGGGCGATTGCAACACCGCCGCCAAAGTAAGGATGATTGGTCGTGGTGCACAAAAAAGCTTTTTTATAACTGAATTGTTGCCCATTACACTCGACTAAGATCGGAAAACCTCTTTGAAGAAACAAAACGCGGATAATTGCAGCGATATAGGAAAAGGAGCCGAGGTTGAACTTATTAAGACTGCTTTTTGCCACAGAGTGATTGGTGGTATAGACGATTGCCGCATCAAGACCAATACCCACATTATTAAGAGCGATGCCGTTTTCCTCTTGGATCTGCTCTTCATAGCGGATAATGGCCAATTCTTGGGGCTTAGTAGTACCGGCAATTTTCCAAAACGCTTTTTCCGGCTCTCGTGGCAGATCGATACTTCGCGCAAAATCGTTTCCCGAGCCAGCGGGGATGTAAGCAACGGGAATCTGTTGTTGTTCAAGTTGTAACTCTGATACTACTTGGTGAAGCGTTCCATCACCGCCGATAACCACCAATAATGGATAAAGCATCTCGCCATTTTCTAAATAGACATCATCCCAAGGCAAAAGTCGTTCTTTTAAGAGTTTTCTGGTGATGTTCCGTTCGTCGCCGGGTGATTTGGTTAGGTAGATTTGATGGGGGAAACGATGTTTTTTTACGATTCTTTGCACACGTTCCGCCGCTTTTTTTCCTCGTCCACTACCTGAAGCAGGGTTTACGAGGAAGTGATAATAATAGTTCATTTTATGAATAGCTCCATATCGTTTTTTCGTTCAATGCGGTTAATTATAGCATGTTTCGACAGAAGGCGGGGAGACGATGCCTGAAAAAAGAGCAAAAAAATAGATTCGACGATTGTGCTTTCTGGGTTTTCAAAGGTTCTCTTATGTCCACTTTGATCCTCAGGTAATGATGCCCATCGCCGAATCCTATTCAATTAGTAAGGAGTAACTCAAATTCCCACATCCTTTGTCTTTTATTCTAAGTTGACAACAATTCTTTTCTTGCAGAACCTGCTTCGTCTGCTTTACTGGGAATCCTTGCTCCTTACACTTATAGTATAGCACATTTTTCTCTTTTAGCAATCGCTTACATGATTTGGTTGTTGTCTTTTAGATAAATTTAAATAGTTTAAATAAAAGATAAAGGAAAAGCAAAACCGAGTTTTCATTCGATTTTGCTTTTATGTCTTTTAGAAAGTAGCAGTCATTCTTTTTTTGGATTTTTCACAAAAATTAAAATCAAAATTGGAACCACTAAAAATATAATCGCATTATTGATTATCAGCACATCGTAATTACTAAAATTAAACGGATTATTTTGCCATGTTTGAAACATAAATCCCAGTAAATTTTGAGTATGGGCAAGATAAAATAAAGCAGAGGTGCCTAGTATGTTAAGGATTATTGTGATCACACATAAAATCCGTACTAGCTTAATTAGTACTTTTTTCATAGGAGAGCTCCTTTAGTTATTGCTGCATTTCTGGTAGATTGGCGAAGGCTTCAGTTAGTTTCACAGATTCTTCTAAAATATCCATATAGATATCGTAGTAAGCCCAGCCGTCACCTAGATCAGCCGCTTCAATTGTCTCAGTGGTTGTTTGAAATTCTCTCATCAAATCAGTGTAGCTACGCATAACAGAAGTGTAAGCGGACAAATCATAAGTTTCAGGATTGGCCATATACCCTTCAACTTCTGCGATCAGATCAGCGTACGTATCAGATAATTTTTCAAGTTGTGCTTCCAATTCATCAGAAGCTTGCTCATTCGCTTGGCTGTCAATTTCTTCTTCTGAGCTCTCATTAGTTTCAATCTCTTCTTCTTCAGAAGCAGCGACATCCTCAGAATCTTCGGAGCTTTCCATTGTTGTTTCAGTTGTTTGTTGTGACGATTCGACAGTATCACTTTCCACATCTTCACTAGAGCAACCAGCCAGGAATAAAGTGGATACTAGTACAAAACCAAATAAAATCTTTTTCATTTTTAAACCCCTTTTTTTCAAAATAAATTGTAATATTTTGCTTATATTATAATTTATGAAGAAATATTTTTTTGTATCTAAAAAAGAACATATCCTTTCTTTTTTAGATACTTTATTTATTTTACCTTGAAAAGTCTCACGAATAAAGAAGTATCTGGTTATTTTAACCATTATTTAACTATGTTTATGCATATTGTTATAAATAGTGATAAAAAAATCGTTTTTTTATTTTGTGTAAAAATTCGAAAGGTTTGCATTTTATGGAGAAAAGATATTAAAATAACTATAATATATCTAATTATTTTTTTATTATTATTTATTGCTTTTTCCTTGTTAAAAAAAAGCGATAGGAGTAAATTAGAAGTGTAAAAAACTTATTTAGGAGGAAGTATTATGTGTACTGCGTTAACTTATGTAACGAAAGATCATTATTTTGGCAGAAATTTTGATTATGATGTTTCTTATAAAGAAGTAGTGACCATTACTCCGAGAAATTATCCATTCAAATTTCGCAAAGTAAGTGAAATAGATCACCATTACGCAATGATTGGGATTGCTGCTGGTGTCGCTGAGTATCCACTGTATTATGATGCGGTCAATGAAAAAGGTTTAGGTATCGCTGGATTGAATTTTCCAGAAAATGCTGTCTACAATGAATTTCAAGAAGGAAAAGAGAATGTTACGCCTTTTGAGTTCATCCCATGGCTCTTAGGACAATGCGCTACTGTCGAAGAGGTAAAAGGGCTATTAGCCAATGTCAATCTCGTTCGGATCAATTTTAGTGAAGATTTGCCTCTATCGCCTTTGCATTGGATGATTGCTGATAAAAAAAGTGCCATCGTTGTGGAAAGTATGAGTGATGGCCTTCATATTCATGAAAATCCGGTGGGAGTTTTGACAAATAATCCACCATTTGACTATCAATTGTTCAATTTGAATAATTACCGTGTGTTATCATCGAAAACTCCGGAAACTCATTTTTCTGACAAGGTGGATTTTGATGAATATAGTCGTGGAATGGGAGGCTTAGGTCTGCCAGGAGATCTTTCTTCGATGTCTCGCTTTGTCAAAGTAGCTTTTACCCGATTGAATTCCGTTTCTGGAGAATCTGAATCCGAAAGCATTAGTCAGTTCTTCCATATTTTAGGTTCGGTTGAGCAACAAAAAGGACTTTGTGACATAGGCAATGAGCGCTATGAGTACACGATTTATTCTTCTTGCTGCAATACAGATAAAGGAATCTATTACTATCGTACGTATGAAAATAGTCAAATCGTTGCAGTTGATATGAATAAAGAAGATTTGGAAGGTAATGTACCGATTTCTTATCCATTAATTGAAGACCAACAAGTTCTTTTCAGTAACTGATCCATTCTTAAAAAACCATCTCAAAGCTGTTTTGAGATGGTTTTTTTCTTTTTCATTTTTAAAATGAATCACTCTCATTTGTTGTCGTCTTCGTCCCTGCGGTACTTTTATTCGGAAATGGAAAAAAGCGGTTCACCAATATTGCAATCGTCATGCCGATAAAACTATCAACAATTCGATTAAAAGCATACAAGTAAGATTCAGTTTGAGGAATCATAAATAAAATCGTCAATAGTGTGGCACAAGCACCAACTGTTCCCTCGGAGTAATCAAATTTGACCAATAAAGCGATCATTAACATGATCACTAAAGGGATTGCAATCATTTGAATAAAGGACGAATGTCCGAAAAAGTTAAATATCGCAATACAAAATACAGAAGCGATTGCGCCGAAGCTGTTACCGGCAATCCGATGTTTCCCGTATTTGACGGTATTCTCATGATCTTCTCTTAATGTGAAAACAGCTGTGATCGTTGATACGACGTAGGTTTCACGATTCAAAAGAACACTAATCAAAATACAGAGGAATACACTGATTCCAGTTTTTACATTTCTTAAGCCAAAGGTCAATCCAAATAAGTTCAATCATGCCATCCTCTCAAAACAAATTTCAACGAAGTCGATTATACCACATTGCAGACGGTCAATTGCTTAGATTTTCAGAAAAATGAACAACGATTCTTTCATCGTACGTTGACAGGCAAATTTTATCAGTCGTCGAGAAGCTAGCTTGATACCATGCAATTTTCAACTTTGAGTGTTGAAAGGAATACAATAAGTGACCCCAACCCTAAATGAATTGACTTTCGTTGCCATCGCTTAAGACTCCTTTTTTTATTTCTCAGTCTGTTCAACGTTTAAATAAGTGTTTTGATAAAAAAATATTTATTGTTCATAAAAAGTTTGTTTTTTAGATATTATATTGAGATAATCAAAATAAGGAGGGTTTAAAATGAAAAAAGTGTCAATACTATTTGTTCTTTTACTTGGCTTTGTTGTTTTTCCGATGACAGTTTTTGCTGCATCTTCACCAAGTGTGAGCTATCAAACAAATATCCAGTCTCAAGGGTGGCAATCATGGAAAACAAACGGTCAGACGTCAGGGACCACAGGGAAAGCCAAGCGACTTGAAGCAATCAAGATAAAAATTACTAACGAAAAATACAAAGGGAATATTGAATATAAAACCTCCATTCAGAAACAAGGCTGGGAAAAATCGTTTAGAAAAAATGGGACTCTGTCTGGTACAAGTGGAAAAGGACAACGGTTGGAGGCGATCCAAATCAAACTCACCGGTGAGATCGCTAAGTATTACGATGTCTATTATCGAGTCAATGCACAACAATTTGGCTGGATGGGGTGGGCGAAAAACGGACAGTCTTCAGGAACGTCTGGCTTTGGTTTTCAACTGGAAGCAATCCAGGTCAAACTGGTGAAAAAAGGTGGGAAAGCACCTGGAACGACGAATGATGCATTTAGAGATGGACTGAAAAAATATGTAGACAAACGGGGCAAAGGGCTGATCAAAGGCTCCAAACAAAAGATTTATCATATACCGGGGAGTCAATATTATAATAAAACGACCAGTCCAATTCGGATGTTCAAGACAGAGGTGGAAGCCTACAAAGCGGGCTTTCGACCAGCTAAATAGAGGTGTGGCAGGCATTCGCTGAGTAAACATCTATGAGAAATTGCTTTACCAAAAAGGTAACGAGGCAACGAGAAGAGAGCTATTTTTGATCAAAAAGTAACTGAATCGTCTGATTCATTCTAAACATCCCTTTCCGTTAGCGAAAAGGGATGTTTTACGTATTCAAGATGATTTCTGTGCGTAGATCCGACGAATCTTAAAGTAATTCAGCACTTAACCTTTCATCACGAGATGCGCCTTGATTTAGCGAGGTTTCAACACAAAGCCACCATCTTCATCGTTCATTTCTTCGGTAGGCGTAAAAATAATATTTTTCCCATCTCTTTCAAGGGTAAAGATTGAATCACAAGCCATTAGGAAATCTGACGATGGATGATTCATTGATAGTCGAATAGGGCTAGAAAATGAAAGCTGCGAAGTGTTTCTTTGAATCAACGGATGAAGGAATAGAGGAAGCAATTCCATCTGCATAAAGTTTTGTCAGGTGAATTCTAGATGATTTGATGATTAAATGGCCGGTTTAACATTGATATATGGCTATTAATGTGTATAATAAGTACTTGTGCGAAGCGCACCGCGGTTCATCAACCATCCCGCGTAATCAAAACTCGGAGAAAGTAGGGATCAAATGGAAAAATCAACAAATCTAACCAATCAACGTTTGCGTGTCGTCGCAGCCAATGGGATCATTATGGCACTTTATGTTGCTGTAACGGTTCTAGTCTCACCCGTTGCCTCAGGAGCGATTCAATTTAGGATATCTGAAGGATTGAATCACTTGGTCGTTTTCAACAGAAAATTGATGTGGGGTGTCGTTGGCGGGGTTGTAGTGTATAACATGTTCTTTGGAATGGGGATCTTGGATGTCGTATTCGGCGGTTTCGGAAGCTTCTTGGCTTTAGGAGCAACTGCATTGGTATATAAGAAGATTCCAAATGTTTTCGTAAGACTGGCATTTAATACCATTGTTTTTTCATTAAGTATGTTCCTGATTGCGATTATGCTAAATATCACCTTAGCATTGCCTTTCTGGCCAACATTTGCAACAACGGCATTGAGTGAATTTATTGTAATGACGATTACGGCACCGGTGATGTATATCATCAATCGTGCCGTTCGCTTCGATAAGCGCGTGTAAAAAAAGCTTGTTTTTTGCTTTGATGGTTCTCAAAAAACAAGAAAAAAGATCATTCCTAAGAAATGAAGGAATGATCTTTTATTTTATTCTGCTTTTAAGTCTTCGATCTCCACAACTTTGAAGTTTTTCGCTTCTAGTTGCGCAACGATCTTGTCGCATAATTCTTTTGATGTGTTTGCTGGTAAAGTGATCATCGTACGACGAATAAATTCGTCTTTACCGATGTCGAGAGTGATACAGCTAGCGATACTGCTGTATTTTGCGATTATTTTTGAGATAACCGCTAAGTCGCCTTGTTGTCCTGTTGATGCGATCGTCAACACATAGCTTCCTTGTTCGACGCTCCATGATTGTGATAACATATTCAATAAGGAACTATGAGTCAAGATGCCGTAAAATTGATTGTTTTCATCTAGTACCGCAATATAAGGCAATTCTTTGATTGTGAAGAAAACCTTAAAAAATGAAGAGTTGACATAAATGAACTTCGTCGCATTTTTTAGCAGATAGGTGACGGGTAAAGTCATGTCACCGCCATTTGCTTTATGGCGATAGATGTGCATTTTATAAATATTTCCTCTAAAAATCTTTCCTGATTCATCTAGGATAGGCACACAACGATAACCAGACTCTTCTAAAATTGCCAGCGCTTCTTCTAAGGTAGCTGTTTCCTTTACCGTTGTTAAATCGCGTTTTTTGTAAACCATTGTTTTTAATAACATAATTTTCCCTCCCAAATACCCATTTAACACCATTATCATACCACAAAATCAGCAGAAACTATATTTATACGACAGAAAATCAAAAATTGACACAATCTTTAATAAATGGTATTTTTAGTGTTGGAAAACTTTATAAAAAGGGGGAGGACACTAAGATGGCAACGAAAAAAGCTGCTTTGGCTTGTTCTGTCTGCGGATCCCGCAACTATTCAAAATCAGTCAGTGAAGGTAAAAAAGGCGAACGCCTTGAAATCAACAAATTTTGCAAGTATTGCAATCAATATACTTTGCATCGTGAAACGAAGTAAGGAGGGAATCGAATGAAATTTTTGAAAAATGTTGTTGAAGAAATGAAAAACGTTTCTTGGCCATCAAAAAAACAATTACGCAAAGATACATTTGTGGTGATTCAAACAACCATTATTTTTGCATTGATGTTCTTTGTGATGGACACACTGATTCAAACGGTCTTCAATTGGATCCTAAAGTAACACTTCTTACTGATAGCGCTAGTCATTTATCACAAATCGTGCTATAATCGCTTTGAGGAAAAACTTCGGTGCAGCTGAGGTTTTTTTATTTTACAAAAAAGATGGGGAGTCCGAAAAAAATGGAATCTTTTGAAAAAAATTGGTATGTACTGCATACGTATTCTGGCTATGAAAACAAAGTAAAAGCGAACCTAGAGTCACGTGCACAAAGCATGGGGATGGGTGATTATATTTTCCGTGTCGTCGTTCCCGAAGAAGTAGAAACAGAAGAAAAAAACGGCAAAACCAAAGAAATCGTTCATAAAACATTTCCTGGCTATGTATTAGTTGAAATGGTCATGACGGATGAATCTTGGTACGTTGTACGTAATACTCCTGGGGTAACAGGTTTCGTTGGTTCCCATGGTGCAGGAAGCAAGCCAGCGCCTTTATTACAAGAAGAAATCAATTCAATTTTACGTTCGATCGGTATGAGTACTCGGACAGTTGAACTGGAAGTAGAAATTGGCGAAACCGTCAAGATCATCGAAGGTGCGTTCTCTGGTTTAGAAGGTCAAGTAGCAGAAATCGATGAAGAAAAACAAAAACTAAAAGTGAACATCGATATGTTCGGTCGTGAAACGAGTACAGAACTTGATTTTGAGCAAGTAGATAAAATTTAACTGCCGGATAGACTAGCATGAACGGCTCATTTACGGTAAAATAACAGTAATGAGAATAAAGTGGACCAATTCGTTGGCCCACTTTTTTTTCTCAAAATGAGTAAGCGCTTTATAAGAGGGAGGGGTCTTATGTCAAAATTATTTGCTTTTTTTAGAGTAAAGTTTCACAATGATTTTCATCCCCATACTAAAGGGATGATCTCTGTACATAATGGGTATAGCTTGTTGTTTCTTTTTAATTTGCTGCTGTTTTTCTTTGCCATGTTGTTTTTCGATCCAAGGGTGGCAGTCGAAGAGCTCAAGTTGATTTTATTTTCGGAAAGTCATCTTGTGACAGATTATATTGCTATGACTTCTGTAGGGTCGGCTTTATTAAACAGCAGTTTGATGACGTTTGTAGCGATCTCGATTTGCTATCATTATCGGGTGCCGATCACAGGAGGCGCGGTGTCTGCTATCTTTATGGTGACTGGGTATGGTTTTTTTGGGAAAAATCTACTAAATTTTATCCCGATATTTTTAGGCGTCCGTCTGTATTCGTATTTTATGAATGAACCATTGAAAAAATTTCTGTTGATTGCATTGTATGGATCGTCGGTTTCTCCAATCGTCAGCTATTTTGCATTCAATGACTCACTACCGCCTTATTTTAGCTTGGTGATGGGGTACGGTATTGGAATTTTTACCGGTTTTTTGATGGTTCCCATGGCCTTATATTTTCAAGGACTTTTTCAAAGCGTCAGTTTATACAGTGCTGGATTCACTTCAGGAATGTTGTGTACATTAGTCGCCGCTATCTGTCGGATGTTTGGCCTAACGATTGAGCTAAGAACATTGGTGTCGCAAGAACAGCAGCCGCGTTTGATTCTCATGATGCTGGTTTTAGGAAGTGTGTTCGTAGGCTATGGGTCGCTGATGGCAATCAAGAAAAAACGATTGAATATGCGAGCGATTTGGTCTCATAGTGGCAAAATCGAACGAGATATCTTACGTGATACCGGCGTTTATAATACGATGATCAACATGGGATTGATGACGTTTTTGCTTGTGGCATATGTCGTCAGTATTGGTGCGGTTTTAAATGGACCAGTTATCGGTGCGATCTTTTGCGTCATCGGCTTTTCTGCTTGTGGCTCTCATGTCTTTAACTCGCTGCCTTTATTGGCAGGGGTGACGATTGCCAATCTATTGAGCGTATACACCATCAACGAGACGGTTACAGTCACGTCAGCGATTTTTGCGATGATGCTCTGTGCAGTAACAAATGCCTATGGCTGGAAAGGCGGCTTGGTGGTCGGTTTTGTGCACGCCTCAATGGTACTGAATATTGATTTCTTACATGGAGGTTTGAATCTGTATAACAATGGTTTTTCTGGCGGGCTAGTCGCCATGATGATCATTCCCTTATTGGATCTCAGCAAACAGCTTTGGCAAAAATCAGCCGATCAGGCGCAAGCTACCAAGGATGAAAAACCACAAATGGACTTGAAAGCACAAGAAAGCGAGCAGCCATTGGTCCCATTGGATCAAACAGAAGGAAAACCTAAATTTTCCGAGCCTGTGAAGGTATTAAAACCCGTTGCCCAAAAGAAACACTATAGGGTAGGCGAGTGGGAGTAGAAAAACCGCCAATGTCATTTGTTACTTGTTTAACAAGTAGGGAGTGCTTGCCTTTTCGTCGTTGGAAATAATGGGAAAATGAAAACCAACCAAGAACAAGCAAAGATTGGTTGTTCTTGGTTGGTTTTTATTCGTGTTCATTTCTAAAAAAACATCAACGATTGGCTTCTAAGATTTCTGCCTGTAGGCGTTGGGCAGTCGGCGTCATGGCTAGACCACCTTCAGCCGTTTCCTTGAAAATGCTAGGCATTTGTCGTCCTACTTGATACATCGCTAAGACCACTTCATCAGGTGGGATGACACTTTCGATTCCTGCTAATGCCATGTCGGCAGAGATAAAGGCCTGGGAAGATCCCAGGGCATTGCGCTTCACGCAGGGGACCTCGACTAAGCCCGCGACGGGGTCACAAATCAAGCCCATCATATTCTTGAGGGTGATCGCCACCGCTTGAGCCGCTTGGTGGGGGGTGCCACCTTTTGCACAAACCAAAGCCGCCGCTGCCATTGCGCTAGCAGAACCGATCTCTGCTTGACAACCGCCTTCGGCACCGGAAATCGAGGCATTGTTGGCAATCACCAGACCAAAGGCGCCGGCTGTAAACAAAAAGTCGACTTGTTGCGCTCGAGTCAGTGCCAAACGCTCACGTACGGCCATTAATACACCAGAAACAACACCCGCACTACCGGCAGTCGGTGTTGCACAGATCAAGCCCATTTTCGCATTGACTTCGTTGACTGCAATGGCATTTTGGACCGCTTGTAGAATGGTTTCTCCGCTTAAAAAATCACCGGCAGCAAGGTAGTCGTTCATGCGAGTCGCATCGCCGCCGGTCAATCCCGTCACCGATTTTACACCAGCGACACCTTCAGCGACTGATTGTTCCATAACAACTAAATTCTTTTCCATGATTGCAAGGATCTGTTCGCGACTACGACCAGTATTTTCTGCTTCGATCGCAATCATCATCTCTGCAACGGAAGGATAATTTTTACTTTCTATTACTAACTCTTCTATTGTATAGAACATGTGCTTATCTCCTTTAATCAAAATACGCAGCGCTGTAAACGTGCGGCAAAACTTTGATTTGTTGCGCCAGCTGATCATTGCGCTGATCGACTTCGATGATCATGATTGCTTTATCACCGACAGCTTCTCTCGTAACGGTCATCGTACCGATATTGATTTGAGCCTCTGATAGTAAATTGGTTACTTTCGCAATCATTCCCGGAACATCTTGATGGACGATCACATAAGTAGGGGTACCCAGTGTCAGAGAAATTTTGAAGCCGTTAAGCTCTGAGATTTGAATGTTGCCACCACCGATCGAGATGCCAGTGACAGATAGTTTGTGGCTACCTTTTGTCAAAATCATCTTGACCATATTCGGATGTTCCGCTTTTTCTTTTTTAGGGACGAATAAGACTTCGATCCCTTTCTCATAAGCGATTTTTAAAGAGTCCGCTAGGCGAGCATCATCTGGCTCCATGCCTAAGAGACCGCCAACTAACGCAATATCGGTTCCATGACCGCGATAGGTTTTAGCAAACGATTCATACAACAGGATATCTACACTGTCTGGCTGTTCGCCAAAAATACTGCGAACGATTTTTCCGATCCGGGCAGCACCGGCGGTATGAGAACTGCTGGGACCCACCATGATGGGTCCGATTATGTCAAATACACTGCGGTATTTTAATTGTTCCATTTTTTTCACCTCGATAGTAGTAAACGAATAGGGAAGAATTCCAGTAGTAGTGTAGCATAAAAAAATGAGAGAATGAAAAAAGCAGACCAAAAGCAAGTGATTTTTATTTCTTTTTTTAGCGATGGACTAACGAAAAGCGCTGGTGAGCATTTTTTCAAAAAAATCAGCTGAAAAACCTTGAATTATTCCATAAAGATGCTATAATATTCCAGTGTGCTTTCGTCACACGTTTTTTGTGTGTGCACATGAATCACCAAAGTGGGAGGAGAAATTTGGATCTCCAATTAACCACATCACGGACTCAAGGAGGTATGTCTCGTGGCAAAAAAAGTAGAAAAAATCGTTAAATTGCAAATTCCTGCAGGTAAAGCAACACCAGCTCCGCCGGTAGGTCCTGCGCTAGGTCAAGCGGGTATCAACATCATGGGATTCACTAAAGAATTCAATGCTCGTACAGCTGATCAAGCAGGTTTGATCATTCCAGTAGTGATCTCTGTATACGAAGACCGTTCATTTACTTTCGTTACAAAAACACCACCAGCAGCAGTATTGTTGAAAAAAGCAGCAAACGTTGAAAAAGGTTCAGGCGAACCAAACAAAACAAAAGTTGCAAAAGTTTCACGCGATCAAGTAAAAGAAATCGCTGAATTGAAAATGGAAGACCTAAACGCAGCTGACGTTGAAGCAGCAATGCGCATGGTTGAAGGAACTGCACGAAGCATGGGGATCACTGTAGAATAATTACAGCCCTAAGGAAGTAGCTTCTCAGTCGGCTTCATATTGAAAAATATGGGACACGTGGGAGGTTCTACCGTTATAACCACATCAAGGAGGAAACAAAATGGCTAAAAAAAGCAAAAAAATGCAAGAAGCATTGAAAAAAGTTGATGCTACAAAAGCTTATTCAGTTGAAGAAGCAGTAGCTTTGGCAAAAGAAACAAATATTGCAAAATTCGACGCAACGGTTGAAGTTGCTTACAAATTAAACGTAGACCCTAAAAAAGCGGATCAACAAATCCGTGGCGCGGTTGTATTACCAAACGGTACTGGTAAAACACAAACAGTTTTAGTTTTTGCTAAAGGCGATAAAGCCAAAGAAGCAGAAGCAGCTGGTGCTGATTTCGTTGGTGACGACGATATGGTTCAAAAAATCCAAGGTGGCTGGTTCGATTTTGACGTTGTTGTTGCAACGCCTGACATGATGGCTACTGTTGGTAAATTAGGTCGTGTATTAGGCCCTAAAGGTTTGATGCCTAACCCTAAAACTGGTACAGTAACAATGGACGTAACAAAAGCAGTTAACGAAGTAAAAGCTGGTAAAGTTACTTACCGTGTTGACAAAGCTGGAAACATCCACGTACCAATCGGAAAAGTTTCTTTTGAAGATGACAAATTGATTGAAAACTTCAAAACGATCCATGAAACATTGTTGAAAGCTAAACCTTCAGCAGCAAAAGGTCAATACATGAAAAATATCTCAGTTACAACAACATTTGGTCCTGGGATCCATGTAGAACAAGCTTCTTTCTAATTTAATACAAAAATTCAAAACTTTTATTGACTTGACTACCTTAT
Source organism: Enterococcus sp. AZ040 (assembly GCF_050499185.1). Classification (NCBI taxonomy): domain Bacteria; kingdom Bacillati; phylum Bacillota; class Bacilli; order Lactobacillales; family Enterococcaceae; genus Enterococcus; species Enterococcus sp. AZ040. The sequence goes on from NZ_JBMHEW010000001.1 coordinate 1,340,897, forward strand.
CTATGGTAAGGTAGTCAAGGTTAAAAGTTTAACTGTACCGAAGACAGTAGGTGGCATTTGCCTTAATTTCCTACCGAGGACGTTTATTGAGAATCTTCAATAGTCCCTCTATGTCTACGGTGGCATAGAGTTTTTTTATTGTCCTTTATAGGACAAAGGAACAGTTTGTTTCGAAGAAACTCTTCCATCAAAATCAGGAGGTGAAATATAAATGAGTGAAGCAGCTATCGCTAAAAAATCCGCGATCGTTGATGAAGTGAGTGCAAAATTCTCTGCAGCCGCATCTGTAGTCGTTGTTGACTACCGTGGACTAACTGTTGATGAAGTAACTCGCTTACGTAAACAATTGCGTGATGCAAACGTTGAGATGAAAGTTATCAAAAACTCAATTCTTTCTCGTGCTGCTGAAAAAGCTGGTCTAGAAGGTTTAGGTGAAGTATTCACTGGCCCTACTGCCGTAGCATTCAGTAACGAAGACGTTGTTGCACCTGCAAAAATCATTAACGATTTCGCAAAAGACGCAAAAGCTTTAGAAATCAAAGGCGGTATCATCGAAGGCAAAGTTTCTTCATTGGAAGAAATTACTGCATTGGCGAAATTGCCAAACCGCGAAGGACTTCTTTCTATGTTGCTATCTGTGCTACAAGCACCTATCCGCAACGTGGCTTACGCTGTCAAAGCAGTGGCAGAAAAAGAAGAAGATGCAGCATAATTGCCGCATAATTTTTCAGTATTAAAAACTAAACTACTTACTTAAATGGAGGAAAACAAAATGGCATTGAACATTGAAAACATTGTCGAAGAGCTAAAAGGCGCGACAATCTTAGAATTAAACGATTTAATTAAAGCTATCGAAGAAGAATTTGGCGTATCTGCTGCAGCTCCTGTAGCTGTAGCTGGTGGAGCTGGCGATGCTGGTGCTGCTGAAGAACAAACTGAATTCACTGTAGAATTGACTGCAGCTGGCGATCAAAAAGTTAAAGTTATCAAAGCAGTTCGTGAAGCAACTGGCTTAGGCTTGAAAGAAGCGAAAGCAGTCGTTGACGGAGCTCCTTCAGCAGTTAAAGAAGGCATCTCTAAAGACGAAGCTGAAGCATTGAAAGCAGCTTTAGAAGAAGTTGGCGCTTCAGTAACAGTTAAATAATTTTTCTTAGTGTCAAATCCTTTTGTATGAAGGGATTTGGCGCTTTTTTTGTTAGAGGCTGAGATTCCTAAAAAGTAATAAGCAGCGATCCTCGTTTTTTTATGAGCGAGGATCGCTGCTTATTTTTTTCGAAATTGTTGGAATAAGAACACGAAAATAAAAAAGAAAAATGCTTCCCACAACGTTGTGGTCCAACTAAAGCTGCGGTTAATACCAAAAACGAGATTACCAATATTGGAAACCACCAAATACAAGGCTGTTGCTAGCAAAGAATAGCCGAATCGTTTGCCCATCATTACGCCTCCCTTTGCTATGATTGTAACAAGTCAAAAGAGTTGTGGCAATCAATTCTGATGCAGTGATGATAAATTGATCGATAGTAAGAGAAAAACCGAACGGTCCGTAGTGATCGTTCGGTTGAAGAGGATGTAGCCCGGTTCGCTTAATCCAATGGAACATCAAAGATCCAACCGGTTGGTGCCGAAATATCGCCGAATTGAATGCCGGTCAATTGGTCATACAATGCTTTTGTTTGTGGACCAACTTCCGTTTCGCTATAGAACACATGGAAATCCTCGCCGTTTTGGATCCCGCCGATCGGGGAAATAACAGCAGCTGTTCCGCAGGCACCCACTTCGACAAAACGATCCAGCTCATTGAGATAAACATCACCTTCCACAGGGGTCAATCCTAATGAATGTTGCGCTAGATGCAGCAATGAATATTTTGTGATACTTGGTAAAATAGAAGGAGATTTTGGTGTCACAAATTCATTAGCAGCCGTGATCCCGAAAAAGTTGGCAGAACCGACTTCTTCGATTTTGGTATGCGTTTCTGGATCAAGGTAGATGCAATCGGAAAATTTCCGTTGATGGGCTTCGTATCCAGGTAACAAACTCGCCGCATAATTTCCACCAACTTTGGCTGCGCCAGTACCATTTGGTGCCGCGCGATCATAATCAGAAACAATGAAATTGGTTGGTGTCAATCCGCCCTTAAAGTAAGGTCCGACCGGCATACAAAAAACCGTAAAAATATACTCTGGTGCTGGGCTTACACCGATATTTTCTCCGACGCCAATCAATAGAGGACGAATATACAAGGTGGCGCCGCTGCCATAAGGCGGAACATATTCCTGATTTGCTTTTACTACTTGTTTTACCGCATCTAAGAAAAAGGCCTCAGGAACCTCTGGCATACGCAGGCGATAGGCACTGCGGTTCATCCGTTTGCTATTTTCGTCTGGACGGAACAAATTGATGCCGCCATCTTTTCTTCGGTAGGCTTTTAGTCCTTCAAAACATTGCTGTCCATAATGAAGAGCGGTTGATCCCTCGTGGATATGCAGATAATTATCCTCGGTAAGTTCGCCTTCATTCCAAGAACCGTCTTTCCATGTTGCCAAAAAACGCCATGGCGTTTTGATATAAGAAAACCCTAAATTTGACCAATCGATTGTCATTCGTTCACACCCTTTTTTAATTTTTCTAAGTATAGCACTTCAGAAAAGAAATGTCATTATTTTCTGAAAATTCTTCTGTAAGAATATTTGGTGACAGTGACGTGTAAAGAAAGGGGAACCGATCTTTGCTTGTACGAGTTCCCCAGATTGTTTTTCTACAAGTTCTGTGCTTCAATGAGAGTATAAAAAAACAAAAAAGGGGGAACGTTTGTGATTGAGGAAGTGTTGACGGACAGTCTGGGGATCGCTGCTGCGTATCGACGATTGAAACCAATCATGATCCATACACCACTTGCACCAAGTAATATTTTAGGCAAAGAAAAAGAGGGCACGATATTTTTGAAATTAGAAAATCTACAGCGTACCGGCTCCTTTAAAGCGCGGGGGGCGTATAACAAACTCGCGTCATTGACTGATGCAGAAAAACTTCGCGGTGTCATTGCCTGTTCTGCAGGAAATCATGCGCAAGGTGTTGCTCTCGCCGGATCGTTACTGGGGATCAATGTCCGAATCTTTATGCCATTAACGGCTGCCAAAACAAAAATAGAGGCGACAAGAAGTTATGGCGCACAAGTCGTTTTAGCAGGAGAGACGTTTGATGAAACCAAACAACTGACACTAGACGCCATGAAAGATAGTGGCGAAGTATTTGTCTCTCCCTTTGATGATCGTGCAGTAATGGAGGGGCAAGGAACGATTGCGATCGAACTGTTGGAGGATCTTCCAGATGTTGATAATGTCATTATTCCCATCGGCGGTGGTGGGTTGATTGCTGGGATTGCTTTAGCCTTAAAAGAACTTCGTCCAGAAGTCAAAATCATCGGCGTTCAATCCTATGGCGTTTATGGCATGATCGCCTCACTTTGGCAGCAAAAGCTAGTAGCCAATCGCCGCAGTAGAACGATCGCCGATGGCTGTGATGTTGCTTTGGCAGGGGAACTGACCTATGATGTTTTAAAGACCCGTATCGATGAAACGGTCTTAGTTGAAGAATCCGATATCGAACAAGCGATCCATTACTTAGCATTGAGGGAAAAAGTCATCGCAGAAGGGGCTGGTGCATTAAGTACGGCGGCGATTTTAAGCGGACAGATCGATCATTTGCTTCGAGGAAAGAAAACTGTGGCATTGGTCTCCGGCGGCAATATTGATTTCTCTGTGTTTAAGGAAATCATCTGAGTGCAACAAGCCTTCCAAAAAAGAAAGAAGAGACCTGATTAGACATTCTCCTAATTGGGTCTCTTCTTTTAAATTCAAAGCAGGCGCTCAGATGATTACTTTGGGAGAGAAAGTATTGTTTCGATCCACTGTCCAAAGGTTGTTACATATTTCAACGGTCCGACCAATGTAAATCGTGCCATCGTTGGGTTGATTTTTTCAAAGTAAAAACGCCGACTTTCCCCTGAGTAAAGTGCATTGAACTCATCAATAACGATTTTTTTTTGCTGTTGTAGCAATTCCTCTGATTCAATAAAGAAATCAATGGCAAGTAAGCTTTCGGGTATCTGTTTTTCTGAACGTATTGAAGCAAAAGAAAGCAGGGGATCTTCAAATGGTTCGCCCATCAACGAAGCCACATCTTTGTAAGAAAAGCGCCACTGCCCGCCAATTTTTGTCCCTTTAAGTTGGTTGGTCTTTTGATAATTTCGGATGGTTCGAGTCGTTACGCCCAGTTTTTCAGCGACTTCTTCAACGGTATAATAATCTTTCATCGGTTCCTCCTACAAAGCGATTGTACGATCACAAAAGCGTTGCTCCTCTTTCTTATGACTAGTATAGATGATCATGCGTTTTTCTGCATGTTTTTTTAAACACTTCATAATCTTTTCGGCAGCTTCATCATCAAGGCTGCTGGTAGCTTCGTCTAAAAGAATGATTTCGGCATCACTTAATAATATGCGAGCTAGAGCGATTCTTTGCTTTTCTCCTCCAGACAAGTCGGCACCATTTTCCGCAAGCCTGCTAGTCCATGAGCGCTGTTGAAAAATGGGCGCTAAAATACCAGAGGTTTCGATAATTGTTTTTTCTTCTCCCGTCATTTTTCTTCCCCATACAAGATTTTCTTCAATTGTCCGAGAGAGAATCGTAGGGTCTTGAGCAAGGTAGAGGGTTTTATCTGTTTCAGGGTTTCTTGGCTTGATGCGTTTACTCTTCGTTGAAAGCGAAATTCCTTCTGATGGATAAAGGCCAGCAATTGCCTTTAAAAACGTTGATTTTCCTTTTCCTGAAGCGCCAGCCAAGTAAATATGTTCACCAGGTTTCAAGGTTTCTTCAATGGGAAAGGAAAAGCTGTGGTTGCCAATGGATACGACAGGGTGGTCGAAAGTAAGACTCAGAGTAGCTTCACACGTTTGGTTCCAGCGGTCATCGGGAGCAGCCAATTCTTCGTTAACAAAACGTTGATTGGTCCTCAGAGTAGCTGTATCAAGATTGATTTTCGTTAAACCACTTAATGCAGAAAAGTAAATGGGTAATAGCACGCCAATCAAAATCAACGCAGAGGTTGGCAGTTCATCTTGTAATATTCCTTGAATCATAAACAAATAGACGCCGATCTGGGCGATCTGATTGATCGCATTAAGGACTAAACTAGTCGTTTGGGCAAAAGTATTGGTGTTTGCTAATGTTTGATACATCGATGTCAATTGAGAGGAAAACAGCTGCTCAAGAACAGCGTCACTCCATTGCTTCATTGTATCAATATGGGACAATGTTGTTAACATTTCCTTATTGCTAAGAGCAAATGCTTCTTGCATATTTTTCATCTTAATACTCAACTGTTGATTGATCCATCGAAACCCAAAAACATTGATGGGAAATAGCGATAGTAAAATGAAACCCAGTAAATAATGCAATTGGAAACACAAAAAAAGTGGGATCAGCAATAAGAAAAAGCAGCGAATGGCTTCGCTAAAACTACCGCAAATAAACAAGTATAAGGAATCAACAACGCCAAAGATGCGGTTTAATAGATAAGTGGGCTCCTTTTCAGAGAGTTCTACATAACTCTTCCTTTTCATTTTTTTTAACAATTCTAAGAGATGGCGAACATTCATCGAAGCTGCATAGCGCTCTTTCATCACAATCAATAAGAATTGTGCGCAATAAGTAATACTTAATATGAACGCTAATAAGCCGACGAGATGATCAAAGCGCAGTGCGTGATCTTCTTGTAGAAGCAAAGGGAAAGCGAGGTTTGTCAGGACAGTCAAAAAAACTAGCAAACTACTCAAACTGATAAAAAGTTTATTGTTTCTAATAATTTCAAACATAAAATCAACTCATTTCCTATAATTTCCTAAATAGTAGATGTTTTTATGAAAATTGTCAACAAAAAAAGAGTTCCTGATTAAAGGAACTCTTGAAAAATTAAAAGCTGCGTCCGCCGCCGCCGAATGTTCCGCCACCAGAAGAGTGGGTCGTACTGCCACCGCCGCCGCCAGAAAAACCGCCACCACCGCCTCCACCATTATTCGAAGGACGGGGGATGCGTCTGGTTGTGACAAAGGAATTGACTAAGCGATCTTCTTTTTGGGTCAGATCAATACTTGATTTTTCTAGATAGTTAAATTTGTAGCCGCCCATTTTTAATTGGTAACGGGATTTAACAATGATGAAAAAAGCGATACTGATCACTGCCGCGATCGCTAAGCAAATAGCAATTTCTAGTGGCGTTATCACTTTGTAATAAGTAATTTTTCCGGTATCACGATCGATACGATAATGATCGGCAGGAACACCTGCTTCCACAAAACCCTCTGCTTTTTGCAGATAGACCAATGCAGCTTGATAATAATTTCCCTCTGCCATCTGGTCAAATACCGCATCAAGTAGCTTATCTAGACGTGAATCGGTAAGATAATCGATCATATTTCCGGAAGTCGAAACGTGAAATTTCCGTTGCGCCATATCGATCACCAATGCCGAACCGTTGTTGTCGTTGCCGATCCGTCTTGAAAGATATCGATCAGTGTACAACTCGATATCTCCCGTATTGCTGTTTGTTGTTTGAATAAAAACTTCGCCTTTGATCTTTGCATTCAGCGCTTCTGCTTCTTCGTTCAACTTCTGGATCTCTTGTTCGGTAAAGAGTCCAGCGTGGTCTGCGACTGTCTCTTCGGCTGCGAAGGCGGGCAGGGCGGTTAAGAAAAAACCAACCAGCAGTAACAACAAATAAGATAGTTTTTTCATAAGAAATACGCTCCAATCAATGCGAGGATGGTCGTTGCCGCGAAAATTGCGCCACTGACGATTCCCAAGCGCTTGTAACTAATCGGTAAAACACCGCTGACTTTTCCGGTTTGCCCATTCATCGCATAATAAAAGGCACTCTTGTTTTCATCATCGGCTCGATAGGTCACTAGCCATACAGGAAGCAAAACGTAGTTGTTTTCTTCTTTTGTTAGATTGATGGAACGATTGTTGCGTTTAAAACTAGTATAGCCATTGACGGTACCTGCTAGCAGATTTTCAGCATAACCCGATAATTCGTTTTTGACTTCGTCAGAAAGATCAATGTATTCAATGTCTCTTTTTTCTGCTTGGAAGCCGGCTAAATATTGACTGCGAAAATTAACAGCTTTTTCAAGGGGAAACGGCTGAACGCCAGTCACCATTTTTTGCTGAACGTTTTTTGACAGCGCATGCTTGAGCAATTCATTCACCTTGATTTTTCCTCGTCGCAAGACATCGTATTGTTTGTGCTCAGTATATTCAATATCACCAACGCGCCAAATACGCAAAGAGGTACCCATACCTGAAAGCGAGCCATTCATCTCAGCATCGACGACCCAATAAGGGAAGTACACACCAGTCAATTTCTCTACTTGTGCTTGATCGAAGAAATCCCGTGGCACAAATTTTTTCTTTTGCGCCCATTCTAAGAATTTCGCAGTTGCTTCTTCCTTTTCGATGGCAAAAGGGAGGACTTTGTTAGGTAAAAATTCTCCTGAAAGCCGTCCCGACAAAACGACCGGATTATGGCAAAAGTAGCAATAGGTTGCGGCTGTAGTCGCATCCGTCACGATTTCAGCACCGCAGCTGGGGCAGGTGAAAAGGTCCATCTGCCCCGCTTGTGCATCGGCTTGCTCTCTAACTTCTTCTTGAAGGGACGGTTCAGTCTCGGTCGCTGCAGAAGGATCTGAGACAGGAGTATCGGCCATCTGCGCTTCTTTTTGCTTTTCTTCGAAGGCAGTGACTTCGTCTTCAGTAAAAATACTCAGACAAAATGGACAATGAAATTTTTGATCACCAGGTTCAAAGGTTAAAGCGCCCCCACAATTGGGGCACTTATGTGTGATAACATCCATCAGCAATCCTCCTCAATTAGTCTACTGGGACACCTTTGAAAGGTTTGCCGCAATTCGGACAGAATTTTGGAATGCCGTTGGCTAAATCGATCACTTCACCACAATCGCTGCATTTCATTTTCAGGCTTGGTCCATCGCTCGTTGGTTTTGGCGTCCCGCAATTGCTGCAGAATTTACCAGTATTAGAGGTGCCGCATTGTGGACAGTCCCAATAATCTGCGCTGTTTTGTGCGGAAGCCTGTTGCTGCTGCATCTGCTGCTGGTTGTTTTGAGACGCTTGGTTCAAATAACCGCCGCCAGCGTTCATCCCCATGCCCATGCCAACAAACCCAGTCGTAGCCCCAGCGGCATTGCTACCGGCAGATTCCATACCACGAGCAACCGAACCTTGAACATAGCCTTCACGAATCGAAGGGTCGCCTAACATTGCCCCTTGGTTCCGCATGTTGATCAGTTTTACGGAATCATCCGTATAAGAGATGCTTGCGACGGCAACAGAAACGATTTCCATGCCGCGGAGTTCTCGCCAGCTGTCATCAAGAACCGTTCCCATATATTTGCTTAATTCCATGCTCTTAGATGGAACGTAAGAAATTCGTTCGCCATCAGCGGACATTTTGTTGATCGCTGTTTGTAGGGCGGTCAAAAATTCAGCTAAGTACTGCTCATTGATGTCGTTGATATCGACTTGACTTTTGTTTTTTGGGATCGCATTCGTATAGAACAAAATTGGATCGGTAATTCGTAAGGAATAGTTTCCGTGCGCCCGTAAGAATAGTTCTGCGTTATAAAAGTTGTCAAAATAGTTCAAAGGCGATGAAGTACCGAAGCGAATTCCTTTGATTTCTTGAAGATTGATATAAAAAACTTGTTGTTTTTGTGGTGTAACGCCGCCAAACTTAAAGCGGTCGAAGGTTTCAGAAATCGCATCTTTCAATGAACCGTTCAACATCGAAGGCGCTAATTCATTTTTGACGGTATAGTAGCCTTCTTCAGCGGTATAATCGATGATTCGCCCGCCATCAACCAATAACATCATCATATTCGGATAGACATGGATCACTGACCCATCAGTGATGACATCTTCCGTGCCTTTTCTGTTAGAACCGCGTTTGTCATTACGCCGCACTTTGACACCTTTTGTCATTACTGTCGAATCGCTCATATTGTCAGGCTCGATCACCTCTAGCCATTGATCTGCTAATCCGCCGCCAATTGCGCTTGTTGCCGCTTTGATAATACCCATTTTCAGTCCTCCTTTAAATTGTTTTCATCACAATAGATGAACGTAGATTCATTATACCATAGGAGGTGAGATTTACGTTATCAGTCTAAAGTTGGAGAAGAGGAATGGTCTTTTTTCTTGAAAATAGGGAGGAATAAAAGGATATAGTGAGTGAAAGCGCGCGGAATGGCTCTTCGAATTAAATTTCCATTTCTTTTGAGATTCCACCACGCAAACGGTGGTTTTTTTAGCTGATATTACGTATAATAGAAGGTAGCGAATTTTGAAATGAGTGTGGAAAACTATGGCCTATCAAGCATTATATCGTGTTTGGCGTTCTCAGCGTTTTGATGATGTTGTCGGACAAAAAGCAATTACCCAAACCTTAAAAAATGCAATCGATCAAAATCAAATCTCGCATGCTTACTTGTTTACGGGCCCTCGAGGAACCGGGAAAACAAGTGCAGCGAAAATTTTTGCCAAAGCCATCAATTGTCCGAACCAAGTCAATGGCGAGCCTTGCAATGAGTGTGACATGTGTCGCTCAATCACAGCAGGAACGCAAGAAGACGTGATCGAAATCGATGCGGCAAGTAACAACGGTGTAGAAGAAATTCGCTTTATTCGTGATCGTGCGAACTATGCACCGACCCAAGCAGAATACAAAGTTTATATCATTGATGAAGTGCACATGCTGTCAACAGGCGCATTTAATGCATTACTAAAAACATTGGAAGAACCACGGAAAAATGTTGTCTTTATTTTGGCAACAACAGAGCCCCATAAGATTCCAGCAACGATTATTTCCCGAACCCAACGATTTGATTTCAAACGGATCAATACGCAAGACATCGTGGGTCATTTGGAAACGGTCCTTACTACTAGCGAGATCAATTACGAAGCAGAAGCTTTACAGATCATTGCGCGAGCCGCAGAAGGCGGTATGCGGGATGCCTTGAGTATCACCGACCAGGCGATCGCTTTTAGTGATGGAACCGTAACGACCCAAGATGCTTTAGAAGTGACGGGCAGCTTGTCCTATGAAATGATGGACCGTCTGATGCAGGCTTGTGGGGAAAAAGAAGTTGCCGATGCGTTAGCGACCTTGCGGGAGTTATTAGCCTCTGGTAAAGAAGCCCGCCGTTTATTGGAAAACTTGTTGGTTTATTGTCGAGACTTGCTGATGTATCAACAAGCGCCGCAGCTGCTATCTGAAAAGTCTCTGCAGTTGACTGAAGCGTTTCAAACACTGGCAAAAATTACCCCGCCATCAAAAATCTATCACTGGATCACGGTCTTAAACGATACGCAAAATGAAGTACGATTTACGAACAATCCTACGATCTATTTGGAAGTGGCTGTGGTCAAATTAGCCAATGATCCAGAAAGTGCTGCTGTTGCCAGCAATTCATCTGACAATAGTCAAGAAGTGGCGCAGTTACGTCAAGCACTGCAAAAACTTCAGGCAGAGGTGCAACGACTGCAAGAGAATCGACCGACAGGTGCCGTTGCTGAAACCACCGCGCCAGTGAAGAAAACCAAGGCGACCACTACGTTCCGTTTACCAAAGGAACGCGTGTTCCAAGTACTGAAAAGTGCAACGAAGAAAGACTTGGCAAATGTTCGTAATGTTTGGGACGATCTTTTGATGTCTCTTTCCGTGACGCAAAGAGCTATGCTGCACTCCAGTGAAGCAAAAGCTGCCAGCGAATCGGGCGTCGTGATCGCTTTTGACTATGAGATCTTATGTCAGCGAGCAAGTAACGACCAAGAGTTTCAATTGATGATCCATAATCAATTGTCCCGTATGATCAAAGACTACGCCCCACAGGCTGTCTTTATTACAAAAGAAAGTTGGCCGACGCTACGACAAGAGTTTTTGGCTGGCGGTCAAGCAACGGAAGAGTCAGAAATTGAAGTAGAGCAAGAAGAGACCGAAGCCGCTCCTGTCGAACCAGAAAATGACGACTTAGTAACAAAAGCGCAAGAGTTATTTGGTGAATTAACCAGCATTGAAGAAAATTAATGAACATGGAGTGATGAATAATGATGCGAGGCATGGGAAATATGCAAGGCATGATGAAACAAATGCAAAAAATGCAAAAAGAAATGATGAAAGAACAAGAAGCACTAAACAGCAAAGAATTTATCGGCGAATCGACAAATGGCTATGTCAAAGCGACCTTTACTGGCGATAAGACGTTACAAGACATTGCTATCAATGAAGCAATCGTTGATGCTGACGATGTGGAAATGCTGCAAGATATGATCATTTTAGCTATCAATGACGGATTAAAGAAAATTGAAAAAGAATCGGAACAAACAATGGGCAAATATACAAGAAACATTCCGGGTCTATAAAAGGAGAAATGACGGTGCAATATCCTGAACCGATCGCCCGATTGATCGACAGTTACATGAAACTGCCGGGAATTGGACAAAAAACCGCAACACGTTTGGCATTTTATACGATTGATATGAAAGAAGAAGTCGTCAATGAGTTTGCTAAATCGTTGCTTAGTGTTAAACGAGATTTGCACTTTTGCAGTATTTGCGGAAATATAACGGAAGAAGATCCTTGTGAAATCTGCAGTGATCCCACAAGAGACAAAGAAACGATTTTAGTAGTTGAAGAGCCTAAAGATGTCATGGCATTAGAAAAAGTCCGCGAGTATCATGGACTTTATCATGTGCTGCATGGCGTGTTATCCCCGATGGAAGGGACAGGTCCAGAAGATATCAACATTGCATCCCTGATACAGCGGCTGCATGATGATCAGGTCAAAGAAGTGATCATTGCGACCAATGCGACCACGGAAGGCGAAGCGACGGCGATGTATATGTCGCGTTTGATCAAGCCTGCCGGTATTAAAGTCACGCGTTTGGCTCATGGCTTATCTGTGGGCAGCGATATTGAATACGCGGATGAAGTGACCTTGCTAAAAGCAGTAGAAGGTCGCCGAGAATTATAAAGATATTGGAGGCAATTAGGGTGAATGGATTGTTTATAACCATCGAAGGACCGGATGGTGCTGGAAAAACCAGTGTGATCGAAGAATTGTATCCTCGGTTACAGCTTGAAGCAACAAGAAAAATCGTTAAAACAAGAGAACCTGGCGGAGTTAAAATCGCTGAAAAAATTCGTAAAATTATTTTAGATCCGCGAAATGAAGAAATGGATGAGCGGACCGAAGCCTTACTTTATGCAGCGGCACGCCGCCAACACTTGATTGAGGTTGTCCTGCCGGCATTGAACGCCGGACACATCGTGATCTGTGACCGCTTTGTTGACAGTTCGCTTGCCTATCAAGGAGCTGGACGTCGCATCGGGATTCCTGAGATCGCACGGATCAACGAGTTTGCGACGGAAGGAACGACCCCTGATTTTACCTTGTATCTAGATGTTGACTCTGATACTGGCTTGCGTCGCATCCAAGAAAATCGTGCACATCAATATGACCGACTAGATTCGGAAGGATTGGAGTTTCATCAACGGGTTCGTCATGCGTATCTAAAGCTAGCGGAAGAAAATCCTGTACGCATTCATAAGATTGATGCTAGAATGGGGTTACAAGAAGTTGTTGAATCCAGCTATTCAGCAATCGTTGAATCGTATCCTGCTTACTTCAAATCAATCTAGGGTAGGTTGGATAACACAAAGGAGATGGTCCCATGAAATTAATTATGGCAATCGTACAAGACAAAGACAGTAATCGTTTGGCAAATGAGTTTATTGATGCCAATATCCGTGCTACAAAATTGTCATCAACGGGTGGTTTTTTAAAGGCTGGTAATAGTACGTTTATCATTGGTATTGAAGATGACCGTGTGCAAGATGCGTTAGAATTGATTAAAAAAACCTGTCAATCAAGAAAGCAATATGTCTCGACACCGATGTCACTAGATATATCCTTAGATGGTCAAGTTCCTTATCCAGTCGAAGTCGAAGTCGGTGGCGCCACCGTATTCGTGCTGCCAGTTGACGGATTCCATCAATATTAAAAAAGGAGCATTTCATGGAGGAGTTATTTCTACAAGAATACCAGCCTCTTGTTTTTGCCCAACTAAAAAAAAGTATCAAGCATGGGCGCATTGCTCATGCTTATCTTTTTGAAGGGGACAAGGGGACTGGCAAGCATGAACTAAGTCTATGGCTCGCAAAACGCCTTTTTTGTGCCAATGTACAAGAAGAAGCGCCATGTGGTGCATGCAGCAATTGTCTACGGATCGCCCAAGGAGAGCATCCTGACGTTATCCAAATTGAACCTGATGGGCAGATGATCAAAGTCGACCAGATTCGACAGCTGCAAGAGGAGTTCTCAAAAAGCGGCTTTGAAAGCCGTTTGAAAATCTTTATTTTGTCTCAAGCTGACAAAATGAACAACAGCGCTGCCAACAGTTTACTAAAGTTTTTAGAAGAACCAGTGGGAAACTTTCTGGCGATCTTAGAAACGGAGAGCCTTGGTCGTATTTTGCCAACCATCCAGTCTCGCTGTCAGATCATTCATTTCTCTCCTTTGTCAAAAGAAAAACTGCAAGAAAAGTTACAAGAAGAGGGACTTTCTAAAGAGACAAGCCGACTTCTAAGCCACTTGACCAATAGTTATCATAAAGCAGTTGAAATCTCGCAAGATGAATGGTTTAATGAAACTAAGGATGCTGTTAAGCGTTGGGTGAATTACCTTTTGAAGAAAGACCCGCAAGCATTTATTTTTGTTCAGAAAAAATTATTGGGTCTAGCAAAAGAAAAAAATCAGCAATCAGAAATCTTTTTGCTCTTGTTATTTTACTTTCAAGAGGAGCGGGATCGATTGTTGGGGCAAGGTTTATGGGGAAAAGAGATCAATCGTGCCATTGAAGCCGCATTGCAAGCACAAAAAAAGTTGCAAGCCAATGTGTCTTTCCAAGGTGTGGCAGAACAATTTTCCGTGAAAATCATCTATGGATAAAACGCAGCAGCCGGAAAAGGAGACCAGAGATGATCGAAGTTGTCGGAGTGCGTTATCATGACGTAGGCCAGATTTATTTTTACACACCGAAAAAACAGACCTATACTATAAATGACCAAGTCATCGTGGAATCACAAGATGCTAAATGTCTTGCCACAGTCGTCACCAAAAGCAGAGAAATGAATGAGAGCGATTTGCCTCAGGTAGTCAAACCTATCTTACGTCGGGCGACGAAGAAAGATTTGGAACAGGCAGCAGCCAATCAAAAGGCGGCAGATGAAGCGTTAAAAATTGGAAAAGAAAAAATCCGCGCACATCAGTTGCCAATGAAACTGATTCGAGTAGCCTATACCTTTGAGCGGACAAAACTGATTTTTTCGTTTACTGCAGAAAGCCGTGTTGACTTTCGCGAATTAGTCAAAGACTTGGCAAGTGAATTTCATACCCGGATTGAACTGCGCCAAATCGGTGTCAGGGATGAAGCGAAGGCACTAGGCGGAGTTGGGCCCTGTGGTCGCAAACTATGCTGTGCGACGTTTTTAGGGGATTTTATCCCTGTATCCATCAAGATGGCTAAAGATCAAGGACTTTCCTTGAATCCTGCGAAAATCTCAGGATTATGCGGTCGTTTGATGTGCTGTCTTAAGTATGAAAGTGAAGAATATGAGCGGGCGAAAAAAGAATTGCCGGATCGCGGCAAGGAAGTTGAAACGCCAGATGGCAAAGGACGTGTGGTTGGGCTGGATCTGTTGAGCCGAGTGATCAAAGTCCGTTTGCATGATCGGCAAACACCAATCGAATATGATTATGAAGAACTAGTGACAAAATAAGTAGGTGACCATAATGAGCATGGACAAACGATCAATATATGACGGATTGAATCAGTTAGAATCGGAGTTGCAAAATTCCTTAAATAATCTAGCGGAAATGAAGCAGTCTTTGCAAGAAATCGTCGAAAAAAATACGACATTAGAATTGGAAAATCAACGCTTACGTGAACACATTCGTGAGTTGAACCAAGTGGCAGATGCACCCGCTGAATCGGTCAAACAAGAACTTTCTAAATCACGAATGAATTTAGAAAAGATTTACGAAGAAGGATTTCATGTTTGTTATGACTTATACGGTTCTCGCAGAGAACATGATGAACCTTGTGCATTTTGTCTAGAAGTGATCTATCGTGAAAGCGGCAAATAACTGACTGACAGTCTAATAGGTTCGTTAGAAAAAAGATCAGTTTCCACTGGTCTTTTTTTCGAAAGGAGCAGCACATGCAAAAGCAACAAAGTTATAAACAAGACACTGGAAAACTGTATCTTGTTCCGACACCGATCGGGAACTTGGAAGATATGACGGTCCGTTGTGTCAAAATTTTAAAAGAAGCGGACCTGATTGCAAGTGAAGATACTCGCAATACCCAGAAATTGTTGAATCATTTTGAGATCTCGACACCGCAAAAAAGCTTACATGAACACAATTATAAAGAGCGAGTTCCGCATTTGGTAGAACAGCTGCAGATGGGCAAGACCATTGCCCAATGCAGCGATGCTGGTATGCCCTCCATCAGTGATCCGGGGCATGAATTAGTCAAGGCCTGTCTAGCTGAAGGAATCGCGGTGATTGCGCTTCCGGGACCTACGGCAGGTTTGACAGCGTTGATTGCTTCAGGCTTATCGCCGCAACCAAATCTTTTTTATGGCTTTTTACCTCGTAAGAAAAAAGAACAAAAACAAGCCTTGAGTGAATTAGCGACCCAGAAAGCAACGATGATTTTTTATGAGTCACCCTATCGAATCGCAGCGACGATTGAAACAATGCTAGAGGTATTTGGTGAACGTCAGGCAGTCATTTGCCGAGAATTGACAAAAATCCATGAAGAATACTTGCGAGGGACCTTTTCTGAATTGATCGACTATTTAGAGCAGCAGCCAATCAAAGGAGAATGCTGTCTGTTGGTGGAAGGCTCTTCTGAAATACATGAAATTGTTTATGAAGGAAGTTACGCAGAACAAGTAGCTGCCTTGATGGAAGAGGCCGAAATGTCCTCAAAAGAAGCAATCAAAGAAGTGGCTAAACGTAATCAAGTAAAGAAACAGCTTGTCTATCAAGCGTATCACCAAATAGAAGAGTAATCATACCGAGACTTCTCTCGGTATTTTTTTGTTCACACGCTTACTTATGTGATATTACCTAACATATAAAGTCAGCTATTTTCAGAAAATTCATGTTTTTCTCAGAAAAATCTAGATTATTCGAAAATATGGTGTTAGGATAGCTAACATATAGAAAGGGAGGCGTGTAAAATGGATACAGGGAATATTGCATTTATTTTAATTTGTAGCGGTATGGTTTTTCTAATGACTCCAGCATTGGCATTTTTTTATGGAGGATTGGAACGACGCAAAAACATCCTCAATACCATGATGATGGTGATTTGTACGATGGGCTTGGCGTCCGTCCTCTGGGTCGCTCTAGGGTATACATTATCCTTTAGCGGGACAGGATCATTTATTGGCAATTTAGACAAAGTCTTTTTCAATCATGTTTCGATGTCAGAAGGAGAGGGAATTCCAGAAGGGTTGTTTGCTGCCTTTCAAATGATGTTTGCTTTGATCACAACGGCGATTATCACTGGATCAGTCGTTGGAAGAATGCGGTTCTCTGCTATTTTTCTATTTATTGGCTTCTGGCTGGTTTTCGTGTATTTTCCAATGGCGCATATGGTGTGGGGCGGTGGCTTCTTAGATGCGATCGGCTCGATCGATTTTGCAGGAGGCAATGTCGTTCACATCAGTTCGGGAATCAGTGGCCTAGTCTTAGCGATCGTTGTCGGTAAGCGACGAGAATTTCATCAAACCGAATATCGTCCTCATAATATTCCCTTTGTTGTACTAGGTGCCGGTCTTTTATGGTTTGGCTGGTTTGGCTTTAATGCTGGCTCTGCGTTAGCAGCTGATGGTCTAGCGATCCACGCCCTAATGACCACGAATACAGCAGCAGCCAGTGCGATGCTTTCTTGGATGCTGATCGAAAAAATCGTCGTGGGAAAACCGACAATCGTCGGTGCTTGTACAGGTGCAGTTGTGGGCTTAGTTGCCATCACACCAGGGGCGGGGTTTGTCTCCCTTTGGTCTTCCTTTATCATTGGCGCTTTAGTCAGTCCGTTTTGTTACTTCTTTATTTCCGTCATCAAACATCGATTAGGGTTAGATGATGCATTGGATGCCTTTGGTTGTCACGGGGTAGGCGGAATCTTCGGTGGTTTGATGACCGGGATCTTTGCCGATCCCGCTGTTGGTGGACATTCAGGATTGCTTTATGGCGGTGTTGATCTTTTTATCGCACAAGCCGAAAGTATCGTATTTACGATTTTGTTCGCTGGTATCCTATCCTTTGTCATAATTACCTTGATTAAATGGGTGATGCCGATTCGCGTATCTCAGCAAGAAGAAGCGGTGGGGATGGATCGGATCGAACATGATGAAACGGCCTATCCTACCTTTATGGGGTTAGATTCTTAAGAGTGGAGGAGCAGTCATGAAAAAAGTTGAAGCGATTATTCGCCAAGAAAAATTGGAGGAGCTAAAAGCCGCTTTGGATCAATCGGATCTGATCAGTGGGATGACGGTCAGTCAAGTTCTCGGGTGTGGCAATCAAAAAGGGTTAAAAGAGTTTATTCGTGGCCAAGAAGTGATCACGACTCTTTTACCGAAAGTAAATGTCCGCTTTGTTTTGGCAGATGAAAAAGTCGATGCCGTGATTGAGCTGATTGTATCGATCTGTCGGACAGATGAAGTCGGTGATGGCAAAATATTCGTCTACCCTTTGGAAGAAGCGATTCGGATTCGCACCAATGAACGAGGAGAAGCTGCCTTATAGCAGAACTTCTTGGGTCATGAACCGTGCAGCAAAAGTAGCGAACGTATAGGGAAGGGCCAATGAAAATTGGTCCTTTTTGCGTCTTTGTCTTGATTCCTTGCTTGATAGGGAACTTCTGTTCGTTTATAATAAGAAGCGAGGTGAGCAACGATGTCGGAACTGCAATTTCCCTTAAAAAATGATACGAGCCGCAAAATTATTCATATTGATATGGATGCTTTTTTTGCTTCGGTGGAAGAACGGGATGATCCTGAGCTGGCCAAGCATCCCCTTGTCATTGCCCGTCACCCAAGTGATACCGGCGGCCGAGGAGTGGTCACGACAGCGAATTATCTGGCGCGACAATATGGCATCCATTCGGCAATGAGCGCACAAAAAGCCTACGAGCTTTGTCCGCAAGCGATTTTTAAACCGGGGAATCATCAAAAGTATCGTGAAGTGTCCCAGCAAGTCAGAGAAATTTTTCACCGATACACCGACATCATCGAACCAGTTTCAATTGATGAAGCGTATCTGGACGTCACAGTGAACAAAATCAACTGTCCTTCAGCAATTAAGATCGCTCGTCTGATTCAGCGAGACATCTGGCATGAGACCCATTTGACTTGTTCGGCAGGCGTCAGTTACAACAAGTTTTTGGCAAAATTGTCCTCGGATTATCATAAACCACGAGGGTTAACAGTGGTGATGCCGGATGAGGCAGTGGCCTTTTTACAACAACTACCCATCGATAAATTTCATGGGATCGGGAAGAAAACTGTCCCCAGGATGCATGAGTTAGGCATTTTTACAGGAGCAGATCTATACGCTTGGAGTGAGATGGCGTTGATCCGCGAATTTGGCAAAATGGGGTATTCTTTGTATCGCAAAGTTAGAGGAATCCATGATTCACCAGTCAGTGTGACCAGAGAACGAAAATCAGTCGGTAAGGAGCATACATACGGCAATCCATTAACGAGTGAAGAACAAGTCTTAAGTCAATTACGCGCCATCGCAGAAGAAGTTGAGAGATCACTAAAGCGCACACAGAAACATGGCAAAACAGTCGTGTTGAAAGTCCGTTACAGTGATTACTCTACGATCACTAAACGAGTGACTTTGCCGATTTACGTTCATAAAAAAGAACAGTTATTTTCAGAAGCCAGTCTCATTTGGGAAGAGATTTTAGGTCTTGAAAAAGGCATTCGTCTTTTGGGAATCACCGTCACAAATCTCGATCCTCTGACCTATGAAAATATCGTACTGCCTTTATGGCAAACATCTGACGATCAGTAGACCTAAAAAGGAGGACCAATATGACGATCTATCAAGTATATGAAACGATGATTGCTTTGGCTGATGAAGAACGAAGGGAAAAAATGGCCGCCTATATGCGGCATCAGTTTGAGTTTTTAGGCATCCCTACGCCGTTGCGCCGTCAGCAGGAAAAAGCAGCCTTTAAAGTAGCAAAACAAATGAAACGAATCGATTGGGAATTTATCGATCAATGTTGGCAAAGCAGCTATCGGGAACACCAGTACCTTGCGATTGATTATTTAGTGGCGCTGGAGCCCTTTTTATCAGCCGTTGATCTAGCAAAAATTGAACAGTTAGTCATAATGAAATCTTGGTGGGATAGCGTGGACGCACTAAGTGAGGTCGTCAGAAAGCTTGTTCGCCGACTGCCAGCGTTAAAGGCTGAGATGCTTCGTTGGAGTCTTGAGGATAATCTTTGGCTACGGCGAGTGGCGATTCTTCACCAATTGTTGCAAAAAGAACAGATGGATCGACCATTACTTGAAGAGATCCTTGTCAACAATTTGGGGAGTTCTGAATTCTTTATCAACAAAGCCATTGGCTGGAGCTTGCGAGACTATGCCAAGACGAATCCTCTGTGGGTTCAAGATTTTCTTCTACGCCATCAAAAAAGTCTGGCGCCTTTGACGGTTCGTGAAGCAAGTAAGTACCTTTAAAAAGCTTGGTCACTGATTTTTATATAACAAAAAAAACACCGTGCATCATCTTTGAAGGAAGATGTGGTGACCCCAAAAGTTCGATTTTTTGGTCTAACTTTTGGGGTCATCTCAAGATGCACGGTGTTTTGAGTCGTTAAATTTGTTTTTTGATTTGTTCGTAACTTGCTTCAGCATCTTTGCACTTTGCCCAGATAACCGCTTTTCCTTGTTCTCGAGATGCAGCAAGATCAATGATTCGTTGATTGCTGCTACCACGAAACTGCAAGTTTAGGTTTCGCTTGCTGAGTTCAAAACGGCCGTCCACCAAAATATCAATTTTGGATAAAAGTTCTAGTTTGTCAGGGGTCTCCAAGAGCAGTTCTTCGTAAGTGTAGCCTGACCAGCTCCAAATGTCCTTGCTATGACCAAATTCGGCGCGAACGCGATCAACAACTTTCAGACAGACCGTCGTGTTCAAGAAAGGTTCGCCGCCTAGGAGGGTCAGTCCTTGAACATAGTCATGTCGCAGATCCTCAATGATTCGATCCTCTAGCTCTTGGGTAAAAGGTGTGCCGTAGCGAAAGTTTTGGACGGCTTTGTTGAAACAGCCTTCACAAGCAAACAGGCAGCCGCTCACATATAAACTATTTCGGATGCCTTCACCGTCCACAAAGTTGAAGGCTTTGTAATCAGCGATATAATTTTGACTGTACTCGTTTGTTTTCCATTCTTGGGGCTTAGGATTTCTCATAAGAAAACTTCTTTCTATTGTGAATTACAGGGGTTGTTCGATAAAAGGAGTGTAGAAGAAATCTAACACTCCTTTTATGATTATTCTTGCAAATGTTTGACCCGAGCAGAGATTTCTTTGTGACGACCGTTGACCATCGGGCGAGCTTGAGGATTTCCAAGATACCCGCAGGTTCTTTTGACAACATCACAACTTTTTGGATCGTGATTGCCACATTGTGGACATTCAAAGCCTCGTTCGGTTGGATTAAAGTCTCCTTCATATCCGCACTCGTAACAGTGATCGATAGGGGTATTTGTTCCAAGATAAGCGACCCGATCATATGCGTAATCCCAAACCGCTTCTAACGCTTTTGGATTTTGCTGCAAGACTGGATATTCACAGTAATGAATAAAGCCACCAGAACAGTATTTTGGATAGTCCTTTTCAAAATCAAGTTTCTCAAATGGTGTCGGATTTTTTCGCACATCATAGTGGAAGCTATTGGTATAATATTCTTTGTCGGTAATATTTTCAACTTCACCGAATTTTTCGGTATCTAAGCGACAGAAACGATCGGTCAAGCTTTCACTAGGGGTCGAGTACACACTGAAATGATAACCGTATTCATCGCCCCAGGCATCGGCATGAGCTTTCAATTCTTTCACGATCGCCATCGTAAAGGCCTTTGCTTCTGGGTCTTGTTCCCAAGTTCCACCGTAAAAAGCCGAAGCAGCTTCGTATAAACCAATGTAACCAAGCGAAACAGTGGCACGTTTGTTTTTGAATAATTCGTTGACATTGTCTTTGCGATCCAAACGTTCACCGAAAGCCCCATACATATAAAGGATCGGCGCATTGGCGGGACTCGCTTCTTTACAGCGTTCCACTCGATAGACAAGGGCATCTTTAACGATTTGCAGACGGTCCTCCAGCAGTGACCAGAATTTTTCTTGATCGCCATTTGCTTCTAAGGCGATCCGTGGAATATTCAATGTCACGACACCTAGATTCATCCGACCGACATTGATTTCTTCACCACGTTCGTTTTTCCAGCCTTGCAAGAAAGAACGACAGCCCATCGGCACTTTAAAGCTCCCAGTCAATTCAACCAATTTATCATAATTCAAAATATCCGGGTACATCCGTTTAGTGGCACATTCTAAAGCCAGTTCTTTAATATCATAGTTCGGATCGGTAGGGGCCAAGTTGACCCCACGGCGAATACTAAAAATCAATTTCGGGAAAATAGCAGTACGCTTTTCACTGCCTAACCCGTTGATGCGAATTTGGAGAATCGCTCGTTGAATTTCCCGTTCGAACCAGTTGGTTCCTAAACCAAAGCCAAGGGAAGTAAACGGCGTTTGTCCGTTAGAGGTGAATAACGTATTGATTTCGTATTCTAGACTTTGCATTGCATCGTAGATATCTTTGCGGGTTTTGCTCTTCGCGTAAGCTTCCCGACGTTCGGGTGTCTCAATCCATTCTTCGGCATCTTTTAAATGTTTTTGGTAATTCAACTCAGCAAAAGGAGCCAATAATTCATCTGTTCGATCAGCAGAACAGCCACCATATTGACTCGATGCTACATTTGCAATGATTTGTGAGATTTGAGCGGTGGCCGTTTGGATCGATTTTGGCGATTCCACTTCGGCGTTCCCAATTTTAAATCCATTATTTAGCATGCCTTTAAAATCGATTAGGCAGCAGTTAGTCATTGGGGTATATGGATGATAATCCAAGTCATGGTAATGAATGTCGCCTTTTTGGTGGGCATTTGCCACGTGAGGAGGCAGCATTTTCAAACCAATCGATTTTCCTACGATCCCAGCGGTCAAATCACGTTGTGTGTTGAACACGTTACTATCCTTATTGGCATTTTCATTGACGACCGATTGATCTTTATTCATCAATTTATTGATCGTAAAGTTGATGTCTGTTGCTTTGCTGCGTTCGAAATCACGATGGGTCCGGTAGTTGATATATTCTTCAGCCAAGGCATACTCGTTCTTTGCTAACAAGATATGCTCGACGATATTTTGGATCTCATAGATTTTTACATTTGTACGAAAACGTTCCGCGATCTCGTGATCGACACTGTCAACGATCTCGGTGATTTTTTCGTGGTCGATGGGAGAAAGCTCACCGTTGATTTTTCTCAGGGCTTTCACTAACGCATCATAAATTTTTTGATCATCAAAATCGACAAGCCGTCCATCACGTTTTACGATTTTTAACTGACGCAAAGCGGACTGTCTTTCCAACCCTTGCTCAGGATTTCTCTTAATGTTCATCATTTCTACCACTCCTTATCTTCCACAATATAATAAAACAAATTGTAGAAATGAGCAACTATATATAGTAGTCGAAAAGGGTTTGTGTTTTGGATATACACAATATATGGTGTATATTCATTTAGGTGTTTCTGAGAAAACTTGATAAGATTAAGGATTTGGTTGTTCCATGTTTCACATAATGAATAAAAACTTTTTTAAATTTATTTTTTCTCTGTTTTGAAGCAGAAGTATTCAATGATAAAGTATGCTACCATAAGGAGAGAATTTTTTTAAAGGAGGGTTCTGTGTGAAAAATATGATCGATGTGAAGCATCTGACAAAAAGTTACGGCACCCGTTTCAATCAAACCAAAGTATTAGATAACCTTTCTTTTGCAGTGGATCAAGGAGAATTTGTTGGGGTCATGGGGCCAAGCGGTGCTGGGAAAACGACCTTGATGAATCTTTTGTCTTCAATCATGCGACCTAGCTTAGGCTCGATCTATATCGATGGCAAAGACATTACCCGAATGTCGGAAAAAGCCCTCAGCGATTTTCGCCGTCAGCAGATTGGCTTCATCTTTCAAGATTTTAATCTTTTAGAGACATTGACAGCCAGAGACAATATTTTGCTGCCTTTAGCGATTGATCGCTTGCCCGTGAAGGAAACCCAAGTACGTATCGAGGAGACGGCCAATTTGTTAGGGATCGAACACTTGTTGGATCGCTACCCAGAAGAATTGTCTGTAGGGCAAAAACAAAGGGTCGCTGCTGCTCGGGCGATCATCAGTCGTCCGGCGGTCCTTTTTGCTGATGAACCCACGGGAGCCCTTGATTCAAAAGCGGCAACAGAATTGTTACGGTATTTAGCGCAGATCAATCAACAAGAAAAAACGACGATCTTGATGGTCACCCACGATCCTTTTACCGCCAGCTACTGCAATCGGATTCTGTTCATTCGCGATGGTGTCTTCTTTGCGGAAGTTGTCAAAAAAGGCAGCCGTCAGGAATTTTTCGAAAAAATCATCGATATGCAGGCTACGATTGGAGGCGGTCCGCGCCATGTTGTTTAAAATCGGCTGGCGGAGTTTTTTGCGGCAGTTTCGCAATTATATGGTGTATTTTATTTGTATGATGACCGCTGTGATGATTTTCTATTCATTTAATGCCTTGATGAACGATCGCCTCTTGAATCAACGGGTCCAGCAAGACATCCGGATTGAAGGGGTATTAGGATTTGGCAGCAGTGTGGTCGCATTTGTTGTCTTGTTTTTTATGCTGAGTGCCAATCATTTTTTTCTTAGTCAGCGACAAAAAGAAATCAGTGTTTACCAGCTTTTGGGGTTGCGACAAGGTCGTCTTGCTTGGCTGTTGCTACGGGAAACGTTTTTACTAAATTTTTTCTCTCTAGTGACCGGTATCTTTATGGGAATTATTTTTTCAAAATTCTTCTCAATGATTTTGATTCGGGCGATGGGCCTAAATTTGACCAGTCATTTCTTTAATTCACCGCAATCGATTTTTTCGACGGTCTTTGTCTTTATTGCCGCAATGATTATATTGAGTATTCAAGTGATCCTTTTTGTTTGGCGTACCCCAATGAGTGAATTGATCAAGACCGAATACCGCTTACCGATCAAAAAAATGAAAATGACTCCGTTTCGTACATTGATGGGGGTCCTAGGTCTGATTTTACTTGGGGTAGGGTATTATCTGTCATTGACCCTACGGGAAACATGGACCAACTATATCACGTATACGCAAGATTTTTCAGCGATTCTATGGATCCCTTTACTGATTCTATTTTGCTGTATAACGGCAACCTATCTCTTTTTTGATTGTTCCTTGCCAGCACTATTGTATTTTTTGAGTAAACCAAAAAAACGCCTTATCAAAGGGGCGAAGTTGATTGCTTACAATAACGTGCGTGCTTACTTGCAAAGGACGTGGAAAAGCTACGCCCTTTTGACGATCATCACTGCAATCGCGATTTCATTGATCGGGGGAACAATGGGGGTCATCTCTTTGAATTACCAAGCAACGAACCGTATCTATCCAACTTCCTTTCAGGTGTCAGGAGAGCAGGCAGGGGCCTTGCGTACCCTTTTAGAAAAGTCGGATGTGCCAATTACAGCGGAACAAGCAATTCCCTACAAAATGACCAATATGACGGTGCAGACACGCTACCTAGGAGAATTGCAAGATGAAAGTGTCGAAAATATGATGGTGAATCTGGTGGCACTTTCGGATTATCAGCGTCTGCGAAAACTGGTTCCGGGTGCTCCTGAGATTCGACTGAGTACTGATAAGCAAGCTGTACTTTTTGACAGTCAATACGACGTAACTCGTTCATTTATCACATATCGCGATGAAGTCGAAGTCGGCAGTCAGCATAATTTTAAACTCATTCAAGCCGAACAAGATTATTTTGGTGATAGTGCTTTACGCTATTCTTTACCCAATGTCCTTGTCATTCAAGATGAGGCGTACCAACAAATCAAAGGATTCACCTATACCATTGCTTATTTACAGACCGAAAAGGTGCAAACAGACGCGCTGACACAGTTGTTGGATGAAGAGCTGCCAATCGAGTGGGCGCATCCATTGACCTATGAATTTAGCGACGACCAAAAAAACGTACGCTTTTATCCAGAGACCGCTCGGGATTCAAGTAGTGATAGTGGTCAGACGACCGCATATCGGCTAACGTTAGCCAATCGCTTTACAACAATGCGCGGGGTGCGACGACAAGCAGGAATCATTTTGTTCGTATCGCTATTTGTTGGGGTGATCGTTTTGATCACCACGTCTAGTAGTTTGATCGTTCGGCAATTTTCTAACACTGAGCGGGAAAAGTACAATTACCGACTATTGACAAAATTAGGCTACACCCGTAATGAAGTGCGCAAGTTGGTGTACTGGCAAAACATTTGGATTTTTATGCCTGGCACCTTATTGGCGATTTTGCATGCGGTATTTGCCATCAATACTTTCACACAGATCATCGATAGTCCCGGGTATTGGGTTGCTCATTTGTTTGCAGCAGTGGCAGCAGTCGTCTATCTGTTTGCCTATTTGATTACCGTCAAGCTGTGTCTGCGGATTATTGAAACTTGATCTATTTATACGATAAAACGATTCTAGGAAACTAGGAGCGTTTTTTTCATTTAACCAATCTTTTTGTATTTCCCTCTGGTACCAGATTAAGAGAATGGTATAATCATAATCAACGAGACAAAGGAGGAAGCGAAATGGAGAAAAAAGAAGAACAGCTTTTAATAGACCTAACGACTGCACGTGGGGTTCCTGGGAATGAGGAGGAAGTGCGTGAAGTCTTTAAAGAATATGCCAAAGACTTTGCTGAAGATATCTTTTTTGATGGTTTAGGAAGTGTCATTGCCAAACATGTTGGTGATGGCGGCGGTCCGAAAATTTTTATTTCGGGACATATGGATGAAGTCGGCTTTATGGTAACAAAAATCACAGAAAAAGGCTTTATTGAATTTCAAACCCTTGGGGGCTGGTGGGGGCAAGTGATGCTGGCACAGCAAGTGGAGATCAAAACCAATGAAGGCAAAGTGATCCACGGTGTCGTCGGCTCAAAACCACCCCATGTGTTGAGTCCAGAGACTCGAAACAAACCTTACGATATCAAAGATATGTTCATCGATATTGGCGCGTCAAGCGAAGAAGAAGCCAAAGGTTGGGGCATCCGTCCTGGAGACATGATCACTCCCTATATCCAATACAAACGGATGAACGACAGCAAATTTTTGCTAGCAAAAGCCTGGGACAATCGAATCGGTACGGCGGTATCACTGCGGGTATTAGAAACCTTGGCAGCAGAAGGACATCCAAACTGCTTGTTTGCCGGCAGTGACGTGATGGAAGAAGTTGGACTACGAGGTGCGCGAACAAGCACTCACTTAGTGAATCCTGATATCGCTATCGCACTAGATACTGGTACCGCTGGGGACACACCTGGAATGACACCAAAAGAAGCGGATTCTGTGTTAGGCAAAGGCCCACAAGTCTTGATTTTCGATGCTTCCATGATTCCTCACAAGAAATTATTGAATTTTGTGATCGATGTCGCCGAAGAGATGGAGATTCCCTTCCAATATACCGTAATCACTGGTGGAGGAACTGATGCCGGACAAATGCATTTGACTCGTGATGGGGTTCCTTCGATCGCTATTACAGTGCCCGTTCGTTACTTGCACTCGCATACTTCCGTCATTCATGAGGATGATTACTTTAATACAGTCAAGCTTGTAACGGAAGTGGTCCGCCGCTTAGATGATAAAACCGTTAAAGCATTGCGCAGTTATTAAGGTGAGCCTATGAGATCAAACACAATGATTCGTGAGACGGCTAAAAACTCCTTGCGAGGATTCTGGGGAACGTTCGTCTTAAGTATTTTAGCAACGGTTGCCGTTCAAGCGGTGGTCAGCTCGCTTTTTAGTAGTATTGGGACTTCTTTTGGTGCAAACAATGCAGGGAGCTGGATCGATCTGATCTTGGATAATTTTGTCTTCTTTGCGTTTTCGGTAGCATTGAGTATCATGGCACTCTATCTGGTTCGTGGCAGAGGAATCCAGGTGGCGGATATTTTTCTAGTCTTTGATAAGCGTCTGTATGTACCGTTTTTGCTATTAAATTTAGTGAGCGCGCTTTTAAATTATCTTTTGAGTTTTGCGATTTTCTTGCCGCAGTTTGTCTTATCAGGACTCAATCAGTATTTGGACTTGGTATTAAATTTTAATCGGGGAATCTCTGTTGATGTGGCTATGTTTAATGGTTCGGTCGCTTTTGTGATTGGGACCTTTCTCTCCATCATTTTGTTCTTCTTTTTGTCACAAGTCGTTACTGGTGTGATCCAATTAGCAATCTATCTGCGCTATGATCAACCGGAATTAGGGGTTCTTCAGTCTATCAAAGTAGCCTTTGCTCTCTTACGGCCGCATCTGGGGCAATACATTTGGCTGCAGTTATCACTGATTGGTTGGTTTATTCTGGGTTTCTTGGCGCTTTTGATCGGGATGTTGTGGGCAAACGCCTATGCGTATGCGGTCAACGCAGCATTCTATGAAGAATTGATCAATGAACAACGAGCGCTGATCAGATAAGCAAAAAAAGACGACGTACCATTGGAATGGTTCCTTAAGGATAGAGTTGAACACTCATTCAAGGGATTCATCAATAGACGTCGTTTTTTTCTCATTTTCTTGATACTTTTTCGCAAAAAAAATGGTCGGATTTTAGTCAAATCAGCTGAGATGTGATAGCATAAAAGAAGTAGAAAATCAGCTGGAGCCAAAGAGGAGGAAACACATGTGAAAATAACTGTCTTAGGCTGTTTAGGTGCCTATCCGTATAATGGTGAAGGGACTACTGGCTATTTAGTAGAGTCAGATGGCTTTCATTTGCTGCTTGATGCGGGAAGTACCACCTTGGTCCAATTAGAAAAGATCCTTGATCCCTTAGACTTAGATGCAGTGATTTTGACACATTACCATCACGATCATATTGCGGATCTGGGGGTATTACAATACTATTGGCAATTATATCCCGAAAACGAAGAACGGCAGGTTTTGCCGATCTACGGTCATGGGGAGGACAGGGTTCATTTTGAAAGTCTGACGATGCCGGGAGTGACCCAAGGATTTGATTACCTTCAGTCTGAGTCGTTGGAATTGGGCCCGTTCAACATTACCTTTATGAAAACGATCCATCCAGTCACTTGCTATGCCATGCGATTTGTTGAGAAAAGTACGGGCAAGGTCTTTGTTTTTACTGGAGACTCTGGCTATTTAGAATCTTTCGTTCCGTTTGCTGAAGGGGCTGACTTATTCTTGGCAGATACCTATCTTTTTGCAGGAAATGAGCGGCACAAGGCTCATTTTACTTCAAAAGAAGCAGGGGAGATCGCCCATGCAGCGCAGGTGAAAAAATTAATGTTGACGCATTTGCCGCAACATGGTGACTTAGAACAGTTACGAGAAGAGGCTGCACTAGCTGCCAATGGAATCCCTGTTGAGTTGGCGGCTGTTCAAAAAATAATAGAAATCATCTAATTAGGAGGAACAAATAGTATGCTTTTTGTACCGAATGAACTGAACGACCCACGCATCAATTTAGCCATCGAGATTTTTCTTCTTCAAGAAATGAAAGTAGATGAACCCATCTTACTTTTTTACATTAATGAACCATCGATTATCATTGGACGCAATCAAAATACGATCGAAGAGATCAATAAGGAATATGTGGATGAACATGGGATTCATGTCGTTCGTCGTTTCAGCGGCGGCGGTGCAGTCTATCATGATTTCGGAAACTTGAATTTCAGCTTTATTATGCCTGACGATGGCAATTCTTTCAGAGATTTTGAAAAACTGACCAAACCAATCGTCCAAGCCTTGCATGAGATGGGGGTTGAAGGGGCGCAACTAAAAGGGCGCAACGACCTTGTGATCAATGACATGAAGTTTTCTGGGAATGCGATGTACGCAACGAATGGCCGGATGTTTGCTCATGGGACGATCATGTTTGACAGTGACATCAATGAAGTGGTCAACGCCTTGAAAGTCCGCAAAGACAAAATCGAATCAAAAGGCATCAAATCGATCCGCTCAAGAGTGACCAACATCAAACCATTCTTGCCAAAAGAGAAGCAAGACATGACGACTGAAGAGTTCCGTCAAGAAATCTTATTGAAGATTTTTGGTGTCGATTCCGTGGAAGAAGTCAAAACCTATGAACTGACTGAAGAGGATTGGGTCAAGATCAATGAGATTTCCGATAAGTATTATCGCAACTGGGATTGGAATTACGGTAAATCTCCAGCTTTTGATATTGAACGCCGTCATCGCTTCCCAATCGGCTCCATCGAAGTTCGTTTGAATGTGGCAGAAGGAAAAATCACGGATGCCAAAATCTTTGGCGACTTTTTCGGACTAGGGGACATTGCAGATGTCGAACAAGCCCTGATCGGAACTCGTTATGCCAAGGAAGATTTGGCACAAGTCATCGCCAACATTGATGTCAAAAAATATTTTGGCAACATCACGCCTGAAGATTTTCTTTCATTGATTTATTAATCAAAAAACGAAGCAGCCTTTTCAATCTGGCTGCTTCGTTTTTTCTATTAGTATGCGCGGGCGATCCAAACGGTATGCTTGGCAGGTTTGCCACTGACGATATCGACTGTTTTTTCCATTGGTGCTTCAAACGGAATGTTTCGGGTAGTAAAGCCGGTTTCTTCTTTGATTTTCGCTTCCGTTTCTTCCGAGCCGTCCCAACCGATCAAAACAAATCCAGTCACTTTGTCTTCTTGTTTGCACGTTTCGATATGGGCTTTTAGTTCATCCAATGTATCGATGTTGGTGTACTCATTATCTTTGTTACGTTCCTTCGCAGCTGCCAATAAGCGTGGGGTCATTGCTTGCAGTTCTTGATCAACGAAGGCTTCCAAGTGCTCAAGGGCGACTGTTTGCTTGTCAGCCAAGTCGCGGACTTTGACCATCACTTTGCCAGCTTCTAAATCTCTTGGGCCACATTCGATTCGCAAGCAAGCGCCTTTTAGTTCCCATTCATTGAACTTATAGCCAGGTGAGTTATCAGAATCATCCAATCGAACACGAATGCCCTTGGCTTTAAAGTTGGCATACAGTTCTTCTAATTTTTCTAAGATGGCTGGATTCTTTTTCCATGGACCGACTGGTAACAACACAACTTGGGTTGGTGCAATGGTTGGTGGGAAAACTAACCCATTTTCATCGCCATGGGTCATGATCAAGGCCCCCAACAAGCGGGTAGAGACACCCCAAGAGGTTGTGTGGGCATGGACATGCTTGTTTTCTTTCGTTAAATACGTAATATCAAATGCTTCAGCAAATTTTGTCCCCATGTAGTGGCTGGTTCCTGCTTGGACTGCTTTGCCGTCTTTCATCATCGCTTCGATCGAATAAGTATCAACTGCTCCAGCAAAACGCTCAGAAGGGGTTTTTTGTCCGCGATAAACAGGGATCGCTAGGAATTCTTCGCAAAGGCGGGCATATTCATCCAAGATTTTCATGGTGCGTTGACGTGCATCTTCTTCGCTTTCATGAGCGGTATGGCCTTCTTGCCATAAAAACTCTGAGGTACGCAAGAAAGGCAATGTTTTCTTTTCCCAACGAAAGACGTTTGCCCATTGATTAATTTCATAAGGCAGGTCACGGTAGGAGTTGATCCAATCAGAAAAGGCAGAGCCAATCATGGTTTCTGAGGTTGGACGCAAGGCCAAAGGTTCTTCCAATTTTTCATTGCCGACTTCTGTGACCCATGGCAATTCAGGCGCAAAACCTTCAATATGATCGGCTTCTTTCATAAAGAAATTTTGCGGAATCAGCATTGGGAAGTACGCATTACGAATGCCCTCTTTTTTCAAGAATCGATTGAACTCTTCTTGGATATGCTCCCAAAGTTCGAAGCCGTCAGGACGGAAAATAATGGAACCTTTCACTGGGGAGTAAGCCATCAATTCGGCTTTTTGGATCGTTTGGATATACCATTCTGTAAAATCATTTTTTTGTGTCATTCTTTTTCCTCCTTAAAAAAATAAAAAAGCATCTCGTCCTAAAAAAGGACGAAATGCTTGGATTTCGCGGTACCACCTTTGTTGATTATCTATCGGGATAATCCAACTCGTAAAGGATAAGGCCTTTCCACCGACCGTTTTGCGGTCATTGCCATTGGGTAGGTTCATTTTATCAGTGGGTGTCGATTTTTCAGCTGCCATCGACTCTCTAAGACCATCATAAAACTACTATTCCAATGCTTGTTGCTGTTCTTTATCATGCTAAAGCGAAAAAGCGAAAAAAGCAAGAGTTTTTTCGCTTTTTCTTAAAATCGCTCCTTTAAAACTAATGTAGCAAGACGGTCAGTCGAAAGACAGCGGATCTATTTTCGCCCTAAGTGTCAAATGCAAGAGGTGAAGCCCGTCAGTTTCTTCAATCCGGATACTTCCTTGGTAGGCTAAACAAAGTTGTTCTAGCATTTGCATGTCAGCCTGCATCGCCTGTCGTTTGGTTTCATTGTTCTGTAGTTTTTCTGCTTCTTCATTTGAGAGAAGCGGCATTTGGCAGTCGATATGCAACTGGCCGTTCGTGTCATTCACCCTCAACGCGAGTCTTCGCTTTTGAGGATCAGTGACCGCACAAGTGTATCGGATGGCGTACTCTAGGCAATGAGCGATCAAGGATAGACGATCATTTTCCGCCAATTGTTCCAGTGGTTCTATGATGCCATCACAGGCAAAGGTGATCCTTTTTTGAGCAGCTGTGTGTTTATAATTAGCAAGCAGCATCGTCGTGAGTGATTCTTTTTCAACGGAAGGACTCGTTAACTGCTGCTTGATCTGTTCTTCAATCTCACTAAGGCCTTCATAGGCCGCTGCCAACTGCTGATCTTCTAACATATCCTTGACCGTATGGGTTCTTTGTTTGATGGTCCGTAAAACTTGCTGCCATTTTAACGTTTGTTCAGGGCTGATTGCTTGTTGGTTCTCATATAAACGCACTTTGATGTCTGCTGTATCGATCTGTTTGTTTTTGCCCTCGCTGGCAAAAAAAAGTTCGAGGAATCCATAACAAGTAAAAATGATAATTAATAAGAAAAAGATGATCGAACGCCAATTAATATCAGATTGTGGCAAAACTAAAATATCCTGAATATACAAGAAACAATGACCAATAGCCGCAATCACGATCCAAGGCGCACAAATGACATAAAAAGGATTTTTTTTCAATGCTTCATAGATTGCTGCAAAAGAAGTAATGAAGGTACTGGTAATATTCAACAAGAACATATAATTCATGATGACGGGCAAACTTTGTGCTTGGAAAAGTGCGAAAAGTATCGCTAACAGACCGAATGAATAGTGGAAGTATAACCATTTCTGGTAGTACTTGCGAATAAAATGCATATTCGTGCAGTAAAAGCCGATCAAGAACATTGGTGTAATAATAGAAAGAATATTTAACATTACGGAGTTGACGATCGGGGGAAACAGTAGTCCACCAAGCATATCGCTGAAGCCCGCTTCCAAGCCTGCTGTTAAGGCAAAGCCGCTGAATAAGAGAGAAGATATTTTCAGCCTTCGTTGATTGATAAAAGAAACTAAGACATAAAATAAATTGATGATACAAATAAAACCAGTAAATAAAAGAATGTAAATATTTAAAATTGACAGACTGAAGACATAGCCGATCAGTGCATTTGCAGGGCCAAAAAAGACTTCTGCTGGGAAGCCAGAATAGGTGTCAAAAGGACTAGTCACGTATATTTTCAAGGTTTTACCAACATAATCCTCAGGCAAGGTGATAAAAGACAATGTTTTGCCTGGATGATTGAGAGTCAGTGGATCATTGGGCTCATCGTTGGTGTAAATTTCTTGATCATCGAGATAGACAGTCATGTGTTGATGATCGCCAATTAGTAACATTGTAGGGTATTTATAATCGTTGGTCATTTTTCGCTTCATCACAAAACGATCATTGGCTTTTACACTAGGTAAATGTTTCACATAACGGCTAATAAAAGTAGATTCGGGATTGTCCTCAGCATAGAAAATCCAGTCTTCCTTTTTCTCCACTGCATGGATATCAGAAGTTGGGAATAAAAAAAGAACGAGAAAAAAGACAATACTTCCCAGTAAAAATAGGACCAGAAGGATGAAGGGAATCCAACGCTTTAAAAAAAACTTGTTATTTAAAAAAGGCATACTTTTTCTCCTCTGTTTTTTAATCGCCTTTAGCATAATATAAATAATTAAATAAAGTCAAATAATAATCGAGTAATCTTCGTATAAAAATTCAATGAAACGTTTTTAAATATTTGAAAAAAATAGAGTTATGTTATAGAATCATAAAAGAAACTGAGGTTTAGAAGGAGAATAGAAAATGAAGCTTTTTCCAAAACAAAGTATCATGCTCTCACTTTTTGTACTGATGTTCATGCTGCTGTCTGTACTAATTGTGGTGATCCCACATGCGTTTGGTTTCACAATGGCTATTGTTGCTAGTGATGCAATGGAACCGACATATTCTGAAGGGACACTCCTTTTTGTAAAAAAAGCTTCTGAAGATAATTTAGTGGTTGGCAACGAAGTAACGTATTATGTTGATCAAGGTAGACAGATGCGGACGCGGCGAATCGTTGCGGTTGGGGAAAATCAATCGGTGCTCTACACCATTGGCGACAATCAAAATCAGATGGAACCAAACGAAATTCAAAAAAGTCAATTGATTGGCCAGCCGATATTTTATATTCCCAAAGTAGGGGCCTGGTTGAACCAAACGACGATCCAGCTGTTTAAAAACATGTATCTTCTTTTCGCCTTGTATATATTAGCAACGACGATGTTTGTTACGTTTTACCAAATCAAATCTGGTTCAGTAAAAAAGACGATCACTTCTTAATAAATCAATGAAAAAAGACAAAGAAACCCTTACGTTTCTTTGTCTTTTTGTCTCTTTCCCCTTTATAGGATGAGTGTTCCGCCAAGTCCCACCATCAAACATAAGGATAAAAACAGCGTATCCCTAAAAGTGATTCGAAATGTCTTGGCATAAGTTCGCTTTCCTTCACCGTCGAAACCTCTTGAAAGCATTGCCGTCGCCAAAAGTTCGGACCAGCGAATGGATTTGACGAGTAAAGGAATCAACATTTTGAAAGAAAACGAATTGACTGAGATTCCTCTGGAACGCATGCTATTGCGGATGTTTTGATACTCTGCTGGAATGATCGGAGCAATTTGAAACGCAGCGAGCAGACCGTACGCAAAAACGGCAGGCAGGTGCAGCTGTTGCTGCAGCGAATAAATCAATTCATTGATCGTGGTCGTCACACTGAAAGAACTTCCCAGAATACCGAAGCAGTAGATTCGGCTCGCCATGTCAAGCCCATAGTGAATAGCTGCCGTTGAGGAGGGAGCGCCTTGATGGTCTTGATAGTAAAGGAGACCAGTGAAAAAGACCCCTACAGCTGCCAGTGTTAATGCAGAAAAGAGCAAAAGACTTTTTTTCAAGGAGCGCTCTTTTACAGTAATAACGAAGAATAGGACAGAGAGCAATAAATTCAATCTGAAATTATTTTGAAAAGAAACCACTAAGGCGAGTCCTAAAATGGCGAATAACTTGACTGTGGGATTGAGTGTACGCATCTGCGACCTCCTTTTGATAGCAATTGAAATCAATGATTTGCGAGCAAAACTGTTGCAACAATAAGACATCGTGACTAACGATCAAAACTAACGTGCCAGTGGTTGCTTTAGCAGCTAATAGCTCCATGATCTGCCAAGCTTGTGTGACATCTTGACCATATGTCGGCTCGTCTACTAGCAGTAGGTCGACCGGGCGCTGCAGTAAGGAGGCAACAGCCAAGCGCCGTTGCTGTCCTTGACTCAGTAGAAAAGGCGACTGGGCACTCTTGTTTTGCAGACGCAATTTTTCGAGTAGTTTGTCGCTCTCGGTCGGGGCGCTTCCTTGGCTAAGCTCTTGCGCAACGGTAGCTGCCAAAAATTGGTCTTGCGGATTTTGCATGATCCAACTGATGGAGCGAAAAGGTGACGGATACTTCTTGATTGGTTTACCTGCCAAAAGAATATCCCCCTTATAGGCCTGCTGCTGTAAAATAGCTTTTAAAAACGAAGACTTGCCGCTGCCGCTACGTCCAGTGATTCCAATCAGTGAGCCCTTATCAAAGGCAAGATCTGGGAAAACAATTTCATGGTTTCGGATGGGTAATCGGAAATTTTGAAATGAAAGCCGTTTTTCGTTAGAAGTCGATTTAATGTTCACAAGCGGCAGCGACTTGCGTAGGTGCTGATCAAGTTGGCGGAGCGCTGCTTGATTGATCGTTCTGAATTCCTCTTCAATCAGCAGCCACTCATCGACCCAGTTAGCGGTCTCTTTGATTTGATGATCGATCAATAAAATACCAAGAGCATTTTTGTGTTGGATTTGCTGCAGTTTTCGTATGACTTTTTGACTTGTGTCCGAATCCAAATTGGCAAAGGGTTCGTCCAAAAGCAAGTAACGACTTTTTAATATCAGACAACAAGCCAATGCGGCTAGCTGTTTTTCACCACCAGACAAGGTCGTGAAAGGTTGATCAGCAAGGTGGGTAATCTCGCAAAATGCCAAAGCTTCAGCCACTTTGTTTGGCATGTCTTTTTGGGGAATACATTGATTCTCTAAACAGAAAAGCAACTCTTCTCGAGGTGTTGCCATGCAAAATTGCATATCAGGATTTTGAAACAATAAGCTGACGGACGTGCTTCTTTCCCGGATGGAAAGCTGGTTCATCGTTTGGCCGTCAATCGTATACGTCCCTCCATCAAACCCCTTCTCATTTAGTCCCGCTAAGAGATGGAAAAGGGTGCTTTTTCCTGTTCCTGAAGCACCATAAATCCCTTTTGTTTCACCAGGGGCCAAAGACAGAGTCAATTCAAGTCGCTTTTGATCCACCAAAAAACTGCCGTTTTTTACCGACAGGCTCATGCGGTTTTCCGTTTGACGATGACCGTTTGATCTTCAGCAATGGGGTAACTGTTGAGGACCCCCATCCGTGTCAAGTGGTCACAGACGATCTTCACTAAAAAGGCTGAAAAGAATAACGAAGAAAGCAAGCGAATAAGAAAGATCGCCAACAGCAACTGCCATTGTAGGTTAATGAAATTTGACCGAATGATTCCCCAAAGAAAACTCGTGATCGTGGCGCCCACGGCTCCAGTAACTAAAGGGAACCACCCGTAGCGTCGGTAGCGGCCTAATGCAAAGCCGGCTTCTGTTCCGATCCCCTGTACAAAACCGCTAATAAAAATGATAGGTCCATAAAAATTTCCCATAAACACTTCTAAAAGAGCCGCAATCATTTCAGTGATCGTAGCTGCTCCCGGCTTACGTAGCACATATCCGGCAAAAGCTGCCGCCATGAACCAAACACCAAAGATAAACTCATTGGCTAAGACAGATAAACCAAAGGGCGTTAGAAGCGTACCTAACAACAATCCGAAATGGACAGCCCCAAGATAGATCACGCCAAAAATCAACGAAGCAATTCCTACCATGATGACATCTTTCAAAGCCCACTTAGTCATGTGGCATCGCCTCCTTTTTTGAAGGGCTATTGACCGAAACAGTCGCTTCCAGAACATAGTGGGGGAGATGGTCATGGGCATAAGCTAATGCGGCTTCAAAATAAGCAAAGAGTTGGCTTGCTGATCCGGTCAGCATCGTCACATAGTGAGCGGAACGAGGGCTCAAGCCATGAGTCTCTGCCAGTTGGACGATCGTGGCGATTTCTTCCATATAATGATTTTCGCCAAATACGTAAAACGAATATTTGCAATCAACCAAAAAGTCACCATTCGCAAGGTTCTTTCCTTTATTGGGTTGCGCCTGTTCGCCATTCAAGAATGTGTCACCCGCAGTGTCTCCGGGACAGCCTTTGGAAAAAGTAAACTCACCCACGAGGTGTGTCTTTGATTCGTAGGCGTTGATAAATAGCGCCTCTGCTGCGTCTATGACACTAGGCGCTTCCCCTCGAAAAAGGGTACTGAACAGATCGGTCTGCTGCCAAACAGCGCTCGTATTCGTTTTTTCGATACTTGTTAAAATTTGTTGCGCGAAATGGTCTTTCATTGGGTACAAGCTAACTCGGCACCCCGTGATATCGATCCCATCTGCCGCACAGGCGATTGGTTCATTTGTCATTTTTCTCTTCTCCTCTCGATGGTTTTTCTGTCTACAAAAAAAGCGTTCCTCCTTTTTCTATCCACACGTAGACAGAAAAAATGGGAACGCGAAAAATCATGCGCTGCCACTTCCCTACGTTGGTACTAACCAAATCAGGTTCTAAGGGACCAGACATACGTCTATCTCAGCATAAAGCGCCCCTAGTGGATAATCTTGTATTCAATTACCCCTCGAGTGTAGCACAGGAGGCGACAAAGGACAATAGATAGCGATTTTCGTCATTTGCCGATTGTTGCCGAATCAACCGATCCATTCAGTAAGTTAATAATGATATCAGCAGTGGTACATATGAAAGTTTTTACATATAAAAAAACATCTTGAAAAGCTGTTGACAAGGAGTAAATAGTTGTGTAAAGTAGAAAACCGATGGTAAAACGTAAACGTTACGTTTTGTTTTTTGTAAATCGTAATTGATTTATCAGTGTTTTGCCGAGGAAAAGGAAATATGGAAAAATAAAAAGGAGTGTATTTTGAAAATGAAGAAGTTTTTTAAAATAACGATGTTATCAACAGTAGCCCTAGCTTTGGCGGCCTGTGGACAAGGAGGCTCTGATGCAACTGAACAATCAGGCAACGCTGCTTCTGATAATGAACAAATCCAGGTCATGGCTACGTTTTATCCGATGTATGATTTTGCTCGTCAAGTTGTAGGGGATGAAGGGGAGGTTGAATTATTGATGCCCGCAGGCACTGATTCCCACGATTATGAACCTTCTGCAAAGGATATGGCAAAGATCCAAGATGCGGATGTTTTCGTTTACAACAACGAGAACATGGAAATGTGGGTTCCTTCGATTGAAGCCACGTTAAATGACGGGGATGTGACAGTGGTTAAAGCCACAGAAGGAATGGTCCTGTTACCCGGTGACGATGACCACGACCACGATCACGATCATGACCACGGCGATGATGGTCATTCTCATGAATTAGATCCCCATGTCTGGTTAGCCCCAAGCTTAGCCATGAAACAAGTAGAGGCGATCCGTGACCAGCTGAGTGAGGCTTATCCAGCGAAAGCGACAGCCTTTGCTGAAAATGCGGCAAATTATTTAGCACAATTACAAGATCTTCATGAATCGTATGAAGAAGCATTTAGCAATCCGGCGCAAAATCATTTTGTAACGCAGCACGCCGCTTTTGGTTATTTAGCTTTAGAATACGGATTGACCCAAGTTCCGATCTCCGGTCTTTCACCAAGTGAAGAGCCTTCCGCTTCACGGATCGCAGAACTAAAAGAGTTCGTTCAAGAAACAGGCATTCAGACGATCTATTTTGAAGAAAATGCCAAAGACAGCATTGCCCGGACGTTAGCGTCAGAAGCAGGAGTCGAATTAGCTGTTTTGAACCCATTAGAAGGCTTGACCCAAGAGCAGATGGATAACGGGGAAGACTACATTTCAATTATGGAGCAAAACCGCGATGCCTTGAGAAAAACCACCGATGTAGCAAATGACAAAGAAATGGCTGAAGCCGAAAAAGAAAAAACAGTTTATAACGGCTACTTTGAGGATGCCGATGTACAAGACCGTCCTTTATCTGACTGGGCAGGAGACTGGCAATCCGTTTACCCATTTTTACAAGACGGAACATTGGATCAAGTGTTTGATTATAAAGCAAAAATGGACAAGAAAATGACAGCTGACGAATACAAAGAGTATTATACGACAGGGTATCAAACGGATGTTGCTCAGATCAAGATCACAGACAATACAATGACATTTATTTTTGATGATGGTACAGAGAAAGAAGCCAAGTATGTGTATACTGGCAAAGAGGTTTTGAACTACTCAGCTGGTAATCGTGGCGTACGCTTCTTATTTGAAAGCACCGATGAAGATGCGGCGTTCAAATATATCCAATTTAGCGACCATATGATCGCACCAGGTGCTTCACATCATTTCCATATCTACTTTGGCAACGAGAGTCATGAAGCGTTACTAGAGGAAATGGAGCATTGGCCGACCTATTACCCAACGGGGATGAGCGGATTAGAAATTGCACAGGAAATGCTCTCCCATTAAAAAAAAGATTGACAATCCTCGCTCTTTTCGTCAAAGTAAACTTGATAGGAAGGAGCGAGATTTTTTTGGAAAAAACATTGAAGAAATTAGCGAAAGTGATTGACCGGATGATGGATCACGTTGATTTGTATGGCGGACCCAGTGTGGTTAGTGACGACGATCTTGAGCATTACTTAGATCCTGTTTTTTACTTGATCTTTTGCGCGGAAACAGATGGCGGCATGACCAAACTAAAAGACAAAGTCTTTGTTGAATGGGTATATACTGAAATGCTGCCTCAAGAAGTACCGTACAGTCTAAATTTTCTTCCGTTTGCCAAAACAGCCATTGAAGACTTTTATTACTGCATGTATAAAGAAAAGCATATTACCAAATCGCAATACCTAGAAATTGCCTTTGTATTGGCTGAAAAACAACCTATCTTTTTCGCTCGGATGTCCAAACCACAGTTTTGGTCAGCTGAAAAGAAAGAAGCGATGTTAGCAATGATTAAAGACACCGATCCCGAAGAACATGATCTATTGCCCGTTGATGACCCACGGATTGCTGCAATCTCGCCAAAAATCGTCCCATTTCCAACAAAACATACGGCCTTTGATGACGCAGCAGATACGCCGGTCGCCTATCAGGTCCGTATTGATTTAGAAGGATACCGTCCGCCAATTTGGCGTCGTTTGATTATTCCTGCAGGGCTGACCTATGAACAGCTACATATTTTGATCCAGATTGCCTTTGAGTGGATGAATCAACATTTGTATTTGTTTATTGCCGGCTCGAAATCGATCGGCTTAGGCAATTCCGTTCCAACGGATGCGTCCGCTATTGACCAAGATTTTCAGTATTGTAAGTCCATGACCTATATTTATGATATGGGGGCAGATTGGACACATAAGATCAAGATTGAAAAAGTGTTGACAGCAGAGGATCATCCGAATCCGGTCGTCCCGGTTTGTATCAAAGCTGTGGGCGATGTCCCGATCGAAGATGCCTTTGATGATGATATCCGTGAACCACTGGATCGTGAGATCATCAATGAAGTTTTACTCGATTATTGGGAAACAGGAGAATATGTTTAACTAGTAGTTAGGAAATTGTCCGTAATTTTACAAGAATCAAACAGCAAAACCACCAGACCGTAACGGTTCTGGTGGTTTTTTAGTGGTTTCCTATCAAAGGCGCTTCTTGATATACTCTGTCATCGGTTTGGTGTAGCACGAGAAGTCTGTTGGTTGCGCATGTACCTCATTGATCCGATTTGCTAGAAGATAACCGATGTAAGGTCCCGTCGTTAAACCGGAAGAACCTAGCCCGCTGGCGGCGAACAAATTCGTTTCATCAGGCACTTCCCCAAAGAAAGGCGCAAAATCAGAGGTGTAAGCGCGTGTGCCGACTCGCATAGTCATTGGGGCAGCAAAGAGTGCTTCGGGGTCTTCAAGAAAAGCACCGATTCCTGTCATCAATTGCTGTTGAGCTGCTTCAGTAGGTGTCAAATCCCAACCAGCATCATTTTCATGAGTAGCGCCTAATAAAATTTGACCATTAGAGAAGGGAATCAAGTCGCCTTCGCCTTCTAGCATGGCGACCGGCCAACTGTTTGTCGGCAGGTTGGTGGCAAAAGAGAGCAACTGGCCTTTTTGCGGACGGATATCAACCTGATACCCTAAAGGTGATAACAAGTCTAGTAATCCCGGTCCAGCTGTCAGGCAAAGAATCTCGGTTTCAAGAAAGTGATCCTTGGTTTTGATTTGCCAATGGTTGTCGGTTCTGACGATCTCAGCTTTTTCTTCAATAAAAGTCACTTGCTGCTGCTGAGCGTTTGCTTTTAAGTGGGCAAGATAAGCCTGACCATCTAAGCGGCCACCGCCTGTGATTCGTAAAGAGGGCATTTCTTTTAGTAATGGCAATACCTCTTTGGTTTGTGAGCCCGTCAGTAAGTCGATTTCGCCGATTCCTGGTGCCGCCTTACGTCGATTTTCAGCTAATTCTGCCAGTTCTTGAAGCGCCTTTTCTGGTCGCACTACCAAAGTGCCACATGGGGCATAGATGGATTCATCTAAAGCAAAATCCCGTACCAATTTCGGGAAGAAAGCGGCTCCGTCTTGTGCTAACTGGTACCATTTTTTATTGCGGCGTTTGGATAACCAAGGGGAAATGATGCCAGCGCTGGCAGATGTTGCTTGACCGATGAGGGAATCAATGACAGTCACGTCAAATTTGGTTTTATCAAGATAATTGGCGAGGGTCAAACCGATGATCCCACCGCCGATAATCATAACTTTTTTCATAGTAGAAGACTCCTTTGTTTGATTTCATTGAAAAGCGAATAAAAAGCGAAAGTTCTCTTAATGCCGTTTTCTTTGCGTACTTAATTGCGTATAATAAGGAGATGGAAAAGAGGGTATTATGCAAACTATTCAAACAGTCTTAAAAGAACATTTTGGCTATTCACAGTTTCGTGAAGGTCAAGAGACGATTATTCAATCTATTTTAACACAACAAAATGTTTTGGGAATCATGCCCACAGGTGGAGGGAAATCCATTTGTTATCAATTGCCAGCGCTCTTGCTGGATGGAGTGACCTTGGTCATCTCCCCTTTGATTTCATTAATGAAAGACCAAGTAGATAGCCTCGTTGATATGGGGATCCCAGCAGCGTATATCAATTCTTCCTTGACAGGAGCACAGATCAATCAACGCTTGCAAGAAGCACGCCAAGGGCGAATCAAACTGCTGTATGTTTCGCCAGAACGCTTAGACTCAGAATCTTTCCGCTACTCATTGCGGCAGATGCCGATCGCTTTATTGGCCGTTGATGAAGCCCACTGTATTTCCCAATGGGGACATGATTTTCGCCCGAGCTATCTGCGACTCGCCGAAACGATCGAAAACTGGGAGCAGAAGCCAACGATCGTTGCCCTTACCGCGACAGCTACACCCAAAGTTGCCGAAGACATCGAAAACTTACTTTCAATTCCGGCAGAAAATCAAGTCAAAACCGGGTTTGCTCGG
The DNA here is from genome assembly GCF_050499185.1 of Enterococcus sp. AZ040. NCBI lineage: Bacteria > Bacillati > Bacillota > Bacilli > Lactobacillales > Enterococcaceae > Enterococcus > Enterococcus sp. AZ040. The sequence continues at coordinate 1,383,635 of NZ_JBMHEW010000001.1, forward strand.
GAAAATTTGGCTTTTCAAGTCGTCAAGGATCAAAAAGATACCTACATCACAACGTATTTGAAAATGAACCAAGGACAATCAGGTATCATTTACGCCAGTACCCGCAAGGAAGTGGAACGGATCTATCACCTGTTGAAACATGAACGCGTGTCCGTCGGGTATTACCATGGCGGACTTTCAGAAGAAGAGCGCTCATTTTTCCAAGAAGAATTTCTTTATGACCGCCTGCAAGTGATGGTAGCGACCAATGCATTCGGGATGGGAATCAACAAAAGCAATGTCCGTTTCGTGATCCATGCCCAGATACCTGGAAATTTGGAGTCTTATTATCAGGAAGCCGGGCGTGCCGGACGAGACGGCGAACCCAGTGATGCGATCTTACTTTATGCTCCACAAGACATGCAGATTCAGCAATTCTTTATCGATCAATCCGAATCAGATATTCTTTATCGCCAAAACGAATACTTGAAATTGCGGGAGATGAGCCAATACGGACATACCCAACTGTGCTTACAGCGCTATATTTTGCGTTATTTTGGAGAAGATGGACCCGATTGCGGTCGTTGCAGCAATTGCCTTGATGAAAGAGAACAAGTGGATATCACAGTGGATACACAAAAAGTGTTGTCATGTGTGAAACGAATGGGCGAACGCTTTGGGAAAGCCTTGGTGGGGAAAGTGCTAACGGGCTCTGGCGACCAAAAAGTCAAACAGTGGGGCTTTGAAAAGTTACCAACTTATGGATTAATGAAAGATTGGTCCCAAAAGGAAGTCAATCAGCTGATCGATTATTTAACAGCATCAGGGTATCTTTTGCCGTCTGAAGGGCAATACCCTTTGTTAAGTGTGACCAATGTGGGGATTGATGTGTTGCTTGGAAAAGCAAAAGTTTATAGAAAACAAACCAAAGTCAAACAGTTAGTGGTTGATGATGAACTGTTCGATCAACTGCGCACCTTACGATTGAATCTCGCACAAGAACAAAATTTGCCGCCGTATGTCGTTTTTTCTGATAAAACACTGCGAGAATTGGCGGAAGTTCAGCCAAAAACGCCGATCGATTTTTTACAGATCAAAGGGGTTGGCCAAAACAAATTGGATAAGTATGGCGATGCCTTTTTAGCATTGCTTTCTGAATACGAAAAGACGGAAAGTGACTAAAATAGACCATTTTCTCTACGATAAGACAAAAAAACAGCAGGAAGGGACGAAAAATCAGTGATTACGATTCGACCGGCAATAGCTGCAGATCAAGCGTTTTGGTTTTCTTTGGATACTCACTTACCAAAGGAAGTCTTCGCCAAAAAGATAATGGAAAAAACTGCTTATGTGATAGTTGCAGACGAACAGCCAGTAGGGTTACTGCGCTACAATTTTTTCTGGGACACGATTCCTTTTTGTACCATGTTAGTGATCGCAGAAGCGCATCAAGGCAAGGGTCTTGGGAAACGGTTGGTTACTTATTGGGAACAACAGCAAAAAGCAGCCGGCCATGCTCTTTGTTTGACTTCCACGCAAGTCGACGAGCAGGCACAGCATTTCTATCGCAACCTTGGTTACCAAGATGCCGGTGGGTTACTTTTGACAAGTCCTGGATTTGAACAGCCGATGGAATTATTTCTTATCAAACAGTTGTGATGTTTTTGCTAGCTTGTGGTACATTGATAGGAGAATGAGAAAATAGGAGCGTTTACTATGTCTTTTTTTGGAAAAATCGATTTCAATGAGTTATCAGAGACCGATCGTGCGATTTATCATTATATGTCGAGCCAAAGTGATAAGATTCCCTATATGCGGGTCCGTGAGATCGCGCTTGAATCCCACACCTCAGCTTCTTCTGTTATGCGCTTTATCCGTAAATTAGGGTATGAGAGCTTTACAGAATTTCGTACCCAGTTCAAAGCACCTGAGTTAGATGCTGTCAGTTTTTTTAGCAGTATGACCGTTTTGGATGCGGAACGCTTCCCGCGAGACATCGAAGGAAAAATCCGGCGAATCGCTGAACGAATGCTGGAATGTGAGAATATTATTTTTTATGGCATCGGTGCGTCAGGTTCAATGTGTGAATATGCTGCCCGCCGTTTTGCCACGATCGGATTTAACAGTTATGCTTTGGTGGATAATACCTATCCAATCTTTGCGAAGCTGAAACATACTTCAGACAATATGATCGTGGTCCTTTCAATCACCGGAACGACCACCGAGATCATTGAAGTGGTCAATGGCTTTCGTAATAATCCTGACTTCACCACTGTAGCAATCACCAGTGACGCCAACAGCACACTGGGGCGAATGTCCGATTATGTCTTAGACTATTCAGTTGATGTGAAACGCATCAACAAGTATGAAGATTTGACGACGCAAATTCCTTGCCTTTTCTTAGTCGAAGCGTTGTCGGAGACGGTTCGTCAGTTTTCTTTGTCCGCAGGGGAATAAGCTACATTTTTCCTTAAATAAATGAAAAAAACAAACAGGTTTAATGGATCAAGAGACTTTTCTTTTGATGACTTTTGGACCTGTTTGTTTTTTTGCATTTTAGCAAGCTAATTACGGTTCAGTCTTGTTGATAGAAAATGAGAGGGACGCCTGACATGAAGCGTCGATTCAAGGTGTCGAGGATTAAAGGAATAACGTAATCTAAGATCATTGAGCTTTTTGTTGTATAAAAGGGAGATGGCAAGTTTCTAAAATAGTTGCAACAATAACATATGAATGAAACGTATGTTTTTTTTAACTTCATGCAGGATATTCATCGATCGAGGAATATCGTGAATTTTATTCTAAGTAGAACATCGATATAATTAGTATGACATGTTTGAAAACCATGGTTTTTGAGATATCAAGTACGACTACGATCAAGATAGAATGAATTCCATATAAACAGTACTATTTAGGCTTTTGTAAAGAGATTGGCTTTAATAAAATAACACGTCTCAAAAACGATCGTTTTCGAAATGAACAACTCACAAGGAGGAGGGAGAATGGATATCAACGGTGCATCTATTAGAGGAAGGGCTTTGAAAGTATGTTTGGTCTTATTGTTCGCTTTCGGGTTTACAAGAACGAGTTTTGGCGAGGAGAGACGTTCAACGGAAACGGAGGGGACAGTGGGGTTTACCGGGATTTATGAGCCTTTGGATCAACCAGAACCATCTCCACCAACCGGTCCTGTTCCGCGTCCACCGCAAGACACGGGTAAACCCGGCGGGCAGCTGCCCCAGACAAACTTCATTCAACGGTTGGATTGGGTGATTCTTGGAAGTCTCTTGCTGATCACCGCACTTAACATATACGTAGTAAAACAACTTATCAAAAAAGGGAAATCAACATTCCCTAAGTGGGGCTAGATCCCATGGGGAAAATAAGAGAAATGACATTTAGGAGTGAATGCGATGAACTCATTTTTTCGCAAAAAAAATAAGTGGTTGCTGGTTCTACTTGCCTTACTCCCACTGATTACAACATTAACAATCATGAATGCCGAGACGATTTTTTCGTGGACACCAGAGGAAGAACACGAGGAGAAGGCCGACGATGAAGTGAGTGGAGAAATCTCCTTTGCGGAGGAACTGATCCAAGGCGAGGTCGAGCACGTAATAGATTTTATTTTCTACTCAGAAGTTGCCCTCGAAACGGTGGACATCGCGTTGCCTCAGGAAATAATCATTGATCAGGAAGCTTTGAACGATGAACTAACGGTGGTAGCAACAGACCACGAAGGTGTGTGGCAGCTGAACAGCGAGACCCCACAAACGACTTTTGTCTTACCGATTCTTGTGGATACGATCGGAGAATATGAGATCATCGTTGCCGAGACTGCTACGCAGCGCCTGCTGATCTTAGATCATACGGATGCCGAAGACACTGATTCGACGGAAGAAGAGAATGACTCTGCGGAAGCAGATCAAGCTGCGGATGCGGAAGCGAGAGAGCCAGAAGTAGATGATAGAAGTGGACAGATGGTCGAAGTGACAATTAACAAAAGCAATTTTAGAGAACACTTTGCTATCGAAGGTGACGAAAATACTGCTACTTACAATGATGAAACTGGGCTATTAGTACTAACAGAAGATATAACTGGGTCAGTCGGTTATGTTACCTTAAAAGACAGAATTAGTCTGGATCAGCCATTTACGCTTAAAGGTAAAGCCAATATTGGGTCTAAACCACTTGGTGCTGATGGGATGGCATTTGGCTTTCACAATTCTGAGACCAATAGAATAGGTTATGAGGGCAATGCGTTTGGAATCGGAGGTTTGAGGGATGCTTTTGCTTTTAAACTAGACAATAACTATAATGCTACTCGAGGTTTTTTTGACCAGAATAGGTTTATCGTTGAAAGAGACCCTATAGCTGTCAATGGAGCGCCCTTTGCTGGCTTTATCTATCATAGGACACCATTATTACTGGAAACATATATGGGAGATGATGCTCGAGCAGCAACTACGGGTGCTAGAAATGGAGCAGATGACCCGATCCTGATTGAATATCAGCCAAATAATGAAGGTCGCTGGTTTAAAGTTACTTATAGAGGTATGACTTGGGAACGTGACATCAGTGATTGGCAGCCATCAGATATTTCTGCAATGGCATTTATTATATCTGGTAGTACAGGTGCGAGAAGTGATCGTCATACCTTTTATTTTGAAGAGATGAATTATTACATTGGTACCGGAACCGTCCATGTGGATTATCGAGATCGAGAGACAGGGGAGGATATTCTACCAACTGAAACATTAGAACTACCATTACGTTTCCTTCATACCCTTGACCCCAAGAACCGAGAGAGCGATGAACCCTATCATTTAGGGTATGACTATTACGGGGTTGAGTTTAACACAGAACACTTTGACCCAAGTACATTTGATATTATGCCGCAGCCTTTCCATCAGAATGTTACTTTTTTATTTGATCGCGTGCCATCGAACATCAAGATCAATCACATAGATGAAGAAGGGGTAGCATTGAGGGAACCAACCTATCAAGGAGAATTCGTAAATGAATCGGTCGATATCCTTCCTGAGGAGATTCCTTATTACCAATATCTTTACGAGCGGGACGGTCAGCCGCTGGAAACAAGAGTCACCCGAGCTGAACAAGAATACTGGCTGGTTTATGGTTTGGAAAGTACTCCGCAACCAGTAGACCCTCTTGATCCGGATACGCAAGTAAATCCTGAGAATCCGCCTGAGATTGATGAAGAACAAGGGTTTGTCAGCTTGGATTTTGTTTCCCAATTCCAGTTTGGGACAGTTGGCATTCGGTCAGAAACGACGACCTACGATGCCCTGCCGCAAAAACTCCTTCAGCCGGCTGATCCAAATGATAATCTACGCCCTAATTATGTGCAGGTTTCAGATCGGAGGCGGGAAAATTCCGGTTGGACCCTCCGTGCAACCTTACGAGAGCCTTTTGAAAGTGATGAAGGGCATCAACTGACTGGTGCTAGAATTTTATTAGACAATATCGATGTAGTAACGACTCGAGAAAACGTGTCTGAGCCACCTACTCATAAACAGCAAGCAGCACTGACTGTTGGAAATGCGGAGATAATCGCACAAGCAGGTGCCAACCAAGGCAGAGGCACTTGGGTCCAGCGCTTTGGCAATCGAGAAACAATGGATCAAAGTGTCAAACTTGAGGTGCCAATTAGTGCGACTCCTCAAGCCACGAGATATTCAGCAACCATTCTTTGGGAACTTTCATTTGTTCCTTAACAATAAACAAAAAGAAGCTGCAGCAAATTGCAGCTTCTTTTTGTTAGCATCGGAGAAGACACAATGTCGGATGTATCAGGGGATTTGGTGTTATCCATTATTCATGGTACACCTTGTACCATGATGAAGTTTTTTCCTTTTTGCCATGAGTTGCACCAAAGTATGAAGATCGTCTTTTTTTGAAAACGTTTTTAATTATACTGAATGAAAGGAATCTGCAACATGTTGCTTCTGCTAAGAAGGAGCAAATGCCGCAAGTTCGATAAGCAAAAGAAGAGAGCCTAATGATTGGAGAGAATAATAGTGCAAACCGTAAAACTAAAAGAACTGATTGACCAAATGACTGTAGCTGAAAAAGTGGGCCAGTTGGTCCAACTGACGCCAGATTTTTTTGCGCAAGGAGGAGAAATCACCGGTCCGATGCAACAATGGCACATGAGTGAAGACCAATTATTTTCGATTGGTTCTGTGTTGGGCACTCATACTGCGGAACAAGTGTATGCCATCCAAACGTCTTATCTTGAGAAAAGTCGCTTAAAGATTCCTCTTGTTTTTATGGCAGATGTTATCCATGGGTATGAAACGATTTTCCCAATTCCACTGGCCTTAGCATCTTCCTTTGATGCGCAGTTAGTGGAAGAAGTTGCTAAAGCTTCAGCAAAAGAAGCGGCAGAAGCTGGTGTCCATGTCACGTTTTCACCGATGGCGGATCATGTTAAAGACGCGCGCTGGGGAAGGGTCTTGGAAAGTAATGGGGAAGATCCGACCTTATCTGCGGTGTTGACGGCTGCTTATGTACGAGGGTATCAAGGAACTGCTTCCCTTGCAGAAAATAAACAGCGAATTGCTGCTTGTGTCAAACACTTTATCGGCTATGGCGCTGCAGAAGGCGGCCGGGATTACCATACTGTCGATTTGTCTGATCTGGAGCTCTACCAAAATTATCTGCCCGCGTTTCAGGCGGCGATTGAAGCTGGTGTAGAATTGGTCATGACTTCTTTTAATACGATCCATGGTGTGCCGGCCACAGCCAATCAACCATTGTTGCAGGAAGTATTGCGAGAAAAGCTTGGGTTTGATGGCTTGATCATCTCAGATTGGGCAGCGGTGGCGGAATTGATGGCGCATCGTGTAGCTGCTGATCGAAAGGAAGCCGCACAGAAAGCTTTTACTGCAGGTGTCGAAATGGATATTATGAGTGATTGCTATTTGAACGCACTAGAGCAAATCATTCAGGCAGATCCTGCTATGAAAGAGCAGTTGAATAAGGCGGTTTTTCATGTGCTACATTTAAAGAACAAGCTAGGCCTTTTTGAAGACCCTTATAGAGGGTTAGCACCGGAAAACTTAACGCCTAGACTCCTAAAGGAAACCCGTCTTCTTTCACGAGAAGCAGCAAAGCAAACAACGGTTCTTCTGAAAAACCAAGCACTGTTGCCGTTGCAGAAAAAGCAAAAGGTCGCGTTGATCGGCCCCAAAGCAGCTTCGAAGGATCTTTTGGGGGCTTGGTCGTGGATCGGCAAACCGGAGGCTGCGGTCTCCTTAGCGGAGGGTCTTTCTCAAAAAGAAATTGACTTAACTGTCTTATCGTATCCTGATGGGGAAATGCTGACGAGCACCTTTATTGATGAGGCGTGTAAAGTTGCTAAAGAAGCTGAGGTTGTTTTATTGGCTCTGGGGGAAACTAGCGAGGAAGCGGGAGAAGCGGCAAGTCTGACCAAACTTTCTTTATCAAGAAAGCAAGAAGCATTGATTGAAGCAGTAAGTCAGGTCAATCCTAGGATCGCAACGATTCTTTTCTGTGGCAGACCACTGGTTTTGACCGCCATCGAGCCTCTTTGCCAAGCCATCATGATTGCCTGGTTCCCTGGATCAGAAGGAGGCAATGCGTTGGCAGATTTGTTGATGGGCGAGTCTGAACCGCAAGGACGTTTAGCTATGAGTTTTCCTCGAGCAGAAGGCCAATTACCGATGACCTATGCTCAACTCTCTACAGGGCGTCCACTGACTGAAGAGAATAGTGATCAAAAATATATTTCGCGTTATATGGATGAAAAAAATGAGCCATTGTTTTCTTTTGGCTCGGGGATGGGCTATGGTCGATGCACGATCACCCACACCCAAATCATTAATCCTCAGGAAAAGGATGCACCATTTGAGGTCAGCTGCACGTTGAAAAATGAGGGAGATGTACCGCATACCACGACACTGCAACTCTATAGCAGAGACGATGTTACAGAAGTAGCGCGACCGATGCGGGAATTAAAACAATGGCAAAAAATCCATCTTGCTGCAGCCGAAGAAAGGCAGCATTCATTCTATGTTACACCAGAGGATTTTGCTTATGTTCATTCCGATTTCTCGACAGAAAGTGATCCTGGTACGATTTCCTTATACCTTGGCTTTGCTGCTGCCTCAGCGAAGTTGATTGGTACGCTCACGATTTAAAAGCCTTTCGAGGCTTTTTTTTTCGGGAACAACTTGTACCAAAGTGGCACAGGTTTCAAGGTGCTGGTACATGCGCCAACTAGTCCTAGAACCATTGTGGGTGAAAACGTTTTTATATATAGTTGGTTTATCGGATGGCCAACCTTAGAGTGGTCGTTGATTTTTTCAGCAAAATAAAAACGTTTTTATTTTTGGGAAGAATCCTTCAGGAGGGGAGAATCATTTGACAAATCGAATCACGATTCGGGAAGTGGCAAAGGAGGCAAACGTGTCGATTGCGACCGTGTCTAAAGCATTAAACGGTGTCGATGTTGTTCGGCCCGCAACGAAAGAACGTGTGATGGCTGCCGCGCAGCGGTTGCATTATGTCCCAAATTTGATGGGCAAACAATTAAAAAACACGAAAACCAAGATGCTTGGTTTTTACACCACCAGCATTAAGGGCCCCTACTTTAGCGTACTAGTTGAAGCCATTGCCAGAGAGGCAGAAAAACATGGGTATGCAGTCAACGTGTTTTTATCTGCAGATAAGCGCGTTGTCCTCAATAGTATTTTAGGTGGTGTTGTTGATGGCATTATTGGATTTGAAGATTTTTTAACGAAGCAGGATTTGGCTGCGATGGAACGAGAACAAATCAAAGCCGTCTTTATCGATCGAAACATTCAAGAGAAGAACTTCGGCAGTGTAGTCTTTGATTCTTTCGAAAAAGGGAAAGCAGCCACCGAGTATCTTTTGTCACTTGGCCACAAAAAAATTGCCTTTATCAGTGGTATTACTGGTGTTTATGATAGTGATGAGCGTTTAAGAGGGTATTTAGAAGCATTAAACGAGGCAGGGGTTTCTAAACGGTCGGACTATCAATTGCAGGGGTTCTTTGAAGAAGAACGAACGAGAGTCCGCGTGCAACAGTTTTTGCTAGAGCAGAAAGATTTACCCACAGCGTTTCTGGCGGGAAATGATCTTAGTGCGATCGGAACGGTCAAGGCGATCCATGAGACCAAGTGGCGGGTGCCGGATGATTTCAGCGTAATTGGCTTTGATGGCATCGATCTCTTGGACTATTTCATGCCTCGGTTGACGACTGTGAAAAATCCAATCCAATTGCAAGGGGTCACGGCAGTAAACCACTTGATCGAAATGATTGAGGAAAATGCATGTGGTGTCTCCTACGTTTTACCAGGAGAATTGAGTATTAATCAATCGACAAAACAAGTAAATGAATAATGAGGGTGAAGCAATGTTTATTGGAATTGATGTTGGAGGAACGGCTATCAAATATGGTGTGATTTTGAGAACGGGTGAAATTGTGAAGAAAGGACAGATGCCAACCATTCATGAAAAAGAAAAATTTTTGCAATCCATCACAGCATTGATCGAATCGCTGCAGCAAGACGCAATGATCGAAGGTGTCGGTATTAGCGCACCGGGCATCATCCAAAAAGATGGCACGATGATCACGGCAGGATCAATCAAACCGCTTTATGGAATCAACCTAAAGTTGGAATTAGAGAAACGTGTCAAGCTGCCAGTCCTTGTTGAAAATGATGCCAATGCTGCAGCGATTGCTGAAAAATGGCTTGGGCATGCACAGGCTTGTGAGAACTATCTTTGTCTTGTTGTGGGAACTGGTATTGGTGGCGGGATCATCGTCAACAATCAGCTCTATCGAGGCAGTCATGGCATGGCAGGTGAATTTGGGTGGATGCTGATCGACACATTGCCTGAACAGGGAAATCTAGAGTCAGTTTCCTTGAATCAACGAGCAGCCATCGTGGGTGGTCTTTGCCATCAGTATCAACTGGCACTTCAGCAACAAGGGCGAAGTGATCTGCCTCAAGATGCAGTCGAGATCTTCCAGAGAGGAGAACAAGGAGAAGTAGTAGCGAACCAAGTGATTGCTCAATTTTTCCAAGATTTATCAGTGGGCTTACTGAATTTGATCAGTACATTTGATCCCGAGCTGATTTTGGTTGGTGGTGGGGTCAGTGAAAATGATGGTTTCATGACAAGGCTTGAAGAGACCATGAGCCAGCTAAAAGCTCGCCATGAAAGTATTGGTTATTTAGAAGGTCGCACGATTGCACCGATTCAACGAGCAAAATTAAAAAATGATGCTGGTATGATTGGTGCGGTCTATCAATTGATGAACCAATAAAGGAAAGCATGTATTTCCTTTGGGTGGAAAAGTAAGCGTTTTAGAAAGGGTGGAAAAATGGAATCAAAAGGTGTCATGCTAAAAGCAACCCCACAGAAAAGGTCATTTTTGCAAAAACTAAAAAGCCAAAGCTTTTATCAAGCGATGGTTTGGCCAGGTATTATCTTGATGATTATTTTTAATTTTATCCCATTGTATGGGATCGTTATCGCGTTTAAAGATTACTCAGTTCTTGATTCGATCGCAAATGCGGAGTGGGTCGGTACTCAATATTTTCAAGAATTTTTTAGTGATTCAATGTTTTGGACGGTGATGAGTAATACATTGGGCATCAGCTTTTTTAAACTACTGATTGGCTTTCCAGCGGCGATTGGTTTAGCGGTATTGATCAATGAAATCGTTCATGTGCGCTTGAAGAAGGTCGTTCAAACGGTGTCTTATTTGCCGCACTTTCTTTCTTGGGTCATCTTAGGTGGCATGTTTATTACGTGGTTGTCTGATACCGGTCTGGTCAATAATTTACTGTTAGGTTTTGGGTTGATCGATGAACCGATCCGCTTCTTGACCGATCCCGAAAAATATTGGGCGATTGCAGTCATTTCCGATATTTGGAAAGAAGTTGGCTGGAATACGATTTTATACATCGCTGCTATGACGGGGATCAATCCAGCTCTTTATGAAGCAGCTAGAATGGATGGCGCCACGAAGTTCCAGCAGATCACGCGGATCACGATTCCTTCGATCCGTCATATTATCGCCTTGACATTTGTTTTGTCAGTGGGTGGGTTATTGGGTTCAAACCTCGATCAGACACTCGTCTTACAAAACCCTGTCAATTATCAGTCCAGTGAAGTCATTAATTCATTTGTCTATAAAATGGGGATCCAACAAGGAGACTTCTCCTATGCGACCGCCGTTGGCCTGTTTGTGTCGGTTGTTTCTTTGATCCTCGTAGTAGGAAGTCATCTTTTGACCAAAAAAATCAGTGATGAATCAGTCTTTTAGAGGAGGAAAAGTATGAAACAAACATTTTCAAAAGATGAGAAGATCTTCAATACCGCCAATGTGATTTTCATGGTATTCTTTTTAGCCATCATTGCGTTGCCATTATGGAATATCGTCGCTTTGTCGTTCAATGATGCAACCGATGCCGCAAGAGGGGGGATCTATTTCTGGCCACGGGAATTTTCACTAGAAAGTTACTACACCGTTTTTGAAGATTCTGCGATCTATAAAGCTTTTGTTATCTCAGTTGCAAAAACAGTGATTGGCGTTGTTTTGCATACGGCATTAACGGCGATGGTCGCCTATGGGATGAGTCGCAGAAACTTAATGGGACGGAAAATCTACATGAACATGGGGATTTTAACGATGTTCGTTTCCGGAGGAATGATCCCAACCTTTCTCTTATTCAAAGAATTAGGATTGTTAAATAATTTTTGGGTTTACATCATTCCTGTCTTATTTTCTTTTTACGATATGGTGATTTTGATGAATTTTTTCCGGAGCATTCCATTTTCGCTGGAAGAATCTGCCATGATGGATGGCGCCAATCCTTTTATTATTTTCGTGAAAATCATTTTGCCATTGTCCCTTCCAGTTTTGGCAACCATTGCATTATTCCACGGCGTCTTTCAGTGGAACGACTACATGACCGCCAATATCTATGTGGATGATCGCAGTTTATATCCTTTACAAATGCTACTATTTCGGATCGTTTCGGAAAATCTATCGCCCGCAGTGGCGACCGGAACCAATGTTGTCAGAAATACAACTTCACAGTCATTGCAATTAGCAACCATGGTGGTAACGACGGTTCCTGTCGTCGTGATCTACCCATTTTTACAAAAGTACTTTATTCAAGGGATGACTCTTGGATCAGTAAAAGAATAGACAAAAGGAGAGAAAAAAATGAAAGCAAGCAAATTATTTTTAGGGATCGGTCTCGTATGTACATCAGTCATGGTATTAGGTGCCTGTGGTAATTCCAGCAGTGAGTCAAAAGGAGCTGCTGAGGTAGAAGATCTGCCAGAAGCTCGCTTTGAAGCAGACAAAGATACACCAAGCTGGCAAAAAGACACCGACCATGAAGCGACCTTAAAATGGTATGTCAATTTTGATTGGTATGCTCAGCCGGGGTGGGGCAAAGACACTGTGACGCGAAAAATCAAAGAAGACATGAATATCAATGTCGAATTTATTTCAGGAAATGACGAGAACCTTAATACGATGCTAGCTGGTGGCGATCTTCCAGATATCATGACCTTCGATAAAAACCTGTCTGCTGCAAATGAAGCGACAAAATTTGCCTTGCCATTGAATCTTTTGGCAGAAAAATATGACCCTTACTTCTTAGAACATGCAGCGAAACCGGAATCTGTTCAATGGTTTACTTTAGAAGATGGCAACATTTATGGATACCCGAGCTTTTCCACGACTGCACAAGATTATGAGGACGGCAATGTAGTGGGAGACCAAGTTTTCATTGTCCGCAAAGATATTTACGAAGCGTTAGGTGAACCCGATATGTCGACGCCAGAAGGATTTTTAGATGCGTTAAAACGGGCAAAAGAAGCATTTACGACAGCAGATGATGGTGCAGCTCTAGTCCCATTTGCTTCGACTGCACTAGATATTTCCAATGGCGGGGATGGCGCCTATGGTGGTACTTTGCAAGACTTTCTCAGTATCGCACCAAGTGTAGACGGTCAATTCAATGATCGTGACGCTGATGAGGAGTACATCACTTGGATCGAGACATTTAGAAAAGCGTACAATGAGGGATACATCAACAATGACCAGTTTTCAGACAATGACAACACGATGAAGGAAAAACTAGGACAAGGGCGTTATTTTGCTTACCTGCATACGAATACGAAGGGACTCAATGAGTTTATGTCCGATAATAATGCCCGTAATCCTGAGCAAACCTATATTGCCGTCGATGGTCCGAAAAATTCGAATGGCGATGATTCCACTTTTACTGGCGGAAATATTGGTGGATGGACACAAACCTTCATCACGACGTCGACAAAAGAACCCCAAAAAGCCATGGAACTTTTGACGTATTTAGCAAGTGAGTATGGCACGATGGTCACTACCTTTGGTATCGAAGGGGAAACATACAATCTTGTGGATGGCGTGGTTGAGTACTCAGAAGAAACAGAAGCGTTACGAAATTCTGATATTGCTCGCTTTGATAAGGAAATTGGTTTAGGTTCTTATTGGTTTGTTGGCAATGACAATTACGCCATTCAAATGGGACAAAAACCAGCAACATCGATTCGGCAGATGGTGGAATGGTCGCAAGACAAATTGGCGCCGCGTTTTGAGATCGAAGACATTGATCCTCGCACCGGTTCTGAAGCAAGAAACCTCACTTCCATCAACACAGCAAGAGTGCAAGCGTTGGTCAACTTTATTCAGGCAGACTCGGAAGAAACGGGCCGTCAGATTTGGGAAGATTACTTACAAGAACGAGAAAACAATGGTTGGTCAGCAATCGTTGATTATCGAAATGAGAAAATCGCTGAAAATATTGAAAAATTAAACTAAAGGTGTGTGAGTGTGATGTTTGCTTTAGAGAGTCGTTTTTATCGTCTTTGCGAAATCGTTTTTCGTATGCTGGTATTGAATCTCTTGTTTTTAGTGGTATCGTTTCCGATCATCACGTTTCCAGCCGCTTTGCGAGCAGTGGTCGATGCTTACGAACATCCTGAAGCAAAACTGCTAAAACCCTTTTTGAAAAATAGCAAAAGCGCGTTATTGAAGACTCTGCCACTAGGGGTCTTCAATCTCTTCTCATTTTTATGCGGACTCAGCTTGTGGCGTTCTGCTACTTTGACGAATTCATTGTTTTTCTCTTTTTTGACCATCATTTTTCTTACTTTTTTGTTGTCCTACAACATTAACCTGTATGTGATGCAATCAAAAATGCAAGATCGGCAAAACTTGTTTGACCTTTTTCGTAGTAGTTTTTTCTTTACGATGATGCACTACCATAAAGGGATCGGAATCTTAGTCCTAGCAGCGATCGGCTATTTCTTCACATGGCAATCAGCACCAGGTATCTTCTATCTGTTTTGTCTGTCTGGGCCCTTGTATTTCTATCAAAAAGTGTTGCATCTAAAAAGAGTGGATCAATCTTGATTCACTCTTTTTTTGTTGCTTGTAATCGCCACTAGCAAGGAAGTAGACAGGATGAAACACATTCCAATCTTTGAAACGCATTGAATTGAAAACGTTTGCTATTCTATTAGTAACAAATGTTTCCTATAATGAACCTACAAATCAACTACAAAGGAGTTTCCTCAATGAAAGAAAAAGTGATGGATGCGATGCAGAAATTCTCCAAGGCAATGTTTGTGCCCGTTTTGATTTTGCCGATCGCAGGGATATTGATTGCCGTTGGGAATGTGTTTACAAATGTCCGCTTGCTTGAGCAGTTTCCCTTTTTGGATAATCCGATAACCACCGGTTTTGGTAGTATCTTGTCCGCTTCCTTATTACCGATTTTAACCAATTTGGGCATTATTTTTTGTGTCGGGATTGCTCTAGGGTTAGCTAATAAGAAAAAAGCTGAAGCGGGATTTACCGCTTTGTTAGGTTATTTCGTCTTTTTGAATGCCATGAATAAATTCATGGAACTTCGGGGGATGCTGGTTCCAGCCGATGCCCTTCAAGGTTCAGGACAAGCGATCGTTTTAGGAATCCAAGTGTTGGATATGGGGGTCTTTCTGGGTATCATTTTAGGGATCGTCGTAGCATTGATCCATAATCGTTTTATCGATACGACCTTTAACAACGCCTTTCAAGTTTATGGCGGCGCGCGCTTCGTCTTTATTGTCTTGATTCCGGTCGTCGTGTTATTAGCCATCGTTTCCACGTTTATATGGCCAGTAATACAAACTGGCATCGACGGTTTAGGCGGCATCATTCAACAAACGGGCAACTTTGGCATCTTCTTGTACGGGATGTTGGAACGCTTATTGATTCCAACTGGCTTGCATCACTTGATCTACACGCCGTTTTTGTATACTTCATTAGGCGGTGTCGCAGAAGTTGGCGGTCAAGTCTTTGAAGGGGCACGGAATATTTATTTTGCGGAAATTGCTGACCCAGCAGTCCGCGTATTATCGCAAAGTGTCATTTGGGACGCTCGCGGGATCTCAAAAATGTTTGGACTGATCGGTGCCTGTTTGGCGATGTATCAAACGGCAAAACCAGAAAATAAAGTCAAAGTCAAAGCCATTTTGATTCCCGCAGTTGTGACTTCCTTTATTGCAGGTGTGACTGAACCGATCGAATTTTCTTTTATGTTCGTGGCACCTGTTTTGTTCGTCATTCATTCTGCACTTAGCGGCTTGAGCATGGTGGCGTTAAATCTCTTTGGTTCTCGCGCCATCGGACCGAATGGCTTCATCGACTTTCTTTTGTACAACTTGCCCTTAGGGATCGAGAAAACTCGCTGGCCAGTGTACTTGATCGTCGGAGTCGTCTTCTTCTTTCTTTATTACTTCTTGTTCCGCTTTTTGATCACGAAACTGAATTTGAAAACGGTCGGTCGTGAAGAAGATGGGACAGAGACCAAACTGTATTCGAAGAAAGAGTACAAAGAAAAACAACTTGCTGGAGCAGGTGTCGGGGTCATGGCGAGTGACCAAGCCGCCATTAGTCCGACTGGTGAAACAAGTATCTCAGCAATCATCACCAAAGCGCTAGGTGGCGATGACAATATCAAAACCATCGACAACTGCTATACCCGCTTACGTTTAAAACTAAAGGATCCTGAACTCGTGGATGAAGCACTGCTAAAAGACGAAACACAAGCCAAAGGCGTGATCAAAAACGGTGAAAATGTCCATGTCGTTTACGGGTTGACCGTGCCGAAAGTGCGGGAAGAATTAGAACATTATCTTGGAAGAGAAGGAGAGATTGAATGATGAAAAATTTTTCAGTAGTGATCGCAGGGGGCGGCAGTACCTTTACCCCGGGAATCGTTATGATGCTGCTTGACAATCAAGAACGCTTTCCTTTAAGAAAGCTGAAACTATACGACAATGATGAAGCACGCCAAGCGATCCTCGGTGAAGCCCTAGCGATTTTATTAAAAGAACAAGCACCGCAAATCGAATTTTCGTTTACGACGGATCCTGAAGAAGCCTTCAGCGATGTCGATTTCTGTATGGCGCATATCCGAGTAGGAAAGTATGACATGCGGGAAAAAGATGAAAAAGTCCCTTTGCGCCATGGCGTCTTTGGCCAAGAAACCTGTGGACCAGGAGGGATCGCTTATGGGATGCGCAGCATTACTGGTATGCTGGAGATCATTGATTACATGGAAAAATATTCCCCCGATTGTTGGATGCTGAATTATTCCAATCCAGCTGCAATCGTAGCTGAAGCGTGTCGGGTCTTGCGTCCGAAATCAAAGGTTCTGAATATCTGTGACATGCCCGTGGGCACGTTGCGTCGCATGTCGCAAATCATTGGCAAACAGCCAGAGGAACTAGAAGTTCGCTACTTTGGCTTGAATCATTTTGGCTGGTGGACCAGCGTCAAAGACAAAGAAGGCACGGAGTACATTCAAACCATTCGTGACTACGTTGCAGAACACGGCTATTTGACGCAGATCGAAGTGGATACCCAACATACTGACCCAAGTTGGCAAGACACCCACAAAAAAGCCAAAGACCTCTTGGCGCTCACACCAGAATATCTGCCAAATACGTACTTGAAGTATTATTTATACCCAGATTACGTCTACGAACACATGAAAGAACATCCAGAGTATACGCGTTCCAATGAAGTGATGGAAGGACGGGAAAAACGAGTGTTCGATCATGCCAAAAAGATCACTGCACAAGGCTCTGCTGAAGGGATCGCTTTTGAGATTGATGCCCATGCAACCTTTATCGTTGATTTGGCACGCGCTATCGCTTTTAATACGCATGAGCGAATGGTCATGATTGTGGAAAACAACGGCGCGATTGCGAACTTCCCGGATGATGCCATGGTGGAAGTGCCATGTATCGTCGGTTCTGATGGACCAGAAGCCCTCGCTCAAGGAAAAATTCCTGCCTTCCAACAAGCGCTCATGTTCCAACAGGTGACTGTGGAAAAATTAGTGGTCGAAGCATATGTGGAAAAGAGCTATCAAAAAATGTGGCAAGCGTTAAGCCTTTCCAAAACGATTCCTAGCGCAAAAGTAGCCAAAGAGTTGCTCGATGATTTGGTCTCGGAAAATGGTGATTACTGGCCAGGATTGTCTTGATTTGTTTCACATTTGCGAAACATTCGCTGGTTGGCTAACTGGAAAGAGGAAGATTCTCCAAGAATCTTTCTCTTTTTTGATTTTTGTTGTGGAAGGATAATTCTCTGAAGAAAATCACCATTAAACGTCTTATCAACAAAACGATCAGACAGGTATACTAGAATATGCCACTAACTATGGTAGAATAAAGCTAATTGAATCAGATGAGAGGGAGCAATGCGATGTTTTTAGGGATTGATATCGGCACGACAGCCATAAAATTTGGGGTCATTGAAGATCGGAAAATCATTTACTCACAGTCATTACCAATCAAAACCCATAGCCACGGGTTAAAACAGACCCAATCAGCGACACAGATCAGTAGCCAATTGATCAGTGGTGTCACAACGATTCCCGTTCAATTAAAAGCGGCAATCACAGTGATCGGGTTCAGTACCGCCATGCACAGTTTGATGCCAGTGGAGGGTGAGACCGCAGAAGAGATTTACATTTGGTCAGACAATCAAGCGAGTCAAACGATGACGGCCTTTCGTCAAACGGATCTGGCGGCAACGTTTTATGAAGAGACAGGGACACCGATCCATGCGATGTCTCCCTTTGCGAAACTGGCTTATTTTCAAACAAATGGTTCATATTCCAAAGAGACGAAATGGTTTGGCTTAAAAGAACTAGCAATGGCGTTGTTTACCGGACAAGCACGGATCGATTATAGTACCGCATCAGCGACCGGTCTTTTTTCTTTGAAAGAAAAGCAATGGAGTCAAAAGATTCTCAATTATTTATCCCTTTCAAAAGCCCAGTTAGCGCCTTTATGTGCACCGACTGATCGTTTTTTGATTACCGAGGAGATGGCGCAGCGGTGTGGCTTGAAGCCTGAGGTAGAAGTGATGTGTGGGGCTAGCGATGGGTGTTTAGCAGCATATGCTGGCTATATTTCTACAGGGATCCGCAACAGCTTGACGATCGGAACCAGTGCCGCGGTTCGTAAAGTAAGTGAGACCACCGTCTTTGATCGCCAAAAACAAAATTTTTGCTACTATCTGCAAGATGACCTCTATGTCGTAGGGGCACCTTCGAATAATGGTGGCTGTGTCCTTGCTTGGGCAAAAGAGACCTTATCAGAAGATCCTGATGGGTTTTATCATTATCTGCCGCAAGTCATGGAGGAATCACCGATCGGCAGCAACGGTTTACGTTTTTTCCCCTATTTAAATGGCGAGCGGGCACCCTTTTGGACGAATGAAATCACAGGTGGCTTTTCTGGCTTGACCCTGAAACACAATCGCTCAGATATGTTACGGGCAGTCCTCGAAGGCATGCTGATGAACATCGATTTATTAAAGCAAATGGCGCAGTTGGAAGGGGCAGTCACTGTAAGTGGTGGTTTCTTTCAAACAAAACTATTAGGTCAAATGACCGCGGATGTGTTGGGGCTAACCTGTTATCTTTCCGATGAAAATGAACCGATATTCGGCTTGTATGATTTGTACAAAAGCTCTGTTGTGCGGCAAGATCAGCCAGATGAAAAATTTGTTCCTGATCTGCAGAACCACGCGCTTTATCAAGAACTGGCAAAAACGTATTTTCATGCATAAGCAAAAACCAGCAATCCACTAGGGTTGCTGGTTTTCTTTTTCAACACACGTGAAAGCGTCAACGATATATTCCATCAATAAGAGCAGTTTGCCAAAGAAACTGGTGTACTGGATGTTTTGGGTGTCGTAGGGACGTTCATCTGTCACTTCAAAGGAAAAGGTCGCTAGTTGATTGGCGCGATGCTCACCGTTACCACAAAACAAAACAGTTGGTATGTGATGTTCATTGGCTAATGCCATCTTTTCCAGCACTTTTTGTGTTTCGCCAGATTTAGAAATGGTGATCAACATACTGATGTTCTCAATGTTGTTACTAATGATCCCACCTGAGTCAGAAGCACTGACTAATAAGGTTTTGATGCCGTTGACAAGCATTTTTTTGTGGAGGTATTCTGCCACGATCCCCGAAAAACCTGTGGCATAAATCGTAATAAACTTGTTCTTGTTTTGTCCATAGATTTCTTTGATCGCTTCGATCGTATCTGCAATACTGGCAGCGTCAATTTGGTAATCGATGGCGGCTTCAGTGATCGTCTGATTTTTCAAGCGATTCTTTAAGAAGTAAAGCAGCTCTAGATAGCCAGAAAAACCTAGTTTTTGCGCAAGCCGCACGATGGTTGCTGGGGAAGTGTAGATCGTTTTAGCGATTTCTCTTAAGGGCAGTCCATCGATCGCAGCGGTATTTGCAAGCAAATAATCAAGAATTTGCAGCTCATTGTCAGTCAATTTTTTTCCTTTGATCAATACATTTAAGTCCATTGTTCGGCACTCCTTTGTCTTGCCTTCATCATACAATGAATAACGACAGAAAGTAAAATAGGAATCGCGTCATGCTTTTATAGAGGAAAAAGATTGTGCATTTCCTAAAAAGATATTATAATTTCTTATATAGAAAATAAAGGTGGAGAAATGATGACACAAAAACCATATGGAACCGTACTACTAAAAGCAGCAACCATTTTAGATTACCTCGCAGAAGCGCCAAGTAAACCATTGCAAGAAATTTCAGAAGCAACGAAACTGACCCCATCCACAGCTTTGAAAATATTGGAAACGCTACAAATGATCGGCTATGTCAAACGCGACAAAGAGAAGAATTATCGCTTAGGGTCTAAGCTGATCAAGTATGCGAATCAAAACATTCAAGAGCTTGATTTAGTGGAAATCAGCTTGCCATACTTGGAAGCATTGCAGAAAACGGCGGATGAAACGATCCACTTAGGGGTCTTGACCGCCAATGAGATTCTTTATGTCAATAAATTGGAGCCTCAGAATCAAACGATCCGCATGTCTTCAAAAGTAGGAATCACAAGACCGTTGTATAGCTCTGCCATGGGGAAAGCCGTTTTAGCGGAGTTTGATGCCCCTCAAGTAGAGGAGTACTTGGCAGCAACGCCTTTAACCGCTTATACCGAAAATACCATTACAAATCAGTTGAAGTTGAAGAAAGAATTGGAACAGGCAAAAGCGAACCAAGTAGCCTTTGATGATGAAGAAATGGAACAAGAAATCTATTGCATCGGCGCCTCACTGACAAAAGATCAGGAGATCGTTGGGGCGTTTTCTATCAGCCTACCGAAATACCGCTTGACCCCAAAATACAAAACGACATTGATCGATGCGATTATTGCGACAAAACAACAAATTGAGCAAGCGTTGTAAACTTTTTAATGGAAAGCCCTTGCAAATAAAAACGAGAACGGTATAATGAACGTGTAAGTTTCTTTATAATAAATACCATTTTCCAAATAGGAAATAAGTGGAGGGTCTTAATGAAAAAAGTAGCGAATTTAATGAAACTAAAGGAAAGCGGTGTGATCGCTGTTGTACGTGGCGCTTCAAAAGAAGAAGCACTACAAGCAAGTAAAGCGATCGTTGCAGGGGGGATCACCGGCATTGAGTTGACTTTTACAGTGCCTCAAGCGGCGGATGTAATCGCTGAATTAGTAGCAATCTTCAAAGAGAATCCAGAGGTAGTTGTTGGTGCGGGGACCGTTCTTGATGCAGTGACCGCCCGCTTAGCGATCATGGCAGGAGCAGAATATGTCGTCAGCCCAACCTTTGATCAAGAAACGGCTGAATTATGTAATTTATATCAAATCCCGTATCTGCCTGGTTGCATGACCATTTCAGAAATGAAGGACGCCTTAAAAGCAGGCGCAGATATCATTAAACTATTCCCGGGTAGTGCGTATGGACCAAGTATCATCTCGGCCTTCAAAGCGCCATTGCCACAATTAAACATTATGCCGACCGGTGGTGTCAGCTTAGACAACATGCAAGAATGGTTTGCAGCGGGTGTTGTAGCCGTTGGTGTAGGGGGGAATTTGTTAGCGCCAGCAGCAAGTGGGGATTTTGACAAAGTAACAGAAGTAGCGAAACAATATGCGGCAAAATTAAAAGAGATTCGAGGAAAGTAAGATGGCAAACATTCTGACACTAGGAGAAATCATGTTGCGTCTATCGACAACGTTAGGCGAACGAATCGCCCATAGTTCGATGTTTGCTGCCCATTATGGCGGTGGAGAAGCCAATGTTGCGATCTCCTTAGCGAATTTTGGTCATCGCGTTTCTTTTGCTAGTAAAGTGCCTGAGAATGCTTTAGGAGATGCCGTTTTTCATCATTTACGAAGCTATGGCGTCGATTGTCGCCACGTGCTTCGTGGCGGTTCCCGACTAGGTACTTACTATATTGAAACCGGTATCGGGGAACGAGCAGCGCGAGTGGTTTATGATCGCGCAGGCTCTAGCTTTGCTCAAATGAAAGAAAATGAGTGGCAATCTGACCTTTTTGATGGGGTTGATATTGTTCACCTTTCAGGGATCACGCCCGCTCTTTCAACGACTTGGAAGACACTTTTGCTGACGTTGATCAAAGAAGCGAAAGCAGCTGGTTGTAAAATCAGTTTCGATATCAATTATCGTGGAAAGCTGTGGACGACCGCTGAAGCACGCGTCTTTTTGCAAGAAGTGCTCCCCTATGTCGATTATTGCTCGGCAGGACAGTTAGATGCCCAAGTCTTTATGGATGTATCAGCTCCAACAGAGGAAGTCGAAGATGACTACTATTATCAAGAAATGCATCGGAAATACCCAAATATCCAGCTCTTTTATTCAACTAGTCGTCAGGTGCTCTCAGCAAGTCACAATCAATTGACAGGAAGCCTATGGCATAACGGCAATTATGTCGTTTCTGCTACCCATGAGATCAATCCAATCGTTGATCGCGTCGGAGGCGGCGATGCCTTTTCAGCTGGTATCCTACATGGTGTTGTCACGAAGAAACAAGACCAAGAAATCGTTGATTTTGCCACAGCCGCATCTGCTTTGAAACATACGATCCATGGCGACTGTAATCAGTTTAGCGCCAATGAGATACAAGAATTTATTGCAACAGGTTCAGGAAAAATTATTCGATAGGAGGAATAAAACATGCAACACATGGAAACACGCTATACCCATAGTCCACTTGATATTCGTCACTATAGTACCGAGGAATTACGCAGAGAATTTTTGGTAGAAAAAATTTTCACACCAGGACAAATCATGCTGACCTATACCCACAATGATCGGATGATCTTTGGCGGAGTGACACCGACAGAAGAAGCGTTAGAAGTGCAATTAAGCAGCGAATTAGGGGTGGAATACTTCTTAGAACGTCGCGAATTAGGCGTCATCAATATTGGAGGACCTGGTGCGATCACGATCGATGGCCAAAAAGAACCAATGAAAAAACAAGACGGCTACTATATCGGCAAGGAAACCAAACAAGTCTTGTTCCACTCAGATGATCCAGCAAATCCAGCGAAATTCTATCTATCTTGCGTGCCAGCACATAAGAAATACCCAAATGTAAAAATCAGTATTGATCAAGTCACACCAATGGAGACTGGCGAAGGCTTGACATTAAATGAACGGAAAATTTATCAATATATTCACCCAAACGTTTGCGAAAGCTGTCAATTACAAATGGGGTATACGATCTTAGAACCAGGCAGTGCTTGGAATACGATGCCAAGTCATACCCATGAACGTCGGATGGAAGCATATGTGTATTTTGATTTTGCCAACGAAGACACAAAAGTGTTCCATATGATGGGCAAACCAGATGAAACGAAGCATTTAGTCGTTAGTGGAGAACAAGCCGTTATTTCTCCAAGCTGGTCGATCCATTCGGGTGTTGGAACAAGTAACTACTCCTTTATCTGGGCAATGTGTGGCGAAAATATCACCTATACCGACATGGATATGGTGGCAATGGACGACTTAAAATAAAAAGAAAGAGGGTTTATCAATTATGGATTTTTCAATGGATCAATTTCGTTTAGATGGTAAGATCGCATTAGTGACAGGCGCTGTCTATGGGATCGGTTTTACGATCGCTCGGTCACTAGCAGCAGCAGGAGCAACGATCGTTTTTAACAACTTGGATCAAGAATCAGTGGATAAAGGATTAGCAAACTATCGTGAAGCAGGGATCGAAGCCCACGGTTATGTCTGCGATGTAACGGATGAAAAAGCAGTCAACGAAATGGTCAAGCAGATTGAAGAAGAAGTTGGCGTGATCGATATCTTAGTCAATAATGCTGGGATCATCAAACGAATCCCGATGTTGGAGATGTCTGCTGAAGACTTCCGCCAAGTCGTTGACGTGGACTTGAACGCTCCATTTATCGTTTCAAAAGCAGTCTTACCGTCAATGATCAAAAAAGGACATGGAAAAATCATCAACATTTGCTCAATGATGAGTGAATTGGGAAGAGAAACGGTAGCTGGATACGCAGCGGCTAAAGGCGGCTTGAAAATGTTGACGAAAAACATTTGTGCCGAATTTGGTTCAGCAAACATCCAATGTAATGGGATCGGACCTGGTTATATTGCAACACCGCAAACTGCACCATTACGAGAGATCCAACCAGACGGTTCTCGTCACCCCTTTGATCAATTTATCGTAGCGAAAACACCTGCTGCCCGTTGGGGTGAGCCAGAAGATTTAGCAGGACCAACTGTTTTCTTAGCTTCTGAGGCATCAAACTTTGTCAATGGCCATGTCTTATATGTAGATGGCGGTATCTTGGCGTATATCGGGAAACAACCTGAATAAAACAATCAGTAGTAAGGATGGGGACGATTGCAATCGTTCCCATTTTTATGGTGCAACACCTAATAAATGCAGGGCTTTAAAAGGTAGCTTGGCGATAAATGGGTTGAAGCAAAGCAATTGCAAACAAATCTTTTAAAAAGAAGGAAAAGCAAAACGCTGTGAAGGAAAATGTTCTTCGCAGCGTTTTGCTTGAGTTGCTCTTTTTAAAATCAGGTAGCGTATTTATGTTAGGGGAAGATTAAACACGAACAATGAGTTTCAATCTAACAAAACTTGTTGTGCAAGCGGTAATGGAGAATTTTTCAAACATTCTGCAACTAATTTGGCAACGGCTGTAGCACCCTGGTCATTTAAATGCGTGTTATCCGTAATGCCGGCTGGATAATTGGGGTGCTGATTTTTTTCTAAATGAAGAAAATAGGTTTTCGCCTGTTGTGGTTCCAGCGCTGAAAAGAACCGTTGTGTTGCGGCAAAAAGATCCAGACAGACCACATCCAAGGAGGTAGCCAAAGCACGCATTGCTTCTGGGTAAGGACCGACTGCCAAAGGATCAAGTTGTTGTTGGTCCACGTAATGCAAACGAGTGATCGAGGTCAATAGGATCGGTGTCGCTTGCTGCTGGCGTGCCGTTTGCACGTAGGTTGCTAAATTATGCTGATATTCAACAGGTGTCGTGCCGCGACTATCTGTTTTTTGATCATTGTGTCCAAATTGAATCAAGAGATAATCACCAGCATGTAGTTCTTTTTCTGCCTGCAACAAGCGTCCTTCTTCAATGAAGCTTTTGGAGGAACGCCCATTTTTTGCCAAGTTGACGATTTGATGCTGGGGGAGATAGCGTGAGATCTTTTCACCCCAGCCCGTTTCTGGACGAGCGCTAGGCTCTTTGATCGATGCGGTGGAATCACCGACGATGACGATTTTTTCCATTGTCTTTCTCCTAAAATTTGAAGTAGTTGTTGGCGTTTTGATAACAGACATTTTCTACTAATGGTTTTAGCTGACGAAGATCAGCAGGTGCTTCACCACGTACAACGATCTCAGCAAGCCATTCACAAAAGACGCGTCGGAAATATTCATGACGGGTGTAAGACAAAAAGCTTCTTGAATCCGTCAGCATGCCGACAAAGTTAAAGATCACACTGCCATCTGCGAATTTCGTCAATTGGTGACGCATGCCTGCGCGGGTGTCGTTATACCACCAGCCAGATCCTAACTGCAATTTATTATTGCCTTCTTGCTGGAAGCACCCCATCAAAGCGACGAGTGCATCATAGTCATTGGGATTTAAGGAGTAGAGAATCGTTTGAGGCAAATGGTCCTGCGCATCAGCAGCGTTCAATAATTTCTGCAAGTTTTGAGTCAGTGGTTGATCATTGATGCCATCGTAGCCCGTATCTGGTCCCAAGCGCTCAAACATTCGTTGATTGCAGTTACGGTACGCATGGACATGCAATTGCATCGTCCAACCATGTTCGTGATACAGCTTCATCAGTTCAACTAGAACATTGGTTTTGAAGAACGAGACTTCGTTTTCCTCCAAAGATTCTCCAGCTAATGCTTTGGCAAAAATTGCTTCAAGAGATAACTGTTCGTCCGCAGCATACACTAAAGTATCCAGCGCATGGTCAGACAAGCGGCAGTAATGCTGGTGAAAGTAGGTTACACGGTCCCGCAAGGCTGTCGAGAAAGCATCGTAGGTAGTGATCGCGTTTTCGACACTCTTTTCGAGTTTGGTAACATAGGTAAGAAAATTCGGATGGTCGATTTGTAACGCTTTGTCAGGTCGAAAGGTCGGCAAGACCCGAAAACGTTGTTCTGTTTGGCTTAATTGGTGATGATAGTGAAGATCATCGACTGGATCATCTGTGGTGCAAACGATCTCGACGTTACTGCGAGCAATCAAAGCTCTTCGGGTAAAGTCTTTTTGCTGCAATTTTTCGTTGCATAGCCTCCACAAAGTTTCGGCATTTTCTTCAGTAACGGGAAGATCGATCGCAAAAAATCGCTTTAATTCTAAATGGGTCCAACTGTAAAGGGGATTTCCCACCAATTTTGGCACTGTTTGACACCATGCCAAAAATTTTTCATAATCACTGGCATTGCCCATAATCGCTTCTTCGGGTACGCCACAAGCGCGCATCAACCGCCACTTGTAATGATCACCACTTAGCCATGCCTCGGTGATAGTTTTAAAGGGCCGATCCTCATAGATTTCTTTCGGGTCTAGGTGGCAGTGGTAATCAATGATCGGCAGCTCTTTGGCATAGTCATGGTAAAGGGTTTGAGCAATTTCATTTGGCAATAAATAGTTTTCATTTAAAAACATGTCGGACCTCTTTTCTTTGATTATAGTGTCACGCCATTTTTAAAGATGGCGATCTCACGAACGTTGTTGGCTTCATTACGCGTCGGTTTTCCACTGGCAGTATCGATGATCGCTTGAATAAAATCTTCCAGCACGACCTCCATCGGCTCTTCCAACAAGCGACCAGCGTTGAAATCCATCCAGTGGGGTTTCTTATGATAAATCTCTTGATTCGTGGCAACTTTCATGGTCGGCACATAGGCACCAAATGGCGTGCCGCGACCAGTAGTAAATAAGACGAGTTGGCAATCGGCAGAAGCCAGTGCAGAAGCGGCAACAAGGTCGTTTCCTGGACCTTCCAGCAGGCTTAAGCCTGGCTTACGGAGTTTTTCCCCATATTTTAAGACATCGACGACAGCAGAAGTCCCAGATTTTTGGGTACAGCCTAATGACTTATCTTCTAGCGTAGTGATGCCGCCTGCCTTATTGCCAGGAGAAGGATTTTCATAGACTGGTTCACCGTAAGCAAGAAAATAATCTTTAAAGTCGTTGATTAGATGGAGGATTTTTTCAAAGGTTGCTTCATCTTGTGCACGCGCCATCAAGACTTGTTCAGCGCCAAACATTTCGGGTACTTCCGTCAAGACCGTGCTGCCACCTTGAGAAACTAAAAAGTCAGAAAATGCCCCCAACAAAGGGTTGGCGGTGATCCCAGAAAACCCGTCAGAACCCCCACATTTTAACCCGATCTTTAGCTCACTCAAGGGAACGGCTTCTCGTTGATCCTCTTTTGCTGCTTCCAGTAATTCTTCTAATAAGCTTTCGCCGACCGCAATTTCATCGTCGCTTTCCTGTGCCACCATAAATTTGACGCGCTTTGGATCGTAGTCACCAAGATTTTTCTTAAACTCGGGAACGGTGTTGTTCTCACAACCTAAGCCAAAGACCAAGACGCCACCGGCATTTGGATGATGCACCGCATCAATTAAAATTTGACGAGTGTTTTGATGATCTTGGCCTAACTGGGAGCAGCCGTAGGGATGTTTAAGGATCGTAATATGATCAAAAGTGCCAAGATCTGGATGATTCTTCTTGAAGTTTTCAACAATGATCTCTGCGATGCCATTGATACAACCAACTGTTGGCACGATCAGTAAATCATTACGAATCCCAACTTTGCCATTTGCCCGTCGATACCCTTGGAACGTCGCAGCCCTTTTTGGATAACGGACGGGATGCAAATCGGGGGCATAGGTGTATGCTAAGGTACCAGAAAGGTTGGTTTTGACATTGTGGGTATGCAACCATTGGCCAGTTTTCACGTCAGCTAAGAGATGTCCAATGGGATAGCCATATTTGATCACGTCTTGTGATTGTGCTAGATCTTTGAGGGCGATTTTGTGTCCTTGTGGAATATCCTCAAAAAGGGTGATCGTTTGGTCTTCAAATGAAAGGGTCGTTTTAGCAGCTAGTGGTTTTAATGCGACTGCGACATTATCATTAGGATGCAATTTCAATAGTTGCGCGGGTGTTTCTGTTAATGTGCTGGACATAAAGATTCTCCTTTATTTCAAACTTGGCTCAGGGGTGTCAATCGACGCAAGTAACTGGCGGGGTCCGTCTTGTTTTAGACATGCGCACATTTCATTGATTGTCGCTGTCATAAAGCTCAGGTCTGCATGCCAGAGTTGCTCTTTTTTTAATAGAGTGGCGATCTGTTCTTCTGCTGGTAATTGTTTCACTTGCTGAAATATGGTTGTCACTAGGTCATCATCTTGAAAAGGTCGAGTGAGATAGAAAGTCAGCAACCCTGCCAGTGCGGCAGTGATTCGTTTTGGTACCTGCTGGTTTTGTTGGACATAACGAGTTAAGACTGGTTGAAGACGCGCACGGAATTTTGAGACGCTGTTTAAAGCGATCGATTGCAGCTGATGCTTCACATAAGGATTTCTGAAGCGCTCTTTGATTTGTTCCGCATAAGCTGCAAGCTGCGCTTTAGGCAAATCAAGCATTGGAATCAACTCTTCCAGAAAAAGACCATCCAAAAAGGCTGCAAAATCACGGTCGTTCATTACTTCTTCAACGGTTTCTAAACCAGCTAAAAGACCGAGTGGAACCATCGCCGTATGAGGACCATTTAATAAATGTACTTTTTGTTCACGATAGGGGGTCATATCTTCTGTCACGATCACATTCAACCCAGCTTCTTGCAAGGGAAGCTTTTCGGCTACGCCGCTTCCTTCGATCACCCAGAGCATAAAGGGTTCCGCAGTGACCATTACGGCATCCTCATAGCCAAGAATCTCTTGGTATTGTGCCACTTTATCGCGAGGATATCCTGGAACGATCCGATCGACTAAGCTGCAGCAGAAGGTGTTTTCTTTTTCTAACCAGTTGACGAAGTCTGACTCCAAAGACCATAATGCGGCATATTGTAAGACGATCTCTTTTAGTTTTTCCCCATTCCGATCGATTAATTCACAAGGAATGATCAAAAATCCCGGTTTTTGTCGTTGAAAACGACGATACAAAAGAGCGGTCAGTTTTGCAGGGAAACTGTGGGGAGGGGTATCGTGTAAGGTATCCTCTGGGTGAAACGCAATACCTGCTTCCGTCGTATTAGAAACGATGATCTCGAGTTGATCATCTTCGGCTAAAGCAAGATAGTCTTCCCATTGCTGATAAGGATTCAGCACTTGATCAATGGTGGAGACGACTTCAAATGTTTGAGAAGGAGCGCCATCGACAAGTCCTTCTAAGATAACGGTGTAGAGATTTTCTTGTTGTGCCAACAGCTCTTTCAAGCCGTGATCAATCGGCTGTACCACAACGGCACTGCCATTAAAAAGCCCTTGTTTGTTCATTTGCTGCAGCTGCCAGTTAAAAAAGCCCCGCATAAAATTGCCTTCCCCGAATTGAATCACTCGGGCTGGATAGGTTTGATGGGGTTGTTCGGTAATTTTTTTCATAGAATCCTCCTTAAAAAATAGTTATGCACACGTTAACATTTTTGCGTAAGCGCTCTTGAAAACAAGAGGCTTACAGCGATTGACGAATGATTAACGAGGTATCAAAGAAATGTTGTTTCTCAACTACTTGATTGGCAAATGCTTGCAACAGCAGAGTTGCTGCCAATTGACTCATTTCATAGACTGGTTTGCGGATCGTTGTTAATGGGGGATACGTATAGGGAGAAAAAGAACTATCATCAAAACCGATGATACCGATCTCCTCTGGGATCTTTCGTCCTGCTTGATGACAGGCATTGATCGCCCCGATCGCCATATCATCATTGGCGCAAAAAATCACTTCAGGTGGTTCAGGTAAAGCGAGTAGTTGCTGGGCACCCAGCTGACCACTTTCCAACGAGTAGTCGCCAGCTACGAAGTATTCTTTCGGGCAGACAAGCTGCTTTTCTTGAATCGCTTTCATAAATCCTTTGCGGCGCTCTCTAGCGGAGCCAAAGGAAGCGATCCCTTCGATCATGGCGATCTTTCGAAAGCCTTGTTCAAGCACATAGGTGATCATTTGATAGACCCCTTGGGCATCATTACTAGTGACATTCATCAAGGTTGCATCCTGCAATTGACGATTCAAAACGACGATGGGAATGTTTTTCTTTGAAAGAGCAGCGATAAAGCCGTCATCACGATCACTTTGACTCATCACGATCGCTCCATCTAGGCGATTCGGCTCTTCATCAAATGTATCGGATTGCAATAATTCATGAACCGCCAAAGTATATTCGGATGGTAGGGTATCACTGATTCCTTTGATCACTTCGACTAAAAAGCTATCGGAAGTACCAATGGATAGATGAGAAAAATAAAGACCAATGATATAAGATTTCTGATTCACCAGACTTTTGGCATTGACATTGGGCACATAGTGTAAAGATTCAGCGATGGCTGCGATCTTCTTTTTTGTTTCTGGCTTGATTAATGGGCTATCGTTTAACGCACGAGAAACAGTTGTATGTGAAACACCAGCGACTTTGGCGATATCTTTGATCGTGACCATAGAAAACCTTCTTCCTTTTTGCTTGATTCAAGCATAGCTTGTTCCCACGAGAATGTCAATACAACAAGGATGCACACGTGAAACATTTTTCGAAATAACATAGGAACTTTTTCTGGGATGTGCTAGTATAAAAGAAGATAGTTAGGTAATGGGAGGGAGTCTATGAAATTCTTTTTAAGCTATCATCAAACATCCAACTTGTTTTATAAAATATTTATTTTGATTTTTCTAATTGGTAGCGCTTTAATCATTGGGTTTAGTGGGGTCATTTATCATCGAACGTATCAAAACATTCAAGAAACGTTTTTGCAAAGTCAACATAATTTGGTCAACCAAGTCAAAGAAAATCTGGATCAAAAAATTCAGATGGTGGAGTATGCCTTTTCTACATATAGCAGCACGCAAAGCTTTTCCGATACGATGGAACAGCCGTTTTCCGTGACGAATTATCGACAAGTGCGCGAGATCAATTCGCAACTGGCTTACATTGGTGTGATGGGAATCGAAAACGCCAGCTACCAATTGGTGAATTTGAATCAGCATTGGAAAATCGAAGAAGGCTCCTTAAAACAGATCGATGATACTGAATTCGCTGCTTTTCAAGCGTTGATTGACAACCAACGCTACTTGTATTGGTTGCCAGAAGATGGCTATTTAAAAATGGTGATGACGCTGCCTGTTTTTCGACAGGAAACCACTGCTTTGGGGATCGCTGAAATCCAAGACCATACCATTGCGCAGTTGGTGGCAGATCATGACGATTCCTTTTTGAATATTTTTCATGCGGACGGACAACTGCTTTTCGATAATGGTGAAGTGATCGATTCTGACTTACACGAAACAATGATCGCAGCTGCCCACGACGATGGTATCTTCACTGACAAAGAAAACAATAAGTATGTGGTCACACAATCGGATTACAATCA
Organism: Enterococcus sp. AZ040; assembly: GCF_050499185.1. Classification (NCBI taxonomy): domain Bacteria; kingdom Bacillati; phylum Bacillota; class Bacilli; order Lactobacillales; family Enterococcaceae; genus Enterococcus; species Enterococcus sp. AZ040. Next base: position 1,415,182 of record NZ_JBMHEW010000001.1, read on the forward strand.
GTGGTATCATGTGATCCGTCTGGCACCTGCCAGTGTTTCGCAAGCAATCCGTGAATTAAGAAGCGGTTTGATCGTGATTGGCAGTCTTTTGATCATCCTCTTTTTATTAGTATCCTATCGCATTGCGATCGTGGCTACCTCACCCATCAATCGGATCGGTGAGCTTTTAAAGCCCAAAAAACAAGGTCAGAAATTAGAAGTCAATCAGTTGATTTCCGATATCGACCAGGTCTTACATCAAAACCACGATCTCGCCGTCAAAGTTGAACACCAAAAGCCCGAGTTAGAATCCTTGTTTTTATTAAACTTGTTTCGCGGCTGTATCTCAGAAGCAGATAGTCACTTAAAACTGTCACAATTTGGGTATGAAGTATCCGAAACGGAACACTATGCCGTATTACTGATTCAAATCGATGATTTGTGTGGACGAGAAACAGCGACTATTGATATATTCTTGCTTGCCATCGAGAATCTCGTTTCTGAAATCATTCCGGCGAATTTGCGTTTTCAGCCAATCATCTCCAGTCAAGAAACCCAAGGAACAATTTTAAAGCTTCCTGAATCAGTTGACCAAAAACAAGTATTGACCTATTGTCAAAAGATCCATCAAGCGGCAAAAGATTACTTGAAAATCAAAATAAGTTGTGGGGTCTCACAATCCTACGACCGCCTCGTAGAAACCAAATTAGCGGTTGATAACGCCAAAGAAGCCTTGCACTATCGAATGAATTTAGGGGAAGAAGTCATTATCTTTTTTGACGACATTGCGGCACAATTAGACAATAACGCGATTGTTCAGTACCCTAGAGAAGCAGAAAGCACCTTTTTGGATGCAATGCGTAGTGGGGATCTAGCGACCATCAAAACGAGTTACACAGAAGTCGTACGCGAAATCATTCATGAAAACAAAAATCCGTTGACGATTGAAAGTGCCTTGTTTAAGTTGATCAACAGTATCGTTCAGCTAGGGCAACTCCTAGGAGCAGATCATACTAGCTTGCAGAATAGTCGTAAAGTCTATCAATCCGTGCTCAACCAAACCAGTTTGTTCAAAGTTGAGCAAATCATCTATCAAGAGTTAGTTTTACCTATCGTTGAAACGACACAAGCCAAAACAGATCGAGAAATTCGCTCCTTGTCTGAAAAGATGGTCTTGATCGTACACCAACAATACGACCAAGATCTCTCCTTAGATAGCATTGCTGAACAGTTGCATTATAATGCCAATTACTTAAGTAATGTGTTTAAAAAGGAATTATCCATCAATTTTGCCGATTACTTACAAAACTATCGATTGCAAGTCGCGAAAAAGTGGTTAAGAGAAACCGATTTGACCATCAAAGAAATCGCCGCCAACCTACAATATACCAACTCTCAAAACTTCATCCGCTTTTTCAAAAAGAAAGAACAGATGACACCCGGAGAGTATCGCAAACGATCCAAAGATTAAAAGAAAAAAAGCGTTTTTTGATCAACGATCAAAAGCGCTTTTTTCTTTGCTGCCTGTTGGTTACCCTTTGACGGAACCAACCATTGCACCTTTCACGAAATACTTCTGGACAAATGGATAGGCGATCAACATTGGCAGAGTCGCAACGACGATCACGGCCATTTTTACGGATTGTGCTGGGGGGACAACATCGACACTAGCGGCATCAGCGTTCATCCCGCTAGAGACGATCACGATTTGTCGAAGGAGCACTTGGATCGGCCATTTCGCTGAATCATTGATGTACAAGATCGCTGATTGATAAGTATTCCAATAACTAACAGCGTAGAACAAAGAGATCGTCGCAATCGATGGTAAGGAAAGGGGTAAGATGATACGGAAAAAGACGCCCCAATCAGAGCAACCATCCATTTTTGCGGATTCCTCTAAACTATCAGGAATCCCTTGGAAAAAGTTTCTCATAATGATCATATTATATGCACTGATGGCGCTCGGTAAGATCAATGCCCAGAGAGAATCGATCAAGCCGAGGCTTTGTACCAAAATAAAACTTGGGATCATCCCACCGCTAAACAACATGGTAAATACGACAATAAAGTTGAAGATGCCGCGTCCATGCAAATATTTTCTCGAAAGAGCATAGGCCATAAAAGAGGTCAAGATCATTGAAAGAACCGTTCCGACGATGGTCACGAAAAGGGAAACACCAATACTCGTAAAAATCGTGGGTGTCGAGAGAATATACCGGTAAGCATTTAAGCTAAATTCACGTGGGATAATGATAAATGTTCGTGTCGCGATCTCAGAAGAAGAAGCAAAGGAGCTTCCGAGAATGTTTAGAAAAGGTAAGAGACACGTTAAGGTGAAGAGTAGTAGAAAGCCAATAATAAATCCTTGAACGACCCGTTCACTTTTCGGGCGGTTCGTTTTTTTCAGGGTTTGTTGCATAGAAAAAACCTCCATCTTTTTTTACTTAAATAGGTACTTCCAACGTATCATGAGGCGGGGACAACGTATATAATCACTTTTACATGTTAAAAAATTCACAAAAGTGATAAACGTTGATAAATCAAGGGTTTTCCAATTCGATTGAGAAATAATCCTAAAAAATGTATGCCTTTTCAAAGCTGAGAAAATGATTATATACGTTATCTTTTTTTCACGCTACCATGGGACTATCAAATCAAAAAAATTCGGAGGAACAAGTATGGAAACAAAAGTTGATAATTACTTCTCACCACTTAATGAAGAAGAACAGCGGCTGCGGCTGAAAAAGAAAAAATGGGCGCAAATCAGAAAAAATCGTGCCCTCTATATTATGGTATTGCCGGGGATTTTATATTTTCTTATTTTCCGTTACATACCGATGGGCGGTTTGGTCATCGCTTTTCAAGACTACCAACCATTCTTGGGGATCCTAGGAAGCCCCTTTGTTGGCTTCACTCATTTTATTCGGCTCTTTACTGAAGATACCTTCGTGATGTTGATGCGCAATACACTGATCATGTTTTTCTTAAATATCACGATTTCTTTCCCATTTCCTATATTATTGGCACTTATGCTAAATGAAGTAAACAATCGCCGTTTGAAAAAAGGGATTCAAACCATCATTTATTTGCCTCATTTTATGTCGTGGGTCATCGTTGTTTCCATCTTCTATGTTTTATTAACGACAGAAGGTGGTGTAATCAATAACATGATCGAAAGTCTTGGTGGCGAACGTATCCCGTTTCTAACAAGCCGCACGTGGTTGCGTCCAATGTACATTTTCCAAGATCTTTGGAAAGGTGCCGGTTGGGGGACGATCGTCTATCTAGCCGCTATTACCAATGTTGATGAACAGCTTTATGAAGCTGCGGATATGGATGGGGCTGGCAAGCTACGAAAAATGTGGCATATCACATTGCCTTGTATTCGTCCAACGATCGTAACCTTATTGATTTTAAAGATCGGTTCGATCTTAGATATGGGCTTTGAGCATATGTTCTTGTTGATGAACTCAATGAACCGTGAAGTTGCCCAAATCTTTGATACCTTTGTCTATACCGCCGGGATTCAAAATGGTCAATTGAGTTACTCGACAGCTGTTGGGCTGTTTAAAGGACTTGTTGGCTTGATCCTCGTTATCTTTGCGAATCGTTTGGCGAAAAAAATTGGGGAAGATGGTATCTATTAAGAAAGAGGGGATCATATGACGATTGAGAAAATCACGAAAATCAACGATGGGCTAACCGCGTTTTTGACCCTGATCGCCCTTCATTTTCTTTGGCTAAGTGTGACACTTCTGGGGGGAATCTTTTTGGGAATCGGACCAGCCTCGTATGCCATGATGAAATATTATGATCGCTGGCTTCGTCTTCACGAACGACCGCCTTTGATCAAAAGTTTTTTCTACTATAGTAAAGAACGGTTCCGACAATCGGTGCTGATCAGTTGGTTGTTTCTGATCATCGCAGCGATCGTGATCACCAATATATTTGCGCCATTTCCATGGTTTATCCAAGTAGCGAATGTCCTCTTTTTGATTGCGTTTCTCTTTCTATTCATGCACGTGTATACCGTCATGGCAGCCACTAACTTTGTGACCGTGTTTGAGATTCTGCGAGGGAGTGCGTTGTTAGGTTTAGGCTATCTGCATTATTCGATCATTAGTTGGTCGATTTTGATCGTTGGCTATTTAGTTCTTGGCAGCTATTTCTTGATCGGCCTCATTTTGATGGGGAGCAGCTTAGTTGGTGGTGTTTTTGCCCTTGCTGGTAAAAAAATTCTTCAAGATATCCACCCAATTGAAACAGATCAGGTGGTTTCAAAAACGGCATCGACTACGGAGCAAACCGTTGCCAGTAAAGGAGATGAGGTCATTATCTAAAGAAAACGGCTCAAAGACTTTTACTGGTCCGTGAACAAAACGGTCACTAGAAAACACCTGAAAAATAGCAAAACAAGTTGAACCCTCATGAAATACAGCCAGTAAAACGGATTCATTGAAACAGCTCTATGAATTGAGGAGACTACAATAAAAGGAAGTATCGTACATGAAGAACTATTCGGAAATTGCTTTGAACACATTATTTGAGCGCTATGACTACTTATGCAAAGAAAAAATTTATCACGGAAAATGGTCCTATGACATCGGGGTCGTTTTGCAAGGCGTGAAAGAAGCCTATGAACAGACTGGTGACAAACGCTATTTCGACTATATCCAAAACACGATGGATGTTTATATTGACGAAGACGGTCGTATCAAAAACTATCAGATGGATGCGATGAATATCGATTACATCAATAATGGCAAATGTTTATTCTTGCTATACAAAGAAACAGGAGCGTCAAAATACAAGATCGCCTTGGACACGCTGTATCAACAATTACAGCAGATGCCAAGAACGAGCGAAGGCGGGTTCTGGCATAAAAAAATCTATCCGTATCAAATGTGGTTAGATGGCTTATATATGGGGGCCCCATTTTTGACAGAATACGCACTGACATTTGATAAAGAAGAAGCATTGGCAGATGTAATCAAGCAATTCACCTTATGCTTTACGCATACCCTAGATCCAAAAACGGGTCTTTTGTATCACGCGTGGGATGAACAAAAAGTCCAGCCGTGGGCAGATCCCAAGACCGGTTGTTCAAAAAATTTCTGGGGACGGTCAATGGGATGGTTCATGATGGCTCTCACAGATACGATGGTGCTATTAGGGGAATCAGAGCTGAAGAATCCATTAGAAAACATGTTTGTCTCCTGTCTAGAACCTCTTGCTAAAGTAAGAGATCCCCAGAAAAAAGTGTGGTATCAAGTCTTAGATAAAGGCAGGGAGCGTGGGAATTATTTAGAAGCATCCGCTTCTTCAATGATTTGTTACGCAACAGCGAAAGCGGTCAAAGCAGGGATCATCGATCAAAAATGGCAAGTGTTTGCCCAAGAGACCTATCAAGGATTGCTGGATGAGTTTGTCTTTTTAACAAAAGAAGGTTGGTTGAATCTGATCAGAAACTGTGAAGTTGCTGGTCTTGGTGGACCAGATAATCGGGATGGTACGTTTGTTTACTATATCAGTGAACCCGTTATCACGAATGATTTCAAAGGATACGGTGCCTTTTTACAAGCGAGTTTACTGCTGCAACCATTAACGGAGGAAGGAAGCAAGAAATGAATATCCAATTGACTACAGCTGATTTACAAGGAAAAGAAGGTCTGTTGACAGAAGCGATTCAAGAAAAAATTGATGAATTGCATCAACAAGGAGGAGGCAGAATCACTTTTTCAGCAGGACGCTATCCGACGGGTGCGCTCTTTTTAAAAAGTAACATTGAACTGCACCTACTATTGGGGGCGACCTTAGTATTTTCTGATGATCCCAAAGACTATCCCGTCGTCGTGTCTCGCTGGGAAGGGGTCAAACGGGAAGTTTATGCCTCTTGTTTATATGCCGAGAATGCGGAAAATATCGCTGTCACAGGACTAGGAATGCTTGATGGGCAAGGGCAAAGATGGTGGAAGACCTTTCGGGAAAATCGTGAACAGCTTGCTTATCCACGACCAAAATTAATCAGTTTTGACTCTTGCCAGCAAATTACGTTGAAAGATATCCGTCTTGTCGATTCACCCAGTTGGACCGTCAATCCGATTCTTTGTCAAAATCTAACGATCGATAATCTTCGCATCAAAAATCCAGCGGATTCGCCAAATACGGATGGGATCGATCCTGAATCTTGTAAAAATGTCCGCATCAGTAACTGTCATATCGATGTTGGTGATGATTGCATCGCCATCAAATCAGGAACGGAGGACACTAAAGAACGGGTCGCTTGTGAGAATATCACGATCGTAAATTGCCATATGCTTCATGGGCATGGGGCCGTCGTTCTAGGGAGTGAAATGAGCGGCGATATTCGTAATGTCACTATTAGTAATTGTATTTTTCAAGATACCGATCGTGGGGTTCGTTTGAAATCACGTCGTGGACGTGGCGGAACGATCGAAGATATTCGAGTGAATAACATTGTGATGGATAATGTCATCTGTCCATTCACTTTAAATCTTTACTATTTCTGTGGACCGAAAGGCAAAGAAAAGTATGTTTGGGATAAAAATCCGTACCCGATCACCGAGGAAACCCCTCATTTCCGGAGAATTCATTTTGCAAATATCTCGGCTCGGAATGTCCATGCGGCCGCTGGGTTTGTTTATGGCTTGGCTGAACAATTTATTTCAGATATCACTTTCCAAGATATTGCCGTCTCTATGGCTGAGCACCCAATTCCAGGAAAGCCTGCGATGATGACAGGTATCGAAGAGATGACAAAACAAGGTTTTTATATTGGCTGTGGACGGAATATTCAGTTTGATCGTATCAATTTGGAAGGTGTAACTGAAGCGTTCCATATCGAGAATAGCCGGGAAATCACCGTCACACAGTCATTTGAGAATCGTCAGCCTCTGGCATTTCAAGGAGATTTTTTGTGAGGGATCCTCAGTTACTTCAGCTGCTAGGTCCTGATATGAAAGTTGCACCACAAGTGGTTCAGCAAACAAAAGAGCAGGTGCAAAATTATACCTTGGAACATTTACTTCTACGATTAAATCAAGAAGAGGATGTCCCTGCATACTTTGCTTATCCCAGCTCTCAGCAACCTGCTCCACTCGTTTTGTTCAATCATTCTCATGGCGGCGACTTCACGATGGGGAAAGAAGAACTGCGACAAAGTCCACCGTATATGCAAAAAGAAAGCCTATTCGCTGCATTTATGAAGCTGGGCGTCACCGTTGGAGTGATCGACATGTGGGGCTTTGGCGAACGAAAAAACGGTGAGAATGATAGCTACAAGCGGTTTCTGTTGCAAGGCAAAACATTATGGGGACAACGAATCTATGACAATCAACAGTTTTTAACCTATCTTGCTTCCCGTAAAGAAGTGAAACGTTCCGCTATCGCCACATTGGGACTTTCTATGGGGGGCTTGATGAGCTGGTGGTTGGCAGCGCTAGATGAACGGATATCAGTGGTGGTGGACATGGCAGCACAAGTGGACTATCAAGCATTGATCGAAGAGGACCGTCTAAGCAAACATGGGTTTTACTATTATGTTCCTAATGTGTTGAAAGACTTTACGACTGCGGCGATCCAAAAACAGATCGCACCACGCCCGCGTTTAAGTTTGGTTGGCAAAGAGGATCGTGGCTGCCCCTCAAGCGGCGTCGCTCGTTTGGATCAGCAGGTCGGGCAGCATTATGAAGCAATAGGCTACAAGGAGCATTGGCAGGCGTGTTGCTTGCCAGGTGGTCATGAAGAAACCAAGGAGATGAGAGCGCAGTGGATCGAATTTCTAAAACAACACCTCCTATCAAGCTAAAGGTTAGTAAAGAGCCGCAAAAGGGTGATTTTACGAGTATCCAAGCAGCCGTGTTGGCTGCTGAAGCCTTAAACGCACCTTGTGAGATCACGATCGCCTCTGGCGTGTATCAAGAACAGGTGAAAATCTATAAAAACCAGCTTACGTTGATCGGGGAACCTAACACGTTCTTATGCTACCACTTGGCTGCCGAGCAAACCGATGAAAATGGGCAAAAAAGAGGAACCTTTCAAACAGCGACGCTCTTTATCAATAGCCGAGAAGTCTTTGTAAAAAACCTGACCATCATCAATGACGCAGGGTATGGGCAAGCAGTCGGGCAAGCAGTTGCCGTCTATATCGAAGGGGATGACATTCGCTTCGAACGCTGTCATCTCGATGCTTTTCAAGATACCTTGTGTCTGGGTCCATTGCCAAAATATACCAAAGAAGGCGAACCAATGATCAGTCCTTGGCGAAAAACAATCTTTGACCAACAACAGAGTTTGTTTTTGCATTGCAGGATTAGTGGAACAGTCGATTTTATTTTTGGCGGTGGGTCCGCCACCTTTGAAGAGTGTCGCTTGCATTGTAAAAATACACCACAAACGAACTACGTTACTGCTGCCTCAACTAGCAAACAAGCAAGCGGGTTAACCTTCGATCGGTGTCGGGTGACAGGGGACAAAGCCTATTATCTAGGCCGCCCTTGGCGCAATGAAGCCAAAGTAACCTTTTTATCCTGCTGCTTTGATCAACAGCTCGCCCCTTGCGGATGGTCTGATTGGGGAAAAACAGCAAACCACCAAACGGTCGCGTTCACGGAGCGAATGTGTTGTTATCAATCAAGCCCCAAACGTCCTGAATGGGTGACTATCGAAGGAGTGATAGAAAAATGAGCAAGGCAAAATGGTCTGGCTGGATCGGGATGGTTCTCGCTCTGGTGTTGATGGGCGGCTTTTCCTTGGCGATCAATCAAATGACTGTCCAGCAGTTCGAAGAGATCTTTCAACGTGCGTTTCCCACTGTACTGAATCAAATGACGGCAGAAGCAGCATTGGCGCAATTTCAAACACTCGGTGCTTGGTTTGGCTTCACGCTGTTGGCACTCCTGATATTGGTTTCAGTGGCGACGATGCTGGTTCGCTATCGTAATTATCGAAAGCAATCTTGTGCTATTTATTTTTTGACTGGTGTCGTGACATTGATTGGTAGTCAAATGATCGCTTTTCCGATTGCCTTTTGTTTCTTTTTAGCGGCGGGTTTTTGTTTTCTCCATCGCGATGATCGACACAACAAAAAAACAACGGACACAGTCAGCAAACAAGGAGGGGTTGCATGAAGGCAGTGATCAATAATCCGATTTTAAGAGGGTTTCATCCTGATCCGAGTATTTTAAAAGTCGAGGATACTTATTATTTAGCGGTTTCTTCCTTTGAGTGGTTGCCAGGAATTCGGGTCTACTGTTCTCGAGATCTAGTCAATTGGTCCCATGAAACAGATATTCTGACCAATCAGGTGGATTTATTAGGTAACACAGCAAATTGCAGCATTTGGGCACCGCAAATCAGTTACGCAAACGGACAATACTATTGTGTCTATACAAATGTTCGCAACACGACACGCCCCTTCAAAGACTGTCGAAACTATCTCATCACGGCTCCTACGATTCATGGGCCATGGAGTGAGCCCATTTACTTAAATGGTAGTGGCTTTGATCCGTCCTTGTTTCATGATCAAGAGGGGCGTATCTGGTTATTGAATGCGCTTTGGGATTATCGTAAGGATACACCAAATAAATCGGTGGGGATCGTGCTCCAAGAATACTCTGAAGTACAAGGCCGCTTGATCGGTGACAGAGTGCCAATTTTTTCTGGAAGCCAGCTGGCGAAGACTGAAGCACCGCATCTTTATTACCACAATGAGTGTTATTACTTACTGACGGCAGAAGGAGGAACGGGTGCAGGTCATGCGGTAACGGTTTGTCGTAGTAAAACCATCACTGGGCCTTATGAAGTAGATCCGCATTTTCCCATGATGCGTGCCTATCAGCGCGAAGATTCCCCTTTTCAATGTACAGGTCATGGCAGTTTGACGATTGCACCATCAGGAGAATGGGTCATGAGCTATTTGATGACTCGGCCAGTAGAAGAGGCAGCGATCCTTGGACGAGAGACGGCACTCCAAACCGTCTATTGGGATCACGAAGGATGGCTGCGTCTTAGCAATGATGATACGATCCCAGATCAAACCATCAGACTCGCTAGCGACGCTCAGAAGCAAAGGGCATCACCTGCTGTTTTTATGGATGATTTTAAAGGATCATTGCAAAAAGCATGGAACGGTAGGCGATTGCTGCCCAATGAAGAGTGGTGCAATCTGAGTAAGCGACCAGGGTTTTTGCGATTGATCGGCGGAGAATCGATGCAATCGAACTTTCATAAGCACTTATTGGCGATTCGTCAACAAGACTTTTGTTTTGAAGCTGAAACAGTGATGGAATACCACCCCCAATCGTTTAATCAGATGGCTGGATTGTCGCTGTTCTTAAACGAAGAAAACTATTTGTTTTTCTATGGGACTTATGATGAAAAAGACGGCAAGATCCTTCGTCTGATTCGGTGTTGTGAAGGAGAATTTCACTTGTTCCCAGATAAATTGCCCCTCGCTGCTTCAAGTGAGCCGATCGGATTGAAAGTAGTCGGTTCTTATCTAGAAGCAGAATGGTTCTATCGGCAATCACAAACGTGGCATCCCTTTAAAAAGCAAAACATCCAGTTCTTGTCTGGTGGTTTTACAGGGAATTTCATTGGAATCAGTGCCCATGATCTAGATCACTTTGCTGGAAGCTATGCCGATTTTACGTACTTTAAGTATCAAGGGAAAGATCCGCTCGATGATGATTCCCTAAAAATAGAGAAAGAAGGGTAACGAATGAAAAAGTTGAAAGTAGCAAGTTTATTATTATGTGCAGGACTGTTTTTAGCAGGCTGCGGCGATGGCGGAGGTTCATCTGATGGACCAGAAAGTGATGAAAAAACAAGTATTTCTTGGATGGCAATGCTGCATACCGCTTCACCTCCGTCTGGGGATGTAACACAAAAGTTAGAAGAATATACAGGGGTCGAGATCGACTTTACATGGGTGCCGGACGCATCAAAAACAGAACGCTTGAATGCAGCATTAGCGTCAAATTCTTTAGCAGATATCGTAAGTTTGACAGAAATCAATAACACAACCGTCCGTAGTTCGCTAGCATCTGGAATGTTCTGGGATGTGGAACCCTATTTAGAAGAGTTTCCGAATCTGGCAGAAATTTCTGAGGATCGCTTAGAATCTTCTCGGATCGATGGTCATATCTATGGTGTACCGTTTCTAAAACCGATCGCTCGTTATGGTGTCCTCGTAAGAAAAGATTGGTTAGACAATTTAGGGTTGGACGTGCCATCGACTTTAGAAGAATTATCAGCTGTGGCACAAGCCTTTACAGAAGGAGACCCAGATGGCAATGGGGTAGATGACACGGTCGGATTCGTTGAACGTGATGAGTCCTTTAATGTTGGGTTCCGTTCACTTTCAGGTTACTTTGGTGCAGACAATTGGTTTACGATCACGGATGATGATGAAGTGATGCCATCCTTTATGCAACCAGAATACAAAGAAGCAATGGAATGGTTCCGTAATATCTATGATAACGGCTGGATGAATTCTGATTTTGCGGTAATGGCGAAAAATGATCAGAAGAACTATATCGTTCAAGGTCGTGGTGGGATTGTATTGAGTGGTTTGCAAGAAGTACGTAACTACATTGATGATGCAGCTGGTACTGATGAAGAGCATATGGAATGGGTCTTGATCAATGATATCGTCCATGAAAATGTGGAACGTCGTATCCTTTCTGATACCAATGGTGGAATGGGCGGTTGGTTAGCCATTCCGAAAAACAATGTTGAAACCGAAGAAGACTTACGTGTTGTTTTGAAATTTATCAACGATTTGATGGACGAAGAGCCGTTTACCTTGATGACGCAAGGGATCGAAGGGGTCCATTATGAAATTGATGATGAGGGTGTCTATGTCCGTTTAGATGATACGAAGTGGCAACAAGAAGTACAACCATTTTCTTCGTCTCGTCCATCAGAATTAGTAACAGTTTTCCCTTCAAGCAACCCATATGTCAACTTAGCCAATGAAAAGATTCGGGAAAATGAAGAATTTGCGGTGATCAATCCTGCACAATCGCTGACCTCTGAAACCTATGATCGTTCATGGTCAAGCTTGATTGAAGGAATCTCAGACGCTTACTACCAATATATGACTGGGGAAATCGAGATCGATGGGTTTGATACAGCGATCGAAACCTTCTTAAGAAATGGTGGACAGCAAATCATTGATGAGTTCACGGAAGATTATCGTTCACAACAATAAAGGTCACAAAAGGTTCTGATCATCTGTTGAGAAGGAATGGATGAAGTGAGGAGCCGCTACTGCTGAATGATTGGAAGACCAAGACCAGTTGAAGTGATTCGCTGCTTGGTCTTCTTTTTGCTTCAAAAGCAGTGAAGAAAGGAGAAGCTATGTTTCAACTAACTGTTCGGGGGCATGATTTAAAGAATTATGGGTCCCCAGAAGAATTAGCGCAAAAAATTGCCGCCAAAAACATTCATAACATTCAATTTGCATTAAATAAATCCTTCCCGCAATGGGCAGAGCCAGAGCAATTAAGCCCTGGTTTAGGCCGCTTTTTCAAACGTGTTTTTGGTCAATCTTATGTTCAGGTCGCTTTATTGAGTTGTTATAGTAATCTGATCCATCCTGATCTGGAAAAACGGGATGCGATTTTATCCAGATTCGAGACCTATCTCGCACATGCCAAATACTTTGATGCAGCTATGGTTGCAAGTGAAACTGGTTCGGTTTTGCCAAATATGGGGTATACCGAGGAAAATTTCAGTGACGTCGTTTTCGATGATTTGGTTCAGGTGATCAAGCGTTTGGTCCAAGTGGCTAAGAGACATCAAGTGATGCTAGGGATTGAAGCGGGCTTGAATCATCCACTATCATCGATCGATCGAATCGAAGAATTGCTGGAACGAGTACCGTCTGACTATTTAGGGATCATCTTTGATCCAACCAATCTGATTACGGCGAAGAACTATCAAGAGCAAGTCGCTTTGACAAGGGAAGCTTTTTCCCGCTTTGGTGATGCCATCGTTTGCTTGCACTTGAAGGACTATCAAGTAATCGATGGTAAAATCAAGGTAGTGCCATTGGGAGAAGGAAGGATTGATTATCAACAACTATTGGCCATCACCGCTGAATACAAGCCATTTTGTTATGTTGTGTTAGAAGGGACGACCGAAGAAGCGATGCAGCCGACCATTTCACTGATTGAAGCATTGCAAAAGTGAGCGAGCTGTCTTAGATTGTGACTGATGAGGAAAAGCTTTGTTACAAGGAGTCACGGGAGATCAAGGAATCCTTTCCTCAACAAGCAGATTTATTTACTTACTAAAAGTTAGTGTTATACTTAAAGGTACAAGTGAACTTAACTGTTTAGAAAAGAGGAAATAGCGATGACAATGATTCAATCAACCTATCAAATCGATGCAACAGCCGCAATTGGCAAAGTCGTTTTAAAAGTAGCGAATATGGAAAAAATGAGCCAGTTTTATTCGGACGTGATCGGCCTGACTTTATTGGAGCAAAGTGCCGATCACGCGCGATTAGGCGTGGGGACACAAGAGCTTTTAGTTCTAGAGAAGGTGAGTGATCCGTTGCCTTTGACACGGAAAACAGGCCTTTTCCATACGGCGTTTCTTTTGCATAGCCGTAAAGACCTAGGAAATATGCTGATTCATTATTTGGAGGCCAAAGCCCCTCTGGATGGTGCTAGCGATCATGGGTATAGTGAAGCGTTATACCTGACCGATCCAGAAGGAAACGGGATCGAAGTGTATCGTGACAAACCGAAGAGTGACTGGGATATTCGAGCAGACGGTGAGATCGTGGGCGTTACTATCGAAATGGACGCGCAAGGCGTGCTGGGAGCCGCTGACCGATCACAAACGACTTTTCCAGTTGGCACCACGGTGGGGCATGTCCATTTGAAAGTGGCGGATCTGGCAAAAACAGAAGAATTCTACACCGAAGTTTTAGGCATGCGTTTGACTTCAGATTTTGGTAGCCAAGCAAAGTTTTTTGCTGCTGGTTCGTATCATCACCATATCGGATCGAATATTTGGATGGGAAGAAATGTTCCAGCTATGGAGGAAAAGGATCTAGGCTTAGCGTACTTTACGATCGTTTTGCCAGCTTTTGCTTTTTCTACGTTACGAAGTCATCTAAAGGCAAGTGGCGTTTCTTATGAGTTAGAAACAGACAGCCGCTTGCATTTGACTGATCCGAATGGGATCAATCTGATCATCGAAAGAAAGAATCAGCCTTAAGATGGAGGTTTTTTCATTCATGAAATGAGAGAATAACCTATAATCAAGTAAAAGGAGAGCAAGCATGAAAAAAAACGGGGCGGGACAATCACTATTTCTAGCATTATTGATCAGCATGGGCTTATTTTTCTTTGTCCAAGGGAAACAATTAATAGAAAGTGGGGCGTCTCCTGTGATTTTTATTGCTTTTTCGGCTTTTGCAGGAATTATCGGAGTTGGTGTCTATGGTCTTCAAGCAATAATGAAACAGCATCGGCGCAAAGCCATGGTACCAATCAAAACCAAAAAATAAAGAAACCGGCCAATCTTAAACAGGAAGATTGGTCGGTTTTTTGTTTACGCTAAGAAAAAATGGGGAATGGGATCTGTCTCGTCCACTACATACTAATTTTCCATGTTTTCAATCGCAAATTCGATCTCATCAGGTAAGAAGCCGTTCCCTTCAAGATGAGCGGCCATATTTCTTTGACGGATCCCTAACACCCGGCGGGATTGATTGGCGCGCCCTAAAGCATGGCGATACCAATCTACGTCAAGGGTCTCTAGTGCCCATTGTGTTTCCTCCGCAGTGAAACCTTCTGTTTCTAACAGTTCTGCCATCTCTTGTTTTGAATAAAAGCGACGATTTCCTTGCGCTCTAACGAGGAAAAAGGCTTCACGTTCTCGTTCTGTCGCATTGTTTTCGCGCTCATAGCGTGCTGCTACAGTCGGGGCGAAATGAAACCCTGCTAAAATCGTTTCCTCGGTCACTTCGTTATGAAACACGTAGGTTCTAAATTGAAAACGATTGTCGTTTTCCAGTTCAAGCCATAGTGATTCAACCAGAAATCGATAACCGACTGGAATCGTTTCATAAACTGCATCGGCAATTTCGTAAAAATAAGCGGAAACGGCTTCGTAAGGAGTCATTATCTCGGGAACGATTTCCGTCGTTTGCCCATTAAACAAAGTGATTGCGGCAGGGTATTTTTCGCCAGCATTCGTAAATGTGAGAATCTCCACTGGCTCATGTTTTGTTGAAAAGACATTCATGGTCACGCCGTTCGCCAAATCAATAGCACTCTGCCACTCGATTTCTTGGTCATCGCTTTGTTGGTGTAAACGTTCAAGTGTATCAGGCGTCAAACCAAGCTTTTCTCGTGTATCTTCATTGATTCCTTCTTCATCGGCAAGAGGATTGTTTGCTCCAGCGGTCACTAGTGCCAAATCCTCTTCGTATTCTTTGAATAATTCTTGCAATTTTGCTCGTCTACTGACGATGATCGGGCTTTCCTCATGGATGGCAAGTAAGGCTTCGATACGTCCATTCCGAGCGGCAACCCAACTGGGCATATCCAGATAGCGAGCTTCGATCGCTTCTTGGGCGAGTTGAATCATTTTTTCCGTGTTTTCAATGAATGCCGCCTTGTGTTTTGAGTTGCTATTGACCTGTTCTAGAAAGGCCAATTCTGCTTCTTTGCCTCGAATCATCAGTTCGAGATTTTCAATACTTAACTCATAAGTAAGATTTTCTGCATGATAGGTATGTTCCCAACCAGCATCTAAAGCTGCACCGATGCGCTCAGAAAGTTCCTCAGGGCTTGCTAAATTTATCGTCCCACATCCTGAAATCAGGGATAGTATCAGTAATAATGGCAACAAAACTTGTTTTTTCATTTTTCTCCTCCTCGTGAGACTCTAGTAAACCTCGCCAATTTGTACGAATGAACGCATCAGAACGAGCACTTTCTTGGGTATAAACATAGTCACAGTATAAGGGACATCAACTGACCCCCAAAGTTAGACCAAAAAACCAAATTTTTTGGGGTCACTACAACAGCATATGGCATCGCGATGCCCTTTTCTTCGCTAGTTTTTAGTTACCCATGTTTGTCATCGCGTAGTCGATTTGTTCTTCTGAAAAGTCTTCGGAAGCCAATAACCGGCGAATGTTGTCTGGAGGAAGACTCATCAAGGAATGGTAACTATTTGCTTTCTTCAACGCCTGCTCGTTCCAATCAATCGTGAGCTGATCAACTGCCCATTGCGCATCATTATGGGTAAACCCTTCAAATTCTAATTGTTGGATCAATCGTGCACGTGAGAAAGCCATGAGGTTCGTATAGGATTCGGCACGTGCGATCGCTCGTCTTTGTTCTGAAGCTCCTTCATTCTCGGTCTGAGTTTGTTCGTCCTGGTTTTGCTGGCTTTGCTCTTGCTGCAAAGCCGTAGCTGCTTCTTGTTTTGCGTTTGCTTCTTGAAGCTGTTGATACACGGTAGTGACCATGTCTTGATCAATGTCATGATCAAAGCCATAGGTCATCACCGCCAGCTGATGTTCATCTGAAGATTGATCGAATCGATTCATAAACATTAACGATTCACGAGGAATATTTACGACCAGCCCTCGTAAAATCGTTTCATAGAATGCAGCTTTTTGCTCGTCGGCAGTTTCCCGATTAAGAACAGTAAATCCAGATGCGTACTCCTCTTCGGGCTTCGAAAAAACGAAGACGTCAACATTCGTTTCACTTGTGTGGTAAACAGTGGCGGTGAGTTCGTCGTCAAGTTTGATTCTGCGATGAAGAGTTAGCTCATCTTCGGTGAGCTGCTGAAGCTGCGCAATATCGTCTGCCAAAAGCCCCAGCTTTTGACGCGGGTCGGCTTCAGGAATCGTTTCGTTTGCTACCTCCAGTAGACGGTTGAGGTTGTCATGATTACTGAGAATGATAGGGCTCCGTTCATGAATCGCAGCCAGAGCCTGGCTATAACCAATGCGGGCAGCAAACCAAGCAGGGACATCGATCCGACGCTCCACTAACGCTCGTTCAGCGGTTGCAATCAAATCAATTGTGTGGCTGATTAACTGATAAAGATCTTCGTCGGAAGAATCAAGCTCTTCCAAAATAGCCAATTCGGCTTGACTGCCGGCAATCAACAACTCTAAGGTTGCTGGGTGATAATAGGCCCAGCCCGTTCCGGATTGGTTTGTATATTCCAGTCGTGCGTCGATGCCAAGTGCAACGGTCTCTGACAGTTCTTCATCTGCCTTTGCGCAACCGATAAGCAAAATAACGAATGACAATAGGGTGATCAGTACTCTTTTTTTCATTAGGCTCCTTCTTTCTATCGAAAGTAACTGAGAAAACGGTCGGAAGAGGTTTGTTTATCTGGGGGAAGGAGGAGAGAAGGTGAATGGGAAAAATGCTGAAAAGATTTTTCATCACCAGTAAATTCAGGCAACTGTTTCTGATCCGCCAATAAGAAAAAGCGGAGCATCGAACCAGCTTTTGAGAATAATCGTTATATTATTCATTTTATATGAAAAATAGTGTGAAATGCAATGATAAAAGAGTTTTTATCGATTTTTACATTTGGGAAAGGAAGCTTCGTATCAACTTTCTAGGAGTAGACGCTCAAGATCAAAGCGATCGAAAGAATTCATCGAAGGATCGCCATGGGGAATCTTTTGAGCAAACAAAAAAACAGCTTCCCATAATGGGGAAGCTGTAAGGATGCGGAAAATGGGATTTGAACCCACACGAGCGATTGCTCACAAGACCCTCAATCTTGCACGTCTGCCATTCCGTCATTTCCGCAAATACTATAGAAGGAAACGCAGGCTGAGGTAGTTCTGTCACGCCGCGTCTAGAAAATATCTTACCTGATTTTCAACAGGTTTGTCAATAACTTTTCCTAATGCTATTTGAAAGAATTTTCAGACTTTAGATTGCATTTTTTTCCATAAAAGGTATGCTAAAAGAATGAATAATTATTTTTTTGAGAGGAGAGCAAATGAACTACTTTAAAAACCAGTTAGCTAAATCTGTCAAACAGAAAACGTTCCTCTTCCTGCTCATTGGTGCCTTTAGTTTAGGTTGTTGTTTTTCCATTTATTTGAAGCTGATGGAACCCATCAACTTACCCGCCACGATCACTGCAGAAAAAGCGGAAGCCTCACGGCTTGTTGATCGCTACCAAGCCAATCAGTCGGGTTCACCTGCTGAACAAGAGGTGTATCAACTTTTGCTTGAAAACAATACACTGACTTCGCGACAGTTATCCAACTTGATTATGGAAGAATACGAACGATTTAATCAAACGAGTATTCAAATTGCAGAACTAAAAAAGCAGATTTGGGCGTCAGAAGTTGATGACAAAGGATTTTTGCCACCTTTATGGGCAATCGAACAAGATCAGAAGGTCTATCAAGCTTTAGTCGAGCAAGAAAAAGAGCCGGTCCTCACTGCTGCCAATGCCCAGACCGCTGTCGCTTTGGCAATAACCTTTTTGCTTAATTTTGGCTTCTTCTTTTGGGCTTTTTTTGCCAGTGACAATTTGATAGAAGAAAGAGAACACTTCTCTTTGATTCGCTCGTACCCGCAGATTTTTCCGATTCGGATGTTAAGTAAAATTGTGGTTAAAGGGATTACAAATTTAGGCGTTTTGATTGTGTTCTTCTTAGGCGTCTTTCTTTCAATGAGCCTTCTGGGGGAGTTCGGGGATTGGCAGTATCCAGTAGCCGTCTATCTCAATGGGGATTGGGTAGCCTTACCTTTTTGGCAGAGCGTTTTATATAGCCTGGTTTCTTTTGGCTTGCTGATTGGTTTGATCGAATGCTTAGGTTTTGTCATGAACATGATCGCAGCCAATCGATACGTCTCTTTCTTTTTGCTGGTGCTTTTTTATGGGCTCGGCTTGATTCCGATGCTGCAAAAGATCCCACTGTTACCAGTTCATATAGCTGCTATTGATAAATTTTATTCGGGCGCCTTTGCATTGGGTTCTGGTACTTCTTGGGGAGTCTATGCTAGTTGGCTGCTGACGGTGGTGTGGATCTTCCTTTGTATAGCATTGATGCTCGTTGCGGATAAACAGAATCGCTTGTTGAGAGGGGGCAAAGGATGAAAGACTATTTTTTATTTGAATTACGACAACTCTTAAAGAGCAAGAAAACTATTGGTCTTTTTTGCTTGCTTCTTATCTATAGCGGCGTTTACAGTTTTTGGCAAAAAGATTTTCGCCCGATTGAACGAGTAGATAAAACAGAAATGCAACAACGCTATACTGTGCGACAAGATTTTCTTGATCAACAAGCAGCCAATCCTTCTGACCATTGGTCGGCAAGCTTAGCAGTTGAAATGTTTACCCCATGGAACGAAGCGGAAAAACAACGATTAGATGCACTAGCTGATGAAAACTGGCAAGCTTATGCACGAGGAACAACTACGTGGTACCAGTTGGCGTTGCAGTTTACCGATGAACGAAATGTTTTTTATACACCGGATTATTATACGTTTCAAAATTACTACGCTGCCTATGACGGTCGCTTTGGTTATGCTTCAACCGCTAAGCTTATGGAAGCCTTCAGCCAGTTGCCGAATAAGAAACTCTCGCAAGGAGTCATGGAGCAAAAAACGGGGATACAGGCATTGCAGCGAAGTTTTACTGGATATTTACCGATTCTATTGCTTGCTGTTTCTTTATTTTTGGCGATCGATTGCTTACCAAAAGAACGAAGACATAAATCCCTATTTCTTTCACTGCCATTATCGGCAGAAGAGATCCTTTGGAGCAAAACGGCAGTATTGATGGTCGGTTCTGCAATTGCAACGCTTGGGACCATGTTCTTTCTCTGGTTGGGTTCTGGTATTCAATTCGGCTTTGGTTCCCTGGAACTACCGGTCACGATTTTATCACCGACCTTTGATGCCCGCTACCCGATCACAGATTTCAACGCTTTTGAAACACAAGCCATCGGTCTTTTTATAGGCCAATGTTTTCTTGCGACGCTTTTTTTGCAGTTTATTTATTGTCGCGGCATCTTGTTGTTCAGTGCCCTGTTTCGCTCAGAACTGGTTAATCTGCTTTTAGCTGGTTTTTGCTTGCTTTCACCCTATATTTTCCAAAGACGTTGGTTCAGTGCTTACCTTGATAAAACGCTGTATGTCTATCTGTATCAAAATGTGGGACAAGTCCTTTCAGGCTGGACACGTTTTTATTTTGGTTCTGCAGGGTTTACGATGGAAAAAGGGTTGCTTTTATTAGGAGGCGTTTGGCTTCTGATCGAAATGTGTTTCTTCGTGACGATCCAACGCAAAAAATTTCATTTGGCATAGGAGGAACGATATGTTAGAACTGAAAAATGTGACGGTCACGTATACGAGAAAAGTATTGGATCAGCTTTCCATTGCCTTTTCTCCCGGGGAAATCGTCGGGTTAGTCGCCCCTAACGGCACCGGGAAATCCACGCTATTGAATGTGGCGATGAATTTCATCCAGCCGAATGAAGGCGCAGTATTTTTGAATGGCAGTCAAGTATATGTGACCAAAAAATCAGAAGTGGCAGCGCATCAACAAATTTCGTTTTTTCCTGACCAAAATGATTTGTACAATGATTTGAGTGGTTTCGAGCATCTCAAGCTGTATCAGCGAATGTGGCGTTCAGAGGAACACTTAGTGGAAGAAACGATTGATCGTTTGCGGATGAGTGACTATATCAAACGTCCTGTGGGTACCTATTCGCTGGGGATGCGGCAACGTCTGTGTTTTGCGATGCAGATCGTGACGGATACGCCTTATATGCTGATGGATGAAGTCATGAATGGCTTGGATCCGACCAATGTGGAATTGATCTCTAACGTATTAAAAGCCTTGCGAGCGCAAAAGAAAGCGATCGTGATTGCTTCGCATATTTTGACGAATTTGGATTCCTACGCGGATCGGGTCTTGTTTTTAAAAGACGGCAAGATCATTCACGAATACTTTGGTCGCAAGTCGTTAGTCAATCAACCGTTGTACTTAAAAACGGACTCGGCAGATTTTTTGGTGGCTTTTCCAGAATTAACGACGGTGACCATCGATCTGCAAGGACGGATCTATCTGGTAGAAATCAGCGATCCTCAGCTACCGCAACGGTTTATCGCTGCAGGGATCACTGATTTTTCTGTGGGGCACTTGGCACTAAATGAATTGTATTTGACGTATTTTCCTGAAAATCACTGACTGCCGCACTATTTACGAGATGAGAGCGGGACAAGCACAGATGAAGGAGAAGCAAAAAAATTTCGCCATAGGTAAAAGTTTTTTGCTATAATAGGTTCAATCTGAAAAGAGATCAACGACGAGAACCAATAACCTGACGTTGACCTATGGTTAAAGGAGAAATGGAATATGAAGAAATTTTCGAAGTCGTCAAAACTTGAAGGGGTCAGTTATGATGTGCGCGGCCCAGTTTTAGAAGAAGCCGATCGGATGCAAGAAGAAGGCATCAGTATCTTGAAATTAAATACGGGGAATCCCGCGCCTTTTGGGTTCGAAGCCCCAAATGAGATCGTTAGAGACCTGATTATGAACGTGCGAGAATCGGAAGGATATTCTGATTCGAAAGGGATTTTTTCTGCCCGTAAAGCGATCGAACAATATTATCAATTACAGAAATTTCCTGATGTGACCATCAATGATATTTACACAGGTAATGGTGTTTCCGAGCTGATCACGATGTGTATGCAGGGCCTATGTAACAATGGGGACGAAGTGCTCGTGCCGATGCCTGACTATCCTTTGTGGACTGCTTCGATCTCATTAGCTGGCGGGAAGCCCGTCCATTATATTTGTGATGAACAAGCAGATTGGAATCCTGATATCGAGGACATCAAAGCTAAGGTCACCAGCAAAACCAAAGCGATCGTCATTATTAATCCGAACAATCCAACAGGAGCCGTTTATCCAAAAGAAATTTTGGAGCAAATCGTCGACGTTGCTCGTGAGCATGACTTGATCATTTTCTCTGATGAGATCTATGACCGATTAGTCATGGATGATTATGTCCATGTGCCGATTGCTACATTAGCGCCAGATCGATTCGTTGTGACGCTAGGTGGCTTGTCTAAGTCTCATCGAGTGGCAGGTTTCCGTGTGGGCTGGATGGTCCTCAGTGGCGACAAGTCCCATGTGAAAGACTATATCGAAGGCTTGAATATGCTATCTTCGATGCGACTGTGTTCGAATGTCTTATCGCAACAAATCGTTCAGACCGCATTAGGAGGCTATCAAAGTTCTGATGAGTTACTATTACCAGGTGGTCGTATTTATGAACAAAGAGCGTTTATCCACAAGGCAATCAATGACATTCCGGGATTGTCAGCGGTGAAACCGAAAGCCGCCTTTTATATTTTCCCTAAAATTGATATTCAACGCTTTAATATCACCAATGATGAACAATTTGTTTTAGACTTTTTACACGAGCACCACATCTTGCTGGTTCACGGCGGTGGGTTCAACTGGCAACAGCCAGATCATTTCCGAATCGTTTATCTTCCTAATATGGAAGACTTAAAAACGACTGCTGAAAAAATGACAGAATTTTTGGCGTCCTATCGTCAGAAATAAGAATATAAAAAAGCACCGCTCCTTCAACAACCGTGAGGGAGTGGTGCTTATGTTTTTATTCGGCAACTGGTTGACAAATTTTTTTGCTCACAATCATTCGATTGGTAAATTTATCCAGCATTTCAGCACTAGGATCGGTGACTTGAACCAGAACAGAGTTCTCATATTCTCGTTCGATGATCCCTTGATACTTCTTGCCATCCCATGTAAAAAAGATCGTACTGTCGATCGTCATCTTAACACCTCATTTGAAATTGTGGAAAAATAACAAGACATTCTTGAAATTGCTTTCCTTTTTGTCATTATGTGCTAAAATAAAGAAAATTAAAAATGCGAATTCGCATTTTTGACAAGAAACGTTCGGTTTTTATAAGAATTCCCCCTGGAGGACGATTATGAAGAAAAAAGAAGAATCTTTTGGTCAAAATATCCGTTCGATTCGGTTGAAACGAAAGATGACACAGAAGATGTTAGCGGAAGATATTTGTTCGCAAAGTGTTTTAAGCCGTATTGAAAACAACGAAGAGTTGCCGAATGTCTGGGTGATGTACCAAATCTGCCAACGCTTAGGAGTCACCTTAGATCAAGTAATGATGCTTCATTCGGAAGAGATCAACAAAACCAATCAAATCTTTGCCGAAATCGAATCACATTTTGTCCATAAGCAGTTTCAAGAAATGCGGGAAAAAATGGAAGATAAGGCGATCAAGGATTATTTGTATCTGGATTCAGATATGCAAATGTATTACTACTATCTAGGCAGCTGTGATTATTTCCTCGATCAAAACTATGATGCCGCCCTTGAGGCGCTGAAAAAAGGACTGGCCTACTCCTATCAACAGGATAAGACCAATGTTTCGGTGATGGAAATTCGTATCCTGAGCTGCATGGGCCGCGTCTATAGTGATTTGCTGCAACTGGGTGAGGCTCGTTTTTACTTAGAAAAAGCTTACGATGCCATGCACGCACTGCCGCCGGAACGTCTCTCCACATCATTGACCAAAATTTACTACAATTATGCGGTCTTTTTAAAGGAGCAACAAGAAGATTGCCTCGCGCTAAAGGTAACGAACGAAGGCATTTCCTTAGCCAGAGAAAAAAACAGTTTGTATTTTCTAGAAGAATTGTTTGAACTGAAGGGACACTTACTTTATAGACTGAAAGAAGAAAATGCAGCCGAAAAAAGTTTTCAGCTGTATCGTGCTGTCATGGATATTCGCCAATCTGACAAAGTGGTGTAGACCTTTCTTGACTTCTTCCCTAAATAAGAGTACTTTTAAGGAAGAAAAGAAATAGAGGAGCGATCAAGATGAATAAATATATTTACGCAGACAAATTCTTTCTAAAATCAGCGGTTCATGGCCCTGGTTACCTGGAGGTCAAAGAGGGGAAATTCGGAGCGATCGTCGATGAAGTCCCTTCTGGTGCAGACGTAGAAGATTATTCAGGCAAATGGGTAGCACCGGGTCTTGTGGATACTCATATCCACGGATTTATGAACCATGATGTGATGGACAACGATGCAGAAGGCATTAAAGCCATGTCGGAAGGCCTTTTATCATGTGGTGTGACTTCCTTCTTGCCAACAACCTTAACATCCAGCAAAGAACGGTTGCGGGATGTTGCTGAAACCGTTGGGAAAGTCAAAGACGAAGTTACAGGAGCAAAAATCCAAGGGATCTATTTTGAAGGCCCATTCTTTACTGAAGAACATAAAGGTGCACAAAATCCAATTTATTTTGGTGATCCTGATATCGATACCTTCCATGAATGGCAAGAAGCTTCTGGTGGAATTATCAAAAAAATCGCCTTGGCTCCTGAGCGAGAAGGTGTGAGTGAATTTGTTTCGCAAGTGACGGAAGAAGGCGTAGTGGTTGCTCTAGGCCATAGTAACGGTACATTACAAGAAGCGCAAACAGCAGTTGAAGCTGGTGCTAGCGTTTTTGTTCATGCATTCAACGGTATGCGCGGATTAAACCATCGCGAGCCTGGAATGGTTGGTGCCCTACTTTCATTAAAAGAAGTTTTTTCAGAGTTGATTTGTGATGGCCACCATGTGCATCCTCAAGCAGCTGAGATTTTGATGGAAAAAGCTGGTCACGACCATGTTGCCTTGATCACTGACTGTATGATGGCTGGCGGCATGCCAGATGGTGATTATATTTTAGGTGAATTTCCAGTAGTGGTGAAAGACGGAACGGCTCGAATGGAAACTGGCAATCTTGCTGGTAGTATTTTGAAACTAAAAGAAGCTGTGAAAAATGTAGTAGACTGGGGAATCGCTACCCCTCAAGAAGCGGTCATGATGGCCAGCTTGATTCCAGCAATCAGCTGTAAAATTGACCATGCTTGCGGCATGATCAAACAAGGTCGCCCAGCTGACTTTATTGTTTTGGATCAAGAAATGAATGTAACAGCCACCTATTTAGATGGCGTCTGCCGCTACCAGGCGTAAAATAAAACAATCTGCTTAAAGAAACAAGAAGAGAGCTTCTCTTGATCTGTTTTTTGAGCAGATTTTTTTGTTTTCAGTTATGATGAAAGAAAACGACATCCTATGAAGGAGATGATGGGGATTTGAAGACGATTTTAGTTACCGGCGCCAATGCCGGTATGGGCTTTGCAACAGCCAAACAATTGGCAGAATTGGGGATGCATGTGATTTTGTATTGCCGTTCTGCCGAACGAGGGCAGGCAGCACAGCAACGTTTGAAGGAAGAGACAGGCAATCCAAGCATCGATCTAGTGATCGGTGATTTGGGGTCGTTGGCTAGCGTACGCAAGTCAGCCGCTGAAATCAACGCCCGCTTTGAGAAATTGGATGTACTGATCAATAATGCGGGCATCGTCAATTTAAAAAAAGAGCGAACAGCCGATGGATTTGAACAAATGCTGGGCGTAAACTACGTGGGGCATTTTGAACTGACCCGTCAGTTATTGCCGCTAATAAAACGTGCCGATGCCGGCAGGATCGTCAATGTGTCATCCGGCGCCTACAAATTTGTAAAGAAAAAGGATCAGCGCTTTTTCGATGTACCGGATTTTTTCCCTTGGCGGGAATATGGCCGCTCAAAAAAAGCCCTGATTTTATTTACGGATGCGCTTGCGTTCCAGCTACGCAATACGACCGTTACTGCTAATTCCTTGCATCCGGGAGCTGTGGCGACCAGCTTAGGGGTCAGTCGACAAACAGGATTTGGTCAATCTATTTATAAAATGTTGACGCCTTTTTTTAAAACAGCCGAAGAAGGGGCAGATACAGCGATTTACTTAGCGCTAAGTCCAGACGTTGCGGGTATCAGTGGCCGCTACTTTGTTGATCGTCAAGCAGTCCTAACCGAGATCCCGAAGGAGCAGCAACAAGCACAGAAACTATGGCAAGAAACGCAACAAAGAATTGCGGACCACACAAAATGATTTGTTTTGCTTTTGCCAATCTGGATCACTTTGAATAAATGACTTGTTTTTTAGCAGCACGACCTTGTGCTGCTTTTTTGCGGTTTCTTTCAAGGGAAAAAGTGTGATACACTGTTAAGCGAGAAAGCGCATGCGGCGCTGGAATTCTTGGAGGAATAAAATGAGTTATATTGAAGTAGTGAAAGAAGTGAAGAAATACACAATGGGCGATACGGTGATTGCTGCCAATGATGGCGTCTCTTTTTCCGTAGAGAAAGGCGAGATCGCGCTGATCCTTGGTCCTAGTGGCGCCGGTAAGTCCACCGTTTTGAACATACTAGGCGGGATGGATCAATGTGACAGCGGCCAAGTGATTGTCGATGGAACGGATATTGCTGGTTTTGATGCTAAACAACTAACGACCTATCGTCGCAAAGACGTCGGATTTGTCTTTCAATTTTACAATTTGGTGCCGAACTTGACGGCTAGAGAAAATGTGGAACTGTCGGCACAAATCGTACCCGAAGCACTTGATGCAGCTGAGATTTTGACCCAAGTTGGATTAGGTGATCGCTTGGATCACTTTCCTGCACAATTGTCTGGCGGTGAACAGCAAAGGGTCACGATTGCTCGTGCCATAGCCAAGAAGCCCAAACTGCTGCTTTGTGATGAACCAACTGGGGCACTTGACTATGAAACGGGAAAACAGATTTTGGCTATTTTAGAAAAAACAGCTCGCGAGACTGGGACGACCGTTTTGATCATTACACACAACAGTGCATTGGCTCCCATGGCGGATCGCGTGATCCATATCAATGACGCAAAGGTTCGCAAGATGGAAAAAAATACTCATCCGATTCCAATTGCCTCTATTTCTTGGTAAATGCCTATGAAAAAAACATTATTACGTTCCAGTTTACGTGAAATTAGGCAAGCACCCGGGCGGTTTTTGTCCATTTTAGGCATTATCTTTTTAGGAGTCGCTTTTTTTGTCGGGATCAGCGCCACCGGCCCTAATATGAAACAAGCTGCTGAAGATTACTTTTCTCGCCAACAATTAGCCGACCTTACAATTGCTTCAACTTTGGGGTTGTCGGATACCGATCGGCAAATCATTGAGGAAATGCCTGGCGTCACAGCGGTTGAGACGGAGCAGATCGCTGATATCAATGCCGAAAATCATCGTGCTGTGATTCGTGTCTTCTCTCTTTCAACTGATCGACCTGTCAATCAATATGAGGTGACTTCTGGTCGATTGCCGCAAAAATCAGGGGAAATCGCCTTAGATCAAGCGGCACAAAATAGTGGTGGTTTCGAATTAGATGAATCCTTTGAGTTGCCAGAAAGTGGCGGAAATCAATTAAAAACCCATACCTTCACGATCGTGGGCTTTGTCAATAGTCCTGAATATATTGAGAACTTTCATCGGGGGAACAGTACCGTTGGTAATGGGACAGTGGATTACTTTGCGGTGATTCCTGAGGAGGATTTTAAAGAAAGTGCGTACGCCCGATTTTTAGTTCGCTTTGATGACTTATCTCAAATGGAAAGCTATTCAGTGGCGTATCAGACGAAAAGAGATCAAATAAGTGCTGAAGTTGAGAAAAAGTTGGCTCCTCGGGCGCAAGGACGCAGACAAGAGCTGATCGATGAAGCACAACCAGCCATTGACGAAGCCAAAGAACAGATCCGCAACGGAGAAACGGCTCTGCAAGAAGCACAAAGGGAACTCGACGACGCACAAGAAAAATTAGCGCAGGCGCACCGGGAACTGACGGAACAAGAAGCAGCTTTCCAAACAGAAATTCAAGCTGCCCAAGAGCAGTTGAATAGTGAAGCACAAAAAATAGCTGAGGGTAAGCAAGCGTTGGCGGAAAACCAACGACTGCTGGATCAAAGTGAACAAGCGTTGCTTCAGCAAGAAGCCCAAGTAAAATCAGCCCAAGCCCAGTTAGCGCCCATTTCGGCACAAAAGTCAGAACTACAAAGTGGCATCCAACAAGTGGAGGAGCAACTTGCGCTGGCATACCAAGGCATGGATCAAATCAGAAGTGTAAGTCAACTTTCTGCAGAGGAGCAAATGGCCCAGCTGCCTACCGTCTATGCACAAGTAACAGCCGCTCTGGCACAGTTGAACCTACCGACAGATGTCCTTGGTCCGATTCCTGATCTGGAGGAAATCGATGAAACGATGATTGCTACTATGCTGACGGCAGCTGAAGATACATTGAATCCACTCATTGCTGAAGGTGAGCAACAACGTGCCCAATTAAGCGGACAACTGGCTGCAATCAATGAACAAGAAGCGCAACTTCAACGGGCGCAACAGCAAGTCAACGCTGGCTGGAGCCAGGTCAGTGCCGGACGCCAAGAGTTGGCACAGGCGCAGACCCAGATTACTCAAGGAGAATCGCAGCTGAGTGTTGCTCGTGAGACTTTAGCTTCTGAGCAAGCTAATGGTCAGTCTTTGCTAGACAAGGGCTGGCTGGAATACCGAGAAAACGAAGCAACCCTTCAAGAAAAGCTTGCCGAATTTAAAGAAAGAGCACCAAAAGAACGCAAAAAGCTTGAAGATGTCAAAAAAGAAGTTGCGGAAAAAGAGCAGGAATTGTTGGAGCTAAAACCGGCAGTTTACCGTGTCGCGAACCGCGATGCGAATCCTGGTTATTCAGAATACCAAGACAATGCGGAACGCGTTTCTTCGTTAGCGACGATTTTTCCAGTCATTTTCTTTTTGATCGCAGCCTTAGTGAGTCTAACCACTATGACGCGGATGATCGATGAAAAACGCAGTGAGATCGGAACGTTGAAAGCACTAGGCTATCGCAACTGGGAGATTGGACAGAAATTTTTGCTTTATTCCTCTGCAGCAGGCATCACAGGTGCTGTATTGGGCCTAGCAGTAGGCTTTTCCTTTTTTCCAGCAATCATCATTCAAGCTTATGGACCGCTTTACAATCTCACGGAGTATGACACCCCATGGTATTTGCGGCTTTCATTGATTGCTGTGGGAGTCAGCTTGCTTTGCACCATCGGTATCGCGTTGCTGGTTTTACGTTTTGATTTAAGACAGTCATCGGCTTCATTGTTACGACCAAAGGCACCCAAAACAGGAAAACGAATTCTCTTAGAAAGAATCACCATTATATGGCGGCACTTAAGTTTTATTCAAAAAGTTACAATGCGAAACCTGTTTCGCTACAAGTCCAGAATGCTCATGACCATCTTAGGGATCGCGGGATGTACCTCCATGATCTTGACTGGATTTGGTCTAAGAGATTCTATCAGCAATATCATTCCTTTACAGTTTGAGAAAATCTGGCAGTATCAGGCGGTGATCACCTTTGATGATGAGGATTCGGAAGCAATGAGTGAAACAAAAGCCGCCGCAGAAGATATTGAAGGCTTTGAAGCAGGGTTATTCTTGCATACGGAAAGTCTGACGTTGGCTCAATCGGGGGTCACGCAGCAAGAAGTAACCGTCACCGTGCCAGAAGATCCTGCGGCTTTATCGAGATTTGTCCACTTGAATGATCGGGTTTCAGGAGAAGCTTACGAGCTAGAAGGAGAGGGTGCCATCATCAATGAAAAGCTTGCTAAGTTGTTTGGAGTATCGGTGGGTGATACGATAACGTTGACGAATGAAAGCGGCGAGGAATTTCAACTGAAGGTAGCTGCCATCGCAGAAAACTACACGGGCCATTTTGCTTATTTGACACCTGAAACGTACGAAAAGATCTTTCAGGAAACGCCTGCTTACAATAGTGAGTTATTGAAATTCAATCAGCGCTTAAGCAAAACAGATGAAGAAGCGATCGCAGCTGACCTGATGGCACAAGATAATGTCATCAATGTTTCCTTCCTCTCAGCTTCAGCGGATGCCTTAGATGACACGACAGCAACCTTGAACATCGTCATTTGGATCTTGATCACGTCAGCAGGGGCATTAGCCTTTATCGTGTTGTACAACTTGAACAATATCAATATAGCGGAACGGATCCGCGAGTTGTCGACTATCAAAGTATTAGGCTTTTATGATCGAGAAGTGACGATGTACGTCTTTCGTGAGAATATCTTTTTAACGATTTTCGGTATTGGTTTTGGCTTGTTATTAGGGGTGCTTCAGCATCAATTTGTCTTACAGACCATCGAAGTTGATATCGCCATGTTTTCACCGACAGTCGAACCAATGAGCTATGTGTATGCAGCGGGATTGACCTGCTTGTTTTCAGGCGTGGTAGGGATCGCGATGTATTTCAAGTTGAAACATGTCAATATGATCGATGCCTTGAAAGCCAATGAGTAACAAAAACAGCCTTTTTTCAGAAGCATTCTGGAAAAAGGCTGTTTTTATTTTTCTTGTTTTTCTTGCTCAGAGATTTCCCCTTGGACTTCTTCTAGCATGGCTTTTAGTTCAAGCTCTTTTTGCCTTAGCACGACCAAATCTTCTTGAATCTCATCCTTTTTCTCTTCCTCAGGTGGTCGAATAACAAAATTGATTGACAGGGCAACTAAGGTACCGATAAAGGTATCAAGCACACGGTCCAATGCAAAGATGATCGATTCACCTTGTGGGACACTGGAAGTGATCAACAGCATCGTCGCAATGGCAGAGATGATGCCAGAATTGTTATTGATGCCATCTGAAAAAACGATGACAAAGATGACCAGTGCGGGCAGGACAAACAATTCGATCAGAAAATCATTTTGAAAATATTGCTTCGTCAAAAAATAAAAAATGGCTGTACCGCCGCCGATCGTATTTCCTAACACCCGTGATTTCCCAAAAGAGATTGTTGTTGTCAGGTCTTGTCGCAATGAAAAGACAGCAGACAAGGCAGCAATCAAAGGCTGGCCGCGATCAAGGAAATGAAAGAGCAGAATACAAAGCATGACAGCGATGGCTGTTTTTATCGTTCGCATACCTAAGCGAAAACGCCCCAGTTTCATGGTAGAATGCCCCCTTTACTTAATCATACCCAATGCTGTTGAGAAATTCTAGTCTTATTCCTCACAATTTAGTATACTTTTCAAAGGAGGTGACAAAAATGAAAATTGGATTGAGAACAGTGAAGACAGCAGTTGCTGCCGGTTTGTCCATGTTTCTTGCTCAGCAGATCGGTCTATTGTATGCGCCAGCCGCAGGGATCATCGCAATTTTGAGTGTTGGGAATACAAAGAAAACCTCGCTCTTTACAGGAATCGGTCGCTTGGTTTCCTTGGCGATCGCGACGCTCCTAGCTTTTGTCAGCTTTCATCTTTTAGGCTTTGGTCCGCTGGGCTTCGTTCTTTTTCTCTTCCTATTTATTCCGACGGCAGTCTATTTCAAATTAACCGATGGGATCGTGGTCAATTCGGTATTGGTGACCCATTATATGATGGAACGTTCTTTTGCTTGGCCATTGATTGGAAATGCTTTTTTGTTGATGAGTATTGGCATCGGCTTTGCACTTTTATTTAACTTGTATATGCCAGACGGCGAACGGGCATTGAAAGAAAAACAGCAGTTGGTGGAAGAAACGTTTAAAAGTCTTTTAAAAGACATGTCGATCGCGTTAACAGAAAAAGAAAAGGCGACGCTCCCTCATGTTTGCCAAGCATTGTTAGGAGAAATCAAGCAAGGCAAACAGCAAGCGATGGTTCATAGTGAAAACCAGTGGCGAGGAGAAGCCTCTTATTATGAAGAGTATTTCACCATGCGGCAAAGTCAAGCGCGCTTACTCTTGGAAATGGTTGATCTATTACAATTGTTTTGGGTAGAAGAAGCCTATACAAATGCGTTTCAAGAGCTGCTATCCTTTACCGCCGAGTCCTTTCATGAAAATAACGATGGAAAAGAGATCTTGGCAAAAATTGCAGCTTTATACGAAGATTATCGACAAAAACCATTGCCGCAAACAAGAGCAGAATTTGAAAATCGGGCTCAGCTGTTTCAGTTTCTGCAAACCTTTAAAAGTTTTATTGAAATCAAAGCCGACTTTTCTGAACAGATTCAGACGATGGAGCGCTAAAAAAAAGACTCCTGTAAAGGAGTCTTTTCACTTTTACTGTTGTTCCCAAAAAGCTTGCATTTGATCAAGAACGTCAATGACATCGGTGGTCAAGTGGATTGATCCTTCGATATCGCCATTGATGGCTTTGATCATATTGGCAATTTCATAATTAAGGGCTTGATTACTGTCACCAGCTTCGATGACCTCATTTGACCCATCGCGGAAATGAATCATGGCTTTGTCCGCACGAGGATACTCATCCACCGTAATGTACCCTTCTTCAAAAGCAACGATACCTGTTTTAGGCATTTTCGCTTGGAAAGTCAGCGTGACACTAGCCATTTCATCAGCTGGATTTTGGAGGATCGTTACAGATTGTTCGTCTACACCAGTAGAGAAGGGCTTCATGCTGCTAAACGCCACTTCTGGCGTATCCGTCATGAAAAAGCGAGCAAATGAAACGGCATATGTGCCAATATCCAGTAACGCACCGCCACCTAAATCTGGGTTGAAGAAACGATTGGTGGGATCAGGATCTTTATAGCTGCCAAATGGTGCTTGGATCATTTTTAATTTTCCTAAGCGTCCAGCATCGATCTCTTCTTTCAAACGTGCATAAACCGGCATATTGAAGATCGTCATAGCTTCTTCTAAGATCAGATTTTTTTCTTTGGCTAAGGTCAATTCTTCAGCTAATTCATCGGCACTGGTCGTAATGGCTTTTTCACAGAGGACATGTTTTCCGGCCATTAGAGCTTTCATAATAAATTCGTGATGAAGATCATTAGGTACTGCAATGTACACAATATCAATTTGCGGATCTTCCAGCATAGCATCTGTGCTTTCATAAGCATGGGGGATAGCGTATTTTTCGGCAAAGGCCTGGACTTTTGGCAAACTGCGGGCGCTGACTCCATACAGTTCACTTGCTTCATTGGAAAAACCAGCGGCAAATTGTGTCGCGATGTCTCCAAGTCCAATCATTCCCCAACGGTATTTTTTCATCATTGATCATCTCCTTCATATTTAGTATAACAAAAGAAATGAATTCTTTAAAATAATCAAAAACAATCGCAAAAAGTTTCCATTACGGCTGACTTTCAGTAAAATATAGAAGAGGAGGGATAACATATGCATAATGTATCAATAGCCATTATTTTAAATACGATTATCGAGCAATATACATCAGAAAAACAGTTTTATGAGACACATTTAGGAATCACTGCCGAGCAATGGGAAGCTTGGAAAACCGGCACAATGAGTTTATCGCCTGCTGAAAATCAGAAAGTGAAACTGCTGTTTTCGGATTATGAATGGATGCTGATCCAAAAAATCATTCGCCAGACCGTCATTTATCCAGAAAAACGCAATCAAGCGGTCGTCGAGTTCAAAAAAATGAAAACCCAAATCGCCAGAACGTGGCTAGGTAGCGATTTAGCAAAAGTCGAATTGTTAACAGAATCTGAAGAAACAGCCCAATACCTTGATTTGAGAGTCAGTATTACGTATGATGAGTGGGGTTATGATGATATATTAAACTTCCGATTGCCCGCTGTTGTTCAGCAGCAGATCCGCAATGAAAAAATCGAGTTGTTAGAGTGGGTTAAAGAAAATCTGGAAGAAACTTATAATTAAAGGTAGGGTATTTTTTGAAAAAGTATTATGGAATGGCTGCGGCAGCAGGATTCTTGTTTTTGGTTCTCCTAACCATACAAGTGAATCGAGTGACCGCAGTCACCCCAATAAAGAATCTAAGTATCGCTCGTTCTACTACTCAAACAGTGACGAGCGCAACAACTGAATCCAGCAGTCAAACTTCGACGGAATACTCAGAGGATGCGCAAGAACAAGCAGCTGTTAGTGATGAAGTGAACGAAGATGATTTCCCAACTGTCTCATTGAATGATTGGTCATTGGCTCTGGTAGGACCAAAAAATAAAATCGTCAGCGAAATCGCGCAAGAAGATTTAGGGAAATTATCAAATGGCTACCTTGTGGACAAGCGAATCGTTTCGGCATACGAAGAACTAGCTGAGGCAGCAAAGGTGGCTGGACATCCTTTAGTCATGGTCTCTGCTTACCGTTCGGTAGAGTATCAACAGGAAATATTCGATGCCAATGTCAATAGCTTGATCCGCCAAGGGAATACAAAAGAAGAAGCAATTCGTATCACGAAACTGACCTTTACTGAACCGGGATATAGTGAGCACCATACCGGTCTTGCGATTGACGTAATCGATGAATACTGGTATCAAAATCATACAGGCGAACTTCTCAATGAGGGGTTCGGCGTTACAGACGGTGGAAAATGGCTACAAGCCCATGCGAGAGAGTATGGGTTCATCATCCGTTATCCGAAAGGGAAACATGACATTACCCAAATCGATTATGAACCATGGCATTTACGCTATGTAGGCGTCGAAGTGGCGACATATATTGAAGAACATGAGGTAACATTCGAAGAGTTTCTTGATGAGGCAAAAGAACACATCACTCGTAAAGAAGCAGAACTGTCGTATCACGAATTGGCAGATCCTTTGCAGGAGGACTGGATCTTTACTAATTCTCTTACTAGAAATCAAGAAAATAGTCAACGAGCACAAGAAGAGTTGTTGATGAGTGGAGGCGACTTGTTCGCTAAGAACGTGTTTAGTCAGACAAAGGAAGTGAAAAAATGAGCGCAAGACGAAAAAAACAGAAGACTCGTTTCCCATTAGTCTTTCTAGGGTTATTCTTAATTGGGATTGCTTTTATTTTTTCCTTAAATAGTTTGGCGGATCCTCTTCCGAAAGAGGAAGAAACAAATACTGAAGCGATCTCTCATGAAGAATTTATCGATCGCATTGCTCCTTACGCGCAAGAACTGCAAAAAGGCTATGGGATTTTACCAAGTATCATTATAGGTCAGGCGATTCTTGAATCAGATTGGGGCCAGAGTTCTCTAGCCAGCAAATACAATAATTTATTTGGCATCAAGTCATTTGGTCATTCAAAAAAGGTGACATTAGATACCCAAGAGTTTTATAATGGAGAATGGGTCACGATTCAAGGAGATTTTCGTGTCTATGATACTTGGGAAGAATCAATGGATGATCATACGATGTTGTTTGTAAATGGTGTTGATTGGAATCCTGCGCTTTATGTAGATGTCTTGACAGCAAACGACTACCGCAGTGCCGCACAAGCCTTACAAGATGCAGGGTATGCAACGGATCCAGATTATGCCAGCAAAATCATTCAAGTCATTGAAACCTACCAATTGAATCGATTTGATCAATAAGAAAAGAGAGTTGGCTGCTTATGGAAGAAAAATATATGCCAAAAATCACCACTGATTTACGCAAAGATATCGTCAAAGTGCCTAAAGTTATTCGAGAGGCTAGCGGCATTCAAATATTTGGGAAACAAATCCGCTCCATTATTTTTACTACGGATATTGCGATCATCCGTAATACAAATGCGGACGCTGTGATAGCGGTCTATCCTTTTACACCGCACCCAGCAATTACGAAAGCAATTATCGAAGCAGCAGATATTCCAGTGTTTTCTGGTGTCGGCGGCGGCTTGACCCAAGGATTCCGCTCTTCTTATATGAGCATGTTTGCTGAAGCTCAGGGATCGATCGGGGTCGTCTTAAACGGACCCACGCCATTGAAAACTGTGGAGCAAGTCTGTAAAGTCGTGGATATTCCCGTTATCAGTACCGTAACGAGTAAGTATACTGAAATTGATGCCAAACTTGAAGCTGGTGTGAAGGTCATCAATATCAGTGCCGGCAAGGACACAGCGGATACCGTGGCTTTCTTCCGTAAAAAATATCCGAAGCTGCCGATCATTGCAACGGGTGGTCCAACTGAGGAGAGCATCTTAGAAACGATTGAAGCAGGTGCGAATGCGATCACTTACACGCCGCCTTCCAACGGGGAGCTTTTCAGTAAAAAGATGGAGCACTATCGTGATATGGAGAAACCAGAGTAGCAAATGATCCACAAATGAGAATATTTTTATTTATAAAGGGCATTCCATGCTTGTGTTTTTAATCAAAGACAGGCATAATCGAATCTATCATTTAAAAATTACTTGTATATCGTCGAAATATGGTCGACAGTCTCTACCCGATACCGTAAATATCGGACTATAAGTAAAAATCGTGCCTGTTAGACACTTTTTTTGCTTTGGCAAAAAGAGTGTCTTTTTTTTCAGGATGGAATAGAAAGGAACGAGGAGAGCTAGGATGGATAAATTAGTTGAGCGTATCAAAACACACGGGAACGTCTTGGGTGAAGGGGTTCTCAAAGTGGACCAGTTTTTGACCCACCAAGTGGATTATGAGTTGATGAGAGAAATCGGTACAGTTTTTGCAGAACGATTTCAAGAAAGTGGGATCACCAAAGTAGTGACCATCGAAGCTTCAGGGATCGCACCAGCACTTTATACTGCAGAAAAGTTGCAGGTACCAATGATCTTTGCTCGAAAAGCAAAGAGTCTGACGATGGATGAAGAGTTGTTGACCGCATCGGTCTATTCCTTTACTAAGCAAGTGACCAGCCAAGTATCGATTTCTAAGAAATTCTTATCTTCAGATGATACGGTATTAATAATTGATGATTTCTTAGCAAACGGACAAGCTGCAAAAGGATTGATCGAATTGTGTCAGCAAGCAGGAGCAAAAGTCGTTGGCATTGGGATCGTAATTGAAAAATCATTCCAAACTGGTCGACAATTGCTTGAAGAAATGGGAATCCCCGTTGTTTCCTTAGCACGAATCGCCTCATTGTCGGAAGGCCAAGTTAGCTTTTTAGAAGGAGATGCCTAATGAAAGAGACGAATAGCCGTTCAGCAGTTTTAGGCTTGCAGCATTTGCTAGCGATGTATGCAGGAGCTGTTGCCGTCCCTTTGTTGATTGGAACAGGCCTCGGCTTTAATGAAGCGCAGATGACGTATTTGATCTCGATCGATATTTTCATGTGCGGAATCGCTACGCTTTTGCAATTAGTCGTCACCCGCTTTTTTGGGATCGGCCTACCAGTCGTTTTAGGTTGTGCCATCCAAGCTGTCTCCCCATTGATTTTGATTGGCACCAAATCAGGAATCAGTGCGATTTACGGAGCGATCATTGCTGCTGGGATTTTCATTGTCTTGATCGCCGGCATTTTTTCGAAAATCAAAGTTTTGTTCCCTCCATTGGTGACAGGAACGGTGATTACCGTCATCGGCTTGACCTTGATTCCAGTCGCCATCACCAAAATCGGTGGAGGGGATGCCGCAGCTGCTAACTTTGGTGATCCAACGAATTTATTGTTAGGCTTTGTGACGATTGCTCTGATCATTGGCGTGCAAGTGTTTGGCAAAGGCTTTATTCGCTCGATTGCCGTACTGATCGGTTTGATCGGTGGGACTATTTTAGCAGCATTATTAGGCTTGGTTGATCTTTCTGCCATCACTCATGCACCTGTGTTTCATTTGCCTCAGCCTTTTTATTTCGGTTTACCAACCTTTGATCTGTGGTCGATCGTCTTGATGATCATTATTTCCATCGTTAGTTTGGTAGAATCCACAGGCGTTTATTTTGCATTGGGAGACATTACTGAAAAACCGATTACAGGCAATGACTTAAAGCGCGGCTATCGTGCGGAGGGCTTGGCGGTGATCCTTGGTGGGATCTTCAATACGTTTCCTTATACTGGATTTTCACAAAACGTAGGTTTGGTTCAACTTTCAGGCATTAAGACGCGCCGTCCGATTTTCTTTTCAGCAATCTTTTTGATCGTATTAGGGTTGTTTCCAAAAGTCGGTGCCATCGCACAGATCATTCCAGAGGCAGTGCTTGGCGGCGGCATGTTAGTGATGTTTGGCATGGTGGCTGTTCAAGGGATGAGAATGCTGAGCAAAGTTGATTTTATGAATGACAAGAACTTGTTAGTGATTGCAGTATCAATCGGTTTTGGTTTAGGGTTCAATATGATGCCCACTTTATTCAGTCAAATGCCTGAAACCGTTCAAATGTTTACAGGCAATGGGATCGTCATGAGTAGTTTGACTGCCATTGTTTTGAATCTGTTCTTTAATGGGCTGCCGAAAGAAACAGACGAAGTGACGGAATTGCGCTTGCAACAGTAAGTTTATTTGATCCAGACGAGGATTTGTCTGGATTTTTTGTATTGTTCCTTTATTTGTCTTATTATCGGATATCTGACGTGTTGAATACATATCTTTGAGATAAAAGCGAACAATGGAAAGTAAAATTTGTTAATAGTTCGAAAATATTTTGACATTGCTCGGGCAACTCGTTACTATTTAGAGGTGAAAGTGAATGTTAGCAGAGCCATGTGACTTTGGGATATCTCAGACGTAGCTTCAAAAGGTTGCTAACAAAATGATTTTCGTAAGAAAAATACTTCTGAGGTTTATTCAGAAGAGAATCGTAAAAAATCAGTGGAGGGAAAATTGAATGAAACCAGCAGTTGCAGTGATTATGGGAAGTCAATCAGATTGGGAAACAATGAAGGAGTGCTGCTTGATTTTAGATGAGTTAGCGATACCTTATCAGAAAAAAGTCGTTTCGGCACATCGTACACCAGATTTGATGTTCGAATTTGCAGAAACAGCCCGAGAAAAAGGGATTAAAGTCATTGTTGCAGGAGCGGGTGGCGCTGCCCATTTGCCGGGAATGGTGGCAGCTAAAACAACATTGCCGGTCATTGGTGTTCCCGTCCAATCACGCGCATTAAACGGTTTGGATTCCCTTTTATCGATCGTGCAAATGCCGGGTGGTGTACCAGTAGCAACAACGGCGATCGGAAAAGCTGGCGCAACTAACGCAGGACTACTTGCAGCCCAGATGCTTTCCATGTATGATTTAGAGATAGCGGAGAAATTAGACGCACGAAGAAATACATTAAAAGAAATCGTATTGGAAAGTAGTGATCAACTTGATTAAACCTTTAATGCCCAACGCAACGATCGGAATCGTTGGCGGAGGACAGCTAGGTCGTATGATGGCAATGAGTGCCAAAGAAATGGGCTTTCGGGTTGGCGTTTTAGACCCTACTGCCAATTGTCCAACAGCCCAAGTCGCTGATTGGCATATTGTTGCTGCCTATGATGATGTGTTTGCTTTAGAAGAAATGGCTCGACGTGCCGATGTAATCACCTATGAATTTGAAAATGTCAGTGTTGAAGCATTGAACTCTATTTTGCCTTACTCACATATCCCTCAAGGCACCGATCTGTTAGCAATCACTCAAGATCGTTTGTTAGAGAAGTCATTTTTAGAGGCAAACAATATCGTGATTGCACCTTATGCCACGATCATCAGCCCGACAGACATCCAAGATGCCATCGATAGCATTGGTTACCCTTGTGTATTAAAAACCACCAGAGGCGGCTATGACGGAAAAGGACAGCACGTGCTTTACAGTACGGCTGATTTGGCGCCTTCCATGAATTTACTTCGCGAAGGAACTTGCGAATTAGAAGCATGGATTCCTTTTGAAAAAGAATTATCGATTTTAGTTGCCGGCAATGGAGAAACCTTTACCACTTTCCCAGTGGTAGAAAACATCCACCGCAACAATATTTTGCATCAAACGATTGCTCCTGCGCGCATTGATCCAGAAGTTGCCGAAGAAGCCAAACGGATCGCTCATATTATTGCGAAGGCATTGGATCTGCAAGGCGTTTTAGCCATCGAAATGTTCCTGACCAAAAGCGGCGGCTTGTATGTCAATGAATTGGCGCCACGTCCGCATAATTCGGGTCACTATTCGATCGAAGCTTGTTCCATGAGTCAGTTTGACGCTCATATCCGCGGCATCTGTGGCTGGCCGTTGCCGGAAGTTTCTTTGCTTTCACCTGCAGTCATGGTCAATGTCTTAGGAGATGAATTGACAGAAACCTATGAGTTGATTGCCACAAAACCTGCTTGGCAATTTCATTACTATGGCAAAGAAGAAGCAAAAACCGGTCGCAAAATGGGACATATCACTATTTTGACGGAAGATATTGCAGAAACCACTGAAGAAATCTATCAAACCAATATTTGGGATTAAAGGAGATAAAAACATGTTAGAGCGTTATACAAGACCAGAAATGGGTGCTATTTGGACCGATCAAAATCGCTACCAAGCGTGGCTAGAAGTCGAGATTTTAGCTGACGAAGCTTGGGCGGAATTAGGAGAGATACCGAAAGAGGATGTTGCATTGATTCGTGAAAAAGCATCCTTTGATATCGACCGTATCTTAGAGATCGAAGCGCAAACGCGACATGATGTAGTTGCTTTTACCCGAGCAGTCTCTGAATCTTTGGGTGATGAAAGTAAATGGGTCCACTACGGCTTGACGTCGACGGATGTTGTTGATACGGCGTATGGTTACTTGATGAAACAGGCTAACGATTTGATTCGGGAAGATTTGAACCGTTTCGTGACGATCATTGGTGAAAAAGCCAAAGAATATAAGCATACCGTGATGATGGGACGTACCCATGGTGTTCATGCGGAACCAACGACCTTTGGCTTGAAATTAGCCTTGTGGTATTCAGAAATGAAACGCAATGTTGAACGTTTTGAGCGGGCAGCAAAAGGGGTCGAAGCTGGAAAGATCAGTGGTGCTGTTGGAACCTTTGCAAATATCCCTCCATTTGTCGAAGAGTATGTCTGTGAAAAACTAGGGATTCGTGCGCAAGATATTTCCACGCAAGTATTGCCTCGTGACCTACATGCAGAATATTTTTCAGCAATGGCATTGATCGCAACCAGCATTGAGAAATTCGCCACCGAGATCCGTGGACTACAAAAATCAGAAACGCGGGAAGTTGAAGAATTCTTCGCCAAAGGACAAAAAGGTTCTTCTGCCATGCCCCATAAGCGTAACCCAATCGGTTCTGAAAATATGGCCGGACTTGCAAGAGTCGTTCGCGGTCATATGGTGACGGCTTATGAAAATGTCTCCCTTTGGCATGAACGGGATATCTCACATTCATCGGCAGAACGGATCATTATTCCGGATACGACGATTTTGATCGATTACATGCTGAATCGCTTTGGCAATATCGTCAAAAATCTGACCGTTTTCCCAGAGAATATGAAGCGCAATATGAATGCGACCTTTGGATTGATCTACAGCCAACGGGTGATGTTGAAATTGATCGATCACGGGATGACCAGAGAGCAAGCCTATGACTTGGTTCAGCCGAAAACAGCGCAAGCTTGGGATGAACAAACGGATTTCCGCCCATTGTTAGAAGCTGATCCAGCAATCACGGATGTTTTGACCAAAGCTGATTTGGATGATGCGTTTGATTACAACCATCATTTAAAACAAGTTGACACGATCTTTGAACGTGTCGGTTTAGCCGAATAAAAAAAGCTGCAACCTTGAGACCTCCGTCTTAAGGTTGCGGCTTTTTTAATAATTTTCAGCTAAGTAGGTCAATAGATCAGGTGCTAAACCAGTTGCTGATTGGTTTTCCTGGCGATCTTCTAACATGGAAACCATCAGAAATCCTTGATCTTGCGAATCGAAGGCGAATAAGAAGCTGTTTTCTTGGCCTTTTTCATCTTGCTTTTCTTTGATTTCAGCAGTTCCTGTTTTGGCAGCTAGCGGAATGTTCAGCGCTGCCAAAGAGTGTGCCGTTCCGTTGGCATCTGAGACAACAGCTGTCAAATCTTGATTGATTTGCTCAATCGTCTCTGGTTTAAAGACTTCTTTGTCTTTTTGCTCTGCCTCTTTCAATAAACGAGGATAAACCAGTTTTCCTTGATTGGCAAAGACCGAATAAGCAGCAGCTTGCTGAATGGGATTCAGTAACAGTTCTCCTTGTCCATAGCCGGTATCTGCCAGTAAAATCTCTGAGTTGAAGGAGTCTTCATTGGAAATTTGAGCAGGATTCATCGCAATCGGTAAATCCAACGTTTCACCAAAAATCAATTTCGACAAACCGTTACGAAAAGCATCTTCACCCATAGCTAAGGTTTGTTGTGCCATATAGATGTTATCAGAGTAAACCAGTGCATCTTTTAGATTGACAGAAGCTACGTCGCTGACTCTGGTGACAAAGTAGTCCCCCCACGAGCTGTCTTTTTGCCACTTCAATCCATCGATCGCAATACTTTGGGTAGGGTCGATCGTACCATTTTCTAAGCCAATCGCTGCCGTGATGGTCTTAAAGGTCGAACCTGGTGCATAGGCCGTAGCAAAGCGGCTGATGAAAGGCAAGTCTTCGTTTTGTTCATACGCATCGTAGTCTTCTTGGGAGATCCCTTGGGTCATTTTATTGGGATCATAACTCGGTGAGCTGGCTAATACCAGCAGATCACCGGTTTTTGGTTCTGTGACGACCGTGGACCCCGCCTGATTTTGTAAGGCGTCAAAAGCTGTCTTTTGGGCTTGTGCGTCAATGGTCAGTTGGATATCTTTACCATCTGCCCGTTCTTTTTCTAAAAGAACCGATTTTTCAGCACCGTCTTCATCTGTGATGGCGATTTTTCCGCCATTTTCGCCCCGCAACTCTTTGTCAAAGGCAGCTTCCAGACCACTACGACCAATTTGTCCGTTGCTTGCTAGCGTTTCATCCTTTTCGATATCTTCTGCAGTCACGTTCCCTAGATAACCAATCAACTGGGCAGCGGCTTCTCCAAGAGGATAAGTCCGTCCCGTCGTTTCTTTTAAACTTGTTCCAGTTGGCATTTCATCGGTTGGTTCGATAATCTTCAAGGGAACGAACAACTCATCTTGGACCCACGATTGAGCCAATGCTTGATCGATCGCATCTTCTGTTAGGTCAAAACGCTCCGCGATTGCTTTGATATTGGCGGTTTTTTCGTCTCCCGTACCCAGCTGTCCTGGAATGACGCCTAGTTGATAGAGCGTGCCATTTTCTGCTAGCGGTTCGTTGTTTCGGTCTAAGATTTCTCCACGTGTGGCATTATCTACAGAGATACTAACTTTGTCTTGTCCTTCCATTCCCGGAAAAATCAATTGAGGCGCCCAATCGATCTTGGCTTGGTCATCAGCCAGAGTAATCGTGCCACTATAAGACAGCTCGGTTAATTCACCTAACGAGGTGGTTAAGGAACCGTTGTATTGGAAATTGAATTGATCGGAATCCTTATCATCGGGCGTTACCTCAATTCCTGAAGCTTTAAATGATTCGGCACCGATACCAGTGAAAATCGCTTCGTATTTTGCGGAGACTTCGTCTGCGGTAAAGCCGTTTGATTCCAAACTTTCTTCGGCCAGTAAAGCCGATAGATCGCTGTACTTCTGATCAGATATAGCATCGATAAAGGAATTGAGGACTTTTTTTGCTGCTGCTTCTTCTTGCCGATTTTGATAGACCGTATAGCCATAATAACCGCCACCAAGTACTAATAAGGCGGCAGGTAGTGCCAGCCAGACGAAACGCTTAGGTTTTTTCGCTGGTTTTTCGTTGCGAGACCGCCGATTTTCTGACATATTATTGTTCCTCCTTTAGTGCCGACAAACGGGCGTGATAAAGCGGCAACAGCGTTTGATAAACTGCTAAAATATCCG
Organism: Enterococcus sp. AZ040; assembly: GCF_050499185.1. Lineage (NCBI taxonomy): Bacteria > Bacillati > Bacillota > Bacilli > Lactobacillales > Enterococcaceae > Enterococcus > Enterococcus sp. AZ040. The sequence continues at coordinate 1,458,711 of NZ_JBMHEW010000001.1, forward strand.
CCATTTCAACGTCTTCGATCATTTCTTTTGGAAAGATCTTGCCAATTTGAAGTTCACTTTTTTTGACTTTCTGTAATCGTTCTAAGTAGGTTGGCCATTTAGCGATTGGAGAGTGGTCATACTTGGTATGATCAGGAGATAGCGTAAAGTCTGCTGGCAATTGATCAAATAATTCTTTTTGAGCCAGCCAAGATTCCGCGATCGTTGCTTGATTTTTCGGTTGATCGATCACACTGAGCCAAACAAAGACATACTCTTGATTGATCCCAATTTGAAAGTGGGCATCCATTTTATAACCACGCTTGTTAGGGCCGATCCCCGCCCACGTTTCGGCAGGAGGGTAGACGGTTCTACGCCGATGCTGTGCGATATGCAAATAAAAAGGGTCTTGACAGCTTTCTTCAAATAATGGGATCGCTGCCTCGCCGATGGTTTGGAAAACCGGCTGGATCTCTGAACGGATTTTTTCCATTCTTTCTTCTAATGTTTCTAAAGCAAAAGCATCAAATGACTGTTTTGTAAATAGCATAATCGTGTCCTTTCTTTTGTCTGAAAACAGTATAACAAAAAAAGCCCGTAAAATTTCGGGCTTTTGTTTTTTTTATCTTATTTTTATTTAGTGATCACCCGTCAGTGCGTAGCGTGACTTAAGTTAAAGGTAGGGGCTTGACTTTGTTCCTTCAAAAGATGCAAAAGATCGTCTAAAAAAGAAAAGTCCATTTCTTCTAAATTAAAATAAATACGGAAAGAATACGTATGTTTAAATAAGCTTTGACGATGTATCTGGTGAATGATCAATTCGTCATTGCGGCCATTTTGAAATTGTAGAACTCTTTTTTGTTCTTCTGCATAGTGAGGACGTGCCCCTTTTTTGAAGGGACTGAATACATAGAAACTCGTTTGTTGGTTAATGGAAAGGATTTGCTGCACGGCCAATAATTCGTTATGGAGCTGTTGTTTTTCTTTGTCTGTTAGATGAGCTAAAAAAAGTTCAGCACGATTCTTTAGCGACCACATATAGTACTCCTCCTTGAATGTAGCTACAATACGACCTAAATATAGCATGAAAATAGAATGTTGTAAACGCTTTATAAAACCCTTCGCCAGTCAAACGGGAGAGGTAAACTTGCTTGACGGGATGAAAGGCGAACATTCGTGTTTATTAATGTGTAAATGTACAGATAATCGTTGACCCGCTTTTTCAGCGTTGTTAGAATAATAAACAAATAAAGATGTGTGTCATCGCTATGTGAAAAATAATACTTAACTGAGGTGGAATATGGAATCAGAAGTGCTTCTTTATGAAGGAAAAGCCAAGAAATTGTTTAAAACCAACGAAGAAGATGTGTTGAGAGTCCTTTATCTGGACCAAGCAACTGCGCTGAACGGTTTAAAGAAAGATGCAGTCGCAGGGAAGGGTGCCCTAAACAATCAGATCACTGCGCATCTTTTTCAGCGTTTAGCTGATAAAAATGTCCCAAGTCACTTTCTTCAATTAGTGTCTAAACACGAACAATTAATTCGAGCTGTCACCATGATTCCTTTAGAAGTCGTTGTTCGCAATACGGCTGCTGGTAGTTTTTCAAAGCGCTTGGGCATCGAAGAAGGAACCAAACTGCCAAAGCCGATCGTGGAGTTTTACTACAAAGAGGATCGCTTAGATGATCCGTTTATCAATGACGATCATGTGTTCTATTTGGGTCTTGCCACAAAAGAGGAACTGGACCTGATCAAAAAACTGGCACTACAAGTCAACGCTGCGTTACTGGAAATCTTTGCAAGTATCCAGATTCAACTGATCGATTTTAAAATCGAGATCGGCAAAACCAAGAAGGGCGAGTTGCTCCTGGCTGATGAGATCTCACCAGATACTTGCCGCTTATGGGATATGGGTACAAATGAACATCTTGATAAAGATGTCTATCGTCGTGATTTAGGGGACATCGTTCCTGTTTATGAAGAAGTTTTAAATCGTTTAGAAAAGGAGAATTCAACATGTATTTAGTCAAAGTTTACGTCACTTATAAGGAATCTGTTTTGGACCCTCAAGGAGAAGCCGTCAAAGGAGCTGTTCATCGCTTAGGATATCAAGATGTCAGTGATATTCGCATCGGGAAATACTTTGAAATCAAAGTGACACCTTCCAACAATCAAACACAAGCAGCAGTAGCAGAGGAGATTGAAGCGATCTGTGACAAACTTTTAGCAAACGTCAATATGGAAACCTACCGTTATGAAATAGTTCAAATGGAGGAAGCAGCCCTATGAAATTTGCAGTGATCGTCTTTCCTGGATCAAATTGTGATGTTGATTTGATGTGGGCAATCAAAGATATCATGGGGGCAGAAGCAGAATATGTGCGCCATGATGCAGAAAGCTTAGCCGGTTTTGACGGTGTTTTGCTTCCAGGAGGATTTTCTTATGGTGATTACTTAAGATGCGGAGCGATTGCCCGTTTTTCTACGATCATGTCAGAGGTCATTCGTTTGGCAAATGAAGGCAAACCTGTCTTTGGTACCTGCAATGGGTTTCAAATTTTAACGGAAGCGGGCTTGTTACCAGGGGTTTTACAAAGAAATGAATCATTGCATTTTATTTGCAAGCCGGTCCGTCTGCAAGTGAATAATCGAACAGCTTTTACTTCTGAATATGAAACGGATCAAGTCATTACGCTTCCTGTCGCTCATGGTGAGGGCAATTATTATTGTGATGAAACGACTTATCAGGAATTGGTTGCCAACAATCAAATCGTTTTCCGTTATGAAGATAACGTCAACGGCAGTCTACACAATATCGCTGGTATCTGCAACAAAGCAGGCAATGTCCTAGGCATGATGCCTCATCCAGAACGAGCGATGGAAAGTTTATTAGGCTCAGAAGATGGCAAGAAGTTTTTTGCTTCATTATTGAAAAATTTTGGGAAGGTGCCGGTAAATGGATAAAATGATCGTAAAAGAACCTACACCACAAGAAATCAAAGACACGAAATTATACGAGCAATGGGGATTGACCCAAGAAGAATATCGGATGATCTCAGAAGATATTTTGGGACGTTTACCAAACTATACCGAAACTGGACTCTTTTCAGTGATGTGGAGTGAACATTGTTCTTACAAAAATTCCAAACCTGTTTTGCGAAAATTCCCGACAGATGGGCCGCAAGTACTGCAAGGTCCGGGAGAAGGTGCGGGTATCGTGGATATCGGCGATGATCTAGCTGTCGTATTTAAAGCGGAAAGCCATAATCATCCTTCTGCGGTGGAACCTTATGAAGGAGCAGCAACTGGTGTTGGTGGAATCATCCGCGACATCTTCAGTATGGGAGCAAGACCGATTGCTGTTTTAGACTCCTTACGATTTGGTGAGTTAGATAATCCAAGAACGAAATATCTTTTGGAAGAAGTTGTTGCTGGGATCAGTGGCTATGGCAACTGTATTGGGATTCCGACCGTCGGTGGTGAAGTGGCATTTGATCCTTGTTATGAAGGCAATCCATTAGTCAATGCCATGTGTGTAGGGATCATTGCTCACAAGGATATTCAAAAAGGGCAAGCCAAAGGTGTTGGAAACACCATCATGTATGTCGGCGCAAAAACAGGACGCGACGGGATACACGGGGCGACTTTTGCATCGGAAGAATTTGTCGAAGGAGAAGAACAACAACGTTCCGCCGTACAAGTCGGTGATCCTTTTATGGAAAAACTTTTGTTGGAAGCTTGTTTGGAATTGATCGTGGATCATTCGGACATTTTAGTCGGAATTCAAGATATGGGTGCTGCTGGATTGGTTTCTTCTAGTGCCGAGATGGCATCAAAAGCCGGATCAGGGTTGCGTTTAACGTTAGATGATGTTCCACAACGAGAAACCAATATGACGCCTTATGAAATGATGTTGTCAGAATCCCAAGAGCGGATGCTGATCTGTGTCAAAAAAGGGCATGAAGCTGAAGTGGAAGCCCTCTTTAAGAAATACGATCTAGAAGCAGTCGTGATCGGTGAGGTGACGGATGATGGCAACTATCGTTTGTTCCATCATGGACAGGAAGTCGCTAATTTACCAGTGGATGCTTTAGCTGAAGATGCACCGACTTACTACAAAGAGATGGCAGAACCAGCACGGATCAAAGTGTTTAAGGAAACACCGGACTTTGTTCCAGTGATTCATTCAGCAACGTCTGTATTTGCGGATCTGCTGCAGCAGCCGACGATCGCTTCGAAACGCTCGATTTTTGAAACCTACGATTCGCAAGTTCGTACCAATACCGTGGTAGGACCCGGCAGTGATGCGGCCGTTTTACGAATCAAGGGAACCAATAAAGCCTTGGCGATGACGACTGACTGTAATGCTCGTTACCTTTACTTAGATCCTGAAGTCGGCGGACAGATCGCAGTTGCAGAAGCTGCTCGAAATATCGTCGCTTCCGGTGGGCGTCCATTGGCGATCACTGACTGCCTTAACTTCGGCTCGCCAGATAAACCAGAAGGATTCTGGGAGTTATCTACGGCTGCTGACGGGATCTCAGAAGCTTGTCGTGTACTAGAGACACCAGTAATCTCTGGGAACGTCTCCTTATACAACGAAACGGACGGACAATCGGTCTATCCAACGCCTGTAATTGGGATGGTCGGATTGATTGAAGAGCTGGCGCATATCACGACGCAGCATTTCCAAGCAGCAGGGGATGTGATCTATGTCCTAGGGGAAACCCATGCTGATTTCAATGGGTCTGAATTGCAAAAACTGCAGACAGGAAAGATCGCTGGGCGTTTAATGTCCTTTGACCTTGAAACAGAAAAAACGAACCAACATTTGGTTACCGCAGCGATCCAAGCAGGTCTTGTTCAAAGTGCCCACGACTGTGCCGAAGGTGGTTTAGCGATCGCTTTAGCCGAATCCGCTTTTGACAAGGGCTTTGGTCTAAATGTGACCGTGTCATTGCCAGCAGCACAATTGTTTTCAGAAACCCAATCCCGTTTTGTGCTTTCAGTCGCACCTGATAAGCAAGCAGCTTTTGAAGCACTGGTAGGTGCTGCTGCAATAGCGATCGGGGAAGTGACTGCTGATGGCCAGATTCGCATGCAAGCACAAGATGATACGATCGAGATGCCCCTTACTGAGGCGAAATTGAAATGGGAGGAAGCCATTCCATGTTTAATGAAGTAAAGAGCCTCAACGAGGAATGTGGGGTTTTTGGTGTTTGGGGTCATCCAGATGCCGCTCGTGTCACCTACTTCGGACTACACAGTTTGCAACATCGCGGCCAAGAAGGTGCTGGGATCGTCACGAATGATGCGGGAAAACTCAATGGTCACCGTGATTTAGGGTTGCTAGCGGAAGTGTTTTCGGATGAACGTGTCCTCCAGCGTCTGACAGGGGATGCTGCCATTGGTCACGTTCGTTACGCAACTGCTGGTAATGGTAGCGTTGATAATATTCAACCATTTTTATTCAAATTTTTTGATCAGCAGATTGGCTTAGCTCATAACGGCAACTTGACGAATGCGAAAAGTCTACGGAAATCATTAGAAGAGGCTGGTGCGATTTTCCACTCGAATTCCGATACAGAGATTCTCATGCACTTGATCCGTCGCAGCGAAGAACCGCTTTTTATGGATCGGGTCAAGGAGGCATTAAATCAAGTTAAAGGTGGATTTGCGTACCTTTTACTGACGGAAAATGCCATGATCGCAGCACTAGACCCCAATGGCTTTCGGCCATTGTCAATCGGGAAAATGGTCAATGGTGCTTATGTGGTGGCTTCAGAAACCTGTGCGTTGGAAGTCATCGGTGCGGAATTTATTCGTGATGTCCGACCGGGCGAAGTCGTGATCATTGATGATGCAGGCATTCAAATCGAGCAGTATACCCAAGAAGTACAACCGGCGATTTGTTCGATGGAGTTTATTTATTTTGCCCGTCCTGATTCCAACATCGCTGGCGTCAATGTTCATCGTGCCCGTAAAAATATGGGCCGTCGCTTGGCAAAAGAGGCGCCGATCGAAGCGGATATGGTCATTGGTGTACCGAATTCATCCTTATCTGCTGCCAGCGGGTACGCAGAAGCTTCAGGTATTCCTTATGAATTGGGCTTAGTAAAAAATCAATACATTGCACGAACGTTTATTCAACCGACACAGGAGTTAAGAGAGCAAGGCGTGCGAATGAAGCTCTCAGCTGTTCGTGGCGTAGTCGAAGGCAAACGAGTGATTCTAGTCGACGATTCGATCGTCCGAGGAACCACCAGCCGCCGTATCGTGCAACTGCTAAAAGAGGCAGGTGCCAAAGAAGTTCATGTGCGTATCGGTTCGCCGCCTTTGCGCTATCCATGTTTTTACGGGATCGACATTCAAACGAGAAAAGAATTGATCGCAGCCAAATATACGGAAGCTGAGATTTGCGAAAAAATCGAAGCAGATTCTTTGGCCTTTTTAAGTGAAGACGGGTTGATCGAAGCGATCGGTTTAGATTTCGACGCACCTTACTCAGGATTGTGTATGGCCTATTTCAATGGCGATTATCCAACCCCTTTGTATGATTATGAAGAAAACTATCTCGCGTCTTTAGCTGAATAAATTGTAGGCAAAAATGGTTTTTCAAACGAAGCAGTGAAGGACCGCTGGTTTACTTGCGTTAACGACGAATGAGCTGAATGAAGAAAAGCGGATGAATGATTGAGGAGGAACGAACGTGGCAAATGCATATGCAAAAGCCGGTGTCGATGTCGAAGCCGGTTATGAAGTAGTCGAACGGATCAAAAAGCATGTGAAACGAACAGAACGGCTAGGCGTGATGGGGGCAATCGGGGGCTTTGGTGGCTGTTTTGACTTATCATCGTACCAATTGAAAGAACCGGTACTCGTTTCTGGGACAGATGGTGTAGGAACCAAGCTTTTGTTGGCGATCCAACAAGAACAGCACACAACGATCGGCATTGATTGCGTCGCGATGTGCGTGAATGATATCGTCGCTCAAGGGGCAGAACCTATCTACTTCCTTGACTATGTTGCAGTTGGTAAAAACGATCCGGCAAAGATCGAACAAATCATTGCTGGTGTCGCAGAGGGCTGTGTGCAAGCGGGGGCTGCCCTGATTGGTGGGGAAACCGCTGAGATGCCGGGGATGTATCAGCCAGAAGAATATGATCTTGCTGGTTTCGCCGTAGGGATCGTCGAAAAAAGTCGCTTGATCACTGGAGAAACCATTAAAGAAGGCGATGAGCTGATTGGTTTGCCTTCTTCAGGCATTCATTCCAATGGGTACTCTTTAGTCAGAAAAATCTTTTTTGAACAGCATGGCTATACAGGAGCAGAAACGTTTGCGGAACTTGGTAACCAAACGCTTGCAGAAAGTTTATTGACGCCAACGAGAATTTACGTTGATGCACTGAAACCTTTATTGACAGAAGGATTGTTAGCTGGAATTTCTCATATCACTGGTGGCGGCTTTGTTGAAAATATCCCACGGATGCTGCCTGAAGGACTTGCGGCAGAAATCGCCTTAGACACTTGGCCGCAGTTGCCAATATTTGATCTGATCGCTACTCATGGCGCAATTCCTCATCAAGAAATGTTCGAGATTTTCAATATGGGTATCGGTATGGTCTTAGCCGTTGCGCCAGAAAATGTTGCGGCAGTGATGGCACTTCTATCCGCCAATGAAGAACAAGCATACCGGATCGGTAAAGTGACCAAACGTAACAACGAAGCCGTTTGCTTCAAAGAGGCAGTCCGATGAGGATCGCCGTCTTTGCTTCTGGAACGGGCAGCAATTTTACAGCAATCGCCGATGCGATCCAAGCAAATAAAATCAAAGGAGCGCAGATCGGATTGGTCTTTTCCGATAAATCTACAGCGCCAGTAATAGAAAAAGCCCGCGCGAGAGACTATGAAACGCTTGTCATAGAGCCAGCGGCATTTGCATCAAAAGCAGCCTTTGAAAATAAATTGATCGAAGAATTGCAGGATCATGCCATCGATTTTATTGTTTTAGCAGGGTATATGCGAATCATCGGCAACACTCTATTATCCGCTTATGAAGGCAGAGTCATCAATATCCATCCCTCCTTGTTGCCGAGTTTCCCAGGTAAATCTGGGATCGCCGATGCCTTCGCTTACGGCGTGAAAGTGACGGGAGTGACGGTTCATTATGTCGATGCCGGCATTGACACAGGGCCAATCATTGCCCAAGAAATCGTTCGGATCGACACCGACGATACATTAGCAAATGTGACAGAAAAAATTCATCAAGTAGAACATCAAATCTATCCAGCTGTTTTAGCTGAAATCGTGGAAAAGGGGCTATCGAATCGTGAATAAACGTGCATTAATCAGTGTGTCTGACAAAGAAGGACTCGTACCATTTGTCCAAGAATTGACCAATTTAGGATTTGAGATTATCTCAACTGGCGGGACAAAAACGGCCTTGGAACAAGCGGGGCTTCAACCGATCGGCATCGAAGCGGTCACAGAATTTCCTGAAATGATGGATGGTAGGGTCAAGACGCTACATCCACGGGTGCATGGTGGTCTGTTAGGACGGCGTGATCTGCCTTCTCATATGGAGGCAATGGCTGAGCATGGCATTTTACCGATCGACCTTGTTGTCGTCAATCTTTATCCATTTAAAGAAACCATCAGTAAGCTTGACGTCACAGAAGCCGACGCAATCGAAAATATCGACATCGGCGGACCAAGTATGCTACGTTCTGCGGCGAAAAATCATGCCTCAGTAACTGTTGTCGTTGATCCCGAGGATTACGACTGGGTTTTAACTGAGCTGAAGGAAGGCAATACGACGTTGGCATCAAGAAAGAAATTAGCTGCCAAAGTCTTCCGCCATACCGCCGCTTACGATGCCTTGATTGGTGAATACTTGACCAAAGCGGTGGCTGAAACAGAAACAGAGACCTTGACGAAAACCTATGTTTTGAAACAAACATTGCGTTATGGTGAAAATAGTCATCAGAAAGCTTCCTTCTATCAAGATGCATTACCCGTGCCCTATTCGATTGCCAGCGCAAAACAAATCCACGGCAAAGAATTGTCTTACAACAACATTAAAGATGCTGACGCTGCCTTACGGATCGCAGAAGAATTTACAGAGCCAACTGCGGTAGCCCTAAAGCACATGAATCCATGTGGAATCGGAAGTGGAGAAACGATTGCTGAAGCTTTCCAAGAAGCTTACGAAGCAGACCCAGTGTCGATTTTTGGCGGGATCATTGTTTTGAATCGTCCAGTTGATGTGGCAACTGCGGAGCAACTGCAGCGAATTTTTCTTGAAATCATCATTGCACCTGCATTTGAAGAAGAAGCACTAGAAATCTTAACGAAGAAAAAAAATCTACGCCTGCTGGTTGTTGATTTCCAGAAAGCAGCCAAACAGCCAGAAGTTGTCTCTGTCCTTGGGGGCTTATTAGTGCAAGAACCAGATGATCAAATGGAAACACCAGAAGATTGGACCGTGGTGACAAAGAGAAAGCCGACACCAGAAGAAATCGCAGCTTTGGCTTTTGCTTGGAAAGCAGTGAAACACGTGAAATCTAATGCCATCGTTTTAGCCAATCAACAGCAAACCGTCGGGATCGGCGCTGGTCAAATGAACCGCGTGGGTTCGGTGAAAATCGCCGTCGAACAAGCCCGTGAAAACAACAAATTGACTGGTTCAGTGCTGGCAAGCGACGCCTTTTTCCCAATGGATGACAGTGTTGAATATGCAGCGCAACAAGGAATCAAAGCGATTATTCAACCAGGTGGCAGTATCAAAGATCAAGAGTCGATCGACATGGCAGATAAATACGGTGTGGCGATGGTCTTTACTGGTGTTCGTCATTTTAAACACTAAGAAATAGGAGAAGACGATGAAAATACTTGTTATTGGTAGTGGCGGTAGAGAGCATGCCGTCGCAAAAAAGTTTCTGCAGGATCCTCAAGTGGAAACAGTCTTTTGTGCGAAGGGCAATCCCGGTATGCGAAAAGACGGGATCAAGACAGTCGCAATTGAAGAGTCCGATCATGAAAGCCTAATTGCTTTTGCTCAAGAGCAGGAGGTTGATTGGACCTTCGTTGGTCCGGAAGTTCCGTTGCTAAATGGCATCGTAGATGATTTTCAGGGGGCGGGCTTGGAAATTTTTGGCCCCAATCGCCAAGCAGCGATGATTGAAGGATCAAAAGAGTTTGCCAAAGAATTGATGCGAACCAATCACATTCCAACAGCAGACTATCAAAGCTTTACAGATAGTGCCCAGGCAAAAGCCTATATCCAACGTAAAGGTGCGCCAATCGTCATCAAAGCAGATGGTTTATCGGCGGGCAAAGGCGTGGTTGTCGCGGAAACCATTGAAGAAGCAAACGCAGCAGTCGAAGCGATGCTGGAGCAAAATGCTTTCGGTGAAAGTGGTGCAAAAGTGGTGATCGAAGAGTTTTTGGCTGGCGAGGAGTTTTCGCTATTGGCATTTGTGAAGGGCGAAGCCGTCTATCCAATGGTCATTGCCCAAGACCATAAACGTGCCTTCGATGGCGATTTAGGTCCGAATACAGGAGGTATGGGGGCTTATACGCCGGTACCGCAGATTCCGCAAGAAATGGTCGATCAAGCGGTAGCAGAAGTTTTACTTCCTGCAGCAAAAGGGATGATTCGCAACAATACACCGTTTACGGGGATTCTCTATGCAGGTCTGATTGCTACCAATGATGGACCGAAAGTCATCGAATTCAATGCGCGTTTTGGCGATCCAGAAACACAAGTCGTGCTAAGTCGCTTAGAAAGCAGTCTAGCCCAGATCATTGATGATCTCTTACAGGACCAAGTACCTACGATCCAATGGAATCAATCGGCTTCGATCGGTGTCGTGATTGCCTCTCAAGGATATCCAGGCAAGTATCAGCAAGGAATGCCTGTCCCAAGCCCAGAAGGAGAAGGAACGCAATTCTTTTATGCAGGAGTGGATGAAGCTGCCGACCAAGGTGGTTTGACGGCAGCTGGTGGGCGCGTTTTTCTTGTGGAAGCATCAGCTGAGAATTTAGCTGCTGCACAAAAGAACGTCTATGAAGCAATCAGCAGGTTGTCTTTATCTGGCTTATATTACCGAAACGATATCGGCGATAAAGCCTTGCAATATAGCAACTCATCAAAGGCGATGAAGTAAAGAATATTTCTGTGCATAACACAACCTGAAAAAAAGGAGGGCTGCCAGTAGAACCAATCGGTTGTGCTGGTGGTTTTCGTTTTATGGGAGGTTTTTTTGACGTTGGTATAGCGTTTTCATCTTGTTGTGATAAAATAGGAATGTAGTTTAAATAAGGAGGAACTTTACGTGAAAAAAATTAAATTCGGTCCCACTGATTTAGAAGTATCCAGCGTGATTTTAGGATTGATGCGAATCAACAATGCCAAAGATCCTGTGAAGGTCTTGACGACTGCGATTGAAAATGACATTACCTTCTTTGACCATGCGGATATTTATGGTCGCGGTGAATGTGAAACGATTTTTGCAGAAGCTTTAGCAAAAACGGCAGCTAAAAGAGAAGATTTGTTTATTCAATCAAAATGCGGCATCGTTCCAGGTGAAATGTTTGATTTTTCGAAAGAGCATATTATCTCTTCTGTGGAAGGTAGTTTGCAACGATTGAAAACTGATCATTTAGATGCGTTATTATTGCATCGCCCTGACACTTTGTTTGAACCAGAAGAAGTGGCAGCAGCCTTTGACCAATTAGAAAAAGACGGTAAAGTGAAATACTTCGGTGTCAGCAATCAAAAACCTGGTCAAATCGAGCTATTGAAAAAATATGTTTCGCAACCTTTAGTAGCGAATCAACTGCAATTCGGGATCATGCATACAGGGATGATCGATCAAGGGATTCATGTCAATATGACGGATGCTGGCAGTGTCGACCATGATGGAGAAATTTTGGAATATTCTCGTTTGCATGAGATGACGATCCAAGCTTGGTCTCCGTATCAGTATGGTTTCTTTGAAGGGGTCTTTATCGGTAACGAGAAATTCCCAGAGTTAAACGAAAAATTAACCGAACTAGCGAACAAGTATCAAACAACGCCGACTGGCATCGCATCTGCGTGGATCTTACGTCATCCAGCAAATATGCAAGTGATTGCCGGAACGATGACCCCACATCGAATTGAAGAAATTGCGCAAGCTTCTTCGATCGTATTGACCCGCCATGAATGGTATGAAGTGTATAAAGCAGCAGGGAACATATTGCCTTAATTTATACGTAAATTCCGTTTTATTCAGTTGTTATAAGGATGAATGTTCGCGAAAGACGAACATTCATCCTTTTTTTTCAAAAAGTATTTCTAAAAAGCTTGTATTTCATTTCCAGGTGGTTTAAATTGTTGTGGGCGTTAAAAATAGGCTGATGCCATTTGATGCTTGCTTCACTCTTAGTAAGATTTGGAGGATATTTTTATGTTTGACATGAAAGTTTTTGATTACGAAGATATACAACTGATTCCTAACAAGTGTATCGTGAACAGCCGTTCAGAATGTGATACCACGGTGACATTAGGCGGACACTCGTTTAAAATGCCTGTTGTTCCTGCAAATATGCAAACAATTATTGATGATTCAATCGCAGAATTTTTAGCTGAAAATGGCTATTTTTATATTATGCACCGCTTTGATGAAGAAGCACGGATTCCATTCATCAAAAAAATGAAAAGCCGCGGCTTGATTAGTTCAATCAGCGTGGGTGTCAAAGAAAATGAATATGCCTTTGTAGAAGAACTAGCTGAGAAAGAGCTTGTTCCTGATTTTATCACGATCGATATTGCCCATGGTCACTCAAACGCCGTGATCAATATGATTCAACACATCAAGAAGCATTTACCAGCAACGTTTGTGATCGCTGGAAATGTTGGAACGCCAGAAGCAGTTCGTGAATTGGAAAACGCTGGCGCAGATGCAACAAAAGTCGGTATTGGACCAGGGAAAGTTTGTATCACAAAAATCAAAACTGGTTTCGGGACTGGCGGATGGCAATTGGCAGCATTACGCTGGTGTGCCAAAGCTGCTCGCAAACCAATCATTGCAGATGGTGGCATTCGGACACACGGCGATATCGCTAAATCTGTCCGCTTTGGTGCAACCATGGTCATGATCGGTTCATTGTTTGCTGGGCATGAAGAATCACCAGGGGAAACCAAGGTAGAAAATGGCGTTGTAATGAAAGAATACTTTGGTTCTGCATCAGAATTTCAAAAAGGTGAAAAGAAAAACGTAGAAGGAAAGAAAATTTGGATTCAATACAAAGGTTCTTTAAAAGATACGTTAGTTGAAATGCAGCAAGACTTGCAGTCATCGATCTCTTATGCAGGTGGAAAAGATTTAGAATCGATTCGTAAAGTGGATTACGTAATCGTGAAAAATTCGATTTTCAATGGAGATACTATTTAAGCTGGATACTGAAGAAACGGCCTTTTAGCGGTCGTTTCTTTTTTTTGTTGGAACAACCATTTTGTTTTTCTGTTTTCTTCGTTATAATAGAAGCAATGAGAAGTAGAGGAGCGGGTGACCAAATGACAATCAAAGTGATGTCTGTGTTCGGTACCAGACCGGAAGCCATCAAAATGGCGCCACTAGTAAAGGAATTGGAAAACGACCCGCGTTTTGAATCGATCGTTGTGGTGACGGCGCAGCATCGAGAAATGTTGGATCAAGTTTTAACGGTTTTTGAAATCATACCAGATTATGATCTGGATATTATGACTTTAGGGCAAACTTTGACAGGAATCACTACCAAAGTTTTGCTGGATCTGGAACCTATCTTGCAAAAGGAAACCCCTGATATCGTACTCGTTCACGGGGATACGACCACAGCTTATGCAGCCGCGACGGCAGCTTTCTATCAGCAGATTCCTGTGGGGCATGTGGAAGCCGGTTTGCGTACATGGAACAAAAAATCTCCTTATCCGGAGGAAGCCAATCGTCAGCTGATCGATGTATTAGCGGATTTTTATTTTGCGCCAACTGTCCAAAGCAAAGAAAATTTATTAGCGGAAAATCGCAATAAAGCTGCAATTTTTGTAACGGGAAATACCGCCATTGATGCGATGCGTTATACGATCTCGGAGGACTATCAGCATCCAGAACTTTCTGCAGCAGATAAAACCATGATTCTTCTGACAATGCACCGTCGCGAGAACTTAGGTGTTCCGATGAAGCAAGTCTTCCGCGCTTTAGCGAAGATCGCTAAGGAGAAACCAACCATCAAAGTGGTTTTTCCTATGCATAAAAATCCTCAAGTCCGAGGGATTGCTATGGAGATACTTGGGGAACTAGAAAATGTCACGCTGATTGAGCCTTTAGATGTCATTGATTTTCACAATGTTGCCAATCAAAGCACATTGATTTTGACGGATTCTGGTGGTGTCCAAGAAGAAGCACCGTCGTTAGGCGTTCCTGTTTTGGTCTTGCGAGATACAACAGAGCGCCCAGAAGGAATTGCTGCAGGTACGTTAAAACTGATCGGTACGTCTGAAGCTGCGGTTTATCAAGAAACGAAGCGACTACTAGAGGATCCAGAAGCTTACAATGCCATGGCACATGCAGAAAATCCCTATGGCGATGGGAAAGCTAGTCGGCGAATCTTGAAAATTTTAGCAGATCATTTTTCGTGAGAGCTAGATCGAAAGAATACCGAAAAAATCATTTTTCAGAATCGGATGTGAAAGAGAAATAGGCAGCTGTTTATTTAAATGGCTGTCTATTTTTTATTCGAGTTCGGAAATTTATTACATTCTCTCCTTCAATGGGATAGCCGAAGTGACTTGATGAATTCTGGGTTTTGCCCTGAGAGGATTTCTCTCTATCTGTTCGTGTAAAAAAAGTTTTGTCACATATAAAATCACACCAGTTCTTTAACGTTGTTATTTTATTGTAAGACCTTTCATTTGAAAACCAACGAAAATCTATGAAAAAAGGGTGCTTTTTTCCATTGTTGCGGTTGACATTGGCTAGGATAGCAGTTATTATGTGGGTAGTTGGAAGATAGACTTCCGGCGAACTGACATTTTATACAAATAATTGTTAGGTGAGGCTCCTATATGGACACAAGCTGCTGCCGCAAAAGTATCGAGAGATACTTAGTTGGTAGGACAGGTCTAATCGTGAAGGTTAAACCCAAAGTAGCTGATAGCAGATTTGCTATCTACGCCCTATAGTGCTAAAGCTCTACAATGATCATGAGTTTTTTACGCATGCTTATTGGGAGCGTGCGTTTTTTTGTGTCTTTTACGCATGTTCCACAGTGACTTACCTAATAAAAAGAAAGGAAGATTCACATGGAATACCCCAGTCCCCAGATGAAACAGCGGAGTAATTATCGAATCGCTAGGGGTGGCGTAAGCAACTCCTAAGTGCTAGGAGGAAAAAAAGATGTTAAAAAAACTATCGAAAGATCAAGAACTAAAATTACTGGCAAAATTGACCGAAAGAGAACTGCTGATGGAAATGCGGACATCCTTCCAAGGGCTATCGGAAGAAGATGCTGCAGAACGTTTGGCAGAGTACGGTCCAAACAAAGTGGATGCGCAAAAACCAACACCTGCTTGGTTGATGATCCTAGGTGCTTTCAAAGATCCTTTTGTGTTAGTTTTGGCATTATTAATGGTTATTTCTTTTGTAACAGGCGATATTGAAGCAGTGATCGTGATGGGAATCATGATTTTAGCCAGTGTCATGATTACTTTCGTCCAAGAATACCGTTCCCAAAAAGCAAGCTTAGCGTTAAAAGAACTTATTGAAAATACTTGTTCCGTCACTCGAGATGGAATCACGAGAGAAATTCCAATGGATGAAGTCGTTCCAGGAGACATCGTCACCTTAGCAACCGGCGATATGATTCCTGCGGATGCGATCTTGATTTGGACCAAAGATTTATTTATCAATCAATCTTCATTAACAGGCGAATCAATGCCAGTTGAAAAATTTGTCGATGCTGGGATCAAAGAAAGCGATGAACAAATTTCTGCACTAGATATGCAAGATCTTGTTTTCATGGGTACCGATGTCTTAAGTGGTCAAGGAAAAGCCATTATTTTGAAAACCGGTCAAAGTACTTTCTTCGGTGATATTGCCAAAAATGCGACGACGAAACGGGGTAAAACAACCTTTGAAGATGGCTTAACAAAAGTCAGCAAGCTATTGTTGCGAATGGTCATGGTTCTTTTCCCAATCGTTTTACTGATCAATGGTTTGACCAAGGGTGATTGGGGCGAAGCGTTGTTCTTCGCGATTGCAGTAGCAGTTGGTTTGACGCCAGAAATGCTACCAATGATCGTCACCAGTAACTTAGCCAAAGGGGCGATCTCTTTATCAAAAGAAAAAGTGATCGTCAAAGAATTGCCTTCGATTCAAAACTTAGGTGCAATGGATGTACTATGTACCGATAAAACGGGTACGATCACCGAAGATCGTGTTGTACTGGTACAGCATTTAAACCCATTTGGCGTAGAAGATAAACAAGTCCTTGATATGACGTATTTAAATTCTTACTATCAAACAGGGTGGAAAAACCTGATGGATATTGCTGTCTTAAACTACTATGAAGAAGAAGGCTTGGCAGCGCCATTTAACGATGTGACAAAAATCGATGAGATTCCGTTTGACTTCTCACGTCGCCGCTTGACGGTTGTTGTCAATGCAGATGGTCATCAACTGATGGTCACTAAAGGTGCCGCCGAGGAAATGGAACAAGTCTGCAAGTACGTAGAAGTTGATGGCAAAGTGATGGAATTGACTCCTCAATTGAGAAAACAATTGCGTCAAGTGAATTTGCGCTTGAACAAACAAGGAATGCGCGTATTGACTGTTGCTGTAAAACGAGATGCCCACGCAGATGCCGTTTATTCTGTAGAAGATGAACAAGATATGATCATGATTGGCTTTATGGGCTTCTTAGATCCAGCAAAAGAAACAGCAAAAACAGCGATTGCTTCTTTACACGGTCATGGCATCAATGTCAAAGTGTTAACGGGAGATAATGCGATCGTTGCACAAAAAGTTTGTCGAGATGTTGGTATTGATGCAGATGAATATTTGTTAGGAACCGATATAGATCATCTGTCAGATGAAGAGTTAGCAGAGAAAGCTGCAAAAACTAATCTGTTTGCAAAATTAAATCCAATGCAAAAATCCCGAATCATTGAAACCATTCAAGCGGCAGGCCATACGGTCGGCTTTATGGGAGATGGCATCAACGACGCGCCTGCTTTACGTACGGCAGATGTTGGTATCTCGGTTGATACCGCAGCAGATATCACCAAAGATGCCAGCTCGATCATTTTATTAGAAAAAAGTTTGAATGTCCTTGATAAAGGGGTCATCGAAGGCCGCAAAGTATTTACCAATATGATGAAGTACATCAAAATGACTTTGAGTTCGAATTTCGGGAATGTGTTCTCGATCTTAGTTGCTAGTGCCTTTTTACCTTTCTTACCAATGTTGTCCATTCAACTGTTGGTTCAAAACTTGGTGTACGATATGGCCCAATTGACGATCCCATGGGACAACGTAGATAAAGAAGAGTTAGAAAAACCAGTTAAATGGCAAGTGGGTGGACTATTGAAGTTTACCGTCGGCATTGGACCTGTCAGCAGCATCTTCGATATTTTGACTTTCTTTATGATGTGGCATGTCTTTAGTGCAAATACCATCCAAGAGCAAGCCTTGTTCCAAGCAGGATGGTTTATGATTGGCTTGACGACACAAACCTTAGTCGTTCACATGATCAGAACGAGAAAATTACCATTTATCAAAAGTATCGCATCACCTGCAGTTTTGATTTCAAGTGTTCTAGCGATTGCAGTTGGCTTCTTGGTCATCTTGACGCCATTGCATACCGTCTTTGATTTTGCAGCACTGCCATCAAGTTACTGGCCATGGTATGTCGGTATCAATCTAGCTTATTTAGTAACAGTTGAGTTTGCGAAACGCATTTACATTCATGTCACGAGAGAATGGATTTAAAAAAACAGGTCGGCGTTCTTCCTAACAGGGGGAGAATCGCCGATCTGTTTCTTTTTATCCGTTCTCTGTATTATTTTTTTCTCATATTAAGAAATTTCTCTTTGATTCAAGTCGAATCCTTCACAAGTGATAAAAGGAGGTTAATGATAAATCTGTTTAGCGGAATGGTGGATGCTGTACTATTCTTAAATAAAAAAAAGAATCTGAAAAGAAAAAATTGAAGAAAGCGATTGCTTTAATGTGATTAATTTCACTAATGTTTTCTTAAGAGTTGCTACAGTGGGAATTCTTTTATTAAAAAAAATACCCTTTTCACTTGTCATTTTCGAAGTTAAATGATAATTTATAAGAGTAAATGAAATTTCGATAGTACAGATTTAAACCCTGTTACATACGAAAGTGAATTTTTATATCAGAGAGGAAAGTGTGTCAAGATGGCAAAAAAACAAAAAGCACTTGATTTCCAAGCGATTTTGGAGCAAGTCAATGCGGATTTTCCAACTTACCAAGCTTTGGACAAAGACGGGAAAATTGTAAATCAAGAGTTAGTACCAGATTTAAGTGACGACGAATTAGTTGAATTGATGACTCGTATGGTATGGTCTCGTGTATTAGACCAACGCTCAACTGCGTTAAACCGTCAAGGTCGTCTAGGTTTCTTCGCGCCAACTGCTGGACAAGAAGCAAGCCAATTAGCAAGTCAATTTGCTTTTGAAAAAGAAGACGTTTTATTACCTGGTTACCGTGATGTACCACAATTGATCCAACACGGTCTGCCATTGAAAGAAGCTTTCTTATGGTCACGTGGCCACGTTGCTGGGAACCTTTATCCAGAAGATTTAAAAGCATTGCCACCACAAATCATTATTGGTGCACAATACGTCCAAGCAGCCGGCGTTGCTTTAGGATTGAAAAAACGCAACAAGAAAAATGTTGTATTCACTTATACAGGTGATGGCGGTTCTTCACAAGGGGACTTCTATGAAGCAATCAACTTTGCAGGGGCTTACCATGCAAACGCTGTATTCTATATCCAAAACAATGGTTTTGCGATCTCTACACCTCGTGAAGTACAAAGTGCGGCACCAACATTGGCACAAAAAGCTGCAGCAGCTGGGATCCCTGGTATCCAAGTTGACGGTATGGATCCATTGGCAGTGTACTATGTTTCTAAAGCAGCTCGTGAATGGGCAGCAAACGGCAACGGTCCTGTATTGATTGAAACCTTGACTTACCGTTACGGTCCACATACATTGTCTGGTGATGATCCAACCCGTTACCGTTCAAAAGACATGGACAGCGAATGGCAACAAAAAGATCCATTGGTACGTTTCCGTACTTACCTAACTGAAAAAGGACTTTGGTCTGAAGAAAAAGAAGAACAAGTCATTGAACAAACAAAAGAAGAAATCAAAGCAGCGATCGCTGAAGCGGACCGCGTGCCAAAACAAAAAGTTTCAGATTTCTTGAAAAACATGTTTGAAGTACAACCACAAAACATTAAAGAACAAATTGCAACTTACGAAGCGAAGGAGTCGAAATAGTCATGGCACAAAAAACAATGATTCAAGCAATTACAGATGCCTTAGCTGTTGAAATGGAAAATGACAAAGAGATTTTAGTCTTTGGTGAAGATGTCGGTAAAAACGGCGGGGTTTTCCGTGCAACAGAAGGTTTACAAGAAAAATTCGGCGAAGATCGTGTCTTCGATACCCCTCTTGCTGAATCTGGTATCGGCGGCTTGGCTTTCGGTTTAGCATTAGAAGGTTTCCGTCCAGTTCCAGAAATCCAATTCTTTGGTTTCGTATTTGAAACATTTGACGAAATCGTTGGTCAAATGGCGCGTACTCGTTACCGTATGGGTGGTACACGTAATTTACCAATCACTATTCGTTCACCATTTGGTGGCGGTGTGCACACACCAGAATTGCACTCAGATAACTTGGAAGGATTGATCGCTCAATCACCTGGTATCCGTGTCGTTATTCCATCAAACCCATATGATGCAAAAGGATTATTGATTGCTTCTATCCGCAGCAATGACCCAGTTGTTTTCTTAGAGCACATGAAACTTTACCGTTCATTCCGTGAAGAAGTGCCAGAAGAAGCATACGAAGTTCCTTTAGACAAAGCAGCAGTAACTCGTGAAGGTTCTGATGTTTCAATCATCACTTATGGTGCAATGGTTCGTGAAGCAATCAAAGCTGCTGACAACTTAGCGAAAGAAAACATCAACGCTGAAATTATCGACTTGCGTACAGTTGCTCCCCTTGATGTTGAAACGATCATCAAATCAGTTGAAAAAACTGGTCGTGTGGTTGTCGTTCAAGAAGCACAAAAACAAGCAGGTGTTGGCGCTCAAGTCGTTTCTGAAATTTCTGAACGTGCGGTTCTATCACTAGAAGCTCCAATCGGACGCGTGTCTGCACCAGATACGATCTTCCCATTCGGTCAAGCTGAAAACATTTGGTTGCCAAATGCAAAAGACATCGAAGACAAAGTGAAAGAAATCGTGAACTTTTAATAGTTGAAGAAGGGAAGAATAGAAAATGGCATTTCAATTTAAATTACCGGATATCGGTGAAGGAATTGCAGAAGGCGAAATCGTAAAATGGTTCGTCAAAGCAGGGGATACCATCAATGAAGATGATACCTTACTAGAAGTTCAAAATGATAAATCAGTGGAAGAAATTCCATCTCCAGTAACAGGAACAGTGAAAAACATCGTTGTCCCTGAAGGTACAGTCGCAAACGTTGGAGATGTCCTTGTTGAGATCGATGCACCAGGACATGAAGACAACGAAGGCGATGCAGGTGTAGCAGCAGAGTCTCAAACACCAGCAAAACCAGCAGCAGAACCTACAACGGAAACGGCTGAAGCATCAGCTGGTTCTTCTGAAGGCGCAGGCGTTTTCCAATTCAAATTACCAGATATCGGTGAAGGAATTGCAGAAGGCGAAATCGTAAAATGGTTCGTTAAAGCAGGAGATACCATCAATGAAGACGATACGTTGCTTGAAGTTCAAAACGACAAATCAGTCGAAGAAATCCCATCTCCAGTAACAGGAACAGTGAAAAACATCGTTGTTGCTGAAGGAACAGTTGCAAATGTTGGTGATGTTTTAGTTGAAATCGACGCACCTGGTCACAACAGTGCGCCTGCTTCATCAAGCGCACCTGCAGAAGCACCAAAAGAAAAAGTGGAAACTTCTGGTTCAGCAAGTGTTGTTGAAGCAGCAGATCCTAACAAACGTGTCTTGGCTATGCCTTCTGTCCGTCAATTCGCTCGCGAAAAAGATGTGGATATTTCCCAAGTATCTGCAACAGGCAAAGGCGGACGTGTAACAAAAGAAGACATCGAAAACTTCCTATCAGGTGGCGGACAAGCTGCAAAAGCTGAAACTCAAGCTCCTGCGAAAGAAGAAACAAAAGCTGCAGCAACTGAAAGCAAACCAGCAGCTCCAGCAAAAGCCTTCAAATCAAACTTAGGTGATTTAGAAGAACGTGTTGCCTTAACACCTACACGTAAAGCAATCGCTAAAGCGATGGTAAACAGCAAACAAACAGCACCTCATGTAACCTTGCATGATGAAGTTGAAGTAACAAACCTATGGGATAATCGTAAGAAATTCAAAGAAGTTGCTGCTGCAAACGGCACAAAACTTACTTTCTTACCATATGTTGTAAAAGCATTGACTGCAACAGTGAAAAAATTCCCTATCTTGAATGCGTCGATCGATGATGCAAAACAAGAGATCGTATACAAAAACTATTACAACATCGGTATCGCAACAGATACTGACCATGGTTTGTATGTACCAAACGTAAAAGATGCAGATCGTAAAGGCATGTTTGCTATCGCTGATGAAATCAACGAAAAAGCAAAACTTGCTCATGACGGCAAATTAGCTGCAGATGATATGCGTAACGGTACCATCACGATCAGTAACATCGGTTCAGTTGGTGGCGGCTGGTTCACACCAGTAATCAACTACCCTGAAGTAGCTATTTTGGGTGTAGGTACGATCGCGCAACAACCAATCGTAAACGCTGAAGGCGAAATCGTTGTCGGACGTGTGATGAAACTTTCATTAAGCTTCGACCACCGTATCGTTGATGGCGCAACAGCGCAACAAGCAATGAATAATATCAAACGTCTATTAGCTGATCCAGAGCTATTAATGATGGAAGGATGATTAACAAATGGTAGTTGGAGATTTTGCTGTTGAATTAGATACAGTTGTAATCGGTGCGGGACCTGGCGGCTATGTAGCTGCCATCCGCGCTGCTGAAATGGGACAAAAAGTAGCAATCATTGAAAGAGAATACATCGGCGGCGTTTGTTTAAACGTTGGTTGTATCCCTTCAAAAGCTTTGATCGCTGCAGGTCATCATTACCAAGAATCTTTGGATTCAACAATGTTTGGTGTAACAAGTGAAAATGTTTCCCTTGATTTTACCAAAACACAAGAATGGAAAGACAACAAAGTCGTTAAAACGTTAACTTCTGGTGTTGGTTTCCTATTGAAAAAACATAAAGTTGAAACAATTGAAGGAGAAGCTTTCTTCGTTGATGATCACACATTGCGTGTCATCCACCCAGATTCAGCACAAACTTACTCTTTCAATAATGCAATCATCGCAACAGGTTCTCGTCCAATTGAAATCCCTGGTTTCAAATTCGGCGGACGTGTCCTTGATTCAACTGGCGGATTGGCATTAAAAGAAGTTCCTAAAAAATTCGTTGTTATCGGTGGCGGTGTCATCGGTTCTGAACTAGGTGCAGCGTATGCAAACCTAGGTGCAGAAGTAACGATCCTTGAAGGTTCTCCTCAAATCTTGCCAACCTATGAAAAAGACATGGTCAAATTGGTTGAAGAAGACTTTGCGAAAAAAGGTGTAACAGTCGTTACCAACGCAATGGCGAAAGAAGCAATTGACAATGGCGATAGCGTAACTGTGAAATATGCCGTAGATGGTAAAGAAGAATCAGTTACTGCTGATTACGTGATGGTTACTGTTGGCCGTCGTCCAAATACTGATGACATGGGCTTGGAACAAGCAGGTGTTGAAGTAGGCGAACGCGGATTGATCACGGTTGACAAACAAGGCCGTACCAACGTATCAAACATCTACGCAATTGGTGATATCGTTCCTGGTGCTGCATTAGCACATAAAGCCAGCTACGAAGCAAAAATCGCTGCTGAAGCAATCTCTGGCAAAAAAGTTGCTGTTGATTACAAAGCGATGCCTGCAGTTGCCTTTACTGACCCAGAATTGGCTTCTGTCGGAATGACCATCAAAGATGCCAAGGATGCTGGAATTGAAGCAAAAGCATTCAAATTCCCATTCTCAGGTAACGGTCGTGCGTTATCTCTAGGAAAAACCGAAGGATTCATTCGCTTAGTAACAACGGTTGAAGACAATGTGATCATCGGTGCGCAAATTGCTGGTTTAGGAGCAAGCGATATGGTTTCAGAACTTGCTCTTGCTATTGAATCTGGCATGAACGCAGAAGATATCGCGTTAACCATCCATCCACATCCATCTCTAGGTGAGATCACAATGGATGCTGCTGAGTTAGCTCTAGGTTTACCAATCCACATTTAAGCTTTTTGAAACTCGTTCATCATTTGGTGAACGAGTTTTTTTATCACCAAAAATAAAGCGATCCTAAGCTATTGACAGAATCTTCTGTAAATGATACGATGCTCTTAATATTTCAACCGTTGATGAGGAAAGTACATTGATTTGGCAAGCTTAGAGAGTCTTCGTAGGGTGCAAGAAGAACTTGTAGAATCAATCGAAAATGGCCTCAGAGGTGATCTTCTGAACTTGTACGAAAGATAAGGAGATCCGGGTGCGCCCGCTATCGCGTCAGAGTATAACGACGTTTATTTGTCGCGTACTTGCTGAGAAGCATGCTGGAAAGTCTGCTTGAATAAAGGTGGTAACACGTAAACACGTCCTTTGATATCTCGATATCAGAGGGCTTTTTTATTTGTATTATTAAGGAGGAATAGTATGACAGAAAGATTTGAGACGATTCAATTACACGGAGGACAAACACCAGATCCTACCACAGGGAGTCGCGCCGTACCCATTTATCAAACCACATCGTATGTGTTTGAGGACGCAGATCAAGCGGCAGCGAGATTTAGTCTTAGTGAGAATGGCAATATCTATACCCGTATTACCAATCCGACAACGGCTGTTCTAGAAGAACGATTAGCCCTCTTAGAAGGCGGTGTCGGTGCGTTAGCAACGGCTTCTGGCTCAGCAGCGATCACCTATGCGATTTTAAATCTTGCACAAGCAGGAGATCATATCGTTTCTGCTGCTTCAATTTATGGGGGGACCTATAATTTATTCGCTCATACGTTGCCAGATTTTGGCATCACTACAAGCTTTGTTGATAGTGAAGATCTGGCAGCACTAAAAGCAGCCATCCAAGAAAATACTAAAGCAGTTTTTCTAGAGTCTTTAGGTAATCCAGATATTGATATTGCCGACTTTAAAAAGATTGCAGCGATCGCTCATGAAGCAGGGATTCCCCTCATCATTGACAATACCTTTGCGACTCCCTATCTGTTTCGAGGATTTGAGCATGGGGCGGACATCGTCGTTTATTCCACGACAAAATACCTCGGTGGTCACGGTGCTGCTTTGGGAGGGGCCATTATCGACAGCGGCAACTTTGATTGGACAAATGGCAAATTTCCCAAGCTGGTCGATCCCGATCATAGCTACCATGGAATCTCATGGGTAGAAGCCGCTGGTAACGCTGCCTATATCACTCGGGCACGAACGATTCTTTTACGGGATACAGGCGCTGCGATTTCTCCCTTCAATTCATGGGTGTTGCTTTTAGGCATCGAGACGCTTTCGTTGCGGATGGAACGTCATGTAGAAAATGCGCAACAAGTTGCTGAATTTTTAGCCAAGCACTCGGAAGTCTCTTGGGTTCATTTCCCAACACTGCCGGACAGCCCCTATTTTGAACGGGCGCAGGAGTATTTCCCCAAAGGGACCAGTTCCGTCTTTTCCTTTGGATTAAAGGGTGGAGCAGAAGCAAGCAAAACCTTTTGTGGCGCAACCAAGCTCTTCTCTTTGCTGGCAAATGTCGGGGATGCAAAGTCCTTGATCATCCATCCAGCTTCGACGACCCATTCCCAGCTTAGCGTAGAAGAACTTGCAGCAGCCAAAATTCGTCCAGAGACGATTCGCCTATCCATTGGATTGGAAAACATCAACGATCTATTGGAAGATCTCACGCAAGCCTTCCAACAGCTCTAAATAGTTGAAGCAGTAGGAAAAGCGCAGGATACTATGCTGCGCTTTTTTGTTGTCGGTTAGTGTTTCAAATAAAACTGCGGTTTCTGTTGTTAGAAGGATAGTAAATCCATCGGTTCTATGCTATATTTAGTTGCTAAGGAATATGGATAAGGTGGGGGATGTATGCGTAATCATGCAAGTGACAAGAGGATTCGGTTTTACTACACAAGTTTGCAATTTCTTTATTGGATGATGTTTTGCTCAATCTATGGCTTTGCGACCCTTTTTTTGATTTATTTCAAGGTCGATCCAGCAAAAATTGGCGGTATTTTAGCCTTAGTCAATATTGCGTCTACGATTTTGCAGCCCTTCATCAGTCAAATCATTATCAAAAAAAGTAAAGTACCGCTGATCGTTGTCTTGAAAACGATGACAATCGGCGTGGTCGCGGTGCTCTTAGCAGGTGTGATTTTCCCTGCATTATCAATACTGACCTATGTCTTAGGAGGGATTTTGCTCGTTTCCATGCAGTCCTTTCTCAACGCCTTGGCGTTTGAATACACGAATAGCGGCAACAAAATCAATTTTGGCTTTTCGCGTGCGGGTGGGTCACTAGGATTTGCGGGGACCTCCTTTTTACTGGGGCAGCTCTTGGAGGAGTTTTCGGCAGCCCTTTTGCCAATGATCGCTATCGGGCAGGCTGTTTTGTTTCTCATTATTTTGCTTTTGCTGCCAGCGATCAAGAAGCCAGAAATGCCCGTGATGCTTACAGAACAAAGTCATTCAGGTGCCTTTTTGAAGAAATATCCTTTTCTACTCTTTCTCTTTGTCGGGTTTAGCTTTCTTTTCAGCTTCCACACGATGATCAACAGCTTTTTGGCACAAATTTTTGCCGATATTGGCGGTGGCAGTAAGGAAGTTGGCATCGCCCTGATGGTTGCGGCGTTATGCGAATTGCCAGGCATGATTTTCTTTGAACAGTTAGTGAGGATACGGTCTAGCCGTTTTTGGCTGTTGTTTTCCAGTGTTGCCTTTGCCATTCGTGGGGTGCTGATGCTGTTGATCAGCTCCATTGTCTTGATGGAATTGAGCCATTTGATGCAAGGGGCTAGTTTTGCTTTGTTTATTCCAGCTTCGGCTTATTTGTTCAACCATAGTTTGGCAGATGAAGATCGGGTTTTTGGACAAACGATTATTATCATTGCTACCACGATCGGTGGCGTGATTGGCAATCTTTTGGGCGGGATGCTGATCCAAAGCTTTGGTGTTTGGGAAATGCTTTTGATTGGGACTGGGTTTGCCGTTCTAGGTGCTGCATTGACCTTTATCGGTGTGAAAAAAATCCCTAAAAGTAACAAGAAACTAGCGATCCTAAGCGAATGATCGCTAGGTAGAAAAAAGAGTTGCGGCCGTATTTGCTTCGGTCGCAACTCTTTTGAATCTGATCAACGGGTACTATTTCTTTTCTAATACAGCGATAAATTCCCGCATATAGTCTGGTAGATCTGGAGGACGGCGGCTGGAAACGATATGTCCATCCGTAACCACAGGTGTATCCACCCATGTGGCTCCAGCATTTGTCATATCATCTTTGATGCCTGGTGTACTGGTGACCGTCTTGCCTTGCAGGATATTCGCAGAAATCAAGACCCAGCCTGCATGACAGATTTGACCAATGACTTTTTCGTCTTTGTCCATCGTTTGCACGAAAGAGATGACCTCTGGGAAACGCCGTAATTTATCAGGCGCCCAACCACCTGGAACTAAGATGGCATCGTAGTCATCGGCATGAATATCAGAAAAAGCATAGGCTGATTCTGCGGGTACTCCGTATTTGCCAATATACGTTTTATGCGCTTCTTCACCGACTAAATCGACTTGCGCGCCTTCTTCCCGTAACCGATGGACCGGGTACCACAGTTCTAAATCTTCGAAATCATTGTCGACTAAGGCAATGATTTTTTTGTTTTCTAAACGCAAGAGAATTCCTCCTTTTTCTTGTTATTCTTACTGTAACATCATGCAAAGAGAAACACCAAAAGTATGCTTCTTAAAAAATGCCAAGAAGCTATTTTGAGAATGGTCATTCAGAGAAATGGTAGTGATGTAAGCGTTGTAATCATTAGGAAAGTAAGAGATAATGAAAGAAAGCCAAAGGAGGCGAAGATGTGGAAGCATTCGAAAATGCTCGAAAATTTATTTACAAAAACGCGCGCCCTTTAGACCTTGCTCGTTGGCAGTATCATTTTGAAAATGGATCTCGCGAGGCTGTATTACAGGCGTTACAATTCTACCAAAATGAAGATGGTGGGTATGGGCATGGTTTGGAACCTGATCATTGGAATCCCAACAGTACACCGATTGCAGTGTGGGAGGCATGTCGAATTTTAAGAGAGCTTGAATGCCTTCATTCGACAAATCCACAAGTCCAAGGGATTTTAAGGTATTTAGCTAGTGGAAAAGAGTTTTCTGAAGGGAAATGGTTCAACCAAGTGCCGTCAACGGTATCCTATCCGCATGCGATTTGGTGGGAGAGTCCTGTAGGCGTGCCAGCAGACAACCCAACGGTAAGTCTAGCTGGTATGATCTTAAAAACAGGGGAAACTACCCTCTATCAAAAAGCACAAGAAATCGTTGAAACAGCAGTTGCAAGTTTCCTTAAGGAACCAACCAGTGAAATGCACACATTAGTCGTCTATCTAGAATTATTACAAGACTGTGAAGAAATCCAGTATCAGCCTGTTTTAGCAAATGACCGCTTTCGCGAGATCTTATTCCAGCAAATTCGCCATACTGTCTCAAACGAGCCAGAAGAGTGGTTCACGTCTTATGTCAGTAAACCTTCAAATTTTTTCTTTACAAGAGAGCAGCTGCTTGGGATCTTTAGTGAAGAATTATGTAAAAAAGAAGCCCAAGAAATTTTAAAATACCAACAAGAAGATGGATCATTTGTCATTCCATGGCAATGGGGAACGGATTACCCAGAGTTTTTCATAAGTAAACAGTGGTGGAAATCAATTACTATCATTAAAAATTTTTTGTTTTTGCAGGCTTTTCTAGACGAACCTTTTTGAAATCGGTCATTTTCTAATAAGCAATCTCGTTGAAAGAACAAAGGAATTTCCTTCTTAATTTGAGATTCATGGGTTTCAGCTTCTAAAAATCTCAATAGTTTGTATACAAGAGGTACATTCATTGCTAGGATGTACCTTTTTTGCAGCGGAGGCTCTGACCTATTTTTAATTTTGTGGTACACTGAATAAGATGAATAGGAGTGGTAATATGCGGGATTATCAATATCCTCTTGACTTAGATTGGTCGACAGATGAAATGGTCGTCGTCATGAAGATGTGGGAACGATTAGAACAAGCCTATGAAAAAGGCCTTCCTAGTAGTACGTTTCTTGAGGCGTATCAAGCCTTTAAGAAAGTCGTTCCTAGCATTGGCGAGGAACGCCGTTTAGGCAGAGAATTTGAAGAACTATCAGGCTATTCGCTGTACCATGCTGTGCAGGCAGCGAAAAAGACTGAGGGAAAACTAAAAATGAAAGGGTAGATCAACGAATGCATGAAATCGTTAATGAAGTTCGCCAGTGGATGATCGCTGCAGGTGAAACGATCAAAGACAATTTAAATAAAGAAGACTTAGTGGTCGAGACAAAATCAGGACGGAAAGACTTAGTGACAGAATTGGATAAAGCCACGCAAGATTTTCTGATTGGTAAGATCCAATCCTATGATCCGGATGCCAAAATTTTAGGTGAAGAAAACGGACTGGACACACTTGCCGACATGAGTGGGCGGGTCTTCATCATTGATCCGATCGATGGAACGATGAATTTCGTGTTAGAAAAAGAAAACTTTTGTATCATGATCGCGATTTACGAAGAGGGCAAAGGGCGCTTTGGCTTTGTCTATAATGTTATGAAAGATGAATTCTTATGGGGTGGTCCAGAGATTGGTGTCTATAACAATGGCGAGAAGATCGAACCGCCGAAAGATATTGCCTTATCCGAAGGTCTCGTTGGCTTGAATTCACCCATGTTGATCCATAACCGCCACCACGAAACCGAGGTCAGTGACAAAGCATTAGGCATTCGTATGACTGGCTGTGCTGGGGTAGAGCTGATTGCCCTCGCTAAAGGACAAAGAGCAGGCTATCTTTCTCATCTTGCGCCATGGGATTATGCGCCAGGGGGCGTTTTGTTAGAAACCCTTGGATTAAAAATGGCAAACATCAAAGGAGAGCCGCTATCCTTGAATGGACGGGAATTGTTCGTAGGCGGTACACCGAAAGCTTTTGAAGAATTATTGGCGATCGTCAATCAATAAGAAAAAACCAGATATTTTATTAATATCTGGTTTTTTCTGTAAAAATGAAAACTTTGCACTATATTTCAGAAAGAAATTCTGGTATAATGGCTTGTCGAGTGCAATGTCACCAAAAAAGGAGTTTATAAATTGAATATTAGAAATGATATCCGCAACGTCGCTATTATTGCCCACGTTGACCACGGAAAAACTACATTAGTTGATGAATTATTGAAACAATCCCAAACGTTAGATAGCCATACCCAATTACAAGAACGGGCGATGGATTCAAATGCGATCGAAAAAGAACGTGGCATCACGATCTTAGCGAAAAATACAGCGGTTGAATACAACGGTACAAAAATCAATATCATGGATACCCCAGGACACGCGGACTTCGGTGGTGAAGTAGAGCGGATCATGAAAATGGTCGATGGTGTTGTTTTGGTTGTTGATGCTTATGAAGGAACGATGCCTCAAACACGTTTCGTATTGAAAAAAGCGTTGGAACAACACTTAGTGCCAATCGTAGTTGTCAACAAAATCGACAAACCATCTGCTCGTCCTGAGCATGTCGTCGATGAAGTCTTAGAACTATTTATCGAATTAGGTGCCGACGATGACCAATTGGACTTCCCAGTGATCTACGCTTCTGCGATCAACGGGACTTCAAGTGAATCAGATGATCCTGCTGATCAACAAAAAACGATGGCACCATTGTTTGATACGATCATCGAACATATTCCAGCGCCAATCGACAACAGCGACGAACCATTGCAATTCCAAGTATCATTGCTTGATTACAATGACTACGTTGGACGTATCGGTATTGGCCGTGTCTTCCGCGGATCAATCAAAGTCGGCGACCAAGTTGCATTGATGAAATTAAACGGAGAAGTTAAAAAATTCCGTGTGACGAAACTTTTCGGTTTCTTCGGTTTGAAACGTTTAGAAATCCAAGAAGCCAAAGCCGGTGATTTGATTGCCGTTTCTGGGATGGAAGATATCTTCGTTGGTGAAACTGTTACACCAATCGATCATCAAGATTCATTACCTGTTTTACACATTGATGAACCAACGTTACAAATGACCTTTATCGTGAACAATTCACCATTTGCGGGTCGCGAAGGAAAATTCGTAACCGCTCGTAAAATTGAAGAACGCTTAATGGCGCAATTGCAAACAGACGTTTCATTGCGTGTGGATCCAATCGGACCTGATTCATGGATCGTTTCTGGACGTGGCGAACTTCATTTGTCAATTTTGATCGAAAATATGCGTCGTGAAGGATTTGAATTGCAAGTTTCTCGTCCAGAAGTTATCGAACGCGAAATCGATGGCGTGAAATGCGAACCATTTGAACGGGTGCAAATCGATACCCCAGAAGAATACATGGGATCAGTAATCGAATCATTGGGAATGCGTAAAGCAGAAATGCAAGATATGATCAATACAGGGAATGGACAAGTACGGATCATTTTCTTGGCACCAGCTCGTGGCTTGATCGGTTACACGACAGAATTCCTATCAATGACTCGCGGCTACGGCATCATGCACCACACCTTCGATCAATATTTGCCAATGATCCAAGGACAAATTGGTGGCCGTCATCAAGGCGCACTTGTATCGATCGATACAGGAAAAGCAACGACTTACTCGATCATGAGTATTGAAGAACGTGGAACGGTCTTCGTTGAACCAGGTACCGAAGTGTACGAAGGAATGATCATTGGTGAAAACTCTCGTGACAAAGACTTAACGGTCAATATCACGAAAGCAAAACAAATGACCAACGTCCGTTCTGCAAACAAAGACCAAACCTCAGTTATCAAGAAACCTCGTATTCTTTCTTTGGAAGAATCACTGGAATTCTTGAATGATGATGAATACTGTGAAGTAACACCAGAAAGCATTCGTTTAAGAAAACAAATCTTGAACAAGAGCGAACGGGAAAAATCACAGAAAAAGAAAAATAACTGATAACTAAAACAGTGATCAAAAGTTTTAAACACTTCTGATCTGTTCGATTTTCCGAAGGATGGAAAAGGGATTGCTCCTGTGTTGCAGCGGCTCTTCGCCGCAGGACCCAGAAAAAGCAATCAGCCGATTTCCCTCCTTCGGTTCTTTTTTGCTCGAAGTCAAGTTGAACCGTTAGAATAAGCACCGCTTGCAATTTCGGCCATTCCTTTTTAAAATGAAGAAAGCAAGCACAAAGGAGAAATCTATGAAAAATTATCCTGTTAAAAAGAATCAGGAACTTGAAGTTGATATTTTGGATCTTTCCCATGAAGGAAATGGGATCGCCAAAGTCGATGGGTACTTATTATTTATTGAAAACACCCTGCCAAATGAACGAGCCTTAGTCAAAGTATTGAAAGTCGGCAACAAATTTGGTTTTGCCAAAGTGATGAAACTGTTGCAAGCAAGTCCTGATCGACAAGAATTACCGAATGAAGCATTGTTGCGCACCGGGATCGCCCCATTGAGTCATTTGAGCTATGACAAACAATTAGCCTTCAAACAGCAGCAAGTAGAGAATGTTTTGGCTAAAATCGCCAAACTGCCTGAAATCAAGGTCAATGCACCAATCGGAATGGAAAAACCATTTGGTTACCGCAACAAAGCGCAAATCCCTGTGCAAAAGATTCATGGAAAATTAACGACTGGATTTTACCGCAAAAACAGCCATACTCTGGTACCGATCGAAGACTTTTATATTCAAGATCCAAACATCGATCAAGCAATCATCAAAGTCAGAGATATTTTGCAGCGCTTCAATGTCAAAGCTTACAATGAAGAAGCCCATGAAGGGTTCTTACGCCACATTGTCGTTCGTCGTGGGCATCACTCAGGTGAAATGATGGTCGTATTAGTGACACGTAAACCGAAATTCTTCAAGGGAGAAGAGATCGCGGAAGTGATCCACGAAGAGATTCCAGAAGTTGTTTCTGTCATTCAAAACATCAATGAAGAAAAAACCAATGTGATCATGGGCGAGTTCGAGCGTGTCTTGTATGGCAAGTCATCGATCGATGATCAATTATTAGGCAAAACCTTCCAAATCTCAGCGAAATCTTTCTACCAAGTCAACACAGCGCAAACAGAAGTCTTGTACCAAACCGCCTTCGAGATGGCACAACTGTCTGAAAATGATATCGTTGTGGATGCCTATGCAGGAATCGGAACGATCGGGATCAGTTTGGCTGATCGCGTGAAAGAAGTGTTAGGGATGGAAGTCATTCCTGAAGCAGTGAACGATGCCAAAGCCAATGCCAAAAGAAATGGTGTCGAAAACGTGCATTACTTTATCGGTAAAGCCGAAAAAATCATGCCGCAATGGCTACGTGAAGGCATTCAACCGACGGTCGTCTTCGTTGATCCACCTCGCAAAGGTTTAGATGCCAGCTTTATTGAAACGACCGCTGCAGTTAAACCAGAGCGCATCGTTTACATTTCCTGCAATCCAGCAACCTTGGCTCGTGATCTAGCGTTGTTTGAAGAAGAAGGGTATGTGACAAAAGAAGTCCAACCTGTTGATTTGTTCCCACAAACGACCCATGTGGAGTGTGTCGTGTTGTTAGAACGTCGTTAAGAAAAACGAGTTCTTTTCAGTGATTTTGACCGTGAGTTCTTTTTATGGTAATTGTCATAAAGTCTTACGATAACAAAGTTACTAGAGAAGGCGAATCAATTGAGAAATAAGCAACGATAACCCATCTGTCTATCTAATTACGTCGATTGTGACGTTTAGAATGGATGAAATATAAAACCAGAAACTGGAACAGAAAGACACTCTTTTTTGTTCCAGTTTTTTTGTTCTTTCTCACTATTGATGAGCGGGGACAAAATCAATGCAAAAAGCAGTGAAGCTACAAATATGCAGACAGCCAAATCCTTTAACAAAATGGTTTATCGGCAATTTATAGTTAATGTGTATAAAAATATGGCGTGTGATGATTAGAAAGTATTATAATAAACGTAGTGAATAGAAAATTTTTGTTAGGAGGGATTACACATGGCAACGATTCGTGCATTTTCACACAAAGAGATTACACCGCAGAATACGCATTTGTCTAGTTTTAAAGTGTTGATAGAGTCAGCTTTTTATGGGAACAATGTCACTTGGATTCATGATCTAGCCACGGCCTATCGCTTAGCAAAAGAATCTTCTGGCGCTATTCTTACGGATATGCCGGTCACACACACCAAGGAGTTAGGACTACCAGAGGATACAAAAGTCATCGTGTTTAATGACGGAAAAGTGGTTGGACGGACAGCGTCAGCTCGACGCATCATCGGACATCCTGGAATCCAGCGAGAATTATATGAAGACATTTTGCGAGATGCCTTATACCAAGGAACCCGCAAGCAATTTTATGGCGGTGAAGTTGTTGTAGGATTAGACGAAGCGTTTATGGTCAAAGCACACCTGTTGTTACCAGAGCACTATGAAACCAATTTTTACTCTTATTTGTTGAATTTTCAATTGATGACGAAATCATGGGAGGAAAGGTACCAACGTTCCAAAGAATATCCAGAGACGGACATTTTTTTGTACGCTGATCCAGATTGGTCTCATCCTGATTTTCCTTATGGGCTGTCTCTTTTTGATCCTGAACACAATGTTGCGGCAGTCTTAGGTTTAAACTATTTTGGTGAATTGAAAAAAGCGACATTAACTTTGGCTTGGGCTACCGCGCATCGCCATGGCTTTGTGGCGTGTCATGGGGGAATGAAGCAGTATCAGTTACCGAATCGAACATTTACGATGGCTGCTTTTGGTCTTTCAGGATCAGGAAAATCGACTATCACATTGGCAGAACATGGTGGCAAATATGAGATCAAGGTTCTGCATGACGATGCGTTTGTGATTAATCAAACAAATGGTGCATCTACTGCTCTGGAGCCTTCTTATTTTGATAAAACGCAAGACTATCCATTAACCAACCCAAATGTCCGCTACTTTATCACCTGTCAAAATGTTGGGGTTACTTTAGACGAGGAAGGAAAAAAGGTCCTCGTGACCCAAGATATTCGTAACGGGAATGGCCGAACCGTCAAATCTCGTTATGTCACACCTAATCGGGTGGACCATTTAGATTCGCCGATCGATGCCGTATTTTGGATCATGAAAGATGACACGCTGCCTCCGGTAGTAAAAATTGACGATCCGATTTTAGCCGCTGTTTTTGGTTTGACCTTAGCTACGAAGCGCACGACAGCTGAACATATTGTCGAGACCACGGATATAGATAAACTGGTCATCGAACCTTATGCCAATCCATTTAGAGTCTATCCTTTAGGGGAAGATTTTGCCCATTTCATGCACTTGTTTAAAGAAAACCAAACGGCTTGTTATATTCTAAATACAGGCTTTTACAAAGGCAAGAAAGTCACGCCTGAAGTCACACTAACATCGATTGAAAAAATTGTGGAAGGCGAGGCTGAATTTAAAAATTTCGGTGGAATCACCGAAATGAGTTTCCTGCCAGTAACAGGCTTTAAAGTCGATTTTCAAGATGCCTCCTATGTTACTCATTTAAGAGAGCGGATGCAAGGACGGCTGGACTTTATTTTGGCTCAAGAGACAGAAAATGATGGCTATAATAAGTTGCCTAAAGAAGTAGCAACGGCAATGGAAAAGGTGATTTCTACATTAAGTGAGCTTCCTAGCTAATTTAGTTGAATCAAATTTCCGCAAGCGGCTTTTTTCCTGAAACACTTAATTTGTTAGCCAGAAAGGAGCGAATATGAACATTCAGTTTCACCATATCCAAATTACAGTCAATGATGTAAAAAAAGCAGAAGGCTTTTATGATCAATTATTTGCACTATTAGGTTTTGACCTTCAGAAGAAATATTCTGGGTATTTAGAACATGCTGATATGGAAGTAGTAGAATATATAGGCGATTCATTTGATTTCGGCATTTGTTCCCCACGAAAAGAATGGAAGAACGAGAAAATCGATTCAAGAAAACCTGGCTCTGTTCAGCACATAGCATTTAAAGCGGAAAGCCGCGAAGTCGTAGATGCGATTTTTCCCAAAATAAAAGCTTTAGGGGTAAAGATCCTTCATGATCGACCAATGGAATACAAAGAGCGCATCGCCCCTAACTACTATGCCTTATTTTTTGAAAGCCCAGAAGGCATTCGTTTTGAACTATTTCATTATGCCTGATTCCTTGAACTAAAAGAGCGTGACATGAACTTGTTGCGTGAGCGTGTTCCTATTCAGGTGATCTTTCATTATGGGGTTCGGATGATCATGCGATTTCAGAGACAAACTTTTTTAAAACCTGTCATCAGGAAAACTAGAACATTCTTTTTAAAAGTACGTCCGTTTGGAAAAAAAACTATTTGATTTCTAAAATTCATTTGGACAATTCAAAAACAAAAACTTAACTCATGTGTTAAAAAACGTTCGAATTTTTATCATTCTAGAAGCGAGTGCACCGTGGGTCAATGAGGATTATTGGGGTGATTGCACGACACTTAAGAGATGGAGGAAGATCAATATGGATCAGAGGGTTCAGCAAGACATCGAGGCAATCATTTCCCATCAATATGATCATGGCGCCGATTTATGGTCGACGCCAGACCATAAATTACTAAAAGGAGCACCCTTTACGACCTTAGAAAGTCCTCTTTATTTACTTGAACTTGGCATGTCACGTGAGGAGAACTTATTAAAAGAGACAGCCGCATTGATCTTTCAAGGATGGAGAGAAGACGGCAGATTTAAAATTTCTCCGTCAGGGGGGATCTATCCATGTCATACAGCGTTGGCTTTGCGAACGCTGTGCTCTCTAGGCTATCAAAGGGACCAGCGGCTGCAACAGACCTTTCACTATTTTCTTGCTACTCAGGAAGCAGATGGCGGCTGGAAGTGCAATAAGTATAGTTTTGGTCGCGGCCCTGAGACCCACTTTTCCACGCCTATGACGACGTTAACGGTCCTTGATGCTTTTCGATATACTCATGATCGTGAACAAATGGAAACGCTTAAGCAAGCAAGCGAATTTTTGCTTGCTCATTGGGAGATCCGTCAGCCAATCAGTCCCTGTCATTATGGGATGGGTACATTATTTATGCAGACAGAATATCCCTTTAGAGGATACAATCTTTTTTATTATCTGTATGTCTTGTCTTTTTATCCTTCTGCCAGAAAAGACGCACGATTTTTGGAGGCTTTGCAGCAGTTTGAATCGAAAGTTCAAAATGGCAATGTCATCGTAGAACGGGTCGTACCCAAACTGGGGAAACTGAATTTTTGCCAAAAAGGGCATATCAGTCCCTTTGCCACACAGCGTTACCAAGAAATTCTTGCTCGATTGGCAGAGGATTGAGGAAAAAAACAGCCCTTTGAAAGGTTCCCCCCATCTAGACGATTCTTTTTCTTTTCTGGTACACTGTCTGTAAAGAAGCAAGTGATTAATCAACAGAGAGGAGAAAGACATGCAAAAAATATATCTTGTTGAAGATGATGCAACGATCGTCTCTGTTCTAGCAGAATATTTGCAGCAATGGGGGTACGAATGTGTTTCCGCGAAGAATTTTGCTAGCATCTTGCAAGAGTTTCATGAGATCAAACCGGATCTCGTTCTTTTAGATATTTCGCTGCCTTATTACAACGGGTATCATTGGTGCCAAGAAATTCGCAAGACGTCAGAAGTGCCGATCATTTTCCTTTCGTCGATGGATCAACAGATGAATCAGATCATGGCGATGAACATGGGAGCAGATGATTATTTAACAAAACCCTTTGATTTAGCCTTCGTTTTGGCAAAAATCCAAGCATTGCTGCGGCGCAGCTATCAGTATAGCCACCAACAAGCGCTGACCTTTGAGATAGGGCAAGTAACCTTTTATCCCACAGAAAATGTATTAAAAAAACAGGGGGAACAGTTGCCACTGTCTCCAAATGAAGCTCGGATTCTTTCCTTGCTTTTGCAGCATCGAGGGAAGATCGTAGCCAAAGAGACCATCATTGAAATGCTCTGGAATAGTGAAGAATTCATCGATAATAACACATTAGCGGTCAATATGACCCGCTTGCGAAAAAAATTAAGCCAGATCGAACTATCCGATTTGATCCAGACGGTAAAGAATAAAGGGTATTTGATAGAAAAGGAACACGCCTATGACTAACGTGAAAGAATATTTCGTCCTTTATGGAAAGTTTTATCTCGTTTACCTGCTGTTTAGTGCGGGCCTATTTGGGCTATTCTTTCTCCACAGCCTTTCGTTGGAGCCCTTCATTGACCATGTGGTCTTTTCAGGGGTGATCTTAGGGGGACTTTCCCTTT
This sequence comes from Enterococcus sp. AZ040, assembly GCF_050499185.1. Classification (NCBI taxonomy): domain Bacteria; kingdom Bacillati; phylum Bacillota; class Bacilli; order Lactobacillales; family Enterococcaceae; genus Enterococcus; species Enterococcus sp. AZ040. The sequence goes on from NZ_JBMHEW010000001.1 coordinate 1,496,592, forward strand.
TTCATTATTTTCGTTACGCACAAAAAAGAAAGCAGCTGCAGCATTTATTAAGAAAAGAACGTATGACGGAAGCGGCGTTGGCGTTCTTGCCTGCCACTCGAAATCGTTTAGAAGACGAATACCAAGCCCTTCTTAAACAATTGGCAAGAGAAAAAACCACTTCTGATTACAAGGCAGCGTTAAAAAATGAAGAAATTTATGAAGATTTCGGCTTGTGGCTTCATCAAATCAAAACGCCTCTAGCTGCGCTGGATCTTTTGGTCCAAAGCGATTCGTTGTCACCGACGGAGGTCAAAGCGGAATTATTTAAGGTGAATGATTACTTGCAAATGATGTTGAATTATTTACGACAAAATTTAGCGAATGAAGATTTTGTCTTTGAGTCGATTGCTTTAGCGCCCCTCGTTCGTCAAACGATCAAAAAGTATGCCTTGTTTTTCTCGAAAAAGAATCTGCAACTGGACATGGCGGTGGATTTAACGGTGACATCCGATCGAAAGTGGCTCGTTTTTATTTTTGAACAGGTTCTTTTCAACAGCTTGAAGTATACCGAAACTGGTGGCATCAACGTTTTCACTAAAGACAATGCCTTAGTGATTCAAGATAGCGGCATTGGTATTCGTAAGGAAGACTTGCCAAGGGTGTTTGAGAAAGGATATACGGGACAAAATGGTCGCTTTCAGCAACGAGCGAGCGGGCTAGGCTTATATATGAGTCAACAAGCGGCTGAAAAAATCGGCTGCCGTTTAGCGATTGATTCTGAAGTGGGACAGGGAACCATCGTCACACTTCATTTTCCCACCACAAATAACCGATAGCCGCAAACTTTCAACACTGTAAGTTTGCGGTTTTTATTGTAAGTCGCTTTTTTCTGCCAGTCAGCTTATTCTAAAAAGGAAGGAGGGAACAAGATGACACTTTTAAACATTCAACAAGTAAAAAAAATCTATCAAAGCCAGCTGAACGGACAACCCGTTGAAGCGTTGAAAAATATTACCTTTATGGTAGAAGAAGGGGAATATGTCGCTATCATGGGGGAATCAGGTTCGGGAAAGAGTACGTTGCTGAACTTGATGGCGACGTTAGACCAACCAACAGCGGGTGAAATGCAGCTGAATGGCATCGATCTGACCACGATCAAAGAAAAAGACGCAGCGAGTTTTCGACGGGATCACTTAGGCTTTGTTTTTCAAGACTTTAATTTATTGGACACCTTTTCGGTAAAAGACAATATTTTATTGCCATTAGTTTTATCAAAAGTTTCCGTCAAACAAATGGAAAAGCAGCTTCAACCTATCGTACAAACTTTAGGAATCGCCGATTTATTGCAGCACTATCCGTATGAATTGTCTGGCGGACAAAAACAACGAGTTGCTGTCGCACGAGCAATCATCACAAAACCGGAACTGCTATTAGCAGATGAGCCAACCGGAGCGCTGGATTCGAAAACCTCTGATCAATTACTGACATTATTTCAACAGATCAATCAAAATGGACAGACGATCGTGATGGTCACTCACAGTTCGATCGCAGCCAGTCGCGCACAACGCGTCTTGTTTATCAAAGACGGGTATGTGTTTCACCAGCTGTATCGAGGGGATCGCAGCAATACCGCTTTTCTAGAAGCAATAGCCGAAACAATGACTGCTGTCTTTGCAAAGGAGGAGTAACCAATGTTCTTTCAAAAAATCGCCTTCTCCAATTTGCGTAAAAATGCCAAAGCTTACACACCCTTTTTATTATCTATGAGTTTCTTGGTGGCTGTTTTGATGATGACGCAAATCATCGTGAACAATCCAGGAATGAAGGAACTTCCTAGTAGTCAAAGCGCCATCTTCATGTTTCGTTTAGGAAATATCATCCTCATGATTTTTGCGGCGATCTTTTCCTTTTACACCAATAACTTTTTGATCAAACAGAGAAAAAAAGAATTTGGTCTCTACAATGTTTTAGGACTAGGAAAACGTGAGATAGCCTTCGTGGTCTTTTGGGAACTCTTTTACAGTTTTCTCATTAGCCTTGCCGCCGGATTGATCAGTGGCTTATTGTTTGCACGATTAGGATTTTTGATACTGAAGAAAATCTTAGCCGTAGGCGAGTTCTTTGTCTTTAAACTATCATTTGAGAGTATTGGCTTGGTGATCCTGTATTTTATGTTCGTCTTTGGTTGTTTATTTTTATTTGACATACTGCAAGTCCGCAAAACCGATCCACTTCAACTACTGCAGGGAAGCAAGCGTAATGAAAAAGAACCACGAGCAAAAGGTATTTTGGCACTATTAGGTGTCCTTTGTTTAGTGGCGGGCTATACGATCTCTGTGACGATCAAATCTCCTATCAGTGCATTAGGACTGTTCTTTGTCGCCGTCGTCCTCGTAATCTTGGCTACCTATTTGTTGTTTATTGCGGGCAGTATCAAAGCATTGCAGTTTTTAAGAAAACGAACGACCTATTATTATCAAACGACCCATTTTATCAATGTCTCTACCATGTTGTATCGGATGAAGCAAAATGCGGCTGGTTTAGCAAGTATTTGTATTTTATCAACGATGGTGTTAGTGACCGTTGCTACGACCGCCAGTCTTTATTTTGGACAAAAGAATGTGATCGAAACCCGTTTTCCTTACGATGTTCAAATTGAGTCAGCGGCTGATTCCCAGCAAATCAACACAGCAATTAATGGACTTGAAGAGAAGCTAACGATCAAAGAGCGCCAGCAAGTCACTACAACAAGACCGTTGCTTTTTACCTTTGAGGAACCAAATTTTGTTCCCTCAACCACTTTTGAAGAAAATAGCGGTAGTTTAGATAAAGCCGTGTATCTTATTTTTCTTACCAGTTCTGAATACCATGAAATCACTGGGAAAACAGGACCCGCTGACGACGAACTATTCGTTTTTCCCGCCACCTGGACGCATCAAGCGTTACCAGAAAAGACGACGATCGATGATCGTCAATTTCGCTTGCGGGAATTGAAAGAACTGCCAACATTCACGAAAACAGAAAACCCCGTTCAGCATCTTGTTCTCGTGGTGGATGATCAGTGGCTTGCCGAAAAGCTAAGCGCTTGGTATCAAAACGAAGAGTTTCAACTTTACCAGCAACCAGTGACAACAACAGTCTTTAATTTTCAAGCAGCAGAAACAAGCGATCGCGAAGCCATCGCAAAAGAGATTCGCAGCGAACTTCTGGCAGCAGATGCTCATGCGAGCGTTGAATCAAAAGATCTTTTTGAAGTTGAGACAAAAACCTTTACCGGCGGCTTTTTCTTCTTAGGTTTGATTTTTGGTGTGATCTTTATTTTAGCTGCTGCATTGATCATTTATTATAAACAAGTTTCCGAAGGGATGGAGGACAAAGAACGTTTCGAGATCTTGCAAAAAGTTGGGTTAAGCCATAAGGAAGTCAAGCAAGTGATCCAGCAGCAAGTTTTGATGATCTTCTCATTTCCTTTGGTGGCAGCGATCATCCATTTGGCGTTTGCTTTACCAATGATTCGAAAATTACTGATTCTTTTTGGTCTGACGGATCGTAACTTATTGATTACGGTAACGATTATTTCTGTCCTGTTGTTTACAATGATTTATCTGCTGGTGTATTTCATCACCGCAAGAGTCTACTATCGATTGGTGGAGCGCAAACAGTAGCGGGGGGACAAATGCTATTTTGTCAGACGATAGCTAGATGGATTAGCCGTCACCGCCAAGAGCTACAAAAAAATAAAATGTAAGAACACCTCATCCATGAAGCGACGCTCAAAAGTTAGAATTTTTGGTCTAACAGTTTGGAATCACTACATGATTGAGGTGTTTTTTTGATAGGCACGCCCGTTAGCCCACTTTTTAGAGTTGAAAAAAATCCTTAGGTGACCTATAGTGAAAAGGAGTAAAGCACGGGTATAGAGTGCCGCGCGATTGATAGTCATTTCAAAATAAAAGAGATCATGTGATCCAAAAAGGAGAAAGCCCTATGAAAGAGCAGCCGATAACCATTGGATTCCCCTTAAGAGGTGAGTGGCTTGCGCCGACTACACCAGCCGAGAAGATTCCTAGCCATGGTACCGATCGAATGGGGTTGCGTTATGCCTTTGATTTTTTACAAGTTAATTTTGAGGGGAAAACCAAAGCTTTTCATGATCGAAGCTTTTTGCGCTATTTCTTCTTAGGGGTCCCGCTGGAGAGCTGTTATTGTTGGGGCGAAAAAATCTATGCGCCTTGTGATGGCGAAGTCATTGTTGCAAGAGATGGTTATCGGGAACGGAGAATCGTTCACTGGATCAGAGATTTTTCGATCGCTGTAAAAAATGGTTTGTTTTTTAATGAACAAAAAGATGATTATCAACAAATAGCTGGCAACTACATTGTGATAAAAGCTTCTGAGGGCGTTTATATGGCATTTGTCCATCTACAAAAAGGATCTGTCACTGTTTCCGTAGGACAAAACATCACCAAAGGGATGGTGATCGGAAACGTTGGCCATTCGGGAAATTCGACTTCGCCTCATCTGCATTTTCAAGTGATGGACACAAGTGATATCGGCCATGCAAAAGGTCTTCCTTGCCGCTTTGAAGAATATGAAGTGTACCAAGCAGGGGGATGGACAAAGGTGCAGAATCGGATACCAGGAAGTACGGATCGGATACGATTGTTGAAGGAATACTAAGGACCAGTTCTGAAACATTCGCATCAGGGCTTGCAGGATGCTCAACTGAAAGAACGTTTAAAAGTCTTTGGACTACTTTTAAGTACGTGAAATAATCTTAGGCTTTCACAATTTGTGAAGAAAATGAAATGCAAGGAGAACAAATGAATCATTTACCCAATATCCTTACCACATCTCGACTGATTCTCGCACCACTTTTACTATTCCTTCAGCCAATGTCTGGCTGGTTTTGGCTGCTCTATTCCTATTGTTTTGTAAGCGACCTCGTCGATGGGCTGCTTGCAAGAAGGATGAATCTTACGAGTGAGGTGGGTGCCTTACTAGACAGTTTCGCAGATGTAAGCTTTTTTCTCGCAGTTTTTCTTTCTTTTCTACCACAGCTGTTGGCGGCACATATGCTTTGGGTCTGGCTACTAGTGATAGCTATGATTCGTTTTGTCAGTTATCTGATTGGCTATGTAAAATATCGGTCTTTTAGTAGTCTGCATACATGGCTCAACAAAGCAGTCGGTTTTCTTTTAGGTAGTTTCCCATTGCTGCTCATGGTGAGTCCTGCAAAAATTGTTGTCTTGATTTTGGGGACCATCGCCACTGTTTCCGCATTAGAAGAATTGCTGATAACGATCCTCTCAAAAAATCTGGATAGAAATCAAAAATCGATATTCGAAAGTTTTAAGTAAGGCGCCTCTATCATTGAGGGCCTTTTTTTGCGTATTCATCGCTAATAGACTTTTAAAAGACCCTTCAAAAACAATTTTAAAAATAACATTGAAAACAATTTTTAATGGTATTATGCTTATCTTTGAAGGGAGGCTTCACAAATGAATAGACAAGAACTGCATGCATGTATCAGTAAAAACCAGCCTAATATTTGCCAAATTGCTGCCTACCAAAATGGAAAGGAAGTTTACTCGGATGAATGGCATGAGTATAAGCCAGAGGATACTTGCCACCTTATGTCCGCTACGAAAAGTATCGTTTCTCTACTAGTTGGGATAGCGATCGATCAAGGTGTCATCCGAAGTGTCAATGACAAAGTACTCGATTATTTACCAGACTATCAAGTAAAACGGGGCGAAAAAACGATTCAGGATATTACGATCAAACACCTATTAACGATGCGAGCCCCGTATAAATGCAAAGGTGATCCATGGACAAAGGTTTGTTCGAGTGACGACTGGACCAGCGCCTCGCTTGATTTATTGGGAGGAAGAAAAGGGGTGACAAATGAATTCAATTATCAAACCGTTTGTCTGCAGATCCTCACTGGTTTGTTAGCGAAAGCTTCTGGAATGACGACCGTTGATTATGCGAACCATTATTTATTTCGACCTCTTGGTGTAGCCGAACTGACCAATTATTATGCGGAAACGGCACAAGAGCATAAGCACTTTACGATGAGCAAGGCACCAAAAAAACCGGTTTGGTTTTGCGATCCTTTAAATATTGGCACTGCAGGTTACGGGCTTTGTCTTTCAGCAAAAGATTTAGCCAAAATCGGTGAGCTATGCTTGAACCAAGGCATCCATCAAGGACAACAAGTGATTTCTTCACAATGGCTCACTGAAATGGTCAATCCGCTAGAGACAAACATAGAGAAATTTCAAAATATGAGTTATGGGTATTTATGGTGGATCTTGGATGCTGAGAAAAGCACCTATGCCGCCATCGGCAATAGCGGAAATGTCCTTTATATTGATCCCGAATCAGAGACTGTTATCGCCATTACGGCGTATTTTAAGCCAACTGTCTTTGATCGCATCGACTTTATCGAGACAGAGCTAAAACCTTTCCTTTTGCACTAATGAGCGTTAAGAAAAAGCAGTCTGCTGTCAAAAGTTGATTGCTTTTTTTGTAGGCGAAAGCTTAATGATCCCTTTTGTGACTATGTCAGGCTGGTGACCTACTGATAAAGCTCGGCTGCTAGCCTTTTATGAAATTATAATTTAGCAATTTGATCCCGCAGGTAGGAGGCTAAATCAATAATAAACGGAAGATAAATGAGAAATGAATAAAATGACCAAACTATCAACGACGTAAACTTGGTATACTATAATTGAGAAGAAAATCACAAGTGAAAGGAGCGGTCGGGGTGTTTTCATAAATCAGTATCTATCAAGTGAAACCCAGTAGTGTTGAGACCTTTGAAGCAGTCATGCAGGAAGCAACAGAGGCAATGAAGGCCATGGAGGGGGCTTTGTTCTTTCGATTAATGAAACGAACCCATTACATCAAAGAAATGAGGACCATCAAGGAAGGTCGCCTGCCAGATCCATTGACGAGAGTCATAAAATGTGTGAAATATGCTCACTATTGGGAGTTTGATAGCGAAGAAAATTATGGTAAAGCTCAAAAAAGTTGTATGAAAGTTACTGGAAAGCAATGGAGAAATGTTTGATCGTTCCCCACGACAAACTATTGGGGGAAGTTCTTGAGTGCTCGCTTTAGTACCAAATGCTCTCCTGCTGAACGGACTTTTTGTTGCAACTGTTAAGAAAGGACAGGGTAGAAATACAACGGACGTTAAAAAAGTCATTTGAACGGTTGAATGGAGAACTGTTAGTTTTTTTTTAAAACGCTCTATTACTTGATGGAATCTAAAAGGAGGAAGCCCCGATGGCACAGGTTGCTTTTCATAATTCGTACAAATTAAAAAAAGGCGTTTCAACAGCGGAATTTGTTCGTGTTGTTGAACAATTAAACCGAGAATACATTTCCAAACAAAGAGGATACCTTTCTTTTGAATTATTAGTAGATGGAGAAACTTGGGCGGACATCACCAAGTTCGAAACGAAAGAAGATGCGGAAACATTTGCCCGATGCGGCACGCCTAATGCCTTTGCACAAAAGTTTTATTCATTCATCAATCTAAACAGTTGCAGCTCTCATCTATACACGATTGAAAAAACGCTCCAATAACTAGCCACCATGGAAAGAACAGCGCAAAAAACAATTCATATGAAAAGAGGAACTTCTTATGACAAAACCAGCAGAATGGTATCAAGGAAAAGCCGGTCGGGCAGAACATTTGGTCTATTTAAATAAGGAAGCCAAAGAGCTTGAGAAACTGATTCACGGTGACAAAACAATGATCATTCGGGGGGCAGCGGGCAGAAAATCACCTTTAGGAGGAAGAGCCAAAATCAACGATCTTGTTTATTTTTTGGAGACCGGCGGCGATTTGACCATCACTCATCGGGGCATCATTGCCAATGTGACTGAATCTGAAAAGATGACGAAAGAAGAATCCATAGATTTTGTAGAACGCTATGAAAAAGAGTTGAATCTATCGAAAAAGCAAGTCGATCGTTGGGCAGGGAAAAAGTATCTAGCGGTCTATGAAATCGCTGAATTAGAAGAAATAACGCCATTTCAGTACAATCGTGAAAAAAATATGGACGATTGGGTCATCACTGATGATATCAACAAAATTAAATTGTAACGTAGCAAAAACCTAAAAAAAGCGCAAGGAGTTGAGCGAAAGGATGGAAGGCAAAGAGCAATTGTTTCGAGACAAAAACGTGAAACCAACAGAGCAACTGATTGCGGAATCACTGGGTGAGGGATATGCCATTTATCAACGTTTTGTCGAAACGCTTGAAAACGAGGGCATCTCTCTTATGGATTGGCGCTATTACCAAGATGGAAAAGCGTGGTTGTCCAAAGGTGAATACAAATGGACAACGACTCGTGGGACGAATAAAGTGAAACCAATTTTTTGGCTTTCGATGTGGGAGGGCTTCTTCAAAGTCTCCTTTCACTTTAGCGAGAAAGTCCGAACACAGTTATTGTCTCTACCAATCAGTGATGACACAAAAGAAAGGATTCATAAGGCGCCGACCAATGGCACGAAAATGAAGTTTTTTTCTGTGATTTTTGATGTAGCGAGTGACGTTCCTTTGAGTGATATTTATCAAATCGCTGAGTTTCGAAAGCATTCTATTTAAGCAATTTTCTTTCGAAAAAATAAAATTCTTATATTTGTCGTTCTTAAAAGCTAAGGAAATTTGTATATTTTTACCCATAGCTATCGGAATGCGCAATGGCTTTTTAGGAAGTCTCGTAATAAAGAGTCGTGATTTAAAGGAGATAGGCTATTTTTTCATCTATTTCAGTGGATGGAAAAAGACGTCCAAGTTAAAGAACGGGAATGCCTTAACTGATTTTAGCCAATAAATCATCTCATTTAATAAAGAAAAACGAGGTGTTTCATGTGAAAGATGAAACACTTCGTTTTTTGTTTTTCAATACCTATCCTACGAAAACTGTTCCTTCATCCGCTCCAAGAAAAGTCCAGAAGCTTTTGAAAAAACTTGAGTGTTTTTCCAAATGACGTCAAGGTTTGATTCCAGTGCTGGGCTCAATTTTCTAAAACACAATTGGCTATCTGGGGCGAAGTTGACTAATTTATCTAGAGTCAATCCGTAACCGACACCTTCTTCTACCAGCTTTGATGCATTGTAAACTAGGTTATATGTGGCGACGACCGTCAATTTTTTCAGGTCTTTTTTCAACCATTTAGAAAGTTCACTGCTGACCAAACTTTGTCGCGAAGTAATCAAGGGAACGTCCCAGAGATCTTTTGGGGTAATGACTTCGTTGACAGCTAGAGGACTGTCTTTTCGCATCAACACGCCCCAGGTATCTTTGGCAGGTAAGCGTAAGGAATGGTACTTTTTGACGTCTGCTGGACTGATTACGACACCGAAATCCAACAATCCTTTATCCAATCGTTCTTTGACCTCATCGGCGTTGCCGCTATAAAAGTGAAATTTGATGTTAGGGTATTCAGCTTGGATTTCTTTGATGATTGCTCCTAGCAACTGAATCACGTAAGTTTCTCCAGCTCCGATCGATACATTGCCGGCGATCGTATCTCGAGGCGACAAAAATTCTGAGCGGGTCTTTTCTAATAATTCTACGATTTCTTCCGCCCGTTTACGAAACAACAGTCCGTCTTCTGTTAGTGTGATTTTGCGATTGCCTCGGGTGAACAACGTCACGCCTAATTCTTTTTCTAGCTCCATCAATTGTCGGGACAAGGAAGGTTGAGAAAGATGCAGATGTTTTGCGGCAGCCGAAATTGTCTCTTTTTCTGCAACTGCTAAAAAGGTGGTCAGATTTTTTAATTCCATTTAAAATGCTCCTCTTGTTATTCGTATAATGAATAGTTAGGTATTTGATATTGATATTTTACATGGAAAAGATCGCGAAGTACAATAGATTTAATCCGAGAATCACTCTTTTGATCTATGAGTTACCGGTAATCAACAAAAGATCAAAAGAGAAAAGAAGTTGTATATGTCGCCCTAAGGTACAGGATGATTGACCATGAAAGAAGGCGAATGAAATGAAAAATTGGCAAAAAAAGACACTTGTATCACTATTGATGCTAGCACCACTTATTTTAGGTGCTTGCAGCAGCAATAACGAGGCGGCAAACGAAGCAACACAAGCCAGTTCAGGAGGAGAAACGATGACAGAAAATGTTTCATTTACAGATGAATGGGACAAAGTTTTCCCAGAAAGTGACACGGTGAATCACCGAAAAGTAACTTTTGAAAATCGCTACGGCATCACTTTAGTTGCTGATCTTTATGAACCAATTGATGCGCAAGGACCACTTCCAGCAATCGCGGTTAGCGGACCCTTTGGGGCAGTCAAAGAACAGACATCTGGTCTATATGCCCAAACGATGGCTGAACGAGGTTTTGTTACGATCGCTTTTGATCCTTCATACACAGGCGAAAGCGGTGGGGAACCACGCTATGTGGCATCACCAGATATCAATACAGAAGACTTTCAGGCAGCAGTCGATTTTTTGTCAGTCCAAGAAAATGTAGATGAAGAAAGAATCAGCTTGATCGGAATTTGCGGTTGGGGCGGGATGGCATTGATACCCGTGTGAAAGCGACGGTTTCCGCCACGATGTATGACATGTCGAGAGTCAATGCTCAGGGGTATTTTGATGAGATGGGGGCTGAAGGACGTCATGAATTGCGCCAACAGCTGAACGCCCAGCGGACCGTTGATTTTGCTAACGGTAGCTACGAAAGAGCAGGTGGAGTGCCAGATACACTACCGGAGGATGCACCGGTCTTTATGCAAGATTATTTTGATTACTACAAAACGGAACGCGGCTATCATGAACGTTCGTTAAATTCCAATGACGGTTGGAACATGACATCATCGCTGTCGTTCTTAAATATGCCGCTCTTGTCGTATATCGATGAGATCCAAAGCGCCGTTTTATTACTCCATGGAGAAGAAGCCCACTCTCTTTACTTCAGTCAAGACGCCTTTGAGCAATTACAAGGCGATAACAAAGAGTTGACGGTCATTCCTAATGCTTCGCACGTTGATCTATATGATCAAACAGACGTAATTCCTTTTGATCAAATGACCCAATTCTTCCAAGAACATTTGAACTAAATAGCCACAACGATCTTCACGACTGTTCGGTCACTCTGCCTCTGCTGAGCAGTCGTGTTTTTTTGAAAATACGCATTCAGTTGCCCGCTTCTACATAGAATCATCACCAGAAAGGAGCGAAGAGATGCTTATAAAATTGATATCCGCTATTTTGCTGTTCTTATTAAGTGCCTGTGGGACAAGCGAAACAGAGAGAACCAATATGCAATCCGCTAACGAAACTTCATCGGAAGCTAGCCAAGAGAATGTCCAGCAGTTTTCAGCAGCAACAGCTGTCGTCATTACGGTTGGTCAACAGAATTTTCTAGCGAAGTTTTATGAAAATGAGGTGTCTGAGCACCTAATGAATCAAATGCCCTTTACGGTGACAATGAGTGATTTGAACAACAACGAGAAATATTATCGTTTTTCTGAGAATTTGCCAGAAATGACTACAGAACGGCCGGAGATCATTCACGAAGGAGAAATCATGAGCTGGAATAGTCATACGTTGGTGCTGTTTTATCAGACCTTTACCAATTCTTATGGTGGCTATAATCGTATCGGTGTCATTGAAGATCCGACGGGGTTAAAAGAAGTACTTGGGGCGGAAGACGTAGAGGTTATTTTTTCGTTAAGAAATCCTCGTGAATAACAAATGAATAGGAGAAAAACACATGACGATCGATCAATTAAACAAACTCATGGCAAGTGGCGAACCCTTACTTGCCGGTTCGCAAGCTTCCAAACAAATGGTAGCTCTGAGTGCTAAGGCGAGAAAAATCACGATGAAAATCAATACAGTCTACCATGAGTCTGATGAGTTACAAGAACTTTTTGCCCAATTGACAGGAAAACCAGTTGAGCCGACTTTTTCGCTGTTTCCACCCTTTTATACAGATTATGGCAAGAATATCAGCATTGGCAAAGATGTCTTTATCAATGCGGGTTGTCATTTTCAAGACCAAGGAGGGATTACGATTGGTGATGGTGCCCTGATTGGGCATAACGTTGTTTTAGCTACCTTGAATCATGGCTTTCATCTTGAAGATCGTGGCACACTTTATCCGGCATCCATCACGATCGGGAAGAATGTTTGGATAGGCTCAAATACAACGATCGTTGCCGGTGTGACCATCGGCGACCATGCGATCATTGCTGCTGGGTCGGTGGTGACCAAAGATGTCGCTGAGCGCACGATCGTGGCTGGTGTACCTGCAAAATATGTCAAAGAGGTTACTGAGTAAGCATAATAGCAATGAGTAAGAAAAAAACTGCTGTTCGCCTTGTCGCTTGTAAAGCGATGAAGACGAACAGCAGTTTTCTTATTCTTGAGGCGGCTCGCTCGTAGTGGAACCGGCGAAGTTTTCAATCAACGATTTCACATCAAGACCGAGGGTTTCTTTCAACGTTTCTTGTGTGGTCGATAAGAGATTGGTGGCGTAATTGGTGACACGATTGGCACCGCCACCTTCACCTGATCCTGTATCAACGACTGAAATTTTATCGATATTGCCTAATGGTGCGGCTGCTTCTTTGACTAATTGTGGCAGGATCTCGACGATCATGCTCAGAATGGCTGCTTCATCGTATTTCTTGAAGGCTTCAGCGACTTTTTCTTTCGTTTCGGCTTCTGCCGTTCCTTTCGCCAAAGTGGTTTCGGCTTCTGCCAAACCGATCAAACGAATCTTATCGGCTTCGGCTTTTGCCAAGGACTCTGTTCGAAATTGCTCGGCTTCAGTGGTAGCTAAGGCAGATGCTTTTTTGGCTAGCGCTTCTTGTTCAAGCGCATAACGATCCGCATCGGCTTTTTTCTTGATCTCTGAATCAAATTGCTTCTCACGACGCAAGATTTCTTTTTCTTCCAATTCGATTTGTTTTTGTCGTTCAACGACTTCGACTTCAATCTCTTGTTCTCGGACTTTTTGTTTCATGATGGCACTTTGTAGATGATAGGCTTGATCGGCATCGGCTTTGGCGATGTCTTGTTCTTTCTTATAAAGCGCCAGCTTCAATTCTTTTTCCTTCAATGCTTCAGCGATTTCGGTCATGCGTTTTGATTCCGCTGTTTGCGATTCTTGTTCCGATTGGGCTTTTTTGATGCGGGTTTCTTTCAGTGCTTCAGCTTCCGCAATTTCAGCATCCCGTTTGACTTGGGCGATTCTAGGCTTTCCAAGAGAATCCAAATAGCCGTTTTTGTCTCGTACTTCTTTGATCGTAAAGGAGACAATGATCAAGCCCATTTTCGCTAGATCGACAGAGGCTACTTCTTGCACACTTTGGCTGAATTTGTCGCGATTTTGATAAATTTCTTCCACAGTCATTGAACCAAGGATCGAACGCAAATGGCCTTCTAGCACTTCCCGCGCTTCATTTTCTAATTCTTCACGGGTTTTTCCTAGAAATTGTTCCGCTGCCGTTGCAATTTCTTCCACGGATGAGCCGATCTTAATAATGGAAGTTCCGTCACACATCACGGGAACCCCTTGTTCAGTGTAGACTTCCGGCGTTGAGACATCCAGCTTGCTGGAGAGCAAACTGATTCGATTCGATCGTTGAAACACTGGCAAAACAAAGGCTCCGCCACCACGCACGATTTTGATTTTGTTGTTGCTTTCATCGGCGTGTACATTTTTGCTACCTAGATAGCTTCCGCTGATGATCAATGCTTCATCGGGCTTGGCTGTTTGATATTTCGTGACAAAGACGATCAAAAGCATTAATAAAATGAATGCCACGATGGCGATCGGGAAAACGATTGGTGATAATAGAATATCCATAGATACACCTCTTTAGTGATTTAGTTTAGTTATCCAAAAATTTTTTTGTGTAAGGAACGACGTAGCAAACTCGTTCTTTGACTTCAATAATCAAAACCTTCGATCCAGCTGCTAATGGTTCATCGATTGGTTGGAAAGCCGTAGCTGGTCGATTGCTTGAACCAGTGACACTTGTGAGTTGAATTTCGCCCATTCCTTCACAAGGAATCGGCGTCAGCACCGTTGCGATGCGACCTTCAAAATCTTTCTCAGAACTTGACAGTGTCGCTTCCGCATTTCGCATGGGAATCAGCACGTAAAAATTCAAGAGAAAAACGAGCCCTGTAGCAAGGCAGCCGCTAATGACGAAAAGTAGGAGCGAATAGCCAGACAGAAAAGTTTCTCCTAAGTAACCGAAGAGACTTGTAAAGGCAAACCATGGAATAATTAACATCGGATCGACTGGTCCGTCGAAATCGAAGATATCCCCAAACAGAAGCAGCAAAAAGGCTAAAATAGCACAGCCAATCAAAACATACAAATAAATTTGCTCAGGTGCATAAGTGTGCAGCACATATCCACCTCCTTTCAAATAGCGTGATTTGTGAGAACGACGAAAGTTAGGAGACAATCGGAAGAAGAACGAAGGAAGCAAAAGAAAGGAACAGAGATTCTGTTATAATTATACCAATAAATAATAAAAATATTCGATTTAATTAGATAAAATGATCAAATAATATAATAAATGGTGGTTTATTATTTGGGAGAAGGCAACAAAAGCACATGATTTTTTCAAGAGCCATTGACAAACAATCAAAATCAAAGTAGATTAAATCAGGGTAGTAAAAATGTCAAAAGGAACTGCTGACTCTAGACACGTAAATAGGCAGCGTTTGTTTTCTAACCCAATCGAAATAAAGTAGTTGTTCGCAAACATAAAAGAAGTCAGGAACACTTCTTTTCAACCGACAGATCGTATTGCTAAGAAATAGAGGTGGAATCGATGGATCAAAAAGAAAAAATGTTAGAACTAATCAAGAAAAAACAAGGCGGCGGCCGTTCAAAAAAGATGGAATCCCCAAAAAATGATCGGAAAAACATGCGTAAAGGCCCGAAAATTTATAATAAGTAAGGCGATGGATTATTAACACGAAATGAGCGATTAAAAAAAGAGAGAAGGACAGGGTTGCTGTCTTTCTCTCTTTTTTTTTATTCCTCAGAATTCACGTACAACTCACTCAAAGCTGGCAGATCATGGACTTGGTATTTTGCTTTAAACGCTGCGATTTCTTCAGCACTGAAGCGTTTAGGATCCAGTTTCAATTCTTCGACGGGAAGAGGTCGTTCGTTAGCGATCTTGACATCGATCACGACGGGGCCGTGGCTTTCTTTAGCTTGTGTAAAGACGGATGCTAATTCTTCTGCCTTCGTTACCGTGAAGCCTTTCGCACCTAATGCTTCCCCAACTTTACCAAAATCAGCACCGGCTAGTTGCACACCGAACTTGGTTTGCTCGGTATCTTCTTGCTCCGCTTCGATGAAGCCGAATGAGTCATTGGAAAAGACCACGTTGATGATTGGCAAATCATATTTCACTTGAGTAATGATGTCTTGCATTTGCATCGCAAAACCGCCATCCCCACTAAAGGTAAATACTTGGCGATTCGGATAGCTCAATTGAGCGGCGATCCCACCAGGTACACCATTGCCCATTGTCGCAAACCAGCCAGACGTTGTGAAACGCTGTTCACCCGTCATTTCTAAATGTCGGATACTTTGGATCGTAACATTACCAACATCTGTGACAAACAGGGCATCAGGAGCTGCGATACGGTTGATTTCTCGATAGACAGGTTCAGGACGCAAGGGCTCTTGCGCATCATGGTCAAAACTATGGCGCCATGCATGCCAATTCCGAGCGTTTTCTTGATTGGCTTTTATCCAGGCATCTGCAGGACGAGGGGCTGCCATCTCTGTCCATTTTCTAAGAGCGGTCGCACCATCTCCTAAAACGGAGACATCCGTCTGATGACGACGACCAAATTTCGAGGCGTCGATATCAACTTGGACAAAGTTGGCATCAGGATTGAAAAAGCGGCGTCCAAAAGGGAAGTCACTGCCGACAAAAACGATGAGATCAGCTTCTGCCAAAGCTTCATTGGCTGGTTTTGTCGCAACCCGTCCGGCAAATCCAAGAAAGTTTTCATAAAGATCAGGCACGATGCCTTTGGCTAACACAGAAGCCGCTACAGGCATTGAGAAATGCTTAGAAAAAGCATCGATGGCATTAAAATGACCAAAGAGACCTTGTCCGATATAAAGGACAGGTTTTTTTGCTTGTTCAAAATAAGAAAGGGCAGCTCGTAAATCGTCTTCATCCGGCTGGAGAACACCCGTCTTATGATTTTTGGCGGTTGCAATCTCCTGTTCGTCGATTTCTGCAAACCCGTAATCGACCGGGATCGTTACTACAGCAACGCCTTTAAATTTATAGGCGGCTTTAATGGCTTCATCCACCACGTGGGGCAAACTTTCAGGGGACATGACCGTGCGATTGTAAATACTGACATCTGCGAACATCGGATTTTCATTCATTTCTTGAAAATCATTGTAGTTCATCGAACTTGAAGCCACTTGTCCTAATAAGGCAACGACAGGCACATTATCCATTTGGGCATCATATAAGCCATTGATCAAGTGGGTGGCACCTGGACCAGCAGAACCGAAAACCGCACCGACTTTTCCCGTTAGTTTGGCATCAGCCGCCGCTGCCAGCGCACCCGCTTCTTCATGACGTACTTGAACATATTTGACCGATTGCCGTTCATGGTACAAAGCATCCATCGTTGAGTTGAAAGATCCACCGGGGATTCCATAGATATGGTCGATGCCCCACGCTTCAAAAATCTTGATCATTGCTGTACCAGCATTGATTTTTGTCATTTTCTTCACTCGCTTTCTCTGTTGTCATTCGTTCTCTTTTAAGTATAAACGTTTCTCAAAAAGACAACAAAGAATGCGCCTTCTGTCACAAGGCGCATAGAAAGACTTATTTTAGGAAATGAACGACTCAGTTGCGAAGCTCTTGCACGAATCGACTGGCGATCTCTTTTGGTCGGGTGATGGCACCACCAACCACGATACCGGTCACACCCATATCCTGAATTTTTTTTGCTTGTTCCGGGGTGTGGATCTTGCCTTCGGCTATTACCGGAACCTTCGCCGCAACCAATTGCTGGATCAACTGATAGTCCGGTTCGTCATTGGTAGGACTGTTCGCCGTGTAGCCGGACAAAGTTGTACCAACAAAATCGACGCCCGCTTCAAAGGCATTGATGCCTTCATCATAGGTGGCGATATCTGCCATGAGTAGTTGATGGGGATAAAGAGTTTTGATTTGCTTAATAAAGGCATTAATGGTCAAGCCATCATGACGTTTGCGCAAGGTGCAGTCCAAGGCGATCACCGCAATATGTAAAGCTGCTAATTCGTGTACCTCTTTGATGGTTGCTGTGATAAATGGTTCTTCCGGTGGATAGTCTTTTTTGATGATTCCGATGATCGGCAAATCAACAGCTGCTTGGATCTCGCGAATATCGCGAACGGAATTGGCACGGATGCCAACAGCACCAGCTTCTTGAGCTGCTTTTGCCAATAGGGGCATGACACCGCCGTTTTCGGTATATAGGGGTTCTCCAGGCAATGCTTGACAAGAAACGATCACTCCGTCCTTGATTTGTTGGATAAAAACTTCTTTTTCCATGTATTTGACACTTCCCATTCTTGTAAAGGTTCGTTTCTCCCTTCGACTATATCATGAGGCTTTTTCCTTGTAAATGAAACGACACCTTCTTTAAAAGGAAAGCGAACACCAAAAAAGAAGCAAGCACCGTCATCAAGGGTGCTTGCTTCATTAGGAGGTGAGGATAGGGAATCATTTATTCCGCTTGTTTTGACGTGCATTGCTTGAACTTCTCAAAATCGATCGTTTGATTAGCAGACAGCACTTCGTATTGCAATCGGTCTGTTTCTTCATCGTGAATGATATGGAGGATTTTTCCGTCTTCGTCTACTGGTCCCAGACTGATGATCGTAAACCGTTCATTGATGACTTCTAAATTCTGTAAAACCCCAGAAAACACTTTGCGAATATGATGGGCGGTCTTGATTTTTTTGTCTGCTTTTTCAACAGCCTTGGCTAACGTAAAGCCTTCATCTAAAAACGTTTTGATCATTTCCACTTTGACGACCGTGGGCAGTCGGTATTTTCGTGGGGCATTTTCTTCTTGTGGGACCGATTGAATAAATCCTTTTTGTTCCCAATAACGCAATTGGCGAGGGGAGATATCACACATTTGGCTAAGTTCGCTGATGCCGACCAACAAGTTTTCATTATCAACGAGTTTTCGAAAAAGATGAGACATACGGACTCCATTCTTGTAAAGGTATTTGTTAACATTGTAACTTGTTTTACTTTTATGTCAAGTAGGTTGACAAATGTTAGGGAAAGATTTAAAGTAAAGAAGGTTTTATGAAAAATATACTGAAAAGAGTGTGAAATATGTCAACGAGTCGTCCTTTAGATATCTACGGCAAACCTTACAATCGTTCCTTACTGGTTATGGTTTTGCTGATCGGTACGTTTTGTACTGTTTTGAACCAAACATTGTTAACAACGGCTTTTCCAACCTTGATGGATGCCTTTGACATCTCTGCATCTGATGTCCAATGGCTAACCACCGGTTTCTTGCTGGTCAATGGGATCATGATCCCGATCACCGCATGGCTGATCAACAAGTTCAGCTCAAGAAATCTTTACTTAACGGCAATGAGCATCTTCCTGGCTGGAACGATCGCTTGTTTTGCAGCACCGAACTTTTCTACATTATTGATTGGCCGCTTAGTGCAAGCTGCTGGTGTAGGGATCTCCATGCCGCTTTTGCAAAATATCATGTTGTCGATCTTCCCACCAGAAAAACGCGGTTCAGCTATGGGCATGTCTGGAATCGTTATTGGGTTGGCACCAGCCTTAGGCCCAACGTTATCTGGTTGGATCATTGATCATTATGACTGGCGTTATTTGTTCGGAATGGTCATTCCGATCGTCGTTTTAGTCTTAGTCTTAGCGCTCTTTCTAATGAAGAGTGTGATTGAATTGTCGCATCCGAAAATCGATCTGTTCTCAGCGATTTTATCAACGCTTGGTTTTGGTACATTGCTCTATGGCTTTTCAAGCGTCGGTGACAAAGGGTGGGGCAGTATTGAAGTAATCGGTTTTCTTGCAGCCGGTGTCTTTTTCATTGCTTTCTTTGCATGGCGTCAATTGCACATTGAGCATCCGTTCTTAGAGTTGCGCGTGTTCAAATCAACGACCTTTACCTTGGCGTCGATCCTTTCAGGGGTCACGAATATGGCGATGATCGGTGCTGAAATGGTACTCCCATTGTATATCCAAAACATTCGTGGTGAATCAGCGTTCCATTCAGGATTGATGTTATTACCAGGTGCGTTGATCATGGGGATCATGATGCCAATCACTGGTGCGATCTTTGATAAGTATGGTGCAAAACGTTTAGCTATCACCGGGATGTTTATCTTGACCGCCGCAACCTTACCATTTGCTTTCTTAACAAAAGATACACCGATTTTGCATATCATCATTCTTTATGGGATTCGGATGTTCGGGATCTCAATGGTGATGATGCCAGTAACGACTTCAGGAATGAATGCCTTGCCTGGTAATCTGATCAGTCACGGTACCGCAGTAAACAATACCTTCCGTCAAGTAGCCAGCTCAATTGGTACGGCTATCTTGATCAGTGTCTTGACAAACGTCACCAAAGGCAACTTGCCAAGTGATTCTTTGCTGGATAAAACGCCTTTGGCCTACAAAGACCAAGCAATCGAAGCGACTTTATCCGGCTACCATGCCGCCTTTTATGTGGCAGCGGTCTTTAGTTTCTTAGGTTTCTTGATCGCCTTCTCCTTAAAGAAAAAAGAACCACGATTGACGGTTCTTGAAGGAGGTGCGGACAAATGATCTTGCTTTTGATCGTTCTTAGCGTGTTAGGGTTTGCGGTACTGAATGTTTTTGCCAAAAACAAGCGGCAAACAGGTTTATCATTGGTCTTAGGTCTAGTCTTCGTAGCAAGTGTCGTCGCATTGATGGCCAATTTGACTTACCATTTTGGAATGGAAAAAGAAACGACTGCTAAAACAACAGCACTGGTTTCTAGTGCCGATAATGAGAATTTTGATTTACTATTGTATCAGCCATTAGGAGATGGTACGGAAAAAATCTACCTGTATAAAACGGATACTGATCAAGAGGAACCAAAACAAACCGGTACTGATAAAGTGACCAATGTCGTGGAAACAGGGGCTGAGTCAGCTCAATTAGAAACAAAAACGACGCGCTGGGTTTATAAAAGTGACCTATCACGCTTCTTGTTCGGAATCGCTGATAACGATGGCCAATATGTCAGCCGTACCAATACGTTCTCATTACCAGATTCATGGGAAGTCTTGAGTGTGGATCAAGCAAAAAAACTGGCTTCTTTAGCGAAAGAACAAGCGGACACCATGAAAACACAAGGACAAGCGTATGTCCAAGAAAAAATGCAAGCTGCATTAATGGCTGATCCAACTATGGACGAGGCAGCCCAAAAAGCAAAAATCGCTGAATTGACAGAAGCTTATCAAAAAGAAGCGATGGCAAAACTGCTTGAAGAAGCAAAAAAGTAAAAACGAGTAGATCGTCATGGGATGGAAGAATCAAATCGGATTCTTCTGTCCCTTTTTCTACATGAAACTTGTGATTTAGCGAAACAGCTGCTAAATGTTGGTCGTGTCCATCAACAATAAAAATCCCACTCACTACTAGTGTGTGGGATTTTCTTTATTCAAATGAGCACGCGGCAATCCGGTCGAAAGCTTCTTTTAACAAGTCCAACGATTGGGTGGCAGCTAAGCGAACATAGCCATCGCCGGTCGTTTCTCCAAAGGCTTTCCCAGGGATCATCAGCACACTGGTTTCCTTTAATAATTTCTCGACAAAGCTGACAGAGTCCAACCCCGTTTGTTCAATGTTGATGAAGGCATACATGCTTCCTTTGACAGGGGATAAGGAAAGGAATGGAATCTCAGCAACCCGTTGTTCAATGTAAGTCAGTCGTTCCTTAAAGACAGCAACCACTTGCGGCACGAGCGTATCATAGTGATTCAATGCGTAAATACCTGCCCGTTGTGAAGGGGTTGGTGCCGAATAGGCGATCGCCTCATTGATCAGTTTTGCCGTAAGATTGATCGATTCAGGTGCGATCATGTAGCCGATCCGCCAGCCAGTCATGGCAAAGGCTTTTGAGAAACTGCTGAATGTGATGGTGTTCTCAGGTGCGAAGGCTGCCATCGGTACAAAGGTATCATCAAAGCAAAAGGCTTCATAGACTTCATCCGAGAGGATCAGCAAGTCATGTTCAATGGCAACTGCTGCGATTTTTTCAAAAGTTTCTGGAGAAAAAACAGCACCAGTAGGATTGTTTGGTGAATTGATGATGATCGCCCGAGTTTTTTCAGTGATGGCGGATTTTAAGACCTCGACATCGATTTGAAAGCCATCTTTTTCAAAGGTCGGGATAAAGACCGGCACACCACCGACTAGTTCGACTTGTTGTTTATAAGGTGAAAAGTATGGTTCATGAATAAT
Organism: Enterococcus sp. AZ040; assembly: GCF_050499185.1. Classification (NCBI taxonomy): domain Bacteria; kingdom Bacillati; phylum Bacillota; class Bacilli; order Lactobacillales; family Enterococcaceae; genus Enterococcus; species Enterococcus sp. AZ040. The sequence goes on from NZ_JBMHEW010000001.1 coordinate 1,518,129, forward strand.
CACTTCATCACCAGGATCAATGATGGCAGCCAAAGCTAAGTACATGCCATGCAATGCACCGACAGTTCCTCGTACTTGGCTAGGAGAAAAAGTAAGCTGGTATTGCTTTTGATAAAAATCAACGACAGTTTGGATAAAATCAGCACTACCGTCTGAAGCGGTGTATTTTGTATGACCCGCTTTGACGTCAGCAAAAGCTGCTTCAATGATCGTCGCATCTGTAATCAAATCAGGATCACCAATCGACAAATCAATCAAATTTGGGGTTTTCTTCGCAAGAGTGGCGATCTCCATTAAAAGATTTTCTTCTGGTTGTAAAAAACGTTCTGCAATCAACGGACGGTTCATTTTGTCATCTCCAATTTCTATAAAACTTTGCTTAAAAAATCCTGTGTCCGCGCATTTTGCGGATGCTCAAAGATTTGTTCGGGTGTTCCTTGTTCTTGAATGATACCGTCAGCCATAAAGATGACACGATCGGCAACTTCTTTAGCGAAGCCCATTTCGTGGGTAACGACCACCATCGTCATGCCTTTTTCTGCTAAAGCTTGCATGACCGTCAACACTTCTCCGACCATTTCTGGGTCCAAAGCCGATGTTGGTTCGTCAAAGAGCATTACATCAGGATCCATTGCCAACGCTCTAGCAATAGCGACCCGTTGCTGCTGCCCGCCAGAAAGGCTAGAGGGGTAACTATCCGCTTTTTCAGCTAAGCCAACTTGCTCCAGCAATCCTTTCGCTGTCTCTTCGGCAGCGGCTTGCTCTTGCTGTTTGACTTTGATCGGGCTGATAGTCAGATTTTCTAACACCGTTTTATGAGGGAATAGATTGAAGCTTTGAAAAACCATTCCCATTTTTTGACGAATCTGATCGATTTTCACCCCTTTTGCCAATAAATCATTGCCTTCGAAGGTGATTTTCCCGCCGGTCGGCTGTTCAAGAAGGTTCAAGCAGCGTAAGAAAGTACTTTTTCCACTTCCTGATGGTCCGATGATCACAACGACTTCACCAGGTGTCACTTCAAGATCGATTTCTTTTAAGACGGTATTCTCGCCAAATGTTTTCACTAATTTTTCAACTTTAATCACTAGTTTTCATTCTCCTTTCAGCAACACCCAAGAGACGTGAGAGGGCGAAGGTCAATACAAAGTAGATCAATGATACGATAACGTATGGTAAAAACGGTTTGAAGCTGGCCCCTTGAACGACGCCTGTTTGGAAAATCAGTTCAGACACACCGATCACCGATACGACCGAAGACTCTTTAATGACCGTGACAAATTCATTTCCTAGAGCAGGCAAGATGTTTTTGATGGCTTGCGGGAAAATGATGAAGCGCATCGCTTGGATCTGATTCATTCCTAATGAACGAGCGGCTTCCAGCTGTCCTTTGTTGACGGCATTGATCCCGGCACGAATGATTTCTGCCACATAGGCGGCACTGTTTAGTGCTAAGGCAATACAGCCGGCAGCTAATTTCGAAAGCTCTAAGCCTAACACGCCTGTTCCAAAGTATACAATAAATATTTGTACTAACAAAGGTGTTCCTCGAACATATTCAATATAGACAGCGGCAATGACTTTCAGTGCTTTTGATTTAGAAAGCTTCATAAAGGCTAACAAACTGCCACCGATAGAGCCGAATAATACCCCAACCAAGGCTAGGAAGATGGTATAGCCAGTTCCGGTGATATAAAAAGGCAGATATTTTTCCCAAAAGCTTTGCTCTTCATCGATCGTGCCATCTTCGGTAAACATCAATCGATAGGCATCTTCTTTGTATTGGCTTAAAAGATCATTACTAATGATGGTTTCAATGGAGGAATTGAGTTTTTCCAGTAAAACTGGCGCTTCTTTCGAGATGGCGATGGCGGTCTCCTTCACACCGTTTTCAAACGTGACATTTTCGGCTAATGCCAATGTATCATTCGCCGTCACATATGCTTCGGCAACGGGACCTTCCATCACGATCGCATCGATCTTGCGTGATTTTAGATTGGTGATCAAATCAGGCACCCTTTGCAAAGAGGTGACAGTCGCGCCAGTCAATTCTGTATTTGCCAGCTCTTCTTGGGTGGTTTGTCGTTGTGCACCGACAGCCACACCATCAAAATCAGCCGTCGATTGGAAACGATCCGCGTCTTCCGCTCGAACCAGAACAGTTTGTTGGACTTCCATATAGGTGTCAGTGAAATTGACTTCTTTGCGGCGCTCGTCCGTAGCAGCCATCCCAGAGATGACGACATCGATTTTACCCGTTTTTAGAGCCCCTAACAGCGCGTCGAACCCAAGCTCCTCAATTTTCAGCTCGACCCCTAAGTCATCTGCAATTTTTTGGGCAATCGAGATATCGATCCCCACGATTTCATTTTTTCCATCAACATTGGCACGGAATTCATATGGTGCATAATCGGCAGATAAACCCACGACCAATACACCATTTTCTTTGACTTTTTCATAGATTGGATCAGTTTCTTCTGCATGTGCTTGTCCGACAAAGAAAAACGGCAGCAATGCTGTGATGATCCCTAATAAAACAGTACCCTTACTAAACCTTTTCATGTAAACGCCCCTTTAACTTTTTCTGCGCATCTATTAAAAATGCAAATAATAACTAATAAATGTATAAAAATACATATAAGTGATAGAAACTATCATAGCATAACATCAGTTGAAGTCAATAAGTCAGAGAAAAAAAGTCAAAAAATGTTGTAGAGCGTAAAACCATTTATTCAATTTTTTTGCAATCCAACCAAGAGCAATGTGAAGAAGGCACAGCGTCTTTTTTCTAAACATATATATTCGATCTTTCACTTTGAAAATAACCGATAATAAAGAAATGTGACCACACTGAATGAACAAATGGAAAATGGTCTCAGAAGAAGCCAAAAAAAACGAAACATAAGACATTTTTTTGATTTCTTGCGATAATAAAAGTGAAGAGGAGGCGGTAGGATGAAGGTCGTATTGATTCGACACGGAGAAAGTGAAGCAAATTTCGAAAATTATTGGACAGGATGGCTGGATGTTTCGCTGACCGAGAAAGGCCGGCAACAAGCATGGGTAGCAGGGGAACAGATCAAAGCAATGGGGATTACTTTTGATTTTGCCTTTGCATCTGTGCTTCAACGAACGATCATCACGTGTGATGCCGTTTTGGAAGCTAGCAATCAGCTTTGGGTCCCTGTACACAAAACATGGCGCTTAAACGAGCGTCATTATGGGCAACTGGTTGGGGTCAATAAAGATGTGATGGTGGCACAATATGGAAAAGAACAGGTGCAAAAATGGCGTCGAGGATATGATGAACCGCCTTTATATGTGGAGGAAAATGATTTCGATCGACGCTACGATTCTTTGGATCCTCGCTTGATTCCTAAGGGAGAAAATCTGGGAATGGTCGTGGCCCGAGTGGTTCCATTTTGGCAAGATCAGGTGGTTCCGTTACTTAAAGATCATAAGAGTATTCTCATTACTGGTCATGGGAACAGTTTGCGGGCGTTAGTCAAATACTTGGAGGACGTGCCCAAAGATGACATGGATACGATCGATATTCCTAACGCACAGCCGATCATTTATGAGTTTGATAGCCAAGCAAACTTGATTGAACGGGCGTAATAACGAACAATTAAAGAATAAACCACATTTTCGTTTGATGTTACATCGAAAATGTGGTTTTGTTGTGCTATAATAAGAAAAATTTAATGAAAGGCGGGAGAATATGAAAGCCGTATTAACCGTTATTGGAAAAGACAAGGTTGGGATCATCGCCGGTGTCAGCCAGAAATTAGCAGAATTAGAAATCAATATTTTAGATGTGTCCCAAACGATCATGGAAGATTACTTCACGATGATGATGCTTTTAAACATGGATGCCAATCAGGATTTTGACGGTGTTCGTGAGGAGCTTCACCAAATAGGTCAGGCATTAGGTGTGAAAATCAGCATTCAAAATCAAGAGATTTTTGATACCATGCATAAATTATAGGAGGCACTATGGAGACAAATCAAATACTTGAAACCATTCGCATGGTGGAAGAAGAAAACTTAGATATTCGTACGATCACGATGGGGATTTCATTATTGGATTGTATCGACGCCGATATTGATCGTACCTGTGAGAAAATTTTTCAAAAAATTACAACAAAAGCGAAAGATCTTGTCAAAGTCGGCGAAGAGATCGAAAGTGAATATGGCATTCCGATTATTAACAAGCGGATTTCGGTTACCCCTGTAGCGATCGTAGTGGCAGCTTGCCAGCCGACACCCGCAGACTGTATCAAAGTTGCGAAGACCTTGGATCGAGCGGCGCAAGAAGTCGGAGTAAATTTCATCGGCGGCTATAGCGCACTAGTAGAAAAAGGCTATCAAGGCGGCGACCTTGCATTGATCGAATCGATTCCAGAAGCCTTGGCTCAAACCAATTTTGTCTGTTCGTCGGTCAATATTGGATCAACGAAAGCTGGGATCAACATGGATGCAGTACGTCTGATGGGAGAAACAGTCAAGAAGACGGCTGAGGCATCAGATATGGGCTGTGCGAAGCTCGTCGTCTTTGCGAATGCAGTGGAAGACAATCCCTTTATGGCGGGGGCTTTTCATGGGGTCGGTGAAGCTGATGTGGAAATCAACGTCGGTGTCAGCGGACCTGGTGTCGTCAAACGTGCCTTGGAAAAAGTCAAAGGCGAGTCCTTTGATGTCGTGGCGGAAACAGTCAAAAAAACAGCTTTCAAGATCACGCGGATGGGGCAATTGGTCGGGCGCGTGGCTTCAGAGCGCTTGGGCGTTCCATTCGGGATCGTCGATCTTTCGCTGGCGCCAACTCCTGCAGTCGGCGATAGTGTGGCATTGATTTTAGAAGAAATGGGCTTAGAATCTGTCGGTACCCACGGAACGACAGCTGCTTTGGCATTGTTAAATGATGCAGTCAAAAAAGGCGGCGTAATGGCCTGCAACCATGTTGGTGGTCTGTCGGGTGCTTTTATCCCCGTTTCTGAAGATGCAGGAATGATCAAAGCAGTAGAAGCTGGTTTATTGAATTTAGAAAAACTTGAAGCCATGACGGCGATCTGCTCTGTCGGCTTAGATATGATTGCGATTCCGGGAGATACTTCGGCTGAGACGATCGCCGCAATGATCGCGGATGAAGCAGCGATCGGTGTCATCAACCACAAGACGACAGCTGTCCGAATCATTCCAGCGAAAGGCAAAGAAATCGGCGATCGCATCGAGTTTGGTGGGTTATTAGGGACAGCGCCAGTGATGAAAACCAATCCTGCGAAGTCTACTGATTTCATTTTGCGTGGCGGCCGTATTCCCGCACCGATCCATTCATTTAAAAACTAGCTCGTGTTCATTTTGTAAGAAAATATGATAAAGTGACCTTTAAAAGACTAATCAGAATGCTGTCTTTTAAAGGTTTTTTGGTCCTGTTACTATTTTTTTCATTCCTAAGGCGGATGTTTTTTTGTTTGGAATCGAATACAATGAAAGATAACACGATAAAAAGGGGTGGTAAAATGAAGAAAATCTTCCAACTTGGGATGTTGGTTTTTGTTGGTTTGATGGGATTTTTTGTCCTTCAACCATCAATTGCCTTTGGACAGACATTTGTTCGCGATGATGCCGGGGTCCTTTCACAAGAGACGATCGAACAGATCGATGCCTTGAATAAAGAGGGGTTCCAATCATTGACTGGCGCGCCAGAATATGCTGTGATCACGATCCCTTCCTTAGATGGGCAATCGATTGAAGAGCGTAATTTGGAACTGTTCAATGAATATGGTTTAGGAAATCCAGAGGACAATAATGGACTATTGTTTCTCTTTGCCATTGATGATCGTGAATTTCGTCTGGGTTATGGCGATGGACTATCCTATGTCTTCAGTGAGCTATCGGAAGATGATTTAGTGGATGAAGATGCCAAAGACGCATTACGAGATGAAGATTATGATACAGCGATATTGGCAGCTTCTAATGAAGTCTATCAGCGAATGAAAGAAGCGGATGAAACGATTGGATTAGGGACGATTTATCAAGATGGCAATCAAATGTTAGCAGAAAAACAGGCACAAGAAGCAGAAGCCACTAAGCAAATGTGGTTCACTATTGGAAAAATCGTCAGTGGTGTCGTAGCGGCAGCAGCTGCAGGCCTTGTCGGGTTCATCAGTTTTCGCCATCTTAAAACCAAACGGCGATTTGAAGAGCACCTGCCGTTGCCGAAACATCTGTTAGAAGATAGTCACTTCCAACAGAAAGATTTCTTGAAATGGGCTAGCAATAGAAAGAACTATCAGCGTTACCATCAGTATCAGACAGCAAAAGATTGTCAACAAGCATTTACGCAGTATGTGACGAGTACTTACGTGCCAGCGAAATTGAGTTCGATCACCGGATTGTCGACTGCGGATAAACGAGTTATCCAACATGCCTTGACGAATCCAGCAATTGGCTCTTATTTTTCAAACTTGCTGATGAAGAAAAAAACCACGGTCAAACATTTCGGTCAGGTGATCCTTACACAACATGACACCTTAAAAACCTATGAAGCCCAATTAGGCAGGGAAGTGTCTGAACGGATGGCAGACTATGATTTATCTGATGCGGTGTTACCTGAGAATTTGCCTTTAGCAGATGCGTATCGAGCAGAAATAGCTAAGCAAGCCAAAGAAGAGATCAGAAGACGCAATGAGCAGGGGCGTTATTTAGCGCAACTTGTGACGGAAAAAGCGACCTATGCTGAGATGGTACAAGCCATTCCGAAAGAAGTTTCTAATGTTCTAGCGGAAGTGAAAACAGATGCCTTGTTCCAAGTTGACTTGAAACAGGTTTATCAAAATCACCCAGATTTAGCAAACAAATTATCCTCATTTGATGCTTCTGATCGAGCAGCAGTTTTAAATAATGCTCGCCAAGAGTATGACCCGCATGGGATGAATATGGCGTTGTTCTTTGTGATGATGAATAATCACGTGTCCCATCAAGAACAAGTCATTGCCGATACACAAAGTTCTTCGAATGATTTTGGCGGTTTTAGCGGAGGAAGTAGCAGCGGTGGCGGTGTTTCTGGTAGCTGGTAATTTTTTCGTAAGGAGGAACGTTCATTGTTCTGCAATACATTCGCTTGCATGTAGGTTTGTGCAAGCGGAAGGATTGTATAGTCAATGGCGTTTTTTCTTGTGGAGGAAATCCCTTGATAAATAAGACAAACCAAACAAAGTGTGGTAAACTTTTTAGAGTTACAGAAAATGAATGGAACTTTCATTCATTTGAAAAAGGGAGAAAACGAGGGATATCATGTACCAATCTTACATATGGGATTTTGACGGAACACTTTACGACAGCTACCCAATCATGTTAAAAGCTTTTATTAAGACATTGAAGGAGTATGGCTTCGATCCAGATCCAGCGGAGATTTATTATATATTGAAAGATTCATCTTCCAAAAAAGTTGCTGAAAAATACAACTTAGATTTTCAAGAGTTCACTAAAGCATTCAAAGCAAATGAAGCGCTGGATGATCGTTTGCCGCTTTCCTTTGTAGGAACCAAAGAAACATTAGAAGCCGTGGTTGCTGCTGGTGGCAAGAACTACATTTTGACCCACCGCGATGTCGTTTCAACAAAAGAGCTGTTAGAAAAAGAACAGATGGCAGACCTGATCGTTGAGATCGTAGGACCGGAAAACAACTTTCCCCGTAAACCTGATCCAACTTCATTGATTTATCTTGTCGAAAAATATCATTTAGACAAAGATCAGACCGTCATGATCGGCGATCGTACGATGGATGTTTTTGCAGGACAAGGAGCAGGTGTCAAGACGATATTTTATGATATAGAAGGTCTCTTAAAAGATGTATCCGCCGACCATACCGTCCAATCCATGGCTGAAATACAAGAAATCATTAAGTCTTGAGAAATCAAGGCTTTTTTTGTGCAAAGAAAGTAAGACATTCATTACTTATGATGAACGGTATAAACGTGGTTCTCATTGGTCTTCTAGTCTCGGCACAACAAACCAAAAAGAAGTCACGCCATTTTTCGACTCAGCGCCATAATCGAAGGCGTGAGAAGTCAAAATGGTTTTCACGATCGCTAAGCCGATGCCGGTTCCTTCTTTATGTCCTGCTTGATGTTGGACGCGTTGGTATCTTTCCCAAATGAGTTCGAGTTGTTCTGGAGGGATATCTTTTCCGGGATTGATGACAGCAACTTTTGTTCTTGTAGATGTATTCGTTAATTTGATCAAAAGACGCTCGTTTTTAGGTGTATGGTTGATGCCATTGTTTATTAAATTACGCAAAACCTGTTCCATTTTGATGCGATCAAAAAGAGCAATTCCATTCTTACGATCTGCTTCAAAATCGACAGTGATGTCATATTGATTGGCGATCCCTCTTGCGTAGGCAACGACGGAGGAAACCACCTCGTATGTATTCCAGATTTCATTTTTAAGTTGTGTGTAGCCTGCTTGCATGATAGAGAAATCCATGATGTCATCAACCATGGCACTCATACGGTGGGCTTCGCTGATAATTAGTTCCATATGTTCTTTTCGAAGGCGTTCGTCACTTCCAGAAACATCACGTACCATCTCCCCATAACCCGTGATCAACGCGAGGGGGGATCGTAGTTCATGAGAAACATTGGCAATCACTTCTTTTCGCAACACGTCTACTCGCTGAAGTTCTGTGCTTAAGTCCGCAACAGATTCAGAAAGTGTACCTAATTCATCGCCACGGTTTAGTTTGGGTACGGAATAAAGCTCTCCGTTGGTTAAGCGGATGATGGCTTCTTTGATGGTTTTGATCGGGCGAATAAAATGCTGTGCTAAAAAAAAGGAGATCGTTGATGCAAAAATTGTTAATATGATGGTGAATAGAAAGAGTTGCTGTCGATTCATGCTTTGAAGCGCTTCGATTTGAGTGATCGTATTGGAGAGCAAAAGGGCAGCTGGGCGTTGGAAAAGAGTCGTAGGAACGCCAATAAGAATGGCAGAAGACTTTTCAAAGTCTTCTACAGCACTAAGGCTCTCACCGTTAAGGACAGTGGGTGCATGAGATAACAACCAGCTGTATTCGTTGCTCAACCCATCTATGTTTAATTGTTGTCCATTGTTAAATGCCGCCAGAATTTCGCCATACTCGTCGACTAAAAAAAGAGTCCCAACGATCGTTTTACTGAGGAAAAGCAATGGATCTTCTGGTAAATCATCTGGATCTACTGCCATTTCTTCAACAGCGGCAGCTGTTTCTTGAACTGTTTCTAAAAGTGATTCTTTTGTTACATTGATATAATTTGGTTCAAAGAGCAAAATTTGAACAGTCCATAAAAAAGCAATGCCAATGACGACCAGCAGCATATTGGCGGACCAAAGCCGCACGAGTAATTTACTTTTGATGTAAGTAAAACCTAACCGACTAGTCTTCATAATCAAATTTATACCCAACGCCCCAAACCGTTTGGATCAACTCTCGGTAATCCCCTAGACGCTCTCGCAAGGACTTGATGTGTGTATCCACTGTTCTGGTATCACCGAAATAATCGAAGCCCCAGACACCTTCTAAAATTGATTCTCGGCTCAAAGCAATATGATTATTTTTTGTCAAATAGACCAGCAGATCGAATTCTTTTGGCGTAAGCGGCAGAGGATTCCCTTTGATCGTTACAGTATGAGAAAAAACATTGACTTCGAGATCGCCATAAACGATCTTTTCGAACTGAAATTGACTACTTCGTTTCAACACAGCTTTGATGCGAGCCATCAGCTCTTTAGGGCTAAATGGCTTGGCGATGTAATCATCGGCACCAAGATTGAAGCCAAAGAGTTTGTCATACTCTTCCTTTCGAGCGGTAATCATGATGACTGGCGTGTTACAGCTACCTCTGATTTCCGAAAGCGTCTGAAAGCCATCTTTTCCCGGCATCATGACATCTAGGAGAATCAAATCGAATGAATGATTGGTTAATTTTTCCAAAGTTTCTTTTCCATCTGATGCTTCAAAACATAGATACCCTTCGATCTCCGCATAAGTTTTCACTAGGGCACGCATATGAGTGTCATCATCGACAATCAATATTTTTTGCAATTTTATTCACATCCTTAAAAATAATTTATATTTTTTAAAGTATATCACAGCATAATCGCTGAATTAATAAGAAAATGACTCTTTGAAAAATAATTGTTCTTTCCCTCACAAGATCATCACAAATACCCAATACTATAGAGGTATATTCGATCGAAAGGGGCGCTTTGGCGATGTATGACTATCATATAGTCAAAAAGAAAAAAGCGAAGAAAAATCGTAAGCTAGTCGGTCATTGGTTATACATAATCAGTCTTGCGCTTTTTATGGGGTTTTCTGCACGTTTGATTTACATTGTTCAAGTCGGCGTGATTGCTGGCGTCTCTTTGTCTGAAAGAATAGAAAGTTTGTATTATAGTTCACGATCCATCGAAACAAGTCGAGGGGCGATTTTTGATCGGCAGGGGACAGTGATCGCACAAGATATTCTTTCCTATACTGTTCGAGCGGTTCTTTCTGAAGATTACATTGATAATGGCCGACCCATGTATTTAGACAGAGCGCGCTTTGAGGAGACCGCAACGATTCTTTCGGAGTATTTACCTATTTCTAACGAGCAAGTTTTGTCTATCTTGACAGACGGTGCGAATCAAATAGACCCGCCTGTCTTTCAAGTGGAATTTGGCAATGTTGGCAGTGGTCTAAGTGTGACCACTCGAAATCAAATCGAAGCGGCGTTTGATGCAGCTGGAATCAATGGTATCTATTTCGATGCTCGTTCAAGTCGCAGCTATCCGAATGGCATCTTTTCTTCACATTTGATAGGGACAACGTCAGATGATGATGAAATTCGAGTCGGAGTTTCTGGATTAGAATATGTACTGAACGACTTTTTGAAGAATCAAAATGGGCGAGAGTCTTTTCAAGTCAATGCTTCAGGGAATCCTGTTCCTGCAACCAATCAAATGGTAGAAGAAGGCGTAGATGGGAACGATGTTTGGACGACATTAGATGCTCATCTGCAGTTATTCACTGAATCAGTGATGGATGAGGTTATGGAACAAACACGACCAGAGAATCTGACGGCTTTATTAATGGATGCGAAAACTGGAGAGATTTTAACGATGGCTCAAAGACCTAGTTTTCATCCAGAGACCCAAGAAGGAATTGCGGATGAGCACTTTATTTGGCGTAATCTTTTTACGGAAGAGATGTATGAACCAGGTTCGACCTTGAAGCTGGCAACCGTTGCGGCAGCGATTGATGAAGGTGTTTTTGATCCGACGGAACGCTACAATCCTGTGAGTATGCAGATTGAAGATCGAGTCATCAACGACCACGACTCAGGAGCAAATGGTGAGTTGACGATGCGGCAAGCGTTAGCTTGGTCAAGCAACACTGGGATGGTTCGACTTCAGCAACGGATCGGTTTTGATGCATGGGCGCAGTATTTAACTGATTTTGGACTAGGGAAAGTTACAGGAAGTGAGCTTCCCGGTGAGGTGCCTGGTATCTTACCTTCAAGAAATCGGGTGGATTATGCCATGAGTTCTTATGGCCATGCGATTGGGGTCAATCAGATGCAGATGATGCAGTTATTTAGCGCATTTGCCAATGGTGGCGAGATGATTCGTCCGCAATTGATTCGGCAAGTGGGAGAAGAGATCCAAGTTTTTCCAGAAGTCGTTTCTCAGCCTATTGCACAAACAGCGGCTGATGCTGTATTGGAATACATGACCGATGTAGTGACGGATGAACGCTATGGCACCGCTTATGATGTATACCAACTGACGAACCATGAGATTTCTGTCAAAACAGGGACTGCTCAGATCGCCAATGAGAATGGTCAAGGTTACATGACAGGAGAGTTTGATTATATTTATTCGGCGGTCTCGATCTATCCAACGGATGATCCACAGTTTATTCTTTACCTCACTATCAAGCGACCAGAAGAATACGATCGTCATACCTTAGCTAAAATTGCCAATCCTTTGATGGAGCGTTCGATGGCGCTGCAAAGTTTTCGTGAGTAAAAAAGTTTCTTAACAGGAGCTTAAAAAGACATAGACCATCTAAGAAGTTTCATGCTGCAGCTGGTCAATTTTCCACAGGAATGATAGTCTTTAGAAAAGGCAGGACGGGTTATCAGCGATCCAATCTAGGGATGAATGAGTGGATAAACGATCGCGCTACAGCTAACACATAATGATTCATTGACGGAGGTGTCATATGAAAAAAATAAAATTCTTAATCAAAAGCATTTTTCTCATCGGGCTTTTTTATTTTGTAAGCCAGATGATTACATGGCAAGACGGGCGCTTGGCATTTCGGGATGCTCGACTCAACGAGATCACTCAATCTCTCTCGTCCCAATTTTCTCCTTCACAAGACACTTCAGCCAGGCCATCGGCAGAAACACCTGCCCAGACATATTTATATAATGAATCACGACAAGTGATCGAAGAAACCTTTGGAGAAGCGATCAATGAATCAGCGAATCGATATGGACTGAACTGGACTTCCTATCACGATGATTTTCGTAACTTCATGATGGTGATGTATGATGAACATGATATTGCGCAAGGGATCTATACGAATCAAGACACGATTCTTATCGATGAGACGCTAGGTATCGGGTCTTCAAAAGCAAGCGTTTGTAATCAGATGGGTACGCGCCAAGAAAGTCTACAACGAGGATCAAGACGGTATCGCATCGATTCCGATGCCGACTATGATCTGTTCCTACAAGACGATCAATTGATTACTTTTTTCTATGATGTTCATGCCGAAGATACAGTGACTGCGATTCAAATCATCAATCGCTCGCTAGAAACACGCCATGCGAATGATTTTCGCCAAAATCAAGCCGCCATTTTAAGCGGCTTACGAACACAGTTATTTGAATTAACGAATGCCACCCGAGTGAAATTTGGTTTGTCGCCCCTTGGATTCAGTGAAGCAACCAGTGAGACTGCCGTGAAGCATAGCCAAGACATGGCAGAACATCGATATTTTGACCATATTGGGTTAAATGGATCGACTCCATTTGATCGGATGCAAGAAGATGGGATCAGCTTCACTGCTGCAGGGGAGAATTTGGCATTTGGCCAAGCTAGCAGTATTTACGCCCATCAAGGTTTAATGAACTCAGAGGGACATCGGGCAACGATTCTAAACGATGAGTATCAATTTCTCGGGATCGGTATTGCGATCGATACCAGCGAACAGCCATATTATACAACGTTGTATCACCGAGGATCGACGTCGTAAATTCCTTAATTGCTTGAAACTGATTAGTTAAAAAACACTGCTCATTTGAGATTGCTGCGTTAGCAGCATCAAGTGAGCAGTGTTTTTTTGTCGATAAAATGGTGTGCAGCAGTATTGTTTAGTTTTGACGGTAGGCATGAGGAGAGCACTGATACTTCTTTTGAAACAGCTTATAGAAGAATGAGACATTTTTATAGCCGACTTGGTGTGCGATTTGTTCCACAGGCAGAGAAGAGCTTCTCAACAATAAACTGGCTTGATTGAGTTTTAATTCTTGAAGGATCGTCACAAAGGATCGACCAAGCTGCTGACTGATACGGCGACTCAAATAGCTCGGGTTGTATCCAAATGCCTCCGCAACCGAGGCTAGTGTGCAAGTAGCGAAATGTTTCTCCAGATAGTCCAACACTTCTCCGAGGTACAGTTGGTCACTTTTTTGCGACTCGATCCGTTGTTTTTCCTGGAAGTTACGAACGAGTTCGGAAAAAATAATGATCATATAGGAATGGATGACCTCATGAGAACCGAAGGAGGGATTAAAGAACTGGGCCAAGACCCCAAAAATCGCATCAATCAAATAGTCGTTGTTACTCGTTTCAAACACTAGGTATTGATTGTGCTTTTGGCTTTCAGATAACGCATTGATGGCAAAATCGGCGATCATGCTATTGGATGCCAACCGACTGAGCATCTGGGTGGAAAAGTACTCTTTGCTGATCAAAAAGTTAATAACAATGTCGTCTTGATTTGTTTCGATAATTTGGTGGATCACCCCTGTATCTAGTAAGCAAAAGTCACCTGCCTTTAGGATCACTTTTTTCTCATTGATCATGATCGTGACTGTTCCAGAAAAAACATAATTCATTTCGATAAAATCATGCTGATGTAGCGGCGTAGGAGAAAAGCGTGCATGTTTTAAAATCAAAAGCTGGCTTGTCTTAAGAAATCCGCTATCTTGCGGCCGTTTTCGTATGAGACGAGAAAGGTGTTTTTCGAATGTATATTGGTAAATTGGCTTATTTTTCTCAGTGTAGACTTTCTTGAAATCCTCATAATTGTATGGAAGGGATTGCGTCTTTTTAAGGGCTATTTCTTCGGTAGTCGTCAATTGTTGTAACTGCTGCAGAATGTTCTGTTTATCCATCGCTTTCTCCTTAGGTAAAAAATAGTCAATGAAATAGTAGAGTATCGTCATTGAAGACAGGTAGAGATAGTATATAATACTTGTATGATAACGTTATCAATTATCATAATCCGGATGATAATAATAGTCAATAGTACCAGCAAATTCGAAAGAAATGGGGAATCACCATGAACCACGACAAACCATCATTAGGGGATAAGATCCAAAGTACCCTTGGTCCATTTGCAAGTAAAGTTAATGGGAATATTTATATTACTTCAGTTAGGGATGCAATGTTAGCTTACATGCCATTCACCTTTATTGCGTCGATCTTTTTAATTATTGCTTTTTTTCCGATCCAACAAGTGACCGATTTTATTACTATGGTGTTGCGAACAGAAGATGCTAGTGTCTGGCAAGAGAAATTGCTCTATGTCAACAATGCCACACTCGCAATCGGTGGTTTGCTAGTTGTCATTTCCCTCGCAAAATCACTCGCAGAAAAACTTGAAACAAACGTTTTGCAATGTGTCTTAACTGCTTTTGTTTCCTTTTTACTATTAACACCGTTGGATGCAATGGAAGCAGGGACTTTTTTAGATATCACCCGCGTTAGCGCGCAATCGATGTTTTTAGCGATTATTGTCGGTATTTTTAGTACAGTTCTTTATAAAAAAATTGAGGGTAAAGGAATCAAAATCAAAATGCCAGCAGCGGTACCACCAGCTGTTTCTGGTCCATTCGAATCGGTGATTCCATCTTTTCTTGTCATCACGACGATTTGGGTCATCCGACTCATCATCGAAGCCTTATTTAACAGTGATGCCATGACGTTGATCAATGGGACCCTTGGGATTCCATTAACTATGTTAGGTGGCTCCCTAGTTGGAATGGTCGTTGTGAAAATTTTCGAGCAATTCCTATGGTTTTTTGGCCTTCATGGAACCTCGATCATTCAAGCAGTGATGGACCCAATCCATCAAGTCCTTGAAGACCAAAATCGTGTGGCATCAGTGGCGGGAGAGATTCCAACGAATATTATCAGTATGAGTTTTCGGAATCATTTTGCTTCGATTGGCGTCGTTGGTGCGATCATAGCTATTTTGATCGTAGCAAAAAGTAAACAGTACAAAGAGGTTGGAAAAATTGCTAGTGTTCCTTATATTTTCAATATCGGTGAACCAGCGTTGTTCGGGATACCGTTGATGTTGAATTTCAGTTTTATCATTCCTTTTGTTTTTGCAAATGCCGTCACAACGATCGTCGCTTACTTTGCTTTTTATTTCGGGCTAGTCCCGATCCCAACTGGGCTTGCGCAAATTCCGTGGACGACTCCGCCGATCATTAGCGGCTATTTTGTCACTGGTAGTATCATGGGCGCATTGTTACAAATCGTCTTGATCGTGATCGCAACGATGATTTGGTTGCCATTTATCAAAGTTGCTGATAAGCAGATCTGTGTTGAAGAAGCACAATAACCCACGAAAGGAGCAGCTTATGAAAGAAACGATAACCATCAACGGAATGACAAAGCCATTAACAGTGGATTTAAATGATCCGATCCTTATTGAATGGTCGATGACCAATCACCAAGGCTACCGATTGCAAATTTTCAATGAACAGCAGCAAGCAGTGTATGACGTTTCCAACATAGCCGCTTCTGAGAATAAAATGGCGGTCCACTTGCCACAGCATCCGCAGCGAAAAAAATATCAAGTCAAATTGACCGCCGGAGCAGGAATCGATGTCACCAGTTACAGTAGTGTGTTTTTCACGATAGCAAAGCGTGAGAAACCTAAAGAAACCATGGGCAAGTGGATCACTCGCTTAGATGATCCCATTAAAAAAGAACGGTTTTACTTTTCAGAAGAGAAAAATAGCTGCTTGTCTCGCTCCTTCACACTGGAAAAGTGTCCTTCCTATGCAGTGATTGATTGCTGCGGGCTTGGTTTTTATCGCTTGTCTGTTAATGGAAAAACGGTATCAGATGTTTATTTAAACAGTGATGTAACGAACTATGATCGAGTCGTCTACTATGATACTTATGAGTTAACTGATTTTTTACAGGAGGGAGACAATCGGATCGAAGTTGAACTTGCGAATGGCTGGTACAATCCTGCTCCGATTGAGATTTTAGGTCGGTATAACATCCGCAAACAACTAGCGATCGGCAAACCCTGTTTCTGGGGGGAGCTTCAGTTAAATGATGGAGGAGAGAATCGCTACATATACTCAGACAATCAGTGGCAAAGTAGTTTTGGGCCTTATTTGCAAAACAATCTTTATATAGGAGAAATCGTTACCGATGTACCTGATCCTCGTCCAGAAGGAAAAACGGTACAAATTGCTGGACCTGCGGGACGTTTTAAGCCAAGCTTTATTCCAAAAATCAAGCGTACACAATCGATCGTTCCCCAAAAAATGACCGAAACTGCAGCGGGACTGCTCATTGACTTCGGTCAAATCATCAGCGGTCAATTTGCTTGTACTCTTGAGGAAGATTTCATTGGTCAGATCAGAATCAGCTATGCAGAAACATTAGATGAGCTAGGCAACCCTGATTATACGTCTACGATCAGTGGAACTTATGGCGTCTACGATCCCTATGAAGGGAAGCAGCCAGATGATCCCATCGTTCAACGAGACATCATTGAGAAAACGGCAGCGAAGACGTTCGTTTTTGAAAACCACTACACGTATCATTCCTTTCGCTATGCGTTGATCGAGACGAAACCTGCTGACAACCTTCAAGCGATTGTAGGAGCAATCAAAGCCTATCGCTTGCATACTGATGTGAAATCGTTGGTGACACTTGAAACCTCCGATCCTTTCTTGGATCAGTTATGGGCGGTTGGACAAGCCACGCGGTTGAACAACATCCACTCGTATTTTGAGGACTGCACTCGTGAGCGCTTTGGTTATGGTGGGGACATCGTTGCGTTACTACCAACGCAGATGGCAGATCTGGCGATTGAGCCGTTGTTGGAAAAAGTGTTGTGGGATTTTGCCAACGACCAACGATCGGATGGTGCAATGACTGCAACTGCGCCATTTGTAGGAATCATGACAAATGGTCCATCAAATGGTGGTGGTGCGTTAGGGTGGCAATTGGTAGTTTCAGAGCTTGCTTTGGCCTTGGTGAAGACCTATGGAAAACAAGCAGCGGTTGCCAAGCTGCGTCCACAGTTGGAAAGGCATCTCAACTATTTACTCGCTTTTGATTTTGATTATATCGCCCAGTGCTGTCTCGGCGATTGGGGAGCAATTGATGAAACTCAGCAAAACGGGGTTATTACTTCGCCAGATCAGTCCTTTTGCTCTGCCTGCATGTATCTGCTTTTACTACAGCGTTACCAAGAATTGATCGACTTGAGGATCATTGGTAACGAGGACTATTGTCAGCGAGTGACAGCAGCGATCCAGTACGCGACACTGCAAATCAAACAGAAGTTTTCTAAAGGAAATGAGCAATACGGTGCGGGCACCTTGTCTAGTATGGTCTTTGCAATGAAGACAGGACTCAGTGAGAAAAAACGAATATTGCCAAAACTAGTACAACGGATCAAGCAGCAAGAGGGTATTTTCTCTTTCGGCATCTTCGGGATGGCATGGAGTTATCAGTTGCTGGCTGAAGCTGGCTATAATGATATTATTTTTGATTGGTTAACGAGGAAATCTGCGCCTAGTTATGCAGCAATGCTGGCAAGCGGAAACGGCACTTTGATGGAACATTTTCCAACGCCGCAACATTCAGCCACTTACGAGGGTTCGTTGAATCATGCCATGTTTGCTTCTTATGGGTATTGGTTTGTCCGTCATTTATTAGGCATTCAGGTGACAAGCGCTGGGATACTGATACAACCAGCCTTCGATGTACCTATAGCCCATGTCAAAGGCTCCTTACAAAGTACGTTTGGTTTAGTAGCTTTAAGCTGGGAAAAGACTGATCGTACCGTTCGCTTAACGGTGGAGTTGCCACGAACATGTAGCTATGAAATCAGTCAGATGAAAGGTTTTAGAATAGTCAGTGAGAAAATAGAGGATGAGGGGGGGCGAAAAAAAGTTTCCTGCCTATATACGATTACTACTTAGCTAGTGAAAAAGTCGACACGTGGAAAGTGTTGACTTTTTTTCTGTTGTTTACTATCTTTTGCGTATTTCATCTATGAGGTGGTGAAAATGGATCGATGGAAGCTGTTCAAAGACTATTGGCGATTGGCAGTTGGTGGTGCTGTTTTGATGGTATTGCTGATCATCTGGTTTGTACCGTTCTCGCAAAAAAAAGAAACAAACTGGCATTCAATGGCAGATGCAGCAGGTCAATCGTCTGAAATGGGGAAAGGTGGAGCCCTTCAAGAAGATAGTCTTCACGATGAAGAGTATGAGATCGTTATAGATGTCAAAGGGGAAGTGCACCAACCGGGAATTTATCGCTTGAAATCAGGTGCGCGGATGTATGAATTGATCGAACAAGCAGGTGGTCTGACAGAAGAGGCGTTAGAAACAGCCATAAACTTAGCACAAGTGCTGCAAGATCAACAGATGGTGATCGTCCCTCATAAAGAGGATCAAGCGTTTATGGAGATGAATGCTTCAGGAGTAGGTGGCAGCCAAACAGCAGTGACACAAATCAATCTGAATCAAGCCAATGCGCAGCAACTGCAAGAACTGCCAGGTGTGGGTGCCAAAAAAGCAGAAGCAATCATCGCTTACCGAGAAGAATATGGCTTTTTTAAACAGATTGATGACCTAAAAAAGATCACAGGCATCGGAGAGAAGACCTTTGAGTCCTTGAAAGAGATGATTACAGTGGCGGACTGAACCAAATAAATGTAAGAAATACTAAGAAATGACGGTTGAAAATTCAAGAAATTCGATTAGAATAGAACTAATCAATGACAAAGGAGCAAACGAATGAGCAATACGAGAATTCCATGGGACCAGTATTTTATGGCACAAGCTGTATTACTGTCTTTACGCAGTACGTGTTCCCGACTTGAAGTCGGCGCTACATTAGTCAAAGATCGCCGAATCATCGCTGGAGGCTACAACGGGTCCGTCAGTGGCGATGTACACTGCATTGACGATGGCTGTTATGTTGTCGATGACCATTGTATTCGGACGATTCATGCAGAAATGAATGCCTTATTGCAATGTGCAAAATTAGGGGTGTCAACAGACAATGCGGAAATCTATGTGACGCATTTTCCCTGTCTTCCCTGTACGAAAGCAATTTTACAAGCAGGGGTCAAAAAGATCCATTATTTGAATGACTATCGCAACAATCAGTATGCAATGGAACTGATTCAACAAGTAGGTGCTTCCGTCCACCAAGTTGAACTCGATCCGGTGTATTTTGAAAAACTTTCGTTTGGTGTGCTGAATGATGCACAACCAACAAAAAAGAACTGATTCATTTTTATTTCTTAGTATTATTTTTGCTTGTTCGGTGACTGCTTACTATCGGCAGTCCATCTTACTGGGACTCATTGCACTTTATTATTTCGGGATGCTTGTCTTAAAACGACAAGCATTTTTGTGCATGATTTGTTTTGTCGGACTGTTGCTGTTAAGTGTCCGCGTTTCTCTTTCTCGGACTGGGAACATACAAGAAGGTGAGTATCAAGGGGTAGTCAATGTGCTGCCAGACACGATCAAAATCAATGGCGATCTACTTACATTTGAAGCAAAATCCTCTGCAGGTAAAGTGATTGGCCGTTACACAATTTCTTCAGAGACTGAAAAACAGCAATGGCAGGATCGATCCGATTGGGGGAGAAAGCTGCTGGTGAAAGGATTTTTTTCTCTTCCTGAAAAACCACGAAACCGCCATGGATTTGACTATTCTGCCTATCTGGCTAGTCGATCAATTATTGGCACAGTCCATATCGAGCAAATGGTAGGTATGGAAGAAGCAGATGCAGGCTTTTCACTTGCAAAAGTTCGAGCAGATGTTATTTCTTCTGTGCAACGAATCTTTCCTGAACGCTCAGCTGCCTATATCAATGCATTGCTCTTTGGTTTTAAAGACCATGGCTTTCAAGAAGTACGTCAAATGTATCATGCTAGTGGCTTATTGCATTTCTTTACGATCTCAGGAATGCATGTCGTCTTATTTTTCAAATGGTTTCGCGGATGCTTCTGCCGATTGGGGTTTACGCAAAAAGAGATGCTGTTGCCAATGGGGGTCTTTTTCTTAGCCGTAATTGGTCTTTGTGGCGGCGGCACTAGTGTCTGGCGTGCTGTCTTGGCATTATCGGTTACTCAAGTAACAACTCTTTATCAACAACGGCTATCGGCAAGTGATCATTATGGGATCGTCTTAACGACTCTTTTATTCGTTGATCCCAAAGTATTGCTTCAAACATCGGGGCAACTAAGTCTTTTGATGACCTTCCTGATAGTAATGCAGCAACCGATCAAATTGACGTGGTTTTGGCGTAGTCAGTTCCTCACGGTGCTGGCTGCGCCTGTCATTGCCTCGCTCTTTTATGAATTCCCATTATTTGGGGGCTTTTTGACGTTTGTCTTTTTACCATTTTTTCAAATGGTTTTGCTGCCAGCCTGTTTCGTAATTTTCATTGCTGGGACACTTTTCCCAACCATCAGTGGGCTGATTGCCCTTTTTGAAGGGCTTTTGCTGCTTATGGAAGTTGTCGTGGGCGCTGTAGGAGGCGTGTCGATAACGGTGGGTGCCGTTCCTGCAGGATTGGCTGCTAGTTGTTGTTTGCTCAGCTTGCTCTGTTACCAAAAGAAACGGTGGCTGCTGGTGATCTGTTTTTCGCTTGTTGTACCAATCGTCTTTCAGAAGAATCGCGTTTTACCCACCATTAGTTATGTCGACGTTGGTCAAGGCGATAGTATCGTTTTACAGGCAGAAAAAAATCGCGAAGTTTATGTGATCGATACTGGAGGTTCTCTGTCTTTTCCGAAAGAAAACTGGCAAGAGCGCAAACGACAAGCTGCCGCGGAATCTACATTGATTCCTTTTTTGAAAGGGGAGGGAGTCAGGAAGATTACTGGTTTGTTTCTAACTCATGGGGACACGGACCATATGGGGGACGCACTAGCCTTGATGAAGGTGATCCCCGTTGAAACGTTATATCTCGTACCAGGAAGTGAACAAGATCACCGCATCGCCAAGCTATTAAACGAACTGCCTAAGCAGACAAACGTTGTTTGGACGACGATTGACCAAGTGGTGGGGGATTCCCTTCAGTTGCAAGTATTGGCACCAGAATCAGGTGCAGGACAAAACGAAGATTCGATGGTGATTAAAACCAAGGTAGGGGATAAAACATTTTTGTTTACTGGCGATCTCGAACAAGCAGGTGAAAAAAAGTTGATTCATGATTATCCGAATCTTAAAGTTGATGTATTGAAACTAGGGCATCATGGCAGTCGAACCTCGACGGCACCTGAGTTTGTTGCGGCAATCGATCCCCAATTCGGGATCGTTTCAAGTGGACGGAACAATCGGTACGGGCATCCTCATGAAGAGGTGCTTGAAACGTTGGTAAATCAGACCGTTTTGCGAACGGATCAGCAGGGCATGATCCAATTTATTTGGTCTGAAAAACAACAAACATTTTTGATAAAAACGCTGCTAGACTATCCGATAGACTAATGGTAGGATAAGAATGAAAGCGGGGGGGACGATGGAATTACAAAAAGCGTTGCAATCAATTCGAACCAAGGAGCTGCAATCGATTTATCTAGTCATCGGTAGTGAAATGTTTTTACAAGAGCAAGTTCGTGCGGCCTTTTTAGAACGGTTTTCTGTTGGGAAAGATGACCTGAATTTTGCTTCCTTTGACATGGAGAAAGATCCCCTTGATATGGTGATCCAAGAAGCTCAATCGTTGCCTTTTTTTGGCGATCAGCGATTACTTTTCGTTGAGCGGCCATTTTTCTTAACGGCTGAAAAAAAGAGCAATGCACCTGAGCATGACCTAGATGATTTTTTGAATTACATCAAAGACCCATTGGAATCATCGGTAATGGTGATTTTTGCAGATGTCGATAAATTAGATGAACGGAAAAAAATTACTAAGCAATTGAAGAAAGCCGCAGTTGTGATTGATGTCGCACCTATGAAAGAAGCCGACGTGCGTCAGTATCTCCAACAGTCGTTGGCAAATGATGGCATCGAAATGAGCCGAGAGGCGTTTGATTTGTTTTTACGGTTAACGGATCTGCAACTATCAAAAGCGATGCAGGAGTTACAGAAACTACGGCTGTATGCAGGAAATGGCAATAAAATTACGAAAGAGATCGTCTTGCAGTTGATCCCTAAGACGTTGGAACACAATGTCTTTGAATTAACCAGCGATGTCTTAAAGGGGAACGTATCGGATGCGTTGCGCTTGTATGACGATCTATTATTGCAAGGGGAAGAGACGATCAAGATCAATGCTATCTTGATCAGCCAAGTCCGTCTGCTGTTACAGGCGGCGATTTTGATGAAAATTGGCTACCAGCAAGCCAATATCGCAGAAACGTTGGGGATTCATCCGTACCGAGTGAAATTAGCGATGCAGCAAGCTCGGGGGTTTGGAGAAAAGCAATTAGCGGCACTATATAGTGAATTGATCGAAAATGATTACTTAGTGAAAAGTGGTCAGATGGACAAAGAGTATTTGTTCCAGCTATTTGTTTTAAAACATGGCAAACAGTAAGTCAAAAAGAAAGGCGCAGCAATCGATGATTGCTGCGCCTTTCTTAATTTGCTTATTTTGCAATTTTTTTACTTAAACGAGATTTGTCGCGACTAGCTTTGTTCTTGTGGATCAATCCTTTAGTCTCAGCCATATCGATTGCTTTAACAGCATCTTTATATAACGCATCTACGTTATCAGCACCAGCTTCAACAGCTTGATCAAATTTTTTGATTGCTGTACGCATTGTGCTTACTTGAGATGAATTCTTAGCATTAGCCGCTTCGCTTGTGCGAACACGTTTGATTGCAGATTCAATGTTTGGCATGTATTTCACCTCCGAAAAAAAAGTTCAATTACGTTTAGAAAACGTATAAATCAACACTAGTCATTATACCTAATGCCAAGAGTGATTGCAATAAAAGTTGTAAAGAAATTTTACTTAACACAAAAATTTGTTTTTTGACCGTGCTATTTTTTGCTTTATGGTTTTAAAAAATGCTTCTTTGCACATTTTTTACTGAATAGTTATAAAAAGTTTACACAGAAAGAGCTTTCTATGCTATGATTACTTCGGAATTTTTAAATGGGGGAATCTATGTGAATATCGCTTTGTTTCTA
Organism: Enterococcus sp. AZ040; assembly: GCF_050499185.1. Classification (NCBI taxonomy): domain Bacteria; kingdom Bacillati; phylum Bacillota; class Bacilli; order Lactobacillales; family Enterococcaceae; genus Enterococcus; species Enterococcus sp. AZ040. Next base: position 1,541,824 of record NZ_JBMHEW010000001.1, read on the forward strand.
ACGATTGTCTTGTCATTAGGGGTGATTTTCGTCAACGGGTGGACGGATGCGCCGAATGCTATTGCAACCGCTGTCTCCACGAGAGTCTTACGCCCGAATATCGCCATTGGCATGGCAGTCGTCATGAATTTCTTAGGTGTGCTGGTGATGACGTATTTTAATGCGCAAGTTGCAGAAACCATCAGTAATATTGTGACTTTTGACTCAGGCGGGAGTTTTCGGGTCTCACAGATCGCATTAGCCGCTGCCTTGTTTTCAATTGTTGTTTGGACGGTCGCAGCTTGGTATTTTGGGATCCCAACCAGTGAATCTCACGCATTGATTGCGGGATTGACAGGGGCTGCCATGGCTCTGGGTGGTTTACATGCAGTCAACGGTGAAGAATGGATGAAAGTCTTAATCGGTCTCGTTGTGTCTACGTTAATGGGGTTTATTGGTGGATTTTTGATCACGAAACTGATCGTATGGCTCTTTCGCGATACCCAACGGCGAAAAGCCAACAAAATTTTTACGGTTGGTCAAGCCATCGCGGCTGGTGCCAATGCCTTCTTGCATGGTGCCCAAGATGGACAAAAATTCATGGGTGTGTTCATGTTAGGCCTTTTTTACAACAATCTTGCTGAAAAGACCGGCAATGGCTTTGCCATCCCACTGTGGGTGATGGTTCTTTGTTCCTTGACCATGGGGATCGGTACATCGGTCGGTGGGATGAAGATCATTAAATCAGTGGGGATGGATATGGTAAAACTGGAAAAATACCAAGGCTTTTCTGCAGATGTTACTGCAGCAATCTGTTTGTTCTTGTCTTCCGTATTTGGTATCCCAGTTTCAACAACGCACACGAAAACGACCGCTATCATGGGCGTTGGAGCGTCTCGGCGTTTTTCTAGCGTTGATTGGCGCATTGTAAAAGAAATGATCTATGCTTGGATTTTAACCTTTCCTGGCTGTGGATTGATTGCGTTTCTAATGGTCAAATTTTTATTGCTAATTTTGTGAGGAGAGAAAGTAATGGCACGAAAAAAAGGATTCGATTATTTTGCAGCAATGGAGCAGTTGGCGACGAACGGCCATTTAGCTGCCAAACGTTTTTCGCTTTTGATCAACGATTATTCTGAACGAGCATTGACCGAAGCAGCAGCTGAGATTCATGCTTTGGAAAAAGAAGGGGATAAAGTGATCGCTGAGCTAACCAATGAGTTATATGATTCATTTATCACCCCTATCGATCGCGAGGACATCCTAGTCATTTCAGAGCGTCTAGATGATATTTTGGATGGCATTATGGGACTGACTTATTTATTTGAGAATTTGGTCATTACGAAGATCCGCCCTGAAACCAACTTATTTGCTGGAATGATCGTTCAAGCGACACAAGGCGTTGAAACGGCCTTAAAAGAATTTCCTAAGTTCAAAAATTCAAAAACATTGCGTCAAATGATTAATGATGTGAATACGATTGAATCAGAAGCAGACCGTTTGTATTCAAAAATGAAAAAAGCGTTATTCACAGACGAAACGGACGTTCTTGAAATCATTAAATGGAAAGATGTTTATGATCGTTTTGAATCAATTATCAACGACACCGAAAGTGCGGTGGATATTATTGACGGTATGGTAATCAAAAACACGTGAGGAACTAGAGACCTTTCAAACAAAAAAAGAGCAACTCTTGGGCAGGTAAGTGCCACAAGAGTTGCTCTTTTTGCTTATAATTGGATCAGCCAATAGCCGATCAAAATGATTCCTAAAACGATACGATACCATCCAAATACGGTAAAATCGTTACGCTTGATGTAGTTCATCAAGAAACGGATCGCGATGATCGAAACGATGAATGAGACGATGGTTCCTGTTAATAAGATGACGGTTCCTTGGAAATCAAAGGCATTGCCATCTTTCAAAAACTTGAAGATTTTCAAGGCACTGGCACCAAACATGGTGGGAATACCTAAGAAAAATGAAAATTCAGCAGCAACATAACGAGAAGCGCCGATCATGATAGCACCTAAGATAGTAGCACCAGAACGAGAAGTTCCTGGGATCAATGCCAATACCTGGAACATGCCGACAATCAAGGCCGCTTTGTAGGTGAATTTGTTCAAATCGGTACATTTCGGTGCTTTATTCTTGTTTCGTTTTTCAACTACGATAAAGCCGATCCCATAAACGATCAAGACGATCGAAACGGAGAAAAAGTTGTAGAAGTGCGCATCTAACCAATCATCTAACGGTAATCCGATAATAACCGATGGCAAGACCGCAACAATAACTTTAAACCATAACGTCCACGTATCTTTTTTCTCTATTTCATTTTTTTGTGGGGAAAAAGGGTTCAGTTTATGGAAATATAAGTAGACGACCGCTAGTATCGCGCCCAATTGAATGACAACATTGAACATCGTCATAAATTCGGGGGTAACATTCAAACCGATAAATTCGTCGGCAAGAATCAAGTGACCAGTGCTGCTAATTGGCAGCCATTCCGTGATCCCTTCAATGATCCCAAATAAAATCGCTTTTATAAAATTTGTAAAAAACATTGGTCCAGTCCTTTCTATGACAAAATACAACTCTTAGTATACCGTTTCCTGATTCGAATACCAATCTTTTTCCTAAAAAAAGAGGGCAGTTTTTAAAACAAAAACTGCTCCTTTCTTGAAGAAATTGATTAGCCGTCAGAGGTTTCTCTTAGGACAAAAGCTCTTGAGAGAGCGCTAAGCCTTTTTTGATGTATTCTGTGTTACCAACTTCGGCGATGGTAAAGCTGCCGTCTTCGTAGATCAGTCGAGTGACCGAACCATTTTCAATATCCATACGAACATTGTTCTCATCATTGATCAGATGCAAAAGAAAAGCGATCGTTAAGCCGTGAGACACAACTAACGCATTGCCGCCGCCTTTTTTCTCAACGCGATAGGCGATATCTTCAAACCCTGTTTTGACACGTTCGGTCAAAACATCAAAGGTTTCCGCCCAATTGGCTGTATCGGCGTGGTAGATCGCATTGGCGATCGCCTCAAACGTGACATGATTAGCAATCATCTCATCATAATCAGGAAAATCAAGAATCCGCGGCAGAACGCCCCACATTTCTGCATCATAGGCCCCTTCAAGTGAGCCAAAGCACCATTCACGAATCCGTTTGTCGATGTGATAAGGGATCTCCGGTCCTCTGACATGTTCACCCAGTATCAGACGCATGGTTTCAATCGCTCGACCGCTGTCACTGGATACTGCTTCTACAAAATCCACATCGCGTAACCCAAGGCCTAAATAGTGGATGCCTTGTTCACCGGTTCGAGTCAATGGTGTGTCACACCAGCCTTGCACCCGCTGCAATGTGTTAAACATTGTTTTTCCGTGACGCACGACATACAATTCCGTCTTTGCCATAACTAGTTATTCCTCCTTTTGATTCGTCATACGTTTATGCGTTAAAAAACGGATTGGTCCGTTTCTCAATTTCGATCGTTGTTGGTTCTCCGTGGCCAGGATAGACCGCCATTTGATTCGGTAAAACAAAGAGTTGCGTTTGGATGCTGGTCAGCAATTGTTCCAAATTTCCGGTTGGCAGGTCTGTCCGACCAATGCTACCTTTAAATAAGGCGTCTCCGGAAACGACAAAATTGTCAAAAATAAAACTGACGCTACCAATGGAATGACCCGGGGTTGCAACAACCTTAAAGGACATGCCAGCTATCTCGTACTCTTTCAATTCTAGCTCGAATTCAGCTGGACGTGCGGTGATGGTTCCTAATTCAGGATGACGGCCAGAAAGATTTTTCATAGGATCACTTAGCCATCCTTGCTCAAGCGGACTCACGTAAACGGGGATCTGATAATAATCCCGCAAATGGTCAACTGCGCCGATATGGTCATAATGAGTGTGGGTCAATAAAATCGCTGCTGGTTTTGCGCCTGTTTTTTCGATCTCAGCGATCAATCTCGCTGCTTCTGCTCCAGGATCAATAATCAACAAAACATCTTCTTTCCAAATTAGGTAACAATTTTCTTGAACGGGTCCTGTCACTAAACCAATGATTTTCATGCTAAAACCTCCTAGGATCACAAATACTTGTGTCTGACTATAAGTATAGCTTAAAGTATAAGAGGAAACAAAGAAAGGTTTTTAGGAGTGAAAAATTAATGATAAAAACGATAAACGCAGAAGACAATCGTCAGGCAGTCTGTCAATGGCTAAATCATTCAACGAAAAAAACAGAGGCAGTGAGTGCCTTTTCCGATCAAGAGCAGCTTTCATTTGCTTTTTTTGACAATCAGGATCAACTTGGTGGGGTGATTGGAAAACGGACAGGCAATACGATCCATATTCAATTGTTAGCAGTTGATCCAAGCCATCAGAATCAGGGGATCGGGAAACAATTGATAAAAGCACTTTTTGATCACGGTAAAAAAGTGGGGTGTCGTTCCGTGACGGTTACCACCCAAGACTACCAAGCGCCGCAATTCTACCAAGCAGTCGGCTTCGAACCGTTTGCTGTGCTTACGGATACACCTGTGCTTGGCACGGATAGGCTTTACTTCGTGAAGATGCTGTGATCAACCTTTGGCAGGCAGGTGATAAGGATAACCAATAGTTTGATGAGAGAAAAGCTTAGAATTATTGTGGGAATTCGAAAATTTTTCTAAGAAACCGCATTAGCAAAAAACTGCTGTTATACTAATTGAAATAAGAAAGCGTTGATTCGTTTGAAACGGGTCTAGTTTTTGACAAAAGCATGAACATTCTTCGTGACCAACTTCGAGGAAAGTGTGTGATCTGTATCTTGCGTTAGTTTTGATTGGTATACCTCAACTTTTTGTAAGAAGGTGTTTTTTATGAAAAAATCCCTGCAATTTTTTTTCACTTTATGCTTCGCCGCGCTCGCTTTAGTGAGCTGTGGCCAAGAGGAGCTAACCATCAACGATTCGAAAGAAGTTTCTGAAACTGTTACTTCCGCCTCAAAAACGGTTGAAAATGGCGACCTTGATTTGATGCTGATCCAAGATGAGAGTGTTATCTTTCCGCAAAGCCAAGGGGTTTATGATTTTCATGAGAATGAGTTGACGATCGTTAAGCAGTATTTGCCGATGGCAGATTTAGAAGATAGTTCAGCCAGCTCTAGTGATGTTGCCTTGTATGAAGGACAAATCGAAAGTGATTTTCAGCGTCATTTTTCCCATTCAGAGGTACAGTTGTCCAACGACCCTTATCAAATTTATGAGATCACCTATCAAGATGCATCATACACGGTTGAAGGGAAGCATTTGACAATCAAAGCAGATGGACGGACCTTTGAGTTCACGTTAGATCTAGACAATCAACAAGCTTTTGACCAAAATGGTGTCAGTTATGATATTCAAGTCGATCAATAAATATCTCTCAAAAAATAGCCCTGCTTTACTTGCTTAGGTGAGTAGAGTAGGCTTTTTTGTAAATCCTTCGCCAAACCCATTTTCTGGAAGAAAAAATGAAGTCAATTATCTGATGAGTAGGTGTTTTGTTGCAAGTGGTTTTTTCATGGTGATAAAACCTGTTTAGATAGGATACTCTCCGCAGAGGATGAAAAGCTGTTTCTGTTCGCTTTTCCAAAAGTAATCTATCCGCTATAATGGCAAACGAGAAGGTGAACACGTGTATAAAGGAAAAGTTGCGGTTAGAAAAATCGTAGAATTTATTTTGCGCCGAGGCGATATTGATAGCCGCAAAGTCAGTAATCATACCGCGCAAGAAGGCGCCCGTATCCATCGCCAACTACAAAAAGAGGCTGGGGATGGGTATCAAAAAGAAGTCTTTTTCAAACGAGAAAGCCAAATTGAGAAAGATTCGATCACTGTCGAAGGACGTGCCGATGGTCTCTTTTTTGATGCAACTGTTAATTCTTGGGTGATCGATGAGATCAAAACTTCAGAACCAGCGTTCGAAGATATCCCTGAAGATCAAATCGATTTGTTTTTTGCCCAGGGAATGGTTTATGCTTATTTGTTTTTACTACAAGAAAATGAACAAGCAGCGCTTAGTGACAGTGAAAATCAAGAGAAACCAGAAGCAGAACCTACTGCTGAAGGTAATGATCCGAAGAGACCCATCGATCGAATCGCCGTACAATTGACTTATTATCAAACGACTGAAAAGCTGACTACCCGTACGAGAAGAACATTTCAGTTTTCAGAATTAGCTGTTTTTTATGAAGAATTACTTCAGGAATATCATAAATGGTTAGTTTTTCAAGAGAATTGGCGCCGTGTCCGCAATACGTCTTTGCAGCTGCTGTCTTTTCCCTTTGAAACCTTTCGCAAAGGGCAGCGAGAGTTAGCAGCAGCGGCGTATAAAACACTAAAAAATGGCAAGCGACTTTTTGCGGAAGCGCCAACTGGAACTGGAAAAACCATGTCAACGCTGTTTCCCGCATTAAAAGTGCTAGGGGAAGAAGGGGCTGATCGGGTCTTTTATCTGACGGCGAAGACGATCACCAGACAAGTGGCCGAAGATGCACTGAGCAAGTTAGCAGACAACGGTAGTGAAACCAAAAGTGTCACGATTACCGCCAAAGACAAAATCTGTTTTTTAGATGAACGAAACTGTACGCCAGAACACTGTGCGTATGCGCAAGGCTATTACAATCGAATCAACGAAGCATTATGGGATCTGTTGCATCACGAGAACCAAATAACCCGAGAAGTGATCGAGACCTACGGAAAGAAACATACGGTCTGTCCCTTCGAGCTTTCACTGGATGTCAGTGTCTTTTGCGATGTCATTATTGGTGATTATAATTATTTGTTTGATCCCACCGTTTATTTGCGAAGATTTTTTGAGGAGCCGGATGAAGAATATTTCTTTCTAGTGGATGAGGCCCATAACTTAGTCAACCGTTCCAAAGAAATGTATTCGGCAACCATTACCCGGCAGCCATTTAAGGAATTAAAGAAGAAACTATCCAATGACCAGCAAAAATTAAAACGCGCCCTAAACAAAGTTGACAAAGAATTTGCGGCTATTGCTCAAATAGCAAAAGAGGAAGAGTGGGAATATCACCATCAAGCAGCTCCCCATGAAACGATGGTCAATCAGCTCTACAAAGTAGCTGAATTGATGAAGGAATGGTTGCCGGCAAATCCTGAGCATGAATTGCAAGAAGAAGTGCTGCAAGTGTATTTTGAAGCTAACCATTATTTGAAGATCAGTGAATTTTATGATGATCACTACGAAACGACGGTGGAGATCGACCGCTATGATATCAAACTACGGCAATTTTGCATCGAACCAGCGCCGTTTTTGGAATCTGTGTTAGATAAGGGCAAGGCCAGCCTGTTGTTTTCTGCGAGCTTTACTCCTTTGTCCTATTATCAAGAGGTGTTAGGAGGCGGCAATGAAGCTTTGCGCTATCGCCTGCCAAGTCCTTTTGATCCGAAAAATCAGGGGATTTTTATTGCAGACTATATCCAAACAACGTATCGCCAACGTGAAGCCAGCATTCCTGCAATCGTTGATGCAATCCAGCAAATGACTGCAGCGAAAGCGGGAAACTATATGGTCTTTTTCCCTTCTTATCGTTACTTGGATGATGTGGCGGCAGCATTTTCCCAACAGGCGCCAGAGGTGGAGGTCTTGATTCAGGGGACAGCCATGAACGAAGTAGAGCGCGAGGCGTTTCTTGCACAGCTTCAATCTCTTGAGCGGCAACGATCATCCTTGCTAGAAACAAGTCAAGACGGACAAGAGAGCCAGCCAAAAACATTAGTGGCATTTTGTGTCCTTGGAGGAATTTTTTCTGAAGGGATCGACCTAAAAGGCGATCGCTTGATCGGTGCAGCAGTGGTAGGAGTCGGACTGCCGCAAATCAATCACGAGCAAGAATTGATTCGGGAATATTACGATGAGAAAAAGGCAGCTGGCTTTGCGTATGCCTATCAGCTGCCAGGGATGAATAAAGTCCTGCAAGCAGCCGGTCGAGTGATCCGGGATGTCAGCGATCGCGGCGTGGTGTTATTGCTGGATCAACGTTTTCGGACACCGCGTTACCAAGAACTTTTCCCACTGCACTGGCAGCATGCCTTAAACATTCGTCGGCCGCAAGAGTTATCAAAGGCATTGACTCATTTTTGGCAAGAAAAAAACTAGAAGCAGAGCTTTCAGGAGAGGTTGTGCAAAATCAGCAGATAAAGCTGATTTTGCCTAACCAACACGTTAGACTCTGTTCTAGTTTTTTTGATTAGCGATAATTTGTAAACTGTAAATTGATCGTTAAAGGCAGTTTACGCAATAATTGGATCACCTCTTGCAGATCGTCACGACTTTTGCCGGTTACCCGAATTTGATTGTCTTGAATTTGAGTTTTAACTTTTAGCTTGGCGTTTTTGATCGCAGTCGTTATTTTTTTGGCGTTTTCTTTATCGATGCCATTGATCAATTCTGCTGTTTGACGAGCTTTTGCTCCCAAGGCATGCTCCGTTTCGCCAAATTGTATATTTTTCGTTGGTACATTCCGTTTGATCAGCTTCGCAAAGAGCACATCTTTGATTTGCTCCAACTTAAATTCGTCATCTCCAACGATCGTCAGTTTGCCCTCAGTCATCTTGATTTCTACCGTGGAGCCTTTAAAATCAAATCGGTTTTTCAATTCTTTTTCCGCCTGTTGAATGGCGTTTTTCACTTCTTCTGTGTTGATCTCAGATACGACATCAAAACTTGCTTCTTTTGCCAAAATCAATCACTCCTCTCATCTCTTACCTATGATTTTAACATGGAGGCGAACGATGCGGGAATCAAAAGTAAATTTTTGCAAATAATTGTTTCATTTTTTCACACAAACTGCTATTCTTTGGAAGGAGATTTTTAGTGAAGGAGCTAGATCATTGTGAGTAAGTTATTAACGAAGCACGAACAATCAGAACGATTGAAAAAAATAGGGGTTATTTTGCTGTCAGGTATCACCGCAGCCATTGCTTTAAATTTCTTTTTGATTCCCGCAAACGTTCTTTCTGCTGGGATGAACGGGGTCGCCCAATTGATCGTGGCACTTGCCTTGGAACATTTTGGCGTTCACCTTAGTACAGGGCTGTTTATTTTCCTCTTAAACTTGCCTATCTTTGTTCTCGGGTTCATCAAACTCGGGAAATCATCGACACTATTGAGCTTTATCAATGTCGTTGTCGTTTCTGTCTTAACGATAATCCTTCCACAAGGAGCAATCACTGACAATATTTTGGTTAACGCTTTGCTCGGTGGCGTACTGTTAGGCGTCGGCGTTGCGTTTTCACTGAAAATGGGTTTTACCACCGGCGGAATGGATATCCTTTCGTTGATATTATCAAAAACGACTGGAAAAACGGTCGGTAAATATATGTTTATTTTAAACGGCATCATTGTCATGGTCTCAGGTTTCGTCTTTTCTTGGGAAAGTGCCTTGTACACGATCATTTCGATTTTCGCAATGAGCTACGTGGTGGACATGCTGCACACAAGTCATCAAAAGGTAACGGCGATGATTATTACGACCAATGCGGAAGCTGTTGGGAAAAATATTTCTAAGCATGTGTTTCGCGGCATGACTTTGTTCCCCTCAGTCGGAGGCTATTCAGGCGTACCGGGCAATATGATCATGATGGTCGTGACCCGCTACGAGATCTACGATTTAGAACAAGCCGTTTTAGAAGCAGACGGCAATGCGTTTATTAACTTTGTGCCGACCCAATCGATCACAGGTCGTTTTGCGACAGATGATGAACAACGGACCTTTAAAACGACGGGGGTCTTCCCAGAACTGAAAATACACAAGAAAAGCCGTCCATAATCAAGGATCGTCCATTTACAAATCTTGCAAAAGAAGGTATTATTTGAAACAAGAATTAAAGGAGGTCTTCAACCGTGGCATATACTGAAGTAGAAGCAGAAGCAATCAAAGAGCGTGTCTTGGCTGCCTTGGAAACCGTGATTGACCCTGAGTTGGGGATTGATATAGTGAATCTAGGCTTAGTTTATGAAGTCGAATTTGATGCAGAAACAGGCAATACCGTAATCAAAATGACCTTAACAACAATGGGCTGTCCCTTAGCCGACGTATTGACTGAATCGATACACGAAGCATTAAGCGATATTCCAGAAGTCAAAAATCCAGAAGTAAAACTAGTCTGGTATCCCGCTTGGACGACTGATAAAATGAGTCGTTATGCACGGATTGCTTTGGGGATTCGTTAAGGATTTTATCGTAGAAAATAAATGTCTTAGACTCTTTTATCAGCTGAATAAAGTTGATAGAAGAGTCTTTTTGGATTTAAGTTGGATGCGTGTCTTTAACTATCTTGCTTTTAGTCAGTGCTTGCAGAAAGTTTGCGAAGATTGCATTGCATTTTCAGAAATGAAACGGTAAACTAGTTGAAAAGATTGGAGGAATGAATCAATGTTAGCTACGAATTTTGGGAAATATACATACAAAAATCCGTTTATGAACGCCTCAGGAGTCCATTGTATGACGATCGAGGAATTAGATGAATTAGCGGCATCAGCAGCTGGGGCATTTGTCACGAAGAGTGCAACGCTAGAAGCACGTGCGGGAAATCCAGAACCACGTTATACCGATTTACCGTTAGGAAGCATCAATTCGATGGGATTACCAAATCTAGGGGTGGACTACTACTTAGACTATGCTATCAAAAAACAGCAGGAAATGACCCAGCAAGCGCCCTTCTTTTTCTCTGTCGCTGGTATGAGCGTGGCTGAAAACATTGAGTTATTGAAGAAAATCCAAGAAAGTGATTTTGAAGGAATCACAGAGTTAAATCTTTCTTGTCCAAACGTGCCAGGAAAACCCCAAGTTGCCTATGATTTTCCTTTGACCGATCAAATTCTGGAAACAGTCTTTGGTTTTTTCACAAAACCTTTAGGTGTCAAATTGCCGCCATACTTTGATTTGGCTCACTTTGATGAGATGGCTAAGATATTGAACAAGTATCCGTTAACTTATATCAATTCAATCAATAGTATTGGGAATGCTTTATTTATCGATCCTGCTACTGACTCAGTAGTTATCAAACCAAAAGATGGGTTTGGCGGTTTGGGAGGCGAATATGTGAAACCAACGGCATTAGCCAATGTGCGGGCTTTCTATACACGTCTCAAGCCAGAAATCAAAATTATCGGTACTGGTGGGATTCGTAATGGTCAAGATGCGTACGAACATTTGTTATGTGGCGCTTCTATGTTGCAGATCGGCACAGAGCTGCAAAAAGAAGGACCGGTGATCTTTGAACGATTGACGAAAGAATTAGCAGCGATCATGAAAGAAAAAGGGTATCAATCAATCAGTGAGTTCCAGGGGAAATTAAAAACGATTGATTAAGAACGACTTTGAATGCTTTATTATCCGCTTCTTTTTATAGAAGAAAGGTGGTTTTTAATGGAGAAGTTTCGTAAAACAACGGAGGATGATCTGGTTGAGTTGATGGCGCTTTTTGAAGAAGGCATTGCTTTCTTAAAAGCACAAGGATCTCCGCAATGGCAAGATGGATATGGCCCAAAAGAAAATCAAATCAAAGCAGATATTGCAAACGATGAGAGCTATGTGTTGGTGATAGATGGAAAAATTGCGGCATCGGCAGCGTTAGTATCCGGTGAAGATCCTGTCTACAACGCAATTACCGGCGCAGGGTGGGATGGAAACGGTCCATATCTATCCATTCATCGCGTCGTTGTCAGTTCTCATTTTAAAGGGCAAAAGTTAAGCGCCAAATTGCTGCAAGCTCTTGAAGTGGTTGCATTAGAGCAAGGAATCGTTGATTTACGTATCGATACGTATAAAGCTAATATTGGTATGCAAAAGAATATTCAAGCAGCTGGCTATCAATACAAAGGAGAGGTAACATTCCCTTTTCCGAACGGAGAGCGATTGGCTTTTCAAAAACGTTTGACCGCAAGCTAAGCATTCTATTCCATTAGTGTCACTTGGCTGAATTAATGGAATAGTTGTGTCAAAGTGAATTTTTGGTATGAAAATGCGGATAATGGTTGTCAGAATCCTTTCGGCTTGCTAAGATAAGCACGTAAAGGACGGTGCCAAATGAAGAAAAGAATCAAAAAGAAAAAAGCTTATAAAAAATATATCCATGATATTTTTGCGGGTTATGAAGAAATGCTTGAGAATCCAGCGATCAATGAGAAGAAGTTTTCTTATCTGAAAGAAGAAACAACCTTAAAACGAGACGATCAAAATCAGATCCGTTTTCGTACGATCGATATTGATTAAACTACCTATTTTGGGTAGTTTTTTTGTTTATCTCGACTTAGTTGAAAATATTTCAGAAAAAAGCTTGCTCTTTCATTCTTAGAATGATAAAGTATTCAACGTTGGCAATTGAGCCAGCGGGTCAAAAAAGCTTTTGAAAAAACTTCAAAAAAGACTTGACCAAAAATGAAACAGATGATATTATAACAAAGTCGCAATAATAAAACAGTTAATCGATGTTGATAAATCAACAAAAATAATTAAAAAAAGTTGTTGACAAATAACAAATCATTTGTTATTCTAATGGAGTCGCTGAGACAGCCGCTGCGAAGTTGAAAAACAACGAGCGAAAAAAACTTTTAAAAAAGAGTTGACAATCAACTGTCGCTCTGATATGATACAAAAGTTGCTAACGCAGCACTGTAGACCTTTGAAAACTGAACAAAGCAAGCAAACGAACCAATGTGTAGGACGTTTCAATTTATTGAAACAAATACATGCAAGCAATAGCTAGCAAAGTTAATTTTTATGAGCTTAATGACCGTATGGTCATTCAAACAAATCATTATGAGAGTTTGATCCTGGCTCAGGACGAACGCTGGCGGCGTGCCTAATACATGCAAGTCGAACGCTTTTTCTTTCACCGGAGCTTGCTCCACCGAAAGAAAAAGAGTGGCGAACGGGTGAGTAACACGTGGGTAACCTGCCCATCAGAAGGGGATAACACTTGGAAACAGGTGCTAATACCGTATAACACTATTTTCCGCATGGAAGAAAGTTGAAAGGCGCTTTTGCGTCACTGATGGATGGACCCGCGGTGCATTAGCTAGTTGGTGAGGTAACGGCTCACCAAGGCAACGATGCATAGCCGACCTGAGAGGGTGATCGGCCACACTGGGACTGAGACACGGCCCAGACTCCTACGGGAGGCAGCAGTAGGGAATCTTCGGCAATGGACGAAAGTCTGACCGAGCAACGCCGCGTGAGTGAAGAAGGTTTTCGGATCGTAAAACTCTGTTGTTAGAGAAGAACAAGGATGAGAGTAGAACGTTCATCCCTTGACGGTATCTAACCAGAAAGCCACGGCTAACTACGTGCCAGCAGCCGCGGTAATACGTAGGTGGCAAGCGTTGTCCGGATTTATTGGGCGTAAAGCGAGCGCAGGCGGTTTCTTAAGTCTGATGTGAAAGCCCCCGGCTCAACCGGGGAGGGTCATTGGAAACTGGGAGACTTGAGTGCAGAAGAGGAGAGTGGAATTCCATGTGTAGCGGTGAAATGCGTAGATATATGGAGGAACACCAGTGGCGAAGGCGGCTCTCTGGTCTGTAACTGACGCTGAGGCTCGAAAGCGTGGGGAGCGAACAGGATTAGATACCCTGGTAGTCCACGCCGTAAACGATGAGTGCTAAGTGTTGGAGGGTTTCCGCCCTTCAGTGCTGCAGCAAACGCATTAAGCACTCCGCCTGGGGAGTACGACCGCAAGGTTGAAACTCAAAGGAATTGACGGGGGCCCGCACAAGCGGTGGAGCATGTGGTTTAATTCGAAGCAACGCGAAGAACCTTACCAGGTCTTGACATCCTTTGACCACTCTAGAGATAGAGCTTCCCCTTCGGGGGCAAAGTGACAGGTGGTGCATGGTTGTCGTCAGCTCGTGTCGTGAGATGTTGGGTTAAGTCCCGCAACGAGCGCAACCCTTATTGTTAGTTGCCATCATTTAGTTGGGCACTCTAGCGAGACTGCCGGTGACAAACCGGAGGAAGGTGGGGATGACGTCAAATCATCATGCCCCTTATGACCTGGGCTACACACGTGCTACAATGGGAAGTACAACGAGTTGCGAAGTCGCGAGGCTAAGCTAATCTCTTAAAGCTTCTCTCAGTTCGGATTGTAGGCTGCAACTCGCCTACATGAAGCCGGAATCGCTAGTAATCGCGGATCAGCACGCCGCGGTGAATACGTTCCCGGGCCTTGTACACACCGCCCGTCACACCACGAGAGTTTGTAACACCCGAAGTCGGTGAGGTAACCTTTTTGGAGCCAGCCGCCTAAGGTGGGATAGATGATTGGGGTGAAGTCGTAACAAGGTAGCCGTATCGGAAGGTGCGGCTGGATCACCTCCTTTCTAAGGAATATTTCGGAAGACTACACATCGTTTGCCTTTGTTCAGTTTTGAGAGGTTTACTCTCAAACAAATTTGTTCATTGAAAACTGGATATCGAAGAAAAAATCAAAACAAGTAACACACACCGAGTTGAAATGTTAAAAGAGTTTTTTAATAAGTTCAACGCTTATTTTCTTGAGCAACCTTCTATCGCTAGAAGAAGTACTCAAAACCGACCGTAAGGTCAAAGGTTAAGTGAATAAGGGCGCACGGTGGATGCCTTGGCACTAGGAGCCGATGAAGGACGGGACTAACACCGATATGCTTTGGGGAGCTGTAAGTAAGCTATGATCCAGAGATTTCCGAATGGGGAAACCCAGCATCTTTTATAGGATGTTACGTCTGCGTGAATACATAGCGCAGTCGAGGTAGACGCAGAGAACTGAAACATCTAAGTACCTGCAGGAAGAGAAAGAAAATTCGATTCCCTGAGTAGCGGCGAGCGAAACGGGAAAAGCCCAAACCAACAAGCTTGCTTGTTGGGGTTGTAGGACTCCGATATGGTAGTCTATTCAGATAGTCGAAATACTTGGAAAAGTATGTCAAAGAGGGTAAAAACCCCGTAGGCGAAATTTGGATAACACCTAGGAGGATCCTGAGTACGGCGGAACACGAGGAATTCCGTCGGAATCCGGGAGGACCATCTCCCAAGGCTAAATACTCCCTAGTGACCGATAGTGAACCAGTACCGTGAGGGAAAGGTGAAAAGCACCCCGGAAGGGGAGTGAAATAGATCCTGAAACCGTGTGCCTACAACAAGTTAGAGCCCGTTAATGGGTGATAGCGTGCCTTTTGTAGAATGAACCGGCGAGTTACGATAGCATGCGAGGTTAAGTTGAAGAGACGGAGCCGCAGCGAAAGCGAGTCTGAATAGGGCGAATGAGTATGTTGTCGTAGACCCGAAACCATGTGATCTACCCATGTCCAGGTTGAAGGTGCGGTAAAACGCACTGGAGGACCGAACCCACGTACGTTGAAAAGTGCGGGGATGAGGTGTGGGTAGCGGAGAAATTCCAAACGAACTTGGAGATAGCTGGTTCTCTCCGAAATAGCTTTAGGGCTAGCCTCGGAATTGAGAATGATGGAGGTAGAGCACTGTTTGGACTAGGGGCCCATCTCGGGTTACCGAATTCAGATAAACTCCGAATGCCATTCATTCATATCCGGGAGTCAGACTGTGAGTGATAAGATCCATAGTCGAAAGGGAAACAGCCCAGACCACCAGCTAAGGTCCCCAAATAACTATTAAGTGGAAAAGGATGTGGGGTTGCACAGACAACTAGGATGT
>NZ_JBMHEW010000001.1:1560000-3157500 GCF_050499185.1 Enterococcus sp. AZ040
TAGGAACCTATTATCATGAGCGACCGACGATTGGTATCGATGCGAGTATTCCCGAAATTTTTGTTATCCCTGAGATAGATGAAGAATGGGAAAAGTTCCAACGAGGCAATCGTGAGATGCTGACAGCAATCGAACAGCAGATGGACAAGCTGGAAGCCAAACGGATCACTGCGTTATCAGAAGTGAAGGAAATCCAAAATCAGATCGATAAACTAACGGAAGCCGAAAATGAATTGACGGAATCAAAGGGCTTTTTCAATCGGACAAAAATCGATGAAGAACTAGAGCGTTTGACTTCTGACCGGAAAGCTCTAGAAGCCAAACGTAGAGAATGGGAAAGATATTCAAATAATAATGAAGAGGTTTTTGCTGAAAAAGAACGCCTGCAGCAGCAATATCAAACATTGCGTTTAAAGAAAGCAATCGTAGAAAAAGAATTCCGACAAATTGATACTTTTTTTGGTTCTTTTGAAGAATTCAATACTAAATTATTGGCTTTCTTAGCTCAGTATACGGGAAAGGAGCTGATTGAAATTGACGAAAGAAACACAGAAAAATCCTCTTGAACCACAACTGATGGATCAGGAAGAGACTCTAGAAGTTCAACCAGAAGAAGTCAATGAGGTCGACGAAAATTCAGCAACCAATGCGTCTACCACAGTTGATGATCGCTCTTTAGTAGAAAACAATGTAGAGGATGATTCTTTCAAATTAGTGGAAGAGGAAGCGGAATATGAAGATGATTACTATGCTGTAAAAGCACAAGATCATCAGCGCATCGAGTCCCTTATTGAACAAGCCGAAAATGAGCTAGCTGATTTAAAATTGCGAAAATCAATCATGGAGGCTGATTTCTCCGGGTTGCTCAACCATTATCGTCATTTGATCTTAACAGAACAAGAAATCTCTGTCATTGCAAAAAAAACCTTGCTTGAGTACTATGCCTATGAATTCTTGAAACCATTAAAAGTGATTCATTTAACAGCTACCGACAATTACGATACCTGGAAGACAAAGCACTTCAATGTCCGCTTTCGTTTAACAGAAACAAAAGAACTAGAGTTTAGTTTTAAGTTAAATCCGGTCAATTCAAGTTACCAATCAAACTATTTGCCGTTGTTGACAATCAATTCAAATTCCCAGTCCGTGGTGGTCAACGATGAACAGATTTTACATCTGATCAGTCAATGGCATGCCGATAATATTTTCTCAGTCAATCAACTTTCACTGTTTAATTACGATGTAAATTTGATACTGGCTCATTTAAAAGAATTGGATTTTACTGTCTCGCCAAGTTTGATCGACAATACTCAAACCTTAGCTGTCGATATGGAAACAGATTTTCCTGTTGCAGCGGAAGTCCTTGACCAAATTTTCATCATCACGATGGAAAATCAGTCATATGATTTTATCACAGAAAACAAAGGCGAGATCCTTGTTCTGCTTGATAAAAATCAGCGTTTGACGATTCATTTGTACACAGAATCAACGTTACTCACGATTGACTCGGATCAATGGAAGCGATCTTTATTGGATTTCTTCACAAGTTATCCGTTTTTGGTTCCGCTTGTCGTTCAAGGTGAAGAATAAATGTTCTAAATTGGTTAAAAGTGCTAGAATGGTTTTTATAACTATTCAGCACTTTTTTTTGGAAGGAGCAGTATGATGATAAATAAAGCACTAGGTTTTTATGAAGGACGACCCTTAGATGATCCAGAAGTATTTATTGAAAAGGAATTTCCAATGCCAACTTGTCAGGCAAACGATCTATTGGTGGAAGTGCAAGCTGTTTCTGTGAATCCAATTGACACGAAACGCCGCCAAACAACCACTTTAAGTGAGAAATTCCATATCCAGGGATATGATGCAGTAGGTATAGTACAGGAAATTGGTTCAGCAGTTAATGGCTTTGCCGTTGGTGATCGGGTGTTTTATGCTGGAACCACACAACGATCTGGCGCGAATCAAAGGTTTCAAGTCGTTGATTTTCGAATCGCAGCAAAGGCGCCAGCCGGCTTTTCTGACGGTGATCTTGCAGCTATGCCATTAACGAGTATTACAGCGTGGGAATTGCTTTTTGAAAAATTGGGGTATGTGCCTGAAGAAAACGCGAATGAAGGATCAATTTTATTGGTCAATGCCAGCGGTGGTGTTGGCTCGATTGCGGCGCAACTAGCAAAATGGGCAGGATTGACAGTCTATGGCACTGCGAGTCCTAAGAACGATCAGTGGCTTAAAGACAATCAAGTGGATCAGGTACTTAATCACCGCTTGCCGTTAGCTGAACAAATCACTGAACCTTTTTCAGCCGTGGCACTTTTTTATGACGCCTCGGCCTATTTGCCACAATTAACGAAAGCAATCTTGCCATTTGGCAAAGTCGGAATGATCGTGAATACGAAAGAAGCGCTAGATTTAAATCCATTTAAAAACCTCGGCATCGATTTTTATTGGGAGTATATGTTCACAAAAACAGATGCTCAGTTGATGATTGAAACACAAGGGGGCATTTTGCAACGGATCGCCTCGTTGCTCGCTGACAAAAAGATCCATACGACTGCGGTCCAAACGTTTGATGGAGGAATTACCATCGAGACCTTAAAGCACGCTACAAAAGCGGTTGAGCAAGGAACAAAAGGAAAAACAGTGATCACGGGAGGCGTCCGCTAGATGGAAGAAGAGGAAGCGATGCTGTTTTGGGATGAATTCGCGCAAGAATATGCGCAAATTCAAAGAGAATCCCAATTGAAAATCGCCGAAGAGGCAGCAGCTTTTTTGGTGGAGCAGAAAGTGTTTCCGATATCGACCTTCGTTGACTTTGCTGCGGGCACTGGTCGCTACATTTCAGCTTTTTATCCTTATGTAGATGAGTATTACGCAATTGATTTTTCAAAAGAAATGTTAAAAATCATCGAAGAGACGATGGAAGATCCGATGAGCAAGCTCCATCTGGTTCAGCAGAGCCAAAAAGACTTTTTATCTGCAGACCAGCACTGGCCCTGTATTTTTATGGCAATGAATCCAGCAGTCAGAGACAAAGAAACCTTGCTTCAGTTTCAAAGAAAGGCCCATCAATTAATTATTCTAAGAATGATCGCAGAAGAAGAGAACGTGTTTCAGCCTTATGAAAAAAATCATTCAGCGAAGAACGATCTGAACCTAAATACTTGTTACAAGAAGTGGTTTACAGAAGAAGCGATCGATTGGCAGAGTCGGCAATTCGAGTATATTTTGAAGGAAGAGATCGATCAAGAATTATTTCATCTTTATTTTGAGGAGGAGTATTCATTGGAACACCGGCAAGAAATGGTTCAACATGTCTTTGGTGAGGCATTGACTGTCGAAAGCCAAACGAAAATCACCTTTGAGCTTCTCTTAGCCTAGGAGAAATCACACAATAGACATCAAAAAACGAGATTCTGACATAAGATCAAGAAACAGGTACAGCAAGTAGGGTTCTGTTGACTGCTGACTGGAAACATCTTATGCTGGTATCTCGTTTTACAGTGAATTTACTACAATAAAAGGTAGACGATACTGCCTAATAACAGTAAAAAAACGACGTTAACGATAAAAAATAGCTTTTGAAACATTCCCGCTTCTTTGGGTCTGGCTTGTTTCAGTAATTTGTACCCAATCAAATTCGCCAAAGAAGCAATCAATGTACCCAAACCACCCACATTGACGCCCAAAAGAACGGCTTTTTCTAAATCGGTGAAAGGAGCAATCAAAATCGCTGCAGGAACGTTAGATATTCCTTGGGAGAGTAAAATACTACCTAAAAAAGCGCGATGTGTTTCTTGAAAATATGGTCGAATGTGATCGGTGACCAGAGGTTGGTCTTGAATATTCCCAACGATCAAGAAGAAGCAGAGGAAGGTAAGTAGTAACCGATAATCAACTTTTGCGAATAATCGTTTGTTGCTAAACCAAACCACGGCTGCGACGACAAGCACGCCGATTGAAATAGGGAGAACACTAAAAATACCAAGAATCATAAGGACAAATAATCCTGCATTGAGCAGCGCTGGATTTTTTTCAAAGGGCTCTTCTTGCAGGGCGATTTCCAATGGAGTCTTTGGGATGAGCTGGATCGAAACAAGGAGTAATAGCAAAGAAAGTCCCACAAAGGTGCCGGTAGTCCACATGAATTGTGGCAGCGAAATCTGATAGTAAGAAAATAAAAATAGATTTTGCGGATTTCCAAATGGAAACAGGCTGCTTCCTAAATTGGCTGCCACGATCAAATAGACAGCGCCTAATAAGACACTGGTGCGCTGTTGTTCTTTCCTCGTTAAGAGTAAGTAGATGGGCAATAATGTTAAGATAGCCACGTCGTTTGTTAAAAACATCGAACTGAAGAAGCTTAGCAAGACGATTGAACGGATCAAGTCACGCAGATTGCGACTTTTTTCCACTAATTTTTGTCCAAATGCTCGTAAAAGACCAGCTTCTTCTAACCCATTGATTACTAACATCAACCCAAACAGTGATAAAATCACTTTAAAGTCAATAAATGACCAACGGAAGGTGCCGAAAAAACACGCAATGAGTGCTAGTAACAGGGAAATCGAAAATAATCGATCCGTTCGAAAAAATGCTAACATTCGTTTTCCCATAGTTCACCACCTTTCTTCTCAAGAATTTTACCATTCCCGCGCTTTAGGAACAATAAATAACGCTTTTTCCATATAACTCAAAGGCATTCAGGCAATTTTTATAGTTGACAAACGACCCATTAATTGGGAAATTAGTATGTGAAAGGTGAAGGAGGTTCAAAAATGAATGTTATGCAGCTGCTTGAAAAAAATCAGCAGGTTCATTTTCAAATTTTAGCTGTTTTTTTTCAGAACGGCTCAGAAATCTCTTACAAGAAACTTGCAAAAACATTATCCATTTCCGCACCCACTTTGCAAAAAGAACTTCAAAATCTTCATCAAAATTTAGTCGCTTTCCATGAGGATGCGGCATTGACTTATCTAGAAAATGATCAAGTACAGTTAACACTTCCGCTTGATTTCTCACTAAAAAAATTCTTTTATGCGTATCTTTCAGAAGCAATCGATTTTCAGATATTGTCGTATTTGTTTTTTCATCGAGATGAGTCAACGACGAAAATGATGTTAGAACTGATGTTGAGTGAAGCTTCATTGTTTCGTCGATTCAAAGCCATCAATCAGTTATTGAAAGAATTCGACATCCAATTAAAAAATAAAAAATTGCTTGGGGATGAAAAACAGATTCGCTTTTTCTATTATCAGTTTTTTTCACAAAGTTATCCCAATGAAGAATTGATCGCTCGCTTGAATGCACCAGCCATCAACAATTTGATTCGAGTAATCGAAAAACAGCTACAGACAACGTTTAGTCAATCCGAACGCTGGAAAGTCGGGCTGTGGTTAGGTATTATGGAAGCCCGTTTTGATTATCGTGGCTCGCAGCAGCATGAAGCATCGTATCCATTGTTGAAGTCATTGGAAAATGAAGCGATGTTCCAGCTTTTGCGGAATATATTAGGACGCTATCTCAGTCGTTTTGCCGTATCCTGGAGCGATTATGAAACGGTTTATTTCTATTTATTTTTATTAGCTGAAGGCTTGATTCGCCCTTCACTGGATGACTCCTTGCAAAAATCACTTTTCTTCCAAGAGATCGATGCGTTAAATGGGGAGCTGCTGCAGGCAATTGGTGATAGTGAGAGAAAGACTACAGAAACTTCTACGGAATTATGCGTCTTCTTGACGAGTGTGACGATCCAAGCGTTGTATATTCATGGCGGTATTATTGCCTTTGCTGAATTTCAGCCGCAAAGTGTTGCGAATGAGAGCTTGATTGAAGTGGCACAGCAAGCAATCGAACAGTTGGAGAAAAACGTAAACCAGTCCTTTTCTCTTGAGAAAAAGCAGCATTTGACCAATGAATTGCTTTTGATCCGTCAATGGATTCAAGTAAACCAGGAAAAAGCATTTACGGTCGGCATTTTGTTGACTCAATCACGATTACGCAGTGGCTTTTTGCGGCGTTTTTTGATCAAAGAATTGGCTGGCTATCCGAATATTCATTTTGAGGGGACGAAGGAGAAGGATTATGATTTATTGATCGTTGATCATTCTGAGATCTCGGAAGGCTATCGTTATAAAAAACGATTGATTTTAACAGGTGGGGCAACCCCATTTGAAGAAGAGCGGCTTCATCAAATCGTGGATGAAATACGCAATGAGAACCTTGAAAGCGAGTTGGAAAAGATATGAGAATAGTGATTATTGGAGGCTCTCATGCAGGAATTGCTGCTGCCCGTCATTTAAAAAAAGTTGACCCAAAAGTCGATGTGATAATTATTGAAAAATCAAGCGTTCTGGGTTATGTTGCTAGCAGTTTGAATTTAGTGCTGGAAGGCTACATTCAACGATTGGAAGATTCCCGAACGGCAACTGCGAGTAAGCTTCTTTCTGAAGGAATCAATGTGATGTTAAACAGTGAAGTCACAAAAATCTTTCCGCAAGAACAAACGGTTCATTTTGTCACATCAACGGAATCTTTTCAGCAAGAAGACGAAGTGAGTTATGATGGCTTGATTTTGGCGATGGGATCGAGTACTTTCCGTTCGGAGTTTGCCTCAGATGTCGAAGCACATATAACGACCTACAAAACCATTGGTCAATCAAAGCAAGCGTTAGAAAAAATCGAAAGTGCGCAAACCGTGGCGATCGTTGGGGCGGGTCTGATTGGGTTTGAATTGGCGGAATCTTTAAGTGGCCAGCAAAAAGCCGTTCATTTGATTGATCGAATGGATACCCTTTTGTTCCGTTATTTTGATCAAGAAATTGCTGAAATTTTGATGGCGCGCTTTCCAGAGAACTTACAAATCTATCTTAACAGCAATGTCGCCCATACGATCAAAGACGAGAAGGGTGAATATCAGGGAATCGAGCTTTCAAACGGAACCAAGATTCGAGCTGACGTGGTCGTTTATGCCGTAAATCCGCGACCGAATGTCGCATTGGTTGAAGACTTTTTAAAACTAAATCTCGATGGCACGGTATTTACAAATGAATATTTACAAACGTCTGACCCAGCGATTTATGCAATTGGTGACCTGGTTTCGATTCCTTTCAATCATTCGGATAGCTCTTTGTATATCCCTTTAGTGACTAATGCTTATCGGACGGGGATCGTTGCTGCCACCAATTTATTGGCAAATGAACGGGGAACGACGAAAATTCCTTTTCCAAAAATGCAACGGACCGTCGTTAGTAAACTGTTTGGCTATTTCGTCAGCAGTTCAGGTATTAATGAGACCGAGGCACCGTATTACGGCTTTGAAGTAGATTCAGTGACGCAGACATTTCATTCTCGGACATTTTTCGCGACAGATGAGGATTTTGAAGTAACGTTAAAACTGATTTTTGATCAGCAAACGAAAGTGATTATGGGGGGACAAATCATTACGAGTGATCGTGGAAGTTTGGAGATCATCAATACGATCTCAACCTTGATCAATAGCAAGACGACCTTGCACCAACTAGCGACAATGGATTACTTTTTCAATCCAACCATTTCTTTCCCTTTGCACTTTTTGAATCAATTAGCCCTTGATGGCTTGTTAAAGTAAAATAATAACTCTTGATAAACCTGCGATGATCGTAGGTTTATTTTTTTTAATTACAGATAATCGGGAAAGACTATCGATTACAATCAGTGACTGGTATCGCGTATTGAAAATAGGTAGGCTTTTGTCGGAGATTGAATTCAACTGGTATCATGATTTTATGGAAGAAGAAACTCAAAACGAAAACTATAAAACTCGTTCCACGACTAAACTGTTTTTACTCACAAATTCTTATCGATAGACGAATGGTGTTTAGGTGGAGGAGACGGCGCGTCATTTGCTTTTATCTGAAAATTTACATCACCATTGCATCAGTAAGTGCTGGCTTTACAAGGGTTTCAATAGATAAAAATAATTGCAAATCTAAGTGATCTGTTATTGAATGATCCTCATAAAATGAATATAGTATGAGCGAGCATTTTATAATTAAAGCAATAAAATAGACAATATTGAGATAAAAATAAGTTTTCTCGCAAGGATATAAGAGAAAAACATCACATAATCCTTTTCTTTACACACTCATTTTTTCGAAATTGCGATAGGAAAGGGATTTTTTTAAAAAAATTCTTGTGATTTTAAGTGAAATACGTTACCCTATTAAAGAGAGTGAGAATCATTCTCAATAAGGAGGGCGGGGCATGTTTAAAAAAATCGGATTACTGCTGATCTTTGTTCTTCTAGTGGGTTGCTCCTTGTTGGCAGGCACCCATGAATTGTCTTTATCAGGTTTACAGCAGGGTGATCCGAATCATTGGCTTGTTTTGGTAAAAGTTAGGCTTCCACGGACGATCAGTTTGATCATTGCAGGTGGGATCATTAGTATCTGTGGAAAAATTATGCAACACATGATGCAAAATAAATTTGTGGCCTCGGAGTCGATTGGACTGACGGATAGCGCCCGTTTAGGAATTTTGCTGGTTATGCTCTTTCTACCAAATGCCTCAAATTTGATTCGCACTACAGCAGCATTTGTGTTTGCCTACGCAGGTGTGTTGTTCTTTTTATTTTTAAGCCAATTTCTACCAAAGAAAGATCCAATGATGCTGCCTTTAACAGGGGTGATGTTCGGTAATATCATCGGCGCTATCAGTAGCTTCTTAGCCTATCGCTTCCAATTGGTTCAAAACGTTTCTTCTTGGCTGCAAGGAAATTTTGCCACCATTATGGTTGGACAGTATGAACTTTTGTATTTGACGATTCCCGTTTTCGGTCTATTGTATTTCTTGGCTTATGAGATCACGATCGCCGGTTTAGGAGAAAGTGCGGCTAAGAGTCTGGGAATCAATTACTTGTTCTTGCGTTTTGCTGTATTTGCGCTGGTGGCGTTTGCTAGCAGTATCGTTTTATTGACTGTGGGGCAAATTCCTTTTTTAGGGATCGTTATCCCAAATATGATCGGCATGGTTTTTGGGGATCATTTGAAAAACAATCTGCTTTTGATCAGCTTTGCCGGAAGCGCGTTCTTGCTATTGTGTGATGTATTGGCGAGAATCGTCATCGCACCTTATGAAATGCCAGTCAGTGTTGTTGCCGGCGTACTGGGTGGCTGCTGTTTCTTGATTTTGCTTCTGGGGAGGAAATTTCGATGAAGAAAAAACTCTTTCTTTTGTTGTTTCTGATCCTTTGTGCATGTGGTGCCTATCTGACCTATAACACCTATGGAAACTGGTCATTTGCTTTTGCATTAAGGGGACGCCGAATCTTGGCTTTTGCCTTAGTTGCAATCGCCATCTCCTTTAGTACCATCACCTTACAGACATTGACAAGCAATCGCTATCTGACCCCTGGAATTTTAGGCTTGGACCAACTGTATGTTCTTGTTCAAACCCTTTGTTTCTTTTTTATCGGCGGAATTCAGATGCTGAGCCAAGAAACAGCAACGATGTTTTTGTTTTCTGTCGGCTTAACTGCCGTTCTAGGTAGCTTCTTAATTGGCTTTTTCTATCAAAAAGCAGTCGCTGGGTTGTTTTTGTTATTGATGGCAGGGATGGTCTGTGGCACGATGTTCGCTAGTCTCAGCACCTTTCTGCAAGTGTTGATGGATCCAAATGAATATGATTTACTACAAGGTCGTTTGTTTGCCAGCTTTGGCAATATCAATACCCAGCATCTACTGATTGCTGCCGCGATCATTTTGCTAGGGAGTATCTGTCTGGTTCTGCTGATTCCAGAATTGAATTTGCTCCATTTAGGAAGTGGGCAAGCCAAAAGTTTAGGTGTATCTGTTCAATGGCTTCATAAAGGTGTCTTATTTTTGATTGCTTTACTGACAGGCACCGCCACTGCTTTAGTTGGTCCAGCAGTTTTTCTAGGCTTTGTGGTGGCAACGATCACCTATCAGCTTTTCCCAACTTATCGTCACGGCTGGTTGTTTTTCGGTGGGAGTTTGATTGGTTTTCTCCTGTTGGTAGGAGGTCAATTCCTAGTGGAACAGGTCTTTCAATGGCAAACGACCATCGGCACCGTGATCCAATTATTAGGCGGTATCTTCTTTATAAGCAAATTGCTGCTGGAAAGGAAAAAATCATGATCGAAACCAAAAATGTATCCAAGAATTATGCAAAAACACAAGTTTTGACGGAATGTTCCATAGCGTTGCCGGAACAGAAAATGATTGCCTTCATCGGGCCCAATGGTGCCGGAAAAAGTACCTTGCTTTCTTTAGTCAGTCGGATGTTGGATCAACGCACCGGTGATATTTATCTGGATGGAACGGAGATTCGTCAATGGAAGTCCAAAGAGCTAGCAAAAAAAATGGCTTTTTTGCAGCAAAGCAATCGCTATGCCGTCAATCTGACTGTAAGAGAACTGGTGGCATTTGGTCGCTATCCGTATAACCGGGGGCGACAATCGGCAGCAGATGATGGGATCATTGATGACGCTTTGTCTAAGTTATCTCTAACCGAATATAGTGATCAATCGATTCATGAACTTTCTGGTGGTCAGTTACAACGAGTTTACTTGGCGATGATTTTAGCCCAAGATACAGATTATCTACTCTTGGACGAACCGTTAAACAATTTAGATTTAAAACACGCCAACCAGCTGATGAAGCTATTGACAACCTTGGTGGAAGACTATCAGAAAACTGTTGTGATCGTTTTGCACGACATTAATTTTGCAGCACGGTATGCCGATCACATCGTCGCGATGAAAGATGGTCAGATTTTTAAAGCGGCTGACACAGAGGCAGTGATTCAAGAACAACTATTAGAATCATTGTATGAGATTCCAATCAAACTGGTACAAGTGGATGGGCGGCAATTTTGCTACACCTTCCAATAAAAAATATGTTTCAAAGGAGGAAAAAATGAAAAAAATAGCAGTAAGTTTTATGAGTATTTTCGTATTAGCGGGGTTGACCGCTTGCGGCTCGAATAATACAGGGACAACAGATTCAACGGGTACAGCTCAAACCCAAGTAGAAGAAAGTACACAAACGCCGACAGAAGTCGAGATTACGGACAGCAATGGGACTGTCACTGTTCCTTATGCGCCGGAAAAAGTTGTTGTCTTTGACAACAGTGCATTAGATACGATGGATGCACTTGGCCTTGGGGATCGAATCGTTGCTGCCGCAACCAGCAATTTGCCAGATTATTTATCAGCGTATGCGGATGTTGAATCAGCAGGGGGAATCAAAGAGCCTGATTTAGAAAAAATCAATCAACTGCAGCCAGACCTAATCATTATTTCTGGTCGACAACGTGATTTCCAAGAGGAATTGTCTGCAATCGCGCCAACCGTTTTCTTAAGCGTTGACAATAGTGATACTTGGGCATCGATCGAAGCCAACATTACGACCATTGGTCAAATTTTTGGTAAGGAAGAGGAAGCGCAAGAACAACTAGCATCGTTACAAGGTCAGATTGATACCTTGAAGGAGCAATCGCAAAATGCTGACGAGAAAGCCTTGGTTGTTATGGTAAATGAAGGCAATCTTTCTGCTTTTGGTCCAGGTTCTCGTTACAGTATCTTGTATGACACGTTTGGTTTCCCAGCAGTAGATGAGGAATTAGAGGCGTCGACACATGGACAAAGTATTTCTTATGAGTACTTGCTTGAAAAAAATCCTGATGTCATTTTCGTGATCGATCGGACAAAAGCGATCGGTGGCAATGAAAGCGAAAGTGAATTTGTTGCAAATGAAATTGTTCAAGAAACAAATGCAGGGCAAAACGATCAAGTGATTGAATTGGATGCTGCGGTTTGGTATTTAGCTGGTTCCGGATTGGAGTCGATCCAATTGATGATGGATGATGTCAAGCCAGCCGTTGAATAAATAGGTGAAAAAAATTAAGTAATAAGGGACACGCTTATCAGTTTACTGAGAAAGCGTGTCTTTTTATTCAAACTGTTTCTAGGACCTGCGACTGATTTTTGACAAGTTATCCAGCTTTACTTTACCTGTCGTAGTAATTGATTTATAATTAGTACGACAGATGAAGTAATTTAGGAGGCGATTGCGTGATCTCGAGTGACGGAATTCGCGGCTATAACGACGCAATCATTTTATCCATTCTTTCGAAAGAAGACTCTTATGGATATGAAATATCCAAGCGTATTCGTGAAGGAACAGATGCTTTATATGTGATCAAAGAAACGACGTTGTATTCCGCCTTTACTCGGTTAGAAAAACAAGGATTGATCCGTTCGTATCCCGGAGAAGTGACACATGGCAAAAAGCGGACCTATTACCAGATAACTGCAGACGGAAAAGCAAGCCTTTCGGAGAAACTATTGGAGTGGCAGCAGACGAAGATCGTCGTTGACCAGTTCTTACAAGGAGGAGACAAATGAAAACCATTCATGACTATCTAGACAGCTTATTTTTATCAGTACCCATCACACCGGAAACGAAGAAGGCAAAAGAAGATCTTTTAGCGATTATGGAAGACCATTACTTGGAACTGATTCACCAAGGGAAAAGTGAGCATGAAGCCATCGGTGCGGTGATCAGCGAGTTTGGTTCGGTGGATGAACTGCTGCAAGAGTTAGATGTTTCAAAAGAAGAAGAGCCGATTGATGATTGGTCCGATGCCATCACAGAAGACGATGCGTTTGATTATTGGGGAACTGTGCGGCACTTTGCTTTTTCGTTGTCGATAGGAATCGGCTTTTGTATCGCCTCCCTAGCAGCCCTAATGCTCTTTGTTAGTGTTTATGCTGAGACCTTTGGAATAATGGTGATGTTTCTTTTCATCGCCATCGGGGTTGGTTTTATCATCTCTAGCAGTTTGCACTTTTCCGGTGCTCGTAAGCAGTTAGATGATCGACCAATCAAAAGGGATGCCAAACGAGAAGCCGCTCAGCAACTAGCAAATTATGAAAAAAGTTTTCGTATTGGTCTTGTTTTAGGAATTGGTGCCTGTATTTTATCAATTGCGCCTGTACTTTTAAGTGAATTGTTTTATTATTCTGTTGAGTTTGGTATTTCCTTGTTTTTCTTGACAGTTGCAGTGGGTGTGTTCTTTATTATTTATGTAAGTATTATTCGTACAGGCTTTGCGAAGCTGGCAACTGAGACGTATTTTATTCGTGACGAAGAGAATCTTGGTGATCGAGCAACACGTCATAAATATGGCGAATCCGCTGGTAGAGTTACCTTTTTTCGAACAGTCTACTGGCCAGTGATTTTGGTCGTTTATATGCTTTGGTCCTTCATGTTTCATGCATGGGCATACTCTTGGGTCATTTTTGTGATTGGTGGTGTCTTAGAGGACTACTTTATCGGTCAGACAAAAGCCAAAAAATAAGAGATGTTTCAACCGAGAGTGGTTTCTTTACTTTTAAAAAAAGGAAGACTATAATACGGCTTGTAACTGAACCAAGCAAAAAGAACAGCGAGAAATAAGATCCTCTCAATGCTTTTTTAAAAGTTCAGAATACAAGAAAAGAGGCAATGGATATGTTAGAAATTCATTATCTGAAAAATGGCAGCAAAGAAGTAACAACAGTTGAATCCCCGGAGCGCTTTCTTGCGAGCCAATACTTGGAAGTCCCACCTTTTCAAGACCATTACCCAGTCGAAGAAGTTTTTCTAGACGGCAAGCGGATCACGTTGAGGGAGCGAACGATCGGTGGATTGTTCAACTATTTCAATACTAAATAAAAAAATTGTCTTTTTCTATGACTCACCTTACTTTGCGAGGAATCATAGGAAGAGGCAATCTTTTTTTGTTTAATTGAGAATAGGAGATGTAATTGAGAATATAACAGGTAGGAACTTTGCTTAGAAATGATTAGCCAAACTTATTACTATACTCCATTTGCTTTCGATAAAAAATAAATATGCTCATTTCTGAGGATGATAACATTTTTTTTGACTATTTCTGAATAAACTATTGCATTTTGTAGTTAGATATACTAATAATTAATAGAGATTATTCTCAAATAATTATTCTAATTGGAGGAAATGATATGTCATTAATTGGAAAAGAGATTGGTTCATTCGAAGCGAAAGCTTACCACAATGGAAAATTTATCGATGTTTCATCAGAAGATTTTAAAGGAAAATGGAACGTTGTTTGTTTTTATCCTGCAGATTTCTCATTTGTTTGTCCGACAGAACTTGAGGATTTGCAAGACCAATATGCATCATTAAAAGAATTAGGCGCAGAAGTTTATTCTGTATCAACTGATACCCACTACACACATAAAGCGTGGCATGACCACTCTGATGCAATCAATAAAATCGAATATATCATGATTGCTGATCCTTCTCATGTGATCTCAGAAATCTTTGATGTATTAGACGAAGCATCAGGTTTGTCTCAACGTGGTACATTTATCATCGATCCGGATGGTGTGGTACAAACGGTTGAAATCAATGCGGATGGTATCGGTCGTGATGCTAGTGGTTTGATCGATAAAATCCGTGCCGCACAATATGTCCGTACCCATCCAGGTGAAGTATGTCCTGCAAAATGGAAAGAAGGCGAAGAAACTTTAACGCCAAGCTTAGACCTTGTAGGCAAGATTTAGGAGGCTCTCATGGCATTAGATAAGGCAATCAAAGACCAACTGACGCAATATCTAGCGATGCTAGAATCAGAGGTTGTTTTTGCGGCGACTTTAGGTGAGGATGATTCTTCAACGAAAGTACGTGAATTCTTAGAAGAAATCGCAGAAATGTCGTCAAAAATCACGATTCAAGCTGTAGCAAGTGAACGGACACCAAGCTTTTCGATCAATCGTCCCGGTGAAGAAAGCGGCATCGCTTTTGCTGGTTTACCGTTAGGACATGAGTTCACTTCATTTATTTTAGCGTTGCTTCAAGTAAGCGGTCGTCCGCCGAAAATTGACGAAGCACTACAAAAGCGTATCAAAGCGATCGATAAGCCATTACATTTTGAAACCTATGTCAGTTTGACCTGCCATAACTGTCCTGATGTTGTTCAAGCGTTAAATATCATGGCAGTGCTAAATCCTTCCATCAGCCACACCATGATCGAAGGTGGGATGTTCAAAGAAGAAATTGACAAGAAAAAAATTATGGCTGTGCCAACCGTCTTTTTAGACGGTGAAGAATTTGCAAGCGGCCGACAAACGATCGAACAGTTGTTGGAAAAAGCAGCTGGTCCGACGAGTAAAGATGACTTTGCTGAAAAAGAGCTTTTCGATGTATTAGTTGTCGGTGGCGGACCTGCAGGCGGAAGCGCAGCGATTTATGCAGCGCGTAAAGGCATCAATACTGGGATGGTTGTCGAAACAATGGGTGGACAAGTAATGGAAACCCTGGGGATCGAAAATATGATCGGTACCCCTTATACCGAAGGTCCAAAATTAATGCGTCAGGTAGAAGAGCACATCAACGAATACAATGTAGACGTGATGAAAGGTCAGCGTGCGAAAGATATTCGCCGCAATGACGTCATCGAAGTTGAATTAGAAAATGGTGCAGTATTAAAAACCAAAACGGCCATTTTAGCAACTGGCGCTCGCTGGCGCAACATCAATGTTCCGGGAGAAAAAGAATTCAAAAATAAAGGTGTTGCCTATTGTCCGCATTGTGACGGTCCGTTATTTGCTGGGAAAGAAGTTGCCGTCATTGGTGGCGGAAACTCTGGGATCGAAGCAGCAATCGATTTAGCTGGCATGGCGAAACATGTCTATGTTCTTGAATTTTTACCAGAACTAAAAGCGGACCTTGTGCTACAAAACCGTTTGAACACGTTAGATAATGTGACTGTTATTACGAATGCGGCAACGAAGGAAATTGTTGGATCCGATCATGTCGAACAATTGACCTACGTTGATCGTGAAACGAATGGTGAATTCACTTTAGCTGTGGAGGGTGTCTTCATTTTGATTGGCTTGATGCCGAATACTGAATGGTTAAAAGATCGTGTCGTCTTAAATGAACGCAATGAGATCGTGGTGGACAAACATGGCGCAACCAACATTGAAGGGGTCTTTGCAGCGGGAGATTGTACCGATAGTGTATACAAACAGATCATCACTTCAATGGGTTCAGGTGCCACTGCTGCATTAGGTGCGTTTGATTACCTGATTCGCTCGTAAGTAGGTAAGTAGCTTATTATTTGATCTAGATCAGAAACGTCTCAGGAGCTTCTAGCAGCTTCTGAGACGTTTTTTCTTTGAGGGGAAGGAGATTTGAAGGAAGTTGACAGAAGGACAGTTTCTATATTACAATGAAAAAAACTCGTTCAAAAAAGAAAGAGGTATATTAATGAGTGTCGTAGGTATCTAATCAGCTAATTAAGACAAATAAGCAAAAACAGACTGTTTATTTGTTGTGCCTGTAGATACCGATAAAAATCGTTATTGATGAATCAGGTGATGGGAGACTATCGCTTTTTTTGTACACTTTTTTGGACGGGGATGTTACCGGGATCCTCAGGCACAAGAAAGGATCACTCATGAAGATACCTCAAGCAACTGAATTTGAACAAATTAAAGAACAAGTAAGTAAAAAAATAATCAGCGATTATGGTAAAGCACGTTTTGCCAATGAAAAACCAGCAGCTACGATCCATTCCGCCCAAAAACGAGTGTCTGAGACAACTGAAGCGATGGCGCTATTAGACGCCGGACGTCAAGTCCCTTTCATGGGGCTGCAGCATGTCTTACATCATACGGAGAAGATTGAAAAAGGCTTTGTATTGGAGCCACAGGAATTGATTGAATACGGAGACTTTTTACGGTCTTTTCGAATCATCCGTCAATTGTTTGAAAAAAATCAATCAATTGCCCCAAGATTGCATCACTATGCTCAGGGGTTGGCCGACTTTTCTGAAATCGCCGAAATGATTTTCCAAAAAATTCGCAATGGTCAGGTAGATAGTAACGCCAGCCGAGAATTACGGAAAATTCGTGGCACAATCGAGAAATATGAGGCCGATTTAAAAAAAGTTTTTGCAAAGTTTTTTAAAGAAAGTCGCTATCTGCAAGAAAACCGTGTGATCAAAAAGAACGACCGTTATACGCTGCCGGTACGTGCCGAATTTCAACAGCAAATTAAAGGGACGATCATCGAACGTTCTAATAAACGCGCGACTGTTTTTATTGAACCAGAGGCAGCTGCCCGTCTGAATGATCGATTGATTTTGGCACAGGCGGAAGAAACGGCCGCCCAATACCAAGTTTTATCAGAATTGACCGGGGCAATCGCCGAACAAATGAATGCAGTATTTGCCTGTCTTGATATTTTAGTGGTACTAGATATTATTTTTGCTCGCGGAAAGTATTGTCGGGAAATCAATGGTCAACCGATAGCAATCACTGAAGAAGAAGTTTTGCTTCTTGATCAAGTCCGGCATCCTTTACTGGGCACTGATGCTGTTCCTCTATCTTTAAAACTAGGAGAAGAGAACCGATGTATGGTCATCACAGGGCCGAATGCTGGTGGTAAGACGGTTGTCTTAAAAACCGTCGGACTCGTTTGTGCGATGGCACATTACGGCTTGTTTCCAGCGCATAATGGCAACAGCAGCGTGCCGTTTTTAAAAAGTCTTTGGATGGATATCGGGGATCAGCAAAGTCTAGAAAATTCTTTAAGTACCTTTTCTGGACACATGTCGAATATTGCACAGATCATGACGAATGCCAGCCGGAACAGTATCGTTTTGTTAGATGAAATTGGCAGCGGGACTGAACCAAATGAAGGAGCAGCTTTAGCGATCGCCATTATGGAATCGATCTATCGATCGGGGGCGTTAATGATCGCCACGACTCATTATGGTGAAATCAAGCAGTTTGCTCTTGATCACCAAGATTTTGAAACAGCGGCGATGGCTTTTGATGCCAAGACCCTGACGCCGAAATACCGCTTGTTGACCAATGTGGTCGGTGAAAGTAATGCGTTTTGGATCGCCGAAAAAATGGCGATTCCTGCTGAGGTCGTGCAAACGGCAAAGGACTATTTAAAGAATAAATCTTATTCTTTTGAGAAGCAGCCTTTTGAGACGTCCAGAAAACGAACCGATCCTCAGGAAACAAAGTCTGAGCACATTTTTCAAAAGGGAGACCAGGTCTTTTCAGCAGAGCATGAAAAACGGGGAGTCTTTTATGAATACTTGGAACAGGGACAAGCGAAGATTTATATTGAGAAACAATGTTTCGTTGTTGCTGCTCGGCGATTGCAACTGCTCACCAAACGAGAAGCACTCTATCCAGCCGGCTATGATCTAGATCAATTATTTTCCGATTTTGCCCAACGTAAATTTACCCGAGATATTGAACGTGGGTCTAAAAAAGCGCAAAAGCAGTTACGAAAAGCAGCGCAAGAGCGTCAGGCCAAACGATCATTGGATTGATCGGCACAGATATATTTAGAGCGGGAGTATAAAATCAAGAAAGCAGCTCTTTTTCGAGTTTTAGAAAAAGAGCTGTCTTTTTTTGAAAATGACCGTTTTTTAATAACGTGTATGATCGAAGGGAATCCAGTGATGGTCGAATGATTTCCATTGATTTTTCTTTAAATATCGGAAATTACTCGAAATATCTAAATTCTTTAAGAAAAGTTAAAGAAAAATAAAAATAACAAAGAATGGGTTGTATCTTTATACGAGGAAGGGTACCATTCATAGTGGATTGAAAATAACATATAACCTTGTTAGGTGAGGCTCCTATACAAACATAAGCTATTGCGCAGAAACGTCGAAAGACGCCAATGTGTAAAACAGGAATTGTCGGATTAAGGCTTTTCATAAAATAGCTAAGAAAGGGAACAACTTTCTTTACGTTGTATAGTGCTAAAACTCGGACGATGAGATTGCTAGCAAAGTCTGACGTCCTAAGAGAAGTGAGACTTTTTTGCTTTTCTCTTTGATGGATGACTAAGCTCAAAGGGCATAATAACTGGTACCGTCTGAACACCTACTCCAAGGCAAGAGGAGTGGAAGCAATGATAGAAAAAAAGAAGATCGATTGGCTGCTGATCATAGCTTATTTGCTATTGAGCCTTATCGGTCTTTTAATGATTTATAGTGCAAGTTCTTATCGTTTATTAACGAGAGATCAGCCGCCAGCAAGCTTATTTATGCGTCAGCTTGTCTTTCTGTTACTCAGCTGGGTGCTCCTTTTCATTATTCAGCGAACACGGCGTGAGATTCTGCTCAGTAAATATTTAGCGATCGGTCTGTTGGCATTTGGCGTCTTTACTTTACTATTGGCACGTTTGCCGTTTTTCGGTGTTTCTGTCAATGGAGCGCAACGATGGGTCTCGATTGTAGGGATACAATTTCAGCCCTCAGAGATCGTGAATGTGGGCATGGTCTTATACCTTGCTCATTACTTTCAATCAGCAAAAACTACCTTGCAGGAAATGAAACGTCCGCTTTTCGTTTTATTTTTGTGCTGTGTGTTGATCCTCATTCAACCAAAAGTAGCCGGCGTGATGATTTTACTTTTCTTGGCTTTTATCATGATTACCACGGTTCAGGTACCCGTTAAACTCACGGCTCTTTTGTTTGGCGGGTTATTAATCAGTCTGTTCTTGGTTGCTATGTTGATCCTCTTTTTAGGAAACAATGATTTATTGCCCCACATGTTTATGCATGTGTATAACCGAATTCGATTAGTGGGAGATCCATTTTCCGACCCATATAATCAAGGATTCCAAATGATCCATTCCTACTATGCTTTGTTCAATGGTGGTCTTACGGGCCTTGGTTTAGGAAATAGCATCACCAAGAAAGGCTTTTTACCAGTAGCAGAGACTGATTTTATTTTCTCCGTTTTAGTAGAGGAATTAGGGTTGATTTTCGGCATTTTTGTCATCGCTTTATTATTCGTAATCATTTTACGTCTGTTTATACGATCAGCGGCAATCGCAAATCCTCAGATTGGCTTAATATTATTGGGAACCAGCACGTTGCTGTTATTACAAACAAGTATCAATATTGCCAGTATTTTAGGGTTGATGCCGATGACGGGGGTACCTTTGCCATTCATTAGTTATGGTGGCTCCAGTTACTTTATTCTTTCATTTGCCTTCAGTTTATGCCTGAAACTAGAACGAGAGGAGGGTATACTTAATGAAGTTCCTCAAACGACATGAAGCAAACTATGCTTTATTGCTGCCGATTTTCCTGCTGTTTTTGTTAAGTATCTGGGTACAACATCAGGCTTCTGTGATGGATGGCAATGATCCTTCAGGGATTGTTTTTCGGCAGATCCTCTTTTGTATCCTTTCGGCGATTGCTCTTTTTGTAACGAGTTTGATTCCTACGAATTTACTCCTCCGCTTTTCTGGTCTTTTGTACTTACTATCACTTGGTTTGATGGCCTCTCTTCATTGGTTTTACGATCAAACGATGTTTGAACAAACGCACACCAAACGGTGGATCAGATTTGGTGCGTTTACGATTCAGCCTTCTGAGTTTATGAAAGTGGCCTTTATGCTCTTTATGGTCTATCTCACTTTAGTCTATGAGAAACGTAAAGCAGAACGAACAATCAAATCCGATTTGATCTATGTTACTAAGATCCTGCTATACAGCTTACCCACATTTTTATTGATGTTTATGCAGCGGGACTTTGGAACGAGTTTGGTGTTTATCGTGATGTTAGGTGCCTTATTCATCATTTCCGGTGTTCATTGGAAAATACTGACCGTCGTGATCGGTTTGATTGCCGCTCTTGGTGCTATTTTGTTGCTACTCGTATTCACGGAATGGGGCAATCGTGTGTTGTTTCGCCTTCACTTTTCACAATATCAATTGGATCGGGTGAGAGCCTGGGCAGATCCACTCGCGTACCAAGATTCCATCGCTTTCCAACAAGTCCGCAGTATGTGGGCGATTGGTTCTGGCGGCTTATTGGGGGCACCTGATACCCATACAACGGTGTATGTGCCGGTTCGGGAGTCAGATATGATCTTTACAGTCATTGGAGAAACGTATGGCTTTTTAGGAAGTACTTTAGTCATCTTCCTTTATTTCTATCTGATCTATCAAATCATTTTTGCTGCTTTAAAAACAAATAACAAAGCATCGGTCTATATTGCGATTACCTATGTGTTTGGTTTGGTTTTTCAAATTTTTGAAAACATCGGAGCGGCGATCGGTTTGCTGCCTTTAACCGGCATCCCCTTACCATTCTTAAGTCAAGGAGGAACCTCTCTGATTGCGATCAGCATTGCTATGGGAATTATCTTTGGGTTAGACAAATTTCCGATAAAAGCCAAAAATAGGTCGTATACATTAAAAGAAAGTAGGGGCTTAACATGAGTAAAACAGCAAAAAAAGGAGTGATAGGCGGAATACTCTGCAGCTGTTTTGCATGGCTGTTTTTCCTCGTTGCATTAGAACCACGCTGGTTCCAAAGCATCGACAACCTTTTTTCCCAGTTGCCTCAATGGCGGACACCTGCTGTGGAATCGCTTTTTCTCCCACTTGCCAGTACGGCCACGATCATTCCCATAGCTTTCGTTCATTTCCTGTTAGCAAGTTTTTTATTTATCCGCAAGCAGCGGTTAGAAAGTCTTTGGTTGATGGGGAATATGATTGTGATCAGTGGTGTTGGTCAAGTGATCAAGAAAGCAGTTGATCGACCGAGACCGGATTTTGCTGACAGTATGGAACGGGCATCAGCAAGTTTTCCGAGTGGACATACATTATTAGCGACCACGTTGATTATTTCTCTCCTCTTTTTCTTGGGGCAAACAGTTCCTGCCAAAAGAGGCAAGCGTCACTTTATCCAAAACATGGCCCTATTTCTAGGATTGATCTATTTGTTGCTAATTATGATGAGTCGGTTGCTATTTGGGGTTCACTATCCCAGCGACTTGCTAGCAAGTATTTTATTGGCAAGTGGGATCAGTTATATCACCTATGCTTTCGTCTTTTCAATCAAAAAATATGTACTTAGGGGGAGATAAATTGAGTACAGCAAAAAAACTAATAATCATTTTCCTGATATTGCTGACCGGAATTATCTCAGCAGGAACTGTCTATGCGGTTAGGGTGTATTTTCAAGTAGAGGATGTTGCCCACTCGATCCATCGTCCAATCGAAGGACGAGAAGAGGCGGAAGTCATCGAAAATGCCGAGCCTCTAAGCCTTCTTTTGTTAGGGATCGCCAATGACTCTCGTCGCAAAACCGATTTTCGCGCCAACACCATTATGGTAGCAACGTTGAACCCTGCCACAAGAAAAACCACCCTCACGAGTATTCCTAGAGATGCTTATGTGGAAATCGTGGGACAAGGGTACCATGATAAAATCAATCATGCCCATTCTTTTGGTGGGGCAAAGATGATGATTGAAACCGTCGAACAATATCTTGATATACCGATCCATCATTATTTCTCCTTAAACATGGATGGGATGGCAGATCTTGTTGATGCAATTGGTGGCATCACGGTTGAAAATGAATTTGCTTTTACTGCTGAGAAAATCGATTACCCAGAGGGGATCCTCGATTTAGATGGCTGGGAGGCGCTTCAGTATACTCGTATGCGAAAGGATGATCCAGAAGGTGACTATGGCCGTCAGCGCCGTCAGAGAGAAGTGACTGAGATTCTGGCAAAAGAGTTAGTTTCACTTTCCAGCGTGATGCGGATTCAGGATCTGCTAACGATCATTGGAGAAAATGGCGAAACCGATCTAACTTTTTCGCAAATGAGTCAATTATTTATCCAATATCAATCAGCATTAGGGACTGTCGAGTCTTACCAAATGGCTGGCAGTGGGTTCACCGGCGATGGCTTCAGAGGAGAATATGGAATTTCCTATCAAGAAGTAACGCCTGAAGAGCAACAGACGACGAGCCAACGTTTAAAAAATGAGTTGTTGATTGATTAACGTCCTGGCTTAGAAACAGAACCAGTTCAATTTTGTTCTTCAAGTATTTCGTAATTAGAGTTGACAGCCGCTTTTCCTCAGGATACTCTTTAGTCAAGCAATGCATTACGGCTTAATAACAAGAGTTTGTTTGGAAAAGAGCTGTCAACTCTATTTCTATTGTTCCACCCTATCGCTAAGTTATTACAAGGAGGAAAAGTATGAAGATCGTCTTTAAAGACCAATTACCATCTGATTCAAATCAAGTACTCGCTTTGTATGAGGGAGTTGGCTGGAGCGCCTATACTAAAGATCCCGAGCGTCTTTTAAAAGCGTTAGCCCACTCAGAGGTGATCACGGCCTATGTTGAAGAGCAGCTAGTGGGGCTTATCCGTTGCATAACCGATGGACAAACCATTCTTTATATTCAAGATCTATTAGTAGCATCTGAGTTTCAAGGTCAAAAAATTGGTCAGCGATTACTCAAAAAAATGCTGGCGAATCATCCATCAATACGGCAAAAGGTTTTGATTACGGACAACACAGAAAAAACGCGTCATTTTTATGAGGCGTGTGGCTTTTCCTCTTTGGAAGAGCAGCAAATTGCCGCATTTATCTATTCAGCAAAAAGCGAATAAGGAATAAGAAAATCGATGTGTCACTGAGAATATTTTTTTAGTTGCGTTGGGTTTTAAGAAGGAGTGGAGAAAAATGAAGATGCGCTTTGCGTTACTTTTTTTGTGTCTCTTTATTGGTGTTGGCGCTTGTGGAGGAAGTCTATTGGCGTTTAAAAGCATTGAGCCGTTAAGCAAAGGGGAGACATTTGCTGGTTTGGAAGCGGCCATGCTGCAAGGAACACCCTTCACGACCTTCTTAATTCCCGGCTTGTTTTTGTTCGCTATCTTAGGTTTGGGTAATCTGATTGTTGTTTTCCTCTTGCGGCTTAACAAAGGGTACCACGGGGTAATGCTTTTAGGCATGAGTTTAGTTGTCTGGATCATCGTGCAGGTCATCTTATTACAAGAATGGAATGTCTTGCATGTGATTTTCTTTTTGCTAGGGTTGCTCCAGTTTGCTTCAGCAGTCTACTTTGTCAGACGGTTGCATATTCCGTTGCCGTTTTCAGCTCATCAAAATTGATTAGATTCGAGATATAGAGATGAAAAAAATTAAATTAATTGAAAGTTTGCTATGAAAAACATGGATTTTTGAAAAATTCTTCTTGAAATCATCCTTCGTTTTTAAAATTATGCTAAACTGAAAGAAGTTGAATTACTTTCTAGAATCAGGAGGATTTATTATTGGAGTTTCTTAAAAAATCAAAAATTTTTGCAGGTCTAGTGATCGTCTGTCTCTTAGGGATCGCGGTCTGGATCTATTCAAATATACTGTTTGTCTTTCGACCACTGGAAGCCATCTTTTCTAGTGTCTTTTTACCAGTATTGATTTCAATTTTTATTTTTTACATCTTTTTACCTTTCTTTAATTGGGTAAAAAAAAGAACGAAAAAGAAAAGCATTGCGCTATATTCGACATTGCTGCTGATCGTTTTTGCAGCGTATTTGATCGTTCAGGTGATTGGACCAGCATTAGCCTATGAGATGGGGCGTTTTATCAATCAAATTCCCATCATCATCAATTTGGTGATCGATACTATTGATCATTCTTATTTAGAAGAATTATTTGGTCCTTTTATTGATTCGATTGATATTTCCCAAGCTAGCAACTTTGCCTTACAGTTTATTACCGGGGCAACCAATAGTCTGACGAGTTTGATCTCCATCGTTTCTCATTCAGCGATCGTCTTGTTTACGATCCCACTGTTATTAGTGTATATGTTTAAAGACGGTGAGAAAGTTCCTGATTTTTTGGCAAGTAAGACACCGAAAAACTATCAAGGCTTAATGCGACAACTTTGTAGTGATTTTCATCAAGCAGCGTCAGCGTACATCGGTGGGAAATTGCTGGTTTGTTCTTATGTTGCGGTTTCAAGCTATTTCATTTTTTCTTTGCTAGGCTTACAAAATGCCTTACTATTAGGATTAATTTGCGGCGTTCTGGACATTATTCCTTATTTCGGCCCCTTTATCGGAGCAGCACCAGCCTTTTTATTTGCGTTAAGTCAAGACATTCGAACAGCTATTTTTCTGATTGTCGGAATCACGATCATTCAGTTAGGTGAATCATATCTTGTTTCACCATTAGTGATGAAAAAAGTATTGCATATCCATCCAATCATTGCGGTTTTCTTATTATTGATTGCCGGCAACTTGCTTGGATTTGTAGGCATGATTGTGGCACTGCCAGTGTATTCGATCGTGATGGCAATGTCTGGTACATTGTTGCGTTTTTTTCAAGAACGAAAATTAGAACGATCTGTAATTGATAAAGATTCATTATAACGAAAATGTTCTACCTTGCTGTTGGAGCGGTCTCCATCAGCAGGTTTTTTTGTTTTTAAGCACTACGTAGCAAGGCCTAAAGACAAATGCTATACTTATTGAAACGAGAAGGACGATAGGAGTGAGGAAATGAAGGTTTTATGGAACGATCAAATCGTTGATCGAGAAGCGGTGAAAATTGACATTGAAGATCGCGGTTATCAGTATGGTGACGGAATCTATGAAGTGATTCGAATCTATAATGGTCGCTGCTTTATGTTAGGGGAGCATATGACTCGCTTAGAAAGTAGTGCGCAAAAAATTAAACTGACGTTGCCTTATACAATTCCCCAATTAACTGAAAACCTTAAGTTACTGGTTAAA
Organism: Enterococcus sp. AZ040; assembly: GCF_050499185.1. Classification (NCBI taxonomy): domain Bacteria; kingdom Bacillati; phylum Bacillota; class Bacilli; order Lactobacillales; family Enterococcaceae; genus Enterococcus; species Enterococcus sp. AZ040. The sequence continues at coordinate 1,585,623 of NZ_JBMHEW010000001.1, forward strand.
ACCGAAGGAATCACAGAAGGAGAGATCTATCTTCAAATCACCAGAGGAATCGCCTCTCCCCGCAATCACGAGTTTCCGTCTGCTGGAGCAGTCAAAGGAGTCGTGACCGCAAATGTGATCCCCTTTGAACGACCTCTGGAAATGCAGCATGCAGGGCTATCTGCGACCGTTCTTCCAGATGAGCGTTGGTTGCATTGTGATATCAAATCATTGAGCTTGTTAGGAAATCTGTTAGCGCTAGATCAAGCGATCGAAGCGGGGTTCGATGATGCACTCCTGCAACGAGATGGATGTTTCACGGAAGCTTCGGCATCAAATCTCTGGTTTGTCATTGATGGTATCGTCTATACACATCCGGATGGACGCTTGGTATTACCAGGTATCACGAAAATGAAGGTGCTACAGTTGTGTCAGCAATTAGAAATTCCTTATCGAGAAGAACCTGTCCCTGTTGAGGCACTAAACAACGCGCAAGAATGTTTTTTGACCAATTCTGTCTGGGAAATTGTGCCTATCGTCAAAGTAGATGGGAAATCAGTTGGCAATGGTACATTGGGTTCGATCACGAAACGTTTGCAAGCAGCCTATATCGCTGCTACAAAGAGTATGTGCGAATCCTAGTTAACAAGCAAAAGAAACGATTCAAAAAAACTTTGGCCCACCCAGCATGTTTTATAGCTAGGTGGACCAAAGTTTTTTCTTGGATACAAGTGCAGATTTTACCATTCACTAGGATTCCACAATTTTCCGTCAAGTTCTCCTTGTTTCAATTCGATTCGAATTTCTTGCTGATGAAGCAACTTGTCTAGTTCTTGCAAAAATGCTTTTTCGTGATAGTCAGCTGTTTCTTTTATTGACTGCTCTATCAGTGGCTTCAGCCATTCGTGATCCATCACAGCACCTCCAATTCAGTTAAAGCGTCATCTAATTCGATCAACGTTTCATGGTTTTCCTGCAACAAGGATAGCAAAGGAGCAAGCTGCGGTTTTTCAGAAACCAAACGCGCCAGCTTTTCGCTAAACCATTGTTGCTTTTGATCAAATGTAAAGGGAGCCGGCATTGATAAAAGTTGCTGATAGGCAATGACAAAGGCTCGTTTCTCTTGTTCTGATTTATACATCAGTTGATCGAGGACAACGATGGGGAGTACCGTCATTTGGTGTTTTTTTGCCATGAGTACCAGTGGGTGCAAAATTTCATTGAAGGTCGTATTTTCTCGGCCGCCTAGCTGAAATTCTTTGGCGGCAACGCCGGTAGAAACGGCGAAACTGATTTCCTTGCCCACCAATGCAGGGGCACATTTTTCCCAAACCGTATCGATCCAAGCTTTCATTTTTGCTGGAACGCTGTACCAATATAGGGGGAATTGTAGAATCAAACGATCGCATGTTTGCAACAGCATCCGTTCATTGGCGAGAGAAAAATCAGAAAGATCATCAAGGAAATGCATGGTGACGTTAGGAAGCTTCGCACTTTCACTAAAGAATCGTTGGGAAAGCGAATTGTGGAAATCCGGATGGCTGGCTACCACTAAAGTTTTTATCATGAGACTGATCATCCTTTCCTATTACATTTACCATATTTTACCAAAAAGAGAAACTAGTCTGCTTTTCTTTTTGTCGAAGTTCTTCTCTTTTAGTTTCGTTTAAGGTACTTCTTTTATACTTGTTATAAGAAAAAGCCAGTAGCGGCTTAAGCGTGATAGAAATGGGGGAATAGAGGATGGAATCAAATGATCCCTTGATGAAAGGTCTAGCAACTATAATAAGGATCGTTGCAAATACAGTGAACTATGTCGAAAATGGACTTGCCAATTGCAAACAACGAATTGATGGAAAGCGTCATACGAAAGAAAATGATTACGGCAACGGGCAAGAGTTTACTGAAGTGACTGTCTACAGATGACCGATGCAAAGAAAATAACAAAGATGGCTCACTCCTCAAAGGGTGAGTCCTTTTTTTTATTTCAAGCCATTCATCATCAGTTTGTACTTTTGTTGAGGGAAGGTATAATGAGTAAATGAAGCATAGTGGAGACGGAAGAATGAAGCAATAGTAGAGAGGAGAAGCAGGTGATGAATCATTTATATAAACGAATCCAATACAAAATTCCAGAGCTGAACCGAGTAGAAAGAACGGTCCTTAACTATTGTTTAAGGGCGCCCGAGAAAGTTTCAGAAATGACGGCCGATGAGTTAGCTTCCCAAACGTACACCAGTCAAGCGACGATCAGCAGAATGGCAAAAAAGCTTGGCTTTACCGGTTTTCAAGAATTCAAATTTTCACTGAAGAATTATCAAACTCTTGAAAGAAAATCATCTACTCAAGCTTCTCTTGGCTTATCCCCACTGATCAAGCAAATGATTGACCAGCTGACGACATCCTTATCAATGATTGAAGAGGCTGACTTTCAGCGCGCTGTGGAAATGTTGCAGCAAGCACAACGAATCGAATTTTTTGCTTTAGGGCAAAGTGCGCCGGTTGCATTATCTGCGAGTCGAAAGTTGCGGTTCTTAGGAAAAACGGTTGGCGATTCAACGGATTGGGATGAATTGACAACCATCGCTAATCAACTATCAAAAAAAGATATGGCTATTTTTATTAGTCATAGTGGGGAAACAATCGGGATGCTAAATTATGCTAACCGGTTGAAACAAAGAGGTGTGCCGATTTTAGCCTGTATTGGTCAATCAACAAGCACGTTGGAAAAGCTTGCCACCTTCTCTTTTTCTGTTGAAATGACAACGATTTATCATCATGAAGTCGATTTGAGCCCACGGATCTCTTTAGCAGCGTTACTGGATATTTTAATTATTCAATACGCCAATCAAATCGAACCAGGACTTGATCCTGAATGACCATTCCATTTTGTGAATGGTCATTCTTGTTTTGGTAACTGTATTGTAAGCCTTCTTGATATCGTTTACATTTTAAGAGATAAAAGTGTTAGGAGGAAATGATATGCAAAAAGGAAAGAAAGCAAGCTGGATGGAAATTTTTCAAGGACTTGGGAAAACATTTATGTTGCCAGTCGCTTTACTCGCATTCATGGGTTTATTTTTAGGGATTGGTAGTTCATTTTCATCTTCTTCAACGATCGACGTTTTCCCATTTTTAGGTGCTCCTTGGCTCCAAGTGGTTTTTCGTTTCATGTCAACGATCGGTGGGTTTGCCTTTAGTTACTTACCCGTCATGTTTGCGATGGCGATTCCTTTAGGTCTAGCACGAAAAGAGAAGGGAGTTGCGGCATTTTCAGGCTTTGTGGGCTATGTCGTGATGCATTTATCCATCAATTTTTATTTACAAGAAACGAATCAATTAGCTACTGCAGATCAACTTCGAGAAGCAGGACAAGAGATCGTTTTTGGCATTCAAACATTATCAATGGGTGTTCTAGGTGGTATTATCGCAGGATTGATCGTTTATAAATTGCATACGCGCTTCTACCATTTTCAATTGCCAGATAGTTTTGCCTTCTTTTCAGGAGCCCGGTTTGTTCCAATCATCACCTCGCTTACTTTAGCTGTGGTCGGGGTGATCATTCCGATGATTTGGCCATTGTTTGCTATGATCATCACAGGAATCGGACATTTGATCCAACAAGCTGGTCCTTTCGGTCCGTTCTTATTTGGTTCAGGTGAGCGCTTATTACTGCCATTTGGGTTACACCATATTTTGGTTTCCATGATTCGCTTTACCGAAGCAGGGGGAAGTCAGCTGATCGATGGTCAGCAAGTCTTTGGGGCGTTAAATATTTTTTATGCGGAATTACAAAACGGTTTAAGCATCTCACCAAGTGCAACGGCGTTCTTGTCTCAAGGGAAAATGCCAACCTTTATGTTTGGCTTACCGGCAGCAGCATTAGCTATGTACCAGACGGCAAAACCTGAGAATCGTTCAAAGATAAAAGGCTTGTTGATTTCAGGCGTCATTGCAACTTTTGTGACAGGAATTACTGAACCAATCGAATTTTTATTCTTATTCATCAGCCCTTTATTATGGATTTTTCATGTCATCATGACAGGTGCTGGATTTATGGTAATGAGTCTATTGGGTGTCACGATTGGAAATACCGATGGGGGCGTGCTTGATTTTCTTATCTTTGGCGTGATGCAAGGCGCATATACAAAATGGTGGCTCGTTCTGATCGTAGGAGCTTGCTGGTTTGCCCTGTATTACTTTGTTTTTAAAACAGTGATCCTTCGCAAGAACTTGAAGACACCTGGTAGAGAAGAGAACAACGATCAAACGAATGAGTTGGAAGAGGAAATGACCTATTCTGGAAAGAGTGGCTACGATGCCCATGGTATTTTGGCAGCTTTAGGGGGAGCAAGCAATATTGATTCTTTAGACAATTGCATTACACGGCTACGCCTCGTTCTAAACGATGGTACATTGGTTGATGATGAACGGCTAAAAAAACTAGGTGCGCTTGGGGTCGTTCACTTAGATGATACGAACGTTCAAGTAATCATTGGAACGAAAGTAACAACAGTCAGAAATCAACTTGATGCGATTCTTTAGCAAAATTGTCAAGTAGTAGGAGTGAAGAAAATGTTTTTTGATGAGCCAATCAATCGTAAAGGAACCCATTGTACCCAGTGGGATTATGTGGAAGACCGTTTTGGTGAAAAAAACTTGTTGCCATTTACGATTTCCGATACGGATTTCAAGGTGCCAGCTGCAGTTGAAGCGGCACTTATCAAGCGGATGCAGCACCCGGTATTTGGGTATACACGTTGGAATCATAATGAATTCAAGCAAGCGGTCTGCAAATGGTATTCTGAACGCTTTAAAAGTAGGATCGACAGCGATTGGCTGGTCTACAGTCCTTCCGTCATGTATAGCATCAAACTACTCGTCACCTTACTCAGCAATCCAGGAGATGGGATCATTATTCAGACGCCAGCGTATGATGCGTTTTATAAAATGATCAAAGAGAACAAAAGAAAAATCGTACCTAATGCACTCATCTATGATGCCAACTCGTATCGCATTGATTTTGAAGAGCTAACAAGATTGATGGCACAGCCTGAAAACAAAGTTCTTCTCTTATGTAGTCCTCATAACCCAACTGGGAGAGTCTGGCAAAAAGATGAGTTGCAACGAATGATCGAATTGGCGAAAACCCATGATGTATTTATCATCTCTGATGAGATTCATATGGATATTGTAAGAAAAGGACAAAGGCATCAACCAATCATTGATTTGTTGCAAAAAAAAGTAGCCCTTGTTACTTCGGGTAGCAAAACGTTTAATTTCCCAGGGTTGATTTATTCTTATGGAATCATTCCTGACTCCAAATTGCGTGATCGCTTCTTAACTCAGTTAAAAGAAGCCGATGGGTTGAGCTCCACCAGTATTTTTGGCATGACCGCAACGATTGCTGCCTACGATAATGAAAGTAAGTGGGTGGATCAGCTCAATGACTATCTGGATGATAACATTGCTTATGTGATTGCTTATTTACAGGAATATCATCCAGAACTCGTGGTCACGAAAAGCGAAGCCACGTATCTTATGTGGATTGATTGTACAGCACTGGATTTAACGATGGTGGAATTGCAGCAACGAATGATTCGTAAGGGAAAAGTCGCGATTATGTCAGGGGAAATCTATGGGAATGAAGGGAGAAATTTTTTACGCCTAAACGTTGGCTGTTCGCGAGAAAAACTCATTGATGGATTGAACCGATTCACATTGAGTTTGACATAACAAAAAAGAACCCACTGAGCAATCAGAAAGATCCTGTATTCTTTCTGATCGCCAGTGGATTTTTTAGTCTTTCGTCCTGTGGGGAGTTGATGTAGTAGTAGCGGGGATTGGTTCAACGACATGGAAATAGCCTTTTTTGTCTTGAATGATCAGCATATCTTGCTGACTCTGGCTCTTGATGATTTCACCTTTAACAATTTCGTTGGTGACAGTCCGATAAATACTTGCAGTCATGCTCATTCCTCCCAACGTTTTTTCCCAACTGGTCTTCAATAGGGGGACCAGTACAAATCAATTGCTTGATTTGTACCAGCAAGGAAAAAGAAAACGAATTGGTATCTTTAGTATAGGAGAGCAATGTTTAGATTGCTGCAATTCCATGTAAAGTTTTTGTTAATCCTTTTATTTTCAACGATTGACTAATCGGCTAAAGAAAAACGCAAGGCCATTTTATTACTGCCAGACTCCACCATTTTTCCTAGTAACGTTGTTGCATTTTTTAAATACAGTTCGGCCATCTCAGCGTTGGCTTCTTCAAGCAGACGAGTAGGCTCCTTTTCAGCGGAAGCTTTACGATCAGTTTCTTGTTGGATGCGGCGACAAGCCGCCATCGTTTCCATTTCAAAACGGTTGGCAAGATCACTATAGCGATCGTAGTCGCTGTCCCCAATCAACGCCAAGGTGCGTCCTAACCAATAGCTATTTGTTGGATCGTAGGTCTTTGTCGTATCACAATAGCCAAGTGGGGTCTTAGTGATAGCTGCATAAAAGGGCACAACGCCGTTGAAGGTATTGGGGCCAAAGGCGAGCCAATGAATGCCAGCGATTGCTGCAGGCACGTGGTTGCGGATCTGCAAAATATGGACTTGCTGGTTGCGATTGAGAGCAATCGATCGAAATTGTGTTTTTTGTGTCTCGGTCCCTGTACCGTAAGGGTCAAAAGGCGTATTTTGGAAGTGGGAGCTCAATGCCCATTTTACATCTTCCACGGATAGCTTTTGTTTTGGGTAGCATACAAACGGGAGCTCTTGATCGATCGGTTCAGCAACTGTTCCGCTAAAGTGTTTTTGAATGTACCATGCCCGCGGGTTGTTGTAACGGGTATCTTTTTCTGAGGAGCTGCCAAAAATATGGCGTAGATTAATGCCTTCAAAATCAGGATTTAATTGATAGTCTTCAATCAACTGTTCGAGATCCTGCGAACACAACGTCATTTCTGAGGCGAAATCGAAGTGATCAATGTTTAAGCGATTGGGTGCCACGACATAGGCATCATCTGGTATGCGAACAGCTGCCCAGTGATGTCCACCGATGGTTTCCATATACCAAATTTCCTCGGCATCAGAAAACGCGATCCCGTTGGCTTCGTAGGTCCCATAGGTTTCTAAGAGTTCCCCTAGGCGAAGAACACCTTCTTTAGCGGAATGAATGTAAGGCAGTACAATGCTGACGAAATCAGCTTCCCCGATACCATCTTCCACATATGGATCAATGGCCAAAACGCGTGAATTGGTCGTAATCGTTTCTGTCGCAGTCATGGCGATATTTACTTCATTGATTCCTGAAGCTGCCCAGACTCCTTGGGATTCATCTGCTTCAGGTGTCGAAGTATAACGTAAGGGATCCTTAGGTAAACGGATTCGACAGCCGCTTAAAACGGCGTAAAATTCATTTCCTTGCTGTTCTGGAGTGATGACGACGAATTTTTGCGGTTCCGAACCGCTCCCTGAATCTTCATTACGGGCAATCATGGTCGAGCCGTCAATCGATGCTTTTTTTCCTACTAGTAAAGTGGTACAGGACGCTTTTTTTCTATCCATCTTTCCAACACTCCTTCATTTCTTCTTACGAATGATTGAAGCTAGTATACCCATAGTCACATGGATTTACAATGCTTTCTATAGAGGGGAACAAAAAAATTTCGCCTTTTTTATTTATTTTTAGTACAATAAGGTGTTGTAAAAAAAATCAAAGGAGCCATTATTATGAAGAAAACAGTAATTTTTAGTTATATTTTTTTACTAAGTCTGGTTTTTGCCGGATGTGCCAAACCATCGATGGATGCGGGTAACTCCTCTAGTGACTCTTCGTCAGTCCAACAAAATGCCGAAGAGCGCACTGCCCAAATCAGCTTCAATAATAAAAGTGAAGAGCAAGACCAGGAGATCGAAACCAAAACGGTCACTTTTAAAGAAGGGGTTTCTTTGATGACTATCATGAAAGAGAACTTTGACTTGGAAGAAAATCAAGGGATGATCACCAGCATCGACGGTTTAGCCCAAGATGAAAAAGCTGGCTATTATTGGACATATACGATCAATGATGAAATGATTACGACTGGGGCAGATGATACCTTTTTAGGAAACAACGATAAAGTGGTTTTCACCTATGAAAAATTCGAATAAACCACTTGTATTTGCTGGAAAAGAAATTGCTTATTTAGGGTTGCTTGTAGCAGCAGCCGTCGTCGGCAGGACACTTTTTCAACCTTTACCCAATGTTCAACCAATGACGGTGATCTTTTTATTAGTAACCATCCATTTAGGTCTTAGTCGTGGATTGATCGTTTGTCTGCTCTCGATGCTGATTACCAATTTTTACATGGGAATGGGGGTATGGACGATTGCCCAATTGATTAGCTATGCCGTCGTAATTTTTGGAATGTATCTATTATCAAAAAGCAAACTGTTTATGAAAAAGTTGTATTTACAAGTCATTTATAGTGTATTTGCAGGTTTTGCGTATGGCTTTGTGATATCTTGGATCAGTGTCAAGCTTTATGGGTTTCCTAGCTTTTGGGCTTACTATTTTCAAGGAGTGAGCTTTGATGCGTTGCATGCAGCGGGGAATGGCATCTTTTATTTGATGCTGGCACCGATTTTTCTGCGACTTTTCCAACACTACTATCCAAATAAAGACAGCGAAGGGCACTAAGCGCCTCGCTGTCTTTTTGCTTGACTCAGCAGTCGTGGTGACAAAAACGTCTATGTCTAGAGGAAAAGTCTTTGATGATCAAACGTGTTGAATGGGGCTATGTGAGGAAACAAGCAGGCATATTGTTGTGCAAAAGCGTTTTCTGCAGGTATCCTTAAGGTATCTAAGGAAGGATGTGGCTTTTGATGAAATGGATCGTGAAAAAAGATGATTTAGAAAGCTACCGTGCGAAGTTCCATGGAAAACTGGCTGGTTATGCCGAGGAAGCCAAAATGATTGCCCTGCCAACACCAAAGTATTTTATCGTGGTGGTTGACGAAGAAAAAATCCACTTGATTCAGTTAGATCTGCAATTTCATGAAAAAGGGATGCAGACAATTATGATCCATGAGATCACAAAATTACAACTAGGCGGTGTGGTAAATAAAAAAGTTCAGATTCAGACACCTTCGTCCACTGTCAAATTAATGATCAAACCGTTGGCGATCGGTATCAAAGAGGAGCAAAAAGCCTTGATCGATCGGTTTACCAGAATGTCGCGATAAACATCGGAGGAACACGCGGGAAAAATCAGCTGGATTTTTTCAGAAAAAAAGCAAGGGCAGTTGTCTGCACTTGCTTTTCGTGAGTCCTGTTATTCTGGCGTACCGACGATTTTAATAAATTCATCGATATTCTTGATCTTCATATGTTTGATCACTAACTGTTCCCGCTTGTTCCATTTTCCTTCAACTTCTAATTGGTATTTATTTAATGGAAGGCGTAAGACATAGCTGGCTAAGTAGCGATCCTTAATAATGCAATTTACGATTTTGTGGTCTTCTAAAAGTTGGATACCTGTCAGCATCATTGGCGTTTCTTGAAAAACGCGGCTATTGACTAACAATCCAGTGTGGGTTTCGTTCATGGGATCTTCCTTTCTGATAAACCTGGGATAAATCATCTTTCTGTCTGTTATGTTACCTGATTTGCATCAGAAAGGCAATTCCTATAATAAATCCTCGTTATTATAGGTCAAGCACAAAGAAAGGAGGGAAACGACATGGTTGGGTATAATCGTTTCTCAAATGAGTTTCAAAAGGCTTCGAAAGAACTCCGTGAAGGGAAGAAGTCCAAAAATGCCAATAAGGGGCTGCGAACCCGACAAAAAATCGCTGCTGAAAAAGAGCAAAAAGCACAAAATGCTTTTTCGACTGGTTTTTTGATCGGTTCCTTCAGAGAGTTATTCCGCAAAAAATAAGCAAGTTCCGCTGCCAAAGCGGGACTTGCTTTTTGTTTAGAATAAATAATTGAAGAAGACACCATTGAGAAAGGAAAAGCTTAGATAGAATAGAAAAAGTGTTACGATATCCAGCGGTAAACCTTTTAGAATTGGCGGAATCGTGGCAATTTGATTCCGTGTATGAACCCCTGACAAAGCACAAGAAAAGAGGAAATACATGCCTACAGCAACAAATAAATTGGTTAAATAATCGGTATAGGGAAATTGGGTCACGGTGGCGATCGTCAGCAAGAGAACATTGACTAGGAGCGTTTTTTTTAGATCAGTCGTCAAGAAACGTTTTTTTGCAGGAACGATCAGTAAACACAAGCCCCCCGCAATCAAGGCGATGATGGCAGCACTTACCAAGTTGGTGACCACTTGATTGCCATAGACGAAACGATTTTGAAGTAAAAGATAAAAGCTTAACCCACTGAACAAGTAAGCGACCGCAATGATCCCTGAGAGGAAAACCACCCGTGTCGTCACGTTCGGTTTTTTCTCTTTGACGGTCGGTGCCAAATTTTGACAGGCGTAATTTGTGAGTAGAATGACTAGAAAGACCACTAGCCGATTGGCGATCATCATAAGGAACCCTCCTTTTTTACGATTTAGCTCATGATTTTAAGGTTGAACGGGGTCTTTTTTCCTTCCCCTAATATGCGAAGGCGGAAGAAGCGATCAATAAGTGGGGTGAAACAATTCATGATCAAGATGGCATAGCTCATGCCTTCATTTGTAAAACCAAAGAAACGGAAGAGCACAACGAGGAGGCCAACGCCTAAGGCAAAAAGATTTTCTCCTGCTTTTGTTCCTGGTGTCGAAGAATAATCAGTCGCCATATAAATCGCACCCAACATGGCACCACCACTGATGATATGACCGATGACCGTTTGCCAACTGCCAGTAAAAAGTCCTTCTGGACCAAGGATAAAAGCAAAGAGCCCGATCGTCGCAAAGATAATCAGTGGGATACGAGGGGAGATGATTTTCTTGTAAACGAGAAAAATCCCACCCAACAGTAAAAGTAAGGCACTGGTTTCACCGATTCGTCCTCCGGTAAATCCTAAAAAGGCATCCACTAGTTCAGAGCCACTCAACGTTTCTCCTGCTTTCATGACAGCTAATGGTGTGGCACCAGAAACAACATCGTTCGCTGTAGCCTGCGAAACGACATCAGGTGCGATGCTGCCAAAAGGTGGATCAGGCCAACTGATTAGAAACATTTGGTTATAAAACAAGCCAATCAACAGGGCTCGACCGCCGAGGGCTGGATTTAGAAAATTATAACCAATACCGCCAAAAAATTCTTTGACGATGATTACGGCAAACGCCACCCCAATCACGGGAAAATACCAAGGTGCGGTTGGTGGGAGGTTCATCGTTAAAAGCAAGGCCGTCACGACGATGCTTAAATCGAAGCGAAACGGCCGTTTGACAAGATAGGACCAAAGTCCGTCGGCAGCAAACGCCGTGGCTAGTGCAATGAAAAACAAGCCATAAACTTTCAATCCAAAAAGGTAGCCAGAGAATAAAACTGCTGGCAGCAAGGCTAATACCACACACCCCATGATTTTAATGGTCTCGTCATTGCTGCGAATATGGGGGCTTGGGGGTGTTTCTTGATTTTTCCTTTGCTGAAAGAGACGTTCGCTATCGGAATCCTTGTAATAATCAGGCACTTTCCTTCGCCTCCTTTTGCAACTGGGCAACTTTGCCTTTTGCGGCAGTGATATTGGCAGCTAAGGAACGTTTAGCTGGGCAGACGAAGGTACAGGCACCACAATTGATACATGCTTCTGCCAATAATTCTTCACACTTTTGATAATCCCCCGCTCGATAAAACTGATCGATCTCCATTGGCATGAGGCGCATTGGACAAGCTTCGACACATTTGTTGCAGCGAATACAGGGGTTTTCGGCATAGAGCCAATCGGTTTCTTCATTAAAAACAACGATGCCGTTGCTGCCTTTGGTGACCGGAACTTTCAAGGTTTTGACGGATTTTCCCATCATTGGTCCACCAAGAATCAATTTGCTGGGGGCTCCTTGAAAGCCGCCGGCAAAGTCGATCAATTCTCCTGCGAGTGTTCCTAACGGATTTTTGACGATGCAGGGATTTTGAACATCGCCGGTAACGGTTGTATAGCGTTCAATCAACGGTTTGTCATAACAGACCGCTTCGCCGATGGCAAAGCTGGTGGCAACATTGATCAAGACGATACCGATATCGGCAGTCAAACCACCTAACGGCACCTCTTGATCGGTCAATAACTCTACTAACTGCTTTTCACCACCGGTTGGATAAACAGTTGGGACAGTAACGACTTCTATCGTGTCATCCTCTGCACTTGCGGCTTGCATGGCTGAAATGGCTCTTGGTTTGTCATCTTCGATGCCTATTATGATTTTTGGACCATCCAGTAACTTTTGGGCAATCTTTGCACCGTGAATGATTTTCTGGGCTTCTTTTTGCATTAAGAAAGCATCACTGCGTAAGAACGGTTCACATTCAGAACCATTTAAGATCAAAGTATGGATTTTTTTGGTTTCATCAATACTGAATTTGACATGGGTGGGAAACGTTGCACCGCCTTTGCCGGCGACGCCGCCTTGACGGATTTTGTTGAGGATGGTTTCGTTAGCAGCAGATTGCCAGTCGAAGGGGGCTGACAAAAAATCATTTTGATAAGCATAATCATTTTCAATGATGATGGTTTTTCCTTCTTCATTGTTTTGATTCGGCCAATCGACCATGTCGACGATTTTACCCGAAACAGATGCATGAATTTTGGCAGATACAAACGCATCAGACTCAGCGATCACTTGCCCTTGCTTGACGTAATCACCAACGGAAACAATCGGTTCCACCGGAGCACCAATATGTTGTGCTAAAGGGATAAAGACCATCGTGGGTGAAAAGGTAAGAATTTCATCTTGTTCGATCATTAATTTTTCTTTTAACATTTTTAATGGGGGACTTAGTGAAATACCGCCAGTAAATGTTCTCATAACCAACACTCCTTTCTCTCCTAAGTTTATTCTAGCATGCCATAAGGAATCACAAAACCCAAAACGCTTACATTTCACAAGAAAAACTTCTTTCGGTTGACATATGATTGTTTATTCATATATAATAAGTCTATAAATATGATTGATCGTTCATATGACAAATGGACTAGAGGAGGTTTTAATGATGGCTGAACATACTTGTCAACATGATCACACAAAAATGGAGGGGCATTCTCATACTCACGATCATGGGACTCTCCCACGTAACATTTATTTTGTAGGCTTACTGCTCTTTATACTGGCACTTTTTGTTCCGAACCAATGGGTGAAAGAAGGGTTTTATTTTGCTGCGGTTTTATTAGCAGGTTATCATATTTCGTGGGAAGGAATCGAGGATACCATAAAGAGTACCAGAGCCAATCGGCGATTCACACCGAATGTACATCTTTTGATGTTGTTGGCAGCGATTGGTTCCATGGTCATAGGAAATTTTAATGAAGCAACTTTGTTGATTTTGATTTTTGCAGGCGCTCACTTCTTAGAAGAATACGCCGAGGGACAAAGTCGAAGAGAAATCACCAATCTTCTCAAATTGAATCCCACGGAAGCCCGTTTGATGGGTCCGGATGGGAAAACCAAAAAAATTGCCGCTTCTGAGATAAAAAAAGGAGATATTTTGCAAGTGCTACCTGGTGATCAGTTAGCAACAGATGGCGTAATCCTTTCTGGAACGAGTGCCATCAATGAAGCTTCGATCAATGGGGAAAGTATTCCTCGAGAAAAGACTACAGGAGACGAAGTCTATGGGAGTACGATTAATGGAAACGGCACATTTTTGATGGAAGTCACGAAAGACAGCTCTGAAACAGTCTTCTCAAAAATTCTTTCAGTGGTGGAAGCGGCGCAATCAAATCAATCACCGACCGAAACACGAATCAAAAAAATCGAACCAATCTATGTAACAGTTGTTTTCGTTGCAGTCCCTTTGTTCATTTTGACTGCACCGTTTCTCTTTGGTTGGGATTGGTATACAAGTTTTTATCGTGGGATCGTAATGATGATTGCGGCTTCTCCTTGTGCTCTAGCGGCAAGCGCCGTCCCTGCTAGTTTATCGGCGATCTCGAATCTAGCGAAAAAAGGGATTCTTTTTAAAGGGAGCAATTACTTGACCAATTTCGCTCAGATCAAAGCGGTGGCTTTTGACAAAACGGGAACTTTGACCGTCGGAAAACCTACAGTCACGGAAGCCGTTTTCGCTGATACGATCGATCGAGCAGAGGCAGCAGCGGTCATCGTTTCGATGGAAAAGCAAGCCAACCACCCATTAGCAGATGCGATCGTTTCTTATTTCGAGAAGACAGAGAAAATACGAGAAATCGAACAGTTGACTGTCACAAACGAGATTGGTTCCGGTTTAGGTGCCGTCGCAGGAACAAAAACCTATCGATTAGGAAAAAGAACCGAAAACACCCAGTTAACAGGTTTGATGGAGCAACAGTACCGTCAATTGGAAGCGCAAGGAAAAACAATGGTCGTGTTTTCCATCAACGAAGAGGTTACGGCGATCATCGCATTGATGGATGAGCCGAACGAACAGGCAGCTTCTGTGATTCATTATTTGAAAAATGAAGGTATCCATACTGTTATGATCACCGGAGACAGTGCTTCTGCTGGTGAAGCAATCGGTCAGCGCTTAAAGGTTGACCAAGTGGCTGCCAATGTTTTGCCTGAGAACAAAGCGGAAGCGGTACGAGCACTCCAAGAAGCATACGGACAAACCGCCATGGTGGGTGATGGTATCAATGATGCCCCTGCACTTGTTCAAGCAGACATCGGCTTTGCGATGGGGGAAGGGTCAGATGTTGCGATTGAAGTAGGAGACGCAGTGATCATGAAGAATGATCTTTCGCGTTTTGCATATGCCTATCGCTTAGCGAAGAAGATGGATCGGATCATTTGGCAAAATATTTTTTTCTCCATGTTTATCGTCGCGTTATTAGTCGGCTTGAATCTATTCGGCATGATGAACATTGGGTTGGGGGTATTTGCCCATGAAGGCAGTACATTGATCGTATTGTTTAACGGGTTACGTCTTTTGCGTAAACTGCCAGAAGCATAAAAAAAGCGGCTATCGAAAGATAGCTGCTTTTTTAATGACTGAATTGTGTCGAAGTTGGAAAATCAAAGGCATCGATTTTTTGTAATCGATTTTCGATCCTTCTTAGAATTCCTTCAGAGGATTCTAACGGTTTGATTGCATGATAAGCAGTCAGCAATAGGACTTTTTCTTTAGCAGGACGATTTTCGATGCGATAGATATTGGCTAATCGTTCAACATATTCGTAATGACTATAGTCCGTTTTATTGATCAAGAAGTGCAAGAGATCTTTTGCTTTCGCATAGTCTTCTTGAAGATAGAAACTGATCGCTTCACGATACAATTTGATATCGAGTTCTTCGATTTGTTCTGGATTCGCTTTTAACGCACGCCACTCATTGATCGAGATTTTTCGTACGACTTTGCCAGTTGCATCGGTCAAAAAAATTACCGGCACATCATTTGGATGTTTTGCTTCTTGCTTGATTTTCTTCATGTCGCACCTCCCGCCTCTCAATGGACTGACTGTTTGATATCTCCTATTTTAAAAGGAATAGCGGGAAAAGTCTACATGTAGATGTTAGATTCGTAGAAAATTTTAAAACATTCTCATTTATTAGGCTCTTTTTCGTTGAAAATGATTAATAGCGTCGGATGCCCCCATGAAAATCAAGATACCGCCAAAAATTTGGAAGAACAGTAGCCAAGTGGCGAATGGATTCAATACGAGAACGAGTCCAGCAGCAATAATCAAAAGACTGATGATTAAGCTCGTGATGTAAGGTAAGCCAATGCGTTTTTGGTTAAAGCTTGCCATTAAGCGGGTGCATCCGCTGATGGTGATCATGATCCCTAAGAAAAATGGCACGATGGCAAGTAATCCTTTGGCAAAAACTAAAATCGCAGCTGCAGCAATCAACAGTAAGATACCAGAGACCGACTGCACATTGCGATAGCCCTTTTGTTTTTCTTTGTAGCTCGTATACAAGCTGATGATCCCTAGACATGCGATGTATCCGGCAACGAGATAAACGATCGTGTTGAAGACAGATCGTGGTGCAATCAAGATAATGAAGCCGAAGACGATATATACGACGGCACGAAGCAAGTCATAGCGTTGTAATTTATCAAAAAATGCATTCATGATAATTCCTCCTTTTTTTCTTATTGTACCGAATTCTGGTGAAAATAGATATCAAAAAACCTAGGAAATAGGCTAAGCCTTTTGTAACAGATCATTTTTTGGTAAAATAGGGAAAAGAAAACAGAACGGAGAGTTTTATGAGTGGGTTAACGCTATTGATGTGTGCCTTTACGATCGTTTTGTACCTCTATTTATTGGTGGTACGCAAAGAGATTCACTTTATTGCTGTTGAGCGCAAACTAAGCAAAATCGCTATTACGATCTTTTCAGTAATGATTATCCTATCCATGTTGATGATGGATGACCAATTGGATAATCAGGTGCGAGGAATCGTTTCAGGTTTTGTCTTTTTAAGCTTTGTGCTAGACAGCCGCGGGTTAGCCCTAGATCGAATTATTGTCCATCCAATGAGTATTAAAGGGGTACTGTACCAAGACATTGATCGGGTCGTATTATTTCAAGAAAAGGAAGGGCAGCCCATCAAGATGAACTATTTTCGAAAAGGGATGCGGGGACCATTAATGAAATTCAAACAACCGTTAGCTGAATTGGTGGTATTTTTGTCGGAGCACTTGAATGAAGGAACACCGATCGATATTCTGGTCGATCATGATCAAGGAAAAAATGACTAAAAGACCCTTGATTGCTGCCGTATGTGGCCGTAATCAAGGGTCTTTTGTTTAAAAATCGGGAATCGTTTTTAATGGAAAACGCGGAAACGTTCGTCATCATTTAAAAATTCTTTTTCATTTGGTTCGCTTTGTTTTGAACCAAAAACTAATTGGGCCCGCAGCTGCCAATTTTCAGGAATTGACCATTCAGCTACAACAGCATCATCAATTACTGGATTATAATGTTGTAAGTTGGCGCCTAATCCGGCTTCTTCTAAAGCTACCCAAACATTCGCTTGGGCAATCCCATTCGATTGTTCTGCCCAGACCGGGAAGTTATCTGCATAAAGGGCAAATTGGTCTTGCAAGTTCTTAACGGTATCTGTGTGAATAAAGAATAGAACGGTTCCATAACCTGCTTTAAAGCCAGCAAGTTTTTGTTTCGTTGCTTCAAACGCCTCCGGTGGTGTCAATGGTTCTAAAGCAGCCTCCGTTAACGTCCATAATTTTTCGTGGGCATCGCCAAATAAAATCACGGCACGTGGCGATTGTGCGTTAAAAGCAGTTGGGCTGTTTTTTACTGCTTCTTTCACGATGGCTTCGATTTCTGTATCTGAGAGTGAAACATCTTTGCCTAATCCATAGATTGAACGGCGCTGTTTGATCGTATCAAGAAATTTTGTCATAGTATTCCCACCTTTTCTATTGTCATAGAATGAAGTATACATTCTTACTTAATGTTAGTAAAACAAAATGCTTTGTAAGAAAAAAGTCAGGCAAACGCGCCTGACTTTTTTTCTTACTGGGCATCAATGGCGATAAATTTGACAGTCACGTATTCTTCAGGACCATATTTGCCGTTTTCACGACCAAAACCGGAATGTTTGACGCCGCCGAAGGGAGCCGCTGGGTTTGAGATCGCAATGTCATTGACCCCAACCATCCCATATTGGAGGTTTTGGGCTACATCCGAGATTGTTTGCAGATTCGTTGAAAAGAAGTAAGAGGCTAATCCAAATTCCGTATCATTTGCCGCGGCGATGACTGCTTGTCGATCCGTAAATGAGATCAATGGAATCACGGGTCCAAAGGTTTCTTCATAGTAAATAGTCATGTCAGGAGTGATGCCGTCGATGACCGTTGGTGCAAAGAAGTTGCCTTTTTCATATTCACCTTCAGTAAGCTTCTTCCCACCGAATAAGACTTTAGCCCCTTTATTTACCGCATCTTCCAGCTGGTCGATGATTTTTTTAACGCCTGCTTGATTGATCAAAGGACCAACGGTGGGGTTCTCTAAACCATTACCAACAGTTACGGCTTCCATTTGCCCTAATAGCTTTTTAGTAAAGGCTTCTTTGATGGATTCTTCGACAAAAATTCGATTGGGGGATGTACAGACCTGACCGTTGTTGCGGAATTTTGCTGCAATTAATTTTTCAGCAGCTAAATCTAAATCAGCATCAGCAAAAACAAGAAACGGGGCATGGCCGCCTAACTCCAATGAAACTTTTTTCAGAGTTGGTGCAGCTTGTTCGTATAATTTCATCCCAACTTTCGTGGAGCCGGTAAAGGTGATTTTTTTAACTTGTTTGTTCTCAGTCAACTCTTTCCCGATTTCAGAAGAATCCCCTAAGACGATATTGACGACTCCGTCAGGAAGGCCCGCTTGTTGAAAAAGTTCACCTAAAGCCAATGCTGATAGGGGTGTTTCTTTAGATGGTTTCATAACAAGGGTACAGCCAACTGCCATGGCAGGAGCGATTTTTCGAGCAATCATATTGGAAGGAAAGTTCCAAGGCGTGATCGCACCAACAACACCGATGGCTTCTTTTCGCACCAGCCAATGATTGTGTGCAGGAGCTGGAATCACTTCGCCGTAGACCCGTTGTGCTTCGGCGGCATTCCAACGGAAATTGTCTACGTTGGATTGGATTTCTGCCTCTGCCTCCTTTAATGGTTTTCCTTGTTCCATGCTCATAATTTTTGCCAAACGGTCGCTTTCTTGTTCCATTAAATCAGCAATCTTGTTCATCAAATCGGCTCGCTCTCGAGGCGAACGTTTTGACCAATCTGTGAAGGCTTTCGCGGCGGCATCGATCGCTTGCTTTGTTTCATCGATGCCTCCTTGGCTGACTTTTACCAGTTCTTCATTAGTGGCAGGATTGGTAACCGAAACCGACTCTTTTGTTCCTTCAAGCCATTTTCCGTCAATCAATAACTTCGTGGGCACTTGTGGTAACTGTTGGTTCATTTTGGCACTTCCTTTCAATAATGGGTTCTATTTCAACCGTAGCACGGATTAGATAAGATGACAATTCATACGCAAGTCCAATAATTCCCCAAATTTTCATAAAGAACCAGAGAGGAGATGTCCTGCTCCTTTCATTTTATGGTAGAATAGAAAAATAAGAATGTTTGTTCGATTCTTGGGAAATATAGTTAAAACATTCAAGGAGTGAGGGACGCGTGCAACAAGTAAAAGAGCTTTTAAAAACAGTAGGATTTGTCGTGATCTTTACTTTATTCCTCTTGTTATTAAGACAGTATGTCTTTACCCCTGTGATCGTAAAAGGAGATTCGATGGACCCCACATTACATGATGGTGAGCGGGTGATTGCTTTGAAAAATACCGAGATCGAACGTTTCGATATCATAACGTTTGAAGCACCGGATGAAGCAGGCAAAAACTATATCAAACGCGTAATCGGATTACCTGGCGACCAGGTTTCCTATCAAAACGATACCCTTTATATCAATGGACAAGCATATGATGAACCCTACTTGGATGAATTCAAAGCAGCTGTCGCAGATGGCTTTCCGTTGACTAGTGATTTTGATATGGGGTTATTTGGTGTTGAAGTCATTCCTGAAGGTCAAATTTTAGTGTTAGGGGATAACCGTCGAATTTCCAAAGATAGTCGTCAATTAGGTCTGATCGATGAATCAACAATTTTGGGGGATGTAAAATTTGTTTTCTGGCCAATTGCCGATTTTGGTATGGTAGGCAAAGAATGAAATTCTGCGATTGTTATTTTGTTTTTAAGGAGAGTCTCTTAAAAATAAAGACGCATTCGAAAAAGCGTGTCGCTGATTTTTTAGTGGATTTTTTTAAAAGACGATGGAGAGAAGGAGTCCTTTCATGAGTTTACGATTTATTCTTGGCGATGGCCGTTGTCGTCATGATCAAGCAGTGATAGAAAATGCAAAAAGCTGGTTAGAAAAAGACCATCAAGAAGTATTTTTCCTGGTACCTAACTACAACAAATTTGAACGAGAGCGCGAGATCCTTCAATTACTGAAAGAGGATCGCGTAGAAGATTTTGCTTCTATTCGCGCGCAAGTGTATAGTTTTCACCGTTTGGCTTGGTTTTATCTGCAGCAAACCGGCTTGCTTTCTCAAAATGCCATCACTGAAAATGGTGCCTCCATGATCATGCGTAAGCTGCTTTTGGAACTAGAAGAAGAACTCGTCTTATACCGTGGTGAGATCAACAAAGCGGGTTTTATCCAACAATTGTTGGCTTTCTATCAAGAAATGCATACAAGTCGATTGGGGATCGAAGATTTATTAGCAGGTGGTGCTGCACCAAGCGCAACCCAAGACGAAGAAAAAAAATACAGTGAATTAGCGATAATTTTTCAACGATTTGAACAAGAACTTCTAGAGCGTGCCTTGCAAGTCGAACAACCGATCACCTTACTGACACGCTTTCTGGAAGGTTCCTTGCTGGGCGATTCCTCGGTGGATCATGCAATGCCAACCACTGTTTCTTTGAACAAAGCGCCAGATCTTTCCCACGCCTTATTTATTATCAGCGGTTTCTCCGCTTTTTCAACACAAGAGCAACAGTTGATTCAAGTACTGATGATGAGAAGTCATGTAGTGATTGATCTTATTTTGGATCGCGGGTACCCACAAGAGATGCCCACGCCATTGAATTTATTTTACGAAGCAGGACGGACCTATTATCAGTTGATCAGTTCTGCTCGTGACAATCAAGTGAACATTTACTTAGATCAGAAACTTTCCGTCAACCAAGAGGTGGACAAAGAAGACGAGGGATCGATCCCGCAGGCATACAAGGAAGTAGAAACTTTTTGGCGGCAGACCCAATCACAAGCCAATTATCATCAGCAGACGTCCGTCAAAGACTTCTTGGCTGTCTGGAAAGTTGGGAATCCCGAAGAAGAGATTCGTCAAATCGCAGCGTCGATCCGCGGGATGATGAGTGATAAGAAACGGTACCCAACATTACGGTATCGTGATATCCAATTACTGATCGCCGAACCAGAAGTCTATCATCAGTATATTCCTAAAATTTTTACTGAGTTTGAGATTCCTTTTTATATCGATGAAGAGCAGATGATGGCGCAACATCCATTGGTTGAGTTTTTGAATGCTTTTTTTGCTTGTCAATCCTATGGCTTTCGCTTAAATGATATTTTACGGTTGCTTAGAACGGAACTTTACTTACCGGCAGCCTATCGCTCCGAAGCAGATTGGCTTGTTGGGCGTGACCAGTTTCGTAAGTTGGTGGATATTACCGAGAACAAAGCGCTGGCTCATGATTTCCAAGGAGCGAGTTGGACGAGAAACGAAGATTGGGAACTGATCGAGTATTTACAATCGGAAGAAGAAGCAGTGGACAAAGTGGATTTGACGGCGTACACCAATCAGCTTCGCAGGGCTTTCAAGCAAGATGTCGTGGATACACTCGATTGGCTGACAGCAGCTAGAACAAATCGAGATGCCGTAGAACTGCTGTATCGCTTTTTACTGAATGCGGGTGTCGAGCAACAGCTGAGGCATTGGCGAGACCAGGCAATCCAACAAGGAAAATTAGATCAAGCCCGCAATCATGAACAAGCATGGCAAGCTTTAATGGATCTGCTGGATGAGTATGCCACGATCTATGGAGATGAGCCCTTTGATTTTGCGCTCTTTGAAGATGTCTTATTGACTGGCTTAGAAAATGTCACATTCGGAAAGATCCCAACAGCGATCGACCAAGTCAACATCAACCGCCTTGATTTGGCACGTCCGAAACAAGCGAAGATCACATTTGCACCGGGATTGAATGAAACGGCTTTGCCAAGAAAAATGGAAAATAAAACATTGTTGACGAATGAAGAACGTCAGCATTTCAATCAGTTATTTAATGGTGAAAAATACCTTAGAGATACAGTGGTGGAAGGCAGTGTCAAAGAACCATTTGCCTTTTATTCTGTCTTGCTTTCAGCGACAGAGCACTTATCACTGTCCTATGCCGTTAATTTTGATACACAGCAAAACATCAAGATGTCGCCTTATTTAGACCGCGTGGTCAAGCATTTGGATGTACCACTGCAAGAGCGGGGGATCTTGACGCTAGTCAGTGACCCGAGAGACTATGTTGGCAGTTATCGTGGCCTGATCTACCAAATCAATAATCTCAGTCAGCAAGCGCAAAAAAACAAAGAGAATTTGCCTCGAGTGTGGGAGCAACTGAAACAAGCGCTGTTACGTTCGGAATGGACAGATTTAGCTGCCCAAGTATTTGAAAGCCAAACCCATCAAAATATTCCGATTCCTTTGTCTCAAGCACAAGCTGCGGCGCTATATGGCCCGTCGATCTACAGCTCCATTTCTCAGATGGAGACGTTCTATCAGTGTGAATACAAGTATTTCGTCAGCTACGGATTACGGTTAAAAGAACGGGAAGTTTATGGCTTAAATCCAGCAATGACCGGTGAGTTTTTCCATGATGCGTTGGACCGCTTTGTCAAAGTCCTAATTGCTGAAAATATTTCCTTGACCCAGTTAACTGCTGACCAACGCGTGCAATTTGTGGAAGTCGTTTTGCAGGAAATTTTTGGCGAAAGCCGTTATCGCTTACTGACGAGTTCTGCTCGGATGAATTTTATTCGGTATCAATTAGGCAAGACGATTCAGCGAGTAGCGTGGGCATTAGCGAAACAAGGACAAAAAATGCATTTTAGTCCTGAAAAGACGGAGGTGCTGTTCGGCCAGATCGCTGGCTCAAATGGGATTAACGGGATCGAATTACCATTAAGTTCTGGCGGGAAACTACATGTGCGGGGGAAGATTGATCGTGTCGATACGGCGAAAACGGAAGAAGAACAATGGCTTTCCGTTGTTGACTATAAATCTAGCAGCCGAGATTTTGACCTTTCTGAAGCCTACTACGGACTTGCGATGCAGTTGATCACGTATCTCGACGTCGCATTGACGGATGCTGTCCAACTGGTTGGTTCGCCAAAGGTTCGACCAGCGGGGGCATATTATCTGCATGTGCATAATCCGCTTTTGGACGGACAAGAAGCCAGTGAAGAAGAACGTTTAAAACGTTTCAAGTATGACGGGTTGTTTATTGACGAACCGGCTGTTTTCCCGTTACTCGATGAGGAAGTTGAAGCCAGCAAAAATTCGCCGGTATTTCCTGTTCGGAAAGACAAAAACGGCAATTATCAAAAAACAACACAGGCGAAAAACAAGTTTTATACAGAAGAAGAGCTTGAACTATTAAGAAAACACAATCGGAAAAATATGCAACAAAGTGGTGAGAAGCTGTTGAGCGGTGAAATCGCCTTAAACCCGTCTTATAAATTAAAAGACAAAAAAAGGGCGTGTGAGTTTTGTCCGTTTCGCAGCATCTGTGACTTTGATGTATTGTTGAAAGAAAATGAGTACCACCGTTTAGAAAACTTATCTAAAGATGAGATTATCCATCGCTTAAGGGAGGAAGAAGATGAGTAAGATCCCTTTAAAACCGCAAAATGAAACCTTTACGGATACCCAATGGCAAGCCATTTTTGATAAAGGGGATAATATCCTCGTTTCCGCTTCAGCGGGTTCAGGCAAAACCACCGTTTTGGTTCGGCGAGTGATTGAAAAGCTAAAAGCAGGAACGACGATCGATTCTTTACTGATCGTGACCTTTACCGAAGCAGCTGCTCGAGAAATGAAAGAACGGATTCAAGCGGCATTGCAGCAGGCCATCAATCAAGAAAGTGACGAGCAAAAGCGTCAGCACTTCGTCCGTCAGTTGCAGCTATTGCCGACAGCTAACATTTCTACCTTGCATGCGTTTTGTTTAACTGTGATTCGGCGTTTTTATTATTTGATCGATTTAGATCCAAATTTCCGCATGATGACTGATGAAACCGAAATTTTATTGATGAAAGAAGAAATCTGGACACAGCTGAGAGATCAACAATATGAAGCCAATGATGAAGCCTTCTTTCGTTTGACAGAAAATTTTTCTAGTGATCGTTCTGATGAAGGCGTCGGGGATCTGATCCTGTCTCTTTATGACTTTGCCCGAGCAAATCCGGATCCAGTAAACTGGTTAGCTCATCTAAGTGATCACTATATCGGCAAAGAAACCTTTGCTGAAAATACCCTGTACCAATCGCAAATCAAGCCGACTTTGCAAGAAAACTTGAAGACAGCGGCGCATTTGCTGCAGGCGGCGCAAGACTATGCCCGCTCTGATGAAGCGATGGAAAAAGCGGCACTATTGATCGATACCGAATTAGGAATGGTGGAAACCTTAAAGGCTCTGCTTGATGCAGACGATGTCGATGGCTTCTATGAGCAAATCCAAGTGTTGCGTTTTGCTCGCTACCCAGCTTTTCGCAAACCAGAACAAAAGGAACTCTCTCAAGAAATTAAACCTTTGCGAGATGATGCGAAAAAATTGGTTGAGCAATTGAAAGCGGCCTTTCCATACCCACCGGCTGAAATGATGGAGCTGCTTCATCGGTCCGCACCTGTCGTTGAAAAAATGGCAGCTATGACCGAAGCGTTTATGAAAGCATTCCAAGAAAGGAAACTTTCAAAAGGCCGTTTAGACTTTAATGATTTGGAACATTTCACCTTGCAGATTTTACAAGGAGACGGTAGTGGAAGTGAAGCGTCGACCTATTATCGTGATCGCTTTGAAGAAGTTTTAGTCGATGAATATCAAGACGTCAATCGGCTGCAAGAGGCAATTTTATATTGGGTGAGACAAGTCGATCATAACCCCGGCAACATGTTTATGGTGGGGGATGTAAAGCAGTCGATCTATTCGTTTCGACTAGCAGATCCGACGCTATTTATCGAAAAATACTTGGCATTTGAAACGGAGAATGGTGGGCGGAGAATCGTCTTAGCAGAAAATTTCCGTTCTCGCTCCGACGTATTGGATTTTACGAATCTAGTTTTTCAACAGCTGATGGATGAACGGGTTGGACAAATCCCTTATGATGAGGCGGCAGCCTTGATTACCGGTTTTCCTCATTTTCCAGAAAGCGACGCCTTTGCCACAGAGCTCTTGTTATATGAAAAAGAGCATGAATCCGAAGAACAATTGATCGATGACAAAACAGAGGGTGAAATGCAGATTACTGCATTGAAGATTCGAGAGTTGATTGAATCAAACTTCATGATCTATGACAAAAAAGCCAAAGCAAATCGACCAATCACTTACAACGATATCGTCTTATTGACCCCTACACGTAAAAACAATCTTGTCATTTTAGATGTCTTTAAGCAGTTTGGGATTCCGATGGCGGTGAATGATGCTCAAAACTATTTTCAGGCAACGGAAATCCAAACCGTCGTTTCTTTGCTGCAAATCATTGACAATCCGTACCAAGATATCCCCCTTGTGGCGGTCTTGCGTTCGCCAATCGTCGGCCTAACAGAAGATCAATTGGCTGAGATCCGTTTAGCAAATCGTTCCAGCGACTACTATGATGCAGTATTGGATTATCATGTTCAACAAGAAGAGTCACCCTTGTGGCAAACGGTGGATGGGTTTTTAGCCAAACTAAATCAATGGCGCGAAGAAGCACGCAGATTACCGATCCCGACCTTATTATGGCAAATCTATGAAGATACTGCTTACTTGGATTATGTTGTGGGACTTCCTGCAGGACAGCAGCGTTATGCAAATTTAGTGGCATTGATCCACAGAGCCGAAAAATACGAAAAGAGCAGTTTCCGTGGTTTGTACCAATTCATTCGCTTCATCGAAAAAATGCAAGAAAAAAACAAAGATTTGGCGGAGCCTGTGGGTACTCCTGTAGAAGATGCCGTTCGAGTGATGACCGTCCATGCAAGTAAAGGCTTGGAATTCCCTGTTGTGTTCTTACTGGATACTACAAAATTCTTTAACTACCAAGATTTTCAAAAACGCTATATCTTTGAAGAACAGCTGGGGGCTGGGATCCAATATGTGAATCCAGCAGAAAACCTTAAATTTGAGACACTGCCGTTTCAAGCCATCAAGCAAGTTCGTTTGAAAAAAGCCTTGTCAGAAGAAATGCGAAAATTATACGTAGCATTGACACGAGCAGAGCAGAAGCTTTTCTTAGTGGGCTCCTATAAAAATCAAGCGGATGCCTTTAAGACTTGGCAATCTGGCCTGACACAAGCCGAGATGGTTCTTGATCCTGCATTACGGCTTGTTGCCCGGGGGAGCTTGATGGATTGGGTCGGACGGACCCTGATGCGCCATCCAGATATGGAAGCAGTATTCTCTGAAGCGTCAGAGCGCAAGCGGACGATCGATCATCCTGCTCATTTTCGTCTGTCATGGTGGAATCAAGAAACGATCACGCAACAAGTCCAAGAGACCCTTGCGCCAGTCGAGGAGTCTAAACGATTGCTTGCGCCAGATAGCAATATCGATGATCTTTTGAAACGCCTAGCATATCGCTATCCTTATCAAAAAGCGACCCAAACGACTAGTTATCAATCTGTATCAGAATTGAAAAGACTCTATAACGATCCCGATGATCAACAGACCACTTTGTTGGAATGGCGGTCGGTTTCCGAGAAGACGAATCCTCAGCAGTATCGCTACGTACAGGATGAATTGGCGAAACCAAAATTTCTGCAAGAAACGAAGCCTCTCGCCAGCAGTATCGGGACAGCAACACATACGGTTTTGCAAATGATCCCATTAGGAATGACGCCAACACAAGATACTTTGGAGCTCCTGATTGCTGAACTCGTGAAAAAGCAATTTTTTTCTGAAGAAATCGCCAAAAAAATTGACCGATCGAGCATTTTGTGGTTTTATCAAACTGAACTAGGTGAACTGCTGAACCGATCCTCTGATGTGGTGAAGCGGGAGCAGCCGTTTTCGATGCTAAAAGAGGCTGATACGATCTTTGAAGGGTTTGACGAACCAGATGCGCCGCTTTTGATCCATGGTATTATCGACGGCTATATTGAATTGGCGGATGAAATCATTTTATATGACTTTAAAACAGATGATGTTTTCGGCAGTCAGGCTCAGATTGAAAAGAAAATGCGCGAACGATATTATGGTCAATTGAAACTCTACTGCCAAGCATTGGAGAAAGCATTGAGCAAACCAGTGAAACAGACCTATTTAGTGCTGTTAAAACCTAAAATGATCGTGGCATTCTAGCTGATCGATCCTAGTTTCTTACAATTCGTAAGTCATATGCTATAATAGGTAAAAGAGGTGATGGAGAATGATAAAAGTAGAATCGGATTATGCCCTTTGTCCTAAATTTGAAAAAGCTTTTTCTATTTTAGGCAAAAAGTGGAACGGCTTGATCATTGATGTCCTTCTTGAAGACGGCAAACAAAGATTTGTTGAGTTAGCAAACAAGATTCCTCAAGTGAGTGATCGGGTGTTAGTCGAACGCTTGAAAGAATTAGAGCGGGAAGAAATTGTCTGCAAAGAAAACAATCTTTACTGCTTGACGCCAAGAGGTATTGCTCTTGAAAAGAGTATGATGAGTGTGAAGCGTTGGGCAGAAACCTGGGTGCGTGAGGAAGAATGCAGTTGATTTCTCACCGGAAATTAGGTAAACTAAGCTTAAATGAATAGATAAAAAGCGTTGATAGAAACTAGTAATTTGGCTGAATCAGAAAAAGGGAGACTTGTCACAGACTGAAAGCAAGTCCTGTATTCGAAAAATGAATTTCACTTCTGGAGCTTGCTGATTACAGTCAGTCGGCAGTTTTGCTGTCGTTAGCCGAAGTGAGTGCGCGGTTTTTTTCGCGAATGAGGATGGTAACACGAGACGTCGTTCCTTTTTTTAAGGGATGATGTCTTTTTTTGTCTTTATACGAATGATACTCACTTTATTCAGTCAATCCAGTCTTTTTATTCTTACACTATTCACAGCATAGAAGGAGGAAATACATGTCTTTACAAGAGAAATTAGAAGCATTGAAGGAAACGACATTGCTTAAAATCAAAGAAAGTCCAACCATGAATGACTTAAATCAGATTCGAGTGGAAGTGCTTGGAAAAAAAGGTCCCATAACAGAAGTTCTGCGGGGAATGAAAGATCTTTCTGCGGAAGAACGGCCGAAGGTGGGGAGCTATGCCAACGAGATTCGTGATATCTTGACAGAAGCGATTGAAGAAGCCAAGACGTCTATCGAAGCAGCAAACTTGGAAAAAGCTCTTGCTGAAGAATCCATCGACGTGACGTTGCCTGGTAAAAAGATGGACCGAGGAACACGCCATGTGCTAACGCAAATCATGGAAGAAATCGAAGATATCTTTGTTGGTATGGGCTACCAAGTAGTCGAAGGTTACGAAGTGGAAAAAGATCATTACAACTTCGAACGGATGAATCTGCCAAAGGATCATCCAGCCAGAGACATGCAAGATACTTTTTATATTTCAGAGGAAGTGCTGATTCGAACCCATACGTCACCAGTGCAAGCGAGAACAATGGAGACTCATGATTTTTCTAAAGGGCCGCTGCGGATGATCTCACCCGGGAAAGTTTTCCGTCGTGACACAGATGATGCGACCCATAGCCACCAATTCCATCAAATTGAAGGTTTGGTAATCGATAAGAATATTACGATGGGTGACTTAAAAGGAACCTTAGAAGTCATGATGCAAAAAATGTTTGGGGAAGATCGCCAAATTCGCTTGCGACCAAGCTATTTCCCTTTCACAGAACCATCGGTCGAAGTCGATGTCAGCTGCTTCAAGTGCGGTGGTGCCGGTTGTAATGTTTGTAAACAAACTGGCTGGATCGAGATCCTCGGTGCTGGAATGGTGCATCCTAACGTCTTAGAAATGTCAGGGATCGATCCAACCCAATATTCAGGATTTGCTTTTGGTTTAGGTCCTGATCGAGTGGCAATGCTGCGCTACGGCGTGAACGACATTCGCCAATTCTATCAAAATGATGTGCGTTTCATTCGCCAGTTCAAGGGGGAACAATAAATGTTAGTATCATACAAATGGTTAAATGAATACCTTGATCTGTCTGAGATCACACCCAAAGAGCTGGCGGATAAAATGTCAGTGACGGGGATCGAAGTCGAAGGTATTGACGTGCCTGAAGAGGGTTTAAAAAAAATCGTTGTCGGAGAAGTGACCGACTGCCGACCACATCCAGATTCTGATCATCTATCAATTTGCCAAGTAAATATTGGCGAGGATGAAGACTCACAGATCGTTTGTGGTGCGCCGAATGTCAAAAGCGGCATCAAAGTCATCGTGGCATTACCAGGCTCTCGAATCGCGGGCAACGTAAAAATCAAAAAGGGCAAGATGCGGGGAGAAGTTTCCAACGGCATGATTTGTTCGTTGCAAGAGTTGGGATATGCAGATAGCGTGATTCCCAAAGAATACGCAGAAGGAATCTATTATTTACCAGCAGAAGCAGAAGTAGGAACACCAGTTTTTCCTTATCTTGATATGGATGATCACATTATCGAATTATCGATCACTCCGAATCGTGCGGATGCGTTGAGCATGCGGGGGGTTGCTTATGAAGTTGGTGCAATCTATCGGCAAACACCGAAGTTTCCTGAAATTGCGCTTACCGAAAGTGAAGTAGCTGCTGCCGATAAAATTCAGGTGAAGGTCACTGAAGCAACGGATGCACCCGCCTACCAAATTCGAATCATTGATGGCGTAACGATCGCCCCAAGTCCACAATGGCTGCAAAATCGCTTGATGAATGAAGGCATTCGTCCAATCAATAATGTCGTGGACGTGACGAATTATATCTTACTGTTATTTGGTCAACCATTGCATGCTTTTGATTATCAAAAGCTAGACAGCAAGGAAATACTGGTACGTCGCGGCAAAGAAAATGAAAGCCTGGTTACCTTAGATGGAGAAACTCGTCAGCTTTCCCCAGAAGACATCGTTATCACCAACGGAACGACACCAGTTGCGCTCGCAGGCGTCATGGGAGGTCTTGATTCTGAAATCACGGAAACGACGACCACAGTCGCTTTAGAAGCGGCCTTGTTCGATCCATTAGCGATTCGTTTGACTTCGAAAAAATTCAATTTAAGAAGCGAATCATCCGCTCGTTTTGAAAAAGGGATCAACCAAGCAACGGTTGCAAAAGCTTGTGATGCAGCAGCAGCACTGATTGCGGAACTTGCTGGCGGAACGGTCTTAAAAGAGGCAGTAATAGGTTCCCAAGTAGCAGAAGAACCTGTGGAGGTTGCGATTACTTTAGCACGGATCAATAGCTATTTAGGCACAGAAATCACTGATGAAGAAGTGCAAGAAATCTTTGATGCATTAGGCTTTGGTCATCGTCAAGAAGCAGACAGCTATATTGTTTCAGTCCCACCTCGTCGTTGGGATATTACTATCGAAGCAGATATCATTGAAGAAGTGGCGCGTATTTACGGTTATGATCGTTTGCCATCGACTTTACCGCAAGGAGAAACGGTTGCCGGTCATTTAACCAAAGCGCAACGTCTGACTAGAGAAGTTCGGACTCTTTTGGAAGGCAACGGGGTCAGTGAAGCCATCAGCTATGCTTTGACAACGGAAGAGAAGGCGCAACAATTTACGGATAAATCGAGCCAAGTGACTCGATTGGATTGGCCAATGACCGAAGAGCGTGCCGTCTTGCGCTTGAATCTGATTTCAGGTTTGTTAGACGACGTTGCGTACAATTTGGCACGTAAAAACAATCGTGTTGCTTTATATGAAATTGGTCGCGTCTTCTATCAAACGGGCGACAGTAAACACGAACTGCCAACAGAAGTCAATCACTTAGGGCTAGCATTGACAGGAAATATCCATGAGAAAGACTGGCAAACCCAAGCTCAAAAAGTTGATTTCTTCCATTTGAAAGGCATTTTAGAAAATCTTTTTGATTCGTTGGTATTAACCGACCGTATTCGTTATCAAAAAACGGCAGATATCAAAGAGATGCATCCTGGGCGTACGGCAATGATCTTACTAGATGACCTAGAAATCGGCTTCTTGGGACAAGTCCATCCATCGATCGCCAAAGCCTACGAAGTGAGTGAAACCTATGTTGCTGAATTGAACTTAGATCAGTTGTTAGCAGCTAAAACAGAACAATTGGTCTATCAACCAGTTTCTAAGTTCCCATCAGTGACCCGAGATATGGCACTCTTGCTCGATGAAACGATCGATAACCAATCCGTGATGGAAATCATTCGTGAAAGTGCAGGTCGCTTCTTAAGTGATATTCGTTTATTCGATGTTTATCAAGGGAAAAACATTGAAGCAGGTAAAAAATCTCTAGGGTACAGTCTGACCTTTAGCAATCCGGAAGCTACCCTGACGGATGAAGAGATCAATCACGCAATAGCGAAAATTACTCGTAACTTAGAAGAAAACGTTCAAGCAGAAATCCGCTAATCAAATAAGTAGAAAAACGTTCTCCACCATACAAAGAAGTTGGGTGGGGAACGTTTTCTACTATTATAATAGATGCTCAGATGACACAAGAATGTTAGGAGTTGAGTGAAAGCCTTAAAAGATTTCTCTATAGAAGGCATTCCAGCTTTTTTGGTACAACCTTTTTTAAACACTGGCTAGGCTGAAAAAATGCATTTTCTAATCAGCGTTTTATGAAGTTATTTTTTAGGACAGCTCCTCGATTTTTGCGCAAGAAACAGCATTAAATCAAAATACACAAAGTGTCAGTCTTGGGAGGAAGTGTTCTCGTGAAATCTAACACAGAGTTTGTACATAGGTTTTGCATGAAAGAATTCATTCCGATTTGTAAACAAAAAAACAAGCCGTAAAGGCTTGTTTTTTTAAGTAAAGTAATTGATGCCCATTGCATTTTTGACTTCAGCTAGCGTCTGAGCGGCAACTTGTTCAGCTTTTTCACTACCAAGTTTTAGTAAGTTCATCACTTCACCGGGATCTTTGGCAAAAGCTTCACGGCGCTCACGAATGGGTGCAAATTCGGCTTCCAGAACATCGATCAAATAGCGTTTGATTTTGACATCGCCTAATCCACCACGGGTGTAATGTTCTTTTAATTCAGCAATTTTTTCTTTTTCGGTACCAAATACATCAAGATAAGTGAAGACCATATTGCCTTCAACTTGTCCGGGGTCGTTGACATGAATGTGATTTGGGTCCGTGTACATGCTCATCACTTTCTTTTGTAATACATCGGCTGGATCAGCTAAGTAAATGCCGTTGTTCAATGATTTGCTCATTTTCCCGTTCCCATCGATCCCCGCTAAACGTCCCATGCCTTTTGGCGGTAAAACCGCTTTTGGTTCGACTAATACTTCACTATACGTAGAATTAAAACTATGCACGATTTCTTGCGTTTGTTCCAGCATTGGTTTTTGATCTTCGCCGACTGGGACTAAATTTGCTTTAAAAGCGGTGATATCCGCTGCTTGAGAGACAGGATAGATGAAGAAACCAGAAGGAACGCCTTCACCAAATTTTTTTTGTTCAATTTCGGCTTTAACGGTTGGATTGCGTCGTACTCGAGCAACACTGACTAGATTGAGATAATACATCGTCAATTCAGAGAGCTGAGGGATTTGCGATTGAATAAACATCGTTGTTTTTGCTGGATCCAATCCAACGGCTAAATAATCCAAAGCAACTTCTAAAATATTCGCTGAGACCTTCTCAGGTGTTTTCGCATTATCTGTTAGTGCCTGCATGTCAGCGACCATGATATAAAGCTGATTTTCAGGGTCAGCTTGCATTTCGACCCGTTTTTTTAAAGACCCCACATAATGGCCAAGATGCAATTTGCCAGTTGGGCGGTCGCCAGTTAAAATCGTATTCACTTTTTTTCCACCTTTTCCTTTGTTATATGGTTTATCTTACCTTTTTTTAGCAAAAGAAACAACCGGTTCTCCTTGTGATCTGATGGGGTGAGAAAAATTTTCATGGACAAAAACCTCACATCAAAGTAAAATAGCACTTGTCTTTTCAGAAATAAGGGGGGAACATTGGAAAAGAACCTTTACAAATGAAAAAAGATTGAGCTATAATATGAATCAAATCTTTCCAATTACTCATTTAATTTTAAAAAAAGCTAGGAGTGTGAATCAATGGCAATGATCGAATTTAAGAACGTAGAGAAATATTACGGAAAGTTCCATGCATTAAAAAACATCAACCTTGAATTTGAAAAAGGTGAGGTCGTTGTTGTTATCGGGCCTTCAGGATCTGGTAAAAGTACAATGCTCCGTACGATTAATGGTCTAGAAACCATTTCAGGTGGTCAATTATTGGTCAATGGTAAGAACTTGTTTGACAAAGATGTCAAAATGACAGAAATTAGAAAAAACATCGGCATGGTGTTTCAACATTTCAACTTGTATCCAAATAAAACCGTGTTAGAAAATATTACGTTGGCACCGATTAAAGTATTAAAACAAAATGAGCAAGAAGCCATCAATTTGGCGGAAAAACTTCTTGATCGGGTAGGGATGTTAGATAAAAAAGATTCCTATCCTTCCATGTTATCCGGCGGACAACAGCAGCGGGTCGCAATTGCCAGAGGGCTTGCGATGAAACCAGAGATGCTGCTTTTTGATGAGCCAACGTCAGCATTGGATCCAGAAATGATTGGTGATGTATTGGATGTCATGAAAAAAATTGCCAGTGAAGGTATGTCCATGATCGTTGTTACCCATGAAATGAGCTTTGCCCGTGAAGTAGCAGATCGAATCGTCTTTATGGCGGAAGGACAAGTCTTAGAAGACCGGCGCGATGTCGATGGATTCTTTGATGCACCAAGAGACGAACGTGCAAAACAATTCTTGAGTAAAGTCACAAATCATTAAGCAATAGGAGGAACCCTTATGAGAAAGAAAATATTTTCCTTTCTAGTCTTAGCCTTTGCCCTTGTGACTTTCTCAGGTTGTAAAGGACAAAGTGCCGCAGATATCGATATTTTAGAAAACAGCAAAGAGACGAATCAGATCGTTTGGGGCGTAAAAAACGATACCCGTCTTTTTGGATTGATGGATATCGCGACTAGAGAAGTACGGGGATTCGATATTGATATCGCTCGTGCAATCACTGAGAAAATTTTAGGTCGTGATGGCAATGCCATCTTTGTTGAAGTTACCTCAAAAACCCGGATTCCTCTTTTGAAAAACGGCAACATCGATGCAATCATCGCCACGATGACTATCACGGAAGAACGTAAAAAACAGGTCGATTTTTCCGATGTCTACTTTGATGCAGGTCAATCTTTATTAGTTGCCAAAGACAGTCCTATTCAAGGGATCGAAGATTTGACCGCAGACACCACTGTATTGGTCGTTAAAGGCTCTACCTCAGCTGTGAACATCCGTGAAGCAGCACCAGAAGCGCAAATTTTAGAACTTGAGAATTATGCGGAAGCCTTTACTGCTTTACAATCTGGTCAAGGGGATGCTATGACCACGGATAATGCGATCTTATTAGGGATGGCGAGTGAAAATCCCAATTACCATTTAGTTGGCGAAACTTTTACAGAAGAACCTTATGGGATTGCCATCAATAAAGGACAAAAGCCGTTTCTTGATGCAGTGAATCAAGCCTTGCGGGAAATGCGTGAAGATGGAACCTATGATGAGATATACAACAAGTGGTTCCCTGAAGACGAATCAGGAAAAGTAGAGTAGGAGGAAACTGAATGGTTGAATTATTTCAAACGTATACCGGTCAGTTTATTGAAGGCTTTAAATACACAGTCATGGCGAGTTTGATCGCACTGTTTTTTAGTCTTTTGATCGGAACCTTAATGGCAATTTTTCAGTTGTCAGACAATCGCCTCATCAAAGGGATTGCCAAAGCGTATGTTGAGTTTTTTAGAAATATTCCCTTATTGATCATCGTGATGTTCTTTTATGTCGTTGTGCCAATGTATTGGGTTTCTTTTGACGGTTTTCAAGCGGGAACGATTGGCTTAACGATCTATACATCGGCATTTATCGCTGAGACGATCCGGTCAGGGATTCAAACGGTTCCTAAAGGCCAGATGGAAGCTTCCTTGTCTTCTGGTTTTACGTACAGCCAAGCGATGCGTTACATTATTTTGCCTCAGGCTTTTAAGATCGTCGTACCGCCGTTAGGCAATCAATTTATCAATCTTGTTAAAAACTCATCAATTTTGGCGATGGTCGCAGGATTAGATATTATGTATCAAGGGGATTTGATCGCAAGTGAGACCTTCAATACATTCGATACGTATATCATTGTTGGTCTTTTCTATTTGATCATTACCCTACCATTGTCTTATTTGATGGTTTACTTGGAACGGCGTTGGGCTGTCCGCTCATAGAAAGGAGCTAACGAACTATGGATTTTTTTGAAGCTTTTTCAGCGATTAACATTCGCTTCTTGATCGATGGCTTGCGGGTAACAGTTGAAGTGTCGATCCTATCGATTTTATTTAGCTTTATTATCGGAGGGATCGCCGGCATTTTGCGCTTCAGCTCGATCCCGGTCTTTTCTAAAGTATTAGGTGTCGTGATCGATGTTATTCGTAACTTGCCTTTGCTCTTGATCATCTTTTTCACTTACTTTGCATTGCCGCAGATCGGTATCCGCTTTAATATTTTTTGGTCAGCGGTTGTGGCGTTGACGATTTTTGAATCAGCGATGCTCTCTGAAATCTTTCGTGCTGGTTTGAATGCTGTGCCAAAAGGGCAGATGGAAGCTGGTTTGTCAACAGGGCTAAGCTATGTCGAAGTATTGCGGAGTATCGTCGTGCCACAGGCATTTAAAGCGATGTTGCCAGCGATCGTCAGTCAGTTGATCTCTTTGATCAAAGATACGTCATTAGCCGTGATTATTTCTTTACCAGAGCTGACTCATCATGCTCGAATCATTTATGGTCAAAATACAAACTATGTTTTGCCTATGTTTTTGGCAATGACTGTTTTATACTTTTTGGTTTGTTATGCATTGTCATTGCTTTCTGGCTTTTTGGAAAAACGTCAGTACGATTACTAAAAAGAATAATCGACAAAATCATCCCCACGATCGGTCTTTTACCCATGCAAGTGCAACTTGTGGGTTGTGAGCCAATCGTTGGGGCTTTTTTCTTTTTGACCGTTTCGTATTTTTTGGGAAAGCTTTTTTAGCAAACGAAAGGAATACTTGAAAAATAGACAAAAAAAGTCCAAAATGAATAAGAGAGAAAAACGCACCAAACTCTTTTTTTCATGTAAAGGATGGAAACTATGACAAACAACAGACCAATTGGTTTTATCGATTCTGGTGTTGGTGGGTTGACGGTCGTCAAAGAAGCAATCAAGCAATTACCCAACGAATCGATTCTTTATCTGGGAGATACAGCCAGATGCCCGTATGGTCCGAGACCTGCTGAGCAAGTTATCGCGTATACGTGGCAAATGACCCGTTTTTTATTAGAAAAAAACATTAAAATGTTGGTGATCGCTTGTAATACAGCGACAGCTGTCGCCCTTGAAGAAATCAAAGAAAAACTAGCGATCCCGGTGATTGGCGTGATCCTGCCCGGTAGTCGAGCAGCAGTCAAAGCAAGCAAAAACCAGCGAATCGGTGTCATCGGAACAAATGGAACGATCAAAAGCGACTCTTACAAGCGCGCTCTTCATGGCAAAGCGCCCCATGCGTCAGTCGTCAGTTTGGCTTGCCCAAAGTTTGTGCCGATCGTAGAAAGCAAACAATACCATAGCTCGGTCGCCAAGAAAATCGTGGCAGAAACGTTGCGTCCATTGAAAAACAAGCGGTTAGATACAGTGATTCTGGGCTGTACTCATTATCCTTTATTGCGCCCTTTGATCCAAAATGAATTAGGCGCCCATATCCAGCTGATTGATTCAGGGGCAGAAACGGTGGGGGAAGTCAGTACCTTGTTGGACTATTTTTCCATTGCAGCAACGAGTCAGGACGATCCGCATCCGCAACATGCATTCTTTACTACTGGTTCACCGAAAATATTTGATGAGATCGCCAATGATTGGCTTGATTTAGATACGATCTCATCGATTCACACTGATTTAGGAGGCTTTTAAATGCGACATGATGGCAGAAAAGAAACAATGTTAAGACCAGTCAACATTCAAACCAACGTCTACAAACACCCCGAAGGATCGGTTGTGATCTCTTTTGGTGACACAACCGTGATTTGTTCGGCAACGATTGAAGATCGGGTCCCTCCGTTTTTACGAGATACGGGAAAAGGCTGGGTCACAGCCGAATACAGTATGCTCCCACGAGCGACCAACACTCGTAATCGTCGAGAAAGTGCCAAAGGCAAGCTTTCTGGTCGTACGATGGAGATCCAACGGCTGATCGCTCGTTCCTTACGAGCCGTAGT
Source organism: Enterococcus sp. AZ040 (assembly GCF_050499185.1). NCBI lineage: Bacteria > Bacillati > Bacillota > Bacilli > Lactobacillales > Enterococcaceae > Enterococcus > Enterococcus sp. AZ040. Next base: position 1,622,966 of record NZ_JBMHEW010000001.1, read on the forward strand.
TGATTTAGAAAAATTAGGGGAACGTAGTATCGTCGTCGATTGTGATGTCGTCCAAGCGGATGGCGGTACCAGAACAGCCAGTATTACCGGCGCTTTTGTCGCGTTGCGTTTAGCTATCGATACCTTGTTGCGTGACAAAGCATTGACGGAAGATCCAATCAAGGAGCATTTGGCAGCAATTAGTGTCGGGATCTTACCAGATGGTACCTGTGTGACTGATCTCGATTATCAAGAAGATTCTTCAGCTGCTGTTGACATGAATTTGGTGATGACGGAATCTGGTCGATTTGTCGAATTGCAAGGAACTGGGGAAGAAGCGACCTTTGATGGTCAGCAGTTGAATGAGATGCTGATCTACGGAAAAACGGCTATCGAAGAATTGATCGCCTATCAAAAAGAGGCACTGTTTTTACCAGATGAACCCCCTTATGAGATTCCCGAAAAAACGATTGTCATTGCTACAGGCAATCCAGGAAAAGCCAAGGAGTTTAAAGCCGTATTTGGCGCAGCAGGTTACGATGTCCGCACCTTAAAAGACTATCCTTCCTTGCCGGATGTTGAAGAAACCGGCACCACCTTTGAAGAAAATGCCCGCCTTAAAGCGGAAACCATCGCCAGAATTTTGGGAAGACCGGTGTTAGCTGATGACTCAGGACTGAAAGTCGATGCATTAGGGGGTCGACCAGGGGTGTACTCTGCTCGATTTGCTGGTGAGCAAAAAAGTGACGCTGCCAATAATGCAAAATTACTTTACGAATTGACGGATGTCGAAGATGACAAGCGCAGTGCTCAATTTCACTGTACGTTAGTTTTCGCAGCGCCAGGAAAAGAGAGTTTGGTGGTTGAAGCTCAATGGCCGGGAAGAATCGGCCGTATCCCTCGTGGAGAAAATGGGTTCGGTTACGATCCATTGTTTATTCCTGATGGTTCAGAGCAAAGCGCAGCCCAAATGAGTCAAGAAGAAAAGAACCGAGTCAGCCACCGTGGTCTAGCAATCAAAAAGCTGCAGGAACAGTGGCAGGAGTGGTTAGAAGGAGAAAATGCATGAAATATTTAGTTGTCAGTGACAATCATTCAGATCGTGAGATTCTTGTTGATCTTAAAAATGAATTCGAAAATCAAGTCGATTTATTCCTGCACTGTGGGGACTCCGAACTACCTGACGCAGACCCTTTGTGGGATACTTTTCAAGTCGTTTGCGGCAATTGCGATTATGGCGGTGGTTTTCCCAATGAGCGTATCATCAAAACGCCGCTGGACACCATCTATATGACTCATGGCCACTTAGCAGATGTCCGTTTTGGTGTAACGAAATTAGGGCTGCAAGCGCAACAAGCCGATGCCTCGATCGCACTGTTTGGTCACACGCATCAAATTGCTTGTGAGAAAGTTGGGAATCGGCTTTTCTTGAATCCCGGCAGTATTTCCCAACCGCGAGGGCAAATTCAAATCAAAAGCTTTGCGATTATTGAAAGTACGCCAGAACAATGGGCAATCCAATACTATGATCGTTCCTTTCATAAAGTCCCTGAGCTAGCTTTTGTTTTCACACGCTAAGTAAGCGGAATCAAAAAGTAAAAATTTCATTATAATTTTGCAGGTTTCAACTTTCTATTCTCATTTTCAAGTAAAATAGAAGAGTAGCTGTGAAATGGAGGCAATTAGATTGATAGGACAGACCGTAGAAAAAATATTACTCGAGAACCAAGAAAATTTCTTGGTGCCGGCAGAAAATGTGGCATCGGTATTTTATAACCACCCTTTGAGTCACGCATTGCTTGTTTTATCAAAAGTGGGCTATTCAAAGATCCCTGTACTAGATAGTGAGGACCATTTAGTCGGCTTAATCAGCCTCTCAAACATCGTAGAACGCATGATGGATCTCACTGGCTTCAGTATGGAAAATATTGAAGGGCTGACTGTGGCAGATGTCATGGAAGTCAATGTGAATTGCATCAAAGAAAACGATGAGTTGGAAAGTATGCTGCATTTGTTAGTAGATCAAGCATTCTTGCCGATCGTTGATGATGACAATGTCTTTGTTGGGATTATCACCCGCAAAGAGATTTTAAAATCCGTCAATCATTTGGCGCACGAAATTGAAAGACGCTATTTGCTGATTTCTAAAGAGGATGCCCCAAAGATGACAGATGAACTGCATGTGGTATAGAAAAAAGGTTATCCCAGCTTCGGGATAACCTTTTTTAAATACCGACGATCGGCGCATTGGGGATCGTATAGCCTTTGGCAGTTAAAGCATCGATCGATGCGGCCAAAAATTCCTCTTTGATTTTCCATTGCGTACCGTTGGTCACATACATGGTCGTACGAATTGCAAAGTTGTTGTTCCCCAGATCCACTAAACCGAAGACCGTAGGGGCCGTTTGAATCTCTTCTTCATGCTGCTGAGCAATCTGTTCATTGACTTCTTCAATGATGGCACGTATTTCATCTAAGCCTTCAGATGGTAAGATACGTACGTCGACCACGACTTGCATATTGGCTCTTGATGTATTACTGATGGTCGTGATGTTACGATTTGGGATATAATGAACGGTTCCATCAACGGATTTTAATTGAACAGTCCGAATACCGACTGCCGTCACCGTACCTTCAAGCGTCAGATTGGTCAAGCGGACGTAATCACCAACATTGATTTGTTGCTCGGTAATAATAAAGAAGCCAGTAATCAAGTCGTTCATAAAACCTTGGGCGCCTAAACCAAGTGCGACACCGACGACTCCGGCACCTGCTAATAGAGAGCCTACAGGTACGCCGATGGTTGAAAGGAGTGCATAGACAAAAAAGAAGCCTAATGTGTAATGAACCGTATTGCGGATCAGGGTATGGATCGTGTTGATTCGACTCACATTGAAACTGGCTTTTTTTTCATAGGAACGATAGATCCGATCGATGATCATATTGCTTATTTTCAATAAAATACCGAATAGGATACATAAAAAAAGCAACATCAATGCTTTTTGAATCAGTAGGCCAATGATCGATTCCCAGTCGATGGACGCCCACCATTTTTGCAATGCATTGAGCTGAGCAGCTGCTGGTTCAGTAATGCTGGAACCACTTGAATCGGTCGTGCTAGCTGCGAGTAGCAGTTGTTTCATAAAATCCCTCCAAGTCTTACTGCATCTATTTTAACGAAGATAAAATAGAAATGCAAAGGAGGTTTTCTGAAATACCTGTTTTTTTCAGAAAAAGCCTGCTCAGCCAACGGGTAGGCAAACAGCAGACTTTTCTATGACAATTATTGATTAAGATAAATGAACGCCTTTATCAACAAAAATCACTTCGCCGATAATCCCGCTTGATAAAGGACTGATCAAGAAGGCACAAGCATTGCCGACTTCTTCGATCGTTACACCAATATGATCTGGTGTTCGATCCTCTGACAATTGGATCAGTTTTTGATAGTCTTTTACACCTGTTACTGCTAGCGTTTTGATGGCGCCAGCTGAAATCGCATTGACACGGATCTTTTGCGGTGAAAGTTCGGCAGCTAAATAGCGAACACTTGATTCCAAAGCAGCTTTCGCAATACCCATCATGTTGTAGTTTGGTACTGCCCGTTCGGCACCTAAGTAGGAAAGGGTAACGATTCCAGCATTTTCAGCTAAGATTGGTTTGGCATATTTGGTGACAGCAATCAATGAATAACTGCTGATGTCTTGCGCCAAAGCATAACCGTCACGAGAAATATTCAAAATATCGCCAGAAAGATCTTCTTTATTAGCATAAGCGACGGCATGGACGACACCATGGATCTCTCCAGCATATTCTTTGATTGTATCAAAGGCGGCAGCAATGCTTTCGTCATTAGCGACGTCACACTCCACTACAAATTCATCAGATTCCAATAAGCGCTCTAAAGGCTTCTTCATGCGGTCGTTTTGATACGTGTAGATCACTTCGGCTCCTTGTGCTTTTAATGCTTGTGCACAGCCCCAAGCGATACTGCGTTTGTTGGCAACGCCCATGACGACAACTTTTTTACCGGTTAAAAAACTCATAATTCCACTCCTTAATAAATTCAACAATAATAAAATACGTATAATGACAAATAGTAAATCAAACTATCTTGATTTCTAATTATTAAGCATAATTGTTTGATTGTCAAACTATTTTTTTCTTAATAAATATTTAGTTGCGAATTCCGTTGAACTATGATACTTTGATAATCAAACTATAATAAATTCTTAAGCAAGGAAGGGAAACCATGAAAAAACTATTGACTGAAACAGAAGTCATGGATTTGATTCCAAATCGCTACCCAATTATATATATTGATTATGTCGATGAAATCGAGTCTGGCAAAAAGATTATCGCAACGAAAAATGTTACCATCAACGAAGACTTTTTCCAAGGTCATTTTCCGGGAAATCCAGTAATGCCGGGTGCCTTGATTTTAGAAACATTGGCACAAGCAGGATCGATCCTGATCTTGAAATCCGAGGAATTCCAAGGTAGAACGGCGTATATCGGCGGCATAAACAAAGCCAAATTCCGTCAAAAAGTTGTTCCGGGAGATACTATGAAACTTGTTTTTGAGATCACCAAAATAAAAGGCTCCGTTGGAACTGCTGATGCGGTAGCGACAGTGGATGGCAAAAAAGCTGCTGAGTGCGAATTTACCTTTATCGTAGGCGACCAAAAGTAAAAGAAAACCGCTGAAATTCCCGAGTATCGGAGACTTCAGCGGTTTTTTTTATTTATTCTTTGGCTTCTTGTAAGACCTTGATCGTTTCGATCTTCACTGGCTCAACCGGTTGAGAATTCTCACCATTGCCAGAGTCTTGGGTTTCTGCTTGCGCAATTTTATCTACGACATCCATGCCTTCGATCACTTGACCAAAAACGGTATAGCTACCGTCCAATTGTGGTGTTCCACCATTTTTGTAGGCTTCGATGATTTTTTCAGGATAGTGTTGGATCGCTAGACCGTCGGATACGTCTTGATCATTTTGAACGATGTAGAATTGACTGCCTTGGCTGTTTGGCGCACTTGATTTTGCCATTGCCAATGCGCCTCGCAAGTGATAAAGCTGGTTCGAGTATTCTTCGCCGAATCCTTCGCCCCATATGCTTTCTCCGCCAGTGCCATCACCATTAGGGTCGCCCCCTTGGATCATAAACTCTTCTACGACACGATGGAAAGTCAAGCCGTCATAATAACCATCTTTGGCATGGGTCAAAAAGTTTTCGACTGCTTTGGGCGCGATCTCTGGGAAAAGTTTGATTTTGATTGAGCCTTCTTCCGTCACCATTTCAACTAAGGCTTCATTCTCTTGCACATCCGTTGATAATTGCGGCAATTCCAGGGCATTCAAGTCAACGGATTCTGAGGTTGACGTGCTTTCTGCCGAATTGCTTGATGAGGGATCGGTGGTACTTGAACCTGTACAAGCAGCTAATAATAAAAGGCTAGCAGCTGCTGTCAGTGCGAATAGGATTTTTTTCATTCTTTCATTCCTTCCAGTTTTCTTAATGATAATCATAACAAAAAAGAGACATAGAAGAAAGCGCAGATTTTGTGGAATGAGAAAGAAACAGGCGGAAAGGTGTAGACCACTTTTTAGATGTTTGTTATAATGAAAGAGGATTCATTATAATAAACGGATAGAATTTACAGGAGGTTTTTTTGATGGGAAAATTAGGGATATCGATTTATCCAGAGCGCTCAACGTTTGAAAAGGACAAAGCGTATTTAGACTTGGCACACAAATACGGCTTTAAACGGGTATTTACCAGTTTGCTACAAATCAACGATGACAAAGAAAAAGTCTTGGCAGACTTTAAACAAGTCGTGGATTATGCCAATCAGTTAGGAATGGAAGTCATGGTAGATATCAATCCTGGTTTATTCGAACAGCTAGGTATTTCTTATGATGATTTATCCTTCTTTGATGAGATGGGGGCTTACGGTGTTCGGTTAGATATTGGTTTTACTGGTTCAGAAGAAGCCAAAATGACGCGTAATCCTTACGGGATTAAAATCGAAATCAATATGAGCAGTGGTACGAGCTACGTGGATAACATCATGAGTTATTCGCCTAATACTGAAAATTTACTCGGCTCGCATAACTTCTATCCTCATCGCTATTCAGGGTTGGGCTACGACCATTTCGTTTTTTGTTCGGAAAAATTCCGCAAATACAATTTAAATACGATGGCTTTCGTGAATTCTCACGAAGCTGATTTCGGTCCATGGCCAACACAAGATGGTTTATGCTCTTTGGAAGATCATCGTGATCTGCCACTAGCTACGCAAGTCAAACATTTAGTGTTGACTGGTTTGATCGATGATATCTCTGTTGGAAATGCCTATGCTTCAGAAGCAGAATTGGCAGCAATGGCTGAAGCGTTTCACGCGGATTATCCGACATTAAGAGTCGATGTCGTTGACGGAATCACTGAAGATGAACGAATTTGTCTCTTCGATAATCTGCACAGCTATCGAGGAGATCGTTCGGAATACATCTTGCGTTCAACGATGACGCGGATCTATTATAAAGACAAGGAATTTCCGCCTCATGATACCCGTGATATGGTAAGAGGGGATGTCTTGATCGATAATGCTGGCTATGGACAATACAAAGGGGAGACGCAAATCGCCTTGAAAGCAATGAAAAATGATGGTCGAGTCAATGTCGTTGGTAAGATCGCTGATGAGGAACTATTCTTATTAGAATTTTTGAAACCTTGGTCAAGTTTTAAATTGGTCGAAAATAACTAATTACCACGAAAATCAACCATTGCCAACAAAGATTGTTGGCAATGGTTTTCTTTTTGGGCGCTTGCGATTGACAAACATGAGCAAAAAACGGTAATTTATGTAGTGGGTTCTTTCCTTGAGGAATGACGAAACCATAATAATATTATGTAAACTATATAACAAGAGGACGTGACAAGTGTGAAATTGCGCTGGAAGATTGCCATCGGAGTGGCTGTATTAGCAATTGCAGGATTAGGGTATGCAGGAAACTATTTTTACGATTATGCGGTGGTTCCTTCAGAAAAAGATTTTTTGGAAGGAGATACCCCTGGTACGGATGAAAATCAGACAGGAAATGAATCGCAAAATTGGTTTACAGATCCAGCAAATCGTGAGATGTGGCAGCTGACTTCTGAAGATGATTTAAAATTATCCGCCATTTATCTACCGGCGGAGGAGAAGAATCGAGGAAAAACGGCGATCATCGCGCATGGCTACATGGGGAATGCAGAAACGATGGCGGACTATGCTAAGATGTATCATGATTTAGGCTATAATGTCTTGGTTCCAGACGCTCGAGGGCATGGTCAAAGCGAAGGAGATTATATTGGTTTTGGGTGGCACGAACGTAAGGATTATCTGCAATGGATCGATGAAGTACTCACAAAAAATGGTCCTGAAGAAACGATCACTTTGTATGGCATCAGTATGGGGGCTGCCACGGTAATGATGACCAGTGGGGAAGACTTGCCGAAAAATGTCACTTCTATCATTGAAGATTGTGGGTATACCAACGTCAATGAAGAATTGGGTTATCAACTCGATCAATTGTTTGGTCTACCGGCCTTTCCATTGATGAATGTCACTAGTCTTGTCACAAAAATCCGAGCGGGGTATTTCTTCGGTGAAGCAGATGCAGTCAAACAACTGCAAAAGAATACGCGTCCGATCTTTTTTATCCATGGCGATGCGGATACGTTTGTTCCTTATTCGATGCTGGATATTTTGTATAACGCGACCGATGCACCAAAAGAAAAGTGGGTTGTTTCAGGTGCCGAGCATGCGAAAAGCTATAAAACAGATCCAGACCTTTATAAAGAAAAAATTGCAGCTTTTTTGGACAAATACGATCACCCTGCAAATGAATAAAAAAGTGCCGGTTCTAAAAAAGAACCGGCATTTTTTGCTTGACCTTTGGCTTATAAACGAGCAAATTCTTCTAGCAAACGAATCATTTGGCATGTAAAGCCATATTCATTATCATACCAAGCGACGGTTTTCACCAGTTGGAAATCCCCAGCCGTGGTTACTTCTGTTTGTGTCGGATCAAAGATAGACCCTTGAGTGGTACCAATCACATCTCCAGAGACGATCTCACGGTCATCGTAACCGAATGACGGATTATCGACGGTGTGTTTTCTGATCGCTTCATTGACTTCATCGGCGGTTACTTTGGTTTTCAAAATTGAGACTAATTCTGTTAAAGAACCATCGACGACAGGAACCCGTTGGGCGTGGCCTTGTAATTTGCCATTTAATTCTGGAATAACTAGACCGATCGCTTTGGCAGCACCCGTCGAGTGAGGGATCGTGTTGTCTGCAGCGGACCGAGCGGCTCTTAAGTTTCCGCCTTTTACTGGACCATCCAATAGCATTTGGGTAGAAGTATAGGCATGTACCGTCGTCATCGTACCAACTTCGATCCCGAATTCCTCATTTAAGAAGTAGGCCATCGGAGCTAAGCAGTTGGTCGTACAAGAACCTGCGGATATGATAGTATCCTCTGTTGTTAACGTGTCGGAGTTGACATTGTAAACGATCGTTTTCATATTACCAGCTGGTGCGGAGATCACGACTCGTTTGACACCCGCATCAAGATGAGCTTGGGCTTTTTCTGCGGAAGTGTAAAAACCCGTGCATTCTAAAACGATATCGACGCCATTTTCTTTTGCCCAAGGGATTTTGCTTGCGTCTGGTTCAGCGTACACTCGGGTCTCTTTGCCATCGACAACGATAGCATTATCCGTTGCAGTAACAGTTCCAGGGTACGTGCCGTGGGTCGAGTCAAATTGCAATAGATGTGCTAACATTACGGGGCTTGTTAAATCATTGATTGCCACAACTTCAATATCGGCAGAAACTTCTCTGATCCTACGAAAAGCCAAACGTCCAATTCGTCCAAAACCATTGATTCCAACTTTTACTGTCATTTCTTGTTTCCTCCTTTGATTGTGTACTGGTACACTTAAAAGTTTGCTACGATTTCCTGTGACTGTCAAAGAATAACCCTTAAGAATTCGCGATTTCTTACGGAAACCCATGAGAAAAGATAGACAAAAGGCGTTTCGGTCGTTACAATAAAATAGACTTTCTTATTAGAGAAATAGTAACCACTTAAAGTGAGATAACTGATAATCAAAAAGTATAGAAGGTAGTAAAAAAAGAATGGAGGACAAATAATGTCCATGTTTTTAGATCAAGTGACAATCGATGTCAAAGCAGGAAAAGGCGGCGACGGAATGGTTGCTTTTCGCCGAGAGAAATATGTCCCAGACGGCGGACCCGCAGGTGGGGACGGGGGACGTGGCGGTGATGTCATTTTAGTCGTAGACGAAGGTTTGCGTACATTAATGGATTTCCGCTTTAATCGTCATTTTAAAGCGCAACCCGGGGAAAATGGCATGAGTAAAGGAATGCACGGCCGTGGCTCAGATGATACTTACATCAAAGTACCCCAAGGCACCACCGTTCGTGATGCTGAAACAGGTACCTTATTAGGTGATTTGATTGAGCAAGGTCAAACATTAGTAATCGCAAAAGGCGGGCGGGGCGGCCGTGGGAACATTCGGTTTGCTTCTCCAAAAAATCCAGCCCCAGAATTAGCAGAGAACGGAGAACCCGGTCAAGAAAGAAAGATCGAGCTCGAACTAAAAGTCTTAGCAGATGTTGGTTTAGTTGGTTTCCCTTCAGTTGGGAAGTCAACATTACTCTCTGTGATTTCGTCTGCTCGTCCAAAAATCGGCGCGTATCATTTTACAACACTGGTGCCAAATTTAGGCATGGTAACGACCACTGATGGTCGTAGTTTTGCAGTAGCCGATCTGCCTGGCTTGATCGAAGGTGCTTCGCAAGGTGTTGGTTTAGGGACTCAGTTTTTACGTCATATCGAACGGACGCGGGTCATTTTACATGTGATCGATATGAGCGGCATGGAAGGGCGCGATCCATATGAAGACTATTTATCCATCAACAATGAATTGTCGACCCATAACTTGCGCTTACTAGAGCGCCCACAGATCATCGTTGCCAATAAGATGGATATGCCGGATGCTGAAGAAAACCTAGCCCTTTTCAAAGAGCAGCTGGCAAAAGAAAAATCGGATGAGTTCGCGGATGAACCAATGATTTTCCCAATCTCTGGTGTCACTCGTAAGGGAATCGATGCCTTGCTGAATGCGACAGCGGATCTATTGGAAGTCACTCCTGAGTTCCTCTTGTACGATGAAGAAATCGAAGAAGATGTGGTTCATTACGGCTTCCAATCGGATGAACCGGAGTTTGCAATCGATCGCGATCCTGATGCAACTTGGATCTTGAGCGGTGAGAAAATCGAAAAACTATTCCAAATGACGAACTTTGATCACGATGAGACTGTGATGCGTTTTGCTCGTCAATTACGTGGATTGGGTGTCGATGAAGCATTGCGTGCGAGAGGTGCCAAAGACGGTGATATTGTGCGTATCGGTAATTTTGAATTTGAGTTTGTCGAATAAGCGTTTAAAAGAACATCATTTTTTTTAAAAAATCCTTCATAGTTGAATTGGTTTTGACTGCCGATCATTGATTTTCTCTAAGAAATCAATGATCAGCAGTCTTTTTGGTTTCTTTTTTCATTTAAATGATTTACTGTTAAAATAAAGAAAAGAACAAATAAACCAAAGGGAGCGATTTTTATGTCAAAACGAGTCATTGTAATGAACTTTGATGCTAGTGCCAAAGCGTATCAAGCCTTTTCTGAAGTGAAACGGATGCATATGGAACGAAAGATCAAAGGAGAGCAAATGGCGGTTCTTACCCACACCAATGAAGGCGTGCATCAATTTAAAGTCGAGGATTTTCTTGATTTTACTGGAAACAATAAGACATCAACTGGTGGTTTGATCGGGATGCTCGTTGGTGTGTTAGGTGGGCCTTTGGGAATCATGTTGGGCTGGTTTGGCGGTAGTATGATCGGTGCTACTCGTGACGCAAAAGAGATCCAAAATGCGCAAATGCTCTTCGAACACGTCGGAAACCAAATTGGTGTAGGCGATACGGGGTTATTATTGATTGCCGATGAAGAGGACAATCGTCCTTTGAACCAACTGATCATGAATGAATTAGGCGGTGACATCACTCGTTTTGACTACGATGATGTCGAGGCAGAGATCGAGACGGCCAAAAAAGTCGAAGAATCCACCAAGGCACGTGTTCAAGAGGATTGGAAAAATTCCCATAACGATGAATCCGATAGCCAATCCGAGAAATAAAAACCGCAAGCTTCAATTGCAACTTGATTTCTTTTCCGCTAAAATTGGAAAGAGATGAAAGGAAAGAAGCTTATGGAATTAGAATTTTTAGGAACAGGTGCTGGAGTGCCTGCGAAACATCGAAACGTGACCAGCACTGCGTTACGATTATTAGATGAACGCAATGCCGTTTGGCTTTTTGATTGTGGCGAAGGGACACAAATGCAGATCTTGCATTCTACGATTAGACCGAGAAAGATTGAAAAAATCTTTATTACCCATCTTCATGGTGATCATATTTATGGATTGCCAGGATTGATCAGCAGCCGCTCCTTTCAAGGCGGAGACACACCTCTAGAGATTTATGGACCCAAGGGGATCAAAGCATACATTCAAACCGTTTTGCGGATTTCTCAGACGAAAGTCAGCTATCCATTGCATTTTTTTGAGATTGAAGAAGAAGGGATTCTTTTTAAAGATCAGCAATTTGAAGTATCTTGTCTGCGCCTTGATCACGGGATTGATAGTTTTGGCTATCGTATTGTCGAAGCAAGCCATCAAGGGGAGTTGCAAGTGCAAGCATTGCTTGAACTTGGGCTGAAACCTGGTCCTGTCTTCGGACGTTTGAAAAAAGGTGAAGTAGTTACCCTCGATGATGGTCGTCAAATCAATGGGGCAGATTTTTTAGGTCAAGCCAAAAAAGGACGGATCGTGACAATATTAGGTGACACCCGTAAATGTCAAAACGCCGTGCTTTTAGCGAAAGATGCGGATGTTTTGGTACATGAAAGTACCTTCAACAAAGAAGAAGCCAAGTTGGCTCGCGCTTATTTTCATTCGACGACGCGACAAGCTGCTGAAGTTGCCCAAGAAGCTCACGCCAAGCGTTTGCTATTGACCCATATCAGCGCGCGCTATGTTGGCAAAGATATTACAAATTTAGTAAATGAAGCAAAAGAAGTATTTCCGAATACGTTGATCGTCAAAGATTTTGATATTGTCGAGATCCCTTTTGCCGGAGAGGAAGAATCAGATGAACTTGGAGAATAAAGTTGTCGTTGTAACAGGTGGTTCTGCCGGACTTGGAGAACAAATCTGTTATGAAGCCGCAAAACGTGGTGCGATCGTCGTGACTTGTGCCCGGAGGACGAATTTGATCGGAAAAGTCAAAGAACAATGTATGGAATTAAGCGGCAAAGAAGCGTATGCGTTTCAATTGGACGTAGCAAATCCTGAAAGCGTGGAGCGCTTATTAGAAAAAATCAGTGAGAAAGTCGGAAAGATCGATGTCTTTGTCAATAATGCTGGCTACGGGATCTTTCAAGAGTTTACAGAGATGGATCCTGCGGTCATCCGTAATATGTTTGAAGTCAATGTACTTGGGATGATGGTTTTGACTCAGCAAGTTGCGATTCAAATGGCTGAACAAAAGCATGGTCATATCATAAACGTTGCTTCAATTGCGGGTAAGATAGCTACGCCGAAGACCGCAGTTTACTCTGCAACGAAATTTGCTGTACTTGGTTTTTCTAACGCCTTACGTTTAGAACTAAAACCACTGGGGATTAACGTAACAACGGTCAACCCAGGGCCGATCGAAACGGCATTCTTTGACCAAGCAGATCCTAGCGGTAGTTACTTATCATCGGTGGGCAGCCTTGTCCTTGAACCAAACAAATTGGCACAAACGATCGTCAAAGCCATGATTCATCCAAAACGAGAAATCAATCGCCCACATATTTTAGGGGCGGCAGCAAAACTGTATACACTGTTTCCTGCAATCGGGGATTATATGGCAGGAACGATGTTCAACAAAAAATAGGAGTTGAAACCCATGAAAAATCAATGGCGTGTTATCGTTGGTATTTTACTGATTTTAGTGATCGTTTTATTTGCGGTTGCAAACAATATGACTGTTCCGATCAATTTTGGCTTCACAACGATTCAATCGCCACTGATCTTAGTCATTATTGGTTCTGCTTTGTTAGGCGCATTGATTTTGTTGCTGGTTTCCACAAGTGCAATGTTCCGTCAAAAAAAAGAACTAAAACAATTGAGAAAAGAGCTCTCGGATTATCGCACGAATAACGAGAAAGTTCTGCAAGATGAACGAGAAGCCTTGGAACGAGAATATATCAACAAGCAGGCGGAGTTAGCAGCTAGGCAGCAACAACTCGACGATCAAGAAGCGCAACTTTCGTCACGTGCTGCAGGCGCCTCAACGCCGCCAACGATTGATGAAGAAATGAAGTCTTTTGAATCGCAAGCCTAGAATACATGAGAGCAATTAAGAAAAGAGTTTGCCGGCGCATCGTTCGCTGCAAGCTCTTTTTTGTGACATGAAAAAATAAATTGTTTCTTTCGTTGTTTTTCCTTTTTACATAAACTTTGCTATAATAACCTAGTTAGGAGTGATTTGGTGAAACGTGCAAATTTTCATTGGGTGCTACCGCAAGATAGCGAAGCTACCCCTGTATTTAAAGAATTGATCCAAGCAAGAAAGATTCCTGAGCGCATCGGCGCGTTGCTATGGCAAAGAAATATTCGAACAGCAGAAGCGCTAGACGCTTTTTTATCAACGGATCTGCAATACCTTCATGATCCGTTTCTCTTTCATGATATGGATAAGGCCGTGGAACGGATCCATGAAGCCATTTTAAATGGTGAGCGGATCTTGATTTATGGCGACTATGACGCAGATGGGGTTACGAGCACCACCGTATTAAAAGAAACACTGGAGTTGCTAGGGGCTGAAGCTGAATATTATCTGCCCAATCGCTTTTCAGATGGGTATGGTCCCAACATAACTGTCTATAAAGATAAAATTGCGGCAGGGACGCAATTGATCATCACCGTTGATAATGGGGTATCTGGACATGAGGCAATTGCTTATGCTCAAGGGCAAGGGGTCGATGTGATCGTGACGGATCACCATGAACTTCCTGCAGAACTCCCAGAAGCCTTTGCCATCGTTCATCCCCGTCACCCTGAAGGAAACTATCCGTTTGGTGATTTAGCGGGAGTCGGTGTCGCATTTAAAGTGGCTTGTGCCCTATTAGAAGAAGTGCCCGTCGAACTGCTGGACCTTGTTGCAATTGGGACGATTGCTGATATGGTTTCTTTGACAGATGAGAATCGACTACTAGTCAGCAATGGCCTGAAAATGATCCAACAAACTGATCGGCTTGGTTTGAATGAGTTGTTGACGGTCAGTGGATTGAAAAAACGAACAGTCAACGAAACCGATATTGGTTTTGCTGTTGGCCCCCGCCTCAATGCAATTGGTCGGTTGGAAGATCCTAATCCTGCTGTTCGTTTGTTAACCACATTTGATGAAGAAGAAGCAGTAACCTTAGCCAAGACATTAGATACGATCAATCAGCAGCGAAAAACTTTCGTTGAAGAAATCATGAAAGAAGCGCAAGAAAAAATCGACCCTGCCAATCATGTTCATCTGGTCGTAGGTGATAACTGGCACGAAGGGGTTTTAGGAATCGTAGCTGGACGTATCATGCAAAGTACCGGACAGCCCGTGATCGTTTTGACCAAAAAAGAAAATGGGTTAGCAAAAGGGTCAGGTAGAAGTGTCGCTGCGTTGAATCTATTTGAAATGTTGGCTACGATGAAAGACATGTTTACCAGTTTTGGTGGTCATCATGCGGCGGTCGGCTTAAGTATCCCGATTGATCATTTGGACATGTTACAAGCTCAGATGAATCGCAATGTGGAAGAAAATGGAATTGATCTTAGTCAGGGAATCCCCTTAGCGATCGATGAGGAACTGCCATTGGCGGAAGTATCGATCAACTTTATTGAGTCTTTAAACGTTTTAGCGCCTTTCGGAACGGACAATCCGTTACCGAAATTTCTGTTTTCCAATTTATCGACTCAAAATGCCCGCCAGATTGGTACCGAAAACCAGCACTTGAAGTTAGTGATGACAGATGAGTCCAATCTACAGCTAGATGTGATTGGCTTTGGTTTTGGAAAAGACTCAGTAGAGTTTGAAAATGATCGACTATCGATCGTTGGTCAGCTTTCAATCAATGAATGGAATGGCAACAAAAAACCGCAGCTGATGTTGGATGACTTTGCAGTGGAAGGGCTGCAGTTGTTTGATTATCGTTCGAAAAGGAGTCGGCAAGGTGTCTCTCTGGGAAATGAAACATTAGGGGTCGTTTTCAATAAGAAACTGCCTCGAGAGCTGCAAGGATTTTGTGGACAAACGATCTTATTCGACTCGGTGGCTGCTGTGAAAGATACATTTTGTGCTGGTCCGTTCCAAGAGATCGCGTTTTTAGATTGTCCTGCTGATTCTGCTGTGATCAAAGAGGTCGTTCAAGCGCTTCATGCTTCAAGAATTGCGTTTGTGTTTTACTCGACGGAAGATGCCTATTTAGACGGGGGAGGCACCAGAGAGCAATATGGTCGGCTTTTTCAATTGATCAAGCAGCAGCCTCGTTTGGATATTCGCTACAAATTAAAGATGGTCGCTAACTATCTAAAAATTCCAGAAAAATTACTTATTTTTATGATTCAGGTGTTTTCTGAGCTGGAATTTGTTACAATACAAGATGGTGTTTTGAATAAAACGGCTGATCCTGTTTCTCGTCCGCTGACAGAGAGTCATTTGTATCAGCAACGACAAAAAATGATCAAAACAGAAGAATTTTTATTAATGAGTGATTTATCAACCCTACGTCAGTGGTTGACAGTCTAGGAGGAAAAAAAATGGATTTAAAAGAGTATATTGCTAGTATTCCGGATTATCCCCAAGAGGGAATTATTTTTCGGGACATCTCGCCGTTAATGGCTGATGGAGAAGCGTATCGTTATGCGACACAGCAGATCGTTGAGTATGCACAAGAAAAAGGCATCGATATGGTGGTAGGACCAGAAGCCCGCGGATTTATCGTTGGTTGTCCAGTTGCGTACCAGTTAGGTGTCGGCTTTGCCCCAGTACGTAAAAAAGGCAAATTGCCACGGGAAACCATTGAAGCAGAGTATGAAAAAGAGTATGGCGTGGATGTTTTGACGTTGCATGCCGATGCTATCAAACCAGGACAACGTGTCTTGATCTGTGACGATCTACTAGCAACTGGTGGAACGATCAAAGCAACGATTGAACTCGTAGAAAAACTAGGCGGTATCGTTGTGGGCTGTGCCTTTTTGATCGAACTAATGGATTTACATGGAAGAGATAAAATCCAAGGTGTTGAAATCAAGACGTTAATGGAATACTAAAAAAGAAGAAACAAAAAAAGGACTCGCAGGAGTCCTTTTTTGTTTCTTCTGCCTTATGGCGTATGTAGGGGAAGGATCATGGTTCGTAACGATAAAAATCATGATCGTGATAATAATGGCGGTTACGTTTGCGCTCTGCTTGGCGGAATTTCTTTTCATCCCATAGCATGAACCAAAGCATCATTAGAGGACAAAAAATCAGAACAGCACTTAGAACGCCAAAATAGCCAATAACAATACCCATCAATAAAACCCATAACATAAAACCAAATCGACGAACTGCTTTCATCTCATTCACTCCTTAAATAATACGAACTTATGTTTGTATACTTATTATACGAATGTTTGTTCGGTTTGTAAAGAGGAAAGAAAAAAAATCTTCGTAAAAACGAAGATTTCCTAGTCAGCTCGTTGAGCATCAAAGCAGATGTCGATACAACCCAACAACCAATCCTAAAATCGTTACGTCAGGCAAAATGATTGGTTCTAAGTAATCATTTTCCGGTTGTAAACGAATGTAATTCTTTTCTTTATAGAATCGTTTGCAAGTAGCTTCATCTTCATCTGTCATAGCGATCACAATATCACCATTTTGCGCACTTTGTTGTTTGCGAACGATCACTTGATCGCCGTCAAGGATGCCAGCATTGATCATACTTTCTCCTCGGATCGTCAACATAAACAAACTACCGGTACTATTTGCTAAATCTGGCGGAATCGGAAAGAAATCGGATGCATCTTCCACTGCTAAAATCGGTTCTCCCGCAGTTACGACACCAAGCATCGGAATGGATGCTGGCTGAACATCGATTTTTTCAAGACCGGAAGCAGTTAATTCAATGGCTCTGGGTTTTGTAGGATCTCGCAAGATCAACCCCTTTTTTTCAAGTCGGGACAAATGGCCATGAACAGTTGAGGTAGAAGATAACTGAACGGCTTCGCCAATTTCGCGAACAGTCGGCGGATAGCCTTTTTCAGTGACACGGGTATGAATGAACTTAAGAATTTCGATTTGTCGATTTTCTGTTCGTTTTGCCAAAACTGACACCTTCTTTCATTTGATAACATTAGTGTACCATAGGTATATCGAATATTCAAACAAATGTTCGCTTTTTACACTATTGTTTTTATTCGCTAGTTTGTAGTAAAATCAAGAGGGAAAAGGAGGAACGAATATGCTATCTCAAGAAAAATTAGCTCGAATCAATGAACTTGCCAACAAGAAAAAAACAGAGGGTTTGACTGAGGCAGAAACGAACGAACAAAAAGTTCTACGTGACGAGTATTTAACCGCCTTTCGTGGAGGAATGCGTCACCATATCGAAGGAATGAAGATCGTTGATCCTGAAGGTGCTGATGTGACACCAGAGAAATTAAAAGAGATTCAAAAGAAAAAAGGTCTCCACGGCAGATAATTGTGAATTCCTTTTCATTGCTATTGAAATAAGCATCTGAATCACGTATAATAAAAGATGTAATAAAGGTAAAAAAAACCTAAATTAGGAGGAACTACCATTGTTTGATAAAATCGATCAATTAGGAGTGAACACCCTTCGTACATTAAGTATCGAAGCCGTACAAAAAGCCAATTCAGGACATCCAGGATTACCGATGGGGGCAGCACCCATGGCCTATGCCTTGTGGACCAAACACTTGAAAGTCAATCCAACGACTTCTCGCAACTGGGTGGATCGTGACCGCTTTGTTTTGTCTGCTGGACACGGTTCGGCGCTATTGTACAGCTTGTTGCATGTGTCTGGTTACGATGTGACCATTGAGGATCTAAAAAACTTCCGTCAATGGGATAGCCGCACGCCAGGACATCCAGAAGTCGATCACACAGACGGCGTGGAAGCAACCACTGGACCTTTAGGACAAGGGATCGCCATGGCAGTCGGTATGGCAATGGCCGAAGCCCACTTGGCTGCAACCTACAATCGCGACAAGTATCAAGTCATTGATCACTATACCTACGCTTTATGTGGCGATGGGGACTTGATGGAAGGTGTTTCGCAAGAAGCTGCATCCATGGCGGGTCACATGAAATTAGACAAACTGATCGTCTTGTACGATTCAAATGACATTTCCCTAGATGGCCCAACTTCAAAAGCCTTTACAGAAAATGTCGGTGCGCGTTTTGAAGCGTATGGCTGGCAACACATTCTCGTTGAAGACGGCAATGATTTAGAAGCAATCTCAAAAGCGATCGACGAAGCAAAAGCTGAAAGCGACAAACCAACCTTGATCGAAATCAAGACTGTGATCGGATACGGTGCGCCAAATCAAGGCACCTCTGCCGTTCATGGTGCGCCGATCGGTGCCGAAGGCATTTCTGCAGCTAAAGCGATTTATGGCTGGGAATACCCAGAATTTACCGTACCTGAAGAAGTTGCCGCGCGCTTCAAAGAAACCATGATCGATGAAGGACAAAAAGCTGAAGCCGCTTGGAACGAAACTTTCCATGCCTATGAAGCAGCCTACCCAGAACTTGCGGCGCAATTCAAACAAGCCTTTGCGGGTGAATTGCCAGCAGATTGGGATGCAGCATTACCAAGCTACGAAGTTGGCAGCTCACAAGCTAGTCGAGTATCCAGCAAAGAGATGATCCAAGCCTTATCCAAAGCCGTCCCTAGTCTCTGGGGTGGATCGGCTGACCTTTCTGGATCCAACAACACGATGGTGGCAGCAGAAAAAGACTTTGAACCTGGCCAATACGAAGGCCGCAACATTTGGTTTGGTGTCCGAGAATTTGCGATGGCGGCAGCGATGAACGGAATCCAATTGCATGGCGGTACGCGAATCTATGGCGGAACCTTCTTCGTCTTCGTTGATTACTTGCGTCCAGCGGTGCGCTTGTCTGCGATCCAGCATGCACCTGTGATCTATGTCTTGACGCATGACTCCGTGGCGGTGGGAGAAGATGGACCGACGCATGAGCCAATCGAGCAATTAGCCAGCGTCCGGTGCATGCCAAATGTCCAAGTGATTCGTCCAGCAGACGGCAATGAAACCCGTGCTGCCTGGAAATTGGCCATGACGACAACGGATAAACCAACGGTCTTAGTCTTAAGCCGACAAAATCTACCAGTGATCGAAGGCACGCAAACCGGTGCGGATGAAAATGTCGCAAAAGGTGGCTACGTGATTTCAAAACAAGCTGGTGAAACACCAGCGGGGATTTTGATCGCCACAGGTTCTGAAGTGAATCTTGCGGTTCAAGCACAAGCTAAATTGGCAGAAGAAGGCATCGATGTATCGGTGGTCTCCTTACCAAGCTTTGATCTGTTTGAAGCGCAAAGCTCAGAATACAAAGAAAGCGTCTTGCCAAAAGCAGTGAAGAAACGGGTAGCGATTGAAGCGGCTTCCCCATTTGGTTGGGAACGTTACACCGGTTGCCATGGAAAAGTGATCGCGATCGATCACTTCGGTGCATCAGCACCTGGCGACAAAGTATTAGCAGAATTCGGCTTTAGTGTTGAAAATGTTGTGAATACTTTTAAATCAATCGATTAATTGATCGACAATCAATCAAAGCTAGCACGTTCGAGAATCTTTTCGATTTTCGAGCGTGTTTTTTTCGAGTACTGCTCACTCTGAAAGTGCCAGAGTGACTTATTTAAGGTAGTAGTGGCTAAGATTTCTGAAAAATGGTTTCACCACAAGATATAGACTCTTTTAAATAGTAAGAGAGAAGCAATACAATCCCATTCTAATAGTTTTTTTAAAAACTTCTCAGTAATTAACAAACTGAGAGGGATGTCCAGAAAGTTTTTTAAAAGTCTTTTGTCGGGTCAAAAGTGAACATTGTTTGCACTGCTAGGCATTTTTCCGTATAATAGCTGTATTGATTTATTTGAAAAAACGTACAGTTACTGGAGGAAAAAGATGGGAAGTTATCAAACAAGAAGTGAAAGACATCATCAACCAAAGAAGACGATGAAAAGACCTAGTAAAAAGGCGGTGGTCTCTTTGATGGGTGCAGGAATGATGTTAGCACCAATGACGGTCACTTTCGTTCCTCAACAGGTACAAGCTGCTGAGAATCAATATGCGACGCAGGACATCTCAGGGTTCATCGAACAAATTGGCTGGTCAGCACAAGATGTTGCTGCCAACAATGATCTATATGCTTCTGTGATGATCGCTCAAGCGATTTTGGAAAGCGGCTATGGTTCTTCCGCATTATCCAATGCCCCCTATTACAATTTATTTGGGGTCAAAGGCAGTTACAACGGACAAAGTGTGTATATGCCTACCCAAGAGTATTTGAATGGTCAGTGGGTAGAGATGAATGAACCGTTTCGTCAATATAACTCTTATTGGGAATCGTTTCAGGATCATGCGAACGTCTTGCGAAGTACAAGTTTCGCGACAGGGACTGCTCATTACAGTGGTGTCTGGAAAAGCCAAACAACCTCATTTTATGATGCAACGAATTACTTGACGGGACGTTATGCTACCGATCCAGGTTACGCACAAAAACTGAACTGGTTGATCGAAACCTATCAGCTTACACGGTTCGATACAGGAACGACACAAAATACAGCTTGGACAAACACAACTAGCACAACGACCAGCGAAACAACGACGACCACGTATTCAGGTAGTACATCTTCAGCACAGAGCTATCAAGTTGCTTCTGGGGATACGCTTTGGGATATCGCCAACCGATTTGGCACAACCGTTGATGCGTTGATGGCATCGAATGGATTATCCAGTGAGATCATCGTTATCGGACAAGAGTTGATCGTATAAGTAAGTTAAAAACCTTAAGATGGATTGCTACAATTGCAGCCAATCTTAAGGTTTTTTTGACGTGGCAATCAAACTCTGGTCAGTGGAAATAGAACAAAGTATAAAACTATATGAAAAAAAATTTGAAATTGCTTACTTTTTATTCGCAACTCCGAGGTATTTTAGGTAGAATGGAAGAATAAGAACGGGAGGGATTTTCAATGACAAAAATCTATCAATCGGTCAATGAATTAGTTGGTCATACGCCAATCGTCAAATTAAATCATATCGTAGAAGAAGGTTCTGCTGATGTGTATGTGAAATTAGAGTTTTTCAATCCTGGGGGTAGCGTAAAGGACAGAATTGCTTTAGCCATGATTGAAAAAGCCGAAAAAAGCGGCTTATTGAAAGCCGGCGATACGATTATCGAGCCAACCTCAGGAAATACGGGGATCGGTTTAGCCATGATCGGTACGGCGAAAGGCTATCGGGTTGTGTTGGTTATGCCAGAAACGATGAGTATCGAAAGACGGAAAATCGTACAAGCTTATGGTGCAGAGTTGATTTTGACGCCTGGGTCTGAAGGGATCACAGGATCCATTAACAAAGCAAAAGAATTAGCGGAGCAAGACGGCTACTATATGCCATTACAATTTGAAAATCCAGCTAACCCAGAAATTCATGAAAAAACGACAGGAAAAGAAATTGAGGATGCATTTGAATCAAAAGGTTTAGATGCTTTTGTCGCTGGAATCGGCACTGGTGGAACGATCACTGGAGCGGGCAAAGAACTGAAGCGCGTCTATCCTAATTTGAAAATAGTTGGTGTTGAGCCTGCTGAATCTGCGATTTTAGAAGGTGGTAAGCCAGGACCGCATAAGATTCAAGGGATCGGTACTGGATTTGTCCCTAAAGTATTAGATACCGAAATTTATGATCAAGTCATTGCAATTGCCAGTGACGATGCGATGAAAACTGCACGGCAAGTTGGGATGAAAGAAGGGATTTTAGTTGGAATCTCTTCAGGGGCTGCGATCCAAGCTGCTTTACAGGTAGCAAAAGAACTAGGCAAAGGCAAAAAAGTTTTAGCAATCGTGCCTGACAATGGCGAACGTTATTTGTCCACAGCACTGTATCAGTTTGAAGACTAACAATCGAGAGAAAGCAGGCATTGAAATGTCTGCTTTTCTTTCTCGAAAAAAGGGGACGGAAGCGGGCTGAAAAAAGCGTTTTGCCTTTGAAAAAATAAGGAAAGCTGTTTGAATTTTTAGGTTTTACATAGTATGATAGGTGAGATAAGAGAAATGGAGGAACTCCTGTGAGTACGATCTACGATGAAGCGATCAAACGATTAAAACATGAAAATATTCGTATTACACCGCAGCGAGTAGCGATATTAGAGTTTTTAGCCAGTCACGATGCCCATCCGACCGCTGAAGAGATTTATCGAGCGATTGAAGTTCATTTTCCTGGTATTAGTGTCGCAACGGTATACAATAACTTACGTTTGTTCACAGAAATTGGCTTTGTAAAAGAAATGAATTATGGAGATGCCTCCAGTCGTTTTGATTTTACAACGGAGCCTCATTATCATGCTATCTGCCAAAAGTGTGGAAAGATCGCTGATTTTTACTATCCAGGATTGGAAGATGTCGAAATGGCGGCTTCGAAATTAACTGGGTATCAAATAAATAACCATCGACTAGAAGTTTATGGTCTATGTCCCGAATGCCAAGTGAAAGAGGAGGAAACAAAATGAAGATAATTTCTACAGATCAAGCACCACAAGCAATCGGTCCTTATGTTCAAGCAAAAATCGCAAACGGCTTTTTGTTTGCTTCTGGTCAAGTGCCATTAGATCCTGTTTCGGGGGAAGTTGTCGGTACGACGATTGAAGTACAGACTCAGCAAGTATTGAAAAATATCAACGCGATTCTTGAAGCGGCGGAACTTACGCCAGATGACATCGTTAAGACGACATGTTTTTTAAAAAATATGAATGATTTCGTTCCTTTCAATAATACCTATAGCACATTGTTCAATGAAGAGTTACCTGCACGTTCTGCTGTAGAAGTTGCCCGCTTGCCAAAAGATGTTTTGGTTGAAGTTGAGATCATCGCAGCAGTCAAAGAAAAAGCGTAACCAAGAATGAATCGTGGGACGTCCGCCTTTGCGTCGTCCCCTTTTTATTGGATCGATCCTGGACCAAAGGATCATAGAGTTTCAGGTGAATCAAGGAGAAGAGGATACAGTATGGTTTCGTTAAAGGACTATTTAGCAAAAGGGCAAACAACGATATCAAATTTGCTTTTAGAAAATTACCATCATCTTGGATTGACAAATGACGAATTTTTGTTATGGCTGCAGTTGTATCGCAGTCATGAGCAAGGAAATGATTTCCCTGATTTACGTGAGATTGCCTCTGTGATGGGGAGTGATCAAAAAGAAATTTATCATTGGTTAAATCAATTACTTAAAAAAGATGTACTGCGAATGGAATCAAAAAAAGATGCTGCCGGAAAAATGGTTGATTATTATGATTTCACAGGAATCTATGACCGTTTAGAATTTCTCTTGACACAGCAATCGAAAAATGAGGCAGTAGAATCAAATGAAGAAAAAATCCGTGGGTTATATCGCTTGTTTGAAGGCGAGTTTGGTCGGCCATTGTCAGCAATCGAATACCAGCGGATCGGGCAGTGGTTGGATGAGGACCATTACGATCCGGAATTGATTCAGTTTGCTTTGCGAGAAGCGGTTTTGAATCAGGCTTATAGCTTAAATTACATCGATCGTATCTTACTTTCTTGGGAACGTAAGAATATCACGTCGAAAGCGCAAGTTGAGGAAGAACAAAAAAGAAGAAAAAAACAATTTCTTCAAAATGAGAGTATTTCACAGGAAGAAGGGCCAATGCCTAAAATCCCTATGCATAATTGGTTAGAAGGAGAGTAATAGACAAGGAGTTCAAATAGTCCTATGATCAGCAAAGAAAAAACAATGATCGCCATCGAAACAATGTACGAGATGTTTCCCGAAGCGCATGGTGAATTGGTATCCAAAAATGCGTTTGAATTATTGATCGCAGTCATTTTAAGTGCGCAAGCAACAGATGTCTCGGTAAATAAAGTCACCCCGGCACTTTTTGAGGCTTATCCTACACCGCAAGCTTTGAGCGAAGCACCTTTAGAAGATGTGATTGCAAAAATCAAGTCGATCGGTCTGTATCGAAACAAGGCAAAAAATATCAAAGCTTGTGCTTCGGAACTATTGCTACGTTTTGGTGGTGAAGTGCCGAAAACAAGAGAAGATTTGGTTTCTTTGCCAGGTGTCGGCAGAAAAACTGCGAATGTGGTACTTGGTGATGCCTATGGGATACCGGCAATCGCTGTCGATACCCACGTCGAACGGGTGTCAAAAAGATTGCGCATTTGTAAATTAGATGCCAATGTACTAGAAGTTGAACAAACGTTGATGAAAAAGATTCCCGAACCATTATGGGTCAAAACCCACCATACGATGATTTTCTTTGGCCGTTATCATTGTACCGCGAGGGCGCCAAAGTGTGAGATTTGCCCGTTGTTGGCGATGTGCCAAGAAGGAAAGCTTCGCATGAAGGGGAAGAAAACCATTTAATGGTGAACATAGACCAAAAGTATCTAGGATCAAGACGCTAAGCGAAATCGCTTAGCGTTTTTTTTTGCACAAATTGATAAAAAAACAGGTAATTAACGTAATACCCTTTATTAAAGCCCTTTCAAGTAACTGGAAAAACATAAGCTTACTGAATTTTTTTGATTACACCACTCAAAATCAGGTGTTTTTTCACAAATAGATCGTGTGAGGGGTGATGCTCGATGCGAAATGAACCTTCCAATACGCCTTTTTTTTGAAACTATTTGTAAGCTTAGTATGATGGGCTTCTTTCGCAAAATTTTTACCCTTTCTTTTTATAAAAATGCTTATTTTTGGTCAATAAAAAGGAATATTAATAAGAAAATTCACCCATTGGTGAAAAATAATATTTCAAATCTGTGAAAATCATCAGTATAGTGAACTTTGTCAAAAGTTATAAGTCTTTCTCTGCTATTTTACGAATGACAGAAAAAGCGTTGCACACTTCAAATGATTCTGAAACGATCTCAAAATCATTTTTGTTAACGGGTCTTAGGCAAACGCTGTTTTGAAAAGATCACTTATAAGACGTGGCAAGTATAGAGGAGGAGGGAGAATGAAAGGAGAAAAGGTATGGAAATTAGTTCGTATGGTTCTGTTTTGCACTCTTTTTTATGGGATAACTATTTCTACGGCAGCGGTGAATGCTCAGGAAGTGCAGTCGGTTGAAACAGAAAGCTCTGTGCTCTTTACCGGTGTTTATGAGCCTATTGGGCAACCCGAACCAGCACCGCCAGCAGGCCCTACAGAGAATATATCGCCACCAAACAAGGTAGCAAAACCAGGTGGTATTTTACCAAAGACCAACGAGACAAGAACTTACGGCGTAATCTTTCTTGGATTACTGCTTGTACTGGTTGTATTGTATGTGCAATATACCAAACATCGATCAAAATTTGTGATGGTTAAAAAGAAAAGACAAATAATTTGAAAGCAGGGATTAATTTGAAATTCGTACGATTTGCATCGGCAGCTGTTTTAGCTGCAACTTTATTTACTATTAGCGCGGAAGCCTTCGCTACTGAAAGTGTAACAAACCATGATACAGAAGGGAAAGTTCTCTTTGTACCAAACGATAGCGAAGCGACAGTGGTTCAACCACCAAATCCTGGTCCTAATGGTCCAGATGTAGAGATCAATCCAGTCGGCCCGGAAGGACAAACGGGACCATTGACGATTGCTTACGCACCTACGCTTAATTTCGGTGAGCAAGTGATTTCTAATACCGATCAAGAATATAAGCTAGTGGCTGAATTACACAAGCTAAAAGACGCGGAAGATAGTGAAGAAAGAGTTCCATATGTTTCATTTGCTCAAGTCCAAGATACGCGTGGGACAAATGCTGGTTGGGACTTAAAAGTTTCCTTAAGTGCTTTTGAATCAGGAACACAGAATAATGAACTGACTGGAGCAAGAATTCGTTTTAATTCGCCAAAATTGGAATATAACGGAAGCAACCAAGAAAATGAGCCACAAATTCATGCGGATGGATTGATTTTAGATGCTACAAATAGTGAACGTTCGGTTCTGACTGCTGCTCAAACAAAAGGTGCTGGCGTATCGTCAGTCGTTTGGGGCGATCAGGAAGAAATCAATCGACAAGTAGAAGCAGGTGCAGAGGTTGTTGAAAATGCTGGAATCGAGTTACTTGTTCCTGGATCAACAGCAAAAGACGCTGCTCTTTATGAAGCAACTCTTACTTGGACTTTGGCTGCAACAGCTGGACCGGACGGAGAAACGGTTGAGTAACTTGGTTTTGTACTGAATAAAAAAAGAAAGAAGGAACTAGAAATGAAAAAGATTCGTTTAACTACGGTCGCTGTATTATCCACCACTTTACTAGCAGGAGGCGTTCAAGCCTTTGCCCAATCTTCATTAGAAACGACTACCGATAACGTTGTAGGGTTTACCTCAGACGGAAGCGATCTAACAGTGGTACAACCGCCAGTCGTGCACCCAGAAGTAGAAACAATCGAACCAACACCGCCAGGACAAACGGGCCCATTTACCATTGCTTATGCACCACAAACATTCGATTTTGGTCAGAATGCTATTTCTACCAGTGATCGTTGGTATTCAATCGTTGCTGATGAGCGTAATTTGGCTGATCAATCAGGGACGACACCGTACGTATCGTTTGCCCAAGTGCAAGATACCCGAGGAACGCATGCTGGTTGGACATTAAATGTTAGTCTAACTGATTTTACTTCTGAATCAGGAGATGTCTTGACTGGGGCAAAAATCAAGTTGGCAAACCCTGAAATCGTGTTCAACAAAGGCGAGGGTGATCGAGACTTACAGCCAAGTGCCGTTATCAATAATGAAGAACAAAATGCGTTGATCCTAGATGTCAACGATCAAGACATTCCTGTCATGCGTGCTTCGGTCGGTCAAGGCGCGGGCGCTTCATCGATTTACTGGGGAGATCAGGAAAAATTGACGGAACAAAATCTTAATAAACAAGAAGGCGAAATTATCAGAAATGATGATATTCAACTATTTGTACCAGGCTCTACCACGCAGCTAGCAACTAACTATACTGCTGAAATGACATGGACGCTAACTGCTTCTGTTGATAGTGGCGGCGAAACAGTAAATCCGTAAGAAGGATCATAGCTTGCAACAAGAAACAACTGGCAGGAATAGTAAATTATTCCTGCCTTTTTTGGAAGGAGAACCACTTTTGACTGAACAACGTATGAGAATGAAATGGATAAAAACGGTTACCTGTGCGGTCATCCTACTATCATTCTTTTTTTCACCAAGAATGAGCTATGCTCAGACAGAATCAGAATTAAACTTTTATGTGACGCCTATCTTACCGGAAAGTCAGCTGGAAGGAGGGGCGTTGGGGTATTTCGATTTAAATCTTGGGGCAGGAGAACGTGATGAATTGGCTTTAGAGATCGAAAATGGTTCTGATCAAGCGATCGAAATAGAAATTTCTGCCCATACGGCATTTACGAATGTGAATGGTGTTGTGGAATATGGCAGGGATGCAGAATCCCCTGATCCGACTTTACCTGCATCAATTGATGAACTGGTAGAGGTGCCTGAAACCGTATTGTTCGATCCATTAGAAAAACGAATCATTTCTTTACCGATTACGATGCCGGAAGAGGAATTCAAAGGGGTTTTGGCAGGTGGCATTCGAATCAAAGAGGTTATTTCGGAAGAGGAGCAAACACAATCTGCTGAAGAAGGATTAGGTATTCGGAATGCATTTTCCTATGTCATTGGTGTGGTAGTAAGCAACAATCGGTCCGCAACGGATCCGGGATTGGAACTGCTTGATGTTTTTGCCGATCAAGTAAACTACCGAAACGTATTTAGTGCTGTTATCCAAAATTATACAGCAACATTTGTCAATCAATTGGAAGTAACAGCTGAAATTCGTTCTGTTGGTGGTGAGACGATCTTATATGAAACAAGTCAATCATCTATGCAAATGGCTCCTAATTCACATATGCATTTCCCAATTCCCTTAGATGGCGATCGTTTTCGTAATGGGGAGTATGTATTGAATCTTACTGCGCGGTCAGGAGAGGAAGAGTGGTCTTGGGAACAGATATTTAGCGTAGAGGCAGAAGATGCTCGCCGCTTAAATGAACTCGATGTCACTGTAGATACGTCACTCAATTGGTGGATGATCGCCACGGCTGGTCTAATCAGCTTGCTTCTAATTATTGCGATCATCCTAATTGTTCATAAGAAAAAAAATGCAAAGGAAGGTGGGAAAAGTTGAAATGAAGAATACCCCGCACAAGGTAATAATTGCGATCATTATTGGATTACTAAGTGTGCAAACTTTTTTTCCAAGTCTGAGCAGTATCCTATTGCCGGAAATCCACGCCATCGATCACACGATTGAACCGTTGGATGAAACGCAGAATATGTCCTTGCTTGATAAAGCAACACAACCGATCCAAACAAAAGAATTTGACATCCATAACCCTTTTTTTCAGTTTCCAGTTAGTGTGATTGAAGGTGTCGTGGATCAACCGATCGACGTTTTCGTCGTATCAAGCCAACCTTTAAATGAGATTACGCTAGTTGTAGCGAAAGAAGCAGCGATCGTGGAAGAAGAATTTGCTGCAGAAGTGAAGAATAAGAAGCTGTCTGAAGAAGAACAGGAATGGACGCTTACCTTTGATGAAGAGCTAATGGAGTTCGAGATTCCTATCGTCTTTAATAAAATAGGCGATTATCGACTTTTTATAGGTGAAGCGGAACTAACGATCGAAGTACAGGCAGAAGATGACGGGGAAGAGGACTTGGATGATGATGCAGATAATGAAACGATCGAGACAGAGGTCTCACCATCAGACACGCCGCAGGAAGGGAAACGAACCACGCAACCTCCTAATGACGCGAACCTAAATGAGAATCAGCAAGACACAGAAGCTGACCAAGCAGAAGCAATTGCCCAATTGACAGAACCGGTCACACCGTTAGACGAAATCAGTCATCGGGATGTTTCCAACTGGCAAGAGTTTATGGCGGCAATCGTGAATAGAGAAGTAAATTATATCAATATCGTAAATGACTTTGAATCATCAAACAATCCTACTCAAGGAGTTTCCGGAGTGGCTGCGGGAAGTGCAACTTCCAACCCGTCGAATGGGGTAGCCTATATTTGGACCAATGCTTCTGGAATTTCGAGAACGCTTGTGATCGAAGGCAATGGGTATCAAATCGACTTTAGAGCTGTTGCTGTCGGATTTTATGATAGTACCGTCAATAGTGCAACGCCGTGGGATATCACGTACCAAAATATCGATATCGTTCATGGCAACTATTATGGCTTCATGAATTTTACAAATATGAGTATTCCGCAACAAAATCTATCCAGAATGCGTTACCACAATTTAACCAACGCGGGCAATCAGTTGATCCACTCGTTAGCGACACCTGTTATTATGTCTGGCGAAGTAATATCGCATCAAACTCCGACATATACTTCCAGATCTGGGCGTGTGCAAACGATCAATGCAACCAACCAAGCAAATATGGAAGTAACACAATTGGAAATTCTTGATAACGCAACAGTTGACATGTCGACAATAAATTCCGGCAATATCTATTTATATTATGCAACGGGGCGTATGACTATTGGCAATGATGCAAAGATGTCTCTGCGTGCAGCTGGAACAGCCGGTGAGGCTTTTGGAGCAAATATTTATATAGCGAATGGACGGATCAATATCGGTAATCGATCAGAGCTTCATTTGACTGCCCGAGCCAACTCCCCCGCAATCAGTATGTATGCTAGCGGCGCCCACTTTGAAATGTCTGAGGATAGCAAAGTGGTAATCAAAGCTGATGGACGTACCACAAGCCTCAATGGATGGGGCTATAACATTATCTACATGGGTGCTGGAAGCACGATGCTTATTGGAAATAAAAGCAGTGTCGAAATTGATGCAGTGAATCAAGGGACCACCACCTCCGGAGTGATCCATGTAGCCGGTGCCGCCACATTTATTGTTGCTAAAGAAGGAGTCTTGGATATTAAGTCGGACGGAACCAATCCCTCTCATTCCTTGATGACATTTTTGAGCTCGGCCTCAACCTTCACTTTTGCGGATGCACAACGCATCAATTTAGAGAAAACAAGGGCGGTTACCGGAAATGCAGCAAATAGTAGCCTTATTTCGATTTCCGGCAGCGGCGGGCTATTAGATGTGGATATTCAAGCTGCGAAGCAATGGCGGCATGGAAACTTGACGGAGGAACCAGACTTCAGTTGGAGTCCAATCTTCAATTTAAAAGTGAATTTTGCCTCTACCTTGTCATCGATTTCGAATGTTTCTTCCATCTCACAAGAGATCGTTGATCATTTTCGCGCGAATTTTACCACAAGAGCACAACGTATCCTATTTGAATATATTCCAGATGTCGAGGTTCATTTAGAACCATTAACGGAAGACCCGGCACTGGAAGGCTCAAGAATCATTAAGGGAAAAGCCACACCTTATAGTGTGATTCGTTTTGACGGAGATCCAGCGATTCCCGCACCGCAACTGCAATCACCCTCTTTTGATGATAACAGCTTGTTTCATCTTCAAGCAGATGCCAATGGTGATTTCAGCTTGACCTTAGCCGAGGGGGATCGGTTTACAAAACATAATACGGTGACGGCTTACGCTTTCTTAAATGGAAAATTTGATACAGCTGAAACAGTTGTTCAAGAGATTGCCACAATGAATCCACGAGATCCGATCGCGCCAGATATTGAAGTGAATCCAGAAAATAAACCGGATATACCAGAACATTTAGGGTTTATCAGTATCGATTTCATCTCCCAGTATAGCTTTGGAGATGTATCAATAAGTGCAGATACCAAACAGTACAAGGCATTGCCACAACGTCTTAGCAGTGCTGATGGCTCAGTAACTGAGGAACGGCCAAATTACGTGCAGATTTCTGACCGGCGCGCTCAATTTACCGGCTGGGAATTAAACGCGACATTATCCGCTGCAGGATTTCGTAATGATCGAGGAGAAGAACTTCGGGGTGCACGAATTATTTTAGAAAATGCAGTTATGCTGACGAATGCCGCCAATTCAGCAATTCCTCCCACTTATAGTGAATCAATGATCCTTGATCCTGGGGTACCCGCTTTGATCGCTGAAGCGGATGCAAATGAAGGAAGCGGTACCTGGATTCAGCGCTACGGGGATATGGGGACGATGGGGGATAGTGTCAAACTTGAAGTACCCATTGGATCAAATCCGCGTAACATGACCTATCAAGCAACGATTGAATGGGAGTTAAGTTTTGTCCCATCTACCGAATGATCGATGCTCAATCTTATCAAATGGAAGCTGTTGACGCCTATGACAGCTTCCATTCTTGATAGGAAGACAGTGAATAAATCGGTTGAAAAGCAGTGGATTTTAACGCTTTTTTATGGTAGATCACGCTGCTGAGCAAAATCTGCTTAAGCTGGCTAAATCAATCGTTTGCTTCAAAAATAATCGCGAAGATACAGAGTTCACCTAAACTCGTGCAAAAACTATTCAAGCAACTTTGAATCAGTTCGTCAGGTTTTGATCAAAACCAAGGATGCCGGCTGAAACAAGAGAAAGGAAACTGTATGAAGAGTAGAAAAAAGAAGTCATATTTAACATTATTCAGTGCTGGGATTTTAGCAAGCCAACTTTTTGTTTCTCCCGTATTACTGGCGAAAGAAAGCCCTCAGCCTGATAACTATTCAGAAAATACAAATGTCGAACAGCAACTTGATGACCAAGATTCATCGGCAGCAGAAGCCCAAGAGAGTCAAGAAGACGTCAGCAAAGAGCAAACGGAGGGCTCGACCGAGTTATCCTCCGAATCAAATGAGCCGCTTATGGATTCAGAAACAGCAGATACCGTTGTAGAATCTCTTGATTCGTCTGAAGAAGCAGACTCAACGCAAACGACCGAGTCATCGGAAACGACCGAACTAGAGGAATCAGAGTCCGCGGAACCTTCCGAGGAAGAGGAAAAAATAGATGCTGAAACGGACGATCTAGAAGTAGAAACAGAGAACAAGCCAAAAGAGACCGACTTGATTGATGAGTCATTGGCACCAAAAGAAAATGAAATTTCAACTGAGAGCAACGAAAATACTGAAAATGCAAAAAAAGAGGAGCCGAAAACACCTCCGATTATTGCACCTGAGCAAGTAATAAACCCTGTCGTTCAATCACCAGATGCTACTTCTCACTTGAAAAATTCTTTTTATGATGGACGTACCATTGATTTACCAGAGAGTTTTCGGGCAGCAAAGATCGCAGATTCGAATCTGTTAGATTTCACCTTGCCGATATTAGCTGATTATGATGCGCAATGGCAAGCGGCATTCGTCTACGAGATCATCGGGCAAATTGGTGAACTAGAAGAACCATTGACGATGGACGAATGGATCAATGAACGGATCAAAGCGGTTATAAAAGGAGAAGCTAGCTGGATAGAAAAAGAACAGCAGGTTGAACAATTACAACCGGGGGATCTTTTATATGACGCAAATAAGTTAATCGGTATCTACCTCGCAGATGGTTACCAAGCAAGTTTAGTGACAAATCAAGAAGAGCCAACGAAAACTGCCATCGAAGTTCAGCGGGTTTCTATCGAAGAGCTGCTATCGATCAGACGGCTATCAAATCCTGAATTGGCTACATATGGCGAAAAGCTAGTTACTGAATATCCAGCCCCTTACGAATTTACAGTGAATCAAAAGACCCAGACGTTTATTGAAACATTGGCACAAGAAGCCCAAAGCTTAGGGCAAGAATACGATGTCTTTGCTTCTGTATTGATCGCGCAAGCGATCCTTGAAAGCGGCAGTGGCGACAGCGGGCTTTCCAGCAGTCCCCATTATAACCTTTTTGGGATCAAAGGCAGTTATCAAGGAAACAGCGTGACTTTACCAACAATGGAAGATAAAGGCAACGGAGAACTATTCCAAATTCAAGCCGCCTTTCGTTCCTATTCAAGTTATCGAGATTCCATGGCTGATTATGTCAAATTGATTCGCGGAGGAATCACTGGAAATCCAACCTTTTATCAAGACGTGTGGCGCTCTGAATCAAAAAACTATCTTCGGGCAGCAGATGCTTTGACGGGCACTTATGCGACCGATGTTAAATATAGTAAAAAAATCAATTCACTGATTGCGGTCTATGGATTGACGCAATATGACCAAGTGATCGCAACAGAAACAGGCTTGTTTATCCAAGGAAAAGAACAAATTCCAGAAGAGTATCGCTCCCTCATGACATTTCGAGAATACAACGGTCGTGACTACAATCTTTCTGGTTCGTATCCTGTTGGACAATGTACTTGGTATGTGTTCAATCGCGTGAGTCAATTAGGCGGTCAAGTAGATGACTACATGGGAAATGGTGGTCAATGGGGCAATACCGGACGACGTTTAGGTTACAACGTCAGTCAAACACCTAAAGCAGGCAGTATGATCTCTTTTGCACCTGGAACAGCTGGATCTGATCCTCGTTATGGGCATGTCGCTTTTGTTGAAGCCGTTGGTCCAAATGGTATTTTGGTTTCAGAAGGAAATGTCTATGGTGGAACCACAATCTCTTATCGCGTGATCAGCAATGAATTGGCGCACTCATCAAGTGTTTCATATATTATGCCAAAATAAGGATGGAGGGCTGGCAATATGAGTAAAAGGCATAGACAAATAGGTCTTCCTATCAGCGGTATCTTTTTGATGGTCCTTTTGCTTATTGCGTTTCTTCAGCCGTATCGACTGGCGTTAGTCAGAGGAACGTCCATGCTGCCGACGATCGAGGATCGACAAGTTGTGCTGATCCATAAAAAGCGCCAGCCAAATCGCTATCAGCTGATCGCTTTCGAACAGGAAGGGAAATTTTTGATCAAGAGAGTGATTGGTGTGCCGGGGGATTCCTTCGTTCGTACACAGGAGCGTTTGTTGATTGGGGCGGAGGATACTGACTTTGATTTTTCATTTATGATCACTGTGAAGGATGAAGCCGTTGAGGCGTTGCCGATTCGGGGGTACCTCAAAGAAGATGAGTACTTTGTCGTTGGCGATGCACTGCTCACTTCAAGTGATAGTAGAGAATTTGGAATCATTTCAAGTAAAACCTTTTATGGTGTGGTGACCACGTTCTTCTGACACATCAGCTTCTTGAAAGGAAGTTTGCGATGATTCATTTCTTGCAACATATCAACGAGACTAAGTTTGTATCAAAAGGGATGAATAAAACGAATTTTAGTTTTGATGGAAGGAAGAGACTGTGATTTTTATCTATATTGGGATGATACTGCTTGCCATTGGAGCAGGTAGTATCATCGGTTGGCGATTGTATCGAGAATATTTATTAAGAAAAGTTGAAAAGCAGCTGTCGTCAGATGCTTTAGCCAAAAGGAAACTGCGTTTATTTAAGCACAACCTGCGCAGTGGGCACCTGCTAATTGTATTGGGCTGCAGTAGTGCCATAATCGTAAGTGTCTTGCTACTAACAGTTTTTCAGCTGACAGGCGGCATTCATTTGCAAAGGCTGCAAGAAGAAACTAGTCAATTGAAAGAGGAAGTCTTCGCGCTAAGAACTGAGCAAACGGAATGGATGCGTATGCCGATTTTTGCTTATCCTGAGAACGGCTTTGCTTTTGAAGCGATTGATTGGGAGCATTTACTCGTATCCAATGATCGTGAAGCACAGTTTGCAGCTGAATATGAGTTGGCCTATCAGTTATCACCATATCTAGGTCGCACCGTAGCGATGATTTTTGTTGATCAGCCCTTGCAAGAAATCTCGATTGTTCTATCTAGCAAATTACCATCAATTGATGACTTAAACGGATGGGAAGAAAATTTTTCTCGTCTACTCCATGATATGCAGAACGTTCCCTTGATCACCCAAGGAACCTTCTCTGTTCAATTTTCCAAGGATTCTGATCAGTCCTTTGAGCAGACGATCATTCGTGACGAGAATGGAGTTTGGACCCTTTTAGAACGCAGCTTTCCAAACACTGACGCTCAAGAAGTAGCTAATAACGAGGGGAGCGAAAGCATATCCTCTACTCCTCAAACGGATCAAAGTGAAACGATCAATACAAATGAACAAAAAGGCAGTGTGAAAAATTAATGATGAAAAAGAAAAACAAAGGTTTGTTTTCTGTCCAAAAGCTAATGGATGAAGTAAATCAATTATCCATAGGAGAGCTGAATGAATTTGAGGAGACAAATCAAGAAGAGGGAATCATTGAGGATCAAGGGTCCGCAAAGGCTACGCCTGAAAAAAAAGAGAAAGGAACCAATCGACAAGCGGACAATGAACCCCCTAAAACCCAGAAAGAAACAGCGAAACCTGTCGCACAGACTTTAGCAAAACCGATTTCTCACCAAAGAGTGTCTGTTGATCAACAGACAGATCAAAGTGTCAAAAAGATAGCAGTGCAGCAAAAATCCTCTGGGAACCGTGATAACCACGCCAAGGATAGTCAACTCGTTGAAGATAAAGGAGAACGTATGGAGAAAGAATTGAGTATAAACCAGACACATAAGCAAGAGTCGGAAGAACAAGAAAAGGATCATATGATTGAAAATTTATCTTTTGAAATTAAAGAATTGATTTTAGAAAACGAGCAACTACAGGAAGAAAAAAAACAGTTAAAAAAACAGCAGAAGGTAGTGGCTCAACAAGAAGCAGAGGCAAAAGAATTAAAAGCTTCGCTAGTAGAAGCGAATAAGAAAGTCAAAGACCTAGAAGAACAGCTTAGAAAAGTAGATACAGAAAAACTTGAAGCAAAGATCCAGCAATTAGAAGCTAAGTTAGCTGTTCAGCAAGAAAAAGAGCAAAAAGAGAAACAAAATTACGAAAAGGAACGCGCTGAATGGACGTTGAAGCGGCAAGAAATCCAGCAGTTGCAAGAAGTAATTGCTGATTTGAAACAGCAATTGGCAGAAAAAGAAGAGCTTGCAGCAAAAGTTTCAGCTAGCGAATCAAATGAAGAAGTCGCAGAGCTTCAGGCGAAGATCGAAGCACTACGGGAAGAAAATGCAACCCTACAAATCGAAAACGAGCAGTTCCAAACAGAAATCAGTGAGGTTTTAGTCTTTGCTAGAAGAAAAGCAAATCGCACGATTCAAGAAGCGAAGATCGAATCTGAACGAATGATCCGTACGACAGAAATGCGAATCGATGGCATTCATGATCGTGCCAAGGAGATTCTTTTTGAAGTGAACGAGACAAAAGAAAATGTGATTCATTTGTTTGACGATCTGCATAATCAAGTTTATCAGCTTTCAGATAAAAAATTGCTTTTTGAAGAGCTTGAAAAGTAAGCTTCTACATTTATATGGTCGTTATTAAAAAAAACAGTAGATCAAAATCTGATCTACTGTTTTTCACTATTCTCAGTTATTCGGAGTTACCATCATTTGGTTCTGGTGGATCCGGCGGTGAGGAAGGATTTTCTTCACTGCTGGAAGGCGTTGTTGAGCCAGGATCCTGACTAGAAGCAGGAGGTGTAACGACCGAAGATGAATCATCCTCATCAGGTGTTGTCACTGGGGGTGTCACTTCGCTTGATGATTCTGTTGTACTTGATGGTGTTGCTTCACTACTTTCTGTAGAAGGTGTCGTCGGTTCAACGTACGAACTACTGCTGGACGAACTTGGTGCTGAATAGCTTGGCTGCGTGTATGTCCCTTCAAGATAAAGCTCTCTTCCGATCCGTGTCAGTCCATCTGGCATTGTCCAGTCCGTGTTTTCTACAGAAGCAGAAACATAGCGCATCAATTCACGATAGACATCTGAAGCCACATGGGTACTGCTATCAGTGATCGGTGTCATTTTGTCGTTGTATCCGGTCCATACCGCCAATGAATAGGAGGGAGTATAGCCGGCAAAAGTAATATCCGGATAAGCACCGTTTGATGTATCCAGTTGTGCTAGCTGGTCATCGGTGTAATTGGAAGTTCCCGTTTTCCCTGCTTGGTATAACCCATCGATTTGCGCATTGGTTCCAGTACCGACAGAAATAACATCTTTCAAAATATCGGTCACCATATAAGCCGTCGTATCATCCATTGCTTCTTGACCATCAACTTTAAAGGATTCTTCATCTTCGGTCCCATCTTGCATGACGATTTTGTTGACGTACTGAGGTTCATAATAGGTTCCACCGTTTGAAAACGCAGCATAAGCAGCGGCCATTTTCAGGCTGGAGATCCCATATTTTGTGCCATCTAATTTATCCGTATTGCTAGAAATCGCATTAGATTGAGTAATCGTGTGGTATTCGATACCCAACCCGCTAAGAAAGTCGGCGATATTATCCGCTCCAACTTCATCAAACAATTTCACTGCTGGTACATTTCTGGATTCTGCTAAAGCAGTTCGAAGCGTGATATTGCCCATATATTGGCGATCCCAGTTGTACACAGGAATATCGGTTCCTTTATAAGTATAAGGTTCATCTAAAATCATTCTACCGGTAGAGTCTTGTAGAAATTGGAAGGCAGGGCCGTAGTCTGTGATCGGTTTAACGGTCGATCCAAAGTCCCGAGCGACGTTGACAGCCAGGTTGTTTGCTAGAACGTCATCAACGTTGCGGGCACCAATTTGAGCCGTGACTTTGCCCGTATTGACATCAACTAAAGTAGCGGCAACCTGCATCTTATCGTCTGGATAATTAACATAATCATCGCTGTTGACGATGTCATATAACCGTTTTTGCGCATCGATATCGACATTGGTGTAAATATCTAAGCCATCGGTATAAACATCTTTGCCGGTTTTTTCTTTAACTTCTGCGATCACTTCGTTGAAGTAATTATCAAAGTATTTCCACTCTTGGTTTTCTCGAGGGTTTTCTTGCAATCCTTCTTGAATATCTTCGGCAACGGCCGCATCATATTCCGCTTGCGTGATTTTCTCGTTTTCAAGCATTGCGCCTAAAACCACATCTCGACGAC
Organism: Enterococcus sp. AZ040; assembly: GCF_050499185.1. Taxonomy (NCBI): domain Bacteria; kingdom Bacillati; phylum Bacillota; class Bacilli; order Lactobacillales; family Enterococcaceae; genus Enterococcus; species Enterococcus sp. AZ040. The sequence goes on from NZ_JBMHEW010000001.1 coordinate 1,661,310, forward strand.
TTTTCGCATTATCAGGATGAGCGAAAGGATCAAACGCAGAAGGGGCATTTGGTAAACCAGCAATCAAAGCGGTTTGCGCTAGGTCTAGTTCAGCCAAAGGTTTGCCGTAAAACTTCATAGCAGCTGTTTGCATTCCATAAACCCCGTTGGACATATATACCTTATTAATATAGTAAGTCAAAATTTCCTGCTTTGATTTGGTTTGTTCAAGCCGAACCGCCATCCAAGCTTCTTGTGCTTTTCTTCGTAACGTTTGATCTTCGGCGCTGGTAGAAAAGAAGGACAGCTTGATCAATTGCTGAGTCAACGTACTTCCGCCTTGCATACCGCCGGTTGTGGCATTGGATAATGCAGAACCAACGATTCGGATCGGATCGACCCCGATATGCTGATAGAACCGACGATCTTCGACAGAGACGATCGCATCTTCCAGCAGTTGGGGAATCTCACTTGCGGTGATTTTTTCTCTCGTTTCACTTCCGAATTCAGTGATCAATTCACCGTTGGAGGCATAAAAGCGCGAAGAAACAGTCGAATCCAAACGTGTTTCATCAAGTGCTGGTGCATCTTTGGCGTACCACCAAAACAGCCCCATTCCTGATAAAATCCCGATACAGCCTAAGAAAAATAGGCCCATAAACACTTTTAAAATAATACTCCCAATACTTCGTTTGCCTTTGGCTTTAGGGGGCTTTGGTGCTTTTTTAGCAGTGCCTTTCTTAGAATCATGCCGAGAGGTCCTCGATTGTGATTCATTTGCCATACTCATCATTCTCCTTCATCGTTAAAAATTGATCAACTGCTTTTAAATAGGGAATACGCGGCGCAATAGTGGGGATGATTTCGATCCCATTGGTTTCGATATAGGCCAACGTCATTGATTTTTTTCCAGTTTCCTTTTGCAGGTGCCACTGAGAAACTAAGCACTTGCTATCTAGAAAAAAGCAGCGTTGTAGACTAGAAAACCATAAAAGAACAAAACATAATCCCGCTTGTTCCAAACAGTCTTCCATATGCTTGATTTGGTGTGGATGAAAATTTTTAAAGGGAAATGACGTTTTGTTTTGAGTCTCTTTCGCTTCAAAGTCGATATATTGCCCTTGATAAACCCCATTGTAATCGGTGGTAGAGGCCTCTCGAAAGTAGGCTTCTTTAATTACGGCGGCGCTTCTTCTCGGATAATCTACCTTGACGATTTGAACTGGTGTCGGTTTCTTATGAATGACCGCAAGTTTGCGATTTAAATAATAAAGGTTGCTTTCATTGATCGCTTCTTCAAAACGCATCCCACGATTGGCATACGTTTTTGGCTTTATTAGTTTTTCTTGCATTTTTTGTTTTTTGCCGTCATCATAGGTAGTAGATTGTCCATTCGGGTAACGAATAACCATGTTGTTCACACTCCTAGGCAACATTATACCAAAAAGTCGTTTGGAAAGAAAAGAGATGACCAGAGAAACAATGAAAACCTTATACTTTACTGGCTATCGTAATTATGAATTAGGTGTCTTTCAAGCAAAAGATCCCAAGATTGCAGTTATTAAGAAAGTAATAATGTCGGCATTGACCAATTATGTCGAAGAAGGGCTAGAATGGCTCTTGATCAGCGGGAATCTTGGAGCAGAGCTGTGGTGTGCCGAAGCCATTGAACAATTAAAACAAACATACCCGGAACTGAAACTAGGAATTATTTTTCCTTTTGAAGGGTTTGGTGAAAATTGGAACGAAACGAATCAACAGGCACTGCAAACAGCGAAGTCATTTGCTGATTATGTCAATGCCACCAGCCATAAGCCTTACCAAGACCCCAGTCAATTAAGAAATCACACAGCGTTTTTACTGGAGCATACTGAAGGTGCACTTGTGTTATATGATGACGAATTTCCAGGAAAACCTAATTATTTCTTAAGAGATGCGAAAGCCTATAGTGAGCAAAATCCCTACTTTATTCATCAAATAACAATGGATGATTTACAAAACGCAACATTTGATAGTAATTTACTTTGATTTTCGTATATTTTTTGATAGAATGGTCTAGAAAGTGAAAACCATTTGGAATAAACAATGAGGTGTAAATAATGGCAAATTTAATTTATAGTCCAAAAGATATTCTGCAACAAGAATTCAAAACAAAAATGCGTGGATATGATCCAGTGGAAGTGGACGAGTTTTTAGATAATATCATTAAAGACTACGAAAGCTACAATAAAGAGATCTTAGCCCTGCAAGAAGAAAACGATCGTCTGACAGCGAAAATCGATCAATTGTCGAAAAACCAAGCAATCGCTTCTCGTGTTCAACAAGAAGCACCGAAAAGCCAAACAGTCACAAATTTTGATATTTTAAAACGTTTGTCTAATCTTGAAAAAGAAGTGTTTGGCAAAAAGCTTGATCGTGAATCAGAACCTGTCACTCGTTCTTCTTCATACAACAGCAACTATACAAATGCTGATTTTGAAGACGACAACGAAAAAACCCGTCAATTCTAATGTAGAAAAGATAGTTGTGATTTTCGGGTAATTGCGGCATAACTCGATTATGCTGAGGAAAGTCCATGCTCGCACAAGCTGAGACGCTTGTAGTGTTCGTGCCTAGCGAAACCATAAGCTAGGGTACTTGAGAAAGTAACGGCAGGAAAAATGGCTAAGGTGCAAGCTATGCCAAAGTATCCTTGAAAGTGCCACAGTGACGAAGCAAGCCGGGAAACCGTCTTGGTGGAACGCGGTAAACCCCTCGAGCGAGCAACCCAAACAATGGTAGGGGCACTTTTTGCACGGAAATGAACGGAGCAAGAAGGCAAGTAATTGCAGATAGATAATTACCCAGTGTTTTCTTCTCCCTGAGGAAAATACGGACAAAACATGGCTTATAGAAAATCACAACCTATCAGGGAATCCTTCCAGCAACGGAAGGTTTTTTTATACCAAGAAGGAGAGCGTTATGACTGAAAAAACATTTAATTGTATTGCCACCGCTGCGAGCGGTTTAGAAGCACTAGTGGGCAAAGAATTACGGGATTTAGGGATCGAGTGTGAGGTTGAAAACGGCCGAGCGCGCTTTAAAGGGACAATGGAGACCATTGCTACCGCGAACTTGTGGCTCCGTACAGCCGACCGTATCAAAATCGTCGTTGGGGAATTTGACGTATTGACTTTCGATCAGCTGTTTGAAGAAGTTAAAGCGTTACCGTGGGAAGACTTTTTACCGTTAGACGCTGAATTTCCAGTAGCCGGAAAATCAATCAAATCAAAATTGTATAGTGTACCTGACTGCCAAGCGATTACCAAAAAAGCAATCGTCAATCGCTTAAGAGAAGTATATCATCGTCCGGCAAGTGTGCCGCTGACTGAAACTGGCGCTTTTTTCCAATTAGAAGTCGCTTTATTGAAAGACCATGCGATGATCACATTGGATACGACTGGCCCTAGTTTGTTTAAACGCGGCTATCGTTTAGAAAAAGGGGGCGCACCTCTGAAAGAAAACATGGCTGCGGCTTTAGTGATGCTGACAAATTGGTACAAAGACAAGCCTTTTGTCGATCCCGTTTGTGGATCAGGCACATTGTGTATTGAAGCAGCTTTGATCGGCCATAATATCGCCCCTGGATTTAATCGGGAATTTGTTTGCGAAACGTGGGATTGGTTCCCAGCAGAAGTATTTGAAAAAGTACGGAAAGAAGCAGATGAAGCAGCAGATTATGATGTCGAATTAGATATTACCGGTTCGGATATCAATGGTCGAATGATTGAGATCGCCCGCCGGAATGCGGAAGAAATCGGTCTAGGAGACTCGATCACCTTCAAACAACAAGCTGTTAAAGACTTTAAAACAGAAAAAGAGTATGGTGTCGTTGTGGCTAACCCTCCTTATGGCGAACGCTTAGGAGAAGAAGAGTCTGTTCAGCGACTGTATCAAGAAATGGGCCAAGTGTTTCGATCGCTTAAAACCTGGAGTAAATACTTTTTGACCAGTGACTTGACTTTTGAGACCCATTACGGCGAAAAAGCGACAAAAAAACGCAAATTATACAACGGTGCGATTCGTACCGATCTCTTCCAATACTGGGGACAACGTCCGCCACGCAAAAAGGAGTTTGCTGAATGAAAGAACAAGAATTTCTGAAAGAATTAAAAGAAATCGATCTATTACAACAAGCAATGGGGATCTTAGGCTGGGACAATCAAACGGGGATGCCAGAAAAAGCCAGTGATTACCGGGCGGAAGTTGACAGCTATTTATATGGCCTCTATTTTGACAAAAAAATTGGAGAGCCGATCCAAGAAGCAATCAGCTATTTTGGGAAACACCCAGAAGAATTATCAGAAGTTGGGAAAGCGGCTTATCAGCTAGTCAAAGAAGAGTATGAATTGCAAAAAGATGTACCAAATGAGTTGGCGATGGCGGCTTCCGCAGCAACGTCAAAAGCACATACTGCTTGGCTCAAAGCCCGTAAAGAAAAAGATTTTTCTTTATTTAAAGACGCACTTTCTGAAAATATTCGCTTGACGAAAGAATTGATTCCTTATTGGAAGAAGAATGAGCTGACAAACTATGATGTGTTGTTAAACCAATACGAACCAAATATGACGGTTGAGATCTTGGATAATGTTTTCTCACAAGTGAGAGACGGTATCATGGATATTCGTCGTCAATTGGCTGAAAAAGGAACAGCACCAGATACTTCGATCCTGTCACGTAAGATGACCGAAGCGCAGCAACGTAAATTTATCTCAAAAGTGATTGCCGACTTAGGCTATGACTTTTCTCGCGGCCGCTTGGATAATACGGTCCACCCATTTGCTACGGGGATCAATCACAACGATGTGCGTTTGACTACTCGTTGGAGCGAAAACGATTTTTCAATGGGACTATTCGGTGTAATTCATGAAGCCGGACATGGAATGTACGAGCAAAATATTGACGAAAAATACGAAGGAACACCGGTTCATGAAGGAGCGTCTATGGGGATCCACGAATCTCAATCGCTTTTTAATGAAATCATTATCGGCAGTAATCGCAATTTCTGGGCCAAGCAATACCCATTTTTCCAAGAATGTGCGGAAGGCTCGTTTGATGATGTGTCTTTTGACACCTTCTATGATTCTTTGAAGCATTCTAAAGCCAGCTTGATCCGTATTGAAGCTGACAGTTTGACTTACGTAATCCATATCATTATTCGTTACGAGATCGAAAAAATGATCTTTAACGAAACAGTATCGATCGATGAACTGCCGAAAATCTGGAATGACAAATACGAGGAATATTTAGGGATTCGTCCAGAGAATGACCTTGAAGGAATCTTACAAGATGTTCATTGGTCAGGTTCCAGCTTTGGTTATTTCCCATCCTATGCGTTAGGGTATATGTATGCCGCGCAATTACTGCATGCGATGGAAAAAGAAATCAATGTCGATGAAGTGTTGGCTTCAGATGATTATTCACCGATTCGTAAATGGCTGACTGAAAATATCCATCAATATGGGGCATCAAAGAAACCAAATGAATTGATTTTAGATGCAACGGATGAATTATTGAATCCTCAATATCTATTAGACTATTTACGTAAGATCTATTTTAGTGTCTATAAAATCAGCGAGACGCAAGATTTCGCTTAAAAGAAACGAGTGAAAAGAAGCTTCGCAAGACGTTGCCGCCCTAACTGTTTCGTGGGGTGCTCGTTTTGTTGAACTTCTTTTCCTTTTGTATCGATAACCACTGAAAAAAGGAAGGCTTGCTGCTTTCGTATCGAAAGAAGGAGAAAGATGAAGGAAGAAAACAATGTTACCGATCTTAGCAAAGTAATTGCCTATGCCGAAAATATTTTGGGGAATGATTACACAGGACATGGGTTTGATCATGTCAAACGGGTGGCGGGCTTAAGTCAAGCTATCATCGATGCCGACGAATTGGCGGTTGATCGTTTTGTCGTACAGGCGGCAGCTTACTTGCATGATACGGTGGATGATAAAGTTGTGGCGGATGTCACAGCGGCTTATGCCGAAGTGCGAGTTTGTTTGACCGCAGCAGGGGCAAGTGAAGCACAAACGAAAGAAATTTTTTCTATTATCGAAAATCTGTCTTTTTCAAAAGAACTTTTGCAAGGCGCACAAGTTGTCTCAGTAGAAGGCCGCGTCGTTCGTGATGCAGATCGTCTCGATGCTTTAGGTGCGATCGGTATTTTACGGACGAGCTATTTTGGTGGCAGTCATCAACACCCGATCCATGTCAGTGACTTAGCCCCAAAGACGTTTCAAAATCATGAGGATTACCGAAAAGGGACGACGGTGATCAATCATTTTTATGAAAAACTATTTTTGCTTCCTGAAAAGATGACCACGGATTATGGCAAAAAAGAAGCTCAGCGACGTGTGGTTTTCATGAAGGATTTTTTAGAAGAATTCTATGCAGAATGGGATGTCTAACTTTGTTTAGAGTTTTTTAAACTGAAATTCGATTATTTCCTTTTTCCTTTATTGTTCTTTATAATAGTAAGTACAAAGGAGGGATGGAAATGTACTACCAACAGGCATTACAACCGAGTGAACTATTGCCAGCGATTTCCAATTCAGGGGAATGCTTTTTTGTCATTCGGGCTGAGCTACCCATCCGGCAATATCAAATCGCAGTCTATCTTTACGACGATCAATTCTTTTTGTTGCAAGATGATCGCTTGTTTGATCAAATCGAACAAATCTCTAGTGAGACATTAGGGGACGAGGAAGAGATTTTACCATTTATCGAAGAAGCGTTGGAAGAAAACCATTATTTATTAGTGGAAAAAGCGTTTATTCGTTTAGATCTATCTACTTTACAAAAGATGACCGATCTTACTAGTTTCGATATCTTGTTTTATGAATTTTTTGATTCATGGGGGGAAGAAGAATGAAACGGACTGAATACGTAACACTCCAAGACAAAACATTGATTGACCTATTCCAGCAGTTAGGAGAGGATGTTTCGAATCTCGAGCTGATCGATGAAGAAAAGAATATCGATGTGGTGGTTGTGTCGAATAGTGACTGGCAATATTTATTGGAACAAGTCAATGATGATGTAAAAGAATCTTTTGCTGATACGTCAGAGACAGACCTGGATGAAGAACTAGCCGACGAATAAACGCTTTTTGTGGTTGATAAACTGTTTTACTACGGGAGTGGTGGTTGGATCTTTTGAAGGGGTTTAGCAATCTAGGCAGCTTACCAAAAAAAATACGAAGCGATCTCATTTCCCATTAAGAGGAACAGGATCATTTCGTATTTCTAGGTAGGTTGCTTTTATTTTGTCCGCAGACGAACGTTTTTGACTTTTAGATAGCCGCGAATCAAGTTGAGAATAAGTAAAAGAATGCCCACAATCAATGGAATCGCTAATAAGTAGGGCGAGTAAAGGTGGGTTTCTTGCACGTGTTCAAGAGAAGTTTTCTCCACTTCATTGATGGCTTGTTGAATGACTTGTAAACTAAATCCAGTCAGAAAACCAGCAATGATGAATAGGGCAAATCCTAAGTAGGGTATATCGGAAGACCGGCGAAAAAGAGCAAAAGCTACATATAAAACCAAAAGGAATGCCGGTACGCCAAAGGCAAAATAGGGATTTAACATGGTTTTTTAACCTCCTTTTCTTTTATGATACTCCAAAATTTACGTTTTGGGAAATAGCGTGTAAGATAAAAATAAAACGTGAAGGAGTTCTTTATGTCCGCTTATATTACCCCAATAAAGGTTGCTCTGCTGGTTTTTCCATTTCTAGCATTGGCGATATCAATGATTTTTTTTGTTATCCAATATCGAAAATACGGTCGTTTTATCTTTTCTCGTGCACTGGTTCTTTATTCGTTTGTCTTCTATTTATTATGCGCCTATTTTTTAGTTATTTTGCCATTGCCCTCGATTGAAGAGGTAGCTCATATGACTGGTCCTAAGATGGAATTGCAGCTAGGAGCATCCTGGCACCATTTTGTCCAACAGACGGTCTTAAATATCCACGACCCGCAAACCTATCTTCCTGCCATGAAGCAGGGGGTCTTTCTCGAACCACTCTTTAATTTATTGTTGACCTTGCCTTTCGGCGTTTACTTACGTTATTACTTCAAGTGTTCTTTTCTGAAAACGCTGGCGATTACGTTTTGTCTGACGTTGTTTTTTGAATTGACTCAGCTGACAGGACTTTATTTTATTTATCCCCATCCTTATCGCTTATTTGATGTTAATGATCTCTTTGTCAATACACTAGGAGGATTGTTGGGGTGGAGCATTGCCCCGCTATTTACGTTCTTATTGCCATCAAGAGAAGAGATGGATGCCGATTCATACGCCAAAGGTACTCGGGTAACCGTAACACGAAGGATATTTGCTTGGTTGATCGATTGGGGAATACTGAATGTGGTCAGTTTCATTGTGGTGATCGCTGTTCGTTTGCTTACTCAACAGACGGTAAGGGACTTTAGTGGGGACTATTGGTACTTTGCTCTTGAAGTATTACTGTACTTTGTGTTGTTTGCTTATCTTGCCAAAGGACAAACGATTGGAAAAAAACTCGTACGAATCAAAATCATGCAAGAAGCCCGTCAGAGGGTCAGCTTGGCTGCGTTATTGAAACGTTATGGTTTGTTTTATCTGATTTATGCCAGCATCAGTCGGGTCAACATCTTTTTTGCACCGTTTCTTGATTCGGATAATACGCTGCTTCTGGTCGTCAGTTTATTGATGGTGGTCATTTTTGGCTTGATCCAGTTTGGCTTTTACATGAATCTCTTTTGGGCTGCAATAAAAAAAGAAAGCCGCTTTTTCTATGAACGCCGCAGTGCAACGTATACAATTAGCACGATTGATCCAAAACCCGTGACAAAAGAAAGTTAGGAAATCAAGGCAACATATGCTATAATCCAAAGGATGCTAAAAGAAAGAAGGTGTTTGAATGTCTTTTGAGTCATTTAAATTTCAACCATTTATTTATGAAGCACTTGCTGATAAAAAGTTCTCTAATCCAACAGAAGTGCAAGAAAAATTGATACCTGTTATCCAAAAAGGCCGTAGTGTTGTTGGACAATCTCAGACTGGGAGTGGTAAGACCCATACATTTTTACTGCCATTGATGGATAAAATTGATGCCGAAAAAGATGAAGTGCAAGTCGTGATTACTGCACCGAGTCGTGAATTAGCCACACAAATTTATCAAGCCGCAAAACAGATCGGCGGGTTTCATGATCCGGAGATTCGTGTGTCAAATTTTGTTGGAGGAACGGATAAACAGCGCCAATTGAGCCGTCTGCAAAATCAACAGCCCCATGTCGTGATTGGGACACCTGGTCGTATCTTGGATATGATCAACGAACAAGCCTTAGGGGTTCACACTGCCAATGTATTTGTCGTGGATGAAGCAGACATGACCTTGGATATGGGCTTTTTGGAAGAAGTCGATCAAATTGCGGGGCGTTTGCCTGAGAAACTACAAATGCTGGTTTTCTCCGCAACGATTCCAGAGAAATTGCGCCCATTCTTGAAAAAATACATGGCCAATCCATTGATCGAAGAAATCAAATCGAAAGCAGTCATCTCTGATACGATCGAGAATTGGTTGATTTCTACCAAAGGGAAAAATACCAATAAATTGATCTATCAATTATTGACTACAGGCCATCCCTATCTTGCCATCGTTTTTGCCAACACGAAGAGCCGTGTGGATGAAATTACGGATTACTTAAAGGAACAAGGCTTAAAAGTAGCGAAGATCCACGGCGACATCAGTCCTCGTGAAAGAAAACGGATCATGCGCCAAGTGCAAAATTTGGACTACCAATATGTTGTCGCAACAGATTTAGCTGCGCGAGGAATTGATATTGAAGGGGTTTCTCATGTCATCAATGCCGAGATTCCAGCTGATTTGGATTTCTTTATCCACCGTGTTGGTCGGACCGGTCGAAATCAAATGGATGGGACCGCGATCACTTTATATGATCCAAGCGATGAAGGGGCAATCCAAGCCATCGAAGATCTAGGGGTTGTTTTCCAACCGAAGGAAATCAAAAATGGCGAGATCGTTGCGACTTACGATCGGAATCGTCGGCAAAAGCGGGAAAAATCTCGTGACGAATTAGACCCAACCTTGATTGGCTTAGTCAAGAAAAAGAAGAAAAAAATCAAGCCTGGCTACAAGAAAAAAATTCAATGGGCCGTTGATAAGAAGAACAAAGAAAAACGGAAGATCGAACGTCGTCAAACGACTCGAACCGCCCGCAAAAACAAGAAAAATTCGAATAGCTAATGCTTACCAAAACAGCAGTCAAGGAAGAGAACTACTCTTCCTTGACTGCTGTTTTTAATTGTTTGGTCATTTCTACACACAATACGCCATCTTCAGCATAGGGTTCAGATGTTTTTTGATACCCACAGGATTCATAAAACGCACAAGCGTCGATCTCTGCGGATAACACTGATTGGAGGGCACCCTCTTGGACACCACGCATTTCGAGATAATGCAATAATTTGGTGCCGTATCCTTGGTGCCGAAAGGCCTTAGCTACGCAAAAGCGATCAGGTTGCAGAGTGTTCGGTGTAGAGAATTGATAGCGAATGGTAGCGATCGGTGTGTTTCCATCAAGCCAAAGAAAGTATGGACAGGTTTGGTCTTTTTCATCAAATTCCCATTCTGCCGGAATGTGCTGTTCTTCTACAAAAACGGCTTTCCGCAAGGCGAAAACCGCTTGTAGCATCCACGGACTGCGTCCAAAATAAAGCATCAGTCGTTTTCCTCCTTTTTCGTGGTATACTCGTTATATAGTAATTGTAGCAGATGAGAGGAGAAATGACGTGGATTTTTTTGAGGCGTTACAATGGTCAAATTGGAAGACACTGTCCTTTGAAATCAAAGAACAGCTGATCCAGCAAATTTTAATGTATTTTGTCAGTCCTTTAAAGGAGATCACCGATGTCCATTTTAGTCAGTTGACGTATGCAGGATTGAAATGTGCTACCTTTGAATTAACGATCGATGGCGAAGACTTTGTCTTTATACCAGGGAATTCTGAGGCGATCTTAGGTTGGGATCTCGGTGTGCAAGGATTACCGGCTACTTGCTGGAGTAAAAATTGGCAGTCACCACCCAATGAGATCATTCGCCAACTGGAAACAATCTATGAGTTAGAAACCAGCCAGGATTGGGGGATTTTTGTCAATGAGTCGACGAGCCCTTTGCGTAAAGCTGTGATTGATCCCATGCTAGTCCAAAAAAGTTCTCTGCCTGCTGGCGCAAGGTATATCGGGCAGTTAAATACGATCACTGGGGAGTTTCACGGGTTAGTCGATCAATTCAGTGTTTTCGAAAAAGAGCTAAAGGCACAATTCACAGCACCAGCGTCCTTTGAGGAAAGCTTGCGTTGGGAATTACCCGCTTTTTATCACGAAGAGAATCGCTATTTTGCTGCACTAGAGCCGTTATCGGAAACCTATCAGTTATTTACCCACGAATCCGTCAGTCAAACAGAATTGAAACAGCAGTTAGATAAACAAGGCTTTCAGCTGCTTTCAGAGGATCAATGGGAATATGTCTGCGGTGCTGCTACTCGGCGACTTTTTCGCTGGGGCAATGAAAAGTCTTGCGACGATGGTGTCTCTTTGCCAACCGCTGAATTGCTTGAACCGAATTTATTTGGCTGCACCTATGGGCTTGCGGATGCGTGGGAGCTGACAGATGGCTTGTCTTTAAAAATGGAGAACTGGCAAATTTGTGGGCATCCCTTATTCGATGCATTGCCTTATGCCAGTTATTACCGTTCACGGAAAATGCTACAGCCAGATCAAAAGCTTTCTCCGCAGAGCTATCGTTACCGCAAAGCGATTCTGATCAATAAAGACCGGATTTGAGGATTGACTTTTTCGACACATTTCCTTATACTTTGAATGACGAAGGATATGGTCGGTTTGATGATTCATTACAGAAAGTTTTTCACTGCTGAGAGAAAAACATGAATTCAGACGGATTGCTCCCTTTGGTGCTCAACTGCAGCAGAAATGTTGCCGTCCACTCCGCGTTAACGAGTCTAAGAGGTAATGAGTCACATCATTGCAAGCAAGGTGGTACCGCGTATCGACGTCCTTGCTCTGCAATGGTGTTTTTTTATCGTCAAAATGACTCTAAAGGCATAAGAGCGCCTTACCAGCAATTTTGTCAGCCCCTGTATCTTAAGCGAACACAGAAGAAAGTAGGAGAATAACGTGAAACAATTATCCAGTGCAGAAGTACGCCAAATGTTTTTGGACTTCTTTCAATCAAAAGGTCATTCAATTGAACCAAGTGCGTCCCTTGTCCCAGTCAACGATCCAACCCTATTATGGATCAATTCAGGGGTGGCAACGCTAAAAAAATATTTTGACGGCAGTGTTGTTCCTGAAAACCCAAGAATGACCAATGCGCAAAAATCAATTCGGACCAACGACATCGAAAACGTTGGGAAAACAGCAAGACACCATACGATGTTTGAAATGCTAGGAAACTTTTCGATCGGCGATTATTTCAAAAATGAAGCGATTCATTGGGCATGGGAGTTTTTGACTTCCCCAGAATGGATGGCTTTTGATCCAGAAAAGTTATATGTCACGGTTTATCCAAAAGACACAGAAGCAAAACGGATCTGGGCAGAAGAAGTCGGCTTGACACCAGAGCATATCGTTGAGATTGAAGACAACTTTTGGGACATTGGTGCAGGACCATGTGGACCGGATTCGGAGATTTTCTATGACCGTGGTCCTGAGTTTAATGACGTAGCGGAAGATGATCCCGAAAACTATCCTGGTGGCGAAAACGAGCGCTATTTGGAAATCTGGAATCTGGTCTTTTCAGAATTCAATCATCAACCAGATGGCTCCTATGAACCACTACCACATAAAAACATTGATACGGGGATGGGGCTGGAACGAATGGTTTCCATCGTTCAAAATGCACCAACCAATTTTGAAACAGACTTGTTTCTGCCGATCATCAATGCAGTGGCGGATTTAAGCGGTCGTGTGAACTACGGCGACAGCAAAACGACAGATATCTCCTTTAAAGTGATTGCAGACCATATCCGCGCGCTTTCTTTTGCGATCGGCGATGGGGCACTTCCTTCAAATGAAGGCCGTGGCTATGTTTTACGTCGTTTATTACGTCGTGCAGTCATGCATGGGAAAAAATTAGGGATCGATGCTGCCTTCTTATACAAATTAGTACCGATCGTTGGCGAGATCATGGAAAGCTACTATCCTGAAGTACTAGAGCAGCAAGAATTTATTGAGAAAGTGATCCGCAACGAGGAAGAACGTTTTCATGAAACGATCAATGAAGGGTTAGATATTTTAAATCAAGTGATCGCCCAAGTAAAAGCAGACGGTCAAGATACGTTAGCTGGTCAAGATATTTTCAAATTGTATGACACTTACGGCTTCCCGGTTGAACTGACAGAAGAAGTGGCGGAAGACGAAGGGTTGAAAGTGGACCATCAAGGGTTTGAACAAGAAATGGATGCACAACGTGCCCGCGCTCGTGCGGCTCGACAAACGGAGCTTTCAATGGGCGTACAATCCGCTTTATTGACAGATATCAAAGTAGACAGCCGTTTCGTTGGCTATGATTCACTTGAAGCAAACAGCGAATTATTAGTGATCATCCAAGACGAAGCGTTACATGATTCTGTTTCGACAGGTGAAGCAAAACTGATTTTTGCCGAAACACCATTTTACGCAGAAATGGGTGGACAAGTTGCGGACACAGGCACGATCGTAGCAGAAGATGGTACGATCGTAGCGGAAGTGACGGATGTCAAAAAAGCACCGAACGGTCAGTTCTTGCATACTGCTACAGTCAAAGCGCCACTACAAGAAGGCGTGAACTATTTCTTACAAGTGGATCAGCATCGTCGCAATAAGATCATCAAAAATCATACGGCGACTCACTTATTGCATAAAGCGTTAAAAGAAGTATTAGGTAGCCATGCGAACCAAGCAGGTTCATTAGTTGCTCCAGGACATTTGCGCTTTGACTTTAGTCATTTCGGGCAAGTGACCAGCGAAGAACTGAGCCAAATGGAACAAATCGTCAACCAAAAAATTTGGGAAGCCCTCCCTGTTGTGACGATCGAAACGGATATCGATACCGCAAAAGGCATGGGAGCGATGGCACTCTTTGGTGAAAAATATGGGCATGACGTTCGCGTCGTCAATGTTGCCGATTGGTCGATCGAATTATGTGGGGGAACCCATGTGGCAAATACGGAGGATATCGGTATTTTCAAAATCGTTTCTGAATCAGGGATCGGTGCTGGTGTTCGTCGGATCGAAGCCGTGACTAGTCAAGAAGCCTATACGTTATTGCATGAAGAAGAAACTCAATTAAAAGCAATCGCAGGAATCGTTAAATCTGCCCAATTAAAAGAAGTCGTTGCCAAAACAGAACAACTGCAAGCGCAGCTACGTGAATTGCAAAAAGAAAACGAAGCCCTTGCCAGCAAGTTAGCAAATCAGCAAGCAGGGGATGTTTTCAAAGATGTCAAAGAAGTAAATGGTCTGCGTCTAATCACAGCGAAAGTGACTGTTAAGGACATGAACCAATTACGTCAACTAGCCGATCAATGGAAACAAAAAGACCATTCTGATATTTTAGTGTTAGCTACCGCGAATGATGGCAAAGTGAATCTTTTAGCTGCTATGAACAAAGTAGCCAATGAAAAAGGATTGAAAGCGGGCGATTTGATCAAAGAGATCGCACCTAAAGTTGGTGGCGGCGGTGGCGGCCGTCCTGATATGGCACAAGCCGGCGGGAAGAATCCTGAAGGAATCACAGCAGCACTTGAGACCGCAGCAGCGTGGTTAGCTGCCAAGTAATCACACTAACTGGTTGAATCTGTGCCAGGGAATTTCTTTCGTTTAAGATGATAGATGAAAGAGGAGCGCAGGTCTTTAGCACAGTCCTTTTTTGAACGAAGATGACGGAGGGGGGAGACCCTTCCGTTATCTTTTTCCTTTTTTCCTACGTGTTATCTGAAAATGCGTTCGATAATTGAAGGGAATTCGCTTTTTTTTCGAAAAAGCGATACGAATAGTTGTTTAATTGAATTCCTTCGGGGTAAAATAAGAAAGATGGTTTTTTGAGAGGGTGATGATTTGCTAAACTTTTTTTTAAATCGTAGCAAAAAAAATGGTGTCTACGAACGCACAGCCATTGGGAAGTTAGCGGGTAGCCTCGGGTTGCTTTCCAACCTCCTATTATTTGCCGGAAAATTTATCATTGGCTTATCTGCACAATCTGTTTCGATTATGGCCGATGCCATCAACAGTCTTTCAGATACAGCCTCGTCTATTTTAACATTGATCGGTTTTCGGATCTCGGCGAAACCAGCCGACAGTGAACATCCATATGGACATGAGCGATTTGAAGCCATCAGTGGGTTTGTGGTATCTTTGATCATCACGTTTGTTGGCGGTCAATTTCTCATCAGCTCTGTGCAACGCATCATGGAACCGACGAGTATCCGTCTTTCACCACTATTGTTTATCGTTTTGGTTTTATCGATTTTGATCAAAATCTGGCAGGGAGCGATGTACCGCAAACTGGCGAACCTGATTGGCTCTCAAACACTTAAAGCCAGTGGGCAAGACAGTCTCAACGATGTGTATACAACGGGTGCGGTTTTGTTTTCAGCGACGATCGAGTGGTTGACTGGCCTACGTATTGATGGCTTTGTCGGCTGTCTGATTGCCTTGTATATTTTGATTAGCGGAATCAAAATGATTCGTTCCTTTATCAACGAATTATTAGGGGCACGCCCAACGCAAGAAGAAGTAGCTGCCATGGAGCAGCGCTTGGATCACTATCCGACGATTCTCGGTTACCATGATTTACTGGTTCATAATTATGGACCGAAAAATCGCTTTGCCAGTGTGCATATCGAAGTGGATGAAACGTGGTCTTTACGAGAAGCGCATGAGGTGATTGATGCTATTGAACAAGATTTTCGCCAATCTTTAAAGGTCGACCTTGTCTGTCATCTTGATCCAGTACCAATTCAAGATCAGCAGTATCGGTATTTAAAAAAAGAAGTGTCAAAGATCATTCGCTTCGTTGATCCGCAGTTACGGATGCATGATTTTCAGGTCAAAGGAGATCTGTTGGCGTTTGATTTAGTGATTCCCGCAAAATCGGCGTATAGTGATCAAGAAATCGAAGAAATGCTGAAACAAAAAATCAAAGAAACACTAGGGAACTATGAATTGAAGCTTGCTTTCGATCATAGTTACCTATTATAGGGTTACAGGATATAGGAGGAAACTATGATAAAAATGGATATGAGCATGATTTCCACGGTATTATTGGCACTTTTGTTTATTAATACGATTGCTGCCTTTATTACTGTTTTTCGGAAACCACGCTCGATTGCAAGTGTCTTTGCTTGGATGATGACGTTGGTATTCATCCCCGGCATCGGGTTTTTGTTGTACTTGTTTTGTGGTCGGGGGATCGACGGAGAAATTATTTATAAATTTAGTGAGCACCACCAAAGTAGGATCAATGAGTTGAATCAAATCATCAAAGTGCACAATTATTCTTTTCCTGAACATCCTTACTCAGATGAAAATCATCTATTAGAGCGCTATTTTAAGAACCTTGATGAATCGCCCTTGACTAAAGGAAACAAAGTAGAATTTTATACAGATGGAAAAGAAAAATTTGCAGCATTGTTTGAAGACATGAAGCAAGCAGAAGATAATCTGCATGTGGAATATTATTCGTTTTTTAATGATGAGATCGGTGGCCAATTTCTGTCTATCTTGATCAATAAAGCCCGTGAAGGTGTTGAAGTGCGTTTGGTCTATGATCCATGGGGGTCACCGAAAGCCAATCGGAAATTCTTTCAACCGTTGATTGATGCCGGTGGAAAAGTCGTGCCTTTCATCACTTCGAAGAACCTGATCCGTAACACACGATTGAACTATCATCTACATCGAAAAATCGTTGTGATCGATGGTCAAATCGGGTGGACTGGCGGCTTTAATGTCGGCGATCAATATTTAGGGAAAAAGGCCAAATTTGGCTATTGGCGAGACACCCATGCGAGAATCGTAGGTACTGCCAGTTTTACACTACAAGAGATTTTTATTCGTGACTGGAACGCATCTGTAAAAAAAGAAGAGGATCAACTGGAATACGAGGATCGCTACTTTATTCTACCGCCGAAAGAGCTCTCTGGAAATGTTGATTTGCAGATTGTCGCTGATGGTCCTGAAAGTGAGACCCAAATTCTCAAAGGCGGTTTTGTAAAAATGATCTTAGCTGCCAAAGAATCGATTTGGATCCAAACGCCTTATTTGATTCCTGATGACAGTATGATGAACGCATTGGAAATTGCCATCCACTCAGGTGTAGACGTCCGAATCATGATCCCATGTATGCCTGACCACCCATTCATTTACCGGGCAACACAGCATTATGCCAATTATTTGCATCGTCGTGGTGCAAAAATCTACATCTATAACAATGGTTTCCTCCATGCGAAGACGGTCATGATGGATGATACCATTAGTTCCTTTGGGACGACAAATCAAGACATTCGGAGTTATGCCTTGAATTTTGAAGTCAATGCTTTTGCCTACGATCACGATGTCACGCAAACGTTGAAAGGCTTCTTTGAAGAGGATATGGCGCAATCAACATTACTGACGGATGAAATTTTAGCTAAGCAGTCTTACTGGTTGCGCTTCAAACAAAACTTCTCTCGGTTATTGTCTCCGATCCTTTAATTTCAACGCCTTTGCTAATCCTTGGCGTGCCAAATGGTCGGCACCTTTGTTTTGGCTCTCAGGGATCCATTGGATGATCGCTAAAGGGAACTGTTTCAACAAGCATTGAATTTCCGTTAAATAATCAGAAAAAGCAGGGTTTTTGGTATAATTCTTGTCGATAGTCTGCGCAACGACTTTGCTGTCGGTATAGAGCATAATCGTCTGTTCCTGTAACCCTTTGTCAATCAGCAGCTGCAACGCGTTGACCATCACAGCGAACTCTGCTTGGTGGTTGGTTGAATCAGGTAGCGGAAAAGCAATTTGCTCATGCAGATCAGTACCGACAATGACGATTCCACCGCCACTAGGGCCGGGGTTGCCTTTCGTGGAAGCATCAAGATAAACTTTTAACATTGTCTCACCCTTTTTTGATATGATAAAGATAGTATACTAGAAATTTTATGTTGTGAGGAACTTTTATGAAGCGTAAATTGTATTGGCAACCGGAAGCTGCTACAGCGATCATTTATTGGTCGTTTACTATGATGATATTATTTATCAGTTTGATTCTTTCGTTAGAAAATACCAGACCTTATTGGAAAAGCAACCTCGTTTTAGCCGTCTTTTTCTTTTTTGTATGGTTAGGTATTCATCGAAGCATACTCATCAGGAATGATTTGCTCCTTATTCGCTATGCCCGCTTATGGAAGAAAAGCCTTGTTTCTTTACCTGAGATAGAAAAATGGCAAATTGAAAACCATTTAATAAGCATTACCGATCATCAAAAAACGTATACCTTCACGTTACGTAAAAAAGATGTGGTATGGTTAGAAACTTTTTTTCAAGAAAAAATCCCTGAAAAAAGGGTGCAGGTCGAAACCAACGAGTAATTCATAGAAATCTAGAAAACAGCGATCACTCCTTTTGGCGGCACAGCCTTAGGAAGGACGTTGTTTTTTGTTTACATAGAGGATTCGGCAAACTTCTTGTAAAAGTGTGGAAAATCTCTCTTTCTTTCTGAATAAAATCAAGTATAATAAGAGCATAGCAAACAAAATACATTTTAAAGTGCTAAATAGTTCGTGAATTGAGGGTAAAAATGAAATCAGATATCGAAATTGCACAAGAATCAACGCCTAAACCGATTATTGAAATTGCTGAACCACTTGGTTTAACAGGGGATGACCTAGAACTTTATGGCAAATATAAAGCAAAAATCGAATGGTCAGCAATCAAAGAAAAAGCAAACAAGCCGTTAGGTAAGCTTATTTTAGTCACAGCCATCAGCCCGACACCAGCAGGGGAAGGTAAATCAACGGTGACCATCGGACTTGCGGATGCCCTGAATCAAATCGGGAAACAAACCGTCATTGCTTTGCGGGAGCCATCATTGGGCCCAGTAATGGGCATCAAAGGCGGCGCCACCGGCGGCGGCAAAGCACAAGTTCTACCGATGGAAGACATCAACTTACATTTCACAGGTGATATGCATGCGATCACGGCTGCCAATAACGCCTTGTCTGCATTGATCGACAATCATATCCAGCAAGGCAATGAGTTGGGGATCGACGGACGTCGGGTCACATGGAAACGCGTTGTCGATTTGAATGATCGAGCGTTACGACAAGTGATTGTCGGTCTAGGGGGACCGTTACAAGGCGTTCCCCGAGAAGACGGTTTTGACATCACCGTTGCTAGTGAAATCATGGCGATTTTGTGCTTGGCAACAAGCATTGATAATTTAAAAGAGCGATTAGGAAAGATTTTAATTGGTTATTCTTTTGAGAAACAACCAATTTACGTAAAAGATTTGGCGGTCCAAGGTGCTTTAGCCTTACTTTTAAAAGATGCCCTCAAACCGAATCTCGTTCAAACGATTGAAGGAACCCCTGCGCTGATCCATGGCGGACCTTTTGCGAATATCGCCCATGGGTGTAACAGTGTCATCGCAACCGAGACGGCTTTGCACTTAGGAAAATACACGGTGACCGAAGCTGGGTTTGGTGCTGACTTAGGCGCAGAGAAATTTCTTGATATCAAAACACCGAATTTATCAAAGGCACCAGATGCGATCGTAGTGGTAGCAACGATCAGAGCACTGAAGATGCATGGTGGGGTCGCTGTCGCTGATTTAGGGACAGAAAACTTAAAAGCATTAGAGCGAGGCTTCAGTAATTTAAAGCGTCATGTTGAAAACATGCGTAAATATGGTATTCCAGTTGTCGTTGCGCTTAATGAGTTCTCACAAGACACAGAAGCGGAGCGAACATTAGTCGAAACCTTGTGTCAGCAAATCGACGTCACCATCGCACGGACAGCCGTTTGGGCAGAAGGTGGCGCCGGTGGAACGGATCTAGCAAAAGCAGTGGTTCAACTAATCGAGGAAAAACCCGCCAACTATCATCGCTTGTATACCGACGATTTGCCTTTAGCGGATAAAGCTTCTTTGATTGTGCGTGAGATCTACGGCGGGGCAGAGATTGAGTTTGCGCCTAAAGCCAAGGCACAGTTGCAAAGCTTCAAAGAGCAAGGCTGGGATCAGCTGCCGATTTGTATGGCGAAAACCCAGTATTCATTCAGTGATGATCCAAAGCGATTGGGCGCACCAGATGACTTCACAGTAACGATTCGCGAATTCGTGCCAAAATTAGGTGCTGGTTTTATCGTTGCCTTGACTGGCGCCGTGATGACGATGCCGGGACTACCCAAGAAACCTGCGGCCATCAATATGGACGTGACTTCTGATGGCCAAGCGATCGGTCTTTTCTAAAAGAGTGGTTACAAACAAAGCGGGCATTCACTGCGTTTGAAGCGAAAAAACGCAAAGAGGTGCTTAGAAAGGACGGATGCACGCTGCATCCGTCTTTTTCTCGTTCATTAGACGTGATGGAAGATTAAAGTAGGAATTCTTGTTATAATAATCAAGGAAGCAAGTAAAAGTCTATTTTCTTTCTTTTGATAATCAAGTATACTTAACAAATTGAGGTGATCCTTGTCAATGGAGATACAACTGACCAGACGGACTGGCTTTTATGGAATGGGCAGTCCCCTAGAGATTATGCAGGAGAAAAAAAGAATCGCTGCAGTCAATCATCAGCAAACGATTTATTTAGAGTTAGCTGAGCAGACACCGATTCGTGTGCGCATGTTTTTTTTAGAAAGTCAGCCCTTTCAGCTACCACAAGGCCAATCAGCACTCAAGCTGGAGATCGTGATGAATCCTGCGCTTAAAAGAATATATATCGGCTTTTATTTAAGCCTTTTTCTCATGATAGGGGTATTGGGCTTATTATCACTCTCTCTCTACTCGTTGATTTTTGTTGGTGTGTATTTGGTGGCTTATTTTGCCTTTGTTTTGATTTATTTAAAAAAAGCGTATCTTATCAAGGAGGTTCCTCATGGCTAGTGGTGCAGATCAATTTTTGAGCAGTTTTAATCGAATCGAAAAGCGGCTTCGTGACGAATTGGATAATCCGCGGAATATGGGTTTTTCTGAAATGGTTCGTCGCTTGTCAAAAAGCAAAAATATCAATGTCAGAAGAGCAGAAGATGATCTATTACAAATGGCTCAGCTGCGCAATGCCATCGTACATGAAAAAATCGGAGAAAACTTTGTCATTGCAGAACCGAATGAATGGGTTGTCAATCGCATCCAAGAAATTGAACGCTCCTTACTGGCACCTGAAAAAGTCATGCCGCGTTTTGCGAAACGAGTGACTGGTTTTGAAAAGCACCTGCCATTACCAGAGTTATTGAAAATCGTTGCCCAAAAGCGCTATTCACAATTTCCGATCTATGATAATGGTCGATTTTTGGGCTTGATCACCTTGCGGATGCTGGGATACTGGTTAGCGAAAGAAAGCCTCCATGGTGAAATCAAGTTGGCAGGCAGAACGGCAGATGAATTATTAGCAGGAGATGGGAAACGATCGAATTATTGTTTCGTGTCGGCTGAAACGACCATCGTAGAAGTGGAAGAATTGTTTCAAAAAAATGCCCTGCTTGAGGCGGTTTTGATCACCAAGGATAAAAATCCGAATGGAAATCTCTTGGGCATCATTCGTCCGCGAGATATTTTTAAAGAAGAAAGAGTGGAAAATTTATGATCGCGTTGTTTTTTTTGTTAAGTGCTGTTGTCATTGGCTTGGATCAATGGCTGAAAATTTGGATCGTTGCCAATTATCAACTGGGTGAAACACATTCTCTGATCGACAATGTGTTGTCCCTGACCTATCTTCAGAATACCGGTGCAGCTTGGAGTATTCTAGAAGGAAAAATCACTTTTTTTGCGATCATCACCGTTATCGCGGTTGCCGTCGTTGTTTACCTATTGTTTCGTTACCAAAAAAGCAGTTTGTGGTTTCGCTTTGGATTGGCATTTGTTCTAGGTGGCGCTATCGGAAACTTCATCGATCGCTTGCAGCATGGCTTTGTGGTGGACATGTTCCAGCTTGATTTTATCAATTTCCCAATTTTCAATATCGCTGATATGTCATTAGTGCTCGGGGTGATCTTGATTTTTATTTATGCACTGGTAGATGACGAAGCAAAAGGGAAACAAGGAGAATCAAATGGAAAAGCAAATTGAAGTAATCATTAAAGAAGAAAAAGGGCGGGTCGACAAAGTGTTGGCTGAACGCTTGCCAAATCATAGTCGGTCACAAATCCAGCAGTGGCTAAAAGAAGATGCGGTCACATTGAAGGGCGAAACGGTTCGGGCAAATTATAAGGTAAAAGCAGGTGATCACTTGATCATCCAAGTACCAGAACCTGAAGTTGTAGACTTACAACCAGAAAATATTCCTTTGACGATCGTCTATCAAGATGCTGATGTGGCAGTCATCAACAAACCGCAAGGGATGGTGGTTCATCCATCCGCTGGGCATCCAAATGGCACCTTGGTTAATGCGTTATTGTACCATATGGATGATTTATCCACGATCAATGATGTTGTTCGGCCAGGAATCGTTCATCGAATCGACAAAGATACGTCGGGTCTGTTAATGATCGCCAAAAATGATCAGGCACATGAGTCGTTAGCGAAACAATTGAAAGACAAAACATCGTTACGCAAGTACGTAGCATTGGTTCATGGTACGATCAGCCACGAAAAAGGCACCATCAATGCACCAATCGGTCGATCAAAAGTCAATCGCAAAATGCAAGCCGTGATCGAAAATGGCAAACCCGCTGTCACTCACTTCACCGTGTTGGAGCGCTTCGAGCAGTTCACCTTAGTAGAACTACAGCTGGAAACAGGAAGAACCCATCAAATAAGAGTCCACATGCAGTACATCGGTTTTCCGCTAGCTGGCGATCCGCTATATGGACCTAAACGCACGCTAAAAGGCAATGGGCAGTTTTTACATGCCAAGCTTCTAGGCTTCACCCACCCAACAACAGGCGAGTCGCTGGTCTTTGAAGCGCCATTACCAGAGCTGTTCACGGACACGTTAAAAAAATTGCGAAAAAATGATTGATTTTTTTGTGTGAGAACTGTATAGTAATTGTAACAACTAAATAGCTCCTTTAAATGTAGTCCCGTGAGGCTAAGAAGGAATGAGTAAGCAGACGACTCCCGCGTTGGAGATTCGAACCCTTACTAGATGATAACGTGTACCCAAAATCCACAGAATGGGATTTTAGGCAACGATCGGAAAACATGACTCCTACCTCAAGCAGGTAGGAGTTTTTTTATGTTCAAAATTAGGAGGGAATAACATATGGCAGCGAAAGAAGTAGTAGATGCAGTAACAATGAAACGAGCGTTAACGCGGATCACCTATGAAATTATAGAAAGAAATCGCGGCATTGATAACTTGGTGCTGGTAGGGATCAAAACCCGCGGCATCTATATCGCGCAACGAATAGCAGAACGTTTAAAACAACTAGAAGGCGTAGAAGTACCTGTCGGTGAATTGGACATCACCTTGTACCGAGATGACAAAAAGACAGAAGATGATCCAGAGATCCATTCATCAGACATCCCGACTGCCATTGATGGCAAAGAAGTCATCTTGATCGATGATGTCTTGTTTACAGGACGGACGATTCGGGCAGCTTTGGATGCCATCATGGATATTGGTCGACCAAAGCGAATCTCACTCGCCGTTCTAGTTGACCGCGGTCATCGTGAACTGCCGATTCGGGCAGATTTCGTTGGGAAAAATATTCCAACTGCTTTAAGTGAAGAAATTATCGTGGAGATGGAAGAATCAGATGGTTCTGACCGGATCATGATCAATAAAGAAAACGACTAGGAAGAAGAGTGACAGCAACATGCAGAAGCAAGAATTTCGTAATCCAGACGCAGTTTTAGACATCAAAGATCGGCCCAAAGCACTGCCTTGGTTAGGTCTAAGCTTACAACATCTTTTCACGATGTTTGGGGCAACAGTATTGGTTCCGATCCTCGTTGGGATCAACCCCAGCATCGCTTTAGTTAGTTCAGGTATTGGAACATTGGTTTACTTGGTCACAACGAAAGGGAAGATTCCTGCGTATCTAGGCAGCAGCTTTGCGTTTATCGCAGCGATGCAGATGCTGATGAAATCTGATGGCTACCCAGCTATCGCACAAGGCGCCATCACGACTGGGTTGGTTTACGTGATCGTTTCGATGATCATTAAACGTGCCGGTGCAGCTTGGTTGGATAAGATCTTACCACCGATCATTGTCGGTCCTGTGATTATGGTGATTGGATTAGGGTTAGCCGCTAACGCCGCCCAGAATGCAATGTACAATGACTCAGTCTACGATTTCAAGTACATTCTGGTAGCTTTGGCTACCTTAGGATTAACGATTTTCTTCAATATGTTTCTGCGAGGGTTTTTAGGATTGATCCCGATCCTTCTGGGGATCGTGGGCGGATACTTGATCGCCTTAGCAGCGGGGATCGTCGATGTGCAGCCCATCATTGACGCCAACTGGTTTGGCATGCCAAGCTTCGAGATTCCCTTCATTAACTACGAACCAAAACTGTATCTGAATGCAATCACTACGATGGCGCCGATCGCTTTTGTTACCATGACCGAACACATCGGTCATCTGATGGTCTTGAACAAATTAACGAAGCGGAACTTTTTTGAAGAGCCAGGCTTGAACCGAACACTATTGGGAGATGGGTTTGCTCAAATTGCAGCCGGTCTCGTTGGGGGCCCCCCAGTGACAAGTTACGGAGAAAACATTGGGGTTTTAGCAATTACACGGGTCCACAGTGTGTTCGTCATCGGTGGAGCAGCAGTTCTAGCCATCGTACTAGGCTTCGTTGGAAAACTAAGCGCATTGATCTTAAGTATTCCTGGTCCAGTCATCTCAGGGATCAGCTTCCTGCTCTTTGGCGTCATCGCTGCCAGCGGGTTGAAAATTTTGATCGACAACAAAATCGATTTTGATCGTAAGAAGAATTTGATCATTGCGTCAGTGATCCTTGTGGTAGGAATCGGCGGTCTTGTCTTCACGGTCGGTACCTTCACATTATCCGCAATGGCGTTAGCAACTGTCCTAGGGATCTTCTTGAATCTTATTTTACCTGACAGCTCTCGCAGCGAAGAAAAATAACTTGTGCCAACTCATCGTTTAAACAGAATTAAAGGAGGAATTCATTCATGATTATTCAATCCGAAAGAATCAGCTTAAAGCATCTTTTGACGGTAGAAGCATTGACGGACCGTGAAGTGATGGGACTCATCCGCAGAGGACAAGAATTCAAAAGAGGGGCGAAATGGATGCCCCAAAAAGAACAATATTTCGCAACAAATCTCTTTTTTGAGAACAGTACCAGAACCCACAAAAGCTTCGATGTTGCTGAGAAAAAACTAGGGATCGAAGTCATCGAATTTGAAGCCTCCACCAGTTCTGTTCAAAAAGGCGAGACCTTGTATGACACGGTCTTGACGATGTCGGCTTTAGGTGTAGACGTTGCGGTCATTCGCCACGGCGATGAAAATTACTACGACGCTTTGATCCAAAGCAAAACGATCCAGTGCAGTATCATCAATGGCGGGGACGGCAGCGGCCAACACCCAACGCAATGCTTGCTAGATCTGATGACGATCTATGAAGAGTTTGGGCATTTTGACGACTTGAAAGTCGCAATCGTAGGTGACATCACCCACTCACGGGTCGCAAAATCAAACATGCAAATGTTGAAGCGTCTCGGAGCGAAAGTCTTCTTCTCAGGTCCAAAGGAATGGTATGACGAAGAATTTGAAGTATACGGTCATTGGCTACCATTAGACGAATTGGTCGCAGAAGTCGATGTTATGATGATGCTTCGTGTCCAGCACGAGCGCCATGATGGAACGGAAAGCTTTTCAAAAGAAGAATACTTAAAAAATCACGGGTTGACCGTCGAACGCGCCGCAAGAATGAAAGAGCATGCGATCATAATGCACCCAGCGCCGGTCAATCGCGATGTGGAATTGGCTGATGCCTTAGTTGAAAGCTTACGCTCACGAATCATCACACAGATGTCCAATGGCGTCTTTGTTCGAATGGCGATTCTTGAAGCGGTGTTGAACGGTAAGGCCTAACAGGCAAAAAGGAAAGAATTAGAGGAGGAAGTTTACATGAAAACACTCATTAAAAACGGTAAAATCATCAAAAAAGACAATCACTGTGTTCCTGCAGCAATTTGGATCGAAGAAGGAATCATTCGCGGGATCGGTACAGCATTTCCCGAAACAGATTTTGACGAAGTCATCGATGCCAAAGAGCAATTGATCACGCCAGGTTTAGTGGATGTTCATGTACACTTCAGAGAACCAGGCTTTGAGTACAAAGAAACAATTGAAACGGGCAGCATCGCAGCAGCTCGCGGTGGGTTCACGACAGTTTGCGCAATGCCAAACCTTGACCCAGTTCCCGATACACCGGAAAAATTAACAGCTGTTTACGAAAAAATCAACGCAGATGCGTCAATCAATGTCTTACAATACGCCCCGATCACAGAAAACTTACGCAGTGAAACGTTGACGGATGCAGCTGGAATGAAAGCTGCTGGCGCTTTCGCCTTGACGAACGATGGCGTGGGTGTTCAGACTGCTGGCACAATGTATCTGGCAATGAAGCAAGCAGCCGAAAATGACTTGGCCTTGGTTGCCCATACAGAAGATGACTCCTTACTCTTTGGCGGCGTGATGCATGCTGGTAAAAAAGCAGAAGAACTTGGACTACCGGGGATCTTGAGTGTAACGGAAGCTTCTCAAATCGCTCGTGATGTACTTTTGGCGGAAGCAACAGGTGCTCATTACCATGTCTGCCATGTCTCGACCAAAGAAAGTGTTCGAGTGATCCGAGATGCCAAAAAAGCTGGTATCCATGTGACAGCTGAAGTTTCTCCTCATCATTTGCTTCTAATCGATGAAGATATTCCTGCCGATGAAGGCTTTTGGAAAATGAACCCACCGTTACGTGGGCAAGAAGACCGTGAAGCGTTGATCGAAGGTCTGCTGGATGGCACGATCGATTGTATCGCGACGGATCATGCCCCACATGGCTATGAAGAAAAAATGAAAAGCTTTTTAAAAGCACCATTTGGCATCGTCGGATCAGAATATGCCTTCCAATTGTTGTACACTCATTTTGTCAAAACAGGACGCTTTACCTTGCAGCAACTAGTGGATTGGATGACCGTGAAACCAGCATCAATCTTTGGTCTAAGCGCCGGAACGATGATGGTCGGAGACAAAGCCGATCTCGCGATTTTTGACTTAGAATCAGCTTATAACGTGGATCCTAAGCAATTTCTATCAAAAGGAGTCAATACGCCTTTCGGTGGATGGACGTTATATGGGGATACAAGTTATACATTTGTAAATGGAAAATTAGTATGGCAAAAAGGTGGGCAATAATATGAAACGTTGGCTTATTTTAGAAGATGGAACATACTTTGAAGGCGAAGGCTTTGGTGCCAGTATCAATGTTTTTGGTGAGATTGTTTTTACCACCAGCATGACGGGCTATCAAGAAGCCATTACGGATCAAAGTTTTAACGGACAAATCATTACGTTTACGTATCCGATGGTTGGAAATTACGGCGTCAACCGAGACGACTACGAATCAATTTCACCGACTTGTAAAGGGGTCGTTGTGAAAGAACACGCGCGTCTAGCGAGCAATTGGCGGAAACAGCTGACGTTAGATGAATTTTTAAAACGCAAAAATATTCCAGGGATCGCAGGAATCGATACACGCGCGCTGACAAGAAAGATCCGTCAACATGGGACCATGAAAGCGAGTATCGTTGATGCAGGAGATGTCTTTGACCATGCCTTTGATCAATTAAAAGCGGCGGTTTTACCAACCAATCAAGTGGCACAAGTTTCTACCTCAAAACCTTATCCAAGTCCTGGAACGGGTCGCAATATCGTGGTCATCGACTTCGGCTTGAAGCACAGTATTTTACGGGAATTGTCACGCCGCAACTGCAATTTAACGATTTTACCATACAATACGACAGCGCAAGAAATTTTAGACCTCGCACCAGATGGTGTAATGCTGACAAATGGACCGGGTGATCCTAAAAGCTTGCCAGAAGCAATTAAAATGATACAAGGGATTCAAGGCAAGGTACCGATCTTCGGGATTTGTTTAGGCCATCAGCTCTTCTCATTAGCGAATGGGGCAGATACCTATAAAATGAAGTTCGGTCACCGCGGATTGAACCATCCGGTAAGAGAGATCGCCACTGGTCGGATCGATTTTACCTCACAAAACCATGGCTTTGCTGTGGATGAAGCATCCATCGATCCTGAAAAACTAATGGTGACACACGTCGAAGTGAACGATGGCACGATCGAAGGGGTTCGTCATCGCCGCTACCCAGCATTCAGTGTCCAATACCACCCAGATGCGGCACCGGGCCCGCATGATGCGGTCCACTTATTTGACGAATTTTTAGAGATGATCGATGCATGGAAGGAGCAGAACTAATATGCCAAAACGTACAGATATCAAGAAAATCATGGTAATCGGTTCTGGACCGATTATTATAGGACAAGCGGCAGAATTTGATTATGCCGGTACACAAGCTTGTTTAGCTTTACGAGAAGAAGGCTACGAAGTGGTGTTAGTCAATTCGAATCCCGCAACGATCATGACGGACAAAGAAATTGCTGACAAAGTCTACATTGAACCAATCACATTTGAGTTTGTCTCACGGATTTTACGTAAAGAACAGCCTGATGCAATTTTACCGACATTAGGCGGACAAACGGGCTTGAATATGGCGATGGAATTAGCCAACTCAGGTATTTTGGATGAATTAGGAATTGAGTTGCTAGGAACCAAATTAGCGGCAATCGATCAGGCAGAAGATCGAGATTTATTCAAACAATTAATGGAAGAATTGGATCAACCGATCCCAGAATCCGAAATCGTATCAACGGTGGAAGCAGCAGTTGAATTTGCGAAAAAAATCGGCTTTCCAATCATTGTTCGTCCAGCATTTACGCTAGGAGGAACGGGCGGTGGCATGTGTAACAATGAAGAAGAATTACGCCAAATCGCTGAAAACGGCTTGAAGCTCTCGCCCGTGACCCAATGCTTGATTGAACGTAGTATTGCTGGGTTTAAAGAGATCGAATATGAAGTG
The DNA here is from genome assembly GCF_050499185.1 of Enterococcus sp. AZ040. Classification (NCBI taxonomy): domain Bacteria; kingdom Bacillati; phylum Bacillota; class Bacilli; order Lactobacillales; family Enterococcaceae; genus Enterococcus; species Enterococcus sp. AZ040. The sequence continues at coordinate 1,690,656 of NZ_JBMHEW010000001.1, forward strand.
ATGCGGGATTCTGCAGACAACGCGATCGTTGTTTGTAATATGGAAAACTTCGATCCAGTCGGCATCCACACCGGCGATTCCATCGTCTTTGCCCCTAGTCAAACACTGTCAGACCATGAATACCAAATGTTGCGAGATGCGTCATTAAAAATTATTCGCGCATTAAAAATAGAAGGTGGTTGTAACGTTCAGTTGGCACTTGATCCACATAGCTTTAATTACTATGTGATTGAAGTAAATCCAAGGGTTTCTCGTTCGTCTGCACTAGCAAGTAAAGCAACAGGTTATCCAATTGCCAAATTGGCAGCGAAAATTGCCGTCGGTTTAACATTGGATGAAATGAAAAATCCAGTCACAGAAACCACCTATGCAGAATTTGAACCCGCCCTTGACTATGTTGTGGCAAAAATTCCTCGCTGGCCGTTTGACAAGTTTGAAACGGGGGAACGTCGATTAGGAACACAAATGAAAGCAACTGGAGAAGTGATGGCCATTGGTCGTAATATTGAAGAGTCATTACTGAAAGCTGTTCGTTCATTGGAAATCGGCACACATCATATCGAAATGAAAGAACTAGAAGCTCTTTCTGACAATGATCTGATGGAGAAGGTCATCAAGGCCCAAGATGATCGCCTGTTCTACGTCATGGAAGCCATCCGAAGAGGGTATACTATCGAAGATTTGAATGAAATGACGAAAATCGATTTATTCTTCTTAGATAAAATGCTTCACATCTTTGAGATCGAACAAGCATTAGCAAACGAACCACATTCCCTTGATGTGTTGAAAAAAGCCAAGCAAAACGGCTTTACGGATAAAAAGATCGCTGAGCTGTGGGAAACCACGGAAGCTGAGATCCGCACGCTGCGTCATGAGCAAAAGATTTTGCCCGTCTACAAAATGGTAGATACATGTGCCGCAGAATTTGAATCAGCAACACCTTATTTCTACAGCACCTATGAGTTTGAGAATGAAAGCAAGCGCAGTGAAAAAGAATCTGTTCTTGTCCTAGGTTCTGGACCGATCCGAATCGGACAAGGGGTGGAGTTCGACTATGCAACAGTGCACTCGGTGAAAGCGATCCAAGCTGCTGGCTATGAAGCGATCATCATGAACAGTAATCCTGAAACGGTTTCGACTGATTTTTCTATCTCCGACAAGCTGTATTTTGAACCGTTGACCTTAGAAGATGTCTTGCATGTGATCGATTTGGAACAGCCAATTGGTGTCATTGTCCAATTTGGCGGGCAAACGGCGATCAATTTAGCCGAACCTTTGGTGAAAGCCGGAGTCAAAATCCTAGGCACCAGCATTGAAGATCTTGATCGTGCCGAAAACCGCGATCTCTTTGAGCAAGCATTACAAGCACTAGATATTCCGCAACCACCAGGCGACACGGCGACGAACGAACAAGAAGCGATCGCCATCGCACAAAAAATCGGCTATCCTGTTTTAGTCCGCCCAAGTTATGTCTTAGGGGGACGTGCGATGGAAATCGTGGAAAACCAAGCCGATTTAGAAGATTATATGCGTTATGCAGTGAAAGCATCACCAGAACATCCTGTCTTGGTCGATCGTTACTTGGTTGGTAAAGAATGTGAAGTCGATGCTATCTGTGACGGCAAAACTGTTTTGATTCCTGGGATCATGGAACATATTGAGCGTGCAGGGGTCCATTCAGGAGATTCAATGGCGGTCTATCCACCGCAAAATCTTTCGGATGAACTAATCGCTACGATCGAAGAATATACCAAACGCTTGGCATTAGGTTTAAATTGTATCGGTATGATGAATATCCAATTTGTCATCCATGAGAACAAAGTGTATGTCATTGAAGTAAATCCTCGTGCTAGCCGAACCGTGCCATTTTTAAGCAAGGTAACAGAGATCCCAATGGCACAAATTGCCACGAAGGCGATTCTCGGGGAAGAGATCACAGCGTTAGGTTATCAAGACGGACTTGCTCCAACACCAAATGAAGTACACATCAAAGCACCGGTCTTCTCCTTTACAAAACTTTTAAAAGTCGATACTTACTTAGGCCCTGAAATGAAATCAACGGGTGAAGTAATGGGATCAGACAAAGATTTGGCAAAAGCACTTTATAAAGCTTTTGAGGCATCAGGCCTGCATATTCCTGAATTTGGAAAAGCACTTTTCACCGTTGCAGACGAAAGCAAAGAAGAGGCAGCAGCACTGGCGGCGCGTTTCGTAGAGGTCGGCTTCACCTTAATGGCTACCAATGGAACCGCTGATTACTTTGAAGAAAAAGGCCTGCAAGTGACACGAGTTGCTAAAATCTCTGATCAACAAGCAGAAGAAACGGTTGTTGATTTGATCCGTAAAGGAACGACCCAAGTAGTAGTCAATACCATGGACAAAGATCGCCAAAATGCAACGGAAGACGGATTTATCATTCGCCGAGAAGCAGTGGAGCATGGTGTACCGACCTTTACTTCTCTTGATACAGCGGATGCAATTCTAAAAGTGATGGAATCCCGCAGTTTTTCAACAAAAGCAATTTAACGCAGATAAAGGAGTTTTTTGATGAAGCAAGAAATCATGACCATCAGCAAACAGCGTCAACTGGCACCACGGATTTTTGAAATGACATTGACTGGTGAATTAGTCAATGAGATGAGGACCCCAGGGCAGTTTCTGCACCTGCGGGTTCCTCAAAATGCCTTTCTTCTTCGCCGACCGATCAGTATCAATCATATCGATGCTGAGAAAAAAGAATGCCGAATCATTTACCGGGTCGAAGGAGATGGCACACGAATTTTTTCAGAAATGACCGTTGGTGATCCAATCGATGTGATGGGGCCGTTAGGAAATGGGTTTCGCTATCATCATTTAAATCAAGGGGACACTGCATTTATCGTAGGTGGCGGTATCGGTGTACCGCCGCTCTATGAATTATCGAAACGTCTGACCCAACAAGGCGTCCACGTCATTCACTTTTTGGGCTTTGCCAGCAAAGACGTCATGTATTATGAAGAGGAATTTCGTGCACTAGGAGACACGAGGATTGCTACCGATGATGGCAGCGCTGGTTTACAAGGAAATGTTGGCAACCTGTTGTTAGCTGCAGAGCAAACACCTGCGGCGGTCTTTGCCTGCGGAAATAACGGTCTTTTAAAAACCACCGCCCAGCTTTTCGAAGACCTTTCAGATGTTCAATTATCCATGGAAGCGCGAATGGCTTGCGGGATGGGTGCCTGTTATGCCTGTGTTTGCCATACGAAAGATGACGAACAAGGTACAAAAAGTGTCAAAGTTTGTGACGAAGGGCCTGTATTTCAGGCGAGAAAGGTGGTCATTTAATGTCGATCAACGTCGAGCTACCCGGATTGAGTCTAAAAAATCCGATCATGCCTGCCAGCGGCTGTTTTGGGTTTGGTGCAGAATATGATAAATATTATGACATCAGTCAATTAGGTGCGGTGATGATCAAAGCGACCACACCTGAACCACGTTTCGGCAATCCAACCCCAAGGGTAGCGGAAACGCCTAGTGGTATGTTAAATGCCATCGGGTTGCAAAATCCTGGGTTAGAAACGGTCATGAATCAAATATTGCCGGACTTAGCTCAAAAACATCCAGAGTTACCGATCATTGCAAACGTTGCTGGTTCGACCGTCGAAGATTACGTTCTTGTGTGTCAGGAAATCAGTCAGGCAGAAAATGTCAAAGCGATCGAACTGAATATCTCTTGCCCTAACGTCAAACATGGCGGTATCACTTTCGGAACCGATCCTGCGGTTGCTGGTGCATTGACTGAAGCGGTCAAAAAAGTCTCGCAAGTGCCGATCTATGTCAAACTTTCGCCGAATGTGACGGATATTGTCCCAATTGCAAAAGCGATCGAAGCAGGCGGCGCCGACGGGTTTACGATGATCAATACGCTTTTGGGCATGCGGATCGATTTAAAAACACGAAAACCGATTTTAGCCAACCAAACCGGGGGCTTGTCTGGTCCATCAATCAAACCAGTGGCGATCCGCCTAATCAAACAAGTGGCGCAAGTTTCTCAATTACCAATTATTGGCATGGGGGGCGTGATGTCAGTGGATGATGTACTTGAAATGTATCTGGCAGGTGCAAGTGCAGTTGCAGTAGGAACTGCAAACTTTACCGATCCTTACATTTGCCCAAAATTGATTGAAGAATTGCCTATCCGAATGGCAGAATTAGGGATCACTTCTTTGGAACAGTTGATAAAAGAAGTGAGAGAGGAGCACGTGTGATGAGTGAACGACCAATTATTGCCTTAGATTTCCCCAACAAACAGGCTATTGAAACATTTTTAGCGCAATTTCCTGCGGGAGAAAAATTATTTGTAAAAGTTGGAATGGAGATTTTCTACCAAGAAGGACCAGCGATCGTCACTTGGTTGAAATCCTTTGGCCATGACATTTTTTTAGATTTAAAATTACATGATATCCCTAACACTGTTGGACGAGCAATGGAGCGCTTAGCTTCTTTAGGTGTTGCTTTGACGAATGTTCATGCAGCCGGCGGGATTGAAATGATGACTGCTGCTAAAAAAGGTCTGCAACAAGGAACCCCCGCTGGAGACAAAGTCCCTGATTTGATTGCAGTTACCCAATTGACCTCCACTAGTGAGGCACAAATGCATCATGATCAGCAGATCATGACGTCACTGCAAGAAAGTGTTATCCATTACGCCACTTGTGCCCAAAAAGCTGGATTAGACGGTGTTGTTTGCTCCGCACACGAAGCAAAACAGATCAAGCAAAGAACAACCGATGCCTTCATACGCTTGACGCCTGGTATCCGACCAGCTGGCAGTGAAGTTGGCGATCAAAAACGGATCATGACACCTGCACAAGCTCGAAATGCGGGGGCTACCATGATCGTTGTGGGACGTCCAATCACCCAGTCTAAGACACCGTATGAAAGTTATCTGCAAATAAAACAAGAATGGAAGGAAGCTAGCCAATGAAAGAACAATCCAATCAAATTGCCAAAGATCTTTTAGACATCGAGGCGATTTTTTTACGACCGAATGAACCATTTACTTGGGCAAGCGGCATCAAAAGCCCTATTTACTGCGACAATCGAATCACTATGAGTTATCCTCATGTACGTCGCGCCATTGCGAAAGGCTTAGCTGCAGTCATCAAAACGACTTATCCCGAAGCAGAAGTGATTGCAGGGACCGCAACAGCCGGGATTCCCCATGCTGCTTGGGTCGCTGAATTGTTAGATTTGCCAATGGTTTATATTCGCAGCAAAGCAAAAGAACATGGCAAAGGCAATCAAATTGAAGGTCGTATTCAGCCAAATCAAAAAATGGTCGTCATTGAAGATTTATTGTCAACAGGTGGCAGTGTCTTAGAAGCTTGTGAAGCAGCCAAAAGAGAAGGAGCCGACGTATTAGGCGTCGCTGCGATCTTTACTTACGAGCTGCCTCAAGTCCAAGAGAATTTTGACCAAGTAGGTCTATCCTATGTGACTTTGACAAACTATACAGCGTTGATCGAGTCGGCTTTAGAAACGGGTGCTATTCAAGAGTCTGATGTTGCCCTGTTACAAGAGTGGCGAAAAGATCCTGCTGCTTGGTTGAGTGAATAAGGAATTGAAATAAGAAACGGATATGTGAGGGAATGACCAAGCATATTCGTTTTATTTTCACCTATTTTCTGATAGCATTGGGAGAAAGTTTTTTTGATAGGAAGGGCTATTCCTTGCTGTCAACTTGAATTAGGAGGCTGTTTTTTTGAAAAGAAATATGGATGTTCCCTGGAGTTATTCCGGAGACAATGGACCTGAACATTGGCACACTTTGTGCGATTGGTATGCACAAGGCGCCGAATTTCCTTACCAATCCCCAATTGCTTTAGTTCACGATGAAACCGAAGAACCTATCGATCAGGACTTGGCTTTTCACTATAAACGAGAGCGGTTCACGGAAAAAGAATTCAAAAATACGATTCACTTCGTTCCATATAACAAAGAAAGTTATGTCACATTTAAAGGGATCAACTACTATTTGACGGATATTCATTTCCACATGCCGTCTGAACATATTATCGATGATGAACAGCAAGAATTAGAGTTTCATCTCGTCCATATGAATGAGGACGGAGAAAACTTGGTTGTGGGCATCTTATTCAAATTGACGGATAAGCTCAACTGGATCTGCAATCAGCAAGACGACAGCATCTGGGACTTTGAAAACCATACGCAATGTTTTGATCCGACTATGTTCTTACCAGAACGCACCCACCATTTCCATTATGTGGGTTCGTTGACGACACCGCCAACCAAAGGGCCAATCAATTGGTTCGTCTTTGACTGGATCGGGGAGATGAGCCGCCGCTTCATTTTGGAATTCCGGGAAGAAGTGTTAGAAAACAATAATCGCCCATTACAAGACCGCAAAGATCGGCCTATTTATTTCTATTAATTTATAAAAATAGATCCTTTTACGTAGTGTTTATCACTGACTTCATTTGATGGTCAGTATAGAAACCACTTCGTAAGGGTAATCTATAAAAATGATGTTAGAATTTTTAGAATGTCATTGACTAGAAAAAGACGAAAACTCTTCGTCTTTTTTTATTTTTATATTCTAGGACCATGAAGTCTATGCTAAAATATTAAATAAGCTGATTCTCGGCAGTTAATGCATTGTGAAAATAAATACAAATATAGTTTTTTTTAGAAAAAGAGCAGACACGGTAAAGCTTTTTTGGCTGAGTATTTTATAGTGAAAGAAAGGAAATCCATATGCATGCATGGGAAGCAATCCAAAAATCCATCGATTTTATCGAAGACAATCTTGCTGAGTCGCTAGAGATCGAAACGTTAGCACAAGTCGCATCGCTTTCTGTATTTTATTATCAACGCTTATTTACTCGCTTAGTTAAAATTTCTGTTAGGGAATATATAAAACTGCGTCGTCTGGCCAGAGCCGCTGTTTTATTAAAAGACAGAAAAAGTCGAGTCATTGAGGTCGCTTTTGAGGTTGGTTTTAGCAGCCATGCAGTATTTTCAAGAACCTTTAAGACCGTTTATGGACTTTCACCTTCTCTTTACCAAAAAGCGCCGATCGGCTTGCAAAATTTTGATAAGCCGGATCTATCTTTAGGGTATATTGTCACAGAAGAAGGCAATCCATTGATCAGCGAAGGAGTCGTTTTGGAGATTCAGAAGAAGCGAAATCAGCAACCGCTGGTTTTTTGTGGCGTTGTTGGTTACTATCCATTTAAGTATGGAAAAATGCTGGGCCAACGAACAGGGATTGATCCGATTGATGATATTTGGCATGATTTTTATCAAAAGACTGCCAATCAGCCTCGCACCGATCATTGCCTGATCGGTGTTTCATTTCCGGGAGATGCGCCTGAAGGCTATTCAAGTTATTTTGTTGGTCAAATATCTGATGGTTCGCAATTTCTCAACTGCACTGAATGGACTTTACCAGAACGTGAGTATATTGTTTGCAGTTTTGATACGGTCTCAGAGCAACTGATCATCAATATGGGAAAGGCGATGCGTTATACCCGTTTTTGGCTCAAGAAAAATGGCTGGATTGCTGAGAATTTTTTTCCTGAGCTTTATCAAAAAGGGGAAAATCATGTGGTTCATGTCGAATTATGGATTCCTTTTAAAAAAAGAATTAAGATGCAAGGAGGAACAGAATAATGACCCACCAGTATGAAGAAGGAATAAAGCTGCTTGAAGAAAAATTCGGACATTTTAAAGACAATGTGATTGCCCTTGCGACGACAGCTTGTGACAAAACTGTAGAGGGACACATACAACCAGTCGTTCGAGAAGTTGATGCTTTTTATGAAGAGGGCGTTTTTTACGTGTCGACACACGAGCAATCCAATAAAATCAAGCAAATCAAAAAGAACCCAGCAGTTTCCATTGCCGTTAGCGGTGAATGGTTTACTGCGGTCGGTCAAGGGGAGAATTTAGGTTGGGTGCTAGACCCTAAAAATGCAGAATTAAGATGCAAAATTCGCAAAGCCTTTGTCTGGTACGACGAAGTCAACAATGAGAATGATAAAGGCTGTTGCTTTCTAGCAATCCATTTGACCAAAGGAACGTTGAATATCAATCACTGGGAAAAGCTGTATCATTTTGATTTCGAGAAGAAAGTCACTATGGAGGATGGTGGAATTTATTAGCTAGCAGAAGCTACTTTCTCACGGTGATTTTCGAATACCATTCTATCGGATCTAGCAGATACGTCGATGGCTAAATTCTGAGAAGGCTTGCCTTTTGTGTTTCAAGCTAAGCAAAATTGTCGCTGAAAGAGCAGTAGATAGTAGATAGAAGGAAAAAGCATAAAAACCGATCACAAGCGCGTGTAGTTTCGCAGCGCTTTTGTGGTCGGTTCTTTTATTGATTACACTATGATTTTTTGATCCGAATAGACTGAGGAGCAGCTAGGACTGTTTTAATCTCAAAATTCCCTCATCAGGTGTCACAAAAAGCGTTTTTTGATTCTCATAAATGACGAATCCAGGTTTGGCACCATTCGGTTTCCGAATATGTTTGACTTGCACATAGTCCACCGGTACTTGGGCAGATTGACGATATTTTGAGAAATATGCGGCAAGCTCTGCAGCTTCCATTAAGGTTGTCTCACTAGGATCATCCGAACGAATGATGACATGAGAGCCAGGAATATTTTTGGTATGCAGCCAGATATCACTCTTACGAGCTGTTTTTAAGGTCAGTTGGTCATTTTGTAAATTGTTTTTTCCAACGAAAATTTCTGTTCCGTCTGAAGAAAGAAATCGTTCTGGTTGCGAAGGAGCGGCTTTTTTACGCTGTTTCGTCCGATTTTTGACATAGCCTTGTGCAATCAGTTCTTCCCGAATAACCGCCAGATCCATTGGAGAGGCGATTTCTAATTGGGCTAACACGGATTCGAGATACGCGATTTCTTCTTTCGTTTCGGCAATCTGCTGATGGACCAATTTGACTGCATTTTTTAATTTCTGATAACGTTGAAAATATTTCTGAGCATTTTGATTGGGAGAAAGAGCGGGATCTAATTTGATCGTCAAAAGCCGATTCTCATCATAGTAATTTTCCAAATCAACTGAAGCAGCACCACGGGGGACTTGATTCATAAAGGTCGTCAAAAGCTCACCTTTTTGACGAAATTCTTCGGCGTTTTCTGAATCGATTAACGTTTGTTGGCGTTTCTTTAACTTCAATTGGTTCCGTTTCAGTTCATTCTCAATCTTCTTTAGTAATTCGCCACCTTGTTGTTTGACCCGATCTCTTTCCGCCTTGTCGTGATAAAACGCATCTAAAAGCTCGCTCAGACTCTGATAAGAGGTGACAGTGGTGGTCGCATCGATCAATGATGGATAGGGAATTGGTGTAAAATATTCCTTTTTCTCTGACTGGAGATAACTTGGTGCTAGCTCCTGGGTAAGCTCTGTAAAGAAAGCTTCCCACTGACGCAGTTTTTCATTGGGATTGGCATTGATTCGAGCGATTAATTCTTCTGCTGTATCGCGGCCTAAGCCTTGGAATCGTTGTTGAAGTTCTTTTGCCGTCAAGGGATCGATGGTCGATAATTCTTCAAAAATTTTGGTGCGAGAGGCTGTAAAAGGATTAAGTGTTGTTTGCTTTGGTGGTGCAATATAAGTAGCACCCGGTAATAAAGTACGATACGTATTTTGTGAATGACCAATGTGTTTGATTGTATCGACAATTTTTCCGCTCGTCTTATTCATTAATAAAATCGTGCTGTGACGGCCCATCAATTCGACAATCAAGACGAGGGATTGTAAATCACCTAGTTCATCTCGTCGAGTAAAATGAAAATGGATCACACGGTCATTGTCGATTTGTTCGATTGATTCTAAGATCGCCCCTTCTAAATATTTCCGCAGCATCATCAAGAAATTCGGTGGGGTTTCTTGATTGCTATAGGCGATCGTTGTGCATTGCACACGAGCATAGGTGGGATGTGCGGATAGCAAAAGTTTATGATTTTTCCCTTGGGCACGGATCACAAATACGACCTCATTTTCATAAGGTTGATGAATTTTGTTCACACGTCCACTGGTTAATTGATTTTGTAATTCTTTGACCATTAAATGGGTAAAAACACCATCAAAAGACATATTGTTTCCCTCTTTTCTTATAAGGATAGTTTGACTGAGGGATTGATCCTTCCAATGTCAAATATTCCTATCTATTATACCGAAGAATCCAAAGAAAAGCCATGGCAGCTAGCTTTCCTTTTTCTTGTTAGGTTGGTGATCGGTGGTTTGCAGTGCACGCTCAATTTCTTTGTTCAAGAAATAAGAGATGACTGTTCTAATAATAACGACTGCAGCTAGACGTACGATGTCTTCGAAAGTAGGGTGGATGATCGTCTCAATAATATCTGCTGCAATCAAGATCTCAAGACCTAATAAGACATAACTCCCTAAATAATTGCGGATAAAATTATTCTCTCTGGCTGCCACCAAACGGTCCTTTTCTGTTAATTCGTAGCGCACGAAATCAATGCCTGCGATCAATACACCCCAAACGATGACGAAAATGGAGAGAAAGTTTAAACAGACAACAATGAAATCGAAGATTGGGTTGGCTCCAGTCATCAAAGAACTAGCTAGATTATGCATAATGACTCCTTTACCGTTTTCTTTTATCTTACCGAATTATCGAAGAAATGTGAAGTTTCTTGACGTTCTAGAAGGGAATTGATAGTATGAATTAATAGTAGGATTTTTAAAAAAGGTGGGCAAATTATGGAACAAGTTAGGAACTTTGTTCATTACACGAAAGAAAAAACAGTGGAAAGCTGGCAGGCTTTGTTAGATGATCTATACCGAGATCAGAAAAAAACGATTTTCACGCTGATCGGAGGCATTCTTTTCGCGCTGGTTTTTGCAGGCTTGATCGTTTTTTCTCAAAATCGCATCAACGCCTCTTTAGTGGATCGAATCGCTTTCGACAAGTTACCTTCGGAAAAAGTACAGCCATTACCATATTTGACAGCTGATAAGACGATTCGCGAAACAAGAGCGATTTCTGTGATGTACAGTAAACCAAATGGCCCACAGCTGGATCAAGTGTTTGATCTGATCCAAGCACAGGAAGACGAAATGAATCGAACATTTTTTTATTATCCGATCGTCTATGACGTGGCATTTTTCTCCAATGAATATGACATTGATCCTGATAAAGTGACCTTTGTCTTCTATGAAGAAGGAGTCGAGAAAAATCGCTTTACTTTTGATTCATTTGAGCAGCCAACGACGGAATTCATCCCAGAATTGAATCGTTTACCCATGTGGACGATTCGTTCTTCTGCCAATGATTGATAAAAAAATCTGACAATTTGACAGAAAATTGTTGACGTTTTTTTATCAATAGGCTAAACTGAATTCAATCAAGAAAGAAAACAAGTTGAGAAGGAGGAACAATCATGAAACTATTTATTCCATTGCAAGTGAAATCATGGCAAAACTGGCGTAGATAGTTGTATTGATGGGACCTCATTCCATAGATACAACTTTTTAGAGAACCTTCTAAAGTGCTGTATCTATGCTGGTAGTTGAATTTATCGCCGCATAGGACAACCTTCTATGCGGCTTTTGCTTACTTGCAATTGCCGTCACATAGGCAGTTGCTTTTTTTGTTCTCAAAAACCGTAAAAACGAAAACACGAAAAACGTAAGCAGAAAAAGGAGAATGAAAAATGAAAAACAAGGGATTAATTGCATCGGTTGCCGTTATTTTATTATTTTTAGGAGCGACCTTTGTCTATCAGTTAGGAATGAGAAGTGGGACCAATCAAGCCAGTGAGACTTCGGAACCAGTAGAAAAAGCTGAAAAAACAGTTGGAATCCTGCAGTTTGTCAGTCATGAAGCGTTAGATGCGATCACCGAGGGGATCAAAGAAGGCCTTAAAGAATCAGGCTATACCGAAGGGGACAACTTGACGATTGAATTCCAAAACGGCCAAGCGGATCAAAGCAAATTGGCAACGATGAGTCAGCAGCTGCTAAATAAAGATGCCGACGTTTTGGTTGGGGTAGCAACACCCGCAGCACAAGCGTTGGCGAATGTCACTCAGGATGTACCAATCGTTTTAGGAGCGGTCACTGATCCAGTTGGGGCAAATCTCGTGGCAGATATGGATCAACCCGGCGGAAATATCACTGGTGTTTCAGATAAAGCACCCGTCGCTGCGCAAATCAAACTAGCAAAAGATTTGCTACCGGAGGCAAAAACAGTCGGCATTTTGTATTCTTCAACCGAAGACAATTCGAAATACCAAGTGGCAGAAGCAGAAGCTGCTGCCGAAGAAAATGGCTTGACCAGCAAATCGTATGCCGTTCCTTCAAGTAACGAAATTGCTCAAATGGTGCAAGTGATGGCACGAGAAGTCGACTTTATCTATATTCCGTTAGATAATACGATTGCAAACGCAATGCAGACGGTAGTACAAGAAGCCAATAAATCAAAAACGCCCATCATCACGTCTGTTGATACGATGGTGGAACAAGGCGGCTTAGCAACGGTTGGGCAAGATCAATTTACGATTGGGGTCGAAACTGGGAAGATGGTGGCAGCAATTCTTGACGGGACGGCCGAACCTGCGACAACGCCGATCTATACATTCAGCGATGGCGAAACGATCATTAATGAAACACAAGCGCAGTTATTGGGAATCACTATCCCAGAAAACCTCAAAGACGAGGCAAAATTGATTACAACGACACCGGAAAGTGAAGCAAGTGATGAGTAACAATTAGGAACAGCAATCACCTGCGATCACCGAGAGAGTCTTGAAAGAGAAAACTTGTAAGAATATGGAGGAAGAATGATGATTGTTTCAGCAATAGGGCAAGGGCTACTTTGGGGAATCCTGGGATTAGGGATTTTTATGACCTATCGTATTTTGAATTTCCCGGATATGACGACGGAAGGGTCCTTTCCGTTAGGCGGTGCTGTCTGTGTGACAGCGATCACCCATGGGGTGTCGCCCGTCTTAGCGACTTTGTTAGGAGTATTGGCTGGGATGTGTGCGGGCTGTGTGACAGGACTTCTTTATACAAAAGGCAAAATTCCCGTGATTTTAGCAGGTATTTTGGTGATGTCTTCATTGAACTCGGTCATGCTGTTTGTGATGCGCTCACCAAACCTCTCTTTATTAAACCAACCGAAAATTCAAGATTTTTTTACTAGAATGAATTTACCGAATTATTATGATACGGTGATTATCGGATTGATCATGGTCTTGTTGATTGGGGGCGTCTTGGTTTACTTTTTCCATACCAACTTGGGTCAAGCTTATATTGCTACCGGGGATAATGAACACATGGCCAAGTCAATGGGGATCAATACGGATCGAATGAAAATCATTGGACTGATCGTCTCCAATGGCGTGATCGCACTCTCAGGCGCATTGATCGCTCAAAACGACGGCTACGCCGACATAAGCAAGGGAATCGGTGTGATCGTTATCGGACTGGCGTCAATCATCATTGGTGAGGTATTATATGGTGAATTGACCTTGCTGGAACGTCTGATCGCTATCGTGATCGGCAGCATTATCTACCAATTATTGATCCTATTTGTGATCAAAGCTGGATTTGATACGACTTACTTGAAGATCTTCTCTGCAATCGTCTTGACGATCTGCCTGTTGATCCCTCAATTTAAACAAGCCTTGCATCTACGCACTGGTTTTGAAACGGAGGATGAATAATGTTAGCCTTAAAAAAAGCCTTTAAAGTTGTCGGCAACGGACCGAATGAGAAAAAAGTGCTCTTGAATAAAATCGATCTTTCTTTAAAACCAGGAGAATTTGTCACGGTCGTCGGAGGAAATGGCGCCGGCAAAAGTACGTTATTCAACTGCATCTCAGGCACCATGCCCTTGACGAGTGGGCAAGTGATGATCGATGATCAAAACGTGACCGCACTTTCGGAAGAAAAACGCGCCCGCTTTTTGGCACGTGTCTTCCAAGACCCGAAAATGGGGACGGCTCCCCGTATGACAGTGGCAGAAAATCTTCTATTAGCACAAAAAAGAGGGGAAAAACGGTCACTAGGTCTTCGACAACTCCAAGGGCAAAGAGAAACGTTCTATGCCCTTTGTAAAGAAATCGGCAATGGGTTGGAAAATCATTTGGATACGCCAACGGGCAGTTTATCTGGTGGTCAACGACAGGCACTAAGTTTATTGATGGCAACGATTCAAACACCAAAACTGTTGTTGCTAGATGAACATACGGCTGCGTTAGACCCAAAGACCTCCAAACAACTGATGCAAATCACAGCAAAACGCGTGGAAGAACAAAATCTAACTTGTCTCATGATCACCCATCGGATGGAAGATGCATTAAAATACGGAGACCGCCTGATCCTGCTCAGAAAAGGGGAAATCGTCAAGGATCTTTCAGCAGATGAAAAAGCTCGCTTAAGTTTACCAGAACTGTTACTGTTCTTTGAAGACGACTTATAAACCCTTGATAGAACAGTGTTTTCAAAAAAAATAATCAAATAAATGAAAAAAATAAGAAAAAATCATTGACATCTTTCAAAGTTAAACCTATACTTAGGTCAATCTTACATCAGTTTGGAGCGAAGGACTATGCAAAAATTATTGCTAACGAACCCCACACAACTGAATAAATATTACTTTAGCTATTTTAGATAGGTTTGTATTCATGAAGGCATGGGTACAAACGCTAAGTTTGTATCTATGATGGCTAGAGCATTTCGTAATGAATTCGCAGCCACGTAGATCGTAAAATCTATAGTGGCTATTTTTTATATTCACATATCGGCGCTGTCGCTATGTAATGTTTGAAGGTGTTCACTGTAGATTCTTAAATTTACGGTGGACATCTTTTTTTGTTGAAAGGAATGAACCAGATGAAACAAATGATAACCGGTCACACACGGTTGGCGGCACTATTTGCCAAACCAGCCAAACACAGCATCTCTCCAGCGATGCACAATCTTTCTTTTGAAGAACAAGGGATCGACGCCGTGTATCTGGCCTTTGATGTTGAGCCGGATGATTTAGCCGCTAGTATCCAAAGCATCCGTCAGTTGGATCTCTTAGGTGTCAATCTATCAATGCCCCATAAAATGGCAGCAGTACCGTTGATGGATGAATGCTCACCAGCAGCCGAGCTGATCGGCGCAATCAATACAATCGTCAATCAAGAGGGGCGATTGATTGGGCACAATACAGATGGTATCGGCTTTATGCGCGCACTTGAAGACATTCAAGTGTCGATCATTGGAAAAACGATGACTGTGATCGGTGCAGGTGGAGCAGCGACAGCAATCATTAGTCAAGCTGCACTAGATGGTGTCAAAACAATCCGTGTCTTTAACCGCAAGGATGAGTTTTATCCAATCATCCAGGAAAAATTGACACAGATCGCAGAAAAGACCGCCTCTGAGATCACATTAACGGATTTAGAAGATCAGACGGCTCTAAAAACAGCCATCGATCAAAGCAGTCTTTTAGTTAATGCTACTGGCGTGGGGATGAAGCCGAATGATACGGTAAGTCCTCTAAAAGACAAAACACTCTTGCGGGAATCATTAGCTGTCTATGATGTCATCTATAATCCAAGAGAAACGCAGCTTTTGAAAGATGCGAAAGCAGTTGGTGCCAAAACTGCAAACGGCTTAAGCATGTTGCTGTATCAAGGTGCAGCTGCATTTAAACTTTGGACAGGCCAAGAAATGCCTGTTGAAAAAGTAAAAGCACTTATTGAATCCATGTAAAAAATAAAAAAATTAGAAAAAACGAAAGTAGGAAGAAAAAATGATCGTAATTATGAAACCAGGCGCTACGCCAGAACAAGTTGAAGTTGTTGTAACTAGAATCAAAAAAGAAGGCTTAGATGTTCAAGTCAACCAAGGAAAAGAACAGGTCGTTATCGGGTTAAAAGGGGATACACGCCGCATCCAAGATGTTGCTTTTCGCAGCTACGAAGGTGTCGAAGATGCCATTCGGATCTCAAATACTTACAAATTGACCTCTCGTGAGTTCCATCCGCAAGATACGGTTGTGGATGTAGATGGTGTGAAAATCGGTGACGGCAACTTTGTTACGATGGCTGGTCCATGTTCGATTGAAGGCTTAGACCAAATTCGTGAATGTGCCCGAATCGCCAAAGCTGGTGGTGCACAAATCTTACGTGGTGGTGCCTTCAAACCCCGCACGTCGCCTTACGCATTCCAAGGGCTTGAAGAAGAAGGGCTAAAATACATTCGCCAAGCTGCTGATGAAACTGGCATGAAAGTCATCACAGAAGTCATGGACGAAGGACATATCGATATGGTGGCGGAATACAGTGATATTTTGCAGATTGGTGCTCGGAACATGCAAAACTTCAAATTGCTAGCTGCCGTTGGAAAAACTGGGAAACCAATTGGCCTTAAACGAGGCATCTCAGGCACGATCGACGAATGGTTGAATGCAGCGGAATACATCGCTGTTCAAGATAAAAGTGAAGTGATTTTCATTGAACGTGGGATCCGAACTTACGAAACAGCAACCCGTAATACCTTTGATCTAAGTGCAGTACCAATCATCAAAAAACTGAGCCACTTCCCAATCATCGTCGATCCTAGTCATGGAACAGGTATCTGGGATCTCGTACCACCAATGGCAAGAGCGGGTGTTGCTGCCGGCGCCGATGGGATGATCGTAGAGATCCATCCAGATCCAGCCAATGCTTGGTCTGATGGTCCTCAATCACTTAACGAAAAAACGTACATGAACATGATGAAAGAAGTCCATATCATGGAAAAAGCGATGAAAGAAATCAAAGCGTTGCAAGACTAAGCGTGAAGACAACCAATAAAAGAGGTGCAAAAATCAATGTTACACATTCACTTAGAAGACCATTCCTATGATATCCTCATTAAACGAGGGGCGTTTCAAAAAGTCGGAACCTGGGTGCAACAGTTGTGGGACAAACAGCGCATTGCCGTCATTACAGACAGCAATGTCGCACCCCTGTATGGCGGACAAATCGTCGATTCCTTAATCACTGCAGGGTTTGAGGCAACACTGTTAGTCGTACCAGCCGGCGAAAAAAGCAAATCACTAGAGCAAGCAGCTAGTTTATATGATGGTCTTGCCCAATTCGGAATGACCAGAAGCGATGGGATCATTGCCCTTGGTGGCGGTGTGATCGGTGATCTCGGAGGATTTGTTGCTTCTACTTATATGCGCGGCATTGATTTCTTGCAGATTCCGACGACGTTATTGGCACAGGTCGATTCAAGTATCGGCGGAAAAACAGCTGTAAATACTGGCAGTGCCAAGAATCTCGTTGGCACGTTTGCCCAACCAGCCGGTGTGATGATCGATCCAGATTTACTTGAAAGTTTGCCCCTTAAACGCGTCCAAGAAGGCATTGCTGAAATCATCAAGTCAGCCGCTATTGCAGATCCTGAACTTTGGCAAACGTTAGCAGGTTTGAAAGATGAAGCCGATTTGTTGGCCCACGCTGAAAATGTGATCACAGCTTCTTTAAAGGTTAAACAAAAAGTAGTGGAAGAAGACCCCTTTGATCATGGTAGTCGTCTGACACTGAACTTCGGTCATACGATCGGTCATGGCTTAGAAAGAACGGCTGCTTTTGAGACAAGTCACGGAGAAGGCGTTGCGATGGGGATGATTATGATCACCCGACATGCAGAAGTCACCGGATTAACACCAAAAGGTACGACCCAGCAACTTACAGAAATGGTTGAGAAGTTTCACTTGCCGATTACACCAAGGGAAATAGATAAAGAGCAATTATACCAAGCAATCACTCATGATAAAAAAGCCCGCGGGCAACAATTGAAGATTATTCTATTAGAAGCGATCGGTCAGGCGAAAATCGTGACGATCCCGACTGAAAAAATCAAAGACTACCTAGTATAAGAAAGGAAGGTAACGGATCATGCGTTATATTACAGCAGGCGAATCACATGGACCAGAGTTGACCGCCATTATCGAAGGGTTACCGGCAGGATTGCCATTAACAGCAGAAGACATCAATTTTGAATTAGCGAGACGACAAACCGGCTATGGTCGTGGGGGACGGATGTTGATTGAAAAAGACCAAGTCCGTATCACTTCCGGTATCCGTCATGGAAAAACATTAGGCTCTCCTGTGACTTTAGTGGTCGAGAACAAAGATTGGAAAAATTGGACCAAGGTCATGGCAATCGAAGAGGTACCAGAAAAAGACCGCAAACTACGACGAGTGGCACGACCAAGACCTGGTCATGCTGACTTGGTCGGCGGCATGAAATACCACCATCAAGATCTACGAAACGTCCTGGAACGTTCATCTGCCCGGGAAACGACTATGCGGGTAGCCATCGGCGCAATCGCGAAGAAAATTTTGAAGGAGCTTGGCATCGATGTGGCAGGTCATGTAACGATGTTAGGCGGCATCAAAGCAGAAATTCCAGAAGGCTTGACTGTCAAAGAAATCGCACAACGCTCTGAAGCCTCGGAAGTAAGAGTCTTAGATCCATCTGTCGAGGAAGAAATTAAACAGTTGGTCGATCAAACGAAGAAAAATGGTGATACGATCGGCGGCGTAGTGGAAGTGCTTGTTGGCGGCGTTCCTGCTGGTCTTGGCAGTTACGTGCAATGGGACAAAAAACTTGATGCGAAGATTGCCCAAGCCGTGGTCAGTATCAACGCCTTTAAAGGTGCTGAGTTCGGTGTTGGCTTTGAGGCAGGTGTTTTACCGGGTTCTAAAGTCATGGATGAGATTTTATGGGACGAACAACGGGGCTACACCCGTCGCAGCAACAACCTAGGTGGTTTTGAAGGCGGCATGACGAACGGGGAACCAATTGTGGTTCGCGGGGTTATGAAGCCGATCCCGACCTTGTACAAGCCGTTGCAAAGTGTTGATATCGACAGCAAAGAACCGTATAAAGCAAGCGTCGAACGCTCAGATAGCACCGCTGTACCAGCAGCTAGTGTTGTTTGTGAGAGTGTGGTGGCAACAGTGGTGGCCAATGAACTATTAGAAAAGTTTCCAAGTGATTCTTTCGAAGAATTGACCGCATCTGTTCAGGCGTATCGAGAATACTTGTTAACCTACTGATTAAAGAAACAGCAAAAAATTCCAGTAGAAATGAGGATTCTTTTCATGAGCCAAAATATCTTCGTCGCCGGTCTAGGATTGATCGGCGCTTCCTTAGCAACATGTATCAAAAAGGCACATCCGCAAGTGCATTTGATGGGGTGGGATTGTCAGGAAACCAATGAGATCGCATTAGCAACAAATTTAGTAGACGAAGTGCCCCCTTCATTTTCTGAAGGTGCTGTCCGTGCCGACGTGATTTTGTTGGCATTGCCGGTAGAGATCACCAAAAACTATCTTGCCGAACTGGGGGCACTTTCATTAAAGCCTTCGGTGCTAGTAACAGACACCGGCAGTACCAAAGCGGAAATCACGCAATTTGCCGAGTCCTTTTCCTTTGATTTTATTGGGGGCCATCCGATGGCTGGCTCTCATAAATCAGGGATCACAGCAGCCGATGAGAACCTTTTCGAGAATGCTTACTATATCTTCACACCGACGAAAAGTCAGCGGGTGGAAGAACTACAAGAGCTTTTTCGCGGCACTAGAGCCAAATATGTGGCACTTGCTCCCCAAGAGCATGATCAAATCACAGGGATGTTGAGCCATCTGCCTCATATTATTGCTTCGGGATTAGTCAATCAGGCAGATGCCTTCAACCACGAACACCCTAGAGCACAGCAACTTGCAGCAGGCGGTTTTCGCGATATCACTCGCATTGCTTCTTCAGATCCTCGTATGTGGACCGATATCTTATTGAGTAATCGACAGGAGCTGCTGCAGCTGATCGATGAGTGGCAAAAACAAATGACGACCATGGCTCACTGGTTGCAGAAAAAAGACGAACGGGCGATCTTTCGGTTTTTTGAATCCGCGAAGGAAACACGGGATCAATTGCCGGTTCATCAAAATGGGGCGATCCCAGCATTCTATGATCTATTCATCGATGTACCGGATCATCCCGGCGTTGTCGCTGAAGTGACGGGGCTATTGAGCGAACATCAGCTCTCTTTGATCAACTTGAAAATTCTTGAAACTCGAGAAGATATTATTGGTGTTTTACAGATTTCATTCAAAACGCAAAATGATTTGCTGCAAGCAGAGCAGCTGATTCAAAAAAAGACGACCTATTCATGTCGAAAAAAATAGGAGGCCGTTATGAAACTAAAAAAAGCAACACATCTAAAAGGGACGATAGCAGTCCCTGCTGACAAATCAATCTCGCATCGTAGTATCATGTTTGGGGCGTTAGCCGAAGGGACAACGATTGTCCGTAATTTCTTGCGTGGAGAAGACTGCTATAGCACCCTTCATGCATTTCAATCATTAGACGTTCCAATCCATGATGACGGTCAGACGATCACGATCGAAGGACAGGGCTTTAATGGCCTTAAGCCTGCCCAAGACCCAATTGATATCGGCAATTCTGGTACAACAATTCGCTTAATGATGGGGATTTTGGCTGGACAGCCATTTACAACCACCTTATTCGGCGATAACTCTTTGAATAAACGTCCGATGAACCGAGTGATGCTGCCATTAAGAGAAATGGGTGCCAATGTGAGAGGGCATGAGCAGACGGAGTTCCCACCGATCACCGTTAATGGTACTGCTTCTTTACAGCCCATCAATTATCAGATGCCCGTAGCAAGTGCCCAAGTAAAATCGGCGCTGATTTTTGCGGCATTGCAAGCACAAGGTACCTCGACGATTATTGAAAAAGAGACAAGTCGCAACCATACCGAAGAAATGATTCGTCAATTCGGTGGTGTCATTACAACACAAGGCAAAACGATCACTGTGACGGGACCTCAAATACTCCAAGGACAAGAAGTAATTGTTCCCGGTGATATTTCCTCCGCTGCCTTTTTCCTAACAGCCGGCGCGATTATGCCAGAAAGTGAGATCGTTTTAAAAAATGTCGGGATCAACCCCACTCGTACAGGAATTCTTGACGTGCTAGAGGAGATGGGTGCTTCAATTGCTTTTTCTAATCAAGACGATCAGAATCAATCAGCAGACCTTACCGTTCGAAGTTCTACCTTGCAGGCAGTAACCATCGCTGGCGATATTATCCCACGCTTGATCGATGAATTGCCGATCATTGCGTTGTTAGCCACGCAGGCTCATGGCAAAACGGTGATCAAAGATGCGGAAGAACTGAAAGTAAAAGAAACCAACCGAATTGATGCAACTGCCGAAGAGTTGACAAAACTTGGAGCGGACATCACTCCCACCGAGGACGGGTTGATCATCAACGGTCCAACCCCTTTGCATGGCGGACGTGTGTCAAGTCGGGGGGACCATCGCATCGGCATGATGCTGCAAATTGCCGCCTTATTGACAGATGAAGAGGTAGAATTAGAAAAAGCCGAAGCCGTAGCAGTTTCTTATCCTGATTTTTTTGAGGATGTCGCACGTTTGGCTAAAGGAGGAAACAGCGAGTGAAAAAAGTGATATTAATTGGATTTATGGGTGCTGGAAAAACCACGATTGGTCGTCTTTTGGCTGAAGAAACGAAACAGTCTCATGTGGATTTTGATGACTTGATCGTTGCTGAGATCGGCATGACCATTCAAGAATTTTTCGACCAACACGGTGAGGAAGCCTTTCGCAAAATCGAAACGGATATTTTAGCTAAAACTTTGGCAAAGGAACAAATTATTTCCACTGGTGGGGGCATCGTATTAAAAGAAGAAAATCGTCAACTTTTAAAAGAGATGCCGCTCGTCGTGTATTTAAAAACAGATCCCGAGGAGCTGATTCATCGCTTAAAGGCGGATAATGGCAGCATTCGTCCCTTAGTCGTCTCAAAATCACCAGAAGAAATATTGGCTGTTTACCGTCCTCGGATCCCTCTTTATGAAGAAACTGCTTCATTGATCGTTGAAACGACGAACAAAGCACCAGAAGAAATCGTACAGGAAATTTTGATCAAAGCGGGTGCATAAAATGAAGATTGGTTATTTAGGACCGAAAAGTTCCTTTACGCATTTAGCTGCGCAAGAAGCTTATCCGGAAAATACCTGTATCCCTTATGGATCGATTCCACTTTGTATTCAAGCGCTAGCTAACGGCGTGATCGATCGCGCGGTCGTTCCGAACGAGAACTCATTAGAAGGGTCCGTTCATGCCACGATTGATACGCTCTTTCGTCAAAATCAGTTGAGCATCGAACAGGAAATTATTTTACCGATCAATCATCAATTGTTAGTTTCTCAGCAATCAGCAAAAGACAACCGTCCCATCACTAAGATAATTTCTCATCCGCAAGCCTTAGCGCAATGTGCCGACTTCATCGAAGCCCGATTTGCTGGAGCTACTGTTGAGGCGGTTGCTTCCACAACGACTGCAGCAGCCTACGTAGCAAAACATCCAGAAGAAGCAGTTGCGGCGATTGCTTCCAAAGAAGCGGCATTGGCCTATCAATTAACGATCAAAAAAACCAATATTCAAGATGTTGCCTTTAATCAAACCCGTTTTTGGGTTTTGACGAAGAAAGCAGCAAACACCCAATTACCAGAGCAGACTGCTGAGAAAGCAACGATTTTTGTGACGCTCCCAGCAAATCGACCGGGGATCTTGCACAAAATCTTAGCAACCTTTGGCTGGCGAGAAATTGATTTAAGCAAAATTGAATCGCGGCCTTCAAAAACCACCTTAGGGGAATACTTTTTCGTGATCGATCTGGTGATGGACAAGCCGTGGCAACTGATTGTAAATGCCTTTGAAGAGATTCAGTTGTTGGGTGGTCAAGTCCATCTTCTCGGCGTGTATTCCGTAAATGTTGTTGAGGAAGTGACAAAAAATGACTCAAGTCAAAATAAAATTTAGCCATGATGAAACCCTTTTAGCAACGTTTCATAAAGAGATCCAAACACAGCACCATCAATGGTACCCAACGATTTTTAAGCCCTTTGATCAGTCAAGATTTGAACAAGCAATCACACAGCAGCTGCAAGAGCCAAGCCACCACTTTTTTATCGCTTGGTTGGCGGACCAGCCTTGTGGCTTTGTGCATCTTCAAGAGGTCTGTTTGCCACAAAATGCGATGATGCATGAACGAAAGTGGCTGGAAATTGCAGCGATCGCTGTTGACCCTCGGTACCAAGGGATGCATATTGGAAAACAATTGTTGGTATTTGCTGAAAATGTTGCGCTGGAAAAAGGCTTCAATGATCTCTCACTAAACTTTTGGTCGGCAAACCAAGTGAAATCATTTTATGAGCAAGCAGGATTTGTGAGCATACGACAAGGTGCATCAAAGCATCTAAGGTAAAATATGAAGAAATTTCCTAGAAAAAGGTTAAAATTTCAGAAAATAGCTTTCTTTCTATAAGGTCTAGGGTATCCTTATAGACAGAGAGCTATTTTTTAGTTGGAGGATCAGAAGCAATGAGCAGGATGGAAAAAAATAAAAAACTGCATGAACGGCTAGAAAAGGAATCCAGTCAGGCAGCCAAAGAAAGTGTCTTTGCCCGTCGAGAAGCCAAAAGAAGAAACCAGCGCGTCAGACCGAGTGATTCTACTTCTTCTGCTGATGAGCGAGTAGGAGACATTCCTTATCAAAACACCGAGCATCCTAGGGCAAGCGACTCTCGTGCGGCTCAAAGTTCTCGAGAACAGTCACAAGTAGGAGCAATAAAATCTGAGGGACGAAAAAGCGCGATCCCTCCGCTATCTGCTCAGAGGCCTGCGATGCATCAAAGCCAGGAACAAAGCAAACAAAAACCGTCAAAGCTTAAGAAGACCAAGCAACCCAAACAAAAGAAAAAGCGGAAGCACCCAGTTCTGCGTATTGTGGTTCGGGTACTATTGGTGCTTTTTGCCTATTCATTGATTGCGTTTCTTGTCGGTCAGCAAGTCGCAAGAAGTGACGCTGCTTTTGCTACGACTGATGAAGAGACCTTTAATGGTACGGCCGCTGCAAATGGTGCTCGGAATATATTGCTCATTGGTAGTGATAGTCGTGAAGGAGAAGCTGGACGAGCAGACACTATTATGGTTTTGCAATTAGATGGTCCCAGTAAGCAACCGAAGCTACTTTCCTTTATGCGGGATACTTTAGTTACGATTCCCGGTTATGGCGAAAACAAGATCAATGCGGCTTATGCCTTTGGTGGTGCTGATTTGGTTAGACAAACGTTAGCGGAGAACTTCGGGCTAGAAACCAACTATTATGCAAAAGTTGACTTTCGTTCCTTTGAAAAAGTGATCGACACATTGTTTCCCTCAGGCGTTGCTATCAACGCGGAAAAAGATATGAGTAAAAATCTTGAAGTTGCCATCAAGCAAGGGCAACAACAAATGAATGGGCTTGAGCTGTTGCAATACGCATGCTTTCGGATGGACGAAGAAGGTGACTTCGGTCGTGTAAGACGACAGCAGCAAGTAATGGATGCGATCTTTAGCGAAATGAAAAATCCTTTAGCTATTTTAAAATTGCCTTATGCAGCTGGAAAAGTCTTAGGCTATGCTTCCACCAACCTGCCAATGTCTTTCCTATTAAAAAATACCTTCTCGATTGCTCGAGGGGCGGGAGGAGTCGACAGCTTGACTGTCCCAGTCGCTGACTCTTGGCAATACGGTTCAAGTGCGAGTGCCGGAAGTGTGTTAGTCGTCAATCTTGAAACCAATCAACAAGCGATCAGGAATTTTCTTAATGAGTAAGCAGAATGAAAAGTTCTGAAAACCATTTGAAAGTAAGTAAATTTATGCTATATTATTAATGACGTTTGAAATTTGTTGAAACGAGGAAAAAGAATGAAATTAGCCGTTGTTACTGACAGTACAGCTTATCTGCCGGAACGGATCAAAAACCATGAAGATTTGTTTATCATACCGATCCCTGTTATTTTAGATGGAAAAGTCTACAATGAGGGCATCGACATTGAAGCTGATGAGTATTACGCTTTGTTGAAAAACAGCAAAGAATTCCCAACCACTTCTCAACCGGTATTAGGAGAAGTGTTAGCCTTATATGAGTCATTGAAAGATCGCGGTTACGACACGATCATTAGTATCCACTTATCAAGCGGTATCTCTGGATTTATCGGAACGCTTTATGGAATTACCGATGAAATCGAAGGCGTTCAAATCATTCCTTACGATTCGAAAATCACAAGTATGCCGATGGGGCACATGGTAGAAACCGCTCTTGATCTGTCAAGTCAAGGCAAAACCGTAGAAGAGATCATTTCCCATCTGGACACTATCAGAGACAATACCTATGCCTATTTGATCGTTGACGACTTGAATAACTTGGTTCGTGGCGGTCGCTTAACCAATGGAGCAGCCTTGATTGGCGGATTATTAAAAATCAAACCGATTTTGACCTTTGATCAAGGAAAAATTGTGCTTTACGAGCGCATTCGTTCCAGCAAAAAAGCATTCAATCGCGCGGAAGATATCATTGGTCAACGGGAGCAAGAAATCGCATTGCCTGTTAAATTTTATGTAATCCACGCCAATAATTTAGAAGTAGCGAAAGAAGAAAAAGCGAAGCTTCAAGCGAAATACCCAAATGCAGAAATTGAGATTGGTCACTTCGGACCAGTTATCGGCACGCATTTAGGGGAAAAAGCCATTGGCATCGCTATTTCAGCGCAATAATTTTTATTTTTCTATGTTTATTCACGCCATTATCTCCTCAAGACAATGTATGTAAGAATCAGTTAGACGTTCGTCTAGCTGGTTCTTTTTTCTGCTTTTTTGAGATTCGCTTGTAAAAAATCACACAAACTCGTACAATAGGAGCAAAATGAAGGACTGGCAAAGGAGGAATTTCTATGAAGTGTTCCTTAAGAAGGTGGCAAATGAGCGATGCGCAAGATTTAGCCCATGCGTTAAATAATCAATCCATCCACGATTATTTACGGGAGGGGTTGCCATTCCCGTATACGGTCGCAGATGCACAAGCCTATATTCGATCTGTGGAAGAAGCAGAATTTGCCTTTGCAATCACTGTGGATGACCGAGCAGTCGGCAGTATCCGTGCTGTTCGCAAAGAAAATATCCATTATAGAACGGCTGAGATTGGCTACTCTATTGCACAAGAGTACTGGGGAAAAGATTTGATGACACAAGCCGTTCAACAACTATGTGACTATATATTTACTACTTCAACTATCGTTCGTATTTCTGCTGAATCTTTTGCGAAGAATCATTCCTCTTGTCGTGTGTTGGAAAAGGCAGGTTTTACATTAGAAGGCGTTTTGCGAAAGCATGCGGAGAAAAACCATCAGCTGTTAGATATGAAACTCTATGCGTTGATTCGTCAAGAGGAAGACGGGCAGGATGACAACAATCAAAAAGGAGAAACCTATGAATGAACTGCAAAAGTTACCAAATGTAGGCCAAGTTTTAGCGGATCACCTGGTTCGTATCGGCATCAGTACCCCTGAACAATTGCGCACAAAAACGGCCGAAGCCATTTTTGTGACGATCCGCCAACAATGTGATGCGGGCGCTTGCCTCCATATGCTCTATGGTATTGAAGGGGCGATCCAAGGCATTCCCAAAGCCCAACTTGCAAGTCAGAGAAAGCAAGAATTGCGCCTTTTTTTCAATCAATTGAGCTAGTGAAGTAATGCGTCTTAAAAAAGCACTTTTTAAGAGCGTTTGTTTTTAGATACTTCTTATCAAGTGCTTTTTCTATAGACATCTGTCCCTAGCTACTAGAAAAGACCTTTTGCTTGTCCCAAACTAGCTTCCTCATTATACTTACTCTATCTAGTAAATTAGTAATTTACTAAACAAGGAGTGAGAACAATGAAAATACCAGAAAACTTGAAACATAAGCCCGTCATTAAAGTGGAAGACTATGATACTGTTGACGGAAAAAATGCGTTACATACGGATGCAAAAGGCCTTTCCCTCGGATTGGCACAATGGAACGACCGGGGAAAAGTCGATATCTCAGGCAAGGTTTGGCGCCACACAGGTGAAAAATGGTCTCGTCAGTCAGAAGAACTACCGCTCACTAGAATCTTAGATCTAGCAATCTTAGTGGCGCAATCCAGTTTGTATTTTCAAGAGGCTTATCGCCATGAAAAGTTTTACGATCCTGAAAATCCGTTGATCGAGATCATTGGCTTACAAGGAAATCGTATGACCGTTGAAGTAGACACCGAAAATCCTAAGATCGATGAAGACATTCTACTTTTTTATGATTCCTTGCAAAAAGATGGCGAACTTTATGGTGAACGCTTCAAAATCCTAAAACGGCTTTTGGATGAGCTAGGTTATTAAGAAAAGGAGCAGATTACCATGACACAAATTCAACCGTCTTTTGTCGTAACGAAAGGACGCGCTTTTAGCAAATTAGAACAAACAATGATTTGGAAGAAACCACAAAGTCATCAGACCAGTGCCGAAGAACTGCGAATCGCTTCAGAGATCGCGTTGAACTGGACGGATCCAGAAATGAAGATCTTCAATGTGTTGTTGGAAGGCGATGCTGGTTCCGGCAAGACCCAGTTGGCAAAGGCACTTTCTGCCGACCTGCAACTGCCCTACACCAAAATCACCTGCTTTGCGGATATGGATAAGTCAGATGTGTTTGGTGCTTTATTACCAGTGATCAACACCGACCAAGAAGAGGACAAGGACTTGCTGGATGCGATTTATCAAAGTGATTGTTTTGAAGATGTTTTGGGGTTGATCCAGCGGCATTTTTCCCTGACTCGTGAGCGGGCACGGGCGAAATTTGCAGAACTGATCGAACGAATCGAAACCAGTGATCAACAACCTACGATTCAATACAAATTTTATCCCTCCGAAATCGTACGGGCGCTGGAAAAAGGCTACTTGCTTGAGATTCAAGAGCCAACGGTCATTCGTGATGCTTCGGTACTAGTGGCACTAAACTCGGCCCTTGAACAAAATGGAATGCTGAATATCCCGACTGGCTTCGTCCGACGACACCCTGACTGTGTGGTGATCATCACAACGAATCGGAATTACCAAGGCAACCGCCCCTTGAACGAATCCTTGCGAGACCGGATGCAGCATGCTGAAAAAATGGATTTACCTGAGCTGGCAGTCATGGTGCAGCGAGGCATTGCCAAAACCAATTATCCAGACAAAACGACTGCGGAGAAAATGGCTGAGATCATACGCTTGCTAGACGTGACCGCCAAAGCCAATGCCATCAAAGGGGTGGCGGGCATGCGTTCCTATTTTTATTGGCTAAATGCAGTCAAACAAGGACAAGATCCTTTTACTGCAATTGATAGCAAAGTGCTATACAAAATCACCACCGATCCAAATGAGCTTTCTCTGTTACAACAGGCACTAGAAGCTTCAGGGTTATTGGCGCAACTGCGACTTTTGTTTTCTGGACAACCACTAAATGCTTTTAAACAACAAATCAAAGGGCGTCGAATCAGCAGCGAAGAGGCGGACCAGCGCAATGTAGTGGAAGAAGGTACGCCCGTCCTAAAAAATGAACAAGTCCTTGAGACGCCCAATCAAGAAACTGAGGCGGAAACGATGGAAACCAGTGATTCTGACAAACAAGAAGCGAAAAACGCAGCAACTGAGGCGACGTTTTCAGAAGAACTGGAACGCAATAGTCATGATGGCCAAGCAAAAGCTGGGAGTGAGGCACAAGAGCCAGCTCCTGCTGCTCATTCTTTGTCGATCGAAGCGTATGAAACCCAGGAGAAAGAAAAGAAAACCACGGCATCAAAGACAGCACGACAAGCATTGAAAGAATCAATCCATGCCAAAGAAGGGCTGATCGTTCATCGACCACCCGTCGATTTAGAAAAAGCGACTGAAGCCCAACAGCGTTTGCAGCCGTTGCTGCCGATCGTAGAGTCATTGATCAAGCAAACCCAAGAAGTATTGGAAAATGAACAAGCTTCGGCATACAGTAAAGGTAAGTACAGCGGCACACGCTTTGATGCCAGCAAGGTTGCGTATCAAGATTTCCGGACCTTTGACAAGAAGAATCCACCTCATGAACAGCCTTCCTTAGCTCTTGCTTTGCGCATCGATGAATCGGGTTCGATGATTCGAGAAGATCGGATATTGTATGCGCAACAGGCGGTCTTAGCGGTGAATGCTTTTGCCGAACGTTTATCTTTGCCATTGATGATCTATGGCGATACAGCGGACGTGACCGCTCGTGAAAAAACCTCGCTTTTTGCTTACAAAGAATTTAATGAAGGCTTTGAATTTGTGCCAGAGAAACTCATGACAATGAAGCCTCGGCAAAATAACCGTGATGGGGCTGTCTTGCGCGTGCTAGCTGAAAAGCTCGCTCATCAGCCGGCAACCACTAAATTACTCTTGAATATCAGTGATGGCCAGCCAAAAGCTCTTCCTGATTATACAGGGGTAAAAGCCAAAGAAGATATTCAGCAAGTGATCGCTGACTATGAACGACAAGGGGTGCTGTTTCTGGCAGCTGCCATTGGCCAAGACAAAGAGGTGATCAAAGCGATTTATGGGGAAGAACGCTTTATTGATCTTTCCAATCTAACAGAATTTCCGCAGCGCTTGTTGCAGCTGCTGACAAGGTATTTGTAGACGTCGATAGCTAAAAGGAAAAGAGTGTGGGCTACGTGCCGCACTCTTTTTTGTTCATAATTATATTATGTAAACAAGAAGATGTTTGTCTAAATTTGAAAAGTTCTGTAAAATAGACGCCAAAAGGAGGGCTATCATGAACAAATGGCGGTACTTCTACTATCCTTGCCAATTCGGCTGGCACGCAGCACTTCGTAGGCGCAGTTTGCTGATGAGTGGTGTATTGGCGATTCTTCTACTGATCATTGCTATCTTTGCAGAGAATTGGCTAGTTTTTTTTCACCAATGGCTGCACTACGAAACAAATAGTGGTGAGAATCAGATGGATCTCACATATGCCAGTTGGCTTTTCTTTTTGCATTTGCTGCGCTTCGTACTTAGCATTCTAGCTATAGGATTGATCGCCGCCTTTTTATGGCACTGCAATCACATGTATCGTTTTCATTTGATGGGGGAGGAGCAGCAATCCCTGAGTATTCGGTTGTTGTTAGGACAGTCTCCGTTGGTGGTCACCTTAGAAGAGCTTTTCTTTGTAGGCATTCAAAGCATTGTTATTGGTTTGATAGGGCTTGTCAGCGGTTTGTGGCTTAGTCAAAAAGCACTGCAGGATTTTTTTCATTTCTTTCATCTTCCCGCAGGCTTTACTTTTGAATTTCCCTTTAAAGGTCTATTAATCACGCAACTTGGTGTGCTCTTGCTGCTTTTTTTGTTACGATTCCGCGGTACAAAGAGGACGGTTGAAGAGATTCTCGGTAACGGATGCCCGAATGAGTGAGGGGATGATAGGTTGCTTTTATTTCCCTCTTTTAAAATGCGAACATATGTTTTATAATAGGTGAAACAAGACAAAGGTCGTGAATTTGTGAAGACATCCTTAACTTTAGAAATGGAAGAGGCACTTTATTATTATTGTCGTGAAAACAGTGATATTGTGGTAGAAGAGGTAGTCATGCCAGATGATCACGGCATCGTGGATACTTTGAGTTGTCGCTTGACGACTGAAAATACATTTGAATGGCGTTGCTACGAACTCAAAGTTAGTTTGGCAGATTTTCGCTCAAAAGCAAAACTATCCTTTATTGGGAATTATAATTATTTTGTCTTACCCAAGTCTTTGTATGAAAAAGTCAAAGATCAGATTGCACCTACAATTGGTGTTTTGGTCTATCATGCATTTCTTGAAAAAGAAACGGGCAGCAAAGGGTATTTCAGTGTCGAAAAGAAACCCCAACGGCAAGAGCTGCAGGTTCCAGAAAATGGCTTATTGTTTCGGTTGATTTCGGCACAAGCGAGAGAAGTCGGCAAAGCAAAACAGACTGCTCGAGGATTGCGGGTATTTTCAACAGAACGTTTGTACCAAGAACTGAAGAAACGCCAGCCTGAGTATGACTTGTTCGGTGGTGGAGTCAATTACTATGATCGATTTATTGAAGATACTCAGCTGCAAGCGATCGAAGCCTTGAAAGAAGAATTGGCCGCTACGAGAGCAGCCTATGAAGCGCTGGAAAAACGTTTTTTATCAGGCAAGTAAGAAGGAGAGAAGAAGATGTACTTCCCGTATATTCGTGGAAAACAATTTGATTTATTGGCGTTGAAAGCACTGTTGGAACAAGATCGCTTGTCAGAAGCGATCCAGCCGATCATTGAACCGGTCAAGCAATCAAAAACGTTTTGGACGACCATTGACCTGTTTCAAAGGAAGCAGCATCCTTTTTATCTTGTTCGCAATCCACAGGCTGGGGCTTTTCTGACTGCAGAGGGGTTAGCAGAGTTGCAAAATGTTGCTGCCCCTAAAGCAATGATCGTAGATCGACCCATTGAAACAGTGGAAGAAACGCCTGATCTTTGGATCGTTCATCAAGCGGACCCAGCACTCGCTAGTGATTGGCGGGAAAATACACTGCCGGTGCTGGTAGGCAAAGAGTTTCGTTTGTTAAATAAAATCAACGGCCCGAAACTACTGATGGAAGATCCGTTTACCCGTTTACCTAAAAATAGTTTTTATACAGAATGTCCGGACGAAGGGTTTTCAAAAACCCATCATCTTTATCAAAAATTGGGTTATGCTGGGTTTAGTGATTTTTCTGTCGATAGCAAAATTTATTATGAGCACAGTTATCCCTCAAAGCGGTTGGTTTTGCATTGGATCTATCCGACAACTGAGCAAGATTTGCGAATCGTTCACTTATTTTCTGAGGAAGAATTACCAAATCAGAAAGAAAAGTTTTTCGAAGTCATGGAAGCTTTGTTACAGCATGAAGAAGAGTATCCTACACAAACAGCTGGGCTGCAGCTATTAATTGCTGCCTATCAGCAAAGGTCGTTTCCAGGTATGGGCGTTATTCGGAAAGCTGCGGTTATGAATCACTTAGAACTCGTCAGTCGTCTTATTTAGTCTCTATACGTATACGATGGTAAGCTCTAACAAAATACTGCCATTTATTGTACAAAACACCTTGATTGCACCCATTGTTTTCAGGATAGTGATAAAATCAGGGAAAAGGAGTTGGCGCTCGTGGGAACAAAAGATAGAGAATATTATCGAAATGAAGGAAAAGAATTTGAAAAAAATAAGAAAAACCTGCTTATTCGACGTTTAAATCAACTAATCATTGTTTTGGTCGTTTTGATCATTGTCTTTTCGGCGATCCTGTATTACATAGTTTGAAACTTTCCGTAGCTGTCATTGCTTTATTAGCAGCAACAAAAAGAAAATTGTACTTAGATGACTGTGATCCCTTGATTAGGACTCGCTATGGGAATTGGATCCGTTTAGGTGAAAACTGAACGCAACTCAACTTTTCTTGTTTATCGTTGCTGGTTTGCCTGTGATCAAGATTCCCATTAGGCTATTTAGTTAGCACAAATTTGGCTGGGTTATGTACGAATCATTACTGATAAAATCGTGAACAGCGATTCATTAAGCATTGAGTGATTCATTGAGATTGGCCAGCAGCTGCAAACTATCTTTGAATTCAAAGATTCAAGGATCAACAAGATCAAATACAGACAAAGGTACAGATATAATTTGTCAATTGATTTTCTTGTCAGTCGTAAAATAAACAAAAATCCTAAACTATCGCTTAAATAACCGTTTTTTTGGATTATGCTGCTAATTAGGTTAATGTGAAGGAAATAATCATGAATAAGAGAGAGGAGAGTCGCACAATTACTAGCTAAATACGGTGTTCAAAAAATTTTTTATTTTAGTTTACATAATATATATTATACAAAGTTACATTCAAAAAAGGGTTCGTGCCATTCTAAATAGTTCAAAACAATTTTGTATCATTTTACCTCCCTCCGAATGACTTTTATCAGTAGATTGTCGCTAATGCACCTAAAATTCAATTAAAACTAAGAATTTCTTGTTTTACATGTTCTTCAGATTCTTTTTTTGATTTGCTGATTAACAGATTGATAACTGTCTGGTAGCAAGTACTTGCGGATTCGTCGTCCTACTTTCTTTATCTCAGCAAATACAGATTCAAGCTATCAGCCTTAGCCTTGATTTACGAACCAATCGGTTTGATTGTATGCTATAATCATTTTGAAAATCTTTGAGCTTTTTTCTCGAACTTTATTCATATATAGCCAATCCGTTTCAAAGTTCTAACACTAGTGCTTAGATGTTGCAAATGCTAACAAATACCCGTTACATGATTCTATAAAAAAGAACCCTAAAATCAGGTAGATAACTTAGGATATTTCGTTGGCAAGTAAAATCAAACCAGCTGATTTGCCTAGTCTGCAGCTTGTTTTTCCATTTGTGTAATTAATACCCGATAAAAGCAATTTCATAAGTATGGCTGACAATTCCTAAAAAGGAGAATAAAAATGAAAACGAATAATCAATTAAAGCTAGCCTTTTTACCAAAGCTATGGGCGTCACTCCTCTACTTACTTTTCGTGTTCACAGCCCTTTTCCTCTATTTATCAAAGTACTTGGACATTTCTTTCTTTACTTCGAGGTATGCTGACTTTTATCTTCATATCTCCAATTTTTCGATTAGTTTGATTATTGGCTTACTGGGGTACTTTTGGCTTCTCGTAGGTGCGCCATTTAAAGCCGTCACGCTATTGACCCTGCTCTTACTCATTGCCAATCTATTGAGCGAGACTGTCTTTGGCTTTATGAACACCCCTGATCGAATCGATTTACTTTTTGGTATTGCAGGAACGCTCATCGCATATTTTACTTTGGCAATGATCAAAAGACACGGTTTAGTCATGAATCAATCGTTTTGATTTAAACAGTCATGACTTCTCCTTATATGATCCCCTCGTTACTTAGGTCTAACCTATTTTTTTGGGAAAAGAAACACCTTGCTGCAGTTATTTAGCCGCAAAAAAGCACTCAATAAAGGGAGTGCTTTTTTGCGTTTCCATTGGCGATACTTTCGTATGGCTAGTCACTTGGCAGCCAATACAATGGACTTAGCTGTAGATTTTCCCAATACGGGTTGTGAAAACCTATCAAATAGTGCAAAGCTAAATACCCGAAAATCATAAAGCCAAATGACAAAGTCACGATCCGTCCCCAACGTGGTATTTCTTTGATAAATAAACCTAGCATACATATCAATAAGGGAAACGAATAATTAAACAGTAAATTACTTCTAATATTTTGGTTCAGAGGATCCTTCATTATTTTGTCATTTAAGCCCCAACTTATGCCGACGATCACAAACATAAGCGCCAGAATAGTCAATCGTTTGCGATCAAAAAGCCACTGTTCTTTATCTTTCCTACTTGCAAAGTAGATCGTAAGCAGGACCACGATTAATCCAGACATACTATTCTCCTTTTTCGCCAGCTATTTTCCAAATCGTTCATCGTCGCTTCAGGATAAATTATAACAGATATAGTGCAAAAAAACGATACCCACCACTAGACCCTTGTTTGATGCCCTTTTTAGATGTTTCATAGAAGAATCAGAAATTTAAAAATCTGTTCGCTTTACAAAAGAGAACGTATGTTTGTATTATATAGATAAGAGGTGATTGCTATGGGTATGCTACAACCATATGAAGATCGAAAAAAGCTAAAGTGGCAAGGATTCTTTTTATCTGAGCATACAACTGAAATTGAAGAGGAACCGACACGTAAGTTTGATTGTCCACCTAAGC
Source organism: Enterococcus sp. AZ040 (assembly GCF_050499185.1). Classification (NCBI taxonomy): domain Bacteria; kingdom Bacillati; phylum Bacillota; class Bacilli; order Lactobacillales; family Enterococcaceae; genus Enterococcus; species Enterococcus sp. AZ040. The sequence continues at coordinate 1,725,414 of NZ_JBMHEW010000001.1, forward strand.
CGTCACTCACAACGGAAGAAATCAATCAGTGTTTATTTGAAGCCATGAAAAAGAACCTAACTGTGGCGATCCAACGAGAAGAAGTTAATGAAGAAGGCGGCTATCCTCCAGATATTATCGGGAAAATCAGCGGTTATGACCCATTAGGTATTTATTTGACGGGAGAAACAACGGAAAAAATCCATTATGATGAGATTCGTCACGTTGCTTTTTATGAAGAGAAAAAATGGTTTGATCTCAACGAATGATCCGCTTTTTACTACTTACTAAAGGAGGAATACCTGATGGAAACACAAAAAGGATCTGTCTCAAAAATAAGAATCGTCTCCTTTGCCCCCTCCCCTTTGGTCCGCTTTACACTAGGTACCACCAACTGTTTGATTGCGAAACACAGTTTGAATTTTTTAGGGGATGTTGATGACGGTATGTTTCTAACCGTGGGCGGCTATTGGAATAAGCGCCGTCAATTCGTGGTGCAAAAGTATACGGTGTACGGCAAAACGAAAATCATGTTGGATATCGATGCCTATCGACAAAAAACAGTAAAGGCGGGTTCATTATGAGAGCAAGAGACCTCTTGACAGCACTGACAACGTCGTCGAGTGCAGCAGATTACCAAGGAATTTATTTAACTTACAAAGAAAACCTGATTCCTTTTACGACGATCGCCCAAGATAGCCATAACCAATTGATTTTATTTTTTGAACCAAAAAAACCCGCTCTGACGCTGAAAGAATTATATACACAGCTAATGCTGCATAAGAATTTGGACTTACTCTATTGGGATGGCGAGTCACGTCAAAAAGTTCTAGGGTTTCGTGAACAAGAAGAAAAGATCATTCTTTAGTCCCCTCGCCTATTTTTGGCACACAACAAGTGTCGAAAATCTCGGCAAAACGAAGAAAATAAAGTATACTTTGTGTAAAGACTAAAGGAGTATATCATGAAAAATCAAAAGATCACCCAAATGAGTTTCGCGAAAGTCTATCCCCTATATATTGCCAAAGCAGAGCGGAAAAATCGAACAAAAGAAGAAGTGGATCAGATTATTACCTGGCTGACCGGTTATGACCAAGAAACGCTGCAACAGATGAATGAAGAGCATTCTTTTGAACGTTTTTTTAGTCAAGCCCCTCAGCTCAATCCCGCACGAAAGCAGATCACTGGTGTCATTTGCGGCATTCGGGTAGAAGAGATCGAAGAGCCAATGGTCCAAGAAATTCGTTATCTAGATAAACTGATCGATGAACTGGCGAAAGGAAAAGCCATGACGAAAATTCTGCGCTCTGCTGAATGAGGCGATTTTTTTCGAGTTGCTATTTAAGAATCAACGCTTTATACTTGAAATACCTTGGCAGGGGCAAATCATTGCTCAAAACACAGTGGGAAAACACCCCACTGTGTTTTTTTATACTGACTTTCTTGACGGTAGCTTTCAACCAGACAGGCGTTCTTAGCTTAGTTCAACCATTTAGCATGTAGTGCCCAGTGGAATTGGCCGACTTTTCGTGAAAACACAAGGACATTGTCTACGTCCCTCTTCTTTACTCAACAAGACTCTCTTAACACGTACAAAAAAGCACTCCTCTTAAAGAAAGGAGTGCTAACTTTTACTTTTTCAATTCTTTGATCTGTTCTTTTCGCTTCAAATACGCCAGTTCTTTTTCCATTTTACGATAGCGGGCGAAAGCTTCTTCTGAAAGTTCACCGGCAGCAATGGCCGCTTTGACCGCGCATTTCGGTTCTGTTTCATGACGACAGTCTCTGAAAAAACAACCTTCAGCATACTGGCTGATCGCTTCAAAGGATTGGTCGATCGAAGCTGACCGGACGGTACTGATGCCAACTTCCCGCATGCCAGGAGTATCAATGATCATTGCGCCAGAGGACAGAGTGAACAACTGGCGACTCGTCGTCGTGTGTCGTCCTCGACTATCCTCTCGTATGTCATTGGTTTTTTGAACGTCTTGCGCCATAAGCTGATTTAATAAGCTGGACTTTCCGACCCCAGATGAACCGATAAATGCGCTGATCTGTCCGTCAGAAAAATACGTTTCCATCAGCAATTCGTTTGGTTCAAAAATGGACGTAGCAAATGTTTTCACACCAAATGCATCGTTTAATGCTTGCAGCAGCTCTGCTTTTTTATCAGCAGTAACTTGATCGGCTTTGGTCAAGAGAATCACCGGATTAGCCCCACTGTCCCAAGCGATCGTTACAAAGCGCTCTAACCGAGCCAAATTGAATTCTTCATTGGCACTAGTTGCAATAAAAACTGTGTCGATGTTCGCCGCAATGCCTTGCTCGTCCGTGCGATTTCCAGCTACTTTTCGTTGTAAAAAACTTTTTCGTGGCAGCAAAGCATCAATCAAGAAATGATCTTGATCGTACACCTGTCCTTGTACAAAATCACCAACGATCGGATAATCCTTTGGCGCTAGTGCCTGTTGGCGAAATTTTCCTGAAACCGTTGCTAAACATTCTTCTCCTGTGGTCAAGCGGACTTTTGCAATATCTTTGGCCTGAAAGACCACAATTCCTTGTTTTTCCATGATTTCCCTCCAGTTAGTTAGGAGGCCGCACTTAAAAAGAGAAACCTCCGAGTTGATGTTGCTTCATTTGATTTGTCATAAGACATTTCCCCTTTCTATGTTGTGCTCATCATGTGATGTCGCTTTATTATACCACCGGAACGGACAGTATGCTAAAGCAAATGACCCAAAAGAACATTTACTGAAACGAAGTAGATAAACAAGCCGGCGATATCTTTGATCGATGTGATGATCGGTGCCGAACCGGCTGCTTGGTCGATGTTTAGTTTAATCAGTACAAACGGGACTAAGAAGCCAAGTGCTGCGGCTAAGGTCATGGCAAAAACTAACGAAATACCAACAGCCACACCTAACATCGGGATTCCTTGCCAAAGTGATGCAGCAGCCCCAGAGATGACCCCTACGATCAAACCTAGACTTAAGCCGATCCAAACTTCTTTAAAGAAATGGCGAGTGAAGGTCGAAAGATCAATATGCCCTAATGACATCCCGCGAACAAAAACAGTTGAGGACTGTGTACCAACGTTTCCACCCATATCCATGATCAAAGGGATAAAAATCGCAACGGCTGCCACCGATTCCAATGTTTGTTCAAATTCATCAATGACTACCCCAGCTAAAAGACCGGCAACCAAAGTGATCACTAGGAACGGCAATCGAACTTTCCAAATTTGCCAAAGGGTGCCGTTGATCAGAACGTTACTACGGTCTGCTTCATTAGAAGCAACATCGACTAAACCAGCGGCATTAAACATGTCTTCTGTCGTTTCTTGCTCGATGACATCGATGGCGTCATCGACAGTGATGATCCCAACGATTCGCGATTCCTTGTCTACGACTGGTAGCGCAATGATATCTAGTTCATTTAGCAAACGTGCCGCTTCTTCCTGGTCCGTGTCCGTGGTAACATAAATAACTTTTTGGGACATGATTTCACTGATGAGTTGATCCCCTTGCGCCATTAAGAGATCTTTCAGCGACAAAACACCTTCTAATGTTTTCGTTTGATCAGTAACATAAAGCGTATAAATCGTTTCTTTTTCTTTGGCTTGCATTCGCACTTTTTCTAACGCTTGATTGACCGTCATATTTTTTTTCAATGTGATGAATTCCGGTGTCATCAAACGTCCAGCAGTCTCAGCCTCATACCCTAATAAGAGGTTTGTTGCAGCACGTTCATCCGGTGCCATTGATTGTAAAAGTTTTTGTGTTACGGTCGCTGGCAACTCATCCAAGAGTCTTACTCGGACATCTGGTGCCATTTCGTTCACAAACTCGGTTGCCCGTTCATCGGTGAAAGAGCGTAATAAGTGTTGTTGTGTAGCTGGTGTCAAATCTTCAAACAGGATAAGTGCTTTATCTTTTGGTAATAGTCGGAAAACGATCACTTTTTCATCCGCGGATAAATTGCTGAACAATTGTAACAGCGGCAGCTCTTCCATTCCTGATACGAGTTCTTTTAATTTTTCAGAGTCTTTCTGATTTAAATAATGTAAGATGGTTTCTTGCTGGTTCATGGGATACACTCCTTCTCCTGTAATTTTGCTCAAAGAAAGAAAGGAAATCGTTCAGAAAATTGTCCAGATTTCTTTCGTTTGAAGGTTGCGTGCTATACAGCTGAAATTTCGTTCCGCAGCTGGAGATGCCTGTTATTAAAACAAGCATCAAAGGGAAATAGCAACAACTTTATTCATTATATCACATAGTTTTTTTAAAACATGAAAAATTTGACTTGCAAATAAAAAAAACCAATCAGGCATGTTCCCTTGGTAAAGAAAGTGGGTTAAGAACATTTGAGATCAAAAAGCAAAAGAAACCTGAAAGTTCTGTAAAACGCTCCATGCAAATGGTATGATGAATGGGTTGCAGTTTTTTTACTCCCCGTTTATGCTAACTATACATCAATGAAAAGAGAGGCAAAAAAAGATGGCAAAGAAAAAAACATTTATCGGATCGGTCACTGCGCTTCTCGCACTCGCAGCAGTCGGATTTAGTCTCCTACACAGTAATGATCTATTCCCAAATCACAAAACACCATCATCAGAAGTGGCAATCACTTCTGCTAAGGATATTCGTGCAGATGAGCTGGCACAGTTAACTTACCAAGGCACCCAAACGATTGAAGTCAATCAGAACATTCCTGAGTTTTCAGAAGATGATCTTTCCCTTGAAAATGGCGCCTGGGAAGCATACGGCGACCTCGATCACCTCAATCGTGCGACCTCTGCTGAAGCAATGTTGAATCAATCCTTGATGCCCACGGAAAAGCGTGGCGATATTTCCAGTGTAAAACCGACAGGTTGGCGTAATAAACAGCTCCCTAATGGGAAATATTTATATAATCGAACCCACTTGATTGGCTTTGCTTTAGCTGGCGAAAATGCAAACTGGAAGAATCTGATCACAGGGACAAGTCAGTTGAACAATCCCGAGATGTTGCGCTTAGAAATGGATATCAACTATTATCTCAAGCAAGATAAAAATCATTATGTCCGATATTCCGTCACCCCGATCTATCGCGATGACGAGCTGGTTGCCCGTGGGGTACAGATGCAAGCCCAATCTATTGGCGAGGATACGATCCAATTCAACTATTATATCTTCAACATCCAAGATGGTGTCACAATCAACTATGCGGATGGTAGCAGCGAGATTTCCAACGAAGATATGACGCAGCCGGAGAATGCTACAAGTAGTGAAAACAACACGACAACAGCCACTTCTCAAAGCAGTGAAACAGAGGAAAAACAGAAAGAATATGTCGATCAACAAGGAAACGGTTTGATCAAAGGATCAAGAAGCGGCATCTATCATTTGCCCGGATCTAAATACTACGAGGATACTACCAACCCGAAAGAATGGTTCAAAACCATCGCTGAAGCGGAAGCTGCCGGCTACCGTGCACCAAAATAAAAAAGCCTTAGGCTTTTTTATTTTGGTTTTATTTATTCTTCGTTGGTTTGTGCTTGTCGCAACACTTTGACATAGGCCTTCCCTTCGTCTGTAAAACGAACCGAACGTGACTTAAAGCGATAAGCTCGGTAAATCAGGCCTCTTTTTTCAAGACGCAATAAATGACGATAAACCAAAGAAGTTGTTTTTATCTCTTCATTGGCACAGATTTCTCGTATGGTAGGTGCGCAACCTTGAGCTTGCATATATTCGTCAATAAAAAGTAAGATTCGATCTTTTCTCGGCATAATTCCTCCTTTCCGCAAAACAGTCTTCACTGCTGCAAATTCGTAAAAACCGATAAGCTACTGCCTCGTCAGCTTTTTGTCCAATTAATACACTGAAAATCTATTGTTCCTCTCTCTTTTCCCATTCTTCCAACGAGTTAAAGTTCCTTTTAAACGCTGGAATTTTCCCCTTAACGAGAAAAACATCGGCAAGCAGCGCTCTTTGTTATTGATTTTATCAAATTTAACAGCAAAAAATAGTAAATTTGAAAATTATTTTCCTTTTTATTGACATAAAAATAAATAAAGGTATTATTTTTTCTTGGAATTTGTTATTCTAAATTTAAGTAAAGGAGGATTTTATGTTAGGGATCGGCTTATTTTTTGTAGGAATTACTTTGATAATCAACGGCTGGGGAAGTTTACTTCACATTGACTATCGTTCACTTGCTTTAATTAATCTTTTTACAGGTTCGTTATCTTTCATTATCAATCTAATCTATATGCTCCAAGGTGCTTATTATGAAGCAGGCACAGGCTTTCTCTTTGCCTTCACGTATTTACTAGTAGGAATTATTTATCTCTTTGGTTTGGATCTACGGATTTATGGAATTTTTGCGCTATTCGTAGCCATCAATACCTTGCCTTTTGCCTGGGTCTCTTGGCAATGGGAGCAAGATCCCCTTTTTGCACTGATTTGGTTAACATGGGGAGCATTATGGTTTTGCGGCTTTTTGGATACGATCGTGAAGGTAAACTTTGGTCGTAAGATTCATTATTTTGCGATCGCTTGCGGTATCTTCACTACGTGGGTCCCAGGTTTGCTGATGCTATTAGATCTCTATTAAACAATAGTGATTATCTCAATGATAATCACTATTGTTTATTTCTAAAAAGTGCTCAATCTCCTGCATCGCCTTCTGAGGACCATTTGTCGGGAAATGATTCTTTAGCTGGCAGGCTTGTTGGCAAATCTTCAGATCTCCAACCTCTGTCAGAGCAGTTTCCAGCTTTTTCTCAGTTACTGGTTTTGTCAGTGCAATTGCATTGCCATACGCCACGCAGTACTGAATATTGCAGCTTTGCTCATAGTGCATCCCGATTCCGATAAACGGCTTCCCAGAGGCACAAGCTGTTTGAACAGTCCCTTCCCCACCATGGATAAAAGAAAAATCGATATGCTCATGCAATAGATGACTTGGCAGATATTCGGTCAGGAACAAATTCTTTGAGACGTTGTGTTTCCCCTTGAGTAGATGAGTAACCGGAGCAATGATCGCTAGTTCCGAACGGTTTTGTAAGAAAGCTGAGATTTTTCGCACCATGCGCGGATTCCCCGAACTGCCCATTGCAAAATAAACGATTCGTTTTCTTTCCCGCCGCTTTTGTTCAATAAAAGTCAACACTTCTTCTGGCAAGGACGCCCCCATCTTGGCAAAAATCGGCCCCACGATTCGATAATTATCTGGCAGCAGCTCTTTTGTTATAAAGCGTTCAGGAGTGGTGATGAGATTTAAATCAGCGTCCATCATTCGTAAGCTCGTTTCAGGCATAGAAAGTTTTTCTGTTTGGGCAGCGTGTTTGAATGCTCGGGGCATCCAGCGGGATTTTACCAATTGTTTTCTTGTCCAATACCAAAGTGGTTTCCTTAACGGTCCGAAGAAACGCAAACTAGAAGGGATAAACGCGCTATCTGATCGAAAAAAGGGATCACTCATCGCATAGGGTTTTACGTAGACTAAGGGAATCTGTTTGCTGCGAGCAGATAGAAAGATCGTGACATTCGATCCAGTTACAATCACCTGAGGAGCAAGCTTGTCGACCAGTTTTTTTTCGCTCAGGATACGCGCAGCAACCATCTCTTTGGTGAAGGGATTTTTGAATGAGCGCAGTTGATCTAATTTTATGATCTGTTCCTCTTGTTTTTCTGTCAGAGTCGGCGTCAATAAATGGTACGTAAAACCACTTTCAATGATAAGTGAAGCAAAGGTCTTTGAAAAACCAAAGAACTCACAGTGGTGATTTCCTTGCATTTGTTTAGCGACTTCGATCATCCGTGTCGTTTCAGCCAAGTTGAATACCGCAGGTGCAAAAAGAATCATTGGCATGCAATCCTCCTCATGTATCGAGTCCATCCACTCGTTTCTTACAAGTATACTAAAAGAGCGCATACTTAGGAGAAGTTTTTTGCAGACCTTCTCGTTCATCTTTTTACATTGTTTAACTAAAAATTTGCTATAATAAAGAAAACCTTTCAAGGAGTAAACCAATGCGAAAAAAAATATCTTCCTTGCGGCTTAGTATATTCTCACGCGGGCTCATTCTCTTTGCTTTCTTTTTCTTGATTCAACAATTGAGGGAAATGGTTGTTTCTGACTTTGCACTTTTTCCTTCTCTGGCATTCATCCAAATTCTCTTGATGATCCTTTCAACCTTTCTCATTAGCAAGTTTGTTAAAAAACGCTCGTGGCGGCAAGTGCTTTTTGGCAGCTACCTATTCATCATCGGCTCGCTGTTTTCTTTCCGGCTAGCAAATAATCCATTGGAGCTGCAAGCAGCCACTCTTTATATGATAGGCGCTTTTTTTGGTGGCATTCTTTGGGAGTATTTGGCACAGCGCTTAGCAACAGATCTTCTGGCCAAAGAACATGAACCTCGTTAACAGAGGTTTTTTTCTTTTTCTGATAGAAAAGACAAAAATTCTTCGTATATAGTGTGAAGGGGTGAAAAAGGTGCAGGATGAAGAAATCATTAAACGAATCAAAAAGAAAGACTATGTCGGCTTAGAAGAACTGTTAGCTGTTTATGGTGATAGCATGCTGAGGACGATTCATAGTGTCCTCTCCCAACCGCATGAAGTGAGCGAGCGCCAAGATGTAGCGAACGAAGTTTTTTACGAGGTTTGGCAAAAGATTGCTGCGTATCAACCTGACAGAAGCCGCTTGATTACTTGGCTGCTTTTGATCAGTCGTAGTCGTGCGATTGACCACAAGCGAAAGTTGAACAAGCGCTCATTGGAAGAAAAACCTGTTGATGAGCAGGAACTAGCTATTGAAGAATCACCTTTAACAAAGGAAAACTTTTTGGGCTTTATTGAAGACCTTGAAGCCCTTGATCAAAGGATCTTTCTGCTCTACTATTTTTATCAGGAATCACCCGAAACCATCGCAGAGCAGACGGACTTAAATGTCTCAGCAATCTACAATCGTCTTTCCCGTGGCCGCAAACGCTTAAAAGAAAGGATGACTATCGATGGATTTTAAACAGTTAGTCTTAAATGAAAATAAATCACTGATAAAAGTAACTGAACAAGAAAAAGCAACAACCTTCGAGCTGTCCAAACAATATGTTTTCTTGCAAGATCTATTAGAGGAGCTTCGGACGCTTTTAGCAAAAGACGAAACGATTCTTGGCTATCTGCCTTTGACGCCAGATGGAAACCTCGCCTTCGCCAACCAAGGGCTTGGCGCCTATGCGTATGCAACAACTGAGAAAGCAAAAGCATACCGTGACATCTTTCATGATACCCGCGGCAATCGTTTGTTGGTTTTCACAGAAACCCGAATGCTTTTTCTGGTCATCATCGACTATTTAGAAAGTAACACCTATTTCAGTTACCCCTATGAGAACATCAAGGCGTTCACCATCAAGCCAAGAAAGCTGATGAAGCACGAATCACCAGAGGATAAAGAACAATTCCATTGGGGCTATTTCGACTTTCAAGCGGGGACGCACATTTTCTCAGAAGTGCTGACGAAAAAAGACTACGAATTATTTACGTCCTATCATGAATCGATCCCTGCACTCAAGAAAATTCCAATTCAAAACAAAATTTACAGAGCAGCCAAATATCAGTATTTCTTGAGTAATTGGCATTTCAGTTTTCGCTTGATGACCATTTTCAACCTGCTTTTTCTGCTGCTGTTTGTATTACTGATTCTCGGATTTTTCTTACACTTTGGTCCACTGAAAGGATTTTATTATAAGGATCTATTGGATATAGGTATGATCATTTCCCTTTTGTATAGTAAGAATATCTTGCCATAAAAAAAGACTGCCGTTCCTTCCTAATCATTTCTTTGATATCAATTGAATAAAGCACCAGATTTTCTACGGAAGAGCACCTCTTGCAGGATTCAAGTGAAAACGAATGCTGCAACAGGTGCTTTCTTGTCTCGGACTATTGGGACATTCCTAATTGCTCGATTTTCATTTCCTTTTGAAATTCTCAGATTTCTTGTGAACTTTTCAGAAGACTCCACTCATAATTTCATACGTGCCTAATGGGATTATTTTTTCATTCACGCTTGCTTTTTAGGAAGAAACGTTATGATGATTTTACTTGCTAGGAGGTGTGAAAAATCGAACTTATCGGACATCTGATCTTCTGGGTCCCATTTTGTCTTTTTCTAGTGATTGGATCGTTTTTCATACAATGGCGGAAACGTTTCGTTTCAACCCTTATTGCAGCGATCCCGTTTCTCTTTTTTATGATAAAAATATTCAATTATCGGCATTATGAGCCGGATTTTATTTTCATCATCTATTTGATCGGACTCTTCTTGTCATCGATCGTACTGATTGTTGCTGTCCGTCGGCTTTCAAAAAAAGCCTAAACCTAGGGTTACTAGAAAACAAAGACATTGCTTAAATGAAACCCAGCCTAACTTTAAGGTTCATTTAAGGTTGGCAGACTATAGTCAATACGGACATAATAATTTAGAGCCTGTGCTAGCGGAAACTAGCGCAGGCTTGTTTGTTTATTTATAGAAAATAGGACAAATCGCTAGCAGGTGTGGGGTAGGCAAAAATCATTTGTGCCAGTGCTTCTTTCGATAGCTGATTTTCCAACACAAAAACGAAGTGGTTGATCAACTCATCCGCCAATGCAGAAAAAATCGTGACAGCAACGATTGTATCAGATGTGTCATAAACCAATTTGATTTTTGCCTCTTGATCATTGATTCGTCGATAGGTGTACCAAGAAGAAAGATCCATCACCTCGCTATGATATTCTGAGGCATGATCGGCAATCTCTTGCTCACTGATTCCGATTCTTGCCAGTTTTTCCGCACCAAAAACCAGCGTAGGGATTAGCGGATAGCGGATGGGCGTTTTCTGGTCATCTATATGCTCGACAAGATAGGCGGCTTCAAAGCTAGCAACAGGCGTCAGTTTTGGCTGCTTTTTCGCTAGCACATCTCCGATTGCGTAGATGTGTGTTTGACTAGTCTGCAAAAACTCATTTACAACGATCCCTTGTTTTGACGTTTCTACCCCTGCCTTTTCCAGTTGCAGCTGATCGCTATTGGGTCTGCGTCCCGTGGCACCAATCACTGCTTCTACGGTGAGAGACAACGCTTGTGTCTGAATTGTATAGTGGTTTTGTTCTTTCATGATTCGCTGTGTGTTCTGGTTAAAGTGAAACGAAACACCTTGGTCCTGCATTGAACGAACCATTTCTGCGGTCAATTCAGCATCAAATCCTTTTAGTGGCTGGTCATTATGATGAATCACATGAACTTCAGCACCTGCTGCTTGAGCGATCATCGCCAATTCGAAGGTAATATATCCAGCACCTATGAAAGCAATCGTTGCTGGCATCTTTTCAAAGGAAAGAAAATCAGTACTGTTTTGTAAATGCTCCTTGCCGACGATTGGTAGTACGGCTGGACGCTGTCCTGTCGCAATGATTATTTTTTCTGCTTGAATCTCTTCGGCGTCCACGACGACCGTATGGGCATCACGAAAAGCGGCTTGTCCGTAGTAAGTAGTGATTCCTTCTGCTAGTAACCCTTGTTTGGTTGACTCCGGCACACGATCAGTATACGAGCGCTTAAACGCCATCAGTGCCGGCCAATCAATGGCTACCTGCCCTTGAACGCCATTGCCTTGCATACGTTTCGCCTCTGTTTTGACTTCTACGCCTCGCATCAGTAGTTTTTTCGGATCGCACCCGCGATTGGGGCACGTGCCACCCCATAAATCAGCTTCGACGATCGCCACTGTCTTTCCTTTGGCTTTTAACCCGTAGGCAGCAGCCGTACCAGCTGGACCCGCTCCGATAATCAGTACATCCACCTTTTTCATCTGTCTCCTCCTTCTCTTAAAAAAATCCTGCTCTTTCTCTTCCCTTCAAGTATAGCGAATCACGGTCAGCCCACAAAACAATTCGCCTTTAACGGCTCCTGCGAATGATCACAATCATCCCTTAAAATTGCGTTTGATATGGTATACTTTTCTTGTCAGTTTAACGACAAAGGAGAATGAATGACTGTGAGTTTTAAACGTTTTTTTCAGCTCTTTCTTTTTTATTTCCTCTCGATTCTGGTGGCCTATGGCCTGATTGCGTTTCTAGCAGTAGATAACTTTTGGCTGGTCGTCTGTTTGATGACAATTGTCGGCTATCTCACCTTGGGTATCCCACTAACCTTATTGAGTTTAAAGAAGAAAAAATAAGACAACAGACAAAGACACCAGCAACTTCTCTAAGAAGCTGGTGTCTTTCCACATTGATGCGATTATCCTAATACAATCTGGGCATCTGCCAATGCTTTTTCCACTACTTCCATCACCAGCTTGCTATGTGCAAGGCGTTCCTTGACAAAGGCATGATCATTTTCGTGAATGGCTTGTGCAAAACGGGCAAATTCTTCAAACATACGATGTCCGTGAACGCTTTGATCCTGATGGCTTTTTGCCCCATTGACCGGTTCAACGTCATAGCTGGCAAGCATATTCGTCGGTCCATTGACGATGATCGATCCTTTCGTCCCTTGGATCGTTGAGCGAATCGTCGCTGTCGAATCTTTGGCGCCAATACAAACGACTTTTGTTTGTTCATAGTCTAAAAACAGCATGCCAGAAGTATCGATCCCCTCTTCGACATTAGCAAAATAGCGGACACTTTTAGGTTTTCCTAAAAGCCCGACCACAAAATGAATATTATAGATATTGATATCCATCAATGCCCCACCACCCATTTTTGGGTTAAATGCAGGTAAAACGGTTCCCTCTTTGAATGAATCATAACGAGAAGAATATTGCGAATAGTTGCATTCAATCACTTTCAGCTCTCCCAATGTTTCAAGCTGCGCTTTTATTCCTTGGTAGTTGGCTAAGTACTGATTCGTGATGGCTTCCATCAAAAGCACCCCATGGGCAGCAGCCAATTCTGTTAATTCTACTAATTCTCGTGCCTGCAACGTAAATGGCTTTTCACAAATGACGTGTTTGCCAGCGAGGATCGCTTCTTTGGCAAAGGAATAATGCAAATGATTGGGCAATGCGACATACACGGTGTCAACGGAGGGATCCGCCAAACATGCCCCTAACTCTGTATAGACGGTTTGAATCCCGTATTGCTGTTTTAAGTGATTCATTTTCTCTAAATCATTTTCTGTCCCAAAAATAGCGGACAGTTCAAGCTGTGGGACATCCCCTGCCACCGTCAAAAAATCATGGACGATCATGCCTGCCCCTAAAATCGCTAAGTTCATCTTGCTTCCCCTTTTCTATCTTCTTAGATCATTTGTTTCAATACCTCGGTGATCACTTTATGATCCTCTAAATGAGCCAAACCTGACACACAGATAGCACCCGTTACATTTCTGTCTTCGATAATTGGAAAACCACCACCACAAATTGCATAATGTTCGTCTTGTGCCCATTTAGCAAATTGTATATCTCTATTTTTTTGCGCATAGACGTATAGTGAACTATGCCCGCTTTCTAGTACCGTTCGTTCTTTTCTTTCAAGCCAAGGGCTTTCTTTTCGCCCTGCCATTAAAAATCGAATGATCGGCAAGCCATGATGAACAACTTTGATTCCTACCGGCTTCGGGTAGTTCCTTTTAACGTACTGATCGATGGCAATAACCAACCGCAATGCGAGGTCATTGTCAAAATGAGCAAACTGCAGCTGCTGTTCTTCTTGCAGGATTTCTGAAGGTTCGATTCGTATCTACTCCTTTTCGTTGAGTCAGTTGATGCCTCCAGGCGCTTTGTTTGTCAAAAGCCCCATAATCACCCTGCCTTATGACTCAGTGATCATTTGATTGATGCCTGTTTCTAGCATTTCGATTTGTAAAATCGTTTCTTCGTCTTTCACGATTTTCTCTTTACCATTGATGATCGTTTCATAGACGCCCTCGTACACACGGCTATAATCACCAATTTCAGAGATGACTTTTTCTTCATGGTAGTCACCGTTAGCATCCATATAAGTTAGTGTGCCATAGTGTTCCGGTAAATCGATCCCAAAATCGGCATGATCCGGGAGATAAAACTGTTTTAGATGCTCTTCTTGTCGATCCTTCGTTTGTTTAACAAAAACGCCGTTTTCACCATAAACGACGAAACTAGGCCGTTCTTTTAATCGGAAGTAACTAGATTTGACTGAGACTTTCATTCGACCATAAAACAGATCCAAATCGAAGTAATCATTCATGCGATTTTTTCCAAGCAATTGCCGAACCTCATAATGGACATCGTCTGGTTGCCCAAAATAGGAGATCACTTGATCCAGTGTATGACAAGCGTGTCCATACAAGTAGCTAGTATTCAGTGAAAATTCGGTCACTGACCGTGGAATCTCTGGGCGAAAATAATCATAATGCATCTCTACTTCTAAGAGATCTCCGAGCACGCCGCTTTCGATCACTTTTTGCGTGGTCAAAAAATCGGAATCAAAGCGGCGATTTTGATAGCATTGCACAAACAAGCCTTTCTCCTGCGCCAGTGCGAACAATTCCTTTGCTTGTGCCGAAGTTTCCGTAAAAGGTTTTTCGATCAAGACATTTTTCCCATGGAGCAAGACATCCTTGCCTAATTTATAATGCAAATGACTAGGGGTCGTGACCACAACTAATTGAATTTCAGGATCACGGTAGATATCCTCTAAGTCAGAGGTGTAATGAACGCCTTCTAGTGTTGGCCAGGTCAGCTTGCCGCTTGGTGAATAGATCGTCTTTACTTTGATCTTATCCTGCAGCTTGGTTGAAAAAGGCAGATGGTAGCGATTGGTGCTTTTTCCGTTTCCGAGATATGCGATAGTTAACATTGTGACGCCTCCTATGAATTGATAGCTTGATTATTGCTGATATCCTTCGAAATGAGAAGTCTTTTGCCAAAAACAGGTTCTTTTGACCAGACTTTTTCGCAAACTGCTGAGTGGTTCTGAACATTTTTACCAAATTGCCAAAATGGTACAGTTTTTGCTTTTGGTTTTCTTTGTCCTAGGCTATGATTAGAAAGAGGTGGTTTGATGTTATTAGGAGATAAATTACGGCTTCAAGAAGGATTGACCAATACGGAGAAGCGGCTTGCCGATTATATTTTGCAAAATATCAATGATGTGCCTTCGTTGACGATTGAAGTCATCGCTAAGCATACATACACATCCCACTCTTCCGTCATTCGTCTAGCCAAAAAGATGGGGTATGAAGGATTTAAAAGTTTTCGCTTAGGTCTGGCTGAAATTGCCCATAATCAGATGTTCAACCCAACCTTTGTTGACGCGAATTTTCCCTTTTCGCCCAAGGATCAAACACCTGATATTATGAAAAAAATGGCCGATCTAACGATCAACTCGATCCACAAAACCCACGCTCAGGTCGCTCCAGAAACGATGGAAGCAGTGGTGCAATCGTTGGAAGCTGCGCAGCGGATTTTCTTATTTGCTCGCGGTGATTCTCAGATCCGGGCAAGAAGTTTTCAAAATAAGTTGGTCAAAATCAATAAGTATCTGATCATTGCGGATGAATATGGGGATGATGCGTGGAATGCATCGAACGTCACGCAAAATGATTGTGCCGTGTTTATTACCTATCGTGGGAAAAATACACAATACGAAAAAATCATGCAACACTTTCGTGATGTTGGGGTACCAGTGATCGTAATCTCTGGCAACGCCCATGCGAAAATCATCCCATTAGCGACCCATGCGATCATCGCTTCTCATGATGAACGTGATTTTCTCAAAGTCGGTACCTTTTCTTCACAGGTCGCCTTTGAGTATATTTTAGATTCACTGTTTGCCTTGCTGTATGCCAAAGAATATCAAAAAAATATTGTCGAGTTAAGAAAAAAACAATCTGTTTTGGAATCAGGGATTCTCTCAGAATACCCGTCAACTGAAGAAAAGAGGGAAATGAAATGATCAATTGGGGAATTATTGGTGCCGGAAATATCGCCAATCGCTTTGCTGCAAGTTTAGAAAATTTTCAAGATGCCCAGCTTTATGGGGTTGCTTGTCGTACGATGGAAAAAGCGCAAGCGTTTCAAGCAAAATTTCCGTGTGATGCCGTCTTTGATAACTACCAAAACCTATTAGATGATCCAGCTATCGATATCGTTTATATTGCTTTGCCGCATTTGTATCACTATGAATGGATCATCAAAGCCTTTCAAGCAAAAAAAGCTGTTTTATGTGAAAAACCAGCAACCTTGACTGCACAAGAAATGCGCGATGTACAAAAACAAGCCCAAGCACACGAAGTCTTCTTTATGGAAGCCATGAAGCCACGCTTCACCCCAGCGTATCGCAAACTAAAAGAACTTGTGGATGGTGGTCATATCGGTGAGCTAACAAGTGTCACGACTACTTTTCGCCGCCATTTACCAGTCGAAGGCAGTTCTTACCATTATCTGCCAAAACAAGGGGGTGCTTTACTGGATATGGGGATCTATAACTTAGCCTTTATCCAAGATTTTTCACCAGAAAATTTAACTGCCGAAATGATCGATTACAGCCTTTATGAAACTGGGGTTGATACCTATGTTGAAGCACGCTTTGTCAGTGAAGACTTTGTTGCAGTGATTGAGACTGGATTTGACCAAACAAAAGAGACGGTGGCGGAATTACAAGGAACAAAAGGGAAAATCACGATCCCCAACTTCCATCGCCCCGCTTCTTTTACCGTGACGATTGACCAAGAAGACACGGTCTATGATATTGGGTACGAGATCGATGATTTCCATTCAGAGATTCAAGCAGTTCACACCGCTCTTGCACAAGGACAACTCGAAAATTCCCTGATGTCCTTAACGGATAGTATTGCCTGTATCGCTTTAGCAGATGAACTAAGAAGCTTGCTAGATGCGGAAAAAAAAGACAATTAAGATCATGCCCCATCGTTTTTGAATAGAACTGACCAGTGGCTACCACTCGGTCAGTTTTTTGTATCAAAAATTGAGCGCTTTCTTTGACGGTATCGAAATGGTTATATTATATTTATTGAGTATATTTTTATACAAATAGAAAAAGAAAGGAAAACGCCCATGACACCAGAAATTATTACGTATCTTATTTGTTTATTGACCTTCGCTTATCTAGCTGTGACGATTTTTACTTTTGTAAAAAATCGCCGGACAGGTGACGGTTATCGCCTCCGAATTTTTTACGTGCTGGCAGCAGCCCTCGTCTTTTTGCTTTCCGTTTATGCAATCGCTACCGGTCAAACCTATGACGACTTGGTTACATCGATAAATGATCTTTTTCAATAAAACACCGTTGGCACGAAGCCCTGCGGATCTCTTCGTTTTTGAACCTCTGGTTGAGGGAAGGATCAAAACGGAAACGAGCCAATGAAAGACTGCTCTTCGATGGCTTTTTCATCAGGACCTTCTATACCGAATCAATGTCTTTCAACAAATGATGTCTGACTTTTTATGGAGTGTGCATGCTCATTCAGCTTAAAGAAGCGAAGCTTTCCGATTTACTTTCTATCTACTTGATACAAAAAGCTGCCTTCAAATCTCTCTTTCTCCGTTATCAAGATGGAGAAACTTCTCCCTATTTACAAAGTTTTGAGAAGCTAAACGCAAAGTTTTCTGCGTCGAATACCACTTATTATTTAATCATGACCGCTCAGAAAACCGTGGGCTTCCTAAAACTGACGGTTGAGCAGGAGCATACGACGAAGCTATCTTCCATCGCCCTTCTTCCCTCCTACGAGAACCGCGGGATCGGTAGACAAGCAATGACCTTGATTGAAAGGAACGTACAAACAGATACGATACATTTGAATACGATCCTGCAAGAACCCAAGCTGGTTCACTTTTATCATTCTTTGGGGTATTCCCCAACAGGCAGGTTTCAAAGCACCTCTTCAGCAATCTGCTTTGTCTCCTTTACGAAAAAAATTGCTGCGAAATAAAAAAGCCATCTCGCCTTTCATCGGCAGAGATGGTTTTTCTATCAATTGCCATCCTTTACAGCAATCATTTTATTGGTCCTGCAAGGTGTCATCGGTTTTTTTACGCAATCGCGGAATCTCTTTCACATTCATTAAATCTAAAAAGAAAGTAAACAATGGGATCCCAATGATCAAGCCCCACAAACCAAAGAGATGTTCGCTAAGATACAGGAGAATAAACGTGTAAAACATCGGAATCTCTGTTTTATTGGCCATCAAGCGGGGATTTAAGATATAGGATTCCAACGCATGAACAAATACTATGATCAAAAGAATATAGATCACGTCATTAAATCCGCCGATAGAATAGGCAATAAACGTCAATGGAATACACGAGATGATCACACCAGCAACAGGAATCAAGCTGAGAAAGAAAATCATCAACGCCAAACTCAACAGCTGCGGAAAGCCCATCACCGCTAAGGCGAAGACAGTGATTGCTGTATTAACTAAGGCGATCACCAACTGCGTCTCAATCACATTTCCGAAAGCACGCGTAAACTTAGCTCCTAAATAGTAAACATCTTCAAAGAACCACGCCCCTCGCCCTTGCAAAAATAGCCGAGAAAACGCAACGGTCTTTTTGTTATCGATCATAAAGAAGAAACTAAGCAGAAATGAGATCAGCACCGTCAATGCCAACTCACCGAAATTATACAGATAATTGATCACGACTAGAACGCCGCTTTGTAATTTCTGAATATATTCACTGGTTTGCAATAAATTCAAGACATATTCGATCAATTCATTGTTGGAGTCTGTCCGTTGGTAGAAATCAGCAACGGAATTGACTAATTGGACGGATTGTTTGATGATGATTGGTACATAATTTGTTGCTACTAAATAAAGAATAAAAACAATCAAGCTGTAAGTCAGGATGCTCGTAAGCTTAATGGGCAGATGACTTTTTCGATGGAGCAAAAGAACCAGCCGATAAATCAGATACGTAAAGATAAAGGTCAGCAACAGAATGGTCATCATACTGCGAAACAAAAAAAGAATGCCCGCAAGCATAAACAGGACCGTCCAGCGCCGCAACACAAGATTTTGAAGAAAAGCATTATAGTATTTCATCTGTAACTCCTTTATTCGTTGCAATGGAGCAACGAAGCATTTCAGTAGTGCCTAAGAATTATCTAATCATTAAACTATGCAAATAGCAAGAGATTTTATTTTTCTTAATCGAGCGAAAAAATGAAACAAAAAATCCTTAGAAGAATCGTTGGCTTTCTTCTAAGGAAAAGAGTTATTGGTAAACGGTCTTTCCTTCGTTTACGGGTAAAACCGAGTTGATGGACAATAAAAAGAAGCTGGCAGCCAACAGATCAGCACTGCCGCCTGGAGACACATTTTCTGACTGGCAGAAGGCTGCTAGTGCATGAAATGCTGGGTTCGGCAACGCTTGCTGATTGGCTTTTTGTGCGAGTTGCTGAACCAGTGCCAGTACCTCTTGATTGCTGCGGTATAAAATACACGTATCGTCCAGTGTAGCGATGATCGCCAACAGCATGTGGAGCCTTTTTTCAGTCTCATTGGAACAATCCCGAGAAAAATAATCCGCTAGAGCGATTTGAACATGGGGGAACCCAGCAGCAGCTTCCCCATACGCACCGAGATGTCCATATTTGGCTTGAACAGTTTTGCCATGACTTTCCGTTTGTTGAGTCAGCGCATGATCAGGAAATGCAGTGAGAAGCTGGATGTCAGAAAAGACTTCTGGCAAAAAAATCCGCTGTTTGCGACTAAGTTGGCTACTGACGGCGCTGATGAGCAAGCCTAATGCCCAAATGGCTCCTTTATGAGTGTTGATGCCACCAGTGGCTGCCAACATCGCCTGTTCTGCCTTCCGACCGATTGCAGCGATTGCTTCCCGCAACTCTTGAGACATGCTGCTTCCCCAAGACACCAAGGCCATTTCTTCAAAGTATGGCGTCAATGCTCGAGCTGATCGCAGAAAGAGTGCTTGATCCATATCGTGATGGGCACCTGAATCAATGGCATCCACTAACCCAGGTTTTGGGGACAATGTCACTTCTGCAATCAAGGCTTCTTCTACCAATTGGGCGAGTCGTCGACAATTTTCTTCTACAGCAAATGCAAACATCCAACTCCTCCTCTATTTTTTGATTTGACCTTTGATCGTTACCCATAAAACATGCAAAACATAGCTTGTTAAAAAACCACAGCTGGCAGTTGCCAAATAAGCGACGATGATCATGATGCCCATTGGCAGTTGCAGCAACAAATCTTTGAAGCATAGCAACAAAACTTGAAAGACAAAAACATTGGCAAGATAGGTTCGATACGCATAAGTAGATA
This sequence comes from Enterococcus sp. AZ040, assembly GCF_050499185.1. NCBI lineage: Bacteria > Bacillati > Bacillota > Bacilli > Lactobacillales > Enterococcaceae > Enterococcus > Enterococcus sp. AZ040. The sequence continues at coordinate 1,745,661 of NZ_JBMHEW010000001.1, forward strand.
GCCACTTAAATGTCCCTAACTGAGGGGCATTGTTCTTGATCATAGTTGACCCAAACATAAAGACTGCAAAAATCAATACTAAGCTATATAAGCTTTGCAATGTATTTAAATACGGTGCATGAGCGAAACTTAGATCACCTGCATAATGTAGCAGATGATTGGCAGATAATAGCCCCAATGCTAAACCCACTGGCAAGAAAGCATAGCGAATCTTGTATAGGAAGCGATAGACAGTTTCGTGATAAATCAAAGCGGCTTCGCCATAGATCCCATAGATCGCAAAGCTAAAGACAAACCGATCCAATAAATACCAGTTTTCATGATGCGGTCCTTCAAAAACTTGGCGATCATAAAACACATACCAAGCGGCATACAAAGCAGTTGCGACGATCAATACTGGCCAAACAGCTTTTTTCTTCGTCAACACTTTGTAACCTAACCAGACAAAAAACGGCATCAACAATTGGATCTGCAGCATCATGATCGTATACCACAAGTGTGGCGCCGCATCCCCCGTCACATATTTCAGTAAAAACGTTGCTGTATCAGTATAAGGTTTTCCTTGTTGGACAGCGGGAAAGAGCCATAAATAAGCCGTCGTCCAAAGCACATATGGCACGACAAGTTCAAAAAACTTTTCTTTCAAAAATTCTAGATAAGACAGATGTTGACTTGTCTTAACCATGTTATAAACAATAGCAAAAATAAACAGGGGTGCGGTAAATTTCACCAAGACATAAAAGGTACCGATGAATGCTGCAGTCTTTTCATCTTGGGTATTGGATAAGGCAAAAGTCAAAATCGTTTGCATCATTACTGCTGTCACGGCAAATACTTTTTGGAAATCACTGATGTTGATTTTTAAATCGTTGTTCTCAAACATGTTTTTCGCTCACTTTTCTAATAATTACCAAATCTCAGTGGTGAGTTTTGGCCCTTCGTCTGTTTTTACTAAGATTTTTTTTGATGGATGTTCCAAATACTCCTTTAAGGCAAACCCGCCTTGTTTTGTGATAACTTGAACATCGATCTGTTGAAAAAAGGCTGCCTGCTTTTCCAATAGTTCCAATGGCAGCTTTTCTTTCGTGTCGGCATAAAGCAACAGATCTAAATCACTTGTCGGCTTGATTGCTGCCTGTTTTGCAGCTAATTCAAAACCCAAACTGCCACCAATTCCCCAAGAATAGTACTTCAATAAAAGCCGTGCTTTTTGATAGCTGCGGTAAACTGGATAATTGGCTACTTCATTGAATCGGAAGCTCTCACGACTGGTCAATTCCCAAGGATGGATCGTTCGTTTGATCATGTTACAGGGTGCCTCAAAGGCAAACCGTTCTTGCCGCTTTTCCCCGCGCAACCCCACGGGTAAATAGCTAGGGTTGCTGGGTTTCCCACGACGGACGGTCGCAAAAAGCTGTTCTTTTTCAGAAAACCATTTCGGAATATCAATCATATCAAGAACTTCTTTATCTAATTGAACGATATCGTGGGCACGGTTCATTCGTTACTCATTCCATTCTGCATTCATTTTTTCAAATACGTTATTCGTTTCCAGCCGGCCGCTCTTTTTAGCGATCGGATTGGTGTAGCGACTGGTCAACATCGTGTCATTCGTTTTACGCACATCATCAATCGCCTCATTGATCGCTTCAATTACAGTCGCTTTGCTTTCAGAGGTGACAGACTGATCCGTAATGGAGGATAAGAAAGTGAAGATTGCCCCAAGTTTCGTATAATTTTTGATATCATAAGCAATACTTGGTACTTTTTCCGCAGCGGCTTCAATCGCGGCAATCGACCGTTTGGTGACCCGACTTGCACTTTCTTTTGACATTGCCTGAACAGTGATTTTTTCACTATTTAGTGCGATCAGACGACTTGATTGCAAGCCATGCGCTAAGAAAGCCCCAGAGATCGCATTACCAGCGATAAAACCGATCACTGGATGACCCGCTTGGCGTAGTTTGGCATAAGCTGCCGCACTGTTTGCTAAAGCTGCATGAATACCAATCAATTCTTCATTGTAGCCATACGCTTGGCTAGGGACATCGATGACCGCAATGATTGGTCGTTTGACTGCTTTCTCTTTGTCTTCTTGATAAACAGTTTCTAACAGGTGGCCCATCTCATACCCTTCGACTAAACCAACTTCTCCCTTGCGTACCCGATACATCGGATTAGTTGGGTTTGGCACGATCGCTGTAACAACGACTTCTTCAGTAAAAAGGTCAGATGCAGCTGCATAGACAGTTGCACTAGTTGAGGTTGGGAATTGCAGATTCGTCAATGCTGAAAACCAGTGATAACCGATACTGTCAGCAGCAGCTTCTTTGCCTTCTGTTACAGTAATAGGTGCCACTCCAGTTGCTTTATGCGCTGCAAGAGCCTTATTGTATGCCTCGATAGTCAGCGGCTTTGATAGATCAAGTTCGTTTAAAAGAGAAAGATAAAAACCACTTTTTTCGCTGCGATGACTGTCTTTCTTTTTAACCATCGCCGCAATCACAGCTTCTTGGATCGATTCGACACTGTCAGTCACTAGTTCATCGATCATTTGTGCTGCCAAACGTTGTTTGGCGCCAATGGTGTTCCAAATCAAATCTTTATCACTGGAATCAAATTCTCTCACTCCAGCTTCTTGTTCGATGACTTCAGGACCGTTCAAACCGATACGGGCTTTCTTCGTCGCTATCAAGTAGCTCATAAGTGCTGAGGTAATCGACATACCGCCAAAAGAACCCACCCGACCTGGCACTAAGCCAATCACTGGCACATACGATTTTATTGCAACGATCAAATTGCCGATTTCTGCAATCGACAATAAGCCGTAATTCGCTTCTTGGAGGCGTACGCCACCAGTATCGAGGATGATGATCGGTGTGATCGGATTGCCCTTTTGGTTTTCTTCCAACACATGAGTCAATGCCGCGATGATTTTAGCACCAGAAACTTCACCGATCCCGCCACCTTGGAATTTTCCTTCCATAGCGATCACGACCACGTTTTCTCCAGAAATCGTTCCACGGCAAACAACGATCCCATCATCGCTTTGTGGCACGATGTCTTGAGCCACCAGATTGGGTGCGATCATTTGGTCGAATGGATCGATCAATTCACGACCGCTCTTGGCATCCAATAATGCGTGCACCCGTTCTCGGGCATTTAATTCTACAAAACTATTCTTCATCTGCTAGTTCCTCCATTGCTTGGGTTAATCGTAGGTAAACCACACCGGGAGTGGCGCCAAAGTCGTTGATCACTATTTGCGCACTGATTGGATAGCGCTCAAAAAAACGTGTCAAGACATTTTGCCACACATCGCCAAAGCCATCACTTCCTGTACAAACTGAAACGGTGGTTTCTTGTTTGTCCGTTGGAAAAAGCAGAATTTCCAAGTCACCAGAACCAACCACGCCAACATGGACTTTTTTGGTGACTGGTTTCGTTGTTTGATACGTATAAGCTAATTTTTCCATCTCTTCTTCTCTCCTCTTGCTCTTATTAAGACCACGTTCTGAATTTCATTGGCGGTTCATACAACCCATCGGACCATTCGATCAAATCATCAACGGTTTGAGCTGCTAGCAATGATCGTTTGGCATCACTGCGTTTGATCCCTAAGTCTTCTGGTAATTTCACGATTCCCGCTTTGCGCAAGGCATCCAGAGAAGCTTTTGTGCTGGTCATTCCTAGTGGGGTTACACCACCGATGGCTGCGATTGCTGCTTGTTTTTCCTCTTTTGAGTTTGCTTTATAAAGATAAGCGATGCCTTCTTCTGTCACGATATGCGTCGTATCTTCGCTATAGATCATAATTGGGGCATTGGCTAAACCAGCTTGCTTTTGGACAGCCAACGCATCTAACGTTTCTACAAAAACAGGTTTTTTATTGGAACCATACGTTTCAACCATTTGAACGACTAATTTTTGTCCTTTTGCTAAAGGATCTGTTTCATCCCGTAAGGATTGCCAAGCTGGAGTCGAATGCCGACGGCCCCCCGGATTATGCCCCATATTTGGTGCACCACCAAATCCAGATAAGCGGCCTTTCGTCACTGTAGAAGAATTTCCTTGATAATCCAGTTGTAAGGTCGAACCGATAAACATATCGATGGCATATTGACCTGCAGTTTGGGATAATGCTCGATTGCTGCGCATCGAGCCGTCTTTTCCGACAAAGAATACATCTGGACGAGCGGCAATGTATTTTTCCATACCAACTTCCCCACCAAAACTGTGGATGCTTTCGACCCAACCAGATTCGATAGCTGGAATCATCGTTGGATGAGGATTCAAGACCCAGTTTTTCGCTACTTTTCCTTTGATTCCAAGCGTTTCTCCATAGGTTGGTAAAAGTAACTCGATCGCAGCGGTATTAAAACCGATCCCATGATTCAACGATTGTACTTCATGTTCTGCATAGATTCCTTTTAATGCCATCATCGCCATCAAAATTTGTAATTCCGTAATGTTTTGCGGATCTCTCGTAAAGAGGGCTTCTAATTGATACGGTTGGTCTGCTACCACGACGACATCGATCCAATCGCTGGGAATGTCGACCCGCGGCAAACGATCGACCACTTCATTAACTTGGACGATCACAATCCCATCTTTAAAGGCTGCTGCTTCGACGATCGTTGGCGTTTCTTCCGTATTGTAACCTGTATAAAGATTTCCTTGGCGATCGGCTTTGTCCGCCGCCACAAGGACCACATTCGGAATCAAGTCGATAAATAAGCGACCATATAATTCCAAATACGTATGAATGTCCCCTAATTTCATGGTTTTGTCTTCAATCATTTGGGCAACGCGCGTACTTTGTGCGCCTGCATAAGAAAAATCGATTTTCGTTGCAATGCCTTTTTCAAATATCGTCAAATGTTCTGGACGGGAGATACTCGACATGATCATATGCAAATTGTTGACTTTTTGAGCATCGACTTGTTCTAAGCTTTTTGATAGAAAGCTTGCTTGTTTTTGATTGTCGCCTTCAAGGACCACTTTGTCTCCCGGACGGATCAACTGTTCTAAGACTTCAATGATTGCTTCCGTTGGGACATATTTTCCATCGAGAAGATGCTCGATTTTTTTCATGGTTTGGGCTTTCTTTTCACGTTTACTTGCCCAGTTTCTTGCAGGTTTTTCCATTGTATTCATCTCCATTTTTGATATAGGAATAAAGCATCATCCATGCCATGTTGATCCAAATTGATCACACGGATCGCTTTGTTTTCACCAAATTTTGCTTGGATCAGTTTTGTTAAGGTATTGCCCGGAGGAAATTCAAGAGCCAAATCAAGTCCTGCTTCGTAGGCAACATCCATGATCTTGTTCCACTGCACCGGAAAAGCAATATTTTGCAGCAAATCACGACGGATCTCTTCAGGATTCATGGTCATCCGCCCATCTGTATTTTTGAGGTACGGACAGATAGGCACATCAAGGGATACCGTGTTCATAAATGGCGCAAACCGTTTCACGGGTTCTGTCATCAACACACAATGGGACGGCACAGGCACTGCTAAAAGTTTGGCGGTTTGCGCATGATAGTCTTTCGCTTGAGCCAGCGTCTTGCGCAAGCCTTTGAGATGACCAGAGATCGTATGCTGCATGGGGCAATTTTCATTTGACAAATAGACGGAAGCAGCAGGATCAAATGTTTTTGCCACGAGCGCTTCTGCTTCACTTCTCGTTACACCAACAAGTACCCCCATGGCATAATCAGTCGGATAGGCTTCTTTCATCAATGTCGCCCGATGATAGACCAAGCTAGCGGCATTTTCGAAACTTAAGCTTTCACAAGCTAACGCAGCGGAAAAAGCGCCAATCGAATGCCCCGCCACAAGCTGAGGTTGCACACCAGAGGCTTTCATCTGGTCCGTGTAAAAAGCCGCTTTTACTAAAAGCGCCAACTGAATAGAGACGGTATCTTGTTCGAGATTCTCCGATAGACGGTGTAAATCAAAGCCTGTCGCCTGTTCTAGCCGATGGAAATAACTGGCAGGTACGTCTTCAAGCATCTTGCTGGTCTGACTGCCTTGTCCTGGGTATACGAAACCTGTACTCATGAAACACCTCCTAAGCAATTTCTCTTTCCTGTGTCATAATAACGGAAGTTTGTTATAATAAAAAATACCAGTTTCGTGAATATCCATAACCAAAAGGTATGGAAAGAGGAGTATCTGATGAACCTTGATCATTTACGCTACTTTAAAAAAGTAGCCGAATCGAAAAATATTACCCAATCTGCACAAGAATTATACATCTCGCAACCTGCCTTGAGCCGTGCCATGAAACACTTAGAAAGTGAACTAGGCGTTCCTTTGTTCTATCATGCCGGTCGGCATATCGAGTTGACGATGTATGCTGAAGAATTTTATCCCTATGTCGTTGAGACGTTAGCACGTTTCGACGAAGGAATGAGTGCGATCCAAGCCTTAAATGGAGAAATGGTCCCGGCAGTGACGATCTACTCTGAAGTCGCATCCGTTTCCTTGCCTAACCTGGTGGCGACATTCGTTGAAAAGCACCCTGAGATCCAACTTTCGATCAAGCAGCACGGCAGTAAGGAGACCAACAAAGAACAAGCCTTCTACATTACCTCAGAGCCAAAGAACGGCTTGACTAATCTGCCGATATTCACGGAACCCATCTTACTGGCGATCCCCCAAAAGCACCCCTTGGCAGAAAAAAAAGACTTGCAAGTTGCCGATATCCAACACGTGCCTTTGCTGATGCTGGTTGAAAACAGCCCGCTGCGCAGAACCATTGACGAAGCTTTTGAAGCCAAAAAAATCAGTTTGACTATCGGCTCAACGACGGACGATCCAGCGACGCTGCGCTCCTTTATCAATCAAGGACTAGGAATCACCTTCTTTCCTAAAATTACTTGGGGTTATGAAGATGAGGCACCTTTCGTTTTACGTGAACTAGCAGATTTCCCCTTATCAAGGACGATCTATTTGGCATCAAGCTTTACGAAAGGTCACCCCATGACAAAATTGATTGCAAAAACCTTGATTGAATTTTATCTTGGTTAAACAAAAAGAAGCGTCCACTCGCACGTTAATTGTGCAAGTGGACACTTCTTTTTGTTTCCTATTTACCCCGGTTGAATCATCGAATCGACCGTACATTCATTCACATTGATCTCTTCAATCTCTTTTGACTAGCCACAGTATTGGCTGCAGTCAAGTGAGACCCCATAAGATTTGTTACACGCCTTCAAGTACGGCTGCCTTACCATCACTTATGCGTCAGGCAATTGATCGTATTCTTCATCACTGACTGCTTCTAACCATTCTGAAGCACCAGCAGTAATCGCTACATGGGCAAACCAACTATTTTTTGCTGCACCATGCCAATGTTTGACCCCTTCCTTGATGACTACGACATCACCAACAGTAAGTTTTTGCGGTTTCTTACCTGCTTCTTGGTACCAGCCTTCTCCTGAAGTCACCAACAACAATTGATACCCACCATCGATATGCCGATGCCAATTGTTGCGACAACCCGGTTCAAAGGTCACATTGCCAACGTTGACTGGAATCGCTGAATCAGCTACTAAAGGATTCAAGTAACTCTGACCGCTAAAATATTGCGCATAGGCATCATTTGTGTTGCCCAATAAAAAGATTCCTGCTTCTTTTGCTGCATCAGCTTTTGACATTTATTTTTCCTCCAATTCAGCTAGCTCTTCTTGATAAACCGTTTTGGCGATGTTAAAAGCAGACCAAGCTTTGGGCCAGCCAACATAGAAAGCCAGATGAGTGATTACTTCTGCAATTTCCTCTACAGTGATCCCGTTTTCCTTGCCAATCGTTAAATGGGCAGTCAACTGTTCAAAATTGCCACCGGAAATCAAGGCAGATATCGTCAATAAACTTCTCGTATGAGGAGCCAATTCTGCCTCACGTGACCAAACTTCACCAAATAACACATCATCATTCAGTTGCGCAAATTTCGGCGCAAAGTTGCCTAAGTTATCTCTTCCTGCTGTTTGTTTCTTGACCATATCGATCGACTCCTTCATCTATTTTAATGAAATGCTGATTTAACCAATTTCGAATAGCTGTATCCGCTTTCTCTATTCTTGAACCACGAACAGCTAATCCAGGATAAACAACTGCATCAGGACAAGTCTTTTTAAAGTCTTCAATGCTATTGCCGAATCCTGAGCCTTCATGAGTACAAAACGGAAAAATAATCTTCCCTTCCAATCGGTGATCTTTTAAAAAACTCGCTAGGATCATCGGGTATGTGCCCCACCAATTGGGAAAACCGATAAACAAGACCCGTTCTTTAAAAAACGCTGCCGATATCTCTTGATAGAAAGGGAAATCATTAGCCGCCTTTTCTTTTTTTGCTAGCTCGACCATTGCTTGATAGCTTTCAGGGTAAGGATAAGTCGGTTCAAGAGAATAAAGCGGGCATTGTAATTTCTCTGCTATTTTCTCTGCTAGAACCCGCGTATTTCCCACTATCAGCTTTTTTCGCTGCCCTTCAATAAGATTCTCCCCTGCTCGTGAATACACAAGTATTGCCGGCATTTTGTCACCTCCTTGGTTTCTCTTCTTGGTATATTTAATAGTAAGGCAAAGCGGAGCCGTTGAATAATGCTTTCTATAAAAAGTCCCTATGCTTACGAAGCATAGGGAGAGGTGGAAGCCAAAAGAAGCGGATCACTCCACTTCTTTTGGCTTTTAGGATGCAATTATTCAAAAGCGTCACGAAAGCGGGCAATGAACGCCGTCACAACCGGCGACATTACACGATTTCTTTTCCACACCAAGACACAGCTGGTTTCGATTTGAGGGACTAAAGGCAAAAATTTGATCGTTTCATCCCTCCGTTCTCCGACTGCTCCGCTGATGGTCAACGCCGAACCAACATGGTTTTCTACTAAGGAAAAGACATTGAAAATCAAGTTATATGTTCCAACGATCGGTAATTCTTCTATTGGTATTTTTGACCATTGACTAAACATTTGCTGCACTTCCGGACGCCTTGACACTAGCAAAGGCACCCCTTTAATATCTTCTGGTGTGATCTCCTCTTTATGGGCGAGAAAAGAATCAGCTGATGTCAGCATGCCCCAAGTTTCTTTTCTTGGTAGAACGACTTTTTCGTATTTCTCGATTTTGATGGGTTCGATCAAAATCGCCAAATCCAATAAGCCTTTCTCCAAACGCTCGTTGATATCATCTCCTGTGCCGCTGTGAATATGAAAGCGGACATCTGGATAGTCACTGATAAATTCTTCCAACATTAAGGAAAGCGTGTCGGAATTATCTGCTTCCACACAGCCAATTGTGAAATGACCACTAAACAACTGTCTCTTACGATCTTCAAACTCTTGCATGGTTTGATCCGTTAGACTCAATATCTCCTCGGCACGGCTTTTTAAAAAACGACCTGCTTCGGTTAAGAGCATTGTACGATTATCACGAATGAAAAGAGCCGTCCCTAATTCATCTTCTAATTCTTTTAATTGGCGGCTCAATGTCGGTTGGGTGATGTGGAGCACTTCTGCAGCTTGAGAAATTGTCCCTTCCTCTGCAATCGTGAAGAAATATTTTAATAAACGAAATTCCACTAAATCGCCTCCTCTTTTTTGCAACATTGTGACTCTTAGCAATGAAAAGAATCATCCTACTTCTTGGTCTATTCATTTTTAATAATAACAAAGAATCGCTAATTCAGCGAATCATGCTAAAAAAGCGGAGAAGACTGTAGAATTTTAAGAAGATCGTTTTATGGAATGACATGAGAAAATTGTTCGCACATTAATAATAGAGGGACAAAAAGACTTGCCCCACTATTATGATAGCCAATCAAGTTAAGCTATTATTTGGTTTTCTTTACTTTTTGTTAAATAGAATCTGGCTATTTTGACCATTTGAACCTGTTGGATCAATTTCGATTTCCCAGTAATCGAGACCATCTAAAGAAGTGATTTTTTTCGCTGAAATATTACTATCTGCTTCTTTAATACGATAACCATCGTCTTTTAGATGAATCAAATCCTTTTGAGCACGCTTCATTGTAGGATCTGAATGTGAAAGTATAATCGTTTCATCGCTGTCCACTCGTGTAAGTGCCATTGGGGTTTGAAATTTCATATCAAGGATTTCGACTTCGGTTTCATTATAGACATTAATACCAATTACATTATTTGACTGTACTGCATGAATGTTTTTATCATTGCGCAATATTTTAGCGGGTTCAATTTTTTCGAATTCAGTTCTGTCCCTATTAGGATAGATAGCATAGTTGTACTCATCTTCTTGATGGATATGCGTTTTCCACATTGTAAAGTAGCTTCTCGTAATCGGGTCAATGCTCCCTGATCCATTGATCCGATTCCAACTATCTGTACGTTCTTCAATCATCAAAGTTAAATCTTGAGGGTTGATAAATTTATATCCGATAGATTGTTGCGGATCAGAAGCCTCCAAATAAACACTTTCAACATTAGAAAAGCTTTGTTGTCCATTTGATAAATCAATCTGTTCATTATTCACAAATAATCTGTAATCAATCGTCTCATTTAGCTTTCGGTTCTCTATAACTGTTTCAATGATACGGTCATTTTGAAAGTTTATATTACTTCCAATAGCAACAAGCTCGTCACCAAGGATGAACCATGACTTTTGAGCTGTCAACGTTCTTTCATAATTGATAAAATCCATGACAAAACTACCATAACGATCATCAACGGTGGAACCTCCCACGAAGTCTGTTTCCGCTACACTATAACCGCTTTGATCAAGTCGAATTTGCTTATCCACAGTAATACCTGGCAATCTATAGGGATCAACTGTCGCCCAAAAGTCTTTATTAAATTGATTTAGATCATCATTATATAGATAAAGCATTCCATCGCCCGTATGCCATCCTTGAAGGTTTTCATTATTCATTGTTTCGTATCGTTTGATTCTACTAGAGGACATACTTAACCCAAAACTAAAATCAAAATCTTTATTAAAATAGGTCATTCGATCCATATTCGCAAAATTTGTAAGTTTTGTTGTGTAAGGACTATCGGAGGCTATATCAGGATTAGATAATATTGTTTTTGCTAGTGCAATATCTCTAAAGCTTGATAAACTATTTAAGTAGTCAAAATTCGCACTATTTGCTTCTATCCAATGCTTAGCAAAATGAAAATATCTTTCGCTGTTCGATAGTTCTGGAATACTCGCAAAACGAATCATCGCTTTTGTCATTTCAGCTCCAGCAACATTGCTCTCCATTTGGCTCCTTGAGATAGCTCTTCCTCTGACCATATCCATCATATTTCCTTTATACATGAACGAGACGATTGATTCTTGAATCCAGAAATCTATCACTTTAACTATACTATCAGCTGGAAAATAGTCTGTTGACTGAGTCATTGTGAATATCTGTGAGATACCATCAAGAAGAACATTTCCATATGAACCAATATAAGGAACGTTGTCATGTTGTAAAAACGAACCATCAGTATAAAAGCCATCACCCTCGGTTACAAAAGGATAAACTTTTTCTAATGCGCTTATCGCTTCACTAACACCAGAATCATTTTCTTCCAAGATGCTTTTAATTAGTATTATTCGGGTATTATCCACTTGATTAGCTCCAGTTGCTTCAAGTGCAAGTTCTGGATTTACACTATATCTATTATAATTGACATCTGGCAAAAAACGTTCAATCGGTCTTAAAAAATCGCCAATTTGTTCTTGTGATAAAAAAGGATGTAAAGTGGTAACTAAGTCATTAATTGCTCGCGGAACGCCAATTTCCCAATCCCACCAGTTTCCATACGTTTGGACAGAGAGATTATACTTATAAATGTACATCCATTCTAATCCCGAAAAGACATCCTCTAATAAATTTCTGTTGAGAAAATATTCTGAACAAGGATTGGTTGCTGACAGAGCTAAAGTCGTTAAATTTCTAAAACTAGTTGTTAAATTAGCTGATGCTGTCAATTCAGATTGTTCTTCCCACAAAGCTTCCTTATCTTCATCTTTATTCAATGTTTCCCATAATAGGTTGGCTGTTCTATCCATTGATCTTTGCTTATCAATCATTAACGAATCATCAGAATTAAAATAGTTAGCTCCCAGAATCATTTCGTGCCACTTTGTTCTCATGTCATCAAATTTGTTGTGGTCACCTTTATCAATAGATACATCAACGAGAACGATCAGCTCACCACTTGTATTGGTTATTTTTATTCGTGTTGTTCCCTCTCTTTTAGGCAGAATAATCCCATCAAAGACCTCTAATAAATCTTGGTTTTCCACAAAAACGTCTAATTCTTCAAGTGGTTGGAAGAGAGGTATGATATGCATTTGATCTAATGTAAGATGTACATTATCATGTCTATCTTTTGTAACAAAAATGGGGATACTTACTTGAATAGTCTCATTTTTATCGCTAATAATGATCTCACTGGTCCCTGATGCTACACCAGTAACATACCCCCGCTCATTTACTTGAGCTACCTTTGGATCACTTGAAGAAAAAGATAGGTTTTTCCGAGGGAAATCTTCGGGGTAAGTTTCCAGCTCGATTAACTGGCGTTCACCAATTTGCAAATGCAGCTCTTCTTGAGAAATGATAATCTCTTGAATTTCTTCATATATGCGATCATACAAACGTGCATTTCTGTATTCAATTAATCCCGAGGTATTATCAAAAAAAAGCTCCAATTTTACTTGTTCCGTATCTGATCCAGTCGTAAAAGTAACTGCAAGGCTTTCCCATCCCGAAGTTCCTGAAACAGCTTCACTAGAGTAAAGAGATATCTGAGTTCCATTTTCCATGTACTGAACCCTTATTCTTCCACCAAGTGCATTAGAAATATCTGTTGCTTTCACCTCGACAATTGCGCGATATTCTGTATTTGGACGAACAGGTATACCTTCTTGAAAAACTGCTGCACGACTGACTTGATTGGAAGAAATTTCAATGCTGTTTTCTTCTGTTACTCTCACTTTTGGACGGATATCTGAAGGGAACCAAAGGCGCCAGTGATCTGCTCCAATTGAATCATGCCACCCATTCGTATTCTCAGATTGTTGTGAAAAGTCCCCGTTCAATAATAAATTATGTTCAATCGTTGTGCTGTGAACATTGATTGGTAGTATAAGCAAATGGATCAGAAACAGAAATAAAGCAAGTATTTTCATATTTTTCCTTTCTGCATTAGGCGGAGGCTTCTTGTCATCATATACATAAAGAAACTGTCATTGAGTTGAATAAAAACCGAATAACTATTAAATTGATAGAACTATGGTCTAATAACTACATGAAAAGTCATCCAAGGATACCTGACAGCGACCCTAAAATACCCAAAACAAACAATAAAATGAGCAGCTTGTAAACATTCCAATTCTTCTTTTTAATTAGATAATAAACCATAATCGTAACTAATCCAGGCAAGAGCCGAGGCAAAATTTGATCAAAAACAGTTTGGAGCGCTACTACTTGTTGTTCGCCATCAATTGTTGTTGCGTACTCGATCGCCATTTCAGCTTTTACGAAGCTCACCGCTAAACCAGAGATAACTGTGACTCCTACAATATTCGCTGCCCGAGAGATTTGGTTGATTTTTTGGCTGAGCATTTCAATCGCACTTGTGCCCATTCGATAACCTAGCCAGCCTAAAAGACACTTAAGAAACAGATTAAAGCCAATCATACAAACCAAAAACATGATTGGACTAGCAGTAATACCCGCAATCGCCATGCTAGCAAAAATCGTTGAAAATAACGGTGCTACACCAAATTGAGATATTGCATCCCCAATTCCTGCCAATGGACCCATTAATGCCATTTTTATACTTCTAATTTTTGATACATCTTCCCCGTGATCAAGCATTGCTAATTGTAAGCTAGTAACAAAGGGAACTGTTTGAGGATTGACATTATAAAATTCCAAGTTATCAATAGTGGCTTTTTTCAATGCTTCCTGATCATCTTTGTAGATCTTTTTTAATCCCGGAAAAATAATATTTGCATAACCCGTTCCTTGATACGTGTTATAGTTGAAGCCATTTTGGAGGAAATATGAGCGCATAGTTGCTATAAAATAATCGTTTTTCGTTAGTTTTTGTTCTTTAGATTCCATCTTCTTCGATTCCTCCTTGTTGAGCGAAAGTCATTGAAAGTTCTTGTCTTTTTTCTTGATTATAGTAATCGATCATTGCAAATACTGCTCCTACTAATGCAATCGCCATAACAGGTAAATCTAAATACGCAATACAAATGTAGCCTAAGATCACGTAAGGAATAACGTCTTTGGAAACCATGACCGATAGAATCATCGCAAAACCGATTGCGGGTAGTAAGCCTCCAGCAACAGTCAGTGCTTGAACCAATTCATTCGGAATCATTTCGACAAATTTTCTAAGAGGCTCCATACTTAAAGCAGAAAGTAATGCAATAAAGAATCCCACAAAGAAAAAACTAATGAAAGTTGTATGTGCAAACCATTTAAAGCGTTTGAAACGGCCATTTTCTACCGCAACTCTTGCAGCTTCGGATGAACCAGCACATACTGTATAAATGAGTGTCTGGCAAATTTGAAATAATACTGCAAATGGATAAGATAATGCCAAGGCACTTTCAGGTGTGACCCCTTGATCTTTTAAAGTTATCGCCATTATGGTCCCCACCACTCCTGGACCTAAAGGATTAGGCGGAACCGTTCCCCCAGCGCCAACGCCAAATCCCATAAAAGCAAGTTCACCAATGGCACCCATCATTAATCCAGTCTGAACATCACCAAGAATCAACCCTACAAAAAAGGAAAGGACAATGCAACGATTTGTAAAAATGCCTAGCAATAGACCCGAATAACAAACGCCTGCCATAAGTGCCAGTAAAAAAGCTTGCATAATTGATATATTCATTTTATTATCTCCTATTCTTTTTCAAGATGAGACATGAGTTGTTTCAATGAATCAACGTCTGGAGCCATCGGTGAGGTACGAGTATCAAACTTGATGTGGAATGTATTCTTTAATTCTTTTAACGCTCTTTTATCTTCTTCACCGATAAAAATATAGTTGGATATTTTCGTTTTTCCTACTGCATTGTGAATGTTCCCCACATTGATTTGCTTAATCGGTACACCACCTTTGACAAGTACTAATGCATCCTGCGGATTAGCCACAACGATAAAAATCATTTGCTTAGGCGAGGCTTTATGAATGATTTCGCATGTTTGTTGAATCGTGAAAAAGCGCATGCTCACATTTTGTGCCACCGCTTTCATCAATTGTTGTTGAAATGGATCATTTGCGGCTTGATCGTTAGCTACGATACATAAGTTGACACCCAATGATTTGATCCACATTTGACCTTGACCATGTATCAAGCGTTCATCAATTCGTGTCATTTTAATATTTGGTTGTGCCATTTGATTCCCTCCTTTAGTCTTTTTACCAAAATAATTGCCAGTTTTTTTTATGTCTTACCAGTGCTTCCATATAGAAGTAATCTCCCCAGATATTCCCTTCATTCACACCCTTTCCGGAATGCCAGGAATAGACCCCTTCATTGATGAGCGCTACAGCCCCTGTGCCCTTTTTTTCTGTGTAACGGTTTATTAAATTTCTTAGCATAACTTGTTGGATATTGTGATACATTTCTTTCATAGGATGGTTGTCCGCTAGATATTTTTCCATTTCATTCATACCACAAAGGGTTATTGCACTAGCAGAAGTATCCCGAGGTTGGTCAGATCCCTCTTCAAAAATCAAATCCCAAAAACAGATTAAATCACTAGGCAAACGATTTAAAAAGTAATTCGTTACAGCTTCATAAAGCTTTATATCTTCCTCCTTTCTACAATAATGCTGATTTAATGCTATTCCATAAATCAACCAGCTTTGACCGCGTGCCCAACTGGAGTCGTCAGAAAATCCTTGCTTCGTTTTACCATATAGGGGCTGACCTGTTGTGGGATCGAAATAATAAGTATGGAATGCTGAAGCATTTTCTCGAATCGCATATTTAATGGTGGTCTTATAATGTTTCTCTGCCACAGCTTTATAGATATCGTCACCTGTCTCCTCATATGACCAATGCAATAATGGTAGATTTAAGAGACAGTCAACAATTAAACGATATTCATTAGAGTCATCCAAATCTCCCCAAGCTTGTATAAATTTCCCTTTATTTTGAAATCGCTCAACGAGTTTGTCAGCTGCGCTAATGGAAAGTTCTCTAGCTTGGGAATTGCCTGTGATTTTGTAACAACTGACACACGAAAGAGTATAAAGGAAACCTAGATCATGATGATTGATTTCTATATTTTGAGACAATCTTCTGGAAAAGCTTTCTATATGCTTTTCTGCTAAATCCTTATACTTATTTTCCTTGGTAATATCATATGCAATCCATAAAATGCCTGTCCAAAAAGCCGTCGTCCATTCTGTGTTATCAATAACTTGGTAATTTTGGTTTTTAGTGGCAGGTGCAGGAAATTTCTCTCCAAATATAGCCATATTTTGATCAATTTTTTGTAAACACTCGTTAATCGCTTGATCAATTTCTTTCGTACTTAATTCTGATACTTCTAGTTTTTGATAATTCTCCTTTAAAGGTTCAATTCTTTTCAAAAGCATGTTTTTCCTCCATTCACAACTTATAGCGTTAACGTGTTATCTGATTGCAGTATATAATATTCTCGTTTGCTACGCAAGCGTTTTCAAGATTATTTATTTTAATGGAATAAAAAAAGCATATAACGCAGCTATATGCTTTTGAAATATAGATGTTAACTAATTAATAATATCAATACTATAGTAATCAGGATGAATAAATGCCTGGTCATATTCAATAGCATTTTCAAAACGATCATAAACAATTCGATTCCTCACAAACAAAGCTGCTGGTCGATTATTCTTAAAATAGCTTTTCATTATTTTCTGATCTTTCTCTGATAAACTATCTATGATCGATTCAAAGTCAGATACAGAGATTGTCATTTTCTCTGATTCTGGTATTTGGTTTAAATCTTCTAGTACTTTAGTAAATGACAGCCCCTTTTTCAGCTGAGCGATTGGAATATCTGTCGGTCCACTGATATGTGCATATCTAAATTGAAGTTTCCACGGCTTATTATTAATAAATGCAACTTGACTTAGTTTTAAAAACGGTACTTTTGTCTCTTCAAACGAAGGAGCATGTAAAATCTTTGCTATATCTGAATTCGTTATTTGTTGAATGAGATCTACCGCTTCCACGACAGTCTTTTCAGATATTGGTTCTTTTTTATCATTAGTCAAGGGGCGTGTATTTTCACTAAAGAAAACACGTTTATTTAGAATGTTTTTTCGTACAAATGTTCCTTCGCCTTGTCTCCGAATGAGATAACCTTGTGCAACCAGATCATTCATCACTTTGATGACGGTTGTATTACTTACCCCATATTTTGCTTTCAAGTCTCCCTCTGAATAGATACGGTCCCCCGGTTTAAATTTACCAGCTTCAATATCTCGAAGAATATCTTGTTTGATTTTTTCATATTTTAATACAGCCACTTTTAGTCCCCCTAAAACAATCTTTATGTACGCAATTTTAGCTAAATGGAATAATATTTAATTTACCTAAATTAAGACAGCAATTGATTAAAAATTTTTATTGAATCGACGAGTATTATAGCTGAAAATAAGATTCTTTGCTTTTACGCTAAATCATTAGATTAATCATATCATATATCTCAAATAGACGTCTAACAGTCTCATAGAAAAATAAAACAAAGAAGAAGCCTTTAACAAGGCTCCCTCTATAATTAAAGATATTCTTTTATTCTTTATTGATGCTTTTTCTATAATCCCAAATGATTTAGCCACTCTAATACTTCTGGTTCAGCATCTTCAACACTTCCCGCTCTAGCTGCAAACCCTTCGAGAAACTGGTAATCTGGATACAATGTTCGAAGTTCGTTTCGACTATTGGTCAATCCACTTCCACCGTGGGTTGCAAAGGGAATGATTTGTTTATCAGCAAGATCATAGGCTTCAAGAAATGTTAAAACAGCTCGCGGTGCACGGTTCCACCAAACAGGAAAGCCGATAAAAATAACATCAAAATCAGACATCTGTGCAACGTCAGCCATCAACATTGGTCGAGCATCTTCTTCCACCTCTCTAGTAGCAAAAGCTGTATGTTCATCGTAAACGTTAGGGTAACCTACTTCTGTTTGAATCGAAAATAACTCACCTCCTGTCTGTTCAGCGATCATCTCTGCTATGACTTGGACATCTCCTATTAAAGTGTTATCGATCACATTAAAACTACTTCCAGAAACTGCTTCGACTGCGGGCTCTTGCTCCAAGTTTTCAGGTCGTGTAAAGTAGGCAATTAAAATGTCATCCGTGCTATCAATCAAAGAGATTTCTTCATTTTCTTGTGCTACTAAGTCACGATTGCTTGTTTCACCTGAATTAGTGTCTAATTCTTCATTCGTTGGATCACTGCTGCATCCTGCAAGAAAGATCATAGCCAGATAAAGTCCTTTTGTCCATTTTCTCATCGTATTGCTCCTTTCATCTTCCATAAGTAATGGTAGTTTCAGTATATTTCTTGAAGTGGACTTTAAGGCAAGACACTCAGATAAAATTTGTCTTAATTTTTACACCTTTCTCACAACTCCCTCACAAAAAGTCATTCCTGCAAAAGCACTCAAAAAGACATAAACAATAATTTGTTGACGACTTTTCCATTTATCTTCCGATTTTCCTCAAATATGTGGCGAAAAAGTCAATGCATTTATGGTAAAAAACGTTAGACAAGCAAAAATAAAATAGAAGCGCGTAAGACGGATTTTAAAAGGATCATTATATGATAAACTATTCCTAAATAGTATAGGAGTGATTGAATGAACGTTTTTTTCAGACCACCAAAAGAAGATGATATTGATCAAATCATGCAGATTGAAAATGCAGGATTTACAGCGGATGAAGCAGCATCCAAAACAGCGATGATGGATCGAATACGTATACTAAGTGACAGTTTTATTGTTGCTATAAATGAGACGGATTGTCCGATCGGCTACGTTGTTGGGCCCATTATTTCTAAACGTTATCTCTCTGACGATCTTTTTGAAAGTACTCGTCCTAATCAGCCTTTTGGTGGCTACCAAAGTATTCTTAGCTTGACTGTCGCTCCTGGTTATAGAAACTGCCAGATTGGTAGTAAACTACTGTCAGTTCTTGAACAACAATGTCGTCTTCAAAATAGAAAAGGAATCACATTAACTTGTTTAGAATCATTGATTCCATATTACAAAAAGCACGGCTATCAACTAGAAGGACTGTCAGAATCACAACATGCGGGTGTTGCTTGGTATAATATGGTGCTAGAGTTGGACGATACGCCTAATGAATTCTAATAAAAACTGCATACTAGATAACCACCATCAAAAACACTAACACAAATAAGCCCATACTCATAAGATCATGGGCTTATTAATATTATCTTCAATTACATATACTTCTCAACTTCATCAATTTCTTTTTGTAGTGCTTTTTCATCGTACTTTTCATACTTACCGGCTTCGTGTGCGATCTTTTTGATTTCGTGAATCGCTTTTTTCTCAACGATCCATTTCTTCATACTATGTTTTTTTGCGTCAGCATCTAGTGTGTCTAATTCAGCTAAATTCTCATCTAACTTATCAAGAACCTCGGCAATCTTTACCAATGCTTTTGCTTCCTTTTCTTCATAGTTTGTCATAGATATCACTCCTTAAGTATTTGATATATTTATCTTACTGCTGTAATTAAATATTTTCAAATTAAATGTACTGTTTATCACAAAGTTTTATCTGATTCTCACTGAAGAAACAGAAAACATTAGATTCTTGCAATATTCTACTCATTTTATACTTATTTTTATCCTTAATGATTTATCATAAGAAAAGTATCGATTATATAAAAAGATAATTTAGTGAATTAGCAAACATTCGGTGTATCTTTTGTGATAAAGTCATTTAGCTTTTTTACTTTCTTATGGTTGCAGCAAAATTTTCCCGACACTTTTTCCAGATTCTAAATAATCATGGGCAGCTTTTCCGTCAGCTAATGAAAAAATGGTTGGTTGACTGATTTTCATTTGATCCTTGCTAAAGTAAGTAAACAGTCGGGTGCTTCTTCTCTCCCGCTCTTGAAAACTTGTCAAGTAATCCCAGAGATCCCCTGTCAAAATACTTTTTGATTTAGATAACAAGGGAATAAAGTCAATCGCTGGCGGATTTCCGCCGGCCATGCCAAAAAAGATAACCTTCCCTCTATTTTTGATCAGGTCGGCACTTTCGGCTAATGTACGCCCAATGCCATCATAAACGGTATCAAAGAAAGAAGTATAGGTTTCTTGCCATTCTGTATTTCTTAAAAAGACTTGTTTTGCGCCTTGGTCTAAAGCCAGTTGTCGCTTTTCTTCCGTAGAAGTGACGCCATAAACTTCTAGATCATCTGCGGTTAATAATTGCGATAAAATTTGTCCGACGCCACCACTTATTCCATGAACGAATACCTTACTATGATTCACATTATTGCCAAGATCATGAGCTAAAAAATCAGCTGTCAACCCTTGCAGTCCAATACTGGCTGCTAATTTAGGTGATATACCTGATGGGATACGGATGGCATTTTCCTCAGGAACAGCCACCAATTCTGCATGAGCAAAAGGAACATCCACAAAAAGAATCGTTTCCCCTAGCTGAAACTTGGAGACAGATGTTCCTTTTTGAATAATCCTCCCTACCCCTTCATAGCCATTAATAAGAGGCTCTCGGGATTCAATATGATAGGTGCCCTTTCTTCGATAAATATCTGCATAATTTAACCCAATATACATCATTTCTATCATTAGCTCATTTTTTTGAATGACTGGATCAGGCAATTCACCATAAGTTAACACATCTGAATCGCCAAATTCTTTAAAGTACAATGCCTTCATGCACAAAACATCTCCTATCTTTTGCCAATCAAAATCGTGTGATTTTCTTTATGAAACCAAGGCTCTATCACTTAGCCAACTATCATTAGATTGAAATCATAAAAAAAATAGATTAAGTTCTTTTGGTCATTTCTTTACTATAAAAAAAAGCACCTTCTCACGAAGGTACTTTCATTCTATTCTTCTAGATGAGATTCGTCAAAGTAGATTATTCGTTCAGATCATCCTTATAAATTCCCAGTTATGTCTAACTCACCTTATTCCTAGATAAATCAACTACTTTTGTGTAAAACAGGATTATAACAAAGCTGACTATTACTAAGAGAAACAAGTGGGGATTGGAATCCATCAACTTTTAAGTCTGACAAATCCTCAGAAGTAGCTCATTACAACGGAACCAAACTGACTATCCATGGTTTTTAGAGGATAACAGGAAAGCGATGGCAAAAGTCGCCCGGCGATCAATCAGTTGTATCGTATAAATCAATATCCCCACTCGAAAAAAATTAAGCCACATCGCTTCTACTTGTTAAAGGCCTCTTTGCCTTAATTCGTCGTTCAACCACTTAAATCCGTCATGGATGATTTGCGCATGATCAAAAGCAAAAAGAGATTCCCAGTTCTCCGTAGAGGATCGTTCTTTTGACGTAACATATTGATAGAGTACTTTATCCTTATCAACCCTATACCAAAAAGCCTCAGAAGCATCATCTCCTGCATAAAGAATCTTCATCTGCTGTAGAACAGTTATATAGACAGCAGAAACGGTCCATCCACGGGGATCCCGATTTTTATCTCCATATACACCTAATAAAGAAACTTCCTGCACTTCCACGCCCGTTTCTTCCTTTAACTCTCTGATAGCGGCCTTAATGATATTTTCTCCTTCGTTAACGAAGCCACCTGGCAAAGCGAACCGTCCTTTGAAAGGATGATTTTTTCTTTTGACAAGTAAAATGTATACTGCATCCGACGTGACATTGAATATCAAATTGTCAACAGTAAATGCTGGTTTTGGATATTGTGGTAATTCCTGCTTCTTATACCAGCTTAACCACTCTTCTTCGTTCATTTCCTCTTCTGATACTTTATTTGCCATGTGATTGTCTCCTTTTGCTTTGAGTTATCCGAAAGATTTAACGTTTTGATAGATAGGCTTTTTGCTTAAATCAAAGATTGACATAACGCCTTTATAAATTTCAAAGACTCGTAAAACATTTCGGTCTTCTACAGAGGGGTATATTTTTGCCATGTAAGGATTTTTCTCGAAAATTTCATCTAAATAGGTAGAGCCTATTTCATTTACGCTCCCTTGTAAGGTAATAGAAAACGATTCCATTGATGTTTCTCCTTCTATACCTGTGATGGAAACGACCGGGTTCATTTTGAGCTGTTTATAAAACGGCTTGGATATTGCAGTCAAAAAATACAGCTTCGTTTCTTTCACCAACATAATATCGATTACTCTGGTGACCGGATTTCCGTTTTCGTCTACTGTGGCGAACACAGTAGAATGAATCTCATTTTTTAAATAATTCAAATAATCTTCTGTCTTCATTTTTGAATGGTCCATGAATGCGCTCCTATCTAAAATGATCGATTTCTCTGATCGTTTCAACTATATTTCCTTGCAGAATAATCGTTTTATCCATGAGTTCATCTGGTATGCGTTGTGCTTGTTGGTTACAGACGATATAGGTCGACTGATTCGTTGCCCTCGTCATTTCTTGGAATGGATATTTTATAATGGAAGGCGTGTTGTTACCAATGCCGATCTCCCAAAAAACGATTTTAGTACCTAAATAATTTTCTAGAAATTCTTTGTATCGGTTAGCTGCGCTTTCCCAACCATCATCTTGTACAAAAAATTGATCTATCCGTAAATTGACCCGCATCGGTTGTCCACATTTGGGGCAATATGGTATGAGGTGCTTGGGAATTTTGAACTGACTCTGCTGATGGACCATTTGCATAATCAATGATTCATTCTCGTAAGTCTTGTTATGGCAGGCACGTGAACATTGAAATAACCCATAATCACCTTGTGTATAAAATAATCGTCTCTTATCAAAGCCCGTCTTTTGGAACTGATGATCTACATTAGTAGTAATGACAAAGTAATTTTTTTCTTCTACCAAAGATAGAAGCTCTTTATATAGCGGCAAAGCCTCAGGCTGATATCGATTATGAAAAACATGTTTACTCCAATAACCCCAATACGTCTCTAATGAATCGAAGGGATAAAATCCGGCAGAATACATATCGGTTAAATGATAATGATCAATATAGTCTCTGAAATATTTTTTGAACCGTTCACCAGAATAGGTTAACCCGGCAGCAGCAGAAAGGCCTGATCCAGCACCGATAACGATTGCCTCTGCTTCAGTTATCTTTTGATAAGCTTTCTGATAATTGTTGTAGTTTTTCATGGTACAACTCCTTATCAATGTCTTTAAACACATTGAAAATAATTTTTATAGGTGAATGAACACGCGTTACATATTCTTGCGTTGTTTTGATAGCGATCTCTGCAGCTAACTCATTGGGAAAACGAAATTCTCCTGTTGAGATACAACAAAAAGCGACGCTCTTCAATTGATACTCTTCGCAAAGCAACAAGACGCGACGATAACAGTCAGCCAATAAGGATACGTGTTCTTTAGTTACGGTATCTTTTATGATTGGCCCAACAGTATGTATCACTTTTTTTGCAGGCAAGTTATAGCCGTCGGTGATTTTTGCATAGCCGGTTTCTTCCAAATGCCCTTGTGCGTCCATGATTTCTTTGCATGCTAGTCTTAATTGAATACCTGCTGCAGAGTGGATCGCATTGTCGATGCACCTGTGTAATGGAACAAAACATCCTAGTAGCTGTGCGTTTGCAGCGTTTACGATGGCGTCCACTTCCAACTTCGTGATATCTCCTTGCCAGAGATAAAGGTTTTTTGTATACTGTTGCGCATCGTTTAGTGAAAAAATCTGATTTTCAGCTCTTTCTTCTAAAAGAAATTGATTTTGAATGTCAATAAAGTCCTTATGAATAGGTCGCGCTTCTCTTATATTTAATAAGCATCGCAATAAATCATTTTGTTCTTTCGGATCATCCGAGCTAGCATCTACTATTTTACTTAAGTGACTGTTTTCCTCTAATAAATAGTTAATCAGCCATTTCCTCTTTTCGCTATGGTTCATCGTCAACACCTTCTTTATAAAAATTTCCCGATTATTTTCGATAATCGGGAAATAGCAAGACTAATTTAACAACTCTTTGATTGCTTCTACGCGACTCGTCAAAGGCTTACCCAAAGCTTGTTCAAAGTCACTAGATGTCACATCTAATTGATTATTTTTAATATCATGTTGGAAAGACAAGAACATTTCTGCAACAGGTTGTGGTAAACCGCCTGCTGTCAAACTATCTACAAAGGTTTGATCATCAGATGAAACTACTTCGATTTCCTTCCTTGTTGCTTCTTTTAAAGCTGCTGCTAATTCAGCATAAGTAATAGGGCTGCTCGATAATTCAAGGATTTCAGGGTATTCTGTTCCTGCTAGTGCTTTTGCAGCAACCTCAGCATATTCGCGCTTCAAAGCCCAGCCGGTTTTGCCTTCTTTAGCTGCGTAAACGAATTTCCCACTAGCTAAAGCACCGCCAATAATCGGCATTTCATTTTCTAAATACCAGTTATTACGTAAAAATGTATGCGCAATTCCCGCTTCTTTGATTTGTTTTTCAGTAAAGATGTGATCAGCAGCTAATGCACTTGTTGAGTGATCTGCATCAGCAAAACTTGTATAAGCAATATACTGAACACCAGCGTCTTTGGCTGCCTTAACCACATTAGCATGTTCTTCTTGACGATTGCCTGGTGCGCCAGACACAAAAAGCAAGCGGTCAATGCCGTCAAAAGCGTTACTCAACGAATTGATGTCAGAATAATCCCCTACTCTTACATTGTAGCCTTTCGCTTTTAGTGTAGCTGCTTTTTCTTCAGATCGTACCAAAGCATAGATCTGATCTTTAGAAACTAAATCTTTCAAGAATTCAAGTGCATATCCTCCAAAACCACCAGTAGATCCTGTTACTAAATATGTCATATAAAACACTCCTTTTTAGTTCGTACATTCAGCTGTACAATTATAAGATACACCTATATAATAAATAGTATGTTAAGATAAGTCAAGAAGAAAATCTAAAAAGGACTGAATTCACTTGAAATATTCTATTCAACTCAGTGATGCAATTCATATTATGTGTTATATCGTCATCTATAAAGATACTAATATGCTCTCAAGTGAGATGATTGCTCAAAGTGTAGAAACTAATGCTGCAAATGTCAGAAAAATAATGGCAAACTTAAAAAAATCTGGACTGATTCGAACAACTACTGGGAAACCAAAGCCCTATTTAGCAAAGGACCCCAAAGATATTAGTCTACTTGATATATATAAAAGTATTCATGGAAACACAAATCTCATTCAAGTCGATCCTAAAACGAATCCAGACTGCATTGTTGGTGCAAATATACAAGAAGTACTGGATGGTGCGTATAATGAATTGCAAGTAACTGTCGAAGAAAAAATGGCGAAAATCAATCTGTTCTCTCTATTAACAAGTATTGCAAGTTTAGAGGAAAGCAAACGACCGGAAAACAAATCTTTTCTTGAGCCATTTTTATAAAACCAAAAAACCCATTGAGATACTGACATCTCAGTGGGCTTTTTCGTTACAAATGAAATTGATTTACGTCTTCACATCTTTCGACACCACTCATAAGAAATAGCGTTGTCATTCACTTGCTTTTTCTGCAGCTCTGACTATTTCTCATAGAGACAGTGTATGCACAAGAGCAAATATTTCTTTCTTATCGACCAAACGACTAAATTCTTTCACTACTCGACTGCCTAAATTCCCTGTGGCACCAGTCACTGCATACTTCATTTCCGTTCCTCTTTTCTTTTACTCGTGGATGTAAAAACAGCTTAATCTATCGACCTGCTACTTAAATCAACTACAGAAACATTTCCTTCTTAAAGTTCAAATACCTGTAAAACATGTTTGTTTTCCTCTGACTGATCGATGTCATTTCAATACGGATTTTGCATCCAAAAAATTAGTTCCTATCTGAATTCTCAATTGACTATATTTGAGAGAGCTGGCGTTGATTGCTCACCTTTCATTCCATTATCGAATCTTACAGAGGACTATCAATTTGATAGTAGAACGATTTGGTGATCGCCGTCAAGAAATAAAGCTTCTTCTCTTTTTCTAGCGTGCTTTCTTGATGATCATTTAAAAGTGGCATCTCAATTTAGTTTTTTGATAGTGTTTCAAGAGAGAAGTAATTAATACGCTGCTATTTCTTTATCTCTGTTAATAGCCGAGACTTTTTTTTGAGCTACTTCTCTTATACATTTGTATCATACTCAAAACTTTATCACACTGCTAAGATAGGTCACTCAACCCATTTTCTTTTTTCAATAGCAGCTTGAAAAGAATTTTCTTCATCGCTAAATATTCCAGAGTTGATCGATTGGATAATCTGCTTTTCTTTAAATGCTTTCCTCTATGGATTCATTCATTTTTATGTAATGGTATGAAAAAAGCACCTCCTTATGAGATGCTCTTTCATACACTGACAACTAAAAATTCTCAAGCAAGAGATTTTTAGTTGTCCTTTTATTCAACTGTGACAATCCGTATAACTGTTTAAATTTTATAAACGGTTAAATCACTTTTTTCTAACACAAGAAAAGATTGCTTTATTAGACTTTTCAAATTGAAACGAGTTACTTCTTCGGTTCATCCTCATCCATCTTAAGAACTGCCATGAAGGCTTCTTGCGGTACTTCGACAGAGCCGATTTGTTTCATCCGCTTCTTCCCTTCTTTTTGTTTCTCCAGAAGTTTGCGTTTTCGAGAAACGTCACCGCCGTAACACTTCGCCAATACGTTTTTACGCAAGGCTTTAATGTCTGAACGGGCAACGATTTTTTGTCCGATGGCTGCTTGGATCGGTACTTCAAATTGTTGTCGTGGAATCAGTTTCTTCAGTTTTTCAACGATGGCTTTGCCTCGTTCATAAGCAAAGTCACGGTGAACGATAAAGCTCAACGCATCGACTTTTTCAGTGTTCAGCAAGATGTCCATCTTCACTAGCTTGCTAGTGCGGTAACCAGACATTTCGTAATCGAGTGATGCATACCCTTTCGTGCTGGATTTCAATTTATCAAAGAAATCAAAGACGATTTCCGATAATGGGATCTCATAAGCGACGTTTACTCGATAATCATCCAAGTAATCCATCGTGACAAAGTCTCCCCGTTTGCGTTGGGACAATTCCATTACAGCACCGACGTAATCATTAGGGACCATGATTTGTGCTTTGACGTAAGGTTCTTGCACGTTGTCGATCGTGACTGGTTCAGGAAATTCTGCTGGGTTATCAACGACGACCATTGAGCCATCTGTCTTGTTGACATGATAGATTACGGATGGTGCAGTCGTAATCAGCTCAAGGTTAAATTCACGTTCTAGCCGTTCTTGCACGACATCCATGTGTAATAGGCCTAAGAAGCCGCAGCGGAACCCAAATCCTAACGCTTGAGAGGTTTCTGGCTCAAATTGCAATGCTGCATCATTCAGTTGTAATTTTTCCAATGCTTCTCGAAGGTCGTTGTAGCGTGAGGTATCGATTGGGTACAATCCGCAATAAACCATTGGATTCATTTGGCGGTAGCCTTCCAATGCTTCGGCTGCTGGATTGTTGGCTAAAGTCACCGTATCTCCGACTTGCGTATCTTTAACAGTCTTGATGGCAGCAGTGATATAACCAACATCACCCACCATCAACGCATCTCGTTGAATGGCTTTGGGTGAAAAGACGCCGACTTCCGTGACATCAAAGGTCTTGCCATTGCTCATCATTTTGATTTTATCTCCAGGTTTGACCATCCCGTCCATAATGCGGACGTTTAAGACCACCCCACGATAGGAATCGTACACGGAGTCAAAGATCAACGCTTTTAACGGTGCTTCAATATCACCTGCTGGAGCTGGGACATACTCAACGATTTGTTCCAAAATGTCTTCGATCCCAATACCTGCTTTGGCACTCGCTAAAACAGCTTCACTGGCATCGATTCCGATAACATCTTCGATCTCTGTTCGTACCCGCTCAGGATCGGCAGCTGGCAAGTCTATTTTATTAATGACTGGTAGGATCTCTAAATCATTGTCTAACGCCAAGTAGACGTTTGCCAATGTCTGTGCTTCGATCCCTTGAGCCGCATCAACGACGAGTACGGCGCCTTCACAAGCGGCCAAACTGCGGGAAACTTCATAGGTGAAATCGACGTGCCCTGGGGTGTCGATCAAATGGAAGATGTAGGTTTCTCCATCTTTGGCGGTATAGTTAAGTTCCACAGCATTTAATTTGATCGTGATTCCTCGTTCACGTTCAAGATCCATGGAGTCCAATAATTGGTTTTGCATTTCCCGAGACGTCACCGTATGGGTTTGTTCCAAAATACGGTCCGCCAGTGTTGATTTCCCATGGTCGATATGGGCGATAATGGAGAAATTACGAATCTTCTCCTGTCGTTTTTTCATTTCTTCTATGTTCATGGATACGTTCCTCATTTCTTTTAGTCAGCTTTTCTATTATACCAACGAAACGCCAATAGTTAAAGTATTTTTCTTAACCGTTATTTAGACATATTCATTCAGGTTTTGCTATACTAGAGCTAGCAAATAAATTGGAGTTGAAAGAATGGACAATAATTTTCATCAAAATCTACATATTCGAGCGGTGGATGAAAAAGACGTTGATCAGTTCAATGAACTGTTAAGCTACGTTTTTCAGATCACTGAATCGGATATTGAAGAAAGCGGCTATGAGAGCAAACGGGAAATGATTAAATCTAAGCGCCCGATCTTAGAGCTTTCCAAGGTCTTTGGCTGGTTCAATGAAGACAAGTTGATCTCGCAAATCGCCGTTTATCCTTGTGAAGTCAATATACACGGCAAATTGATCAAAATGGGCGGAGTGACCGGTGTTGGGACCTACCCTGAATATGCCGGACATGGCCTGATGAAAGACTTGATCAAGCTTGCCTTAGAAACCATGCGGGAAGATCAGCAATGGATCTCCTACCTTTATCCATACAATGTGCCCTACTATCGTCGCAAAGGCTGGGAGATCATGTCCGACAAGCTGACCTTCAAAATTCGTGATACCCAGCTTCCGAAAACCAAAGAAGTCCCTGGGATCGTAGAGCGCAAAGAAGTAGATGACCCTGATGTCTTTACTGTCTATAACCAATTCTCCCGGGAAAACCATGGCGCCTTGCAGCGGACCTCTTTTCACTGGGAAGAGTATTGGCGCTATGAAAATGAAGAAGAGCGCACCGCGGCTGTCTATTACAATGCCAGTGGTCATCCGACTGGTGTACTTTTTTATTGGGTAGCCGAAGAAGTCTTCCATGTAAAGGAAATGTTCTACTTAAATCAAGAAGCCCGCAATGGTCTTTGGAATTTTATCTCTGCTCATTTCTCAATGGTCTATTGGGTCAAAGGAGACATTTATTCAAATGAACCCCTGTCCTTCTACCTGGATGATAGCCAAATCAAAGAAACCATTGAGCCTTATTACATGGCGCGGATCGTCGATGTTGAACATTTTTTGAAAAACTTCCCATTTGAAGCCTTTCAAACACCCTTTCACTTTGTTGTTTCTGACCCAGTTGCCGATTGGAACAACGGAATCTTCGGTGTCCAATACAATCACGGGGAGATCGTGGTTTCAAGAGAAGCCATCGGAAAAGCGGTCCAGTTGGATATTCAGACATTGTCGTGTCTGTTGATGAATTACCGCCGTCCAGCTTACTTAGAGCGTGTGGAACGGCTAAATACCGATTCAGAAACACTGGCATTACTAGAATCGATCATCCCTGATATGGAAGCCTATTTCAGTGATTATTTCTAAACAACGAATCAACAAAACGTACAACTATGAATGATTAAGGAGTGTTTTTGAATGAAACTATATTTTGCTGCTCCCCTGTTTGCTGCTAGTGACCTTCGCTACAACGCCGAACTTGTTGCGTCGATTCGTCAGCAGTATCCGCAGCTGGAGATTTATTTACCTCAAGAAAATGCCGCGATCAATGATAAGTCCGCCTATGCGGATAGCAAAATGATCGCGTTGGCAGATACCGAAAAAGTACTAGAAAGTGATTTGATGATTGCATTGCTGGATGGTTTAACCATCGATGCTGGCGTTGCCTCTGAGATCGGGGTGGCTTATGCAAAAGGTATTCCTGTTTTAGGGCTTTATACGGATAGTCGCCAACAAGGTGCCGACAATCAGCAAAAGCTGGCAGCATTACAAACCGTTGCGGAAAATCAGTTCCACTATGTCAATCTTTATACGGTGGGTTTGATCAAGCTAAACGGTGAGATTTATTCCTCTGAAGCAGCCCTTTTAGCTGGCTTAGCAGACTATCTTTCGGAGGACAACTAAATGGGGCAAAATTATCAGCGACTGCAAAAGGTATTCACTATTTTCGGTATTCTCGTGTTTTGTTTTTCTTTGTGGGAATTTTTCCGTGGCGTCTATCCGCAAACACAAGGACTGATTTTCTTGGGTCAAGCATTACTTGGGATTTTATTGATCTTTGTCCCAGAAATGAGTAAAAAGTTCTTAAAAATCCAGCTACCAAATGCCACCGTCTACTTTTATTGGTTTTTCTTGCTGATCTCCGTATTCATGGGGACGATCTTACATTTGATCGAAACCATTGCTTTCTGGGATAAAATTCTGCATGCGGTAAGCCCAATGGTCTTGACGGCTGTAGGCTATGGATTGATCTGTCTCTTACTAAAAGAAGTGCCCGTTTCAAAAGTTTCGCCTTGGTTATTTTTACTGATGGGCTTTGCTTTTGCTGGCTTGTGTGGTGTTTTCTGGGAGTTTTGGGAATTCATCTGCGACTCTGTTGGTGGAATGAATCTCCAACGTTATGCAACCTTAGATGGCACCCCGTTTATTGGTCGTGAAGCATTGATGGATACGATGGGCGATTTACTAACCAACACGATTGGTGCTGCTTTGATGGGCGTGATCGCGTATGTTCAAGGACGAGGCAAACCTGATTACTTTGAAAGTTATCGGATTAAAAAATTATCATAACCAACCTTTAAAAGCTTGTTGAAACCATCGTTTTTCAACAAGCTTTTTTCTTTTGTTCTTTTATTGATAAAGAAAAATTTATAAAAATACTTAAATAACACGGCTTATTTTTATAATTTCGCTGTCTAACAAGGTTCGACCTTTCTTACACTTCCCTATAAAACGGTTACAACTACAAGAAAATTCCCTCGTTTAATCATTTTTATTTCCCCAAAAAACCATGGTCTGTTATAATTACATTATTCATTTGACATTGCGTCAGTAAAGGAGAGGCTTATGGTTCTAACAGTGTTTTTTATTTTATGCTGCTTGATTTTTTCATCGATCACCTATGCGTTCTCTAAAGATGCCCGAAAATTTGTCCAACCTTTATCAATCAAAATTATTTTTATCGCATCAGCTATTATTGCGGTTTGGACAATGTTCTTTTCAATGGTTGCATTTGTCGCTTGGGTCATCTAAAAAAACATTCTTGCCAGTTGCGGCGTTTTCGCTGCATTGGCAAGAATGTTTTTTTGTGGTTAGAAAAGTTTGATTTGATTCAAAGGCCAAAAACGCAGCAGCACTTTCCCTTCCATTTGATCTTCTGTTACGACCCCGAAACTACGACTGTCCCGAGAGATCAAACGATTGTCTCCCATCACAAAATAGCTGCCTTCAGGAACCGTTACCGTGAAATCATCGGTAAAGTGTTCGGCACCAGCGGCGATTTGCTGAAACATTTCGCGATAAGAATATTCGTCTTGTAATTGATCGTCCGCAAATTTCTCTTTAAACTCATCTAAATAGGGTTCTTCGTATACTTCTCCATTGATTGTTAGGACATCATCTTTCATCTCAATCGTATCACCGGGTAAACCAATCAGCCGCTTGACAGCAATTTTGCTTGGATCATCTGGTTCAACACATATCACGATGTCTTGGCGGTCATATGAAGAAATTTTTGATGCAATCAAACGCTGCTTATCGGCCAAAGTTGGATCCATAGAATGGCCACTGACTTGAACTGGCGTCAGGACAAACAAACGGATGAGAACCACGGTGACGATAAAGAAAAGCAGTAACCAATTCTCTTTTAGGATTTTTACCATAGCTGCTCTTTCGCTCCTTTACTGCATCTTTTGTCATTATCAAAGCTCGTTTCTGGCATTCTGACAAAAGATATCTTCCTCAATCTTACGTGGAATTTTTACATTGAGCAAGAGAAATCATCGATTTTTAAAAAAATATGACATTTCTAGTGGCCATAAAGAACCTTTTACGTTCGATCACGACTCAAGAAAGCAAACACATCTTTTCGACTTAGACTCCCTACGAGTTTCTGCTCTTCTTCAATCACTACCGTGTCATGAGTTGCAAATAAGGTATACAACTCATTTAAAGTAGTAGATGCAGCGATTTGAGGAGCCACTGGGTTGACTTCATCGCTGAAAAAGTTCATCCGCATCAAATCCCCTGCAGTGACCAGTTTTGCTTCGTCTTCACCGGTCTCTTCAAAAAAACTTTTCACAAAAGCAGTTTTTGGTTGCGAGACAATCACTTCCGGTGTATCACATTGGACGATCTTCCCTTGATTCATGACAGCAATGCGCGTACCTAGTTTTACCGCTTCTTTCATGTTATGCGTGACAAAAATAATCGTCGTCCCAAGCTCTTGGTGCAAATCGAGGACTAACTCCTGTAAGGAATTTCGAGAAATTGGATCAAGAGCACTAAAGGGCTCGTCCATCAGAATAATTTCTGGGTTAGCAGCTAACGCTCTTAAAATCCCGATCCGCTGCTGTTCTCCTCCTGACAACTCTTTAGGCATTCGATGGCGGTATTGCTCTGGGTCAAGTTTGACCTGTGTCAGCAAACGATCCACGGCTTCTGAGCGATCTTTTTTCGACCACCCTAACATCTCTGGGATTACTTCAATATTTTGCTTCACATCCATTGTCGGAAACAGGGCGATTTGTTGGAGAACATACCCCATTTGCCAACGCATTTTTTGGATATTGTATTCTTTGATTCGTTTTTCTTTGAAGTAAATATCGCCATCCGTTGGTTCTGACAACGCGTTGATCATCTTCAAAGTCGTCGTTTTCCCACTCCCAGAAGGACCGACCAAAACAAAGATTTCCCCTTTATTGATGCTCAGATCTAATTGATCGATCACTATTTTTTGATCAAACTTTTTACTGACGTTTTTAAATTCAATAATTGGTGTCATTCTTGTCCCTCCTTAATTAATCCTTCATCTATCAGGAAGGTACGCGCGACTTCTGCTGGATTTTTTCCTTCGACATTGACCTGATAATTCATTTCACTCATTTGTTCTTCGGTGATTTTACCTGCCAGCTTTTCCAATGCACGGACGACTTCTGGATGTTCCTTGGCAAAGGCTTCTTTCATCAAAGGCGCTCCTTGATAAGGTGGAAATAGTTCTTGATCGTCTTCTAGAATAACTAAGCCATATTGACGCAATTCACTGTCCGTGGAATAGGCATCCAGTAGATTGATGTCGCCATTATTGATGGCTTGATAACGCAATGCTGGTTCCATACTTTGGACACTTGGAAAATCTAGCCCATAGAGTTCTTGGATGCCCGCATAACCGTCCGTCCGATCAATGAATTCGAGGGTAAAGCCGGCTTTGATTTGATTTTCGATTTTCTTCAAATCAGAGATCGTGGTTAGTCCATTTTCCTCAGCAAATTCTTTTTTCACAGCCAACGCATAGGTATTTTGATACGCCATCGGCTGAAGCAAGGTCATCTCAAACTGATCCTGTAACAGATTGACTGCTTCGGTATAGGTTTCGTCAGAGTCAAGTTTTTGACTAGCGGTTTTTTCCGGTACATCCACTAAACTCTCCAACACAGTTCCAGTAAACTCTGGATAAATGTCGACTTGGTCATTGTCTAAAGCACTGAATAAGAAAGAAGTTTTCCCAAAGTTAGGTTCCAATTCAACCTGTGCATCAGGATCTTCTTGTTCAATTAATTCTTTGTACATGTTGATCAAGATATCAGGCTCAGACCCTAACTTCCCAGCGATGGTAATGGTTTTCGGCGCGAAAAATCCGCTCTGTGAAAAAGAAACGCCGCCAATCAGCAAGATGATCGCTGCCAGCGTAATCAAGGTATAGCGCGGTTTCAGGTGTTGTAGATAACGGATCAACGTACTGAAAATAATAGCCAGTAAAGCAGACCCGATCGCGCCGATCAAGGTTAATTCAGGGGCATTCCGATCGATCCCCAACAAAATAAAGGAACCTAGCCCACCAGCGCCAATCAGAGCGGCTAAAGTCGCTGTTCCGATGATCAAGACCAACGCCGTGCGAATCCCAGAAATTATGACAGGCAAGGCAATCGGCAATTCGACTTTGATCAATCGGCGCATCCGAGACATACCAAATGCCGCCGCAGCTTCTTCGATTGATGGATCGATCTCCGAAAGGCCAATATAGGTATTTTGAAAGATCGGCAATAACGCATAAATAACTAGTGCGATCAACGCAGGCGGCGTTCCGATCCCCACAAATGGAATCAATAAACCTAACAGTGCCAGTGATGGAATCGTTTGTAGCACACTCGTTATTTGTAGGCCGACTTCCGCTGCCCGTTTATGATTAA
This sequence comes from Enterococcus sp. AZ040, assembly GCF_050499185.1. NCBI lineage: Bacteria > Bacillati > Bacillota > Bacilli > Lactobacillales > Enterococcaceae > Enterococcus > Enterococcus sp. AZ040. Next base: position 1,780,427 of record NZ_JBMHEW010000001.1, read on the forward strand.
CCAGCCAAATGGCTAACGGGACAGCAATAACGATCGCCACCAGCAGCGCAATGATCGACAATGACAAATGCTCAAAGACAGCTGTCAGCAATTCCCCTTTTCGCTCATTTAACGTTTCAAAAAAAGTATTCATCTTTTCATTCCTCTCCTACTCCATAAGAACAGTATAATCGAAGTACGAATTTCCTCCAAACAACAAGCAAGGGGATTTTTTTGTCTTATGTTGAGCGACAAAAAAACGATGGCTACCAATGAAACGGCAACCATCGTTTTGCATTTATCCTTTTTTTATCTTTTTATTCCTCGGTAATTGGCGTATTTTCAAAAACCAGCTGATCGTTCAATAATTCGATCGTAACTTGGGTCTTTGGTAAGACTCTGCCGGCAACGATTTCTTTTGCCAATGGGGTTTCGACTTCTCTCGTAATAAACCGACGGAGAGGTCGCGCACCATATGCTGGCTCATAAGCATTTTCAGCAATCCAACGTTTGGCTTCTTCAGTGATCGTCAGCAGAATATCTTGGACTTCCAGTCGTTGTGAAAGCTGTGCGATGATCTTGTCGACGATGCCTGTCACATCGTTTAGACTAAGCGGTGTGAACAAAATCGTGTCGTCGATCCGATTTAAGAATTCTGGTTTAAAATGCCCTCTCAAGAGATTACGGACATTTTCAGCAACGTTTTCTGGGATCGTCCCTTCTGCGGTCACGCCATCTAGCAAGACTTGAGAGCCGATATTGCTAGTCATGATCAAGACTGTATTTTTGAAATCAACGACTCGCCCTTTTGAATCTGTCAAACGGCCATCATCAAGCACTTGTAATAAGATATTGAAAACATCAGGATGGGCTTTTTCGATCTCATCCAATAAGACGATCGTGTATGGATTGCGTCGAACAGCTTCAGTCAATTGGCCACCTTCTTCAAACCCTACATAGCCTGGAGGGGCACCGACTAAGCGAGACACCGAATGTTTTTCCATGTATTCGCTCATATCGATCCGAACCATATGCTCTTCTGAATCAAAGAGATTGACCGCCAACGCTTTCGCTAATTCGGTCTTACCGACGCCGGTCGGACCTAAGAATAAGAAGGAACCTAATGGTCGATTTGGATCTTGCAGGCCAGCTCGTGAACGAATGACGGCATCACTGACGGCATCGACGGCTTCGTCTTGTCCGATCACTCGTTGATGCAAGGTCTCATTTAATTTCAACAGTTTTTCCCGTTCGCCTTCCACTAATTTCGCAACAGGAATCCCTGTCAAACGTCCAACGACTAGGGCAATCTCATTTTCGGTCACTGATTCTTGGACCATCCGAATGCCTTCATCTTGATTTTTTTCTTCCAGTTCAGCTAGTTCTTTTTCCAGTTGTGGAATCGTCCCATGACGAAGAACAGCTGCCCGTTCCAAATCATAGTTATTTTCAGCATCTTCCAACTCATGCTTGGCTTTATCGATCTCTGCCCGTTTGTTGGAAACTGCATTGACTTCTTCTTTTTCCGTTTCCCACTGCATTTTCATGGTATTGACTTCTTCACGCAATTCCGCCAATTCTTCTTGTAAAATGCCTAAGCGTTTTTTCGATGCATCATCGGATTCCTTTTTCAATGCGGCTTCTTCGATCTCAAGTTGCATCAAACGACGGGTAACTTGGTCGAGCTCAGTAGGCATCGAATTCATTTCCACCCGAATTGTGGCACTCGCCTCATCGATCAAGTCAATGGCTTTATCTGGTAAAAAGCGGTCCGTGATATACCGATCAGATAAGGTCGCCGCAGCAACAAGCGCGTTGTCATGGATGTTGACGCCATGATGGATCTCGAACCGTTCTTTCAAGCCACGTAAAATCGAAATCGTGTCTTGAACGGTTGGTTCCTGTACCAGCACTTTTTGGAAACGACGTTCCAAAGCTTTATCCTTTTCCATGTATTGACGGTATTCATCAAGGGTGGTTGCGCCAATCGTATGCAATTCTCCCCGTGCCAGCATTGGTTTTAGTAAGTTTCCAGCATCCATGCTGCCTTCCGTCTTACCAGCACCTACAATATTGTGGATCTCATCAATAAAGAGAATGATCCGTCCATCGGCTTTTTTCACTTCTTGTAAGACAGCTTTCAAACGCTCTTCAAATTCACCTCTGAATTTAGCACCTGCGATCAAGGCACCCATATCCAGAGAAAAGATCGTTTTGTCTTTTAGGTTTTCTGGGACGTCTTTTCGCACGATCCGTTGTGCCAATCCTTCAACGATGGCTGTTTTACCAACCCCTGGTTCACCAATCAAAACGGGATTGTTTTTTGTCTTCCGAGAAAGGATGCGAATCACATCGCGAATTTCTTCGTCTCGTCCGATAATTGGGTCCATTTTTCCGCTGCGGACTTGTTGCACCAGGTCAACGCCGTATTTTTCTAAAGCTTTGTATTGTTCTTCTTGATTTTGTGAGGTCACACGATCCCCTCCTCTTAATGTTTCGATCGTTTGCTTGATTTCTTTCGCGCTGATTCCTTGTTTCTTTAAATACACCGTCAATGGATGATTTTTCAATTTCATCAACGCATAAAGGACGATTTCTGTGGAAAGATACTCGTCTTGAAATTCATTTTTTAATTGATCTGCCTCAGACAAAAGATGAAACAGATTTTGACTCATAGATTGACCATAACGAACATTTCCTCCTTCAACCGAAGGAAGTTCATCTAATAGTCGGTCAACTTCTTTTTCAAAAGCATCGACATCGAGACCTGTGTCCGTGTAAAAATTGCGGCCGAATTGATTGGCTTGCAATAAAATCTTCCATAAATGTGGAATATCAATTTCTTGATGGTGACGGGTCATGGCAATCTGCTGGGCTTCAGCGATAGCACTTTGTATTGTAGTCGTCATTTTTTCTGGGTTCATACTTTTCCCTCCCAAAATGGTAGTCAGAAAATAAGTACACTGCAAGCAGTATCCTTTTTTCTACTCTTTTATTATACAACGTTGGTCAGTAATGGTCAAAATATTTCCCTCGAACATCAAGATTTTTTTCAGTATTCTTTCATGAAAATTGACAGATGGGAAGCAGCAATGGTATGCTAGGTCATGATTGGTCAGGAACAATCGATTTTCCTGATCGTTTTGATCGCTCTTTGGCGATTTTTATTCAGTAAGATTATCTACTTAGCTGTAACGTCTACTGTTTACAGCTTTTTTATATGGAGGAAATGATGTTAACATTAACGAATATTAGCCAACAATTTGGCGACAAATTGCTTTACGAAGACGTTTCCGTTCAAATCAACCGTGGTGAAAAAGTCGGTTTGATTGGACGGAACGGCGCTGGCAAAAGTACTTTAATCAAAATCATTACAGGAGAAATTCTCCCCGATGATGGCTTCGTCCAATTTCCGAAAAATTTGAAAATGGGCTATTTGGATCAATACGTCAATGTTGATGAAACGCAATCGATCCGTGATTTTTTGCGCTCTGCCTTTGCAGAAGACTTTGAAAAAGAGCAACAGATTGCCGATCTTTATACTTCTTATGGCGAAAGCCTCGACGATAAGCTTTTAGAAAAAGCGGGCGAATTGCAAAATCAATTGGATCAAGGAAATTTCTACCAAATGGATACATTGATCGATGATTTAGCAGAAGGGTTAGGTATTTCGGTTCTCGGAATGGATACCCCCCTCGCTTCTTTAAGTGGTGGTCAACGCTCAAAACTGATCTTGGCAAAAATGCTGCTAGAAAAACCCGACATGCTGATTTTAGATGAACCGACCAACCACTTAGATGATGAGCACATCAAATGGCTAGTTGAGTTTTTACAGGACTTTACTGGTACCTATTTAGTCGTTTCTCATGATCGTCAATTCCTTAACGAAATCACGACCCATATCATTGATATCGAATTTGGCAAGCTTTCTAAGTATACGGGGAATTTAGACAAAGCATTAAAACTAAAAACGCTGCAAAATGAAAGCTATATGAAGCAATACGAAGCACAACAAGAGCATATCAAGAAAACCGAAAGCTATATTCGTAAATACAAAGCTGGTTCTCGTTCAACGATGGCAAAGAGTCGTGAAAAGCAGTTGGCAAAAATTGATCGTTTGACCCCACCGCAAGATGTCCCTAAACCCCATTTAGGATTTGATTTGGCACCAATCGTTACCACCTTGGCCTTAGAAACCACCAATCTAGTCATTGGATACGACCAAAAGCCCTTACTCTCCCCGATCAACCTAACGATCCGCTATGGCGAAAAAATTGCTATACGGGGATTTAATGGGATCGGTAAATCAACATTGATCAAAACGATTCTTGGTGTGATCCCAGCAATTGAGGGATCCGTTTCTTACCCACAGCATACAAAATTCAATTACTTTTCTCAAGACCTTGACTGGGAATATCCATTGCAGACCCCTCTTCAATACCTTGAGGATCTTTTTCCGAAGGCCACCAACAAAGAATTGCGACGGCAACTTTCTCGGGCAGGTTTACCTAGCCAATTAGCCCAGGAAGAATTGAAGCTATTAAGTGGTGGTGAACAGACAAAAGTCAAACTAGCCGAAATGATGTTGATCAAAAGTAACTTCTTGATTCTTGATGAACCGACCAACCATATCGATCAAGATACGAAAAACAATTTGGAAGAAACCCTAGCGGCCTTTCCTGGAACAGTTTTGATCGTTTCCCATGAAGGCGAGTTTTATGAATCCTTTGTTGATCGGATCATTGATTTGAAAGACTGAAAAAAACACGCTTATCCTCTATTCGAAGATAAGCGTGTTTTTAACTTTCCACTTTTTCTTTTCTTAATTCAGTCAACTCTTGGCTAATATCTTTGCGTTTTTCTTTCATTACATAAGCAAAACCAATTATGAAGGGCCAAATGAATGTTGCTAAACGGTACAGTAGCATGGAAGACGCAGCATCGACCGTGCCAACTAATGGACCAAAAAGCAGCATATAAATAAATTCAAATGATCCGATCCCTGCCGGTGTTGGAATCACCCCGGACAAGACGACGGCAAAACTGATGAAGGATAACGTCAACAAGAAATCGATCTCTGGATGCTGCACAACAAGAATCACATAAGGAATCAAATACCAAGGCAGCATCTTCAAAAGATTCCACAAATAGATGCGCAAGAAAGCGGTGCGGTCGGTAATAATCGCATTGACTGTTTCTCGTAAAGAATAAATTTGGGTGTTGCATTTGTCAACCAATCCTCTTAATGTCGCACTTTTGAACAGCTTATTGCTGACGATCACGAAAAAGACTTGGATGTTGATGCTGACCGAAAGTGCTAACAAAGCGGCAATGATCAAAAAAACGAGTACGATCCCCGCTAAAATTACCCAAATCATATTGGGTGCATTGTCATAGAATAGCGAAAATTGAATGATCAACCCAGCGATTGCATAAGTCAATATGGCGAACTTATACATCACCATGTGTAAGGTGGTGACCCCAACGCCCTGTGACAACTGCAAGCCATTTTTACGGTAAAAATTCACCTCTGAGATTAAGGTGCCTGCCCCAAACGTCACAATCCGATAAAAACCACTGTAACAGACGGTCAGAAACCCCGCCTTGGTTGTGAATTCCGGTTGGAAAGTCACGGCAATCTCTTTGACTGTTCGTCCTTCAATCACTAGGTACAATGTGCCAAGCCCCATAACCAGTAAGACGACGAGAAAGCTGGTCTCTCTTAGCCCCGCCAAAATATCCATCATCGAGTTACGGACAAAAAAATACATCACACCCAGAATCCCTACTAGTAAAAGTAAATTAAGGGCGAACTTCACTTTAGTTTTCATATTAACTCCTTGCTTGTTATACCGAATTTATGCAAAAAAGACCATCAGCAGGATAGCAAAAACGGTGCCAAAAGCAAAAAAGAGGTGAAACTTCTTCTTTCTTGTTTTGTGGCGAAATACGCGTTGCGCAATTAAACCGCCTAATCCTCCGCCAATCGCCCCCATAAAAAGGAGATTTGCTTCGGGAACCCGCCAACCTTGTTTCACTGCCTGATATTTATCATACCCCATCAGACAGAAAAGATAAAGATTGACTGCAATTAAATAAAACCACAATGGATTGTAAATCAGTGCATTCATCCATTTCCTCCATATGATTGATCGTAGGGATCATTATTTTGATTCTTGTGCTTCTTCAGGTACCAGCATCGTCAAACCATGTTTGATAACTTTCATCTCAATCGGTAGATCATCCGTTGGGTCGCCATCGGTTCGAGTATGAACCGTTTTTTCTTTGGCCTTTATTGAGACCTTTGCGGCAGTGAAATATTCAACACTTGGTACTTTGGCAATTCTACCACGAATAATTCTTGGTAAATACAAAATAAATCGTAAAATATTCAGTTTTGGCAAAAGAATGATATGAAACAATCCGTCATCAGGCTTTGCTTCTTCATCGAAGTTCTTAAACCCACCTGCTGAATTCGACATGACGATCGTCAGTAATTGAGTTTTCCCCTGCCATTTCCGTTCGTCAGCAATGACTTCTAATTTGTATTGTTTCTTTTTGATCAACAGATGAATGAACCGTTTCATAAACGCTAACGGCCCATATTGCTGTTTTTCTTCTTGGGAAGTGGCTGCGGCGGTATCTGCCAGAAGACCAATGGTCATGGTCGAGATCATGACTTGATCATTGACCGTCCCGTAGTCGATTGATCGCTCAACCCCCGTTAAGATCGTCTCGAAGGCCTCTTCGGGCTTCACCGGTATCCCCAACATTCTGGCAAAATTATTTACGGTTCCACCAGGAATGATGCCGACCTTCAACACATCTAACTTTTCTTTAAAGGTTTGCAATCCATGATGGATCGTCCCATCTCCACCAATGATCACAATCGTATCGACTGCGTGTTTTTCGGCAGCCTCTCGAACGTCTTTGGGATCCACGTCTGGATTTGAGGCCTGCAAGAACGCTTGATGCTCTTCGCCTTGTTCTTTCACATAGGCTTGGAATTTTTCTGCTGTTTCTTTTGCTTCACTTTTCCCCGCTGTATCATTGTATAAAACGAGAATTTTCATCCTATTCACATCCTAAAAAGGCCGGGTCTTACGCAAGACCTGCGTGAAGAGTTCCCAGCCCAAGAGTTTTTCATTTATTCCAACAAATCAAAAATCAACGTTTATGCTTGAGCATTCAGTTCGGCGATTTTCACAATCACATCGGTCGCTTTCATCATTGATTGTAGTGAGACGAACTCATAACGTCCGTGCATATTTTCTCCACCAGCAAAGATATTCGGTGTTGGAATCCCTAAATAGGAGATTTTCGAGCCATCGGTTCCACCACGAACAGGTTCTGTGATCGGAGTGATTCCCACTGCTTCCATCGCATCTTTTGCTAGATCAATGATACTCATATCTTTTTCGATGATTTCTTTCATGTTGTAGTATTGATCATATAGATGAACGTGTACTCTCGGTTCATCAAAGCGGGCATTCAAGCTTTCTTGAACCACTAATAATTGTGCTTTTCTTTCTTCAAAACGGGTCCGGTCATGGTCTCGAATAATGTATGCCATTTTCGCTTCTTCTACTGAGCCGCTGAGACTCATCAAATGGAAGAACCCTTCTGTCCCTTCGGTTTTCTCAGGAACTTCATCAGCCGGTAGCGCATTTTGAAAATCGACTGCTAGTTGCAAAGCGTTGATCATGGTGTCTTTAGCAGTTCCTGGGTGGACATTTTTTCCTTGGATCGTAATTTCAGCTTGCGCCGCATTAAAGGTCTCGTATTGCAATTCTCCTACTGGACCGCCATCCATTGTATACGCAAAATCAACATTGAAATCTTCAACATCGAATTTATCTGCACCAACCCCAATTTCTTCATCAGGGCCAAATGCGACTTTGATTTCCCCATGTTTGATCGTTGGGTTTTTAAGTAAAATTTCCATGGCTGTCATGATTTCTGCAATACCTGACTTATCATCAGAACCTAATAAAGTAGTACCATCAGTAGTGATCAAGGTTTCCCCAGCATAATTTTTTAAATTCGGAAAATCTTTTGTGTTTAATGTGTATTTTCCTTCTTTATCTAATTTAATGGTTGATTCGCCATCGTAATTTTCGATGATCTGCGGATCAACATTCTCTGCATTAAAATCGGCGGTATCCATATGGGCGATAAAACCGATGGAGCGTACGTCATGATCCACGTTACTTGGTAATGTTGCGATCACAAAACCATTTGATTCATTGTAATGAACATCGCTTAATCCTAATTCTTCAAGTTCTTTTTGCAGTTCTTTGGCAAACGCGACCTGTGTTTGGGTAGAAGGTGTTGTCGTGCTTGTCGCATCAGAGCGAGTTTCTGTTTTTACATAATTCAAAAAGCGAGGCAATAAATTTTCGTACATAAAAGATTCTCCTATCTATAGTCAAATGGATTTGTTGAAGTGGTGGAAGGAACAAAGGTCACAGCCCAGTTCTCTTCTGCTTTCCACTGGTTGAATTTCTCAATAAACCGAGGAATACATTCCTTTTCGATGTTGTGCCCTGGATCGATCCCAATCAACCCATTGGCTTGCATGTCATGGGCGAAATGGTAACTGATATCGCCAGTGATGTACACATCCGCTTGATGGCGTAAGGCATCCGAATAAAACGATTGGCCACTGCCGCCGCAAATGGCGATTCGCTGAATTTTTTCAGGTGCACCAGGAAAGCTGACGAGGCGTAAAGCAGTCAAACCAAAGCGCTCTTTGACACGTTCGACAAACTGATCAAGGGAAAGAGGCTCAGCGAGGTTGCCAACCCGTCCGATTCCATAGGTTTTCGGCAAATTGTCTAAGGCATACAGATCATAAGCTGGCTCTTCGTAAGGATGAGCAGCGATCATTGCCGAAAGCACTTTATTCTCGATCGTTTCTGGAAAAATGACTTCGATCTTCGCTTCTTGCACCTGTTCTTCTTTTCCAATCTCACCAATGGCAGGATGTGCCGCTTGCTGTGGCGTAAAGCGACCGGTACCAATCAAGGAATAGCTGGTATTTTGGTAATTACCTTGCTGACCAGCACCTGCTTTACCTAATGCCTTTCGTAACGCTGGTGCCGATTCAACAGGGGTAAAAACAGCTAGCTTCTTCATTTTTACTTGATGGGTTTGCTTCAAATACGTGTCGGGTTCAACTTCTAATAGTTCACAAAACCAATCGTTCAAACCATCTTCAATAATATCCATATTGGTGTGGGCGGCGTAAACGGCAATATCATGCTTGACGAGATCCATTAGCATCTTTTGTTGTGGATCATCTGTCAGCAAGCGGTTCAAAGGCCGAAAGATCGGTGGGTGTTTGGCAATGATCAAGTCGATCTTTTTCTCGATGGCTTCTGCAACCACTTCTGGACGTACATCAAGAGTCATCATGACTCGCTCGAGCGGTTTGTTTAATGTGCCAACATGTAGACCAACAGGATCGCCTTCTTCTGCCAACCACAAAGGGCAGTATGCTTCAAAGCGTTTGATAAATTCTTGACCAGAAATCATGCCAACACCTCCTTGATCCATTCGATCTGATCCTTTAATTCATTGATTTTTTCAGCAGGTGGTTCTTTGGCTTTCTCTAACTCTTTAATGACGCGTTGTCGTTGCTTTAATTCATGTTGCCATTTTTTAAGGAAAACTGGATTTTTTTCTTTTAATAAAAAAGGACCAAAAAATAATTGCTGGGACGTATACGTCGTTTTTCCAGTTTCGGCAACGATAATTTCATAGTTTTTGTCGTTTTCTTCTAAAAGTACTTCATGAATGATTATAAAGTTGTTGCTAACGAGCCATTCTCGCAAAGTCCGTTCCCCAACATTCGGTTGTAAAACCAAGCGTTTGACTCCGGCTAAGCGATTTTTCCGGCTACCTTCTTCTAAAATCGAACGTATCAGTGTGCCACCCATTCCAGCAATGACAACGGTGTCGATGTTGTCTTCAGGTTGAATCGCGTCCAGTCCGTCTGCCAAACGAACCACGATTTTATCAGCTAACCCGTTCTTACGCACTTGTTTGCTAGCAGAATCATAAGGTCCTTGAACAACTTCTCCGGCTACAGCATAAGAGATTTTGTTCTGCAGCATCAATGCAACAGGCAAGTAAGCATGGTCGGAACCGATGTCGGCGAAACGTGCTTGGTCGGGAATTTGTGCGCCCACACAAGCCAAACGATCCGATAATGCATGTTCGTTCATATTGTCACTCCTTCTCTCGTAGTATATCACGCTTTCCAAAAATAGAAAAAAATGTGCGTCTTGACTGTGGTGCCATTGCCAAGGCGCACATTGCATTAATCTTCTACTAATTCAACCTTTTGGATCGAGTTGCCCGGAATTTGCGGCGGGATCGACATCGTCATGATCGGTATGCCTTGCAACGTCACCTGGACGGTAGCACCTTCCGTCAATTCCTCCAGATCTCCTGAATAAGCCTCGACTGGGACATGTAGGATGACCCCATCATTTTGAAAACTTTGGACGACTTGATCGTCATCTTCCACTGCCGCCACCTCTTTCAAAAAGAGTGAAAAGGTATCATCCGATCCTGCTATCGCATCTTCTTGGATAACACCAGTAAAAATTGCGGTTGTTTCCGTTTCTGATGCACTATTTGATACGGAACTGGTCTGCTCGCTGGTTTCAGAAGTTCCAGTCTCCCCATTTGCAGCGCTGTTTCCCTGATTGCCGCAAGCTGTTAAAAGCAGCATTGCTGCAAAGGATAATCCTATTATTACCTGTTTTGTCATCATCTTCTTCCTCCAGTAATAGTCAGTTATTGGCCATCATTTCGTCGGTTTTTACCAGTCATTTGAATTTCTTGTGTCAAATAACGGATACGTTCCATAATGCGCTTGGCTTTTAATGGTTCGGATTCACCTCGTTGCGTCACCGAAAGATGCTGTTCCAACTCATGCATAGTAAAATTCGAAGTAAAGAAGGTCGGCAGTTGTTCTTGCATGCGGTATTGCAATATGACACCGAAGACTTCGTCGCGAATCCAGCTGCTCATCGCATCAGCACCGATATCATCCATCATCAAAATTGGGGCTTTTTTCACTGCATTCAGCTTGTCCCCCACTTGATCTTTGCCGATTGCTTGTTTCATCTCTACCGCAAATGTTGGAAAGTGGACAAGTGTCGTTGTATACCCCGCCTCTGCTAAATCTCTGGCGATTGCTCCAAGCAGGTAAGTCTTGCCAATCCCAAAACTTCCTACAAAGTAAAGGCCTTTATGAAATTCTTGCGGATTCGCTGTCAACTCACTAATAAAATCAACGGCGGCTGCGATAGCCTCCATGCGTCCAGGCGTTTGCTGATAATCTGCAAAGCTCGCTTCTTGAATATCTTTAGGCATATCCATCGCTTTGATACGACTGCGGATCTCTTCTTGTTTCTGGTAAGCCAGTAACTCTTTGGTTGGCACATAGGTGACATCAATAAAATGAAAATTTAACGCTAAGCGTGGTTCATAGCCCGGTGCGATCATGGATGGATCATTGATGCGGAATTTCCGCTTTTCTTGAACGAACTCATACAGTTTCGCATAGCTTTTTTGAATATCCGCTTCGGTCAATGCTTCTTCATTTTCGGCAATAAACGCTTTCACATCAGGATCTTGCAAAACTTCTGCCATCATTGATGAAAACTGATCACGGTAATTGCGTTTATCCAATAATTTCCCTAAGTTTTTTCCAACATCTTCCATTACTTGTCACCAGCTTTCTTATGCAAGTAGTTTTGCAGTTTTTTATCTAATTCTGCTTGTCGCTCTGGCGTTAATGCTGTCTCTTCCACTGGTTTTTCAGCCCAAGAAGGCAGCTTTTCTTCGCGAATGATTTTTTTGCCGCTTGTTTGTGGTCGGCTGCGTTTTTCCTTGGCACTTCGAACAAGGCTCCGAACATGCTTGATCGCATCTTCTGCCGTACCGATTTTTAATTCTGACCACTGGGCGGCAATATTATTTACATAATTTCCGGATAAAGCGGCATTGTTTTGGACTACTAAAACGTAATGAACCAGAACATTGATCACACTATTCGGCAATGGTGATCGTTCGACAAGGCTTTTGATCAACCATTGTTCTGAATCGGTCATAAAACTGTTTTTCTCCGCTTTGATCGCTTTTAGAAAGGCGATCGGCGCATTATTTTCACTTTCTTGAATCAATAATACATCATTTTCTGAAAAACCATTCTGCTTCAATGTATTGAAGCGCCGCAACTGGCTTTCTGCTTGAGGATCTTCTCTTTTTGATGTTTTTGTGAATGTTTGTCGTGATTTCTTCATGATGGCTTGTTCCAGCTTTTTCTGGTCGACCTCGCCTGTTGTCAAAGAAACATTGTCCGCCATCAAATCCAACAATTCCAACACATCATAGCCATATAAGGAATGATATAGAACTAACTTTTGTCGAAAACTCGGCGTGAAATTAGCGGCACGGATATACCGACGTTGCGCTTCATATAAAAGAAAGTCCCAATCCAATTGCTTTTCGTCAAGCACCAAGTTTGCATTGGATTCTTGAAAAGAATTACTGACTGCCTGTAACGTTTCTTCATGAGAGGCGAAACGAGCAGTATTTAACCCATAGGCAACTGAGAAGGATTGGGTCACTTCCTGATAATCGGTTAAAGAACATTTCTTTGGTTGATACAGCTTGACCAGCTGATTAAATTTACGCTCCCCGACTCTTTCCAACAAAAGATAGGTATACAATTCATCTTGAAAAAACGCTGCCGGATGAACCGGTTCTTGCAGCCAATACAGATAGGAGGATCCGTTTTGCAAATCTGCTTTTTCATATGATTTCAGCAAGCCGATACCTTCTAGGTTTTGCTTGGCTTTTATGAAGCGAGACATTCCGACATTCATGGCATTCAAGATATCTAGATGCACGGTCGTCATCGACTCCTCGCCAGAAATGCTTTGGGCTTGGACATCGCTTGCTAGTGTCAAATACAACGCTAAAGCATCACTTTCAATAATTGGTTGATACAAATAAATGAGGGCGTCTTTCCCTTCCGTTGTAAGTGGACGGCTTTTGAACACTTTGTACGATTGATTCGGTAAACTATTGCCCACTTGTTGTCCCCCTCTATTCTTGTGGTTCTTTCGCTTTTTCGACGATGTCTTGTAGTTCTTTTAAGAAAACTGACATGTCTTTAAACTGGCGGTATACACTGGCAAAACGGATATAAGCGATCTCGTCTAAATCAACTAGATCTTCCATCACATACTCACCAATTTGTGTCGTAGATATTTCATTTTCACCAAGAGCACGGACACGACTTTCCACATGATCGACGATTGTTTCCATCTGATCCATTGTCACTGGTCGTTTTTCAGCAGAACGAATCAAGCCCCGTAAAATTTTTTCTCGGTTGAATTCTTCACGGGCACCATTTTTCTTGATCACAAGCAAGGGTGCCTCTTCAATACGTTCAAATGTTGTAAAGCGATAGCCGCAATTTTCGCACTCACGACGACGGCGAATCACACGTCCATCATCGGCTTGTCGACTATCAACTACCCTCGAATTGTTATGATGACATTTTGGACATTGCATAGTTCCACCTCATTTTCTCTCTTATGCGCTTACGTTTTCACGTAAAGTCATCGGTTTCTATGATTAATTATAACATGAAATCCATTGGTACAATAGCCAAAGTGGTTTATTCTGTTCATTTAATACAAAATTTAAATAATGCTATAACTGTTGTTTTTTTCAATGAGAAAAAACGGCAGAAAGATTTCTGCCGTTTCATTTCGTTATTTATCTTTCATTTGCAGCAAAGAAACAAAATCATGCAAATTTGCTGGCTGTTCCAACTGCTGATTGCACCTTTGGCTATCACGGCAAATATAATTCCCGCGTTTCGTATATGTTCCATCGCCGTTGCTCTTGGTCAAAGAAAGAAACATCGACACATTTCCTTCATGCTGGCACAAGGGACAGATCCCTTTTTTGACCTCGGTTGACACATGACCGTGAAGTCCTGTAAATCCCTGCTCAGTGGCTATGATCATAAACTTGCTTTGACTACCGATATCATCCCAAGCAAGATAAGTGGTCTCTTTTAAATCAACGGAAGCAAAATCAGGTATTTTCAGTTTTTTTACTTTCCGAAACATTTTTTCAATTTGTTTTGTTGTCGGCAGCTGAAAGGGTCGGACGTACTCTTTTAGTTCTGTTAACAGCTCATTGCTGCGACTGATCGTCATCCCCTGTTGAAAGAAAGCAGCTAAAATTTCACGTGGTGCTGTTTCTTCTTCAGGAAAAAAATGTTCTATGGCGTCTTTGGTCATCGTTTCAACCGTTTTGATCGTTCGAGGATCATTCACCGATTGATAGGTTCGAACTAATTGGTATACTTGATATTTAATTGAATGAAATTGGTAAGGTTCGATCATAAAAAAGCCTTCTTTCTAATTTTCCGTTTCCTATTGCGGCTGTTCTACTTTCTTGACAGTCGTACACAATGCATAAATAAGCATTTGATGACCACCTCCCAATTTCTTTGCTTCTCTCTATGCGATCTTAATGGATTATAATGAGATGTTGAGCAATTGTCAACTGAGCAGTAGTCTCTTGACTCTTCATCCACTCTGGTTAACAAAAAAATGCCTCGTCTAGAAGACGAAGGCATCCGTGTTCAGTTATAATTTATCTTCAATTCCAGTATAATGCTTCAGCTGGTCTGCATCTCGACGATCGGCAGAAGAAATTTTATTGGCATCAGGATTTTCAGCTCGCAACAATTCTTCACTGCTGACATTTTCTGGGGTAGTTCGATCATTGCGGGCATCGCGCTCGTCATTTTGATCTTCTAATTCATTGACTCTTTTTTGATCGTGCTCTTTCTTGATCTGACCTTCGTGTGCTTGTTCTTTCCCAGAATGGGCAAGTTCTTCATTATTGGTCCACTCACCGATTTTTTCTTTAGCCTTGCCAACGATCACATTTTTTTCGTCTTTAAAAGTACCCATAGTTATCATCCCTCCTGTATAGTTTCATCATAACAAGCATTCTGAATTCTGACAAAAGATATGAATGCGATACCAAACAGTCAGCAAAATGTTTTTCTTTATGCTATAATATGAGCGATTATTTTCTGAATATTCTTACAACTGGAGGTGAAGAACCTGTTTAAGGTTCGACAATAGATGACAATCCTCGATTTCCAACAGGTTTCATTCGTTCGCGACAAGAACTATTTATTAAAAGCGATCAATTGGCAAGTGAAAAAAAATGAGCATTGGGTGATTTTAGGTCTGAATGGTGCTGGCAAAAGTTTATTACTCCAAATGATCACGGGAAGTTTATGGCCTTCTTCTGGTCAACGAACGGTCTTAGGTGAGCGTTACGGAAAAACGTCTGTGCCCGATCTTCAACGGCGCATTGGTTGGGTCAGTTCAGCGCTGCAAAGCAAGTTTTATGGTCGCGATCTTGCCGAAGAGATCGTTCTTTCGGGGCTTTATTCCAGTATTGGTCTTTATGAGTCCTATGAAGAAGAGCAGCTGATCCAAGCAAAAGCGCTTTTGACTGACTTAGGTTTGTCGCATTTGATCAATCGTTCCTATCACGTCCTTTCTCAAGGGGAAAAACAATTTGTCATGATCGCACGGGCCATGATGGCACAACCAGAGATCCTGATTTTGGACGAACCTTGTACGGGCCTTGATCTATTTGCGCGAGAAGAACTGCTAACCCGTCTGGAGGCTTTTTCACATCTGCCGAATACGCCGACTCTTCTTTACGTTACCCATCATACGGAAGAGCTACTACCGATTTTCACTCATTTGCTGATGTTAAAAAACGGCAAAGTCCACGCCGCTGGTCAACGAGAGACGATTTTTACTGAGGAGGTTCTCACCTCTTTTTATGATCAGCCGATCATTCTTCACCCCTTTTCCAGCAATCGCGTGATCGTGACCCCAAAATAAATCAGGGCTGGTACTTTGATATTTAACCATTCATACACGATCGTCTTACTTTCCAAACCAAACAGTTTCCGACATGTTTCAGCGCCAGTTGTTTTTGGAAATGATAGGGCTAGGTTTGCTATTGAAAGATAAAATAGCAGGTTCCCTTTTACTGAAGGGAACCTGCTGTCTTATCTATTTGTTTAAGGATGCTAACCAATCATCGATCTGCTGATTGAGTTGGGCGATCGTTCCTTGATTATCAAAGACAATATCTGCCCGTTGTTTCTTTTTCTCAATGGAAAGCTGACTGTCGATTCGTTGTTGCGCTTCTTGCTCACTCAGTTGATTACGTGCCATCAACCGCTCTTTTTGAAGCGCTTCTGGCACATAAACGACTGCGGTTTGATCCATGTATTGGTCGTAGTCGGCTTCATAAAGCAAAGGAATGTCAACGATCAACAAGGGCACTTCCTGTTTTTTTTCTTCGATCTGAGACAAAATCTCTTGTCGAATAAAAGGAGATAACGTCTGATTCAGCATGCGGCGTTTTTCTGGATCGTTAAAAATCAAAGCACCGAGGGTTTGTCGATCTAGGTGCCCATCATCTGTCAAAATCTGCGGACCAAAGGCTTGCGTCACCGCCTGCAAGCCCTCCGTATTCGGTTCAACGACTTCTCTTGCGATGATATCGGCATCAATAATCGGTAAACCCAGTGATCGAAAATGCGCGACTGCAGTACTTTTTCCAGTGGCGATTCCCCCAGTGACGCCTAAAACAAAACTCATTTGTTGGACCTCACATGCAGTTTTTGACACTGAGGACAAAAATGCGTCCCCCGTTGGGCAACTTTGATCTTGACGATTGGTGTGCCACATCGGCCACAAGGATTGCCTGTCTGGCCATAGACATTTAATGACATTTGGAATTTCCCGGCTTCTCCTAGTGCATTGAGATAGGTCCGAATGGTAGTTCCGCCTGCTTCAACAGCTCGTTCTAAGACATCGATGATTGCTTTATGCAGCACATCTACTTCAGTTGGCATTAATGAATCCGCTGGTTGCTCTGGATGGATTTTTGCTTGCCACAGCGCCTCATCTACATAAATATTGCCCAAACCAGTAACGAGCTTTTGGTCAAGCAATAACGGTTTGATGGCTTTTTTCGAACGCTTCAATCCTTGTTCAAATGCCTCTAATAAAAACAATTCAGGCTTAGGCTCAGGACCTAATTGCATGATGCCTTTATAGGCTGCGCTTTGGTCTTTATCCACTAAGGTCATACGTCCAAATTTTCTTACATCATGGTAATTTAACTGACTGCCATCCGTAAAATGGAAAATGACATGTGTATGTTTATCGACAATCGGGTCTGACTCAAAATACTCGTACTTGCCTTCCATTCGTAGATGAGAGATCAGATCATAATCTGTCAATTTAAAAATCAAAAATTTTCCACGTCGTTCAAATTTTTCAAAACGTTGCCCTTTCAAAAGCGCCGAAAAGATCGGTACTTCAGGACTTTCAATGATTCGCGGCCACAGGATCTCGACCGATTCGATCGTTTTATTCAAAACAAGTTTTTCAAGTCCTTTACGGACCGTTTCAACTTCTGGTAATTCCGGCACCTCTGTTCACCTCATTTATTTTGCATCGTACCATGTTTTGCCCCAATTGCTGTCTGTCAGTAAAGGGACATGCAATGCAACGGCTTGCTCCATCACTTCTTTCACTAAAGCGTCAAGACGAGGCAATTCAGATTCAGGTACTTCAAAGACTAGTTCATCGTGTACTTGCAGCAGCATCGTTGCTGCTAATTTTTCTTCTTTCAAACGTTTCGCCAAATCGATCATGGCAATTTTTAAGATATCCGCCGCACTGCCTTGAATCGGTGTATTGATGGCGGTTCTTTCGGCAAAAGTTCGAATATTGAAATTGCGAGAATTGATATCAGGTAGGTAACGACGGCGATGATACAAGGTTTCAACGTACCCTTTGTCCTTCGCCTCACGAACCACATCCTCCATATACGTTTTCACACCAGGATATTTTTCAAAATACGTATCGATGTATTGTTGGGCGGCTTTTCTGGTGATTCCTAGATTCTGTGATAATCCATAATCAGAAATCCCATAAACGATACCGAAGTTGACCGCTTTGGCTTGACGACGCATATTTGGTGTCACATCTTCTGCTTTTTCGATACCAAAGACTCGCATCGCTGTACTTGAGTGGATATCCTGACCTTCGATAAAGGCTTCTTTCAAATGGGTATCATCTGAAATATGTGCCAACACCCGTAGTTCGATTTGAGAGTAGTCAGAGGAATAGATCACCCAATCAGTTTCTCGTGGCACAAAGGCTTCGCGGATCTTTCGACCTTCTTCTAAACGAATCGGAATGTTTTGTAAGTTTGGATCGATAGAACTTAAACGACCAGTTTGGGTCAAGGTTTGTACATATCGCGTATGGACTTTGCCATCTCCTTGGATCACTTTTAATAAGCCTTCTACATAGGTTGATTGGATCTTAGCGATTTGACGATAAGTCAAAATGTCTTCAACGATTGGTGCTTGCTCTTTTAGTTGTTCTAACACATCGACTGCTGTCGAATAGCCAGTTTTGGTTTTTTTGATAACTGGTAAGCCCATTTTTTCAAATAAAATCACACCTAATTGTTTCGGCGAGTTTAAGTTGAAGGTTTCTCCAGCTTCGGCGTAGATTTTTTCTTCAATTTCATGCAACCGTTGTGCAAATTCGCCCTTCATCTGATGCAAGCGAGACGCATCAACTTTGATACCGGTAATCTCCATCTCAGCTAAAATCATTGATAAAGGCAATTCCATTTCTTCAAAGAGCGCTGTTTGATTCTTCGCTGCCAATTCTTCCGTAAGTTTTGGGGTTAGGTTTGTAATCGCCGCTACTTTACGGGCTAAATGAGCAAAGAAGTCTTCCTCATCCGCCGGCAGCCCTTTTTTCGCTCCTTTTCCATAAATCGCTTCATCCGATTGGATCGCATCATAGCCATAGTGAGCGGCAACACCTGCGATGTCATTATTTGTATCATTCGTGTCTAAAAGATAAGCTGCCAATAAAACATCAAAAGCGATTCCTTTTGGTGCTGTCGTGTACCGGTTTAACGCCACGTACGTGCGTTTGGCATCATAGACGAATTTTTTACGTTTCTCGTCTTTTAACCAATCGGTAAAGGCTGGACTTTCAAACAATTCTTCACGATTGCTGACATAAATTTTTTCTTGATTGCCCCAAGCAACACCGACAATGTCTTCCAAATGATAGTTATCCCCCATCATCTCGACATACAATGCTGTGTCTCCCTGGAACATATCTTCCGTTACTTCTTCAACGACCGAAAACAAAATGTCTGCCATCTCAACTGGTTCAGCTGTAATTTGCAGCTTATCTAAGAAGCTATTAAAGTTCATTTCTTGGTAGAATGGCACCAATTTCTCTAAATCTTTGCCTTCATATTTCAGTTTGTCGACATCGACCTCAATGGGCGCATCCACATCGATGGTTGCTAATTGTTTTGAAAGAAAGGCGATCTCACGGTCATTGATCAAGTTTTCTTTCATCTTGCTTTTTTTCATTTCATCGATGTGTTCATAGATTCCCTCAACGGAGCCATATTCCTTTAAAAGCTTAATGGCTGTCTTCTCACCAATTTTGGTGACGCCGGGAATATTATCGGAAGCATCGCCAGCTAGTCCTTTCATGTCGATGATTTGTAAGGGTGTTAGGCCGTCATATTTTTCAGCCACATGAGCGGGCGTATAACTTTCAATTTCGCTAACGCCTTTGACCGTAATGTCAACTTTCACGTGCTCCGTTGCCAGCTGGGTCAAATCGCGATCGCCAGATAAAACGACGACATCAAATAGCTCTTTATCGACTTTATTTGCCAATGTGCCAATGATATCATCGGCTTCATAGTTATCTAATTCGTAGTATTGAACACCTAACGCGTTGATCAATTCGCGAATGTAAGGCATTTGTTCTTTAAATTCCCCAGGGGTTTTTGAACGCCCACCTTTATAATCTTCATACATCGCTGTCCTGAAGGTGGTTTTTCCAGCATCAAAAGCCACTAAAACATGTGTTGGCTGTTCTTTTGCCATCACATTTTCAAACATAGTATGAAACGCATAGATGGCATTTGTGTGCAGCCCGTTGGCATTTTTAAACCGTTCTAATGAATTATGCAACGCAAAAAACGCGCGAAAAGCCACACTATTCCCATCAACGAGTAGTAATTTATTTTTTGGCATTTGATTACTCCTTTTCTCAAAAAGTTCCTCTTTATTCTATCAAAGAACGGGCACAAAAGCGATGAATTGCTTTGTTTTCTCTCTCATTTTATACAAAAAAAAAGGCGAGTTTCCTCGCACTTTTTTTAGTTGTTTTTGCCAAAGATTCGCAATAACGCTAGGAATAAGTTGATGAAGTCTAAATACAGTTGTAATGCCATGAAAACGGCCACTCCAGTATTTGCGCCACCATTCGTTGCGAAGTATACATTGCGGATTTGCTGATTGTCATAAGCGGTGATTCCCATAAAGACAAAGACGGTCACGATCGATAAGAAAAAGTCAACCGGTTGACTGCGTAAAATAAATACATTCAAGAGCGTTGAGATGATGATCCCGATCAACAGACCATAGCCGATACGACCAACCACACTTAGATCACGTTTGGTCATGATCCCAAATGCTGACATGACACCAAAAGTGACGGCTGCTGAAACAAATGCTCCCACGATCGATCCAAAGTCATAGATCATCAATGTCACAGACAAGGTCAATCCATTCAAGAGCGAATAGACTAAAAAGCCAGCAACGGTCAAGGACGGATTTTTCTGCGCCTTCACCCCTAATACAATAACTAGAATGATCTGTAAGATCCAAAGACCGGTAAATCCTAGCGGAAAATTGTCGATAAATTGCAGGGTTTGCGCTTTGAAGACTTCCCCAAAAATATAGGCTGAAATCGCACTGATCGCAAGCCCAACGCCGAAGAATAAATACACTTTTGAATAAAAGCGATTTAAGCCTTGGGCTTGGACGGTTTCATTGTTTAAATTATTCATCTTGTTGTTCCTCCTCATTTACTGCTACTGCTTTTGGCGGCTGGACCATGACCACAGCATCTAAAATACGATGATCTTCTGTGTTGATCGCTTCAACCGAAATAGTTACCACGTCTTTCATTTTATCCACTTTGATCACTTCGAATTCAAAGGTCAATGTTTCATAATGATATACAGGTTCAATAAAGTTCACCGAAAAATTGACTACATGAGAGCCAGGACCAGGCAAATGTTTCGATACGGCACTGGTGATGATCCCCATCAACATGATGGATGGGACGATTGGACGCTGATACTCAGTATTTTGCGTGTAGTCATGTTGAATATACAAAGGGTTTGCATCATTAGTAAGTCCTAAATATAACAACAGTTGATTGTCTTCGATCGATTCTGTTAAGGATAACGAATCGCCTTCCTCGATATCTTCAATACTTTTCCCTATTTTTCGCGGTTTTCCTATATTCAAAATTTAATTCCTCCAAAAAGAATAGTTTCATCTGAGTATATTCTATCAGATGCCGACAAAAGTGCAAGTTCGCGGTGCTGCTTTTGCAAAAACTTCAGATGTAAAAAACTCTTGCAGCAAACACGCCACAAGAGTCTTTGATTACAATACGTTACGAGTTGTATTGCTTAGTAGTTTTTCATAGGCTGTTTCAAATTTTTGCACATCTCCTGCTCCCATGAAAATCACGACAGCATTTTGATGATCTAGTAGCGGAGAAACGTTCTCTTCTTTGATCACAGTTCCGCCTCTTTGAATTTTATTGCCCAGATCTTCAATCTTAACATCCCCTCGAGATTCACGGGCAGATCCAAAAATGTCACATAGATACACATGGTCTGCAAGATCTAACGCTTCCGCAAATTCATCCATTAAAGCGATCGTACGGGTAAAGGTATGAGGTTGGAAGACAGCAATAATCTCTTTATCCGGATATTTTTGACGAGCGCCATCAATCGTTGCTTTGATTTCTGCAGGATGATGGGCGTAGTCGTCTACGATCGTCATATCCGCTACGATTTTTTCGCTGAAGCGACGTTTCACTCCAGGGAATGAGAGCATCTCAGCGGCAACTTCTTTCATGTCCAATCCTTCTTTGTAAGCCACAGCGATCACACTGAGTGCGTTGTTGATGTTGTGTTGACCAAACGCTGGCAAGACAAAATGGCCAATATTTTCACCATGGATAAAGACGTCGAACTCTGAACCTTGGGTGGTGCGTTCAATGTTTTTTGCTTGAACATCGTCGTTATCGTTGACGCCGTAATAGTAGATCGGGACATCTGCTTCAAGTTTACGCAGGTACTCGTCATCACCAAAAGCAAAAATGCCTTTTTTTACTTGACTTGCCATCGATTGAAAGGCTGAGAAGACATCGTCAATCGAGTGGAAATAGTCCGGATGATCAAAATCGATGTTGGTCATAATTGCATAGTCCGGTGAATAAGCTAAGAAATGACGGCGGTATTCACAAGCTTCAAACGAGAAGAATTCCGCATCGGGCTCTCCATGACCGGTACCATCGCCAATCAAGAAACTTGTTGGCCGGATGCCGCTTAAAACATGAGAAAGCAATCCTGTCGTACTGGTTTTTCCGTGAGAACCAGTCACAGCAATACTCGTATAGGGCTGAATGAATTGGCCAATAAAGTCATGATAACGAGTGACTTCTAAACCAAGTTCTTTGGCCCGTATGATTTCTTCGTGGGTGTCAGGGAAAGCATTCCCTTGGATAATGACCATTTCTGGTTGAATGTTTGCTTTATCGAAAGGCAACAATTTGATTGCTGCTTTTTCTAGATCACGTTGAGTGAAGAAATATTCTTCCACATCAGAGCCTTGTACTTGGTAGCCTTTTTCGTGCAGAATCAAAGCCAATGAACTCATACCGGAACCTTTGATTCCAACAAAATGATGTATTTTGTTTTGATTTTCCATTATTATAATCCTCTTTTCTCAAATCCGCGTCGTAAAAAAACGCGTGTATTGACAAATATCAGGTTGTCACACGACCTACATTATCATACAAAATGAAAAAAATAGCAACGAGTTTTATTTTTCGACTTGACTTTTCTCATCATTTCCTATTTCTAGCAAACGTCCACGACATTTTCCACAAACATATTTTTTGATATCCACACGCCGCTGCCGCCGAATCTCGCAGCCGCAATTTTGACATCGATAGCGATGTTTCGCTGTCCTTTTGGCAGGAGGTGCATACCGCAGGCCTCCCGTTTTTGCCAGCAATGCTTTAAAAGCAGGATCTTGGTGACGATGACCAAGACCTGCTAAATGCAAATGATAGTGACATAATTCATGCTTGATAATGCCGATAAAAACCTCCATCCCGTGTTCTGTGAGCATCACTGGATTGAAATCCAAGTGGTGATCACTTAGATGGTAACGGCCACCGGTTGTTTTTAAGCGAGAATTAAATACCGCTCGATGCGTAAATGGTTTATTGAAAACAGACAGCGAAAGCTCTTCCACCAAACGCTGCAATTCTTGTTGGGTCATTTAGCATTTCCTGGATCGATCATGGTTAAACTGATACGGCCTTTTTTGACATCTACTTGCTCGATCCAAACGGTTACGACGTCACCAACGGAAACAACGTCTTTCGGATGTTTTACAAACGAACGGCTCAGCTTCGACAAATGAACCAGTCCATCTTGTTTGACACCGATATCGACGAAAGCACCAAAGTCGATCACATTTCGAACAGTTCCTTTCAATTCCATTCCCGGTTTTAGATCCTCCATACTCAACACATCTTTGCGCAATAATGGGGCTGGCATTTCATCCCGCATATCACGTCCTGGCTGCATTAACGCTTTTAAGATATCTGTGATGGTTTCTTTCCCGACAGACAATTTAGCAGAAAGTTCTGCTGGACGCATTTGCGCCAACTTCACTTTATTTTCTTCCGATTGTTCTTTCCCAAGCTCCGCTAGAGAAATATCCGCGAGCGCCAAAATTTCTTTGGCAGTGTCATAACTTTCTGGATGAATCCCGGTATTGTCCAAAATGACTTTTCCGCCAGGAATCCGCATAAAACCGATCGCCTGTTCATAGGCCTTTGGCCCTAAGCGAGGGACTTTTTTCAGTTGATTGCGCTGCGTAAATACCCCGTTTTCTTCTCGATAGGTCACGATATTTTGGGCAGTCGTTTTATTTAAGCCCGCCACGTGCTGTAAAAGTGCCGCACTTGCGGTATTGACATCAACGCCTACTTGGTTGACGACCGTTTCCACGACAAAATCCAATTGTTCGGCTAAGCGCTTTTGCGAAACGTCATGTTGGTATTGCCCGACGCCCACCGATTGTGGATCGATTTTAACTAATTCTGCCAAGGGATCTTGGAGACGGCGACCAATACTGATGGCACTTCGTTCTTCCACTTGCAGATCAGGGAATTCATGCCGGGCGATCGGACTGGCCGAATAAACAGAAGCGCCTGCCTCATTCACGATCACATAATATACCTCTTGATCGATCAATTTTAATTGTTCAGCGACGAATTGCTCTGACTCTCGACTCGCCGTCCCATTACCGATTGCGACCATTTCAACTTTATAGGTTTGCAATAAGCGACGAAACGCTGGTCCAGCCGCTTCTCGTTTATTCATCGGCGCCGGTTTATGGGGATAGATCACTTCGATCGCTAATACTTTTCCTGTCTCATCAACGACGGCCAATTTACAGCCCGTTCGATACGCTGGATCAAACCCTAAAACGACTTTCCCCTTCAATGGCGGCTGCAGCAGCAGATTGCGAAGATTTTCTCCAAAAATCGCAATTGCTTGTTCGTCGGCTTTTTCTGTCAACTCATTGCGGATCTCTCGTTCGATCGCTGGTAAGATAAAACGTTTCAAGGCGTCAGCAGCAGCAGTTTGGACAAAACTGGCTGCGGGTGAATCACTATTTGTGATCAATTTCCGACGTAGGTACTCCATGATTTTTTCTTCATCTGCCACAAGCGTTACCTTCAAAATGTCTTCTTTTTCTCCACGATTGGTGGCTAAAACCCGGTGGGAAACCATCTTATTGATAGGATGTTGGAAATCGTAATACATTTCATAAACGCCTTTTTCATCTTTTTCAGCATTTTTGACCGTGCTCTTATACAGTCCTTTGTTAGAATAATAGCTCCGAATCCAACTTCGAAATTCAGCAGTATCACCAACGCCTTCTGCAATGATCTCATGGGCGCCAGCCAAGACATCTTCTACAGTAGGAACAGCATCACTCATAAATTCGGCCGCTTTTTCTTGTACATCACCTGTTTTTGAGAAGCTTAACAGCCACTGAGCAAATGGTTCCAAGCCATTTTCTTTGGCGATCGTCGCTTTGGTGCGTCGTTTTTGTTTGTAAGGACGATACAGGTCTTCGACGGCCTGCATTTTTGTCGCAGCTAAAATCGCCTGTGATAGTTCAGGCGTTAGCTTTTCTTGTTCTTCTATCAAGCGCAAAACTTCTTGCTTGCGTTTCTCTAGGTTTTCTAAGTACTGATACCGCTCTTCGATTTCTCGAATCTGAACTTCGTCAAGTCCATTCGTCATTTCTTTACGGTAGCGGGCAATAAACGGAACGGTATTTCCTTCTTGCAATAATTGTAACACCGTACTGATTTGTTTTTGGGTAAAAGCGGTTAGTTCTTGTTTCACTAAATCAAGTACCTCTTGATTCATTTCTGCCATTCGTTCTCACCTTTCCTTTGTTGCTTTTGCTATTTTAACATAAAAAAGTCAGCCATTGAGGAAACAAGAAGGCACGAAAGGAACATTGCTTCGGGGCTCTTGTAATGGCTGCTTTTCTCTTTTTAGAAAAGACTTTTAAAAGTCTGGTTGCCAAGGTCCTGCTAAATTTTGATATTCGATATCCTGAAGGACCCCTTTGTCATCAAAAATCACGCCATGCACCGATCCACCAAATACTGCCCCGCCATCGATGCCGATTTTGTCGTCTTGTTGCCAAAGATCCGTCGTCTGCATATCTCCATGCAGCATTGGCGTGATGGTATGACCAAAAACGATCGTTTTTCCTGTACGGTTTTTTCCTTTATGAAATGGCTCGCGAATCCAGATAAAATCGTGGTCGGCGGTCTTCCGCCAATCTTTTTTACTTAAATCCACGCCCGCATGGACAAAAAGATACTTCCCCCATTCGTAATAAAGCGGCCGCTCCATCAAAAACCCTATTAAGTCTCCATATCTACTTCGGATCATCAAGGCAATTTCCGTTGGCGAATACTCTTCAGTAGCTCCTGAATGTAAAAGACTTTCAATCGTTTCTTTGCCGCCATTGCGTACGTAGGCGGCGAACCAATCCTCTGGGGCATTTAGAAATTGCAGAAAATACTCTTCGTGATTGCCACGTAAATAAATCGCTTGATGTTCTTCAACTAATTTCTTTCCGAGCATTAAACACTCTTTGGACTTTGGTCCTCGGTCATTTAGATCACCAATCAAAAGCAACTGATGGATTTTCGGATCATATTCCGCAAGAAGACTTTTAAAAAGATCGGCCATTCCATGAATATCACTGATTGCATAAAGATAGTTTTGCATAGTCATTCCCTCCTTAAAGGCAATTGAGTCTCTTATTATCAATTTTAGCCCTTTGGCTGCAAAATGTCTTGCATTAAAATCAAAAAACAATCATTCGTCTTGAACGGTTCGACAGCATAGAGTCGGGTTCATAAAGACGAATGATTGATTACGATCGGTAAAACCTATTTTCCTGAAACAGCAAAATAATTGCCATCCGGATCGGCAAAATTGAAAACCAGCTGTTCTTCCATCTGAATCAATTCGCCGACTTCTGCTTCCATCTCTAAAAGTTTTTTATAGAGAGCTGTAATATCCTCAGCAAAAAACATGATCGATGGGGAATTTAATGCGACTTCAGGTGAGTGCGTTTCGATGAACTCACGGTCATATAAGACAAAATGAACCTCTGCCTCTTTTGAAGGAGCGATTTCGACAACGGATGTTCCATCGATCGTTTGCTGTTCAACGATCACAAAGCCTAATTCTTGCCAAAATTCGACAGCTTTCGTCACATCATCAACGTAGAGCATCACTTGCATTTGGTTGGAAAACAATGGAAAACCCTCCTATTTCAACTTATTTTTCTTCTTCGGTCGATTCTTGTGTGGGGTTCGAGTTGGTATTGAAGTTCAGTTGGAGTCCTGGTTTGTCGGTCACGATTTCTGTCACCTCATACGTCAGGCGTTTGACGATATCAAACAATGGCTCAACCAAACGATCAGTTTCAGCTTTTGTTAGATCTTCTCCAGAATTGACTTTACGATTCAAAATATGATTGACCTGTCCGACACGTCCTGACAAAACATAATCAGGGAACACTAATTGAAATTCTAGCCGGGCGCCAATAATACTGTTTTTTTCCATATATTCTTCATCTTTGACTTTTAACGGCGCAAAGCCGACATTCAATTTGGTTTCCATTTCTTTGTCTTTCGGTTTCATATCGAAATGATATGCTTCAACGATCGGTTGTTGTCTTTTTAATTCCACTAGATTCACACTCCTTATCTAAAAGTATAGCATAACCTTTTCTTTGAGCCTACTGTATTCTTTAGACAATAAAAAAAACGGCGAGCGCCGTTTTAATTTGCTTCTTTTAGTGTTGCTAGATAATCCAAGGCATCTTGGACATTGGCGATCGGAACGATTTTCATATCCGTGTCTAACTTCTTCGCTGCTGCCACTGCCTCTTCATAATTTGTTTTGATGGAAGGATCTATTTCACGCTCTTCGTCAGTGATTTCATCATCTGGGGCAAAGAAGATTTCTGCACCACTTTCACTGGCACTCGCTACTTTTTTATCGATCCCACCGATTCGACCAACGGTTCCGTCAGCTGAGATCGTTCCTGTCCCAGCTATGTTGTGGCCTTTACGTAGGTTATCTCCGGTCAACTGTTCATAGATTTCAAGGGTGAACATCAAACCAGCGGAAGGTCCTCCGATATTGCCAGAATCGATCACGATCTCTTCATCAGAAGTGATCTCTGTATGATCGACGAGGGAGATGCCGATACCGGCTTTTTGATTGCTCTCCAGTTCAATTAGTTTGCCCGTTGCTTCTTTTTCTTCGCCATCTTGCAAGTAAGTCACGGTGATTTCATCACCAATGGTTTGACTTTGGACGTAGTCGATAAAATCTTGACTGCTTTTAAATTCTTTACCATTGACTGCGGTGACGGTATCTCCAACGGATATTTTCCCAGCAAAGCTGGAATTTGGATCGATCCCCATGACATAGACCCCTTTATAGGTCATTTCATAAGGTAAGTCTGCTAGCTTTAATGCTTGCTCAATCGCACTATTTTGCGAGGATTCCATATAGTAGCGTTGAATGCGGTTGTACTCCTCATCTGTCGCACCGCCTAAAAGTTCTTCCTCACTGATCAAGTCTTGGAATTCATTGAATTTCGTTCCAATCGCTGTGAACACGGTAGCTTGTCGAATTCCAACACTGGTCAAAGAAAAGGAGCCGGCTGATGTGTCTTCTTTTTGATTGACGGTAATCAGCTCTTTTAAATCGATCGTTGCTCCTGGTTGCTCGATATAATAGGGAATCGGCAAAAAGGCACAAGCGGCGATGATCAGCGCTAAAACAAACAAGAGAACATATTTGATCGTTGATTTAAGATTCATTGGTATCACGCTTCTTTACTATAGCATCGTAGATATTTTGAGGTAAATATTCGGCAACATCGCCGTTAAAGGTTAAGATCTCTTTCAACAAACTGGAACTGATGAAACTATGTTTTGCGTCTGCTAAAAGAAAGACGGTCTCTAATGAGGGTTCTAGGTGATGGTTCATTTCCATAATGTCCCGCTCATATTCATAGTCTTTCACACTGCGAATGCCTCTAAGCAGAAACTGGGCACCTAATTTTTTCGCAATCGTGACTGTTAGCTCTGTTTCTTGTGCCAGAATTTTGACGTTAGGAATATGGGCGAGGGCTTCTTCGATCAAATGAACTTTTTCTTCACTCGTAAAAAAACTTTTTTTATTGGTGTTTGTAAAAACGCCGACGATCAATTCATCGAAAAGCGTGGCTCCTCGCTCGATCAGATCAACATGACCGGATGTCAATGGGTCAAAACTCCCTGGAAATAAAGCAATCTTTTTCACGTTATCCCTCATTTCTATAGATCGTCACTGCCGATATGCCATAGGTTTGGGCACGGACCAAATGCAACGAGCCGATTTGTTCTGGTAAGACGATGGACTTGTCTGTTTCGCAAACTACGTAAGCAAAGGGGCGGATCAATCCGTCTATCAACATTGATTCCACTTGTTGCACAATCTCTTGCTTTGCGTAAGGTGGATCTAAAAAGAGATAGTCAAAACTTTGTCCCTCAGCTGCAAACTGCCGTAAAGCTTGATTCGCATCCATTTTTAGCACCGTGAACTTTTCGGGTTCTTTGGTTATAGCAATATTTTCGCGGATCACTTTGGTTGCTGGAAAACTACGGTCGACACAAACCGCATGATCAGCTCCCCGAGAGACCGCTTCGATAGCTAAGCCCCCGCTTCCGCTGAATAAATCCAGTACAACACCTCCATCTAAATATTGCCCTAACATGTTAAAAATCGCCCCTTTTACTTTGTCTGTCGTGGGGCGAGTGTTGTCTCCAGCGAGACTTTTTAATCTGCGGCCACCATATTCTCCGGCTACTACACGCATGCTTTTTTCCCTCCAAGATCTTCGTAAATACAAATATAGCACTGTTTCTATAAATAGCAATAAAAAAATGGCGGTGACTCAAGGCACCCCCACTTTTTTATTACACGTTTTCTGCCAATCGAATCATCGTATTTTTTTCTTCGATATCAAACCCTTCATCTTTCACTGGATAGGCTGCTGACGTACCAATTTTTTCAGCAAAATCCATTTCGACATCTGGTCGATAGGAAGCTTCAACTTGTCGAACAAAGTGAAACTGCTCGATTTTTGTTTTTTTGCTTTCGTATTCTTCTTCGTTCAAATACATGACCACGTATTTCATCTTGCGTGACACATAATGAACAAAACCAAAACGGCGCAAATTCTTTAGTTGACGTAGGCTGTAAACCCATACGATCAATCCTCGACGCTTTTGCATCGTAAAAGGCTCTTTATCCTCGTGCATGACAATTTCCTCCACAACTTGATTTTGATTGAAAAAAGGGACTCCCAGCGTCCACTTTGACAGAGGGAGAAAAACAAGTAGAGATCGCCACAGTCAGTTCATCCAGCAAACGCTGCAGTTGTGTTTCACTCCAGCGATACTCACTTACTTGTTCATTAAGATCCAACTGCCGCTTGGCTGTGCGCAACGCCCGTTTTTTTTCTTTGAAATCAGGCGCATACTCACCGTAAGCTTCAATTCTTTCAAAATCTAGTTTTTTTTCTAAAAACGATCGCATCAATGTCTGAACATCAGGGTCTTGATGCATGACCTGTTTCGCTTTTTGATAGGTTTTACACGTTTCACTTGCTTTGATTGCCTTCACAAGTGCTTCAATTTGATCTTCAATCTCAAAAAAGGCTTCATCGTAAATCATCTGACGTACTATCCTCGGTCCCTTCCACATCTTCTTGCACTAAGACTACCATATTTGCTTCAGAAAAAGCAATTCCTATCTTTTCTGATTGTTCATGGGTCAGGCGCTCAGTAAATCTTGGATTACTGAACCAAGATAAAATCGTAAAAGTTGGATCATAAACAGGCGCTTCGAAGATTGAAGCAGATGCTTCCAATTCCTTTTCCGCTAACAACTCTCGCCATTCGTCATTCGATAAGACAAAATTACTTGTCTTTTCCGAAGAAAGTGCTCGTTGATAAGAATGGATTCGTTGAGAAGTCAAATAGTCTGATAGGTTATTCGTCAAATTAAATAAAAGTCCAGCTGCTTCTTGATGTGTTTGGGTATCCTGTGAGAAGCTGTCTAAGCCGATTTGCTGGCGAATTTTATCGATGATAACAAACGCCAGGGTCTCTTTTTCAAGGTTGGCTTGGGCTTGGTCAATTGTTTGCGAAACTTGAAACAGCGGTCGCTGCCCTTCCGTCAAGGGATAAGGTGCCAGTTTAAGTAATGTGGTCTGATCTAAGTAAGTGACGGCTTGCAGTTGGGCAGTCTCCTGATCAAAGAACAAAACAGCAAATGTCCCGTTGTCAAAAGCCACTAATGGACGGTAGTTCATATCTTCTTCCATCAATTCGAAACTGATCGCACGATCATTTTGTGTCAAGGTAAAGTTAGGATAGATCATGGTCAACTCCGTCAAGTCAGTCAAGGTCATGCCCATCGTAAAAGGTGCCAGGGAAGAGCCCCCGGCGCCGATTACTTTGATTGCTTGCACACTTTCACCATCGGTATTGATCTCAACATACTGTTGATCGTCTAATTGATTGTAGACCCGAATTTCAAACTCGTAACCTGATCGATATGTTTGAACTGGAAGACCATAGACTTCTTCGAAATCCGAAACAGGTTCCCCGATCAATTCAGCTAATCCTTGAGCTGCGATTGGTTCGTAATTCATGTTTGTTGGTGCTTTGATTGGGTTTTCGATCGTCACTCTTGAATCTGAAGCGTTTTGCATGAAAACTGGCTGCAAATACACGATTATTAGGGCTAGGACAAATAAGCCGCAAAACAATAATCCTCTTCGCTTCATCTGTGGATCGACTCCTTACTTCTCTTTGACTTCAATCAAAAGATCTCCTGACTGAATTGGTTCCCCATCGGTTACATACACATGTTCAACTACGCCTGAGAAGCGGGCTTCAACCGAAGTTTCCATTTTCATCGCTTCCGTGACCATCAAGGTTTGTCCACGTGCCACCCGGTCGCCTTTTTTGACTAATACTTCTAAAACTGAGCCACTCATCGAAGCACCGATCTGTTCTTTGTTCGTTGGCTCTGCTTTACGTTTCGTTTGAACAGAGCTGATGATTGAGTTGTCCTTAACGACGATTTCTCGGCGTTGTCCGTTCAAGTTAAAGAAGAGTGTTCGGTTGCCTTCAATATCTGGCTCACCGATCTCATCTAGACGAATGATCAAGATTTTGCCTTTTTCTAATTCAACATTGATCGTTTCACCTAAGCGCATGCCGTTAAAGAAAGTTGGAGTATCAAGAACTTTCACATCTGCAAACTGTTCATAAGCTTTTCGATAATCAAGGAAGACTTGCGGATACATCAAGTAGCTCAAGACTTCTTCATGTTTTGGTTCATAGCCGATTTTCTCCGCTAGTTCTTGCTTCACATCAGCAAAATCAACTGGCTTCGCGAATGTTCCAGGACGTTCGGTAAAGGCTGGGCGTCCTTTCAAGATAATGCGCTGTAATTCTTTCGGGAATCCACCAACTGGCTGACCTAACTCACCTTGGAAGAATGTGATTACTGACTCAGGGAAGCTTAATGTATCGCCTTTTTCAAAAACATCTTTCTCAGACAAGCCATTTTGAACCATAAAGAGTGCCATGTCCCCAACGACTTTCGAAGAAGGCGTCACTTTCACGATGTCTCCAAACATCATATTGACTTCATGATACATTTCTTTGATTTCATCCCATTTTTCGCCTAAACCAACGGCTTTGGCTTGCTGCTGGAGATTGGTATATTGTCCCCCCGGCATTTCATGCTTGTACACTTCCGTTTGAGGTGCGTTCAAGCCATTTTCAAAGGAATGGTAGTACATGCGGACATCTTCCCAGTAGTGGTTCAACTGTTGGATATTGTCTACATTGATTTCTGGGCAGCGTTCGCCGTTCAATAGTGCATAATACAAACTACTCATACTTGGTTGACTCGTTGCGCCACTGACCGCTGACATAGCGACATCCACGATGTCAACACCGGCTTTAGTAGCTGCTGAGTAAGTAATGATCCCATTTCCACTCGTATCATGGGTATGCAGATGAATCGGCACATCGATCGTATCCTTTAGCTCACTGATCAAACGATAAGCCGCTTGCGGTTTTAATAATCCAGCCATATCCTTGATAGCAATGATATGGGCACCAAGGTTTTGCAATTCTTTCGCCATATCTTTGTAGTATTGTACTGAATATTTTTGACGGGTCGGATCATTGATATCCCCGGTATAACAAATCGTTGCTTCTGCAATTTTTCCTGTATCGCGAACGGCTTGAATACTTTTCTCCATTTGTGGAACCCAGTTTAAACTATCAAAGATTCGGAACACATCAATTCCTTGCGCTGCAGATTCTTTGATGAATTCTTCCAATACATTGTCTGGATAATTGGAATATCCCACAGCATTGGAGCCTCTAAACAACATTTGCAACAAAGTATTCGGCATTTTTTTCCGGAACATCCGCAATCTTTCCCATGGATCTTCTGTTAAGAAACGGTAGGCAACGTCGAACGTTGCTCCACCCCACATTTCACTTGAGAACAATTGTGGCAGACCAGCTTCCGTCATCGCGGCAATTTTCTTAAAGTCATGGGTTCTTACACGAGTTGCCAACAAACTTTGATGGGCATCTCGGAAGGTTGTATCCGTCAGTAAGACATTGTTTTGTTGACCGATCCATTCAACGACACCCTCGGCACCTTTCGTATCTAAAATATTTTTGGCGCTGACAAAATCAGGCGTTGCTTGGATGTGTTGTGGCATCCGTGGCTCATTATAAAATGGTTTCTTTTGTTTTTCGATCCCCGGAAATCCATTGATGGTAATTTCCCCGATATACTTCATGGTTTTGTTTCCACGATCACGAATCCGAGGGAAATTGAATAGTTCCGGCGTATTGTCGATAAAGGTGGTTTTGGCTTCACCCGAACGAAAGGCTGGATGAGAAACGACATTTCGCATGAAGAGAATGTTTGTTTTTACCCCACGTACACGAAATTCTTTCAAACAGCGCATCATTTTCTGAATCGCTTGATCAAAGGTTGCCGCATGTGTACAGACTTTTACAAGCAGTGAGTCGAAATACGGGGTTACTACCGCACCGGCGTAAGCATTTCCAACATCTAAACGAACCCCAAACCCACCCGGAGAGCGGTAGGTATCGATCTTACCAGTATCCGGCATAAAATTATTCGCTGGGTCTTCTGTCGTCACGCGACATTGGATCGCAACACCCTCAAAGCGAATATCTTTTTGTTCAGGAATCCCGATTTCTTTATGCAGATCCTTGCCTTGTGCAATTAGTATTTGTGTCGTCACGATATCTAAATTGGTGATCATTTCAGTGATTGTATGTTCCACTTGGACCCGAGGGTTCACTTCGATAAAGTAAAATTTATCGCCTTCAACTAAAAATTCCACTGTTCCGGCATTGATATAGCCAACATGCTTCATTAATTGAACGGCAGCTTGACAAATTTTTTCCCGTTGTTCAGTCGTCATTGACACACAAGGTGCCACTTCGACTACTTTTTGATGACGGCGCTGAACGGAGCAGTCACGTTCAAATAGATGGACGACATTTCCGTGCGTATCCCCTAGAATTTGCACTTCAATATGTTTTGGATTACTAATATATTTTTCAACGTAAACTTCGTCACTACCAAATGCCGCTTTCGCTTCACTTTTGGCACGTTCGTAGCCATCACGTGCTTCTTTTTCGTCATGAGCGACACGCATACCTCGACCACCGCCGCCAAGAGCTGCTTTGATCATGATAGGATAGTCATGTTCGTCAGCGAATGCTAAAACGTCGTCAATCGATGCCACTGGACCGTCAGATCCGGGAATGGATTGAATCCCCGCCTCGATTGCCGCTGCTTTTGCTTTGATCTTGTCGCCAAAAATATCTAAGTGGTGAGTGGATGGTCCGATGAAAATCAAACCTTCTTCTTCACAGCGCTGAGCAAAGCCCAGGTTTTCTGATAAAAAGCCGTACCCTGGATGAATCCCTTCGGCCCCGGCTTTTTTCGCTGTGCGAATAATATCTTCAATGTCTAAATACGCATCGATCGGTCGTTTGCCTTTCCCCACTAAATACGCTTCGTCTGCTTTAAAGCGATGGACAGAGTATTCATCCTCTGCAGCATAAATACCGACTGTTTTGATTCCTAACTCCGCACATGCGCGGAAGACACGGATCGCGATTTCTCCACGATTGGCAACAAGAATTTTCTTCATCTAATCCACTCCATTCAATTGATCAATAATTCAAATAATATTGTTTCCTCTTTTCTTCGGCACTGATATTTAATACAAAACCAATACAAATCGACAGCATCAGCAAACTTGACCCACCCTGACTTAAAAACGGAAAAGTGATTCCCGTCAATGGGATCAAACCAGTGATCCCCCCTAAGTTGATGAAAATCTGAGACATAAATAATGTCCCTATGCCGATACACATCATGGAATTAAAGGGATCTCTTGAACGGATACCGACAAGAAAGATCCGTCCCACCATATAGAACAAAACACCTAAGATAATGATCGATGGGATCAAGCCTAATTCTTCCATAACGATCGAAAATATATAATCGGTGTGCGCTTCGTTTAAGAAGCCACGTTTTTGGATACTATTTCCAAGTCCGCGTCCGAAAAGCCCACCGTTGAACATTGCGTAATACCCATTAACCATTTGATGACCTGTATTGTATTCATCCGCAAATGGGTTTAAAAATGATGAGAAGCGACTATAGACATAATCAGGTAAAAGCTTTCCACCAGTTAAATTTACCAAGAAGACGATCAATGTACTGCCTACGATTCCTGCCACACCTAATATCAGGGTATACAGGTAATTCAGACCACTAGATAATAAAACGACAAAAGCCAGTAGCATGACGATCACAGCATTCCCGAAGTCGGGATAAAAGGCCATGATCCCGGTGTAGACGAAGACGATTCCGATTGGACGCCAAACCGTTTTCCAAAACTCTTGTTGGATACCTTTTTGACGATAGGAAAGAGTCACAGATAAAAACCAGATGACAATAAATTTCAAGTACTCAGCTGGTTGAATGGAAAAGCCCGCAATCGTTAACCAACCATGTGCCCCGTTTCTTCTTGGGAAAAAGAAGGCAGCGATCAATAAAAACAAAATGACGATCATGGCGATCTGGACAAATTTTTTGTTCCGAAAAACATCCGTTTTCATTTTATACATGACAGTGATTGCTACTAGACTCAACAACCAGAATATTGCTTGATTGATGACGTAAGAAGCAGCTGTGGTCGGTTGTGTGGCGGTCATCGCAACATAGGATGTGGAGCTGTAGACCATCATCAAACCCGTAACACACATCACTATATAAGGCAGTAAAATACTATAATCTAATAAATGTCTTTTCTTTACTTTTTCTGGCAAGTTTATGCCTCCTTGCCAATTTCAGGTGTCCGCTGGTCTTCATAGACCTCGCTGTACAATTGGTTCAGATCTTTTTCGAGATCCGCCATCAATTGTTGTCCTGTTTGATTATCGACGATCCCCAAGCGGATCGCAAATGCCACTTGCCGTGATAGACCATACATTTGGGTATCAACCACTTCTTCAAATGCTTTGCATTGTGCGATACATAAACTATTTTCTTGGTTTCGGATCAGCTTTTTGATTCGTTCTGCGTCATCTCTAAGCAGATCTAGCGCTTTTGTAGAATCGATGTGCTCCATTCCGGTCCCCCCATTTCTTCGTTTCACCATTATAGCATATTCTCTCTGGCTTTTGCATCATTAGATTGCATAGAAATACGTAAATGACGAACTTTAACGAGTATATTTTCAAAAAGTTCGTTTTTTAGCGAAGATCGTTCGTTTTTCCAATTTTTCATTCGTTTTATCTTCATGAATCACGCTAACATCCGTGAAACAAACGTCCGCTGTGGAACATAACGCAAAAAACGTCCTTTACTAAAATTTAAGAAAAGCTGTTCTATCAACTTTTCTTAAAAATATTCCTGTTACTTTTTCCACAATTTATTTTTTAAAAAAAGAACAGGTCCAAAAGTCCCTGTTCTTTCACTTTGCATGAAAAGAAAAATCGTTTACCTTGTTTCGTCGCCGATCTTGCCATCGCCATTGATGTCCTCATCGGAAAGACGTTCGACTTCTTTAATAAAACCTTCGCTCATCTCTTGATAGTTCTGCTCACCAACGACCGCATCATCAGGAATTTGATCGACATTCGCAAAAAACTCAATATGATTGTGTAGATTTTCAAAGCGCATAGGAGCATCTCCGCCGTATTCACCATCAAGGTTGATCATTAATCGATTGACCTGCTCTGGCGCGTCTACTTCAAGAAAAGATGTTTTCGTATAAATCAGACGACGATCGTTGATGTGCTTGCCACCATTCATCATTAAAGCAACTAAGTGGACAATCTCAAAAATATTGGCCGTTTTGACAATGATCAACGAAAATTTCCCATCGTCAAGCTTTGCATCAGGCGCGATCTGTTCAAAGCCTCCCACTGAATTCGTCAGCCCTAAAAAGAACATCGACGCTCCGCCAATGTATTCTCCGTCTTCATACTTTAGATGCATTTTGATCGGTTTGACACGAGGGAGTAATTCCGCTCCTTTTGCTAGATAAGCTAAGTAGCCAAAAACACTTTTCAACTCAGAAGGAACATCATAGGTCAGTTCTGTTAAGTGTCCGCCAGCAGCGATGTTGATAAAATACGTGTTAGGTGTTTTTCCAACATCCATCTTCACCGTTTGCTGCTTCAAAATCACTTCCGCAGCTGCTTTGATATCGGTCCGAGGAATCTTTAGTGCACGTGCGTAGTCATTGGTGGTTCCTCCAGGAATGATCGCCATTTTTGGTCGCTTTTCTAAAGGAGCGATCCCATTGACGACTTCATTGATCGTGCCATCACCACCGGCAGCTACCACCAAATCAAAACCAGCTTCGCCAGCTCTTCTTGCTTCATCACGGGCGGAAAATGGTGCAGCGGTCGTGGCAAACGCACTCGCCTCATAACCGCCTCTTTCCAAAACATCTAAAATATCTGCTAAATTTTTTCGAATCAATTCTTTCCCAGATGTCGGGTTATAGATTACTCTTGCTCTTTTCATCGCTTGCCTCTTATCGCTTTGCTAGTTCTTCTTGCAACAGCTTGTTCACAACGCCTGGATTCGCTTGTCCTTTGGTTGCTTTCATGATTTGACCAACTAAGAAACCAACTGCGCGGTCTTTTCCGTTTTTGAAGTCATCGACGGATTGTTGGTTGTTATCTAATACTTCATTGATCATTGGTAGTAATTGCGCAGGATCTGATAATTGGATCAATCCTTTGGCTTTTACGACTTCTTCAGCGTCGCCGCCGTTTGTGATCAATTCTTTGAAGACTTTTTTCGCAATCTTCGAACTGATGGTGCCATCGGCGATCAAACGAATCATTCCCGCTAAATTGTCTGGGGTTAATTTTGTTTCTGGCAGTTCCAATTTTTCACTGTTCAGATACGCTGAAACTTCCCCCATCAACCAGTTAGAAGCTTGTTTGGGATCAGCACCGGCATCAATGGTTTTTTCAAAGAAATCGGACATTTCTTTTGATAAAGTCAAGACCATTGCATCGTATTCTGGTAAGCCCAATTCAGAGATGTAACGGGCACGACGTTTTTGCGGCATTTCTGGCAAGCTTTGACGTACCCGTTCGATCCATTCATCATCGATCACAAATCGTGGGATATCTGGTTCTGGGAAGTAACGATAATCAGAAGAACCTTCTTTGACACGCATCAATAAAGTTTTGCTGGTTGCTTCATCAAAACGACGAGTTTCTTGTTGGATCTCGCCTCCAGAAAGCAATACTTTGGCTTGGCGTTTTTCTTCAAATGCTAAACCTTTTTTCACGAAGGACATAGAGTTTAAGTTTTTCAATTCTGTTTTTGTTCCGAATTGTTCTTGGCCGTAAGGTCGCAACGAAATATTGGCGTCGCAACGCATGGAACCTTCTTCCATCTTCACATCAGATACTTCTGTAAACAAGATGATTGAGCGCAATGCTTCTAGATACGCATATGCTTCTTCTGGTGAACGCATATCTGCTTCGGAAACGATCTCGATCAAAGGGGTTCCTTGACGATTTAGATCAACATAAGAATAACCGCCTTTGCCGTGCATGTTTTTCCCGGCATCTTCTTCCAAATGAACTCGCTCAATGCGGATTTTTTTCTTTTTACCTTCCACTTCGATTTCAATCCACCCATCATGACCTATCGGTTGATCGAATTGTGAAATTTGATAGGCTTTTGGATTATCAGGATAGAAATAGTTTTTGCGGTCGAAATGTGTTTCTTTTGAGATTTCACAATTCAACGCAAGCGCAGCTTTCATCCCAAATTCGATAGCCGCTTTGTTCATTACTGGTAAAACACCTGGATAGCCCCAGTCGATCACATTCGTGTTGCTATTTGGTTCAGCGCCAAAGTGAGCAGGTGCTGGAGAAAAAATCTTTGATTCTGTTTTTAATTCTACGTGGACTTCAAGCCCAATGACTGTTTCGAAGTTCATGCCTTATCCCCTCCTAAAATCACTGGTTTTTTCGTGTGGAAATCAGTTGCTTGTTCAAAGGCATAAGCCGCTTTATACATGGTTGCTTCATCAAAATGTTTCCCAATGATCTGCAAGCCGACAGGCAGTCCTTCAGAAAAACCTGCTGGAATCGACATCCCTGGCAGTCCTGCTAAGTTCACAGGAATGGTTAAAATATCATTCAAGTACATAGTGATCGGATCATTGATATTTTCTCCAATACCAAATGCTACCGTTGGGGAAGCTGGGCCAATGATCAAGTCGTATTGGCTGAAGACCTTATCGAAATCTTGTTTGATCAACGTTCGTACTTGACCGGCTTTTTTGAAGTAGGCATCGTAGTAGCCAGCACTTAGTGAAAACGTACCTAACATGATCCGACGTTTTACTTCTTCCCCGAATCCTTCACTGCGCGAATTAACATAGACATCTTCTAAATTGCTGACATTTTCTGAACGGAAACCGTAACGGATGCCGTCAAAACGTTGCAAATTAGAACTTGCTTCTGAAGAAGCGATGATATAGTAAACAGCTACCCCATACTTTGAATGTGGCAAGCTGACTTCTTCCACGGTCGCTCCTAACGCACGGAAAGTGTCTGCAGCTTTTAAGATCGCTTCTCGGACGCCCGCTTGAATTCCTTCGCCTAAGTATTCTTTTGGCAAAGCAACTTTCATGCCTTTGATATCACCAGTCAGACCTGCTGTAAAATCAGGAACAGCTGCCCCGGCTGACGTACTATCTTTTGCATCAAACCCACTGATGGCATTTAATGCGATGGCATTGTCTTTCACACCACGGGTCATTGGACCAATTTGATCTAACGAAGATGCAAACGCGATCAAACCAAAACGAGAAACCCGTCCGTATGTTGGCTTCAACCCGACGATTCCATTGAAAGCTGCTGGTTGGCGAATCGAACCACCCGTATCGCTACCTAATGATAAGGGGATTTGTCCCGCTGCAACGGCAGCCGCCGAGCCACCTGATGAACCACCAGGTACTTTTGTCTCGTCCCAAGCGTTTTTTGTTTTCTTAAAGAACGACGTTTCCGTACTCGCCCCCATCGCAAATTCATCCATGTTTAACTTACCTACTGGAATCATGTCTGCTTGGTAAACTTTGTCCATGACGGTTGCATCGTAGATTGGGTCAAAGTTGCCTAAAATTTTAGAAGCAGCTGTTGTGCGTAGATCTTTGGTAACAATGTTATCTTTGATCCCAATGGGAATCCCTGCCAACACATTGCTTTCAGTGATACCTTTTTGATCGATAGCTTGCGCTAACGCATGGGCTTTTTCTTCGTTCAATGCAAGAAACGCATCGACTTTTGGCTCTGTTTCTTTAATGCGAGCAAAGGTTTCGCTCGTTAGATCTGTCGCAGTGATTTCTTTTAATACTAATAAGCTATGCAATTCTTCTAAGCTTTTATTATATAGTTCAGTCATTAGGCACCCGCCTCCCCATTGTCAATGATTGCAGGCACTTTAATAAAGCCTTCTTCAGATTCTGGAACATTTTTCATTAATTCATCACGGTCCCAGCCACCGGTCGTTACATCTTCACGCATCACATTGATCGTTTCTGCGACATTCGATGTGAATGGTACTCCTGTGGTGTCCACTTCTTCAAGTGTTTCAACCATATCAATAATTTTTCCTAGCTGAGAGGTAAACTCATGTAATTCATCGTCTGAGAATGAAAGTTTTGCTAGTTTGGCAACGTGTTTGA
The DNA here is from genome assembly GCF_050499185.1 of Enterococcus sp. AZ040. Taxonomy (NCBI): domain Bacteria; kingdom Bacillati; phylum Bacillota; class Bacilli; order Lactobacillales; family Enterococcaceae; genus Enterococcus; species Enterococcus sp. AZ040. The sequence goes on from NZ_JBMHEW010000001.1 coordinate 1,821,708, forward strand.
CTTGTTCTTCGCTGATCGCCATAAAATCCTCCTCTTTCTCGTATCCGTAATCTACGTTTACGTTTTTCCAATGTATTGTATCATTTTTTTAACAAATCATGAAATAGAATTTGAAAATTATCAAATATAATTGCAAATAAAAGCAGAAATCATTTCTTTCCTCGTATTGCAGGGAAGAAATGATTTCAATTAGACAAGAAGAAACAACTGCTTCTCGTCTGTGACAATACTTAACAGTTATTGTTCTGCCGAATGACTGCCTTCGATCGCAGCCACCATTTGAGCTTCATCCCAAACGGTAACGCCTAGGGACTGGGCTTTGGTCAGTTTACTGCCAGCCTCTTCCCCGGCAACAACGATATCAGTCTTTTTCGACACACTTCCGGTGACTTTTCCACCAAGGTTTTCGATTCTTTCTTTGGCTTCTTCGCGGGTGAAATGACTCAATTTCCCTGTCAAAACGACTGTTTTCTCTTTAAATGGCGACTCCACTTCTTCCAATTGATCCGTTCTCAGCCCTAGATAAGCAAAGTTAACACCCGCTTTTTCAAGTTCATCTAAAAGGTCGTGAACTTCTTGATTGTCAAAATACGTAACGACACTTTCTGCAATTGTAGCACCAATGGTTTCCAACGAAATGATCTCTTCTTCTTTGGCTTTGCTAAGGGTCCGAAGGTCACCAAAATGTTCCGCTAAAATCCGAGCCGCTTTGGCACCAACATGACGGATGCCTAGCCCGAAAATCAAGCGCTCAACTGAATTTTCTTTGCTTTGATGGATGGCACGCAAAAGGTTATTAGCTGATTTCTCTTTGATTTTATCGAGGGTCAGCAATTGTTCTTCTGTTAAAAAGTACAAGTCGGCCACATCTTTGACTAAGGATTTATCGAACATTTGCTCTAAAACACGTGGCCCTAAACCATCAATATTCATAGCATTTCGGGAAACAAAGTGGCTTAAGCCCTCTTTAATCTGCGCTGGACACTTCGGATTGATACAACGCAAGGCAACTTCTTCATCTAAATGGATCAGCTCACTCCCACATTCGGGACAATGTGTAGGCGCTTCAAAGGGTTCACTTGTTTCCGTGCGTTTTTCTTCCAAGACTTTCGCAACCTCTGGAATAATGTCCCCCGCCTTATAGATGATGACCGAATCGCCAATGCGAATGTCTTTCATTTTAATGAAATCTACATTATGGAGACTAGCACGGCTGACCGTCGTTCCAGCAACACGAACAGGAGTCATAACAGCGGTCGGTGTCACAACACCCGTCCGTCCCACGGTCCATTCGATCGTTTCGATCACTGTTTCCGCTTCTTCCGGTGGAAACTTATATGCCGCCGCCCATCGGGGTGCTTTTACGGTAAAGCCTAACGCATCTTGATCTTTAAAATTATTGACTTTGATGACTACGCCGTCAATCTCATACGGGAGCTCACTGCGCTTGTCATGAAACTCTTCGATATATGCCCACACTTCATCGATGGTGTGGCACACTCTGCGTTCGTGATTTGTACGAAAGCCTAATTGATCCAGTTCATTCAATGCTGAAAATTGATCATTAGCTTCAATTGGACCAAAGTCAGCTAGTGTGTATAAAAAGGTGCTCAAGTTTCTTTGGGCTGCGATCCGAGTGTCTAATTGACGTAAGCTTCCAGCAGCTGCGTTTCTCGGATTGGCAAAAACCTCCACCCCTTCTTCTTCTCGCTGTTGATTCAATTTCAAAAACGAAGCCTTTGGCATATAGCATTCGCCACGAACTTCCAACGAGATCGGTTCTTTTAATTTCAGTGGGATCGATTTGACAGTCTTTAGGTTTTCTGTAATGTTTTCACCTACCGTACCATCTCCTCGAGTCGCTCCCCGAACAAAGCGCCCTTCTTCATATTTCAAGGAAATTGACAATCCATCGATCTTTAACTCGCAGACATAATCTACCGCTTTCCCCAATGCTTTTTGAACACGAGCATCAAAAGCCACGATTCCTTCTTTGTCAAAGACATCGTTCAGGCTATAAAGTGGGATATCATGGGTGACTTTTTCAAAGCCAGGTAAAATGATGCCGCCTACTCGTTGGGTGGGCGAGTCTTCGGTTATTAGCTGCGGATAATTGGTTTCAATTTCAACCAGTTCTGCATACAGCTGATCATAGAGATAATCTTCAACAGAAGGTTGATCTTTTACATAGTATTCGTACGCGTACTGATTTAATTGCGTACGCAGCTCTTCTGCTCGTGATTGGATTTCTTTTGAAGGGACATCCATCCTAATATCCTCCTTATTTTTCAACTTTTTCAATCGGCGCAAAGGCCGCCAACAATCGTTTGACGCCTTGTTGTGGGAACGCCACATCTAATTCGATGTCTTGCGCGCTGCCAGTCGCCCGAACGACCGTACCGATTCCCCATTTTTTATGTTGAACTTTCTCGCCTACTTGCCATGTATTACCAGCTGCAGAGGTCTGTTGCTTAGAAGCGACGGTCGTTTGACGCGGCTGTGTATAGCTCGGTTTAAAGACTTTTGGTTGAAACGGTGCAGCAGCTTTCGGTTGTGAACGCTCGCCTAATGATTGCAGCAGATCTTGTTCAATCTCCTCGATAAACCGTGACGGACGATTGTATTGGGTACGACCGTATAATGTTCTGGAAAAAGCGTTGGTCATAAAGAGCTCTTCCTCAGCACGAGTGATTCCCACATAAGCAAGGCGCCGTTCTTCTTCGAGTTCGCTTTCTTCCATTAAAGCCCGAGAAAGCGGGAAGATATTCTCTTCCAAACCAATCAAGAATACCACTGGAAACTCCAGTCCTTTTGCAGCATGCAAGGTCATCAACGTCACTTGACTACTTTCTTCTTCATAACTATCGACGTCTGACAATAAAGCTAAGTCATTTAAGAAAACACTCAACTTCTCATCTGGTGCATCTGCATCGTCTTCGTTTTGCGCCTCAAATCGTTTATCGAATTCTTGGGTAACCGATAAAAATTCTTCCAGGTTTTCAAGTCTAGCTTGTGCTTCTAAATTATTCTGGTTGACTAACTCTTGACGATAACCCGTCTTTTCTAATATTTCTTTCGTCAGTTCAGTTACTGAGAGGTAAGGAACCATTTGGGCGAAGTCATCCATCATCATCCCAAAGCTTCCTAATTCTTTGCCGGCCTTTCCAGAAATATTCGCCAACTCGACGTTCATGGCTGCTTCTAGCAATGACCACTCATGAAGATTCGCAAAATCTCGTAGTTTTTCGACGGATGTCGCACCGATCCCACGTTTTGGTACATTGATGATTCGTTCCAAGCTGATGGAATCACGAGGATTGGCGATCGCCGATAAATAAGCCAAAATATCACGGATTTCTTTGCGGTCATAGAACTTTCTGCCGCCGACCATCGTATAAGGAACGTTGGCTTTTAAAAGCATTTCTTCAATGATCCGTGACTGGGCGTTGGTCCGATACAAAATCGCAAAATCACCGAATTTACGGTTCTTTTCTGCAATTTGTTTCTGCATTTCACTGACGATAAATCGCGCCTCATCTCGTTCACTATCCCCGCGATAATAAGTGATTTTTTCCCCATCACGATTTTCTGTCCACAGATTTTTGTCTGGGCGGTTGCGGTTATTTTTGATTACTTGGTTTGCCGCATTTAAAATCGTTTGCGTTGAACGATAGTTTTGCTCTAACAATATCGTTGCGGCATCCGGATAGTCTTTTTCAAAGTCTAAAATATTTTGCATGTTGGCACCACGCCAACCGTAAATACTTTGGTCCGCATCCCCAACAACACAAAGATTTCGAAAACGAGCGGCCAATAAATTGACCAGCGTGTATTGGGCGTGGTTGGTATCTTGGTATTCATCGACATGGATATAGTGGAATTTCCGTTGGTAAAATTGCAGCGCATCTTCATTGTCTTGGAAGAGGCGGATCGTATTCATGATTAAATCATCGAAGTCCATGCATTGATTATTGCGCAGCTCTTTTTGATATTTTTCATAACAACGACCCACGATCTGCTCAAATAGACTACCTTCCATGGCTTGGTAAGCTTCAGGTGTCAATAGCTCGTTCTTTGCATGAGAGATCGTTCCCAAAATGGAACGAGGATCATATTTTTTGGGATCGATATTCAATTCTTTTAATACCCGTTTCATCAGGGTATTTTGTTCAGAAGAATCAATGATAGTAAAATTCTTCGAATAACCGATTCGATCAACATCTCTGCGCAAGATTCTGACACACATCGAGTGGAAGGTCGAGACCCAAACGTCTTCTCCACCGGAACCTAATAATTGGCTTACCCGTTCCTTCATTTCCCGCGCCGCTTTATTGGTAAAAGTGATGGCTAAAATGTTCCATGGATTTACATTTTTTTCTTCTATTAAATAGGCGATTCGGTGGGTTAGGACACGGGTCTTCCCGCTTCCTGCCCCTGCCATCAGCAGCAACGGTCCTTCCGTATGCATAACGGCTTCTTTTTGCCGTGGATTCATGCGTTCAAGTAATTCACTTTTGGATGACATGATTTTAAACATCCTTTCTTTCTCAATCTTCTCAATTATAGCATTATCCGGGAAAGGGGAAAACCGAACGCTTTGAAAACTTTTAATTAAAAGCGCTTTGATTTTAGTACTCACGATGCCATCAGTTTTGAAAGAAAAAAGTCAGTCCGTTGTTTGTTTACATAATAAAAAGGCTGTAAACTCACCAGCCTCTTATTATGACTATTGAAAGAGATCAGCTAAAGTATTTCTCTACTAGCTTTTCATTCACATAGATTGACACTTGCCCATCATTGACCGGGAAAACACCTTTTCCGGTATCATCTAAAACAACTTTCGCTTCATTATTTCTCAATATATCCACGAAGGTCTCTCCACCATGGATCGCGCTGATGGTCATTTCTTTTTCCGCACCTTGAGCATTGGTCATCACGACCGCCAATCCAGAAAGCTCATGTTCATAATCGCCAGTTAATACCCAGCCAATACAATTAGGATCATCGAAATAATCGACTTGATTCCCAAATGCAAGCTTCTCTCGAAGTTTTAACATATGGATCAAAGCATCACCAACAGGAGCGATTTCTTGCGCTGGGATTCCGAATAAGTCACCCCAGAAAACAACCGGTACACCCGCTTTTCGTAAAAGGATCAATGAATAAGCATGGACTTTAAACCATCCGTCTATCCAAGATTGTAAACTTTGTCCGACTTGCGTATCATGATTGTCTACAAAAGTCACGGCATAATCTTCGCGCGCGGCAGTCAGTGTACCGGCAAAAATTTGACTCATATCATATTCGCCATTCGAGTGAGATGCTTCATATAAATTATAGTGCAAAGGCACATCGAATAAATAAATCAGATTTCCTGAAGAATCTAAATACTCTTCTAATTTTGGCAGATCCCCTGACCAATATTCTCCGACAACAAATAGTGGTTTGCCTTTTTCTTCCCGACGATTCAAGATCCAATCTGCGTAATAGTTGAACTCAATGTGTTTCACCGCATCTAAGCGATAGCCATCAACACCAGTCAGCTCTTGGTACCATTGCCCCCATTTATTGAGCTGTTCCACCGTTTCAGGATTTTCCATGTCCAGATCACAACCCATTAAATAGTCGTAATTACCCATTTCATCATCCACTTGGTTTTCCCAGCCCTTATCAGCGAAGTTAAAAATCCCGTGGTCTTTATTGCGATCATCATAATCGACACCAGAAAAATTATGCCAGGTCCAGACATAGTCATTGTAAGTTCCTTTACGTCCTGGGAAAGTGAATTTAGTCCAAGCTTCGATCTCTTCTTCATCACTGATCGGTTCATTGCGGTTTTCGGTATTGTATTTAACCGCCGGAACGACCTCCTTTTCATCGGCGCCGATCAAGTGATTAAAGACGATATCGGCATAAACCTCAACTCCTTGTTCTTGTAGTGCTTTGATGGCTTCCAAATACTCATCCTTGGTTCCATATTTTGTTGGCACCGACCCCTTTTGATCGAATTCGCCTAGATCATAATAATCATAGACACCATACCCAACGTCTTCGGACCCAGCTGTCCCTTTATAGGCAGGCGGCAGCCAAATTGCGGTAAATCCATACTCTTTGATTTCTTTACTCATTTCTTTCAATTTGTTCCAGTGTTGGCTATCTGCCGGCAGGTCCCATTCGAACCCTTGTAAAATGACTTTGTTATTCATTTATTTATCCCCCCTTAATTCAATTAAGCCAAATAATAGTAAAAATTGTCAAATATAAGGACAGCAATCTCAGGAAAATGAAGGTTAGCATGACCGTTTGTGACCGATTTCTATTATTCACGCTTTCATTATGAATGTTTTTTACTGTTTATGATTGATTTTGAATGAATCATATGTTACTATGGCAGGTGAAGAGGTGATGTAAATGCTTACAGAGGAGCGGCATCAAGCGATTTTGGCACGATTAGAGCAAGAGGAAATCGTCAAAGTCAGTGAACTGATCCAACTGCTGGATGCTTCAGAGTCAACAATCCGCAGAGATCTCCAAGAACTGGAAGATAAAGGGTTTCTAGTTAGAATTCACGGCGGGGCCAAAAAAAGCCAGCAATTAGGTTTTGAACCCAACATGTCTGAAAAAAAAGCGAAGTTTCAAACAGAAAAACAAAAAATTGCTCGCGCAGCCGCACAAACGATCAAAAATGGTGAAGTCATTTATCTAGACGCAGGAACAACGACCCTTGAAATGATTCCTTTCTTATCGACCATCACAGCGCTGAAAGTTGTCACGAACTCCGTCAAGCACGCTTCCCTACTGATTGATCACGGGATCGACACCATGATTTTAGGGGGAACCATCAAGATAGCTACCAACGCTGTGTTAGGGATCAATGCCGGTGAACAGTTGCGTAAATTGCGCTTTAACCGCTGTTTTATGGGCATGAACGGTGCTCATTCGGAAGCTGGTTTCACCACACCCGATCCAGAAGAAGCGCTGATCAAGCAGATCGCTCTGGAACATAGCCAACAAGGCTATGTCTTGCTAGACCATTCCAAGTTTCAGCAAACAACTTTTGCTCAAGTTGCTTTTATTGAAGGTGCAACGATCATCACCGATTATTGCCCAAAAAACTATTTAGCGAAATTCAGAGCAAAAACAACCATTATGGAGGTAATACAATGATTTACACAGTAACACTCAATCCATCGATCGACTTTATCGTCCACGTCGATCATTTGGAGATCGGTGCCCTTAATCGAATGAAACAAGACTTTAAACTACCTGGTGGCAAAGGAATCAATGTCTCACGTATTTTGAAGCGAATTGGCATCTCCTCGACTGCCCTTGGTTTTGTTGGCGGATTTACTGGTCGTTTTATTGAAGAGTGGCTGACCAAAGAGGAAATCAACAGCAATTTTACGCAAGTCGCTGCCGATACCCGGATCAATATCAAATTAAAATCCGGCGAAGAAACAGAAATCAACGGCCTTGGTCCAGTCATTCAAGAGCAAGAAATCGCTGAATTGAAACACCAATTAGCCGCTCTTTCTGCCGAAGACATCGTCATCCTATCAGGAAGTAAACCAGCTGGTCTTCCAGCCGACTTTTATAAAGAATTGATCAAAATCGTTAAAGAAGCTGGTGCAGAATTTGTCATTGATACGACTGGTGCGGAACTATTTGATGCCTTATCCGATCAGCCTTTGCTGATCAAACCAAATAATCATGAATTAGCGGAACTTTATGAGACTTCTTTTTCAACGATCGAAGATATCTTGCCTTATGGCCAAAGAATGCTAAAGGATGGCGCTAAAAATGTCATCGTCTCTCTAGGTGGTGATGGTGCCCTGCTCTTTACTGGCAATGAGATCTATCGCTCCAATGTGTTGAAACGACCTTTGAAAAATTCAGTTGGCGCTGGAGATTCCATGATTGCTGGATTCATTGGGCGTTACGCAAAGACCAAAGATGTGGTTGAAGCATTCAAATGGGGGGTCGCTTGTGGCAGTGCCACTGCGTTCTCAGATGATTTAGCTGAGGCGTCATTTATCGAAGAATTACTACCGGAAGTCATTATTGAACAAGTGAATCTATAGGAGGATGGAAAAAATGAAAATCAATGAGTTGATGCTGAAAGATGCCATGATCATGGACTTGCAAGCAACAGACAAAAAAGGTGCCATTGATGAAATGGTAGCAAAATTATATGCTGTCGGACGGATTTCAGATGTCGAAATCTACAAAGAAGGAATTCTTGCTCGAGAAGCCCAAACCTCAACAGGGTTAGGTGACGGCATCGCAATGCCCCATGCCAAAAACAGTGCAGTCAAAGAAGCGACGGTTTTATTCGCAAAGAGTAAAACGGGTGTCGACTATGAGGCGTTAGATGGACAACCAACGTACCTCTTCTTTATGATCGCAGCACCAGAAGGAGCAAATGATACTCATTTACAAGCGTTAGCAGCTCTATCTCGCTTATTGATCGATCCAGATTTCGTTGCTAAACTAAAAACAGCGACAACTGCTGATCAAGTACAACAACTTTTCTCAGAAGCTGAGGCACAGCAAGAAGCCGATGCTTTAGCAGAAGAAGCGGCAAACCAAGAAGCAGCACCTGCTAGCGAACGTCCCTATATCGTCGCAGTTACAGCTTGCCCGACAGGGATCGCCCACACCTACATGGCAGAAGATGCTTTGAAAAAGAAAGCCAAAGAGCTTGGTGTTGACATCAAAGTCGAAACAAATGGTTCAGAAGGAATCAAAAATCGTTTAACAGAAGCTGATATCGCCCGAGCTGCTGGTGTGATCGTAGCTGCCGATAAAAAAGTTGAAATGGATCGCTTTGACGGCAAACATTTAGTAAACCGTCCTGTGAGCGATGGTATCCGTAAAACCGAGCAATTAATCAATGAAGCATTGAGCGGAACTGCTCCTGTTTTTCACGGTAGTGGCCAAGCTTCTGATAAAGAGGACGCTTCTGCTGATGGTTCAGTCGGTCAACGAATCTATAAAGATTTGATGAATGGTGTTTCTCACATGTTACCATTTGTTATTGCCGGTGGAATCATGATCGCTATTTCCTTCATGGTGGACCAGTTCATGGGTGTCCCTCAAGATGCCTTGAGTCAATTAGGAAACTACAACCAAGCCGCTTCTTGGTTCAATCAAATCGGTAGCGCGGCATTTGGTTTTATGTTACCTGTCTTAGCTGGTTTCATCGCTTCAAGTATCAGTGACCGACCTGGATTGATCGTCGGTTTCGCAGCAGGTGCCCTAGCAAATACGGGTGGTGCTGGATTCTTAGGAGCATTGATTGGCGGTTTCTTAGCTGGTTATGTCATCAAGTTCTTGCGTTCATTATTCAAAGGTTTACCAAAATCATTAGAAGGAATCAAAACGATCCTTTTCTACCCTGTTTTCGGCCTATTGATCACTGGCTTCTTGATGTTACTGATCAACGTGCCAATGAAAGCCATCAATGACGGTTTGAATAGCTTCTTGACTGGCTTAAGTGGTACCAACGCCGCTTTACTTGGTGCTTTGTTAGCAGCAATGATGGCAGCCGATCTAGGTGGCCCAATCAACAAAGCCGCTTATGTTTTCGGTACTGCAACATTGGCAACGACCGTTGCTGAAGGTGGTAGCGTCGTGATGGCATCTGTAATGGCGGGCGGAATGGTTCCTCCATTGGCAATCTTTGTCGCAACGTTATTGTTCAAAAATAAATTCACCAAAGACCAAAAAGAAGCTGGTTTAACAAACATCGTCATGGGGCTATCCTTCGTCACAGAAGGTGCGATCCCATTTGCAGCAGCAGATCCATTGCGGGCGATCCCAAGCTTTATCGTTGGTTCTGCACTGACTGGTGCGCTTGTCGGTGCCTTTGATATCCAATTAATGGCACCACATGGTGGGATCTTCGTTGTTCTATTATTATCTAAACCAATTTTGTTCTTGCTATTCATCTTAATCGGTGCGATCGTTTCTGGCGTTGTATTCGGTTTGTTGAAAAAAGCGCCTGAACAAGCTGCCTAATTGAAAAGACCCGCAAGATCCTCGTGATCTTGCGGGTCTTTTTCATTCTTGATTGGTAAAGAGCTGCTGTTCGACTAGCTTTTGGGTATTCATAAAATACACTCGAAGTTTCTTGCCATTCTTTTTTAGATTGACCCACGTATATTTGCGCGTGCGGTGCAAATACCCAAAATGAACATCCGGCATCGCTGCTTTCAATCCGTCTATCGGCAGCTCCTTCAAGGCTGTTTCTGGTAAATAAAATTGTAAGCAAGCTGTGTAGTCTTTAAAGCGATCCTCTGAGTAATCAATTTCGAGGTGATTCCGAATATAAAAGGCATATGCCTCGACCCCATCATCTACAGTCAATTCCGGTTTTAATACAATATAATCCATCATGCGCAACCGATCTTGGTCGATCCAAGGAAAATACGCTTGTGCATTCAAGTAACCTTTCACCCGTCGCTCCTGGTACTCTTCGTTCACCAAATCGAAGCTTCGAGTGACGAAATGTGTCGCGTTACGCTTAGTCGTCGGCTGCAGCCGATCATTTTGGTACTGGATGGTTTGGATCAATTGGTCGCCAAAGGCGTACTCAATATATGGTTCCCTCAAAATACCGACGCCATTATCCCATGTCAATTGATCGATCCCAGTTTGATCGCGAAACAAACGCTGGTATGAAAGATTCAACTCGTGATCCCACTGAAACGGATCGCGATACAATTCCACCATCACGATTCCCTGATCTCTAACTTGGACCTGCTCGACTTGTTGCGCATCCGTAATGATCACCTGAGGAATAATACGAGCATAGAATACCGAAAAGTACATTCGCCAACAAGAGGTCAGTGTGTAGCCATTGTAAAAAACATCGTACCCAGCAAATTGATTGCAATCAATAACGATCTCTTGTTCAAAATTTTTCCGCTTCGGTAACGCGTTGATTTCAGCAATCGATTGAAAATTTTGTCTTTTCTCGATTCGCTCGACGTTATGCATCAGGTACTCATCATATGAACGCAAATAGCCAAACATTCCATCTCTTTGCATCGTTTCATCGAAGTAACTTAAAATCACTGTTTTCTGTGTGGAAAATACGTCTTTCGTAAACAGGTGCCGTTGTAAAACAGCCTCTTGAATGATATGGATACTGGACTCATTTTGGCCGTCCGTCACAATCAATTCAGTATTGATTTCTTCAGGGGCGCTATGCAGCAGTTGACTGACCTCATCAAAATCATAAGGTTTCTTTTCTTGCTGATTGTAATAGTATTCCGTCGGCTGATAGCTAAGACGAACCAAAGCGAACCAATTTTCAATCAACAAACGCAACTGTGATGCTTCCATTTGTGTCGATTGTAGAAAGCCGTAAATTTTTTCAGTTTTGATCATCGCTATCCCTCTTTTCTATCCCCTTTCTTTAATTATAGTAAAGGGAGAAACGATTGAACACTATTTCGCTTTTTTTTGGTGAAATCTACGACCGTTCGTGGTAAACTAAAGGCGCTTGGAGGTGAACCTTATGGGCTTAAAATTCCAACGAGAAGACTCGCTAGATAAAATGTTTGATGATTTTGCCTTTCTTCCCGATAACGACAAAGACAATAAAAAGCAGGAAAAGGACATTGAGCGTTTCTTAAAAAACGAACCTGATGATGAAAAAGAGCAAAAAAAAGCAAATAATATAAAAAAAGCAGACTAACAAAAAAGGCACAGGACTGTGAGGTCCTTGCCTTTTTTACCTTTTTAGCTAAGAAATGAGCGACCAAATCAACTTATCTGGGAGAATTAGAATCTGATCCTCCTTCTCACATTACAACTCTTCATATAAAACACTTTGCCGTAAGCGAATCAAGCCGATAATCACCAGACAAAGAATGAAAACGACGCCTGCTAGGATCGTAACCACAAAGCCAGCTACCACGATTGGGGATTGAGTAAAGCGAATCATTGGTTCAAAAAAAGTGGTTTTGATCAAATCCGGGATGTCTGTCGCTAGCAGTTGCTGAATCGCTTGATTGAAATCCTTTGCCGTTGCACTCGATGGCAAAACAGCCATAAAACTCCCTACACCATAATTTGCAACTCCAATCCATGCAACAGCAACATTTCCTAACGCAAGTAATCCGATACCAACATTTCCAACAACAACCGATCCAACGGCGATATTTCCTATACCAACGAGCAAGGCAAAACAGAAATGACCAAAAGCGAACGCGCCGATGCTGATGGTCCCGATTGCCAACGCGCCAAAGGACATAACACCGATCGATAGCAGTCCCAAACTGATAAGCCCCATAGCAATGACCCCTTTGGCTTTGACACCAAGACTAAACCAGCCGCTGGCAGTTGGTACCTCTTTCATCAGAACAAAAAACTCTCGAACGCTCGTCACTTGATTCAGTAATAAGAATAAATTGGGAATCAAAATGTGCATTAACGGAAGCCGTAGAACCCTCCGTTCACTTTTGTATTCATAATAGTAGGTTTCTTTCTTTTCTTTTAATAGCTCTTCCACTGGAGTGCCTAATAAATCGGCGAGACGAACCAATGTCTCGATGTCTGGCAACCCATTTCCTCGTTCCCATTTTGAAATGGCCTTATCAGAAACAAATAACCTCGCAGCTAATTCCTTCTGGGTTAAGTTATGTCTTGATCGATAGTCTTTTAATTTTTTACTTAATGTTTCATGCATTCGACCACACCTCCTTGTTACAAGTTTAACAAATATTAAGGAGATTTTCGCTGAAATTGGGCAAATTTGGCACTCTACGCTCCGTAGAATAGCCTAAATCCCCAATTTTTACTTTTAAAAAGCAAAAAAACGAAGGGAGCGACTTGCTCGCTTCGTTTCTTTATTCAAAATTATTTGATTGCTGCTTCGATGGCTTTCCATGCTTCTTCTTTTCCTTGTTTGGTAATGGAAGAAAAAAGAATGAACGTATCAGCTGGATCAAAGGACAACGCTTTTTTGATCATACTTTCATGCTTATTCCATTTCCCACGAGGGATTTTGTCTGCTTTGGTGGCAACAACGATCACAGGGATCTCATAATACTTTAAAAATTCATACATCTGAACATCTTCTTGGGAAGGTGCATGGCGCAAATCTACCAAAGATACTACTGCTCGCAGCTGCTCTCTTTGTTCGAGGTACGTTTCAATCATTTTTCCCCATTTTGCTCGCTCGGTTTTTGATACTTTTGCATAGCCATAGCCAGGGACATCGACAAAATGCAGCGTATTTTCAATCAAATAAAAATTCAATGTTTGGGTTTTCCCCGGTTTTGACGAGGTTCGGGCTAAGTTTTTACGGTTAATCAATGTATTGATAAAGGAAGATTTACCGACATTGGAGCGCCCTGCTAAGGCAATCTCCGGTAAGGGTGTATCTGGGTATTGTGCTGGTGAAACAGCACTAATGACGATCTCAGCTTCATGTACTTTCATTGGATCGCTCCTTTTCATTTTTTTCAAAAAGAAAGCCGGATAGCAATGAAACTATCCGACTTGGTCTCGATTAGACTGCTTTTTTTGTCTCTTCATTGTAAATGATTTTTGGTTCGCCAAGTCCTTTCGCAGCTTCTTCCGTAATAGTGACTTTTTGAATCGACTCATCAGAAGGAACATTGAACATGACTTCCATCATGATATTTTCGATGATCGAACGTAATCCACGAGCACCGGTGTTTCGCTCAATTGCTTGCGCAGCAATCGCACGTAAAGCCTCTGGCTCAAATTCGAGTTCTGTGTCATCTAATGCCATCAATTTTTGATATTGTTTGACAAGGGCATTTTTTGGTTCAGTCAAAATATGCACTAAATCATCTACCGTCAATTTCTCTAAAGCAGCCATCACTGGCAAACGGCCGATAAATTCAGGGATCAAACCGAATTTAAGCAAATCTTCAGGAATGATCTGTTGCATCACGCTCTCGCCTTCTTCAAGACGTTTGTTGTTTGTACCAAACCCAATGGTTTTTTCACCTAAGCGGTTTTTAACAATTGTTTCGATCCCGTCAAACGCCCCACCAACAATAAAGAGAATATTGGTCGTATCGATTTGGATCATCTCTTGATGCGGATGTTTCCGTCCCCCTTGAGGCGGCACACTAGCAGTGGTTCCTTCTAGGATTTTCAGCAAAGCTTGCTGAACACCTTCACCGGAGACATCACGAGTAATCGATACATTTTCACTCTTACGGGCGATTTTATCGATCTCATCAATATAGATAATCCCTTTTTCAGCCATTTCTACATTATAATCAGCAGCTTGTAAAAGCTTCAAAAGAATATTTTCCACATCTTCACCGACATAGCCGGCTTCTGTTAAACTGGTTGCATCAGCGATTGCAAAAGGCACATTCAGTGAACGTGCTAGCGTTTGTGCCAAAAATGTTTTACCTGAACCTGTTGGTCCGATCAAGCAAATATTGCTTTTCTGTAACTCCACATCTTCAGCTGTCGTTTCTACATTGACGCGTTTGTAGTGATTATAAACCGCTACAGCCAATGTTCGTTTGGCACGATCTTGTCCAATCACATATTCATTGAGGACATTCAATAGTTCTTGCGGTTTCGGCACTTCGGTAAACTCCCGAACTGCTTCTTCGTAAAACTCTTCATCAATGATTTCTTTGCACAAATCAATGCACTCATTACAGATATAGACCCCAGGCCCTGCAACGATCTTTTTCACCTCTTCTTGCGTTTTTCCGCAAAAAGAACAACGAACAGCTTCATTACCGTTTGTATTATCGTACATACTGTTCACCCCTTGAAAATTTTCCAACCTATTTAAAGGAGTGGAATTTGGTTTACTAACTTTGCAGTCTTAAACAATCATATCATAACTTTTTTGAAAGAAAAAGTCATTTTTACTTTGCCTAACGTTTTCTTATCATTTGTTAGTAATTCCGAAATATCCCCTATTTACTCCCATGAAAAAACGGCCAACACCACTAGATGTTCGCCGTTTTTAAGAGTTTTGCCTACGCTTCTTTTGCAGTGCCTGTTACAAGTTCAACTGCTTTTTTCATTGTAATATCATGTTTCAACATGTCTTCTGTTAAGACGCGTTTGATTTGATCTACTGGCATATTGTAAGCTTCAGAAAGTTCTTTGATTTCTTTTTCGATATCTTCTTCTGTTGCTTCCAAACCTTCTTCTTTAGCGATTGCTTCAATGACAAGGTTTGTTTTCACGCGTGTTTCTGCTTCGCCTTCAAATTGTGTGTGAAGATCTGCTTCAGTTGAACCAGTTAATTGATAATACATTTCTGGTGAGATTCCTTGACGTTGCATATTGTTCAAGAACTCATCCATTGAACGGTGTACTTCATCATGTACCATTGAATGTGGTAATTCAACGATTTCTGCGTTTTCAACTGCTTGACGGATCGCAGCTTCATCTTTTGCATCTTCTGCTGCTTTTTCTTTTGTTTCAGTCAATTCAGCACGATATTTTTCTTTTAATTCAGCTAATGATTCAACGCTGTCATCAACGTCTTTTGCGAATTCATCATCTAATTCAGGAAGTTCTTTTGCTTTTACTTCGTGAACCGTTACTTTGAAGACTGCTTCTTTACCAGCTAAATCTTCTGCTTGATAATCTTCTGGGAAAGTCACGGTAACGTCTTTGCTATCGCCAGCTTTTGTTCCTACTAATTGTTCTTCAAAACCAGGGATGAATGAGTTTGAGCCAAGTTCAAGTGAGTAGTTTTCACCTTTGCCGCCTTCAAATGTTTCTTCTCCTAAGAAGCCTTCAAAGTCGATAACGACTGTGTCGCCATTTTCAGCTGCTTCGTCTTCTTTGATAACTAATTCAGCTTGTGCTTCTTGTTCGCGTTTGATGCGTGCATCAACATCTTCTTCTGTTACTTCACGGTCTTGTTTTTCAACAGTTAAATCTTTGTAATCACCAAGTTTTACTTCAGGTTTTACAGTAACTTCTGCTTTGATTACCCAGTCTTGACCTTTTTCCATGCTGTCAACGTCGATTTTTGGTTGCGAAACAGGATCGATCCCTGCTTCTTTTACAGCAGCTTCATAAGCTTCTGGAAGAACAGCGTTCAATGCATCTTCATACAACGCTTCTTCGCCGTACATACGGTTAAATACTTGGCGTGAAACTTTCCCTTTACGGAAGCCAGGTACGTTAAGATTGCCTTTCACTTTATTGAATGCAGTCGTCAAGCCTTTTTGGATTTCCGCTTGAGCGATCGTAAATGTCAAAACACCATCATTGGTGCCTGTTTTTTCCCATTTTGCAGTCATTTATTTCCCTCCGAATATTAATTGATTTACATATGAAATAGCTTCATGCATACCTTTAAATAGTACACTAACGTTGTTTAATTGTAAACATTTTACCATGAAAGTTGCGAATTTTTCTTTCAGCGAATGCTCAAACGTAGGATATTGCGCAAGTGTCGTTTGCGTTCTTCTATTTCATTGTCTGCTTTTGGCTGTTCTTTTTCTTCAAATAACCCGCGATAATCTTCAATGTAGCTTGCCATCCATGCGTTTGCCTCTTCTTTTGCCGGTAAAAACGGGTAACTTATCGCTAAATGATCATCGATTTCTGCTGAGACACTTTCCGCTAAAATCGGGTCCTCTTGGGCGATCGTTTCTTCGATCGCTTTATGGATCGCTTTAACAGCGTCATCCTCCTGTAAAAGTTTCAATTCTTTCGGAACGATTTGCTGCATATTCCCAAGGTAATCGATTAGGTCAAAAGGTTCGTCCACTTCAAGACGCACGAGCTCATCCACTAATTTAGGTAGCAAATACGGATTTTTGATGGAAGCCAACGTGTCATGCATCAGCGAGATAAATTGTGATTTGGTAATTGCTTGGGTAAAAACGTGCCACTCTGTTGCACTCACCGGTTGATTGGCTTCATCTAATGCGCGTAAATGCTTGCGTTTCCCATGAAAATCTTCCAATCCTAAAATTTGTTGTACTTCTTCTACTTTAGCTAGTTCACTAGCCAACTGTTCCTGATAGCGTTTTGGAATTTTTGTTTTCTGACCTAATGTAAGCCAGCGCCGAGTTTTTAAGTATTGACCATCCAAGATCAGCAGATGACCAATTTGTAAAAAACCATCAGTTTGTTTCAAATAATCATCTAGATAGTCTTCCGCAAGATCTAACGCTTTGGCAAAATCATTCAGCTGTTGCAAGCATTCCACGAGCCATTGATTGATCTCAAAACTGGCGTTTTTTTGATAAAGTTCATTGTACAAACGATAAGCCTGCAAAAACTCTTTTGACTGGTAGGCTTTTTCTGCCGCCAGACGAAGCCGCTCATTTGGTCCCGGGAAATCAATCGTCTCACCCATTCACGACCCCTCCTTTACTAATTGCTTGATCTGCTAGTTAGTTTTGTGCACCAATCATTACGTGATTGGCATCCACCTGTTTATTAAAGGCCTTGATCAAATTGATGGTTACCACACTTGTTTCTGCAAAATAATCCGCAGCCTGCTGCTTATTTTTATTAAAGACGATTGGTAAATAACCGAGATAAAAGAAAACATTGAATTGCAGCACATAGCGCCCGCAAAGTTCGCGAATCAAGACCGTTTGCCAACTGAGTTCTTCTTCTACAAAAGAAATAACGCGGATGCCAAAGAGCATTTTCCCAATTGTTTGGCCATGATTCAGCTTCGTCATCAGAACAAAATAGCCCAGATAGATCGCTAAGGCACAGACGTTGTAAAGTCCAAACCGCTGGTTAGTTGCCGTTAGATTCGCTAGATTATAGATACTGCCAATCGTTATTTGCGTGATTGCCCGGATCACTAGAAGATCCACTAAAAAAGCAAACAGACGAATCCACAAACCGGCAAAAAAGTAGCTAGGAAAGTCATTAAAGAACCGTTTGTCTTCGGTCTGTTTTTCAGGTTCTTCAAAATGTTGCCACGCTTTTTGTCTTTCTTCGATCTCACTTTGGTTATACTCTTCTTCTTGAAAAGACGTCAAGACTTGTTGATAAAAATCATCGGGATGGTTTACTTGTGCGTTCTTCATCGCTTTGCTGGCGTTTACTGGTTCGGCTGTTTCTGAAACCTGCGCTTCAGTTCGTACATCCGTATGACCGGTTGACGGTGTGGAGGTTTCGCGCTGTTCCCTTTGATCGATTGATGTACTTGTGTGATTGTCATCTGTTGACGATGCGGCAGCGGAATACTTGTTTTTATCTGTCATAGTTATTCACCTCCATAGTAATAAAGAGGTTTAGGGGCATCGCTTGTTCCTAGGCTTTCCATCAATTGGATCACTCGTTCTGTATTTGATTCTTTTAGTCCTTGCAGTTCGGCTAAACTTGAACCTAACCAAGTAGAAGCAAATCCAGTAGATGAAACGTCATAGCTGAAAATCTCTGCATCTTCCAAGCCTAGATCTGCTTGCATTGCTGCTAATGTATCTTCAGGAAAACCGATTTCATCCACTAAGCCAACAGACACTGCTTGCTGACCATCATAGATGCGGCCATCAGCGATCTTTCTAACGGCTTCTTCTGTCATGCCGCGTCCTTCAGCCACAATTTTAACGAACCGACCATAAGCATTGTCGACATAGGTCTGCAAGACTTCTTTATCGGCTTCTGTTGGCTCTCTCGTTGCTGAACCTACATCTTTTAGTGCACCACTTTTATACGTATTGTCTTCGATCCCTAGCTTTTCGAATAAGCCGGCATAGTTGAGCCCCGACATGATCACTCCGATCGAACCGGTAATCGTTTCATCCGTTGCGAAAATTTTATCAGCACCTGCCGAAATATAATAACCGCCACTGGCTGCCATGTTTTTCATACTGACATACATCGGAATCCCTAACTCTTTGATTTTTGCTAATTCACGAGTAATCTCGGCACTTTCATAGACGCCGCCTCCTGGGGTATTGACTTCCATCAAGATGCCCCCAATAGTTGGATCTTCTTGGATCATCCGTAGTTCTTCTAAAAATCGCTGATGATCATAAGATTCTGTTGTGAATAAGCCGCCACTGGAGCTGCTGGCGATCGTTCCTTCTAAAGATAAGCGAACAATGCGATTGTCTTGATCTCCGGCAAC
This sequence comes from Enterococcus sp. AZ040, assembly GCF_050499185.1. Lineage (NCBI taxonomy): Bacteria > Bacillati > Bacillota > Bacilli > Lactobacillales > Enterococcaceae > Enterococcus > Enterococcus sp. AZ040. The sequence continues at coordinate 1,840,789 of NZ_JBMHEW010000001.1, forward strand.
TAACGTTGTCTCTTCGATCGCATTACTTCCGTAGAACAAAGCATTTAAACCTTGCAGCGTTTGAGTTTCCTCTTGCTCTGGACGATTTGTGATTACTGAAAAAACCCCCGAGCAGATAAATAACCCTGCTGCGATCGCCGCTGCGATCCATCTTCTTTTATTCATTTTCCCACCTAACTTTTCGCCTTTCCCATAATTTAGTATAGATTTTTGATGACGATCACTGCTTCTTCGTCACCAACCGCATCAAATTTCTCGCTTTTTTCAGCTAAGACGTAGCCGCCAAAAAATTCCTTTGTTAGTTCATCCTGGACTTTGAATGTTTGCGCGGTTTCCACGGTGACTGATTCGGGTAAAATTTCTTGCAAGCTGTCCCAGCCCGTATCCAACATGACCTTTGTTTCATCTGTGACATTAGGATCTTTTTCTATCGCAGCTACTATTTTCTTTAGCTCTGAAAAAGTCATACAATTTACAAATTCTGGCATTTCATTCCCTCACTTTCTTACTTTTTTATTGTAGCGAACTTAAAAAAAAAAGCATAGCTTTATGAGGAAATTTCTTGGGAATCTTATTCGACAAAGCTATGTCAGCTATTTTGATTCCCTTTAGACTGGTTCAAATCAACCTTACCAATAACTATACCAATTATTTTCATATAACTTACAGTTGACAGAAACAGGAATAAATATTATGATATTGCTTGTATTTCTATAAAATATTTCACAAGGAGGATAGATAGACCAATATGGATAGCGCCTGATCTGGAAACAGATGACGAGGAAAGAGTTTATCGAAACATTCGGCGGATGACTCTAGGGACTGCACTCTACAGGCAAGAACAAATCTCATCGTAAGATGATGACAAAGACTTGCTGCGCAGATAGAAATACATAATGCCAAACTAAATTTTTTTGAAAGTAGGATTATCATTATGTGTGGAATTGTAGGAATCGTAGGAAAATCAAATGCAGAACGAATTATTTTAAACGGATTGGAACGCTTAGAGTATCGGGGCTATGACTCAGCAGGCCTTTATGTCGCTGATCGGACTTCGGATCATTTAGTGAAAGCCCAAGGAAGAATCAAAAACTTGGAAGAAAAAGTGACTTCTGAAGTAACAGGAACGATCGGTATCGGACATACCCGTTGGGCGACCCATGGCAAGCCATCAGAAATGAATGCTCATCCTCACACTTCGGCAAACCAAGCACTCGTTTTGGTTCATAATGGTGTGATCGAAAACTTTGAAGAGCTTCATCAAGAATATTTAAGCAACCACCAGTTTGAAGGTCAAACAGATACCGAAATCGTTGTTCATTTGATTGAAGTGTTGAAAGAGCAAGACAACAGCACGACCAAAGCGGCCTTTAAAAAAGCTTTGTCCTTGATTCGCGGCTCTTATGCCTTTGCTTTAGTAGAAAAAAAAGATCCAGAAACCATTTATGTTGCTAAAAATAAAAGTCCCTTATTGATCGGTTTGGGAGATGGATTTAATGTCATTTGCAGCGATGCCTTAGCAATGCTCGATCAAACGACTCATTTTGTTGAGATCGAAGATGGCGAAATGGTGACCGTAACAGCCGATGCGATCGAAATCGAAGATCCAAAAGGAAACCTTGTGTACCGTGAATCTTATGAAGCACAACTAGATCTGACTGACATCGAAAAAGGAACGTACCCTTACTACATGTTAAAAGAAATCGATGATCAACCAACCGTGATGCGCCGCTTGATCCAAGAATATCAAGGAGAATCCGGTGAAGTAGTAATCGATCCAGCGTTAAAAAACGAACTTTTAGCGAGCGATCGAATCTACATCATCGCATGTGGTACCAGTAATCATGCTGGTTGGGCAGCAAAATCCATTTTAGAAAAGCTAACACAGATCCCTGTTGAGGTTCACTTATCTAGTGAGTTTGGCTACAACATGCCATTGTTGTCAGCAAAACCCTTCTTCTTGTTCTTATCACAAAGTGGTGAAACGGCAGATAGCCGTCAAGTATTAGTGACGATCAACCAGTTAGGTCTTCCTAGTCTCACGATTACCAATGTTGCTGGTTCTACTCTTTCTCGAGAAGCGAACCATACCTTATTGCTTCATGCTGGTCCAGAAATCGCCGTTGCCTCTACAAAAGCATATACCGGACAGATCGCTGTCATGACCTTATTAGCAAAAGCCATTGGTGATGAAAAAGCTGTCCCTGAAGCATTGGATTTTGACGTGTTCCATGAACTAAGCATCGTTGCTTCTGCAATGGAGGCTTTAGTGGATGAAAAAGCTGTTATCAGTCAATTTGCTGAAGATTTTCTTTCCGAAACCCGTAATGCATTTTACATTGGTCGTGGGAATGATTACTATGTATCAATGGAAGCGGCATTGAAATTAAAAGAAATTTCTTATATCCAAGCGGAAGGCTTTGCGGCTGGTGAATTAAAACACGGCACCATCGCGTTGATCGAAGAAGGTACACCAGTGATCGGTGTGATCACGGAAGAAGTGACTGGCTCTCATACGCGAGGCAATTTGAAAGAAGTCGAATCTCGTGGGGCTCACACCCTTGTGATCGTTAGTCAAGAGTTAGCAAAAGCGACTGATCAAATCATTTTGCCAAATGTTCATCCATTGGTAACCAGCTTAGTGGCAGTCGTTCCAACACAGCTGCTGGCTTACTTTGCCACTTTACAACGCGGATTCGATGTTGATAAACCAAGAAACTTAGCAAAATCCGTTACCGTTGAATAGTTTTTTAAAAAACTGAAACCGAATTGGTTATCTTCTGTTTAATAAAAAGAACTCCTCGTTCGATGACTCGATCGTTCATAGGGGTTCTTTTTTCTTGTTTTATGCACAACAAATCCGAAAAGACTTTTAAAAGCAACTATACTTCGCAAGGCTTGCCCACGGCGTGTCCCCTTTTAAGCGTTGTCGACAAATTCGTTGACAAGTTTCTCTAGTTCGCAAGTTGGCTTCTTGCTGGTAAGTAGACAAAAAAGACGACCAAAGAATATCTTTGATCGTCTTACTTCTTCATTTATTCCGCACCGATTTCTTCTCGAACGACCGCTGCGATTTTTTCAACATAGTAATCGACTTTTTCAATGGTTGGTGCTTCTGCCATCACCCGAAGCAATGGTTCTGTTCCTGAAGGACGAACCAAGATCCGGCCTTCACCGTTCATTTCTGCTTCTGTCTCTTCCACGATTTTACGGATAGCTGGAACATCCATCGCACCATTTTTATCTGTCACTCGAATGTTGACAAGTTTTTGTGGATAGATCGTTACCTCTCCTGCTAATTCCGACAGTTTCTTGCCCGTTTGTTTCATGATATTCAATAGTTGAATTCCTGATAGTAAACCGTCACCTGTCGTATTGAAATCCAAGAAAATCATATGCCCTGATTGCTCGCCACCGAAATTATAATCGTTTTTACGCATTTCTTCTACGACATAACGGTCACCGACTTGTGTGATCACATCTTTCAGACCAATTGCTTCCACTGCTTTGTGGAACCCTAAATTGCTCATGACTGTTGTAACGATCGTTCCTTGGTTCAAGCGTTTTTGTTCTGCTAAATATTTTGCACAGATATACATGATCTTATCGCCATCAACGATATTTCCTAGTTCATCAACTGCGATGACCCGATCGCCATCTCCATCAAATGCAAGACCAGCATCGGCCCCTTTTTCAACGACGAATTCGGCTAATGTTTCGGGGTGAGTCGAACCAACACCATCATTGATGTTCAACCCATCTGGGGAAGTTCCCATTGTGAAGAATTCTGTTTCTAGATCGGCAAACAAACGATTAACGCTTGTAGCTGTTGCGCCATTTGCTGCATCGACACAAACCGTGATCCCTTCTAAATCGTCAGGAATCGTTTGACGTAGAAATTGAGAGTATTTCAATAACCCTTCTGGGAACTCATCCACCGTTCCTAAGCCATCGGCAGAAGGTCGAGGAAGTGTATCTTCCGGCGCATCAAGCAATGCTTCAATTTCAGCTTCTTGTTCATCGACTAATTTAAAGCCATCATTTCCGAAGAACTTGATCCCATTGTCTTGTGCAGGATTGTGAGAGGCAGAGATCATCACACCTGCGCTTGCTTTTTGTACTTTCGTCAAGTATGCCACTCCTGGTGTGGAAATAACGCCTAATTGAAATACCTCGATCCCAACGGATAACAAACCAGCAATCAATGCGCTTTCTAGCATTTGTCCAGAAATTCGTGTGTCTCGCCCAACCAATACGCGAGGACGACGGTCCCCGGTTTCATGTTGACTTAGTACATAGCCGCCGTAACGCCCCAATTTAAATGCTAACTCAGGTGTCAATTCCTTGTTAGCTTCTCCTCTAACACCATCAGTACCAAAATATTTTCCCATTTTAATAACCTCTCTTATTCATTCTCTACAGTCAAACGACTAAGAACTACTTGTCGTCGTGCTGCTTGCGGAATTCTCTGTTTGTTCGTTCGTCGTGTCGACTGTTGAAGAGTTGTCTTGAGAATTCTCACTATTCACTGCTTCATTGCTATCATTGTTTGATTGATTCTCCGTAGTAGCTTCTGCAACCGGTGTGATTTGGATCGTCACGACCGTTGGATTGATTGTTGTCCCTTCAGGCACTGGAATGGTTACTGTCCGTTCCGTCGTTGTCGTGATCTCACTAACGTCCACCGGCACACCGATCTGTTGGGTTTCATCCAAGATACTTTGTGGTCCTGTCAGAACGGCACTGATACTGCTCATGCGATAAATGTAATGGGAGATCCCGTCTGGAGTTGTCCCTTGTTGTGTAACAAACAATTCAATTTCTTTGCTTGGAGCCTCCATCACCAATGCAACATCTACCGAATCAGGATCCGCGATGATCGCTAATGGATTGTTGTCGCTATCCCAGGCTTCGATGGTTCCATTGACAGTGATCGAATCCCCAGTGATATCATCTGGATTTACGATCGCTACCACTCGGTCGATTTCAGCTAATGTTTGATCGCCAGTTGTGATTTCTACTTTCTGCGGATCGACACTCATTGAATCGACGCCGTAACCACTCGTTGCTCCGTCAGTGGAGATGACGGGTTCAACGGTAAACGTTTGGGTCACTTTTTTCTCGATCGTCACAGTGACTGTTTTTGGTTCGATTTCAGCTGTGACGCTTGAACTAAGATTTTTTACTTCTAAAGGGACCTCATGGGTTCCTTCATCGAGCCCAGTCAAATCAGCTACGACTCGAAAGCTCCGTGTTTCCTCACTACGTTCTGCATTCAATTGTACACGATTTCGACTAGATAAAGTCACATCCACTGTTGTTTCAAATCCTTGGATGAAGTATTCATCCGTGTCGTAGGTGGTCTGAATCGGTACATTTTCGATCTCTTCCTCATAAGGATTTGATGTTCCCGCAAGATTGACTTGCAGGCTTGATCCGCTGGCGATGAAAAACAAAACCAGACTAAAGAACAGCGCTAGTATACCATAAAATACGTTTTGACGACGCTCTTTCTTGATCATTTTCTTCCTCCTTTGTTGACCCCTTCAAAGAAAGATTGCAGCAAGTTGCGTTTGCCAGGTTTTTCTTCCGGAACTAATTCGCGATTCAACACGTCGAGATACTCTTGGCGAGAAAGTTCAGTCAGCATGCGATTATTTAGCGTAATACTAACGTCGCCGGTTTCTTCTGAGACGATAATGGTCAATGCGTCACTGACTTCTGATATCCCAACAGCTGCTCTATGACGTGTCCCGAATTCTTTCGGAATCAGTGGACTTTCTGACAATGGCAAGTAGGCACTAGCAACAGCGATCTTATCATCTCTTAAAATGACTGCACCATCATGCAGCGGTGTATTAGGAATAAAAATATTGATCAGTAGTTCGCCCGTCACATCCGCATCTAAGGGAATCCCAGTTTCGATGTATTCTTCTAAACCAGTCGTCCGCTCGATCGTGATCAATGCACCGATCTTTCGTTTTGCCATATATTGAACAGCTTTGTCCAGTGCTTGGACCAAAACTTCATCCCGCCGTTTTTCGTTTTTAGAAGTCTTGAAGAAAGAGCTGCGTCCAAGATGCTCTAGCCCCCGTCGAATTTCTGGTTGGAAAATAACAATTGCGGCGATCACCCCATAAGTAATGACTTGATCCATCAACCAAGATAGCGTCTTTAATCCTACGATACCAGCCAAAAACCTTAGAACAATGAACAGTCCGACTCCTTTGAACAACTGGATCGCTTTTGTCCCTCGCACAAGCTGGATAAGCTTATAAACCAAGTACCAAACAACGATCACATCTAAAACATTTACTAAAAAAGACCAAGAAAATATATCAAATGAGAGCAATTCTCTCCAATAATCTAAATTAAAAAAATCCCTGAAATTTATCAACATAAACAGCCTTCCTTTATTCTTAAGACTTCAGATAATAGTATAACATAGGACCTCTTCAAAGATTTGAAAAAAAACAAATTTATGAAAAAGTTTTGAAAAAATAAACAGCTCTTTTATTTAGTTTACCATTATCATGAAATCATTGTTTGTCAAAGGTCTTAGAAGATTTCATCTAAAAGAGCTTCTTGCACGCATTTCATAGGAAAAACAACAAACGACCCTGAAAAAACGTGATAAAGCGTTTTTCCAGGGTCGTTCCTCAGCTAGCGATTATTCTTGCTGACGACGTTTTGCGCGCGCTGCACGCCGTGCTGCTCTTTCAGCGAGCTGTTCTTCGCTTAACGGCTGTTTTTCTCTTCGCACACGCTCCGTTTTTACTGCCATTGGTTGTTCTGTATCAGTACTTACATTTTTTTCAAGCTTTGCTCGAATTTTTTCTTCTTGACCTGCTAAGCGGGCATAGTTATAGAAACGAGTTTTCGCATCTGAAACGGTTTTTTCAAACAAGGCTTGCGCCGCATTGGGATTGGCAGACTGCAAGGAAGCAAATCGGACTTGGGTCTGCATAAAGGCAGGCATTTGATCAAATGCTGGCTTTTTGAAATCGAGCGTCATTGGCTGTTTCCCATTTTCTGCCAACAGCGGGTTATAGCGGTAGAGACTCCAATACCCTGATGCAACTGCTTCTTGCGCTTCTTTCAAGGATTGACGCATTCCGCCAGCAAGACCGTGAGTGATACATGGCGTATAGGCAATGATGATTGACGGTCCCGGGAACCGCTCGGCTTCTTCAAAGGCTTTGATCGTTTGCATTTGATTAGCACCAGATGCGATTTGTGCGACGTAGACATGTCCGTAGGTCATCGCCATCATTCCTAAATCTTTTTTGGAAACAAACTTGCCACTAGCAGCGAATTTAGCAATAGCCGAAGTTGGTGTCGCTTTGGAGACTTGCCCCCCCGTATTGGAATAAACTTCATTATCTAACACAAGAATATTGACATCTGCACCAGAAGCGAGAACATGATCGATACCGCCAAACCCAATATCATATGCCCAGCCATCGCCACCTATCATCCATTGGCTTGGCTTAACAAACAAATCTTTTTCCTGCAGGATTTTGTTCAGCTGAGGTGTCGTGGAAGCCTCAGCTTCTAAGGCGGCGATCAATTTTGCTGCTCGCTGCTGTGTCCCAGCACTTTCTTCTCGATGAAGGTCCCAATCATCAATCAAAGCCTGCAATTCTTCTGATACAGCGGCTTTCAATGACTGCAACTGGGCTGCTAATTTCTCCCGTCGGGTTTGGTTGGCTAAGAACATGCCATAGCCATATTCGGCATTGTCTTCAAACAGCGAGTTTGACCAAGCTGGACCCTGTCCTAAGTGATTGGTTGTATAAGGGGATACTGGTGAGGTTCCACCCCAAATCGAAGAGCAACCGGTCGCATTGGCGATCATCATGCGATCACCAAACATTTGGGTCAGAAGTTTGACATAAGGGGTTTCCCCACAGCCCGCACAAGCACCAGAGAACTCCAATAAGGGCTTATTGAATTGGGAGCCCAAAACAGTTCCTGGTTTTGCTGGATTTTCCTTTTGGCGTAAAGTCATCGCAAAAGCCCAATTTAAAGCTTGCTCTTTTTGTTCTTCGTAAGGACGCATCGTCAAGGCTTTCCCTTTGGCGGGACATGCCTCCACACAAAGGCCGCAACCTGTACAATCTTCAACGGAAACTTGAATTCGATATTTTTGGCCGTTCGCTCCTCGCATCTCTCTGACGATAAAGCCTTCCGGTGCTTCGGTTAATTCATCTTCATCTGCCAAAAACGGGCGGATCGCCGCATGAGGACAGACGAAGGCACACTCATTGCACATGGTACAGCGATCTGATAGCCACTCGGGCACTTCAACAGCGATGCCCCGCTTCTCAACCGCTGTTGTCCCGACAGGGATCACCCCTTCAGTCATTTGGTTCCTTACGAGGGTGCCGACGGATAGTTGATTGCCTTCTTGACGGTTGATGGGTTCCACAATTTCCCGCACAAATTGTGTCATAGCAGTGGATGTCCTTTCCGGCACTTCGATTGTTGCCCACTCGCTTGGAACAGGGATTTCTTGTAATAATTCGATGGTGCGATCAATGGCTGCTTGGTTCTTTTCAACGATCGCCATCGATTTGTGCCGATAACTTTTCAGCGCCTCTTCTTTTAAAATCGGCAAGATTTCCTCGGTCGGAATGATGTTTGCCAAGTAAAAGAAGGCTGTTTCCATCGCGGTATTGATCCGCCCACCTAAGCCAACTTCCATTGCCAACTGCATGGCGTTGATGGTATAAAAACGGATCTCGTTTTCAGCAAGATAACGTTTCATCTTCTTCGGTAGATTATTTAAAATTTGCTCTTGTGACCAGGTCGTATTTAATAAAAAGGTTCCGCCTTTTTTGAGTCCTTTCAGCAAATCATACGTATGCAAATACGCAGGCGTATGACATGCAACGAAATCCGCGTGTTCGATCAGATAGGTAGAACGAATGGGGGTATCCCCAAATCGCAGATGGGAAACCGTTAGACCACCAGATTTTTTCGAATCATAGTGGAAATAGCCTTGCACATATTTTTCGGTATGATCACCGATGATTTTGATTGCTGACTTATTCGCCCCAACGGTCCCATCAGAGCCGAATCCCCAGAATTTCGCTTGGAAGGTGGATGGATCAGTTAGATCTAGCGTGCCTTTTGAGGGCAACGACAATTGCGTCACATCATCCGTGATCCCAATGGTGAAGCGTTTCTTTTGGCTCGCTTTTGGCTTAATCAATTCGTCATAAACGGCAACGATTTGATCAGGCGTTACATCTTTTGACCCAAGACCATAGCGTCCACCAATGATCGTCGGCCGAATCGCTGCATCATACATGGCACTTTGCACATCCAAAAGCAAAGACTCTCCGTTGGCACCAGGTTCTTTGCTGCGATCCAATACAGCGATACTTTTGACGGTAGCAGGCATTTTTTCTAAGAAGACTTCTAATGGGAATGGTCGATACAGATGGATCGACAAGACTCCCACCTTGCGTCCAGAAGCGCACAAATGATCCACCGTTTGCTGGATCGTTTGCGTCGAGGACCCCATCGAAACGATAACTTCTTCGGCGTCCGCAGCACCATAATAATCCACTAAATCATAGTTGGTTCCTCTTAAAGCATTGATTTTCTTCATGTAAAAACGAACGATCTCAGGCAATGTTTGATAGTGCTGATTGATCGTTTCCCGCTGTTGAAAATGGATATCAGGATTTTGATTCGTCCCACTCGTTGTTGGGTGATTCGGATTCATCGCTTTTTGACGAAAAGCAGCCAACTTTTCATGATTAACCAGTTGTGCGAGTTCTTCATAGTCCAGCACCTCGATTTTTTGAATCTCGTGACTGGTTCGGAAACCATCAAAAAAGTTTAAAAATGGAATGTTGGCTTCAATTGCTGCTAAATGAGCGACTGGCGCTAAATCCATTACTTCTTGAACACTGCTTTCCGCTAGCATAGCAAAGCCTGTTTGTCGAGTGGCCATTACGTCGGTATGATCTCCGAAAATATTCAAGGCATTGGTTGTTACTGCTCGGCTGGCGACATGAAAGACGCCTGGCAGCATTTCCCCAGCAATCTTGTACATATTTGGTACCATTAACAAAAGTCCCTGAGATGCCGTATAGGTCGTCGTTAAGGCGCCGGTTTTTAATGAGCCGTGAACCACACCCGCCGCCCCTGCTTCAGATTGCATTTCAGCCACTTTCACCGGCTGCCCAAAAAGATTATGCTTTCCCTGAGCAGACCACTGATCCACTAATTCAGCCATGGTTGAACTAGGGGTTATCGGATAGATCGCCGCAAGTTCCGTAAAGGCATAGGAAATATAGGCAGCTGCCGTATTGCCATCCATTGTTTTTCTTTTTCTCATCTATATAACTTCCTTTAATCATCATTTTGCACAATAAAACACAATTCATTATAGCTGAAAATCAAGGAATATAAAAGCACCGGCTGGGTAATTTTCTTTATTTCGTGAAACGAAATACATAGTATTTAGCTAATTTCCCTCCTCATTTCACAGACTCGGATCAAAAGACCTGAGGCTTTTCTTTCAGTAGAAACTTCGGTAAACTAAAAGAAAAAGGAGGAATCTTAATGGATATTTCAATCATCAAAGCACAAGAAACAAATGCGGTAACAGGGATACATATCGGAGACCCTTCCGCTAAACCGATCGTCGAATTTATGAATTTGCGTTGTCCTTATTGTCGGCAATGGTTTGAGGAATCGTTACCGATCTTAAGTGAAGCTGTCACAGCTGGGAAACTACGCCGTGTCATCAAATTATTCGACAAAGAAAAAGAATCATTGCAACGAGGCAATGTGATGCATCGGTTTGTTTCCAGTACAGATCCTCAGGCAACGATCGCTGAGATTACAAAAATTTATCAAACACAAGACGAATGGGGTCATTTATCTTTAAATGAAGTGGCAGAATATGCGAAAAATACCTTAGGGCTATCTGAACAAAATCATCCTGCGATCGCCGGAGAAATTGTGGAAGAAGCGAAAAACGCCAACATTCAATTTGTGCCAACGATTATCTTAGATGGGCACATTTTTGATGAATCGATCACTGCTGAGGAATTAACTGCATTGATCAATGAGTAACCACAAATAAAAGAGCAGGAGCAGATTTGACGCGAACATCCACGTCAAATCTGCTCCTGCTCTTTTGATTCATTTTTATTCCATTCGACTAGCTGACTTGTTCACGAAGATGATCGGCAAATTCGTTGATTTTTCGAATGCGATGATTGATCCCTGATTTCGAGATCGCTCCTGATGGAATCATTTCTCCTAGCTCTTTCAAGCTGACCTCGGGATGTTCCAAACGTAATTCGGCGATTTCTTGCAGCTTTTCAGGTAGAGCTTGCAAGCCAACTCGATCTTGAATAAACTCGATATTGTCGATCTGCTTCGAAGCAGCATCGATCGTTTTGTTCATATTGGCGGTTTCACAATTCACCAAACGGTTGACTGAGTTACGCATGTCTCGCACGATCCGCACGTCCTCGAATTTCAACATGGAATTGGTGGCGCCGATCAGTGTCAAAAAATCAGCGATTTTCTCAGCGCCTTTCAAGTAAGAAATATACCCATTTCTACGTTCTAATGCACGGGCATTCAAACCATATGCGTTTAGCATATCGCAAATATCTTGGTTATGCTCCTCGTAGATGGAATAAATCTCTAAGTGATAGCGGCTAGTTTCTGGATTGTTGATCGATCCTGATGCCATGAAAGCCCCTCGTAAATAGGAACGCATTTTTTGAGTATTGCCCATGATCTCATCAGAAACATGGCTTTGAAACATCAGCCCGTCCATGATATCTAAGTCCAAAAGCACGCGCTTTGTCTCTTGCTTCAAACGAACGATGTAGACGTTGTTCTTTTTTAATTTCATTTTGCGACGGACCAGCAACTCGCTGCGCACGTCGTAATGATCTTTTAGTAAAGAGTAGATGCGTCTGGCAATCGCCGCGTTTTCTGTTTGAACGTTTAAAACAAATTGCTGGTTGTTGATACTTAATGACCCATTCATCCGAATCAAAGCTGCCAGTTCTGCCTTGGCATGTTCGCGATGAACTTCTAATGCAGTCAATTCTTTTTTTACTTCTGCTGCAAAGGACATAAAAAAATCCCTCCTTTCTTAGATTTTGGCCCCGTAAACGATACGTAGAAGTTCTTCAATCACTTTATCTCCGTCATGAAAAACTCCGCCATCTCTAAGCTCCAGAAAGTCAGCTGAAATGACACGGCTGGCTTCTTCTCGCAGTCCTTGGAAATCGTGTTTCACTTGTACAAGATATTCATCATAAATCTCTGGGTCCATATATCCTTCTGGAACTTTCTCGGTGTTGACTAACACCGTATCAATAAAGGGTTTGCCTAAATGCTTATGCAAGACTCGCACATGGTCGGCATCACTAAAGTGTTCGGTTTCACCTTTTTGGGTCATGATATTACAAATATAAACCGTTTCAGCTTGTGTTTCCAACATTGCTTGGCCGATCTCGCTGATCATGAGATTGGGCAAAATACTAGTAAAGAGACTACCAGGACCCAAGACGATCATATCTGCCTCCATAATTGAAGAAACAACTTTACGAGCTGCTTTCGGCTCATCATTGTTTTCTTGATTACGAACAAAGACCCGTTCGATCGTTTTGCGATCAACCGCGATTTTGGACTCGCCTACCGCTTCGGTGCCGTCTTTAAAAACAGCGTGCAACACCAATGGCAGATCTGAGGAAGGATATACTCGTCCATCGATATGCATGATTTTCGACAAAATTTGAATGGCTTCATAGGTACTGCTACGCATTTCAGCAATCGCCGCAATAATCAAGTTCCCAAGGGCATGATTGGCTAAAAATTTGTCTTCCGCTTTAAAACGGTATTGAAAAATATCATTATACAATTGCGGCATATCAGATAGAGCCGCCAGAACATTGCGCAGATCCCCCGGTGGTGAAATAGAGGAAACCAAATTGCGGATCTCGCCGCTGCTACCGCCATCATCAGCGACCGTAACGATCGCTGTGATGTCGACACCTTGATTCCGCAAGCTCTTCAGGATGACTGGTAACCCAGTTCCGCCACCTACCACAACGATCTTCGGCTTTCTGATCCGGTACGTTTTCATTTTCATGAACGATTCACCGTCTCTTTGCGCTTATCTTTGTCGCGATGAGTAATATTGACGCGATAGTCTTCTGCCAAAACCGCACCGATGCGCTCCGATAATGCAACCGAACGGTGTTGACCCCCAGTACAGCCGATAGCCACCGTCAAGCTGCTTTTGCCTTCCTTGACATAGCCTGGCATGATCGTTTGCAACAGTGTACTAAATTGCTGATAGAATTCTTCCGTTTCTGGAAAAGACATGACGTAATCATACACGGGTTCATCTTTACCCGTTAAAGGACGCAACTCTGGAATGTAATGGGGATTCGGTAAGAAACGAACATCCATCACGATATCAGCATCGATCGGCAAGCCATACTTGAAGCCAAACGAAAGTATTTCAATACGAAACCCTGTCTCATGAGAAGCACGAAATTCTTGATTGATTTTTTCTCTCAGTTGCCGTGGGGTCAACGACGTTGTGTCGATAACAATACTGGCACGCGTCTTCAAATCGTTTAAGATCGCTCGCTCTTTGCGAATGCCTTCCGTAACTAAGCCATCCATCGCCAAAGGATGTGCTCTTCTCGTTTCTTTGTATCTTGACACCAATTCATTGTCCGATGCATCTAAAAAGAGCATCCGTGTGTCGATAAAATTCGTGTTTTCAATATCGATCAGCATACTTTGGATTTCTTCAAAAAACGATCTTGAACGCAGATCGACAACTAAGGCAATTTTTGTCACTTTTCCTGATTCTTTGATCAGTTCCCAAAATTTAGGGATCAAGCTTGGGGGCATATTGTCGATACAAAAGTACCCCATATCTTCAAAACTCTGGATAGCGACCGTTTTGCCGGCTCCGCTCATCCCAGTAATAATGACCAATTCTAAATGATCCACTTCAGTCATAGGTAAAACTCCTTTCTGAAACAACTCTATTATATCATGCCGGGCGTATCATTGGAACACCGGCATAAAAAAAGACGTTAGCTCAAAAAATGCCGCTAACGTCGCTATCAGCTTTAGATTGCTTGGCGATTTGCCAATGCTTTTTCAATCGTCCGATCAACTAAAATGGATTGGGCATCCACGACTGGATAAGGATTGTCAGTCACAAATTCATCCATCAAGGATAACTCGGTACATCCAAGTACTACGCTTTCACAGCCGATGCGTTCGGTGACTTCTTCCAGTATCTCAAAGTAAAGTTCTTGATCCAGATGATCATTTTCTTTGATTCGATCATAGATCAATGTATTGACCTTTTTTTGGATCGCTGGCTCTGGGAGATAGACATCAAGTCCCAACTGGCGCAATTCTTTCTCATAGATGCCGGCTTTGACACTGCCTTCTGTCCCAAGAAAGGCCACTTTTCCAGTGACGCCTTTTTCAAAAACGACTTTCGCTGCCTCACGAGGCATATGCAAAATCTCAATCTCAGTAGCCGCTTGCAACTCATCAAAAAAATAATGCGCTGTGTTACAAGTCAACACAATAAAATTTGGCTTTAATAAATTTTGTTTTTCGATGTCGTCCATTAAATAAGGAACAGGGTTTTCTAACGTATTGTCTAAAATATATGCCGTCCGATCCGGTACTGTCGCATGATTGAATAAAACATAGTTCAAGTAATCTTGGTCTTTATGGGTCTGTGTCCGTCGGTTTAAAATGCGGACGAAACTTTCCGTCGCTAACGTTCCCATGCCGCCTAAAATACTAAAAAAATTCTCCATCTTCTAGCCTTCTTTCGTATGGAAATACGTTTTGAATCGTTTGTTGTATAGATGGAACATTCTCTTTAACAGAATCCAACGCTTCAGAGATAAGTCTTCTTTATAAAAGACGGTCGTTCCCCAGCGATTTTCTGCTAATAATTTTTTTGCTCGTTCTTTCGCAGGATTTTCTTTTGCATAAGTCAAGAAGATGTTTTTTGGTACCCCTAGCCATAATTTCGCTTCTGGCGCGTCAGCTTTGCCATAAACCGTTTCTGTATAAGGTTTTTCGAAGACTAAATCTTCAGTGATAAACTTTGCCAAATTCAATCCGCTTAAGGTAATAAAGAAACTGCTTCTTCCTTGACGCAAGTTGATTTCAAATAGTTTATATTGCCCGTCTCGCGCATCATATTTCAAGTCAAAATTGGCAAATCCAACATACTCGATCTCTTTTAAAAACTTACGGATCATTTGATAAATTTGATCATTTTCGTCTGGAATGATCACTACGTAATTCCCAACAGCTCCAGGGGTTGGGTCTTCTAGTAAAGGATGACCTAAGCCCATCACGCGAACTTCGTGATTCTCATCAACATAGGCATTTAAAACCCGCATGTTGCTGTCATCACCGGGAATAAAATCTTGGACGATCATTTCATATTGATAACCCGCTTGATAAATGCGAGAAACGATTTCTTCAAATTCTATTCGATTATCAATAATAAAGGCTTTTTTGCGTCCTTCAAAATCAACTGACAGCCATGCTACACTATTTGCCGGTTTCAATGCCACAGGAAAATCAAAAGGCAGCTCTCCTTTGAACGTTCCTTCCGTCAACAGTTCAGGCGTTAAAATGAAGGTCTTAGGATAAGGCAAGCCATATTCCTCGCAGACTTCGTAAAAGCTTACTTTGTTGATCAACCGTTTTAGTAAAGAATAATCGTTAGCGATAAAGGTATAATAGGGCGCCAATTCTTCTTTATGCTTCGCCAACAGTTCCGCATAACCATCGCCGCAAGGAATCAACAAATATTTCATCGCAGGATCGTTGTAAGTATTTTTTCCTAACTTGATCAACGTTTCAGTGAATCCGGGATCATGGTCAAAACCTTCCACTTGATTGATTTTTACAATTTTACTAAAGCGGGTTGGCGCAAGTTCGGCGCCTGCATAGGCAACTGATTGAATACCATATGCTTCGTGGAACGCTCTGGCCATACCATAAACATTCATATCGCTTCCTAATAATATGGGAAGAAAATTTTCCTGACTCATCAAAAATCACTCTCTCTTTTGAATACGAAAAACGACCTCTCTCGTTTCGTTTAATTACAATAGCATTATAATACCACAAAGAAAAAAGCAATCAAAGTATCTATCTTTGATTGCTTTCTCCCACTTTGAACGGATAGAACTTATAGGCAGTTTATTCAATGCGAATATACGTATACCTATTGCTATTCTAACAAATAAAATTTTGATTTCAAGCCCTTATCATGAAATTTGCAGATATTTCACGCTTCCTTAAACTTTAGTGAAACCTATTGACAGACAAGTGAAAAAGTGAGTGCTTTTTCATCTGCTTAAAGGACTTTTTTCAAATAATGACCGGTGTAGCTGTCTGAAACCGCAGCAATTTCTTCTGGTGTACCAGTTGCAATGATCGTCCCACCGCCTTCGCCACCTTCTGGACCTAGGTCAATCACATGGTCCGCTGATTTGATGACATCCAAGTTGTGTTCGATCACTAAAACGGTGTTGCCAGCGTCGACAAATCGTTCCAAAACTTTCAACAAACGGGCAATATCATCCGTATGCAGACCAGTCGTCGGTTCATCTAAGATATAAAAACTCTTGCCATTGGAATTTTTGTGCAGTTCACTGGCAAGCTTCATCCGTTGCGCTTCCCCACCAGACAAAGTAGTCGCTGGTTGTCCCATAGTGACATAACCTAAACCGACATCGACGATCGTTTGCAATTTTCGATGGATTTTGGGAATATGTTGGAAAAATTCCACTGCATCTTCCACGGTCATATCTAAGATTTCCGAAATATTTTTTCCTTTGTAATGAACTTCTAACGTTTCTGAGTTATAACGTTTGCCATGACAAACCTCACAAGGTACGTAGACATCAGGTAAGAAGTGCATCTCGATCTTGATGATTCCGTCCCCTTTACATGCTTCACAGCGTCCACCTTTTACATTAAAACTAAAGCGGCCTTTTTTATAACCACGGACTTTCGCCTCATTGGTTTTAGCAAATAAATCACGAATGTCATCAAAGACACTGGTATACGTTGCCGGATTGCTTCGAGGTGTCCGACCAATCGGGCTCTGATCGATATCGATCAATTTCTCAATAGCTTCATAACCAGTAATGGTTTTAAAGCGGCCAGGTTTGTTCGAATTCCGATTGATTTTTTGCGCCAAGGCTTTTTTCAAAATTTCATTGACTAATGTTGATTTACCAGAGCCAGAGACCCCTGTAACTGCGACGAACTTTCCTAATGGAAAATCGACCGAAATGTTTTTCAAGTTATTCTCAGAGGCACCGGACACACGAATCTTTTCACCATTGCCTTTGCGGCGTTCCGTCGGTGTTGGGATTTCTCGTTTTCCAGATAAGTATTGACCTGTTAAAGAAGACTCATTGGCAGCGACTTCATCGGGAGTGCCTGCAGCGACGATCTCGCCACCTGCATGTCCTGCACCCGGACCGACATCGATCAAGTAGTCTGCTGCCCGCATCGTGTCTTCGTCATGCTCAACGACAATCAGGGTATTCCCGAGATCACGCATTTTCCGCAATGAATCTAGCAAGCGATCATTGTCTCGTTGGTGAAGACCGATCGATGGCTCATCAAGAATGTAAAGCACCCCAGACAAATTGGAGCCGATTTGTGTTGCCAAGCGAATTCGTTGCGCTTCCCCACCAGAGAGTGTGCCTGACGCACGACTCAAGGTCAAATAGTCCAATCCGACATTTTTTAAGAAGCTTAAACGATCATCGACTTCTTTCACGATCGGACGTGCAATCATTTGCTCTTGTTCCGTTAGTTTCAATTCTTCGACAAAGTTCAAGGCATTGTTGATCGCCATCTCACTCATTTCACCAATATGCTTCCCATTGACTTGCACACACAGCGCTTGAGGGTTCAAGCGATAGCCATGACAGGTTTTACAAGTCAACTCTGTCATATACAAACGCATTTGATCACGGGTAAAATCAGAGTTGGTTTCATGATAACGGCGTTTGATATTTGGTAAGATCCCTTCAAAAGCGACCTCAACATCACGCACCCCACCAAAATCATTCTCATAATGGAAATGGAACATCTCCCCATTCGAACCATTCAAGATAATATCTCTGTGTTCTTCTGGCAATTCTTCAAATGGTGTGTCCATATCGATATTGAATTCTTGACAGGCTTGTTCCAGCATTTGCGGATAATATTGTGAACTGATTGGATTCCATGGCAATAGTGCGCCTTCACGCAACGTTTTGCTTTGATCGGGAATCACTAAGTCGACATCGACTTCTAGCTTCACGCCAAGACCATCACAGTCTGGACAAGCACCAAAAGGCGCGTTGAATGAAAAGAGGCGTGGTTCTAATTCTCCAACCGTAAAACCGCAATAAGGACAAGAATAATGTTCACTGAAGAGCATTTCTTTTTGGCCGATCACATCGACTACCGCATAGCCGTCCGCTAACCGTAATGCCGCTTCAAAAGAATCAAACAGGCGTGAACGTATGCCTTCCTTCACAACAATTCGGTCGATGATGATGGCAATATCGTGCTTTTTATTTTTTTCTAATTCAGGCGCTTCAGAAACATCATAGACTTCACCGTCTACGCGCATCCTTACATAGCCTTCTCTTTGGATACGTTCGAAGACTTTTTTGTGCTGCCCTTTCTTTTGATAAACGATCGGTGCCAACAATTGGATCTTGGTACGTTCTGGTAATACCAAAACTTCATCCACCATTTGCTCAACCGACTGACTTGTGATCTCGATGTGATCATTTGGACAAATCGGGTGACCGATTCTAGCGTAAAGAAGCCGCAGATAATCATTGATCTCAGTAACCGTCCCTACTGTTGATCGCGGGTTCTTGCTGGTGGTTTTTTGATCGATAGAAATCGCTGGACTAAGTCCATCAATGCTATCTACGTCTGGTTTATCCATTTGACCTAAAAACTGACGGGCATACGCCGATAGACTTTCTACATATCGGCGTTGTCCTTCGGCATACAACGTATCAAAAGCTAAGGAGCTTTTCCCTGAACCCGAAAGACCAGTAACAACAACGAGTTGGTCTCTGGGAATCGTCACATCGATATTTTTTAAATTATGGGCCCGTGCCCCATGGATCACGATTTTATCATTTGCCATAGTGTTTCTCCTTCTAATCAGCAGCTTTTAGCTCAAGAATAGTATCTCTTAAGGTAGCAGCCGTTTCAAAATCCAATGCTTTCGCAGCATCTTTCATCTCTTTTTCTAGCTTCAGCAACAAGGTTGCTTTTTCCTCACGACTCAGTTCTTCATAAGAAGTCGTGGTGTATTCACCGGTCTCTTCTGCCACTTTTGTGATCGCGATCAGATCGCGAATTTCTTTAATAATGGTTTTCGGTACGATCCCATGTTCTTCGTTGTAGGCTTCTTGGATACTTCGGCGTCGCGCCGTTTCATCGATCGCTCGCTGCATCGAATCAGTCATTTTATCAGCGTACATGATTACTTTTCCTTCAGAGTTTCGGGCTGCCCGTCCAATGGTTTGGACTAATGAGCGTTCGCTGCGCAGGAAGCCTTCCTTATCGGCATCAAGAATCGCAACCAGAGAAACTTCCGGCACGTCTAACCCTTCTCGCAGTAAGTTGATTCCGACCAGTACATCAAATTCACCGAGGCGCAGGTCTCGAATGATCTCTGTTCGTTCCAATGTTTTGATGTCACTGTGCAAGTATTTGACTTTGATCCCTAATTCTTTGAAGTAATCCGTCAAATCTTCAGACATTTTTTTCGTCAAGGTCGTCACAAAGACCCGTTCATTTCGCTCGACTCGCTCATTGATTTCTCCCACGAGGTCGTCAATTTGACCCATGATCGGTCGTACTTCGATCACCGGATCTAACAGACCAGTTGGTCGAATGATTTGTTGAACGACGGTATCGGTTTGATCGTATTCATAGGGGCCAGGTGTTGCTGACACATAGACGATTTGATTGACATGTTTCTCAAATTCTTCCAAGCGTAACGGACGGTTGTCCAGTGCAGAAGGCAAACGGAAGCCATAATCCACTAACATTTGTTTTCTAGCACGGTCACCATTATACATCCCACGAACTTGGGGCATCGTTACGTGTGATTCATCGATTACTAATAGAAAATCATCTGGGAAGAAATCCAATAACGTATAAGGCGGTTCCCCTTCTTTTCGTCCATCCATGTGGCGAGAGTAGTTTTCGATCCCTGAGGTATACCCCATTTCTCGCATCATTTCAATATCATAGTTGGTTCGCTGCTCTAAACGCTGTGCTTCCAGCAGCTTATTTTCTGCTCGCAAAACTTTCAGTCGTTCATCGAGTTCACTTTGGATTGAAGCGATCGCATGTTCCATATGGTCTTCATTGGTCACAAAGTGGGTTGCTGGAAAGATCGACACATGTTCGGTGTCACTCATGATCTCGCCCGTCAA
The DNA here is from genome assembly GCF_050499185.1 of Enterococcus sp. AZ040. Taxonomy (NCBI): domain Bacteria; kingdom Bacillati; phylum Bacillota; class Bacilli; order Lactobacillales; family Enterococcaceae; genus Enterococcus; species Enterococcus sp. AZ040. The sequence goes on from NZ_JBMHEW010000001.1 coordinate 1,861,326, forward strand.
GGCATCAACTTCACGAATCCGATCGATTTCATCGCCAAAAAACTCAATGCGTAACGCTCGCTCATCACGAGAAGCTGGGAAAATCTCCACAACATCGCCGCGCACGCGAAAACGCCCCCGTTGAAAATCGATGTCGTTTCGTTCAAATTGGATCTCGATCAATTCTTTTAATAGTTGATCCCGAGACTTTTCCATCCCTACTCGTAAAGAAACAACTTGTCTTGCATACTCGATCGGCGAACCTAAACCGAAAATACAAGAGACAGAAGCTACAACGATCACATCGTTTCTCTCTAATAAAGAACTTGTCGCCGAGTGACGGAGCTTATCGATTTCATCGTTGACACTGGAGTCTTTTTCGATGTATGTATCACTGGAAGGAACATACGCTTCTGGTTGATAGTAATCATAGTAACTGACAAAATACTCGACTGCATTATTTGGAAAGAAGTCCTTGAACTCGCCATATAATTGTCCAGCCAATGTTTTATTATGGGCAATGATCAATGTCGGTTTATTGACTTCTTTGATTAGATTAGAAATCGTATAAGTCTTACCGGTCCCAGTGGCTCCCAACAAAATCTGTGCTTTTTTTCCACCGACCACCCCGTCAACCAATTGATGGATCGCTTCTGGTTGATCCCCAGCTGGTTGATATTTTGATACTAAGTCAAATTCATGGGAAGTTGTTCTTTCGATCATCTTCATTCCCCCTCGATTATTCTAAACGACAACAAAAAAAGAAAAACTCGCTGCCGCTTTTCCATAAATAAGTATATCATAGCGAACATACTTTCGCCATCATTTGCTATGAAAGTTTCATGCGATTAAGCATAACTTAACATGTTTGATTTTCTAACATCTAATGTGAGGTTTAAACGATTTTGTCATATTTTTAAAGAGAAAGACTTGTGTGTTGAAGAAAAAATCCATATAATCTATAAATACGTTATATCTAAAGGGGGAATTTTCTTGAAAAGAAAACACATGTCCTTCGCTTTAATCGCGCTGATTATCAGCATTTTTACGCTCTCAGTAAAGTCAGCAAGTGCGGAGGAAACTACGTATAAGATAGGAACAGATTTAACATTTGCTCCTTTCGAATTCCAAAATGAAAATAATGAATACGTTGGGATCGATATAGATTTATTAAATGCGATCGCAGAAGATCAAGGTTTTGCAGTTGATTTACGTCCTTTAGGTTTTGACGCATCCATTCAAGGCGTGCAATCAAATCAGTTAGATGGCATGATCGCTGGGATGAGTATCACAGAGGAACGTAAAGAAACCTTTGATTTCTCAGATCCTTATTTCGATAGTGGGATTCAAATGGCGGTAGCTGCTGACAATGACAGTATTACTAGCTACGAGGATCTTGAAGGCGAAACGGTCGGTGCAAAGGTTGGTACCGAAAGTGCCCGCTTTCTAGAAAGCAATAAAGACCAATATGGCTACGACATCAAATTATATGATGACGCTACTGGACTATATGGCGCTGTACGCAATGGTACTGTGGCAGCCGCTTTTGATGATTATCCAGTGCTTGGCTATGCTATCAACAATGGCGAACCGATGAAACTTGTCGGCGAACCTGAAAAAGGCGCTTCTTACGGATTTGCCGTCAGAAAAGGCCAAAACAAAGAACTACTTGAAAAATTCAATGCTGGTTTAGCCAATATGAAAGCTTCCGGCAAATACGACGAAATCGTCAATACTTACATCACAACGTCTGATACAGATGCAGGCACTAGTGAAATGGTGAAAGTCGAACCAAAGAAAGATGTTTACCGAATTGCCAGTGACTCAGCCTTCGCTCCATTTGAATTCCAAAATGAAGACAATGAGTATGTAGGGATCGATGTTGATTTAATGAACCGGGCGGCAGAATTGCAAGGGTTCAACATCGAATTCAATTTCATCGGTTTTTCCGGAGCTTTGCAAGCGTTGGATGGTAACCAAGCAGATGGGATGATCGCTGGGATGACAATCACTGATGAGCGTCGTCAATCCTACGACTTCTCTGATTCTTACTTTGAAAGTGGTATTCAGATTGCTGTAAAAGAAGGCAATGATTCCATCAAATCCTATGAAGATTTAGATGGAAAAACCGTCGGTGCAAAAGTTGGGACAGAAAGTGCAGACTTCTTGATCGCCAACGAAGAGAAATATGGCTATTCGATCAAATATTATGATGCTGCCGATCAATTATATGCGGCTGTTAACGGCGGACAAATTGATGCCATGATGGATGATTATCCAGTGATTGGTTATGCCATCAGCCAAGGTCAAAAACTAGTGACACCGATTGAAAAAGAATCTGGTGGTCAGTACGGTTTTGCGGTGAAAAAAGGCCAAAATCCTGAACTGATCCAAATGTTCAATGAAGCATTGAAAGAAATGAAACGGACTGGGGAGTACGATCAAATCATCAATAAATACATTGAAGATGGATCTGCCACAGAAAAACGAGTGGATGAATCAACGATCACTGGTTTGATCAGCAACAACTATAACGTCTTATTAAAAGGATTATGGAATACCCTTTTACTAGCATTGATTTCTTTTGCCTTAGCATTAGTGATCGGAATCATTTTTGGACTATTTAGTGTTGCTCCAATCAAAGCATTGCGGGTTTTTGCAGGGATCTATGTTGATATCATTCGTGGTATTCCTATGATGGTATTGGCTTTCTTCATCTTCTTCGGCCTCTCCGATGCGATTGGTATCACGATTCCGGACTTTGCAGCCGGGGTCATTACATTGACCTTAAATGCCAGTGCCTACATCGCTGAGATCGTCCGTGGTGGGATCAACGCGGTGCCAAAAGGTCAGATGGAAGCCTCTCGTAGTTTGGGGATGACCTACACTCGGACAATGCAGAAAATCATTTTACCGCAAGCGATCAAAATCATGATTCCTTCTTTCGTTAACCAATTCGTTATCTCGTTGAAAGATACAACGATCATCTCGGTTATCGGAGTCGTAGAATTATTGCAAACTGGGAAAATCATCGTTGCCCGAACCACACAAAGTACCTATGTCTACTTGATCATCGCGATTATTTATTTAGTCGTGATCACAGCTTTAACGAAACTTGCAAAAGTTTTAGAAAAGAAGGTGAAATAGCATGAAAGAAAAAATCTTAGTTGAAAATCTTGTAAAAAAATACGGCGACAATACCGTATTGAACAATATCAATGTTTCAATCGCTGAAGGAGAAGTCGTTTGTGTGATCGGTCCTTCAGGATCTGGGAAATCGACGTTCTTACGCTGTTTGAACCGCTTAGAAGAACCAACCAGCGGCGATATTATCGTTGACGGCGCACATCTGATGGATAAAAACACCAATATCAATGCTGTTCGTCAACATATCGGCATGGTGTTTCAGCATTTCAATCTCTTCCCTCACTTGTCAGTTTTAGAAAACATCATTCTAGCCCCGATGGATCTAAAAAATGCTTCTCGGCAAGAAGCGGAACAAAACGCGATTCGTTTATTAGAGACGGTAGGTCTGGCTGATAAAAAAGACATGTACCCTGACAATCTATCTGGAGGACAAAAACAACGGGTGGCGATTGCTAGAGCCTTAGCCATGAATCCCGATGTGATGCTGTTCGATGAACCAACCTCCGCACTCGATCCCGAAATGGTTGGGGATGTACTCAATGTTATGAAGGATTTGGCAAAACAAGGAATGACCATGGTAATCGTTACTCATGAGATGGGCTTTGCCAAAGAAGTAGCAAACCGTGTGATGTTTATTGATGGCGGTAATTTCTTGGAAGACGGTACACCTGAGCAAATCTTTTCCAACCCTAAGCACGATCGTACGAAAGATTTCTTAGACAAAGTATTGAATATCTAAAAAAAACCTCTGCAACAGCTCTTTTCTCGGACTGTTGCAGAGGTCTTTTTTTTATTGATTTTTTCGTTTGGTTTCTTCTGAAATCCGCTTTTGATTTTCACCTAAAAAAACTTTTGTATCGATAGGGTTGGCTTTGTTCGCCCCTCCGACGCCAGTATCAACCATCTTTCCCCAACCCTTCAATGGCTCTTTCCCTGCTGCACGAAGTTGCGCATTTTTTAAACGTAACGCTTGTTTTTTCGCTTCTTTTTTCGCTTGATGTTTTGCTTGCCACTGCTTTAAGATGCTCATCTTCATTCCCTCCTCTCCTTGTTATGAATCCTTACATAAATTCTTAGCAACCGGTATGCTGGTTCCTGTTGACCTGGTAAGAGTAAACAGGGTTCACCTTTAAAATAGCAAATTTTTATTGAGTAGTTAAATCTATTATAGCATTTCCTTTTCACCATCGTAAGCTGCAGATACTAATTTTACTAAAACCATGAAAGGACATTTGAAATCAAGTAGCCAGATCAGAAGCAACATGTTACACTTATTAAACAACACTCCCTCCAAACCAAAATAGGTATACAAACATTTTTCTTTTTTATTTTATAGCAAATGACGGGGTTTTCCTAATAAAAAACCAACATTAAAATAACAAAGGAAGGCCAAGAAAATCATTTTGGAGGAACCTATCTTATGAAAACCATCATTTTATTTTTCCCACTAATGATACTCTCCCTCTTTCTCACTGGCTGTACCTTGATTGACGAAATCATGGATGACAACACCAAAAGCAGTTTTTCACCAGAAGCAACGTCGTCTTCTCAATCTTTGTCAGCTGATTCAGAAACCAGAGCTTCTTCTTCCAGAACTGAGAACCATGCATCAGAACCCGCATCAGAAACAACTCCTTCTTCTGATGACGTTGCACAAACTCAGAGCAGTACCGAAACAGCTGCCCCTCAATTTTCGTATTGTGAACAATTGCAGATCGGGCTGCCGCGACGGTGGAATCGAACAGTCAACAAAGACTTGCTCCATCAACTGCAAATAGGAATGTCTTGCGATCAAGTTCTTGAAATCATGGGTGGCCTTCCTTCTTGGCGACTAGCAGTCGTAGGTATGGAATCCAATGCCTGGATCAATTCCGATGGTGAAGCAATCATTGTCACTCTTATTAACCGAATCGTTTCTGATGTGGCCTGGCATGATCAGTTTTCTGAAACAGAAATTAAGTAATCCATTAAGCGATCTCACGTGACTGATATTGGTAAAACGCAGGATGAAATTCAATCACCACTTTTATCAGAAGTCATCTAAAAAACTTGGGAGTTGAAGGATCAAATGAAACTGAGTCGACTTAGAAAAAAAATCCGGGAGCATAGCAGAAGAAGCCTTTTGCTTTCTTTGGGTATCAGTTGTTTTTTGCTTGGCGCTGCCCTCTTCTACAGCGAAAACCAGCCGGCAGCTGCCTACGAGCAGTTTTTAGAGATCGATTACTTAACTGCTTTACTGGAAGAAAGACCTTCCCCTGAGTCCATCAGCGATCTTGGCCTCGATCTCATCAAACGTAGTGATCGGGTAAACCAAGAGCGCAGTGCCATCAACCGATAGCGGCGCCGCGAAAATGTGATCGTCACAGAAGAGACTAGAAAAGTTTTTTCTCCCGATCAAGGAGCAATGGTTGATGAAGTAAGAAAAGTAACCACTCGCTTACCTGATTCAGCCATTGATTTGTTATCAATGATGGTTGATAGCAGCGCTCTCGAGACAAAAAGAGTGCCTTTAGGTTCACGGGATAAACTGTCCAAAATCAGCTTTGATTTTGACTTTGATGATTCTGGTGATGAAAGATTAGCGAAAATCACATTGGTTGATGTTCCAGAATTTTTCGGTATTGATTTCTCACAATTCGAGAAAGAGGCTGATGTTGAGGAGATCAAAGAGACATTGATCGTACAGTATGGTTTAGATGCTCACATCAGGGACGTTAGCGCCATTCGGAGACTTTTCTTTGTTCATGAAGGATTTGAGTTTTACATTAGTCATACCTACAATCCGAATGGAGTCGGCATCACCGTCCAAGCGGTAGAACCATAAATGAAAAATAGTGAATCCCCCCTCTCTTTGCGGGATTAACAAAAAAAGCGTCCGCGAATACAAACGCAGGCACCTTTTTTCTACTTCTATTTTGTTTAGGCAAAAACGGTCGACCAATTGTCACGTTCATCAAGAAATTCTTGCGCTAATTTTTGCGCACCTTCTAAGGTATGGTTCGCCGCCCAACCGCATTGCACTTCATTGCTGGCAGGTACTTCAGTTGCTTGCAAAACATCCTTCATGGTTTTTTCTAGGACTGTCAAAATCTCTTCATAATCGTCATGATTCAAGACAGTCAGATAGAAGCCGGTTTGGCATCCCATGGGTGACCAATCCACGATATAATCTGCATGATTACGAATCAACTCTGCCGTCAAATGTTCTAAAGAATGCAGACTTGCCATATCCATATGTGCTTGGTTCGGCTGCTTCAAACGAACATCATATTTGATGATGGTATCATTTGTTCCTTGTTTTTTATCGGCAACCCGTACATAAGGTGCTTTGACTTTCGTATGATCCAAATTAAAGCTTTCAACATTCATTTTCATTGTACTTCTCTCCTACTCTTTTTGTGCTTCCACAAGCCAAACATACTCATTGATTTGCTTAAAACGACTGGTAAACCCATGTTGGCGAAAATATCGTTCGATATCCGCAGTAACTGGATAGTACTCCCGTTGCAGATCAGCGGCTAGTCGCTGGTGTCCAGCTTGCCGCGCTTCATCGATTAGCTCCATTTTTCGGGCTAGGGAAAGAAACATCGTATCCCCGAAAAGCACTTTCCCGCCTTTTGGCAGCATCGCCGCATATTTGCCGATTGCCCGTTGTTTTTCGTCCTCCGTAAGATGATGAAAAACATAGGTAGAAACGATCGTATCGATTACATCCGTGATTTCAGGAAAAATCTCCATATCACCATCTACAAAAGTCACTTTAGAAAGACTGGGTTTTGACTTGGCGATCCGCCGCATCTCTGGCGATGGCTCGATTGCCAGCACGTTTTTTCCTTGATCAAGCAGAGCTTGTGTTAGATTTCCAGTGCCACTACCAAATTCTACCACAGACTGCCCTGCTTTTTCAGCTATTTCAGCGAGTAACTGTTCATATTTGAAAAAAACCGCTCGATATTCTTCATCCTTACCTGCAACTGTTTCATCGTACTCAGCTGCCCAGTCAGAAAAAATTGGAATAAACTCTCTCCCCATCACTAGCTACCTGCCTTTTCAAACGCTTGCTCTAAATCTGCCTGCAGATCCTCACCGTCTTCGATGCCCACCGACAACCGAATCAAGCCATCTTTGATCCCAGATTGCTCACGAATTTCTTTAGGGATCGAGGCATGGGTCATCACGGCTGGCACTTCTACCAAGCTTTCCACGCCACCTAAGCTTTCTGCTAAAGTAAAAATCTTTAATGATTCAACAAATTCTGCTGTTTTCGATTCATCGTTTAGTTCAAAAGATATCATACCGCTATACCCAGACATCTGTGATTTGGCGATCTCATGACCTTCATGGTCAATCAATCCTGGATAATAGACCTTTACGACAGCTTGATGTGCTTGTAAGTAGTGGGCAATTTTCATCGCATTGTTTTGATGTGCTTTCATCCGCAAAGCAAGTGTTTTGATGCTTCGTTGGATCAACCAGCTATCATGAGGCCCCAATACACCGCCAATAGCGTTTTGTAAAAAGGCAATTCTTTCGGCGATTAGCGGCTCTTTGGCAACCGCTAATCCAGCTACTACATCACTGTGTCCACCGAGATACTTGGTAGCACTGTGAATCACAATATCTGCGCCTAATTGTAGCGGCTTTTGAAAATATGGCGTCGCAAAGGTATTATCCACGATCGTCAAGAGATCGTGCTGGGCAGCTAGTCTCGCAACCGATTTGATATCCGTGATTTTTAACAGCGGGTTCGTCGGTGTTTCCAGAAAAATCGCTTTGGTCTCCGGAAGAATTGCTGTTTCAATAGCAACTAAATCATCGGTTTTGACAAGTGAATAAGTCAACCCACTTTTTTCTAATACTTGATGAAGCAAACGAAATGTCCCCCCATAAACGTCATCTCCTAAAATGACATGATCTCCTGTCTGAAAAAGCGTGAAGATCGCATGGGTGGCTGCTAATCCAGAGGCAAAAGCAAACCCTTGAGCGCCTTCTTCAAGATCCGCAATCAATTCTTCTAAGGCAAAACGAGTTGGGTTGCCTGAACGACTGTATTCATATTGCTTTGGCTGACCTAGAGCATTTTGCCGATAGGTAGATGTTTGGTAGATTGGCACACTGACTGCACCGGTGAGTTCGTCTTCGCTGATACCGCCGTGAATTACTTTTGTATTAAAATGCATTGTTTGTTCCTCCTATGAATGGTGTGATTGCTGATTCGCCAGCATAAATCTTTTTTGATAGATAGCGGTCGCCACCATCGGGAAAGACTGTGGCGATCGAGCTTCCGGTTGGTAATTCGAGGCTTTCTTTTACTGATGCTGCCATCACGGCTCCACTTGAACTTCCAACAAGCAGACCATAGTTTCTTGCCAAGTAACGAGTAAAGGCAAAGCCTTCGGCATCACTTATCGTATAAATGTTATCAATAAGCAAATCGTCAAAAAATTGTGGAATGAACTCAACACCGATCCCTTCAATCTCGTGGCCATGGGCAGGACCGCCGTTCAAGATTGATCCTTCCGGTTCAACAACAGCAAGACGAGTGCTTGATTTTTGCTTCTTTAAGTACGTCGCGACACCCGCAAAAGTACCACCACTGCCAGCGCCTGCAACAAAGCTGTCAATTTTTCCATGTAATTCCTGATAGATCTCAGGCCCCAATGTTGCTTGATAGGCTGCGGGATTGTTCTGATTATGAAACTGCAATGGCATAAAACTATTCGGCTGTCCTTTTGCTAATTCCTTTGCTTTTTCGATTGCCCCTTGAATGCCAGCTTCCGTTGGTGTATGAACGATAGTTGCGCCTAATGCTTCAATCAATTGCTGCTTTTCAATGCTGAATTTCTCCGGAATAACAAAAATCATTTTTAGTCCATGCTCGATCCCGGCAATAGCTAAGCCAATCCCGGTATTTCCGGCTGTCGGTTCAATTACTGTTGTCTCATGATTGATTGTACGCTCTCGAAATGCCTCATCGATCAAGTACTTTCCTAAGCGGTCCTTAATGCTGCCACCAGGATTTAAATATTCAAGTTTCGCATAGATTTTACTTCCCTTTTTTCCGCCTAAAGCTGCGGCATCAAATTCAAAGAGCGGGGTATGCCCTATCAATTCTTTTACATTTTTAACGATCATCGTTTGACTCCTTATTCAGATTTTTAGGCAAAACTTGTAAGCTTCATATACATATTTTGGCTTGCAATCATCAGCCGTCGCCATTGAAAGCGGTAAAAAAAAGCAAACAAAAAGGGGTACTGACTATTACATCAGTACCCCAAAAAAATGTCGTCTTATCCGGATAGAAGCGAATCACTAAAAAAATCAGCGATCTGCTGCGACAAAGGAACTAATAATAGGCATGACAAATGGGTATGCTGCTTTTTGCACCATACAACAACAACAGGTAGTTTGTGTGTTGAAGTTCGTCATGTCTTGTTCCCTCCTTTAATTTGCTTGTTATCAAAATAGCACGACTCTTTTTTTTTGTCAAATATTTTTTTTAATCAACAAGTATCGATCAATGAACGTTTATAAAATAACATTAAAGAGGATAATAAGCAGTCACATAGGCATCCACGGCTTTGATCGCGGCTACAACATCTTCTGCGGATACCGTGAACGGCATATTGTGAATCGTCTCCCCTTCGATGGTTGCTTGTTTACCGACTTTCATAAGCTCTGCATCGCTAACATCAGAAAGATGCATTTCAGCTAATGTCGTTGGTAATTCCAACGCCTGATACAACTCAATATATTGGTCAATTTCATCAGGATCCGCGTTTTCCAGCATCAATTGTGTAAGTGTCCCGTAAGCAACTTTCTCCCCATGAGTCAAATCATGGACGTCTCCTTCAAGGGCTGTCAAGCCATTATGGATCGCATGAGCTGCTGCCAAACCAGCACTTTCAAAGCCTAAACCACTTAACAGAGTGTTGGCTTCCACGATTTGTTCAAAAGCTTCGGTAACGACTTGTTTTTTATTTGCTTGATAGGCTTTCAGTGCATTCTCAAAAAGAATCTCTTCGCATTTTTCAGCGATTGCCATGCCGGCAATTGGTTGAATACCACCCACCATATTCTTACTATGGCTTCGGGCAACGGCGCGTGCTTCGACATAGGTTGCTAGTGCATCCGCAATACCCGCTGCAAGTAATTTGGCAGGCGCTTTCGCAATAACGGCTGTATCCACTAAGACAAGTTCAGGGTTTTTGTTGTAAAAACGATATTTTTCAAAGCGACCTTCATCTGTATAAATAACAGAAAGTGCCGAAGTTGGTGCATCAGTAGAAGCGATCGTTGGCAAAACAGCAATCGGTATGTTTAATTCATCCGCAACAGCTTTCCCAGTATCGATGGCTTTCCCGCCACCTAATGCAGCAATTACTTCAATGGATTCGCTTTTGGCTTTAGAGACGATACGATCGATTTCATTTGCAGAAGCTTCTCCACCAAAAATTTCTTTTACCGGACCTAAATCAGCCGCTTTGAGATTTTCAAATAAATCTTCCCCGGCAATTTTCCAAACTGTTTCATCGGTCAAAAGCAGCACTTTCTTTCCTAGATCTTTAATGTGAGATAAACCATCCTTCAATACTCCTTTTCCTTGAACGTATCGTGACGGACTCGCAAATATTCTTTCCATTGTATCTCCTCCTTCAATTGGTCTACTTTTATTGTGACACACTAAGCAAGCGATTTCAAAGGAAAAGAAAAAAAGATGGCCAAGAAGATTCGATTCTCGCACATACTGCACATTTATAGCCATACAAACACTCATGCCCTTATAAAACTGATGGTTTTATAAGGGCATGAATTGGATTATTTACTTGTTATTTCTTTTTCCCACCAAAAGCATCTTTCATTTTATCAAAAAACCCTTCTGGTTGTTGTTCGGTGGTTTCATGACCACTAGCTTTTGCATAAGCCCGCAATGCTTCTTTTTGTTCCTCATTTAAGTTCTTAGGTGTGATCAGCTTCACTTTGACTTGTTGATCGCCATTGCCTCCTCCCCGTAAGCGAGGTGCTCCTTTACCGCGTAAGCGGAAGTTCGTACCTGTTTGGGTCCCAGCTGGGATTTTTAACTTCACATTCCCGTGAACGGTTGGCACATTGACCTCATCTCCTAAAGCTGCTTGGACAAAGTTCAACGGCAACTCGTAATAAATCTCTGAACCGTCACGATCAAAAATATCACTTTCTTCCACACGGAAAACAACGTATAGGTCCCCATAAGGACCACCATTGGTTCCAGCTTCCCCTTGGCCAGATAAACGCATTTGTTGTCCATCTTCGACACCTGCAGGCACGTTGACTTTTACATTATGTTTTTTCTTTTCATGGCCAGTACCATGACAGGTTGTACATGGTTCTTTGATTTCTTTCCCAGTTCCATGACAAACATCACAGGTTTGACGGCTCATTACACGACCAAGCGGTGTTTGACGTTCAACATTGATAGTACCTGCACCATGACATTTATGACAGGTTTCTGGTGAAGTACCTGGTTTTGCCCCGTTCCCGCCGCAGGTATGACAGGTTTCTTCACGATTGTATTGAACAGTTTTTTCCACTCCGAAAATCGCTTCTTCAAAGGAAAGATCAACCGCATATTGCAAGTCTGCTCCTTGTCGAGGTGCATTAGGATTGGCTGCTCTGCCGCCTCCACCACCAAAAAACGATTCGAAAATGTCTTCAAATCCACCAAAACCGCCACCGGAGAATCCGCCACTGTTAAAGCCGCCGAATCCACCGCCATAACCGCCTCCGTAGTTCGGATCGGTACCAGCATGACCATACTGGTCATAAGCAGCTCTTTTTTGGGAATCACTTAATATTTCATAGGCCTCAGAAATCTCTTTAAACTTTGCTTCTGCATCAGGTTCTTTATTGATGTCTGGATGATATTGTTTTGAAAGCTTACGATAAGCTTTTTTGATTTCGTCATCCGAAGCCCCTTTTTGTAGACCTAAGACCTCATAATAATCTCTTTTGTCTGCCATTGGCTTCCCTCCACTCTATTCTTGCGTCTCTCGTATTTTAGCATATAATTCGCTCTAGAAAAATACGTTTCGCAAATTCATAAGAAAAAGCCAAAGCGGTGACTTTGGCTTTTTCACAAACAGCGATTATTTATCGTCACCGTCTACTTCTTCAAAGTCGGCGTCAACCACATCGTCTGCGCCGCCTTGTGCAGCTTCTGGATTTTCTTGTGCTTGTTGTTGTGCTGCTTGTTCGTATAATTTAACGGTTAAGTTTTGTACGATTTCATTCAAAGCATCACGTTTCGTTTTCATTTCTTCTAAGTTGTTTGCTTCAACCGCAGCTTTCAACTCATCACGAGCTTCTTCCGCTTTTTTGACTTCGTCTGCATCCACTTTGCCTTCAAGCTCTTTCAATGTTTTATCAACAGTGAACAACAATGCATCGACGTCATTGCGTAGATCAACTTCTTCTTTGCGCTGTTTGTCGGCTTCAGCATTTGCTTCAGCATCTTTTACCATGCGTTCGATTTCTTCATCTGATAAACCTGAAGATGATTTGATCGTGATTTTTTGTTCTTTTTGTGTACCTAAATCTTTTGCAGAAACATTAACGATCCCATTTTTATCGATATCAAATGTTACTTCGATTTGAGGGATGCCACGAGGTGCTGGTGGAATATCCGTCAATTGGAATCTTCCTAATGTTTTGTTATCAGCAGCCATTGGACGTTCCCCTTGCAAGACATGGATATCAACGGCTGGTTGATTGTCTGCTGCAGTTGAGAAGACTTGTGATTTACTTGTAGGGATCGTTGTGTTACGATCGATCAGTTTTGTGAAGACAGCACCCATCGTTTCGATACCTAATGATAATGGTGTAACGTCTAGTAAGACAACATCTTTCACATCCCCAGTGATCACGCCACCTTGGATCGCAGCCCCCATCGCTACCACTTCATCTGGGTTTACTGATTTGTTTGGTTCTTTATTGGTTTCTTTACGTACAGCATCAACTACTGCCGGAATACGAGTTGAACCACCAACTAAGATCACTTCGTCGATTTCTGATTGTGATAGACCAGCATCTTTCAAAGCTTGACGTACTGGAATTTTTGTACGTTCTACTAAGTCTGCTGTTAATTCATCAAATTTCGCACGAGTCAAGGTCATTTCCAAGTGCAATGGACCAGCATCGCCAGCTGTGATAAACGGTAAGCTGATTTGTGTACTTGTTACACCTGACAAGTCTTTTTTCGCTTTTTCAGCAGCATCTTTCAAACGTTGCAAAGCCATTTTGTCTTTTCCAAGATCAATGCCGTTTTCTTTTTTGAATTCTGCTACCATGTGATCGATGATTTTGTTATCAAAGTCATCCCCACCTAGGTTGTTGTCCCCAGCAGTTGATAATACGTCAAAGACGCCATCACCTAATTCAAGGATCGATACGTCGAAAGTACCGCCACCTAAGTCAAAGACCAAGATTTTTTCATCTTTATCTGTTTTATCTAACCCATAAGCTAAAGCTGCGGCAGTTGGTTCATTGACGATCCGTTCTACTTCAAGACCGGCAATTTTACCAGCATCTTTGGTTGCTTGACGTTGTGCATCGTTGAAGTATGCAGGAACAGTGATGACTGCTTTTTCAACTTTTTCCCCTAAATAGTCTTCAGCAAATCCTTTGATGTATTGAAGAACCATTGCGGAAACTTCTTGTGGTGTATACGATTTGCCTTCAACTTCTACTTTGTATCCAGCTTCACCCATATGGCGTTTAATAGAAGAAATCGTATTAGGATTTGTCACTGCTTGGCGTTTTGCAACTTCCCCTACTTGGATCTCACCATTTTTGAATGAGACAACAGAAGGTGTGGTACGGTTTCCTTCTGGATTCGTAATGATTTTTGCTTCGCCGCCTTCAAGGACAGCAACAGCTGAGTTTGTTGTTCCTAAGTCGATACCGATAATTTTACTCATAAGTAATACACTCCCTTTTTTAATTTAAACATCTACTTATAGATAGAAAGAACTATTGTGCAACGATGACCATGCTTGCACGCAAGACACGATCATGCAATTTATACCCTTTTTGCAAGACAGTAACGATTGTGTCTGCCGGTGTTTCATCAGAGGCAGGTACAGTCTGCACCGCTTGATGCAAGTTCGGATCGAACATTGCACCTTCAGCAGGAATCTCTTCGATTCCCTCTTCTTTTAAGGCTTGACGCAGACTTTCAAGAACCATTTCAACGCCTTTTTTCAAATTCGCCGCTTGGTCTTGATCGACATCTGCTGCCATCGCTCGTTCCAAATTGTCGATTGCTGGCAACAGTTTTTTGCCAAGATCTTGCGAGCGGTATTTTTGTAAAAGTTCCCGCTCGTTGCGGTTACGTGAAGTGATATTTGCGATCTCTGCACGAGCACGCAGGAATTGATCTTCCAATTCATTATTCTTTTCTTGCAAAAGTTCCAATTCGCTTTTTTCCACTGTTTCTTCCTCTGGTTGAGGAGTCTGTGCTTCAGTTTCAGTTGATTCATTTGAAGATTCAGTTGTTTCTGCGGTTTCTTCAGCAGTTTTATCTAATTCTTCATCTAAACGCTCTTCTTTTTCCGTCACGTTTCAACCATCCCTTCTACGATTTGTTTCATTGCCGCTTATTCATTGGCAGCGTCTAATGCGCGATAATAATCGGCCAATTTTTTTGCTAACTCGCCTCGAAAAACTTCCATCAAACCAAACATCCGTGAATACGGCATACTTGATGGACCTAATAAAGCGATCGTTCCTTGTCCATGACCTTCGATTTCATAGCTAGCTTGGATCAAACTCATATTTTGTAACAAGTCATTGCCAAGCTCAGAGCCGATTCTGATTTGAATCGCAGAATCTCTTGGCGCCAGCAGCTGTGTCAGCTGATCTGCATTTTTCATAAATGAATACATCGATTTGAACTGACTAACATCTTGCGTCGGTTCAAAATCCAGAAGATTCATTCGCCCGCCGACGAAGATTTTTTCTTCAAAAATGTGGCTCAGCATCGTATCAAATAGATCAACGATTCCGTCAGTCGTTTGAAAATACTTATGCAGAATCATAGGAATCTCGGTTCTTAAACGATGGTAGACCGTCATTAGAGGCTCACCGATCAATTTGTCGTTGATGATCCTTACCATTTTTTCCAAATCTTCGCTGCTCATCGATTCAGGAAGAGTAAAGACTTGATTTTCGACATTCCCTTTATCCGTCACGATGATCGCGATGATCTGTCGTGCATTCAATGGGACGATTCGAAAACCGGTCAATTTCCTTTCCTTCATATCTGGCCCGAGAGACAACGCTGTATAGCTAGTCAAGTTGGACAAGATCGTGGCAGACTGCTGGATGATTTCATTGATTTCATGAAAATCTTTTCCAAAAGAATGACGAATGGTTTGAATTTCGTTTTGGTCAACCTCCGATGGCTTCAATAAGTGATCAACGTAATAGCGATACCCTTTTATTGACGGCACACGCCCTGAAGATGAATGTGTCTTTAACAGAAGTCCAGCTTCTTCCAGCGCCTTCATCTCATTACGAATGGTGGCAGAGCTAGCTTCAACCCCATCTTCCATCAATCGCTTCGAGCCCGTGGGCTGACCAGTATTCGTATAATTTTGGATGATGAGGTGTAAAATCATTTGTTGTCTAGGTGTCAACATTTTATCCACTCCTCCGTTAGCACTCATTCCTATTAAGTGCTAACACGATTATAAATATACCATATTTGCTAGGAATGTCAAGTATTTGCATCACTTTTTTAGCACTCTTTCTAAGAGAGTGCTAAAAAAGAAATCAAAAAAAGAAGCAGCACGAAATGGCTACTTCTCTTACTCGTTCTTTCTTATTTTTCTGCATCCAAGAGAAATGCTTCAAACACTTCGTTGCCAATAAACATCCCAGCTTTCGTTAAAAAGACACGGTCACCTTGACTAGCCAACCAGCCTTTTTGAATCAACTGTTCGCTCGTTGAACCATAGATTTCCTGAAAAGACTTCCCGAATTTTTCTGCAAACTGTATTTTTGAAATGCCGACCTTTTTACGAAGGCCTAAAAACAGTTCCTCTTCCATTTGATTGCTGGTTGTCAATTCTTCGATTTCGTGGATTGGCAACTGATTTTCCTGTAATGGTTTCAAATAATGCTGGATTGGACCTTTGTTCTTGTAGCGAGTCTGTCCAAGATACCCGCTGGCGCCTGCCCCAAAGCCAAAATAATGTTCATTGTTCCAATACACTAGATTATGTAAGGACTCATACCCTGGTCGTGCAAAATTACTGATTTCATATTGGTTCAATCCAGCTTTTGTCATCGCCGCGATCGCCTCATCAAACATCTGCGTTTCAGCTTCTTGAGAAGGCAGTGCCATTCTCCCTTGGCGAACCCAGTTCATAAACATGGTTTTGTTTTCTAAAATCAAAGAATACATCGCATAGTGAGGCAACCCGAGATCAATCGCTCGCGTCAGTGTATCACGGAAGCTTTCTATGCTTTGTCCCGGAAGTGCATAAATCAAATCGATCGTCACATTCTGAAAATCATGTTTTTCCAGCAGCTGAATAGTTGAATAAACATCTTCAGCGGTATGCTTGCGGCCAATTTTTTTAAGCAAGCGATTATCAAAGGTCTGGACCCCCATCGACAAGCGATTGACTTGATGGTTTTTCAAAACCAGCATTTTTTCTTCACTCAAATCACCAGGATTTGCTTCCACTGTAAACTCTTTGGTTGTGTGTGTTGGCAGCAATTCATGCACACCTGACAGCAATCGATCCAGTTGGTTCGCCGAAAGCGACGTTGGCGTCCCGCCGCCGATATAAATCGTTTTCGCCTCATTGAGAGGCTGACGCAAGAGGGTCAGCTCAATTTCTTTTAGTAACGCTTCGATGTACTCATCCACTGGCTGCCCTTCTAAAAACACTTTGTTGAAGTCACAGTAGTAGCATATATGTTCACAGAAAGGTATATGTATATACGCAGAAATATTTTGCGCGCTTTTTGTAGATGGATCGTTTATTGTTTGACCTTCAGGCATTCCTAAGTAATTCTCCTCTACCTTCTTTTTTGCTCCCACCGCTGAGAGCACCGGCACTCATTGTAGCATAGTTCTTAGAATTCTCCTATCACTTGGACTATTTTTAAGCAAGAAAAAACACCACTTCCAAGAAGTGATGTCTTCAAATATTCATAGAAAAAATAAAGAGCACTACTCTTATTAAGTACGGTAAAATACCGCTTTTGTTCTTATCCCGCCCAGAAAAAAATCTGTTTGTTACAAGAACTAACACTTCCCCCAAACTGTTAGCGCCACAATAGATAAGCTGTTGTTGACGGCTTACTTAACAAGAGCAGGACTCTTATTCATGAAAGACAATTGCTTGTCTTATCTGACTTAAGTATACCTTTTTAAAAAAATTAAGTCCTATCATCTTTTTCACCAGTCTATGAAAACGATGAGAATCTTCACCTTGGTAACAGTTATAAAATGTGCAGCAAAATATCGATCAGATAGCGGATCAACCGATACGCAATAAATAAGAAGAAAATATTTCCCAGCAAGAATTGAAAGACATTGCCAATCGATCCCTTAAAGGAGCGAAAACTGAAATAACGCGACCAACGATTGAACCCGTTTTGGCGGTTTCGTTTCAAACGATACGCTTCATCATACTTCATCTCCAAGAGGTCATAATAAAAAATCATCAAGGGTTGTTGCACAAAGAAAACTTTTTTATAGCCTGCCATCAACGTGTACTGCTTATTATTGGAAGGAAAGTTGCGATTGCCGTTTTTCTTCACGCGCATCGTTGTTCCATCATTCATTTGGAACGCATAATGATCCTCAAATTCTGTCAGTTGATGAATTTGCGGCACCTGATTTTCTTCTTCGAAAGCAAGTACGACCTCACTCGCTCGCTGATAAAGTGAAACCAACCACGCCATTATGCCTAGCAATATAACTAGCAAAATGATATTTAAAAGCAAACTTTCTTGTAACAAAAGTAAATAACCTAAGATAATCAAAATCGCCACACCAAGGGCAATCATTCTTCTACGGAAATAACTGCGATACATCAATTCAAAAGAGCGCCGATAATAGGCAAAATCTTCTTTAACAAAATCCATTTTTTCCACATCTTTCTGTGTTTAGGTTGCTGATAATGTATCAAAGATCCTTTTGAAAGTCAATTTCCCTCAAAAGTTTCAGCGTCTGATTTGTTTCAAACAAGAAAACGTTTTATAATGGAAGATGTAACAAAAAAAAGCGATGAAAGTAGGTTGAGATACGTGATATTACAAGAAACATTTACCTTGCAGAACAAACTGGCAATTCCTAAGATTGGCCTTGGAACCTGGCAATCTTCTCCAGAAGATGCTTACAACGCAACAAAATTTGCCATTCAAAATGGTTATCGACATGTCGATACAGCGGCAGCTTACAAAAACGAAGAAGCGGTTGGGAAAGCTGTGCGCGATTCAGGCGTTGCCCGCGATGAAATTTTTGTTACCACGAAAGTACCTGCTGAGTTAAAGACCTACCAAGAAGCGGTTGATAGCATTGATGCTTCTCTAAAAAAACTTGACTTAGGGTATATCGATTTGATTTTGATCCATGCCCCTCGTCCTTGGAAAATCATGGGAAACAATCCAGAAAACAAAGATTTTTATCTTGAAAACATCGATGTTTGGAAAGCATTAGAAGAAGCCTACTTAAGTGGAAAAGTAAAATCGATTGGTGTTTCCAACTTCGATCAAAAAGATTTGCAAAATATTTTTGATCATTGCGATGTGAAACCGATGGTCAACCAGTTTATTTACCATATTGGCCGCACAAATGAAGAACTATTGACATTTTGCAAAGCGCACGAAATTTTAGTGGAAGGCTATTCACCAATCGCTACTGGTCGTTTACTCGATAACGATGCAGTGAAGACGATTGCTGAAGCCTATGGAAAATCGATTCCACAACTTTCAATTCGTTACTTGCTACAAAAAGACATTCTGCCATTGCCAAAATCCGTTCATGAAGAATACATTGCTGACAATGCCAAAGTTGACTTTGAAATTTCTGAAGAAGACATGAAGAAATTGGATGAGTTGCAAGCTTAAGAATACTTGCGTTTAATTGAAAAAAGCAGTCCGATCAAGTCCAGTAAATGCTGGTCATGGATCGGGCTGCTTATTTTCTTCTACAACTCTGTTTAGAAAAACAACCGTTTCTTAGTCTGTTAAAACTGAATTCTTCTTATGTTAGTTGTTCAAAGGTACCCCACACTTTTACTTCTTGTTCTTCTACCATTGTTCTGCCTTTTGCTAGAACCGTTTCTACTGCTAATGAGTCTTTGTTCAGCAAGCAAATATCAGCATCCATCCCTGCTGCAAGACGTCCCTTTTGATCAAGCTTCAATACTTTCGCTGGATTGGAAGTGATTGCTCGAATGGCGATCTCCAATGGAATCTGCTCTTTTTGGACTGCTTCTTTAATGCCTACCATCAGCGCTCGCGAACTGCCGACACCCAGACCTATGAATTGATTGTTTTCATCAAAGTACGGGAGGCTGCCTTGCCCATCAGAGGTCATGGTAAATTGATCCAGCCCGATCCCTTCTGCTAACAAACGTTTCAATCCTTTACTGAAGCGAACCTCATCGTCTTCTTTTTCCCAGAAATCAGGATCTTCACTCGCCGTAAAATCGATCGTTCCACCCATTTTTGCAAAAGCAATACTTGCTTCGAAAAGCTCGCTGGTCCGATTGGCATGTGTCGGTAAAAATTGGCTGATTGGAATCTCTGTCTCTTCGATGGTTCGTAAAAGCAGCTCATATTTTTTCTTTCCTCCACCTAAGTGGACGTTTACGATGCCTGCTTTTCCAGAAAGCATCCCACCGACACGAGCATCCGCCACCGCGCGGGTAAATTCTTCGAAACTTGGTTGTGAAGAACGATGGTCAGAAACGGCAATTTCACCGATACCAATAATTTTATCGATAGTCAAAAAATCTTGGATGATGGAATCCGTGATGGGCGTCAAAGGCAATCGATACGAACCGTCATAAAGATAAGTCGTGATGCCTTCCGCCTCTAGTCCACGCGCCTTACTGATCAAGGCAGTCATATCTCTGCCTACTCCGTCAGTACCTAAACAGCCAACCACTGTCGTTACTCCTGCAGAGGTCAATTGACTCAATTTCACTTCTGGTGTCCGGTTTTGAAAGCCGCCTTCCCCGCCACCTCCTAAGATATGAAAGTGGCAGTCAATAAAGCCGGGCACAGCGAGTAACCCTGTGCCATCGATTTCTTCAAGAGGAACACCTGAGAATCCTCCTTCAATCGAATCTTGAATAGCAATGATCTTGTCTTCATTTAATAAAATATCTTTTTTTCCTAAATAGTCAGGAGCGTAAACCTCTGCTTGTCGTATCACCTTCATAAGTGCTTCCTCCTTGTGCCTGATTGCTTCTTATTGCAAGCCGATTGCGACCGCAATAAAGATAAAAATCGTTCCTAATACAAATAAGAAACCTTGCATTTTGATCTGGAATTTCGCCCATTTCACCCATTCGATTCTTGCGACACCTAAGACACCGATCAGACTTGCCGATACTGGAGTGAAGGCATCCATAAAGCCCGAGCCTAATTGATAAGCCAAGACAGCGATCTGTCTAGAGACACCTAAAAGATCGGCTAATGGCGCCATGATCGGCATGGTTAATGCAGCTTGACCTGAATTTGAAGTCACGATCAAATTGAAGAAGCTTTGGAAAATGTACATGAACCAGGCACCAATAAAAGCTGGAACATTGCTTAACAATCCGCCGATGCTGTGCAAAATCGTATTCAACGCTGACGGCACATTGGCATCAGAACCGCCGAGAACCAGAAGAATCCCTTTGGCCATCCCTACAACGATTGCAGTTCCTGCCAATTCTGAGGCACCAGATTGAAAGGCACTCGCCACATCATTCAAGCCCATATTTTCTAATTTGAAAAGAACCGCTATGATTCCTGCCCCTAAGCCCATAACAAAGAATTGAGAAGCAATCTCGGGAATATAGTAGCCTTTCTGCGTCACACCCCATACGATCCAGATCAAAACCGCCAGCATTTCAACCAAGATCAATTTATGACCTAATAAAAATGGTTTTTGCTCACTGGAGGTTTTTTCAAGATGATTTCTAAAATACGCATCCGATTGATACGTTAGCGATTTCTCAGGATTCTTGCGAATTCTTTCGGCATAGATCATGAGGTACCCTGCGGATAGTGCGGTAACCACGACCCACATGATGATTCGGAACGTTGCGCCTGAAAGAACGGGAATACCTGCGATCCCTTGAGCAACTGCCACACTAAATGGACTCATCCACGAGGTGGCATTTCCAATCTGGGAGGCGACATAGGTGACGGTGACCGCCACGATCGAATCATACCCCAATGCGATCACGAAAGGCACCATGACCATCGAAAACGGAATGACTTCTTCTGCCATCCCAAAGGTAGCGCCCCCAAATGAAAAAGCAAAGAACAACAGCGGCAATGCCAAGCGTTCTAATCCACGAGTTTTGCTGATAAATGCAAAGATCCCCGCATCAATCGCTCCGGTCTGCATGATAATACCAAACGCACCACCGACCACTAGGATCAGTGCTGCGATCCCAACTGCTGAGCCGTATTTATCACCAGAAACCAATCCTTCAAAAACAAAATTTAAGAAGCCGAAACCGTTAAAGTCATCAGTTCCCCAAACCTTGGCTGTTTTGTGCAGTTTTTCAGAAGTATCATAAATTTTTTCGCCGTAAAGACTGTAAAGGGTGTCATCGGTTAGTCCCACCTCGTCTAATTGACTCTGGGACAACTCTTTAGGCCCTTCAGCTAAAACAGCTGCTAAAGCCTCAGGATCGACATCTAATTCTTCCAACTCTTGTGGATCCTCTTCCAATTGATTCAACTGTTGATAGACGTATTCGTTATCTAACGGGTAGGCATAACGAAACGAATCTTGCATCAAGACCGTTCTGGTACTTATTTCCCCATTTGCATCGGTATACTCGATTTCTTGTGTACTGAATTTCCCGGCGGGAACTAAGAAAGTCAGCAACCACGCCAACAATACGACCCCAAAGATGATGACATACGTATGAGGCGTTTTCATTTTAGTTAAATCTTTCTTTTCTTTCCCCTTTTTCGCTTTTTTTCCAATTGTCACTTTTTCTCTCCCTTTCCCTTTGCAGCGTTCTGCATAAATTATCATTTTTGCCTATTTTTTAGTATATCGAAAAAACGTTTTTTCCTCATGGGGAAAGCATTAGAATTCAAATAAACTACGTTATAAAAAGAAAGAAAAAGAAAAAGTGAAAAGAAGCCAGAAACGCTTCTTTTCACTACGAATGCTTAGTTTTCTTCAGAAAGCCCATCAAAATAAGTTTCAGTGTCTCGTTCATCTTGCTTTAATTGTTCGATCAACGCTTGTGCGCCATTGAAAGCGACTTGATCACGTAAGAAATGATGCCAGCGGATCGCCACGGTTTCACCATAGATATCTTGGTGAAAATCGAGAATATAGATTTCAACTGTTAACTGGCGCCCCTGACCAAACGTATCATTGTGACCAATCGATCCCATCGATGGATACCACTTGTCACCGACTTTGATTTCCGTCACATAGACGCCTTCTTTTGGCAACCGAACGGTGCTCTTTACTTTGATATTCGCGGTTGGAAACCCAAGATCTCGTCCTCTAGCATCACCGTGAACGACGGTTCCTTCAAATTCATAAATATACCCTAACAAGCGATTGACTTGTGCCATATCGCCATTTTGTAGGGCAGAGCGAATGCGTGTGGAGCTAACCTTTTCTTCATCAAACGATTCTTGCGCGACAGTCACAACTTCAAAACGATTTTCTGCATATGTTGGTAACAGCGCCATGTTGGCTATCTCTTTCTTGCCGTAGGTATAGTCGAATCCAGCAACAACAACTTTTGCATGCAGACCGATCATGTATTCATCCACAAACACCTGTGGTGCCAGATTTGCAAAAGCAGAAGTAAACTCAATGATATAAAGAATATCTACTCCAAGCTTTTCCATATGCGCTTCCTTTTGAGCCAAGCTGGTCAGGTATTGCATTTTTTCAGGATCGACTTTTTGAAAAACGATCGAGGGATGTTGATTAAAGGTCATTAATGCCAATTTTAACCCTTTTTCTTCTGCGATCTTTCGTCCTGTTTCAATGACTTTCTGATGACCTAGATGTACGCCATCGAAAAAGCCTAACACTAAGACGATCTCCTCATCAGGAATCGTTTCGTGATCATAAGGGTGTCTCATTTCAATGATTTCCATGTTCATTCTCCTATTTCTGTACGGATGACTTTTACCGGTTTCATCATATCTTGGTATTTGTCATGAGCTTTATAGATACTGATCAATTGTTCTCGATAAAAAATCGCCACTAATTCCTCTGGGCGCTCTTGTAATCCAAACACGCTGAAAGGCAAGCGCATGCCATTTTTTACTTTCTGCCAGAGGTCCGCATCGATCGTCACTTGAACAAACTCCGATACCCCATATTCCACCGGTAGCAGTAGTTCCGAAACACGTTGTTCATCGACTGCCTTTTGCACCTCTGCAATCGTGTAAGATTGTTCTTTAGAAAAACCACCGCTTTTTAAGCGAGTCAAATCAGACATATGCGCGGGTACACCCAGCAATTTCCCTGTGTCGACCGCTAACGTGCGAACATAAGTCCCTTTTCCACAAGAAACTTCAAAACGCCAGCTTTGCGTATTGTCCTCATGAAAAACCGGCTCTGAAATTCGTTTGAAGGAATAAATTTCTGCTTTGCGCTGTGGTCGCTCGACAGTTTCATTGTTGCGAGCATATTCGTAAAGTCGTTTGCCATTGACTTTGACCGCCGAATACATCGGCGGGATCTGGGTAATCGTCCCCGTCAACTCTTTCATTGCCTGATCGATTTCTGTCTTCGTAAACGGACGAGTTAGTGCTTGTTGTTCAACGATATCCCCCGATCGATCTTCTGTAGTGGTACTGAAGCCCAAGGTGATTTCCCCGGTGTAGACTTTTCCAGAATCAACCAAGTATTCGACGATCTTCGTTCCTTTTCCGATACAAATGGGCAAGACACCATCCACGTCAGGATCTAGTGTGCCGCTGTGTCCGATTTTTTTTGTCTTTAATATTTTTCGTAATTTAAACACGCAGTCGTGACTTGTTTGTCCACGCTCTTTCCATAATGGTAAAATCCCGTCCATCGTATTCCTCCATTTCACTTCAACTTGCTTATTATAACATATAAAAAAAATTCATTGCACGACAAAATCCTTTTCGCTCCTTCTCATTACATGATAAACTAAGCATATAAGGAGGTCCTAAAATGGTTGTTTTAACGATAGGGTCATTTATTGGATTTGCCATCTTTTTGATCATGATTCAGCTCGGCACGATGCAGCGTTGGGAAGAAGCGTTTGCTTTGCAGATCATCCAAAGCCGTACGCCTTCTTTGACGCGCATGATGCACTTTTTTACCAATTTAGGAAAAGCCTTTCCGACAGTTGCGATCGCTTTACTATTGTTTGTCTTTCCATCATCGCGGGCGGATCTTGCACCAAAAACAGCAGTCAGTATCTTCATAGTATCAGCAGCTGCTTACCTGATCAAACGGATCGTCCGACGAGATCGTCCGATCGATCATCGTTTAGTTGAAGAAAAAGATCACAGCTTTCCTAGTGCCCATGCTGCCACATCCGCTGCCATGTACGGAACGATCGCCTTGAATCTTGGACAATTGGTTCCCTCAGCAGTCCTTCCGATGACTCTGCTGGCAGTTTTGTTAAGCTTTATGATCGGCTTTAGCAGAGTCTACTTAGGGATCCATTTTTTAACAGATGTGATCGGAGGCTGGCTCTTGGGGACAGGTGTTGCTGGACTGGTAACTTTACTGATGAATACCTGATGCTCTTTTCAAATAAAAAAGAACAGCTTCGATTGGAAGCTGCTCTTTTTTTTATTCTTCTGAGTGCAATGCGCGAATCATTTCATCAATTTTATTCCCGTATTGTACTGATTCATCCAATTCGAATTGGATTTCTGGAACTTTATAGAGCGTTAACGCTTGACCTAATTCACGACGAACCAAGCCAGTTGCTTTTTCCAGTCCTGCTTGGGCTTTTTGCTTATCTGAAGCTAAGTCCGTTAGGGTGCTGTAAAAGATCGTTGCTTGCTGTAAATCTCCAGTTACTCGTACATCTGTGATCGTCACATCTTGCACGCGAGGATCACGAACTTTTTTACGAAGAATTTGATTGACTTCTTTTAAGATTTCTTGTGCCACTCGGCGATCTCGATAGTTAGCCATTCAAAAAGCCTCCTTGTATAGTTGTCATTCCGTTATTTTGTCGGTACTTCTTCCATGACATAGCCTTCGATCACGTCATCAACTTTAAGATCGTTGAATTTCTCGATCATCGCGCCACATTCAAACCCTAGCTTCACTTCTTTGACATCATCTTTGAAGCGTTTCAAGCTGGCAAGTTTGCCTTCATAGATAACGATGCCGTCACGGATCACGCGGACGCCACTGTCACGGCGAATACTGCCTTCCGTTACGTAGCAACCTGCGATCGTGCCCACTTTAGATACTTTGTATGTTTCACGAACGATCATTTGACCAGTGATTTTTTCTTCGAATTCAGGATCAAGCATCCCTTTCATCGCAGTTTCGATTTCTTCGATCGCTTTGTAGATGATGCGATGCAAACGAATATCGACTTTTTCCGCTTCCGCTTGCTGTTTGGCTTGCGGTGTTGGACGGACGTTGAATCCGATGATGATGGCATTACTTGCTGCTGCTAGCGTTACATCACTTTCATTGATTGCACCAACAGCTGAATGGACGATGTTCACTCGCACACCTTCAACATCGATTTTCTTCAATGAAGCAGCTAATGCTTCAGCTGAACCTTGTACGTCTGCTTTGATGATGACATTTACTTCTTTCAGTTCGCCTTCTTTTAGACTTTCAAACAAGTTATCCAATGTCACACGACTGCTTGATGCGCGTTGCTCCATCAAAGCACGTTTTGCACGTTCTTCACCCGCTGCTCGAGCTGTTTTCTCGTCTTCAAAAGTAACGAAACGATCACCTGCTTGAGGCACATCATTCAATCCTGTGATTTCGACTGGTGTAGCAGGTCCAGCTGCTTTATCACGACGACCTAAATCATTCGTCATTACGCGAACACGACCGAAAGTATTCCCTACAACAATTGGATCACCTACATGAAGAGTCCCTTGTTGAACCAATAGTGTTGCTACAGGACCTTTTCCTTTATCAAGGCGCGCTTCAATGACTGTACCGATCGCCCGTTGGGTAGGATCAGCTTTCAAATCTTCGACTTCTGCTACTAAGAGGATCATTTCAAGCAATTCTTCAATGTTTTGCCCAAATTTCGCTGAGATTTCAACGAAGATCGTATCGCCACCCCAAGCTTCTGGGATCAACTCATGTTCACTTAATTCTTGCATCACATGTTGTGGGTTAGCACCTGGTTTATCGATTTTGTTTACTGCAACGATGATCGGCACTTTTGCTGCTTTCGCATGGTTGATCGCTTCCACTGTTTGTGGCATCACTCCATCATCAGCTGCGACAACAAGAATCGTGATATCGGTGATACTTGCTCCCCGTGCACGCATACTAGTGAAGGCCGCGTGTCCAGGAGTATCTAAGAAAGTAATTGGTTTGCCATTGATGTCGATTTGGTAAGCGCCAATATGCTGCGTAATTCCCCCAGCTTCACCACTTGTTACGCGTGAATGACGTAAAGTATCAAGCAATGTTGTTTTCCCGTGGTCAACGTGACCCATGATCGTCACAACAGGTGGTCGTGATACTAAATTATCTTCAATTTGTTCTTCTGCTTCGAAGAATTTATCGATGTCTGCGATATCCACTTGAACTTTTTCTTGTGGTTCGATTCCGTAATCGGTAGCAAGCAGTTCAATCGTATCTTTATCTAAAGGTTGGTTTTGATTGACCATAACCCCCATCATAAAGAGTTTCTTGATGATCTCTGCTGGTTCACGGTAGATTTTTTTCGCGATATCCGCTACGTTCATGCCTTCTGAATATTCCAATACTTCTGGTAGCTCACGGAATTTACGTGCTGGAACTGGCGGTTTCTTTTCCGTCTGCTGACGGCCTTTTTTGCCTTTTTTATTGAATTTGTTGCGATTGTTATTGTTGAAATTATTGTTGCGTCCACCGTAGTTTGACTTGCCGCGGTTTTGATTTCCTCCACGAGAATCATTCGATCCTTGCGGACGGTTATTGTTACGGTCTGCCCCTTGCGTATTTCCTGCAGATTGAGCGGCCGGACGGTTTTGTTGCCCTTGGTTATTTGGACGGTTTTGCTGTCCTTGGTTTGTTGGGCGATTTTGTTGCCCTTGATTATTCGGACGGTTTTGTTGTCCTTGGTTTGTTGGGCGATTCTGTTGCCCTTGATTATTCGGACGGTTTTGCTGTCCTTGATTGTTCGGACGATTTTGTTGTCCTTGGTTGTTTGGACGGTTTTGCTGTCCTTGATTGTTCGGACGATTTTGTTGCCCTTGATTATTCGGACGGTTTTGCTGTCCTTGGTTTGTTGGGCGATTTTGTTGCCCTTGATTATTCGGACGGTTTTGTTGTCCTTGGTTTGTTGGGCGGTTTTGTTGCCCTTGATTGTTACGATTCTCTTGGTTATTCACTCGATTATGACTTCCTTGGTTATTTGGTCTGTTACTTCCTTGACTGTTCGTGCGATCTACTTGTCCTTGACCAGCAGGACGGTTATTGCTTTGCGTAGTTCGCTGTTGACTTTGATTGTTATGACGGTTTTGGAAGTTAGGATTATTTCTTTGCGTTTTAAATTTCTTTTGTTCTTGTTTTTCCGGCTGGTTGGCTGGTTTCTGATTTGCGGGATTTGAGTTTGCAGATGTTTTACCATTTGGATTGCCGCCTAATGACTGCTGCAATTTTTGCGCCTCTCCATCTGAGATCGCGCCCATATGATTTTTGACATCAAAGCCTAAAGATTGTGCTTTTTCAACAACCTCTTTGCTCGACTTATTCCATTCTTTTGCAAGTTCATAAATTCTTTTTTTTCCCATGCAATCACCTTCCTAACCTAATATTAATTCCTGCACCTTCCTTGCAAATCCTTGATCTAAGATGCCAATGACCATTCTTGGTTTCCCAATGGCCGCACTGATTTCATCAGCAGAAAATGCATCTAGGAGCGGAATTTCGTAATAAGAACTTTTGTCCTTAATTTTCTTTTGTGTATTTTTACCAGCATCACTGGCGATAATGACTAAAGCAGTTTTCTCATTGCGAATCTCTTTTAAAGTCATTTCTTCACCAGTTACTAATTTCCCAGCACGCATGGCTAGTCCTAACATATTTAATGCTTTGGTTTTATTCATTTGCAAATAACTCTTTTCGCGCTTTTTGGTGCGT
Source organism: Enterococcus sp. AZ040 (assembly GCF_050499185.1). Lineage (NCBI taxonomy): Bacteria > Bacillati > Bacillota > Bacilli > Lactobacillales > Enterococcaceae > Enterococcus > Enterococcus sp. AZ040. The sequence goes on from NZ_JBMHEW010000001.1 coordinate 1,889,986, forward strand.
TACATAGTCCAATAGTTCTTGGTAAAATTCATCTGTCAATTTCGTTTCCAGCACTCGATCCAAGATACGCTTATCCCATGCTTTCTGGGCTTCAGCCGGTTCGATCGCTATATAAGCTCCCCGACCTGGCATTTTTCCTGTCGGATCGATGGAAACAACGCCTTCTTTTGAACGAGTGATACGAAGCATTTCTTTCTTAGGTAGCATTTCGCCTGAAATCACTGATTTTCGTAAAGGAATTTTTCGTTTTTTCATCACGATCTCACCTCAACTATTTTTCGTCAAACTCAACATTTTCATAATCATCCGCAGTCATGTCTGATGGAAGGATCGCTTCATCAACTGTTTCTGCAGATTCTGTTGCTTCTGTGCTGATTTCTTCAGCAGCTTCTGAAGCGTTGGCATCATACTCATCGATATAGTCGCCTTCATCCAGCTTCGCATAAAATTCTTCCATGTCTGTTTCTGATTTGATATCGATTTTGAAGCCAGTCAATTTGGCTGCTAGGCGAGCATTTTGTCCGCGTTTACCGATCGCTAATGATAGTTGGTAATCAGGCACGACAACAGTACAAGCCTTCGGATTATCAACATCAAAAATAACGTCGCTGACTTCTGCTGGATTCAACGCATTGGCGATGAAGATCGCTGGATCTTCATCCCATTCCACGATATCCATGTTTTCGCCTTTTAGTTCATTAACGATCGCTTGAACCCGTTGACCTTTAGGGCCAACACAAGTGCCGACTGGATCGACGTTGGCATCAAAGGAACGAACAGCAACTTTGGCACGATCCCCTGCTTCACGAGCAATACTTACGATCTCTACAGTACCATCATATACTTCTGGCACTTCTTGTTCAAATAATCGGCGCAGCAAATCTGGATGGCTGCGGCTAACGAATACTTGAGGTCCTTTTGAAGTATTTTCAACACGAGAAACGAATACTTTGATCCGATCATGGGGTTGATAAAACTCATTTGGCATTTGGTCTTGTTTTGAAAGCACGGCTTCAATTTTGCCTAAGTTTACATAGATATAACGATTGTCTTGGCGTTCAACGATTCCTTGCAAAATGTCTTTTTCGTACGCACTAAATTCGTTATAGATAATGTTTCTTTCCGCTTCACGGACCCGTTGCAAAATGACTTGTTTTGCCGTTTGCGCCGCAATACGACCAAAGTCTTTAGGCGTTACTTCAAAGCGGATTTTGTCGCCGATTTCATAAGCGGGGTTGATTGTCATCGCTTCTTTTAATGAAACCTCTAGTTGCGAGTCCATGACTTCTTCTGTCACTTCTTTGACTGCATAGACGTGGATATTGCCTTTTTTCTGATCAAATTCTACTTCCACATTTTGTGCTTGCCCGTAATGACGTTTGTACGCTGAAACCAATGCCGCTTCCAAGGCATCGATGACAATCTCTTTTGAAATGCCTTTCTCTGCTTCTAATGCATCCAATGCATTCAACATTTCTTTACTCATGATTCTTTCATTCCTCCGTGTTTAAAATTGAATGGCTAAACGAGCTTTGGCAATATTTTTCCGGTCGATCGTTCGTTCTTTTTCTCTGGTTTTGATTCGGGTCTTCATAACTAGCTGATTTTCGTCGAATGACTGTAAAAAGCCTTCGAACTGTTTTTCTCCATCAATCGGTTGATATAAAGAAACATGAATGTACTCGCCGACTGCCCGTTGATAATCTGCTTCTTTCTTCAATGGACGCTCGGCGCCAGGGGAAGAAACTTCCAAGAAATAGGCCTGTGGAATAGGATCAGGTTCGCATTGGTCTAATTGTTCACTAAGTTGTTCACTGACAAAGGCACATTCCTCGATATCGATTCCGCCTTCTTTATCAATGAACACACGAAGAAACCAATTTTTCCCTTCCTTCACGAATTCTACTTCAACTAATTCAAATTTTTGCGCATCCAGAATAGGGGTCACTATATCTGTAACAGTTTCCACTACCGTACTCACAACATCGCCTCCTTTATTTCTCAACGAAACGAACTTCATTCCATTAAAAAGAGTGAGCGAAAAAACCGCTCACTCACTCTAAGTATCATTACATTGTAAATATAACACAATTTTCATAAAGATTCAACTACTGTCGCATGTTCCCTTCGCTTTCAGAAAAAAACAAAGCATTTTCTTAAAGATTTTTAATGCTTGGGTGAATGGCTGTTAGTGAATCACTTGACCAATCCGACGTAGTAGTTGTGGGAAAATGCTCTCTGGATCAAAGTCCATTGGCGCGTCATGTGGGAAATGAAGCCAGAGCCGACCACCATAAACCACTAGTACCAAAAGTGTCAATGTCACCCACAGGTTGTGACTGTAGTAAAGTTTGCTGATTTTCGGATTTTTTTTGAATAAGACGATTCCGAATACGATCGGCACTAACCAAAACAAGGGATGAAAATGCAGCGCACCTTCAAGATCACCCTGAAATAAGTGCAAGTAGGCGCGCGTCATGCCACAACCTGGACAAGGAAACCCCGTTAACCATTTAAACGGACAAATCAATAATCTACCCAATCATCTGAATCAGACGAATCGTTTGTATTGTTAGATGAGGTCATGGCATTTTGATCAGCCGCTTCCCACATTTGGTTCATATCACCTTGTAAAATCGCCATGTTGATGAAATCAAAAGCAAACAGGCTCAAGACGACAAAAAGAATTTTGTTGTCACTCAGACGAGGCATATTCGCTCGCTGTTGTGCACTCATAAAGATATCCGCAATTCGGTACCACCAATAAATTTGATACAATCCACAAGTAAGGATCGTGAGTAAAATCGACGTCTCTGGCGAAAGACGATTATCCCCGCTGTATTCTGCCAGCTCTTTGGTTGTTTGGTACATCCAAAAGAATGTATAAATGCCACAAGTAATAAATGTTAATAAAATGACCGATACAACCGATTTCTTTCTAACTCCGTAATTATAATTCATCACAAACTCCTTCTAGTTTATTCCTTTTTATCACATACTAATTATACACGATTTTATTCACAAAAACAAAAAAAATCTAATCATTTTATTTTATATAGATTAAAAAAGGTAAATAGCACCTGCTGAAAGCAGGTGCCTATACTATAAAATCATTCGTTTTCTTTGAACCAAAAGCTATGCTCGGCTATAATTTTTCACTTCAGCAGCCATTGCATCAACAAACAGATTCAATTCTTCGACTTGGGTCTCCTTGCTGCCGTAGCGACGGATATTGACTGTCGCATCATTGACTTCTTGATCCCCAACAACAATTTGGTAAGGAATTTTTTGGGTTTGTGATGCACGGATCTTATACCCCATTTTTTCGTTGCGGTCATCCACTTCCACTCGCAGTCCTTGCGCTTGCAGGCGTTCTTTGATTTCGTAAGCATAGTCGCTGTGGGCTTCGACTGAGACCGGAATGATCGATGCTTGGATTGGTGCCAACCAAGTCGGGAATGCCCCTTTATAGACTTCTGTCAGGTAAGCCACAAAACGTTCCATCGTTGAAACGATTCCGCGGTGGATCACCACTGGACGGTGATTGTTTTCGCCATCTTCACCAACATATGTTAGATCAAACCGTTCAGGCAATAAGAAATCCAATTGGATCGTTGACAAGGTTTCTTCCATACCTAAAGCTGTTTTCACTTGGACATCTAGTTTAGGTCCGTAGAAAGCTGCTTCACCGTCAGCTTCAAAATAATCCAATTCTAATTCATCCATGGCCGCTTTTAGCATTGTTTGCGCATTTTCCCACATCGCATCGTCATCAAAATATTTGTCTTTGTTTTGTGGATCGCGATAACTTAAACGGAAACGATAGTCAGTAATATTAAAGTCTTCGTAAACGCCCACCATAAGATCCAGTGTCCGTTTGAATTCTTCTTTGATTTGATCAGGACGAACAAATGTATGACCATCATTTAAGGTCATTTCCCGAACCCGTTGCAACCCTGATAGTGCCCCTGATTTTTCATAGCGGTGCATCATTCCTAATTCAGCGATCCGAATTGGTAGTTCACGATACGAATGGATGTCATTTTTGTAAACCATCATGTGATGCGGGCAATTCATTGGTCGTAGAACCAGCATTTCGCCATCCCCCATATCCATTGGTGGGAACATGTCCTCGTGGTAATGATCCCAGTGCCCTGATGTTTTGTATAAATCCACGTTTGCCATGATTGGTGTGTATACGTGTTGGTACCCAAGGCTAACTTCTTTATCCACGATATAACGCTCGATCGTACGACGGATCGTTGCTCCTTTTGGCAACCAGAAAGGCAAACCCGCGCCGACTTCAGGGGACAACATAAACAATTCTAATTCTTTCCCTAATTTACGATGATCGCGTTCTTTTGCTTCTTCTCGTAAACGAATAAATTCCTTCAAGTCTTTCTTATCGAAAAAGGCTGTTCCATATACCCTTTGCATCATTTGATTATCAGAACTTCCACGCCAATAGGCTCCGGCTACTGATAACAATTTGTACACTTGGATACGACCTGTCGATGGGACATGAGGGCCGCGGCATAAGTCAACAAATTCTCCTTGCTGATAGGCAGTAATCGTTTCGTCATCTGGTAATTCTGTGATCAACTCAACTTTGTATGGATCTTCAGCAAAAAGAGCCAAAGCTTCCTCTTTTGTTAATACACGTCGTTCAATTGGCAGATTTTCTTTAATGATTTTCATCATTTCTGCTTCGATTGCTGGTAGATCTTCCGCAGTTACTGGGTTTTCCCCATTGTCTGTGTCATAGTAAAAACCAGAATCAATTGCAGGTCCTACTCCAAAATGGATCGATGGATAGAGTCTGCGCATGGCTTGAGCCATTAAATGAGCTGTCGAATGACGAAGTAAACCTAAGGCGTCTTCATGATCGGGTGTCACGATCTCAATCGTTGCATCTTCTTCGATCGGACGTGAAAGATCGATCAGTTGTCCATTGACTTTTCCAGCTAAGGCTTTTTTTGCAAGACTTTTCGAGATACTTTCAGCAATCTCTTTAGTTGTTACCCCAACAGCAAATTCTTTTTTTGCGCCATCAGGAAATGTAATAAATAATGACATATGAATGTCCTCCTTTGAATGATTTCAATCAATAAAAAAGTCCTAGTATCGGTTACGATACTAGGACGATCACTCGTGGTTCCACCTATTGTTCGAAAACAGAAAAAGTCTGTTTTCCTCTTCATGAGATAACGGTTCAACCGCCTCCGTTTCGACAGAGGTCTAAAAAAGTGGTCATCCTTTGGTTTTCTTCCAGGAAATTTTCAGCCAAGATTTCCCTCTCTTATCGAAGACTCTCAAACTCAGGTGTCTTTTTTATTGATCGATTATGGCTCAATTAAACCACTACCTACAAGAAAAAGCAAGAGAATTATTTCCAATCGCCATTCACAGCATAGGTTCCTTGCTTCATTTCATTGATGATGACATGGATATGCTCCTTAGGGGCACCCGTATTTTTATGGACCGCCTCAGTGATTTCTTTCATCATATTCGTCAGTTGTTCTTGCGAACGCCCTTCAACTAGTTCGACATGAATAAATGGCATACGATTTCCTCCTTTGTTTGCTTTTGATTATACACCTTTTTCAAAAAGACAAAAGCTATTCCCATGATTTCCAAAGAAAAACGTGTCTTTATTCCTCCTGATACACGACAGAAAACTTTTCACAAACGCATAGCATTTGATCGTGAAAAGACAACCCCGCTGAGGCATAAGCTCGTCGAAAAAAAGCTTCATGAACACGGCGCCAATAAGCCAAAGTGCGATCTCCTTCCCCTTCTAAAAAGGCAAACGCTGCTGTCACTTCATCAAATGGCACGATCGACACTGACTCTAAATAAAGAACAGCTCTTGGTACATCCGAACCATCTAAAAGGACACTATACGTTTCTGATTGTGGCAATGCTTCTTGCTCGATTTCATAGAGCGCAGCGGCGGAGGTCGTCGCTGTCTTTTTGCCAGCTAAAACAAGTGCTGCCAGTTCATCCGCCATTTCTGAAGTATCACCAAAGGACCAAGCATCTTCATAGGTCAGAGAAGATTGATTTCTTGGATTTGCTTTTAAAAACCGCTGCCAAAACGCTTGAATCTGACTGTCTTTTATTTTTGGTTCTCTGGTCTCATTTGCCAATTTTTTTCACTCCAATACTTCGTATATGTTTGGACATTCTCAGCTTCTTGCCAATCATAGGCCAACCCTAATTTCTCGCTGATTTTCTTTGCTTGCTTATCAAATCGTTTTTGCATCTTCAAAAGGGACTGACCGCAAGCAGTGATCGTGGAAAAATCAAGCAATGAGGTCAATTCCCGCCACTCCTTTTCCGTTAGAAACGACTGCAGGTATTTATGATTTTTCCCAGTACTCACCTGAAATTGCTGAGCATGGGCAACAAACAAATCTTCTATCCATAACAATTCTTGCCAACAAATGGTGTATAAATGATCCGTAGCATAAATTAGTTGCTTTCGAAGCAGCCCTTTCACGACATACGTGCTTACCCACCAAAATTCGTTGCAGTGTTCTTGAAAAGCGGCTTGGGTCGGGCGCTTGATCCAGTAATGCGAATGATTTGCTTGATTAGCAAAACTTAGTAATTGGTCTGGATCAAGCAGCGGCTGCAAGCCTGGTTCTTTAGCAAGACGATCGACCAGTGCAAGTGGACATAGCATGAGATCGATTCTTACTCCGTCTAAAAAATGCATCAAGTACGTAAAACACCCGCCCAAACTCGGCGGATAAATCGTGCTAGCTTCCGGTGTTTGCCTGATCATGATTGATCCAAAGGCTTCTAACCATGAAGAATCATCGACCAAAGGCTGAATATCCTCCATCACGAAGACCACGTCAAAATCCTGCAAAATATCTTTTGGCGCCTGTGGATCGGTCCGTGAACCAGATAAACCGATGGCACGTGCCCCAACACGTTTCCCAACAGACAGGATCAATTGGCGCAATTCTGCTTCTTCTCTCACCTTTTCCACCTCTATTTCGTTTCGTTTTTGAACACCTAAGCTCTTTTTATAAATATTAGCATAGTTTCTTTTTTTCCACGACATTCACAGGGAAAATATGCTATAATTTTATGTCGCAATTTTTTTAAGGAGGATCCTTCGTGAACGAACGTCCAAAAGAACAACAACATGTCAATGAAACCATTGCTCTGATCCACAGAGAACAAGCGATCCTTTCGCAGCAAAAACAAGAATTAGCCGCTAAAATGGATGATCAATTAAAAGAAATCGCCGATAAGAAAATTCGCGGAGGCGACAGTGAAGCCTTTTATGAATCAGTTATCGAGTACCAGCAGCATGAACAAGAACTGCTGATCAAGTATCAAACCGCAGAATCACAAGAAAAACGCGTCAAAACCCTAACAACGATGGCAGGCAATCCCTACTTTGCTCGAATCGATTTCAAAGAAGAGCAAGAAACCGAGACCCTCTATTTAGGGATCGCTTCTTTACGAGACAAAGAGGAAGAAACGATCGTCATTGACTGGCGCGCACCGATCGCTAATCTTTACTATGAAGGAGAACTTGGTGAAACCTTCTACGAAACAGACACCGACCGTTTTACGGTAGAGCTGCTCTTAAAACGCCAGTTTAAAATTCAAAATGGTGAGATCTTATCGATGGTCGATACTTCGGAGATCATCAATGACGAATTTTTATTGGAAATCTTGGATGAGGCCTCTTCTTCTCAAATGCGTAACATCGTTTCAACGATCCAAAAAGCACAGAACCAAATTATTCGTGATACCACCAATAAATTTTTACTGATCGAAGGGATTGCTGGAAGTGGGAAAACCTCTGCTTTATTGCAACGGGTCGCCTTTTTACTTTACCGTAATCGCAAATGGCTGGACGAAAAACAAGTCTTGCTGTTTTCACCCAATCATTTGTTTTCTGACTATATATCCATGGTCCTGCCTTCATTAGGGGAAAGTGAAGTGCCCACAAGAACCTTCCACCACTTTATCCAATTGATTCTGACTGGCTATGAAGTAACAAAAGAAACCCAACAAGAAGAGAACTTTTTAAGCGGCGACGATGATGCCATTGAAAAAATCAAAAGTAGTCTTTTCTTGGTGGAAAAAATCAACCGTTATGTCCGTTCGATTGCACCGATCGGCCCCTTGTTCCGTGATCTAAAAATCCAAGGGCAAACCTATTTGACAAAAGAACAGATTCGCCGCTGGTACCAAGAAACCAATCATGAATTGCCGATTTACCAAAGAACCCAACTGCTTCAAACAAAATTATTAAAAAAAATCGGCGGCTTGGAAAAAGATGAAGCCAAAAAAGACTGGGTCAAAGAAGCGACCGAAGAGCAATTGCAACAAGTATTTACCAACGATCCTCATCAAGAATACAGCGAAGAAAACGAACGCCGTTTGCGGAAGAAACTCAGACAGCAGATCGTCCGTAAGAAGTTCCGTTCCTTGACGCGGGGAGTGAAAAACTTTCAGTTTATCAACCAAGCCAAGCAATACTTACACTTTTTACAATCGGTTGAGTCTGCTGCAGTCAAAGAAACTGGCATCGAGGCTGCGGCTTGGCAGCAAAGTATTGCCAACATTCGCCAAGGAATGCGCCAAAGACAAATCAAACAAGAAGACGCCGTTTTGTTTTTCTTACTGATCAAACAGCTTTATCCTGTTCACGTCGAAGAAAAAGCTCGGTTTATCTTTATCGATGAAATGCAGGATTTTCCACCAGCACAAGTGGCTCTGCTGCGTGAGCTTTATCCAAAGGCTGGTATCACCCTGTGCGGCGATTTGAACCAAAAAGTTTATGGCAATGAAACGATCGTCGGAGCATTAGCAGAATTATTCCCCCACGAAAGCGTGAAACGTTATCAATTGAAAACCAGCTATCGTTCGACTAAAGAAATCACAGATTTCGCCAATCAATTTTTAGTTGGCAGTGATCAAGTGGAATTGACGGCTCGTAAAGGTGCGGTACCAACAATTGTTAAAGGAACTGAATCTGAAAATCTGGCTTTCCTAGAAACCAGTATTCGAAAGGCAGCTGAGAATCAGCGTTGGCGCACCGCGATCATTTGTAAAACCGCAAAGGATTGCCAGCAGTTATATGCCCAGCTGGCAGAAACAATGCAGGAACAAGTGCAGCTGATCACCTCTGAAGAAGACTTCATGAAACGCAATGTCATGATCTTCCCGGCCTTTTTAGCAAAAGGGCTAGAGTTTGACCAAGTATTTGTCTGGACACCAGGTACCACTTTCGTGACTGAACAAGACCAATTGATTTTTTATACAATGGCGACACGGGCGATGCATCAGTTGACCGTCCTTACCCAAGAAGAATTGCCGCTTCTAGTGAAAGCTGATCCTGCCACTTATCAGTTTCAAGAAGCATCACGGATTAACGAATAACCTAACAAAAAAACATCACAATCGACTGATTCTCAAATGAAACCAGCCGATTGTGATGTTTTTTAGCCTTTTAATTCGCCAATAAATAAGCGGGTTTCTGGATAACGCATCCCAACGATTGTCAAAATCATCTGCAGCTCAGAAACGTGTTCCGGATCTTCTGGAACAAATAATTTTGTATGACGTCCGATACTGCCATTATCGATCAAACGATGGGTACGATTCCATTGACTAAATTCCTCGATCGTTGTAAAGCGACTAAGAGGAAAACCAGCACCGTCGAGAATTTCCGTCAATCGAAAAAGCACATAAGAACTATCGATCACCAATTCCTTTCTGTGAGGTAAAGCACGCGTTCGCTTATAATCAATAATTGCTTTTTCTGGTCGGTGTTCCAAAAGCCAATCCAACAGCAAGAAGAACCCTTCCATTCGATAATCATCGATAAAGAGCCGTTCAGAGTATTCCGACATGCGAAAGACCAAAGGAATCAAGAATCGCTCTTTATAAATTAACAAGGGTGCGCGATCAACGACGACATTTAAATAACGATTCAAATAAGAAGAACCACGATAATCGCCTAGACGATACCCTTCCACCCCATACTTTTGATATTTCCGACAAAGAGCCGAGCAGTCAGAAATCGATACAGACACTTCTGCTAGCTTTTCAAAACCACTTAAGATTCGATTAAATGGCTCTAAAACGATTTTTTCTTCCATGTCTGCCCCCCTAACGAGTTGTTTGCTTATGTAGTAAATCATAACATATAAAATGTCTGGAAACCAACTGAAAAGACGATGAATATTGAAGAATTTTCAAGAGAAGTGCTTCTCGCTCTCTTGTTTTTTTCACTTGACTAAACAACGGAAGGTTGATGAAAAAAACACCAAAAACTGGCAGCCAGATCACCTCTAGGCTGCCAGTATGTCTTATTCTTCAGCGTCTGCCACATTGTGATAGACATTTTGAACATCTTCAAGATCTTCTAATACATCGATCATTTTTTCGAATTTTTCTAGATCATCGCCAGTTAAGGTTACTTCATTTTGAGGAATCATTTGCATTTCAGCAATTGAAAATTCGGTGATTCCTTTTTCTTTCAAGGCTTCCTGAATGGCATGGAAGTCACTTGGTTCACCGTGAACGATAATTTGTCCATCTTCTTCAACAACATCACGAACATCGATCTCTTTGTCCATCAAGTATTCTAAGATCTCATCGGCATCGTCACCAGCAAAGCCAAATAATGCTGTGTTATCAAACATATAAGCAACTGCCCCAGAAACACCCATGTTCCCGCCGTTTTTACCAAAAGCGGCCCGAACATCGGCTGCGGTACGGTTGACGTTGTTTGTCAAAGTATCGACGATCACCATTGATCCATTTGGTCCAAATCCTTCATATCGAAGTTCTGAGTATTGTTCATCGCCAGAACCTTTGGCTTTTTCAATCGCACGGTCAATAATGTGTTTTGGCACATTGTAGGTTTTCGCACGTTCGATAACAAAGCGTAATTTTTGGTTCGCGTGAGGATCAGGATCACCCGATTTTGCTGCTGCGTAGATTTCGATTCCAAATTTTGCATAAACTCGGCTATTGTTTGCATCTTTAGCAGTTTTTTTCGCTACGATATTTGCCCATTTACGACCCATGATTTCACTTCGCTTTCTTGTTTTTAAAAATCCTTATTCATTATACTTGTCAAATGGCGTTCTGTGAAGCAATTTTCACTTATTTATCAATAAAAAGCGGAATTCTTCGAAAATTTTGTTCTGAGATTTGAGCATTCCCTTGCTGATAAATCTGGTCGATCCGCAATGACAAGCCGTAGCGCTGTGCTTCTTTCTTACCGAATTTAGCGATCAGCGGCAGGGTCAGCTCTTTTTTGACTTCTTTTAAATATTGCTGCCCTTGCTTTGTATAGCCTAAGACTCGAATAAAGGGATGTGCTTGGGCTTCCTTCATTTCAGCTTTTGTCACTTGGAACAATACATAACAAGCAAGACGCTGCAGTCTCGTTTGGGTATAGCGTTTTGTCTTTAAAAACTTGATAAAATCTGCAAACGAATCCGCCGCAGTCACATATTGTTTTAGTCGATATTCTAGTCCTTCTTCCATCTGGTAAATAGCAGCTAATTTTTCGAGGGGGGCAGAAATGATCTGGTATTGAAGATACGGCCAAAAGGCTTCCCAGTCGACTGTTGTTTGCGAAAGAAATTTTTGTGTTGCTTCAGGAACAAAATCCACAACAGCTTCACCTTGTTTGAGTCCTTGACGAATGGCTGTGGCACTAGCGATCGTTGGATGCTTAAATTGTTCTGAATGATAAGAGGCCGCAATTCGTTGAATGGGAACAAGCCTCATTGGTTTTTCATAACACAACACTTCCCGTGCATACGCCATACCCAACAGATGATTCGGCTGGTCTTTTTCTGCATGGTACTCAGGATAAAGCTCACTGAGGACCATACTCATTTTTTGACTATAGGTAGCATTTTGCCTAGCTATGCGTTGAAATGCGTCATCGATCATCCGCTGATTTTCTTTTTCAAACTGAGCGAACTTTGCATAGTCAAAGGGTTGTTTCGCATCTGTACCAAAACACAAAGAATCACATTGCAGATTTTGTAAGATCCTAATCGCTCCCGCTGCAAAAAAATCAGCAGACTGGACGGCCCAAGCGGATGGCAGTTCAACGACCAAATCGACGCCATTTTGCAATGCCGCTTGGGCTCGTTGCCATTTATCGATGATTGCTGGTTCGCCACGCTGTAAAAAATTCCCACTCATCACGGCTACAATGACATCAGCGTTGGTTTCTTGCCTGGCTTTGTCCACATGGTATTGGTGGCCATGGTGAAAAGGGTTATATTCTACGACTAGTCCGCAAGCCTTCATCGACATCCCTCCTGTTTTACATAACGGTTACTTATGGCAGACAAAAAACCAGCGACGGCTTTTTTCATTTGGTTTTGTATCGATAAAATCAGCGTAGCATTCAACATTAGCAAAACCAGCATTTTCTAACATTCTTAAATAGCTTTCGAGAGGATAGGTTCTTTCTTGATGAAGCTCATCTAAGCGTTCAAACAACCCATTCTCTTGTGCAACAAAAAAGGTCAAGAAATGTTCAATGCTATGGTCTTTTTCTCCTTGATAGCTTTCCCAAAGAAAGGCAAATTCATCCGTCTGGTAATGGTAGCTATAATCAGGAAACACTTCATTGATTTGATATAAGGAATGCACATCAAATAAAAAGACGCCATCTTCTTCTAAACAACTGTAAACACCATCAAAAACTTGCTGCACACTCTGCTCGTCTTCCATGTAGCAAAGGGAGTCAGAATAGCAAGTAATAGCTTGATAGGTGCCAATATCTACGAGATCCAGCATGTCACCCGCAACAAATTGCACAGCCGCCTCTTCTTTTTCAGCCCGTTGACTAGCGATCATCAGCATCTCTTCTGAAAGATCTAACCCAGTCACATCAAACCCAGCCTTGGCAAATTCAACGGCTAACGCACCGGTTCCACAAGCCAATTCTAACAGCTGTTTTCTTTTTCCTAAATGACGACAAGAAAAATCCAGCCACTTTTTATAGAGACTGGAATCCATTACTTCGTCATAGACAAATGCGAAGGTTTCGTAAGCCATTACACCACGACCCATTCATTAAGATCCACAAGCGGCGCATCAGACCATAATTTTTCTAGGTTGTAAAAAGCACGTTCTGAGGCACTGAATACGTGAACGATTACGTCACCTAAGTCGATCAAGACCCATTTTCCACCATCTTTTCCTTCGACACGGCGAACAGATACTTGACTTTCTTCTTCTTTATCGATGACTTCATCAATGATCGCATTGATTTGACGTTCACTATTTCCTGAACAGATCACAAAGTAATCTGCTAGCAAAGAGATTTCCCGCACATCTAATGCCATAATATCTTCGGCATGTTTTGAATCGGCGGCTTTTACAGCAATTTCTAATATTTTCTGACTATCTATGGTAATTCCCTCCTATATTTGGCTACCCAAAAATTGTAGGTTTCGATCGTTTTTGGGTAGATAACTGCTTCTGTTTCGATCAAATGAAGCAAGGTATGTTTCGTTTCGTAAGCAACAGCGGCATCTAAGTCGATCATTGCGATTTCCCTAGCCTCAACGACTCCAGGAAACGTACGCCCGGGTTCGATATAATCTGCTACATAGATGATTTTATCTAGTAGGCTCATCTTGGCAGCTCCGGTTGTGTGCAAACGGATCGCTTGTAAGATTTCTTCGTCATCGATTTCTAATTCTCGTTGAACGAAATCAGCACCGACGAGTCCATGCCAGATAGCATTGTTCCAGTTCAAGAGATCCAATTCAAATCCGTCTCTACGAATGACTAATTGAAATTCTTCATCGCTGCGTTCCTTCGCATAATCATGCGTCAAAGCAGCGATGCTGGCTTTGACCGATGAAGCACCATATTTTTCCGCAAGGGCAACGGCCGTTTTTTCGACACCCAACACATGCTCAAAGCGCTTTTGACTCATCTGCATTTGGACCTTTTGCATCAAAAGTTCCCGTTCTGCTTGTGTGTAGTGTTCACTCTTCATCCAAGTACAACCCCTTTTCTTGAATATAGTGTAACACATTATCTGGCAATAAGTAGCGAACCGAACAACCTTGTTGCACTTTTTTACGAATTGTTGTTGAGCTGACATCCATTAGAGGAATATCGATCCAAATAATCGGGTATGGGCTATCGATCGGCACTTCCGGGCGGCGAACCCCCACAAAAGTTACCAATTCCATCAGCTCATCGATTTGATGCCATTTTGGTAAATAGTTCACCATATCCCCGCCAATGATAAAATAATAATTAGTATCTGGATTCTTAGCTGTCAATTCCCGCATCGTATCAACCGTATAACTCTTACCTTTTCGTTCCAACTCAATGGTCTCTACAGCAAATCGCGGATTATCGGCGACCGCCAACTTCAACATCGCTAAACGATGCTCAGCGGGGATTGTCTTTTTCTCATCAACATGAGGCGGTAAATACTCAGGCATGAAATAAACTTTATCCAGCCCTAATGCTTGCCCTACTTGCTCACCCATGACCAGATGTGCGTAGTGTACTGGATTAAAATTTCCACCAAGAATGCCCACTTGCTTTTTCGGTACAAGTTCTTGTGTTTGTGTCTCTAAAACCGTTTGTACCTTTCCAAATGTTTGTCCTTGCATGCCTTCTCCCTCCTAAATTGAACGAACTTTGCTTGAAATCGTTTGGTATTTTTCTTTACTAGACGGTTTGAATAAAACGATCACTCGTCCGATGATCTGAACCACTTCACAGCCAACTTTCTCACGGATCGTTTCAGCTGCTTCGTCAGCAACCTCATCGGTATTTTGGAGTAATGAGACTTTGATCAATTCCCGTTTTTCTAGTGCTTCTTCAATTTGCGACACCATCGCGTCATTCAAGCCGCCTTTGCCGATTTGAAAAATCGGGTTTAGATGGTGCGCTTCACTTCGTAAAAATCTTTTTTGTTTTCCTCGTAAGTCCATAATCTTCCTTCTTCCTTATACTAATGCTTTACGTCTAAGCACATCGACACCTTTTGGCGCCCACCCGGCGATGACACATGGTTTGGTGATCGTGATCCAGCCAAGTCCAGCAAAAACGATATCGGTTTTTTCTTTGATTGAAAATTCGAAACGGACGAGTTCAGGAAAATCCGCCACTTCATCTGCTCGTGGCGGCTGCAGCAGCCCACCAACATGTTTCTCATAAAATTCATCGGCTTTACTTAATTTGGTCCGATGGATCGCTACATCATTCGCTACATAGGCAACAAACGAACTTCGTTCTCCTTGTATGAAATCAAAACGGGCAAGTCCCCCTAAGAACAAGGTTTGTTCAGGGTTCAATTGATACACTTTCGGTTTAATTTCTTTGGCTGGTGCCACGATTTTCAGATCTTTTTTACCTAAATAGTGTGCCATTTGATGACGATGAATGATTCCTGGTGTGTCGATCAAAAAGTGCCCGTCGTCCAATGGAATCTCAATTTTATCCAATGTAGTTCCAGGGAATCGCGAAGTGGTGATCAGCTCGTTGATCCCTGCTGTTTGTTTGATGATTTGATTGATCAATGTTGATTTTCCAACATTCGTCACACCAACCACATACACATCACGACCTTCACGATACGTTTCGATCGCTTGTAGCAACGCTTTGGTTTCACCCGGTTTCTTGGCACTCGTCAACAATACATCGACGGGTCTTAAACCGACTTCGTAAGCCCGTTCCTTCATCCATTGGGTCATTTTCGATTTTTTCAAAGATTTCGGTAAAATATCCACCTTGTTGCCCACTAATAAAACAGGATTATCACCAACAAAGCGGTGCAGTCCTGGGATCAATGAACCATTAAAGTCAAAAATATCGACGACATTAACGATCAAGGCGTCTTTTTCCCCGATTTCATTCAGCAAACGTAGGAAATCATCGTCTGTCAGCGCGACATCTTGGATCTCATTGTAATGGCGCAAGCGGAAGCAGCGTTGACAATAGACTTCTCCTGATTCAAGTCCTTTTTCTAATGCAGATTGCGGGGTGTACCCCAATTCGTTAGGATTTGTTGTTTGAATCAATGCCCCGCAGCCGATACAGTGAATTTCTTCGATTCCTTCTGTCATATTAAATTCCTCCACGCCATTTTAACTCTGGGTTGTGTTTCAATAAATAGTTCATGATTTTTCTTTCTGCTGCTCGATTAAACTGGGTTTTCCAAGAATCCGTTGGTATCACTGGTTTCACTAGAATGCTGCGAACACCAGCACGATTGGCACCTCGTACATCCGTCATAATCTGATCGCCGATCATGACAACCTCTTCTTTTTTCAAGCCTAATTGCTGATACCCTTGTTTGATCCCTCTTGAAAAAGGTTTTAATGCGCGGTGTACGTACTTTAAACCAAAAGGCGCAACAGCCCGTGCCACGCGTTCACTATTGTTGTTAGAAACGACAATCACCGGTATGCCAGCGTTTTTCATTTCCAATAACCAGTTTTTTAATTCTTCAGTTCCATCAGGATTATTCCAAGCAATCAAGGTATTATCAAGATCGGTCAAAATCCCTTTGATCCCCTGTGCCTTTAGTTGGCTAGGGGTGATTTTATAAATCGCATCGACCATCCAAGTCGGTTTATAATTTGAAAACATAGAATCTCCTTTACTATCTGATTTCTTCGCATGTTAAAAGTCGGCGACTAGTCATCGATCCACATAGTCGATCTTTAAAAAGAAACCGTACTAGCTGTTGACAAGCAAGCAGGCAGTTTCTAAAAGGATCAGACCTCTTCAACCTGTAATTATACAATAGAATCTTTTTGAATACTAGCAAGTGCGCTAGTTTCTGCAGGTTTCTTGTAAAAGAACTGAAAAACGAAGGTGTCGAAACAACAGTTTGTTCCATCACTTCTTTAAAGTATTCTTTTTTTCCGTCAAAAAAGCATCCTTTTACTGAAAGGATGCTTAGAAAAAGTCCAAAATTGTCATTTGCAACTGCGAGCTTCTCGCATTTTACAATACTTTACTTAAAAAATCAATGGTTCTCGGGTTTTTCGGATGATCAAAGAGCTGTTCTGGCGTTCCTTCCTCCATAATGATTCCCTGATCCATAAATAAAATCCGATCCGCGACTTCCTTCGCAAAGCCCATTTCATGAGTGACGATGACCATCGTCATTCCTTGCTGAGCCAAACGCTGCATAACGGACAATACTTCGCCAACCATTTCAGGGTCTAACGCAGAAGTCGGTTCATCAAAGAGCATCACATCCGGTTCCATCGCCAAGGCACGTGCAATAGCGATCCGTTGCATTTGTCCACCAGATAGACTTTGTGGATAGGAGTTTGCCTTATCAGGCAGACCTACATCATTCAATAGTTGCTTTGCTAGTGTTTCAGCAGCTGGTTTTGCTACCTTTTTGACTTTCGTCGGGGACAAAGTAATGTTTTCTAAAACCGTCATATTCGGAAAAAGATTGAAATTTTGAAAAACCATGCCCATTTTTTCCCGCATCTTATACAAATCATTCTTTGGATCGGTAATATCGGTTCCTTCAAAAAAGATTTTTCCGCTTGTCGGTACTTCTAGTAAGTTTAAACAGCGTAAGAACGTGCTTTTTCCTGAACCAGATGGTCCAATCACCACAACGACTTCTCCTTGCTCGATCGTCGTTGTGATCCCTTTCAGCACTTGATTGCTGCCAAAGGTTTTGTGTAACTCTTGAATATCTAACATCATAGCTTGTCTTCTCCTTTTAACGACGATAGCCTTTTCCTAGTTTCTTTTCCCATAAACTCAATAGTCGCGAAGTCGTAAACGTCAAGATGAAATAAATGACCGCCGCCACATAGAAAGGCGTTAATGGTTGGAAAGAACTGGTGACAACGATCTGCGCACTGTTCATCAGCTCGTAGATGCCGATCGTTGAAAGCAAAGAGGAATCCTTGATCAAAACGATAAATTCATTGCCTAGTGGCGGCAAGATGTTGCGTAGTGCTTGTGGCAATACGACATAACGCATCGTTTGAAAAGGCCGCAGCCCTAAAGAACCAGCCGCTTCTGTTTGACCGTAATCAACGGCATTGATTCCCCCTCGGACGATTTCAGCAACGTATGCCCCGGAATTTAGTGATAAGGCAATGATCCCTGGAAAGAGCCGCCCAAAATCAAGACTCAGCACGCCGATTGAGACTGTCGGCAAAGCAAACATTCCTTGCAAAAGACCAAAAGCGATCAAAATTTGCACCAGCATCGGTGTGCCGCGGATGACTTCAATATACGCATTAGCAAACCAGCGCAAAGGCGTCACTTTTGATAATTTCATTAGGGCAAAAATCACCCCTAGAATCGTTCCAAAGATCACGGTGATGATAGAGATCACGATGGTGATCACCACACCAGAAAGAAAATAAGGGTAATATATCGCTAAAAAGGATAAATCCATAATTGTGTCTACTCCGTTCTATCTATTGCGCCGCATTTTCGTTGGCTAGATCTGTGTTCTTTTGTACATACTCATCGATTGTACCATCTTCAATCAATTCTTTCAAAATACTGTTTAGCTCTTCTTGTAGTTCGGTACTCCCTTTAGGTAAAGCAATTGCATAAGAATCGCCTTCAGACGCTTCTAATGCTACATCAGTGATCACGAGGTCATCATTTTGTGCAACATACGATTCAGCCACCGCACTTTCAAGCACCAAACCATCGATCGATCCTTGTTTCAATTCATTGACTAGATTCGGAACTTTGGCGATGGAAACCAATTGCGAATCCGCTAATTGGTCTTGAACGATCATTTCTTGGATCGAGCCTTTTTGAGCGCCCACCTTTTTGCCAGACAAGCTTTCGATTGAATCAAATGCCGACTCATTGTTTTTATTAACAACTACTTTTTGTTCTGGTGTAAAATAGTTATCGGTGAAATCAAAAGTCTGTTTACGTTCGTCAGTTGCTGAGATGCCTGAAACAGCGATATCGGCTTTTCCTTGTTGCAAAGCAGTCAAGACAGCATTGAAATCAAGGTCCAAAATATTCACTTCGACACCAAGACGATCAGCGATCTCATTGACCATATCGATATCTGCGCCCACGATCGTATCTTTGCCATCAATCAAGGCATGAAATTCAAAGGGGGCAAAGTCAGCAGAAGTTGCCACATTCAACACACCGGCTGCTTTGATGGCTTCCAATTGGTTATCCGCCGAACCGCTGGCACTAGAACTGCCAGTACTCGATGAGCCGCCATTTCCACAAGCTCCTAAAACCAAAATCCCCGTCAATACAACAAGTGCTCCAAATAATTTTTTCATTAAAAACGCTCCTCTTCAAAACAAATATTTATGCAATATAATCTTCTTATATTCAGAATATATACATAATAGCACAGAATAATTAAATTTTAAACTAAAAACTTCGTCATTTGCACGATTTATTCAATAACACTTTTAATAAAAAAATACTAGGATACCCTCTCTCTAATCAGAGTGGATATCCTAGTTGTTAAAATCGGCGAAAACGCTGATACCTTGCCTCAAGCAATTCTTCTGTTTGCAACGTAGAAAGTTCAGCGAGTTTCGTTGAAATTGCCGCTTTCATCTGTTCCATCAATTGCTCTTTCGGTAAAAAGGCCTCTTCATGGGTTTCAGCAATCACTTTTTCAATAACGCCTAATTCAAATAGTTCTTGGGCAGTGATCTTCATTAAACCAGCAGCTTCTTTGGCCCGGCTACCATCTTTCCATAGGATCGAAGCAAAGCCTTCGGGAGATAAAATGGCATAGATCGAGTGTTCCATCATCCACACTTCATCCCCTAAAGCCAGTGCTAAAGCACCGCCGCTGCCGCCTTCACCAATGATGATTGCCAAGATCGGCACCGTTAAATCGGACATTTCCATCAAGTTACGGGCAATCGCTTCACCTTCTCCCCGTTCTTCCGCGCCAATACCACAAAACGCCCCTGCTGTATTGATCAATGTGACCACAGGTCGCTGAAATTTTTCTGCTTGCTTCATTAAGCGTAACGCTTTTCGATAGCCTTCAGGATGTGGTGAGCCAAAGTTTCTGCGTAAATTTTCAGGTAGATTACGGCCTTTTTGAATACCGATCACGGTCACTGGCTTGCCATCTAAACAAGCTATCCCGCCAACAACGGCTTCATCTTCGCCAAACAGACGGTCTCCATGAAACTCTTCAAACTCAGAAAAAATGCCTTCAAAGTAATCCAGTGCCGTCAAGCGGTCTTTGCTGCGAGCGAGTTCAACGATTTCGTGGGCTGCTCTAGTCATTGCGATTCCATCCTTTCCGCGTATGCAAAGAAATCAAATGGTAGATTTTCTCCCGCAAGTTCGTCCGTGGAACGATTTGATCGACAAAGCCATGATCTAACAGGAACTCTGCCTTTTGAAAATCTTCAGGTAGTTCCTGACGAATGGTTTGTTCAATCACACGTCGTCCAGCAAAACCGATCAATGCTTGCGGTTCTGCCAGGATGATATCCCCTTCCATCGCAAAACTAGCGGTAACGCCACCGGTGGTCGGGTCCGTTAAAACCGTTAGATAAAACAAGCCAGCTTTACTGTGGCGTTTTACTGCCGCGGAGATCTTCGCCATTTGCATCAGTGACAAAATCCCTTCTTGCATCCGAGCCCCACCCGAAGCGGTAAAAAGAACAACTGGTAGCTGTTTTTCGATCGCACGTTCAAACAAACGGGTGATTTTCTCCCCCACGACCGTTCCCATACTGCCCATGATGAAATTCGCATCCATGACACCGATTGCTAACGGCAATCCTCGAACTTTGGCTTCTCCCGTTAGAACAGCCTCATGCAAACCAGTTTTTTCTTGCATTTGTGCGACTTTATCCAGGTACCCTGGGAAATCAAGGGGATCTTTTGTGGTAACATCTGTGTCCCATTCTTCAAAACTTTTTTCATCAATCGTGATAGCGATCCGTTCCCAGGCGCTGATCCGGAAATTATACCCGCAGTGGGGACAGACTTTTTCTGCCCCCATCTCCTTCGTATAAAGCGTTCGTTTGCAACTAGGACATTTCGCCCAAAGATTATCTGGGACGACTGGTTCGTTCGTTGGCAGCTGACCTCGATTAGGATTGATGCGAATGTAGTTTTTTTTCTTAAATAAAGCCACTCAACTTCCCTCCTATTGTTCAGGTGTCCAATTTGGCAAAAATTCCTCTTGTAAAAAGGCGGTTGTATAGTCTCCCGCAATCACTTTCGGGTGACTGATCAAGTCCATTTGGAATTCTGCATTCGTAATGACACCATCGGTCACTAATTCAGCTAACGCCCGCTGCATTTTCATCAATGCTTCAAAACGGTTCTCGCCGTGAACGATCACTTTAGCGATCATGGAATCATAATAAGGCGGGATCGTATAGCCGGAATACATGGCACTGTCTACCCGTACACCCAAGCCTCCACCAGGCAGAAATAAATTGTTGATCTTTCCTGGTGACGGTCCAAAATTGAAGGCTGGATTTTCTGCATTGATCCGACATTCGATTGCCGCACCTGTCATCTTGATGTCTGCTTGTGTCAAGCCTAGCGGTTCACCACTAGCAACTTCGAGTTGTTTTTTGACTAGATCAATGTTCGTCACCATTTCAGTGATGGGGTGTTCCACTTGGATTCGAGTGTTCATTTCCATGAAATAAAACGCCCCATTGTCTGCCATTAAAAACTCGATCGTGCCGGCATTGCGATACCCTACCGCTTGTGCGGCACGTACCGCTGCTTCTCCTAGCTCTGCTCGTTTGCTTTCAGAAATCACCACAGAAGGAGATTCTTCCAACACTTTTTGGTTGTTGCGTTGCAGCGAGCAATCGCGTTCACCAAGGTGGATAATATTACCAAAAGAATCACCTAACACTTGCACTTCTATGTGTCGAGCAGGATAAATGATTTTTTCAATGTACATTTCATCGTTGCCAAATGCCGCTTTCGCCTCTTGCTGTGCCGAAACAAAATGATGTGGCAACGCTTCTTTATCGGCGACTTTCCGTATCCCTTTACCGCCACCGCCGGCTGCTGCTTTGAGCATGACCGGGTAACCAATCTCTTCAGCGATCGTTAAAGCTTCTTCCACATCAGAAATCGCGCCTTTGCTTCCGGGAATGACCGGTACTTCTGCTTCGATCATCAAGCGTCTTGCATTGATTTTGTTTCCCATTGCATCGATAGTCTCACTCTTTGGCCCAATAAAGACGATATTGCATTCCTCGCACATCGCAGCAAAGCGGCTATTCTCTGAAAGAAAGCCAAAGCCGGGATGGATCGCCTCAGCCTTTGTGACGATTGCAGCGCTTAGGATCTGCTGTACATTCAAATAAGAGTCAGCTGCTTTGGCAGGTCCGATACAAATCGCTTCATCGGCAAGCTCTGTGTGCAACGCTTCTTTATCTGCTTCTGAATAAACGGCGACCGTTTGAATACCTAATTCGCGACAAGCGCGAATGATACGTACGGCGATTTCGCCACGGTTTGCGATCAATACTTTAGAAAACATGTCTCACCTATCCAATCATGAAAGTCAATTCTGCTTCCGCCACTTTTTTTCCATCAACATAGGCAATTCCTTTGCCGATGCCGGCTGCAGATTTTACTTTGATTATTTCTACTTCTAAGATCAAGGTATCGCCTGGTGTTACTTTTTTTCTGAATTTTGCTTTGTCTAAACCGCCAAAGTAGGCAGTTTTCCCACGAAAGTCTTCCAATGACAATAATGCCACAGCACCTGCTTGCGCCATTGCTTCCACGATCAATACTCCAGGCATCACTGGTTCATGGGGAAAATGACCTTGGAAAAACGGCTCATTAATGGTAACGTTTTTCTTCGCAACGACCCGTTTGCCTTCTTCTAACTCCTCAACGCGATCCACTAAAAGCATCGGATAACGATGAGGGATGATTTCTTTGATTTCTTGAATCGTTAATGCGCTCATTGCTTTACCCTTCTTTCACACGGAATAATGGTTGATTGAATTCAACGATTTGTTCGCTTTCAACCAAGACTTCAACCAATTCGCCATCGACGTCGCTGACGATTTCATTCATGACTTTCATCGCTTCAACGATACAAAGAATATCGCCTTTTTTCACGTGATCGCCGATTTGCTTAAAGTTATCTTTGTCAGGACTTGGTTTCAAATAAACGACACCCACTAATGGCGAGACAACTTCTTTGCCCTCTAAGACAGGTTTTGCCGCTTCTACTGTGTCAGGTGTCGCTGAGACAGCAGGCGTTGGTACAACAGGAGTTGGCGCAGCATTCGCTGCAGGAGCAGGCGCAGGTGTAGATTGTGCATTTTGTAGCCCACTTGTCGTATTTTTATTAAAATAAAGTTCAAACGTCTCTTTTTTTAATTGAAGCTCAGTTAACGTCGATTGATCGAATTGGCTGAGCAGCTCTTTTATCTCATGTGTTTCCAATTACGCTTCCTCCCAACGTTTCAGCAAGATCACTGCATTATGACCGCCAAACCCAAGTGAATTACTCATGGCATAGGTCAATTCTGCTGGTTGGCTTTGATTGATAACAACGTTCAAGTCGATCTCAGGATCTTGTTCTGTCACGTTGATGGTTGGTGGAATAAATTGATGTTGTAATGCTAATAGTGAAGCAATGGCTTCGATTCCACCAGCCGCCCCAAGCAAATGACCAGTCATTGACTTTGTACTGCTGACATATGGTTTTTTATAGTCTTCGCCCAATCCGTATTGGATCGATGTCGCTTCTGCACTGTCATTGGCGGGCGTGCTTGTACCGTGGGCATTGATGTAACCAACTTCAGCTGGGGTAATCGCCGCTTCTTGCATCGCTAATTTCATTGCTTTTCCAGCACCTGATCCATCAGGGTTTGGCGCAGTCATATGGTAGGCATCACAGTTCGCACCGTACCCTACGACTTCACCTAAAATCGTTGCCCCACGTTTTTGTGCATGCGCCAATGATTCTAAAATGAAGACGCCAGCGCCTTCACCCATGACAAATCCACTACGATTTTTATCAAACGGAACGGAAGCTTTGTCAGGGTCTGATTCAGTGGTTAACGCCGTCAGAGAAGCAAAACCAGCAATACCGATTTCACAGATCGTCGCTTCTGAACCACCAGCGATCATGACATCTGCATAGCCATGCTTGATGTTTCGGAAAGCTTCACCGATTGAATGGGTACCAGAAGCACAGGCGGAAACAGTCGTCGTACAAATGCCTTTCGCACCTACCCGTAACGCAATGTTGCCGGCAACCATATTTACGATCGACATCGGTACGAACATTGGTGATACCCGATTTGCTCCTTTGTCATGCATTCGAATCACTTGGTCTTGAATCGTTGGCAAGCCGCCGATCCCCGAACCAACCATCACGCCAAAACGATCCACATCAATGGTTTCTGTATCTAACTTCGCCATTTCCATCGCTTCTAAGGCCGCATAAATTCCATAAATGGAAAAAAGATCCATCCGCTTCGTATCTTTTTTAACGAAGTACTTTTCTAACGGAAAATCTTTGACTTCAGCAGCAACTGAGATCCCTGTTGCTTCTGCGTCAAATTTTGTAATCGGGCCGATGCCGTTGGTCCCGTTTTGTAAACTTGCTAAAAAAGTTTCTGGGTCATTTCCGATTGGAGAAGTGACGCCGTATCCTGTAACTACTACTCGATTCATCTTTTCTTCCTCCTACCCTTGCATTGCCATCCCGCCGTCTACACTGATCACCTGACCAGTGATGTAGGGGCTTTTTGCTAAAAAGACTGCTGTTTGCGCAACATCCTGTGTGGAACCAAAACGCTGTAATGGAATAGTTGCCAATGATTGTTCTTTGACTTTATCCGACAGCACTTCAGTCATCTCTGTTTCGATAAATCCTGGGGCGATCGCATTGCAGGTGATCCCCCGAGCGGCACCTTCACGAGCGGCAGATTTCGTAAAACCGATCACGCCAGCTTTACTTGCCGCATAGTTGGCTTGCCCGATATTTCCCGTCAAGCCGACCACACTCGTCAAATTGATGATGCGGCCTTCTCGCAACTTCATCATTTTTTTCAACGCGTGCTGCGTCATATTGAAGGTACCAGTCAAATTGATTTTGATCACTGAATCAAAATCTTCGGGTTTCATTCTCAACAATAATTTGTCATTCGTGATTCCGGCATTATTGACCAAAATGTGGATCGGTCCGACTGCCGCTTCTGCTTCCAAAAGCATGGCTGCCGCTTGATCAAAATCAGAAATGTCCCCATTGATCGCTACACATTTCACGCCGTAGCTGGTGATGCGATCGATCAGTGACTGGGGAATTTCTTTTCGTCCATTTAAAACGATATTCGCTCCTTCTTTGGCAAAGGCTTCCGCGATGGTAAAACCGATCCCTCGCGAGCTACCAGTTACAAAGACGTTTCTATTTTGCAGATCCATAAATTCCTCCTAGTTGAATCGGGCTAGTGTATCTGCCAACGTTTGGCTATCTTCTACACGCGCAGTCTGGATTTCTTTGTCTATTTTCTTCATAAAACCGCTCAATACTTTTCCTGGTCCGATCTCGATGACTTGTTGGATGCCAAGCTGCTTCAGTGTCGCAATGCTTTCGTAAAAACGCACTGGCGATTTCACTTGCAGCGTCAACAGTTCCTTGATTTGGTCTTGCTGCATTGGCTGCGCGGTCGTATTGCTGATGACAGGTACTTGCAACTCATCAAAGGTGATTTGAGCTAATTCCTGTGCTAATTGCTGCGATGCGGGTTCCAACAAAGCGGTATGGAAAGGACCGCTGACATTTAAAGGAATCACCCGTTTGGTTCCAGCAGCTTGTAACAATTCCACCGCTTTATCCACTGCCGGCGCTTCACCGCCAATGACGATCTGCTGCGGCGTATTGTAATTCGCTGGTGTCACGATCCCCACTTGACTTGCTTCTTTACAGATTTCTTCAATCGTTTCAGCGGGTGTGTTCATCACAGCAACCATTTTCCCAACACCTGCTGGCGCCGCACTTGCCATATACCGACCGCGCTTTTGTACCAATGCGACTGCTGTCTGGAAATCAAGCGCACCACTAGCGACTAAGGCTGTATATTCGCCTAAACTCAAGCCAGCAACAGCATCTGCTTTGATTCCTTGCGCATCCAAAAGACGCCAAAAAGCCGTACTTACCGTTAAGATGGCAGGCTGCGTATATTCCGTCTGGTTTAAACGTTCGTTTTCAGTAAAGCATAGCTCCGCCATATCATATCCTAGAATGGTGCTGGCTTGTTCAAACGTCTCACGAACGATGGCTTCTTGGTGATAGAGCTCTTCTCCCATTTTGGGGTACTGTGCGCCTTGACCGCTAAATAAAAAGGCTGTCTTCATCTTGTACTCCTTCATTACTTTGATCGTTGTCGTTGGAGAACATGGCTTCTTGCAGTTCGTCTATGAATCAGCAAAAACACGTTCTTAAAAAGGAAAGGCTAGGCTGTCTGCCTAGCCTTTGTTTTATGCTTGTTGTTTTTCTACATATTTAACTAGATCTTCAACGGTTGTGATACCATCTTCTGTTTCGATCTTCACATCGAATTCATCTTCGATCTCGTTAATGATTTGGAAAAGATCCAAGCTGTCTGCTTCTAAATCTTCTTGGATGTTTGTGTTCAATTTGATTTCTTCTTTTTCTTTTCCTAATTCTTCTGCTACGATTTCTTGAATTTTTTCGAATACCATGTGTATATTCCTCCAATGTGTTTTTCAATAGTAATTTTGTTTCGTGAACAAGTTATAAGGTGGCTAACATAGTTCCCCATGTTAATCCGCCGCCAAAACCTGAGAACACCACTTTTTGACCACTGCCAAGTGACAGTGTACCTCGTTTGATTTCTTCATCTAGCAATAACGGAATCGAGGCTGCCGAAGTATTGCCATAATCTTGCATATTTTGCAAAAATTTCTCACGGGGCTGCTTCAGCTTGCGAGCAACTTTGTCTAAAATACGTGAATTTGCTTGGTGAAGCAAAAAATAATCGATTGCTTCATCTTGTGTCAGATCATTGATCGAGGCGACCACATCACGCGTCGCAAAATCAAAGATTTCTCGTCCAATCATTTGCATACAAGCACTATACGCCGGAGCGTTTTGTGAAAAAGGATTCTCATTCGTGCGAAAACCAGATGTTAAGGACATGCCTCGCGTCCCATCTGCTTTTAAAGACTCTTTGAGCAAATGCTGCTCTGAAGATGCTTCCAACAATAGACCGCCGGCACCATCTCCGAATAAAACAGCCGTCGAACGGTCGTTCCAATCCAAGACTTTTGAAAGTACTTCTCCACCGATGACCAATCCTTTTTTAGCGCCCGTTCGAATCAGTTTTTCAGCCATAGACAATGCATACACGAAACCAGCACATGCTGCACTGATATCAAAAGCAAAGGCATTGACTGCCCCAATCGCCCCTTGGACTTGGCAAGCAACCGCCGGTGTATTAAAATCCGGTGTGATCGTCGCTACCAAGATAAAATCTAGACTTTCTGCTGAAAGCTGAGCATCTTGTAAGAGCGTTTGAGCGACGCGAATACAAAGGTCTGAAGTGTTTTCGCCGACAGCGACTCTTCTTCGTTTGATTCCCGTGCGAGAATGGATCCATTCATCTGAAGTATCCATCAAATTTGATAGATCATCATTTGTTACGATTTTTTCTGGAACATAACTTGCAGTCGCGGTAATTTTTCCAAACATATTCATCCATTATTCTCACTTATAATCTTGTAAAAAGTCATGCAGATTTTTCAGTGCTTTCAACAGTGCCTGTTCCTCTTCAGGAGACATCTGACTCAAGACACCCTTCACCATCTCACGATGAAAATGCTGATGAACACGATAAAGGAGTTTTCCTTTTTTCGTCAAACCTAGTTTGACGACTCGCCGATCATCTTCACTGCGAATCCGTTCTACATATTCTTTTTTCACCAAACGATTGATCGCGATGGTCAAAGTCCCAACAGTGATCGAAAGCTCTTTGGCAACTTCAGTCGTGGTCTTTTTTTTGTACATCCCGATGGCTTCGATGGTATGCATTTCGGTAATTGAAAGGTCTTTGAATTGAGATTTTTTCAATTCAGATTCTTCAATCACTAAGATGTCATTAAAGACGCTGACTAAGTAGTCATTAACTGTTTCTAAATTGGGTTCCATAACCTTCACCATCCGAATACTTTGATAATCAAATCATTTGATAGTCAAACTATATCGGAAGTTATTGAGAAATGCAAGAATTTTTTCGAACTTTTTTTATTTTTAAGCACATTTTTATTTGAGAACTGATTTTCTAAGATTCTAAAAGCTGCGAGTTGACAAAATAATCCGTTTCCGCTATAGAGAAATTTCCTTTGAATGTCAAAGTTTATCATTGCGTTGTCTCCTCTCTATTCCTATTTTTTTCTTGTCAACGGCCAGCAAACGTTGCTCTCTCCGCTCTCATCTGCTACTCTTTGAAGGAAGGAGAGGAAAGATCGATGAATCCGAACAAAGAGTTTCTAAAAAACAAAGCAAATGCACTGCCTGAAAAGCCTGGCGTTTATCTAATGAAAGATCAACACAACGAAGTCTTGTATGTGGGAAAAGCCAAATCATTGAAGCAGCGTGTCGTTTCCTACTTCCGAAAAAACCAGCAGCATGCCAATAAGGTGCTTCGACTTGTTTATAATGTCGTTGATTTTGAAACGATCGAAACAGATACCGAATTGGATGCACTATTACTTGAATGTCGTTTGATCCAAGCTTTTCATCCTATCTACAACCGACAAATGAACCATTCAGCGAACTATTGCTTTGTTGATTTGACGAATCATAGCTTCACGATCACTCAAACACCACAAATTGGCAGTTATGGCCCCTTTCGGCAAACAAAAAAATTGCCTGTGTTGTTTCAATTATTGTCAGAAACGTTTCAATTGCCGACTGTCAACGAACTGACGCTATTGACCTTACGTAAACAACTCCCTCAAATGGAGGCGTATCCCTTGGAAGAGAAGTGGCGAGAGATCGGCTGTTTTTTTGCAGGAAAGAAGACAGACTGTTTTTCACTCCTTAAAAAACGCTTGGCATACCTGATTGATCACTTATTGTTTGAACAAGCTAGTGTACTGCAGCGAGAGATCCATTTAGCAGAAAGCTTTTACCAAGAAATCGTGAGGGTCAATCAGTTCATTCAAGAACCGGAAGTGATTTTTTCGATTCCCCTTGACTTAGAGGAGCCAGTATCACAGACGACTCAACTCAAATACTATCAAGTCAGCTTTGGTAAGTTGATCCAAACAAACATTCTTTCTCCCGAAGAAACATTCCAGCCACTTCCGCCATCAAGCGCTGCGCTACCTTTAGCCCCGGAAGATCTCGATCCATTAGGGATCATCCTTAATCACCTGTACCGCCAAGAAAAAGCAGCAGATAAATAAAAAACAGCAAGCCCAAGTAGGCTTGCTGTATAGAAATGAGAAAGCGACGACGAACGTCCCACTCATTCTTATTGGATCAAATCATAGATTTCCATGGCTACAATATCAACATTATCAAATTGATAAGATTGACTTGATTCTGCTTCCGTTAATTCAAACGTTTCTGTCGAATTGTCATAAGTAACGGTACATTTTTCGACGCCTTCTTTTTCAAAACGACGTACTTGAACTTCATTGTCTTGCGCTTCGACCATCGCTTCTAAACGTTTGATGATAGCGACTAATTGCGAACTTTTCATTCGTAAGCCTCCTTTTTCTGTCCGTTATATTGTATCAAAACATCCTCTATCTTGCATTGATTTTTCGTATTTTTTTTGTCATTTTAAGATTTTTTTCCATCTTGCCACCAAAGTTTAATCAGCGCCTGCGTTCCGTCATTTTCATAGCCTTTTTCAGCCAACTGATCATACAATTTTTTAGCTAAAGTGGTGCTCGGCAAATCCAATCCCATCTTCTTAGCCTCATCCAAAGCGATCCCCAAATCTTTGATGAAATGTTTGACAAAAAAGCCTGGTGAATAATCCTCTTTTAGGATACGGGGACTGTAATTCGTCATGGACCAATTGGCTGCCCCACCGCCAGAAAGCGTGTCAATCACTCGTGGTAAATCAAGACCGGCTTGGTGCGCATAGACCAGCATTTCTGTCATCCCCGTCATGGTTCCGGCAATCATGATCTGATTGGCCATTTTCGTATGCTGACCCTTTCCTGCCCCTCCTTGAAGTTGAAACGTCTTTCCTAATACTTTAAAAAGTGGTTTTACTTGTTGGTAAGCTTCTTCATCGCCACCAACCATAATCGTTAGCGTGGCATTTTTGGCACCAAGGTCACCACCAGAAACTGGCGCATCGATACTCGCAGCACCTTTTTCCTTCGCTGTCTGATAGATTCGTTCTGCCAAATCAGGTGTACTGGTGGTAAAATCCACCAATGTTTTGCCCGTCACAGCCGTTTGAAAAATCCCTTGAGGCCCATAGTAAACTTCTTCAACGTCTGATGGATACCCAACCATTGTAAAGATGATTTCACTTTCTGATGCAACTTCTGTTGGGGTGTCACACCAAATTGCTCCATTCGCAACGAGTTCATCTGTTTTTGCTTTCGTCCGATTGTAAACATTCACTGTATGTCCTGCAGCTAAGAGATGACCAACCATCGCTTGACCCATGACACCAGTACCGATAAATCCTAATTTCATGCAGATCCCTCCAATATAAAAAAGTTCATGTCTTTAGTATACGCTAAAAACATGAACTTGCGAAAATTTTCTGTTTAATCGATCGTTCGGCGAAATGCCTTTAATTTTACTTTGAATTTTTCTAACGTCTGCTCGGTTTCTTTCCCGATGCGTTCGGTTTCATAATAGGCAACCATATCATGGTAGAAAGACAGCATCGACTCACCAAAGCGTAATGCCGAGATCTCGTACATCTTCCTAGAAAGAACTTCGGGATCAGCAGGAATCTTTTGTTCATAATAATCAATAAATGCTTTTGCGAAATCCCGATCACTCTCATAGGTGACGCCTAACGATGGATCATCGATCAAAGTGTTTAAGTAATCATTGCCTTCAACGACTAATGGGGTCCCAGCAGCCATTGCTTCCGTGTATGTCAGTCCTTGTGTTTCTGAAGTGGAGGCACTGACGAAGTAATCGGCAGCGTGGTAATAGATCGCCACTTTATCATTCGCCACTTCGCCGACAAATTGAACATGGTCAGTTAGCGCCATATCCACCACTTTTTCTTCTAATTTTTCTTTATGCGGACCTTTCCCAACGATCACTAATTGCGCATCAGGAATCTTGGTTAGAATTTCCGGCATCCCATCGATGATCGCTTGGATATTCTTTTCATAAGAAATACGACTGAGGGAAAGCAGCATGGGTTGATCCTCAGTGATACCTAATTTCTCCCGCAATTCTTTTTTCATTTCAGATGTAATGTCCGGTCGACGAAACTTCTCGACTTCGATCCCTGTGGGGATAATCCGCATCGGTGAAACCACACCATACCCCCTCAGCGTATCGATGACTCGTTCACTTGGACAAACAACACCTGTCGAGTGGTTGGCAAATAGCCGCGAAAGATATTTCACGTGAGACGGCCGTAAGACCTTCCCATTGGCGATGTAGTGCAAGTAGTCTTCATACATCGTATGGTAGGTATGGATCACAGGAATTTGCAATTTGCGCCCCACCATTTTCCCTAACATCCCAGAGCCAAACTCGGTATGGGTATGGATCAATTCCAACTCTAACTCTTTGGCGATCAAATAGGCATACAACATGCCGCGCACTACGATTCGCCGATCTTTGAAGGACACAAACGGGACACTTGGCATGCGAATGATATCTTCTTCGTCCAGATCAGCATTGGGATCGGTCGTAGTAAAGATATACACTTTATGGCCTTTTTTCTCAAGCTCTTCTTTCAATGTCTTGATCGATGTCGCCACACCACTTACCTGGGGGAAGTAGGTGTCTGTAAAAAATCCGATTTTCAAAACGGTACCTCCAAACTTTACATTAGTTTCTTTATTCCGTATTCATCACTTTTGTATAAACTTCTTTTAGCTCATATCCGATTTCATCAATACTCTTTTGCTTGGCCGTTTCATAACCCGCTTCACTTAACTGTGGCAACGTGCCATCTACGATTCCTTTGATTTTCTCGATAAACCCTTGATTGGTTTTCTCCATGTATGCATTGTGCCCATTGCTTAGCCACCCTTTATATACTGGAATATCCCGAACAAGCACATTTTGGTGGCTGGCTAACGCCTCAAGGACCACGATCCCTTCTGTTTCTTCATAGGAAGGAAAGAAAAACAGATCAGCCGCTGAATATGCCCCTTCGATGATGTCTCCTTTGATATAGCCGGGAAACAGCACATTTTCTGGATGGTCTTCATTGACAAGGTCGCGGATCTGCTTAGGAATCGTCATCATTGGTGTATGACCAAACCAGATAAACGTATATTCAGGCAATTGTCTAGCTATCTCTACAAAATCAAGAATGCCTTTTCGTTCAAAAAACAAACCGACCGATATAATGACTTTTTGATCAGGTAAAAGCTGAAAATACTCACGAAATGCTTTTTCTTTCTCATGATCCGGCTGATATTTGTCAAGATCGATCCCGTTTGAGATCGCTTCGATCGGCACTTGGATACCATACCCTTCCAAAAGTTCTTTCGAATAAGGGGTCGGGGTGATCAATTGATCGGCTCTGGAATAAAGATTGATCAAATATTTTTTATATAATGGCGAAAGCTGATTTGAACCGATAAATGAATTCCGAAAATCCTCTTCTGTAGAATGGGCATGGTAAATCACTTTTTTTCCTTGTCTTTTGGCTTTATTGACCATATGCATACTATTGATTCCATACGTGTTGATGTGAAGAATGTCATAATCCTCATCATTTTTATCAAGAGTAAAAGGAATCCCGACAGATGTCAGCGCTTGTTGCTGATGGGCCAATGCGCGACCGATACCTGATTTAGCTAATAATTTTTCTCCTTCAAAATAAAGAAGTACTTTCAAAGATGATTCCTCCTTGGAAATGCTTATATCTGATATTAGTATACCATAGGCGATCGCAGAGATACTCCTACCATGGTCCTAGATTTTGTTCCCCATTTAACCATGATACGGGAAAAACTCAGGGAATCATAGCTTAATTCCAAGATATGACAAAACTGTTCGTTTTCTGAAAAAAGTAGTAAGTTGTTGCAAGTCAAATCAAACAAAATGTCTTCTTAAAACAAAAAAAGGCAACAAGCAAAAATTGCTTGTTGCCTAGAAATGATTATTTTACATACTGTTCGATTAACTCTACAACTTCTTCCATTGTATCGCAATCTTCTAATGCACGTTTTGCTAATTCTTGCATGTCAGTGGTTGACAAACGTTTCATTAAGCTACGTGTTTTCAGAACAGATGTTGCACTCATTGAGAACTCATCTAAGCCCATACCTACAAGAAGTGGCACAGCAGTTTGATCGCCCGCCATTTCTCCACACATACCAGCCCATTTGCCTTCAGCATGCGCTGAATCGATCACGTTTTTGATCAAGCGTAAGATGGATGGGTTGTATGGTTGGTACAAGTAAGACACGCGTTCATTCATGCGGTCTGCAGCCATTGTGTATTGGATCAAGTCATTGGTACCAATACTGAAGAAGTCAACTTCCTTCGCAAACTTGTCTGCTAAGACAGCTGCTGCTGGAATTTCGATCATGATTCCGACTTGGATCTCGTTAGAAATCTCAACGCCTTCGTCAATCAATTTTTGACGCTCTTCTTCATACATTTTCTTCGCTGTACGGAACTCTTTCAATGTTGCCACCATTGGGAACATAATACGTAAGTTACCATGAGCAGAAGCACGTAACAACGCACGAAGTTGGGTACGGAACATGTCGTCCCCAAGTTCAGACAAGCTGATACGCAATGCACGATAGCCTAAGAAAGGATTCATTTCATGAGGCAATTTTAAGTAAGGAAGTTCTTTATCGCCACCGATATCCATTGTGCGGACAACCACTGGTTTTCCAGCCATTCCTTCTAGAACTGCTTTATACGCTTTATATTGGTCTTCTTCTGTTGGGAAATCAGGAGAATCCATGTACAAGAATTCAGTACGGTATAAACCGACTGCTTCTGCACCATTGTTGTGGACACCTTCTAAATCTTTTGGTGTACCAATGTTCGCAGCTAATTCAAAGTGCTTACCATCAGCCGTAACTGTTTCAGCATCTTTTAATTTTTCCCACTCTGCTTTTTGATCTGCGTAGGCTTTCCCAGCTTCAACAAATTCAGCCGCTTGGTCATCTGTCGGGTTGACGATAACGTCACCGATAATGCCGTTAACAGCTAAGATGTCGCCCGCTTTCACTTTTGCAGTGATCTCCATCGTTCCAACGATTGCTGGGATTTCAAGAGAACGTGCCATGATTGCGGAATGAGAAGTACGTCCACCGATATCTGTTACAAAAGCTTTAACAAAGTTGCGGTCTAATTGTGCGGTATCACTTGGTGTCAAGTCATGCGCAACAACGACTACTTCTTCGTTGATCATTGAAGGATTAGGCAAAGTCACATTCAACAAATGCGCCAAGATACGTTTAGCAACATCTTTGATGTCAGCTGCCCGTTCTTGCATGTAAGCATTGTCATCCATTGCTTCAAACATACCAATATACATGTCAGTAACTTCTTTCAATGCAGCTTCTGCATTGACTTTGTTATCTGTCACGTTTTGTTTGATTTGACCGATCATCTCAGGATCTGAAAGAACCATTAAATGAGCATCAAATACTTGTGCTTCTGCTTCACCTAAAGTTTGCGCTGCTTTGTCGCGGATTTGTTGTAATTCCGCTGTTGACTTCGCTAACGCATCATCTAAGCGTGCTTCCTCTGCTACAGTATCTTCAACTGATACTTTTGAAAAAGATAAATCAGGTTGTACTAACAGGTAGGCTTTCGCAACGGCTACACCATCACTAGCAGCAATTCCTTTTAGCATCTCAACCATTATTCAGACAAACCTTCTTTTTTCATTGTTTCTACGATTGCAGCGATTGCATCTGCTTCGTCAGCACCTTCAGCAGTAATAGTTACATCAGAACCTTGGCCAACACCTAATGACATTACGCCCATGATTGATTTAAGGTTTACTGATTTACCTTTGTACTCTAAGTTGATATCAGAGTTGAATTTGCTTGCTGTTTGAACCAATAATGTAGCTGGACGTGCGTGAATCCCTGTCTCAGCAACTACGTGAAAATCTTTCTTTTCCATATTGATCAATCTCCTTTATGATACGTTTTTTTGTGTGAAGGCAAAATTTCCATGCATGCAATGATACCCGAAAAAAATCGCCCTTTCAACTGTTAAGATTACCATTTTTTTCCTCGATAGACAACCGTTTTCTCTTAAATAAACGATTGAAATAAATGTCCTATTTATTTTCTTGCACATAACGGTAGATGATCTTCCCATTTAACCCCGCTTCTCCGACAAAAGAAGACCGGTCTTCCAACTGGAGCCAGACATCTCTAAACGCCAGAAATTCCGGCTGTTGGACAATCAATTCTTGGATCTCTCCATTGCGTAAACGTACTACTTCTGCAGCAAAATCTCTGTTCTCCAACGTCTATTCTCACCTCTTTCTTTCTATTATATAGGAATTACTTTTTATTTAAAAGACCGCTTCTATAAGTGAAATCGAAGGGAAAATTTTTAAAGGTAAAATTCTTGCAGTCTGACAAAAAGTTAGTATAATAGAATTATGGTCAGTAAAGGTCAATAACACATTACCTTGAAGGTGACCGTTACTTTGCCCACAGCCCCTTTTCTTTTACAAGCAATCAAATGCGCCGTAAAATAGGGTTGTTGGAACAAATATGAAAGGTCGTGAATCTATGCTTTGTCAAAATTGCGGCAAAAATGAAGCTTCAATTCATTTATATGCCAATGTCAATGGTCAAAGAAAACAACTCGATTATTGTCAAAGTTGTTACCAAAAATTAAAAGCACAATCTGGGAATGCTGCAGCTGCAATGGCGCAAGATCCTTTTGGATTTGGCAATCTTGATGATTTATTCCGTCAAATGTCTCGTCAAATGCAGCAAGGAAATACCCCTTATGAACAAACCCCACCGACACAAACTGGCGGTAACGGTTTTGTTGGCGGGCAACCACCACGCAATAACCAAGCGCCTGCGGGTCTGCTGGGAGAATATGGCATCAATATCACTCAAATGGCTCGTGATGGTGAAGTCGATCCAGTGGTCGGTCGTGATTCAGAAATCAAACGCGTGATCGAGATCCTTAATCGCCGAACCAAAAATAATCCTGTATTGATTGGTGAACCTGGGGTTGGGAAAACTGCCGTTGTTGAAGGGTTAGCCCAAAAAATCGTTGATGGTGATGTGCCACAAAAATTGATGGAAAAAGAAGTTATTCGTTTGGACGTTGCGTCGCTTGTTCAAGGCACAGGTATTCGTGGCCAATTTGAAGAACGCATCCAAAAATTGATCGAAGAAATCAAGCAAGCGGAAAATGTGATCTTGTTTATCGATGAAGTCCATGAAATCGTTGGCGCTGGTGTAGCCGGCGACGGAAATATGGATGCTGGAAACATCTTAAAACCAGCTCTTGCCCGTGGAGAACTACAAATGGTCGGAGCAACGACGTTAAATGAATACCGCATTATCGAAAAAGACGCCGCTTTAGAACGGCGTTTGCAACCAGTACGTGTGGATGAACCTTCTGTGGAAGAAACCATTCGTATTTTAAAAGGCCTACAACCGCGTTATGAAGATTACCATCATGTGAAATATACGGATGAAGCGATCGCAGCTGCCGCTACCCTTTCTAACCGTTACATTCAAGATCGATTCTTGCCTGATAAAGCGATCGATCTGCTAGATGAAACAGGTTCGAAGAAAAACTTGACGATCCAAATCGTTGATCCAAAAACGATCGAAAAGAAATTACAAGAAGCGGAAGAACAAAAACAAGCTGCCTCTCGAGAAGAAGATTTTGAAAAAGCTGCTTACTATCGCGATCAAATCAACAAGCTTCAAAAAATGAAAGAACGTCAAATCAGCGAAGAAGAAACGCCTGTCATCACCGAAAAAGACATGGAACAAATTGTTGAAGAACGGACAAATATCCCTGTTGGGGAATTAAAAGAAAAAGAACAAACCCAGTTGAGGAATCTTGCGGATGACTTGAAAGCTAAAGTTATTGGTCAAGACGAAGCAATCGACAAAGTTGCAAAAGCGATCCGCAGAAATCGGGTCGGTTTAGGCAAACAAAACCGTCCGATCGGCTCTTTCCTATTCGTCGGTCCAACCGGTGTCGGGAAAACCGAATTAGCAAAACAATTAGCTTATGAAATGTTTGGTTCTGAAGAATCAATGATTCGTTTCGACATGTCAGAATACATGGAGAAACACAGTGTATCCAAATTGATTGGTTCTCCTCCAGGCTATGTTGGCTATGAAGAAGCAGGTCAATTGACTGAAAAAGTTCGTCGGAATCCTTACAGCTTGATTCTATTAGATGAAGTAGAAAAAGCCCATCCTGATGTATTGCATATGTTCTTGCAAATTCTCGATGATGGTCGCTTGACCGATGCTCAAGGACGTACCGTCAGCTTTAAGGACACCTTGATCATCATGACAAGTAATGCCGGAACCGGCAAAGTTGAAGCTAACGTTGGCTTCGGTGCGGCGCGTGAAGGTATCACTCGTTCCGTTTTGAATCAATTGAATAATTACTTTACACCAGAGTTTCTCAACCGCTTTGACGGCATCATCGAATTTAAAGCTTTAAGCAAGGAAAACTTGTTATCGATCGTGTCTCTCATGCTGCATGAAGTCAATCAAACCCTTAGCCAACAAAAACTGCATATCGACGTTCCACAAGACGTGCAAGAAAAATTGGTGGATCTTGGTTACAGTGCAACGATGGGGGCTCGCCCATTGCGTAGAACCATCCAAGATCAAATCGAAGACGGCATTGCAGAATTTTATCTTGAGCATCCACAAGTACATCAACTAAAAGCACAATTAGAAGATGCAGATAAAATCATTGTGACCTCCGCTGAGTCCCCTGCACCTCTTGAAGAAGCCAATCCGGCTTCTGAAGAAGAAGCATCGGAAACAAACGAGTAACAAGCTGCCAAAACGTGTAACGAAACGTTTCCTTTTCCAGACAACCATGTTTTGCCAAAAAATTGGGTAATTCCGAGTTGTCTGGCTTTTCTTTTGAAAAAAAACGCCCTATAATGTTATTAATAAATACATAGAATGTGAGGTGAGTCTGGTGAAATTAATCAATGTTACGAACAGCCATTCTCGACTAGTATTGAATCAACTTGAAAATACCGACGCGGAACTTGTAAAGGTTTACACAGCCGGAGATACAACCGTGATCTTTACCTCAGCGCCGAACCACAATGAAATTTTGCTGATCAATAAAAAAAGAACTATTCGCCCGACGGAAGTTGAAGAAATCAAAAATTACTTCTTGAAAAAATTACCTGATGGCTCTTATGATCCTGCAACGATCTCTGTGATCCAAATGCCCGAAGTGGTGGAAATCTCCATCAAAAAAACGTTATCCTCATCACGTTAGCTTTGCCTGATCACGGGTTTAAAAAATATCTATAAAAGGTGACTGTCGCAGCCCTCTTTTATAGATATCTTTTTTTGTCTTCTCTCTTCCTTCTTTTGGTTAGTACTTCGACCAACGATACCTGATGTTCAAGTAAAAAAAGAGAGCCATACGCTCTCTTTTCAAGTATATTTATTAGAAATCATCGACTGGATCATCACATTTAGATTGTGCCAATCCTTGGTACTATGAACATTGCCAAAAAATGTGAATTTCTGCGACTCATTATGGATTAGCACGCCATCAGAAACCAATATATCTGAGTCTCCTAAATTCGAACTAAAGTGAATCACATTTTCATTGTAAATTTTCAACAGTTTGTTTTTAATGACCGGAATATATTCTGGATGGTTCAAAAGAGAAATACCAATGCGAATCGGTTCCTCTTCCTGGATAGGTAAATAGGACGCTGTGATCTGAGCGATTTTCCTTAAGAAGAGGGCTTCTTTTTCTATTACAAACGAATGGCGCTGCAAGGCAGCTGCAATCAGCTCTTCCACCTCTAATACTCGTTCGTTCGTAGAGGACAAATCTTCAGTAGACACAAAACTATCCAAAAAGAGATGAAGACAGCCCCATGTATTCATCACTAATTCATAGGTAATGAATTCTTCGATCTCTTTAGAAAGATTATACTTTTGCGACAAGACAGCTACAACATCGGCAGAAAATTCGACCAGCGGATTTCCTAAAAGATTTCTCAGCTTTTGGCCCAAAAGTAGTTTTTCTTGATCCGAGATCGTTTCAGGTATGAAAAGAAAAACCCAGAAATGATAAAAAATCTGTTCTTTCTCAATATCTTGCTGACTTCTGATCGGCAGCAGCTTGATCACTTGCTTTTCCCCATCTAGTTGCTTGATTTGCTCATAAATAGTGATGGAAGCATCGTCTAACTCATTGACAATATAGCCTCTCAACACCGCATTTTCAATGATTGAAAACATAATGTCGTGCTTCACTTTTGTGGTTTTTAACGGCTCATATTCTTTAGCTGCTAATTCAACGCTGGCACGGGTTCGCTGATTGATGTATACATTACAAGCCATGATCTCAACTAAATAATGGTACATCCTCACACACGGCTCTGCCCCTGTCAAATCAATGGAATCTGTATTGTTATTGATAGTAATCGGAACATTTTGGATAACCAGCATTTTCTTAAGATAGCTGATCAATTTATAACAATAAGAAATACTAAAAATCAATTCTTCCGAGATGTCCACCATACGGGTCTTTCTTTTTCTTAACAAATAGGATAATAGACGATAATAAGGAGATTCTAAGAAATATTTTTTCTTTAGATTCACAAAAATATGCAGGCTTTGTTCTTCATTTAATTCTCGTGACAAATAAACAGTTCTCTTTTTCAGCAAAAAAATTGACTCGTCAAAAGTCGTAAACTCTCTCATATCTTCGGCGATTTCATTGATCAATATTTTCACCTGATACAAAGATTTGTTTGTCGTTTCACATATTTTATCTAGAGACAGCTGCTTCTCCAAAATGATATTTCTAACAACAGTTAATTTATCTACCTGTTTTTTGGTTAAATAAAACCTATACAATTTTTCTATATACTCCAAAATTTTTTACCCGCCTTATTTAAAAAGTATCCCAGTATCCAATTATAGTAAAATAAACTTAAATTTAAGCCTCTTTTTTCATTAAACGGACAATTTTAATAAAAAATTCAGAAAAATCCCCTCTTCTTTAAAACAGTACGGGTGAGAAAAACTTGTGAAACGATTCTTATTTTTTGTAACAAAAAGTGTTGGAAACCCTGAAAAAGAACCTGTGAATTAGCTGTTTCCATAAACTTAGAAAAAATTCGTATTCTTTCATTGATTGGTAAGTGACTTGGAGAGTAAAATCATTTTCTAGCTGGACAAACTTCTTTGAGGAATCAAGTTCATTTCAAAGAGCTTGTAATAAAATATCTTCTCTTTTTAGCCAGCAATCTTTGTATTCATAAATGTTAATGATCGACAATTCATCACTCATTTGATTGATTGACCGCATGATTTCTTCATCATCCGAATCAACATTGCCAATGACATGCAAATCATAATGAACACCAGATTTATCCACGCACTCAACGATATAGCTGATCACATCTCCCCAAAAATGTTCCAATCGATGAGTGCCGCCTGCTTTTTCTAACCTTGAACGTTCAGCGATACACAAAACGTTTTTTGAAGAGTATTGCAAGATGTTGATTTCCCCTAGTGATTGTGCTAAGTAGTCAAGAACCGATTGGCGATCATCTTCTTGATCCACAATTAAATTTCTCTCTAAAATCGTATTCGTCTTGTTGCTGAAAAAGCGCACAGTCAACATAGTAGCATTCTTTTGTCGACTGAAATTTATTCTGGTTTGCAGCATTTTGATTCACTCCTTAAAAGAACTTTGATCCTCTGCTATTAAGGATATAGTAAGAACCAGCCGATTTTTATCGTCTTTTTTTCAAAAAAACTACAAATAAAATAATCATTGTTCCTCATTTTTCTTTCTACTGACTAAAAGACCTGTTAATTAGAAACGAGTAGCAACTTCATAAAAATAAAAGAGACAAAAAAACTCTAAGGTTTCTTCAAAGAGTCTTATTGTATATTCTCCTAATATTATGAATCCTACTAAAATCTAGTATTAATGAGATAGTAATTCTAAACAGCTAATTTTTTTGAGATATTTTTAAAATGAAACAAGTACGGATTTATAATTTTAAGCTTGAAGCAACCTTTAATATCTCTGTCCCGTTAAGGTAGAAGATTTATAGGTACAGATTACAAATTGAATAAAAACATTAATTGATAATTTTCAAATCTATGACTTTGATTGCCCATTCAATAGAAATGCATAAATAGAACAATACGTTCAATCCCCACCTATGCAATAGTTCATACTCGTAAAACTACTTCTATAAATAGTATCTTAAAAATGATAGAAGATTGTATTCTACTGAATTGCAGATGTTCACGAAAGAAATAACAGATATGAATCTTCAGAACTGATTCCCCTGACAGCGACTGATTCAGAGCAAATTCTCAGAGACTACGAATAACAATATAATTACTTTGCTAGGTCGAATCCTAGTTGGAACGACAATTCTTTCAACTCTGAGAAGATCTTGACTTAAAATATTAGCCAAATTGTAACATTGCAACAAAATTATTTTCATATAAATCATTACTGCACTGACAATTGCTACACAGAAAAATATGTGGACTTGATAATCAACATCACTTGACTACTAGAAAATTTGATTAAATTATTTTATAAAAAATCAGATTAATAAAATATTTTCTACTTTTTCATTAAAAATAGCGCAAAAACGGATAATAACTTAATACATCATCATTGTATACTTTATTTAAGCAGTAAATCATCTGCAAAAATTAAAGTGAGGTTTTATTATGAAAAAAGTTATTTTGGGTACTACATTGGCAACATCTTTACTACTAGTAGGAGGAATCACTGCGTCAGCAGATGTTGCTATGCCAGAGGTTCCCTCTGTTCCATTTGCTGTTACTATAACAGAAGGAACATCTAGTTTTGCATTTAATGATATGAATTTAAACGAAACGTTCGAAATAAGTCCAGCATTATTTGTCAACGGAACAATGACAGGAACTATTGAAAACGTTGGCGGAACATTAACAAACTTAACTCGTTCAGTTAATAAAGTTACAATTACAGTTTCTTCTGATTCTGAAGGAATCGTTATCACCGAAAATGGTGATGTTGCCGTTGAAGCAGAAGCTATTTCCCAATCAGTAGCTACCAGCGTAGATACAACTTTCACATTCAATCGTCAAACTGCTTTGCTAGATGGCACACCCACTATCACAGTTACTGCATCAGATACTACTGACTTAGACAATGGCCAAGACCTTTAATTCTTAAAAAGGATAACATATGGATAAAATATCAAAACACAGAGACTCCTTTCTAAGAGTTTCTGTGTTCTTCCTCATATTGACAATAATCGCAAATATAAATATAAGTATTGCAACAGCGAATGAGACAACGAATACTTTAAAACTATCGCTTAGCGATACCGAATATGAGACATCAAGAAATACTATTACTCTTCCTTCTGATGTTGATAAAAAGTATACATTTGAAATTAAATTGGAAAACATCGGAGCTGGTGATTCATCAATAGTGGTCACTCCCTTTGCTTCAACTGCTATTCCAAGAGAATCCTCTATTTTGTACACTTCGAATACAGAGAACCTTCTCGATGATAAATACGACTTTTCAAATTATGTTACTATCGCTTCAGAAGCTATAGACGAAGAGAATCAAATAGAAATTGCTCCTAATGAATCTGTTGGTGTCAGCATTACCATAAATGTTCCAGACGACATAGAGCTTGAAGGTACTGTAATGGGTGGAATTAATTTTAAGCAAATATTAGGTGTTCAAACAGCTGAAGATTCTATTAGTATTGCGTCTGCCTACGAGTCTATTATTTTTATCAACTTAATTTTTAGCAAATATGAGGATATTCAAGATATTATTTATCAAGATTTCTCATTTGTTGCTCTTCAGGACACGGTAAACCTACAATTTTATGCCCTCAACTATAATCCTATTTTAGGCAACTTAAACAATGCGCTCTACGAACTAATAAACCCAAATGGAGA
This sequence comes from Enterococcus sp. AZ040, assembly GCF_050499185.1. Lineage (NCBI taxonomy): Bacteria > Bacillati > Bacillota > Bacilli > Lactobacillales > Enterococcaceae > Enterococcus > Enterococcus sp. AZ040. The sequence goes on from NZ_JBMHEW010000001.1 coordinate 1,933,321, forward strand.
AACAATTGTCTCTGGAGAGTTAGCAGATTCCGTTCTTTTAACGCCGTTAACCAAATCAAGAATGCAGATTCCTTTAATAGACGATAGTGAGCTTATTGAAGGCGAATACCGTTTAACAATAGAAACAACTAGAAAAGCGATCACCACTACTTTTTCTTATGAGAAAGAGGACTTGGATAACTTCAAAAAAGAGAACCGTCCAACGAACACTGCCAACGTTCAGACAAATAATCAAATCCTTATCTGGATCATCTTTGTTCTCATTGCAGCGCTGGCAGCTGCAGTCATCTACATTTTAAAATCAAAAAGAAAAAGAGAGGGCTAGTTCCTCTCTTTTGTTCTGCTTCTACTTATTCCATTGGTCATCAATTATTGAGAGATTCCTTTTTAAAGAAATGTTGCGTATCTTCTCTCCATGGTTTCCTCTTTAGGAAGAAATAGAAGAAGTGAGACAAGAAAAACCGCTCATATCAAATAAGCGGTTTTTCCTAATATAAATCTAAACATATTTTTTTCAATGATCACTTCTTTTGAAAAAAATGTTGCTGTCTCACATTGGCTTTTCTTCCCTAAAAAAAACTCAGTACCAGCCTCATCCTCAACATCACTGATTGAATCTTCTAGTTTGGTAGAATCCTTATCAAGCGAGTCTTCTTCCAAGTTTGCTTGCTCGTCGTAAATAGATTCTGCTTCTTCCTTTTGGCTCTCAGAATCATCTTCGATGCCATTGTCTTCTTGCTTTTCATCGTCTTGGTCTTCAGTCATTAAGTTCTCATCCGATATCTCTTCTTTTTCCTCATCCGTCTGATTCATTTTTATATCTTTCGTAAAGGTCTCTGAATCATCAATTGCTGTAAAAGTGACTGATAGGTAGTACTCAGAGTTGGAATCAAGATATTCCTTTATGTTCAATGTTGCAGCTACGTTAAGAATCATTGATACTTCATCAGTATCCTCAATCTGAATGATTTTCTCTTCCGAACCGTTCACGCTGTTTAGTTCTGCTGAAAATGCCTTCCCGACAGCTGTGATCTCTACGCCAAAAGCACCTTCACTGCCGTTGCTATCGACGGTCAACTGAAGATCTTGTGTGGTTTTCAACAAATAATAGTGTTCGTCCTTAAAGTCAATCGTGTTCAAATCAAAAATCAACGTTTCGGAAACCTCATCAGCCGCAGCCTCTACTGTTGGAAAGAAAAATATCGCCGAAAATATGAATAACAAACTTTTTAACACTACATGGTCCCCTTTCTTCTTTCAGAAATCACTTTTATTTAACAAATAATCATTCGCTTTAGCAAAATCGTTCTATAGATAACTAGTAGACTAGCAATGAGACTAATTCATTTTGGAGTTATGAAGCCATGGTTCACCAACTGAAAACTTAAGCCATCTGTTAGAAGTGCTTCAAATGAAGTTTTAAGGGCTATAACCGAATCATGCTCAGATAAAGAAAGTTTAGTCTTCACTAGTAGCATCTGACAAAAAGAACTTGTCCCTCGATCAAATGATTAAATGACCTCTATCACTGGCAATCTATTCTCTGCTTTCCCTCTACTTTCAAACAAGTGAAAATTTCCTGAATCACCAAATGTGCCTATGATATTTTTCTATTCATTTCAAGTGCACTTCCTTGCGGTCATCTTTAATACTACGCTCTTTTTCCAACTCTTTTTATCTTCTTTTAAAAGAATGCTTATAAATTAGGATAATTGTCTGATCATTGGACCATTGCCCAAATCACACAGCCTTCCTTCTGTATCAAAAGCACGTTTTCAGCAAAAAAAGCCCCTTCTTATCCATTTTGATAAGAAAGGACTTTCTACGATCGTTCAATTCAAAAAGATCAGCCTTACGTACAGAGTTGCGCATACCTAGACAGGCTCGCGGGAAACGGCTCTTACATCAAACTCTTCAATTCGACATCTGGGTACTTATCTGCGAACCAACGCATCGCAAATTGATTCTCAAACAAGAACAATGGCTGGTCGAAACGGTCTTTCGCTAAAATGTTACGACTGGAGCTCATACGCTCATCCAAGTCTTTCGGATCGATCCAACGGGCGATCTTGTGGCCCATTGGGGTCATGATGACTTCCGCATTGTACTCATTCATCATGCGATATTGGAAAACTTCAAATTGCAGTTGCCCGACAGCACCGATGATATACTCATCACTAAGATACGTCTTGTACAACTGGATAGCCCCTTCTTGGACCAACTGATAGATTCCTTTATGGAAAGATTTTTGCTTCATCACATTTTTCGCAGTAACTTTCATAAAGAGTTCCGGAGTAAACGATGGCAGCTCTTCGTAAGCAACTTTTAGTTTTCCTTCATAAATCGTGTCACCGATTTGATAATTCCCCGTGTCATAGACACCAATGATATCTCCGGCGACAGCTTCTTCAATATTTTCACGGGTATCAGCCATAAATTGAGTCACATTACTGAGTTTCATTTTTTTGCCAGTACGTTCTAAAGTAACGTCCATGCCTCGTTCAAAGGTTCCTGAACAAATGCGGACAAAGGCGATCCGGTCACGATGGGCAGGATTCATGTTTGCTTGGATCTTGAATACAAACCCAGACATTTCTGGTTCATAAGGACTGACTTCCTCACCAGCTAGTGTTTTATGTCCGTAAGGTGCTGGTGCAAAAGTCAAGAAGGTTTCTAAAAAGGTCTGTACGCCAAAATTTGTGAGAGCAGAACCAAAGAATACAGGGGTTTGATCGCCCCGAGCGATTTTTTCTGTATCAAAGGCGTCGCCAGCTTCTTGCAGCAATTCCACTTCTTCTAAAACTTGTTGGAACAGCCCATCTTCGGCAAATGGATGATCTGCTGGGAATTGACCATTTTCATCTAGGGCAACTAAACGTTCCCCACCGTGATTGTCAGGACGGTAAAATTCGACCCGTTGGTTGTGGATATCATACAGTCCTTCCAAGCCTTTCCCCATGCCGATCGGCCAATTCATTGGAAATGATTCGATCTCTAAAAGATCTTCTAGTTCTTCTAATAATTCTAATGGTTCGCGGCCATCACGGTCGAGTTTATTGATAAAAGTAAAAATCGGAATACCACGTTTTTTAACGACCTGGAAGAGTTTTTTCGTTTGTGCTTCGATCCCTTTTGCGCTATCGATCACCATGACAGCACTATCCACCGCCATCAAGGTACGGTAGGTATCTTCAGAAAAGTCCTCATGCCCAGGGGTATCTAAAATATTGACCCGTTTGCCTTGGTAATCAAACTGCATAACGGAACTGGTAACGGAGATCCCCCGTTGTTTTTCGATTTCCATCCAGTCGGACTTTGCGAAATTACCAGTCTTTTTCCCTTTGACCGTACCAGCTTGGCGAATCGCGCCACCGAATAATAATAATTGTTCTGTAATGGTTGTTTTCCCCGCATCCGGATGGGAAATAATCGCAAAGGTACGGCGACTATCGACTTGTTGTTTTAATTTTGGATTATCCATTGATTCTATTGCTCCATTTCTTGTATTTACAATGCGAACAGTGTCTATTTTAGACTGTCGCTAGTTTTCTGACCAAATCAGTATATCATGGATAAGGGTGATAAAAAAGCAAAAAAAGACAAGAAACCCCTTTGACTACTCTCTTTTAGAGAGTTAGGCAAAGGGCGTTCCTTCCATTTTGATAGAAATAAATTAAAATGCTGGCAATAAGGTATCGCTATGCTCGTTTTCTAAAAACTCACGAACTTTATCGCTAGTCATGGCACGGCGCAATACAGCGATTTTTTCAGAATCTTGATTGTCTTCTCGAGCAACCAATGAGATAGCAAAGCGATCATCGATGGTCTTTTCTAAGAAAAGGGCATCTGCTGGTTTCAAACCGATTTTCGCGATATAGGTTGGGTAATTGTATACCAAAGATACGTTTGGTTCATCATAGGCTTCCGCAAGATTCAGTAAATCGACAGATAACCACTCAAATTTTTTCGGATTTTCGGTAATGTCTTTTAATGTCCCATTGACACCAACGCCTTCTTTAAGGGTAATCAATCCTTCTTCTGCTAAAATCGCTAACGCTCGACCTTCATTGGACACATCATTTGGCAATGCGACTTTCGTTCCTTCTGGAATATCATTGATATCCGTATACTCTTTGGAATAAAAACCGACTTTTGCGTTGTAGATTTTATCTAGTGCCACTAGGTTTGCATCTTTTTCTTCATTATACATTTGCATATATGGTTCATGTTGCGCAAAGTTAGCATCGACCTCGTCATTATTCAGCAACTCATTGTACTGGATATTGTCATTGACTTGGACCAATTGGATTTCCCAGCCATCTTCCACTGCTTCAGCTGCAACCTTTACGACATCGGTCATTGGCGTCGTTTGCGAAGCGACCTTGATGATTTTCTCTTCGCTCGCTTCATCAGAACCTGTACCGCAAGCCCCCAATACACCTAATGCCAATACACTCAATCCTAAAACAAATCCTTTTTTCACTTTCATTCCTCCTATTTTCGTTTATCAAGTTTTCTTGCTGCTTGATTGCCAATCCCTTGCAGGATAAAGACCAAAAGAATCATGATGATAATTGCAAAATACATCACGCCATACTCATAACGCTGGTACCCATAACGGATCGCAAAATCGCCGATACCGCCGCCGCCAACGATCCCCATCACCGTCGAATAAGAAACCATGCTGACTGCTGTCGTCGTTAAAGATAAAATCAAGCCGCTTCTAGCTTCCACTAGTAAAAACGACCAAACATACTGCCATTGACTGACACCAAGAGATTTCGCCAAATAAGAAACTTCTTCTGGAACATCCAACAGCACTTGCTCCGTCAAACGAGCAAAAATACTCATAGCAACGATGCTCAAAGGAAAACTGGCGGGAATCGGTCCAAATGAGCTGCCTAAAAGCATCCGCGTCAACGGGATCAAAGCTACAACAAATAATAAAAAAGGAAACGAGCGGATGATCGTCACAATGAGATTCAAACACTCATAAAGAAATGAGATTTTTTTCCCTCGGCTGCGACTGAGAAAAAGCCAGACACCTAACGGTAGACCTAAGACAATGGCTGCGAGCATCGAAATGCCCATCATGATCGCTGTTTCTTTCAAAGATTGCAGCAATTCAGGCAGATAATACAAAATACTCTCACTGATCGTCATGCAGCAGACTCCTCTCCACTTTGTTCACATAAGAGCTTTCAATGCGGACGATTGGTTGTGGCTGATTGGCAAACTCCGCCTCAAAGACGGCGTCCTCCAATACAAACACACGTTGACAAATTTGTCGGACGGCCGATAGCTCATGACTGACAAAGACGACAGCTGGTTGAAACGTCTGTTGAACTTTTTGCAGCAAAGCAAGAACATCGGCTTTCGTATCTTCGTCCAGCGCACTAGTGGGCTCGTCACACAGCAAGATTTTGGGCTCACGGATCAAAGCCCGTGCAATAGCCACTCGTTGTTTCTCTCCGCCGCTTAACTTGGCCGGATAGATGTGGGCTTTATCTTCCATGCCAACAAACGAAAGCATCTCAAGTACCATATCTGCTGACTTTCCCATTAACTTCAAGGGCAAATAGACATTTTCGAAAACGGTTCGATTGTGTAACAGATTGTAATTTTGAAAAATCATGCCGATTTCTTGTTGTGCACGTAGCAGATGCTTTTTATTCGATGTATCGATTTTTTTGCCATCAAAAAGTAATTCCCCGCTGTCAGGGGTTTCAATCAAGTTTAAAAGCCGCAACAACGTCGATTTTCCTGAGCCGCTTTTGCCGACGACCCCAACGATTTCTCCTGCCTGAACAGAAAAAGACAAACCACCGAGAACCTTTCGATCGTAACGCTTTGTGAGATTGATCGCTTCTAACATCTTTTTCCTCCTAATCAAACAGCAATGCTAAAAATTCAGAAGCGGTCATCTGATGGATAAACTGATCGATGGCGATTCCCTCTAGCAAGCGGCTAATGGTGCTTTTTTCAAAATCAATACCTTGCAACATCGCTTCAAGTTCACTGATCTCTTTTTGTCCAAAAAAATCACCGGTAATTTGAATCGCTGCAATCTTGCCTTTGTTGACAGTAAAATCGACTTCAACAATCCCAACCTGCTCAAACCGCTTTCTTTTTTGCCATTCGAAAGCAGGCGCTTCATTAAAAATCCACTCATTATTGGCATATCGTTCTTCAAACAGTGTTTGGATCGCTTGTCGATCGGTTTCCGTTAAGACGATCTCTTGCTCACTGATTTCATCAATCGATTCTACTTCATAGATTCGGCAAAGGAGTGTATCTCGAAATTCCTTGGTATCCATTGATTGGTATTGCTCTTCCAAAAAGGGCTTGATATTCGTCACACTTTTCCGAACTGATTTCGTGGCTTTAGAAGCAATTTTTTCTTGGGCAACATGTAGAACTTTCGTCAATTCTTCTAGATCCACATCATACATCAATGTGCCATGGGAATACGTCCGGCCTTTTTTTGTATACATCGCATTGCCAGAAAACTTTTTCCCATCAATGAACAGATCATTACGGCCATGTACTTCAACATCCTTGGCTCCCATTGCCGCTAAGCCTTTCATGATAGGTTGTGTTGCACTTTGATAGTCACCAAAGCTCGTGGCATCTTTTTTGGTGACAAAACTAAAACTCATATTGCCTAGATCGTCATAAACCGCTCCACCACCAGACGTTCTGCGAGTCAAAACGATCTTACGGCTTCTTAGATAGTCAAAATCAATCTCTTGATACGCATTTTGATTTCTGCCGATTATAACACATGGTTTTTGTATGTATAACAGAAGACAAGGATCCGAAACATCTACGTTATTCATCAAATACTCTTCAGTCGCCAAATTGTAACGGATATCTTCACTAAGCATACGGTAAAATTTCATTTCAAGCCCCTCATTCTCATTATATTTCTATGGATATTCTCGCTTTTCTTACGGAAAATTGCAATCAAACTGCTTAACGATAAGATACATGTGTTTTTTTATCTGTTTTTAAACTGTATTATTCAATAAATTTATCGTAACCGTTTCTTCCATACAAATCAAGGGGAATACGTAAAAAAACGGACAAAAAAGACCAAAGCAACTGCCTTGGTCTTTCTCATTTCATTTATACGGAACTTTAACGGCGAGGCTCATCTTCCTCAAAATCTTTACGGAAATAGCGCCGCTCTTCCTCTGGTTCCACTTCCCCTTCTTCTGGGTCGTGGAAAATCACCCGGATCTTCAAGACGCGTGATCCTTCCATTTCTTCAGAGATCAGCTTCACATTGTCCACTTCGAAGGATAGTTTTTCTCCTTCATCGGGGATTAATCCTAAAGCAGTGATCAAATATCCTGCCATCGTATCCACATCACTCATATGCAAGCTCATGTTGAAGGCTTCATTAAAATCATCGATCAACATGCGTCCTTGGATGACATATTCTTTATCAGAGATTTTTTCATAAAGCTCTTCGACTTCATCTGATTCATCATCGATCTCGCCGACGATTTCTTCTAGCAAGTCTTCTAGTGTAACCAACCCAACGACGCCGCCATATTCATCAAGTAAAATCGCCATTTGGTTTTGGGTTTTCTTTAATTCATAAAGCAAATCATCGATAAAGACCGTTTCTGGCACAAACAATGGTTCCTGCAGGATTTGTTTGATGTCCATCGTATCAAAGCCATATTTGTACGCACATTTCAAAAGATTTTTGGTATGTAAAATCCCTACGACTTTGTCTTTATCTTCATTATATACAGGAATACGAGAATAATTTTCTGCTAAAATTTCAGTCAAAATTTCTTCTACTGAGTCATTGATGTCCACCATAAAGGCTGAGGTTCTAGGAACCATGACTTCCCGGGCGACTTTCGTGTCTAATGAAAAGATCCCTTGCAGCATCTCTAATTCATCTTCTTCAAAGACCCCTTCTGTTTCCAACATATACCGCATTTCATCACGGGTCATCTTCGTGTCTTCATCGTCAAATTCCATTGGAGTGATGCGCGCCAATAAACTTGTCGAAGCAGATAAGAACCAGACGAAAGGTTTTGCAATAATCCCGATCGTTCGAATGACACCAGAAGTGAACTGGGCAACTTCTTCTGATTTGTTCATGGCGATCCGTTTTGGATACAACTCACCGAAAACGATCGACACATACGTCAAGATCGCTAAAACAATAATGTTCGCTAAGCTTTTAGCCGCCGTCCCTCCACCTAATAAAGGTGCCAAACGGGTCGACAAGGTATCTGCCAGAGATGCCCCAGATAAAATATTCACCAAGGTAATCCCAACTTGGATCGTTGACAAGAAATTTGTTGGATTATCAATGATTTTCAATAATTTTTGTGATTTGACATTTCCTTCTTCCGCTTTTTGCTCCACACGGTTTTTGTTAACTGAGACAACTGCGATCTCAGAGGCCGCTAGAAAAGCGTTGATCAATGTCAAAACGATCAATAATAAAATTTGCGCTAGAAGCGACTGACTCTCGGGGTCAGCATTCATAATAGCATTCTCTCCTTATTTTTTCATTTTCTAAAAAAAATCGTGGGCTTAGCCCACGATAAAATCCTATCACAAAGTTTTTTTCTTTGCAATAAAAAACACCAGTCATTGATTATTCGATCAACCGTTCCTGATTTTTCTTGATTTTGTCGTCTTTGATCAGGCGAACAATAAAGACGACGATCGTTCGGCAAATCGCATAAAATGGCACACCTAGGAAAATCCCCAGCAAGCCAGCTAGATTTCCAGCAACTAATAAGACCAAAATGATCGTTAACGGATGGATCGCCAATGATTTTCCGATTACATTCGGGTAAATAACATTTCCGTCTAATTGTTGGACGACCAGAACCACGATACAGCATAATAATGCGCGAAATGGTTCATCAAAGACCGTCACTAACACCGCCGGAATCAAACCAAGATATGGGCCTAAATAAGGGATCAAGTTTGTGACGCCTGCAATTACCCCAAAAAGAAAGGCATAGTTAACGCCGATCATCCAGTAACCAATAAACGTGAAGGTAGCGACAAAAATACATTCGATCGCTTGCCCACTAATGTAATTGGATAATGTCTTGTTTAAGTCACCTAGCAACCCAACAATCTGATCTCGTCTTCTTTCTGGAAAGACAGTTTTCAGATTAGGAACTAGCTTTTCTCCATCCTTCAACATGTAAAAAAGGATGAATGGTACTGTAACGATGATCATCGTCGCGGAAGCAATCGTGCTGACGATCGATCCTAAGCTAGTGGATAACCCACTAAGAAACTGCTGCAGCAAAGAACCATAAGAAAGATTTAGGTTTTCTAACTGCTGCGCGATATCGATTTGTTTGAAAAATGGATCATCTGCGATTCTTGAGATCCAACTTTCCATATTTTTGGCAAATGTTGGAATATTTTCCGCCAATGAAGTAATCTGACTCACTAGATTAGGAATAACGCTGACGAAAATCAAGATGATTGCTGCTACTAATAACAACAGAACCAATATGACAGCAAACAGTCGTTTTATTTTTGTGGTTCTCATCAAAAATAAGACGATTGGATTTAGCAGGTAATACAGAAAGCCAGCAATCAATACTGGTGCAAATAAAGTAGAAAAAAACGTGCCAATCGGTGCAAATAGAAAATTGACTTTACTTAACACAAACACGAGTGTCACTAAAACCAATGCTTCCAATGACCAAAAGAACAGTTTTGATTGTTTGAATTTGTCGAACAAAAGATTCCCTCCCTTTTTTATAACATTATAGATGATTTTGAAAAAAAAAGCTTGCGACTTTAGCCGCAAACAAAAAAAATTTGTAAAAAAAGTGGTATACTATTAAAAATAACGGAGAAATCTTAGCTGAGGTGAATTTTTTATGCATATTGCACAAACAAAAGATACGCTGAGTGACATTTATTTGGCGTCATTGAAAATACGAAATCAAGTATTCGTGAAAGAGCAAGGTGTTCCATTAGCATTGGAAGTAGATGAAAATGAAGCATTGGCAGTCCACTTTGTCTTATATGACGACGATAATGAAGCAGTCGCAACCTTGCGTTTCTTACCTATCTCTGATCATGAAGTGAAGTTGCAGCGAATGGCGGTCCCCGCTGCTCATCGAGGTTCAGGTTATGGCAGACAACTGATCGAAGGTGCGGAAGCCTTCATTCAAAAACAAGGAATCAAAAAAGTCACTTTAGGGGCACAAATAACCGCCAAAGAGTTTTACTTGAAGTTAGGCTATCAGCCTGAAGGCGATGTTTTTTTAGACGCAGATATGCCCCATATCAAAATGAGCAAAATCTTTAACGAGAAGTGATTCCTTAAAATAGCGACCACAAAACAGATCCTTCCTCTGTTTTGTAGTCGCCGTTTTTTATTCCTCTGCTTCAACGATCTCTTCAATCGCTGTCAGCAACGCTTGCGCCACCCTTTGATCATACCCTTCACTTGTAATCATTGCCAAATCATTGTCACTGTTCAAATAGCCTAACTCCAATAATACTGCTGGAAGATATTGTTCTCGCAACACATAATAGTTACCAAAACGAGTGCCGTTGGAACTCAATGCCACCGAAGAACTCAAATTGGCAGTGATCGTTTCTGCCATCTCTTTTGACCCAGTATAGTAATAGTAAGTTGTCAGTCCTTGATTACTGTTTGGTATTTCTGAATTATCGTAATGAATGCTAATAAATAAATCTGGTTCTTCTGAAAGCGAAGCAGCGGTGATATCAGACAGCGAGAGATAACGATCTTCAGTGCGTGTATAACTGACTTGAATACCTGCTTCTGTCAACACTTCGCCGATCGTTTGGACCGTTGTTAGCGTCAAGTCTTTTTCCATGATCGTTTGATCCGTTGACAGTGCCCCAGAATCTTCGCCGCCGTGACCTGCATCAAGGACGACTTTGAAGTTCGATAGATCTTTTGGGATTGCCGAAAGCGCGACTTCTTGAATCGATGCTGATTGTTTTTCAATATAACCAGTTACCCCATCGTCTGTTTGAATTTCAACCATGTCTTCTGTTTGACTGATGAAGGTTGCCCAACTTCCCCGATGGATTTTCCCAATGACTGTCTCTTGACTTGTTGACTGATAAATCGGTACATAATCGTTCTCACTTTCAATCGCTGCATCGTATTCTGAGGGATCTACATAAATTTGAACCATACTGGCAGTCTGAGCGGTCTCTTCAGTTTGAGCGTTAAGCTCAGTTTGAGAAGTACTTTCTTGACTCTCCTCACGAGCGGATTGGTCGTTTCTCAACACAGCAAACCCCGCTGCAAAAAGCAGAATCATGGTGGTCCCGATAACAAGCTTCCCTTTTTTCTTCATGTGCTTCCCCCACTAATTTTCTTGGTCTCTCTATCATGGGACTGTCAGCTTAAACAGAACTTAAAACCTGCTGATTGAAGCATTCCATTAGAAACACAAAAAAACTCCAACCAACTTGGTTGAAGTTTCTTAGGGAAAATGAGCGATTCGACCCATTTTACTTATTTTTGAGACAACTGCTTGTAGCGATCATACCAAATGTCCACATACCCTTGCGAAAAGGGTCCTTTGCCATTATTGATCCAATCTACTAAAATTTTGACATTTTCTTTTAAGATAAAATCAATGTCTTGCGGATATTGCATAATCTTACTGTGCAATTCATACTCATCCACATCTAGTAAACGTTTCTCGCCATCAGGAAATACTTTGATATCAAGGTCATAATCGATATATTTCAATGCCTCTTCATCAAGTAAATACGGTGAAGCAAGATTACAATAATAGGAAACCCCCTTTTCTCGAATCATTGCAATAACATTAAACCAGTATTTTTTATGAAAATATACAATTGCTGGTTCACGGGTAACCCAGCGTCTTCCATCTGATTCGGTCACTAATGTATGATCGTTGACCCCTATCACTGAGAATTCACTGGTCTTTAAGACCATCGTATCCCGCCACGTTCGATGCAAATTGCCGTCATGTTTGTAGCTTTGAATGCTGACAAACTCTCCTTCTTTTGGAACTCGCATAGCAACCCTTCCCTCAGCAAGAAAACTTGCGTTTTGTTTGGGTGTTCATTACACCGACATCGTTAATATTATAGCAATAAAAGAAAGCTTTGCCTAGAAATCTTTATCGAGTTTCTGATATTTCTTTAATTGATCCACCAATTTCTGCTGGGGTTTTGGGAAAACATAGTTTTGAAAGGATTCTTTTGCTGCCCATTCGCTGTCTTGTAACGTGAGCTCTCCACGTTTTCTGCCGTAAAATAAAAGGACGTGCCATTTCAAATGACTAAAGATATGAGTGATCTCGCCAAAATGTCGTTTTTGCCAAACGACAGGCAGATCAGGAAAAATTTCGAGCGCATCCTCTTCGGCAATCAAATCCAACTGCAGCTGTTCCTCTTTTACCCATGTTCGCTGCAAAGCATCATATTGTTCTTTCGTTACTTCAACCAACGGAAAATGCCACATAGAAGCTAATAAGCCTGTTTCAGGTCGCTGCACGAGTAAAAACGAGCCTTGATCTTCGATGGCGCCTGCGATGTAATAGACATCTTTTGGCTTTGCTTTTTTCGATTTCACTGGAAAGTCTGTTTGTCGATTCTCCGCATAAGCAAGACAATACTGACTGATGGGACACTCTTCACATTTCGGTGTAGTGGGTGTACAGATTCGTGAGCCAAGATCCATCAAGGCTTGATTAAACTCACCAGGTTCATCGGGGGAAATGATTGTTCTCATCGCCTCGTCAAATGGTCTTCGGCTGCTGGCTTTCGCAATATCTGCTTCGATACAAAATAACCGACTGACGACCCGCATCACATTTCCATCGATTGCCGGTTCTGGCAAGCCAAAAGCAATACTGCCAATGGCTCCAGCTGTGTAGGGACCAATTCCTTTTAATGAGCGAATCTCTTCAATTGATTGGGGCATTTCTCCGTCGAATTCGGCAACGATTTGCTGTGCAGCAGCCTTAAGGTTACGGGCACGAGAGTAATAACCTAAACCTTCCCAAACCTTTAAAAGCTTTTGTTCTTCGGCTGCCGCCAAGTCTTGGATCGTCGGGAATTGTTCCATAAAACGATAGAAATAGCCAATCACTGTTTCCACTCGTGTTTGTTGAAGCATGATCTCTGAGATCCAGATTGCATACGGATCGTTGGTCGCCCGCCAAGGCAGATTGCGTTTTTCTTTATGATACCAAGTTAAAAATGTTTCTTGGAACGTCTTGATTTTTTCTTCATCCCAAGTTTCCCATTGCTTACTCATCCATTACTTCCTCATCTAAGAATCGTTGTATATCATCGATGGCAAACCCTTTTTGATAAAGGCCTTGCTTGATTTTCATTTTTCGTTTCATCAATGGTAACCGCTGATGCCGCCGCATAAGTCGGGCCCCTTCTCTTTGGAGCGCTTCATTTTCTTGGTCCTCATCTTTTTCCATCGGTAATTCATCCAAAATCATCTGAATGACTCCTTGATGAAAACCTTTTTGCATCAAATGCATTTTTATCTTTTGGATCATTTCTTTATGGCTTTTGTTGTGAAAACGACGCATCGCTTTTTCAGCCGTATGATACCCGACTTCAAACTGCATTTCCTCGGTATACAAAGGCAATACTTCCTGAATCACGGGATCTTTTAATCCTTTTTTTCTCAATTGCTGACTGATGACCACGGGTCCTTTATCACTCATGCGGACTTGGGTGCGAATGTAGCTTTCTCCGTAGTTTTTGTCATCGATCAAATTCAACTCTTTCAGACGTTCAACGACTAAGTCTCGGTCTTGTTTTTCGATTTCTTTGTCTTTCAAATAGGTACGGACTTCCATTTCAGAACGCAGCTGATAGCTGATATAGTTCATGGCTTGCTGCAATCCTAAATCAAACCCCGCACTTTTTTTGATTTCTTTTAATTCTTCTTCACTCAGTTCCTTGCCTTTTAATAGCCGAAAACGGACCAAAAGATCTTCTGAGACCCGCAGCGTTTCACCTTCTGATGTCGCCACTTCATAAAATGGTCCTTTTCCTTTATTGATACGAATAATTGTATTCATCTTCTTCACCTCGCGAACGTACATTCTATTTTACCACAACTACGATGAAATTCCTTCTAATCAAGCTGAAAAAATGTGGTAAAATGAACTGACTATTTTATTTAAGGAGTTCACATGGCAAATACACAAGTCCAGCTTGGACAAAAACTACAACTAACGATCAAACGCTTGGGGATCAACGGAGAAGGCATCGGGTATTACAAAAAGCTGATCATCTTTGTTCCCCGTGTTCTACCGGGGGAACAGGTCATTGCCGAAGTCACCAAAGCCTCTCCCCGCTTTGCTGAAGCTAAGATGACCAAAATCATCAAGCCAAGCAGCGATCGCATCCAACCACCCTGCAAGTTTTACGACCGGTGCGGCGGCTGCCAATTGCAGCACTTAGTCTACGACAAACAATTAGACTTCAAAAAAGACCTATTGAAACAAGCACTTGAAAAATTTAAGCCAAAAGGTTACCAACAGTTTGAACTAAGGGATACTTTAGGCATGGATGTTCCTTGGCATTACCGCAACAAAGCACAATTTCAATTGCGTTACAACAGTCAAACCAAACGAATCGAAGTGGGTTTATACGAAATGGAGTCTCATCGCTTAGTCGCCATTGATGATTGCCTCGTACAAGAACAAGATACGCAAAAAGTGATCAACGGCATCGTCCAATTGTTGAACAAATACCAGATCCCGATTTACGATGAACGAAAAAATAGCGGGATTTTACGAACATTGATGGTTCGCATCGGGATCGCCACTGGCGAAGTCCAAGTTGTTTTCATTACCAATTCTGTCAAACTGCCGCAAAAAAATGCGCTGATTCGCGAGATCAATCAGCGCTTGCCGCAAGTCGTTTCCATCATGCAAAATGTGCAAAACAAAAAAACGTCCGTCGTCATGGGAGAGGAAACGATTCATCTTTGGGGCAAAGAAGCAATCGAAGAACGGTTGAATGAACTGACCTTCGATTTGTCCGCCCGCGCATTCTTCCAGCTGAATCCGCAGCAAACCAGCGTCTTGTATCAAGAAGGGTTAAAAGCCCTTGACTTGAGCAAAAATGAAACAGTTGTTGATGCTTACTGTGGTGTGGGGACGATTGGGTTGAGTGTGGCACCTTATGCCAAAGAAGTCCGCGGCATGGACATTATTCCTCAAGCGATCGAAAATGCCCAAGAAAATGCCCACCGTATTGGTGCCCAAAATACCCATTATGAAACGGGAACTGCTGAGGAGCTCTTACCAAAATGGTTCAATGAAGGCTTCAAACCTGATAGCATCATTGTTGATCCGCCAAGGACAGGCTTGGATGAACGATTATTGCAAGCTTTGCTGAAACAACCACCGAAGAAGATGGTCTATATATCTTGTAATGTTTCTACTTTAGCAAGAGACTTAGTCCAATTAGCCAAAGTGTTTCACGTAGAATATCTGCAATCAGTAGATATGTTTCCACAAACCGCACGCTGCGAAGTGGTGGTAAAATTGACCCGCAAATAAACATTCGCCTGACAAATCATTTTGTGATCTGTCAGGCTATTTTATTGCACCTATCGTTTCAGCGTATTTTCAATGGAAAAATGAATCGGTCTGTATGATGAGAATCTTTGTATCATTATAAGCATCATCAAATCCCCAATCATTAAAGCCGAAGAATCGTTCGATCCCTTGAAAAGTAATGGGTCAAAATGTTTTTTATTATATAATATTTAACACTGCAAGAAAGCAATTCTAAGTACAAAAAAAATCGAGAAACATAGAAAAAAAGCCAGAACTGATTCTTTCAGTTCCAGCTTTTTTATTCAGAAATGTGCAACTGCAAGCTGCTTTTTATTTTGTAATCAAAGCATCTAAACTAGCCACTGCCAGACTCATCTTCGCGATTTTATCCAACAAGGCAAAACGGTTGCGGCGAATCTGTTCATCTTCCACCATGACCATTGTTTGATCAAAATAAGCTTCGATCAATGGGCGCAGTGCCACTAAGCTTTGGTAGTTTTCTTCCATCGTTTGATGTGGGAACTTGTTCTCTACTGTTAAGACCGCTTCATACAAGGCAGTTTCAGAGTCGTTTTCAAACAAGGCAGGATCAATTGCTACTTGTTCCAATTCGGCTTTTTTCGCTAAATTGATTACTCGGGTCAAGGCTTCCATCGATGGTTTGAAGTCGGTGTCTTGCAAATGTTCTCTTAACATTTGAGCCGTTTCAAATAGCGTACTGATATCTGCTTGGCGTGCGCCTAAAACAGCTTCAATGACATCATGACGCGTATTTTTGCTGAGTAAGAATTGACGCAGACGGCCTTTCACAAAATCGGTCACTTGTTCTTGACCTGCGGCAAGTTGAATACCAAAAATTTCCGGTTGGGCATTAATAGCTTCACGAATCTCTTCTTGTAACTGAGCAAATGGGAAATACCAGCGTTTTTCAGCTAGGATGCGGATAATTCCGTACGTTTGCCGGCGGAGTGCGTAAGGATCGTTTGAACCACTTGGAACCATATCGACAGCGAAGAACGCAAGCAAGCTGTCCAATTTATCCGCAATGGCTAAAACAGCCCCGATTTTCGATTGCGGCAGTTCACCTTCTGCTGAGATCGGCATGTAGTGTTCACGAATCGCTTGGGCAACTGTTGGTTTTTCTCCTTGTATCAAGGCATACTTTTCCCCCATGATTCCTTGCAATTCAGGGAATTCTCCCACCATATTTGTCACTAAATCAAATTTATAGATTTGAGCTGCCCGTTGGAGATCAGTCAGTTCTTCTTGTGTTAAACCAACAGTATTCCCGATGATTTGTGCAGCTAATCCAACACGCTGCATTTTTTCATACAAACTGCCAATTTTTTCGTGGAAGGTGACTTGCTTAAGCTTTTCCACGCAATGGTCGATGGTCAATTTTTTGTCCTCATTATAGAAAAACTCAGCATCTTCTAGACGGGCGGTCAGTACTTTTTGGTTTCCTTTGATGACATTATCAATTTTCACGGCATCCCCGTTGCGGGCAGAGATGAAATGCGGCAGCAATTCTCCATCAAGGGTGCGGACATCGAAGTAGCGTTGATGTTCTTTCATAGAAGTAACTAACACTTCTTCAGGTACAGAAAGATATTTTTCTTCAAAGTCCCCTACAAAAGCTGTTGGGTATTCAACCAGATTTGTCACTTCTTCGAGTAGGTCTTCATCTAAATCGATCCGCCAGTTGTTTTCTTGAGCGATCGCATTGATTTGTGCGGTGATCATTTGTTGACGTTCGCTTGGATCAGCAATGACAAACTGATGCTTCATTTTCTCCAAATAGTCATCCGCATGATCAAACGTGACTGCCTCACCTAAGAAACGATGACCTTTTGACTCGCGTCCGGTAACAATATCAAGGATTTGGAAAGGAATGACTTGCTCACCAAAGAGTGCGACGATCCAATGAATTGGTCGGATATATTCAAAATCGTAGTCTGCCCAGTGCATCGTTACTGGGAACGTCAAACTCGTGATTACTTCCTGCAATCCTTTCAATACCTCAACGGTTGGTTGACCTTGGGTATGTTTCGTTACATAGACATACTCAACACCTTTTAATTCACGGAAGGTGATGTCATCGGTTGTCAATCCTTGCCCCCGAACAAATCCTTGAGCTGCTTTCGACCAATTGCCTGCTTCGTCTAAGGCGATTTTTTTCGCTGGCCCTTTGACGTCTTCTTGTGTATCGGCTTGTTTTTCAGGAAGACCGGTGACATAGACTGCCAAACGACGAGGTGTCGAATAAGCTTCAATCGCTGTATAAGGTAATGCATGAGCATCTAAGAAAACTGCCGTTTTTTCTTGTAATTGTTTCATACTTGGGGTTACGACATGCGCAGGTAATTCCTCTAAGCCGATTTCTAATAATAGGTTTTGTGCCATCTTATTTTCCCTCCTCAATCAGTTTTTGCGCCACTTCTGGATCAAGCAATGGATAACCGAGGTTTTCCCGTTCTGCTACAAATAGTTTTGCTACTTGACGGGCCATATTACGGATACGTGCGAGGTACCCAGCACGTTCAGTGACGGAGACTGCGCCACGAGCATCCAACAGGTTGAAGGTATGGCTGCATTTTAAGATATAGTCGTAAGCTGGATGAACTAAGCGTTCATCGATACAGCGTTTTGCTTCTTTTTCAAAACGATCGAAGTTCCCTAAAAGCAAGTCTTGGTCACTGACTTCAAAGGAGTATTTTGAATGTTCATACTCAGGTTGGCGGAAAATCTCACCATATTTGACACCTGCAGACCATTCAAGATCGTAGACACTTTCAACTTCTTGAATATAAGATGCTAGACGTTCTAAGCCGTAAGTGATCTCTGATGTCACTGGCTTACACGCTAAGCCACCAACTTGTTGGAAGTAAGTAAACTGGGTGATCTCCATCCCATCTAACCAAACTTCCCAACCAAGACCTGCACAACCCATTGAGGGGTTTTCCCAGTTATCTTCGACGAAACGAATATCATGTTCTAATGGATCGATCCCTAAAAGACGCAAGCTTTCTAAATAAAGCTCTTGGATATTTTCAGGAGAGGGCTTCATCACGACTTGGAACTGGTGGTGCTGATACAAACGATTTGGGTTTTCCCCGTAGCGGCCATCAGCTGGACGGCGAGAAGGTTCTACGTAAGCGGCGTTCCATGGTTCTGGACCGATTGCACGTAAAAATGTGTATGGGCTCATGGTTCCAGCCCCTTTTTCTGTATCATAGGCCTGCATCAGCATACAGCCGTTTTCAGACCAGAATTTTTGCAAAGTCAAAATCATCTCTTGCACAGTTAGTTTACTCATCTTTTTCTTCCTTTCTTATAACGCATTGACGACAGGATAAAACTCGACAACTGATCCGGGGATCAATTTTACTTCGACCACGGCATCTGCTTCTAAAATATCAGATAAGTCGTAAAGCATTTGGTCTGGACTCGTTGTAAATTCATGTAAAAGCTGTTCATCCTTTAAAAGTCGAACCTGCAGTGGAATACTTGCTAATACTTTGAGCTTTTTTTCGGTAAACGCACTTGCTGGAATCGTCATATCAAATAACATAAAAAAACCTCCTTTGTTTTTGGCTATTCTTGGTGTGAATCATAAAAAAGTCCCTATATCTATACAAAGTGTATAGATATAGGGACGATACATTCGCGGTTCCACCCTACTTCCGACAAGTCGGCAGCTTCATTGATCATGCTCACGGACGCCTGCGAAATAAGGTTCCAACTTGGCTTTCACTCTCCCAAGTTCGCTTCATGGAATGGTCTTCTTTCTTTCTTCCGGTCATAGCACGGATTCGATTACCCTTATGATAGTAGTTGAAGCTAGGGTTTGTCAATGATTAATTTGAACTTTTATCCTTCTGGACCTAAATCCGCCTGATCATGAAAGACGATCTCATCAGCGATTTTCCCATCACTTTCAAAAACAATGATCTCATTCATTCCAGTTTTTAAAAACGGCGCCGGGACGTACAAGCGCTGCTGCGGTCCTTTTTCCCAGAAACGGCCGATCATATGACCATTGACTTGGACAAACCCTTTGCCCCAGCCCGGCAATTCGATAAAGGTATCTGCACATTCATCAAAAACACATTCAAAGCGTGAGAAACTTGGTTGGCCTTTTTGCCATTTCCCTTGGAAATCAATGGCATGCAAATTATCCATCGGCAAGGGATAGATTTCCCAGTTGCTTTGGAATGCGCCATTAATGATCACACCGTCTTTAATGCCTTTGTGCTGATGGTTCATTTTAACGGAATAATTGACCCGCCCCATATTCTCCACCAAGATCCCCAACTCGTTTTCTGATTCTGATAGATCGAAACTGTAGGATTGACCGATTTCTCGATCGTAATCGATGCGCAAAAGTTCCTGGTTGATAAACGTATGGGCACGATCCATCGTATTGATCAGACGGTAGTCGGCAATCTTCCGTGCAGGCCCAATCAGTGAGCGATAGTAGATATAACCTGTCGCTTGATTGCAGGCTTCCATCGATAAAGGGTAATTCCTTATGATCGGTTGACTGATCGTGTCGATCGTCGAAAACAAGGAGACTCGTTCTTTCACTGAGAATGTTCCATAAGCTTTTCGCTCAAGTTTCATACTCAAGGGAAACTCAGGAATTTCCGCATAGTCAGCGATCACTTTTTTGAAGGCTTGGTATTTGGCAGTAGGTTCTCCCCATTCTGTCAACAAGGCATCATAATCATAGCTAGTGACATCCGGTGCTAAGCGCTCGTAATAGTTTGACCCGTTCATAAAGCCAAAATTGGTCCCGCCATGGAACATATAAATATTGACAGAACCTTCTGCCAAGCAATCCTGAAGTTCCTTTACTGCATCAGCCGTTGATGTTGTATGATGATGGTCATCACCCCAAGCATCAAACCAGCCGATCCAAAATTCCATGACCATCAGTGGCCGTTTTTCTCCGTGAAATCTTCGAAGTTTTTCAAAGTTTTCCTTGATGTTGGAGCCGCAGTTGATCGTAGGCAATGCCAAGTCTTTGATAGTGCCGTTTTCTAACATATCGTGCCAAGGTCCGTCAGAGGTCACTAACGGCGTTTCTACACCCTGTTGCCGCATCGCAGCCACCATTTTCCGCAAATACTCTTTATCATTGGCGTAGCTGCCGTATTCATTTTCTACTTGCATCATTAAAATCGGACCGCCTTGGGTGATCTGCAGATCCCGCACTTGTGGAAACAAATGGGCGAAATAACGAGTGATTTTTTCCATAAATGGTGGATAATCAAACCGAAGCTTCATCATGGGATCTTGCAAAAGCCAATAAGGCAGTCCCCCAAATTCCCATTCTGCACAAATATAAGGTGCTGGTCGCAAAATGACATAAAGCCCTACTTCTTGTGCCGTTTGGATAAATCGCCGCAAATCAAGGATCCCCTCAAATTGATAGACGCCTTCCTGTGCTTCATGGAGATTCCACGGAACATAGGTTTCCACAGTATTACAACCCATCAAGCGTAGTTTCTCTAATCGATCTTGCCAATATTCAGGAACGACCCGAAAATAATGGATCGCTCCAGAGATCACTTTGAACGGCTTTTTGTCTAGATAAAAGTCATCTTCGATAGCAAAAGTTCGCATCAGTTACGCTCCTCTTTGACGATATAGGTGGTGTATTGTGTCAGCATCATTTCTGAAGAAAGAACCTCACCCGTCAGAAGATCCGTCTTTCCAACAAACATTGCTGGCAACGGTTGTGCTTCTTCGTGGAAATTGATGATAACGAAGAATTTCGCCTCTGCATTTTCACGACAGGCAACTTCTAGTTTTGTTGCTTCCTCGATCACTGGGGTGATATCGTTTTCTTCGACAATCGTTTTGAAAAGCTGATCTTGCAGCTGATCTTCCAACTGTCCACCAAAGTAATAGACGGTGCCATCGCCAAACATATTTTTCGTCACTGCCGGCATTCCTGCATAGAAATTGCTTGTGTAATGCGCTAGCGCTTCGGCGGTTTCTAAATGGATCAAATCGCTGACTAAATTACTGGTTCCTGTCAGTTCTTCATTGACTAAGGAAACGACGTTTGATTGTTCTGGGGCTAATGCATCGATTTCTTCCACCCAGATGCCAGCTAACTCCCGCAATGGCCCAGGATAGCCCCCTAAGTGAACGTTGTCAGATTGATCAACGATACCGCTCATATACGTGGTAAGTAAAGAACCACCTTGTTTGACGAAATCAGTGAGCCGCTCTTGCATTCCTTCTTTGATCATGTAGAGAACAGGTGCTGCGACTAATTTGTATTTTGATAAGTCAGCATCCACGGGAACCAAGTCGACGGCAATATTTTGTTCATGAAAATAACGATAGTAGCGATGGATCTGTTCTACATACTTCAGATCAACGGTCGGACCACTCGTATATTCTAATGCCCAATAATTGTCCCAATCGAAAATCACGGCAACCTGTGCTTGAGTTTGCGTCCCAATAATGTCTGAAAGCTGCGCTAATTCAGCACCAAGAGCTGCCGTTTCTCGGAAAACTCGCGTGTCTTCATGACCGACATGTTCGATAACAGCTCCATGGAATTTCTCACAAGCACCAATGGAACGTCGCAATTGGAAGTATTGGATCGTATCTGCCCCATGAGCAATCGTTTGATAGCTTTGCGCCCGCATCTGTCCTGGTTTTTTTAATGAATTATAAGGCTGCCAGTTTTGTTGGGAAGGTGTTTGTTCCATCAGCATAAAGGGTTGCTGTTTTAACCCGCGCATCAAATCATGGGTCATGGCTACTAAGCTCCATGGCGTATTGTATGATGGATAATTATCCCACGAAACAAGGTCCATTTCCTTTGCCCACTTGAAATAATCCAGTCCTTTAAAGGTTCCCATCAAATTCGTTGTAATCGGTGTTGTGGGATCGATTTTCCGAATAGCGTCCCGCTCCATCATGTAGTTTTTTAAAAGACTATCCGAGTTGAACCGCCGGTAGTCAATAGAAATTCCTGCAAATGCCGTCTTGTCATAGCCGATTCCTTCTGACAGCGCATTTGGCAGCACGATTTCATCCCATTCATACACGGTATGACCCCAAAATTCCATATTCCAGGCTTTATTCAGTGCTTCGATCGTATGATATTTATCCTTTAACCAGACACGAAACGCTTTTTCACAGTTGTCGCAATAACATTCGCCGCCGTATTCATTATTGATGTGCCAACAAGTCACTTGTGGATTTTCGCCGTAACGTTCGGCTAATTTCGTTGCCAAGCGTTCTGCGTATTTTTGATAAACCAAACTGTTGGGACAGGCATTGTGCCGTTGCCCAAACTTATGATGGCGTCCATCATAATCGGTGCGAGCGACTTCTGGATACTTCTTAAACATCCAAGCTGGCAAAGCAGCTGTGGAAGTGGCTAAGACGATGTCGAAGCCCTCCGTACTTAATTTTTCGATGATTTGATCCAATTCCTCAAAATCATAACAATTTTCAAAGGGTTGGATCTTTGCCCATGAAAAAACATTGACGGTCGCGCTATTGATACTTGCTTTTTTAAAGATCCGAATGTCTTCTTCCCAAATCTCTTTCGGCCACTGATTTGGATTATAATCGCCGCCGAATAGAATTCGATCAAAAAATTTTGTCATATAAGTGAACGCTCCTTTAAAATAAAATGATTTCTACTCTCTTATTGTAAGGCTTTTCATTTTGTTGTAGTATAATACATGAAACACTATTTTATAACTTTTCGAAACATGGAGGTTGAACATGCCTATTTATTTTTATCAAACAAACCAGCAGTTGCCTTTGTCGCTTGAAAGTATCGGAAACGATTGGCCACAAGATGACGTTGTTCGTCTCGATGGCTACCCTTACTTTCATTGGCTGCAGACAGAACAAGGAGAAGGTCGCGTCACCTTTGGTCAAGAATCCTTTATTTTACGTCCCAGTGAAGGCATCTTGATTTTCCCTTTCACTCCTCATCGCTACTATCCCTTATCAGATTGGAAAACCTCCTTCGCTACCTTTCAAGGACCTTTGGCAGCTGAGATATTAAAACAATTTACAAGTCAACCTTATCTTTTAGTTGAAGAGTCTAAAACTTTTTCCTATATGACTTGGATCAAACAACGCATTAAAGAAGACCAAAAAATAAGCTGGGATCCGTTACGGGCTTCTAGTGAGTGTTATCGTTTTTTGCTGGCGATCATGCAAGAGCGCTCTGGGAATCCAACCGAAAAACACCCCTTGTTTCAACAATATCTGGTCCCTGTTATACAAGAAATCGAAACCAATTATGATCAGGCGATCACGATCAAAAAATTGGCTGGTTTAGTCTATGTTTCGCCTCAATATCTCTCTCGGTTGTTCCAGCGTTTTTTAGGACAATCCACCGCCCAATACTTATTAAACTATCGCATGACCCGTGCCAAAGAGCTTTTGGTGGCACAGCCGGATCTGCCCATTCAGCAAGCCGCTTTTGCTGTAGGGTTTCAGGATGCGAGTCACTTTACCGCATTATTCAAAAAAAGAGTCGGCTTAACTCCATTGAAGTTTCGCCAACTCTATCATTGATTTTTCGGTTTTAAGACGTCTTGCCATTGCCCCATCTGATCGATAAACTTCTTACTTTTTAAATGAATGCCCACATATTCATCATACAATAGATCGATCACTTGTCGAATCGCTGCTTTCGTTTCTGGCTTTAATTTGATCGAAGCAATCTGCTCGTAGGATATTTGCGAAAATAAGCGAATAAAATGGATCGCACGAGAATCCGCATGATAGCGACGTTCGTCCATCCCCCAGTGTTGTTCGCATAAAATACCGCTATACTTTGAGGAATAGTCAAACCGACCGTCGGTTTTTCCGCAGATGGCACAATGGGTCCAATTCGGAGTGATCCCGAAACGGTGCAAAATCTGGATCTCAAAGATATTGGTGATGATCTCTGCGTCGTTCCCTTGATCCATTAAGTGCAATGCCTCATGTAAAAATTGGTATAGATGTGGGTCATAGACCCGATCATCGATAGCAGAATCAGCCAAATTCAACAAGTAGGTCGCATAACCAGCAATAAAAATATCACTTTGGATCGTACGAAAAGGATGGATGTCTTTGGCATTGTTTAAAAAGGACAAGCCTTCCGTTTTGATGGTTCCCATGTAGGTGGCTTCAGTATAGGAGAGCAACGCTGGTGCCAAGGGGTTATTTTTCCGATGAGCACCCTTGACATAAAACATTTGCTTCCCGGCAGATTCCGTAAAGATTTTGACTAGCTTGTCTTTTTCTTTATGGTCCTTTGAAAAAAGCAAAATTCCTTTTGTTTCAACAAGATTCATCGTCGCACCTCATTTCTTGAAAAAAACTGATCCAGTTCGCTAACTGCATCAGTTTTTCCTCTTTAAAGCAGACCGTGATGGATCTGCCTTTCCTTAATACTCATCTTTACGATAGCCGTAATCCGTTAAGAAGGTTTGCTTGTCGCGCCAATCTTTTTGAACTTTCACCCATAATTCCAAGAAGACTTTGTCATCTAGTAAGTGTTCAATATCTAGACGGGCTTTCGTCCCGATCTGCTTCAGCATTTTACCGCCTTTACCGATGATAATGCCTTTTTGGCTGTCACGTTCGACAATGATCGTCGCTTGAATATGCACCTTATCATTATGATCTCGTTTCATGGAGTCAACGACGACCGCTACCGAGTGAGGCACTTCATCTCTGGTCAGCAGCAAGACTTTTTCCCGTACCAGCTCGGAAACGATAAAGTATTCCGGATGGTCAGTGATTTGATCTTCTGGGAAATACTGAGGACCTTCAGGCATTTCATCGACCAATAGTTTCATTAGCGTTTCGAAATTATTGCCTTCCGTTGCAGAAATCGGTACGATCTCGGCAAAGTCCATTTGTGAGGAGTAATCTTCAATGATTGCCAATAAAGCATCCGGATGGACTTTATCAATTTTATTGATCACTAGGAAAACCGGCGTCTGGCTTTGACGCAACCGTTCGATGATAAAATCATCACCCTTGCCGCGCTTTTGATCGGCACTGATCATAAATAGTGTCACGTCAACTTCACGAAGTGCGCTATAGGCGGTTTCCACCATAAAATCGCCTAGACGGTGTTTGGGTTTATGGATCCCTGGTGTATCGATAAAGATGAGCTGTGCGTCATCTGTCGTATAGACCCCTTGGATTTTATTACGAGTCGTTTGCGCCTTGTCACTCATGATAGCGATTTTTTGTCCTACAACTCGATTTAGTAGTGTGGATTTCCCAACATTTGGCCGTCCGACGATCGCAACGAAGCCTGATTTGTGTGTTGTCATTGTTGTTCCCCTTTATCTTGTGGTTTTAGTGCGTATCAGAAGAGCTGCAGCAATTTTGGCAAGAAGATGATCGCTGCGACCACTAATGCAAAAACTGCGGTCATCAGCACAGCACCAGCTGCCATATCTTTGATTTTTTTCCCGATTGGATGGAAATGAAAGTCCGTAAACATGTCAACGACATTCTCAAAGACTGTATTGATGATCTCCACGATCCAGACCAAGAAAACGGCTAACAGCAGCCAAAGCCATTCCATTTGATTCAAACGGAAAATAAAACCTGCAATGATCGCAACGATGCCTAACCCAACATGTTTACGCATATTACGTTCCTCTTTAAAGACGGTTTTTATACCGGTGAAAGCAAATTCGATTGACGAGATAAACTGTTTATTTTTCCCAATATTCTTATCTTTTGAGTCCATAGGCATCCAGTATTTCCTTTTGCAATCCAAACATTTCCTTTTCATCTTCTGGTGTCATATGATCATAGCCATTGATATGCAAGAAACCATGCAGCGCCAAGAAACCAAGTTCCCGATCATAGGTATGCCCATATTCAGCAGCTTGTTCCTTTGCCCGTTCTATGGAGATCATAATGTCTCCTAGATCACGAGGCATCTCTTCAAGGGCTTCGTCAAAAATAATCGGCATCTCCTCCGCCGTTTCTTCTTCGAAGGCAAAACTGATGACATCTGTCGGCATATCTTTGCCGCGATACTCCCGATTGATTTCTTGGATGGCTGCATTGTCCATAAACGTGACGGACATTTCCGTATCCTCTGGAAGGTCTAAATGTCCTGCAGCAAATTGCAGAAGTCCTTCGATCTCTTTGATCTTCGTTTCCCCCACTGAATTTGTCTCATCTAAAAAGGTAATCTCCATTAGCGCTCTCTTCTTTCTTGTTCTTCTTTCATTTTCTCTGCTTCCGATTTCATTTTTGGGTATTTGATCCGTGAATGGAAGGTACTGCATAGTCCGTTGACCAGTGATTTTTCAATCATCCGGATTTCTTTCAACGTTAGTCCCGTTTCATCTAATTGACCGTCTAAGATCCGATCATTGATGAGATTCGCAACAAATTCTTGAATTTTTTGATTGGTCGGATTTTCCATCGCTCGAACAGCTGCTTCACAACTGTCAGCGATACTCACGACACCCGCTTCTCGTGTCTGCGGTTTTGGCCCAGGATAACGGAAATCTTCTTCCGTCACCTCGGGATTACGCTCTTGAGCTTTTACATAGAAATAACGCATCAGAGTTGTGCCATGGTGTTGACGGCAAATATCGATCACCATCCGCGGCATTTTGGCTTCTTCGAGAATTTCCGCTCCGTCGATCACGTGACCGAAGATGATTTGTTTGCTGTCTTCCGGCAGCAAAAAATTATGCGGGTTTTCGGCACCAGCAGGTAAATTTTCTACGAAGAAATTGGCATGTTTGACTTTGCCAATATCATGGTAATAACAAGCCACGCGGGTCAGTAAGCTTTGCCCACCGATCTCGGCGACGGCATTGGCGCTAAGATTAGCAACCATCATACTGTGATGATAGGTCCCTGGTGCTTCTTCCAGCAACTGCTTCAATAACGGGTGGTTCGGGTTACTCAATTCATTCAACACGATCATACTTTCATCCGTTACCAATAATTCGATATATGGATGCAACCCCATCGTCAGCAAATAGCTAAGAAGCGAGCCGGCCAATCCACAGACGAGTGTTGTCCACGTATTGCCGCGGGCCAAATCCATTCCTTGGAAAATGACCAACATGATGCTTAAGAGTAATGGGAAAACGATCACCCACATGACTGCGATTTTCCCTTGACTGGCGATACGTGCTCGTTTGATCATCGTCCCCATCAACCCAGAGAAGAGATAGGTCACTAAAACAGTCGTCAACAAGTTGGTCCCACTGGAATCAAAGTAAATGAAGAGTGCACTGACCACTTGGAAAATCGCGGCTAATATCCCTAAACGTCTGCTGGAGAAAATGCTTAGAATCAGCGGTGTAAAGGCTGCTGGGAAAAAGAGCGGAATAAAGGTCACTAATTCTGATTGGAACAGTTGGAAAAATTTCATGATCAAGATACTGAATGCCATCGCCAAAATATAAAAAGTGACGGCGTTCATTCGCTTTTCAACATCTTTTGTCTGTCTTGTATAATAAAACAGCATAAGCATTTGTAAGCAGGTCGCTAAAACTAAAGCGATTAATGGAAAAACTGAGAAGGTCTGATTGGTCATTCCTAAAAGCTGCAGCTTTTCCAATGCGTTGGCATCGATCTGTGATCCTTCACGAACAATGATCTCTCCTTGATAGATCATTACCGGTGGAACAGCATCCATGGCGGTTTGTCTCGCTTCTTCCGTCCGCTTTTCATTGGGAATATCATTGACGACGATTCCTTGATTGACAATGAAGCGTAAAACGGACGCCATATCCGAAGTAACATCTAGAAATTGGATCTTGTCTTCCGCCTCTGAGCGGAAAGTACTGAGTTCTGTTTGACGGATCTGTTTGGCCATTTGCTCGTCTACTAGCTGCAACGCATAGGTTCGTACCGTATTCAATTCATCGGTACTTAATGAAAACAATGTCGACAAAAAATTATTCGTCAATGACTGATAGAAATCAAGTTCATCATCACTCATTTTTTCAAACTCTTTTTTTAAGGCTGCGATGTATTCATCCGTACTCGGTTTAGGGATATTTTCATCCTCATCCGCCTCAGCAACTTCTTTTGCATGTGTCTCATCCGTTGATTTTTTGACTGAATCAACTAAGTCAAAAAGGTGGTCGATGCGATCGTGCTGTGTCTGCGCTAGAGTATCCTGATAGGTGTACTCTGGCGGAACCGCTTCTGCTGCCAATTTGCGTTTTTGTTCCGTTGCAGTAGTGTTTTCGATCGTTTTATTGGCACGAATGTTTTCTTCCGCCACCTGGCCTTCACTATAATCGACATTATTCTGTTTGACACTGGTGTACATGATACCAATCGAAAAAAGAAAGAAGAGAAACATCAAAACTGGTAAATAAAACTTCCCGAGTCTTTCTCTAAGTTTCCGTAGTGGTTGAATGATCATAGTTCTCCTCCTGAAAGACGATCAGCGCTTGTCTTTAAGATCTGCTTCTTCATAAGCTCGAATGATATCGGCCACAACTGGGTGCCGCACCACATCTCCTGCTTCAAAATTAGCAAAAGCAATTTTAGGGATCTCCTGCAACGTTCGCTCCGCATGGATCAAACCGCTTAAAGTCCCTTTTGGCAAGTCGATCTGACTCGTATCGCCATTGACGATCATTTTGGAGTTGAATCCTAAACGCGTCAGAAACATTTTCATTTGAGCGATCGTCGTATTTTGCGCTTCATCTAAAATGACAAAGGCATCTTCTAGCGTACGTCCACGCATATATGCCAATGGTGCGATCTCAATGACGCCTCGTTCCATCAGACGGTTCGTATGATCCATCCCAAAAATTTGATACAACGCATCATAAACGGGGCGTAAGTAAGGATCGACTTTTTCTTTCAAATCGCCTGGCAGAAAGCCAAGGTTCTCTCCTGCTTCAACCGCGGGCCGTGTCAAAATAATCTTTTGCACTTGACCTTTCTTTAAAGCAGCGATCGCCATTACGACGGCCAGAAAGGTTTTTCCGGTTCCGGCTGGTCCGACCCCAAAGACCACATCATGTTTACGGACAGCTTCGATATATTTCTTTTGACCGGCATTTTTTGCCCGAATCGGTTTCCCATTACGGTCCTTGATGATTTCTTCTTCATACATATCTTTGAAATAATCAAGACTGCCTTTGTTTACCATGTTCAAAGCTGTGATCACATCAGGAGTACTGATATTGATGCCTCGTTTGATCAACTCTTGCAACGCTCGGATCACGGATTGTGCTTTTTCTGTAGCTTCCGCTTCGCCGACGATTTGGATCAGCTCCCCACGAGTGTGAATGACCGTCCCCGTCGAGTCTTCAATGATTTTAATGTTCTTATCGTGAGCACCTAAGAGTAAACGAACGTCATCGTTCTCACTAAGTGTTATCTCGATCGTCATAGTTTTGTCTGTCAAATATGTTACAGCTCCTTTTTTGGCGTTCTTATTAATAATAACATAAGATGGAAAAAAGAAAAATTACTTATAAAGTCCAAGGGTAGTTTCCTTTTTGTCCTTATGCTTTTTTTAAGTTTTTGAAATCAGAAAAAAAGCCGCGAGCATGTCATCCATACTCGCGGCGTGAGCTTACATTTGATCCAATAATTCTTTAACGATCGCATTGACTTGATTGCCGTCTGCTTTGCCTTTGACTTGCGGCATTACAGCACCCATCACTTTTCCAAATTCTTTGGAAGAAGAAGCACCAGTCTTTTCAATCGCTCCAGCAACGATTTGGCGGATTTCCGCTTCATCAAGTTGTGCTGGCAAATATTTTTCAACAACTGCAATTTCAACTTTGACTTTCTCAGCTAGATCATTTCGGTCAGCTTTCTCAAACTCATGTAAAGAGTCCCGACGTTGCTTCATCTCACGAGATAAAACGGTCAACTCTTCTTCTTCATTCAAGTCAGAACCTTTTTTGATCTGCTCATTTTGAATTGATGCTTTCAACATGCGGATCACCTGCAAGGTTTCCTTGTCTTTGGCTTTCATCGCTGTCTTCATGTCATCATTCAGTGTACTTAGTAGTGTCACACTACCAGCTCCAATTCTCAAAACAGTAGAAAATTAGAATTTTTTGCGTTTTCTAGCTGCTTCAGATTTTTTCTTACGCTTTACGCTAGGTTTTTCGTAAAATTCACGTTTACGAGATTCCTGTAAAGTACCCGCTTTTGACACGGAACGTTTGAAGCGACGAAGAGCATCGTCAAGTGATTCGTTTTTGCGAACGACTGTTTTTGACATGTAAATTCCCTCCCTCCGAGCTTAAAAAGTAACCGTAGTTGTTATTGAAATAAAATCCCAAAAAACACGACTGTCCTTTAAAAATTATAGCTAACCCCTGAAAAAGTGTCAAGGCATTCTGTTAAAAAAGTCTTCGATACTGTCAAGTTTGTTTGGGTTTTCATTGACATTCTTCACAACGACCCAAAATCTCGAAGCGATGACCCTCGATCAAGCAACCGGGAAGCTGTTCTTGAAAGAAGTCCATTGGGCAAATATGCAGTTCTTTTGTTTTGCCACAAACCGTACAAATAAAGTGATGGTGATGATGGTCTTCTAATTCTGCACAACAGTTATAGCGAAACTTCATCTCACCGTTCAGTTCTGTTTCTTCTAAAATACCGATCTCAGAAAAATCGTGCAAATTCCGGTAGATCGTATCATAACTCAAGCCAGGGTACTTTTCCGACATGTATTCATGAATTTCTTTTGCCGGTAAATAGCGATTGCGTTTCACTAAATAGGTAATGATCGCTTCTCTTTTTTTCGTATTTTTAAAGCCATTTTCTTTCAACGTTGTCATGGCATGCTCTATGAGCGTTTGATTTTTCATCGTAGACCCTCCTGATAAATCAAAATCATTCCGATTCTATCAATCTTAAGTATGGTATAATGAAATCAATAAAAAAGCAAGAGAGGATTTTTCTTATGAAGCCAAATGAACCAGAACAACTAGACTTGCAAGAAAAATTGCAAACCAGTGCTGCAGTGACGATGTTCGTTTTGTCGGACTCTGCCGGTGAAACAGCATCGAAGCTTGCCCAAGCGACAATGGCACAGTACCCCAGCGTCGAATTTAACCTTTTTAGACGCACATTTATCCACACGAAAGAGCACTTGATCAAAGCATTATCAGATGCTAAGAAACACAATGCCATTATCCTTCACACTTTGATCAAAGAAGAACTCGTGGATTTGACGAATCATTTTTGTGAAGAAGCGGATCTCTATCATTTCGACGTATTAACACCGCCTGTCAGTGAAGTGGCACGCCGCACTGGAGTAGCACCTTCACGAGAGCCAGGGGCTTTGCACCACCTGAACGAAAATTATTTCAAACGCATCAAAGCCATGGAATTTGCGGTCATGTACGATGACGGAAAAGACCCTCGTGGCTTCTTGGAAGCAGATGTCGTGTTACTAGGGGTTTCTCGAACCTCAAAAACACCGTTGAGTCTATTTTTAGCGAACAAAAACTTAAAAGTCGCTAATTTGCCTTTGGTTCCACAAGCCCACATCCCGAAACAGCTCTGGGAAATCGATCCGAAAAAAATCGTCGGGTTAACAAATGATCCGAATGTGTTAAACAGTATCCGCAAAGAACGGATGCGTTCTTATGGCCTGAACCCTGATTCTGCATATTCCGATATTGAAAAAATCAAAGCAGAGCTGACGTTTGCTAATGATCTTTATGAGAAATTAGGTTGTGTCGTGATCAATGTCGCTTCCCTTTCCATCGAAGAAACCGCCTCAATGATTTTAAATGCATTAAACTTAGAAGACCATAGCTATTACACTTCAGAGACAAAAGACTGATAACGATAACGCAATAAAAAAAGATGAACAGACTGCCGTCTGCTCATCTTTTTTAGAATATCTATCATTTCAAAGTTTTTTAAAAAACTTGCAGCCCTTCACGATCGATTTGTAATTGTTCGATATACGCATTGCTCTCCAAGGCATGTAAAAGTTTTGAGATTCGTTCTGCCCGTTCCTCTGGGACGATCGCTAAGACCGTTGGTCCAGCACCGCTTAAGAAACAGCCATAGCCGCCTTCTTCTTCGCAAATCTGGCGAATGGTCGACAAGTGTGGCACAAGCTTTTCCCGATAGGCTTCATGAAAGCGATCCTGCTGCATCAATTTCCCTGCAAGAGGCAGATTGCCATTGATGACCGCTGCGATCATCACGTTGGCGATCGCACTGGCCTCAACTGCTTGCTCGTGAGAAAGTGTTTGCGGCAAGACTTGACGACTTGCTTCAGTCAAAAGTTCTTCATGAGGAATATAGGCAATGATCTCGCACTCTGGAAAATGATGCTTTACTAAATACGTATGCTTGTGCTGATGGTCATAAGCAGCAACTGCAAAATCTCCATAGATCGCTGGTCCAACATTGTCAGGATGCCCTTCAATGGCAGTTGCGATCTCAAGCTTTTGTGCTGCACTCAGATTCATGTGTGCCATTCGGTTGGCTAGTTCAATACCAGCGACGATCACCGAGGAACTACTGCCTAAGCCTCGTGCCAAAGGAATATCCGAACTCATACGGATCTTCAGGGGTTTCATGTCTGGTGCTAATTTTAGTGCCACACGCAAAAGTAAGTTAGTTTCATCGTTTGGGATCTCTGAGCCTAGCTCATGGATGATTTCCCATGTATCGTTTTCTTTTAAAACTTCGATGAACAAATACTTTGACAGGGCAATCCCGCAGGAATCAAAGCCAGGCCCTAAATTCGCACTGGTTGCAGGAACGCGGATCTTCATAACTTGGCAACTCCTTCACGAAGATGCTGGCGCATTTCTTCTAAATCACTCATCTTATTGATGGTTACTTCTGTCGCTTTGATAGCTGTATCAGGATCCTTCAGACCATTTCCAGTAAAGACGGCAACGACAGTCTCACCTGGTTTGATTTTCCCTGCTTTCACGTGCTGGATGACACCAGCCAGCGATGCAGCTGAGCCTGGTTCAATAAACACACCATCTTGCGCAGCAATTTTACGGTAAGCATTCAAAATTTCCTCATCGGTTACTGCATCGATGTGTCCATTTGATTCATCACGAGCGGCTTCTGCCAACTGCCAGCTGGCTGGATTGCCGATCCGAATCGCTGTAGCGATGGTTTCCGGCTGTTCAATGACTTCCCCACGAACGATGGCAGCCGCACCTTCTGCCTCAAACCCATGCATTCTTGGCAACGTGGTGCCTTTTTTCTCATGCCATTCTTTGAATCCTTTCCAATAAGCCGAGATATTCCCAGCATTGCCGACAGGAATTGCAAGAACATCAGGCGCCTGTCCTAGCTGTTCGCATACTTCAAAGGCAGCTGTTTTTTGTCCTTCTAAACGATAAGGATTGACAGAGTTCACTAATGCCACAGCTTCTGTTTTCGCAATATCCCGGACTGCTTTTAACGCTTCATCAAAGTTTCCTGGAATCGAAATGATGTCCGCTCCATAAACGATCGCTTGCGCCAGTTTCCCCATAGCGATCTTGCCTTCTGGAATGACGACATAAGCTTTGATTCCTGCTCTGGTCGCATAAGCGGCTGCTGCCGCACTGGTATTTCCTGTCGAGGCACAAACGATCGCTTTCGCGCCTTCTTCCACCGCTTTTGCCACCGCCATCACCATGCCGCGGTCTTTAAATGAGCCTGTCGGATTCAGGCCTTCGTATTTTCCATACAATTGGATCCCTAATTCATTTGAAAGACTTGGTAATGGAATCAGAGGTGTATTTCCTTCAGCCAGCGACAATGCTGGGGTATTTTCATTAACTGGGAGATATTCCTTGTATTGATGCAATAATCCTTGATACATGTTTATTCCTCCATCACTTTCATTATTTGCACGTTTTGCGTATTCGCGTATGCCTTGAGTGCTACTGTTAGTTCCTTTTCACTGATTGGCTTCGTGATTCCAGCTATTCGTTGGCTTGCTTCATCAAATGCTGTGTGCTTTGATTCAAACCATTCTGGGAAAGAAGCTGCATTAAGGTCTTTACTTGAAAAGGAAACATAGTGTTGCACAGGAACTTCTTGTACCGAAGCCAATGCAGTTTCTTTTTCAAAGGTTAAAAAAGGTTCAACGATCCCGAATGTTTTGTTTTTAGCCAATACCGTCAAATCGGCAACCACACTAGTGGCTGTCGGACGCGATCCAGCCCCTGGTCCATAAACCATCGACTGATCAATTCCGTCGCTTTTGATAAAAATACCATTGAACTCATTTTGGATCGTCGCCAAGGCGTGGTTTTTGGGTACTAACACCGGTCCAACCGATACAGTAAGGGAACCGTCATCAGTCTTTTGAGCTGCGCCAATCAATTTCACTTCATAGCCAAAAGCTTGTGCCTGCTTAATATCTTCTACAGCTAATCCGCGAATACCTTTTGTTGCAACATCAGCAACGTCGATTGTTTTCCCAAAAGCAAATTTGGTCAGGATCACCATTTTATAAGCCGCATCGATACCGTCAACATCATTGGTAGGATCTGATTCGGCAAAACCTTTTACTTGAGCTTGTGACAACGCATCTTCATAGGTCATGCCATCTTCCGTCATTTTCGTCAGCATATAATTGGTCGTCCCATTGACGATGCCAAAAATTCCTGTGATGGTATCAGGTAGATAGTGGGTGCTCAATGTGCGCAAAATCGGAATTCCTCCCCCCACACTGGCTTCATAATAAAGAGAAACACCGGCTTTTTCAGCAATTGCCAGCAGTTCAGGTCCATGGGTGGCAATCAAATCTTTATTTGCCGTCACAACATGCTTTTTATTTTCTAAAGCAGCTGAAATAAACGCTTTTGCCGGATCGATCTTCCCGATCAATTCCACAATTACGTCGATGGTCTCATCTTCAAACAACTCATTTGCCTCATTCGTCAAAGCAAACCCATACTTAGCTGCTAACGCAGACTTATCCTCATAAGGCGAAGCTAATGCTTTCGTGATTTGCACACTGACTCCTGTGCGTGTCAGAATGGCTTCTTTTTGCTCTGCCAACACTTGGCATACCCCGCTGCCAACAACACCCATTCCTAATAATCCAATGTTCAATTGCTTACCCATAATGCCCCCTAACTGAAAACGTTATTAAAAACCGTTCATCTAATTTTAATATTTCCACTAGCATACCAAAAACAATAAGAAAAAACTAGGACTTTTGAGAAATTCTCGCCCTAGTTTTAACGGTGATGGATATGTTCGAATGTTTTTTGCAAAATATCCACAACATGTTTGTCATCAAGACTATAAAGGATGGTTTTTCCTTGTCTTTCCGACTTTACGATCCGATTATCTTTCAATAGTTTCAACTGATGAGAGACTGCTGATTGTTCCATATGTACTTGTTCCGCGATTGAAGTGACATTGCGTTCACCCTCTTGAAGGGACAACAAAATTTTTAATCTGGTCGGATCACTAAGCATCTTAAAAATCTGCGTTACTTGCTGAATTTCCTCTAATTTAGGCGGAGTCATCGCGCCACATCCTCTCTTATTTCCTTTTGCATTTTAGCCCTTGATAGACGGCTTGTCAATCAGCGGCCGCCAAACAAGGAGAAGTAATTAGATAAAAGACAAGAATAGATCCAAGTGTCAGAAAATTCCCTTTAGAAGCTTAGGTCCCTCAACAACTGTTCGTTGGCGAAACAAATGCTTCTTTTTCTACCACTCGGATCATTCAGTCAAATTGCAATTTTTTGATTATGAAGGCAGCAGATGACTTTATTCACCTGTGATTTCTTCAATCGCTGCTTGCAGATCAGCAATTTTTTGTTCTGCTGCTTCTGCCGTTTCGCCTTTTACACCAATATAAAACTTGATTTTCGGTTCGGTCCCAGAAGGACGAACCGCAATCCAGCTTTCATCTTCCAAGGTGTATTTCACAACATCAGAAGGCGGTGTGGTCATTTTTTGTTGGTGACCATCTAAGCCCACACGAGTCAACAGTTTAAAGTCTTCTGTTTGTACGACAGGGGTTCCTGCGAAGACAGAAGGTGCTTTTTCACGGAAAGTCTTCATCAAGGCAGCAATCTTAGTTGCCCCTTCCATGCCGCTCATCGTTACAGAAATCGTTTTTTCTGCATAATAACCGTACTCTTCAAAAATATCTTGCAGACCGTCATACAATGTTTTGTTTGATTGTTTGTAAAAAGCAGCCACTTCTGCTAATAAAACGAGCGCTTGGATCGCGTCCTTGTCCCGTACGAATGGTTTTACTAAGTAGCCATAGCTTTCTTCAAAGCCAAACATAAAGGTTTGAGAATGGTCTTTTTCAAATTTTTGGATTTTTTCGGCAATAAATTTAAAGCCGGTCAATACGTTGATCATATCCACATCGTAGGATTTAGCGATCGCTGTTGGCAATTCACTAGAAACGATCGATTTTAAGACTGCTGCATTTTCTGGCAATGTCCCAGCTGTTTTATGGGCTTCTAAAATGTAACGGATCATCAATGCGCCTAACTGGTTACCTGTCAACACTTGGTAGTTGCCATCTGGCATTCTTACTGCAGCTCCTAAGCGATCGGCATCTGGATCTGTTGCGATCAACAGGTCAGCACCTTCTTTTTCTCCTAAAGCAATCGCATATTCAAAGGCAGAGTGCTCTTCTGGATTCGGTGATTTTACTGTACTGAAATTTGGATCAGCAACCGCTTGAGAAGGTTCAATAATGAATTGTTGGAAACCAGCTTGTTTCAACGCTTTCTCCCCAAGCATCCGCCCTGTTCCGTGAAGTGGTGTATAGACAAGTTTCAAATCTTTGCCCACCGTATCGATCAATTCTTGATCGATCGTGACTTCTTTGATCTCTTTCAGATAGGCAGTATCGATTTCTTCGCCAATAATAGAGATCAAGCCGCTGTTTTTGGCTTCTTCTTCACTTAAAACAGGGATCTCTAACGGATTTTCAATTT
This sequence comes from Enterococcus sp. AZ040, assembly GCF_050499185.1. Taxonomy (NCBI): domain Bacteria; kingdom Bacillati; phylum Bacillota; class Bacilli; order Lactobacillales; family Enterococcaceae; genus Enterococcus; species Enterococcus sp. AZ040. Next base: position 1,970,812 of record NZ_JBMHEW010000001.1, read on the forward strand.
CCCGAACGAATTTTGTCAATGCATCCGCATCTGCTGGTGGCATTTGTCCACCATCTTCCCCATATACTTTGTAGCCATTGTATTCGGCTGGATTGTGAGAAGCTGTGATCATGATTCCAGTAAAGGTTTTTAAGTAACGCACAGCAAAAGATAATTCTGGCGTCGGACGTAAGCTTTCAAAGACGAAGGCTGGAATATCGTGTTTTGCCAATGTTTTTGCCGCTTCCATCGCGAACTCAGGTGAAAAATGACGGGAATCATAGGCGATCGCTACGCCACGACGTCTTGTTTCAGGATCTTGTGTATCCATAAAGCGAGCCAATCCTTCGGTTGCTTGACGAATCGTATAAATGTTCATCCGATTGATACCAGGTCCTAAAATTCCTCGCATACCGGCAGTCCCAAATTCCAAAGGCATATAAAAAGCGTCTTCTAACATCGCAGGATCTGCTTCTAATGCGGTCAATTGTTCTTTTAATTGTGGATCTAAGTGTTCACTGTTTTTCCATTGATTAAATGTTTGTTCCCATGCCATAAAATAACCTCTCCTTTTTCCGTTAAAATGCTCTAAAATTAGTATAACACTACTTACAGATTTCTCAAAGAATAACCAAATGAAAAATAAAAACAGCTGCTATCAAAAGTGATTGACACTTTAAAAATAACAGCTGATTCCATTAAACTATTTCGTTAATTGAGCATCCTTTTGTGTTTCAATAAAATCAAACACTTGTTGACCAGCAATACTGCCATCGCCGACTGCCGTCGTGATTTGACGCAAGCCTTTTTCACGAACATCGCCAACCGCGTAAACACCAGGAATTGAAGTTTCCATCTGCTCATTGGTTAAAATCCAGCCAGCATCATTCGTGATACCGCTGGCTTTGAATGGTTCTGTCAACGGATCTAAACCAACATAGATAAAGACACCGCCAGCAGCTTCTTCTGTCACTTCATCCGTTTTTACGTTTCTGATTTGCACGCCAGTCACGACCATCTCATTGCCTTTGATTTCTTCAACAACAGAATCCCAAATAAAAGAGATTTTCTCGTTGGCAAATGCGCGGTCTTGAATGATTTTTTGTGCTCGTAATTCGTCACGACGGTGAACGATCGTTACTTCGGAAGCAAATTGTGTTAAGTAGATAGCTTCTTCGACTGCCGAGTCGCCTCCGCCAACAACAATCAAGCGTTTGTTACGGAAAAAGGCACCGTCACAAACCGCACAGTATGAAACACCGCGTCCCGCGAATTCTTCTTCGCCTTTGACGCCTAACTTTCTATGTACGCATCCTGTGGCAATGATGATTGTTTTCCCTTGATAAGTTTTGTCTTCGGTGGCAACTTCTTTGAATTCACCTTGATCCGTGATGCTCTGAACGATCCCATAGGCATTTTCAACACCAAATTTAATGGCACCTTCATACATTTTAAATGCTAATTCAGGGCCTAAGATTGATTCGTATCCTGGGTAGTTTTCAACTTCAGCCGTATTGTTCATTTGACCGCCAGGTGCGCCTCGTTCAATCATTAGTACTGATAAATTCGATCTTGACGCATAAAGCGCTGCTGTCATCCCCGCAGGGCCTGCGCCGATGATAATTACATCATACATATATTTCCCTCCAATTTGGACTACCCATACTTTACTTTCAAAAGCAAATTCTTTCAACTCATCTGCTTACAAAAAATAATAAGATATTCCTGCTTTTACTTTTGAAAATTACATTGACTTTCTTTTCAATTTTTGTAAAATTTTCACGATACGTCTATTATATAGAAAATAAGGAGTCCTTACAATTGAATAAGAAAAAACTTTTAGGAAAATCAGACCGTGAACTGCTTTTCCTCAGCTGGCCGATTTTTGTTGAGCTATTTTTGCGGGTCGTTATTGGGAATGTCAACGTTTGGATGATTTCTCATTACTCCGAGCCAGCAGTAGCGGCCGTCAGTGCTGCCAATCAACTATTGAATTTAACGGTCTTTATATACGGTTTCATCACCGTGGGTACTCAGATCATTATCGCACAACTGATTGGTGCGAAAAAACGCGACCAGATACCGAAAGTCATCAATATCGCTCTCTTTGGCTCATTGTTCATCGGTATTTTGATCAGCTTAATGTTCCTTTTCGGCTCAACCTATCTCCTTCGTTTCATGGGATTGGATGCTGAATTAGTTGCTTTAGGTCATGGATACTTACAAGTGTATGGAGGAAGTCTGTTCCTTTCATCGATCACGGCGGTCATAATTGCTGTCATGCGTAGCCACAGTTTCACAAAACCTGCATTATTGGTGCCGATGTTTGCTAGTATCCTAGCCGTCATTGGGAATTACTTTGTCTTATATAGCCCCTTTGGTTTACCGAATTTCGGTGTGACCGGATTGGCATTTTCTAGCGTCTTTGGTAATTCGATCGGTTTAGTAATTGCCGCAATGTTGCTGAAGAAGCATGTGAATTTTTCTGTTTTATCTGCCCGTTTCTCGAATGTCTCTTGGGGTGTGATGAAAAACATTTTGACTTACGGATTGCCTTCTTCTGGCGAGTCTCTTTCCTATCAAGGAGCGCAAGTCGTAGTGACGATGATCGTGGCTCAACTTGGTGCCAGCGTCTTGATTGCAAAATCTTACGTAACAGCTATCACCCAATTTGTTTATTTGATTGCCTCCGCATTGAGTCAAGGGAATCAAATCATGATTGGCCGCAATGTCGGTGCTGGAGAATACGATCGCGCGCATCAGCGAGGCATGCGCACGATGGTGATCGGGATCATTGCCTCGGTAACGATCTGTTTATTGACTTACTTGTTTATTGAGCCAATCATGGGAATCTTTACCACCAACGCGGAAGTGATCGAGATTGCCAAAGGTGTCTTTTTGGTAGAGATCGTTTTAGAAACGGCGCGTGCAGTCAATATGATCCTTGTGGGTTCCTTAAATGCAAGTGGCGATGTGAAGTTCCCATTGATCTGTAGTCTAGTTGTTCTATGGGTCATCAGCTTACCGTTTTCCTATTCACTGGCGATCGTCTTTAAATTCGGCTTGATCGGCGTTTGGATCGCTTATGCCATTGACGAAGCATTGCGCAGCGTCTTAATGATTTATCGTTGGCACTCCGGTGTATGGAAAACTAAATCTGTCGTTCATCCACAAGAAACAGAACCCGAAGTATTGCCAGAAGCATAATTAAAGTCCAGCGGTCTCGGTGACTGCTGGACTTTTTTGTTTTCCATAAAAAATAAAATGCGCCAAGAAGTTTGCTTGGTTTTTTTGAAGACTTTGCTCTATACTTGTCTCAGAAGCTATCGACTACGATTTACATTAAAAGGAGCGTTTGCTATGTCAATCTATGACTACCAAGCAACATTGGAAAATGGCGAAACTTATTCGCTAGCAAAATACGAAGGTCAACCGCTAGTGATCGTCAATACAGCTACGAAGTGTGGTTTGAGCCCGCAGTTCAAAGAATTACAAGGTCTTTATGAAACTTATAAAGACCAAGGATTGGTCGTTTTAGGGTTTCCTTCTGATCAGTTCAAACAAGAAGTCGGGTCAGCCGAAGAAGCCGCAGCCTCTTGCCGAACCACCTATGGTGTCGACTTTCCGATGCACAAGTTAACAGTGATCAATGGAAAAGACGCGGATCCCTTGTTTCGCTATTTGGAAGAAGAAGCACCTGGCACGCTAGGAAAAGCCATTAAATGGAATTTCACGAAATTCTTGGTGGATCGCCAAGGTAAAGTCGTTGAGCGTTTCGCTCCCCAGACAAATCCTCAAAAAATGATTCCAGAAATTGAAAAAGTTCTTTAAAAAACAGAGAAAGGCGATTTTGAGGACAAAACATGTCATCCTTAAGGTCACCTTTTTGTGATTGCTACAACATAAACATTATACAACAATCACATTGGCGCTTGTCAAAATATCTGAATGTCTATTTCTTCTTAAAGAAACCATTCGTTACAAAGATTTCAAAAAGACTTTAAAAAAACTGCAGTTGATCCCCTTTGATTTCTCAACGGGATCAACTGCAGCTTCTTTTGATTAGTTATTCGATAAATCTTCACCATTTGAAGCAATCACTTGTTTGTACCAATCAAATGATTTTTTCTTTGTTCGTTTCAAGGTGCCGTTTCCTTCATTGTCACGGTCCACATAAATGAAACCATAGCGTTTTTTCATTTCACCTGTTCCAGCTGAAACTAAATCGATACAACCCCAAGTCGTGTAACCCAATAAGTCGACACCATCTTGTTCAACCGCATCTTTCATTGCTTGGATATGCTCTGCCAAATATTGGATGCGGTAATCATCTTCCACATAGCCATCTACATCTGGTGTATCCACAGCGCCTAGACCATTTTCAACGATAAACAATGGTTTTTGGTAACGGTCATAAATGTCATTCATTGTAATCCGCAAACCAAGTGGATCAATTTGCCAACCCCACTCACTTGCTTCCAAGTATGGGTTTTTCACAGAGGCAAAAATATTGCCAGCCGTTTGTTCTAACAATTCAGCGTCCGTTGTTGATACGCGTGAAGAATAGTAAGAGAAAGAAATAAAGTCTACGGTGTGAGCTTTCAACAGCTCAAGGTCGCCTTCTTCCATTTTGATTTCGATCCCATTGCGTTCCATTTCTTTCAGCGCATATTGTGGATATTCCCCACGTGATTGAACATCAATAAAGAAATAGTTTTCGCGATCTGCTTTGCGTGATTCCCAGACATCTTCTGGTTTGCTTGTATATGGATAGTACGCGCCAGCAGCCAGCATACAACCTACTTTGTTTTCAGGATCAACTTCGTGAGCGATTTTCGTTGCGATTGCGGATGCCAACAACTCGTGATGAGCCGCTTGATATTTCACTTGCTCAACGTTATCGCCTTCTTCAAAATAAAGTCCCGCTCCCATAAATGGCGCATGTAGAATCATGTTGATTTCGTTGAAGGTCAACCAGTATTTTACTAATCCTTTGTAGCGGTTGAAAATCACGTTACACAAGTTTTCATAGAATCCGACTAATTCACGAGAACGCCATGCTCCGTATTTTTCAACTAAATGCATTGGGCAATCAAAGTGAGTGATCGTTACTAATGGTTCGATCCCATATTTGTGGCATTCTTTGAAAAGATCTTCATAGAACTTCAAGCCGTCTTCATTTGGTTCTGTTTCATCCCCTTTAGGGAAAATCCGACTCCAAGCGATCGACAAACGGTAGGTTTTAAAGCCCATTTCGCCAAATAGCGCGATGTCTTCTTTGTAGCGATGATACATATCGATCGCTTCTTTTGCTGGGTAGAAATGTTCGTCATCAAAATCGAACATTTTCATTTGACCAGTAATGACTGGAAAACGATCTTTGCCGATCGGTACCACGTCAACGTTTGCCAAGCCGCGTCCTCCTTCTTGGTAGCCTCCTTCACATTGATTGGCAGCTGTTGCGCCGCCCCATAAAAAGTCTTTTCTAAATGCCATGTTTCTTTCCTACTTTCTCTTTATTTAACTAGTTCGCGATCAAGTTCGCGGGCTACTTCATCTTGTACTTCTACGCCTTCTTTTTCAAGACGTGCGATCGTTTCCTTAAATTTAGGCAAGTGATCTTTGTGGGCAATAAACAGTTCGTCCATGACACGTTTTGCCGTATCACCTGATGGAACCAATGGGTTGATGGTGAAGGCTTGTAATGCGATATTGTAATCCCCAGTCACTGCTGCTTCGATCGTTAATAATTCCATTGCTTTCATTACCTGTAACCAACCTTTTTCAGCTGTCGGTAACTCACCAAAGGCAACATTTCTAGCACCTTGTCCGCCAACGTAAGCTGTTACTTCAACTACGCAATCGGCAGGAAGATCTGGAACGGCGCCTTCATTTTTTGTTGAAACAACGATTTGGGTATTTTTATTGGCATAAATGGAAGCAATCGTTTCACACGCTGCATCTGAGTAATACGCACCACCACGTTTTTGCAGCTGTTCAGGTTTATGATCCAATTCAGGGTCTTTGTACAACTCAAACAATTCGGCTTCGGTTTGTTTCACTTGCTGTGCACGGGTCCCAACAGTCTTGTATTCTTCGATCGCATGATTCAGCATTTCTTCTTGACGATAGTAGTAACGATGATAACCGCAAGGGATCATCTTCATTTGTTCTAGCTGTTCTTTGTAAAATGGAATATCAAAGATATTCTTCGGTAAGCCATTGTCTTCTTCATACATTTTATCAATAATATCCATCGTTACATCGTTGCCGTGTGAATCAGCAACTTTGTGCCAATGGAAGTGATTCAATCCTGCAAATTTGTAGATCAATTCGTCCGGTTCTTTACCGATCAAGGCTGGCTCAATCATGGTTGCCATGACTGGCACATTACACAACCCGATCACTTTGTCCCATTTTCCGTAACGCACGATTGCTTCAGTCACCATGCCGCTTGGATTCGCAAAATTGATCAACCAAGCATCCGGACATAAACGTTTCATGTCTTCAACAATTTCAAGAATGATTGGAACCGTACGGAACGCTTTGAACATTCCGCCAGGGCCGTTGGTTTCTTGACCAATCATGCCATAATAAGCAGGAATTCGTTCATCTTTAATGCGGGCATTCAGCAACCCTACTCGAAATTGGGTCGTAACGAAATCAGCATCTTTTAGCGCTTCTTCTCGATCCAATGTCATGTGGATTTTTACATCGTAGGGTGACGCATCCCACATCCGTTGTGCCATCGCACCAACGATTGCTAATTTTTCTTTTCCTGCTTCGATATCTACTAGCCAAATTTCACGAATCGGCAATTCTTCATAGCGTTTGATAAAGCCTTCCATTAACTCCGGGGTATAGCTGCTGCCGCCACCAATGGTTGCAATTTTAATTCCTTTTGTCATTGTATTGCTCCTTTGCTATTTTATTTACATTCTTATTATCATTCATAAAAACATTTGATTCAATGTAAATAGCATATTTAGAAAAAGCGTTTGCAAATCTCGCTTCTTCTTGCAGATGTTTTGTAAAAAAGATTTACAAAGAGCATCAAATAAGGAATAATTAGGATGTAAACGATTCGCTAGGTACTGAATAAAAACGAATTTTTGTAAAAACCATTTACAAATAATCATAAAAAAATGTAAAAAGGAGCATATATACCATGTTGTTACAAGAAAAAATGCGCCAAATCAAACTAGCACCAGCGGAACGATCGTTGATCGATTATTTATTAGCCAACCCGACTGCGATGGCGGATCAAACCATTAAGGAATTGTCAGAAAAGACCTACGTTCATCCTTCTACTTTTATTCGGATTGCCAAAAAATTAGGCTTCAATGGTTGGCTCGACTTAAAAACGGCCTTTGTGGAAGAGCAAACTTATATGAGCAGCCATTTTACAGATGTAGATGCGAACTTCCCTTTTTCCTCCCATGACGGCATTATGACCATCGCCAAAAAGTTGGCAAAGCTTGAACAAACAACGATTGAAGATACGCTTTCCTTGATCCATCATGATGAATTACAAAAAGCGAAACAATCGTTGCTCAACGCCAACCATATCAAGATCTTCGCCAGTAATGCCAATACCTTGATTTCTCAAGACTTTGTTTTGAAGATGCGGCGTTTAGGAAAAAACATTCACGTCTGCGACACCTTCGGCGAGAGTGCTTACGAGGCATCTAACTGTACCTCCGATACGACCGCGATCTTGATTTCTTACACCGGTGAAAACAAAATGGTCAAAGAAATCGGTAAGATCCTTGCCGAGCGGCAGGTTTCCATCATTGGCATGACGAGTATCGGGGAGAACTCCTTGGCGAAATTAAGTAATTGTGTTTTGAATATCACGACAAGAGAACGGCTCTACTCAAAGATCGCCAACTTTACGATCAATACGTCCGTTTGCTACTTGCTGGATTTGTTGTACGCAGTCGTCTTTTCGGAGCATTATGAAAAAAACTTGCAGCATTTGATCGATATTGGCATGGCTTATGACAAGCGCCCTACATCATCGACGATAATCGCTGAGCCAACCTACGATAAAAATCTTCATTATAAAGACTCACTGTTTCCCAATTAAATGACTGACAAAAAGCGATCGCTTCACATGGGCGATCGCTTTTAACCTTACGTAGAACTTGTTAGAAAGTTTTTGGCTAAACTAAAGCCGTGATCAAATCATCGGAACAGCCTACCTCACGTTTGTCTGACTCGATGATATCCAAATAATCGGCGGAGTTGGTGACTAACACTGGGGTCTCAATATTAAATCCAGCTTTGATCAATGCATCCTTATCAAAGGTGATCAATTTTTGTCCGCGAGTCACCGTGTCTCCTTGCTTCACATGGGCTTCAAAGTATTCACCGTTTAATTGAACAGTATCTAAACCAATATGGATCAAAAGCTCTAAGCCGTTCTCAGAGATCAACCCAATGGCATGTTTGGTTGGGAACAAGGTCATTACTGTTCCGTCAAAAGGAGCCACAACTTCGCCTTTTGAGGGATGGATCAAGATGCCTTTTCCTAGAATCCCTTGTGCGAAGGCTTCATCTTTTGCACTGCTTAGTGGTGCGATCGTTCCTTCAACAGGGGAAGTGATTACTTCTTTCCGAACAGTCATCGCTGGTTGTCCTTCTGCGATTTCTTCTTCCACCGCATCATCTTTCCAGAAAGCCATCGTCAAACCAAAACCAATCGCTGCAGCGATCAAGATCCCGATGACCGAGAACCACATGCCACTGGCATCGCCTTCTGGAGTGATATAGTTAAAGATTCCAAAGACGCCTAAACCACCAGAGGTATAGCTCGTTGTGCCATTGATCATTAAGAAGGCACCTGCGACCGCCCCACCAATCATTGAGAAGAAAAACGGCATTTTTTTCGGTAACGTGATCCCATAAATTGCTGGTTCTGTTACACCAAAAAGTCCTGAGATAATGGCTGGTGGACATAGAGCTTTTAGTTTTTTGTCTTTAAGTTTAAAGTACATAGCCATCACTACCGCTGTTTGGGCAAAGCTGGCACCAAATGATGCTACCAAAATTTGACTGTAGCCGAGCTGTGTCACTTGCATAATGTGTAGTGGCACAACTGACCAATGCAAGCCGAAAATAACCAAGACTTGCCAGAAGAAGCCTAATAACAAACCATAAATCGCTGGAGAGAAGTCCATCAATGCTTCAAATCCTGAGCTTAAAAGATCCGTCAACATACTGATCACAGGTCCAATCACCAAAAAGCCAATTGGCAATGCAATCAATAAAACCAAGAAAGGCACTAAAAATGTTTGGACAACAGACGGAATGATTTTCTTCGCCAATTTTTGAACTTGTGCAGCGAATGCGATGATAAAGATTACTGGAACCACACTACTAGTATATGTCGCACCAACCCACGGAATCCCTAAGAAGGTTTCATACGCTGGCAAGCCTAATAAGCTATAAGGTGCAGCAGCTCCCTCGCCAGCACCGGCAACAAATGCCGCTTGCAAGGCTGATCCTTGAATCGTCGGATAGCAAAGCGCCGACCCGATCACGATTCCCACCATTGGATTTAAGCGGAATTTTTTTGCTGACGTATACCCTAAAATCACCGGCATAAACATGAAGATCGAATCACCGATCGCATTGAACATCACATAGGTACCAGTCGTTGTTGTATAATCGATCAAACCTGTTGTACCAATAAAAAGCAACAGTGCGTTTAGTCCTTTGATCATCCCAGCCGCACACAAAGCACCTAAGAAGGGTTGGAAGCAGCCGCTCAAAATATCGATCAAACGATCAAACAAGTTGCCACCTGAGGCTGTTTCTTCAGCATCACCACTGATTCCTGCAACATCGATCACTTCTGCATAGACATCTGGCACATGGTTTCCGATAACCACCTGGTATTGACCGCCACTCTTCATGACCGTCACGACACCTTCCATGTTCTTTAAGACTTCATCATTTGCGACGCCTTCATCCTTTAATTTAAAACGCAGGCGTGTGATACAATGCGTCAAGCTATTGATGTTCTCTTTCCCACCGACATTTGCGACAATTTTTTCTGCTAATTCACGATATTTACCCATTTTTGATTCCTCCAATTTTTTTGTATTGAAGGTTTAGCCAACTGAATGTCACTATCCAAAATGTTTCGTCTTTGATATGCTGCTTCTTAACTAGCGGTCCTAAAAATACGTTTTAATAAAAATCATTGCCAAAAAATTATTCTTTCTTCTATATCTTGCACTGAGTAAAACTCCTTCTCCTTTCTTCTTTATTTCAATCAACGATTTTTTTGCACAAGTCTGGCAATATGAATCGTTAAATACAAACTTTCGTCACTGGACATTTGATACTGATATTGATTTTCTAATAGTTCAGCGATTTTTTGTACGCATTGATACGCATTTCGGTACTTCACTTTGACCATAGCCAAAAGATCTTCATCGGTTTCATCCGTATGAGGGGTATGGTTTTGCATTCTTGAGACAAAAAATTTCAAATGCGTAGTGAAGCGATAAAAATAAACGGACTCTTCATCAAAGGTGGTTTTGAAAAAATATTTAACAATGTTAATGATGTCTTGCATCGTTTGGGTTAGCTCAGCAATATTGCCTTGGTCACCATTTTCGGTTTGCGCATTGACCAGATGCAGAGCAATAAAGCCAGCTTCATCATCTGGCAGCTGAATCCCGTAATGTTCTTTGATTTTTTCTACTGTTTTGCAGCCTATTTGGTACTCATCGGGGAAAAAACGCTTGATATCCCACAATAAGACATTTTTGACCGTCATTCCTTTTTTCGATCGTTCAATGGCACAGTGCATATGATCTGTCAGCGAGATGTAGATGGAATCATTGATGGGGGATGACAATTCTCGCCGAGCATACTCAATGATCTCATTGGATAATTCAAGATATTCCAGTGGTAAGTCAGCAAGCAGCTCTTGAAATTGAGATAAGATCGTCTGATTTTCTAAGCGATATACTTTATCGACCGTTTCTGAAGAAATGTCATCTCCCACTTTTTTCTTAAAGGCAATCCCCCGCCCCATAACAATAATCTCGTTTTGACTTTGATCGGTAGTGATCACAACATTATTGTTTAACACTTTACTGATTTTCATGTCCTACCCCCACTTACTTTATCATTGCGGATATGGTTCATTGCTTGTCTTTATTGTTTAGCCAACAGTCAACACAGAAAAAACCTCATGAAAGCAGCGCAAATACCGCAGCTTCATCAGGTTTAGCTTGTTAAAAATCAACAATCACTATCCATTAGAACCAGTTCTATTATCTTTATCATAGCAAAGGTAGAAAGCGCTGTCAATCGTTGTTCGTTATTTTTACTGACACCTAATACGAATCTATTGATCGTTTGTTGAAAACACGAGGGATCAATTTTTATTCGTTCTTATCTTAGATAAAGACAAAACCTTAACGAACGATAAAAAACCGCTCCCCAAAGACTTGACTGATCAGTCTAATGATGGGGAGTCGGCTATTATGTCATTTGCTTCTTGTTTTTTCAAAAAAAGCTAATCATCTTGTTTACGATAATTTTTTTTGATGTAAGGCTGGTTTTCTTGGTTCATACGGATAACGATTTTATCAAAACTATTGTCACTCACTTGTGTCGAACCACTCATTTTGATTTTTGGCTGTACTTCGATAACTTTTGGTTTATACTGCATTTTCCCTTTTGAGATCCGCTTGACTAAAAGTTCAGCAGCTTGCGAACCAATTTCATACGACGGTTTTTCAATCACAGACATTTCATGATGATAAAGTTTGTTCCAGCCTAAATCATCATAGCCCCCGATCGCAACGTCTTCTGGAATCCGCAAGCCCAAGCTATAGATCACATGGATCAATGCAAACATCAACTCACTGTTTTCAGCTAATATTGCTAAACGATAGCCTTGATTTTTTTTCAACAATTCGTTTAGTGATTCCTTACACGCGTCAAATGCCACTTGTGTTTCTTCGATCTCAAATGCTAGTTGCTCAGGATTTCTGACTGCGATTTTAGAACTTTCCAGAAAAAGAGCAAGTTTTTTCTTCCGACTAGGCGTTGTGAGCGGTGGTGTAAAGTAAGCGACTCGATCAAAGCCTTCTGAATAAATACGTTGAATCATCTCGGCCGTCGCTTTTTCATTATCAACGATGACTGTATCAATCATCAATTCTTCGATCGTGCAATCAGCCAGCACGATTTTGACCTTTTGCTCAGTCAAGCTTTTCACGAATGCTTCGTCCTGATTCGACGATAGAATAAGCCCTTCCACTTGACGGTCGATCAACGCTTGGATTTGATCCTGCTGAGAAATATTTTTTTGATCGGTTTCAACAAGAATCACCTGAAAAGATTTTCGTATACAATAATCATTGACGCCTCGAACTAAAGCTGCTACTTCCGGGATCATGATATTGCTGACAACGATGCCGATCAATCCCGTTTTATTGTTTTTCAACCCCTGTGCTAGCGCATTTGGACGGTATTCAAGCTCTGCGATCACTTCTTCGATGCGCTTTTTTGTCTCTGCTGACATAAATTCATATTTGCCATTCAAATATCTAGAAACGGTGGTTTTTGAAACATTTGCTTTTTCTGACACCATCTTAATGGTGATTTTCTCATTTGCCATTCAATCCACGCCTTGCTTTTTGCTGTTGGTCAATTATATCATGGAACCCTTGAAAAATGAACAAGGACCGATTTCGTTCGACACGGACTGTCCTATCTCAATAGTGACAGATCGTAAAGAAGCCGCTAAGTGAGCTATTTTCAAAGAACTAGCCCATTGCTTCAATGTGGCGCATTTCTTGCTGCACGACTTCATATATACTTTTTGAAAAGTCCACTTCCAACGGATAGGAAAGCAAAATATCTAATATTTGAGGCACAAAGTCTGCCTCACACAGTTCTTTTGCAAAAGCCATCGCAGCAATTTCCGAAGCACAACCAACCGTTGACCGGTGCTCGTAGGAAAAAAAGCGCCACAGTGGGATCGTTTTGGTGATATGGTACATCGTGGCACCATGTTGCTCTTCTAAATAGTGAAAAATTTCATGGGCGATCAAGATCCCTCGGACAACTTCTGGTTTAGGCAATATTTGCGAAGATTGAGTCAGCACAGTGTAGGCAGCAATGGGTTCAGTGATCAATTCAATGGAGCGCTCCATGACAAACTGCGCAAAGACCATGCGAAACTTCGTCGGTTTTCCAGATCTTTCCGTAATTGATAAACCAAGCTTATTCGCCAAGTACCAGGCACGATCTGCCTTTTCCTGTTTTTTCAAATCAAACTGGTCGAGCATTTTTTGCGCCCATGTTCTACCACATAAGATGGCTTCTTCAATGATTTCGTTTTTTTCCTCTTCCCTCACTTTATTACGTAGCATCTCGCGGGTAAACTCAAATACTCCCCAACTGAATTCGCTGATGGGCATGAGCTGTTCATACCACTTTTCTAATAATGCCAGATCAACCGTATGTTGCTGTTTTAAGAAAAACCTCTGCTTGATCATAGGGAGTTCGCCGCCAGAATCATCACTTCTTCATTAGAATCTAAAGTCGACATTTCGATATCGATCAACAACATCAATGCCTCCAAATCGTTTACTGAAAAATCCATCACCCGAGGTCCGGCACAAATATAGAAATCTGGACGCAAAATCACTTCTGTCTGATAGATCGCCAAATCATCCCATAGTTGCTCGACTGCTTGCACATAATTCTCCGCGGTGGTTTTGATGACCTTCCCTGAAGCTCGTTGTACTTTAATAAAGCCTTTTTTATCAAGGATTCGAATTGCCGGATTGTCTCCTGTAGAAACACGGGTTCCAAACACATAAAAATGCGAGCTTTTCTCTAAAAGATCAATTTCGTTAGTAGGTAGCCCTAAATCGCCCGCTGCTAATTCTTGGGCTTCCTCGACGGTTGCCTCTGCTAAAAGATCCGTCGTCTTGACTTCGGTGGAACCAGTTGCAATGGCTGTGACTTTAGACGTTTGAGGATCGATTTCGATAAAGACTTCCACACTTTCTGGGGTAGCCCCACTCTCAATGGCTTTATTGATAGCCTCTGTTTTGATTGATCGCAAGTCTTCTTTCGAAGGTGAAGGAATAATCCGTTCAACGACATCTCGTACCATCGCTAGGGCGACGCCAATAGAGGAAATCACTTCAGCATTCTCCGGAATCGAATATTTTACGCCCATTTTTTCTGACAAGTAGATAATTAATGACGAAGCGCCGCCACCAACTCCTACTAATGAAATCTGGCTTTTTTCTAGTTTGTATTTTTCTGCTAAAGCCAAAATGACTGGCTCTAATTTTGCGTAAGAACGCTCCATGATTTGAGTCGCGATATCTTCGATCGTCGTGCCACAATAATCCGCTAATACGCCCATCGCTTTTCGAGCCGCTTCGATATTCCCATAAGAGAAATGTTCCGGTTTGATCAAGCCCAACACGTTTGCTGCACATGAGTTGGTGATGGTTACCCGATCACCATTATCAAATTTGATTGCAACATAATCTGCAGGATCGCCTTCTTTCGGACTAAAGAATTCCACCGTTCCTCCTGTCCAGTTGATTGGATCAGAGTAAACTGCGTAGTCAAGACCGGCAATATGTGCAGAACGAGGTCCTACATCTACCACTCCATTAGCAGTTGCGCGAATCATGGACCCCCCTGCACAGCCCGTGATTCGTACATCCAAACTGGAAATGTATGTTTCATGTCCGCCAACGACAGAATAGTCGATCGCTGGCCGTCCGTTTTTAATGACACCGATATTGGTGGTTGTGCCGCCTACTTCAAAATACACGCCATTTGATGCTCGTAAATACATCAGTGAACCCATTACTGAAGCTGCCGGACCCGAGAGCATGGTCAGAACTGGCCGCTTTTTCATCTCAGCAATCTCCATAACCCCACCATCGCCTCTCATGATCATTAAGGGTACATCTACACCAGACTCCTTCACAGAGACTTCCGTGGAATTTGCGACAGATAACATTTTAGGTAAAATACTTGCATTGATAGTGGCAGTTCGTGTCCTTCTGGTCAATCCGTAAAGTTTCGTGATATCTGAAGCAACAGTACATGGAATTCCTTTTTCTGTACAAACTTCCATCACTAGATTCTCAGCATCATTATTATCTACACCAAAAGCCATACTAGCGACGATCACTTCTGATCCTTGCCTCACTAGATCATCGATCATTTCTTCAACACTCGCTTTATTCATTCCTTTGAGTTTTGAGAAGGCATTGATGATCTTAATGGATCGCTGATTCCCTAGAACGATATCGGCAATTTTTAATTGACGCTTTGCCAGAAATCCTTCGAAACCACCACGAGCCATACCGAAAACACCAATGTCAGCCACATCCCCTTCAATCAAAGCGTTCGTGGCTTGGGTGGTTGAATGAGCAACAAAAATCACACTTTTTGGGTCAATATCATTTTCTTTCATACAATTTTGAAAACTCTCGACAACGCCAGCAGCTACCCCCCGTTCATGATCATGAGTGGTCTTCACGCTGGATTTTCCTATGATCTCGTGAGTCAGATTATCGATAGCGACAGCTTTTGTATGGGTACCGCCTACATCGATCCCCATTCTAACTTTTCTTAATTCACTCATTTCCACTTTCCTCCTACATCCATAGTTGCATGATTTATTGATTAGCTACGTTCTTTCATCGACTAGTTATTCAACCCGAACAAAATGAGCGCAATGATACACAGGATCGCACTAGAAAGCCACCCAGCTGGTATCGAAAACTTCATGAAATCTTTAGAACCAACTTTATGATGTCCTAGACCCCATGCTACCCATGACTGAGTAATATCCAAATGCTGAGGAGCGATCGTGACCACAGCGAAAAGTGGAAAAATGAATGCCAGATCCCAATTTGTGGCAGCTAAGATCACTGCCGCTACTGCGCCTCCTGATCCGACTAAGTTCAAAGGACCGCGGAAGAAACCAAGGGGCGCTAAGATGGCAAATAAGATCGCAAGAGCCACGGTACTATGAGGAACTAGACCGCCAACGATTGGTTCAAAGAAAGGAACCGCTAGACTTGCAGCTGAATTAAACATAGCCAGTACTAATAAGAAACCTACCAGGGGCGCAACATCGACAGCACCATCTGCAAATTGTTTAGCTAACATGCGGCAAATATTCACGAAACCACCTTTTAATTTTCCGCAAGTCAGTAAGGCGTACAAAGCTGCGAGAATAAATGCTGGAATAATAGGAAATTCAGCAAACACAACGAGTAAGACTGGTGCGATCACAGCTACCCAAGAATACCAAGGAGCATCGCCTGAAGTTGCGCCAGGTGTGGAAGCCCACGCTTTGACTTTTGATGATTTCGCACGACTTAAAGCAATATTGGCAAAAACCAATGTCACAAGTAAGGAAACGACTAGTGCAATCATGCCGAATGTGAAATAATCGGAAAACCCATATTCCATCATGGATTGACTTCCGTCAGGTTGTAATGCCGCTAAAATACCTTGGTATTGCACAAAATTTGTTACATTGGCAAAAATTCCCGCCATGATGGAACCCATAAAAGCGAATAAAGCGATCGCTGTTGGAATACCCAACGCTTGCAAAATTGGCATAACGATCACTGCGATAGAGATTACAGGACCAATGCCCGTCATGGATGTGAAACATAAAGCAGTAACAGTACATAAAAGGGTCATGGTGATCCGTGGTTTATCCCCACCAAGCTCAACAACCTTGCGAATCAGCGTTGCTGCGATCCCTGTATCCATCAAAATCCGACCAAAGAAGGAACCGAAGAAAATATTGACCAGAATCGAACTAGCAAAACCGGCGGGTCCTGTTTGATAAATATTTGTGATCGTATCGACAAAATTCAAAGCTGTTAAATCCGGACTCAACGCATTGCCAATAAAAGCTAAAACGGTCCAAAGTGTTGCCATAACGAAGAAACCCACCATCAGGTTGAACCCTTTGACGCAGTACCAAACCATTCCTAAGAAAGAAACGATCATTAAAATACCAATTATAATTTCTACCATAAATTTTCCCTCATCTTTCCATTTGAACTTTTTTTGTTCATACATCGTGTTGCAAGTTTCTACGTTTGCTACTTCCCCTATTCTCGCTGAATGCGACCTTTATCATGAAATAATCGGCTAGACTTGTGACCATTTCCCACGTTTGCTTCCCTCCCCTTTTTTGTTAACCGTTTTAGTTAACCGGTTAACAAAAATTTTAAAAAAATAAAACAACGAATAATATCTCGTGTTTATCCACTATCTTTAAGCTTCCACTCGATTCTCCTTCGATCCCTTCTCGATGGGGAGCTGCCACTATTCAAATCAACCTCCATATTCCACTCTCGTCGGTTGGGCTCTTCGTAAAAGATAGGCTCAGGATGCTTGCCTTTTGATTAGAGCCGCTTCCCTCCTGTTTCTCCTCTATGATTCGATCCTCTTGTTTGCACAACATTTCACATAAGGCTCCTCTGACACTCGCCTGACCGAGCGTAATTACTAGTCTAAACCGAAAAGGATCCTAACCGATTAATCATTTGTTTGACTAGGTGCTAGTTGTTTTAATGTCTACATGATAGCAAAGGGTGAAAACGCTGTCAATCACAAATAGAAATTTTTGCTTCATTTGTTCAATTAATACAAAATAGACCTTAAAATACCTACGTGGTATTTTAAGGTCTATTGGCCGTTTAAACTTCACTTGCCTGCAAACGGTACATATCGGCATACAACCCTTTTTGAGCCAAAAGTTCATCATGGGTGCCTCGTTCGACGATCGAGCCTTTATCAAGCACCAAAATCAACTCAGCATCGCGAATGGTAGACAATCGATGGGCGATCGCGATCGTGGTTCGCCCTTGACGCATATTTGCCAAGCCTTCTTGGATCAGTCCTTCTGTTTCAGTATCGATATTGGCAGTCGCCTCATCCAAGACCAGCACTTTCGGATCGGTCACCATCGTTCGGGCAAAGGAAATCAATTGCCGTTGCCCGCTTGAATAACTGGCACCCCGTTCAATCACTTTGGCGTGGTATTTACCAGGTAGTTTTTGAATAAAGGCATCTGCTTGAACAAATTTTGCTGCTGCTTCGATCTGTTCTTCACGAATGTCCTGATTCAATAAGCGGATATTGTCAGCGATGTCCCCATAAAACATGAAAGCATCTTGCAATACGAGTCCAACTTTTTTCCGAAGCTCTTCCATCGTGAAGTCGCGGATATCTTGATCATCGATCAAAATTTGCCCTTCCCCAAATTCGTAAAAACGCATCAACACATTGATGATCGAGCTCTTGCCACTTCCTGTGTGACCGACTAGAGCCACGGTCTCACCTGGATAGGCGATGAAAGAAATATGATTCAATACGTTGTTTTTTCCATCATAGGAAAAACTGACATCACGAAATTCAATTTTTCCTTTGGTGATGGTTTGACTGGCATCGGAGTTTTGCTGCGGCGTATATTCTTCGTTATCCATAATCTTCAAAATCCGGCTGCCGGCTACCATCCCATCAGTAAAGACGCTGAGAAAATCCATCATCTGTGTCATGGGATTAAAGAATCCTTGAATATAGGTCGTAAAGGCGAAAATCAACCCAACTTCAATGGGCGATTCTAAGGCATCAAACCCAAAGAGCGTCAATGACAAGGCAATCGCTAAGGCATACAACAAACTAATGATTGGTGATAGTAGCAGCGCATTCGTGCGGATCATAGCGTATCTAGTTTTCAAATAATCATCGTTGGTCGCTTCGAATTCTTCATTCAGCCGCGCCTCTTGACGGAATTGCTGAATGATCTGCATGCCAGAAATCGATTCATTCAATTTCGTATTCAGCTGACTCAGTTTTTCCCGCATTTGACGATAGATACGAGAGCTGAATTTTTGATAATACCAGATGACTACCATTAGGATTGGCAGAAAAATCAAGTTCAGTAAAGCAATTTTGACGTTGATGCGAAACATGGCGGCAAAAGAAGAAACCACCGCAAAAATCCCTGTCAATACCATCAAGAAGACATACCAAAATTCATACAACGTTTCTGTGTCGTTGCTGACCCGTGAAACGATTGAACCCGCTGGCGTCTGATCGAAATAGCGCATCCCAAGACTATGCAATTTTTCAAATAATTTTGCTCGAATATATTGATAGGTTTTTAAAGAACCCATCGAATAAAGGAACCATTGGAAAAACCAAATCACAGCTTTTACCAACACCCCAAAGAAATACAATGCAGCAAAGAAATAAATGACTTGCTGGGTCGCCGTTTGATTGGTCAAATAATTATCCATAAAGGTTTGAATGATCAAAGGCAACAGGATATTGACGATCGATAGCACAAAAGCAAAAAAGATCGCTGCATAGAAGGTTTTTCGAAATGGCTTGGCAAAAAGAAACATTCGCTTGATGATGTTTTTTTGTTCTTTAAAGGGAATCGATTTACTCCATTCTGATTCTTGCATTAGGCTTCACTCCCTTCGATTTTGGCTTCTAGTTGCTGTTTGTCCCACATTTTTTTATACCAGCCATTTGCAGCCAATAATTGTTCATGGGTCCCGCGTTCACTGATTTTCCCATTGTCGATCACGAGAATTTCTTCTGCGTGCTTGACACTGCTTAGGCGGTGGGCAGCAATGATCGTTGTTTTATTCTGACGGAACGTCCGTAATTGTTGTAAAATAGCTTCTTCCGTTTTGGCATCTACTGCTGAAAGGGCGTCATCTAAAATCAATAATTCTGGATCAGTGATCAAAGCACGGGCAATGGATAAACGCTGTTTTTGTCCGCCAGAAAGAGAAACACCACGTTCCCCCACCATCGTTTCATACCCTTCCGGAAACTGACTGATATCCTCGTGGATCACTGCCAATCCAGCAGCCGCTTCAACTTCTGCTTGAGAAGCCCGTGGTTGCGCAAAGCGGATATTGTCTCGAATCGTCATGGAAAATAAGAAATGATCTTGCGGAACATAACCGATTGATCCCAAAAGAGCATTCAAAGAGTATTGCTTGCTATCGATGCCCCCGAAGGTGATCGCTCCATCAAATGAATCATACTCTCGCAACAAAAGCTTCATCAAAGAGGTTTTTCCAGCACCGGTTTTCCCGACGACACCAAGTGTTTGCCCGGCAGGCAAAGTAAAGTGGATGTCTTGCAGGGCAAAATCATCTCCTTGATAGTGAAAATCATTGATTTGAACGTTCACCGTTCCTTGAGCTGGGGCATCGACCGCATCTTTGGCTTCAATGATATGGGTCTTTGCCGCCAACAATTCGGCAACCCGATCATAACTAGCATTGCCTCGTTCCAGCACATTAAACAGACGTCCAATGGCAAACATCGGCCAAACTAACATACCGATATAACTGATGAAGGATACCAATTGACCGATCGAGATGGTACCGTCCATAACATAATTGCCGCCGACGATGATCGTCAGCACATAGGAGATTCCGATAATGATCGTAATAAACGGATCAAACAAGGCATCCAGAAAATTGACTTTGCGGTTTTTGATGATGGCATGGTCAATTTTGGTTTGAAAATCAGCGATGTCCTCTTTTTCCTGTCCAAAGGTTTTGATGACTTTCATCCCAGTAATACTTTCTTGGGCTTTGTCGTTGATGGAAGAAAATGCTTCTTGCGAGTCACGAAACGCATCATGCAATTTGCTACCAAGAACCCGTGCCATGACTGCTAAGAAAGGCAGCGGCAATAGAGCAATGATCGTTAACCGCCAATCGATAAAGAGAACCATCGCAATGATAGTAGCTCCACCAGAGATGAAGGAATCAGCAAAGGTCAAGATCCCCGCCCCTGCCACATTCTGGATGGCATTCAAGTCATTGGTGGCATGGGCCATCAAATCACCTGTCCGATGCTTTTGATAAAACAACTGATCCATCCTTGTAAAATGTGCAAATAACTGTCTGCGTAACGTTTTTTCTAGCCGAGCGGCACTGCCCCAGATATGCGTTCGCCAGACAAAACGAAACACATATTGAGCGATAGCTGAAGCAATCAAGATCATGACCCAAAAAAAGATCGTCTGCATCGAGATCTCTTTTTCCGCAATTTCATCGATGATGATCCCGATAACTTTGGGAGGGGCCAACTGTACCAAGGCGACTAGGACTAAAGAGCCTACGCCTAACAAATAATGTTTCTTTTCTTGTTTAAAAAACCAACCTAACTTCCTAAATATTGACATAACACTCTCCATTTCTTTGTGACCTGTTGCCTAAATTTTGCGATTTTTCCGAATATTTATTAGATTCAGATTCGATTGCTACCCCGCTATTCACAGAACGTAAATAGAAAAAGCAGCCTGGGGACATTCTTTTAGTTTCTGCATTTTGCCGCAATAAAAAGCGAGCTGATAAAATCAGCCCGCTTCTTAGAAAAAAACCTACTTTTGGTTTTTCATTTGCTGCATCATCTGACGAATCTTTTTCTCAGAAGGTTTTTGACCCATTGACATCATCATCGAGCGAAGCATATCCTCATTAACGGGAGGATTTTTCTTTAGATAATCTTGCATATATTTACGCGCCAAAAAGAAGCCGCCGACAGCGCCTAGTAATGCTGCAACAACAGCGATCACGATTACGATTCCTACACTAACCATTTGAAAACTCTCCTTTCTCTTGTACTCTCAATGAATCATTTTACTAGAAAAAAACACAAAAAGAAAGAGTGAAAGTTGGATTTATCCAAAAACTTTCACTCGTTTCCTCAACTTAATGCGACATCTCTTTTATTGAATAACCAATTTGTTAAAAGGTAGATTAAAACACTATAAACAAGGATCCCGATCGCCATTTCCCAATAGCCCAATCCCGGATCAAAGGCAGTCATCTGCATGTCAGGACTATTTAATAAACTCGGTATCTGCTCTTTGATATTCATAAAATTAAACGGGTTCCACTTCAGCCATGGGTATTTTTCTTGAGCAAAAAGCATGATCGAGTTGATGATGCTGCTTCCAAACAACATACCCAAGCCTAAGCCAACCGCCAGGCTTTGAGAGCGAATGACGGCTGAGATAAAGATGGTCAATGCAATATAAAAGACAATCAATAGCAAGTTGGTTCCCGCAAAAACAAAGGCAACGAGAATCGCCGCTAGCCCGTTGTAGCCAGTAGCAGCAAAAGGTGATTCAGCTGCTAAAAATAAATTGGCGGCTGCTAAACTACTGATTAGTAAAACAGCAGTCCCTAAAAGCGCAAATAAAAACGTGTTGATGGCTTTTGCTGCTAAGATTTGGCTTCTGGAAAAAGGCCGAATCAATAAGAACTTGATTGTTCCACGACTGAACTCTTCCGCCACTGAAGAAGCTGCCACAATCACCACAAATAAGTTTAAAAAGGAAGTCATGTCGCTCAAAGAAGCGAATAAATCATTGGCACCAATCTCGGGACTACCTAAGCGAACCACATAGGTCAACCCAAAAGTCATTAGAACCAATAAAAGCAGCATGATCCAAGTAGAACGTTTTTTGGTTAATTTGATCCATTCATTTTTAATCAATGTCAGCATGCTTACAAACCTCCTTCTTCGGTCCAAGCCAAGAATGTATCTTCTAGAGAAGATTGCTTTGTCCGTAGTTCTTTCAAGCCGATCCCAGCCGTCACGATCGCTGCAGCGATTGCCGAACGCTGATCTGTTGCTAGAGTGACTTGCAGTTCATCTGCAACCTGCAAGACCTCGACCTCAAAGGAAGCTTTTAACATTGCTTCTGTTTCCGCATTATCATCAGTTTTAATAATCAGTACATTTTTCTCTGCTTTCAACTCTGCCATTGCTACTTGATGAGTGACTTTTCCTTTTTGCACCACGATCAAATGATCGGCAATTTGTTCGATATCGCTTAATTGATGACTGGAAACTAAGACAGAAACGCCTTTTTCTCTCAAAGAAAGAATCATTTCTCGAAACTCCCGCATGCCTTTAGGATCCAGGCCATTCATCGGTTCATCTAAAACTAATAAGTCTGGTTGATGGACCAATGCCTGGGCAACACCTAAACGCTGACGCATCCCTAATGAATAGGTTTTGACTTTTTGATGGATGTGTCCTTCTAAATGTACCTGACGAATAAGAGCTTCTAATTCTGCTGTCGTACTTTTTTTCTTCGCCATGCGCTGATACTGCATCAAATTTTCATAGCCTGTCATATAATTATAAAACTCAGGATTTTCAACGATCGCACCGACTGAGGCAATCGCGGTTTTAAAAGAAGAATCCAGTAAATTCCCCATAATGGCAATCGATCCTGTGTTGTGCTTCATCAACCCAACAATCATCCGAATGATCGTCGTCTTCCCAGCCCCATTAGGCCCTAATAAACCAACGACTTGTCCTTGGCCCACCACAAAGGAAACATCCTCAATGATTCGTTTGGTTCCAATCAATTTGGAAACATTTTGCAGTGCTAATACTTCTGTCAAAGTTACCCCTTCTTCCTAACACCTTTTCTGCAACGATTTTAAATAAAAAACGTTATGATAATATGTATACCATGCCATCTCTGTAAAAAAAAGTCAAGAAGCGAAAAAGGAACGACGATGTTCCTGTTTTTGCTTCTTGACACCTGTGTTTATCAAAGTCGCTTTTCACTTTCGCCTTACTGCCGAAACTTACGAAATTATAAGTTCTGTCTGCTCAGCCAACCCACGCGGCTGATTATTTACATGGTACGATCAAATCGATTGGGCAAAAACGAGCTTTTCAAAAGCTGCCTTGTTCTTGGCACTTCTGATCTGTTTGATCGTTTGTTTAAGTTGTTTCCACTCCTTTGCGCTTGGTTGACCGTTCCAATAAAAGATATAGGGCTGTTCTTCCTCAGAAAATTCTTGATGAATCGGATAATCACTGATGACCAAATCTGGTTTTTGAGTAAGTGAAAGATGCGCCATCGCTCGATGCGTTGCATTCAATAGTCGGTTCTTCATCCAAAGTTCTTGCGTTTTTCCGTATTTCGAATGGATCGAGAAAGTGACTGGCTGTTCATATTTGATAAAAATAACTCTCAATAACATACAGTATTGGAAAATCAATCGGTCATTCTTTTGCAGCAATGCACGCAAATCAGGTAAAGAAACAGTCGCTTCCTCAAAAAATCGTTTCACGGTCGGATACAGCACCGGGAAAGCCGCTTGTAGCTCTTGCTTGTCGGTCGGTTTACCAAAACTATCACTTTTTTGTCGGGTACCAAAAAGGTTGGAAGCAGAATGGATCATTACGAAATTAACTAGTAAATAGTTTTTTTCAGCATCGGTAAACCTCAGACGAAAACACTGGGCTAGTTGTTCAACAAGTAATACTTCTGGCTGATACTTGGGTTGGGTCAACCACGAGAGTTCCGCCTCGCAAAGATCCTCTTCAAGATAGGTGTTCATTACGCCAAACATAAAATACAAGAAGCTGCATTCAGGCTCCGAGATTTCAGATAGAGAAAGGTGATTGCCGTTGAATAATGGCTTTAAAAAGACCTCAAAAAACTGATTCCTTTCAATCAGTGGATGTTCAAAGGTACTTACTTCCTCTGGTAAAAAAGTGATTGGATGCTTTTGATGAATTCTTTGCAGGGAGATAGCGAATAGATTAAGAAACTTATCGATATCGATTTTTCTCATATAAGAAGCATGAGTTTCAAACAAAGCCATAATGCTTTCTTTATCCTTGATCGATGCCACTACCTGTGAGTGCTTCTCATCGAAAATCTGCCAATAGGTTAAATGATAAAAATAGCGGATCGCGTATTCCTCACCTGTCAAGGGATCTCCTTTTTTCAGACTATAGGACAAATGATAGTTCGCCAAAATGTGATTTAGTTCCTGCAATTTTCGTTGGACCGTTCGGAGACTGCTGAAGGTTTTGAGGCTGAGTTGTTCAAGGGAGTGATAGTCCCCGTGAAAGAGTGCATCGAGTAAGATAAACCCAACGGTTCCCTGTAACAATACATTATATGCTTGACTCAATAAAAATCGTGGAGAAAAAGCAATCAACACTTCTTTTTCTTGTTCATCATAAATCAACGTAAACTGAGGATAGCGGGCACAAAACCATTCGACTTGTTGCACGATCGACTGCATTTTATTCGTTCTCCTATTGAAAACATCAGAAAGCTCTTTAATTGTATATTTTGGTTTGTTCGTTTCGTAACAATAGCTAAGAAACTGAAAAATTTGTTTTTCTGTGGTATCCAAAAGTGCGTGTAACATGAAAATTCCCTCGCTTGTATGGTCAGCCAAAGCTGTTTTTTGCTTTGAATCTATCACCTTACAAAATTGTAAGCTGTGAATGTTTGGTGATCGTACCACTGTGCACTCTTTTCTGTCAAATTACTTTTAACAAATTTTCCTTTCGTTATTTGCATATTTTCATAAAAAAAGTCTGACGCTTCAAAAGGATCGTCAGACTAATTATGAATTACGGCAAAACAACACGTGATTGTGCATTCTGGGGAAGAAATTTCCAATCGTGGGTTATCAATTTTCTCATGATTTTTGGGTATGTTCGTTACAGCTTCTCATCATAAAATAACTTTCGCTTCAGCCAGTAAAGAAACACAGTCAGAACCACTACTAGACCAAAGAGTAGATAGCGAAGATTGGTAGTTTTGCTGCCGGTTTTCGGTAGTACGGCTGCATTGACCTCCTTGCCACTGCTTATCTCCGTGGGTTGAAGTTGTTCCTTTTTGTCTTGAGAAGATGTTGTCGCTTGGTGCTCTTCTGTACGGACACTAGATGAAACGCTCGCCTGACTTTTCTGGGATTGATTGGCTGGCAATCCTTTGGTTTTCTTTTGTGAATCTGAATGCTTTGACGAAGCAGATTCCTTCTCGGTAGACGTTATGGCTGTCGCTGCGTTTTCTTGACAGCTCTCTGTCTGACTTGGCTCGCTTTTAGTGACTGGTTGGGTGCTGACGGTTTCCGAATCACTGATATCGATAGTGCTTTGTGTGCTTTGGATGTCTTCACTGGTAATTTCAGCCTCAGAAGTCGTTGGACTCGTCGATTGAGACTCGCTAAATTTCGGCTCGATACTACTAGAGGAAGCGCTTGTTGCTACCGTTTCGTTTGAGCTTTTACTTGTCTCAGCTGTCGTACTCTCATTACTGCTTGGCGGTGCGGTTACTTGCCAATGACCGGGCTTCAGGTTTTCAGTTATTGTTGTTTCACCATCATATATAACAACTAAATCAACTTTATCCATACTTTTTATCTCATCAATAGCCATCTCCGCATGGATCCTTAAGTAGTTTTCAACACCTGAAAACCAATCGACTTTCGTTAAAACTGTTTCGCCGATCACTTTTTCACTGTGTCCGTTCCCATCCCAACCATAAGTTAGTAAGACACGAACCTTTTGTGAAGTCAGTGTTTTGTTCGGACGTACCGGAACCGTGATCATTTTCAAGGCTTCGTCATAAATCACTCGGTTCGTTTGTACAGAAAACGACAGATTTCCTCTGGAACGTTCTTTTGCTGAAGTATGATCGAAACCAAACACAAGAATCAATAACCCTATTAGCAGTATTGTAATTAATACACCAACCAGTTTTCTCATTTCCTCACTTCCTAAATGAATATTTCAAGATAACTTGATAAAGAAATTATAATAAAATCTCAGAGAAAACATGCGCCGAAAAAAAAAGGAAAGTGGCCATAAAATGGCATCTTTCCTTTAAATAAGTCTTTATTAATTTTTCTTCCAAGTAATAAAACTGCCTCCAAAATTTCAGTTTCTATCTACCTGATAAATTTACTCCAACCTAACTTCAATGCGCATCCTGCTAAAACCATTCCTATTGCAATCCATAAATGATTAGACACTTCATTCGTTTGAGGAAAGTGCTGTTTTTCTGATTGATTATGCAAATTATTTGTTTTGGATGACTTATTGATCCCAGAGGATGAATTTTCAGGTGACACCGCCCCAGTATTACTAGAACTACTCCTGTTAGTTGATTCGGTGGATTCACTGGTGCTACTGTCGCTACTTGGTTCCGTGCTACTACTAGTGCTACTGTCACTACTTGGTTCTGTGCTACTGCTGGTGCTGCTTTCACTACTTGGTTCCGTGTTACTACTTGTACTGCTTTCACTACTTGGTTCGGTGGTACTACTTGTACTACCTTCACTACTTGGTTCGGTAGTACTACTAGTGCTGCTTTCACTACTTGGTTCTGTGCTACTGCTGGTGCTGCTTTCACTACTTGGTTCTGTGCTACTGCTGGTGCTGCTTTCACTACTTGGTTCGGTAGTACTACTAGTACTGCTTCCACTACTTGGTTCGGTTGTACTACTGGTGCTGCTTTCACTACTTGGTTCCGTGCTGCTGGACTCCCCTGGTTCACCGGTTCCGCCACCACCGCCACCATAGCGTGGCGTATAGCCAGTAATACTGCTTGTTCTTGGCACATCATTGACCACGGCATCAAGGATGCCCCGATTGGTATATTGTTCCAATGAACCATCCGTTTCTGTTTTGTAGGTAATGTAGATCCGTTCCTCCGTATCCCGCAAAGGAATTTCAAAGGAGCCATCACTATTTAAAACGATCGGTACTTGCTCAACATACGTTGGGTTGGAAACGCTGGGTCCGTAAACCACTCGGGCAGTCGTACTGATGAGTGTCTGATGGGGACCTAAAATATCAATAAACGTTCCATCTTTGATCGTCACTTGATTTGTATCAAACGAGTTGATGTACACACGCCAATCAATAATCCGTTTGGGTTCTTGCGTACCTAAATACAGTCCTTGTTTGGTGAGTAAGGCTCCCTCCCCTGTATCATCCACTGCTTGAATAAAGATAGGCACCGATTGCGTTCCATTTACTGTTTCGAAGTTGATGTTGTTGATTTGGTTCTCTGTCACTTCATCGCTGAACTTTGTCCAAAAATAAAAGTCCCCGTGTACATTGGTATTTTGTTCGACAAATTCCGTGAAAACAAAGGTCAACTGATTGCCAACTTGGGTAACATTGACCACTAAGTTGTTATTTTCATCGTATAAAGCATACGTATTATTGACGCCTTCAATCTCAACTGGCAAGGTGACAGTCGCTTTGTCACCGGCTTTTAAATCTCCTAAATCCTCCAAACTCCAGGTCATATCTATTTTGAAGGAATCATCCTTTTCAATACTTGTAATGACCTCGTTGCGGCTATTAACGATCGATACATTTGTGATCAGGTTGGCACCCACATCGGTTTCCCCATAAACAATCCGGATACCAGCAAATAAAGGAATCAGCAACAGTAAGACTGCAAATGCTTTTCCAAGTCGTGTGATCATTGGTCTCCTCCCTCAAATAAGTGCTTCCCTAAATCCATCGACCGCAGCCTTCACTGTACTCGAAATGAATTTTGCATCTGACAGTTGTCGTGTTCTAACAGTGTCTCTTCGTTTGTTTGACAAAATGAGCGTTACTTAATTTTATCTGCTTTTCAATGATTTGCACAATTAAAAGGCTTCATGGATAGAAATTTAGACAAACTAGCTAATAAAAAGCCAAATCCCAATCAGTACAGACTGAAAGAGATTTGGCTTGAAGAATAAATTACTCTGTAGGATCGGCGATCCTATCAATTTGCTGCAAGTACCGATACTGACAAACAAAGTAAAAAACGATTTGGAAAATCAAAAAGAGACTAACAATCACACCATAGTATTGCCATACAGGCAATTCTACTAAAATACGCAAAGCGGTCATTGCCACCGCAAAATGGATCATTGCCACGACTGTTGGCAAGAAGTACATCACTTGCAGTTGGCGTCGCAGAACTTTGTGACGCTCCTTCGGCGACACACCTAAAATATGCAAGGAACGGTGGTACGCCCCATCTTTATCTAAATCTGCAAATAAACGGAAATAGATAATTGAAGCGGAGAAAATAAAGAAAACCGAACCCAGTAATACCGTGATCATTAAGATGATGCCATTTCCTTGACGATTTTCTTGGAAAACTTGGTATTTCGAGGTATAAGACGTACGCATCGGAATGTCTTTTGCTGCTTCTGCCCACTCTTCATCCGTATAGTCACCTTTGGCTTCAAACTCCTGACTGAGCTCTTCGTATTGCTGATCGATCAAGGCATTTTCTTTATCTAAATTCCCATTGAAATCAGATACCAATTCAGGTGTTTCAGCCCATTCTGGATAGTCTAACCAAATAAAACCAGATTCCATATCGTCGGTGGATTTTTGCAAGAGGGCTTGCCACTCCTCAAAGGTTTTATCTGTCACAACTGACAGTCCAAAGTAATCCAGAGAAAGCATTGAGGGACTGTGGACAATCGTAACATCTTTTTTTATACCGGTCTCTGATCCCAATTCGATTGGATAGATACTTGTACGTTCGTTCTCAGGGGCTTCTAGAAGCTGTTTTCGACGTGAATAATTAGCACTAAGTGTCATTATTTGATTATCTGCAACAGAATCAGCTTCCTCACCAATTTGTTTCATTATTTTCTGATAGTCGCTTTCTCGCATAATTGAAAAGCCATTCGTCGTATAGAATGAATCATTCGTAACTGCAGATTCATCAAGATTCGCATATGCCCATAGTAAGGAAACACTATCCGTTACAGGCGCATACCCTTTTTCTTCTATAGCAGTTTTAATTTCGTTTACTTTTCCCTCGGTATGATCGAGGTCTTCTGGCCCAGACCACGGAAATACATAGGCTACACTAATTCCTTGGATCGAAGAAAAAGAAGAACTGCCAATCGCCAGCATCACGGAAATCCCAACGAATGCCACGGAGGTACTAATAGCAATCAGACTATACATCGCCGCATTGTCTCGCATGCGAAAAATCCATTCGCTGATAGTCAGCATCCGAGTCCCTCGTAAGAAGGTCGGGCGTTTCTTTAATCGTTTCAATAGAAATACGCTGAACTGATGGAATGACAAAATCGTGCCCGCAACAGTCAACAAGACTCCTAGCATAAGCGGCAGCATCGAGTACGTTTGGTAGCTAAAATAAAAGACCGATCCATAGCCAATTAGTAACAGCACAATTCCTGAAAAAGCCAATGCCCAATGGCTTTTTGGTTCAGGACGTGGCTTTTCATTTTCCTTGATCAATGAGATAATCTGTTCTCCTTGCAAGGCGCGGGTACTGAAAAAGGAGATCAAGAGAAAAATAAAGACATAGATCCCAAAGGTCAATCCTAAACCTTCCATAGGAACCATAAATTTCAGTCCTTCTGTTAGATACATGACATTTTGCGCAATCAGCAGCAATAATTTCGTCAATAAAATCCCTAACCCAATACCGGTCACTGTGGCACAGGTTCCTAAAAGGGCATTTTCGACAAACAAAATCTTTCGCAGATCTTTTTCTTCGATCCCCAAAATCAAGTAGATTGCCAGATCACGTTTGCGTCGTTTTAAAAAGACCACAAATGTATACCATAAAAACAACAGCGACAGTAAAGCGATCACCACAAGTGCGACGGATAGACCGACCTTCGCCAATTCTGAAAGTGTACCGCTATTGGACAAATTTTCTTCCAATTGCGGATGAAAGAGCAAAAGACTAAAGATATAAAACACCATCGCCGCAAAGGCGCTACTGACGAAGTAGGCCGCATAGGTTCGAAAATTCCCCCGCAGATTACGAATGATCAACTGTCTGAAATTCATGACGGCGACCTCCTAAATGTGCTAGGACTTCAAGAATTTTTTGATAAAATTGCTGTTGATCAGCCCCGCGATAGACTTCGTTATACAGCTTTCCATCTTTGATGAAAACGACCCGATCAGAAAAGCTGGCAGAATAAGGATCATGGGTGACCATCATGGTGGTGACCTTAAGTTGCTTGTTCATCTGACTTAGTATTTCCATGACATCTCGTGCTGCCTTTGAATCAAGATTGCCCGTCGGTTCATCTGCTAAAAGCAATTCCGGTTGATGGATCAAAGCTCTAGCAATCGCAACTCTCTGCTGCTCTCCACCGGAAAGCTGATAGATGCGTTTGTCTTTTTTCTCATAGATCCCAAGCTCACGTAATAGCTGTTCCGAACGTTCTTTCATTTCAGGAACGGGCACCCGATCCAGTGTCAGTGGTAAAATCACATTCTCAAGCACGCTCAACGGCGAAAGTAAATTGTAGTTTTGAAAAACAAAACCTAGTTGCCGACGACGAAACTCCGCGAGTTTTTGCTTAGATAATTCTAGGGGCTGCTCGCCCTTGATGATCACCGAACCTGAAGTCGGTTTATCCAATGTTGCCACCAAATTCAGCATGGTGGTCTTGCCACTGCCAGATGGACCCATAATGCTGATAAATTCTCCTTCTGGCACTTTGAGATCGATTTGCTGTAAAACCTCAACAGACACTTCCCCTGTGTAGGTTTTCGATACATTTTTCAATTCTAGTAAAGCCATCATCTTCACTCCTTTGCTACCAGTTTAGCAGGCGGCACCGCAATCAGTTATCGATTTCATGATAGAAAGCTTACAAAATTGTAAGAAAGCCTTCACCTCCGAAATGTTAGGGTAACCGTCGTGCCTTGATTCTCCATAGAGGCAAGCGACACATCGATATCTAATTGCGTACTGATCGTTTCAACTAAATAAAGACCGATCCCAGTTGCCTCTCCTGTTTGCCGACCATTCTGACCTGTATAAAAGGGGCGAAAAACCCTTGGCAGATCCGCTTCTGCAATTCCGCACCCTTCATCTGAGATCGTCAATTTTCTAGAAAAAGGATCGATCTCAAAATAGACCTTACTGTCTGGCTTTGAGTACTTGACGGCGTTGCTGATGAGCTGAAAGAGCAAAATACCTAGCCATTTTTTGTCTGTTGTCACCGTGATATCCGCTTCACTCATCAGCTTCGGATAGACTTCACTGCGAATAAAATTCCGCTTCTGGTCACCGATACTGTGTTTTAACAATTCCAACAGTGAGGCTGACTCGATAACGAAGTCCTCTGTGAAATCTTCCAAGCGCACAAAATTCAGCGCAGTCGCCAAGCCACTTTTTAAGCGATCTGTTTCAGCTAAAAGATCGTAGCTGTCGACCTCCTCACTTTCAGCCATTAGCGCTAACACTGAGACAGGTGTTTTCATTTGATGAACCCAGATATTCATGAAACGAATATGATTTTGATGGTGCTGATCTAGTTCTGTCAGCCGTTCTTGCTCTTGCTGTTCTTGTGCATCGAACTGCTTGCGCCATTGCTTGGAAAGGTAGCCATTGCTTCGGTGAGTCGCTCTTCCATGCTTGATATAATGATAAAATGCAGTATTGGAAAGGTAATCTACCAAATAAACAAGAACAATGAACAGCCCGAATAGAAGCAGACCATAACCAATCACGAGGTAATTTCGATAGCCATCCAACCAAATCACCAAAACGAACAATGAAATGGCTAGGAAGGTAACGAGTAGTTTAGGTAAATGAACACTTGCATATGCTCTCATTCTTCTGTACCTACTACCGATAAGGCGTAACCCTTGCCGCGAATCGTTTGGATCGGATCATTGATGCCCATTGCCGCCAATTTTTTTCGCAAACGGCCGACATTGACAGAAAGCGTATTGTCATCAACGAAGCGCTCATCATCCCATAATAGATTTAAAATCCGTTCCCGTTTGACCATCTCTGGGTGTGCCGACATTAACAGGGTCAATAATTCTCCTTCTCGAACAGTCAGCCATTCACTGGCTTCACGATAGACCATCTTCAACGCTTCCGGATAATAGGTCAATTCGCCAGCCTTCAAGCTTCTCGCCCGATCAGACTGTGCATAATCCCCATAGACTCTGCGAATATGGCTCTTCACTTTAGCCAGCAGCAAGTCATAAGAAAAAGGTTTGACCAGATAATCATCAGCACCGTATTCTAATGCCATCACTTGGTCCATATTGCCGTCACGTGCGGAGATGAAGAGAATTGGAACCAATGAATGTTCCCTGATTTTTTGGCACCAATAAAACCCATCATAATAAGGCAGATTGACATCTAACAAAACCAAATCAGGTTGGATCAGCAAAAATTCAGCTAAAACCGCAGCGAAATTTTCCGGAACAAAGGTTTGATACGCATAGCGGGATAATTGATTTTCCATCATTTTGACTAACGATTTGTCATCTTCGACCACGAATATTTTCATAGAACCCCTCCTGTTTTCTCTAAAGTTTACCAAAACTACGTGAAAAATACCGCAAAATTCCAGCTTTTTTTAAAAAAGTACACTTATTTATTGTAAGCAAAATTATTTTATAGTATACTACGTTTTGTGATTAAAACTTACTTAAAGTAAAGGTGGAAAAAAATGAAAAATATTTTAGTTGTTAAAGCCAATAACCGTCCTGATGGAGTATCTGCAAAAATGTTTGATACGTTCGTTGAAAATCTTGATACGAACAATGTGGACGTTGTAACCTTTGATGTGTACGCACAACCAATGCCTTATATCGGTCAAACGTTATTTGAAGCATTTGGCAAACTTTCACAAGAACAAGAATTAAACCA
Source organism: Enterococcus sp. AZ040 (assembly GCF_050499185.1). Lineage (NCBI taxonomy): Bacteria > Bacillati > Bacillota > Bacilli > Lactobacillales > Enterococcaceae > Enterococcus > Enterococcus sp. AZ040. The sequence goes on from NZ_JBMHEW010000001.1 coordinate 2,004,347, forward strand.
AGAAGAACAAGAATTGATGACTGTCCGTCAAGACGTGATGAACAAATTCGCAGCAGCAGATACCATCGTTTTCGCTTTCCCAATGTGGAACCTAACGATCCCAGCAGCTTTGCACACATTCATCGACTATATCTTCCAAGCTGGCTTTACTTTCTCTTATAACGAAGATGGTTCAATGAACCAATTGTTGAAAGACAAAGAAATCGTTCTATTGAATGCCCGTGGTGGTGTTTACTCAGGCGAAATGAGCGCAATGGAAAACGCTGTAACCTTTATGGAAAAAGTTTTCGGTGGTATGTTCGGCATGAACATCACAGAAGAAGTAATCATCGAAGGTCACAATGCAGATCCTTCTAAAACAGCAGAAATCATTGCTGAAGGTTTAGAACGCGTAGCAGCAGCTGCGAAAAAATTCTAATCATTGCTATCGATCAACTCCTCAACAAAGCGCTATTGCTGGTTGAGGAGTTTTTTTATCTAAACATGTTGATCGTCCATTGGATCGATAAAACAAAGATGCCCCTTAGAACAGAGCGGTCTAAGGGGCTAAATCTCTTTTTATTTTGATGCTTTCCAATCAAAAGGCAACAGCTCTTCTATCGTCATTATTTTTCCTGCTGCGATCATGACCTGCGTGTTGTGGTTGGCAGGATCCAGCTGGCTGATGAATTCACGGCAACGACCACAAGGTGGGATCGGCTCACCTGCCGAATTGATTGCAACCATCTGTAACACCCGCTGCTGCCCATCGGTGATCATTTGCGCAGCCGCAGCTTGTTCGGCGCAAAAACCCATGGAACAGCTGGTATCGATACAGATCCCTGTATAAATCTGTCCATCTGCAGTAGCCAGAGCTGCCGCGACACTCCCTGCTTCTGCAAATTGAGAGAGCTGTCTGAATCCCAGTTTTTGTTTCGCGGCATCGATCAGCAACTGAAAGTCCATTTTTCTTCCTCCAATAATAAGCTGGCTCATGGTTAAATGAACCGTTTAAGCACCCGCCATGATTTTCGTCAATAGCTCAGGATCAAAGGTCTTTTCCCGCAGCATCGCGATTTCATAGCCATAAGGGGCTTTTTTATTCTTTTTGTCTTCGCCAACATAGGGTGTTTCCAAAATTTTCGGTAACGCTGATAATTGCTCATGATGAACGATCTTATTCAAGGCTTCAAAGCCGATCGTGCCAAAACCAATATTCGCATGTCGGTCTTTGTGGCTACCCTGTGGATTTTTTGAATCATTGACATGGATGACCTTCAAGCGATCCAACCCGATGATTTTGTCAAACTCGTTTAACACGCCGTCAAAGTCTTCTTTGACATTGTAGCCGGCATCATTCGTATGACAAGTATCTAGTGTAACGGATAACTTTTCATTTAAGGCAACGCCATCGATAATTGCTGCCAATTCTTCAAAACTGCGACCAATCTCGGTGCCTTTACCTGCCATTGTTTCTAATGCGATCTGGGCGGTTTGATTTTTTTCAAGGACCTCGTTCAAGCCTTTAATGATCTGCTTGATCCCAGCTTCGGGTCCTGCACCGACATGGGCACCGGGGTGCAACGTGATTTGAGTTGCACCTAAAGCTTGGGCTCGTTGGATTTCTTCTTGTAAGAACGAAACGGCAAAGCCAAAGTTTTCTGGTTTGATGGTATTACCTAAATTAATGATGTAAGGGGCATGGACAACGATATTCGAAATTCCCTTTTCCGTCATAAAATCTTGTCCAGCTGCGATCTGCATCTCTTCGATCGGTTTGCGCCGCGTGTTTTGCGGAGCTCCGGTATAGATCATAAACGTAGTAGCTTGATAGCTAGCCGCCTCTTCTGCTGCTCCTAAAAGCATTTTTTTGCCGCTCATTGAAACGTGTGAACCAATCAACATTTTTCTTTTCCTCCTAAATCTAGTCTTCTCTATTATCGATAAAAGCACCTTGTAAAGCGATTATTTTGCTCATTGCCGTATTTTTTTATCAAGCGAGTCCAAATAACATCAGGACACCCGTCATTAGCGGCATACTTATCAAAAAGCTAATGGAAGAAACAAATCCCACCGCCTCTTCCTCCATCCCAGCAATCACGGAATTAATGACCCCAAATAAAGGGATCGGAGCAAACACTAACAAACAAAGTACTGGTTTTAATAAAACTGGGATCGGTAAAACATAGAAAGCCGCGAACAGCACGAAAGCTAGTCCGTAGCGTAAGCTTAAAATTTTGATTACCGTTGGCGTAGTGTGCTTCGGTAAGCGGAAATCCAAAAATAAGCCAATCATAAACATGGACAGAAACGTATTTGCGATCCCGATTGGCTGAACGAGCGCCAAGGCTGACTCGGGAATCCTCCAATCCGCACTGCGGATAATCAGCATCACTAGATAAATGGTAAATGTTGGCGAGCGCAGGAGATTCAAAAAGATTTTTCCTGGTTCAAACGTCGTCCGCTTTCCAATCAAGAACTCGATGAAAATCGTCGTTCCCCCTGCCAACATGATACTGTTCCCCATATCAAACAGCGAAATCAGTGGAATCCCTAAAGGATAAAAACTTTGGGCAAAAGGAATTGCAAAATTGCCGATATTAAATCCTGACCCGCAGTACATAGCAAACTGTTGCAGCGTGTTCGATTCTTTTTTGGTCAAGAAAAATGCGAAGAGGATCTGGACGATCGTAATGATCAAAGCGATCACAATCAAACTAAGCGCACTGACTTGTACTTGCATTGAAGCTAAATTCAAAATGATTGCTGCCGGTAACGTCACATTCAAAATAATTTTGGATAAGATCGAGCCATCCGCTTTTGAAAGGACATTTAGCCGTTTAAGAAAATACCCTAAGAAGATCATGGCAAATAAACCGGCGGCATTCAACACTATATTTCCCATTCCAACAAAGACCCTTCCTCTACAAAAATTTGAAAAAAAGCGAACCAACAGGTCGGTTCGCTTTTTGCGATTAAAATGTTAATAAGAAATATTTTTTCTTGCCACGACGAATCACGACGTATTTTCCACCGATCCGATCACTTGCTTGGATCTCGTACGTTAGGTCTTGGACGCGTTCCCCATTGATGTAGATGGCCCCATTTTGTACGTCTTCTCTTGCTTGACGTTTTGATGGTTCGATTTTAGCAGTCGTCAACACTTCAACGATGTTCAAAGAATCATCCGCTGTTACCTGATGACTAGGAACCCCTTTAAAGCCTTGTTCGATCTCTTCAGCGTTCAATTCTTTGATATTGCCGCTGAATAAACTTGCTGAGATGCGTACGGCTTGTTCATAAGCCTCTGCCCCATGAACCAAAGTAGTGACTTCTTTTGCCAAAGCTTTTTGTGCTGCTCGAGATTCTGGTGCAGCGTTAAATTCAGCTTCGATCACAGCGATTTCTTCTAATGATAAGAAGGTGAAATATTTCAAGAATTTGACTGCATCACGATCATCCGTATTGATCCAGAATTGGTAGAACTCGTAAGGCGTTGTTTTCTTGGCATCTAGCCAAACCGCATTGCCTTCTGTTTTCCCAAATTTCGTTCCATCTGCTTTTGTGATCAATGGCATAGTCAAACCGAACCCTTGGACTTCACGCTCACGACGCAATAATTCGATTCCAGAGGTGATATTCCCCCATTGATCGCTACCACCTAATTGCAACAAGCAACCGTGGTTGTCGTAAAGGTTCAAAAAGTCATAGGCTTGTAAAAGCTGGTATGCAAATTCGGTGTAGGAAATTCCTGTTTCGATCCGACGTTTGACACTTTCTTTGCTCATCATGTAGTTGATGGTAAAGTTTTTCCCCGTGTCCCGTAAGAAATCGATCAGTTTCAATTCCCCTAACCATTCATAGTTATTGGCAATGATGGCAGGATTTTCTTGGTCATCAAAATCAATAAAGCGAGATAATTGGCTTTTGATACTTTGTGACCATTCCAAAACGGTATCCAATGTGTTTAATTGACGTTCTTGATCTTTAAAGGATGGGTCACCGATCATTCCTGTACCGCCACCAACTAATGCGATTGGCACATGTCCGTTTTGTTGGAAACGGCGCAACATCAAAATAGGCAATAAATGACCAATATGCAGGCTATCTGCGGTAGGATCAAAGCCGATATATAGTTTCACAGACTCTTCATTTAATTGTTTGGTCAAGGCTGCTTCGTCTGTGGTCTGATGAACTAATCCGCGTTGCTTTAGTTCTTCAAAAAAGTCTGTACTCATTCTTTCTCCTCCTAATAATTGCTTCATTGTTCATCTTAACTGAAAAAGAGGGCAATGAAAAGTCTTTCTCTCAAAGTCCTTTACCAAAAAAGAAACTTTTAGGCAAATCAGTTCGTTTTCCCTTATTATCGCTGGTTCAATACAAATACCAACTGGCATTTTCTCGCACACTTCTTTCGATAACAGATAGGGTGCTACCCAAGCGCCTTGTTTTTTGCTATAATTACACGGAATCTATTCTAATTTATTGAGGTGACTCTTTTTGTCCCAGAAAACGAAAAATCAAAAGAATACAGAAAACAAAAATAGAGGCTGGTTCTATTTCAATATCAGTCTTAGGGTTTTACATGCCTTGTTCTTAGTGGCTATTTCTTTACTGGTGCTAGGCGGTTCTTTAGCTTTAGGGATCGGTGCCGGCTACTTTGCTTTTCTTGTGGAAGATACCGCAGCTCCTTCTAAAGATGAGTTGCAGAAAGAACTGACCGACATCACAGAGACTTCTCAACTCGCATACGCTGATGGCAGTAAAATCGCAACGATTCGCTCAGATCTGATGCGAACGTCGGTTAATTCCGATCAAATTTCAGACTACTTGAAAAAAGCGATCATCGCAACAGAGGACGAATATTTTAATATTCATAATGGCGTCGTACCAAAAGCAGTCGTGCGGGCATTATTATCCGAAGCGACAGGCTTTGGCGGCAGCGGGGGTTCCACTTTGACCCAGCAGCTGGTGAAACAACAAATCCTTTCCAGTGAAACGACCTTCAAACGCAAAGCCAATGAGATTTTATTAGCCATGGAAGTGGAGAAATTTTTCGATAAAGATGAGATCGTCACCATGTATCTAAACATCTCCCCTTTCGGCCGGAACAATAAAGGGCAAAATATCGCAGGTGTGCAAGAAGCGGCGCAAGGAATTTTTGGCGTTAACGCAGCTGACCTGTCTTTACCGCAAGCAGCCTTTATTGCGGGTCTGCCACAAAGCCCGATCGTCTACAGCCCTTATACAAATACGGGCGAGATCAAGGAAAACTTGACCGCTGGCTTAGAGCGGAAAGACTTCGTGCTCTTCAGTATGTATCGTAACCACGATATTACGAAAGAAGAATACGAAGAGGCGCTTAATTATGACTTGAAGCAAGACTTCAAAAAACAAGAAGCCATTGAACAAACGGATCAAAGCTTCCTTTATTACACAGTGTTAAATGAAGCAAAAGACATTATTGCCAAACAGCTGGCAGATGAAGATGATGTCAGTGACGAAGAATATGCCAAAGACGAAACCTACCAAAAATACTTCGAATTGGCGCAGCAAAAACTAGTTAATGGTGGCTATACCGTCACATCAACGATCGATAAAGATATTTATAATGCGATGCAAGATGCCGTCGATAAATACGGCTATATGTTAGACAACTGGGGCGACTCCACCATCGAAGTCGGCAATGTCATGATGGACAATGCCACCGGGAAAGTATTAGGCTTTATTGGCGGTCGTAACTATGCTGACAATCAATTCAACCATGCCTTTGATGCCAAACGCCAAGCAGGTTCAAGTATCAAACCAATGCTGGTTTACGGACCGGCGATCGAAAGTGGCTTGATGGGCTCTGAATCAATGGTTTCTGATTATGCCGCAAAGTGGCGGACAGGAGAAAACGCCGGTGAGCCGATCGTCAATGCCACAAACCGTGGAACCAATACCTTCATGTCGATTCGTGAATCTTTGGAGGTTTCCAGTAATATCGCAGCGACAAATATTTTCCAAGATCTGTGGGAAAAAGAAGGCGATCATTTTTATGCCTATTCAAATTATTTGAGCAAAATGGGCTATCCTGAAGATAACAGCTGGGCATATGAATCAGCGCCATTAGGGGTTACCGATGTCACAGTGTTGAATCAAACAAATGGCTTCCAAACATTTGCCAATAACGGTGTCTATCAGCAAGGCTACATCATCGAATCAATCAAGGATAATGAAGGCGAAGTGCTTTATCAGCATGAAGCCAAACCGGTCCAAGTCTTTTCTGAAGCGACAGCGTCCATCATGACCGACATGATGCGTAGTGTTATCGATGAGCAAAAAACCAGTTCCTTTAAATCGGTTATCAGCGGATTAGATTGGAACCTCGGGAATGCCGATTGGGTCGGTAAAACTGGGTCTACCAATAATTGGTCTGACTCTTGGCTAGTCGTTTCCACCCCATCGATCACCATCAGCAGCTGGTCAGGGCGGGATGACAATAAAGCTACCGATAGTGCAGCAGGAACTCGGACAGCCAATTACATGGCTTACTTGATCAATCGTATCTATCAAACAAACCAAGAAGTCTTTGGTGTAAATCAGAAGTTTGAACTTTCTAGTGATGTCAAAAAAGCTCAAGTTTCCAAGTTTACTGGTACCCAACCAGGCGGAACCGTGCGAGTCGATAATCGAACCTATACGAATCCAAGTAGTACCGTTACTTCTTATTGGGCAACTGGCGGACCAGATACGGTCGATTTCAAATTTGGACTCGGTGGTTCAGATGCAAACTATGCTGACTATTGGAAAAAAGCATCTTCTAGCCGTTCAACAAATCGTTCGTCGAATACATCATCGAATAACGCATCCAACAATGTTACACCTACTGCAAATGATGACGACGAGGACGAGCAAGAAAATAACCAACCTAATACAAATGATGATGATGACTGATCAGCCTTGTGCTGATCAGTTTTTTTATACAAAAAAAGTGTGGGTAGAAAATCCATAGATTTTCTACCCACACGAACGATCGTTGAAGCAAAAAGTGGAACAGCAAAGCGTTGCTCCACTAGTCTTTTTATTAAATCGCTACTTATTTCGTAGAGCTTTTTTCTGAAATACCGTAAGGCAAGACGATCGTTTTTTGTTCTACATCTTCTTTGTTCATCATTTTAGTTAATAGACGCATCGCAACGGCACCCATATCATACAATGGTTGCGTCACACTTGATAAGCGTGGACGAGCTGCTTCAGCCAATAATGAGTTGTTGCTGGTGATGATCTCGAAATCCTCAGGAACTTTAACGCCTTTGTCTAACAAACCATCTAAGACGCCGATCGCTAACTCATCGTCTGTAACATAAGCTGCTGTTGCACCACTGTTGATGATGCGATCAACTAATGCTAAGCCTTCTTTAAAGCTGTATGGTGATTCAAAGATCAACCCTTCAGAATAGTCAAGGTTGTTTTCTTTCAAGGCTTCTTTATAGCCTTTCAAGCGGTTTTGGCCATTGATTGGATCGATCAAAGCACCGCTGACAAAAGCGATTTTTTGATTGTTTTTCGCCAATAACGAAACAGCATCTTTGGCAGCTGCTGTGTAATCGATATTGACACTTCCTACTTGTTCATCAGGATCGATCGAACCAGCTAAAACGACTGGAGTTTTTGAGCGAGAGAATTCCCCGCGAATTTCATCCGTGATGCGATGACCCATGAAGATAACGCCGTCTACTTGTTTTGCTAACAAGTTGTTCAATACGTTGACTTCTTTCATCGTATCGCCATCAGAGTTGGCTAAGATGATATTGTATTTATACATGGTCGCTACATCATCGATCCCACGAGCAAGTGATGAGAAGAACATATTGCTGACATCAGGAATGATAACACCAACAGTTGTGGTCTTTTTACTTGCCAACCCTCGAGCAACTGCGTTTGGACGATAATCCAAGCGGTCGATCACTTCCAGCACTTTCTTACGAGTTGCTGGTTTTACATTTGGATTTCCGTTGACTACCCGTGAAACAGTTGCCATCGATACATTCGCTTCCCGTGCAACATCATAAATCGTAATTGTTTGTTTTTCCATGATATATCTCCCTTATTCTATTTTCAGAAAATCTTATTTACATTTCTTTGTTAGGATAGCAAATTTTTTCTGGATTTGCAACCGTTTTAATTTTGTTTTCATGAAAACTTAGCAATTTCCTACTTTCCCCTCCCCTATTCTCTTCGAAAGCATGATAAAATAGAAAAAGAATACTTGAAAGAAGGTTTTATCAAATGAATGATAAAAAAATCAATGAGTTAAATGCCTGGTTGAAAACCAATGGCGCCGATGTTGCCTATATTTCTAATCCAGCAACGATCGCTTATTTTTCCGGTTTTAAAAGTGAACCTCATGAACGGGTCCTTGCTTTGTTCGTCGCACCTGGAAAAGATCCCTTTCTTTTCACACCAGCTCTGGAAGTAGAAGAAGCAAAAAATAGCGGCTGGCCCTTTGACATTATCGGTTATCTCGATAGTGAAGACCCTTGGGCGAAAATCTGCCAAGAATTGACCTCTCGTTACGAGGTTTCTTCCTTGGCATTAGAAAAAAATGACCTTTCCGTCGAGCGCTATGAAGCATTGAAACGGTTCTTGCCAAAAACCGATTTTTCTTTAGATGTGACCCCGGTGATTCAAAAAATGCAATTAACAAAAACCGCGTCTGAGATTGACACCTTACTAGAAGCTGGCAACTGGGCAGATGTTGCTTTTGAGGTTGGGTTTGCTGCCATCAAAGAAGGCGTTAGCGAAATGGAAATCGTAGCAGAAATTGAGTACGAGTTGAAAAAACGTGGGGTTTCCCATATGTCCTTCGATACGACCATATTAGCTGGTGCCAATGCAGCAAGTCCTCATGGCGTACCTGGGGATCGCAAAGTGACTGCTAATGAACTCGTCTTATTTGATTTAGGAGTCATCTGGAAAGGGTATTGCAGCGATGCAACCAGAACGGTTGCCTATAAAGAACCGACTGCATTACAAAGAAAAATTTATGACATCGTTCTTGAAGCAGAACTAGCGGCTCAAGCAGCGGTCAAACCTGGGATCACCGCTGGAGAATTAGACAAGATCGCTCGTGATGTGATTACGGGTTATGGCTATGGCGACTACTTCAACCATCGTTTAGGTCATGGCATCGGGACCACGGTTCATGAGTTCCCCTCTTTGATCACTGGCAATGATTTAGTGATTGAAGAAGGCATGTGCTTCTCTATCGAACCAGGGATTTATTTGCCAGATCAAGTCGGTGTTCGTATTGAAGATTGCATCTATGTCACTGCAGATGGCTGTGTACCATTTACCAAAACAAAAAAAGAATTGTTGATTTTATCTTGATTCTTTTAATGAAACGGCGCAATATGTTGTAATTACATGAAAAGGAGTGTTCTTATGAGTAAAAAAGTGTTAGTTTTAGGCGGCACGCGTTTTTTCGGTAAATATTTGGTCCAATCTTTAGTGGATCAGGGCTGTGATGTCACGATCGCTACCAGAGGGAAGACGACTGATTCTTTTGGGGATCAAGTCAACCGACTTGTCTTTGATCGCACGGATGAACAAAGTATCAAAACGACGTTGACACAAGAAACCTATGATGTTATTTACGACAATATTGCTTATACTTCAAATGATATTGAGATTCTGTTGCGTCATGTAACACCCAAACGCTACATTGTCACTAGTTCGATGTCTGCCTATCATGAACTGCACTTCGATTTGAAAGAAGCGGATTTTGATCCTGCCAAAGAAGCGGTCAAAATTGTTTGCTCTGAGGAAGTCAATTATGCTGAAGGCAAACGAACCGTTGAAGAGATTCTTACCCAAAACTACAGTCAGATTCCGTCCGTTTTTGTCCGCTTTCCTTACGTGATCGGTGCAGATGATTATACAAAACGTTTTGCCTTTTACATCGACCATCTGATAAAGCAAAAGCCAATGGCTGTCGATAATCTAACGCATCAAATGGGCTTTGTCGATGCTGAAGAAGCTGGCCAATTTTTAGCGTTTTTAGGTACCAGCTCTTTCACAGGACCCATCAACGGTGCGTCAAAAGGCACGATTTCTTTAGAAGAAGTGCTGCAATACGTAACGGAAAAAACCGGTCTTTCCCCTCTCTTTTCAGAAACAGGTGATCAAGGCCCTTACAATGGTACACCTGTTTATTCGATCAATGTTGCTCTCGCTGAGGGAATTGGGTTTCCATTCAGTCAACTGCGGGATTGGATCTATCAACTTTGCGATTGGGAAATCACCCAAGCATCAAACGAATAGCTACTGAAGTCACGAAAAACGTTCGCCGATTTAACTGGCGAACGTTTTTATCTTTTAAAGTAATCAAATTTTGTATCCTTGCTTATGCTTCAGGATTGCTTTTTTCTAATGTATCTTTTAATTCTTCTTTTGCATCTTCCAAGTCAGCTTTAGCTTCTTTTGTTTCTGCTTTCGCTGTTTTTTTGGCATCATCCGCTGCTTTTCCAGCTTCTTTTTTCAAATCAGCTGCGGCTGCTTGACCGTCTTTTTTGGCTTCTTCAACTACAGGTTTTGCTTCTTGTGCCCCTTCTTTGACGGTTTGTTTCATATCCGCTGCAGAAGATTTTGCATCAATGATGATATCTTGGACTGTATCATCTGCATCTTCTTTGGCATCTTTCGCTGTTTCTTTCACATCGCTTGCTGATTTTTTGAAGCGTTCTGATAGATCACCTGCTTGTTTCTTTAACTCTTCAACGGTTTCTTCTGATGAACCAGCTGCTGTTTCTTTTAAGTCATCGACTTTCGCTGTTAAAGAACCGGTAAAGTCAGATGCTTGCTCGCTTAATTTTGCTGCTTTATCTTTAGCGATATCGACAAGATCCGTACTTCTTTCTTTGGCTAAATCACCATAATCAGATGCTTTATCTAATAAATCGTCTGCTTGTTTTGCTAATTTATTTCTTAATGTTTTACCAGATTCTGGCGCCAACAAAAGTGCTGCTGCTGCTGCCGCTGTTCCTCCGATGATTGCTCCTAATAAAAATCCGCCTTTTTTACTCATTGAAAGTCCTCCTTTTATTTTTGGTTATTTTTGTCTTTGAAAAATTTCATGGCTGTTTGACCGACTTTTCCAGCTACCGTTGCTTTGGCAGTGGTCCGGCCAAGACTACCCACGCGCGTAATTAAATTTTTTCCAGAAACATTTAGTTCTGAAACACTGGTACTTAGATCTGCAACTGCTGTGAACAAAGGATCGATGGTTGCGACTTTTCCGTTCACATCTTGTAAAAGCTCATTCGTTTTTACCAAAAGACCTTCAACCTCTTTTGAAAGAATATCAACGTCTTTGGTAATGACACGGATGGTTGTGTTTGCTTCTTCGACCGTTTTGTCTACTTTGGTCATTGTCTTGCTGACTTGCATCAACAAACGAACGACGAAAATGACCAATACGACAAATGCGATCGCAGCAATCAATGCAGCTAGTTCTCCTCCTGACATAGAATGGCTCCTTTCCCCATTTACTTATATTAAGAATAGCATTTCACTGCACTTTCTACAAATAAAAGACTGCATTTTTAAGAAAATTATCCGCTTTCAACAGGAAATAATAAAAAAACAAAGCAATTTCATCAGAAATTGCCTTGTTTAGGAGTTTTTGTTATTTTTTTGACTCTTTCGGTGCTTCTTTGACTTCTTTTTGAGCCGGAGCTAGTTCTTTTCCTAACTCGATCAAATACTCTTTCAAGTTGTCCTTGACTTCAGGGTGTACTAAACCATACTCAATACTTGTTTTTAAGAAACCAAATTTGTCTCCTACATCGTAACGCTTGCCGGTAAATTGATGAGCAAACACGCGTTGGGTTTTGTTTAATGTGTCGATGGCATCCGTCAATTGGATCTCGCCGCCAGCACCAGGTTCCTGATTGGCTAAAATATCAAAAATTTCAGGGGTCAGCAAGTAGCGACCAATAATTGCTAAATCACTTGGCGCATTTTCTGGCGCTGGTTTTTCAACAAAGTTTTTGACATTGAACAAGCCTTTTTCAACTTCCATACCAGGATCAATGATTCCGTATTTTGATGTATCTTCATGAGGAACATCCATGACAGCGATCGTTGATGCATGCGTTTTTTCATAATTATCGATCAGCTGTTTCGTCAATGGCACTTGATCTTCCATCAAGTCATCACCTAGCATGACTACAAACGGTTCATTTCCGACAAATGCCCGCGCCTGTAATACGGCATGGCCTAATCCTTTCGGATGAGATTGGCGAATGAAATGCAGATTTACGTCAGTTGTTTCTTCCACTAATTTCAAAAGCTCTGTCTTGCCTTTTTCTTTTAGATTCATCTCTAATTCTAAATTGGCATCGAAATGGTCTTCGATCGGACGCTTTGCTTTTCCTGTTACGATCAAAATATCTTCGATCCCTGATTGTAAAGCTTCTTCCACGATAAATTGGATCGTTGGTTTGTCAACGATCGGCAACATTTCCTTTGCCATTGCCTTTGTAGCTGGTAAAAATCGGGTACCTAGACCGGCTGCTGGGATAACTGCTTTTTTGACATTCATGTGACTCGCTCCTTTAATCATAATGATTGATCTACCGTAAATTCGTTTTCTTCTTTGCCGTCTCGCAGCATAATATCTTTAGCTGCTTGCTTGATGTCTTTGCCTTCATACAAGACCGAATAAATCGTTTCTGTGATTGGCATTTCCACTGACAAAGCTTCTGCTAATTCGCGGGCAGCTTTGGTGGTTGAAACTCCTTCAACGATCATGCCCATATTGTCTAACACTTCGTCTAAGCTATGGCCTTTTCCTAATAGGTTTCCGGCACGCCAATTCCGCGAATGGACACTGGTACACGTGACGATCAAATCGCCAACACCACTCAATCCGATAAAGGTTAATGGATTTGCACCCATTGCCACACCGAGACGACTGATTTCTGCTAACCCACGGGTCATGATCGCAGCCTTCGCATCATCCCCAAAGCCCAGTCCAGCAATCGCTCCGGCACCAATAGCGATGATGTTTTTCAGCGCGGCGCCAGTTTCGACACCGATCACATCGTTATTGGTGTAGATTCTAAAGTAATCATTCATAAATAGCTCTTGTACATATTTAGCAGCCGATTCATTTTCTGAAGCTGCCGTGATCGTGGTAATATCATGGACAGCGACTTCTTCGGCATGTGATGGTCCTGACAGGACAACGATTTCTTGCCGTTTATCGGCTGGGATCTCTTCGGCAAGTACTTCTGAGATTCGTTTATGACTGCCTTGTTCTAATCCTTTTGAGGCATGGATGATGACTGGTTTACCGGTTGTCTTCTTAGTGAATTCTTGTGCCACGGCACGAATCGCTTTGGTTGGTACTACAAACAAGACAGCATCTGCCCCTTGGATCGCCTCTTCTAGATTTTTGCAGCCTAAAATATTTTCAGGTAATTTCAAATCAGGCAAATAATGCCGATTGGTATGATACGTATTGATTTCATCGATTTGGGCGGGATTGTTGCCCCAAATAGTCACTTCATGTCCGTTTTCAGACAAGACTTGTGCCAAAGCAGTCCCCCATGATCCGGGACCTAAAACGGCGATTTTCTGTTTCACTATGGAAACCTCCTCTATCCTTTTCGCAAATTCATGCACTTTATCATTTTACCATAATTTCGATAAAATAACTGTTTAGATAATCGTTTGGTTTTTGCCAAAGCTGCGATTGTAGTCTTTTAAAGTTTGGTTTTTCCGACGCCAGATCAATAGCCCAATCGCTCCAAAGAATAATAAGGCGGAAAGTGCTTGTGACACACGGATATCCCCAAATAAGTATAAACTATCGGTGCGCATTCCTTCAATAAAGAAGCGTCCGAACCCATACCAAATTAAGTAGCTCAAGAAAACTTCGCCTTCTTTTAATAACCCAGTTTTCTTGCGCAAGAAAATCAAAACGATAAATCCGATCACATTCCAAACCGATTCATAAAGAAACGTCGGCTGCCGATACGCTTCGTCGATATACATATTATCGATAATAAATTTCGGTATATACAAACTTTCTAAGAAGGAGCGGCTGACTTCTGCTCCAAATGCTTCATGGTTCATAAAGTTGCCCCAACGCCCGATGCCTTGTGCCAATAGGACACTTGGTGCGGCGATATCTAAAAAGGTCCAGGGAGAAATAAAATTTCGTTGGCAGAAAAAGTACAGCCAAATCCCCCCGGCGATCAATGCACCATAGATAGCGATCCCACCAGACCGAATATTGAAAATTTGACTTGGGTCATCAATATAGTATTGCAAGTCAAATAGAATATAATAAAGCCGTGCACCAATGATCGATACTGGCAATCCAATCAACATAAAATCAGTCACATCATCTGGCTTGAGCCCGACACGAACCGCCTCTCTCGTGCTTAACCACATAGCAATGATCACGCCTGATACGATAATGATCGCATACCAATAAATCGGCAAACCAAATAGTTCAAATGCGACTCGATTTACTAAACCTAACATCTATCTTATCCTCTCTAGTTTCCAGAATTTTCTTCGATCAATTGCGTCAATCGATTTTCAAAGGTCTTCGTAGCATCATAACCCATCGTTTTCGCCCGGAAATTCATGGCAGCAACTTCGATAATGATCGCAACATTTCGACCAGTTTTTACGGGGATTTTGATTTGTGGTACATCAACGCCACCAATTTCAACCGTCGTATCATCGGTTCCTAGTCGATCATACTTTTTGTCTTTCGCCCAAGCTTCTAAATACACCGCTACTTGAACCTGCATATACCCTCGTACGGCACTGGCACCAAAAAGATTCATGACATCGATGATCCCGATTCCCCGGATCTCGATCAAGTGTTGCAAGATTTTCGGCGGTTCCCCCACCAAAGTCAATTCATCTTGCTTATACACATCCACACGGTCGTCAGCGATCAACCGATGCCCACGTTTGATCAACTCTAATGCTGTTTCGCTTTTACCAATTCCGCTATCGCCTTGGATCAAAACGCCCAAGCCATAGACATCCACTAATACCCCATGGACACTGGTTCTTGTTGCTAAACGCCCATCGAGAAAACTAGAAAGCTCTCCTTGCAGACGTGACGTTGAGATGGGCGAACGTAGAATCGTAATCTCATGTTCTTTGCAGGCTTGAATCATTTCTGCTGGTACTTCCAAGCCGCGAGAAACAATAAATCCCGGTGTATCATCGGCACACATTTTGCGCATCACCATCAAGCGTTCTTCTGGCATCATTCGTTCCGCAAAGGTGATCTCTTTGCTGCCGAATAATTGCAGACGATCATGGGAATAGTAATTAAAATAACCCGTCAATTCCAAACCAGGTCGGGAAATATCGCCGGTAATGATTTCTCTTTCTAAACTGTTTTCAGTTCCTTCAACTATCTCTAAATTTAAAGCCTCCGCCAGCTCGCTGACTTTGACGGTTTCTGCCATAGGTTTTCCCTCTTTTCTCAATGATTCTTGCCGCTGCTTCTTGTAAACGACACTCTGGTTCTATTTTATCATTCTATCAGTAAAGTTACTACCTTCGCCAATAGAAGTCCTCATTCTTTTTCGTTTGTGTTATTATTTTACTAAGGAGGGATTTTTAATGAAATTTTCAGCATACACGTATCAACGCCCTGATTTTCCAGTCTATCAAGAAACATTCAAAAAAGCATTAGCAAACCTTCAGTCAGCCGATACCTTCTCGGAGGCGAAGCAAGCTCTTGATGCTTTGAACGAACTAAGAGGAACGATCGATACCGCAATGAACTTGGCTTCGATCCGTTATTCGATCGATACCAACGATGCCTTTTATGAAACAGAAGACACTTTCTGGAATGAATACCAGCCTCATTTTGAAGCTCTGGATTTTCAATTCTATCAAGCACTCTTGGCTTCACCGGTCTTAGATGAATTAAAAGCCGAATATCCAGAAACACTTTTCTTGTTTGCCGAAAGCCGCGTGAAGCTTTTTGATGATGCCTTGATCGAATTGTTTCAAAAAGAAAACCAATTGGCTTCCGATTACAGCAAATTGGTCGCTTCTGCCCAAATCGACTTCCAAGGAGAAACCTATACCCTCGCACAACTGCGACCATTTACCGAAAATAAAGATCGCAGCGTTCGTAAAGAAGCGTTTGAAAAGCAAACGGCTTTCTTCACGGAAAATGAAGACCGTTTTGATCAAATTTATGACGAGATGGTCAAGGTTCGTACCGAGATCGCCCACAAGCTCGGCTTTGAAAATTACGTCGCCTTTGCGGATACCCAAATGAATCGTTGGGACTATGATCGTTCAATGATTGAGACCTATCGTCGTGAAATTTTAGAAAAAGTCGTCCCAATCACCCAAAAACTGTACCAAAGACAGGCACAGCGTAATCAATTGGCACAAGCAACTTTTACCGACTTGCCACTTGTTTATCCTAGTGGCAACGCAGAGCCTAAAGGAACACCTGAAGAACTAGTGGAAAAAGCCCGTGTGATGTATCAGGAACTATCCCCTGAAACTGGCGAATTTTTTGACTTTATGGTCGAACATGACTTGCTTGATCTCCTCAGCAAAAAAGGCAAACAATCTGGCGGCTACTGTACCTTTATCCAAGAATATCAATCGCCATTTATCTTTGCCAACTTTAACGGTACTTCGGGCGATGTCGATGTTTTGACCCACGAAGCTGGCCACGCCTTTCAAGCCTTTCGCTCTCGTTGGATCAAAGAACCAGAAATTTTGTTTCCAAATTATGAATCTTGCGAGATCCATTCAATGTCGATGGAGTTTATCGCTTGGCCATGGATGGACGCCTTTTTTGGAGAAGAAACAGAAAAATACAAATTTGCGCATCTTGCTAGCAGCCTGCAATTTCTGCCTTATGGCGTTTTAGTAGATCACTTCCAACAAGACGTTTATGAGCATCCTGAATGGACACCATCACAGCGCAAAGCCCGTTGGCGGGAATTAGAGCGCCAATACTGTCCAGAACGGGATTATTCAGAGTATCCAGACCTTGATCGTGGCTTGTATTGGTTCAGACAGGGGCATATTTTTGAATCACCTTTCTACTATATCGATTACACATTGGCACAAGTGTGTGCGTTCCAATTTTGGTATCGATTCATCGTGGCAAAAGACGAAACCGCTTGGCAAGATTATTTGGCCATTTGCGAAGTCGGCGGCACGAAAACATTTCTTGAGATCCTGGCTCTGGCTCATCTACGTTCACCTTTTGAAAAAGGAGCGCTTGATGAAACCTTACAGGCAGTAGATACGTATCTGTCAGCCATCAAAGAAGAACAGTTAAACTAAAAAAAGACGTTTCCGTTTCTCCACTAGCTTCGTAGCTAGTAGGAGAAAACGTGAAACGTCTTTTTAACGTGAATATTTTTCGATATGGTGTTCGGTCACGATCATATTGATCACTGACATGATCAGTGCCACTAATAAAGCAGCCCCAAACGAGGAAAAGCCGAAGTTGGCTGACCCAACAAAATACGAAGTCAAATTCAGCATGAGCGCATTGATCACAAAGGTGAAAAACCCAAGCGTCAGTAAAGTCAATGGAAATGAAATGACGATCAGAATTGGTTTAATCAAAGCATTCAGGATCGACAGTACAAAACTGGCGATCACTGCAGTCATAATGCTTTGAACGTGGATCATATTTGGTAATAGAACCGCCAATGTGACAAACGTCAGTGTATTCATGATAAGCCGTTGAAAATAAGACACTAGAAGTCACTCCAGTCCTCATCCTCTACCTTTTCCGCTTCTTTACGGGGACGATTTGCTTCATTGTATTTGTTTTGTTTGTAATATCGATTGTCATGACCATATCCTGAGGAGCTCTTGCGTCCTGAAGGAATCAAGACCGCCATGATGATATATAAAGTGATTCCAGGGAACCCAGCAGTCACTAAAGATAGAAAGACATAGATCACGCGAACGATAGTTGGATCGATTCGCAAGTATTCTGCCAGACCCCCTAGAGTCCCTGTAATGACAACGTTATTGGCTGATTTTGTTAATTTTTTGTTCATTTATCTACACCTTCCTTCTTTTCTTTAATGAGTGTATACTCAACTATTCTTATTTATCTGTATCTTTGATAAAGACATTTCCTGTTGTTGTGGATAGATCGATTTGTGCGACTTTATCGGCAACCCGACGGAATTGCAATAGTTGGTTTAGGCGTTCTTTTTTCTCCCGTACAACTTCCATCTCACTTAAGCGATTGTTAATGCTACCTAAACTTGTTTTGGCGATCCCTTCAAAACCGATCCCTGCAGGTAATGCTACTTTAACATTGCCATTTACAGAGCTGGCGTTTAATTTTTGGACCGTTTCTTCTTTGTAGGTCACACGGATATTGCCGTTTACTAAAGAAATACCGGTGTTTTGTGGTGTGGCTGTCAACGTCACGTCGCCATTCACTGTTTCGATGATGGCATCTAAAATCTCACCCTCTTGAACAGTGATCGTTCCATTCACGCCTTCAATCTCTAACATCGATGCGTTTACTTTGCGGAAATCGATATTGCCATTTGTTGATTTTGTATAAACATCTTTTGCATCCAATTCATTGAATGTAACATTTCCGTTCAATAGTTTTACTGCTACATGATCATAGGTACGTTTTGGTAAATAGAAAACCAGATCGGCACGAATGCGTTTGTTTGGAATTTGGAAGGAGATGCGTTCATCATCGACATTGATTTGGCTTCTTGCTTCAAAAGCATCGAAAGGCTCCGCCGCATCCATTTTACCATATAGTTTGATTTTGGCATCTACTTTGACACCTGGTTCATCCCATAATTGGAAGGAAACATTGCCGTTGGCTAACTTCACATCGATCAATGTCGCTGCCGTTTCGTCATAGCTGAATGTGTGTTCAAATTTCGTCGCTGCAACACCGGGAACTTTCAAGTTGATATCTTTCCATTCCATGTTGTCGTTAACAGAATCCGTTACTGCTCGAACCGTTTTCTTCAAGAAGTGTCCGAAGTGGGTGCTGGCATCGACCATTTTTTCACTTACTTGATTGATAGTATCGGTCGCTTGCTCTTTCCAATCTTCTGGAATATCTAATTTTTGAGAGATTTTCTCTTTCGTTTGAGACCATTGGTCTTTGCGAATATTTTTTAGTTTTGCTTCCAATTCTGCTTTTTCTTCGGTTAAGCCATCTAACGTTTCTTCTAAGCCAGTAATGGTCGCTTCTGTTTCATGACGTGTTGCCAATTCCTCTTCTGACAATTGATCCAATTCTTCTTTGGTATTCAATTGCATCAGAGTTTCTTGCGCTTCTTTTAATTCTTCTTTGACGCCAAGAATTTCAGCATTGATTTCGTCCAACTCAGCAGATGCTTGGTTGGCTTCCGTTGCTAAGCCATCAAGAATCTTTTCAAGATTTTCTTTGTCTTGCGCTTCGTTTTGACGAAGTTTTTCTTCGCCGTCAAACGTGAACATCTCATCGTCATTTTCAGTATCATCAAATGGGCTTGTCGCATTCTTATCCGCGGTTACCTCAGCAGCAGCTTTGTTAATTTGTTTTTCGTCTTTGGCTTTTGCCATACCTTCTAGTAAATCTAAGGCTTCTTCTGTAGAAAGCACACCTTTTTTTACTAGATCCAATATACGTTCTCTTTCGTTCATGGAAATTGCCTCCTTCAGCAAATGTGTGATTGCAAGTTTAGCTTACGAACCTATTATGCCTTGTTTTTGCAAAAGTGTCATAGGTCTTAAGTACCAAGTTTTTCTCAATCTGCAGATTGGCAAGCAGAACCGGCACTTTTCTTCATTACTTTAGGCACAAAACGATCTTCCTTATCTTAACAGTACCACGAAAAACCATTGGAAACAAAAGTTTCAGCTAATAGCAGCCTTGAGGAATAGGCCTGCTAGAGTAAATGATCTATTGTTCATTTCACTGCGGGTCGGGGATGAAAAGAGCAGAAGGTTCAACTTGAAAAATTCGGTTACGATAGAATCGATTTCCATTGTCCATCTTTAGGGAAGCCATTTTATAATTTGTCTATCTTGTTCACGTCATCTATTTCAGTGATTCTTCCAAATCAAAAAGACCGCCGAGAGAAGTTACTCCTTAAAGGTCAACTTCTTTCGGCGGTCTGTCCCATCTCTTTTAAAAGAGATAAGTGATCAAGAACCTAAGCTGGTTTCTTAAATCATTTCCGTACGGTTTGTATTCAATTCACTGATTTTCCCAGTAGCAAGATACACGATCCATTCACAAATATTCGTTACGTAGTCACCGATACGTTCTAAGTACTGTGCAACAGATAAATAATCGGTTCCACTAACAACGGTTTCCGGATTTTCTTTCATACTCTCGATCGTTTTGTAATAGATGTCTTTGTAATACTCATTGACCCGATCATCCATTTGGGCAATCATACGGGCATCTTCTTGGTCAGTTTTTACATAGGCAACTAAAACATTATCGACCATTTTCTTCACATAATCCGACATATCAGAAATTTCTTTTTCGATTTCGGCGATCCGTGTTTCACCTTTGACCCGAATCGTTGACTTCGCGATCGATACTGCATGGTCTCCCATTCGTTCCAAGTCAGAGCTGGCTTTCATTACAGTAATGATCATTCGTAGATCGGTGGTTACTGGTTGTTGCAAAGCAATCATTTCAAAGCTCTTTTTCTCCAAACGAACTTCCATATTGTTGATCGCCAAATCATTTTCAATCACTTCTTGAGCAATTGCTTTATCATGTCTGACATATGCTCGTACGGATTTGTGGATCGCGCTGCTGACTAGCATCCCCATCTCATAAAATTGATTGTGTAGATTTAATAATTCTTCTTCAAACTGTGTACGCAACATCCCTTTTCCTCCTAACCAAATCTTCCTGAGATATAATCTTCTGTTTCTTTTTTGCTTGGACTTAGGAACACTTTTTTCGTGTCATTAAACTCGATCAAGTTGCCGTCCAAAAAGAACGCGGTTTTATCTGAGATTCTTGAAGCTTGTGACATGTTGTGAGTCACGATGATCATGGTATAGCGTTCTTTCAGTGCCAAAAGGGTATTCTCGATTTTCCCAGATGAAATTGGGTCTAACGCACTGGTTGGTTCATCCAGCAAAATGATTTCTGGATCGACAGCCAATACCCGAGCGATGCATACCCGCTGCTGTTGTCCACCGGATAAAGATAGCGCACTTTGGTGAAGCTTATCTTTGACATCTTCCCAGACAGACGCTGCTTTCAAGCTTTCCTCTACCGTCTTATCAAGAATCGCCTTGTCCGTGACTCCTTTTAATTTTAACCCATAAATCACATTTTCGTAAATTGAAAAGGGAAATGGATTCGGTTGCTGAAAAACCATCCCGATTTCTTTACGCAAATCAACGATGTCTTGCTTCGGACTATAAATGTCTTTCCCTTTATAGACAACACTTCCTGTAATTGTCACACCAGGGATCAAATCATTCATTCGATTAAGAGAACGCAAGTAGGTCGATTTCCCACAACCTGAAGGACCGATCATCGCAGTGATCTCGCCTTTTTTGATGGAAAGGTCGATTCCTTTTAATGCTTCTTTTTTTCCGTAGTATAAATGCAGATCTTTCGATGTAATAATTTCTTCTGCCATTGTTTTGCCTCCGTTTACTGATCGAATCGGCTCAGCCAAAATGACCGGATACGTAATCTTCTGTTGCTTTAATTTTTGGACGAGTAAATATCTTACGGGTCTCATCGTACTCGATCGCATTTCCTAAGTAGAAAAAGGCGGTATAATCGCTGATCCGAGCAGCTTGCTGCATGTTGTGGGTCACGATGATGATTGAATAGTCGTTTTTCAAGTTGATAAGAGTTTCTTCCACTGTCCCGGTTGAGATGGGGTCAAGGGCACTAGCTGGTTCATCTAGAAGCAAAATATCTGGTTTCATCGCAATTGCTCGAGCGATACACAGACGTTGCTGCTGTCCACCGGACAATGCCAAAGCACTTTTGTCTAAGCTGTCCTTTACTTGATCCCAAAGTGCGGCTTGTTTCAAGCTGGTTTCGACTGCTTCATCCAATTTCTTTTTGTTTCTTTCTCCATGACGTCGCAAAGCAAAGGCGATGTTGTCATAGATCGATTTACTGAAAGGGTTTGGTCGTTGGAAAACCATGCCGATCCGCTTACGCATTTCGAAGACATCGACTTCTTTCGTGTTCACGTCGACCCCTTTGTACATGATGTTTCCTGTGACTCTCGTATTTGCGATTCCGTCATTCATTCGATTCAAGGAACGCAGATACGTTGATTTTCCGCAACCAGAGGGACCGATCAATGCGGTGATTTTATTCTTTTCAAATTGTAGATCAATGCCTTTGATGGCTTCATTTGATCCATACCATACATGCAAGTCAGTGGTATAAAGCGCCACATCTTCTGGTTTATCGAAGGTAATGATATTTCGATCATCCCAATTGTAATCGTTCATACTGTCATTCTCCTTATGCTGACGTCATTTTCTTGTACAACCGTTTGCCAGCTGCACGGGCGCCAAAGTTAAATAGCAAGACGGCAATGATCAATACTGCCGAAGCTCCAGCTGAAACTTGTGCGCCATCAGGCATCGTGCCCTCTGTATTGATTTTCCAAATATGGACTGCCAGCGTCTCCGCTTGTCGGAAAAGACCGATCGGGCTGGAAACACTCAATGGATTCCAGTTTGTAAAATCAAGGGCCGGTGCACTTTGTCCTGCAGTATAGATCAGCGCTGCCGCTTCACCAAAAATCCGACCAGAACTTAGAATGACCCCAGTCAAAATCCCTGGTGTTGCTTCTGGAACAATGATGCGTGTGACCGTTTCCCAACGTGACAAACCAAGAGACAAGCCTGCTTCACGTTGCGTGTAATGAATTGCTTGAAGTGATTCTTCTACATTTCTCGTCAATAGTGGCAAATTGAAGAAGGTCAATGCCAAGGCACCAGAAATAATTGAAAAGCCATAACCAAACTGAATAACAAAGACTAAGAAACCAAAGAGACCGACAACCACTGAAGGCAGTGAGCTCAAAATCTCGATCGATGTCCGAATGATATCCGTTAACCAGTTTTTCTTTGCATACTCTGATAAGTAGATCCCCGCTCCTAAAGAAATCGGGAAGCTAATGATCATTGTTACTAAAAGCAAGTAAAGGGAATTGAACAATTGGATGCCGATCCCGCCGCCTTCTTGATACGCTTTTGAAGAAGAGGTCAGAAATTCCCAGCTAATGTGAGGAACCCCCCGAACCAAAATGTACAGTAATAAGGAAGCCAAAATCAAAACAATGATTCCAGCAACGGCATACAAGACGCCGGTAGCAATTTTATCTGAACGTTTTGCATTCATTATTTCAAGGCTCCTTTCTTCCCAATAAAGCGAATAACAATGTTAAATAGTAAGGACATCAATAACAAGATCAAGGCTAATGACCATAAAACATTATTTTGGACTGTCCCCATGATCGTATTTCCGATACCCATCGTTAGGATAGAAGTCAATGTTGAAGCTGGTGTCACTAAGCTAGTTGGCATCAATGCCGCATTACCAATAACCATTTGAATCGCCAATGCTTCACCAAACGCCCGCGCCATTCCAAAAACAACCGCTGTTAAAATACCAGGAACAGCTGCTCGTAAAACAACTTTGTAAATCGTTTGCCAGCGAGTCGCACCTAAAGCTAACGAAGCTTCACGATAATGCCGTGGAACTGCCCGCAAAGCGTCGACAGTCATCGTAGTCACTGTCGGTAAGATCATGATAAACAGGACAAACGTCCCTGCCAAGATCCCAAAACCAGTACCGCCAAAAACGGAGCGGACTGCTGGTACAACGACAGACAAACCGATGAATCCATAAACAACTGAAGGGATACCGACTAAAAGTTCGATGACCGGCTGCAAGATCTTCTCTCCATTACGAGGTGAGATTTCTACCATAAAGACGGCTGCACCGATGGCAAAAGGTGTTGCCACGATCGCTGATAAGAACGTTACGAAGAACGATCCTAGAATCATCGGCAAGGCACCAACTAACGGTTGTCCATCAGGTCCCACAGCACTCGGATTCCATTGGGTACCAAACAAAAAGTCAAACACATTGACTTTGTCTACAAAGAATGTCGCTAATCCTCGGCTAGCAACGAAATAAAAAATGGAGATCACAACCAAAACAATCAACGCGATACAAAGAAAACTGATTAGTTTTCCTCTTTGTTCCATTCTTGCGCGCTTAGATTTTTTTGTTAACACTTCTTTTACATTTTCCACGAGGGTTCCTCCTCAAAAATCAAACTAAACTCATAACCATTAGTTTATCGGTTCAACATCAATTTCTGTTAAAGCTTGTGTAAATTTTGTGTAAAGATTATTCAACAATATTGCCTTCCCAGTCTCTTTCCACCTGCATGATGGAAATTGGAATATAGCCTAGATCCCCAACGATATGCTCTTGGACTTCGTCAGAAAGCATATATTCTAAAAACTCAGCAGTTAATCCGGTTGGTTCTCCTTTTGTATACATATGCTCATACGCCCAAACTTTCCAATCATTCGTCGTCACATTTTCAATCGTAGGTTCAACGCCATCAATTGAAAGGACATTGACTTCATCAGTCACATAAGAAAATGCAACGTAGCTAATAGCCCCTGGTGTATCAGAAACGATCGAGCGTACCATCCCACTAGAATCTTGCTCTTGAGAAGGAATAGCGGTTTCGCCATCCATGATCCATTTTTCAAATGTGCTTCTCGTACCACTACCTGTCGCCCGGTTCAATAAAACGATTGGCAGATCATTTCCACCGACTTCGCTCCAATTGGTGATCTTTCCTAAGAAGATATTTTTTAGATCTTCTGTGGAAATGTCTGTGATACCAACTCCTTTGTTAACGATTGGTGTGATTCCCACCGTTGCCACCCGATGATCAACAAGGGCATCAGCATCGATTCCTGGCTTTTCTTCCGCAAACAAATCAGAATTTCCGATATCGACTGCACCGGCTTGGACTTGACTTAGTCCAGTTCCGCTTCCGCCTCCTTGGACATTGATGAACCGACCTGGATTTGAGTTTTGAAATTCTTCTGCAACTGTTTCTACTAGCGGCTGCAAAGCAGAGGAACCGACTGCGGTGATCGATTCTCCTCTATCTGCCCAGCTTGCACATCCTGAGAGTAAAATAACCAATCCGATAATAGGACTTAGAAGTTTAAATTTTTTCATCATAACGCTCCTTGTACTTTCGTAAGTCATTGATCTTAAAAATCAATTATTTTCATTTTACCATTAGTTGAATTTAATGAAAATTATTATTTGCTTTTTTTTCTGGAACAGCGTCCGTTCGTTTATTTAAAACGCTTTTTTTCTTTCTCAAAATAACTGTTTCGTAAAAAAAATGACAGAATTTCTTAATTAAATTACGTGCATCCAGAAGGTATGCTATGCTATACTGTGAGAGGAAACGTATTTTAAAAGAACATAATTATTAATCTTGCTTCCCCAATCAAGTACAATATGTTGTTATGTTCAGCGTTTTCACGATTTCATCAACATTTCCCCAAAATGTCTGTTGAATCGAAACGGCAGAAAGAAGCATTTCTATGCATCTTCTGCCGTCTTTTTTTACTCTAATTCACTTAGCCACGCAGCCATCTGCTCAACGATGGCTTTTTGCTGTGCTTCATTTGATAAATCAGCAGCGGCTTCTCCTTTTTGTAACCCATAGGTACCAAAGCCAGCATGATTGCCGCCTTCGATCGTTTGGAACGTGGTAGATTCTGGAAGGAAGCTGCGGGCAGCTTGCCAATTTTCTTGATTGACCACCTGATCTTGACTCCCTGTCAACGATAGCACAGAAATCGACTGATCAGCCAAAGACCCTTTTTCATCGGGATAGCTTGCGAAGAAAAAGACCCCTTTTAAATCCTTGTCGTTTGCAGCCAATTGATTCGCTGCAAAACGGCTCGCCATTACCCCACCTAATGAATGACCACCAATGACATAGGAGTTATGGGGAATTTCTTTCAAGACCTCTTCTGCACGATTGCCTGATAAAACAGCCATGTTAAAGGGCATTTTAACGATCGCGACAGGATAGCCTTTTTCCGCTAAACCTGCTGCCCATACACTATAGCTTTCCGCATCGACAAGGGCGCCGGGATAGAAAATGACCAATGGCTTTTCTTCATCTCCAGCAAAATAAAGGACATTCCCCTCATCTTCTGCCTCTTTCGCAGCTGTGACTGCAGCATCAACTGCTGGGTAGTGTAGTTGTTGCCAACCGATCCAACCGGCAATAGTTAAAATAACAACGGTGACCAATACACCAATCAAAACTTTTGTTCTTTTTCTCATCATATCCTCCTGCAAAAAAGAAGATCAGGAAAGGATGGCAGACGAAACTTGCTGGTCCATCATCTCCTGAATCTTTCTACGAATGTTTCCCAATTTTTATCGGTGTGCAAGTGCCAATAGTTCTCGTGCATGTTCGATCGTTAAATCGGTGATTTCTGCACCTGAGAGCATACGGGCGATCTCTGCCACCCGTTCTTCTTTAGATAGTTTACGGACGTGGGTTTCTGTCCGTCCTTCTTGAATTGCTTTTTCAATAAAATATTGATTATCCGCTACAGCAGCTACTTGCGGCAAGTGAGTGATACACAAAACTTGCGAATTGGCTGCGATCTTGGCGATTTTTTCAGCAATTGCTTGGGCTACTCGGCCACTGACCCCAGTATCAACTTCGTCAAAAACAATACTGGTGATTCCTTGTTTCCGAGAGAAAATTGATTTGAGGGCCAGTAAGATCCGTGAAAGTTCTCCCCCAGAAGCAACCCGCACCAACGGCTTCATGCCTTCACCAGGATTTGTGGTCAAATAAAATTCTACGGTGTCAAATCCGCTGCTACTCAATTGTTTTGAGCCAGGTGCAAACCGTACTTCAAATTGTGCGTGCTCCATGTACAGCTCTTTTAACTCTTGAACGATTTCTTTTTCTAAACGATGAGCCAGTTCACGTCGTTTGACGTGCAAGGCTTCCGCCAGCTGCCAAACTGCTTCAGCTTTTTGGGCAAGCTCTTCTTCTAATTGCTCCAACTGACCTTCTGTATAGGCAGACTCGCTGATT
This sequence comes from Enterococcus sp. AZ040, assembly GCF_050499185.1. Taxonomy (NCBI): domain Bacteria; kingdom Bacillati; phylum Bacillota; class Bacilli; order Lactobacillales; family Enterococcaceae; genus Enterococcus; species Enterococcus sp. AZ040. The sequence continues at coordinate 2,031,502 of NZ_JBMHEW010000001.1, forward strand.
TCTTTACTGATCTCATCATAGTAAGCAAGAATCACAGGAATCGACTCCCCGTATTTGCGCTTCAATTGACGAATCGTTTCCAGCCGCGAAATGACTTCTTCCAGTCGGCCTTCATCTAATTCAAGATTGTCGACTTGCCGCGAAATATCAGTGGCTGCATCTTGCAACAAGTAATACGCACTTTGGATCGCTTCACTGATTTTTTCGTAAGCCGGATCAAGATGGGCGATTGACTGGATCTCGGATAAAGCTACACTGACCCCATCTAGGCTATTGACTTCTTCGGCAGATAAGGCACCATAGCTTTGCCCTAGAGCATCCACGATTTTTTGATAATTGGTCAGTTTTTCTCGTTCATCGATCAGCAGTTCTTCTTCATTTCCCATCAATTCTGCTTGGGCGATTTCTTCTTGTTGAAAACGCAACATGTCCATTCGCTGGACATATAGCTGTTCATTTTCTTGAATGGTCCTGACGTGTTTTTCTAAAGAGCGATAGCTTTGATAGGCTTGACGGTAATCCGCAAGCTCCGCTTTAAAGCTATCATCCCCAAACCCATCCATCAAGGTCAAATGTTTTTCTGGCTGCAGCAGCTCTTGATGCTCATTTTGTCCTTGGATATCGACCAAGAATAAACCGATTTGACGCAAAACCGACAAGGTAACGGTTCGACCATTGACACGACAAATATTTTTCCCCGATTGAGAGATATCTCGTTGTACGATCAAAACTTCTTCTTCATCAATACCTAAATCTGCGGTCAAGTCTTTGAACTCCTGCTGATTCGGCCATTCGAAGATCCCTTCTAAACGGCATTTCTCTGCTCCTTGACGCAAATAGTCGCTGGAACCTCTACCGCCTGCTAGCAAACCCATCGCATCGATAATAATTGATTTCCCGGCACCTGTCTCACCTGTCAGTGCCGTCATTCCCTCATGGAAAGATAAGTGCAAGTTGGAAATAATCGCAAAATTTTGGATCGACAATTCTAAAAGCATCCCTTGCCTCCTCTTCTAAACGTAACGTTGGAAATCCCTGAATAGGTTCTCGGTATCTGCTTCTGTTCTAGTGATCATCAAGACGTTGTCATCATCGTTTAACGTGCCAAATAATTCCTTGGCATAACGTTTATCGATTAAATTCGCCAAAGCCGAGGCATTGCCGGGCAGTGTGCGCAGGATCACAAATTTGTCCATTCGATCGACAGAAACAAAAGCCGTTTTTAGGATTTTATCTAGTTTACCACTCACGTCTTCCGTTGTCTCTTGCGGGATACTGTAGCGATAGCCACCTTTTTGGGAAGGAACTTTCACTAACTTCAATTCCTTGATATCTCTTGATATGGTTGCTTGTGTGACTGAGACGCCGCGATCTTTTAACAACTCGACAAAATCTTCTTGTTTCTGAATATCTTGTTCACTTAACAATCGTGTAATCAAGCGATGCCGTTCTTTTTTTCTCATCTCTTGTTCCTCCTGAATGAATTCCTACTAATTTTATCCTATTTTGCGCAAGAAAGAAAGAGAGCCGACAAGTAAAATGTCCACTCTCTTCCATTCTTTATTTTGGTTGATGAAAGGTCTCATGTGCTGATGCAACAACTTTCGGGATATCGATCCCTACTGCGGTACCTTCTTGCAGGCTTTTCTTTAAATGTACGATAAACTCGATATTCCCTTCGCCACCAGTGATTGGTGAAAAACTTAGGTTTAAGACATCGAAGTTTGTTTTCTTAGCAAATGCTAGTACTTCCTCCAAAACTCGTTCATGGGTTTTGGGATCACGAACGATCCCATTTTTCCCGACTGCTTCTTTGCCCGCTTCAAATTGCGGTTTAATCAGCGCCATCACTTCGCCATCCGCTACCAAAATATCATATAGCGGGGGTAAAATCAGTTTAAGTGAAATAAAAGAAACATCGATCGTAGCGGCATCTGGAAGACCGTCTAAAAAATCAGTTGGTTTTGCATAACGGAAGTTGACCCGCTCCATTACGATCACTCGCTCATCTTGCCGCAGCTTCCAGGCTAACTGATTGTAACCGACATCCAATGCATAGCTTTTTTTGGCACCATTTTGCAATGCCGCATCAGTAAAACCACCGGTGGATGCGCCGATGTCTAACATGATTTTATCGGTTACGTCAAAATCAAAGACTTTGAGTGCTTTTTCTAACTTGAGACCACCACGAGAAACATAAGGCAGCTTTTTGCCTTTGATCTGCAGCAGCGTATCTGCGGCAATTTTTTCTCCCGGCTTATCTAGGCGCTCATTATTTTTTTCTTTGTACACCAATCCAGCCATCACTCCCCGTTTGGCTTGCTCTCGGGTCTCAAACAGGCCTTGCTGGACAGCTAAAACATCTACTCGTTCTTTCTTCATGCGTTCCCTCGAATCTCAAATCGTTCCACAAATGCCAACAAAACATCCGGCGTAAATTGACCGTATTGACTTAATTGCGCCAGAATTTCTTTGGCCTTGCCTAATTCTTCTGTCAAGGCTTGCTGCGCGCCTGCTAAGCCAAGTAAAGCAGGATAGGTACTTTTCGCCAATTCGTCATCTCGACGGACAACTTTGCCTAGCTCTTCGGTCGTACTAGTGGCATCCAGCAGATCGTCGCGAATTTGAAAGGCTAACCCAATATGCTGGGCAAAGCGATCCAATTCATGCAGAACTTCTTCCGTCTGGTCGGCTAAGACACCTCCAGCAATCACCGCAAAGCGGATCAATTCTCCAGTTTTCCGTTCATGAATGGACATCAGTTCCTCAAGACTAAGGGCTTGGTTTTCTCCTTGAATATCAGCTGCTTGGCCGGCGACCATGCCTTGTGTTCCCGCCGCTTTACTCAATTGCTGCAGCAGCAAGACTTTTTGATTGGCTTCGATCTCCGCCATAGCGACTAATTGAAATGCAGCCGTCAAAAGACCATCTCCAGCTAAAATCGCTAAAGCTTCACCAAAAACCTTATGGTTGGTAGGTTTGCCTCGACGCAGATCATCGTTGTCCATTGCTGGCAGATCATCATGGATCAGCGAATACGTATGCACCATTTCTAGGGCTGCCGCACACTGGTACACCGCGGTATTGACGGGTTTGTGAAAAGCGGCGACTGTTGCTGCCAATAAAAGCGGGCGAATACGTTTGCCGCCAGCTTGGATCGAATACTGCATGCTTTTAAACAATCGTTGATCAGAGGTGTGTTCTTTGACAAAGCGCTCCATGACTTCTTCAATCAATGGGGCGTGTTCTTTTGTGAATTCTGTTAAAGCACTCATTGGTTTTCCTCTTCAAAAGGCACTTCTTCGTTAGATTCTGTCATCATTTTTGTTAAGGACTTTTCCGCTTTACTCAAAGTGTCCTTGCATTGCTTACTCAAAACCATCCCTTTTTGAAAAGCATCTAGTGCCTCTTCTAAGGGAACATCCCCTTGTTCCAAACGGGTTACAATTTGTTCTAATTCTTGTAATGATTCTTCAAATGTTGGATTTGCCATGATTAACTCCTTCTGTACTAATAACTTCGACAAGTGCTTGGCCATCTTGGTAATGGATCGTCAGCTGGTCTTCTGGCTCGATCGTATCAATCGATTTGATTACCTGCTCATTTTTCGTGGTATAGCTGTAGCCCCGACCCATGATTTTCAGTGGGCTTAGCAAATCAAGAGATTGGACTGCATTTGCAAATTGATTTTCTTTTGCTGCATAAATATCTTTCATGGCTTTCATTAAGCGTTGGGAAAGATAACTGACCTCTTGGTTACTAGCTTGCAATCGCGCTTTTGGTTGTTGTTGTGCTAACCGTGAAATCAATTGCTGTGCATGGCGATCCTTGTCATAAAGCAAGGTTTGCAGACCTTGCTGCATCCGCTGCTGCAACTGATCGAGTTTGATGGACTGTGCCTCATACAAGCGCTCTGGTTGTCGAAAAACATATGATCCAATCACTCGCTGATAGCGTTCTTGTTTGTACTGGATCTGGTGCATAAAAGCTTGCTCTAATCGGGCTTGTCTTTCTTCGATCCGCAAAATCTCTTCTGATAGGACGGGCACTGCTAATTCGGCAGCTGCGGTCGGAGTTGCCGCCCGCACATCCGCCACTAAATCGGCAATTGTCGTATCAGTTTCATGCCCCACTGAAGAAATAATGGGGGTTTTTGCGTCAAAAATGGCTCTTGCCACTCGTTCTTCATTGAAAGGCCAGAGGTCCTCAATCGACCCACCCCCACGTCCGATGATCATAGTATCAAAGGTACCATCGGCTTCGACTCGTTGGATATTTTTCACCACATCATCCGCGGCTTTGTTGCCTTGTACCACGGTTGGATACAAAACGATCTGAGCAATGGGATAACGCCGCTGGGTCGTCGTGATGATATCTCTGATCACCGCCCCACTAGGACTGGTCAAGACTGCGATGCGTTTCGGGTATTTCGGCAACGACTGCTTCGGTGCAGAAAATAATCCTTCCGCTGCCAATTTCTGCTTTAATTGTTCATAGGCTTGATAAAGGGCACCGACACCGTCTGGTTCCATGTGATCGATCACCATCTGGTAATTTCCGCTTGCCTCATACAAGGTGATACGGCCAACCGCCATGACTTTCATGCCCTCTTCTGGTTGAAAGCGCAGCTTGTCAAAAGCGCCCTTGAACATGACGGTCGAAATTTTTGCACCATCATCCTTTAAACTAAAGTATTGGTGATTGGGGCGACGACGAAAATTAGAGATTTCCCCCGTCAAATAAACCCGTTCTAAATACGGATCGACGTCAAACTTACGCTTGATATATTTTGTTAATGCGGTCACCGTTAAATATTCTTGCGCCATTTAGTTTTTCATTGTCTCCTTTGCTGCCTCGATCGTTTGGGCCATCAACATCGTGATCGTCATTGGTCCTACACCTCTAGGTACCGGGGTGATATAGCTAGCGATCGGTTCGACTTCATCAAATTTCACATCGCCGATCAACTTGCCATTGGCATCCCGATTCATTCCTACATCGATCACCACGGCCCCTTCTTTTACGAAGTCTTTTGTGACAAAATGACCGCGGCCGATCGCCACGACTAAAATGTCCGCTTGCTTCGCTAACTCAGGCAGATTTTTGGTTTTTGAATGAGCAATAGTCACGGTGGCATTTGCCCCTAAGAGCAAGTGCGCCATCGGTTTTCCGACAATGTTGCTGCGGCCGATAACTAAAGCATTTTTCCCTTCCAATTCGATCCCATACGCAGCAAACATTTTCATGATGCCATAAGGGGTACAAGGAATTCGGTCAGGTACACCGGCAAATAATTTTCCTAAATTGATTGGATGAAAACCATCGACATCTTTTTCCGGTTTGATGGCTAACAGCACTTTTTCTTCATTGATATGTTTTGGCAAAGGAAGTTGAACCAAAATGCCGTGAAAGGCATCATCGTTATTGAACTGTTCGATTTCTGCTAATAATTCTGCCTCAGTAATGGATTCAGGATAGCGGGCAACACGGGAATTGATGCCGATTTTCGCCGCAGCTAGTTCTTTATTTTTCACATAAGTCTGGCTTGCTTTGTCTTCTCCAACAAGTAAAACAACTAATCCCGGTGTCACACCCTGCTCTTTTAGTGTTGCTGTCTCTGAAAGAAACGCCGCTTGCATTTTTTCAGCCAATTCTTTTCCATTGATCAATGTACCCATTCTGACAACTCCTCCAACCTGATTATACTGACTTATTTTGTAAAAAGAAACGCACCAATCGTTTGTCGATCTGCTTCTTCATGTTTTCTATCATAGCATTTTCTGAAAAGAAAAACACCGTCTAAGGCTCCCTTTTTTCGGAAAAAACGAGGTCAAACCGACAAAGTGTATGCAAAAAAACCGAACGATCAAGCAGGACCGTCAAAACAAGGCGGTTGCTCATAAATCGTTCGGTTTCTGCCTCGATCGAATAAAGGCTGTTTTCTTTTGTTCGATAGTGTTAAGGCTGAAAATTACTCACTTACTTGGTTGTTTTTTGTTTCTAGCTCTTGATTGACTGTCGATAAAATACCGTTGACAAACTTTCTTGACTGATCGTCACTAAAGGTTTTCGCTAATTCGATCGCTTCATTCAAAGCCACACGATTCGGCACATTATCCACATAGATCATTTCAAACAAAGCGATTCGTAAAATCGTCACGTCCATTTTTGATAAACGCTGGATTTTCCAACCGGCTTTTAGATGACTTTGAATGACTTCATCCAAGGCTTCTTTGTAATGACAGACACCTGCCACTAATTGATCTAAATAAACAGGGACAAAATGCTCTTGTTCTTCATCAATCAATTCATGGTGTTCCAACTCGATGGCATGCATGATGGCATCTTGTTTCGTTAAATCTTTGTTAAAGTCTAGTGGAAATAAAGCTTGTAACGCCATTTTCCGTATTTCATGCCGTGATAATTCTTTACTCATTTTCTTCCTCGTCGTTTCCAAATAATTCTTCGATGTCTGGTAAATCTACTTTTTCTGGCACGACTGCCACAACATGAACATTTACTTCAGCCAGTTGCACATCTGTCATAAATAAGACTTGCTGTTTGACCCGTTCTTGGATCTCCATTGCCACTTTAGGCACTGACATCCCATAAGTGATATAGCAGTAGATATCCACTTTGATCCCTGTTTCATCGATCGTTAAGTAGACTCCTTTGCCATGAGCTGCGCGGCCTAGTAATTCAGTGACACTGTTTGCCAGTGTTCCTCGCATCCCATAGACACCTTCCACTTTAGAAGCAGCGATCCCAATAATGATCTCGATCACTTCTGGCGCGATGACGATTTCGCCTAATTCAGGACTTGCATTTAATACAAGGTTTTTATCTTCATTCATACGTTTTTGCCTCCATTCTAAACAGCTGTACCGTATTGTTTGTAAAAAAATCGCTCGTTTTTTCCGTTTGAAGCAAGCCAGCGCTTGATTCAATCAATAACATCCATGGCACAGTGTTTCTTCTCGCTCTAAGTTTATCATTTTCTGCACTGAGAATCTATAATAACCCACTATTCTCAATGAATTTTCTGAAAAACAAGGTCGATGAATCAGAGAATGATCAATTCTTTCGGTGAATGTGTCAACACTTTATTACCAGTTTCAGTGATCAAAAGATCATCCTCGATACGAACGCCGCCAATTCCTGGAAGATAGATGCCTGGTTCATCTGTAATGACGTTTCCGACAACAAATGCTTTATCAGCACGGAAGGAGACATTTGGTCCTTCGTGGATTTCTAAACCAATCCCATGGCCTGTTGAATGACCAAAAGCATCCCCGTAGCCAAAGGAAGCTATGTGATCCCGGGCGATCGCATCTAGTTCAATTCCGGTCATTCCAGGTTTTGCTGCTGCCAAGACTTTTTCTTGTGCTTCTAGCACGATTTGATAGATTTCTTTCAATTTATCGCCAGGATCCCCCACAGCAAAAGTTCTGGTCATATCAGACACATAGCCTTGATAGTAACAGCCAAAGTCTAACGTGATCAGATCGCCTTGTTCAATCACTTTTTCACTGGCAACCCCATGGGGCATTGCTGAACGAAGACCACTGGCCACGATCGTTTCAAAAGATACGCTTGTGGCACCTAATGAACGCATAAAGAAATCTAACTGATTCGCCACTTCGATTTCGGTCATCCCTGGGCGGATCATTTTCAAAATATGTTCGAACCCTTGATCGGCGATATGGCAGGCTTGTTGGATCAATGCGATCTCTTCCTCATCTTTGACTTCCCGCAATGCCTCGATCATACCAGATACAGGAGCTAATGAGGATTCCTCAATCAAGTCTTCTAAGACGGAGTATTCAGCAAAGCTGACGAAACTTTCTTCAAATGCTAAGACATTGATTTCTTCCTTTTGGCAGATAGTTGCAACTTCTTCAAAAATCGGTCCACTATTTTTTACGATCTCAAATCCTTGGGCTTGGGCAGCTGCTTGCTCTGTATATCGGAAATCTGTTACAAAAAAAGCTTTGTCCAACGTAATGACTGCTAAACCAGTTGTACCAGTAAAGTTTGTCAAGTAACGCAAATTGTATGGGCTGGTGATCAAGAACCCATCAATCGAATCTTTTCTCATTGCTTCACGTAATTTTTCAACTCTTAACATGTATCGTTCCCTACTTTCTTGTTCTATACGATAGTATTATAACAAACTTCCAGAAAAAGCGGAAAGTAAGCGAAAAGTTTTCTAAAAAATCAAACAATACGAACCTAAAGAATGGTGTTTTAAAAAGACTCTAGTTGGCTCTCTCGTTGTTCTTTTCTAGATAACTTTAATCCACAAAAAAAGCAACCCAATCAACGGATTGCTTCTTTGATAATTATCTTTTACGTCCCAAAAAGAATGATACGACAGCCACGAAAATGACTGCCCCAATGATTGCTGGCACGATTGCCATTCCTGCCACTTGCGGTCCCCAAGTGCCGAATAAACCTTGTCCGATTGATGCGCCCACAAGTCCTGCCACGATATCAAAAATGCAACCGCGTTTTTCTCCTGCGATGGCGCCACCGATTGAACCGATGACCGCTCCCACGATCAATGTCCATAAAAAGTGCATAATAACCCCTCCTAAACTTTCTTATAAAAAGGGTAACATATTGAGAATCAATTGGAAAAACATATGCTCTCTTGTTATTTTCTACGGGTAATTGCCCGTTTCAAGATATCGAAAAAGCCAAGAGAATGGACCATATGATCTGGGTCAACGTATTCGCGAATTGCCCGCAGAACTTTTTTTGGTTCTTTTGATGAGAAGGTATATGTCCCATTCTTTTTGGTCCGAATCGCATACCGTGGGATCCAGCGTCCTTTGAACAAGACCGAAGCGATCACATAGTCGACATCTTCCCAAGGAATTTGAATAAACTTGCGTTTGTCACGATCATTATAAAACTCAAAGGCATTATCGCCGATCATTATTTTGCCGTATTCATTGATACCTAAAAAAGACGTAGCATCGATCGTCAAATCAACTTTTGTATTAAGGGATTGTACCATTTGCGCTTACTCCATTCTATATCGTCTTATCGTTACCTATTATACGTGTTTGCGGCATGTTTGGCGAATAAATAAAAAGATGCTTGGGTCTCCCCAAGCACCTATCATTGAAAAGATTATAACAATCCGATCAAGTGTCCACCGATACCGACTAAGAATAGACCGATAATAATGACGATTGGAGAAACTTTTTTCTTCAATAACCACATACATAACAAAGTAAGCAATAGTGCAGCTAAACCAGGAATCAATTGATCCAAGTTGTTTTGCAATGTTGTTACTTTTGTATCAGTCAATGCACGGCCTTCAGCTACTTGTTGGAAGGCTTGTTGCAAACCAGCTGAACCAGAAGGCAAGTTCGCCCAGTCGACATAAGCACCTTCATCAAGCGGTACGCTTGAGACAACTGGTGCAAAGGAAATCGATACCCAACGTTGAACAAGTGACCCTAATACGAACATCCCTAAAATAGAAGCACCTTTTGTTACATCTTGTAGCAAACCACCTGAAAGGTCATCTGTGATTTTAGAACCAGCACGGTAGCCGAATTCTTGTGTGTACCACATAAATGCCCAACGGATGATGTTCCAAGCAACGAAGAAGATGATTGGGCCTAAGATGTTTCCGCCTAAAGCAAGAGAAGCACCTAATGCACCTAACATCGGACGTACAGTAAACCAGAACACAGGGTCACCGACACCGGCTAAAGGACCCATCATCCCAACTTTTACCCCTTGGATCGCTACGTCATCGACAGGCGCGCCATTGGCACGTTCTTCTTCTAACGCTAAAGTTACACCTAAGATTGGTGATGCGATATATGGGTGAGTATTAAAGAATTCTAAGTGACGCTTCAAAGCAGCGGCACGGTCTTCTTTTGTTTTGTATAATTTTTTGATTGCTGGAATCATTGAGAATGCCCAACCACCATTTTGCATACGTTCATAGTTCCATGAACCTTGAATGAAGGTAGAGCGCCATGCTACGGCTAAACGATCTTTTTTATTTAATTGAATTTTTTCTGCCATTTTTTTCTCCTCCTTCGATTCTAATAGTCATTCAAGATATCGCCTAGAGGGTCGCCAGTGTTGCTGCCGCCGCCTCCATTTGATGATCCGCCCATTTTAGTTAGGTTCAAGTAGATCAATGCGATTGCTACTGCCAAGGCACCGATAGCGATCAATGTCAATTGAGAGATAGCTGCGATTACGAAACCGATAATAAAGAATGGCCATACTTCGCGAGTTGCCATCATGTTGATAACCATTGCGTAACCAACGGCAACAACCATACCACCACCGATAGCCATACCATCAGTTAACCATGCAGGCATTGATTCTAAGAAGTTTTGAACAGTTGCAGCAGGGATAGCCAACAATGCAGCTGCAGGAATCGCAATACGAACCCCTTGCATACATACAGCGATCACGTGCCACATTTCGATTTTACGAATGTTGCCTTCTTCAGCAGCAGCATCCATAAAGTGAACGATTGGCACAGCCAATGTACGAACGATCATTGTCAAGAACAACCCAGCAACAGCTAGAGGGATCGCAACGGCAATCGCTGTATCAACACCAGCAGTTCCTTGTCCACCTAAAACTAAAATAATTGCAGATGCGACAGACGCCAATGCAGCATCAGGTGCAACAGCGGCACCGATATTTGCCCATCCAAGTGCGATCATTTGTAATGATCCGCCCAAAATGATACATGCTTCCAAATTACCGGTCACTAAACCGATCAAAGTACACGCGATTAGCGGTTGATGGAATTGGAATTCATCCAAGATCCCTTCCATACCAGCTAAAAAGGCAACGAGTACTACTAATACCATAGATATAATAGTCATGATAGACCTCCTATTTAGTTGAATACGTTTCTATTTATTTGCCAATTCATTTTTGGCTTTGCGTAAGATTTCATCCATGTTGTCTCGAGAGTCATTTGGTACTTTACGCACATCGAATTTGATGCCGCGTTCTTTCAAATCTTCAAATGTATTCACATCATCTGTACCCATCGACAATACTTTACTTACAACAACTTTCCCAACAGAGTGAGCCATTGAACCAACGTTCACTTCAGTAATATCAACGCCACCTTCAACAGCACGTAATACATCTTGTGGGTTTTCAAATAATAGTAAAGCTTTCGTATTCCCGAAACGAGGGTCTTTAGAAACTTCAATCATTTTGTCCACTGGAATGACGTTCGCTTTTACTCCTGGAGGAGCTGCTTGTTCGATCAGTTTTTTACGCAAGTCATCTTTTGCCACCGCGTCAGAAACAACGATGATCCGAGATGGATTCACTGATTTTGTCCAAGCTGTAGCAACTTGACCATGCAACAAACGTGAATCGACACGAGCAAGTACGATTTTGATTTTGCCATCGCCTAGAACAGTTCCCGGAGGAAGTGATCCTTTAGGTTGATCGTCTTGCACTGCTTTTGGTGCTGAAGCTTCTTCTGGTTCAAGTTCTTCTGGTTTGACCTTGACCCCTTCTTTAGCTGTTTCAACGATATGCGCAGCAATTTCATGCGCTGTATTCATTGAAAAACGTGAAGCATAGGCTTCGATCACCATTGGTAAATTCATACCAGCAACGATTGCCCATTTGTCTTTGTGATCTTCAAACAAGCTGTTCGCTTGGTTGAAAGGAGTACCACCCCAAAGATCAACTAAGAATAATACTTCTTCTTGATCGTCAAATGTAGCAATTGCTTCTTGCATTTTTGCCTTGATGTCATCTGGACCTTCACTTGGCATCAATGTAACAGCTTTAACATTTTCTTGTTCGCCGAAGATCATTGAACCAGATTGCAAAATGCCGTTAGCAAATTCTCCATGACTTGCTAGGATAATTCCTACCATCTTTTTACCTCCTATATCAAAATTGAAAAATGTGACACGAATACGAAAGAAAAAACAACATCGAAAAACTAAGGGTGACTACCTTCTTTTTCCAAAATATCCTTCAAAAAGATTTTACGATCAGCTGGAACTTTGCGTATCTCCACTTCAATGCCTTGGTTTTGCAAGTAAAGCAATGAAGCAAGATCTTGATCATTGACTGACACGAAATTAGTGATCATTCGTTTTCCCATTGAAAAACTCATACCGCCGATATTGACGGAACGAATGTCAATGCCTCCTTTAACCAGAGTCACGACATCTTGAGGGTTGGTAAATAATAACATGACTTTTTGCGTATTAAATAATGTGTTATGCGCCACCTCAAGCATTTTCGCTACTGTCACCACATTGGATTTGATCCCTGGTGGAGCAGCTTCTTTCAAGAGAAACTTTCGTAATTGGTCATTTGCGACTTCATCACTGACCACGATGATTCGATTGATACCAGTCATTTTCGACCAAGCTGTGGCGACCTGACCATGAATCAACCGATCGTCGATTCGGGCAAGACGTATATCCATTCCCATTGTGCAAGCCTCCTACATCCATCGATCCGCTTTTCATATTGAGGATCTGTTCTTTTTTCAATCACCTCCTGTATCCACTTATATAGAAGCAAGAAGCGTGCCAAGTTTTTCCGATACACTATTCTTGAAAAAACCTTAAGAATCAGCATTCAGATAATACACTAAAAAAGATACACTAAAAAATACTGTATCTTTTTTAGTGTATCTGTATTATTTGTAAGAATTAAAAATACATTTCTTTTTCGTGATGGTTTTTGATCAGCTCTAGCAGATAGTACTCTTCAGTCTTAGGCACTTCGATATTCATCAAGCGTGAAAACGATTGGACATGCACATGCAATTGGCCATAAAGCGGATTCTCCTCCATCGCTGCTAAATCAATTTCAGAAACAGTCAATGGCTGCCGCAGTAAGATCCGCTCCAGCATACCTGCGCCATGCATCACAAAATTGATCTGAAAGCCTTGCTGCGCCCCTACCAAATCCAAATCGTGAATGATCTCTTCGCCAAATTTCCACAACGGCTCTACTACTTTTTTCGCATTGACATAGGTAAAGTTTTCCTCTAAATACCGGACACAGATTTCTTTCGCCTGCCGATCATCTAGCTGTACTTCATCTTCAAAACTCAAATCATTCTCTAATAGGATATCATCCAACAGTAGATCAACATCTTGATCAATAAAACGTTCTAATGAAATAAACGGTGCGTCGATATGGGGATCGATGATCCCTGTTGCGGCAATCAGACGGTAGCGCTGTTGAATCTGATCCAAGTCCGTCCTCAGATCCGCCACCGATAACGTCACCACTTCGACATTTTGGCTTTGACGTTTTGACAATGAGCTTTGGATCAATTCTTTGATGCGCTGCGCCGTTCCCTTTCCCGAAGCGCAGACCGCTAGAATCGCTTTAGGATGGTGGTTTTGTGTCACTGGTTCTTCCACAGTGACCGCTCCATACCCGCGGAACTTCCGTAATGAATCATAGAGCTGATCGAGGTCCGTGCCGATCACTGACGCTTTACGGACCGTCTCTAGGACGATGGAGGTGGTCACCATATCGACTGTTCGAACAGCCACACCCGTTTCTCGTTGGATTTCATTATTAAAGGTCGCTAAGGACCCCATATCGACTAAGAGGATCACCCCACTGCCATCATTGACTGCCCGTACACTATCCACGATTTTTTTCAACGCCACAGCCGGGGGCATATCTAACGGCATGTCCACCGCTGTCACTTGATCGACTTCCAGCAATTGTTTGACCACTTGTACCATGCTACTGGCTGTGCTGTTGCCGTGGGCTGCAACGACGACGCCGATTTTCCCAGAGGAATGAGAGGTTCTAAGAGAAACCAGAAGAACCGCTAAATAATAAGATTCGCTCTCAGGAATCGCCACTTGGAAACTATCACCAATAAAATCGCGGACTTCTTTGGCGACTTCAAACTCTTGAGGATAATCAGCTACCATCTGACGAATATTGTCATTGGTTTGTCGTTCTTCTCCCAAATGGATTTTTTTCAAAAACGAGCTGATGTGTAAGCTCATGGCATAGATGAAATTTTGCTGAAAATCATAATTTAAGCGTTGTCGAACCAGCTCATAGATTTGATTTGTTACACTGATCACTTTCTGATCGACAAATTCACTTAGTTTATTGACCGAGTTAAAGGAAAACCCGTGATCTTTATAAAAAGACTTTAAGTGAACATTGATATCTGTTGAGATAAAATGATTGATCGCTTCTTGATCTAACCCATCTGCTTTTAGCAGAGCAGCCTTGTCGCCGATAATATCGTAAAGATTATAAGGCAATTCATAGGAATCTGATTGAATATTGTTTAAGTTTTGATTCGGTTGAATGCTAATCTTCGGTTCAAGGATCTTAGAAAGCTCTGCCAGCTCATTGCGGCGATTCCCCAAAACGATCAATCCTGAACGAATCCCTTCTGGCAAATCGATCAAATCGATTTCAATCTCATCTTGTTGCATATGATTCAAAAAGCCCCGTGCACAGACTAGCTGGACATTGGATTTCAATTGACCGATATTCCCAAAACTGACACTGCCGATCAACGCTTTGACCACATCTTCTGTCAAGGAGATCGTCCGCTGAATACGGGTCGCCTCTTGCCCGACTAATACCCGAACGAGATCGACTTTTTCTGATGCGGGTCGTTTCTCAAAAAAGGGCAGTTGAATATTGATGGGAATGCGTCGGGTAAAGGTATCTAATAGCGTTGAGTTGGGGTCTTCGGTAGTAGCACCAACGATTCGGACATTCGCTTGATGATTTTTGCCCGTCTCTCCTAGACGACTAAAGGTACCATGATCCATAAAGTAAAAAATCATTTCTTGCCCTTCTGGCGGCAATCGATGGATCTCATCGAGAAACAACATACTCTCATCCGCTTGATCAATAATACCAATCTTCTCTTGATCGGCACCCGTAAATGCCCCCCGTACATAACCAAACAAATGGCTCATCAAAAGCTCTGGGTTATTTGCATAGTCCGCACAGTTAAAGACGATCAATTCTTTGTCATCGGCAATTACTTGATTGCTTTTGGCAAACTGGAACATCGCATGGGCAAAGTACGTTTTCCCAGAACCAGTAGGCCCTGTGATCAAGCAGTTTAGCCCTTTCGGCGGATACAAGATCGCTGCTTTCGCCTGCTCAACAGCGTTTTTCATACTTCCGTTGGCACCGATGATCGTCGCAAAAATATCTCGGTCAGAGGGTTTTCCTTGTACTCGTTGAGGGAAGGCTTTTTCTCTTTGCGGGCGACTTTCTTTGTAGCTTGGGACATACTTTTCCTTACTGCTGGGATCGACCCCTGCCGCCCAATAACGAACAGGCCGCGAGTCGCTTTTTTCGACGCGCCCTTCTTTGACAAGCTTATTTAAATCCTTACTGGCATTACTGCGCTGAATGGCTAAATGATCGGCAACTTCTGAAGTAGACAACCCCTTCTTTTCCCCTAAGCCGCTCATCGTATTTTCGACGATATATTGATAAATCCGTTCGATTCGCTTGCCCAACAGCTTCGCCTCCTTGTTTTTTCCACTTGAATACTTTACTCATTTTTCTATAAAAAAGCAACTTTTTTTCCACACAGAAAAAGCAAAATACTTTGTTCGAAAGAACAATAGAACGTCCTTTCACATGCTACTCTCAGCATAAAGCATTTTGCCAAAAAAAGATATTCAAAAGTCAGGATGTGTTAGGCTTTTTCATTGGGAATGAACGTTGGCACCTGATCAGGAAACCATTGCAGTTCTTTTTGCATCCAAATCACATCGTGCCATTGATTGAACTTATAGCCGACATGCGAAAAATCAGCAACTTTCCGATACCCAAGCTTCTCATGAAAAGCCTCACTTTGTTGATTGCCTCCTGTAATACACGCAGTCAGATTGACCACGTTTTGCGCTTTTAGTTTTTCTTCAAGCCCTTGATAAAGAGCGGTGCCGAGCCCTTTTGCTTTGGCATCCGGCGCTAAATAAACGGTTACTTCAACGGTCCAATCATACGCCGCCCGTTCTTTATAAGCTGACGCATAGGCATAACCGACAATTCCACTAGCCTCTTCTGCAACGAGATACGGGTAGCGTTTCAAGGTCTTGGCGATGCGTTCCGCGAATTCTTGAACCGATGGCACCTCCGTTTCAAAGGTAATCGGTGTATTTTCTACATAATAAGCATAGATTGCTGTCAAGGCTTGCGCATCTGCAATCGTGGCAGAACGTATCGTCATAGAACCCCTTCTTTCAGTAAATTTTTTTCCCAGTATACTCTTTCTGAATAAAAAAAACAATCCGCTTTTGACGGATCGTTTCCTAGTTATGAATGATTTAGCGGGCTTTTTCAACTCCGCAATACACGGTAAGATGTTGCGGCAGCACCGCTACTGTGATTGGCAATTCAGGTCCTGGATCACCATCGACATTCGTTTCGATCGTTGCCCCATCCGTCAAACGAATCGTTGCTTTATCAAAAGTTTGATAACCAAGAACATCATTTGATTCCGTAACTCCTTTGAGAAGCTCAGGCACGCTTTTGACAGTTTCCCAAAGATTCGTATCCTTTAAGTAGATCAGATGTAATTTGCCGTCATCGGTACTCGCTTTAGGCAAAAGAGATTCGAAACCGCCGATCGTATTGGATGAACCAACGATCATCGTACTGCTTTCCACAGCGATCGTCGTTTTTTCGCCATTATTTTCGGCGGTCACTTCAAACGGATGACTTTCATTTTTCCGCACTTCCCGTAGACCAGAAACAAAATAGGCCATTTTTCCCAGCTTGGTTTTTTCTTCAACTTCCACATTGTTGATCGCCGCTGGAATCATACCAATCGCCACTACATTGGTAAAATAGTCTTGATTAACCTGCCCAATATCGATTTTGCGGGTGTGATCCACTGCAAATGATTCGATGGCTTCCTTGGGATCTAGTGGAATCGCTAATGCTCTGGCTAAATCATTTACTGTGCCCAGCGGGAAGAAACCGAAATTTGGTCGTTTGTCATGAGGGGCTAAGCCATTGACCGCTTCATTGACGGTACCATCACCGCCCATTGCGAAGACACTGTCAAATTCTGCTGCTGCCTCAGAGGCAAAACGTGTAGCATCTCCTTCTTTTTCGGTATGTTTGACAACGACCTCTGAAAAAGCTTCCCGCAGCTTTTCTTCTGCCATCTCCTCAAATTCTTTCGCTTGTTCCCCACCAGAACTTGGATTGACGATCAATAATGCTTTCATAAAACAGCCTCCTTGTTTGGGTTCATTTTCTATGAATCCAGTATAACAAGTTTCACGAAACCTGTCTTAAACGACATCCGCCTATCCGCTGCAAAAAAACACAGCCTATGCTGACTGTGTTTTTTCGAGTACGCACCTCATTTTATTAAACCAATCGTTTACGCAAGCGCCCAGAAATAAAATCAATGATCGTGACCGTCACAACGATCCCTAATAAAATGATTCCTACACGGCTCCATGATCGCGCATTGATGGCAAAGATCATCGGCGTACCGATCCCACCTGCTCCTACGATCCCTAAGATCGAAGCTGAACGGACAGCCAGTTCAAAACGATACAAGGTAAAAGAAAGAAATTCTGGAATCAATTGTGGCAATGTCGCAAAGCCTAACACATCCCAACGATTTCCTCCCGCACTAACGACCGATTCTGAAGGACCGTGATCCATGTTCTCGATCGCTTCGCTATAGAGTTTCGCCAACATCCCAATGGAATGGACACTAACTGCCAAAACACCAGCAAAGGATCCGGGACCCACTGTTTTGATGAACATGATCGCTAAGACGATTTCTGGAAACGTTCGAATCGCCGTCAGCACGATTTTACCGAAACCTGATAGCCAGCGAGGGCTGTTTTTGCTGCGCGCCGCCCAAAAGGCAAAAGGAATACTTAATATTGAGGATAAAAACGTACCTACAAAGGCGATCGCAACGGTTTCGATCATCAAACTGATCAAATCTTCGCCATCACCGGTATAAACATAGCCCCAATCAGGATGGATCAGGCCATAAAAGATTGAGCCGACAATTTGACCGACATTTTCTTTAACGCCGGCAAAAGGTATACCAGCGAAAGCCCAAATATAAAGGAGGATAACGACTACTGCGATCAGCCAATTCCGTATTTTTTTCTTTTTCGGTTCTGCTGGCAACATCATAACAATCGCTCCCTTAATCTATTACTGATGGTATCAATCACCAAAACAACTGCAAAAATCACTAAGACGATAATCGACGTCTGGTCATATCGAAATTGGCTTAAAGATCGTTGTAAGAAAACACCGATTCCGCCTGCGCCGATATACCCAAGAATCGTCGATGCCCGCACATTGATCTCAAAGGCATAAAGCAAGTAACTAAGAAAATGGCTCATGACTTGCGGTACGACTGCATAGCGGATGATGTCAAACTTCGATCCTCCAGAAGCCGTGATTGCTTCGATCGGACCTTCATCAATCGTTTCAATCGATTCATAAAACAATTTGGTGATCATCCCAAAAGAAAACACAGAGATGGAGATCACCCCGGCAACGGGACCGATTCCGACAATGGCAACAAATAAAGCCGCCAGCATCAAATCAGGTACCGTCCGAATGATATTCAAAACAAAACGGAAACAACCGCTGATCCAATGATTCGTCATGATATTTCGTGCTGCTAAAAGTGAAAACGGAAAAGCCGCCAGTGCACCAAAGGTCGTGCCGATGATCGCCATTTGGATCGTTTGTAAAATCGGCTCTACAATGATTTTGGCATATGCCCAATCAGGATGAGCCATCTTTTGTAAAATGACATTCATTTGACTGCTATTGCTAAAGAACCGTGCCAAATCAACGCCTGAAATAGAGCCGCTAACGAACAATACCACTAAAAAAATGACGAGCCAAAGAACATTTTTCCATAGTCCGCTGCGTTTCGGCAACGTATTTGTCGTCATTGTCCTGCCCCTTCCTGCTCTTCTATGATCTCGCTGCCATAAATCTGTTTCAATCGCTGATCGGTCGCTTCACTGACAGGGCCATCAAAAACCAAGCCTCCGTCTCGCAACCCGATGATCCGCGTGCCGTACTCTCTTGCCAATTGGACAGAATGCAAATTGACTACGATGGTAATCCCCAGATCTTGATTGATCCGTTTTAAGTCATTCATGACTTTTTCAGTGGTTAAAGGATCTAAGGAAGCAACCGGTTCATCCGCTAAAATAATCTTCGGCTCTTGCGTCAAAGCACGGGCAATCGAAACCCGCTGCTGCTGACCGCCAGACAATTCATCGGCTCGAGTATAGACTTTTTCTGCTAAATTGACCCGCTGCAGCGATTGATAAGCCAGCTCTTTATCCGCTTGCGGGAACAAACCAAGCAACATTTTGATCGTTGGGTGATAAGCTACTCGCCCAGTTAAGACATTTCGCAAGACACTCGAACGTTTCACCAAATTAAAGCTTTGGAAAATCATGCCAATGTCTCGACGAATCAAGCGTAGCTCTCTTCCTTTTGCTTTTGTGATCGACTTGCTATCGATTAAAATCTCGCCACTCGTGATCTCGTGCAGTCGATTGATGGAGCGCAGCATCGTTGATTTTCCTGCTCCTGATAAACCCACTACGATGACAAATTCCCCTTTTTTGATATCGATGTTTAAGTCCTTCAAACCTAATACCCCATTTGGGTATTGCTTGGTCACATTCTGAAATGAAATAATCGTTTCGTTCTCTAGAGCCATGATTCTCCTACTTTCTTTCCATTAGGTAAAAATTGCTTTCCATTCGAAAAGGGTACCTCAACTACCGGTACCCTCCCGATCTATTCATCTATTAGTTATTGTCCGACTTGTTCCGCATACTCTCTTACGATGTCGAAATTGCTGTCTTGTGAAACAACGTATCCTTCATGAGAGTAAATATCAGAGATGATTTGTTTTCCTTCTTCATCTTTACCGATCGCGATAAAGGCATCTTGGATTTTTTTGTCCCACTCTTCACTCATGTCGCTGCGGACACTGATCGTATCGTTCGGGATCGGTTCGGTAAAGTACATTGGTTCTACCTCATCCATGATTTCTGGGTAATCATTTTTGACCGTGTTGCGGGCATCTTCAAAAACGAACGCTGCGTCAACGTCGCCATTCAAGACAGATAAGACCGCTTGGTCATGGCCTTTGACTTGAACAGTCGTCACATCCGTATTGATATCGATGCCTGCTTTTTTCATTTCTGCTACTGGCCAAACATAACCGGCAGAAGAAGTAACATCTTGCGTGGCAATCATTTTGCCTTTTAAATCTTCCAACTCTTTGATATCGCTGCCGCTTTTTACGACGATCATTGAACGATAGCTATCAACCAATTCATCCGTTGATTCCCCACCAGGCTGCTTGATGCCATAACGCTGTGCTTGTAATAGCACCTTAACATTGCTTTGTTCATTTGCTAAAACATAGGCATTCGGCGGTAAAAAGCCGACATCTACTTGTTTCGAAGCCATTGCTTCGACGATTGTATTGTAGTCAGTGGAAACACTCACAGTGACTGGAATCCCCAATTCATCACTTAATAATTGCTCAAGTGGTTTTGCTTTTGCTTCTAATGTTTCTGCTGCTTGTGATGGAACAAATTGAACGGTCAACTTTTCTGGTACATATCCTGCTTCTTCAGCCGCCGAGTCAGTACTTGCTCCACCTGAGCCACATGCCGCCAGCGTAACTGCTGCCACCAAACCTAAACCAAACATTGCCGTTTTCTTCCAAACTTTCATCACTTTTTCTCCTTTTCATTAAAAAAATCGAACTCACGGAATTCCGAACTTTCCTTTTTGATTATAAAAAATCAACGAACCAAAAACAATCTTTTTCGAATTACGAACGTTTTCTTTTTTGATAATGTTCGTGTTTTTACCAAAATCATTCGTGAGCACATTCTCAATAATCAACGTTTTTCGAAAGTTTCTTTCCATTTGTTCTACTTCCTCAGAGTATCAAATGAATATAAGGTTTGTGTTGTCAACGTGTAAAGATTTCGTTAATCGCAAAAGGAACTTTGTGAACAACAAAGCATGGATATACTCGTAATTCTTACCCTAAGTGCACAAAATTTCTTGAAAAATCTAGCCAGAAAATGACGGCACACTTTTTGGACCGGAAAAACACCAATAAAAAAAGCAGAGAATCCCCTTAAGAACCTCTGCCTTTGACCTCATTTTTTACTGTAGAAAGAGTCATTTACCCTTGATCCGTTGGCAGCTGCAACAAGAGTACATGCTCGCTATCAATCATTTCACCTGTCAAGACAAAGCCGTTTCGTTCGTAAAGCTTTGTTGCGATCTCGTTGCCATCTACAGCGGAGATCCTTAATTCTTGCGCTTGGATATGGGTTTTGAACCAATCTAACCCAGCAAGAAACGCCTGACTGCCTAACCCTTGATTTTGGAATTTTTCTGCGATCATAAACCGCTCGATCCACCACGAAGCTTTTGGATAATCCTCATCCGCTTCGTAAAAACTAAATAAGAGAAAGCCGACCATATCCTCACCATTGTAGAGGGCAAATGCCTGACGTGGTTCCTCATAGATCGCCTCTAACATTGAGTACCAATTGGGCGCAACAAAATCTTCTTGCTCCTTCGTTGTCTTCAAATTCATGCACGCACGATAGTTTTCCTTCGTGATTTCTTTTAATTGAATCATTGCTTCACTCCTTATCTAAGCCATTATAAATAACTATTTCGTTAAAACGGTTTCATTGGTGTATAAAAAAACACCCAGGTTACTTTTACGTAATCTGGATGTCATTTTCTTATGCTTCTTGCGCTACTGGATAAACAGATACTTGTTTTTTGTCGCGGCCTTTACGTTCGAAACGAACAACGCCGTCAACTTTTGCAAACAATGTATCATCTCCACCGATACCTACGTTTACCCCTGGGTAAATTTTAGTACCGCGTTGGCGATAAAGGATTGATCCGCCTGAAACGGTTTGACCGTCAGCACGTTTCGCACCTAAACGTTTTGATTGAGAGTCACGTCCGTTAGAAGTAGAACCCCCACCTTTTTTGTGAGCGAAGAATTGCAAATTCATTTTCATCAACATGAGATGCACCTCCTAGTTTTCTTTAGTAGTTTTGATTTGGATATAATCGTTGTACTCTTCTTGAACTGATTGCAAGCCGATCAACAAATTTTCTAAAAGAATTTGTGCGATATTCGACTGCTCTTGGGTCAAACGAGAAGGCAGTGTGACTAATAAGTACCCACCATTTTCGTTATCTGCTTCAACTTTTGGCGCAACGCCAGCCAAAGCATCGATCCCATTGACTGCACTGATCGCTAAAGCGGATGCTGCAGCACAGACGATGTCTTTGCCGTATTCTCCTGCTTGTGCGTGTCCAGCTAGTTCAAAAGAAACAATCCGACCAGAGTCATTTCGTTTGAATGTCCCTTTGATCATATTCGTTACCCTGCTTTTCGTAAGAATTAAGCGTTGATCGCGTCAATAACAACTTTTGTGTAAGGTTGACGGTGACCTTGTTTACGGTGTGAATGTTTTTTAGGTTTGTATTTGAAAGTTACGACTTTCTTTTGTTTGCCGTGTTTTTCAACAGTTCCTTCAACAGTTGCTCCTGCAACGATTGGGGCACCCACTTTTGTTGATTCGCCACCTACTAAGATAACTTCATCAAAAGTAACCTTTTGTCCAGCTTCAACGTCTAATTTTTCAACGTAGATTGCTTGACCCACTTCAACTTTTACTTGTTTCCCACCAGTTTTGATAATTGCGTACATGCTCTACAGCACCTCCTTATAATATACTTAGACTCGCCATCCCAAGTGACTTTCGTACTTACTACTTGTTCTGTGCGGTTGTAGCTGTGGAGTCCACAATTACAACAGATTAACTTTATCAAAATGTTTTCCTAAAGTCAATCACTAATTAAGGAAAAGACAGAATTCTTTTGCTACTAGTCATTTCCTTTTGTGCATTTTTTATTTTCTATTACTATAGAAGAAAGAGCACAAGCGAAACAGAATGGGAGGAGTTTTCATGCAATACCCCAAAGAATTAGCCACTGCCGTTCAACAGGCATCCCGCAGTTATCCGTTGGAAGGATTTGTTCCAGGTCAAGGACCGCTGCAGCCCAAATTGATGATCGTTGGTGAAGCCCCTGGTCGAACCGAAATCGAGAATTTTATTCCTTTTAGCGGACAAGCAGGAAAAGAATTGATGAAATCGTTGGCTTTAGCCGGTTTGACCCGTGAGGATGTCTACATCACCAGCGCTGTCCGCAGCCGTCCATATTCCGTCAAAGAACGAATCAACAAGCGCAGCGGTGCCCATGAGATCGTCCATCCCAATCGGACACCTACCAAAAAGGAAGTCTTGCTACACGCACCACTGCTTGACTACGAGTTGTCCATCGTGGATCCGCCCGTCATTGCAACTGTTGGCAATATCGGACTACAGCGATTATTAGGCAACGCCTATTATATCAAAGACCACCATGGCGAAGTGATCCGTTCCAAAATTCAAGAAAGCAATCCGACAAAGGATGGCTATCAATGGTCGGAAAAAGAATATCTGATCGTGCCGATGTATCATCCCGCTGCGATCTTTTATAATCGGACGTTGACTCCGCAAATCGAAGCTGATTGGCGAGGGTTAAGAAACATTCTTTCACAAATACCAGCCGACGAATAACGACCAGTCCCCTAGCCCTACTGCCAATACGCTGGAATCGTCTGCTCATAGGCGGTGATTTTCGCCTCTTCCTGCAAGGTGATACTGATCTCATCGAGACCGTGGATCAATTTGTGTTTCCAGGTAGCATCGATTGCAAAGAAATGCTCCTCCCCGGCAACGATCACACATTGCCTCGGCAAGTCGATGCTGATTTTTTCAGAAGCAGGCAGCGAGGCGATCCTTTGGCGAACAGTCAAAGGCAGCTCGATGGGCAGCAGCCCGTTTTTGGTGGCATTCATATAGAAAATATCACCGAAGCTGCCAGCAATCACGGCTTTAAAGCCGTAATCCAACAGCGCCCATGCCGCATGCTCTCGAGAAGAGCCAGAACCAAAATTATCACCAGTGACGAGGACTTGAGCGGTCTGATATGCTGGATCATTCAAGATAAATGCTGGATTAGGCTTGCGTTGCGGCAAATAGCGCCAATCGTCAAATAAAAATTCGCCAAACCCCGTTTTTTCAACGCGCTTCAAATAATTTTTCGGTAGGATTTGATCGGTATCGATATTGTCATTCATCAAAGGCAGCGTCGTACCTTCAAATTGCGTAAAAGCTTCCATTAACCAACACCTCCAACCACTTCTCGTACATCGACAAAACGCCCATGGATCGCAGCTGCTGCCGCCATTGCTGGACTACAAAGGTGCGTCCGAGCGTTTTTCCCTTGCCGTCCAACAAAATTGCGGTTTGACGTGGAGGCACAGTGGACGCCTTCTGGTACTTTATCAGGATTCATTCCTAGGCACATGGAACAGCCAGGCTCCCGCCATTCAAAACCAGCCTCAATAAAGACTTTGTCTAAACCGATAGCTTCCGCTGCTTTACGAACAGGGCGTGAACCAGGAACGATAATGCCAGTGACCCCTTCTTTGATGGTCTGACCTTTCAAAATCGCCGCTGCTTCTTGCAGATCAGACAAACGACCATTGGTACACGATCCGATAAAGATGTATTCGATGGGGATATCGGCAGCCGTCTGTCCGGGGTGCAGTGCCATATATTCATAGGCTTGCTGATCATTGTGATCTCGCACTTCAGGAAACGTTTCGCTGACCGGTACTCCCATTTCTGGATTGGTGCCCCAAGTGATGTAAGGTTCTAAGGTTGCTGCGTCTAAGGTGATCAGGGCATCATAGTTGGCACCTTCATCGGTATACAGGGTTTCCCAATCCGTCACCGCACTGGCAAACGCTTGTGGCGCAAAGCGTCGATCCTTCACATAAGCAAAGGTCGTTTCATCAGGTGCGATCAAGCCCATTTTCGCCCCACCTTCGATCGACATATTGCAAATGGTCATGCGCTCTTCCATCGTCAGGTTGCGGATCGTTTCGCCAAAGAATTCTACGGCATAGCCACCACCAAAATCTGTGCCATGCGTCGCGATCAATGCCAAAATAATATCTTTGGCGTACACCCCCGGCTGCAGCTGACCGGTGATCTCAACTCCCATGCGTTTCGGTTTTGTCTGCCAAATCGTCTGTGTCGCAAAGACATGCTCCACTTCACTCGTACCGATCCCAAATGCGATCGCGCCGAAAGCACCATGGGTGGCAGTATGGGAATCACCGCAAACGATCGTTTTTCCTGGTTGGGTCAAGCCTACTTCTGGGCCAACCATATGGACAATTCCTTGGTTGGCAGAGCCAT
Organism: Enterococcus sp. AZ040; assembly: GCF_050499185.1. Taxonomy (NCBI): domain Bacteria; kingdom Bacillati; phylum Bacillota; class Bacilli; order Lactobacillales; family Enterococcaceae; genus Enterococcus; species Enterococcus sp. AZ040. The sequence continues at coordinate 2,056,896 of NZ_JBMHEW010000001.1, forward strand.
TGTCACACAATTCGATCCCAAAATCATGACAGTTTTTACGTAACGTATCCATTTGCTTTTTTGCAACCAGATCGGTGATGGTAAAAATATCTTTGGTAGGCACATTATGATCCATTGTTGCGAAGGTTTTTTCGGGACAGCGAACTGTCCGTCCCGCTTGCCGCAAGCCTTCGAAGGCTTGCGGCGTCGTCACTTCATGGATCATATGCAGATCGACATAAAGCAGCTGCGCCTGCCCTTCTTCTCCTGTGATCACATGCCGATCCCATAGTTTATCAAACAGCGTTTTCCCCATAATTGCTCACTCCTAACTGTGCAATAACCGCTTCTGTAAAGGCAGTTGTCGTTGCCGTCCCACCTAAATCACGCGTCAAGATCCCCGCATTCATTACCTCATAACACGCACTTTCGATGGTATCTGCCAGCTGTTCCTCTTGAAAGGACTCTCTTAGCATCATCACGACAGACAAAATCATGGAAACCGGATTGGCACAATTTTGCCTAGCAATATCCGGTGCCGAGCCATGGATCGGTTCATATAAAGAAACCCCTTCTGCGCCATGGCTTGCGCTTGGTAGCACCCCTAATGACCCCGGCAAAACCGAGGCTTCATCACTTAAAATGTCGCCAAAGAGATTTTCGGTCACGATTACATCAAAGTCTTTGGGATTTTGGATGATTTTCATAGCGGCGGAATCAACATATTGATGAGTCAACTGACAATCCGGGAATTCCTGTGCCGTTTCTTCCGCTAATCGGCGCCAAAGCCGGCTAGTCGCCAACACATTTGCTTTATCGACAGAGAGAACCCGCTTCTTCCGCGTACGGGCGATCTCAAAGGCTTTACGCAAAATCCGTCGAATCTCTGCTTGGTGATAATGATTGATGTCGTAGGCTTCTTCAGGTTTTTCTGCTTTTTCGCCAAAATAGATACCGCCAGTCAACTCACGAACGATGACAAAATCTGTCCCTCGAAGGATCGTTTCTTTGATGGGAGACAAAGCAATCACCGCATCAACTACTTTGATGGGTCGAATATTGGCGTATAGACCTAACGCTTGACGCAGATTCAAAAGTCCTTTCTCGGGTGTTGTCGGTGCGTTTTCCCAAGCTGGATCACCGATGGCTCCTAAAAGGACCGCATCCGCCTGCTGGCAAGCTTGTAGTGTTTCTTGCGGCAATGGATCTCCAGTAAGTGCCAGCGCCGCTCCACCAAATGGCCGCTGGTCAAAATGAAAGTGCTGGAGATGGTCAGGACAAGCCGCTTTCAATACCGCAAGGGCACTGTCCATAATTTCTGGTCCGATGCCATCTCCTGCTAAAACCACGATCTTTTTCAAACAAGGACACCTCGATTCTTTAGAGCTGCGCTAGCCTGTACATATGCTTTGGCTGACGCCTGCAAGACATCAAAGTCTAAGCCGATCCCGCTGATTTTTTCATTGGTTTCCTGGCATTCAATGACCACGTGCACTTCCGCTTGCGCATCTTCCCCACTGGTCAAGGCAGTGATCTCATAATTCAACAACTTCGGCTGCTGCTGGAAAATCTGATCGATCGAGTTGTAGATAGCTTGGATACTGCCGGCACCGATGGCTGATGCCACTTGTTTTTCCTCGTCTTTGATGATAGAAACCACTGCTCCTTGATGGCCATTGGACACGTATTGTAGCTGAACGGCGTCCAACTCGCAGCCGCCTTCTTGGCTGCGGCCTTGATCGGCCACCAAAGCCAGCAAATCTTGTTCGGTCACTTGCTTCTTTTTATCTGCCAATTCTTTGAAGCGTTTAAACAATTCGTTGGTTTCTTCTTGGTCAAACTGGTAGCCCAGTTGCTGCATTTTATCGACAAACGCATGGCGGCCAGAAAGTTTGCCTAAAGGCAACGAGTTGGTTTCTACCCCCACCAACTGTGGGGTAATAATTTCGTAGGTCTCAGGATTTTTCAAGACGCCATCTTGATGAATCCCTGATTCATGGGCATAAGCATTGCCTCCGACGATCGCTTTGTTTTTCGGTACCGTGATTCCTGACAAACGTGCCACCAGATCGCTGGTTCGTTTTGTTTCGTTTAATTTGATGTTGGAGGTAGCCTGATAGAAATCATTGCGAATATGCAACGCCAAGGCCACTTCTTCTAATGCAGTATTGCCAGCTCGTTCGCCGATCCCGTTGATCGTTCCTTCCACCCGATCAGCACCATTTTCAATAGCCGCCAGCGCATTGGCTGTCGCCATTCCCAAGTCATCATGACAATGGGAAGAAAAAGTGATCTGCTGCTCGCTTTTGATATTGGCGATCAAATAGGCAAAAAGCGCTCCATATTCCGTAGGATTGGTAAACCCTACTGTATCGGGCACATTGATGATCGTCGCGCCGGCATCAATCGCTGTTTGAACCGCCTCAAGCAAGAAGGCTTTATCGGTGCGGGTGGCATCTTCTGGCGAGAATTGAACTTTTTCAAAGCGTTCACGCGCATAAGCCACATGTTCTTTGATGGAAGCGAGTACTTCTGCTTTCGTCATATTCAGCTTGTACTGGCGATGCACCTTACTCGTTGCTAGAAAGACATGGATCTGTGGATCGACGGCTTGATAAAGAGCTTCATAGGCACGATCAATGTCTTTTTTCTGACAACGGGCAAGTCCTGCAACGGTCATTTTCGTCACCGCCCCAGCAATCGCTTTGACTGCTTGAAAATCTCCTTCTGATGCAATCGGAAAACCTGCTTCGATCGTATCAATGCCCCATTTTTCTAATTGCAGCGCCAGTTGAACCTTCTCTTTCGTATTAAAGTTGACTCCCGGGGTCTGTTCACCGTCTCGCAATGTCGTATCAAAAAACTGGATTTTTCTCATCACTATTTCCTCCTTAGCAGTGGTAGGAGCACGCTTGGCGCGACCTCATTCAAACACAATTGAAAAAATGGTATAAAAAAAGCACTCCATAAAGGGTTTCCTTCATGCAATGCGAATAGGACTCTTCAAATGATGCCTTAAAAAAGGCGGGTCATAGAAAAAGAGTCCTTACGATAATAATAATAAAAATGCAGCTGTTTGTTTCAATCGTTTATCCATCGTCGTCACCTATCACTTTTTTTATCTTGTTATGAAGATACCAAACAGCAGGTTCCTCTGTCAACACTTTTCCCTGAATTTTCTGAATATTTCGATAAAAAGTTCGTTTTTGCCCTGTTGATGGGTTGCTTTTCTTCCTTGATGAAAATTTAAGCAGAACCTGACGAGATCTTCACAGGATTTTAACCAAACCTCCACATAACACCGTTATGATAGAAATATCCCAAAAATATTTTTCACCCCTTTATCCTGCCAGTCTTATGACTGGTTTTTTTGTTGTTCCAAAGACTCGAAAAGATTGAACTTAAGGTGAGTTATTCGTATAATAAGGGGCAGCGATAAATTAGGAGGATGAAGATGCGCAACGAAATGATGCATCGTCCAGTAGTCAAACCAGAACTAGTGGCGTTTATGCGTGAAAAACAAAAGCAATTACCCGGCGAACTTGGTGAAATCGAGCAAGCCGCTCATGAAAAAGAAGTGCCAATCATCCCACATGAAACAGTGGTCTTTTTGCAGTTTTTATTAGGACAGCTCCAGCCAAAAGAAATCCTTGAGATCGGCACAGCGATCGGTTTTTCTTCAAGCTTGATGGCGCAATGTGTGAAAGATGGTCATGTCACAACGATCGATCGCTTTGACGTCATGATCCGCAAAGCCAAAGAAACCTACGCTCGCTTAGGAAATGAAGAAAAAATCACGCTATTAGAAGGACAAGCGGCAGACGTCCTACCTACATTGAGTGGCCCTTATGATTTTATCTTCATGGACAGCGCCAAATCAAAATACATTGAATTTTTACCAGAATGTCTGCGTCTATTACGCAAAGGCGGTGTGCTGATGGTGGATGACGTATTTCAAGCTGGAACGATTCTACACCCCATCGAAGAAATCCCTCGTAACCAGCGAGCGATCCATCGCAAATTGAATCTTTTCTTGGATACCGTGATGAACCATCCTCAGCTGACCTCCACGCTTGTCCCTTTAGGAGATGGTGTGATTCTCATTACGAAAGAAGCAGATAGCGTAATTCTTGAGGAACCTGAGAAAGGTTGAGGGCAGCTGCGCTTCCTTTTTTCAAAGAAAAAATAAGAAAAGGGCGAAAAGCGATTGACATTGCTGCGCCCTTTTTCTATAATGTTATTTGTTGCTGATTGATTTCAACAGCTTAGGCGAAGTGAGCATTCGCTGAAAATTATTTGTTCCAGTAGCTCAGCCGGATAGAGCATTCGCCTTCTAAGCGAACGGTCGGGGGTTCGAATCCCTCCTGGAACGTTATATTATCGTGCATTGCACTAGCAGATCGTTAGGAATCTTGATTCCTAACGATTTTTTTTGATAAATTTTTAAAAACCACTTTTTTCAAACGTCACTTTTACCACAAATCAGCAGCACGGTGCTTTTCTTTTGCAAACAACCTATTAACTAATTATCTAAAACATCATTAATTATCACATATAGTTTTAACTGCTAAATAAATATGATATTATCCTCTCAAAGAGCGGCTTAATTACAAAGATCGTTTATGGTTTCCCATAATCCCGTAGCTTCACATTTTTAGATATTATACTTCTCGAACACAACTAACAAAATTTATTCCATAGGAGGAATTTTGATGGAAGAATGTCCTTTTTGCCGCATCGTCTCTGGAAAAATAAAAAGCCATGTAATCCATGAAGATGACAGTGTTTGCGCCTTCCTTGATCATGCCAAAGACGTGGATTATCATATGCTGGTTATTCCTAAAAAACATTACACCAGTATTTTAGATTGCGCCCCCGTTCTTCTTGCTCACCTCATTCAAACGGTTCAAAAAATAGCAGATCATTGTGTCACTCGCTTAGGATTTGATGGGATTAATTTGCTAAGCGCAGCAAATCAAGCAGCGGGTCAATCAGTCCCTCACTTTCATCTTCATTTGATTCCGAGAAAAAAATGTGACGGTATCAATGCGTGGCCCACATTCAATGGAGCAGCGCTCTCTTTAGAGGAAGCAGCGGCATTTTTGACCTCTGAAACAGATAGTAAGGGAGATTAAACAAAACTCAGTAGACTAAATCTTGCTTAAAAGCGCTTCTTAAAATACTTGATAATACTTGACTTGTTCTGCTAGCTGATCAGCTGGTAGAGCACCATCCAGTACATAGTCGGCTGTTTCAGCAATGATCTGTTCGTGTAAAACAAATAGCTCTCTTGCATAGGAAAGATAAGTATCTGCCCAAGTCAAAATCGCTTCTTTTGATTCGTTCGTATAATCCCGTTTAATCTGACGAGCAAAAGCAATATCTAGTGGTGTTTTCAAATAAATCACCGTATCGATCAACTGACGCAAATCTTGGTGTTCATATCCGAAGGGAAAGTCTACAAAAATGATTGGGTAAAGGATCATCGCTCTCTTCATATAGTCCCTCCTCTGTCTTACCTTCAGTATAACACGCTTAACCAATCCGTTTTCTTAACCTATCCCTGCAAAAATTATGCTATGCTTAACAAGAACAAAGAAAGCAGGTGTCCTATGGAGATAACGGTACATATCGCAAGTGGGTTTAGTAAAAATCAAACGGGTGGCAACAAGGCTGGAGTCGTCTTGTTGGAACAGCCTCTTACGCCACAACAAAAGTTAGCCGTCGCAAAAGAGTTAGGCTTTTCAGAAACAGCTTTTTTATCGAAATCCCCGCAGGCCGATTTCCGATTTGACTATTTTACGCCAAAAGAAGAAGTTGACTTATGCGGACATGCAACAATTGCCTCCTTTGCACTATTATCGTATCTAAACAAACTTTCCAAGCAACAGTATCGCATCGACACCAACGCCGGACGTTTGTCGATCACCATCAAAGACGGTGTCATTTTCATGGAACAGAACAAACCACTGTTTTCAGATGTACTTTCACTAGAACAATTAACTGACTGTTTTGATACCAATGCTATCAATGATCAAATTCCTATTCAAATCGTTTCTACTGGATTAAAGGATATCCTTATTCCAATCAAAACAACGGCCCAGTTGCAGCAAGTTGCACCTAATTTTGAGGAAATAAAAAAAGTAAGTGCGCTTCAACAAGTAGTTGGCATGCACTTATATGCAATGGAAAAAGAACGAATCGTTTGTCGTAACTTTGCTCCATTGTTTGACATCAATGAAGAATCTGCCACAGGCACTTCCAATGCCGCCTTGGCTTGCTTCTTGTATCAAAAGTGTGCCCTCGAAAAAGAAGTGTATCGCTTTGAACAAGGCAGCAATTTAGGTGAACCTTCTGAAATCTTTGTCAAACTCGTTACGACTTCGCGAAAGGAAATCCAACATGTTTACGTTGGGGGCAGAGGGCATTTTTGCGAGACAGTAACCATCGACACCGATACACTGGCATAATCACGACAATTTGGGGCTGATCTTCAATCAGCCTTTTTTCTTTTCCTCTTCACACATCACGTTCTTTTTTCCATAGCAGCCCATCAGTACCTCGAATACTAGTTTTCTCATAAAAAAAGAACCCAATTCGGGTTCTTTCCTTCACATTGTTTTCTATGGCTTACCAACGAGTTCTGCTAACAGCTCACTGACTTTAGGCAGTGGCTCGTTTTGTAGCGCTGCTACGATTTTTGAACCGATCACTACCCCCTCACACACACTGGCAAAGCGCTGCACATCTGCGTGGGTCGAGACCCCGAAACCAGCTAATACTGGAATCGGACTTTTTTCCGAAATGGCTTGCAAATGCTGATCCAGCTGTTCGTTGTATTGGCGATCTTCTCCAGTGACACCGTTCACTGTCACAGCATAAACGAATCCTTCCGCGTCTTCGATCAGCGTCTGAATTCTGTCTGGAGGACTGGTCAAAGAGACCAGTGTGATCAGCGCGAGATCCGCCGCATCAAAAGTAGGGGTTACTAGTGATCGATGTTCAAAAGGTAAATCTGGAATAATCAACCCTTTCACATTTGTCGCTTTTAACTCATTTGCTAACTGTTCAATCCCATAATGAAAGAATGAATTGGCATACCCCATCAATACCAGTGGAACCTCGGAATGGATGGTTTGCAGCAAAGCAATGATCTTTTTTAAAGTGGTCCCATTGGCTAATGCCTGCATTCCAGCTGCTTGGATGACCGCTCCATCTGCGACTGGGTCTGAAAAGGGCACGCCGATTTCAATGGCCGCTGCGCCATGTGTCGTCAACAGTTCGATTTCTGCTGGCAGGCGTTCCAGTCCGTTGGCACCCGCCATAATATAAGGAACAAATAGTGGCTTGCCTTGTTTTTGGCGCTCCTTTAGTTTCATCGTCAATGTTTTGCTGGTCATTTCGCTGCTCCTTTCCGGTCTTTGATTTGTTGAACATCTTTGTCCCCTCGCCCAGACAAGCAGATCACTAAGCGTTCTTCGGGTGTCATGATTGGGGCTAGCTTTAGGGCATAGGCAACGGCATGAGCACTTTCCAAAGCAGGAATAATGCCTTCGATTTGAGACAAGAGATAAAAGGCGTCAACGGCTTCTTCATCAGTGACAGCGAAATACTCCGCTCGCTCAATCTCCTTCAAGTAAGAATGCTCGGGACCGACCCCTGGATAATCCAAACCAGCTGAAATCGAATAAGGTTCGATCACTTGCCCATCATCGTCTTGCAGCAGATGCATTTTGGTACCATGTAAAATACCGATACTGCCTTTCGTCAAGGTCGCCGCATGCTCAGTAGTATCCACACCTTTCCCAGCTGCTTCAACGCCAATCAAACGAACGGTCTGATCATCGATAAAAGGGTAAAACATTCCCATCGCATTGCTGCCGCCGCCAACACAAGCAACGACTGTCGTCGGCAGTCGTCCTTCTTTTTCTAATAGTTGCCGTCGTGTCTCACTGCCAATCACACTTTGAAAATCTCGAACGATCTCTGGAAAAGGATGCGGACCGAGTACGGAACCCATCACGTAATGGGTGTCCTCGACGGTTGCGACCCAGTAACGCAGCGCTTCATTGACAGCATCTTTCAATGTCTGATTGCCTGAAGTGACTGAAACCACTTTTGCTCCCAACAATTCCATTCGAAAGACGTTTAGTGCTTGCCGCTGAACATCTACCGCACCCATAAAAATCGTGCATTCCATACCGAACAACGCGGCCGCAGTCGCTGTGGCGACGCCATGCTGTCCAGCACCTGTCTCCGCTACCACTTTCTTTTTCCCCATCCGCTTTGCTAATAACACTTGCCCTAGCGCATTATTGATTTTATGGGCGCCCGTATGATTCAAATCTTCTCGCTTCAGATAAATTTTGGCACCGCCTAAGTGTTGTGACAAGCGCTGTGCATGATAAAGGGGGGTCTCTCTTCCTACATACTCTTGCAAATATTCCTGTAATTCTACTTGAAAACTTGCGTCCGCTTGTGCTTCACGATAGACAGTTTCCAATTGCTTGACTGCATACATCAATGTCTCTGGCACAAACTGCCCGCCAAAAGAACCATAAAAACCTGCTTCTGTGGGGTATTGGGTCATTTTATCTTCTCCTTTACTAAGTAAATAAATTGTTCGATTTTCCGACTGTCTTTCTTCCCCTGGGTTTCAACGCCTGAAGAAACATCGACAGCATAAGGCCTAAAAAGTTGGATCGCCTCTTCTACATTTTCCGCGTGCAAACCGCCAGCAATAAAAAATCGCTCAGACAACGGTAACGGTTTTCTCGCCGCTTTTTGCCAATCAAAGAATTGGCCGTTGCCGCCAGCATAAGGGTGATCTCTTACTGGAGCGTCCAATAACCCAAAATCTGCATCGCAGCTTAGGAAATCTTGTTCTAAAGTCTCTGCTTCTCCATCAAAGGCTTGGATCACTGCGATCTTTTGATGCGCAAAAATGCCTGTCTGGATGGCTGTTTGCAAAGATGGCAGAACCTTTCCATGGAGCTGAATCGCTGTCAGCTGGGCGGCTTGAATTGCCGCTTGCACTTCTTCAAAACTTGGAGAAACGAAAACCCCGACTTTCCCTACATTTTGGGGTACTTGCTCCGTTATCTTGCGGACTTGTGTCGGATCGATTCTCCGACGGCTTTCGGCAAAAACAAAGCCAAGGTAATCTGCTCCTGCACTGATGGCAGTTTCGACATGCAGCCGTTCGGTGAGTCCACAAATTTTCACTTTGGTCATCGGCGGCTCACCTGCAAATCTGCAGCTGTTTCAGCAATTCGATTGCTTCTCATCAACGTTTCTCCAACGAGGACTCCATGATAAAACGGTGCAAGCTGCAGCACATCGGAGGCAGTTCGAATACCAGATTCACTGATGTAAACCGCCTCTGACGGCTGAGGTGCTAAAGCAACACTGACATCCAAGGAAACGTCAAAGGTTTTTAGGTCACGATTGTTGACGCCGATGATTTTGGCCCCTAAGGCTTGGGCTTGTTGAAATTCAGCCGCATTATGAGTCTCAACGAGTACTTCCAACCCTAGTGCTATTGCCTCTTGATGAAGTATGGCTAAGCGTTCTGGTTTTAAAGCGGCCACGATCAATAAAACAATACTGGCACCCGCATTCTTGGCGCGAATCAATTGTTTTCTGTCGATAATAAAGTCTTTGCATAGTATAGGCACCGAAACGGCATTACTGACTGCTTCAAGATCTGCCAGCGAGCCTTTAAAAAACTGCTGGTCGGTCAAAACGGAAATCCCGCTGACACCCGCGGCTTCATAAGCTTGCGCTTGTGTGACTGGGTCGATTCCTTGGTTGATGTCTCCTTTTGAGGGTGAAGTACGCTTGATTTCAGCAATGAGGTGCATTTTTTGTGGTCGGTCCTTGACTTGCTGATAAAATGATGGACGTTTGGTTACGACCTTTTCGATTTCTTGTGGCATCGCGGCAACTTCTTCAACTTTTTTCTGGATGATCGTTTCTAAAAAATCCATGATTCTCCTCCTTACAGCTTTCGTAGTTAATGGCTATTTGACTGACGAATCAGCATCTGCAGTTTGTCGTAGGCCGCGCCCGAAGCGATACACGCTCGTGCCATCGCAAAGCCTTCCGCTAGGGTGGCGGCTTTGCCGTTGGTATAAAAGCCTAACCCTGCATTTAAGACCACTGTCTCTAGATAAACGGAAGGGTGATTTTTCAAAACTGCTGTTAAGATCGCGGCGTTTTGAGCCGCATCTCCGCCGACGATCGCCTCGATCGGTGCTGGCGTAAAGCCATACGCTTGCGGATCCAAAGAAAAATTCCTCACCTTTCCTTCGTGATAAAAACTGATCGCCGTTTCACCTGCCAAATTGGCTTCATCCATCCCATTACATCCATGGATCACCATTGCTCGTTGCCGACCAAGACTGCCTAACGCCTGAGCGGTGTCTACCAAGCTCTCGCCAGCGTAAGTACCGATCAGTTGCGTAGTCAACGGAACAGGATTGATCAAAGGGCCTAATAGATTAAAAATCGTTGGTGTCGCTAATTCTTGCCGTATTTTCATCACTGCTTTCATGCCCGGATGCAACGACGGGGCGAAGAGAAAAGCGATGCCGACTGTCGCTAATAGATCGGCGATTTTTTCTGGTGATGCTTGAATTGCCACCCCCAAGCATGCTAAGACATCGGCACTGCCTGAACGACTAGAGATACTGCGATTGCCGTGTTTTGCCATCGTGATTCCCCCAGCTGCTAAAACGAAGGCAGCCGTAGTAGAGATATTAAAACTATTGGCGTGGTCGCCACCAGTGCCGCAATTGTCCATGGTGTCTCCTCCTTCATAAGGAATGGTCACGGCATGCTCTAACATAATTTCTGCTAAAGCAGTCAATTCGGCAGCTGTGATGCCGTTGATCTTCATCGCAACTAATGCTGCCCCCAATTGACTTTCTGAAAACACCCCGCTTAAAATTCCTTGAGCAAAGTGACGCATTTCCTGATAACTTAAATGACGGCCATTAAATAATTGCTGAGTGATTTGTTGCGGCGGCTGCTTTTTTAGTGCTTGCATTAAAGATTCCTCCTTTTTTCATCTTGTGTTTTTTCTGTATTATCCGAGACGAGTTTAAGAAACTGTTCTATGAAAAATGCCCCCTCGTTTGTTCCCATTGATTCTGGATGGAATTGGAGTCCTACGATTGGTTTTTCGCGATGCTGAATCGCCATGATGATCCCTTCTGTTTCAGCCAACACCTCAAATTCCGCTGAAAGTGTCGCTGGCTCAATGACAAGCGAGTGATAGCGCATGACAGTCATGTCTCCTAGGTAGGTTTCGAATACGCCTTTTTTCTGATACGTAAGGGTCGATTGCTTGCCGTGCATAATAGCTGGTGCTTGGACCACTTTGGCACCAAACGCTTCACCAATGGCTTGATGACCTAAGCAGATGCCTAAAAGCGGCTTGCTATCATGGTATGTTTTGATCAAAGAAATCATGAATCCTGCCTCTTCGGGACGGCCTGGTCCCGGGGAAAAAATGATGCCATCTGCTTCTTTAGCAACAATAAAAAGCTCTGGATCGTCATTTCGCAAGACGATCGTATCCGCTGGACATTGCTGGACTAAGTTATACGTAAAGGAATCATAATTATCGACGAGTAAAATCATTGGCTGACACCTCCAATAGTGCTTTGGCTTTGTGTAATGTTTCTTGGTATTCAGATGAAGGATCAGAATCATAAACGATCCCCGCCCCTGCTTGGACATAAGCGATCTCGTCTTTCAATACCAATGTCCGAATCCCGATGGCAAAATCCGCTTGATCATTTCGTGAAAAATAACCAACTGCACCAGCATAGACCCCTCTTCGAACAGCTTCCCACTGATAGATGCGAGTCATGGCACGAATCTTTGGTGCCCCGCTGACCGTGCCTGCTGGCAGGGTTGCTTTCAAGGCATCCATTGCCGTCACACCTGCTCTGCGCTTGGCAGCCACTACCGAAACGATATGCATGACATAGCGGTATTTCTCGATCACCATGTATAAAGGAACATGAACCGTCCCATGTTCAGCGATCCGCCCTAAATCATTGCGCCCAAGATCGATCAGCATCTGATGCTCTGCACGTTCTTTTTCATCTGCCAATAGTTCATTTGCCAAAGCTTCGTCTTCTGCTTTGGTTGCACCTCGTTTGCGGGTACCAGCGATCGGATTCGTGGTTATTTCGTCGCCTTGAACGCGAATCAGGCTTTCAGGTGAGCTACCAATCACTTTAAATCCGTGATCGAAATCAAGATAATAGAGATACGCGGAAGGATTTGTCACTCGTAGTTTGCGGTAATAGTCAAAGGGCTCTTGTTTAAATGACGCTTTCAGACGTTGCGAAGGAACGACTTGGAACATGTCTCCCGCCGTAATTCGGGCTTTCGCCTCTTGAACGATCGCTTCAAAGGCTTGCTGTGTGACATTGCTAGTAAAATGCAGTTTTTCGTTTGACAATACACGGGTCTCAGCGGCGACTGGTGTCCTTAACTGCTGCTTCACTGCTTGCATTACCTGCTCCATCTCGACGGTTCCTCTTTGGCTATAGCAATTTTCAAGAATGATCGTTAAAGTTTCCGTCTGATGGTCAAAAACGAGAAAAGTTTCGAAAAGCCAAAAGGCCATATCAGGCACTTGCAATTCATCTGCGGGCAGTTGTCCGATGTCTTCATAGCAAGCGGCGATATCATAGCCCGCATACCCGATAGCCCCACTTTGCAGCGGTAGATTCGGTAAAGCGCTAATTTCCTTTTTGACTACATACCCTTCCATTTCTTTTAAAGGGTCCTGACACGGGTACTTGTTGACCGTTTTTTTCAAAAGATCCTCCACTTGAAAAACACCATCCTTAAAGGTCATTTTCTGAACGGGATCAAAGGTAAGGATCGAATAGCGTCCGGTATCTTCTTCTCTGGGAATACTTTCCAATAAACATTTATGCGCCCCTTGAATCCGTAAAAAAACTGAGACAGGTGTCAAACAATCGCTGTTGATTCGTTCCATTCGATACATAAGCTGCTCCTTTCTTTGTAAACAAAAAGCCCTCAAGCAAACGCCATAAAAACGTCTGCTTGAGGGCGAATGATCGCGGTACCACCTCAATTGAAGTTGCCCAAATAAACAACTTCTTCTCTATCAACCGTCTAACAACGGTCTTCCTCTATAACGGGAGTTCCCGCATTTTCCTACTGCCAAAAAAGGGTTCAAAAAATGATCGGCTAAGGCCATTTCCTTGATTTCTTGGTGCCGAACTCTCATCACCGCCGACTTTCTGTAACCAAAAAAGACTCAAGTACTTCTCTTAGTTTGATTTTACGTTTATTTTTTTATTGGTTGAAGGGCAAGAAAAACAAAAAAGCCCTCAGGCAAACAAACTTGTCTGCCTGAGGGCGATTACTCACGGTGCCACCTCAATTGGTTCTCTAGATCGTCTATCAACGATCGTTCTCTGTAACGGGAGTTCCCGGAAAAAGCCTACTGATTTCAGCCTTTCGACACAAAAGTCCATTTCTGAAGCGTCAATCTGCTGATTTGCACCACCATCAGCTCTCTGCAAGACGAACGTCCTCATACTTCTCTTTTGTCTAGTCTTAATGAGTTATTGGTAGCTATATTACGCGGCTTTTGTTGATCTGTCAACAGGAAAAAGCGAATTTTATTTTTTTGACTCCTTTTGACAAAACAAGAAAACATCCTGCAACGGTTTGTCTTAACCAAAATGACGACACATTCTTTAGGCCAAAAATGCCCTTCACTTCTTTCAGATTACTTAATTATAGTTGCTGATCCATTTAAATAATATTTGTTTTTTTATAACCCTTACGTGAAGATCAAGCTACGAAATATTCGCTATCTTTTACCAAAAAATCGACATTTACCCAAAATTTTCATGACATCATGAAAAAACAGAATTGTTATTCAAAATATTATTCTATATGATTGAACCGGATATAAGAAAGGGTGATTAAATGCACATAGACAAATTATATTTCTCCACCTTTATTTATAAAATGAGCTGCTTAGAATTTACTTACTCTCTCATTCAATCCAATGAGAAAAATGCCGATTTATCAGAGGAAGAACAAGCAGAAATTGAATGGATCATCGACTCTGCTCTCCATCGAAAACTCTACGCCTCTCGCAAAAAGAGTCTTTTTTCCTCAAAAATAAAATTATCGAAAGAAAGTTATTCTTTGTATTTGCGAATGAAGAAATACGAACATATGATAGACCTCTAACCGTTAAAACACATAAAAAACCTCATTCCTTTAGACAGTTACTCAGAAGGATACCCATTCCATCTTTTTTAATAGAAAAACATCATTCGGTGAATTGGAAATAGCAAAACTTGCCTTTTTCGTATAAAATCAAAAAGAACACGAAAGACTCAGAAAGGAAGTTTTTGTCATGGATGGGATGATGAAAAAAATCATTACCGAGAAGGATTTATTACGTCAGATCCTTCTCTTGGAACAACTGGCGAATCACAAAATGATCACTGCCAAGCAACTAGCAAAATTGATCGATACGACGGAACGAACGGTTTTTTCTGATATAACCTATATTCGTCAACAATTACCCGAAGGTTGGCAGATTGAAGCCGCCAGTAATGGCTTTGCTTTGACCCATGATGGGCCATTGTTGATGAGTCAGCTATGGGAAACGTTTTTCCCTCAATCAATCGGTGTTTCTTTAATGAAAGCATTGCTTTTTTCCAGCGAACTTAGCACGCAAGAAATTCTTGGCCAAGCGGGAACTTCCTATGAAACTTTGCGGCGGCATATTACAAAATTAAATAAAAGTTTGACGGATTTTTCCTTACGGATTCGCATCACAAATCGCGTGATCCGCTTTGAAGGAAGTGAGATCAATATTCGGGTCTTTTTCCATCGACTTTTACTGCCTTATACCCATAACAATTACTTTTTTGAGGAATATACAATTCATGAGTCCCACTATCAACATTTTTTACAGCGTCTGGGCAAAGATAAACTCCAAATCGACGTAGAACAAATCTTCGGTACTTGCTGGTTTTTTATCAATACAATCCGTATCAAGGCCAATTGCCGCATGGATTCCTTCGAATTTAATGGGGATGATCCCCTTTACGGTCTTTTCCAACAGCCATTAAGTCATCTCTACCAAAAAGAAGGCGTATATTTAGAATGCAGCGAACACTTCTTTAGCTTCTACTGTTTTTTAGAAAGCTGGAACTACAATAACGATTGGTCCCAAACAATTCAAGCGACTCTTGAAACGTATCAAACCATTCACGTTAAAACGACCCATTTTGTCGAACAACTAGCCCGCTCGTTGCAGCTACCTCTCGCTAGTGGGACGCAGCTGATTGAGAATCTGTTGCTGCTCTTGATCAAAACGCAAGAGTCTGCCAAACTCTCAGAATGGTTTGGGTTAGAATTTCACGAGATCCAGCGCTTGAATCAGCCCTACTCGCTACCGATAGAAGCAACGATCCATGACTTTTTAGAAGAACAGACAAACAGTCAAAGGGAAACGAGTTTTCCTTTATGGTCAACCACCACCTTGTTGATCCAACAGGCTATTTTACAAATCAACCCTATCCGGGCAAAGGGATACTTTATCTTTCAAGGGGAGCCAGCATGGAAAGCTTACCTTATGCAAGAATTGAATGACTTTCTCGGAGCACGTATTCTACTATCGGCGATCGAACCAGGTCAACTAGAAGGGCTATCGGCAACCGACGTTGATTTTGTTTTGTCAAACTTCCCATTAGATGATGCCCCTGTCCCAGTCTTTTATTTATCGATGGTACCGACCAAAAATGAGCTCAATCAAGTGACTGAGCTCATTCAAACCTATTATTTAAGTTATCACTAGAATCATCAAGCTGCCTTTATTGTTTCACTGGGGCAGCTTTTTGACGTCCTTGCAGCTTGTTTGTAATAAATTTCTCACCTTCGACGACTGTGAAAAGAAGTGCCCCGTTGGCTGCAATACTCAACTGCTGCATCAGCGTCAAAGAACCAATCCCTAAAAGCTGGTGTCCGATAGGTGTTAGGAAAATCGCTGCCTGCAATACAATCAGTAGTGCCAGGGAGACTAAGAGTGCTTTATTGGCAAAGAGTTGGCGATTCAACGCCGGCTTTACCAGCTCACGACAGTTCAGTAAGTAGACTGCTTGAGCAAAGACGATACTTTGCAGTAGCATGCTTTGTTGAAGGACCGTTCCTTCAAACTGAATCGCTAAGACGTAGGAAGGAATCATGATTAACAGCGAGACATAGAAGATGCGGAACAGACTGTACCAAGATAAGATACCTTCTTTGATTGGCCGTGGTGGTCGATTCATGACATCCGCACTTGCCTTCTCAAAACCGAGTGCGTAAGAAAGCGTGATGGTTGTCACCATATTTACCCATAAAATTTGTACAGGTGTCAGTGGCAGTGGTCGGTTCAACAAGAGTGCCGCAATAACGATCAATCCTTGTGCAACAGCCGTTGGTAAGAAGAAGTTGATGGTTTTCTTCAAATTATCGTAGATCCGTCGACCCACTCGGACGGCATTGGCGATCGTATGAAAATTATCGTCTGCCAAAACCATATCGGCTGCTTGCTTGGTTACTTCACTGCCTTTGATCCCCATAGCGATCCCAATGTCGGCTTTTTTCAGCGCTGGTGCATCGTTTACACCATCGCCGGTCATTCCGACAATCTCTTCATTCGCCTGCAAAGCACTAACGATCCGTAATTTATGCTCTGGGGTCGTTCGAGCAAAGATATCTGTCTTTTGGACTGCTTGCTGCAACTCCTCCTCAGACAGCAGATCGATTTCCAGCCCTTCCAACACGTGATTCGTGTGCTTCAATCCAATTTGCTTGCCGATAGCTTGAGCGGTCTTGCCATGATCTCCTGTGATCATTTTGACTTGGATGCCCGCTTGCAAGCACTCTTTTACTGCTTTGATGGCACTGTCTTTCGGAGGATCAATGATGCCAGCGATCCCAACAAAGGTTAAATTGATGAGTGCTTCGTGGGACAAGGACTCCTGTGCCGACAGCGTCAGATGCGCAAAGCCGATCAGCCGCTGCCCTTTCGCTGCTAATTTTGCACTTTCATCTAACCACCATTGCTTTTGATCTGAAGTCAGTTGGCTTTTCTCAAGCAACACTTCGGGCGCACCTTTGACAAACACTACCGAGTCATTCGGCTCTTCTTGATTTTGATGGCGTGTTGCCATGTACTTGTAAGAGGAACTAAAAGGAATTTTATCGACTGTTTTACGCAATGGTTGCTGCGCTGATTCTGCGTATTGTAACAAGGCTTTTTCGGTTGGATTTCCAACGAGTTCAGCTGCCTTTTGTCCTTCGTCTTGCTTCAAATCTTGACAATTTGCCATGATATCAAGCACCGTTGCTTTATCCACGTTTGACTCAACTAAGACATCGACGACCGTCATTTCATTTTTGGTCAAGGTTCCTGTTTTGTCTGAACAAATCACCGTCATGGCACCTAGTGTCTCCACTGATGGCATCGTTTTGATGATTGCTTGCTCCTCAGACATTTCCTTGACACCCATCGATAAAATCATGGTCAGCACGGCTGGCAAGCCCTCAGGAATCATTGCTACAACTAATGCGATACCTGATGAGAACAAGAGATCAAGATCAAAGCCGTAGCGGAAGGTAGTAAAGAAGATCAAGAAAATCACTAATCCGATAATGCCTTTAAAGATTTGGTGATTCAATTGCTTCATTTTTTTGATCAACGGGGTTTCTTGCGCTTTCACAGACTGAATTGCTTGATTGATCTGGCCGATTTGTGTATCGTCTCCTGTTTCAACGACGATCCCGCTGGCAGTTCCGCTTTCTACATGGGTACCAGAAAACGCCATGTTCCGCTGGTCACCAATCGTACTTTCTTGAGTAATAGGTTCGGTCATTTTTTGAACTGGCTCAGATTCGCCGGTTAAGATAGACTCTTCAATCACAAGATCATGGGTTTCGATCAAGCGCATATCTGCTGGTACGACATCTCCTGGTCCTAAAACGACTAAATCTCCGTTTACTAAGGAAGAAACAGCAATTTTCTTCTTGCGGCCATGAACATAAATTGTTGCTTCTTGCCCCATGAATTGCTTCAACCCATCCAGTGACTCTTGGGCTTTACGCTCTTGCCAGTAGCCGACTAATCCATTGATGACGACGACCGCCATAATAATGCCGCTTTCGATATAATCACCCGAAACCCCTTTTAAGACGGCTGCGACGATTAAGACCAACATCAGTAAGTCTGTAAAATGCTTGCCGACTTTCTTCCATGTAGGGATCTGCGCAGCCTCAGTAATTTTATTTTCACCTTGCTTTGCTAAACGCTGGTTGCGTTCTTCGGAGGAAAGGCCCTGCCGTGTTGTTTGCAACGTATGTAATAGTTCTTCTGTTGTGTTTTTGTACCAATTCATATTTTTTTCCTCCTTGTTTATTTATTTGATCTGAACATAGTATAAGACATTAAAACCATAAAATTCTGGCGATAATTTCAGTGGAGCCTGAAAAAAATGAGTGTTTTTATTAAAGGGGAAGGGCGGCTTCGTCCCGTGGTTTCACAAAACCAACAGAAAACGTTTGTTGATTGTTTTTGCAGGTGTAATCAAGTAAACTAAGACACACCCAATCAATTGCTATCTGTCCCCATCATCCAAAGGTAAGATAGAAGAAAGGAGCCAAATTAATGGCAATCTATACCGATACAAAAATCGCGCAAGGACCTTTTCTTTTCATTTCTGGTCAAACGCCGTCACAAGACGGAGCCACACCTGAGGACCCGCAAGAGCAAACAGCCATCGTTTTGAAGAAAATCGAAGAGCATTTATCAGCCAATCAACTGTCTTGGTCATCAGTGGTCAAAATGACCGTCTTTTTAACGGATGCTGCTTACTTAGCTGCTGTCCGTACGGCATTCACAACCATTTTGGCAGAAAACAAACCGGCCATGAGTCTCGTCATCGTTGCCGGCTTGGTTGCCCCTGAATTTAAAGTGGAGATTGAAGCACAAGCCACCTTGGCTTAAAAAGGCGCAACACCAAAAAACTTCGTACTGGCGATTGCCTTCCCTACGAAGTTTTTTGGTGTTTGCTTCTTATTTGGTTGGAAAATCAGTGCCTTCTGAAGGAACTGATCCGGTCTTTTTTTGCCACTGCTCCACTAAGCCGGCGATGGCTTGAGCAGTCTGTTGAGCATTAATCAAGGTTCGCTTTTTTTCCATCGCTTCTGCCAAGGAAACTGGTCCTTGTTGGATACTGAAGACTGTTGGAAGCAATTGCGACAGTTCGCCGAGACGTTCGGTTCGGGAGCCACAGATTGCAACAATTGGGAGTTGGCGTTTTTGAGCGAGCAAAGCGACACCATAGGGTACTTTCCCCCTAGCTGTTTGGCCATCGATACGACCTTCACCGGTGATCAATAAGTCTGCTCCTTTGATTTTTTCCTCAAATCCAATCAAGGAAGCAATCGTCGAAAATCCCGGAACCAACTGACCACCTGCCAAATAAACCCCACCACCAAGGCCCCCAGCTGCACCAGAACCAGGGACTTCCAAATCGATCCCCGTGGTCCGCTTGATGTGTTCAGCCAAACGCTTTGCTTGTTGATCCAACTGCTGGATCGTTTCTTTGGTTGCCCCTTTCTGTGAACCAAAAACTGACGCAAATCCTTGTTCACCTGAATAAGGATTTGTTACATCGGCTAAAGCAAACAGGTCAATTTGTGCAAGCAGAGGGTTCAACTGGCTGAGCTCCAGAGATTCTGCCTGCAGCAAAGGATTGTTTTCCATTCGCTCGTTTCTTTGAATGGTTGCTCCTAACGCAAGTAAAAAGCCTACGCCCCCATCAGAAGTGCCGCTACCGCCAAGGGTCAGGTAAATTTTTTTCACTCCTTGTCTGCAAGCTGCTAAGACCATTTGGCCTAAACCAAAAGAAGAGCTATTGCGGGTGGTCTCGTCACTAGGTTCCACGAGTTGCAATCCGATCACTTCCGCAGATTCAATCAAAGCGATTTTTTCTTCATTGATTTTTGTGACCAACATACGGGCTTGCAACTTACCACCTAATGGGTCGGTCACTGGAACCGTTTCGTAATTGCCTCCAAACGCAGCAAAGACTGCTGCCATTGAGCCTTCTCCCCCATCAGCGATGGGAATACTACATTTTTCCCACTGGTCTGAAAACCCGCTTAAGACCGCTTGATTTAATTCTGCGGAAGTGGCGCTTCCTTTGAAGGAATCAATCGCTGCTACAATTTTCATCATTCTGCCTCTCCTTCTAGATCATCTCTTTGCCAGAGATGGGGGCACCTACGTTAATAATCAACCTATGGTTAATCAAATCAACCAAAAGTTAACTAGTAATCCATTGTAAGTTATCCCTTCTCCTCTTATGATAGAAGTATATCAAACAAACCTATCGGAGGTGTACTATGGACTTACCAATTGGCGAGGAAATCGCCCGGAGAAGAAAACACAGAGGCGTTACGCAGCAAGAATTAGCAGCATTTATGAACGTGTCAAAAGCATCCGTTTCAAAATGGGAAACGGGACAGACGTATCCAGATATCACTTCACTGCCCTTATTAGCGGCGTATTTTGATTGCAGCGTCGATGAATTGTTGATTTTAGATTCGCAGCTATCACCTAAAGAGATCCAGCGAATCTATCAATTATTAAAAGACGCCTTCCAAACAAAAACACCAACGGAAGTTCTCGCTCTTGCTCAAAGTTTTACCAAACGGTATTACTCTTGTTATCCATTCTTATTACAAATGGGGTCCTTTTACTTGAATCATTGGGATCTGTTGCCGGATGTCCCCGTAGAAGGCGTCCCGAAAGGGCAAACTTACGAAGACGCTTTGATGGAAGCAAAGAAAAATACCTATTTGAAGGAAGCAGAAACCCTGTACCAACGGATCATGGACCAAGGAGACAGTGAGCTGGCACAACAAGCGAAACAGATCGATGCTTATTGTCTTCTGATGAGAAACAAGCCAGAAGAAGTCTTGGCGATCCTTGGCACGAAAACTCTCTCTTTTTTACCTAGCGAACCGTTGATTGCCGCAGCATTTCAGCAAAAAAATCAGTTGCAACAAGCTGAGATCGTTACGCAAAGTGCGATTTACCAGTACTTAATTATTTTTATGAGTTTGCTAACGAATTATTTAGCAATGCTCACACAAGACGAGGAGCAACTGGAAAAAACCTATGCACGTGGACTGGCACTCAGCGAGAGCTTCCAACTGGCCGAATTGCATCCCCTCTCTTTACTGAATTTTCTAGCCGCTGGGATGGTTTCGTTTGCTGCTTTAGGAAAAGAAAGCTTATTGTTACAAGCATTAACGCTGTATGTCAAAATATTAGAAGCTACTCCAGAGGAAATCGTTTTGAAAGGAGATGATTATTTCAACAGCATCGATGAGTGGATCAGTGAATTAGAATTAGGGAGTCAGATCCCGCGTAACTCAGGTAGTGTCAAAAAACAATTTCTTGCAATAGCACAGCTGACACCCTTGTTTGAACCGTATCAAGAAAAACCCCCATTTAAAGAGTTGTTTCAGCGCTTGAGCAATCTGGCTGAACAAGTATCTAATTCGCAAAGGAGTGACTCACATGAATAGTTTTTCACTAAACGTACCAGAAAATATATCTGATTATTTGCCCATACTGATCCCTCTGATTCTTTTGCAATTGATCTTGATCGTTTTGGCAGTTCGAGATATTTTAAAACAAGAACAATTTAAGTTTGGCTCTCGTATTCTTTGGCTCTTCATCGCCTGTTTTGTTAGCCTGATCGGTCCTATCCTTTATTTTGCTTTTGGAAAAGGGGATCAACAATGAAGATGATCGAGATCAATCACTTATCCAAACGTTTTGGGCACAAACAAGTGCTACAAGACCTATCCTTTTCGGTCCCCAAAGGGAGTGTCGTGGGATTTGTAGGGGAAAACGGCGCCGGCAAAACAACCACCATGAAAGCGATTTTAGGGTTACTCCCTATTGATGAAGGCGAAATCACTGTCTGTGGCGAACCAGTACAATTTGGCTCAACCAAGACCAATCGCTGGATCGGCTATTTGCCAGATGTGCCGCAGTTTTACTCTTTTATGACAGCTGTAGAATATTTGACTTTCTGCGGAAAAATTCAGCCAAATAAAGAATCTTTTCAGCCTCAGCGAGTGATGGAAGTCTTAGAGTTGGTAGGCCTGGAAGCTTCGAAACAAAAAATCGCTGGCTTTTCTCGCGGCATGAAGCAACGTCTAGGGTTAGCCCAAGCTCTGATCAACCGCCCCGCCATCTTGATTTGTGATGAACCAACATCCGCACTAGACCCTCTAGGACGCAAAGCATTTCTTGATGTATTGGAAAAAATCAAAGAAGAAACGACAGTGCTTTTTTCCTCTCATATTCTCGCAGATGTCGAACAGCTGTCAGATTATATTGCGATTTTGCACAAAGGTCAGATCCGTGCGTTCGAAACGATGGATTCCTTAAAAAACCGTTATCGAAAAACCGTCTTTGGGATTGTCTTTACCGACGAAGGTGACCATTTAAAATTTGCCAAAGTGTTAGCAATCCACGGCATATCGGCAAAAAGAAAGAACAATCAATTACTGATCGATGAACAAACTGGAACCAATATCGGTTCACAGCTGCTACAATTGCTGAACGAACAACACATTGTCCCAGAATCCTTTCAAAGAATCGAACCATCGTTAGAGTCGATTTATTTGGAGGTGATCAAATGAATGCGTTTCTTGTTTTCTTAAAAAAAGAGTTTCTCGGCGGTCTTCGCAGCAAAAAACTACTGATTTGCTTGATCCTGTTTGCCCTGATTGGTATGCTTTCTCCCTTTACTGCCAAAATCATGCCAGAACTGATGGCCAGTATGATGCCGGAATCGATTGAAATCACGATTGCTGATCCGACATCGATCGATTCGTGGCTTCAGTTTTACAGCAACATCGGCACGATTGGTCTGCTAGTATTTGTGATTCTTTTTACCGATACGCTCTCAGCCGAAATAAATCAGGGTACCTTTATTCAGCTGATCACCAGAGGCTTACCAAAAACCACGATCGTCATAGCAAAAGCTTGCTATTTAATGATTCTTTGGTCTTTAAGTTACCTCCTAAGTGCCAGTGTCAGTGCTTTTTATACGATGATTTATTTCGATGATTCCAGCGCTGCTCAAGTCCCTAGCGCTTTGGTCAGCTATTGGCTTTTCGGTTTACTAGCAATCAGCATCCTGCTGCTAGGTTCCAGCTTTGCTAAAAGTATCTATCAAGGTTTGTTGTTTATTGGCGTCTGTTATCTGATGGGCATGTTAGGCAACCTATGGAGTCAAGTAACAAACTGGAATCCATATTCCCTTTCCAGCCAATTTCCTAACTACTTAACCGACCAAATCAAACTAGGGGAACTGCTGCCAGCACTGTTGTTAACTTGCTTTTTGATCATCGCTTGTTTGACTGGTTCCATAGCTGTTCTAAGAAAAAGAAAATATTAAAAAACATCGGTGCAGATTTTTTGCACCGATGTTTTGCTTCTGAAATGTTACTCTATTTTGCTGTTCCTTGGACTTTCACAGATTTCTTGGCCTGCATTTTTTGTTCGATTCTCATGAAGAGCCGCATGAAGAAGGCAATCAAGTAGATTGAAAAGGCAGAAATAAGTGCTTCTTGCCAAGAAAAGATCAGAAGGTTCAATAAGATGATGATCAAATTGGTCAAGAAAACCCCACTAGATCTGCGAATGCCATAGTATTTTTCCAAAATTAGTGGCGGAATCGTCACACCGCCATTAGACGCACCAATTTTGTAGAGCGAAAAGATGCCGAAGCTAAAGAAGAAACTACCTAAAATCAATGAGATGGAATAAAAGCGCAGCAGCATAATTTCTGGTAAAAGTGCTAGAAGAACGGGAAATGCCAAACTACCGATAACCGTATTGACAAAGACCTCTCGTTTCAAAAGTAAAAACGCAAGGGCCAGCATCAATAAATTTATACCCCAGACAACGATATGGCGATTGATCGACCAGCCAGTTTCGATGAGGTAGCCAATCGACCCGACGCCGGCAGAAGCAATGCTGTGAGGTAAAAGGAAGAAGTTTAATGCGATGCAGATCCATAGCACCCCAAGCAATAAAGCAAGATTTTTTTTGATAAGTGTTTCCATCAACGTTCTCCTTTCGATCTGGCAACTATTTTTATGTATAAAAGCTTCTGTCTATTCTATCAAAAAAATCGTAAAAGAAAGAACCAATTTTTTCATGAAAACATGAAAAAATTGATTCTGACCTTCAAGAAAGTATTCTGCTATTTTTTCATTCCTTTAAGATTGCTGTTAAGCTGCACAGCAATCACAAGCGGAAAGGATTTCTTCTACAACAGATTCCCGCCATGCTCTTCTATTCGCCATACGTTTCTTCTCTGACGGCAAATGAACAAAGTAAACCGACAATTCTGATCCTTTAATCAATTGATAGGACATCAAGCGATTTTTTTGCTGCAAAATCAGCTGATGCTTTTTCGGGGAAAGGGAAAGATCAGTTGCGGACACCAATTGCTTTAATGCCTCTGAATGACAAAGGTTTCTTTCTGGTGCGACACTGATCAATTGGCTGACCTCTGCTAATTTCATCGCCTCGATCACCCGCAGCGTTGCCCGCGGATCATGGATATCCGTCAAAAAAACCGACTGGCAACCTTGCAATGCCCGAACGAGTCGTCCTAAATCGAGAAAGTCACCATCAATGATCGTCTCACGCGCAGCATCAATCTGTTGCAAACGCTCCGTTGCCTGGCGGGCATAGAGTACTAGGGAGAAATTGGTTCTTTCTAAAAGTGTTTGTCGTGTCAGCTGCCCAATCGTTCCAGCAGCACCTAAAATCGCAAGTCGTTTCATAAGCTTCCTTTCTATTGGATTCCATTGAGCAGAACGTTTCAATTTCCATAGTAGCGAATTCAGTCATTAAGACTTAGTGACCAAATTGGCTTTTCGTTGACGTAACCGTTCTTCTGTCGGCAGAACATGCTCGTCGTAATGTTCTAGTTTGTATTCTAAACGTTCAACAGCTTCCGTCATATCTGAGATTTTCTCCCTGAGTACCGCAATTTGTTCTGCTAAGAGCTGCTTGCGCTCAGGAACCGTCCCTCGCCCTTCTTCAAATAAAGCCAGGTAATGACTCAACCCATCAATCGATAGTCCAGCATTACGCATTTGCCTAGTAAAGGTGATCCATTTTAAGTCGTCATCATCAAATCCCGAACACCGTTTTTATTGCGTTTGACCGGCGGAATCAGCCCAATTTTTTCATAGTAACGGATGGTATCAGCTGAGACACCGCTCAGTTCACTGACTTTTTTGATATTCATGGCTTCACTTCCTTGTTTTGCATTTTTTCCTAGATCGTTTTGTATGCTACGAGCCAGAAGCCCTTTTGTTACTCGTTATTCCGCTCCTACCACTGCATGAGGCAAGTAAGGCTCTTCCAAATAAGCAATCTCTTCGGCAGTCAGCTTTAGATCAAGGGCAGGTAAAGCATCCAATAAGTGGCTTTCTTTTGTTGCGCCAATAATTGGTGCGACCACTTGTTCTTTTTGCAATAACCAAGCCAAGGCGATTTGCGACCGTTTGCTTTGGTGATTGTCAGCGATCTTTGCGACTCGTGCCACGATCTCCCGGTCTTGTTCCATCGTTTTGTCGTACTTTTGATTGGCGGTTTTATCCGTTAAGTACCGTTTGGTCTCTGCACCCCAATCTCTTGTTAAACGTCCAGCAGCCAAAGGACTATATGGCGTCACGGCAATTTTTTGATCGGCACACAAGGGCATCATTTCTCGCTCTTCTTCTCGATAAAGCAAGTTTAAGTGATTTTGCATCGAAACAAATTTGGTCCAGCCATTTTTCTCTGCAACTGCTTGTGCTTTGGCAAATTGCCAAGCGTACATCGCGGATGCACCAATATAGCGCACTTTTCCAGAAACCACCAAATCATGTAAGGCCTTCATGGTTTCTTCAATTGGCGTGTGGTAATCCCAACGATGGATGATATACAAATCAATGTAGTCCATTTGTAGGCGTTTTAAGCTTTGTTCGACTTGATAAAAGATCGCTTTTCGAGACAGCCCTCCACTGTTTGGCCGTTGCTTCATTTTTGAATACAGTTTTGTGGCAACCACGATCTCATCCCGCGGAGCAAAATCATTCAATGCTCGACCGACGATTTCTTCGCTCGCTCCATAAGAATAGACATTTGCCGTATCAAAAAAGTTGATGCCTAGATCCAAGGCTTTTTTGATAACTTCGCGACTATCTGCTTCTTCTAACACCCACTCATGAAAGCCACTATTGGGATCGCCAAATCCCATTGTCCCTAAACATAATGGTGACACATCAAGTCCCGTATTGCCAAATTTTACATAGTTCATTTGCTCGTCCTCCTGTTTTTCAAGTTACACTAAGCATACAGGTTGAAGTGCACTCTAAGTCAAGCGAATCAGCAAACTTTTTTCATTTTACTCGCAAATGACTCATAATGACATGCTTTTTGTCGTGCGTTTCATTTCGAATCAGCTTTTGGTACACTAAAGATAAGTATCGATACGCTATCTAGCTGAGAAAAAGGAGCGGAAGATTTTGACTTGTATTTTTTGTACTGCCTCAAAACATGCGATCATTGAAAACGAACGCTTTTATGCGATCTTTGATAAGTTTCCCGTCACCCCTGGACACCTGCTATTGATCCCCAAAGAACATCGAAGGGATTATTTTGCCCTCACCCAAGAGGAATTACAAGACTTGCAGGCTTTGTTGCAGGAAGGCAAAGCCTATTTGTTGGAAACCTATCGACCAGACGGCTTCAACATCGGCTTCAATTGCGGGGAGGCTGCCGGACAGACGGTCTTTCATTGCCATTGTCATTTGATCCCACGCTACCAAGGCGACGTGGAGGAACCAAAAGGCGGCGTTCGAGGCGTGATTCCTGACAAGCAAGCCTACTAAATACAAACAAGCCGTTTCTTCCAGCAAAGGGAAACGGCTTGTTTGTGTTTGTTAAAAATGAGGACGCTTAGGAATTGATCGCTGAATGGTTCATCAACCGATTGATATGAACGCCTAGATAGACGATTTCATTGACAGGGATCTTCGTTTGATATTCTTTATCGATATAGGCTTTGACTTTTGTCGCGATCTCCATAGCATTTGGATAAAGAGCCCACATTTGACGGTATAGTCCTTCGTCTTCTTCTTGCAGCAGACCATCCAAAAAGAACCGGTCAACGAAGAAACGCACGTGGGTGATAAAGCGATTATAATGGATCGAATTGGTGTTGACGTCTTGCTGGATCGAGTAGCGTACCATATTGACGATCAACCCGATCAATTTGGCTTTTTTCAACCCATCTTGATTTTCCTCGGTGTTCGACTGGGCATTGATCAAATGAAACGCGATATTGGAGGCTTCTTCTTCCGCCAGATCAATTTGATACTTCTCTTTCAACAAGCGTAGTGCCTGTTCGGCGGCTCGAAATTCCTCCGTATAGTAATTCTTGATTTCCCAATAGAGTCGATTCGTCACACTCAAGCCTTTTTGCTGACGTTCCACAGCAAAGTGCAAGTGATCCGATAAGGTAAGGTAAATCGTTGAATTTAGCGGATAGGGCAGCATTTTTTGCGCCAGCTGAACGATTTCTTTGGTCATTTCAAAATAGTACAACGGAATCTCATCCACCAAATCGGCAAACTGACCCGATTTTTTTTCATCGATTGGCAGAAAAACTTGATCGATCTGGGTATCGGCTATGCTGTCGCCGACTTTCTTTCCATAGCCGATCCCCTTCCCAAGTGCAATCATTTCCTGGCCTTCCTTATCAACAAGTACGACACTTGAATTTAAGACTTTCTTGATGTAAATCATGCACTCTCGCTCCTCACTGTTTATTCTGCCAAACTTGCGCCATTGGTAGCGATCACTTCTTTGTACCAATCGAAGGAATCTTTTTTCAAACGGTCATAACTGCCGTTTCCTTCATCATCGGCATCCACATAAATGAAGCCGTAGCGTTTCGTCACTTGTGACGTCCCCGCACTGACCAGATCGATCGGTGCCCATGAAGTATAACCAATCAAATCGACTCCTTCATCGATGGCTTCCTTCATTTGTTTGAAGTGTGCCTTGAAATAATCGACCCGATACGGATCATGCACTTGACCGTCTTCAAGGACATCCACGGCACCCATACCATTTTCAACGATCATCAATGGCACTTGATACCGATCATACAATGAAAGCAAGGAGATTTTCAAGCCTTTAGGATCGATCTGCCAGCCCCATTCAGTTGACGGCAGCTTGGGATTTTTTACCCCTAAAACCGTATTGCCCGGTGTCCGTTCCGCATGTGGGTCGCCTGATTCAGCCATAGACATATAATAACTGAAAGAAAGAAAATCAACGGTGTGATCTTTTAAGATTTGGCGGTCTTCTGGTGCCATTTCAATCTTGATGCCCCGTTTTTCGAGATCTTTTTCAATCATTCGCGGATAAGCACCTTTGACTTGAACGTCCGCATAAAAATCATTTTCCAAGTTTTTCTTTAAAGTTAATTCAACATCCAATGGGTCACAAGTCAATGGATACGTCATCAACTTCGTGATCATACAGCCGACTTTGTTGTCGGGATTTATTTCATGGGCGATTTTTGTCACTAATGAGCTGGCCACAAATTGGTGATGGAGGGCTTGATATACGTCTTGCTCTTCCTTACCAGCTTCTGATTGCTCAGGAATGAGACCTGCTGTTGTAAAGGGATGACGATGGATACTGTCGATTTCGTTAAAGGTCAGCCAATACTCCACATACTCCCCAAATTCTTCAAAGCAGACGGTCGCAAAACGGACAAAGTCATCGATCACTTTACGTTCCACCCAGCCATTGTACTTCAAGCTAAGCGCTAACGGCATCTCATAGTGAGACAACGTTACGATCGGTTTGATTCCCAAACGCTGCATTTCTTGGAAGACATTGCGGTAAAAAGCGATCCCTTCTGGATTGGGTGTCGTTTCTTCCCCAGTTGGGAACAAGCGGGTCCATGCAATCGATAAACGCAATACTTTAAAACCTATCTCCGCGAATAAAGCCAAATCTTCTGGATAGCGATGATAGAAGTCGATCCCTCGGCGTTTTGGATAGATGGTATCCGTTGAATCCGCCATTGCTTCTTTGACGGCTTCAACAGTCACGCTCATATGTGCCGCAAAGTTTTTCACGTCGACATGAGGTTTGTAAGTAGCCACATCCGCTACCGACAAGCCTTTGCCGCCAAGATTCCATCCCCCTTCTACTTGATTTGCGGCGATAGCGCCACCCCATAAGAAGTCCTTTGGAAAAGTTGTTTCAGTCATTTTTTCAATCCCCTTTTACATTGTTTTTGTTGCATTGCTCATTGGTTTAGACGATCGGTGCAATCGATAAAACACCTTGCTCGTTGCGCTCATCGGTTGATTCGATCGGTTTGACCGTAAAGTTTTCTTGATTGGTGACCACACAGATCACGATTGGATCAAACCCAGCTGCTTTGATGGCATCTAGATCAAATTGAATCAGGGGTTGCCCTTGTTTCACTTGATCCCCCGCTTTCACGTAAGGGGTAAAGTGTTTGCCTTCTAATTGAACGGTATCCAAGCCGATATGAAAGAGCAATTCTGCGCCATTACGAGTTTTTAACCCGATCGCATGGTTGGTTTCAAACAACATCGTGATTTCGCCATCTTCTGGTGCGATCAATTCGCCAGACGTCGGGATGATCCCGAAACCTTCTCCGATCATACCGCTTGAAAAGACTTCATCGTTGACTTCAGATAGGGCTACCACTTGGCCTTCTACTGGTTTACTCAATACTTCGGCTTTCGGATCGGCAACTGTCGTCTTATTTTCCACTGTTTTGTCTTTGAATAAGAAAAGGACAAGGACGAAGGAAACAGTAAAGGATACCCCTAACGTGACTAATGCCCACACAAGATTCATCGGGTTGGCTTCATCGACGAACATAGTGATACTTGCTAGACCGGGACCAACTAATGCGAAGGCCTTGATGGCAAATAACCCAGCCACTGCACCACCAACTAGGCTGGAAGCCATCACGCCGTAAAGCACTCGTTTGTGCAGGATCGTCACCCCATACAAAGCAGGCTCGGTTATGCCAAAAAGGGCGGAGATGCCTGCAGAAACAGCGGTTGAACGAAGTTTTTGGTCTTTGGTCCGAA
Organism: Enterococcus sp. AZ040; assembly: GCF_050499185.1. Classification (NCBI taxonomy): domain Bacteria; kingdom Bacillati; phylum Bacillota; class Bacilli; order Lactobacillales; family Enterococcaceae; genus Enterococcus; species Enterococcus sp. AZ040. The sequence goes on from NZ_JBMHEW010000001.1 coordinate 2,087,187, forward strand.
CACTCACCGCAAAACAAGCACCGGCTTCTGCGATGTTATGTGCCAATGAGGCAGGTAAGTATAACAGCTCTGCCCCCATCTCACTCATGGACGAAACAGCATAAGGAATCATAGCTTTGTGCATACCGGTAACCACCATCAATGGTAAAACAGCGGCTAAGATCCCCGTTGCCACCCAACCTAAATGGGCATACAGCCAAATGATCGCTGCTGAGAAAATCGTTCCGACTTCAAAGCCTAATGGGCCTAAAATCAATAAAGCAACTGGAACCGTAATAACTAAGCTCATCATTGGAACAAAGAAGATACGGATCGGTTTTGGTGAGATTCGGGTAAACAGTTTTTCAATTTGAGCGTAAAATAAAACCGTTAAAATGGCTGGAAATACTTGTGACGCATAGGCGATATTTTGTAAACCGAAGCCCATGAAAGCTGCGCCATCTGTCAATAGTGTTGTTAGTTCAGGCAAAATCAAGGCACCGACAGCGGAAACCGCCACCAATTGGTTGACCTTTAATTTATTTGCCGTGGTGATCGCCACTAAAATCGGTAAGAAATACAATGGTGCGCCACCGATCAGATTCAAAATTTGATACGTTTGGCTGGTATTGTCCATCAATCCAGTGACAGAAGCAAGTAGCAGTAAGGATTTCAAGACGCCCCCACCAGCGACCGCTGGAATCAACGGTTGAAAAATCGAGATAATAAAATCAAGCAGGACCGCACCCCACGATTGTTTTTGTTTGCCTTCACTTCCTCCATCCGCTGTTAGCTCATGACCTAACACGTTCATAACCTCATCATACACTTCGACGACATCATTGCCGATGATGACTTGGCATTGGACATTTTGTCGCACCCCAATCACGCCATCGACTTTTTCCAAGGCATCTTTTTGTACGAGGCTATTGTCTTTTAAGGTAAAGCGCAAGCGTGTGGAGCAATGTTCCAAATGTGCGATATTTTCTTTTCCGCCAATCAACTCAACGATGGCAGTTGCCGTTTCTTTTACATTCATAATTTTCTTCTCCTTTAATTAGTTTTCCTTTGTTGGCCAAACAAAGAAAAAAGCAGACAACACCTACAAAAACATTGAACGGAATCCAACGATCCCTTCCATGTTTTTTATAGGTCCTGCCTGCATTACCAGTCACATGCCTGTTTTATTACTTGCATAATACCATGCTTTATTTGAAAACGCAACCACCGTTTTAAAAATATTTTGCTAAGCCTTTTGCTGAAACGAGAAGTTTGCTACACTTAGTGGATAATCAGTTATTTCGTCTTCCTTGGCTTGCACCAGAAGCAAGAAGAACATCGCTGGCTAAACGTATCACAAGAAAGGATGAATCGGATGACTTCATTGAATCACTCACTGCATGTTGCCGTCCCAACAGCATTTGATCATGCAGAAAGACTTGACACGAAAAGGACGATCGCTCATATCTTGCAACTACAAAAGCAAGGGATCAAATCGGTTTTGGTGTGCGGCTCCACCGGTGAACAGCACTCATTGACCTTAACAGAAAAAAAACAGCTTCTACATGCCTTAGCGCAAGAAACCAGCTGGGCAGCCGATTTCGAAGTCCTCTTCGGTTTAGCTGGCATCGTATTTCATGAAACGCTCGCGTTGGCAGAAGCAATCAGCAAAAATCCCCGAATCGATGGTGTGGTTTTAGGCTTTCCCCCTTATCTTTGCCTGACCCAAAAGGAAGCCGTCCTCTATGCTCAGGGATTGATCCATACTTGCGAAAAACCAGTTATTTTATACAACAATCCCCGCCGCACGGGCTTTGATTTATCTGCAGAAAGTCTCTTGACCTTGATCGCTGACCCTCGGGTGATCGGCTTAAAAGAAGCTGGCAGTAAGGAGCGAGTGCCTCAACTAAAAACAAAGACGGCTGCCGATTTTCGTTTTTATGCTGGTGGTGAATCGGACTTGGCGGAAAAGGTCGCACTAGGGTTTAACGGGCTGTCATCAATGGCAGGAAACCTTTGTCCCGAGGAGATCCAGGTGATTTGGCAAGGGTTACTCAAAGGTGCTGCAACGATTTCTACGTCGGATGAATGGCAGAAAATGGAACAAGCAGCTGCCGGCGATCCAACAGATACCATCAGTTACCTTCCGTGGCTCAAGCAGCAAATCACCATTGATGGACAGCCCTTTGGCTTTTGTCGTCAGCCGCTAGGTCTAGAAACGAGTGATCGGTTTGGCACTGGCTCAATTCCCCCTCATCTAGCATAAGAAAGGCAGGAGAACCAGACAAATGAAGATTGATCCACAACTAAAGCACTATATTGAAAGCTCCATCATCCCACAATACAACCAATTGGATAGCAGTCACTCCCCAGCGCACGTCCACCAAGTGATCCAAAATAGTTTTGAGATTGCTGAAACATTGCCTGTTGACCTGAATATCGTCTATACGGTAGCTGCCTACCATGATATCGGCTTGCTCTATGGCCGCAAAAACCACGAAAGCAATTCCCGCAAGATCGTTGAACAAGATGCTGTGTTGCCACGCTTTTTCTCTCCTCCAGTCATTTCAATGATCGGCGAAGCAGTAGAAGACCATCGTGCTTCGCTGCCCTATGAGCCTCGCTCGCTTTATGGCAAAATTATTTCCGAAGCCGATCGTGCCTTAGATTTTGAGCGAATCCTCAAGCGAACCTTGCTTTTTGCTTATGAGAAAAAGCAACTCACAGATCTAGAACAATTGCACCAAGAAGCGTATCAGTACATTTCAAAGAAATATGGTCCTCAAAGTGAGCTGAAGGTTTGGTTGGATTATCGCAAAAACCAAGACGGTTTGGCGATCAGTTATCAAAAATTAGCACAACCTGAAAGCTTCCGCCACACCTTTGAAAAAATCGTGCCGTTAGTTATCGCTACAAGCAAAGAAACTGACGATTGACACTTTGATCCAGCACCAGACTTTAAATAGAAACCCTCTGATTTCAAAATACGCCAAGTGTTTGCGTGCGCTGAATCAGAGGGCTTTTACTGTTATCCTAGTTCTTTTTTCACTAAAATCCCCCGCTCCTTCGCTGCTCCTACGCTCCTATTGAAATCAGGGGGCAGCAACTGGTTTTCTTCAATCAACAGACGCCCTTCTAAATAACCTTCCTTTTTTCACCGAATTTACTCTTTGTAAGCAAGATAGTTTGCTGAAAATAAAAAAAATGGTATTTTTATTTTATCAAGTGATAAAATAATAGGAGGAATCGTTATGTTTTTGGCAATCAATGAAATACGCCATTCCAAATTGCGTTACGCCCTAGTCACAGGGGTCATGTTTTTAATCGCCTATCTGGTCTTTTTTTTAACTGGCTTAGCGTATGGGTTGGCTCAAGATAATCGGATGGCGGTCGACAAATGGGAGGCAGATCAAATTTTGTTGACTGAAGAAGCAAATGATAATTTAAACATGTCGATGCTTCCTCGCAGTCTTTATGACGAAGTCGATGCACCAGAAAAAGCTGTTTTGGCGCAAACCGCTGGGGTAGTGACTAAAGAAGACAACGGTGAAAAAGTCGATGTCACCTTTTTCGGCATTGATCCAGATCAATTTCTAGCACCAAATATTATCGATGGCGAGATGTTTGCGTCAGATGATGAAGCGGTCGCAGACAGCAGCATTGAGGAAGAATACGGGATTTCCATTGGTGACACCATCAAATTAGCCGGCAGTGACAAAAAATTGAAAATCGTCGGTTTTACAGATAACGCCCGCTTCAGTGTTGCTCCGGTCCTCTACACCTCGATCGGTGCCTATCAAGAGATTCGTTTTGAAAAAGAAGATGATTCAGAAAATGCCCGTATCAACGCGATCGTAACTCGTGGCAAAATCAAAGAAGTGCCAGATGATCTAGTCGCTACGGATATCAGCAAATTTATTAATGAATTGCCTGGTTACAACGCACAAGTGCTGACCTTTGGCTTTATGATCGGGTTCTTGATCGTGATCGCTGCCATCGTTATCGGTATTTTTATCTATGTACTAACGATGCAAAAATCAGAAATTTTCGGTGTCATGAAAGCCCAAGGGATCTCTAGCCGCTACATTGCTTTTTCGGTGATTGCCCAAACGTTCTTATTGGCAACCTCGGGTGTTTTGATCGGTGGGTTGGCAACGATCGGTACCGCCCTCGTGTTACCTGCAGCAGTGCCATTCCAAATCAATCTATTATTCTTTGCTAGTATCAGTGTAATGATGATTCTGATCGCGATGCTAGGTGCTTTCTTCTCGGTGCGAACGATTGTAAAAATCGACCCATTGAAAGCAATCGGATAGGAGGAAAAAACATGAGTGCCATTGAATTCAAACAAGTCAAAAAATCATTTAAAGATGGGGACGCGACGATTGAAGCCTTGAAAGAAACCAACTTTTCGGTAGAAAAAGGCGAATTTGTCGCCATCATCGGTCCTTCCGGCTCTGGGAAAAGTACCTTTCTGACGATTGCCGGTGGTCTACAAGCTCCCTCTGAAGGCGAAGTATTTATCAATGACGAACCCTTTAGTAAACAAAAAGAAAAGCAAAGGGCAAAAACTCGTTTCAAAAAGATCGGCTTTATTTTACAAGCTTCCAACCTTGTCCCTTTTTTGACGGTCAAAAAGCAACTTCAATTGGTGGATAAGGTCAGCAAAGAACCCCAAGAGCAATCAGCTACTGAATTGTTTGAACAACTAGGGATTGAAAAGCTGCAGAACAAATACCCCGATGAACTATCTGGTGGTGAAAGGCAGCGTGTGGCTATTGCCCGAGCGCTCTATCATGATCCCACCATCATTTTGGCAGATGAACCAACGGCGAGTCTTGATTCAAAAAAAGCCGTCGAAGTCGTCAAAATCTTAGCAAAAGAAACCAAAGAAAAACAAAAAGCCACCATTATGGTGACCCATGATACCCGTTTGACAGATTATTGTGATCGGGTCCTCGTCATGAAGGATGGCGTTTTAGAAGAAAAAGAACACACGAAAAAAGAAGCCGAATCAAGTGATTCGCAGAAGGAGCAAGCATGAAAAAAATTATTGTTGTCGGTGCGGGCGTGTCAGGATTAGCTGCTGCTGTCCGTTTGCAAAAACTTGGCTATGACGTCACCCTCTACGAAAAAGAAGGTCAACCTGGGGGCAAAATGAATCAGATCAAGGAAAACGGCTTTACCTTTGATGTGGGACCCACCATCGTGATGATGCCTGAAATTTATCGTGAAGTGTTTGAATTTGCTGGCGTTGATCCGAATGACTATATTCCTATGGAGAAAGTCGATCCGATGCTGCAGCTGTATTTTGCTCAAGACGAACCGCTGACCTTCTCAAACGACTTAGTAGAATTGACCAAAACGCTAGAAGCGATCTCGGAAGAAGATGCTCAAGGCTATTTTGCCTTTTTAGCAGATATTTACAAACGCTATGTGATCGCCAAAGAGTCCTTCATCACCAAGTCGTTTCGGACATGGCGAGACTTTTACAATCCCAAATCATTATGGGCAGGGTTAAAGCTGCGAACGTTTAGTGACGCCTACTCTTCCATTTCTAAATTTGTCAAAGATGATCGCCTGCGAAAATCATTGGCGTTTCAAACCTTGTATATCGGTGTCTCCCCTTACCAAGGGCCGTCCCTTTATACCATCATCCCTATGATCGAGTTGATGTATGGGGTCTATTTCATCAAAGGCGGCATGTATACATTAGCCACTGGTATGGCACGTTTGTTCCAAGAATTAGGCGGAACGATCCATTACAATACCCCAATCGATGAATTATTGATCGAAAACAAGCAAACCAAAGGCGTTCGTGTCAATGGAGAAACGATCACCGCAGATGCCGTGATTTGTGCGGCTGATTTTCCTTATGCTATGGAAAGCTTGATTCCTGATGAATCAAAACGCGGCAAATACACCAATCAAAAAATCGCTTCGATGGATTACTCTTGTTCTTGTTTCTTGCTTTATTTAGGACTGGACAAAAAATATGAAGATAGCGCACTCCATAGCATTTATTTTGCCAATGATTTCAAACGCAATGTAGACGATCTTTTCGAGGCTGGCAAGCTGCCAGAAGATCCATCCTTCTACTTGTATCGTCCAACCCTGAAAGATGCTTCCTTAGCACCTGATGGTCAAGAAGGTCTTTATGTTTTAGTCCCAGTACCTGAATTATCTAAATTTGATCAATGGACGGATGAAACGATTCAAAGCTACCGCCAGCAGATCATTGGATTATTAAAAGAAAAAACGATCTTTACGGATATCGATGAACACATCGTGTATGAAAAAATGTATACGCCAGATACGTTCAATGATCGGTTCAATGCCTACAACGGTGCGACATTTGGCTTGAAACCAACCTTGGCGCAAAGCAATTACTATCGTCCCCATAATAAATTTGATTATGCAGAAGGCCTATACTTCTGCGGCAGCAGTACGCATCCGGGAGCGGGTGTGCCAATCGTGATGCAAAGTGCCAAGTTAGCTGTGGAGGAGTTGTTAAAAGATGACCGTTAAATCATTAAGCGTCTTTGATGAATACGACAACGATTTTTTATACTGTGAGGCCATCATAAAAAAGCATTCGAAAAACTTTCATACCGCCTTTTCTCAATTGCCAAAAGACAAAGCACGCGCCGTCTATGCCGTCTACGCCTTTTGCCGACGTGCCGATGATGCCGTCGATGAAAAGCATGACCCATTGTTGATCGAAGCCATGAAAAAACGCTTGGAAGAAATACAAGAACTATTAACCGGCGATGCGATCGACTTGCCGCAAGCCATCAAGGAAGAAGATCCTGATGAAGCCATTTGGCGGGCATTGACCCTTTCTTTCCAACAGTTTGACCTACAGTTTCAACCCTTTTTCGATCTATTGGTGGGACAAAAACAAGACCTTGACTTCCAGCAGCCCACCTCTGAAAAAGAGCTTTCCGACTATAGTTACTACGTAGCCGGCAGTGTGGGTCTGATGCTCTTGCCGATTCTCTCACAAACAGCCGCTGCGATTCAAGAGCCCGCCATAAAATTGGGTGAAGCGATGCAACGCACCAATATTTTACGTGATATTGGCGAGGATCTGCGAATGGGCCGCATCTATTTGCCACAAACGGTCTTGGCGCAATTCAACCTTTCGCGAGAGGCATTAGCAGCTGGCAATCAAAACCAGCAGTTTATCGAGATGTGGGAACACGAAGCGCAACTTGCTGAGACGCTTTATCAGGAATCTTTTGTCATGATGCCGCAAATCGATGAAGATTGCCGTGAAGCTCTATTAGCAGCTGCTTTGATCTATCGGGAAATCTTGACTGTGATCCGCAAAAACAACTATCAAGTATTTGCTGAAAAAACAGCGGTACCGAAACAACGGAAAATCCAACTTTTGTTTACCGCGAAAAAAATGCTTCGTCAGGAACGTTGGGAGGGCTGACTTTGAACTTGCGAGAAAAAATATTACGAGTCGCAGAAAACCTGTTTATGCAGCAGGGGTATCAAGCAACTTCTACTAGACAGATCGCAGAAGCCGTCGGCATCACCCAACCCAATCTTTATTATCACTTCAAAGGCAAAGAAGCCATCTATTATGAAGTGATGGTCTCTTTGGCACAAGAGGTTTCTGGAAAACTAAATCAGACTGTTGAAGATACTTCCTTGACGATCTCTGAAAAAATCTTAAACATGTTTCTTTTTTTAAGAAGTCGGCATCGCATCAATTTTTATATGATGATGCACGACATTCAGCATACCGTTTCTGAGGACACTTCAAAAAAACTGTACTTGCTTTGGCGGAAAAATTACAAAGAACCGTTTCTTGACTTGTTCCGTCGCAGTGATTCCAATCTCCGTTCGGATGTCGATCCAGAATTTGTTACCAGCCAGTTATTAGTGCTGATGGCGGCTCACTTGGACTCACCAGAAAAAGAAGACAAGATGCCAGAAGCGATCGATTTGTTTTTATTCGGTGCACTAGGCAATGGGCCAATTGCGAAATAGCTGGAACGTTGGCTTTTGTCCCGAGAATAATCATTCGACGAATTTCTGACAATCGCGTACACTGATCCAGTAAACAGAAACTTAAAAGGATGGATGTACATGTCAAAAAATCGAATCGAAGCCTTTACGGATGCGGTCATTGCGATCGTAATGACCTTATTAGTACTGGAATTGCACCAGCCCGAAGGCGATACCTTTGCTTCTTTTTTAGGAGTGGAACAGCAATTTATTATTTATTTGATTAGCTTTGTGATGTTAGCGATCTACTGGAACAATCACCATCATCTATTTCAAGTAGTATCTAAAATTGACGGTTGGACCTTGTGGGCGAATCATTTATTGATCCTGGCACTAACCCTCTTTCCTTTTGTAACGTCATGGGTCAGTCGTTATCCAGTCGCTCTTGCCCCTCAACTGCTTTACGGAGCTGTCATTTTATTGACGGATTTCAGCTATTTCCTTGTAGGAAAGTCCTTGGTGCGTGCCAACCCTGACAATCAAGCCATCGTAGAACTGTTTCGCGGATACAAGAAACTCTACTTTACGTTGTTTATCAACGTGCTGGCATTGCTCCTCGGCTGGCTGGTCCATCCACTACTTATCATCACGCTGGATAGTCTCGTGCTATTGTTGTGGGTGATCCCTGAGAAAAAAGTAGAAACCTTTTTAAAACAATAAAAACACTTGCGTCCTTCTCTTGATGGATAACTGCGCAAAAGCAGAACAATCGGCTGCTTTTGCGCAATCATCCATCGCTTTTAGGAGAAGGACGCAAGTGTTTTTTCTAGCGAATCAAGTCTTTCCCAGGTGCCCGTAAGACTTGTTCCACTTGTTCTTTGGTGGTTAATGGGACATCTCCCAGCATCGTATGAGCCAATACAGCATTCGTGATTGCAAAATCAGCAGTGCGTTGGAGCGACCATTTTTCGGCATAGCCTAATAATACACCAGCGGCATAGGCATCCCCTGCCCCGATCCGATCCAATACTTGCAGCAGCTGCGGTGCCGTTTCATAGGCATCCTGCGCCGTAATGATTCTTCCACTGATAAATTGCTTGTCTTCCACGGCTAGACGGCGTGTCCCGCAGAACCATTCTAGTTGATACTGGTCAATAAAGGATTGGATCAACGCAAGCTCGGCACCTTCTGTTTCCTCTAAGGGATATGCCAGCAGCTCCTCCAAGTCACGGACAGAGCCGAAAACTAGGTCACAATAAGGCAGGATCGTTTCATACCGTTGTTTTAGTACCTCACGATTTAATTCTTCATTCAAGCTTGGGCGGAAGTTAAAATCAAAGCAGACGCGAATCTGCTTTACATGGGCCTGTTTCGCCAAAGCCAATGCAGTTTTCCAGGTTTTCTCAGTCAAACTAAGAGAGATCCCGCAAATATGAATGAGATCGACTGTTTCTAGAAATCCATCAATGGCATATTCTTCTGGACCTGAAACGCCAAAGGAACTATGATGGCGATTTTGATAAGTCACGTAAGTCGGACGAGCGCCGTAGCCGATCTCGGCGAAATAACTGCCGATATGGCTGTATTTTTTGCCAACAAATGCTGTTTGAATCCCATAGGAACGCAAGCTGGCTTTCGCCGTATCCCCTAAACGGTTGGCTGGCACTTGTGTCAGCATCGAGGTGGTCAAGCCGAAATGCGCCAAATTGCCTAACAGATTGACCCCTGTTCCTGTAAAATCCATCCGCAAAGAGTGGGTCTGTTCCAGTGTTCGATATTCTGGTGGTGTCAACCGCATCATTACCTCACCGTAAGCACCGATCCGCATCATTGATCCCCCCTATTTGGCTGCTGCCAGTACCTTTTTCGTCATTTCTGCTAATGTCTGTACATCTTCAGGGCGTGTGTCCCCTGTTTCGCCATCGATGATCGAGCTGTAAATATGTGGAATGACTTTTTTCACTCCTGCATCAACAGCGATCTGCAAGATTTCTTCAAAGTTTTCTAAATCGATGCCGCCGGTCGGTTCCAAATAAAAATCATTCGCAGCACAAGCCTCTGCTACTGCTTGATACTCTGCTTTATGAGCCAACCCTTTCATTGGAAAATACTTGATAGAACTAGCCCCCATATCTTTTAATAAAGCGATCGCTGTTTCGACGGGGACTTCTGCAGCTGGAGTTTGTGAACTCAATGGTCCAGTAGCAATATTGACATAGCCGACTTTTCCCGTTGGTGAAACAAGGGCATTGACGATCGTTTCAGATTGTCCTAGCAAAGCTCGTGAGGTCCCCGCTCCCGTGAACACTTGGTTAACATGCTGTGGCTGTAGAACAGCGGAAATTCGGGAGACCATTTCACTTTGGTTGGGGTCGCCAGCACCAAGTCCAACAGAAAGGGCATTATTTGTTGCCGCTTGATAGGTTTTCATGTCAACGATGGCTGCCTCATCGCTAGCATAATTTTTTGATAAAACACCTAGGACGATGTTGCCCTCTGCTGCTTCATAACAAGCTTTCGCATTTTCAATAGAGTTTGCTAACACATTCAGACAGACACGGTCAGCGAAATAATTGGGTGAAGTTTTCATTTTTGGGTTGCTCCTAACATAATTTCTTGTAAGCGATCGGTGATCACTGCCATTTCTTGTTCATTGACTGCTCGGATATCAAATTCAATAATGCCGTTATTGGCTTGGTATTCACGGGTATAAATCGCTGGTTCTCCCGCTTTTAGCGCGTCGATTACTGATTTGGCACTTGGTTCTTTCACTTTGACACTCGCTCGATAAATGTCTCTGCCGGCGCTGTCTTGAACGATTTTTGCTTCGAAACCAGTGATTTCATTGATTGCCGCAATAAATGGTTGTAGGCGCTCTTGCATCGAAGCGCCAGATTCTGTTCCCTCCGCTAGATAATCCGTCACGGCTTGGGTAAATCCGAGAATATTGTCTTTACCGATTTTCATTGCTCGACCAATACCTTTGGATTGCAGGCGCACCCAAGAGACATAGGGCTGCTTGCCGATCACTAAGCCAGCACTTGGTCCTGACAGTGCTTTCGCACCTGAATAGATCACTAAATCAGCACCTGCTTGGGTATAGGCAAACAAATCTTCCTCAGCAGCCGCATCAACGATCAATGGAAGATCGTGTGCCTTGGCAACTTGGGCCGTTTCTGCTACCGTCAGCATACTTTTTTGAACGGTATGATGACTCTTTATGTAGAGGATCCCCGCCGTTTCGGGCGTAATCATCTGTTCAATGTGCTCGGGTGTGCACATATTGGCATAGCCTGCTTCTACGACTTTTCCGCCGCCTTGCGCCACCATCACTTCCACCGGTGTGCCATAATCTACGTTGTGGCCTTTGGGCAAAATGATCTCCCGCTTGCTGATTTTCTCACTATATGGGTGGTACAAATGATAGCTGTCTCCTTGACCGATGAGTGCCGCCACTGATTGGGCGATTCCCGCCGAAGCGGAAGAAACGATTTGCGCATCTTCCGTTTTCAACAATTTTGCTAAATAGGCACCGGTTTTTTCTGCTAGATCTGCCATTTCAAAGAAATGCTCCCCGCCATAGCGCTGGGCTGCAAGCACGCCTTCGCTGACTTTCGAGACACCTAGAATCGTCATTTTGCCAGAAGCATTGATGACTTCTTTCAAGCCTAGTTCTTCAATATTCAGTGTCAAAAAGTTCCCCTCCTATCACCGCTTTTTGCGGCACGATCTGTTGTGTCGTGATTCGGCGATTGCCGTTAGAATCCGTCAATTCCTTTTCGCCCTCTTCAAAGCGGAAAATCGTAAAATCAGCATCATATCCCAATGCGATCTCGCCTTTGTTCTGTAAATGAAATTGCTTCGCAGGGGCACTGGTCACCTTCTCGATGATCTCACGCCAATCATACCCTACGACCGCTAATTTTTCCATAGTCGTCGCTAAATCAAAAACAGGTCCATTGGTACGATTGCGGATGTAGATATCCGTACTAATGGAAGAAGCCTTTAGCTGATTGGCAAAGGCCGTCTCCGCCACATCAAAATTGAAACTGTCTGTCCCATGACCAATATCGAAGACCAAGCCTTTTTCATAGGCAGCAAAGACGAAAGGCTTGATGGTTTGGTTCGTCTGATCCAAAATCCCATTGGCTTTGCCGTTAAAGCAATGGGTCACCACATCACCTGCTTCCAATTCAGCGAGAATCTCTGCTAAATTCGGTGGTGCTGAACCAATATGGACCATCAGAGGCAACGGTTGATTTTCAGCTTGGATCGCTTTGGCTAATTTCAACGGCGTGATGCCATTTTCGCCGATCACCGTTTTACTCATTCGGGCTTTGATCCCGACGATAAAGTCAGGAAACTTCTGCAGCGCTTCTTTGACCAATTCTTTTTTGACTTTTGACAGATCCGCAAGTTCATCCTGCTCTACGATGCCCCATTTGGAAATGTTGACTAAAGCAAAGACATTGGTTTTGGCTTCTTTGGCTAAATCATAAAACCGATGGATATTTTCGGCGCCAGTCGTCCCCGCATCAATAACGGTCGTGACGCCTTGTTTGACACCGATCTCGTCTGGATAATCATAATAGAGCGTCATTTCCTCGAAACAATGGACATGGTCATCGATCCAACCAGCTGACAAGAACTCCCCTTCTGCTAAGGTCAGCTCTTGTTTCGCCTGCTCCTGCAACGTGGGTGCCAGAGCAGTGATTTTGCCGTCTTGAATCCCAATATCAAATACTTCTTCATCGATCGTGCGGGCTTGACGAATAATCAAATCAAACATTTCGTTACACCTTCCTCTCTGTGAAAGTGAATTTCGACCAAGGATGGATAAAGGGCAGCAGAACTAACTCTTGTTCGACGATCGAACCGATTTTATTTTTTCGTGGATCTGAGTGAGGCTCTAGCACGACTTGCAGCTCGTTTTTGTACTTGCCAAAACGATCATTGCCAATCACAACGTCCCCTCGTTGAAAGACGCCTTCGTGGTCATGGACAGGATTGTCATGGTTCTTATACTTTTTACGAACTTCTGTGGAACGGATCATCCGATCGGTGATGTCGCCTCGACGGTAATGCTGCTCGTCCAGGGCGATTTGGCGTTCAACTTCATTGATTTCAGGCACAAATTCAATCGCAAATGCGGTCTGGTAGCGATCAATCGCTCCTAGTGCCGCCAATTCTGCTTCCGAAGCATAAGCATTGCCGATAATGACATCATCAATCAAGCCTGTGGCAAACAAATGCTTTGCGGCAGTTTCTACAGGCATTCTTCGGTGCATTTCTAAGGTCGGTAAGCCATCATTGATATCCCAAGGTCCGATCGTTCCCGTTTGAGAAGAGATAAATGCGCCGGTTCGAATGCCTTTTTCCTTGAAACGACGACTGCATTTTTCAAAGAAATCATAGGGTAAGGCAGTCCCTTCTTGCGGATAGAAATTGTGGCAGCCGTATAAGTAAGGAATGTTGGCTTGATAGGTCAAAATATTGTCTAAATACGCCACATCATTGCTCATATTCAATTCAACAGCTAAACCAAAGGGATTATAGGTCAACATCGCTTCTTTGTTGCCGTCAAAACCTAAATCTAAACGAATTCCATCGGCACCTAGTTCATGGAAAAAGGTCAAATCATCATAGGAGATGCCTAGTTCAGAAAAGATGGCTGGTGCCACGTCTAAAATCGTTTCATAGCCTAATCCTTTGGCAAAATCAATCAACGCTTTAAATTTTTTCTGCACGTTTTCTTTGCCGTCACTCACTTCCAACATACTCATAAAAATGCGGCTAAAGCCATAATCATGGGCTAATTGCAGATAGGCTTTATCTGTTTCAAAATCACTGTGATCGGGATACACCGATACTCCTAGTTTTCTTTTCAACTTATCTCATCCTCATTTCTTCATAAAAAGCAGTAAAACGTGTCAGTAAAAGCGAACTGCAAACAATCGTCGCCGTCATCGTCAAAAATGGTCCCCACGGAAACTGACGGCTCAGTAGGATCGCTGCAGCAACGCCAAGAATCCCGAACAAAAGCATCCGCCAAAACGGCACTTCTTGAATTTTTTTCCCTTGTGCTGATTTTGTTAACCAAATTTGACAACCCAAAAATAAACAAATGGCATAAATCCCCATGTTTGCACCTCACTCTTTTTGTTTTGCTTAAGCGGCTGTTTCTTCTTCTTGCTCTCGGGCAATCTGTTGTTTCTCAAAGACTTTAAAGAATGGGTAATAGATTGCGAGTGTGATAAAGAAGTTGACGATCACTAAAATCGCTGCTGCGATACTCCAGTCCGTACTCATCCAGGCGGCGATTGGTGCTGGAATGGCAAACCCAAGTCTGGCAGCCATCATCGGTACAACACCGGTAATGGTAGCGAAGTAAGAAATCGTTGTCGTAATCAACGGTGCCACCAAGAAAGGAATACCTAAGATTGGGTTCATTACGATCGGTGCACCGAAAATCACTGGTTCATTGATATTGAATAGGCCTGGCAAGATGGACAAACGTCCCAATTGTTTCAAGTATTTTGATTTGGAGAAGAAGAACAAAACGACCAACGCTAAGGTCGTACCGGCTCCACCGATCCACACGAACCATTGTAAAAATTGTTCTGTAAAAATATTAGGCAATTCATGCGCATTGCCAGATGCTTGGAAGGCTTCCATATTTTCAGCAATGGAAATATCCCAAAATGGACGAATGACAGGACCCATGATGGCTGGTCCATGAATCCCCAGTACCCAGAAGAAACAGATCAAGAAGACAGTCAATAAACCACCAAACAAGCTGTTACCCGCTAGCACGTCTTTTAACGGCATCAACAAATTACTTAAAAAGCCATTGATATCAAAACCAAGCATATGACGGATCACCCAGAATAAAATCAGGATCGCTCCACCGGGAATCAACGCCATGAATGAATTCGTCACTTCTGGCGGCACACCATCTGGCATTTTGATGGTGATGTTTTTTACGATAAAGAAACGATAGATTTCAACGGACAAGATTGCCGTAACGATCGCGCCAAACAAAGAGCCGGAGCCTAGGTTGGCCACATTGATATAACGTCCGGCATCAATGATACCTTTCACAGAATCAAAGACTCGCAACGGTGGTGCAGCGGTTACAAGAAAGGACATCGTTGCTAAAATACCCGCAGTCAATGAATCCAGCTTGTAGCTTTTGGCTAGCGATGAAGCAATCCCATACGTTGCATATAATGCCAATAATCCGACTGTATAACGAAATGGAATATCCAAAACTTCCCGATACGGTTCGATCACCGCAGCGACCGATTCAATGGGGAAATTCAGCAAAATCGTAAAGAACGACCCAACGATCGTTAATGGTAAAGTAGCGATGATCCCCTTTCGAATCGCTACCATGTGCCGTTGCATCCCCACTTTATTTGCAATCGGCATCAATTTCTGTTCAATAAATTCTACAAACCCTTTCATAATTGCCTCCTTAGTTTATAACATTATAATGTTTATACAAGGATAATAGCACAGAGGATCAAGGTTCGTAAATAGTTTTTTAAACAGTAGATAGAATAATCTTTTCGCAATAACATTTCTTACAGTAACCATCAAGCGTCCTATCGTTGTCCTTTCGGTCGATACTGATACATAAATCGATTTTGGATGACGGTACAATTGATGATAAGTAACAAAATGAAAACTGGCGCCAAAGGAGTGCGGATCAACAGGAAAAACAAACTGAGTAAGAAAAGTAAGGAAACAAGTAATAGTTTCCAAAAAGCCAGCGTGATTCTAGCATTATTTTTTTCTAAAAGAAGATGGGTCAGAAAAATCAAGAGCAAACAACTCACTACTAGAACCATTCTACTCACCTTCTTTAACTGTTTCTAGCTCTTGCGCCACTTGAAGTTTCTCAAATGCTTTGAAGAATGGATAATAAATCGCTAACGAAACGAAGAAACAGACGAAGACCATCAAACAAGCAACCCAATTCCAATTTGAGGTGATCAATGCGCCAAGAGGTGCGGGAATTGAAAATGGTGGTTTGACCATCATCTTAGGCATCCAATTTAAAGCGGTAACGATATAAACTATAATGGTATTAGCAATTGGCACTAGAATAAAGGGAATCGCCAATAGCGGATTCATTACAATCGGTGTCCCAAAGATCATTGGTTCATTAATATTAAAAATTCCCGGTAAAATGGAAAGACGCCCCAATTGTTTTAAATAGTTTGAACGGGAGAACATAAACAAAACAACCAATGCAAGCGTTGATCCTGTTCCACCCATTTGGGCATACCATTGATAAAATTGCTCGGTAAAAAGATTTGGTAGATCAAAGGCAGACATCCCATTTTGGAACAATTCTGCATTTTCTAAAATTGCCTGATCCCAAAACGGGCGAATGATGGGACCTAAAACGGCATGGCCATGAATACCCAATACCCAGAATACACAGATTACAAATTGTGTGATGATCCCACCAATCAAATTATTTCCCGTTAAGAACCCTTTTAAAGGAGAGATGGCGATCGTCAACAATCCATTTAAATCAAAACCAAAAAAGTGTCGCGGAATCCAAAAGACTAAGATAACTAGCAATGTTGGCAGTAATGCCGCAAAGGATTCTCCTACCACTGGAGGTACGCCTTCTGGCATCTTGATTTCCAAGTTTTTTGCTTTCGTAAAATGATAAATCTCTACTGAAACTAGCGCCGCAATGATCGCACCGAATAATCCTTGTGATCCAAGTGAAGCGATGGGTAAATACCTTCCTGCAAGTACGGCATCTCCTGTCGTGCTGATGCCTTCCGCCAAATTGATTGGAACGACCATTAAAATCGTCGCTAACATGGATAAAAACCCACTTGTTATCCGATCGAGTTTGTAACTTGCACCTAAGTTGGAGCCGATCGTAAATGAGGCATAGAGAGACATTAGCCCCACCGTAAATCGAAAAGGAATGTCAAGTGCCGGTAAATAAGGAGCGACCCATTCGGTATAACCAGGAATCGGCAAATTTAAAATAATGGTGAAAAAAGAGCCAACGATCGTGAGCGGCAAAATAGAAATCAACCCATTTCGAATTGCCTGCAAGTGCCGCTGCTGTCCAATAGCATTGGCAATCGGTAATAACTTCATTGCAACCGAGTCTAAAACTTTCATTATAAAAACCTCCTAAAATTCGTTTGAAAAACCATTTCTTTGAATCACTTCTTTAAACCATAGACCAGACTTTTTCACCGTTTTTTCTCCTGTTTCTAAATCTAAGCGATAAAAGCCATAGCGATTTTTGAACGCATTTTGCCAACTCCAACAGTCCACAAATGTCCACATGTGATACCCCAGACAGTTACTACCCTCCGTCATTGCTTGGTGAAGCTCAATTAAATGCTCTTTTAAAAAAGCAATCCGATAGTTGTCTTGTACTTGCCCCCCTTCGATAAATGTTTCTTCTCCCTGAATCCCGATGCCATTTTCTGAAACAAACCAATCAATATTCCCGTATTCTAACTGGATTTTTTTGGCGATATCATACAAGCCATGAGGATAAATTTCAATCCCCCTTGAAGTATTCATCCTTCTGCCGGGCATCTCGTAATCATCGTAAAACCATTCTGGCGAAAAAACTCCCTCGAGATTAGGCAATGATTCTTTGGCTTTCACTCGCCGTGGACGGTAATAATTGATCCCTAACAGATCAATCGTTGTTTCAGCAATCAAAGCAAGATCTTGTTCTTCCATTCGTGGCATTTGGTCGTAGCGCGTTAAAATAGCCTTTAACTCCTGTGGGTAACGACCCTTTAAAATCGCTTCATTAAGGGAGCGAGTATAGAAGAGGTCTGCCATTTCCGCTGCTTTTAAGTCGGCAGGATGCTGGCTTCTTGGGTAAACTGGGATCACATCCATGATGATACCGATTTTTCCTTGATAAGTTCCTTGTCGAAAGACCTTAACTGCCTCACAGTGAGCAAGGATGATATGGTGAAGTACTTGTGCCGCCCGTTTAAAATCTACTACATAAGGATAGTGTCGGTCATGCAAATAGCCGGCTTCTGCTGGAATCATCGGCTCATTAAAGGTAAACCAGTACGCAACTTTCTCATGAAATAGATCAAAACAAATTTTCGCATACGCCCGATACGCTTCGATGACCTCACGATTTTCAAATCCGCCGATTTCTTGTAATTTCATTGGCATGTCAAAGTGATAAAGATTGATAAACGGTTTGATGCCTCTTTGATTTAACCCATCAAGCATTCTGGTATAAAAGTCAACAGCTTCTGAATTAACTTCCCCTATACCTTCGGGAATAAGACGTGACCAAGAGATCGAAGTCCGAAAAGAATTAAAAGAAAGTGCCGCCATTCGATCCAAATCCGCTTCCATTTCCTGATAAAACCTTGATGTATGTTCTGTTGTAACTCCTTCAAAAAACCGATGGTTATAGTTTTTTGATGCATAATCCCAAATGTTTTCTCCTTTATTGTCTCCAGCTATCGTTCCTTCTGATTGTGTCGCACTCGTTGCTGCACCCCAGAAAAAGTCCTTCGAAAAATTATACTCCATGTCGCCCTCCTACAATTCCTTTTTTACTAAGCGAAGCATCCGCTTACATTATTGAACAACGAAAGTATAGCATGAAGTAAAATCAATATAATGTTATAATCCTAAATAGAGAACGTTTTCATCCCTTGTCATTTGTTCCACAAAAAAAACACTTTGTTACGGAGGTGCATCATGCTTTTTCTTGACTACAATCCTGAACTTACTGCACTAGAATACGAGGTTTACCGATTTGTATCAAAAAACTTGGCTTCAGTGTCTAAAATGAAGATGAAAGAACTTGCCAAAGAGACTCATACCAGTACTGCTAGTATTAGCCGCTTTTGCAAGAAATTTGAATGTGATACGTTTACCGAATTTAAGATCAATTTGCGCTTTTACTTAGATTCTCTCGTAAAATCCAAAATATCCGATAGTGATGAATCTCAAACAATTGATTTCTTAAAGCGAGTAAACCAGCCCTTTTTATCTGAGAGAATCAATCGAGCAACAGAGATTCTTAAGAACAAAAGCTTTGTGCTATTTATTGGATCAGGCTTATCTGAAACGATTGCGGAATATGGTGCACTCTATTTTACTGACTTAGGAAAAACGGCATTAAAAGTTGATGATCCCTCAAATTATCCTATCGACTGGTTTCCAGAAGACATATTGTGCAAAACCGGTATCATTGTTTTGTCGATTTCCGGGGAAACACAAGAAATGATTCGATACTTACAAAAGTTAAATCAAAAAGAGTGTCAGATAATTGCCATCACGAATACCGAAGATTCAACCATCAGCCAGTTATCCGACTTAACGGTGCCCTATTACATCGAAAGAGAAACCATTTTTAAAGCTAGTCAAAAAAAAGAGAAAACCATTGAACTGACTTCTCAGCTACCAGCAATCTATTTAATTGAAAAAATTGCCAAAAGAATACGCCTATCAGAAGAACTTCTCTGATAGGCGTAGGTAGTTTTAATTATTCAGCGGCCTTCACAATCAGTAACTAAATCAAATAAAAGTTCCACCAAATAAATGGCTGGAATTTGTGAGGACAATGAATCAGCTTCTTGATTATCGGAATAATAATAAGCAAAATTTCGCTCAGATAGTTTAGCAATTGACGTTGTTGAACGATTTGTCAGTGAAATGGTTGAAATTCCAGCGAGGCTACATTCAGTGATCAAAGATTCAAGGAATGGATCGGCGCCTTTATTAGAAAAGACTAGCAACGTGGTTTCGCTACTTAAGGTTCGCCAAAGGGATTTAATCGATGTTGCTTCTTCCTCTACGATCACGATCTTATCTAAACGTGCAAACTTTTGTTGGGCATAGATCAAAGCAAGTGTTGATTCCCTATCACTGGCTAAGATCAAAAGTTTTGTTTTGCTTATTCGTTTAGCAATCGTTAATAATGTTTCTCGATAGAAGGATTCATCCATACGTTCAAAAAAATAGTGCAGGGCTTTTTTATCTTGTTTGAATAATCGATCAGTCTTTCCTTGTTTCTGTAACGTCTTTTTCAATTTGATTTTAAATTCTGAAAAACCTTCGCAATCAAATTTTCGACAAAACCGCAGAACAGTCGTTGAGCTAGTTTTTGTTGTATCAGCCAGTTCACGAATAGACATCGAACAGACTTCTGCTTGCTGATTTAAAACGTATTGAAATAGTTGCCATTCTTTCTTACTGAACGACTTATTCTTGGCAGTGAGTTCCATTCGTTTTCTCCTTGTTACGCCCCTTCGTCTCCAGCAATCTTCTTCTCATAAATAAAATCATCCATAACAAATCCCGAACCAATCGTAACGGTGCGTTCAGAAACGCGTTCAAAGCCGCGATGTTCATAAACAGCGATCGCTTGCTGATTTTGTTTGTTGACGTTTAAATGCAACGTTTTGCCTGAGGCGATTTCCTCATACCAATCAAAGACTTGGCTGGCATAGCCTTTGCCTCTAGTGGATTGGTGGAGATACAATTTACTTAAATAAATCTGCTGCGGCGTTTCTTCATACGCTGTATACCCCACTGCTTGGTCACCTTCCATTAGTAAAAGATAGACGGCTCCTTGCTGGACTTCGTTTTGAATCGCTGCTGGTGATTGATAATGAGCCAGCATATACGCGACTTGATCTGAACCAATGATTGGTGTAAACACTTCTGGCCAGATTTCTTTGATCAAACGATCCAACGTTTGGAAGTCTTCTGGTGATTGAATGATTTTTTGTGTAATTGCCATAAGAATCCCTTCTCTCTGTTGCTGTGCGAAACAGAAACTCGCTTATAAATATCTCTATTATAAGGGAAGAACCAAAAAAAGAAAGGGCACGTTGAATAAAGATCCCTAAAAGTTTCAAAAGATGGTAAACTAGAAGTGAAAAAATGGCTACAAAAAGGAGGTAGCAATACGATGCAACTCTTACAACTACTTTTACTGGCAATCATTTTTGTTTCTTTCTTCATGGTGTTGATTGGATGGGTTTTATCGATGACCAATGGCTTGATCTTTTCTCGTTCTCCTCAGCAATTTAAAGCACACGCTCATGATTCTAACTATGAAAAAGAACGACAAGCAGGCAAGCGCTTGAAAGAGATTATATTTCGACGCATTATTCCTTTAGGAATAGCCTCTTTGCTCATCTATGGATTAACCGCACTATTAAACGTCCTTTAAAAGTTTTTAAAAAGACTTGAACAAATCGAAAAATAACCGGCATCTTTTCCTGTTGATCAATGCTCCTTTCGCTTTCGCTGTGGAAAACATCAATGCATAAGATGCCGGTTTTTTTATTTGCTTACTGCTGCTTTAGAGGCTTGAACTTTTTTCAGTAAAGCGAAGAGGACTTGGCTATCATCGATAGCCGCAATATATTGTTGGCAAATTGCCATCATTTCTGTTTCATCCATTTTATCTAAAGAAATAACTAATTCATTTTCTACTACCTGCTTATTATTCATAGGGCTCCCTACTTTCTTCCTTTGTTACCTCTAGTTTGCCATGAATGAGCAGGTTCCGTAAGAACTTTTCAGTTTACAAACAGGAAACGGGTGGTTTACATCCTTGTCCTACCAAGGTTTTGCCAGAAAATTTATTCGGTAGCTGGCTCAATGTGGATGTCAGTATCAAACACCTGAAAACGATCAGCTAAGAGATCTTCAATAGCATCTGCCACGTTATGACTCTTTTCAACCGTCAAAGATTTGTCCATCGTCACGACGACATCAAGAAAAACATTGGCGCCATACATTCTTCCTCGAATCGATTTAACAGATTTCACTTCAGAAAAACCAGCGATTGCCGCTTCATACTCCACGACTAACGATTCATCAAACCCATCAGAAAGTGAAAAGGCACTCTCGCGAAAAATATCAACGGCGGTTTTGATAATCAAAAGAGCTACCACGATCGCAGTCAAACTGTCTAACCAACCGATACCAAATGAGGCGGCAAAAATAGCGATCGCCGTTCCAATACTTGTCCACGCATCGCTGCGGTTGTCTTTAGCAGCTGCTAGCAAGGCGGAGCTTTTTACGCGAGCGGATAATCGCTTATTGTAGTAATACATGCCATACATCAAAATAGCTGAAATGATACCGACGATTGCCGCAATCATATCGGGACTTTGCGTTTCACCGAGTAGAATCGTTTGAATGGAGGACCATAAAACCTGCAGACCGACCGCCAGCATAATCAAGGATGTTACGAGAGTCGCCACATTTTCTGCTTTCCAATGACCATATTTATGGTCTTCATCTGCTGGCTTTTGAGCCAAACGCAAACCGATCAAAACAGCGATAGAAGCTACGATATCCGTCGCATTGTTTAATCCATCCGCCCATAATCCTTCAGAGTTTGCCAAACGACCAATAACTAGTTTGGCGATGGAAACAAAAATGTAGGCAACGATACTTAAGATGGCGCCTCTTTCTGCTTGTTTTAATTCTGTATATCTTGTTTGATTCATGTCATCCCCTCCAATTAGTCAACTTGAAAATAATAGCTGAAATTTTCATCAATTGCATCATTTATTTGAGAGATTTTATTTTTTAGGAGTGGCAAACATTCACTTCTAGTGAAACGAATTTCTGTTCTGAGGCTACCAAAAAACAGGACTCCAGAGGGAATCCTGTTTTTTGTTTTTTTCTTTCACAAAGAATCGCTGCTACTCGTTCACCAGCAGCTGTCGATTTCTTTCACTGAATTTCTCATTATGGGAAGAAACCATCGCCTGTGGGACACTGGTCGGCTCTAAATAGTGTTTGATTTGGTTGACTGCTTGCGCAGCATCTTGAAAGGCGCCTGCCAAAAGATTCACTTTACCTTTGAAGTAATGGATGTCACCAGCTGCAAACACACCGGGATGGCTGGTTTTTGTTGGAATCTCACAGTTCAAATAAAAATCTTCATGACGTGCGAGATCAAAGGAAACTTTATCTAACAAGGCACTGTCCCGGTCATAGCCATGTTGGATCAACAAATGATCGCATAAAAAATCGATAGTTTCTTGGTTAGCACTGTTTTTTAATCTTAGAACCATATTAAAGGTTTCGGCTTGATTCACCCCGTCAATCGTGTGATTCATCAGCACTTGAATCCCTTCTGCTTTCATCTTCTTTACTTGTGCTTCATGGGCCTTCAATTTCTCGCCCCGATAACAAAGCGAAACTTTTGCCCCATAAGACGCCGCTTCAATCGCATAATCAACTGCTGCATCCCCGCCGCCAGAGATCACAAGATGTTTGCCTTGGATCGCTTGCTGGTCAGGAAACTGATAGTGGATATAGTTGTCGACATTATTATGGATGAAACAAGGCAATTTTTGCGGAGAAACGACACCGCCGCCAATACAAACTAAAACGGTGCGTCCAACATGGGTCCTCCCTTGGTCATCCACTGCATAAAAAAGATCGTCTTCCTTGGTCAATTCGATGATTTTCGTTTTCAGATAGATCGTTGGATCAAACAACTTAGCCTGTTCAATCAAGTGTTCTTTGACTTTCTTCCCCTTGGTTGGCGGCAATGCACCCACATCCCAGACCATTTTTTCAGGATAAAAATTGATCTTCCCGCCTAATTCGGCTTGTGCTTCAAACAATACGACCGATAGATCACGTAATCCAGCATAAAAACTCGCATAGAGCCCCGTGGGCCCTCCTCCGATAATCAGAACATCTGCTATAGTGGTCATTGGCTAGCCTCCCTTTCATAAATGAAAATCATTCTCAATTAGTTAGTTCGATTATAGTCAACGAAACCGTGTTTGTAAAGAATTTTCTGAAAACAAATTAATTAACTTAGTCGATTATTTTTATTTACATTGTAAAGAAAAAAGCCTTTTCCTAAATATCTGCTAAAGAAAAAATGAGTAGAATGTTATTTTTTCTCATTTTATCTAGTGATATGTTTGTGATAGCTACTGACTTCAAGGTATACTCTTAGAAAGTAGGTGAAAAAATGAAAGTTGAAAAATGTTACGCACCCTTACCGGATGGGTCTGTCCTCTATTATGAAAAAACCGGTTCAGGATGCCCTCTTTTTTTATTGCACGGAAATGGCGGTAGCAGTGCCTATTTCTCAAAGCAGGTCGACGCATTGCGACAAAAACATCAATTGTACTTAATCGATAGCCGTGGGCATGGCAAGTCCACTAACACACAGAAAAAGATCGATTTTTTTAAAATGGCAACGGATCTTTTAGCAATCATTCAGCAAGAAAATTTGTCTAAAATCGCCCTATTAGGATTTAGTGATGGGGCTAATCTAGCAATGGTCTTTTGTCATCTTTACCCTGAGTATGTTAGTTGTATGATTTTAAACTCGGGCAATACTGAGCCACGGGGAGTTAGACTCTTTTCTCGAATGGGGAGTGTCTTGCAATATCTGATCGTTTGGCTTTGTTCCCCATTCTCAAAAGGAATGCGGGGCTTTCTCCCTATTTTGGGATTGTTGTTTCGTCCAATCGGTTTATCTACAGCCGATTTGAATCACCTCAGTGTGCCGACATTGATTTTGGTCGGCAAACGTGATTCGATCAAGCTTTCCCATTCATTTTATATTGCAAACAGTATCCCTCAGTCCAATTTTATCGTCGTCAAAGGACAAGGACATAGTTTTGCACGAAAGAATCCAGAGGTATTTAACACGAAAGTATTATCTTTTTTAGAAAAGGTCGGTGAATAACTATGAGAATCTTTACTTGGCTCCGCGACCACCGCTCACTGTTTAAAACACTCTTCTTGATTGCAGTAGCCGTGATCGTGTTGGGCGAACTGCTTTCATTAAGCAAGACGATCTCCATTGATCAATTAAAAGAGTTGTTTGCGCAACTGGCACTTTGGCGAGTGGCATTAATGGCTGTCATTGGGTTATTATGTGTCTTGCCAATGGTCTTATATGACATTGTCTTGAACCGCCTATTAGGGGACAAACCTGATCGCCGTTATTTGCTGGAAACCAGCTGGATCATCAACACTATGAACAACTTAATCGGCTTCGGCGGCTTCATCAGCATCGGATTACGCTCGGAATTTTACGGCAAAGGAAAAAAAGGCAAAGAAGTTGCCCAAGCAATTTCGAAGATTTTTATTTACCTGATGTCTGGTCTTTCGATTTTATCCCTTGCTGCACTAGCCTTCGTCTTATTTGGTCCAACGACAGATTATCTGCAACAGTATTGGATCTGGCTTTTAGGCGGTAGTCTTTATTTTCCAGTTGTCTATGCCCTTAGTTTTTCCAAAAAAAATGCTTACTTAGGTGGACTGCAACGGCGTGATCGTCTGCAGTTGATCGCCGCTTCCTTATTAGAATGGCTGGGTGTTTTTGCAGCCTTCTTTACGACTGGTCTCTTGATGGGCATCTCGGTGGATGTGTTTCAATTGTTGCCACTTTTCATCGCTGCCTCCGTGATTGGGATCGTTTCGATGATTCCCGGAGAACTTGGAACCTTTGATGTAATGATGATCATGGGAATGGGCTCACTGCAGATTCCCCGTGAAAGTGTCATTGCTTGGCTGTTGCTTTTCCGCCTGTTTTATTACATCATTCCCTTTTTGATCGGTTTGCTTTTTTTCTCAAAAAATGTCGGCGTCTCCCTCAACCAGCGCTTTTCTGGTATCCCCAAAAGCTTGTTGTTGGAGGTATTCCATAAGATCGAGGTGTTGCTGCTTTATTTGACGGGAACGATGTTGGTGCTCTCCGCTACGATTCCAGAAGCCTTTGATCAAATCAAATGGTTGGCCCACCTCAATCCGATTCGCTTGAATTTTGTGATGCAGTACCCGAGTATTTTTCTCGGTTACCTCTTTTTAATTGCCGGTCGAGGGATATCTGCCCGTGTCAGTCGCGCGTACGTGCCGACGCTTTTGTTGATTGCAGCAACAATCGGTTATGCTATTTTTGCTGGCTTCCGTTTTTCGACCATGCTGTTTCTTCTATTATTATTAGCAATCATGATTTTTTCAAAAAGCGAGTTGTTCCGTAAACAACTCGTCTTCTCGTGGGAATGGCTGACGATCGATGGTTTGTTAATTGGTTCGTTGACGATCCTCTATGTCATTATCGGGGTCTACAATATGCCTCATATCAATCGACATCCAACGCATCACCATTCGATGGATTTTTTGCTTTTCCCTTCTGAAAAATTATGGCTGCAAGGGTTCGTTGCGATTTTATTCGTCGCCATTGCGATGCTGCTGTTTGCCCGGTACTTGATGGGACCAAAACACCAATTAGGCGTCAGTGCTGCCACTGATAAAGTGAAACATGTTTTAAATACTTACGGTGGCAACAGCGACAGCCATCTGGTGTATCTAAAAGACAAGAAAGTATACGTGTATCCAGAAATTGGCGAGCCGACGGTCTTTTTTCAATTTACGACCTTTAATAACAAATGTTTAGTCATGGGGGATCCTTCTGGGAAGCAAGCAGACTTTCCACAGGCACTGGAAACTTTCTTAACAGAAATGGATCAATGGAATTATCTGCCGGTCTTTTATGAAAGTAGTGAAGAAATGGTGATGCTGCTGCATGAATTTGGGTATGACTTTATCAAATTCGGTGAGAAAGCTTATGTGGATCTACCTAGCTTCACCCTCTCAGGAAAGAAAATGAAGGGACAGCGGGCATTGAACAATAAGATCACTAAAGAAGGCTTTACTTTTGATGTGCTCACCCCACCCTTTTCAGCCGAAACATTTGCAACGCTTAAGGAAATTTCTGACAACTGGCTAGATGGACGGAAAGAAAAAGGGTTCTCCCTTGGGTTCTTTTCAGAATCCTATCTAAGCACCGCACCAATTGCTGTCGTCCGTAATCAGCAACAGGAGATCGTCGCATTCGCTTCCTTTATGCCCACCTATCAAACAGGCCTAGCATCCATTGATTTGATGCGCCACGATCCTGAAAAAGCGCCGAATGGAACGATGGATTTCTTGTTTATTCAGCTATTCGACTATTTTAAAGAACAAGGCTACCAACAATTTGATTTAGGCATGGCACCATTAGCCAACGTTGGTACTTTCCGCAGCAGTTTCTTGCAAGAGCGGATCGCCTATCTCGTTTACACCTTTGGTTCTCGTTTCTATTCTTTTGAAGGGTTACGCGAATACAAACAGAAATATGCCGCTTCTTGGTCCCCTCGCTACATTTTATACTCTCGGGATAGTTGGATCGGGTATGTCATGATGGCCCTCTTGATCGTCGATAATCAATCGGCGGAAAAAACGAAGTAAAAAAGGTTCCCATACTCCTCTTTCTTCTCGGAGTATGGGAACCTTTTTCAATTGTTGTGCTTAACTTATTCAGCCGATTTAGATGGTGCATTTTCCCAAAGTTGTTTGACGACTGGAATATTTCCCAGTTCCGTCATATTTGATGGCAGAATGACCGTATTGGTATTGCTATTCACCACATCTCTGAAGGCTTCGATCCCTAGATATGATAGTGAGCGCTCGTCGAGCTGGCTTTCTTTGATTGCTTCATTGATGGCTAAAATCCGTTTGCGTTCAGCTTCAGTGATTTTCGCGATTCGTTCTGCTTCCGCCTCGGCATCAATCCGTACACGCTTTGCCCGCGCCTCGGCATCGATTTGAGTTTGTTCCGCTCGGGCTTCGGCGTCGATCGTCATTTGAGAAGCTTTGGCTTCTGCACTCAAGACTGAAGAAGATTTCTCACCTTGGGCTCTTGTGATCATCGATTCTTTGTCTCTAGAGGCAGTGATCAATTTGTTCATTGATTCAATGATTTCTTGCGAAACTTTGATTTCCCCAATGTTGATTCGGTCAATCGCTAAGCCATAGCCTGCCGTGATATCTTTGATTGAAGTAAACAACGCTACGTTGATTTCTTCAGTCCCATTTAAAACTTCATTTAAATCCATTTTCCCGATGATTCCCCGCAAGTTCGATTGGGCATCTTGGATCATTGAAACAACGGAGTTTTCATTTTCGTAGACAAAGGCACGCACATCTGTGACATGGTATTTGATTGCTTCATCAATTTGAACGATTACATTATCTTTTGTGATTGCACTTTGGGGTTCGATCTCCAAAGGAATCTGTTTCAAGGACACTCTTTCTCTAACTGTATACAAAATCGGAACAAGAAAATGAAGCCCTGGTTCCAACGTTCGAACGTACTTCCCAAAACTTTCGACAACTTTGACTTCCCCTTGACGAACAATCACAGCAGTGCTTGCAATCAGCCAAATCAGAATCACTAATACTAAAATAACTAAAATAATTTGGATAATGATCATTGTAAAAACCCTCTTCCATTTTCAAATAATGTATTGTTTACACGGGTCAATAAGACACCGTTTTCAACCCCGATAATCTCTAACATGACATTTTCAGCAGGAATCCCTGCAATCACCCGATATTCTGTATAGGTGCCATAAAGCCGTATATAGCCTGAATAATGATCCGTCAACGATCGAAAATAGCGCCCTACCGCTCGTTTTTCCATATAATCTACGATGATTTTCACCCTCTTTGCCTTCACGCAGTAAATTTGAAGCTTCAAACTCATTTGTTAATCTATTACAAGTGTTACTAACTATGATAGCACGTTTCACCCAAGAGAACAGTAAACTTATGCTGATTACGCTTTTTTTTAGAAAAAAAACATAGAACGAAAACCAATTCCTTGCATTTTTCATTTAAATTGCATACAATTTAATTGTACAAAATATAAAAATCAGGAGTGAAGAAATGATGAAAAAAATGTATTCGACTAAAATGATCAACACTGGTGGCCGTTCAGGAGAAGTACACAGTCCCGATCATTCATTTGAGCTAAACATCACTGCACCTGGCAAACGTGTCGAAAATGCTACCAATCCAGAACAACTTTTTGCAGCTGGTTTTAGTGCTTGCTTCAACAGTGCCCTTGAATTGGTGAAAAGCAGCAAAGGAATCGATGGTGCTTCTACGGTGAGCGCACAAGTGACCTTATACGCAGAAAGCGAATCCAGTTTTGTCTTGGGTGTTGAGATCGAAGGTCAAATCGAAGGATTGTCAACAGAAGAAACACAAGAATTGCTTGAGATCGCTCATACCGTATGTCCTTATTCAAAAGCCACAGCTGGCAACATTGAAGTGACTGTCAAGGCCGTTAGCGAGTAGACTTTCGTTGAAAAAACAGCTATGATAAGAGGCGGATATTAGAAAAAGGGGTGAAAACATGAATGTCTTAGCGTTAGAAAACCAATTGTGTTTTCCTCTATACGCCGCTTCAAAAGAAATTATCAAACAGTACAAAGACTTACTGGACCCGTTGAATTTGACCTATACCCAATATTTAGTGATGTTGGTGTTATGGGAAGATGAAGCGATCAGTGTCAAAGCATTGGGGAAGCAATTATGTCTCGACTCTGGCACACTGACACCGGTTTTAAAAAAGCTTGAAGCAAAAGGCTACCTAGTAAGAAATCGAAATCAAGACGATGAACGTTCTTTGCGTGTCACATTGACTGACTCAGGCAAAGCGCTTCATGAACAAGCGTTAGAGATCCCCTACAGAGTGACCGAATTCTTGCCTCTTGAACCGGAAGAACTGTCCGTGCTCCATCAATTGACGACAAAAATGGTACAAAAATTTCAAGAACAAGAAAAATGATCCGCTGTTTTCACAGCGGATCATTTTTTTATCATGCAAACGAGTATTCTTTAAGAAGCTTTAGTTTTCAATTCACCAATCACATTTAGCAACTGGGTTAATTGTTCAGGATCTTCGATTTTTCTGATGGCGATTTTCACTAATTCAAAAATCTGGTCATCGGTTAGGCCTGTCTGTAATATCTCCAATTCACTTACAGCTGGCTGAAAGCGACGAGCCAAGACTGATCCGCTCATTTTGATACTTGCAATCTCCAGAACTCCTTTGTTTACTAACTTGCGAATCACGGACAGTGATGTGTTACGGTTTAAGCCGAAACGTTCACTAAATTCTGTACAGCACAGAGGTTCATCCACAGCCCAAAAACAAACTAAGACTTCCCACTCTTTTTTTGAAAAACTCAAGTAATCCATAATTGCTCCTTTCCATGCCGATGAGGCTGGTTCTTATTTTCTAAATTAAAACAATCGCAGCTATTTCAGTCAGCTGGCTTTCCTCTTGCTTTTTTCGATTGTTTTTTCTTTCACTAAAAGGATTATATACCAATAATAATCTATTTTATTCATAATTTCAAAATAATTTTTATTTTAATGATAAATAACATGTCTAATTATTCTTTTTCTTGATAAAAAAAAACGACTAGATCAGCTAGTCGTTTTCTTACTCTACTTGATATTCCTACGAGAAGTGTTTATTGAACACTGAAGATCAAACTCTCATGCTCTTGTTCTTTTAAGGAATAGCCACAAAATTCTTTATTCAAATTCGGAAAATCACGTTCGATCATCTGAATAATCTCGATTTCCGTCAACAGTTTGTCTTCTGACAATTGCAGCGAGTTCAACAAAACAAAGCGAGAATCATAGCCTAAAATTTCCGGCATCAACCGCCAAAAATTTGTGCTGTCAATTTGTTGGATCGTTTGTTCCATAGCAACAATCAAGTTTTGCACGTGTTCATAGACTTTAGGATAATCAGATTTTAGTAGATCCAACAGTGCTTGGTCTAGCACTTTATCTAAATAAGCCTTTGTATCGGTATAAATTATTGAAGAAATCACTTATTTCATCAATCCTTTCATTCAAATGCCATATTCGACATTGTCAAGGATGGCTCCTTGTTCTTATATATAGCATACTATCGGTGATTTTCGTTCTCAGATTAAGGATAGAATATAGAAAAAAAAGAGAAGCGTATTTTCTTGTCCCCTAATCTTACTCCACAATAGCAAAATTTTGCTAAACTGATAAGCAAAGCGATTCAGCACCTATCGAAAATGAGAAAATTGTCAGATTTCCTTCCTTTTTTATCTATAGCGATTCCTACCCATCGGGCTCTGTAACTGCCAATAGCCTCGCAATTACACACTTCCACGCCTCCCCCCAATAAACGTAGGTTTTTTCTCATTTTAACAAACGTCTTACACAGCATAATTTCAGACAGAACCTTATACAACATGTATAATTAAATTATAGAAAGTCATCAAAATAAAACGAAACGAGGAGTGGATCACAGATGAAGAGTCATTGTAAATGTGGAAAAAAAATGAATGCCCATGAAAAAAGCTGTCCAGACTGCAAACACAAAAAACAGCAAACCTTAGAATCCTTGGAAAAATTCGTTAAATACGGCAGTTTTGCTTTAGCAGGCCTATCATTAGTTTTAAAAATTGCGAAAAGCCGCCAAAGTTAAAGGGACCGACATAAACTTTTAGACGAAAAAAACGCCTTCTAGGCGTTTTTTTTGCTATTCATTAATGATTGTACTCTCCAACAGCCAGTCGACTGTGCCTGTATAGGTACCTGGTAAAATCAAATCTAACTTGGGGACAAAGCGAAAGTAGCAATCATATTCCTGAAGATCCAAGGTTAAGTCCGTTGCTCCTGTTGGCTCCTGCTGGAAAATCACTTGCTCTTCAGAAGTGACAGAAGCCACCAGCTGATTGGTCACCGGATCATAGAGTACCAACTGAATTTCCTCTGCCAATAGTTGCTGCTCTAGCATAAAATCCTTTATCTGTCCACTTAACTGCCAGGTTCCTTCGCTGGTATTGCTGATAGACAAAAGGGCTTCTTGATCAAAAGCAATCGCTATATAAGCAAAGCCATCGTCTCTGATGGATCGTACCAGTTCATTCAAGGTCACTGTCGCTGTGATTGAAGCAGGCGCACGCTGAAATTCTACAATCCCACGAAAGTCAATCCCATAATAACGTGTCGCCGATCGATTGCCTTCTGTATCGATCACATAGGAAGCCAGATAATAGGTTGTGCCTGGTTCTAGTTCTTCGGTGTCTAACACCAATGTATCCGTTAGCGGCTCCGACAATGTTCCCCGTTCAACCAACGCTGCTTCAGAGAAATCGGTTTCGGTGATTGTCACATCCTCCGTAAAGAACTCCGTGACATATATTTTGGCTTGGGTCGAGTTTTGGTCATCAATCGTGATCGGTATATAGGAATTGCGCTTTTGCCGCACGATCTGCAGGTCTGCTTTTGATTCTGCCAATGACGCCGAACCTGTTGTAAGCGTTGGTGGAAAGATTCCAGTCATTTGATAATAATGAATTTCTGGATCACCTGACGTCATACTGGAAACAAAAGCATTTCCATTAAAAACAGTTTGGACAGGGATGGCTATATCTAAATTCTGATTGAGCGGCGCTTCTGTGTAATTGACGGAAAAGTGAACGATGTATTCATTCCCTTTGACCATGTCAGGCAGTGTCGCAACCAATTGCCCATTTTCAATGACAAAAGGTAAGGCAGTTCCGCCTTCCGGCATGCCATTAACCATGATTTCACTGGCTTTTCCAAAATAAACCGCCTCGGGAACTAATGATAGTCCTTCTGGAAAAAGCGATGAGAGCAAGATTCCCGATTCCAAGTCAGCTAGATCACTGGTGCTTTTATAGGAGAGATAGGTCGCATAAGTAATGGTTTTGCTATTGTCGACAGTGGCTGGCTGGGAAAGTGTCGTACCAGTATCCAACAATAGTTTGACTGGGTCTTTTTCAAAAACACCGGTTCGCATCTCAAGTTCTACTAATCCTTCAACATCGACAAACGCCACTGCTTTTTCTTGAACATAGCCCCCGTTTGCACCAGTAAAACCAAAATAGACCGGTGCACTATTAGTCAGGTTCAAATTTGATTTGAAGGTGTCATCAACAGGTACCGTCACATCAACACCGAAATCTGGTACGGTGTAACGCAACGTTTGCGTTGGCTGATCAAAAACTACTGTAAAACTATGCCACACCCCATCGGAAATATCACTTACTGATACCGTATCACGATGATTTAAGACTTTATCGATAATCAGCCAGCCATCGGTGGTATATGCGTCATTTGAGCCGGGAAAATTCCATGCGATATGATGGCCGGAAGGAACATCGCGATCCATCATACCGTCCCCAGTCAAACCGGCATTATTATAGAACGTATCGAATTCAATCGCAAAACTTTGCGGGATTGCCCCCGTATTTAAAGGAGTCGTTCCTCCTGTATTTGACCAGACGCCAATCGTCGGTCCTGCTTGTTCTGCCAGCGCATTTAAGCCATTGCTTTGCATCACAAAAGCGAGCCCATCGCTGTCCGTTGCTGTATTATCGATACAAAATGCCATTTCTAACCGAAAAGAGCGAGTAAAAGAAACCGGCTTATTGAACCAGACACCACCACTGGAGTTGGTAGTAGCTCCATCATTAATCTGAACATAATTAACGCCCGGTTCCCCTTGTGGCGACCCCGCTTGTCCCACAGGAGTGATCAGAGAATCGTCAATCGCTAACGTAGGAAAATCTGGCGCAGATACCGCAGCATGGACGATTTCTTGTTTCCCACATAGCAGCAAAATGCTAAAAAAGAACACATAGCCCCATCGGATAATGCCAAACTTTTTCATCACTGTCCTCCGCTTTCTTCATTCTGATTCTTCTTGCACTGACAGCCTAACATCTGCTTCTGCTTTTTTACGTCTCCTATATAAAATGAAAAAGAGAAGTAGGACAAACAGAAAGAGAAGTAGCCCTCCTGCATAGAGCCAGTACTGTTTTTGAAGATACGCTGCACCTAACGTTGTCTGACGGTTGATAAGGTTGGCTTGCTTGCGATCAACCACCACCGAATCCTCAAACACCCATGTTCCTTTAGGCGCATTCAACTCAATCCGTAATAGATAGGTCCCCGGTTCGAGAATGTTCTGATCAAAGGCACTAAACAGCTCCAAAACCGAATTCGGAGCTATTTGAAAATTCTCTGCAGAAAACCCACCGACCTTGTTGCCGCTATCTTGCTCACGTATCACTGTTCTGACAGTGATGTTGCCAAAGGCTGTGGGCTGATCATTGCGGATCCTACTTTTGAGAGCTGTAGAACCATATCTTTCCACCGCCTCAGAATTGACCAAAGACAACTGGGGGTCAGGCATGGTTGCTACATTCTGACGCAAGCGGATCCCTTGTTGAATTTTATAGTTGGCTTGCAGATTTGTTTGCTGACTTTCAGTTGTTTCCGCCGGTTCTTCTTCAAAGTCAAACACACCAAGTATTTCTCCTGCAAATTCTTTTGCCTTCATTGAAAGGGTA
This sequence comes from Enterococcus sp. AZ040, assembly GCF_050499185.1. NCBI lineage: Bacteria > Bacillati > Bacillota > Bacilli > Lactobacillales > Enterococcaceae > Enterococcus > Enterococcus sp. AZ040. The sequence continues at coordinate 2,121,377 of NZ_JBMHEW010000001.1, forward strand.
AAATGGACCTGACGACTTTCTCCAGGGTCAAGCTGGATCGTCTGTCTCGGATTTTCAATCAATTGACTAAACGAGATTCCTTGGTTCTCTTCGGCGGTCTGTTCTGCTTGGTACGCGATGATCCCAGTAGAGGCCGTATAACTATTTAGTGCTGCTGCTTTAATGGTCAACGGCTCTGAACTTGTATTATGAAGGGCAACGGTCAAATTCTGTTCGGTCTCATGATTTACCAGTAAGTCGAAATAACTGACGTCACTGACTTGATTTTGGGGAAGTTCTGGGGTTACAGTGAACCGTGTGGTCTGTGCATGACCGGTGACTTTCGTAAAGCAACACAAACTGATAAAGAAACTAATGAGTACGAAGCACTTGATTTGTTTTTTCATTGTCGCCCTTTCCTTGCTATTCTGCTTGATAGGTGTTTGATAATGTCCAAGTGATCGTTCCACTATAAGTGCCGCTGTTCACATTTTGTTTTGGTACGGTTAATGAAGCATTGGAAAAGTTAAAGTCATTGGTTGCTAAGCCGGTCGTCCCATTAGCAGAAGCGATCAATGTAGGTTCTGTTGCTCCTACCATCAATTCGGTGCCCGATACTAGCGTTGCATCGCCCGAAGCCGTTGAACCATTTAAAGTGACTTTGGCATTTGCTAGCTCGTTATCGCTGGCATTCGTTATTTTCGATAATTGCGCAGTCAACTGCCAGCCAGCTTGATTTGGTCCACGGTAATCCGTGATCGATGTCACTTCATCCGACGTTGTTTGAATCACTTGTTCATCGGTAGCGATATCTTGGATACTGCTTGTACCGAAGTTAAAATTGGTCACCTGATCCAGTGACAAGATTCCTTGTTCGATCGTTAGTGTTGCTTGACTCGTCATTGAAGCCGTTGGATTCGCTTCTGCTGCAGCTGCCGTAGTGGGCGCCATTCCTAAACCCATTCCGACCAAACCTAACATTCGTACCTTTTTGTTCATTTTCATCTCTTCCTTCACTTTTTTTAATGAGAAACCGAGGGTCATCGAAAAAACAGCCTTAAAAAATAATAATTTAATTGGTGTTTTTTCATTCTATTCTCATCTATCATAAGTATAATCCATCATGGTTATCATACGGTTCACAGATTTAGCGTAAAAAAAACGCCAAAAAGGAGAATCCCTTATGTATCGAGAATTCATTTCTCCCGCAGAAGAAAAGAAATTAGAGATTTTCAAAGTTGTCTGCAATTCCAACGGAGTGACATTGGTCCAACTGTCAGAAGTTTTGAATATCCCGCAAAAAAGCCTGCAAAAATATATCTATTTTTTAAATGAAGATTTGCAGCTGCTCTCACCTCACCTGCTTCTATCAAAAAATCATTACAATCAGTATTTTCTTGATCGAACAGAGGATGATGAACCTTTTTATGCACAATTGATGTATCATTACTTGCTCAACTCCACACAATACAACCTGATTCATTACTTGATTGGGCGCCCGCAAATGACCTTGACTCAATTATGTTTGGATTTGCATGTCAGCCAATCGCATATGTATCGGTTGATCAAGAAAATCAACCAACTATTGGAAAAATTTCAAATCCGAATTCGAACAGACCTGAATAATCGCATCGTTCTTGCTGGAAAAGAGCTTGATATCCGTATTTTCACCTACAGTTTCTTGACCCAAAGTGCGCCTGCTGATTTGTGGCTTTTGCCGAGTGTTTCCCATAAAAATGTCGAAGAATTTACGGCATTCTTTGCTGTTTCTCACTTTGATCCGTTGACGAAAAATAAACTCGCTGCATTTTGGCAAGCAGTGGTCAGCCGAACGATCCAGAAAAAATATTTGCCGCCGATTCCTGAAAAATACATGGGATTGATGAATTTCTATTGTTTTTTACCAGAAGAAATTCTCGAATCACTTTTTTTGAGTGCCGATTATGCCTCAGAAAAGATGCTTCAGTCAGAGTATCTTTACTTGAATTTCTTTTTGCATGTCTTTTTGCCAGGGGTTGTTCCCCAAGAAAAGAATCAAACGATCATCCAAGAGATCAAACATTCTGATACTGATCTTGTGCGCTTTTTCACTGCAATGATCAAAGATTGGCACGATACCTTTGCTCCAAGTCAGGAAGCCGCCGAATTCGAAAAATTATTAAGCAGCTGTCTACTGGTCTTCAATCTATCGATCATTATCGGCATCGATCTTCTGGAAGTGTGGCAGCTAGAACACCAACTGTTGACTGAAAATGCTCCTTCTAAAGACAGAACCTATGAAGCAATCTGCACACTTTTACTGACCCATGTTGAAAAGTATCCATTTGCTGACTTGGATAAAGAGTATTTTGAACAGACACAGTTGCCTTATCTGGCTCATCTCTTGTATTTGGAAACACAGATGAATACGCCCCCGACCGTGTCGATCTATATTCAAACGACGATTCAATACCGCACAAAGCAAATGATTGAGACGAGGATTCGTTCGATTTATTCTAAAGCTTCTGTGACTTTCGTCAAACAAATGGAAGCCGCAGATTTATTGATCACGGATAATTATGAAGAAGTGATGTTTTCCGAAAAATTAGTCTTACTGTCTAACCTGCAAGCCGAGCAAGAGTGGGCAGCCGTTTTTGCAAAGATCAATCAACTGATGATGACCAAGATGTTTGCCGAACAAGGAAAATAAGTTGCCGATTCCATTTTCATCCGCAAAAAAGCCCGAGCCTCTTTGCTCGAGCTTTTTTCTACTATTTTAGTCCTAGGAATTTTAAGCGAAGAAGCTACCGCCAGTTACACTGTAAACTTGACCAGTTACATAACTTGCTTCATCAGAGGCTAAGAAAACATAGACTGGTGCTAATTCGACTGGTTGTCCAGCACGTTTCATCAGTTCTTTTTGACCAAATTCTGGGATCGCAGATTGTGGCTGTCCACCCGAAATTTGAAGTGGTGTCCAGATTGGACCAGGAGCCACCGTATTGACCCGAATGCCTTTTTCACTTAATTGAGCAGCTAGCCCTTTACTAAAGGAAGTAATAGCACCTTTCGTGGCTGCATAGTCTAAAAGATGGGCACTAGGCTCCGCACTTTGGATCGAAGTGGTCGTGATGATGCTCCCACCAGCTGGCAGATAATCCAACGCTTCTTGGACTGTCCAATACATCGAGATGATATTCGTTGTAAAGGTATCTTGAATTTGTTGTGTAGTCAACTCTTTGATGTCCTTCACCGCTTGTTGCATCCCAGCATTTAGAACCAACGTATCTAACCCGCCTAATTCTTTGGCTGCTTCATGAACCAATTGACGAGCGAAAGTTTCATCTTTCAAGTCTCCTGGGATCAAAACTGCTTTGCGTCCGGCTTTTTCAATGACTGCCTTGACTTCTTGCGCGTCTTCTTCTTCAAAAGGAAGATAGTTGATTGCAACATCGGCGCCTTCTTTGGCAAAAGCAATCGCTGCTGCTCGACCAATACCAGAATCACCACCGGTCACTAATGCTTTGCGTCCAGCTAATTTGCCTGAACCTGCGTAGCTTTCTTCCCCGCAATCAGGTACTGGCTGCATCTTTCCTTGAATTGCCGGTGCTTCTTGCACCTGTTTTTCAAATTTGCCATCATAATACTTCGTTAACGGATTGTTGATTTTTTCTGACATGCTCGTTTCCTCCTTGATTATTTCTACTTCTATTTGTCATAGTTTGTTATGACCTTACTTAAAAGTGTAAAGGAAGATGGAGGGAATGAAAAACGAAACGCTCACCAGAAAAAAAGCATCTGTAAGAAAACAGATGCCTAGTAAAACGAAAAAGCTGCGTGAATCAGTAGTGAAAACGCCCACAGGTATCTCACTATTCTTCTGGAAAATCGTAGTGAAATTTCTGGGTGCAGTGTTTGATTTTGCTACTTTTCTAGCAGTTCGAGGAGGGCCCGATGAAAGGCCTCCATCTCCTTTGCGGTCTGTAGAAAAACATCGGGATGACTGTGATGGCTGTCGATCATCCAGTGTTTCGTGTCTGTAACTTTAAGAAAATCTGATACTACGGCGTCGGTTTGCTGCGGTTGTACAGCTTGAGCGGTCTTCAAGAGATAGAAATCTTCAATCCCCCGCTGTAGTTGTTTATACCTTAGGGACAACAATAAATGTCCGTGATTGCCAGGATAGACGAAACAAAGATCACCGATCGGTAGTGAGCTCGTATTGTACCGAATATCGGACCGAGCATGTTCTGGCCAGCAATTGTAGGCCCAACGCAGAAAGCCGTCTGTTTTGAACTGATACGATAAGATTCCTTGCATTCGCGTCTCTAACAGGGGACTATGCAAAAAGGTATTTGGTTTGTCGGGATAATTGCAGACATAGTACTGCATCTTGCCCGGATGGCTTTGTGCTAGTGTTTCGTAATGGTTGCAAGTACAGTAATAGGAAGTCACAGGATGATCGATCACTGGCAGCAGCTCAAATAACACGTCTTCTTTATCAAAAGCAGCTTTGATCTGGATCGACGGATCAATTTCTTTTAAAACAGCTAACGAGGCTCGGAAACTGTCGATTTGATGTTTCTTCGGTTCGTCAGAAACGATGCGAACCTTCTCCCACAGATTCTTTCCTTTAAAATAATCAAATACTTGGCGTAGATACTCCTGCAACTCAGCTTTTTGATGAATAAAGCCAAAGGCGCCTTTCCCCTCATCATAAAAGCGAATCACCAACTTTTCTGGATGGTCCAAGTTGACTAACGGAAAAAATGGCGGTTCCCAGACCCCTAATAAACCAAACACATCAATTTCATCTTTGATGCCCGCAGCAAAAAAACAATCAAGGTAACGTGTCAGCACAGAAAAATCGCAGGACAGTTCTCCGTCTGGCGTCTTTTTGACCTTTACCATCGAATACTCATATAAATTGGCGGGATAATCTTTGACGATGTAATTGAACCAGCCCTTCCAAGGGATCTCTCCGGCGATCACTGTGATCGCTTTTTGTCCTATCGCAGCGAGACTCTCAGCCATTTCCTTGATCAAGTCAAAGTGGGCATCGCTCCATAACGGAACGTCAAAGGTGCGAGCCAAATTGCTGGGCTGCTGCCACATATTTAAGTGGAACGTTTCTAAATATTCTTTTGGAAAAGTAAAAGTGTCCACTTCAATCGTTAGGTTCTTTTCTAACAAGCACTCCTCTTGGCTAGTCAAGTGTGCCCGATAGACCTTGATTTTCACGGGATAAACTTTCGGTTTGATTGTCTCATCGATCTGCCACTCCAAATAAAGAGGCGCAAAGCGATCGCCAGGATAGGTTTTGGCAGTTCGTTCAAGCAATTTATCGGCGTACGCCAATTCCTGCTGACCGACATAATAATCGACGAATTGCGCTTTGACCGGCAATTCGCTAAAAATCTCAACACGTATCATGGGAATCTCGATTTCATCGGGGATCGAAAACTCGTCACCAATAATATAATGATTGCGATTGCCATCGTGCAGCAGCAACTGACAAGCAGCAGTACTGTTACGAACAGCTGATAACTGTTCAATCGCTTGTGGCTCTTGGGTGATCAATTCTGTTGAAGCCTTATAGCTTTCATGGACCAGGATTGCTTTCATCTTTACTCTTCCTTTCTAGGATCAATCAGCTGCAAAACAAGCGCTTGATAAGAAACATTCTCAAAAGCTTCTGGCATGATCGTTAGTAGTTGCTGCAAGCTGATGTTTTTTACGATTTTTAAGCGGCTTTTGTCTGCCCATGATGGAAAAGCCTGCAACAGCAAGCGTTTGTTTTCACCTGACTCGAGTAATGCCCGAATTGGCCACTGCCCTAAATCAGGAAACAAAGCTGGCTGGGCAACTTTATCTGCCCAGTTCAACTCTAGCCATTCGACGCATTCATCAAACCAACGGGCAAAACGTGGATCAACCATTTCTTTACGATTACCGAAGCGTTCGGTCGCCAAAGAAAGACCGTGACGTCCTTTTTGGAAAATATGACTTTCAAAGGGAACCTCGTGATCTTCTAGGGCCTGCAGATACGCCAATGAATTTTCGATAGGAACGACATTGTCTTCAAAGGTTGAAAACAAAAAAGTGGGCGGCATATCTTTTGTGACACATTCCTCTAATGAAGGGGCATCGATCTTCATCACAGTAGCAAATGAAGACAATATCGCTGGGTAGCCTAAAATACATAAGCTCGGTTTCATTGAGGAGAGTGTTGATAACGCCGCTGCCAAATGGCCGCCGGCAGAAAAGCCGATCACAGCGATTTTTTCGGCATCGATTCCCCATTCACTGGTTAGTTCTTTGATTTTGACAATCGCTTTTTCGGCATCTGCTAAGGAATGGCTGAAACTGCGATGTGTCCCTACATGATAGCGTAAGACCCCGGCGTGAAAGCCTTGGGCAGCAAAATTTAAGGCAATCGGCTCAGCTTCCCGCTCACTGCAAAAGGAGTAGCCGCCACCGGGAATCACCAAGACAAACGGACGATCGCCCACCCGTTCATACTCGGCTTTTTCCTCATGCAGGTACACTGTCAAACCGGCTTGCGCTTCTGGATCAAATAGATATTCCTGAAAAAACATCGCTTACTCTCCCAACCCATTTTTATCGATGACGTTTTGATACCAATAAAAACTATCTTTCTTGTATCGCGCCAAGTCCAACAGCTGCTCGTCCGTACGATTGACATAGATAAACCCGTACCGTTTAGCGATGCCTTCGTGAGTACTGACGAGATCAATGGCACTCCACGGGCAATAGCCGATCACATCGACGCCGTCTTCGATCGCCAATGCCATCTGTTTTATGTGCTGCTGCAAGTAGTCGATGCGATAATCATCGTGGATTTTACCATCAGTTGTCAAAACATCCTTGGCACCGATGCCGTTTTCCGTGATCAAAAGAGGCAGACGATAACGGGAATAGATTTCGTTCAACGTAAAGCGAAAGCCTTCTGGATCAATCGGCCAACCGAATTCAGTCATTGGCAAATGGGTGTTTTCTACTGTTTGGAAAAAGCCAGGAATCCCGAAACCAGACTGTTGATCGAGTTTTGTCTCTTTTTGAAAATAGCTGCTGACGGTCATCGTATTATAATAATTCAATGCGATGTAATCACATGTTCCAGCTGCCAAAATCTTTCGATCTGCTTCAGTGACTGTCGGTGCTGCACCAATCGTCTCTAACAAATGCCATGCGTTATGGTTGTATGTGCCGAAAACAGCCGCATCTAGGAATAACCAATTTCTCAGCGCACTCATAGAAAGAGCTGCCAGCTGATCGGCTGGTTTTTCAGAAGCTGGATAGACACTGGCGATATTCGGTGCTGGGCCAATCTTGCCGCTAAAATTACCTGCATGAAACTGTTGGGTCACCAATGCTTGTGCCACCAGCATATGGTGATTTTCTTGAAATTTTTCTTTCATGGATTTTTGACTCGTCCCAATGACCGAACCAGCAAGTGCCATCACATTTTGCTCGTTGATGGTTTGCCATAGCGGGACTTGATGACCAAAGTTTTCGAACAGTAATTGGCAGTAATCAGCAAATGCTTGGATCGTCTCTCGGTTTTCCCACCCACCTTGCTTCGCGATCGCAACGGGCAGGTCAAAATGGAAAACGGTGACGATCGGTTGAATCTCGTTTTCTAGTAGCAGATCGATCAGGTTTTGATAAAACGCCAATCCTGCTGGGTTGACCTGACCATCGGGCATGACTCGACTCCATGATATGGAAAAACGATAGGCTTTTAACCCTAATTCTTTAAACAATTTCACATCTTCTTCATATCGGTGATAGTGGTCTGATGCTACTTTAAAATCAGTGGTCCCTTGCGGAATCTCTTTGAGATCTTGCACTGAGGGACCTTTGCCGTCTTCTGCCCATGCGCCCTCTACTTGATAAGCACTAGTGGATGCTCCCCACAAAAATGCTTCCGGAAATTTACTCATCCCACGGTTCCTCCTTGGCTGCGCCGATCAAATTGGCGTCCGCTTGAAAATAAGCGGCTTGGATCGCAACTGGCTGCAGCGTTTTCTCAATGATTGGTGCGGTTTTAAAAATAGCTTGATAGCTGCTAGCTATGGCTTCGATCAAGCGTGGCTGACGGCTGATCCCGCCACCGATAACGATTTTCTCCAGAGCTAAAAGACACTGAAGATCGAAACACAAGACAGCGACTTCTTTGGTATAAGTTAAAAATAAAGCCTCTGCCTCAGGATCAGCAGTTTTCGTAAGGGTATCAAAGACCAAAGGACCATCAGGCGCGATAGCCATACTAGCAGCCAAACGCTCAATTAATCCGACAGCCGAAAGACCGACCCCCACAAAAGAGTCCGCGCCTCTCATTTGTCGGTCACGAATCATAAAACTGACTTCACCAGCTTGTCCATGATGCCCACGATAGAGTTTTCCATTGAGACAAAGACCAACTCCCACGCCGGTTCCTAAAATGATCGCCGCACCATTTTGGATCCCTTGCAGATTGCCGGCTTTCATTTCCCCTAGCGCGGCGGCTTTTGCGTCGTTTTCGACAGTAACCTCTGTCACCATGCCATCGCTTAACTGGCAGATCAATTCTGGCAAATTTACCCCATCAAGGTATGGCAAGGCACCACCAAAGAAGACCGTCCCTGTTTCATTAACTGAACCAGGGACTGCGATAGCCACTTTCGTGAAAGAAACTTGACGGGCATAGTTTTGGAGGATCGTTTTGATAGTTTCACTAAATGCCGCCAGCGTTGCCGGGGTGGGAAAACTTCGTCCGTCGGTGACTTCATTTTTTTCAACCCATCCCGTTTTGATGTGCGTCCCACCGATATCAATTCCTAAATAAACCAAATGTGCCACTTCCTTTGTTTACGCTTGAATTTCTTCCACGACTTTTTCTGTCATTTTTGCTGCTTCACTTGCTTGCTTTTTTTCAGCAGCCATTTCTAATTCGTACTCTTTTTTATCCGCAATTTTTAGAAACGGATACCACATAACAATACCGATCAGCATACAGATGATCATTAAGATCGTGTAGTTAAGCCCTCCTGAAAAGGGCATTTTGATAAAAGTCGGTGTGGTCCATGGCAATAGACTCATGGTTGGATTCAAGCTGATTGGGAGGATCGTTGTTGCCAATCCCCAGGTCACAAAGCCAGCGATCAATTGTGTAAAGACTTGCGGAATAAAGAACAACGGATTCAAAATAATCGGCATCCCGAACATGATTGGCTCTGTGATGTTAAAGATCGACGGGATAAACGACAATTTTCCTAATTGTTTCATTTTTGCCGATTTGCTGCGGATCATAAAGAAGGTCACAAAGCCCATGAAGCCAGCAGCATACATGCCCATATAAATCACTGAAGGAATCAGATAAGGCAGCGCTTGTCCTTGTTGGTAAGCGGCAATATTTGAAACGACCATGGTCATACTAATCGCCCCGAGTGGTCCTTGTAAAACTGCATTATGAATTCCGAAAAACCATAAAACAGCTAATAATTCCATAATGATGATGATCGATAGCGGGCTGGCAACTAAGGAGTTCAACGGCGCATTGATCACATCGATAAAGAATTGGAAAATCGAACCGGATGAAGTAAACCCAAATAAGACACGTAAGACAAAGACGACTGCAAAAATGATCGTGACAACAAACACTGGTGCTAAAGATTGGGTTACCATTGGGGGAACACTATCCGGTAGCTTGATCATAATGTTTTTTCTCGATAAGAAAGCATAAAAGCGAGTGACCAACAAAGCGGTCAGCATGCCGATAAACAGTCCTTGCCCGCCTAAGAAATCAAGCTTCAAGGCACCAATCGTTTGTTCCACTGCTTGGCCATCTTGCATGACAGTTGTTGCGACGGTTTGTGGCATCAACATAATGAAACTAGCTAAAGAAATAATCGCTGAATTGCGTTCATTGCTTCCTAATTGTTTTGCGTAAGAATACGCCAAACTGTATACAACATACAAGGCAAAAACGCCAGTTGCTCCGTTGGTGATCGCTTCAACATGCTGGAAGATGCCAATTTTCGTCAAATAGTCCGTCCAACCAGGAATCGGAAAATTTCCAATGATCGTGATAAACGCAATTCCTAAAGTGATGGGACTTGTTCGAATAAACCCCTCCATCAAAGCGGCCAATACTTTGTTTTGTTGTAATTTTTGTGACATTGGTAATAGTTTGCTACTTAAAAATGCTTCTAATTTTTCCATTCTTTCTCACTCCTTTAGTTTAGATCGTTACACTAAGCATCGTTTCTTTTTGATCGATCCGCATTAGGAATCGATAAGTACCTTTGGTTATGTGTTTCTTCCCTTGATTGTCATAGAAAACAAGTTCTGACAACGGCAGTGACAATCTGCGCTCTTTTTCTTCTTGGGGCGCGAATGAGATGAGGTCACTCGCAATTAATTGGCGACTTGGACGAACCATTGCCGCTGGGCGCTGCATGAGATAAATTTGGATGACGGTTTCTGCAGCTATTGCCGATTGGTTTTTCACTCGATAAGCCAAATGGATTGTCTCGCTAGATACTTCACTACCAAGCCATTCACCAGTAAACGAACTGTAACTAAGACCTGTTCCGAATGCGAATAAGGGTTCATTTGATTCATCGCGGTATTTTGACAAAAAGCGATCAGAATGCTCACTATCTGTCAAAGGTCTGCCCGTTGGCAGTTGGGCACTGTATAGTGGGATCTGTCCTTCACTCCGAGGAAAGGTCATCGCCAGTTTTGCCGTCGGAGAAGCCTGCCCACTCAACAGATTGGCGATCCCGATCCCGCCCATCGTTCCTGGATACCATACGAGCAACAGGCTATCAAATAATGCTTCCACTTGTGTTAAGACTAACGGTCTGCCAGTGTAAAGCACGCCAATCAAAGGCTTGCCAGTTTTTTTCAACGCTTGGATCAAACGAATTTGTTTCAATGGCAGCTGCAAATGAGCTTTTGATGCCCCTTCGCCGCTCTCCAAAAACTGCTCTCCAAAAGTCAAGACGATAACTTCGGCGGCTTCGGCGGCTTCCATGGCTTCCAAAAGCAACTGATCTTCTGGTTCGATCGGTCCATTCAGCTGTTCGATCCCGGCTTTTAAAGGACCAAATTGCTCATACGAGTCGAATAGATTGTATCCACGAGCAAAGATCAAGTTTTCGGGTGCGAAATGCTGCAGCAAACCGGTTTTTAAAGGAATCGTGTCTTGTGGCTTGCCGCTGACTGACGCCCAAAAACCTAAGGTCAACCGGCTTTCTCCATAAGGACCGATCACAGCGACGGTTTGGTCCTTTTTCAAAGGTAAGCTGTCCTCATTTTTTAACAGCACACAGCTTTTTTCTACTAGCTTAACGGCTAGCTCTTTGGCTTTATCCGACAAAACCTCTCCAGTTTGTTGCGTTTTCAACCCTCGATAGGGTTCCTCAAACAAACCTAATTGATTTTTTAGTACGAGAATTCGCCAGACTGCTTCATCCAGCAACGCGGCTAATTCGGGTTGTTTAATCAGTTCTGGCAAATGCGTCGCATAGACCGATGTCATCATATCAAAATCAACGCCCGCTTCCAAACCTTTCTGAGCGGCCTCCCGTTCATCTTTGACAAAACCGTGGGGGACCAATTCTTTGATGGCGGCATGATCGGAGACCAGTACCCCATCAAAACCGAAACGTTCGCGCAAAATCTCTCGGTTCAACCAGCGGCTACCCGTTGCAGGTTCACCATTCAATATGTTGAAGGCCGTCATCACTAGCAGTGCTTGGGCTTCGATCGCCGCTTGATAGGGTTGCAAATATTCATTGAATAAGCGCTGATTGGACATATCGACCGTATTGTATTCTCTGCCCGCTTCGGGTGCACCATAACCAGCAAAATGTTTGATGCAAGCAGCAACGTGATTTTCTGCCACTCCTTGATCAAGATTGCCTTGGTAGCCGGTCACGACGCTTTTAGCAAAACGTTTGGCAGTATACACATCCTCTCCTGGCGACTCCATCACTCTGCCCCAGCGAGGATCGCGAACAAGATCCAGCATGGGTGAAAAGATCACATGAAGGCCATTTTGGTAACATTCTTTGGCGGTCATCTCAGCGGCTTGCCCGATCAAATTAAAATCGTAGGAACCTGCTTGGGCAAGGGGAATCGGAAAAATCGTTCGAAACCCGTAGATGACGTCCGACATAAACAGCATAGAAATCTTTAGTCGGCTGTGTGCTAACGTTTCCCTCTGTAACTGAATCAATTTTTGGTAATCGTTCACATTATAAATCGAACCAATCTCGTGAATCTTCAAATTTGGTGGAAGCCCTAAATCTTGCATCGGGCCAGTAGTCATCACCTCATTTTCAATGACTAAACTGCCATTCAATTGAATCGTCTGAGCGATTTTTTCTTCTGGCGTCAATTGCTGAAACAATTCTTTCAATTTTTTACTATCCATGTTTACTCCTTCCTGTAACCGTTTTATTTATCTGAATTATAGAAAGAATCCTTCCTTAGATATACTAAAAAACTAGTGTTTATAATAAATTGTTTATTGAATGCTAAAAAATTTACGTTATACTAAAAGAAAAAACAATGTTTGGACTTTGAGGTGTCTCATGAACAAAACAACACTTACGACCGCCATGGATCTGCTTTATCGCAAATATTTGATCCCGATGATTCTCTTGGATCAAGAAGGGACTCCGCTGTATCCCCCACTCACCTTAACAGCCAAGAATCCTCTGAAACACTATTTGGAAGAAACGAACGGCCCAGTTGCAAATCTCTATCATTTCGGCAAATATATGCTTGGTTGTTTTGCGTTTCAGTTAGCTGGAAAAACCTGTTATATGGTCATCGGACCCTGTGGAGTGATTGGTACACCAGATACGTCTTACCTATTTCTTGAACATGAATACCACTACAATGTGCACTATTCCAAAGAAGACAAATACTCCTTTGAAGAATACATCCAGCTGCTTTATACGCTGTTTGCGGAGCAGCCGTTGGCAAAAGACCAAATCCATTGGCATTACCAAACTGAATCCCACGACCGATCCATGCAAACAGATCTTAGCTTGGAAACCAATCTTTATGAACGCCGTGTGCATGAAGCTACCTTTGATTCCTATCATTTTGAATTGCGCTATCTTGACTACATCAAACGAAACGAGCCGGAAAAAGTAGTCTGGGTATTTAACAAAATGAAAGAGACCTACAGTGTTTCCCTTTCCCCTCATGAACTGGAAGGCTTAAAACTAAAGTTTTCGGCCTTTGTCGCTGTCGTGACCCGCATGAGCATTGATGAAGGAGTACCAGTCAACCAAGCATTCGGCTTATCTGATTCATTGATCCAAGGTCTGGTTTATATTCATTCTGCCGAGGAGTGCCTCCGCTATATCAAAGAAGCCACCTACCGCTTTATGGAGCTTCTGCATAGCTATCCGCTGGCGCAAAAATCACTGTTGGTCAAGACGATTGTTAATTATGTCGACAGCCATCTCTATGAAAAAGTGACCATTGATGACCTCGCAGCCATCACTCAAAAACATAAGACCCATCTATGTAATCAGTTCAAAAAAGAAATGAACAAAACGATCCACAGTTACATTCAGGAACGAAAAATCAGTGAAGCCAAACATTTATTGTTGTTCACAGACTATTCCTACGAAAAAATCAGCACCCAATTAGCCTTTGCCAATCAAAGCCATTTTATCCGCAATTTCAAAGCAGTTACGGGGCAAACACCAAAAGAATTTAAAGAACAGCATTACGCCCATGCTTTAAGTTGAAAACACAATTTCCGAAAAAATGCTCAGAAACAATGGTTATTATTTTTAATAACAAACGTTGTAAGCTATCCTTTTACTCAAATCAATTTGAATGAGGAGAGATAAAATGATCCAACTTGCTCGCTTGATCTTTTGGGTACCAGTCATCTTTTTTTCGTTAGGATTGATCATCGTAACGAAACGATTGCCGCGTTTCACATGGGTTTCCTTATCCATCACGGTTTCTTTAGTGATCTTTGTTTGTAAGATTTTAGAGTATTCCTATACGATGCCTGACATGCAGCTAACTTTCTATTTTATGGGTTTCTTGATTTCGGCTAGTCTTCTTTGTTTTATTTTCTACTTGAGGATCAGAAAACGGTGAATGACAGTGGCGGGTTTTCCACGTAAATTAGTCAGGTCCCCAGTAACTAGGGACCAATAGCTTCATCAAATACACGGGTTTCTTCCTATCTTTTTAAAGAACTCCCCTCCCCTGAAAAGGGGCTTTTTTATTGCTAGTTCTGATTCTAACCTCAAGCTTACTGTGTTACTCTAGAAAGATTCGAATCAAAATACAAGGATGTGCCACTCGTTTTTCTCCCCCCTTCCTGCACACAATCGTTATTCCATGAGCTCCTTGCCTTTTTAACGAACTAAATATATAATGAATTTGCAAAATAATAACACGAAAGAACAAATCATCAATCCTCATAAAAGGAGCTTGCCCTATGAACTGGCTGACCTTTGTCGTCCAACCACTGACCCTGTTGTTTTTTCTTACAGTATTCTCTCTTGTCTATTTGATGCCCGAAGCCGTTGTGCCTAAGCCCAAAATGAAAAAATGGGCGTTGACTGTTTCATTGATCTTTCTAGCATGGCAGCTGCTAACCCCCTTTCTCTTCTTTTTTTACTGAGCACAACAAAAAAGCGGCTCTCTTTTTTGAGAGCCGCTTTGGTTTATTTTTTAATCCTGTAACAAACTACCGCCATTGGTAGCAATGACTTCTTTGTACCAGTAAAAACTATCTTTACGGGAACGGTCAAAGCTACCGTTTCCTTCATCATCCGCGTCTACATAGACAAAGCCGTAGCGTTTCGACATTTCTGACGTTGAAGCCGAAACTAAGTCGGTACAACCCCAAGGCGTATAGCCCATCAATTCCACACCATCTTCGATCGCTTCATACATTTGTTCGATATGCGCCTTCAAATAATCGATTCGATAGCTGTCATGGATCGAACCATCCTCTTCCACCGTATCCAAGGCACCTAAGCCGTTTTCAACGATAAACAATGGTACTTGGTAGCGGTCGTACAAGTTATTCAAAGTCACACGCAAGCCGATTGGATCGATTTGCCACCCCCAGTCAGAGGCTTCCAAGTATGGGTTTGATTCGCCTAAAGAAAAGTTGCCGGCCGTTGCTTCGCCGCCTTCTTCAGGATTGTGGCGGGCAATAGAACTCATGTAGTAAGAAAAGGACATGAAGTCGACAGGGTATTGCGCAAGAATGTCTAAATCGCCATCTTCGAAGGTCACTTCGATGCCGTTTTCTTTAAAGAAGCGCTTCGTATACGCTGGATACTTCCCACGAACTTGGACATCAGAGAAGAAGAGATTCTCGTGGTCACGCTTGATTTCTTCCATCACATCTGCTGGATTTGGTGTAGCTGGGTAGGCTTGCATCCGTGCCAACATCATCCCTACTTTGATATCAGGATTGATTTCGTGGGCAAATTTTGTTGCTAAACTAGAAGCCACAAATTGATGATGCACAGCTTGATACATGTCAGAAAGGTTTTGCGTGCCATCTTCGGATAACAAGGCACCGCCAACATAGCCAGAGATCCCCATGATATTGATTTCATTGAAGGTCAACCAATATTTGACTTTGTCTTTGTAGCGGGTCAACACAGTTTCTGCGTATTTGACGAACAAATCGATCACTTGGCGATTTTTCCAGCCGCCATAGTTTAACGCGATCCCGATAGGTGTTTCGTAGTGAGAGAGGGTCACTAAGGGTTCGATCCCGTATTTTGCACACTCATCAAACACGTTGTCATAAAATTGCAAGCCTTCTTCATTTGGCTGAACATCGTCACCATTTGGAAAAATTCTTGACCAAGCGATGGACAGACGGAACGTTTTAAAGCCCATCTCTGCGTACAAGGCGATATCTTCTTTGTAACGATGGTAGAAATCTGATCCCCAACGTTTTGGATACAAGCCTTCTTTGTCATTTAAGGCAAACAAGACTTTTTCCCGAGTCATTGGTGCAGCAAATTCTGCCATGTTTTTACGGTCTTCTGGTTTGACAGCGATCGCCGTATCGGATGTCGCTGGGCCACGTCCGCCTTCGTTCCATGCTCCTTCAAATTGGTTGGCTGCAGTGGCGCCGCCCCATAAAAAGCCTTTTGGAAATTGTTTTTCTGTCATGATTAGCCTACTTTCTTTTTCTTTATTGATCGACACAGCGGATCAGTAAGAAAGCATTCTTACTGATCCTACGACGTGCCGATAAACGCATTTATTTTACGACTTCGATCAAATTGTCGTTCGCTGTTACTTCTTTTGACTGTGTCGTTTGGATGTCACTGTAGTCGTTAGAGTTTGTGACGATGACTGGTGTCAGTAAGGAATAGCCTTCCGCACGAATCGCTTCAGTATCAAAAGAGATCAATTTTTGACCGGCTTTGACTTTGTCTCCTTGGTTGATGTAGGCAGTAAAGTGATTGCCTTCAAGTTCCACCGTATTCATGCCGATGTGGATCAATAATTCTGTCCCATCCTCAGTGACTAAGCCGATGGCATGTTTTGTTGGAAACAAGATTTTGACTTCTGCATCTGCTGGAGCAGTGATTTCACCGATCGCTGGTTCAACGGCGATCCCTTTTCCCATAGCACCTGAAGAAAAGACTTTGTCTTCCACATCTGCTAAAGCAACCACTTGACCGGTTACTGGGCTTTTGACTGTTTCATCTTTGACGCTGGCAGAAACGGTTTTTACTTCTGGTGCTGGTGCTGCTGGTGTTGCTTGACCGTCGACTGGTGAATCAACAGTTGTATACAAAGTTGGTACTTTCAATAACATCATGATGATAAATGACGCTACGATTGCAATAACTGTACCGATGGCTAAGTGGATCACGCTATGGAAGCTGCCTGTTGCTGGATCGATATATGCAGGGTACAAGAAGATACCCATACCGCCCATTGCGTAACCAGTAACGTTAAAGATTGACAAGTAGATACCAACGAAACCTGAAACTAAACAAGAAACGATAAATGGTGTTTTCATTGGCAAAGTATAACCGTAGATCGCAGGTTCAGTCACACCGAAGATCGATGAGATCAATGCTGGCATTGCGCCTTGTTTGACTTTTGGTTCTTTCGTTTTCAACCAAATCGCTGCTAGCACACCCGTTTGCGTGAAACATGGTAGCACTGCGGCGGTCAAAATAATCGAAGAGCCGTTTTGCGCCATATCCATGATCGCCAATGGCACAAGACCCCAGTGAAGACCAAACATTACCAATACTTGCCATAATGCCCCTAAAGCAAATCCATAAATGATTGGGCTGAAATCATAAACCGCTTGGAAAGCAATACCGATCCAGCTAGATGCTGTATTTGCGACTGGACCTACCACAAAGAAGGTCAACGGCACAGTGATCAAAATCGTTACAAAAGGAACCACAAACATTTTGACTACATCAGGTGTAACTTTGCGCATAAACTGTTCAATTTTCGAAGCGACAAAAATCGCTAAAATAATCGGCAATACGCTATTAAAGTAGCCACCTGCTGGTAAGGTCAAGGTTAGACCAAAGACTTTGCTCGCTTCAGCAACGCTTTCTGCTAAACCAGGATAGACCATCGCACCTGCAATCGCTAATGCTGTATAGGTATTCATCTTGAATTTCTTTGCAGCAGTTACGGCTAAGATCATAGGTAAGTATTGGAACAAACCATCGCCTAGGGTATTCATTACTACATAGATTCCATTGGTCGCTTCCATCCCAGTTGCTGCAAGTAGCGCTGTGATCCCTTTTAAAATACCGGCTGCCGCTAATGGACCTAAGAACGGTTGAAACAAGCTTGAGATGACATCGATAAAGCGGTCAAACAAACTGCCTTTCTTTTCGTCGCCTTCGTCGATATCAAGACTGCCGCCATCGGCTAATCCGCCGACTTTCAGCACTTCATCGTAAACATCTGGCACATGATTACCGATAACCACTTGGTATTGTCCGCCTGCTTTGACAACGGTCACGACACCGTCACGTTTTTGCAAATAATCTGTGTCTGCTTTGCTTTCGTCTTTTAAGTGGAAACGTAAGCGAGTCACACAGTGTTTTACAGAAGAGACATTTTCTTTGCCGCCAACGTGGGCCAAAATGTCTTGTGCTAATTCAGTATATTTTGCCATTTTGATTTCTCCTTTTTAATAGATCATTTAATAAAAATAAAAAGACCGGCCATTTCTACAATAAACAAGCAGGAGTATCACCCATAAAAAACGAGACGGGTCTCCTCAACGAGTATTGTAAGAAAGTGCAGGTCTTGCCAGCCGAACTGTAACGAATCCATTTCCATTCTTAGGTTAATTTTGAGTGAGCGGCTAAGTTACCGATATGCAGAATCAAATACATCAATTCCATATCGTTGACATGCCAGCCCTTTTGTTCAAATAAGTATTCTTTGATCGAATCTGCGGTTTCTTTTTCTTTCGGATAGCTGCTGAAAGCCAAGGCAATCATCGGATTAGCCAATACTGGCTCTTCTTTTTCTTGACTTTGTCGAATTAAATAATAGCGAATGTGGGTCACAAACCGTTGGAAGTAGGAAGAATTCTCATCGTACTCGATGTTCATGCTATACTTAACGATCCGTAAAATATTGTTGGTCAACTCGGTGTGCTCATAGGCACTTTGATTGGCGCTTTTTTCAATTTGCGCATTGACGAAATGCAAAGTGATAAACGCAGCTTCTTCTTGCGAAAAATCGGGATACAGCTCTTTGCGGATCAACTCGACCGCTTGGACACTGACCGCATATTCCTTGGCATAGATTTTCTTGATTTCCCAATGCATGGGATTGGTCAAAACAATTTCTTGCTTTTGACGACTGATGGCAAACAAGATATGATCCATCAGTGTGAAATAAACGTTTGGATTGAAATCGGTTCCAACACTTTCCCGAAAAAGACGCACGATTTCATAAATGACGGCCATTTGTTTCTCGTCAGCCTTCGTCATGACTTTCGACATATGTTCCACTGTCAAGTCATCTTCTGGGTAGTATTTTTTTTCGATTCGCTCAGCCGGAATCAGGTCACCCGGTTTCGTTTGAAAGCCGATCCCTTTTCCCATTAGGATCACTTCAACTTCATCTTCTTTTGAAAGTACAACATTGTTGTTGATCCTCTTGATAATCTTCACGAACGATCCTCCTTGATCAGCATAGCGCATACACAGCTTTGCATCGTTTGACGTCTATGCAGAAGGTCTTGTATTTTTTTCTTTCTCTGACTTGCCATTAAGTGACGAGGTAAATGTCTGCTCCAGGCAGTACTGCAGGATATCGTCAAACCTAGCTGGCACTTCATTGCGTTTTACTTCTCCCCTCCTTTGATGATCAATGACTGGACCTTACCTTGGAACCGGTTCTTTTTTAGCGAATAGAAATAATGGAGCAAAAAAAGAAGACCAAAGCAAAAAAGTGTACAACCCAAGAAACTTTGGGTAATCAATGCACTTTTTTCCTCTGGTCTTGCCTGCCGAACAGTAACGAATCCAGTAATGAGAACACTCTCGTGTTCCGTTGAGATAATAGTACTCATTCTGAGAAAAAATGTCAACACTTTTTTTGCAAACGTTTTTCTTTTTTGTTTTTGACTTTTTTTCACTATCTTTCTCACTGAATTTCTTTTCTAGCTTTGGTCTTTTAGTTCACTTGAAATACAAGGTTTACTGTGTAGCACAATAAGACCACAAAAAACCGTAATCTTCGTGCATTACGGTCATAGCTGGAAGTATGATGCTTGAAAGACGATCAATCACAAAGAATCAGAAAATTGGGGAAGGTCTGGTGCATGACAGACATTCAACGGGACTGACCACCTTGCGCGATTCATGCGTTTCATGACTTCCACAAACGAAAAGGTCTCTTTGAGTGGGGGAATCAACCAAATAACCTTTCGATTCTTCAAGATCTTCTCTTTCCTGCTTAGAATGTTCGCAGTTCGCCGCGAAAAAAGCAGGACGTAAACTAAATTTCATTTATCAATCTGTCACTGATCCTTCAATGACAAGTTTCTAAATGAAAGCCTGTACTAGTTTTTAAATGGGTTGATTTCCCAAGGACCAAATGGTTCAAATTCCATGAAAAACGACCTCCTTTATTATTTGCTATACCCTATTATATTTGATAACATGTTATTAAAATCACATTGTTCAGAAATGCGTCACAATTAAGGAGGTCCCCCATGAAACAGCAAGGCTCTTTAATCAAAAAACTGCGCACAGATCGCAAAATCTCGCAAGCCAAGCTTGCCGAAGGTATTTCCTCTCGCACCACCCTTTCTTCTTTCGAAAATCGCAAAACAAATCTCTCTTCACAAACCTTGTTTGACTACTTAGACAAAATGAATATCACGGTTCATGAGTTCAGTCTGTTGATCGACAGCGAAGCCACAGGTCAAAAACGTCAGCTGGTGCAAGATTTCTATACCCGATACTATGATCGAACACTGACTATCGACTACTTGACTAGCCTTGAGGAACGCTACTTTGAGACACAAAATTTTTTTTATTATTCTTTGTATGTCCAAGGCCTGCTGCTGCTCAACC
Organism: Enterococcus sp. AZ040; assembly: GCF_050499185.1. Taxonomy (NCBI): domain Bacteria; kingdom Bacillati; phylum Bacillota; class Bacilli; order Lactobacillales; family Enterococcaceae; genus Enterococcus; species Enterococcus sp. AZ040. The sequence continues at coordinate 2,141,950 of NZ_JBMHEW010000001.1, forward strand.
GTGAATCATTTCTGATGAATCGAGGAGCTTACACCCAAGAAGTTGAACTGGTAAAGCAATACTTGTTTGATATCGAAACATGGGGGCGCTTTGAGTTAAACTTATTCTCAAATTTGTTATTTATTTTTGACCAAGAAACCATCAGTTATTACTTAGATCATGGGATCAAAAAAATCCTTCACTACGCCAATGATCCCTTTTATGCAAATTTGTTAAGTGTTGTGATCTTAAATGGCTGCGCCTTTGCCAGTGAAAGTAAGGATTCCTATCTGCTTAACAAGTTTCTGCTTTTGTCTCATCCCTTGCCTAATACACCTCTGTATTTTTATTTGAAAATCCATCAAGTCTTGTATCAAGAAATTTACTCCTATTTGCAATCTTCTCAATTAAACAAAGAAGTGTTAAGAAACAGCTTAATCGTTATCGAACAAGCCGGTTACCAGAACCATAAAAATGACCTGCAAAACTTGATTCATACCGTGACGAATATCTCCATTTAACATTCTTCCCTTTGAATCATCCTATATCCTTACAAACATGATTTATCTTTTTCGTAAACGCCTGTCTGCTTATTGAAGGACAGGCGTTTTTCAGTCAAATGCTAGCCTAACTTGTACACAAAAAACCAGTTAGGTGCGTAGACCTAACTGGTTTTCGGGCTAAAATCTTAAAACGTATCTGGTTTATCCTGACCCAGATTTGATTTTACACAACTCATCCCTCCGGTTAACTATAGAAGTAAACTGAGCTGGCTTTTCAGAAAACGACAAAAGCGTTGTTCTCTTTTGATTTCAGTGATTCAACAAATCGATTAGCGAGATTCTGAAGTCACTCCGATAGTCGCCCATGGATTATGATCTGGATCATATGCCCACGTAAAGTTTGCGACACGATCAGAGACCGGCAAAACTTGGTTACGGTACAATGTCGGAATAGCAAACGCTTCTTCAAATGCATATTCTTGCCATGCATCAAATGCTTCTTTGCGTTTTTCTTCATCGAAGGAATCATTTGAATCGATGGCTGCTAACAATTCTGTATTGCGTTCAGACTCGTAACGAGTGTAGTTAAAGGCTGAATTTGGTCCCCATAAGCTAGTTGGTGATGGATCTGATCCAGTAGACCAAGCAGCTTGGAAAACATCGATATCTGGATCATCATTTTTCAACTTGTCATAGAATGCTTGGAAGTCGATCAAACGTCCTGTAGAGTATTGGACATCCAAACCGATTTCTTGCCATTGTTGGACATAGTAATCTGCCAGTGGTTGTGCCACTTCTCCACCTGACATTGAAGCAAAATTGATGGTTAATTTATTGCCATCTGGATCTTCCCGGAAGCCATCACCATCAACATCGATAAAGCCAGCATCATCTAGGAGTTGATTTGCTTTATCCATATCTAAGTGGTAGCCTTCCACATCAGTGCTGTGCAAACTACCATAAACCGGTGGGATCAATGTTGTACCATTTGAACGCAAGCCATGGTAGAAACGCTCACCAATCGCATCATTATCGATAGCATAGCCCATTGCTTGACGCAATGCTTTGTTGGCCATTTTTGCGTTTGGATCAAAATCAACACTATTTGTTTCGTCATTCCATGTTCCTAAATTAAAACCAAGATAGGTGTATGATTGTTCTGGTCGTCCTAACATTTGGTAGCCATCCATATCTTGATACGTATCGAACGTATCTGTTGGCATTTTCAATACTAAATCATATTGTTTTGCATTTAGTGCTTCATTGATCGATGCAGATGGAACATTACGCATCACAATTTTTTCTAATGTTGGTGTTCCCCCATAATAATGTTCATTCGGAACATACTCTACGGTTTCCCCAGGTACGATATTCGTCATCTTGTAAGGACCAAAACCAATTGGGTTTGTCCGTACAGGATCACTGGATGGCATATCTGCTACTTCAATACCTTCAAAGGTATGTTTTGGTAATGCCGCGTTCCAAATTGCTCCACCGGATTGCTGCATTCCAGGATGCATTTCCTTAAATTCGATCTCAACTACTTTATCGCTAACTGCTGTGATCCCAGAAATCGTATCTGCTTCACCGCTATGGTATTCTTCCATTCCAACAATATTAGTAAAGTCATTATTGTAGCGAACGCCATCATAGTCTTGATGACCAATGACTTCATAAGAAAAAATGACATCTTCGGCTGTAACATCTACCCCGTCCGACCATTTTAGTTCATCACGTAATGTGATCGTCGCTTTATTGTTTTCGACATCCAAGTCTAAGTCTGCAGGTCCACCATCAATAATCTTAAAATCCTCATCTTGTAAGAATAGATATTCATGACTTGGTAACATAAAGTCACGGTCATAGGCATCCTGATAGAACTCCCACTGGAATAATCCTTGGAACTGGGTGTCCATTACTACAGCAACGTCTAAAACTCCACCTTCAATCACTTCATCATCATTGACTACCGCTAACGGTAATGTGCTGATATCTGATGCTGCAGCGTCTGATGACGACTCTCCTGTATCTGTCGAACCTGTTCCACCTTCGTTACTTTGTCCGCAAGCCCCTAAAACAAGCGCTGCCAATAAAGTAATCATGCCAAACTTCGTTTTCTTCATACTCTTCCTCCTTATTAAATCCCCTCATTTGTGATTCACTGATAAAAAAACCAAGCAAACAGTTTTTTTATCTTAAAATGGCTTTTTTATTAGAAAATCTGAACGAGATTAACTAAATTATAACAATTTTCTCAAAACTCTTTCCGTCAATAATTTCATCAATCTATGAAATTATTGAAAATAAGACGAAAATCATTGATAAATCGCTATTGCTTTTTTTCAAATATTCTTAAGTTTTTCTTTTATGACGTTCCTTTTCTCTCATATTTTTCGAAAAACGCCTTGTGGAAACTGTCAAAAAAACCTTCTTAGACGAGAAAAGATGTGATACTATGAAAAAAAAGGAGCGTTCAGTGAAACTATGTCAGACAAACGAATTTTCTTACAAACGAAATCGAAACCTTTTGCACCGATCTCACAGCTCTTAACTCAGCGGTTGCTTCTGGCTTACAGCTGTGTGTTGATTCTACTCGGCTTGTTCACCTCGCCGCCTCAGGCATTGTGGCAAGGATCGTTGGCTATTTTGAATGCCCCTAGCAATTTGATTTCTGATTATTTTGCAATCGGCAATCTCGGAAGCGCCTTTTTGAATAGCGGCTTATTGACTTTGATTAGTATCCTGCTTGCTAAAAAGCAAGGAACCATTATTAGTGGTCCGATGATCGCAGCTTTCTTTACCATATCCGGCTTTTCTTTTTTTGGAAAAAACATCTTTAACTCAATCCCCATTCCCTTGGGTGTCTATCTATACTCTTACATACAGCAACGGCCCTCAACCCAGTACTCACTTGTCGCTTTATTTGGCAGTGCTGCCTCACCCGTCATTAGTTACTTAGCATTTGGCTTAGGCTTACCTTTGCCCCTAGGAATCGCGTTAGGTTATGGAATCGGCATTTTGATTGGCTTAACACTCCCCCCACTGGCAGCACAATTTTTACAATTCCATCAAGGATTTTCTTTGTACAATATTGGCTTTGCCACCGGTATTATCACTATGTTTTTCACTAGCTTTTTACGATTATTCGACATGGAAGTCTATTCGAACAAGCAATTGACGACTGACTATCACTATTATCTGACGGCTTTCTTGCTCATCCTTTGTTTTTTCTTGTTTTTTATTGGTTATTTTTTAAATAAACGATCAATAAAAGGTTTAACGGATCTTTTTAAAACTTCTGGGAAACTGATGACCGATTATGTCACAATTTTTTCACTAGGAATCACCATGATGAACATGGCAATGATGGGGCTCTTGATGTTAGTCTTTATTTTCCTGCTGCAAGGCGAGCTTTCCGGTCCACTTTTAGGGGCTGTATTGACCGTGATTGGTTTCAGTGCCTTTGGAAACCATTGGAAAAATAGTTTGCCCGTGATGATTGGGGTGGTCTTAGCCACCAAAGTCGGTTTGACTTCTGATGTATCCACCTTCAGCTTATTACTCACAGCGATCTTTGGAACAAGTTTAGCTCCGATCAGTGGGTATTATGGTCCTGTAGCTGGTATCTTAGCAGGCATCGTCCATGCAGCACTGGTCACAAATATCACTTATTTACATGGAGGATTGAACTTATACAATAACGGTTTTTCCAGTGGATTTGTCGCGGCGGCAATGGTACCATTGTTAGATGAATACCAACAAATCAGAAGGCGGCGAAAAAAATGATTGAAAAAGAACGGGCACGACGAATCGTCGATGAAGTAGTCACCTACTTTTTGTCCCATGACTGTCAAAAGATAACGAGCGAGATGGCCTTTGAAGCAGAAGGTTTCAAAGCAGTCGTGCAGGGCCCTTTCCCTGAACAGCCCTCTGATCTAGAACATTTTATCAACATGCTCAATACACCAAGAGACAGTACCTTGGAAAACTATTACGTTGAACTGTTGGGCGGTCATCAAACGATCCATGAAGAAAAAGATTACTATTTATTGGGATTAATGATCGATGAAGCCGCCATTATGTATGATGAGGGACAACTAGTCGTTGAACTGTTTCGCAAAAAATATGACTGAAGAGTAACAAGCAAACGACGTTTCTGATTTGTGGATCACACAATTCAGAAACGTTTTTTTGTTCGTTCCTCGTGACAAAATTGAAAGTTTATTGATAGATTTTTCACACTCCTTTTCAGAAAACTAGCGTTATACTTTCATCATAATAAAAAACGAGGTGACCTATTTATGAAAAAATTTTTGATTGGACTAGCAGTTGTCGTGCTTGTGGGATTTGGTGCATTGCAAATTGCTGAATCAGTCATCATGGGGGGCGACAGCTATTATGTCCAAATCACGACAGATGGCGAAAAGACGACTTCTAAAGATGACAGTGGCAATGTCTATACTCAATACCACTATGAACTACCGGCTTATGACGAAAATGGCAAAAGCAAAACCCTTGATTTCAATGGTTTCCAAGAGCGGCCTTTGCGTAAAGAAGCCTATTTGAAACTTACATGGAATGAGAAAAAAGGCGTGACCAGCTATGAAGAGGTCAAAGAAAAAGACATTCCCGCAAAAGCACTAACTCAATTAAAAGGAGCGTAACTTAATCATGGAAAAAATTATTCAAGCAAGTGAACTTACTAAAGTTTACGGAAAAGCCAACGAAAAACAAACCGAAGCCTTGAAAGGCATCAGCTTTGATATTGAAAAAGGTGAATTTATCGGAATCATGGGAGCTTCAGGCTCCGGTAAGTCTACCTTGTTGAACATTCTTTCAACCTTGGATCATCCAACCAAAGGTACGATCCGCATCAACAACAGCGACATCACCAAACTAAAAGGCGATGCCTTGGCAGATTTTCGCAGCCGTGAAATTGGCTTCATCTTCCAAGATTTCAATCTCCTAGAAAACTTAACAGCTTCTGAAAACATTGCGGTGCCCCTTTCTTTACAAGGAGTCAAACCAAAGATCATCCAACAACGGATCAAACGAGTCGCAGAACGTTTGTCTATCACGCATATCCTCGACAACTATCCGGCAGCAATCTCAGGTGGGCAAAAACAACGGGTGGCAGCCGCTCGAGCCTTGATCACGGAACCAACGATTCTTTTTGCGGATGAACCGACAGGTGCCTTGGATTCAAAAAGTGCCAAAGACTTATTAAATATGATGGACGACTTGAATACCAATGACCAAGTATCGATTTTATTGGTCACTCATGATCCCCTTTCTGCCAGCTATTGCCAACGTATTTTATTTATCAAGGACGGGAAGATCCATCAAGAAGTGAAACGTGAGGATCAAAGCCGGGAAGAATTTTACCGCAAGATCCTTGTCATTCTAGGAAACTTGGAACAATAAGGAGGAAGAACACATGCTTTGGAAATTATCACTTACCGGAATCAAAGGCCGGTTGAAGGATTATATCGTCCTCTTTTCTGGTTTAGTCATGGCCTCAGCCATCTTCTATATGTTCGAATCAATGGCCAGCAATGAAGCCTTTTTAAAAAGCAACTCGATCATCAGTATGGTGGTTTTTATCTTTCGCTTTGGTTCTGTCTTACTAGGAATCATCACCTTTGCCTACATTTTATACGCCAATTCTTTCTTAATGGCGATGCGGCAAAAAGACTATGCCATGTTTATGATGTTAGGAGCCAAAGGACGTAAGATCGCCCAAATGATTTTCATTGAAACATTCTTGGTCGGGATCGCCGCCACTGCTGTTGGTTCTTTACTAGGTATTGGATTAGCCAGTGGTGTCAATACCTTACTAGTGAACCAATTAAATTTACAGATCAGCCATTATGCGGCCTTTAATCTACAAGCATTAGTCGTGACACTTGCATTCTTCTCGATTCTCTTTTTGATCGCTGCTATCTTTAATGCACGGGCAATTGCCAAGAAATCAATTTTAGCCTTGTTACGAGAAACCAGCACTCCGGCGCAAGTCAAGCAACGTCCTTTCATGCTCTTTTTGCAAACTGTCTTAGGGATTTGTTCTTTAGCAGTCGGTTATTATATGATGAGCGACTTGATGAAATTCCAATTAGTGGGGATCGGTGTTGCCCTAGTTACTATTATTTTAGGGACCTACCTTGTCTTTCGTTCCGTGATCATCACGATTTTATCTTTGCTGAAGAGGACCGATGCCATTGCTTTGAAAAGGTTAAACAATTTCACCTTGTCTCAGCTAAGCTTTCGGATTCGTGATTATACGCAGATGCTATCGATGGTAGCCATGCTCTTTGCTCTTGCATTAGGTGCCTTGACTGTTGGTCTGGGCTTCAAAAACGAGATCCCAATTATGGCAAAATCCGTTGCCCCTTATGACTTGTATTTGAATAATGCCCAAAATGCTTCTGACGAAAAAGTTGCAGCCTTAAAGCCGACTCTTGATGTCACTTATAGTCTGAAGGAAACAGACGACACCCTTTATTACAATAAAGATCAATTCAACAAGAACAACTTGCTCAGCACCAGTACGAATCAGTTGAGTATCGACGTTACCTACAACAAGCTGTCGGGAGACCAATTAGCCAAAGATATCACCGCGCAGGACCAATTGCGTAGCTACCTCTTGCCAGAACAACGAGGCAAAGAGATCCAAGTTGTCGATCAAACCGCTTTTGACACAATCAATGCCCCTGAATCCAGCTTGCGAATGGTGCAAGTCAAAGACTTTCAAGCAAGTTACGATGCATTACATGAATTGGCGCAAACAAACCAAGAAACCAATACTACTGAAACTGCCGATACGAATTTTTCGCAACGGGTCTTCGTCTATGACACGTATAATGGTCTCTTCTCCGGTTTTGAATTTATGGGCTTTTTCTTGGGGATAGCCTTCTTGACGATGTTAGCAAGCTGCTTGATGTTTAAAATTCTTTCTGGGGCCAACAGCGACATTCAACGCTATACGATGTTGAAAAAAATCGGAACCCGGACTAGCTTATTGAAAGGATCGATCCGCAAAGAGATTGGTGTGCTCTTCCTAGTTCCTGGTATCTTAGGGATGATCCATGTCTTGTTCGGATTACAAATGTTCACAACATTGATGATCGATCCGTACCACGATCTATGGCTGCCCTTTGGCATCTTTATTGCTCTCTATGCCATTTATTACGTGGTGACCATCTGGTTATACACCAACATCGTTTTACGACCAAACAAAAAATAACTCGTACAGACTTTCTGAATTGCTCAACGCAAAGAGACCATCAATCCGCTTGATGGTCTCTTTCATTTCGTCGCTCTTCTATCGAAAAAAAACGCCGTTAGCTTTGAGGTTTAACGCCCATATGCATCGCCGCCGCACCTCCTGCATAGCTTTTGACTTGCAACACATCAAAGCCAGCTGCCTGAAACTCCCGTTTCAATGCCTCCTTGTCAGGAAAATCCCGCGCAGACTCCTGGAGCCAGAAATATTCTTGATAGCTTTTGGCGAACAATTTGCCAAATAACGGCATGACATGGTGAAAATAAAAAGTAAACAGTTGCCGCCAGCCGATCAGTGTGGGCTGTGATGTTTCGAGACAAACGATTTTCCCGTCTGGGCGCAGCACCCGATGGATTTCCGCCAAGACATGTTGGCGATCCGCGACATTTCTCAACCCGAACCCGATCGTCACATAATCAAAGTGCGCGTCTGGAAAACTTAATGCCATCGCATTGCCGGTCTGCCACTGGATCTGCGTTTGTTGCTTTTTCTGTGCCTTTGCTTTGGCAACCGTTAACATTTCTTCGCTAAAATCAACGCCGGTCACTTGCCCCGTCGGACCGACCGCTTCATTTAAAGCAAACGCCCAATCCCCGGTCCCGCAGCATAAATCTAATATCTCCGCACCCATTGGTACTGCCATCCGTTTCATGGTGTCCTTGCGCCACCGTTTGTGGAGCTGAAAGGAGATAATACCGTTCATTCGATCATAACGGGAAGCGATCGATTCAAATACATCATGTACTTTGGTTTCTTTGGCTGTTGTTGCCATTGCGGCACGTCCTTTCTTTGTTCCCTTCGTTTTGCTGTTGCTTCACGTGCTTCTGCTTTTTAGTCTAGCACGAAAAAACCTGCGGAACAAAAACCCTGCTTTCGGCTTTTCCTCCAGTCATTTCCCCACAAAAAAACAGTCTTTCCTACATAGCTCCCCGCTTGTTGACCAAGGCAATTCGGTCAGCAACAAGCGGATCCAGCAGTGAAAGACTGTTCTTCTTCTGTTTGTTTTAAAAAAGGTTGTTCACGTTTAATCGATGAAGTCCCAGATATTGTTCCAATAAGAAACACGGTCTGCGCCATTTTCATCTTTGTAGCGCACAGAAATCAAATTACGGATGTCATGAACAGGAATGTCAAGGGTGACAGAATCCGTTACGGGTCTTTGTTGCACGTTGTATGTTCGATAAAAGGTGCCATCCATATAGACGTCAAAGGTACTAAGATTGGAATAAAAAATTTGCAGCTGATTGTTATGAACAGCAAGATTGATCAACTCACCAGTGACAGCGCGTGTGCCGGTCTGAAGCGTGAGACTGTCTTCCCCTATCAAAATGTTTTCCGTCTCTGGCTGATTCCCCGAAACTCTACCGTTGATCGTTACCGGGGTCAGAACATTACCAGCAGCTGCCTGTTCATCCACTCGAGCAGTCAAGTTCCATTCCATGCGATCCCCCGGTGCGATTGGTCGTTCTAAGTGGATCGTGATACGATCGCCAGAAAGACTAGACGAGGCTATATTGTCTTGGTACACGAGCGTATCGACATTTAAGAACGTCAATAAATTCGGCGAGATATCTAGTGTCACGACAGCATTCTCAATATCGTCTTTCCCAGAATTTCGCGCATCGTTGCTTTCTACGATCGTCCGCAAGATCAATTGATTGCCGACGGTGATAATCGGATTGCCTTCTTCATCACGATCAAAGCTTTGCGGTACTCGCAACGTAATCGATGGGTCAGAAGGTCGAATACTGGTGACTTCAAAGGAGAGCGCTGGTGGGAAACGTTCATCGCCAATGGCATCACGATACCCTAAATAGTCCTCATAATCGCTGGCGGACGGATTCGTGCTCCCCAACTGACCATTGGGTTCCGTCGTGGTCGTATCTGGTAAGGTTCCTACGAAATCGTCGTAACGATCATTTGCAAAATCTTTCGCGTAAAATTCGATATACACATCCTCTTCAGGATCAAGGCGACGTGGTAATTGATACTGCCATGGCACGGAGTTGCCTTGTTCGGCATCAAGCGTAATGACATATGGGTCACCTGAAGCATCACGGATCAATCCTTGCGCGGTACTCGCATAAATGGCGACTCGCTCTTTTGGCTGGTCGTCTTGCGGAGAATGAAAATCCATGATCCCCGAAACTGTTGTCGTCCGTTCATTAAAGACCTGATCCTCTGCCACTTGCAGACCAGTCGGTGGTCGTACATCCACGACGACCGCATCAGGCAAAGCGGCAATACTCTCTTCTGTTGCATGAATGAAAATCGAATCGTCAACATCCTCCATCGTGGGGTCTAATCCTCGGTGGGCACGCAGCACTTCAAAACGTTGACCTGTCTTGAAAAAGTCGTCCCGCGTCCATGCGATCACACCATTATGCACCTCACCAAAAACATCGACAGTTGATTTGGAGGAAAGCCATTGCGTTTCAAGCTGGTTGCCTGCTTCGTCCTTCAAAGCAACTTCCACCCAGACCTCATCATCCCAGGCATCGCGAATCGCCCCCGTGTATTCATACGGAACGACCGCTTTGGCATAAAAGGTTTTGTCGGCATTGGTCGGGGTCACTAAGTGCTGGATCATTGGCGGATAATTATTGGCAGAAAATCGCGTATAGGCATTCCCGCCCCTAAAAGTCGTACTGTTGAATTCATTTGAAAAAGGCTCTCCCGGCTGCGGACTAACGATTTGTGCAAAATTGACATTGCCTAGTTGATAGCTCAGTGGATTCCAGAAATTGTCCGGATCACCATCTAGATTCACGTCGTTGCGCTTTTCCCAAACCGCTAGTCCAACACGATTAGACGTAAAGGTACTGTTGCGATTTGTGTTTGAGAATGCTTGTCCGCCATTCGGACGGTTATTTCGGAAGTCATAAAACAGTGGTTCATCAATCACAAAATTGCTTCTGGCAACCGAACTGATTATTCCATTATTTGCACCTAGGGTCCGACCTTCCATTCGAAAAGTCGCGTCTTTTCCAGCTAAGAACTCGGCTTCTCCGCCTTGCATCCAAACAGCAGGTCCACGATGTGCATAGATATGGATTCGACTGTTTTCACCTTGTGCATGAAAAACCGAAGTTCCACTGCCATCAAGAGGAAATTGAATGCCTTGTCGACCAGCCGTATCTGAGCCATTACTGGCAGTAATGGTGGAATCAGCAGATGGGTCAAATTCTCGTTCTTCATCATTGTACTGATCAAATACGGTAAAACCTGTTTCATCAATATAGATGCCATCATCTGCCGCAGTTCTGGTGCCTGCATGGTTAAAGATATTCAACTGACCGGCTGACTCCACATAGAACTCGTTGTTCCGCCCGTACATCCGCACTGCAGCCGCATTTCCGTGGTATTTGACGATATTCATTTTCCCTTGGTCGGCAAGCACAAAGGTCTGTTCCCCGACTAAGCGAAACCGCATAACTGAACCATACTCATGATGTTGCCCATCACCAAACATATTAAACTGCGACCCTTCCCCAGTTACCGTCACATTGCCGCCGAGTTTGGTGGTCGATCCCGCTTTTGAAATTTGATTGACAAAAGCAGTGGTTCCTCTCGGTACACCACTCGTGGGAGCAGGCGCTCTAGAATAGGAGTTTACGACCGCACCACCAGAAATAATCGTACGAGAAAACTTATTTTGCGTTTCATCCCGTTGTCCAATCAAGGAAATGATTGCGCCGTTCGCTCCCGCTAAATTCATTTGTGATGAGGCATTTAAGACCGTGCCTTCTCCATCGACTTCAAAAATCACCTCGTTAGTACGTCCTTCGAGATTTGCCCAAATTGCTTGCCACTGGACACTATAGAGATCTACTTTGGAACCCTTATTGACCCGAAACGAGGTTGAGATATTATTGTTGTCTGGTCGGAGCCGAAAAATCGGCTGCGTATTTGAGATCTTGACATCCGCCTCATCTGTGATCAAGACACTTTTGACATTAAAGCTGCCAGTATCTGAACTGTTGCCCGCGGCTGGGTTCCTGTGAGCCACCCAATGGAATGTTCCGCGAATCTCGAGATTTCCTTGTTGCAAATAAAGGAAATTATTGCCTGTACTTCCCTCTAGCACACCACTTTTTGCCTCGATATTTTCTATTTTGACCGTCCAAAAAGCTGAGGCTGCCAACGATTGTTGATAGATCAACGCGTTTAATCCTAGATTGTTTCCCTGAAAATCGATCGTCATATTTTTCAACTCAAAGACCGCTGGCTGATGATCATGGGTAGTCGTCAGTTCAAAGAAACGTCCAGTAGGATTCGTGCTATAGTTTGGTGTCCCGTTCGTGTTGAAACGCTTCGGTGTGGTTAAGGTAAAGCCATTCCCATCGATGGACACCGACCGATCCAACGCTGTTAAACGATTGTTGGCCTCATCCGTATAATCAGCGGTAATGTCAGCGAGAAACACGATTTCAGAGATCGATGAATCACTAAAAGCAGCCCGCAGCGCTTGATAGTCCGAAACTTCGGCACGCTCTCCTTGCGTCGCCCGTTCTGAAAGCAGTTCGACTGCCGCTGACTCATTGGTTTCCTGCTGCTGAATGTCAAGCAAGGCTACTTCTTCTACAGCCTTGTCAGCTTCCAATCGCAAGGCTTGTCGTTCCTCGAGAGAAGGCGGAGCGATTTTTTGCAGCGTCCGATTTCCCCGCTTAAGGACAAATTCGATGGCTTCTTCTTCTCCTAAAGAAACTGGTAATGCCAAGGACAACGTTTCTTCCGTAGGCGCCACTTCGATCGCCACACCATAAACACCCTCTTGTTCAGCTGGATGCAAGGTCGCTTCCTCAAGCTCAAGCATTTCAAACATTTCTAATGACACCAGCGCTTCATGATTTGCCATCAAGAAAAGCGTCTCGCCAGCGGCTTGTTCCGATTCGATCGTCAATACATATTGTCCTGTTTCTGGGTCAAAGTGACCGGACACTTCATAAGAATTGCCACCATGGATAGCAAAGACCGCATACAAGACAGAAATAACGATAAAGACCCCTAATGCAGCGGCAGCCAGTTTGATTTTCGAGACAGTCGCTAGAACAGTAAATGATTTCATCTAGGCACCCCTTTCCTTTGATTACTCCAACAGTTCTTGTCCCGTTTCAAAGCTTGATAGATAATACAGCTTGATAACGACACTTGCCGAAAACGCATCTGCTCCTGACGTATTGCTTCCTTGCCGATATTCGACTGATTCAACTTTTAAAAAGCGATTCAGGTTTTCCATCCGATCAATAAAACGCACGATTCCTTCATTCGTCTCACTCAGGAGGTCAAAGCCGATCCTTGTGACCCGAAATTGCGTAGCCAAAGGATTGTCACCAGTCTGATCTGCCATTTGTTCTGGTGTAGGGTAAAGCATCTCCTCATTAAAGGTCGATTGCAAAATCGTGATCGGCAATTCCGTTTCAAGGGCAGCGAGATCGGTAAAATAAGACTCGATCGCCATGCCATTGGGAATGATCGGCACCTCATTGACCGTCTCTGAGGAAAGAAGGTCTGGTTCCCCTTGTAGGTAAACCAGCTGTTCCTGAATGTCGCGGATCTCTGCTTCGATCCCAGCTAATTCCTGAGCCAATTCGATCCCTTCGGCACGTTTGGGATTCAGTAAAAATAGCCAGAAAATAAGTACGGAGGTAGCGAGAACTAGCGCAATTACCGCGGAGATGATGATGTGTTTTTTGGAGAAAAAGACTTTAGTCATCCGCTTCCACCTCGCTTTCCTCTTCGCTCTCTTCACTGATCACTTGTGGTGCAGCGATTCGTGAGAGGTAGACAGTGATGCGCCCATCTTGCGGCGTTGAACTATGAGAAAAAGATTGATAAGTCACATGATGTACCCAATCGATTGCTTCAAAAGCCGATTTAAGGCGAATCAGACTTTCATAAACATCCCCTTGGACTGCCATGCTCACCAAAGGAAACAATGGTGTACCGTCTTGGGCTGTTTCGGACATTGTCCCCTCGCCATTTAGCAGCAAATTATACGAATTGATGGTCACATCGATTCCTGATGCCACTTCCTCAAAGGTTTCCATAATAGGCGCTGTGAAATATTTCTCTTGCTTTTGCAAGGCAATGAATTCTTGCAGGTCTTGAGATTTTGACGCTAGCATCTCTTCTAACTGGCGCTGGAAAACGATGCGCTCTGTTTGACTAGACATGATATTGCTTTGATTATTGGTCACCAGCCTTTGATAATACCAAAAGCCTAACCCACAAACCCCAACGACTACTAACGAAAGGAGAAGCGAAACCGAAAGAATGACTTCAAACGCCCGATTACGGATAAATTTATTAGGCAATAGATTGATGTTCATGGTTACACCTCTTTCGTCGCTAATCCCGCAGCCAAGATATAGCGGTCGGGAATTTTTTTCTTGCTGGTTTCACTTACTTTTGCGGAAATCGTTTTGACCGGCAAAGAAGACAACTCATGAAATATTTCTTGGACTTCTTTCCGCAGCATTGGATGACCGCCGACTAAGTAGATTTTTTTCAATTCACAATCAGGCGAGATTTCCTGATAATAGTAAGCAATCACCGAATTCAAGGTTTCTGCTAACCCTTCCAGTGCTTGGATCTCCGCACTTTCCCTAAAGTTCACTTGCACAGATTGGGCTTTTTCAATATATTTCCAGTTGGCTTGATTATAATCTTCATACTGCACGTAAGTCGGCACCAATTCTTCAAAAAAGGTGATATTAGCGATGCCAGCATCTAACTCGACCAGCACAAAATTTTCACTCCAGTTGATCTGTCGCTGAAACATACGACTATACGCCAGAAAACTGCAATCGACGCCCATCAGCTGATGGCCGCCTTTTTTCAATGTGTCGCCGAGTTGAATCAAAATCGGCTCTGATGTGACCACGACTGGCACATTGCCATTGATGGTAAACCGATTCCGCTGGATGACCACAGCTTGCGGTTCTGCTTTCTCTTCCTTCTTGCTGGCTTTTTTCTTTTGTGCTTTTGGTGCTTTTTCCTTGTTACCTTTACCAAGGATCAGTAGATCAAAAATCGGGTTTTCAAAAGGCAAAGAGATGGACTCCCCCAATTCAAAATACAAGTACTCGCGAATCTCTTTTTCCGAGTTCATCTTACCGATTGGGATCTGTTTGATCAGCAGACGAGAATTTAGTGCCGTGATCACCACACTCATCGTGCGTAATCCCAAGCGTTTGGCAATCTCATTGAAGGCGGCTTCAAGACTATCAGGATTGCGCAGCTTATCATCTTTAAAAATCGTACCATTCACAACCAGCTCGCCGTATTTGAGACGGTCACCTTTTTTGGTACAGTAACGGATGCAGTTTTTTTGGATGTCGATCCCTACTAAGCGGGGAATTGTTTTTTTGCCAAACATACGAGGACCTGCTTTCTTCTTGTTGGTTTTATATGAAGGAACCAACGTTATTTCTATGTACAACGCTTGCTTAGCAAATCAAGCAAACGCCAAGGTCAGCAACCCAATTCAAAGGAACCAGCCGCTGCCAAGATAAACCATGCCGGTAGCAATGGCGATAAAGGGACCAAAAGCAATGTAGCGGCTTTTGACTTTGCCCCGTAGCATTTGGATCACGTAAAAGATCACTGCCAAGCAAGAAGCGACAAATAAAACCGTCAAGACTTGCACTGGGCCGATATACACGCCTAAGACGGCAAATAATTTGATATCGCCGCCACCCATGCCTTTTTTACTGAGCTCCGCTAAGAGATACAATGGCAAGAAGCCAGCAAAGAAGCCGACGAGCCAATACCACCAAAATTCATTTTGCGGTTGGATCAACCGTAAACCGATCCCTCCGGCGAAAAAAGGGGCTAACACTTTATTGGGGATCAGCTGATAGAAGATGTCGCTGGCAGAAATAATGGCTAATAAGGCTAATAAACACCAAGCGGCAATCACTTCAGCAGTGCCCCAAAACAGCAAGGTCGTACCCGTAAATAGCATGCCGATCAACACTTCATAAAGAAAAGCAATCAGCGGGATCTTTTTTTGACACTTACGGCACTTGCCTTTTAAAATAAGGTATGATAAAACTGGAATGAGGTCCCTTGCACCTAATGTCTGTTGGCAGTCATCACAGTGCGAGCGAGTCAGCAGGGATTCCTTTTTGGGAACCCGCCAACCAACCACTAGGAAAAAAGAACCTAGACACATTCCTATGATGAAAAGATAACCAATGATTAGGCCCATTGGGATCTGTTGCAAAATTTCGTTCATAAAAAACTCCTTTTTTCCTGGGGGTGGTAGTGCTTAAGTAATTTGGTTCATGTTTATGTTAAATGTTTTATGGTGTTCCGGAACCGAATAACTGAGCACGTGTTAAACTGCTTACTGCATCTTGATCCATACCTGTTATAGCAACAGATGGTTTTGTTCCCGCAGATAGGGCAGCAGCTGGGAGATCCATTGTTAATGTCCCTTCTGATGTAATAGTGAATTGCACAGTTGATAATGAAGCGAAGCCCCCTCCATTATAAAGACCAGCAGTATTTACATCAGCAAGTGTGAAGGTATTATTATTTCCTCCACTAGCAAGACCTTCAGATGTTGACTGGTGCAATACCGCTGCCGAATAAGCAGTCTGAACATCTGAAATCGCTGCATCTTCACGGGCGTTCTGAATAATATTTCCGATTGCAATCACACCAATCCCTGATAGAATCGCAATGATCACAACAACAGCAAGTAACTCAACCAGCGACAAACCTGTCTCATCTTTCATTAATTTGTTAAAACGATTTTCTGTTTTTTCTTCTACTAAAATTGCACTAAGCATACTTTATTTACTCCTCCTACTTTTCCTAAAAATATATATCAAACAGAATGTCTAGGAACTCTGTTAATATCCAAATTGTTATCCTTGAATAGCACCAAAAAGATCAAACATCGGTACCATGATCGCAGCGACGATCAATCCAACAATGACACAAATAACTAATATCACTGTCGGTTCAAGAACTGTTTTGATTCGTTTACTGGACTCGTCCACTTCTTTTTGAAAGATAATACTTAGTCTTTTCAGCATATCTTCAAGGGAACCAGTACTTTCCCCGATTTCTACCATCTGAGTGACTAATAAAGGAACGTTAATGTTTCCACGAAAAATATCACTCATTTTGCCCCCTTCTTCTATTTGAAAGGCACAATTATCAATGATTCGCTTGATTGATTTATTGGACACGACATCCCGACTCATATTCAACGCTGTGACCATACCAACCGAACTACCCAGTAAAGTCGACAAAGTTGTCATAAACAGTGAATAATTATTTTTAATCGCTAATTCACCGAATAATGGTATTTTTAAAATGAAACGATGAACGGCAAAATCGATTTTTTCATTTCGACGGATGAGCCAAAAGCCGATCATAATGCCTACAATAAAGATTGCTAAAACCCATCCTCTAGTTTGAAGAAAGTCACTGATAGCCATGGTAATCACAGTAATTCTTGGTAAGTCTGTATCAAAACTTTCAAATACTTCGACAAACATCGGGACGATCATAACTAGTAAAATGATACCTACAACAAACGTCATCAAGATCAAAATGATTGGGTAAACCATCGCTGTTACGAGACCACTCCGATTTTCAGCACTTTTCTCATAGTAATCCGCCATATCCGTTAAGTTTTTTTCCAAAGATCCTGACATTTCCGAAACGGCGATAACGCTTGTCAACAAAACTGGAAAAGCATTTGGGTGGGCTTTATAGGCTTCTGAAAGTGGTCGTCCGCCATCAATCTCATCCCGAACTTCGCCAAGAATTTTCTTGAAATTCGGATTTTTTTGCTGTTCTTCCAGCATTCGTGAAGCATCAACAATCGTAATCCCCGAAGCGATCAATGTCGAAAACTGGCGTAAGTATGCAACTAATAATTTTAGAGATACTTTGTTGAACAATTGAATCTCTTTATTCGCCAAGGTTTCTGGCTGTTCGATCAAACTGTTGACTTTGATATGCTTTTGGCGCAGCTTTTGGCGGGCTTCAACGGAGGAATTGGCACGTAAGCTGCCAGAAAACGTTTCGCCTCGGACATTGGTGCCTTGATAGGCAAAGAGTGCCATCGGCTATTCGCCCCCTTCCTCCATCAAGTTATCTGCCACATCGGCATCGACCCGTTCCGCAGCAACGAGTTCTTCTAAAGAAGCGCTCATGGTATGCATGCCTTCGTTTTTTCCCATCTGCAGCATATTATGGATCTGGTGGGTTTTCCCTTGACGGATCAAGCTGGCGATCCCTCGGGTATTGAGCATCATTTCGGTTGCTGCTACCCGTCCGTTGCCATCGATCGTTGGCAGCAAGCGCTGGGACAAGATCCCTAGTAATGCGCCAGCAAGCTGTGTACGAATCTGAGTCTGCTGATCGGCAGGAAAGACATCGACGATCCGTTCAATAGTCGCTGGGGCACTTGACGTATGCAAGGTTCCTAATACCAAGTGTCCCGTTTCCGCTGCCGTCAAAGCAATCGAGATTGTTTCAAAATCCCGCAGCTCCCCTACTAAGATGACGTCTGGATCTTGACGCAGGGCAGCTCGTAAGCCATTGCCAAAGGACAGGGTGTCGCTGCCGACTTCGCGCTGGGCAACGATGCTTTTTTTGTGGTTATGGATGTACTCGATCGGGTCTTCCAACGTCAAAATATGCGTCTTTTTGGTGTCATTCAAATAGTCCAGCATCGCAGCCAGTGTCGTTGATTTCCCTGAGCCGGTCGGCCCTGTAACTAAGAACAAGCCTTGGCTTTTATGGATCAGAGTCCGCAAGACGGTCGGCATACCGAGTTTGCTTAATTTCGGGATCTCGATGGGGATCTGCCGCAAGGCGATCGAAACGGTATCTTTTTGACGGAAAATATTGACCCGAAAGCGGCAGATGTCGCCTAATTCGTAGGCCAAATCGGTTTCGCCTTTTTCCTTGAATTCCTCCCATTGCCGTTGGTTGCAAAGGATTTCGGCAATGGCTTCGATGTCCTTGGTGTCGATGGTCGGCACCCCTTCGATCGGTAGCAAGTCGCCGTGGCGACGAAAAATCGGTGGGACGCCTTCGACTAAATGGATATCCGATGCTTTTTGTTCGACGGCGATCATCAACCAATGATCGATCCGCTCTTTAGGTGACATGGCAGCAAATTGCGCCGCTTCGTTGCGATTGACGCCCTGTGTACTGTTGGCAGTCGTCGTTTTTGTCACTGCTTGCCGTTCTGCTTTTTGAATGATCTCCCGCGTCGAGACAGATCGGTCTTGATCGCTCTGGCGACTGTGGGCACGTTTTTTTTCTCTCAGTTCACGATTTTCCCGAATGCGGGTACGGGTCGGAGCTGTTTTTTCTCTCGTCGTCCTTTTGGTTGCTCGCTCTTGTGTTGCCACTCTCGTTTGATCCATTAAACCAGCCCCTTTCTATGTGCATTTTCTTCTAAAACAATGTATGTAGTTCTCCGGTGATCCCTGGATCACCGATAAATCAATCAGCGCCTCACTCTTCTGCAGCGACCACCTTCAAGACTTCTTCGATGGTGGAAAAGCCTTGTTGCACTTTGTCTAACCCATCATCCAACAAAAAGCGCATCTTTCGTTCCTGAACATAATCCATCAGCTGGTCGTTAGTCGCTTTGTTCGTGATCATACGACGCAGCTTGGCATCGATCGTCAACAGCTCTTGGACGGCCATTCGCCCTTTGAATCCCGTATTGCCACACTTTGGACAGCCCACAGGCTGTGCCAGTTCCGTAACCGTGATGCCATAGGATTCAAATAACTGCTTGTCCTTGTCGCTGGCTGGTCCTACTGTCTTACAAGAAGAACAAAGGGTTCGGACGAGCCGTTGAGCTAAGATGCCTTCTAACGCATTAGCGACCAGAAACGGTTCTACCCCCATGTCGACTAAGCGATTGATGGTGCTGACGGAATCATTGGTATGCAGGGTGGATACTACCAAGTGCCCGGTCATGGAAGCCCGAATCGCAATCTCCGCCGTTTCGCCATCTCGAATCTCTCCCACCATCACGACATTGGGGTCTTGTCGCAAGATCGACCGTAACCCAGCGGAAAAGGTCAAACCGACATTGCTGTTGACTGCCACTTGGTTGATACCTTGCAGCTGAAACTCTACTGGGTCTTCGACGGTGATAATATTGATCTCCGGCGTGTTCAACTCTTGCAGCGCCGCATACAAGGAAGATGATTTCCCTGATCCTGTCGGTCCTGTGACAAGAATGATTCCATGGGGTTTATGCAAAATCGCTTTAAAGGTCGCCAATACCTTCGGTTCAAAGCGAAACTCATCTAGGCGCCGAATGCCACTGGAGCGATCCAACACCCGAATCACAACTTTCTCCCCATGAATGACAGGCAAAACCGAGACCCGCAAATCAACCACGTTGCCCCCGTTACGAATCATTGCCCGACCATCTTGTGGCACACGTGTTTCGGTGATATCCAAGGAGGAAATGATTTTCAGTCGTGAAGTCACACCAGTCTGAATACTCTTAGGCAAGTTTTCATGGGTACGAAGCTCCCCATCGACCCGTAAGCGGACAACTAATCCTTTTTCTTGGGGATCGAAATGGATATCACTGGCGCCCCGATCCACTGCATCTTGCAGCAGGGTATTGACCAATTTTACGATTGGCGAATCATCTAATTTTGAGTCGCCTTCTGGATCGATGGTTTCAACGAGAGAGTCGCTCAAGCCATCCAAACTGATCTCAGAAGGGTAATCGCGAACGATCAGTTGTTGGATATCGGCATTGTGGGCTTTTTGCGGACGAATCAATAACCCAGTGATCAAACGCATTTCATTGATCGCCGCATAATCCCCAGGGTTTGCCATCGCAACGGTCAAGCGGTTGCCTTTTTTTTCTAATGGAAAGACGCTGTGCTGTTTGGCAAACGAGCGGGGGATCAGTGACAAAACCTCTGAGCTGATCTCTAAGTCAAACAGGTTGCCTGTTTGTGTTTTCTCAGCGGTGGTTGAACTTGGACTACTCTCAGACTTTTTGAGAGGCCTTCTAGGTTTTCTACGTGGCGTTCTTTCACTTGATTGCGGCAACTGGCGCCCTCCTTTCAATAATCGAGTTTGTTGATATAGTCAAACATTCGTGTAACGGTTAAATATGCTTCATCATCAGACCACATGTTTCGATCCAAAAAACTTCTGAGGATCGTTACCTCCCCCGGTTGTGCCTGACTTTCAAAGTCGCGGACGCGATAATTGACGCCTAATTGTTGCAGTTGATTTTCTAGTTCCACCTGGTCATCCATATAGTAAGGTACGAGAACGACCGTTCCTTCAAGACGACGGTTATGAGCCCCTGTTGCTAAAAAAGTCGGGTCAAATAATGCCAAATCTGGCAGTATTTCCATGACAAAGGTCGACTCTCTATCCACAGCTAAATGAAAGGGTTCAACGCCTGTATGACCCAAGATCAGCTGGGCACCATTTTTTAAGGTGATTTGATTCCAATACGCTGGATCTTCATAATAAGAATCAAAAACCGCTGAACTGCCGGCTTCTGCTAATGCCAATCTACGAGCAGTTTTCGGCGCATCGATAAATGAAAGCCCGTGAACCTCCATTATGGTATTGCTGCCATCCAATGTGATTCTTGACGGGTCATGGGGCACTGTGAATTGATTTTGATTCTGAAAATACGAGAAATCATCGATTGTTCCACCACTAGGCATCATCGTATTCGTCAGCATAAAATCACCATAAACAGTAATCCTTCGTTCCGTATCTTCGGTACTATGCACGATCGAGCCTTCCGTGACTGGTCCCGCATAAAAATTGCTGCTCGTCAGAACCATCGACGGCTTCATAAACGTCAAACTACCATCTGCCGCAGGATTCTGTTTCGTGGCTTCTCGATGATAAAAATTAAAATAATTGCTATTTAATTCGCCTAACCCAGTGCCCGCATCCGGTGAATTTACGGAAACATTTAGATGGCCTTCAGCAAAGAGAACCCCTTCTTGCTCAACTCTCGAAGCCGAACTATTGGTGTTGTTGATCCATACGTTTCCAGCAAGGATATCCGTATATGCTTGTGAGAGGACCAAGCGACTGCCAGCTCGACTGCCCAAATCGATATACATTCCTAAACCGGCTTGCAAGAAGATGTCTTTGATCACGTTCAACCCGTTACTAGGCTGTCCGCCATCATTCTGGATCGCAAGCAGACTTTTTGCCGAAAATTGCCCGCTTCCCTGTCCTTCCATCTGGACCCCATGATTAAAGAAAAAGGAACCATCGAAATGCAGCCAATTAAGAATCGGCTTTGTTCGAAAATCTAAAAATCTGCCGTCTTGAAAATCTTGCAGGACATTGTTGGCAAACCCGAATTGCAAGAAGTCATCCGATTCAAAAGCGAGATAATCAAACGATGGACGTACGCGTTGAAAATCAGCGACTTCAAACAATTTTCGAACCCAAGTATCGGCGGATACAGCTTGCCCTGCTGTAGAGGGTAAGTAATAGGGATAAAAAATGTTTCGCCAAATATCCAGCTGTGTTTGTCTTTGTTCGAGGTCTTCTTCTTCAAGCTGCATTTCATAGATATATTCGGCAGAAGCTGTATGTACTCGCGGTTGCCCTTCAGCCAATTGCGTCTGATCCGTGACTTGCGATTGAATTTGAATAATGATTTGAAGATTGGTTTTATCTGGCAGCATCGAGGCGGATTGGATCCATCCTTGCTCCCCACCAGATTTGGTCATTACATAAGGGGCGATCTCATTATATTCATAGTCAACGACAGAGGAGGTAAAAGAAAATTTATCATCGATGGTCTCATTCACATCGACTTCGTCCAGCACAAATCTCAATTCGTTATCTAGATGGTCTTGCCATTCATTATTATTAGAATAGAAGCCGCCATTCTGCATGGTTCGAGTGATGAAATCATCTATTCTCAGTTTTAGCTCCTGAGAAGCGAGTTGAAAGGAATATTCGTGTACATCTTCCACTCGACGGAAGCTATCTATCGTTCGAATTTGTGAATTGACATTTCGAGCAACAAGGAAGACCAAGCCAATCATCAAAGAGGAAAGAATGATCGCCGCGAGGGCATAAATCAGCGCAAAACCAGCTTCATTTTGTCTACCATCGTCCATTCCCGGGTACCCCCCCTCTTGCTTTCTCATTGTCACGATAATTGATCGTAAATTCTCGTTTATAGATAATCTGCTTGTGGTAATCAGTGACCAGCTCCTCCATCTGCCACCAGCCAGTCAAATCATCATAATAATCCGCAAAGTTGATCGTTTCCGTGTAAAATAAAACGAAAAACTTGGTCTGGATACTGAACGTATCGCGATAATTTGGCGTATAGTGATGGGTCAACGTCGCTTCATTCTCATTTTTTTGTTGAATGATCTTTAACTTAATCGTAGGATCTTTCGTATCATAGACTCTGGCACGAATATTGTTGGTATCTGTGATATCCGTCACAACCATTCGCGGACTGCCCTCTTCCGTAATCGTTGCCCCTAAGGTTCCTTCGGGCATTGTTTTGACAATATGTTCCTCGTGGAAAAGAAGACTATCATATTTTCCTAAATACCCCGCATGTTCATAGATACCATCAATTTTGGCGATTTGGTCTGCTTGCGCCAAGATTTCATTCGCTATCCCTTGAAAGGCAGCAATTCGACCTTGACGAACAGAGGCTTGGACGATCAAAAAGAGTGTCCCAGAAAAGAGTGCAATGATGATGCCGAATATGACCATCGCCCCTAACAATTCGACAAGCGTGATTCCTTGCTCATCCTGTAATCGATGCTTCATCTGCGCCCCTCCTTTGCAACTTCCGCAAGAACAGCCAGCCCTTTCAATAGTCTACTACCCAATGCAGATACGTTTCTGTCAAAAATGCGCCCGTTTGTTTATCGAAGACCTGAATAATAAGTCCGAGCCCGAGCTGACGACGGTCGTAACTGTCTTCTCGCAGTCCATGTCTGGGGTCTTCGCGAATGGAGACCTTGACCAAATAGTTGGTGGTTTCTTCATTCTCCGACAAGTACGTTCCCATATAGAGGCGATTTTCTTCCGAATTTACCAAGGGCTGCGGCAAATGAGCGCCAGAATGATCGTATACCACCTTGCGAATAAATCGGCCCCGATTGAGATCATCTACAGCAATCGGGATTTCTTCATACATCGGTTGCCCTTGCGCATTGTATTGAATTCCTGAATTATCGAGGACCAAATGGTGTCGGCGAACTTCTGAGGGATTATCTGGATCGACCATCATCCAAGAAGGTCTAGCCGTAAAGATCCCGATATTCAAATCCGCCAAGTCTTGAGTCTGTGCCCGGTATATTAGCCATTCCTTGACATCATCTCGTGCTGCGATGGCCTCTTCCATTCGGGTATTGTAGCTAAGGATCATGTTGTTTTGGATGATCAGCATGGCGATCATGACCATTGCGATCCCGAGAATGACGATCGCTCCAAGGATCTCAACCAGGCTGAACCCTGATTCATCAAGTACTTTATGTGCTTGTCTGCCTTTTTTCAGTTTTATCACCTGCTTTTTGCCTAGCCCCCGATCAAGGAGAATCCTTTTCTTCTAGCTGGTTGATACTTGTATCTGGGTCAAGAAAAGATAATTTGCTAAGGGTAAACCCCCAGTGAATCAGTTTATTGAAATCAGGGTAGTCAGCTAATGGAATACTTTTTTTGGCTTTGCGTGTGATGCGGATTCGTTCCCTGATATAATGATACCTTTCTTCTTCAACCAGTCGCTGAATCTCGGCGATCCCTTTTTCAACATCAGGATCTTCGACATTCGCTTGCATATATTGTTGGTAGAAATAATCCAAATACTTCCCGTATTGAAGAAAATAACGGTATTCAATTTCTTCAATGACCATTTTCACGTGAATCTCTCCTTGACTTATTTTCTAGCAACTTATTGAAGTGAGTACAAATGCCGATAGATGATCGCAGTAGCACTCTCTGGCCGATCATTGTCTAACTGAAAGACCTCCTTTAATGATTGTCGATCAGAAGCTTGAATGACTTCGACTTTCGGTAAAAGTTCGTAGGCAAGATGGCTATCATCTGCGACACTTGTATCGATCATCACTTGTTCGATCAGTGAACGGGTGACGCCATAACCGTCTTCACTTTGATAGGATCGGTCCAAAGGGAAACTATAATAAAACCAGCCATCATCGGGATTATAGATCCAAGTGTTGCGATCGATCTGACGGTAATCGCTCAAAGAGCCGAATTCGATCATGATGGCTTCTGAATCGATCTGGGCAGGACTTTCAGAGACAAAGCTGCTTAGCGTTTTCACCGTTTGGGTCGGATACAACCCAGCAGCATCGGGAAACGCACTGATCATCTCTGGCAATTGAAAGGCACTGCCTAACCCAGATTCTGTCGTCGTGTAATCAAATGACGACTGGTCAATCGTTCCCTGTTCTCCGAGATACGTGAATCCCGTAGGTTCTTCATTGGTGGAAAAGGGGCTGGCTAGCTGCGACTCCGCCCAGTTTCGAACAAAATAACGATACCCTTCAAGATAATAACTATAGGTCAAGTTGGCTGCTTCAAAGGTCCACTCAGCAACCGGATCAGCAGGATTGAGCAGCAGCAGTTCCCCACTCATTTTCTGCATGACCGGTTGTTGGTTTCGTCGAAAGGAATAGCTGAAGTGAGCTTCGACAAGGACCGGTTCTTGCCAGAGATCTGGTGGACCATCGATCAAGTCTGATGACGGTAGCTCCTCCATTTCTTCATTGCCTTCGGTGCGATCGTAGAAGTTCTCAGGATTTTCCTGTTCTTCAGCGTCTAGTTCCCCCAATAACTCCTGCATCTCTTCACTATCGAAGGCATCCAAGGGAGGCGTGGGTGCCAACTCTTCGATCGTCTCATCGCTGATCCAAACCATCACTTGACCATCAAGAGCATTTCCAATGAGTTCTGGGATCTGCTGGGTCACGTTCTGATACCCCCTTGCTAAAATTTCGTTTTCATCAAAGCGAGACAGTACTGGTAATAAGTCTGGCGCATCACTCGCATCTGCCGCCTGCTCAAAAGCTGCTTCCTCACTGTCTGGCGCGATATAGCGCAGCACTTCTTCAAAACTTGCTCGGACAAAGACTGGCACTTCACTAGCGTTCATTACCCGAACGGATCGTTGGATCGTCGTCCCTGTAAGGGTCATTCGTTCCTGCCATTCTTCCAAAATCTCGATTTTTTCGAACACTTCATTTTCATCCGCTAATCGACGAATATGAATAGACTGATTATTCTGCCAAATCAAGATGCTAAGCAACAAAAGAAAGAAAAGCAGACCCGCGATACTATTTCTTAACACAATTTTTTTTTGCACCCTTGTTTCCTCTTTTCTCAAGTAATGACGGCTCTCAAGTAAAGAGATAAATGCCTAATAGAATGAATAAGGCGATCAATGATACACAGAAGATGATGGATAATATCAAGTTTTGATCAATAAAACGAAACACATCTGCTACATGGTTGATACTCATTGAGACTTCTCCAACGAAACGGTCTGCTTCGATGGCTTCTTCCCCAAATGCCTGTCCATCACCAATGACGGATAAATGATAGCCCTGCTCTTCGTCAGCCTCGATCGATAGTACTCGGCGAGCAATATAGCCGGTTCCTGAGCCATTTGTAAAGACCGCGAGCCCGTTTGGCTGTACTTGAGTGAAGGCTTGTTCTCTTAAAATGATCAAATCTTGTGTGCGTAATGCGGAGCTGTCAAGATTCGCCATCCCATTATCTGATAAACGCACCACCCGATGATTAAAAACTGTCATTTCGTTTTGATCAGTCACATATAAGCCGATAAACGTAAATAGGACAGTCATGCTACAAACCAAGAAAATCAGATAGATGATTTTCAGTACGAGATTGCCAGATTTCTTTTTGGCTGTTGGTTTCTTCGTCGCGGCTTTGCCTTTTTGCGGGGGACGTCGTTTCTGGGAAACTTCCGCTGGTTTTTTGCCGTGCTTGTGGGTCCCTTTTGATTTGGCATTAGGATGACTTGATTTTTTGATTTTCCCCTGCTCGTTGTGCTGACTTGGTCGTGCTTGCTGCGGTGGACGCTTTTTCTTTTTGCGTGGTGCTTCACTGGTCGTACTGGCAGCTGCTCTTTCTTTTTGCTTGCTAGGATGCTGCTTTTCGGTCGGTAATTTGGGGCGATTCGCTGTGCCAGCCGCTTTTTTTCGTTTCTTTTTCACAGGCGCCTGTCCTGTCGGTTCTTTTTGGGTCGGCTTTTTTGGTCGTTTCTTGCCACTAGAAGGGCTGGCTTGCTTTCCTTGCGCCTGAAACTTTTCGATTCGGGGATTTCTCGGTGTATCCTCTGATTGGTCTCGTTTTTTTTCACGTTTGGCAGGCTGTGGCGGACGTTTTTTTCTTCTAGGTGCTTGCGACTGATTACTCATTGGCATCTACCTCGCTGCCCGCTCGTTCCATCCCTCTTAATTGGTTTGCATAAGTATTGGCATTGGCATTTTCCTGCAAGCGATCCTTGACGGTCCGAATGGACGCTGGCAAATTCCCTGAGCCTCGACGATTTGCCGCGCTTCTTTGCAAGTCTTCAAACAACGAACGGGTCGTCTCCGCTTCTTCCTTGCGGGCTGCTTCGATTGCTTGTGCACGTGTGCGTTCAATCTCTTCCAAAATCTCTTCGGTCGGCTCATTATCATAAATGGTTAGATCATAGGCCTCAATCAACGCATTCAGCTTTTGGTCATAATGGATGTCCGTAGCATAGCGCCCTGTCAACCACGCAGTTGCTTCCCGATAAGTTGGGGCATTTTCTTTCCAAACGGGGGCATAAAAGCGCGGGTTGCCTGTGATGCCTCCTCTTAGTAAGCGAGCGTAATCTTCGATGGATTCACGGTAACTTGGGTATTTACGGAAATTGGAAGAGATCGTATACCACGCACCACTTCCATCATCTTCTTGCGTATTGAAGGTCACTTTTTGCCCACGAAAGCTGCCCTTGATGCCAAAGAGATTGTGGTTTGGCGGACTGGATAAGGCACTATTTCCTGAGCCAGTCTCCAAGATGGCTTGTGCGATCATCACTGAAGCATAAAGATCATTGTTATAGGCAACATCCTGCGCGTCAGAACCAATCTCATTGATGAATTGTTGTGTCGTTAGATTACGAGAAACCGAAAATTGAAAGTTGCTTTCCCGCTCTTCTTCATCGATCGGCGATTCGGGTTCTTCAGTGATTGGATCGGGCTCTTTTTCTTTGTCCTGATTGGTTTGATTCCCATTTGATTGGTTGTTTCCGCTATTGTTGCTGCTGTTGGTATCGTTGGTTTCTTGCTCATTCGTTTCAGGTCCAGCAGGCTGATTCGGCTGTTGATCGCCTTCTGAAGGATCTGGCGTCGACGGAACGTCTTCGGCCTCTTGATTTTCTGTTTCATCCGTGCCGCTCTCCATTTCTTCCTCGTCTGTCTGTCCCTCGTCTGCCGGTCGTTCCACATCATTTACGACTTGGACTTCCGTTCCTTTTTCGCCCTGCTCCGCTTCTTCTGGAAGGGTTTCTTTTGTTTGTTCTGGAGGAGTATCAAGTTGCTCCGTTATCCTGTCAGCTCCTTCGTAAGAGACCGGTCGGAGGGCATCCGTTATCGATTGCCCACGACTTTCTCGTTGTGCATCGATGGTTTCCATATAAGTAGATGGTTCTACACCTAAGATCGATCGAACCATGGCTTCAGAAATCGTTTGATTATTGATGATTCCGATAAATGCTCCGATCGCTAACAGACTTTTTACGTTTCTTCTGGGCTTTTTCATCTTCTTGATCCTCCTCCTTGGGGCTGTTCTTGCTGGTGCCTTTTTTTGGTCGTTCATGGTCTTTGCTTTCATTTTTCTCAAGCTGCACAAGCAGCAATTGATAATGAAAGGCATTGTTCCGCAAATACATCGTAAAACCTAGCAAAAGAGCGAGTAAAAACAAGTGACTGATAGTGACATATTCTCGAAAGGCAGAGAGATAAAAATAGGCGGTCAGCTGCAAAAATACCGCTAATGGGATCAAAGAAGCAATAAAGTAGATGCGGTATAAGAATAAGAATCGTTGTTTTTGCTTTTGGGTTCTCATAGACTGCTCCTAACGTCTGTATTGCCTTCGATCAATGCTTTTTTTTCTAATAGATAGCTTTCGCTTTGGAGAAGATCAAAGTAAGCGGCTTTTCGTAAAAGATTGTCATAGTCCATCTTCATAATGCGTGCGTAAGGTTTTCTAAACCATGGTCGCTCATACAATTTGACTCGTGATTCAATCACGCTGCATTCATAAAAAACTAAACTGATATCTTTAGCAGATAGGTTGTTGTCGACCACTTGCTGCACTTGCCCTCTCTCATAGGTCAATTCTTTTTCGTTCAACGTCATTTTTTCGATCTTTTGTACGAGATTGTCATTGATGCGCCAAACCTGTTCGAGGTATTTGGCTTTTTGAAAAAGATAGGTATATTCTCGTAAGCTGATTTTCAATTGCGTATGCCAGTTCTCGTCTTCTTCATCGGTCAAGCTGTTTAAATAGTGGATACTATTTTTGATCAAAGAGGCTTCTAAGTTTTCGATGTAGATCTCAAGCTTTTGATTGGCCAAGCGCAAGCGCTCTTTGCTTGCTCGTTCTCGTTTCGCCTCTTCCTCCAACGCTAATTCATTGGCGTTGACTTTGGACAATTGCTTGGCTTTTTT
Organism: Enterococcus sp. AZ040; assembly: GCF_050499185.1. NCBI lineage: Bacteria > Bacillati > Bacillota > Bacilli > Lactobacillales > Enterococcaceae > Enterococcus > Enterococcus sp. AZ040. The sequence goes on from NZ_JBMHEW010000001.1 coordinate 2,171,443, forward strand.
TGACTGTTTTTTTTTGCTGCTTTTTTTTCGAACTTTCTTTTTGAACTTTGGTGGCTCATCCGCACTGACCTTTTGGAACTCGAGCGTGTCTTCCAGTTCTTTTTTCATTGCATTGGTTTTGCCCTGACGTTTTTCTTCATGGACTTGCGCTTTCGGGCGACTCACAAACGTGACATTTTGTTCGTCGATCACGCTTTGTACGATTTTTACCAGTTGCTCTTTAAAGTCGTTCGCATCACTTACACCAGCGGGGGCTTGCTGCTGCAAGCTAGCATGCAACTGCATCGTAAAGGGAAACTCTTCTTCTGTGTATGCGATTGGTACAAACTCCAAAAACAAATTGCTTTTCTCATCGGACACATGATTGATGCCGATTTGCGTCCACACAAACTGAGGAAATTGCTGTTCCAATGGAATGCGTAATTTTGAGTAATCGATTTTTTTCCGTAAGATCTCCATCTCGATATGATGGGTGAAGGCTTCGATGGAATAAAATTGCTCAAAGTAATGCGTCACTTGTTTGCGAATCGACGATTTGAGCGGCCACTTTTTTTGATAGAGGTTGTCACAGGCAGTGATTACTGATGGAAGTGCCTCTTGTTTGTAAAATAATTCCTCAAGATTTGGACTCAAGGTTGGATAGATGGCAATTTTTAAAATATCATTCGTCACATTCGTCCCAATAACCAACATGCTCATAAGAAATCAAGTCGTAGTTGTTGCCTGTGATTTCTTATACAGCATATATGGTCCTAGTGGGTTTCCCTCCTTTGTCGTGTCGCTCTCGGAAATTATTTAGCAGACCTTTTCGTCTATTCCGACTCATAACCTTCTTTTTAGTCTGGCAGATTCAACACTTTGCTATGCTGGATCAACTGCTCAAACAACCCTTTCGATTCATGATGAAACGTCGTAAGTCGTTCTTGGTATTGCTTGATCTCTTGACGGATTTTCATCACTTCCATCGATGCTTCTGAAATGATCTTGTGGGCTTCATTTTCCGCCATCTGACGTCTTCTGTCGGCTTCCAGTTCTGCTTCAGCAGCGGTTTCCCGTGCTTTTTCTTTTGCTTCGATCAAAATCGTCGCCAGCTCGTCCTTCATTTGTTCGACCTTTGCCAGCTCACGTTCCAAGTCACGCTGTAAGACATTCTTATCCGCCAATTGTTCGACTCTTGAACGTTCGAGATCCCGATATTTCGCTTCCGCTTCTTGCAAGCGCAAGTTCAACTGTTGATTTTCATTTTCAAGCGAAGTGATCCGGCGCATGCTTTCGACTTCTTTTAATTTGTAGTTTTCGATTATCGCCGCTTTTTCTTCTAAATGAATCGCTTTTTCTTCAAAAGCTTGGACTTGCTTGCTTTTTTCTTCTAATTCTTTTAGCAGTTCATCTTCTCTTTGACGCAATTGTTCGAGCTCTTCTTCCACTTCGATCAATTCGTCTTCTTGACTCGTCAACTGCTCAATTTCCTGCTCATAATTGGTTTTGAGGGCTTCTTGTTGACGTTCTGCTTCTTTTAACTGCTGCTGTAACTCGTTGTAACGCATTTGCAGCTGCTTATTTTCATAAATGATACTTTCTTGTTGCGTCGCTTGCGAAGCCATCCGATTGATGGATTCTTGTTTGTTTTCCAATTGCTTGGTCAAATGTTCGACGGTCTTGGTCAGTTGTGAAACGGTATTTTCTAATGCCAGCAGCTCTTCTTGGGCATCATCGTCATACTCGTCTTCCTCGTATTCTTCATCATCGTACTCATCGTCCTCGTACTCGTCGTCCTCATATTCTTCATCGTCATACTCATCGTCATCATATTCTTCATCATCGTACTCGTCTTCGTCGTACTCTTCTTCATCATATTCCTCGTCGTAGACATGAACGCCTTCGTAAGTTTCTTCATCTTTCTTTTTGCGAAATAATGCCATGTTACCCCTCCTGATTCCTCACTCATCGATGATTTGATTCGTTAACAATTTAGTGTGTCTACAAATTGGTCTGCTTGTTCGTCTGCTTTCGTGAAAAGTTGCACTTTTGCTGTTCTATCCGCGGTCGTTCTTTCAAACGAGCTGACGTTTCTGCTGTGACCTTTTGAGCAGTGATGTCCGTTTCCTTCTTGCCATCATTCGTTCAAAAAAAGAAAGCAAAACCACCACACCCCATGATTTCCACGACCTCCATTTATTTTGGAGGATAGAAATCAAGTCAGTGAATCGGCCTGTTTCTCAATAAAATAGCCATTAAACGAAAAGACGGCTTCCGTTCGCAAAACATCTGCTGTCTATTTGATAGTATCAAAGCAAAAACAGATTGAAAAATCAGATATTTCTTCACTTGATGAAATATTTGTCAGAGCAAGTCGGTTATCCACATGATATTGTTAAAAAATGAGCAAAATATCCTCGTATTAAGGAAACGAATAGTCTTCTTTAAACGATCTTTATCTTAAATCAACAATCACGCCTTCCTAACCGCCGATCAATCCCCTCAAAAAAAAACAGCGACCTTATAAGCCAAGGTCGCTGATCGATTCTTTACCTATTATATAGTTTTACTGCTCAGTCATCTTTCATCCATTGGAAGCGATCCTTTTTCTCTCAGTTTGAAAGCCGGTTCCAGTCCGCTGCTCAGCAACTGTAAGTCTTTTTTCTCCCTGATGGGCTGCTTTTCTCTTGCCTTCAAAAAAAGAAAGAACCGTTTCTTGAAAATCAGTTTGCTTTAAACGAATAACTTTTTATGCATGTATAATGTCGCCATCCGATAATCATAATGGATCATCGAAAAGGCTAATAGCTCCCCATTTCTCAGATAGCTGTCGTCTCGTACGATCAGTGCGGGCATGCCTTCTTCTAGATGAAAAAACGCAGCTTGTTCCTGTGATAGCGGTTTGCTTTGGATGAACTTGTCGATGAAGGCAACTGTCAGTTGTTTTTCTTCTGCCAAAGCTTGGAACATTGACCCCTCCATCATTGTTTCGGAGATCTCCCCTACGATTTCAGGTATATAATAGGAACGCTCAATCAAATACGGTTTGTCATCTAGCGTGCGAAACCGTTGGACTTCGATAAAGTGCTGATCTTTCGCAAATTGTTTTTGACTTGGGAGAAACAACGCCTCTGATACTTTGACCAGTCGCTTTGAGGCTTTGACCGTTCGAATGTTTTTCTCGCCCCGTGTCAAGTCTTCATTGAAGCCAAGATCACCTTGTTCAATGGTCGGTTTTTGGTTGTTATGAAAACGAATATAAGAGCCGCGGCCTTGCATCTGGTAGATCCAGCCCATCTTGCTCAACTTATTGAGGGCTTGGCGTAACGTATAACGAGAAACTGGATAAATTGCCAAAAGCTCTCGTTCACTAGGCATCTTCCCCTGCTCATTTCCAATATCACCGGCTTCGATCTTTCTGATCAATTCTGCTGCTAAGTCTTCAATACTGAGTTTCGTCATCTGCCTACTCCTTTCCTTCGGATTCTCTACTACTATTATGATCTTTGGCGTAAAAAAAGCCAGCTATTTTTCATAGCCGGCTTATCAAAAAAACGGATTGATTATGCCTTCGTTGCGTTTGCTTGTTCGTCCTTGTATAATTTGCCATCATACATTTTGATGAATGGGAACCAAATCAAGAAAGCAACGACTGCACAGATGATTGCTAAGACAAAGGCACGCCAGTCACCACCTGAACCAATAAAGCCGGATAAGCCAATTGGGGTCGGCCACGCTACTTGGGCAATCGGTGGGTTAACAAAGCCTAAGTTGATGCCAAAATAAGCAACGGACATTGAAACCATCGGTGCTAAGAAGAATGGGATCGCTGTGTACGGGTTGTATACCACTGGCATCCCGAACAAAATCGGTTCATTGATATTGAAGAAGGATGGCACGATCGCTGCTTTTCCTAAAGCACTTAACTGCGCTGATTTTGCAAAGAAGGCGATGAAAATCACCATTCCTAACGTCGCTCCTGAACCACCGATCGTTACGAAACTATTGTTAAACTCACCCGCAAAGGCAATGTTGGCACCATTTTGGTTTTCCACCATATTCGACAATACGATTGGCGTCAAGAATGAGGTCACGATCGTTGCCCCATGAATACCCACGATCCAGAGCGCATGCATGAAGAAGTAGATAACAAGTAGTCCGACCCAAGTACTGGTCAATTGCGTCACGAAACTAAAAGGAATCGCAATGACTTTGAAAATATCTGTGCCCATTGCGACTAATACACCATTGATGACGATTACAGTAAGTGCGATTAGCGCTGTAGGAATCAAAGCAGTAAATGAGGAAGAAACACCTGTAGGCACTGTATCAGGCATTTTGATGACAATATTGCGCTTCACACAAAACGCGTAGATTTTTACCGCAATGATCGCCATGATGATCGCTGTAAAGATCCCAGTTGTTCCTAAACGAGTAACGCCTCCTCCGATTTCCCAACCATTAATGATTTTTTGATCGTCAGAAATCACTTCTACTAGCGTGGCTACTCCGCCTTCAAACACTAGTTGCGGTAAGCACATAAAGAACGCCATCATTGAAAGCAATGCCCCATTGACTGGACTTAAAACAAGTTTTTCTTCTTGTGCTTGAATCTTAGTATACTCATATCCAAAGACAATACAAAAATATAGTGCTAAAATCCCCATTGTTGCAGTATTACCCAGCATATATAGATTAACTACTTTATCAAATGATGTGCTCCAAATGCCCTCTAATACAGGAAAACTTTGGGGTAAAACGCTGATGATCAAGAACATAGATCCTACAATAGTGAAAGGAATCGACGCCATCCCGGCTGCCATGACCCCACGAACGATCCGTAATTGTGAGATTTTCCCCATTGGACCCATTAAGTAGCGGTCCAAGAAGGCAAACATTTTGTTATTTTCTGAATCCATTGACTGTTCCTCCTTGAGTTTCAAATGTAGTCAAATACGTGAAATATTTGTCGCGGTCATGCTCGATCAACCACGCTTTACGCTGGATGAACAGGCACGCGATCATGCCGACAGTAAACAAGGCAAGTAAGATGCCTCTACCCGATTGATTCATAAAAGGAATCAATGTTGCTTGCTGTCCGATCAAAATAAATAGAATTGCAATCAGATTGACACCGAATTGGAGCCAATATCCGATTTTTGTCACCAGTAAACGATTCGATTGCTGCCAATATTTTTGAGTTTGTTCAATAAGTATAAGTCCATCAACGATCAATAAGGCAATGGGAATCAAACCAGCCCATGTCCATTGAGACAGAGTCAATAGGGTCCAATAAAGATTGACAAAGAAAAAGATCGCAGTCATATAACGAAAAAGTAAAAAACGATTAAACCGCATACTTTTGTTTGCATATTCTTTCTTGGCTGCTTGGGTTACCGGTTTCCTTTTGGTCACAAGTCCTCCTCCTTTCTTTTTGCTTTCGCTCAACAACTTGTTCGAACAAGTTATATTCTAGCAGAATTCTTGTTGAATGCAACCGATTTCTTTTTGAAAGTTTTCTCTGAAAATAATCTGCTTTTTCATTTGTTATTTCTGAAAAGTTAAGCTGATCTCAAGGAACCGTGCAGGATAATACTGGAATGTTCCTGATGTTTGGCTTTTGTTCGAGCAGAAAAAAAGTTGTTTTTAGCGTTACTTTTTGCAAAAAATGTTTGTTTCTGAAGGCTTTATCCCCCATGCAAGGCAACAGGTTTGTCAACTTACTAACTTTACAGTACACTCTAAGTAACAAAATAGTTGATTTCAAACATGCGTTATTTTTATTAATCGACATTGCCTGTACTCGTTCCTTAAAACGAAAGGAGATCTCCCAATGGATGTATTAGAAACTTACTTAACCAGCATTGAAGATCCAGTAAAACAAGAAAAACTGCGTGCCTTATTTGCCGCTATTACCAAGAAATTTCCTGACCTCGTTCCAGTCATTAAATGGAATCAGCCGATGTTCACCGCCCATGAAACCTTTATTATCGGTTTCAGCGTTTCAAAACCGCACTTTTCTGTCTCTCCAGAAACCAAGTGTCTTGAACAGTTTATCGATGCCATTGAAAAAGCTGGCTACAGCCATACGGATAACATTTTTCGCATCAAGTGGACTGAGCCGATCGATCAAGCATTGATTGAAGACATGATCGCTTTCAACCTGAAAGACAAAGCGGAGATGACCCGCTTTTGGCGCTGAGCCAATTGAGACTTCGTAAAAGAATAGCAACCAAAAAATCCGCAGAAGCCTGTTCGCTTCTGCGGATTTTCTGACTATTATAAGCCCAATTCTGGTGCCGGATCAAAGAATCCTGACCATAAGCTTGTTGACATCCCTAAATGTAGATGGACGCCAGTTGAATTTCCAGTCGTTCCCATACCGCCTACATATTGTCTAGCTGAGACGCTTTGTCCGACCGAGACAGCTGGCAGTGTACTAAAGTGCATGTAGTAGCTGTAAATGCCATTGGCATGTTTGATGATCACATAGTTACCAGTTGACGGACCATAGCCCGCTTCGACAACTTCGCCTGCTTGAATCGCATAGATCGGTGTTCCTGTCCCCCCGGTAAAGTCGATGCCATTATGTTGATTTCCTGATGCCCCTGTTGGATCTGTTCGATACCCAAAACGACTCGAAATATGAACCGAATCGACTGGCATTTGCCATCCACCTGTGCTTGCTTGTTCTTTTGGCTCAGTTGCTTGCTTCACAGGTGCAGGAGTAGCTGCAGTTTTTTCTGGAGCCACCGATGTTTCTGGCGCCACTGCTGCTTCCGTCTTCGGCTGTGCTGCTGCCACTGCTGCTTGTTGAACGGCAGGATTTTCAGCAGTTTTTGCTGACTCGGCTTCTGCTGCTTGCTGGCGTTTTGCTGCTTCTTCTGCTTCTTTGCGCGCTTTTGCTTCTTGTGCTTCTTGCTCAGCCAGTTGCTTCAACGCTGCTTCTCGTTGCCGTTTTGCTTCTGCTTGGTCCGCTTCCAATCGGTCTTTTTTCTCTTCTTCGGTGTTCAATGCCAAGGCAAGGTCCGCTAGTTCAACTTCTTGATTCAATTTGACATCAGCTAATTCCGCTTGTTTTCCTTGCAATGCGTTTGACTGCTCTTCGATCACAACCAATTGTTCCTGCAACTCTTTTTCCAATTGCTGGCTCGTTGCGATATCTTCTTGCTGTTGTTCGACGATGCTATTGCTGGCATTCATGATCGTTACTGAAGCGATCGCCCGTTGAATGGCTTCTCCGATGGATTCAGCATCAACGATTTTTTGGAACAACCGATTGGAAGGTTCCGACGTTTGAATGTCACGCGCTTGATTAGCCAGTACCTCTGTGCGCTTGATGATTTTTTCTTCAAGGACTTGGATCTCTTGTGCCAAGGAATTGACTTCTTCTTCCGTCGTCGTTTTCTTTTGTAGGATTGCTTGGATTTCTCCTTCAATCGATTGAATCTCTGCCTCTGTGGAGCGTTTCAGTGATTCTAATGAGGTAGATTCATTTTTTATGTCATTGATTTTTTCATTTTGCTGCTGGATCTTCTGATCAAAGCTGTCTGCGGATACCGTCACGACAGGCAGCGTCAGCAAAACAAGTGAACTTGCAACCAAAAGTGTCTTTTTCATTTTTTCTCCTTAACTAGATGTGTCTTATCGCTTTCTCTAGCATACCGAAAGATTTCATTCTTGGGGTTGTTTTCACACAAATAACATCTGGCTGCAAGAAATTGACATCTAGCTGAAACAAAATTGTTAGAATATTTCAACGAAAAAGATTGCTTTTCTTCGTCATTTAACCTTCGTTACTTATCAAGCGGTTCGTCTCCTGACCGATTGCCTACAAAAGTGCCGCTATTTGCAGCAATCAGCAATGTACCTATGCTATACTGAATAAAAACGGAGGATCTCATGATACAACAAGTGACCCAATTTACTGATTCTGAATTAGAAACCATCGCCCAGATTTGGCTGCAAAGTAATTTGGATGCCCATGACTTTATTTCGGCTGCCCATTGGCAAGATAACTATGATTTTGTGAAAAAAGCCTTCTCTGATGCCCTTATTTACACCTATTCGGTGGATGATCAGCCCGTCGGCTTCATCGGGATGTTGGGTGATTATATCGCTGGTATTTTCGTTTTGAAAGACTATCGTGCCCACGGCATTGGCAAGCAGCTTTTACAAAAAGCACAAGCAGAACACGAGAAGCTGACTCTGAATGTCTACCAAAAAAATACAGCTGCTATTGCGTTTTATCTCAAAAACGGCTTTACCATCGTTTCTGAACAACTGGATTCTGATACCAATGAAATCGAAAACACCATGGAGTGGCATCGTTGATGCTGCTCTTTTTCCTATTTTTTTCTACCTGTTAGTTAACGAACCCTTTGGAAACTGTTTAATAAAAAAAGTATAACTGATCAAACAACATATTTCCCAGCAATACATATAGGACAAATATACAAAATTTGAATGAGCGACATTTTCCCCTTCGTGCAGTCCCATCTTCCTTTGGATTGGCACTGTCAAATGGTATAAAGCAGTGGATACTATGGTCATCGATGCAATGAAAGTAAACAGCCTCCTCCTAAATTTTAGGAGGAGGCTGTTTAGGATTGAATCGAACTTATACAGAAGATTCTGCTGGATACTCCCGCAAGCGATACCCGACACCGATTTCAGTGATCAAATATTCTGGCTGCAGCGTATTGGTTTCGATTTTTTTGCGAATGTTTGAGATATTGACTCGTAAGGTTTGTGCATCCGCTGCAAAAGGTCCCCAGACTTCACTGGTCAGCGTATCGTAAGTGACGACTTTGCCTAAATTCTTGAACATTACTGCCATGATGCGGTATTCGTTTTTGGTCAAATGGATCTCATTTTGATTCTTGTACAGGATTTTCTTCTCAAAATCGATCGTTAACTCCTTGTTTACGAGAATCGGGCTGCTGCTAAAGGCAGCTGACTCCTTGTGCCGCAATGCCGTGCGGATACGGGCAAATAATTCATTGGTACTGAAGGGCTTTGTTACATAATCATCGGCACCGAGGTCTAACGCTTGCACTTTGTCTTGTTCATCTTTGCGGGCAGAGATCACGATGATCGGTGTGTTCATGCGCTTACGAATGATTTTCAGCAGCTCCATGCCGTCAATGTCCGGTAAGCCCAGATCCAGCAAGATGAAGTCGATAGTTTCTTCCTGCAAGAGCATCAATGCCTCCATGCCCGTGCCAACTGACGTAAAGTTGTAGTGTTCTCTTTGCAAGACGACCTCCATAAAATCAACGATATTCGAATCATCTTCAATCAATAAAAAATGTCGCTGCATGCTCTTCCTCCTTACTGCTTTAAATAAATACGAAAGATGGTACTGCCAGCTTTCGTTTCGATCGCCAATTTGCCTTCATGGGCATGGATGATGGTTTTAACGATACTCAGTCCGATGCCTAGTCCATTTTTGGAATCCACCGGCACTTCGGTGTCATTAGTCAAATTCGCTTGGATTTTTTGGTATTGCCCTAGGGGGATCTCCCCTTGGTTCTCGATTTCAATGACCACTTCTTGCTCCTGAAAAACTCGCAAGAAAATCGGTGTATCGGCGGTTCCATGGCGTACGCCATTTTCAATCAAATTAAACAAGGCTTGTTCGATCAAGATTGGATCGACTTTGACAAAAATCAGCTGATCGGGCATCTTCACGATGATTTTTTGTTGCGGATAGACTTTTTTTAGGTGCGTTAAAACCGCTTCGATAATTTCTTCGATTGGTTCTTCACTGCGCTTGACCGCCATGTTAGTCAAATTGATGCGGGTCACCGACAGTAAGTTTTCGACCATGCGGATCAACCACTGGGATTCACTTTGGATATCTCCTAGCAGCTTTTGTTTCGTTTCCTTTTTGATCGCGCCTTCGGTTTCGCTCAATGTTTCGGCAATGCCAGAAATCGTCGTCAGTGGCGTCCGCAAGTCATGAGAAACCGCACGCAGTAGATTGCTGCGGACTTTTTCCCGTTCGTTTTCTAATTGGATCTGTTCTTTCTCACTCGCCAGAGAGACTTGCTCCAACACGGTAGCAATTTGGGTGATCACAAGGCGCAAGTAATTCAATTGACTATTGGCCAACTGATGCTCCTCGTTGCGTTCTACCCCAAGGGCGCCTAGTGGTTTGCCGTTTAAAACGATCGGCAAGTAAAATCCATTGGCACCAATCAGAGTATCTGTGCCGCGACCGGCTTCTTTTTGATTTTTCACGACCCAAAAAGCGACGGCTTTCTCATCCTTGCCAGTCATTTGAGACAATGTTTCTCTTGAAGAATGCAGACTTCTCAAGTGACCTTCCCTGTCATATAACGCCACTTCTCGCTGGAGTAAGCGTGCCAAATAGGTGGTCGTACTTTCATAAATGTCTTGCTCATTCCGCGTTTCCATGTATTGTTTGTTCAACTCATACAATATCTCCATTTGATGCTCTTTTTCCTTGGCATTTTCTGCCTGGGTCTTCAATCGAACCATCAAATTACTGATCATTAAGGCAACGATCAGCATGATCACTAATGTGATTGGATAGCCTGCTTTATAGACCGTCAAGGAATACAAAGGTTCGACAAAGAACCAGTTGTAAGAAAGGACACTAATGATCGATGCCATGGCACTCCATAGATAGCCACTCGTGTAACGTGCCACTAAGAGAACAAAAAAGATATAAACCAGCATCAAATTCTGATCGCCGAAATGTAAGTACTGCATGCCTTCTGTCACTATGGTAGCGAGCATGATCAGCCCAAAGGTCAAGCTGAAATCTCGACCACCGCCTTCAAATAATTGCGAAAACGTCAGCCGTGGTCGCTGCATTTTTTCTTTAAAAGGAATCAAATGGATCTCAATATCATCAAGGCGCCGAATCAAGCGGTCTTCCAAATCCTCGACAAACAATTTTTGGAACCACTTCTGAGAAACCTGTTTCCCCATGATAATGTCACTGGCACCCGTCATTTTGGCATACTCTACGATGGTCTCAAAACTGTCATCCGCTTCGATGTTGATGACTTCTGCTCCCAAACGCTCTGCCAATGGCACCTCGGTAGGTGTATCATCTAACGATCGAACTTGAATCACCGTCCATTCCGCCCCCACTCCTTGGGCTAAGCGGGCGGTCCAACGAATGCATTTCTCTGCCATTTTCGGCAAGCGATCATCAATGATCGTCAAAAGCTTGCTTTGGACTCGTTTTCGACCGCCGTTCATTTGATTGATATGATTGGAAGCTTTTTGGATCGCTAATCCACGTAAATGATCAAGTTTTTCTGGCGTAAAAAAGTTTTTTAGTGCCCGCTTGGCATTTTCATCGGCATAGATTTTGCCTTGTTCCAACCGATCAATCAGTTCGTCTGGTTCAACGTCCACCACTCGTAAGCTGGCGTGCTGGAAAAAGGTGTCGGGTACAGTTTCTCTGACTTCCACTTCCGTGACCTTTTCCACGATGTCATTCAGACTTTCGATATGCTGGACATTGATGGTCGTGTAGACGGTGATTCCTGCATGCAATAGTTCATCAACATCTTGGTAACGTTTTTTGTTTCGCGCACCAATGGGATTGGTATGTGCTAACTCATCGATCAAGACGATATCTGGTTTTAGTTGGATCAGTCGATCGATATCCGGCTCATATAGGGTCAATTGCTTGTGCTGGTATTGCTTTAATGGTACTTGTGGTAACCCTTCAAGCAATCGATTGGTATCGGGACGTTTGTGGGGTTCGATATAGCCGATCACCACATTTTTGCCCATGAGCAAACACTCATGGGCTTCGGTTAACATCGTATAGGTTTTTCCGACACCGGCAGCAAAACCGAAAAACACCCGTAGTTTGCCACGTTTAGGTCCAAAGCCGGCTTGCAGCAGCATCTCTTCTGGGATCGTCTGCTGGTTGTTTTCACTCATAGATGCTTCCCCCTATTCTTCGGGTAATTGATCGAGCTGCTGATTCAAGGTCATGATATTGACATATTCTCTCGTGGAGAACAGATCAGCTACTTTATTTCTGTTTATTATATCATGAATTGTTTGTTCATCGATGCCTCTTGTGTCAGCGATCCGCGGCAGTTGAAAAAGTGCCGCTTCGACACTGATATCAGGATCAACGCCACTACCCGAAGCGGTCACGAGATCGATCGGCACACTGGTTTGGGTTGGGTTTTCTGCCAGTAACGCCGCTGTCCGCTCAGCTACAGTCTTTTTTTTGGTCGGATCATAGGGCGACAATTGTGAAACAGTTTGATCACGGCCTTGGAAGTAACCTGCTTGGTCAAAGGGTTGCGCAAGCAGCTCAGACCCTTTGACCTCTCCACCTTCCACGATTTGACTGCCATTGGCTTGATGGGCAAAAAAGACTTGTCCGACACCGGTGACCAACAATGTATAGAGACCGCCAAATAGCACGGTACTAAATAGTAAAAATTTGATACTGGCAAAGAGGGTGTTCTTCATCATGTTTTCCTCCTAAATGACTCTTTATCTCTGATGGACTTCTCTTTTCTCTTATAGTAGAACAGCTGACAAAAGCAAATCTACTAGCTTGATACAAATGAATGGTGCGATAATGCCGCCTAGGCCGTAGACGACAAGATTGTGCCGCAGCATTTGGCTGGCTGGTTTTTCTTGGTATTTGACCCCTTTTAACGCCAGAGGGATCAAGGCGATGATCACGACTGCATTGTAGATGACTGCGGACAAAATCGCCGTTAAGGGACTACCAAGATTCATGATGTTCAGCGCTGCGAGTTCTGGATAAATCGCATAAAACAGAACAGGGATCACTGCGAAATATTTGGCGATATCATTCGCGATACTAAAGGTCGTCAATGCCCCACGGGTCATCAGCAGCTGTTTACCGATCTGCACCACTTGCAGTAATTTGGTTGGGCTGGAATCAAGGTCGATCATATTGCCCGCTTCTTTGGCTGCTTGTGTACCAGTGTTCATCGCCATTGCCACATCGGCTTGGGCGAGTGCGGGTGCATCGTTGGTTCCATCCCCCGTCATCGCCACCAAATGCCCTTTTTCCTGATATTCGCGAATCAGGTTCATTTTGTTTTCTGGTGTTGCTTCGGCTAAGAAATCATCGACGCCCGCTTCCGCAGCAATAGCAGCTGCCGTCAAAGGGTTGTCTCCAGTGATCATGATCGTCTTGATGCCCATCTTTCGCATGTCGGCAAATTTTTCTTTGACGCCGTTTTTCACGATGTCTTTTAAATAAACGACCCCGAGTACCTGGCCATTTTTCACTACGACCAATGGGGTTCCACCAGCTTTAGCGACTTTTTCCACGATCTCGTCACATGCAGTGGGATAGATCTGCCCTTTTGCCGTCACGTATTGCTTGATCGTATCAGCAGCTCCTTTACGGATCTCATCACCACGATAGTCGATCCCAGACATCCGTGTTTTGGCACTAAAATCGATCCAATGGACATCAGCTTGCTGAAATACCCGTTCACGAATATTGAAGGCTTCTTTGGCTAAAATTACGATACTGCGTCCTTCTGCCGTTTCATCGGCAAAAGATGCCAACTGCGCTGCATCTGCTAACTCTTTGGCGGTGACCCCCGGTACCGGTAAGAACTCGCTGGCCCGGCGGTTTCCCAGAGTAATGGTTCCTGTTTTATCCAGCAGCAAAACATCCACATCTCCTGCAGCTTCAATCGCGCGTCCACTCATGGCGATGACGTTTTCTTTGGTCAAACGGCTCATTCCAGCGATCCCAATCGAGGAAATCAAGGCGCCGATCGTGGTTGGTGCGAGACAAATCAGTAAAGCGATCACGATCACACTGGAAATCGCCGTTCCCCGACCAGATAACTGACTGCTAAAATCAGTAAAGGGAATCAATGTGATGGAAACAGCCAAGAAGATGATGGTCAGTGTCACTAAGAACAGCTGCAAGCCAATCTCATTGGGTGTTTTTTTCCGCTGTGTCCCTTCCACCATCGCAATCATCTTATCCAAAAAAGAATGACCATTTTCAGCGGTCACTTTAATGACCAAGTAATCGGAAACGACTAAGGTTCCTCCCGTGACTGCACTACGGTCGCCACCAGATTCACGAATGACAGGTGCTGATTCTCCTGTGATGGCACTTTCGTCCACCGAAGCAGCACCTTCCACGACATCCCCATCGGCAGGAATTTGTTCGCCAGAAGGAACATAAACCAAGTCGCCTTTTTTCAAATCGGAGGAACGGATTTCGATAAAAGCCTCTTTGGCGACATCTTCCAAGGACATGACTTTGTAGGTCATGATGTCTTTTTTGGCTTGCTTCAAACTATCCGCTTGTGCTTTGCCGCGCCCTTCTGCCACTGCTTCGGCAAAATTGGCAAACAATATAGTCAACCATAAGAAGACGGTCACACTGATGCTAAACCACAACGGGACCGTTTGTTCTTGAAAACATAAAATCGTTGTCAAGATCGCCCCTAGGTAAACCACAAACATCACGGGGTTTTTGATTTGTTGGCGAGGGTCCAATTTCTTAAAGGATTCGCCGATCGCCCATTGATAGATTTTTTTCATTTTTTCTCTCTCCTATTTCATTGTAAAAAAGTCTGCGATTGGGCCTAAAGCCATCGCTGGTAAAAAGCTCAGTGCACCGATCACGATGATCACAATGATTAGCATCGTGACAAAGACTGGACTCGTGGTTGACAAGGTTCCTTCATTACGAACGGTTTTCTTTTTGGCCCCCATGTTTTCTGCCATGTACAAGATGGCTGCGATGGGAACGAAACGTGAAACGAACATCAAGATACTACCCAAACTATTCAGGAAAACAGTATCTGCGGTCAAGCCGCCAAAGGCACTCCCGTTGTTGTTGCTGAAGGAAGTTGCTGCATACAACAATTCGCTAAAGCCATGGGCGCCTTGGTTGGTTAGCCAGCTCATGATGTCAGGATGCAAGGTCATCAACATAGCCCCGAAAAGCGTCAGTAGCAATGGCGTCAAAATAACGATACTCGTCATTTTAATGTCAAAGGCTTCGATTTTTTTACCGATATATTCTGGTGTTCGTCCCACGAGTAAACCAGCGATAAAGACCGTCAATAATAGAAAAGCGATCATGCCATAAAGTCCGCTACCGACACCGCCAAAGATGATTTCCCCCAGCTGCATCAAGAACATCGGGATCGCACCCCCGAGTGGTGTGAAACTATCCAGCATGGCATTGACTGATCCACTGGAAGCGGCGGTGGTACTCACTGCCCAGAGACTCGACCAACCGATACCGAAACGTACTTCTTTGCCTTCTAGGTTGGCATTCCCAAGCACTTGACTGAATTGCGGCCCATAAGCTTCACTGATCACTACGCCAATAAAAGCCAGGATCAAAAAGACGGTTGCGGTGATCAAGATCGTACGTCCTTGTTTCCACTCTTTGATCCAAAAGCCAAAGGCAAAAATCACAGCAGCTGGCAGCAACAAGATCGCTAAGTTTTCTAAAAAATTACTGAACATCGTTGGGTTTTCAAATGGATGGGCAGCGTTGGCACCAAAAAAACCGCCGCCGTTGGTCCCTAATTGCTTGATGGCGATTTGACTCGCTACCGGTCCGAGCGCCATCCAAAAGGATTCTCCCTCAAATCCATTGACTTCAACGCCGCTGCTCAACGTTTGGACGACGCCTTGAGACAGGAGCAAGATCGCTAAAATCAATGAGAGTGGTAAAAGGATATAGAGCAAGGAACGGGTGATGTCTTGCCAAAAATTCCCTACCGTTCGTTTTTGTTTTTGCTGCAGCCCACGAATCAATGCACAAAGTACGGCTAGTCCTACTGCCGCAGATAAGAAATTTTGCACCGTTAAGCCTAATGCTTGGGAAAGATTGGTCAGTGCTTCTTCCCCAGCGTAAGCTTGCCAGTTCGTGTTCGTTACAAAACTGACGGCTGTGTTCAATGCTAAGTCAAAGGACAAATTCTCAACGGCCGCCCCTTGCGGTAACCAGTGCTGGACCATCAATAATCCGGTCAATCCGATGATGGAAAAGACGCTGACGGCCAAGACTGAAAATAGATAAGTTTTGGCGGTCATTTCTTTTTTGCTGACCGAACCAATCACTCGATAGGTCAACCGTTCAATGGGTTGAATAAAGCGGACAAACCGCGGTGTTTTTCCTTGCATGATTTCTTTGATATACCAGCCCAAAGGAACCGCTGCTGCTAGTAAGATCAGTAAAAATAAAAAGCCTTGCACAAAATAGCTACTCATCGTTCTCCCCCCTCAAACAAGTACCAAAAGAGATAGATCATTACGATCACTCCGATTATTCCTAAAACAAGATTCATATTCTTCACTCCTTCATGACGTAAGCATACGCAAAAAGAAATAAAAATAGTGTAAATCTTCTGCTAGCATCTTTATATCTTCTTTATACGTCTGCTTATCAGACAAGAAAACCGCAATACTGTAGGATTTTTTTAGAAAACAAACTAAAAACAGCGGATATCCTTAAGGATATCCGCTGTTAGAGTCATTGAGACTTATTTTGTTTTTCTGCTTTTGTTCGTGTGTTTCTTACGAAAGAAGACGATCCCCGCTAGTGCAATAAGGCTCACTCCTGCAATCGAATAGCCTTGAGTGATGGCTGTACCGGTCTTTGGTAACACCCGCTTGTCCTTTGCGGTCGCTTTGCTTTGTTTACCAGGCTGTCCTGCATCCGTTGGTTTTTCTTGCCCTTTATTAGAATCATCTTTCTCTGGCTGCTTATCATTTTCCTCTGGTTCTTCTGCTTTTTCAATGACTTTGATCGTCGCTGTGGCGGTGACTGCTTCTTGTGAGTCAGTACCAAATAAGCGTGCGAAAAAGTTAGGAGTTGCTGCTTCATCGGTTACGATTGAATAGGTGACTTGATAGGTACCCGTTTTGTTCGTATCCACCGAACCGTCCACCAGTAGTTGCTCCAACGTGAGTGACTTACCGTCACGATCTGTAGCGGAGACAAAATTGTCGCCAGCTGTCCAGTTATCACCGACATAAATCACGCTATCTTTCACAGTCACAGAGGTCTGGTCTGCCAACACGGTAATTGTGGCAGTGGCTTCGGCTTTGCCGTTGCGATAGATGACTTGGTATTTTCCAGGCACATCAGTATTGACTGTACCGCTAATCAATACTTGATCATAATCGACTGCTTGTCCGCTTTTATCTGTTGCCGAGACAAAATTATCGACGGCTTGCCACATCTCTCCTTCATAGATTGTACTATCTTTTGCTACGACCGTTTCTTCGTGAGCAACCACAGTGATTGTCGCTATGTCGCTGACTTTTCCATTCGTATAAGTGACTTCGTATGTGCCTTCTTGATTGGTATCGACGGTACCAGTAACCATTACTCCTGATAATTCAACCGTTACTCCCGTTTTGTCTGTGGCTGAGACAAAGTTGTCGGCAGCTTGCCAGTCATCGCCGACATACAGGGTACTGTCTTTGGCTTTGACACTCGTTTGATCTGCCAACACGGTAATCGTGGCAGTCGCTTCGGCTTTGCCGTTGCGATAAATCACTTCATATTTCCCTGGTGTGGCGCTATCGACTGTACCTACTGTTGTGATATCTGCAAGTTTTAGCTCATTACCGTCCTTGTCTTTGGCTGACACGAAGTTGTCGGCAGCTTGCCAGTTATCATCCACATAAATCGTACTGTCCTTAGCGACTACGGTTTCTTGGTTCGCAACGACTGTAATCGTCGCCGTTGCTTTGACATGACCATTTTGGTAAACCACTGGGTACTCGCCTGCTTTGGAGGTATCGACTGAGCCACTAACGGTTACTCCTGAAAATGGTAGGTTTGCTCCCGTTTTGTCTGTGGCTGAGACAAAGTTGTCGGCAGCTTGCCAGTCATCGCCGACGTATAGGGTACTGTCTTTGGCTTTGACACTCGTTTGATCAGCTAACACGGTGATCGTGGCAGTCGCTTCGGCTTTGCCATTGCGATAAACCACTTCATATCTGCCTGCTTTAGAGGTGTCAACTGTGCCATCAACGGTTACTTCTGTTAGCGGCAATGCCTTGCCGTCTTTGTCTGTTGCGGAAAGAAAATTATCCGCGGCTTCCCATGAGTCACCTACATACAACGTACTATCTTTAGCTGCCACCGTTTCTTGGTTCGCAACAACCGTGATCGTAGCAATAGCTTCTGTTTTACCATTGCTATAAGTAACTTTGTACTGACCTTCTTTGCTCGTATCAACTAATCCACTAACGGTCACTGCTGAAAATGGTAGGTTTGCTCCTGCTTTATCCGTTGCCGAAACAAAGTTGTCGATTGCTTGCCAGTCGTCACCAACATATAAGGTGCTATCTTTAGCTTTAATTGATGTTTGATCAGCTATCACGGTGATCGTCGCTTTCGCCTCAGCTTTGCCGTTACGATAGATTACTTGGTATTCTCCTGGTACTTTCGTATCCACGTCACCACTGGTGGTGACTTCTGCCAAGCTTAACGGTTGTCCCTTCTTATCCGTTGCTGAAACAAAATTATCCGCAAGCTCCCACGCATCTCCAACATAAAGTGTACTATCCTTGGCAACGACTGTTTCTTGATTGGCAACCACGGTGATCGTGGCGACTGCTTTTTGATTGCCATTTTGATAAACCACTAAATATTGGCCTTCTTTGGAAGTATCCACGGCTCCACTAACTGTCACATTTGAAAATGGAACGTTCGCTCCTGTTTTGTCCGTTGCCGAAACAAAGTTATCAACCGCATGCCAGTCGTCCCCGATGTATAAGGTGCTGTCTTTGGCTTTAACCGAAGTTTGGTCTGCTAAGACCGTGATCGTCGCTGTTGCTTCGGCTTTGCCGTTACGATAGATTACTTGGTATTCTCCAGGTGTATCCGTGTCAACTTCACCGGTGATGGTCACTTCTGTGATTGCCACTGTGTTACCGTCTTTATCCGTTGCCGCTAGAAAATTATCAGCTGGTGTCCATGCATCGCCCACATATAACGTGCTGTCTTTGGCTGCCACCGTTTCTTGGTTGGCCACCACAGTGATCGTCGCTGTCTCGCTCACGTTGCCATTCATGTATTTGACTTCATAAGTGCCGACTTTAGATGTGTCGACCTCACCGTTGACGGTAATTTCCGAGAAGGTCAACGCATTGCCATGCTTGTCTGTCGCTGAAACAAAGTTGTCTTCAGCATGCCATTCATCTCCCACGTAGATCGTGCTATCTTTGGCGTCGATCGTCGACAAGTCTTCTTCTGGTGTGATGCCGACAGAAAGATGATTGCCCGTCCGGTTCACTTGCACCTCTTTACCAAGCTGAAGTTCCTGTGGTATGACGTAACCTTCTGGGACGTAGGAAACATAAAGCGTATAGGTCCCTGTATAAATATCAGCTAATTGATACTCTCCCTTCTCATCCGTTACAACAGAAATAACATCTCCAGTCAACTGATTCCAAAGCATCAATGTAACGCCTGCAATTTTCTGAGTTGGTTCTTCGGTATTATAAACATCAAGTGACGCACTAGTTTTGTAAATGATCCCGTTTGAATCACCTGCCGAAAATTGCAGGTTAGTCACCGTCGAAGTAGCCGTCCGTTTGGCTTCCGACAAGGTATCAATCGTATCAGAAACGATCGTTGCTGAAGCTGAGATTTGGCCGGCGTTTTGTGAAAGTACGTTGTAACTGATTTCGATATTTTTCGTTAAAACATAGTTTGAAAAGACAAGCTGTACATCTCCGTCAATTTCTTTGATTTCGTAGCTATCGTCTGGCACATTTGAAACATTGATTGACCTAAGATCGATTTCACCATTGGTATTTCCCAATGATTTTAGAAGGATCGTTGGATTTGCTACTTTTTTCGAGCCATCATCGATATTTTTTGTTGTGACCTTGACCTGAGTCATGTTTTTTGTATTATTCACGGTATTTTGAGTAATCCCAATAATATCCGTCGCTGTATTGGAAACCGAAACGGTAGTTGAGCCTTGCTGATTATTTGATAGCGGCTCTTTTGCAAAACCAGGTACATAAATCGTACTCATTTCCTGCCAACCATTGGCGTACTGATAGGAAATGATGTAGCGATGGTTAGTCGTCCCAAAATCAAAGGTATAATAGTTGGTTGCCTCATCATGGGTGATCGTTGGATAATTCGGATCGCTTTCTTTCATGGCTTGATTATCATAATAACCACGATCCCAGTACTGTGGATAAATGCCACTGACTTGTTCATTGGAAACATCGATGATCGAAAACACAACATCCGTATTTTTCGGAACATGGGTCTCAACAGTCAAATCACTGATGGTATCTTGACGAGCGTTGACTAAAAACTGATTCTTACTGCTTTGGAGCGTGCGTTCAGAATACAGTTTTCTTCCGGTATAGACGGAGGTATGAACCGTGTCAAGTCCTGTCGCGGAAATCGTGATTGGAATTGTATCGTTAGGAATTGATTTTGTCGGTGCTAAACTGTCTGGCACATAATTGAAGCCAATATCAAATTGAACAGAATAGGTAATGGGCGACGTAAAGGTGACCATCGTTCCGCCTGCTACTTCTTCAATCGTATAATCAGTTCCTAAAGTATAATAGAAGCCGACTTTTGGTACCTTTCTTAAAGAAAGATACTCGGGATGTTCAATAAACATTTGTAAATTTTCGATCGGTTGTGAGGTGCTGCCTTCGATATTGACTGAAGTGTCACTGGCATAGGCACCATTTTGATCATAATTTCCCCAAGCAGTTTCAGCGTTATTGGGATTAAGAACACTGATTGGTTCGACGTAGTTGTCTTCAACGATTTTGAATTCTTTATTAGCAATTAACGGTGTCGAGACATTGAGGATGATATCTTTCTGATCAAAGGGTACGGTTATGTTCGTGGAACCAAGAGTGAGATTGCTGTCTTTTGTGGCCGTCACAATCAGTTTGTCCCCATTATTTTCGACAGAAAAATAATCCGTAAAAGTCACATTTTGATAGAAGGCGTCTCTTGCTGTTAACTGTTTCGCCGTGATCGGCTGTCCGTTTTGACTCGAAAGAATGATTTGTTGACCTGCTTTCATCTCCGTCGGCATTTGATGAATTGATACATAGTAGTTTCCTTTAGAAAGGCCATTCATAAAACTGGCAGAAGCAACCCCCATATAATACCTAGAATCGACTTCTTTTTCATCTTTACTGGTTGCTGCGGTAAAGGAAAACCCTCTGTTTTGGGCAGTTGTTTGTTTTAGCTGTACCGAACCAAATCCGGTCGTTGGATACCCTTTTGAAAAAGAAGGCGTATAATCCGTCAGCTCGGTCAAACTCATGGTGAATTGATAAGAAACCCCATAAGCCTTTTGTTTGTCCATCTGTTTGATTTCAACAGCAGTATTGTAAAGACTATTTGAGGTGATCGTATAGTCTGTCCCTTCGACTAATGCTGTCTGTGTTTCTGGCTTGATCTTTCCTTTGATATCCACTTCATAGCTGAAGACTTTTAACGGTTGGGTCTCAATCTTTTTGAAGGACGCACCCGGCGTATCAACCAAATGCAGTGAAAGAGTTTCCGTTCCAGATAATGTCCGATCAGTATTGTAGTAAACCATTCCTTGCATCCCAAAGACATTTTTTTCTGACACATATTGAATCGGGTCAACTTCTTCATACAAATCAATGGCGTAGCTTGTCTGGTTTTGATCGCCTATCTCAATGGTTAGCTGAGGCTTGTCTTCTGAATAAAGATAACTAGTCAACTCGATCGAAAACGATGCATCATGAATGGATTGGTTAAAGGTGATCGTTAATTGATGGGCGGCGCTATCTACTGCCCACGAAGCATTGATTGCTTCATTTGTTCCTTGCATATCACTAAAACCAAGGCCTTCCGGCAGGTCAAAAACAGCAGTGGTGCCGGCTAAGTAGTCTTCGTCATTGATTTCAAAGTCTAATTTCAGTTTTACCGGACTATTGTTTAAAATCCGCGTTTCTTCCGTTTGACTGAACTCCTCACCAGCAATCGTCAGTAATGTGCCTTTTTCTAAAAGCTCTTGTCCATTGATGCGGGTGCTGACACGGGAACTCTTTTCGGCTCCTTTTGCCTCTTTCGATTCAGTTTCTGAAGAACTTGTTTGCGTCGAATCTGTAGTATCTGCTGTATGCGTTGATGAAGTTGTAGCAGGCGTTTCACTTTGACTCGTTGTTGCTGCATCCGTCTTGGAGGTTGCTTCGCCGCTTTCTTCTGAAGAACGATCCGTTTGAGTAGTCTCAGTTGTTTGCGCGTCGCTTGTGTTTGTTTCATTGGCAACGCCGCTGGTTGATTCCAGCAGATGATTTGAGTTATCTAAAGTACGAATGGTCTGTTCCTGTTCCGTGGTTTCCGCAAGCGCCATGACCGGAGTGATCACTTGGGACAGACCTAAAGCGGTAACAACAATGCCATGACGAATTCGTTTATTTCTCTTTTTCATTTTTTTCCTCCATTAAATATATGTAGTTTTAACTGATTGCTTTACGGATTTTTTTTCCAACTTCTAATTCTTCCCCATTAAAAAAG
The DNA here is from genome assembly GCF_050499185.1 of Enterococcus sp. AZ040. Lineage (NCBI taxonomy): Bacteria > Bacillati > Bacillota > Bacilli > Lactobacillales > Enterococcaceae > Enterococcus > Enterococcus sp. AZ040. Next base: position 2,193,962 of record NZ_JBMHEW010000001.1, read on the forward strand.
CAAAGAACATTGTTTGTTCGATCAATCATTTTGATTTGTCGCGCATTAATAATGTACGATTTGAATACTTTATAATACTCAGGCAAATCTAGCTGTTTGATGACCTTTAACGAAGTTTCAATGCACTCAACTGATTTCTTTTGATGGAATACGATTCGGTTTCGCTCACCTTTGATCGTTGTTATGTAGTTGATTGCTTCTGCATCAACGATCATCAACTCTCGTTTACTAACAATTTTTAATAAGTGTTTTTTTCCCAGCAATGATCGTTTCACTTCAATTGCTTCTGTTAACAAATTTCTTAACTGCATTGCCACATCCTTTTCTTCTGTATCGATGATTCCTAAAGGACAGATAAGATTCAGTTTCTTGATTTCGATTTTGGACGCATAGGCACCATAAAAAGCAATTTGACACTTTTTGCACTGCTCCCTCAATCGCCCTGCTAATTGAAAACTTCGATCAAAGCCCATCATTTCAATGGAAAATAAAAATAAATCGTTCACATCTGTTAAGTACCCTTCAAGAAAAGAATCTAGTCCTTCCGGTGAAATGATCTCCACCATAGAATAAGGAACATGACTTTCAGTGATCATTTTTTTCATCAAATTTCCATTAAAAAAGTTGTCATCTACTATATAAACAGCGAAATTGCTCAAATTTGCAGACATCTTAATTCTCCTTTTCACATCATTTCTAATTGTATTCTTAATTAAAAATGCCTGCTTGCACTTTCAAACGAATTAGCGAAACGTTTATGCAAAAAAGGTAGTTTAAATTAAAAACAAAGTAAGAAAAGACTTTATAATTGGTCTAAACCTATTATAGTAAAGGAGTTCCCGTCGTACTGCTTTCTTAACACATTTATAAGACAGAAAGCGCAAACAACAATAAAAACTTATGTTTTTTTAAGTAGTTTAACTAATTAACAATTCCAAAACTTACCGACTACTGCCCAACCTTTCTAATGATTTCAAAAAAAATAACCTTCGTTCAAATAAAATATTAATCGTTATTTATTCTTCGTTTTTTCGCAAAAAAAAGCTAACCTTCTCTTTGGGCAGTCCGGTTAAGGGTAATCAACTGTTTCCTCTGAAGATTTTCCATCAAAATAAAAGTGATCGTTCGCTGCTGCAAGATGCAATCAAAAAATTTTTCTACTTAATTTACCATATCGAATCTTCATGGACACGACAAAAAACCATTTATTTCGAACAATAAATGGCCTGTTTGCTGCTTTTATTATGCTTCTGATTTACATGCATCCCGTGAATTTTAATTGTTTTCTTTTTTTCCTTCTATATTAATAAGGAATTTCTTACAAGTGCTCATGGGGTTTTATCATCTGTTTTTTTTAATGCTCGTTTTAGTTTTCGATTATGCCAAATCAGATAGGCGATGATCAAACATAAAACACCCCCAATCGATAGATAGAGAAGGATCGACGAAGCGGTTTCTTCAATACTGACATCTTGCTCGTTTCTTTCTTGCGCTTCTTGCCTTGCAACTTGGAATGTCGGCTCTCCCTGCCATTCTTGATCGGCTGCTTTGAGGGTCGCTTTTATTTCATACTCTCCTGATAGCAGTTCCTTTCCATCCAGCGGAAGTGCGTAATTCATTAATGCATTGGGCGCTAATTGGATCTCTTTTTCTCCTTTGATGGCTGTTGCTTTTCCTTCATGAAACACTTCATAAGCAAGCGTGGCTTTACTGAGATAATCGGCTGCTGCATTTTCCACCGCTACGATGATGACATTGCGGCGGTTGATCTCTTCCAAATGGGCTTCTTCAATTCGGACCGCTGGCGGGATGTCTGACTCTTTATTTCGGAGCAATACCGCCACTTCTCTTGCTAATAGGTTTTGAACATTCCCTTGAAATTCTTCACTGCCGGTTTGCTGTACGTATAGTCCCCCTGCCAAAATCCCATCAAATGATTTAGATGGCATCCGGACTGTCAAGGTGATTTCTTTTTGTTCATTAGGGGCTAATGAAAGTGTTTCATCACTCAAAGTAACGAGTTCTTCGATCGCGTACGGAGCAGAAGGCGTTGCTTCCTCATTTGCCCCAGAGTACTCAACGACGCCAGTCATGTTCGTGACCGCTCGATTAAACGATAGCTGTAGATTGATTGGTTGCTCGCTTTTATTGGAAACCATGACTGCTAGTTTTTCTTCTGCCTTGGGCTCCAGCAACAAATCATAGTACATCAACTCTTTGTCCCGCTGTGACTCCGGCAATTTGATTTGAACATCGAAGGTATCAAGTGAATCTGCTGCCCCCGTACTACTAGTACCAATTAAAAATAAGACCGTTAGAATACTTACTACCCAATACTGAAATCCTTTGCCTCGAAGTTTGTTCTGATGCATCCTGTCAGATCCTTTCTACACAAAATAGGAAAGAAAAATCAGCTAGCATAAAAAGCAGCCGCTTAGGCAAGCTGCTTTTTTTCTGCTAACTGTTAAGCAATGACTACTAACCTATGGGGTCGTCGGCGCACTGCTGATCGTCCAAACGAGGGTCGTTTGATAGGTTGCCGATTGTTTTTCCGTATTGGCTGGGATCGAAAGGGTAAATTGTTCTAGAGGCATCGATGTTTCACCGATCCCTTCACCAGCATTGGCGGTCAAGAAAGCATATTCATTGTTGATCGCCGCAAAATCAAGCTCGCCATTGGCAATATCACTGGTTCCGGTTGGCGGCGAACTTAAGTTGTTGGTCAATGTACCCGTATCTACCGTTAATACCGCACCGTCCAACGTACTGTCTCCTGCCGTAAATTGGGTTGCTTGCCGTACTTTAATTGCCCAAGAAGAGTTCGCCTGTCCTCGGTTATCACTGACTGCAACTGCCCCTCTTTGCAGCGTGGACCCATCGCCAGGTAGTCCAGTCCCATCCGTAGTAGCCACCCACGTTTCGCCATTTTCTGTTTGGATCTCATGGGCACCAAAATCTAAATTCGTTGGTAGCTGCGTATTGGGATCACTCCCGCCTTTATCCGGGTCAAACACGATGCCACCAGAGGTATATTCTACGACACCGGTCGTGTCGTCCGCTTGCACCGTGGTCACAATACTAAGGGCGGTCAATACCCCTAATGTGCCTATTACCGATTTCTTTGAAATCATTTTGCCATCCTCCTTTTTTTGATGCAAATGATCAATGTCAGACTAATGAAGAATCCACCTATTAAGGGCAGCCAAAAGTGATTGGTTTCAGCAAGCTGCGGCAGTGGTTCTTCTACGTTAGTGACCGTTTCTTGATTGGTTGGTGGTTCAATTTCTTCATCAATTGAATCACTGCTAGCTGTTTCCGTTGGTCCTTCATAAAACTCAATGTTGCCAGTCGTCGTATTGGCTACTGCTGATGGAACGAAACTGCAGAAACTGCCGATCATCAAAATCAGAAGCAGCACAAGGGAATTCTTTTTCATTCTGCTCTTCCTTTTCAAGGTGTATCAGAAACGGTCCATACGACTGTGGCGCGATACTGACCTTGAAATTTAGGTGTTTTCTCAGGTACAAATAAATTGAACTGGGAAAAATTAACAGTCAGTCCACCAGTCGATGCCGCATTTTCCAACGTCACCACATTTTTTTCGACATTTTGCTGCAGGGCAATCGTTGCATTATCAGGTAAAACCACTCGACCGTCTGTAAATGTCGAATTGACAGTTCCAAGCTGAACCCTTAATTCGGCAGCTGGCAATGTTCGCGTGCCATTGACCCAATTGGTGGATTGTCTGACCTTGACTTGCCATTTTTTCTGCCGATTGCGGGTATCATTGATCCGTAAAATCCCAGTTGTAGCAGCTGCGCTTTGATCGCCGTTGGCGGTTGCCCGCCACGTCTCACTCTTTTTCGTTTGAATGGCATGTCGGCCAAAATTCAGCTGAGTCGGTAGATTCGTCCGATCCATCGTCAGTGCTTCGACCATGAAATAAATCATGGTTTGGCGACTGCTGATATTTAGCGCACTAAAGTTCAAGAGATTGATGTCCGTCGGCTTTGCTTTCAAAACAGAAGCGGAAAAATTAGCTGTCCAATTTGCAGTCAACTGACCCGGACCTGAAAGTAACGTCGGAATTTGAACATCCGTTGCTCCTAAAACAGCTGCATCCGCCAGCTGTTCTTGGACAGTTGTCAAATCATTCAACGCTGAGTTCACGGTGCTAAGTAGAGTATTGAGCAACCCTTGCAGCAATGCGCGCACGACGCCGCCAATATCGATGCCGATCACTCGGATCTGGGTATTTTGAATCGCGGTACTTAAATTCCGTAGAATTTGCGGGACATTGGTTCCTAAGACGACACCAAGGTTCGAACTCATATTGGCATATAAAGCTTCTTTCTGGGTCGTAAACTGCAACGGACTGGTAAATTCAACATTCCCAATATTTCCGACAGTCTTTAGTAAAGAAATCTGCTGATTGATCGCTGTCAAATCGATTTGAACAATCCCAAGGTTGAGATTTAGTGAACTGGTCAAGGAATCAAGCGCTGTTAAGATCGCATTCAAAAGTGGGACATTGGCAATATTGACTGTGGTCGACGTCTTGATCGATGCGGATCCATTGGCACTAATGCTAGTTCTCAATTCTGCTGGGATCGCTAATAAAGCAAATTTATCTTCCCCACTGACATTGACAGAAGCGTTCAACCCGCCGTTGCCTTTAATAGAAAAAGTCACTGGTCGATTTGTCACGCTGCTTGGCCATGGAACGCTTACTGAGGTGCCACTTGTATTGGCACTCGTTAAATTGCTTAAAATCTCCACATCTAAAACATTCACTGCTGCTTCGGCTTTTATTGTCGTTGTTAAAAGATACAAATTGACGAAACTGATGCTGGTCAAAAAGAGAATTAATTGGCCGATCGTCCATTTGTAAAGACGTTTTTCCCTCCTTCTGCTTTTCATACCATTTCTAACCCTTTCTTTACGAAACGATGATCATTGCTTCAAAACTATTGTTCACTAGAGATACCAGCGGAGGATGTCCACTCCGCTGGTAAAGTCATGCTATTTTTGTTGGTCTTTTTTCTTTCTTGCTTTGAAGAACAAACCAATTCCTCCTACAACGAAGACTGCTGCCCCAATCAGTGAAGCATACCAAGTTCCTTCAGATCCCGTTTTCGGTAGGTACTTACTTCCCCACCAGCTTTGGTTGTTATTGCTGCCGTTGCCGTTGTTGTTCCCCCAACTGCCCCAGTTACCCCAAGCGCCGTTGCTTCCGTCGGTACCATTCGTTCCATTGGTACCGTCCGTGCCATTGCTACCGTCCGTGCCGTCGGTACCATCCGTACCATTGTCACCCGTTGGTACCACGATTGGTGTTGCTGCACTGCGGTATTCTCTGCCACCTGCTGTAACGATAGCCACAACGTTAAGGGTTTCTTCTGGTGAAACATCCTCTGGGTCTAATGTGATGCTGAAGGCACCATTCCCATTGGTCGTTCCAGTTCCGACAACGTCACCCGCTTCATTCAAGATTTCGATCGTCGCATTGGCTGGACCATTCCCGAAGACTGGATAGCCATCGGTAGGATTGCCAGTGATCGTGGCAACCGGTGCGTCAACCGTCAAGGCACTGACTACGGTCGTCGTCGGATCACTTAAGGTTTCGCCTTCGGCTAAAGCAAGAACCGTAACAGTTTCGCCTTCCGTCGCTTCCGCGGATAACTCAACATCCCAGTCACCATTTTGATCGGCGATCGTTGTGATTGGTCCTTCAGCCGCGAAGATGGTCAGGAATCTACTTGTTAACGGATCGCTGATGGTAACGGTGATCGTAGCACCTGGCTCACTCGTTCCGCTGATCGTTGTATCACCAGCCGTAACTGGGTCAATGGTTGGTGTATCTGTCTTGATGCTTTCATCATCGACAGGTACGACGATTGGTGTCGGATTACTGCGGTAGTCATCCCCACCAGCAGTGACGATCGCCACAACCGTTAAGTTTTCTTCTGGTGCGACATCCTCACTAGTCAATGTGATCGTATAGTCACCATTTTCATCGGTCGTGCCTGTTCCTACGACAACACCCGCTTCATTAAGAATTTCAATTGCTGCATTGGCAGGTCCGTTCCCACTTACTGGATAGCCATCTTGGGAATCCCCAGTAATTGACGCTGAAGGTGCGTTGACCGTGATGCCATTAACAACGGTCGTTGCTGGTTCACTGGTGGTTTCTCCTTCACTTTGCGCCACTGCTGTTACGATTTCATCTCGAGAAACTTCTGCAACTTCCACTGACCAATTTCCTGCTTCATCTGCTTCGGTTTCAACCGCTTCTTCTCCCGTTACCGTCACGGTGACCATCGATCCCGGTACAGCAGTACCAGTGATGGTCGTGTCACCAGCTGTGACTGGTTCGATGATTGGTGTGGCGGTTTGATCGATCGTATTCTCAACGGGCACTACGATTGGTGTGGCATTACTCCGATAGTCTTTGCCGCCGGCTGTAATGATCGCAACGACGTTCAATGATTCTTCAGGAGAAACATCTTCACCAGAGAGCGTGATCGTGTAGTTGCCATTTTCATCAGTATTGCCTGATCCAACGACATCCCCCGCTTCATTCACGATTTCAATCGCCGCATTTGGTGCTGCCATCCCCGTCACTGGATAACCATCCTCTGGATTGCCAGTGATGGAAGCGGTCGGTGCTGAAACCGTGATGCCATCCACACTCACTGTGATTGGTGCACTAGGGTCTTTTTCAGGGGATTGTGCCACAACAGTGACGGTATCACCCTCCGCAACTTCAGGTACCTCGACTGTCCAATTGCCCTCTTCGTTCGTTTCAGTTGTGATCGGTTCATTTTCACCAATCGTTACCGTCACCGTCGAACCTGGTTCGGCAGTCCCGCTGATCGTCGTATCGCCAGCTTTGACTGGATCGATCGTTGGTGTTGCAGTTTGTTGCTCTTCTTGATCCAAAGGTACCACGATTGGTGTCGCATTACTGCGGTATTCTTTGCCGCCAGCTGTCAGAACTGCGACGACTGTTAGGCTTTCCGCTGGTGCAACAGCTGTTGGTTCAAGAGTGATACTGTAGTTTCCTTCCGCGTCTGCGGTTCCTGAACCGACGATTTGTCCATCGCTATTCAAGATTTGTATGGTGGCATTGGCTGGTGCCGTTCCACTTACTGGATAGCCATCCGTGCTATTGCCTGTGATGGTTGCACTAGGAGCAGTGACCGTCAACGCCCCCACACCAACTGTTACTGGAGCGCTTGGCTCTTTGTCAGGTGATTGAGCCACAACAGTGACTGCATCGCCTTCAGAAACTTCTGGTACTTCTGCTGTCCAATTGCCTTCGTCATCCGTTTCAGCCGTGATTGGTTCCGCATCTGGTACAGTGATCGTCACGGTTGAACCTGGTTCTGCGGTCCCACTGATGCTGGTATCTCCTGCCGTGATTGGATTGATCGTTGGTGCAGCTGTCTGATCCACTACCGTATCTGCTGGTACGATGACCGCTGTTGGATTACTGCGATACTCTTTCCCACCAGCTGTTACGATGGCAACGACATTTAAGGTTTCTTCTGGATTGACAGTTTCAGCAGTTAAGTCCACTGTATAGTTGCCGTCTCCATCGGCAGTGCCTGTTCCAACGACTTCATTGTCTGCGTTCAAGATCTCGATCGCTGCATTGGCTGGTGCTGTACCAGTCACTGGGTAGCCATCCGTGCTGTTGCCGCTGATGGAAGCTGTTGGTGCTGCGACAGTCACTCCTTCAACGATGACAGTGATTGGATCACTTGGGTCTTTGCCGTCACTGTCTGCGACGACTGTGATGGTATCCCCTTCAGACAATTCAGGCACATCGACACTCCAGTTGCCCTCATCATCTGTTTCGGCGGTTTCTTCTGTGCCGTCAGGTAGTGTCACAGTCACAGTTGAGCCTGGTTCTGCCGTTCCGCTAACTGTTTCATCGCCTGCTTTGATTGGATCAACCGTTGGTGCCGTTGTTTGATTTTCACCCGGTTCAGCTGGCACCATGATTGGTGTCGCTGGACTACGATAATCTGTACCACCAGCTGTGACCACCGCAACTACCGTCAAGTTTTCTTCAGGAGAGACATTTTCACTGGTCAAATCGATCGTGTAAAGCCCTGCATCATTGGTCGTACCCGTTCCAACTGTCTCGCCAGCTTCGTTCAAGATTTCGATGGTCGCATTCGCTGGTCCTGTTCCGGTCACTGGATAACCATCGGCTGCATTGCCACTGATGGACGCACTAGGAGCCGCCACCGTTAATGCACCGACTGTGATCGTTGCTGGTGTACTTGGTGTTTCATTTTCTACTTCTGCTACTGCCGTAACAGTCGTCCCTTCGGAAAGCTCTGGCACATCAACTTGCCAATTGCCCTCTTCGTCAACTTCGGCTGAGATTGGGTCTTGCTCACCGACCGTCACGTTGACTATTGCTCCTGGTTCGGCTGTCCCGCTGATTTCTGTTGCGCCGGCAACTGCTGGATTGATCGTTGGTGTCGCCGTTTGATCCGCAGGTACCACGACAGCCGTTGGTTGACTACGGAAGTCATCCCCACCTGCTGAAACGATGGCAATGACACGGACCGTTTCTCCTGCTGATGCCTCTTCACTGGTCAAGGTAACGGTGTAAACACCATTCTCATTGGCCGTCCCTGTGCCAATTACTTGATCATCAGCATTTAAGATTTCGATTGACGCATTAGCTGGTGCTGTACCAGTTACTGGATAGCCATCTGCACTATTGCCAGAAATCGTTGCCGTTGGTGCTGCCACGATCAGCCCTTGCACCGTCACTGTTACTGGTAAACTTTCTGTTTTGCCGTCTGCCAAGGCAGTAACTGTCAAGACATCATCCAGAGAAACCGTCGGCACAGTTGCCGTCCACTCACCTTCGTCATTCGCTGCCACTGTAACAGTATCGCCGTTTGGTAGTTCAACCGTTACATCTGCCCCAGGTTCAGCCGTTCCGCTAACGGTTGTAGCCCCAGCAATCACTGGTGCGACAGTCGGTGCCGCTGTTTGGTCTTCTGCGTTATCTTCTGGCACCACGATAGTAGTTGCCGGACTGCGATAGTCTTGACCGCCGGCTGATACGATAGCCACCACGCGCAAGGTTTCTGCTGGTGAAACACCTTCTGTCAAGGTGATCGTATACTCACCGTCTCCATTGGCAGTACCACTGCCTACCACTTCATTGGCAGCATTTAAGATTTCAATGGTTGCGTTGGCTGGTGCTGTTCCTGTGACTGGATAGCCGTCAGTACTGTTGCCCGTGATCGTTGCGGTTGGTGCAGCCACGTTCAAGGCACCGACACCAACACTGATTGGTGCACTTGGGTCTTTGCCTTCAGCTTCAGCAACCACTGTGACCGTGTCGCCTTCTGAAAGTTCTGGTACGGTGACTGTCCAATTGCCTTCCTCATCCGTTTCGGCAGTCACTGGATCTTCTCCAGGAATCGTTACCGTCACCGTTGAACCAGGTTCGGCAGTTCCTCCGACGGATGTATCACCTGCTTGCACTGGATCGATCGTTGGGGTGGTCGTTTGGTCTGCTGGTACCACGATGGAGAGCGGCGTACTGCGGTACTCATCGCCGCCAGCTGTTACCACTGCCACCACCTGAAGTGCTTCTGAAGGATCAACATCGTCGCTGCTCAATGTGATGCTGTAAGCACCTTCCTCATTTGCTTCACCGCTACCAACAACCTCACCGGCTGCATTTAAGATCTCAATCGCTGCATTTGGCGTGGCCGTTCCGGTTACTGGATACCCCTCCGAACTATTGCCGCTGATCGCTGCTGTCGGTGTCGCCACAGTGAGTGGATTTACGACGACCGTAGCTGCATCACTTGGTGTTTCCCCATCAAGGGTCGCTACCACAGAAACAATTTCTCCTTGAGAAACCTCGGGCACAGTTGCCGTCCAATTGCCTTCGTCATCCGCTTCGGCAGTGACTGGCTCTGCGTCACCAATCGTGACTGAGACTGTCGCACCAGGTTCAGCCGTACCACTGATGGTCGTGTCGCCGGCTGTCACCGATTCAATCGTTGGGACTGCAGTTTGATCCAAAGGTACTGTGATTGGTGCAGCCGCACTGCGGTACTCTTGACCACCGGCTGTGACTACCGCCACCACCCGTAAGGCTTCAGCTGGAGACGCGTCATTACTCGTTAACGTGATCGTATATTGGCCTTCGTCATTGGCGGTGCCAGTACCTATGACCTCGTCATCGGCATTCAAGATTTCGATGGCTGCATTGGCTGGTGCCGTCCCCGTTACTGGGTAACCTGCGGTACTATTGCCGCTGATCGTCGCGGTTGGTGTAGCGATCGTCAACCCATTGACTCCAACACTGATCGGTGCACTTGGGTCTTTGTCTGGTGCTTGTGCGACCACTGTGACGGTTTCTCCTTCAGAAACTTCAGGAACTTCAACTGTCCAGTTCCCCTCGTCATCGGCTTCACCAGTAACAGGTTCTTCACCTGGGATCGTTACCGTCACCGTAGCGCCTGGTTCTGCGGTCCCACTGATCGTCGTATCCCCGGCATTGATTGGATCGATGGTTGGTGATGCTGTTTGTTCAAGCTCATCTGCTGGGACCGTCACCGGTGTGGCAGGACTGCGGTACTGATCTCCGCCTGCTGTAACGATCGCAACGACAGACAAGGTTTCTTCTGGTGCTGCATCGGATGGTGCGATGGTTACCGTATAGTTTCCATCCCCATCGGCTGTCCCAGTACCGATCACATCGCCTGACTCATTCAACACTTCGATCGCTGCGTTCGCTGGAGCAGTCCCCGTGATTGGATAGCCATCGGTACTATTGCCGCTGATGATCGCTGTTGGTGCTGCAACGGTGACTCCATTGACTCCAACGCTGACTGGCGCGCTTGGCTCTTTGCCTTCGGCTTCCGCAACGACTGTGACTGTATCATCACCAGAGACTGCTGGCACTTCCGCAAGCCAGTTTCCTTCGTCATCCGTTTCAGCCGTTACTGGTTCTTGACCGGTAATCGTAACAGTAACCGTCGAACCTGGTTCTGCCGTTCCGCTAATCGTGGTATCACCTGCTGTGACCGGATCGATCGTTGGTGTCCCTGTTTGTTCAATGTCTGCTGGTACCGTGATTGGCGTGGCATTACTGCGGTAGTCTTGACCGCCCGCTGTCACAACTGCCACCACCTGCAAGGCTTCTTCTGGCGTCACATCAGCTGGATCTAAGATGACGGTATAAACACCCGTGTCATCCGCCGTCGTGCTACCAACGACATCTCCTGCTTCATTCAAAATCTCAATTGCCGCATTCGGCGTGGTTGTTCCACTGACCGGATAGCCATCCGTACTATTGCCTGTGATGGAAGCGCTCGGTGCACTGACAGTCACACCATCAACGGTCACGGTAATCGGTGCACTTGGCTCTTTGCCTTCTACTTCGGCAACGACTGTTACCGTATCACCTTCCGTTAATTCTGGTACCGTCGCTTCCCAATTGCCTTCGTCATCGGCTTCTGCCGTGATCGGATCGCCTTCAGGCAACGTGATCGTCACAGTTGCCCCTGGTTCAGCCGTTCCGCTGACGGTCGTATCCCCAGCTGTTACTGGGTCGATCGTTGGTGTTTCAGTTAAATTTTCGACATCATCTGCAGGAACTACAAGCGGTGTGCCTGTACTGCGATAGTCTTCACCACCAGCCGTCACGATCGCTTCCACTCGTAAGTTGTCGCCAGCTGTCACCTCTTGAGGATCAAGGGTGATCGTGAAGTTGCCATCCTCATCAGCTGTTCCGCTACCAACGACATCTCCTACTTCATTCAAAATTTCAATTGCTGCATTGGCAGTCGCTGTTCCCGTTACTGGATACCCATCTGTGCTATTTCCGGTGATCGTAGCCGTTGGCGCCGCCACGGTTAAACCGTTTACACTCACGGTGATTGGTGCACTCGGATCTTTGCCTTCAGACTCAGCTACGACGGTCACGGAATCGCCTTCTGATAATTCAGGAACCGTTGCTTCCCAGTTGCCTTCATCATCGGCTTCAGCCGTGATTGGATCGCCTTCAGGAAGCGTGATCGTTACCGTTGCCCCCGGTTCCGCTGTCCCACTAACGGTCGTATCTCCAGCACTGACTGGATCGATCGTTGGTGTTTCCGTCTGCAGGATATCTGCAGGCACCACAACAGGTGTTGGGTTGCTTCGATAGGTTTCGCCGCCAGCGGTCACAACCGCTGTCACATTCAGGGTTTCTTCCGCGTCAACATCCGCTGGATCTAACGTGACTGTATAAATACCATTCTCATTGGCGGTACCTGTTCCGACAATTTCGCCATCCGCATTGGTGATCTCAATGGCCGCATTTGGTGCTGCGGTTCCAGTCACTGGATAGCCCTCTTGACTATTTCCTGTGATCGAAGCCGTTGGTGCGTTGACTGTTAAGGCGGACACGGTGGTGCTAGCCGGTTGGCTTGGCGTTTGTCCTGCTAGTTCGGCGATAGCTGAAACCGTATCGCCCTCTGACACTTCGTCCACATCAACACGCCAATTGCCCTCTTCATCGGCTTCCGTCACGATCGGATCTGCACCGTTGACGGTCACAGTAATCGAGGCACCAGGCTCAGCAGTTCCGCTGACGCTTGTATCCCCGGCAGTCACCGGTTGAATCGTTGGTGTTCCCGTTTGTTGCTCCGCATCGTCTGCTGGAACGACGATTGGCGTATTGCCACTACGGTAAGTTTGCCCACCGGCAGTGACGATTGCGGCAACATTCAAGTTTTCATTTTCTGCTACATCTGCTGGGTTCAACGTGATACTGTAGTTGCCGTTCTCATTTGCCGTACCAGAGCCAACGACTTCACCTTCGGCATTGGTGATTTCAATGGCTGCATTTGCTGCGGCTGTCCCCGTCACAGGGTACCCATCGGTACTATTTCCTGTAATCGAAGCCGTTGGTGCATTAACCACTGGTGCTGCTACCGTTGCCGTTGCAGGCTCACTCGCCGATTCCCCCTCAGCTTCCGCTACTGCTGTGACTGTATCGCCTTCCACCAATTCAGGGACATCCGCCGTCCAATTGCCGTCACCATCTGCGGTTGTTGTAATAGGTGCACCGCCGTTGATCGCCAATGTGATGGCTGCGCCTGGCTCAGCTGTTCCGCTGATCGTCGTTTCCCCTGCTGTCAATGGATTGATTGTTGGTGTATCGGTTTGATCTTCTGGTGTATCTGGCGCAAACCAAATCGAGTTATTGCCGTCAGCATCCGTAAATAAATCAATGGTGATCAAATCAAGTTGAGACATCGTTCCTTCGAAGCGGGCTTCATAAGGATTAGATGGATTCGCCACGCCGTTTTCAACCAATTGTGCATAGGTCGGACTGGTGACATTCGTTGGAATGACCACATTGGTTTGACCTAAAACAGATGCAGAAGCGATTTGATCTGCTAAATCTGTCGTTGCATTGAAGACTGTTTGTGCCGTTTCAACCGTTGCGTTTAAAGTGGCTTTAGCTGTATTAACGGTACTTTGTACCAACGTATTGATTTGACCGATCAAGGTACCGATGCCTGGAATCCCACTTGCACCATCCAAAATACTGACTTGAATCTGGGCTGCTTGTAAATTATCGAGAATTTGATTGATGCGTTGATTGATAACGATAAATAAACCATCATCCACATTGGCAATCAGGGCACGTTCGTTATCGGTTAGTCCAGCTGGAACTTCAAAATTCGCTTGGCCAAATTGTCCAAGTTGATTTAATAAGTCTAACTGGGTAGTGATTTCATCTAAGTTGACGGAAATCACTTGGCTAACATCCACGATTGAAGCCGCTGTATACAACGGATTTGGCAAGCCGCCAACGATTGTTGGCGGAATATCAAGTGCATCAGCTAAATTTTGATTGACGATTCCATCCACCGTGCTGATCAAGGTATTGACTGCTGGTGTGACTGTACCGATCAGTGTTTGCAAGGCTGGGAAATTCCCCAGTTGGAGTATCACATTGGTGGAAATCGATGCATTCCCTGCCGGTTGAACCAAACCAGTAAGGCCTTGAGGAACCCCAACAACCGCGACTTTATCCCCATTCAAGACATCAACCGTTACTGCATTCGATCCAGAAATCGAGAAATTGACTTGGTTCGTTGCACCAGGAGTTGCATAAGGTGCAGACGCACTCGTGCCTGAGTTATTAGACGCTGTGATATCTGAGAAAAGTTCAGCTGAAACCAAAGCAGCTTCAACCGTCGTTGGTGCCCATAACAAACTTGCTGGCACGACCACCGTACTTGTCAACAACATTCCACTGACAGTTAAATTCGCAATAATATTTTTCTTTGTTCGAACGCGTGTGTTTTTCTTTGAATCCATGAGCTTTTTATAATTAATGCCTTTCATTCATTCTCCTCCTGTTCGAAAAAAATTTAACCGACAAAAGATAAAACTGATGATCTCTGGAATCCTTCTTTCCCCCTTTAAAACCAGATGAAAATCTATTTCAACCCAACACCTAAAGGCATAGAGAGAAAACAAAAAGTAACCGATCGCAAAGCGAAGATTTTTTCGCATGCTTTCTGAAAAACCCAGTGATTTTTGTTCAAATAGTTTAGAAGCACATTAGCTCACTCTTGTGAAACTAAAAAATAAAATAACTAAACGAACACACTGTGTACCAAAATTCTAGCAAATTTATTTCTTTCCAACAAATTATAAACACGATAAATAATTAAAAAAACACTGAATTTCACCTTTCAAAACACAAAAGGTTTATTTTATAAACAAGCAGAAATTATTTATATTTATCTTATAAACAAATGTATAATGATAAAATATTGCTTTTTTTCGTCAGTTAACCTTTCTTTTTTTTATGTTTAATCAATATAATGAATACGATTTCAATTGCATGTTTATACATCTGGATAGAGAAAAATGATGATTGTGTTTTTTCATGATTTTAACCTCGTTTTTTACCTCCGCAAATAAAAAAACAAAAATAATTTAGACGTTTTTTCACGATATCACCTAAAATAACTCTTGCTAACGAAAAAAAGGAATCGAAACGCTCGCAGAAAGTTCTGTGAAAAAAGAATGAAACTATTCTATCAAAATCAACGTAGCACTATTATGAACGATTATTTCTTCAGTTGCTCTTCGCTGCTTTTCATCCTCACCTAGTTATTTGGTCCTACATTTCGGACGTAAGCGTTCATTCTACTCGAAGCGGTTATACTTGTTGGTAAGAAGGAAACACCGGTGCCCAGTTGACTTCTTCTAATACGACTTAAGGAGCAACAAACGATGCATTGGCTAGTAATGATTTTTCTATTGATCTGCCTCAGTTTTGTCTAAAAAAGCGTGAGAACCGAATGTTCTCACGCTTTTCTACGATCCCCCTCTGAGGATCCTCTATCACAAAGATTACTGAACGATTTCTTCCACCAAATCAAGGAAAGTCTGAAATAAAAGACCTTTTAGATTCCTCTATTGGCTTTACTTTACTATAATGGGGATACAAGATCTCATTAATTCAACGAGAGCGGAGGCTTTCTTATGTATGGCGAAACGATCAGACAAATCCGATTGAAAAAAGGCTTCACCCAAAAAGAAGTCTATGGCACGATTATTTCAAAGTCTTATGCCATCGAGTTCGAAAAAGGCAAGCATCAAATTGCTGCCAACCTTCTGTTGCAAATTTTAGAAAATCTCTCAATGGATATCGACGAATTTCTCTATATCGCGAATGGCTATCGCCTGGATGAGCAAAACAGCTATAATCATCGGTATAATCAATATTCAAACAAACACGATCTGCCAAATTTACAAAAGCTGTTACAGGAACTACAACAAACCACTAGTAGACTGAACAATATCCGTATTGCAGAGGTTCGCTCGCGAATTCGCATGCTACAATGCTTGGCAGAACATGGGGTCTATCGACAAAGTGCTGTTTTAGAATGCGATCGCCAAACGATCACTTCTTACCTCATTGATGTTGAGAGCTGGACGTTACAAGAAATCCAACTATTTGGCAACACCATCGATCTTCTGGACAACGACCATAATTTCCTCTTTTTCAAAAAAGTATCCAAGATGCTCGAGTACTACATCGATATGGAAAAAGGTCGTGAAATCTACTGCGCCTTGCTGATCAATTTGATTGAATATACGCTAAAACACCAGCAGTACGATGCGACGGAAGTTCTCGTTGTCCAATTGAAACTTTTAGCGACAGACTACAAAGAATTTTTCCACCAAACCGTCTGCAAGTTTTTCCAAGGCGTGTTGCTCATAAGAACCGGCGATCAAAAAGCTGGTGAAACGATCACGCAAAAGATGTTGGCTATTATGCGAGAACTGGATCAAGAAGCCCTTGCCGATGATTTTGCTTTACTATTGGATGAAGATTATCTCCGAGCATTTGCCTCCTCCGAGTGATAAAGCGGCAACTGCAGCGTTCGTTTTTAAAAAAAGGAAGCGATGATTGCCATCACTTCCTTTTTGAGCTATTAGCTAACACTGCGTTCATCTGTGGCACCAAAGTATTGATACATTGGTTTTTGTTTGCCATTGAGCAACTGATCCACCGTCACAAATTCATAGCCTTGCGCTTTCAGCGTTTGAATAATACCAGGTACGGCTTGAACGGATTTCGGATGAATATCATGGAGCAGAATTATTGAACCATCGTAGACATTATTTTGTACGACCTTCAAAATTTTGTTCGGATCTTTTAGCTTCCAATCCTCGGTATCAACACTCCATTGAATGATCGATTTTCCTGCCGCTTGGGCGCTCTGTTGATCGATCGCCCCATACGGCGGGCGCAAATTCTTAGGTAAGACTCCTGTTGCCTGATAGATTGCTTTGTCAGTTTTGGTTATTTCCGCTTTGACATCCTCCGGCGACAACGTATTTAATTGCGGATGTGAATAGGAGTGACTGGCAATTTCATGCCCTTCCTCATGGACTTTTTTCGATACTTCAGGATATCGATCCACCATTTGTCCTAATTCAAAAAACGTTGCTTTGACATCGTTGTCCTTTAAAATCTTCAAAAGATCTAATGTGGTTGTGTCGTTAGGGCCATCATCGAAAGTCAGTGCAACATATTTTTTGTTTTCGTCCAATGTCGATTGTTGCTCTTTCAATTGATCCGCGTTAACAAGTTCCGGATCAATAAACGGTGCAATCTCTTTGTACGCCAACGTGATCTCAGATACACCAGTTTGATTTTGTGGCAACTGAATCGTTATTTTTTCAGGATCATACGTAAATTTCGACTCATAGGTGATTCGATCCATCGCCAAGACCGCATCAATGACTTTATCAGGTTCCTTGGCTTGGTCTAAAATCTTTTGCTGAATGACTTGCTGGATCCCTAGCAAGCTGCCCTCGTCTGGAACCAAGTCTTTCAAGGATAATTCATTGCCGGTTTTCTCGGAAATAAAAATTGGATCGGCAACCACGCTATCCGCATCTTCAAAGCGACCAGTTTCCCGGTTCCAAACATAGCTGTCCGCTTTTAAAGAATAGGTTGACACTTTCGATGCGACCGCTTGTGCTTCAATCCGAGCAACGGTGACTGTCTCTTTATCTGTGTGTTTTTTGCATAATTTGTTCGCCATGGTCGACAATTTCTTGCTTGCATCTTTGACAGGAATCGTACTTTCTTCTTTTGGTCGGAAAATCAATTCTTTCTTGTCCCCATTAGACAATGTTTCGAGTTTTGCTGGGATTCCCTCTTTAGCTTGTTCTTCTTGGATCGATGCCAATAACTTTTCAGCAGCAGCCTCATATTTTTCCCGTGCCAAGGCTTCTTGCTGCTTCAACGTGAAAGCAATATAGCCGCCAGTGGCGATAATGACGATTGTCAGCAGCGTCATCAATGAAAAGAGATACTTGCGATGGGTTGGCTTCTTTTTAGAAACTTGACGATTGGTGGTTTGCGTGCGTCTTGCCGTTCCCGTTGTTTGCTTTTGATGTGATTCGACCCTTGAAAAAGGTGCTTGTTTTTCAGACGTCGCTTCTTTATGTTGTGAATTATTTGAATAATTGCTTGATTTCTTCATAAACATTCTCCCTAAAACATAATAACGTAAACAAAATGTAACATAAGCGTAATAATATTTCAACAGTGTTACAGAGATTCTTATAAACTTCTCTTTTTGTTCACCATTTTTGAGAATTGTTCTAAGAAATCTTTTATTCTGATACTAATAAAAGCAAGCCTATCAGCCATGATATCGTATTCACTCCGTTTTATTTTCGTTTAAAAATAATGAGAGATATCTTTTTGTACTTTGATGTTTTTTCTGTTTATAATTCAGCGTGTGGCAATTACTTTAAAGGATGTGTTCAAAATGAAACACAAGTCAGCAACGTATTTATTTATTCTTACATTAGTCATCGGTTTAACCTATCAAATGCTTCCCTATACACCCCTAAGCGATTCCGTTTTATCCATCATTGGTACTGTATGGAATGTGATTTTGGCATTTGGTGCAGGGTACTTTCTCTTACGAAGGACCTTTTTGGAACAATTCAAGCATTTTCGGTTCATCGTTTTATTATGGGGTGTGCCTTTCGTCATTTTGACTGGCGTGTTCTTTTCCTTTATTTATGCCGCTATTTTTGGACAACCAACAACTAACTCGATCGGCGAAACCATCACTGTCCAAATGGTCTTTTTACAAGTACCCTTCATGTTGATGGGAGAAGAGTTGCTTAGTACCAATCTCTTGTTAGCTTTACAGAAAAAAGGATTCTCTTTCCTCTGGTCTTCCATCATTTGCAGTGTGCTGTTCGCTTTGTGGCATATCCCAGCGTACGGTTTTCATCCAGCACAATTATTGATCACCTTGATGCCCGCAAGATTGGCACTCAACTACGTCTGGAAAAAATCCAATAGTGTTTGGGTCAGCTGGATCTGTCATTTTCTTTATGATGGACTCGGTTTTATTTCATTCTTTCGTTAAATAATCAAAAAAAGGACAGCTGAATCGTAGCTGTCCTTTTTTGATAGTCAGTAACGCCTTTCCCCAATGACTTACTTGATCGCTATTTTTGCTTTCTGAAATAAAGCCAGCTTGCTGTGGCGACGAAGCACAAACCAACTACAAATGGGAACAACGTCCCCTGCTCATCGGTTTGCGGCAATCTTTGCGCAGAATTGCTTTTTTTCGAAGTGACAGTCGCTGTTGGGTCTTTTTCTTTTTTATCAGAACTATCCACTGTTGCTACGTTTTCTTTTGTATAAACATACGTCACAGTTGCCTCCTGCTTACCGAATGTGCCTTTGGCATTTTGCGGCAGCTGACTTCCGTCTAATATGTAGCCGTCGATTGTTAGTTGATATTTTTCTGTGCTGGCATCATAAGAGTCGCCTACGTTTCCACTGATCGTTTGTGAAGAGTGAATTTCTTTGCCTTCGGTGTCCACATACTCGACTGTTATATCCGCTGCTAGTACAGAATTTTTTGTGTAGATGTATGTGACAGTTTGTGCTGTTTCGCTAAACAAGCCTTTACTATTTTCTGGTAATTGACTTTGATCTAAGGTGTAGCCGTCGATTGTTAGTTGATATTTTTCTGTGCTGGCATCATAAGAGTCGCCTACGTTTCCACTGATCGTTTGTGAAGGATGAATTTCTTTGCCTTCTGTATCCACGTACTCCACTGTGACATCAGCTGCTGGTACCGGATTTTTCGTGTAGATATAGGTGACTGTTTGTGCCGTTTCTCCAAACACACCCTTATTGTTTTCTGGTAATTGACTTTGATCTAAGGTGTAGCCGTCGATTATTAGTTGATATTTTTCTGTACTAGCATCGTATGGGTCGCCTACATTTCCACTGATCGTTTGTGAAGGATGAATTTCTTTGCCTTCTGTATCCACGTACTCCACTGTGACATCAGCTGCTGGTACCGGATTTTTTATATAGATATACGCAACTGTTTCCGCTGTTTCGCTAAAAATACCTTTACTATTTTCTGGCAACTGGGTTTCATCTAGAGTATAGCCTTCGATCGTTACTTTATATTGATGTGTGCTGGCATCGTATGAATCACCTATACTTCCGCTAATCGTTTGGGAGTCATGAATTTCATTGCCCTCTGTATCAACGTATTTTACTGTTATATCCGCTGCTGGTATCGGATTTTTTATGTAAATGTAGGTAACAGTTTGGACCGTTTCGCTGAATACACCGATACCATTTTCTGGTAGCTTAGTTTCGTCTAAAGTGTAGCCTTCGATTTTTATTTGATATTTTTCTAAGCTGGCATCATATGATTCACCTACATTACCGCTAATCGTTTGGCTAGCGTGTATTTCATTGCCTTCTTTATCCACATACTCAATCGTTACATCTGCTGCTGGTACGGGATTTTTTGTATACACATAAGTGACTGTTTGCACCGTTTCTCCAAACACTCCTGTGGTATTTTCTGGCAGTTGGCTTTCATCCAGTGTATAGCCGTCGATCGTTAATTGATAGTTCTCTGTACTGGCATCGTATGGATTGCCCACATTACCGCTAATCGTCTGAGAAGCGTGGATTTCGTTGCCTTCGGTATCTATATATTCGACCGTGATATCCGCAGCTGGTACGGCATTTTTTGTGTAGATATAAGTGACTGTTTGCACCGTTTCGACAAATACACCGATACCATTTTCTGGTAGTTTAGTTTCGTCTAAAGTGTAGCCTTCGATTTTTAATTGATATTGTTCTGTGCTAGCATCGTATGGGTCCCCTACATTTCCACTGATCGTTTGAGAAGGATGAACTTCTTTACCTTCTGTATTTACGTACTCGACCGTTACATCCGCTGCTGGTACGGGATTTTTTGTATACACATAGGTGACCGTCTGTGCTGTTTCTCCCAAGATACCTTTACTGTTTTCTGGTAACTTAGTTTCATCTAACGTGTAGCCATCAATTGTTAACTTATATTCTTCGTTGCTAACATCATATGGTTCACCAATCGTACCGGTCAAGGTCTGCATCTCATGGATTTCTTGCCCTTGACCATCAAGGTATCGGACATTTACCTCTCCAATTTGCTCCGGATCGACAATGACATTGACCACATGTGTGGTATTCACGCTATAGGAGGCTTGTCGAGCCATAAAAATTGCTACATAGGAACCTGGGTTGCTTGGGTCAACATTGGTGTAGTAAGGATAGATTTGCGAGTCAGAAATGCTTTTTTCTATATTGCCGCTAAAATTTAGTTTAAATGCCTCAATGCCTAATGCTTTGGTTGAGAAATCAAACGTACTGTTTACAGGAATATGAATCGTATCGGGACTGTTTCCAAAAGCATACTCCCCCGTAATTAAACGCTCGTAGAGTTCAAGTGTTTTCGTTTCCCCAGGCTGCAAGGTGATGGAATTTCCAACCGACGTGAATGCATAGTTTTGTCTTTGATTCGTGGTACCAACTTGCTTAATAATATAGCCACCTGAAGGAAGTTGAATTGTAACCTTTCCTGAACTGTCCGTGACTAACAATGTCACTTCACCAGATGTCGAGGAGGTCAATGTGAAATAAGCTCCTTGGATCGGTTGGTTTGAATTACCATCTAACACTTGAACCGTCAGGTGCCCATTGACAGCTCTTGCAGCTGAAGCATTAACAGATGAGGGGACCTTATCTACAGTGCTTACAGCAGAATCTTCTTTAATATCTGATTCAGAAATATTTTTTTCATTATCACTGTTGACTTGCGTTTGCTCGTTTTTAGCATCCACACTCGATGAAGTCATTGATGTCATCGCAGCATTATCTGCTTCCGTTGAATCATTTGTATCATTAGATGGTGTAGCTAGCTTTTCGTCTTGCTCCAACTGTTGGGAATCTGAAAAACCTTCGCTTTCCGCCATTACCTGAAATGCTGGCGTTACCACCGCAGCACTTAATAGGATTATTAAAGACATAATATGTTTAAATTTCTTTTTCACAATCTTTCACCTTAACCTTCTTTTTCAAAATTTAGACTTTTTTATTCAAGCTTTTTTCACGCCTGAAAATCATTATAATTTATTAAATTTTAATTTACAAACATTTTTTTATTTATCGTATGCTACACTCCTAGCTGAAGTTTTTAAGCGGACTCATGAAATGCCCTTTATCTTGTGTATACCTGATTCATTTATCATTGCACTACATCACCTCTTCAGAATTTTATAATTCAAGTACCCTTCCCTTCAAGCAAATCCAGTGCAAATCAGCGCAAAGCTTCTTTGCATCCTTGTTTTATCAACGATTTCCGTTTTCCGAAAACAGGACACTATTTTCACCTAAGATTTCCTTTCTTTTTTAAATGACTCATATAAAAATACCTCCTAATCTTCAAAAGAGATATTTTTTCAAATTTCCAACTCAGCATAATTGAATTAGGTATTATTTAAAAGAAAAAATCACTAACAATAATCGAGTTGCCGTGAATACCCAATGCGAAATTCTAAGCTAAACTCATTTTATTTTCATTTTTTGAAAACGAAGAAATACACTTGTGCATTTCTTCGTTAAATCGAGCTTTACAATTGTTTCTTTGAACCGCTTTATGATAGGATATGTCAGAAGGAGCATTGAAATGACTATAGCTGAAAAAATAAAAGAGAGTCGCTTGAAATTAGGACTCACCCAACAAGAAGTTTCCGAAAAATTATTTGTTACCAGACAAACGATCTCAAATTGGGAAAACAATCGAAGTACCCCAGACATCGATACATTGATCAAATTAAGTGATCTCTATCAAATCGATTTAGAGGCACTGCTGAAACCAGAACAATTAGCAGAAGAACCAGGAATAAAGCGTGAAGAAAAGAAACCAACCTTCCGCCTTCCTCTATATGTGCTCAATTTGACTGCAGTCGTCGCTTGCGTTTTCACCGACTTCTTAACACCTACAGGAACAATGACCCTATGGACAGCTGCTGCACATTTTTTGTTACTAGTTAATTTTGTCCTTTTATTCGTTTTTTTCCTCACAAAAAAAAGACCCCTCCCTGCAAAAACAATTGTCTTTGCATTAGGAAAAGGTCTGTTGATCTTAGCCATTATATTAGTTTTTACCCTTTGGTCGAATAAAGGAGCTTCCGCTGATGCGTTACATCTGATCGGCCATAATTATGGTCATTTTGTCTATTTGATGTTTAAAGCAATTGGGGTGATTTATTTGTTTGATTGGCGGAAGTTCATCTACTAAATAATTTAAGCAGTTTAAAAAACGCGTGTTTTTATTCTATTCAGATAAACAGTTAAAATCCATATTAAATAGAAAAGTACTCTGATATTTATACAAGATATCAGAGTACTTTGTTTTAAAACTCAGAAGGTTTTTCATTAGTTAAGCCAAAGCTGTATGCAATAGCATCTAAAATTCTCTGACTAGCAAATCCATCTCCGTATGGGTTTGAAGCTTTAGACATTTGGTCGTAAATATCATTATCTTCAAGCAATTCTTTGGCAGACACAAATACTTTATCTTCACTTGTACCAACTAATCTTAATGTGCCAGCCTCTATTCCTTCTGGTCTCTCAGTTGTATCACGTAAGACTAATACAGGTTTTCCTAAGGAAGGAGCTTCTTCCTGCACTCCTCCAGAATCTGACATAATCATATAGCTATGATTAGCAAAGTTTTGAAAATCCACCACGTCTAATGGTTCAATTAAATGAATTCGATCGCAATCAATCAAAGTTTCTTTTACGGTTTTTCGAACTATCGGATTCTTATGCATAGGGAATACCACATGTACATCATCAAAGCGTTCGACAATTCGATTTATCGCTTTGAAAACGTTCCTCATAGGATTTCCTAAGTTTTCTCTTCTATGCATTGTAACTAGTATTATTTTTTTATCTCCTATATCTGTTAATAAAGAATGACTATATTGGTCTGAAATGGTATATTTCATAGCATCAATAGCCGTATTTCCGGTAACGTAAATATCGCTGACATTTCTTTTTTCATTTATTAAATTCTTCTTACTCATCTCAGTAGGAGCAAAATAAATATCTGCTAAAACATCAGTGAGCTGTCTATTCAATTCTTCGGGAAACGGAGAGTACTTATTCCAAGTTCTTAGACCTGCTTCTACATGCCCAATTTTTATTTGATGATAAAAACTAGCTATTGATGCCGAAAAAGTTGTTGTCGTATCACCATGAACTAGAACAATATCTGGATTTGCTTCTTCCAGAATTTGATCCAATTCTTTTATTACGCGACTTGTTATACCTGCTAATGTTTGGCCATCTTTCATTATGTTTAAGTCATAATCCGCTGATAAATCAAAAATATTCATTACTTGATCTAACATTTGGCGATGCTGGGCCGTCACAGTTACAATTGACTCGAATCGAGGATCTTCTTCAATAGCTTTGACAAGTGGTGCCATTTTTATTGCCTCAGGCCTTGTACCAAATATTGTCATGATTTTAATTTTATTCATTTTATTCCTCTATTTTCGTTAAAGTTTGTATGAAAAATCAAATATGTTATGAGGATCCAAAACTAGTTTGTTTTTAAGCTTATCTTGTTGGGATTTTATTTGTGAATGTGGAACCATTACTACCACAATCTCACTATCATTAATAAAAGAATCAAAATCCATGATTTGACTCTGAACTACTCTATTATGAATCATTGGATCATAAACTCTGAAAGGTTCCGCGAAGTGCTCTCCCATTTTCTCAAACATTTGCACTGTTGGACTTTCTCGATAATCATCAACATCCTGTTTATAGGATAATCCGTAAATACCTACCTTTGACTTATCAGTAATTCCGTGGTCTTTCATTATGTCTGTAATTCTGCTTAAAACTAGGTCAGGCATAGATTCATTAACTTCTAATGCCGCTGAAATCAATTTCGTTAATCTTGGATAATCTCCAACTAAAAACCACGGATCAACAGGTATGCAATGTCCCCCCACTCCTGGACCAGGATTTAATATATTTACCCTAGGATGCATATTTGAAATTCTAATAATTTCATGAACATCCAGATTATCATATCTTGCTATTTTAGTTAATTCATTCGCAAAGGCGATATTAACAGCTCTAAATGTATTTTCAACAACTTTGCTCATCTCCGCTGTTCTAATATCAGTGCAAATAATTTCTCCTTTACAAAATGTTTTGTAGATGGTTTTAACTTTTTCAGCTATTTCCGGTAGATCAGCCCCAATTGTTCTTGAATTGTTCTCTAACTCATAAATCATTTGACCAGGTAGTATTCTTTCTGGTGCATGAACTAAGTGAATGTCCTTATTTAGTTCTAAATTAGAATCTTTTATTAATGGTCTAATAAATTTGTCTATTGTACCTGGAGAAACGGTAGACTCAATAATTAATATAGTATCTTTTTTGCATACCTTCAATATTTCTTTCGTTGCTGATATAACATAGGAAGGATCAATCTTTTTGTTTAATTTATCGTATGGTGTTGGTACTGTAACAATATAAACATCAGAAGCAATGTACTCATTAGTAAATTTAATATCTTTACTTATAGCTTCATTAAATAAATCTTCTAGTCCATTTTCTTCAAATGTTAATTCTTTTCTGTTTAGTTTGGAAACTAGTTCCATATTATAATCCGTACCAACTACTTTATTGTTATTTGCCGCTAAAATAAGTGACGTGGGTAAACCAATGTATCCCAATCCAATTATATTAATCATGAGTTATCTCCTCTACAGCTTAATCTAAAAATCACATAAAAATTTATGGCATATACAAAAAAATACATTAAAGATATTGCGCCTAAAAAATAGTATATATTAAAGTTGTTTATAGTGCTTACAAAAAATATAACTAGTTCACTAATGAATAAAAAAGACTGTATCCATAATTCAGTCTTTTGTTTTCCTCTAACAATATATGCGCTAGAAATAGAATCCACAATTAGTCTTATAGTAAACATTGGAGTTAAAATCTGTACAATTGTGCCCGAAACTACCCATTCCTGTCCAAAGATAATCGAAAAAAGACTAGGCGCTAAAATAAATAGTATAGTCATTGAAGGTAGAACAATTGCACATAATATCTTAACAGATCTTTTAAAAGTAGTGGACAATGTTCCGCTTATTAAATATTCATCACTAGCTTCCTTAAAAAATATTTTCGCAAAATTTGCACTCACAATCATAAATGGCAATCCAAGCATACGATAAGAAAAAGAGTAGAAACCTAACATTTCATTCGAATAACTATATGATATAAATAAATTTATAACTGAATATGTTAAGGTAGTAATTAATGCGGCAGGTGTATTATATAATGCTTGCTTGTAATTTAATTTAAAAACTTCTAATATTTTTTTTCTCGATATAACTTTTGCTAAATTTTGCTTATTTCTAATACTTTCAGATTGTTTCCAACTACCCGACACTTGGCTAATAAGCTGAGCAAAAATCAAGCCAAATTTAGTTAAATTAAATAATCCAAAAATAATAGTTAATACTGCCTGAACAGATGATTTAATAATAGTAACTTTTGAAAGTAATTTATATTCTGAATTACTATTATTCAGAGCAATTAATAAATTATTTGCTCCATAACTCATAAGAAGCAACAAAAGAACTAAAAAAACAAATATATTAAAATTTTGTTTAAAAACTATTTTACCATAAAAAAAACTAGCAAAAAAACTTATAATTATTGTTATTCCGCTACCTAATACCAGTAAATTCATTTTATTTATATATTTTGAATTTACTATAGCCATATCATACTTTAAACAAAGTATAGGTCCAAAAATAGACACAACAGTAGTGAATAATGTGTAATAACCAAAGTCAGATGGAGAAAAAATCTTGTTGTAAAAGGAGAAACTAATATAGTTATTACTTGAGATAATATTGAACCGGTTGCTAAAACTGAAACCGATCTAATAAATTTATCTTTTTTTAATGTATTAATAATATTCTTTATCAATTCTCTATAGCCTCTTTAATTTTATTTGCCATATCAATATTATTTTCTTCAACTGAAAAATCGCTCATAAAACTTTTAACATTTTTCTTATAAAAAACATAATCTTTAATTACACCTATGATTCCATCAGTAAAGTTATTATCCGAAATTCCTATCATATTCTCATCGCATAAGATTTTTAAAGGTGTGTTTTCTGTTGTGACCACAGGTAATCCTTCACCCATGTATTCATAAATTTTTCCGGATGAACAAAACTCATTATTTAAGTCATTTTGATGATAGGACACAATCCCAATATCACACTTACTTACTACAAATTTCAATTCATTCATATCTACACGACCTATAAAATGTACATTATCTATATTATTTTCTTCAATAAAGCTGTTTAGTATCTGTTTATCTTTATTTGATCCGGTACCTGCAATATATAAGCCTATATTAAGGTTATCAATATTTTTAAAGTTTTGGATCAATATATCTGTTTTTCTTAGTATTGAAAATCCTCCGGTACTTATTATATTCCATTCATATTGAAAAAAAGATTGATATTTTTTTTCTAAAAAATCCATATCTGTTTCCGGATGATATTCCAGTAATCTAATATTATCATAAACTTCTGGAAAAAAATCCAATTGAAATTTTTCTTTCATTATTTGACTACGATACTTGTTTGCACAGAAAACTAAAACTGATTTTTTTAATAACATTTTTTCAAATAAGCAAAAAACTTTACCTAGTTTGGGCATATCTTCACTAAAGTATAATTCTCTACAATCTTGAACAATTTTTACACGCCTGAATAAAATTTTGGCTACAAAACCAACAGGTGCTGCATAAAAATTATCAATAAAAATTAATCTTTCTTTTTTTTTTTTTATTTCCAATTTTATATATATTAATTATGGATTTAATAAAAAATTCAAGATACAATTTCATACTCAGATATTTTCTTTTATTCACATATATATATTCATGATTATCGCTTTGAGCAACATTACTATTGGTCAAACAAATCATTTTTAAGGTATAATTTTTTTCAATCGATTTTATAATTTCATTCAATCGACCATCAAATTCTTTTATCCCGTATGATATTAATATCATCTCTTTCAAGTAAATTTACACCTTCCTTTTTATTGATTTTTAGATTAAAAATATTTGCTAAAATAACGACCATCAAACAAGTAAAGCCCATTAGAGTTGCCTGATTTATAAGAGGAGGAGTATTAACAAATAGATTAGTAATAAATCTGGACAATATATATACCAGAATATAGATTACCTCCAAAGATTTAACACGATAAAGTAAATTTTCAATCAAAATCGCTAAGACAATATTTATTGAAGATATCAAAGGTATAAATAAGGGACCAAAAAAACCATAGCTATATGCAGCACCCGATAAGACGTGACCAGTTTCCTGATAAAAGCCATATACAAATGTATTAAAGGGGATTGAAGTTATTGTTCCCATATCTTTGAATATAAAATTTAGGCCAAATATACTCCGAAGAAAGTCAAAGAATAATTGAAATATATTTGTATTAAAACCATTAAAAAAATCAATAGATATAGCTATATTTTCTGGACCAAAAAAATAGCTTTGAAGTGTTTGTGCAATAAATCCTGTATCCAAAGTTGAATTAGAAAGAGCCTCAGTGTATGAATCATACAAAAATGCACCAAAAAATTTATAAACACTCATAAAAAACAAAATGATTCCCACAGTCACTAAGATATACGTTATTATAAGATTTTTAAATTTAGGAAACAATATGATTAAAATCCAAATAGAACATAACGCAGCATAAACTTGAGCTGAACGTCTCTCACCTACAATAATTGAGACGTTAATTAAAGCAATTACAAGGGAGAAATAAAAATATTTTTTCTTAGAAGTTTTTAGGTACTTTATCCAAAAATGATTTACAGAGACTACAAAAAATAAAATAAAAGAGCAAAGTACGAATTGTCTTATTATTAAATCAATAAAATTTGTAACATCTCCAATACGCTCACCTTCTCCTACGTCTATCATAATAAAGCGAACTAGGTTACTACCTCTAGCAAAGGCAAAATAGAGCAAAAATGAAAAAGCAAAAAATAATCCATAAACAATTCTATTTCCCGTTATACTGTAATTTTTATTAAGTTTTGGCTTATTCTTTTTAACAAGTAATTTAACTAAAATACTTACACCTAAGAATTCAATTACCATAAAGAATATAGCTAATTTTAAACTTGAAACAGTTGGATTTATATATATCATACCATTATCATTTCCAGCCATTGCACAAAAAGGTGGCATTAAAACGAATCGAATCCATTGCATTATAATTATTCCATAAATGACAAATGGATTTGAATTACTCTCAATATAGTCATAATAAAATAGAAAAAATAGTACTAAAAATATAAATGGCAAAAAAACCATCCCACCATATCCATTTGGATAATTTTCATAGAAAAATAAAGAAAAAATAGTACTTATTACTGAAGTCACCGTTAAAAATATAGAAACTATAGTTTTCAATTATCATCACCACATCTCAACACTTCTAATACCTTTTTTTCAAAACTTGAGTTTTCTTGAATTATCCTTGACAATTCATTATCTAAGTTATCATTAACAATATTTTCATCTAAATTTGTGTACCAGTTATACAAATTATCACCTAAATTCTCATATTGTCCATTAAATACAAATGCATGTCCTGAGTTTCGAGTTATCTCTTCCATATAAGTATCCTTATAAACCAAAATGGGAAGTTTCAAAATTATTGAATAATAATACTTAATTGAAATAGCTGTGTCTAATGCGATATTTTTATTTCCATATAGATTATTTATTATACTTGAATCATTTAACAAATCTAAAGTTTCTGATGGATTAAAAGAAGATTTAAATTCAACATTATAGATATTATTCTGTTCTGCAAACATTTTAAGAATATCTGATCCAGC
The DNA here is from genome assembly GCF_050499185.1 of Enterococcus sp. AZ040. Lineage (NCBI taxonomy): Bacteria > Bacillati > Bacillota > Bacilli > Lactobacillales > Enterococcaceae > Enterococcus > Enterococcus sp. AZ040. Next base: position 2,223,876 of record NZ_JBMHEW010000001.1, read on the forward strand.
ACCAAAATACTGTACTACAAACCGATTATCATTTTTTAAACTTAACAATAATCTTTTATCTTCTTCAAAAAATCTAACATATCCTATAAAACATAATTTAATAGGATTTGCTTTAACAAAATAATTTTTTTTATTTTTCACTTCATTATAAATAATGGGATTTAAACTATTAACAAAGCAGTATTTTTTACTAGTTGGCAAAAATTTTAAAAATTTAGTTGAGGAAATTGTTGTAAATTTGGAATTATTAATAATCAACTTTTGTATAATCTTAATGGGAAAAAAATTCTCGTAAAAATAATCTCTAATATTCAGAACAAAATTATTTCGGAACTTTTTTAGTAAAATATCCCAAAATAAAATTGCTGTTTCAGTTCTCCAAACAATTATGAGATCATACTTGTTTTTGTATAGTATTCCTCTCGCATATTTTCTAAATTTATAATACTTAAGTAATTTAATCAGTTTTCTGTCACTTTTATTTAATTTAATGTTATATTTATGGGCTGTTGCCGCCGTATTAGGTTCCACTTCATTATACTTGTCAACATAAATTAAATCATACTCGATACCATTTTTATCTAATATATCTGTATAAATACTTATCATTGACATATGTTTAATATTCATTATACTTAAAATCGCAACTTTCATTTATACCACACCACACGATTCACATAATCTGTATAAGAAATAATAATACGTAATACTTTTTCAGATACATTTGGCATTGAATAATCTGATACTTGTCGGAGAGTATCATTTTCTTGTGTTTCTAAAACTTCTAATCCTTCAAGAATTCTATTTTTCTTCAAGCCTACCATCATTACACTAGCTTCTTCCATAGCTTCTGGTCTTTCATGGGCCTGACGGATATTTAAAGCTTTAAACCCGAGGATCGATGCTTCTTCACTAATCGTACCACTATCACTTAAAACAGCTTTAGCGTTCATTTGAAGTTTATTATAATCATTAAAACCCATAGGTTTCATAGTTTGAATCAATTTATGGAATTGAACTCCCTCTGCTTCTATCATTTTCATTGTCCGTGGATGGGTACTAATAATGATTGGATATTGATACTCTTCAGCAATTGAGTTTAGTGAATCCACTAGATCATGAAAATTTTCTTTTGAACTGATATTTTCTTCCCTATGTGCCGATACTAAAAAGTACTCATTTTGCTTAAGGCTTAGTTTTTCCAAAATAGGTGAGTGCTCAATATCTTTTTTTCTAGAATTCAACACTTCAAACATGGGACTACCGGTTTTAATGATTCGATCCGCTGGAAGCCCTTCTCTCAATAAATATTCTCTGGCGATATCACTATACGTTAAATTAATATCAGCTGTATGGTCAACAATTTTTCGATTTGTTTCTTCTGGTACTCTTTGATCAAAACAGCGATTTCCAGCTTCCATATGAAAAATAGGAATGTGTCTTCGCTTCGCGGCAATGGCACATAAACAACTGTTGGTATCTCCCAAGACCAAAAATGCATCTGGTTTTACTTCTTCAAGAATTGGATCTATTTTGATCAGTATATTCCCAACGGTTTCAATGGCTGTACCTGTTGCTGCATTCAAAAAATAATCTGGCTTCTTTAATTTAAAGTCTTCAAAGAAAACTTCATTTAGTTCATAATCATAGTTTTGACCAGTATGTACAAGTACATGGTCAATCGCTTCAGAACTCTCTAAACGATTAATAACTGCAGATAAGCGAATGATTTCTGGACGAGTCCCAACGACTGTCATAACTTTTAATTTTTTCAATGCTAGACCTCCACGTAATAAGTATCAGGATTTTCAGGGTCAAACGTTTCGTTTACCCACATAACAGTGACCATGTCAGTATTACCTAGGTTCTCAATATTATGAGTATAACCAACAGGTATATCGACTACTTCTAATTTCTCACCAGAAACAAAATACTCGATAATTTCTTCAGAACCAATCTTTCTAAAGCGGATAACGCCTTTTCCACTTACTACCAGAAATTTCTCATTTTTGGTATGATGCCAGTGATTTCCTTTAACAATCCCCGGCTTTGAAATATTAATTGAGACTTGTCCGCGATCTTCAGTCCTCAAAAATTCGGTGAATGATCCGCGATCATCGATATTCATCTTTAAAGGATATGAAAACTCATCCTCTGGTAAAAAGCTAAGAAATGTACTATACAGATTTTTTTCTATTCTACGATTTAATTGAGGTACAGATAGATTTCTTCTACTTTCTTTAAAAGAAAGAATTATATCTCTCAAAGCGCCCACAGTTACTGTATCCGTCTCTCTTACTGAACAAAAGTCATCGACAATAAATGGTTTTGCTTGAAGGCAATGCAGCAATTCCTTAATAACATCATCAATATAGCAAAGTTCAATTTCTGCATTTTTATCATTGACGGTTATTTCTTCACCTCGAGCCACTTTATAACAAAAAGTCGCTACTACCGTATTATAATTTGGTTTCGACCATTTTCCATACAAATTAGAGAATCGATAAATGTAGACTTTCGCTCCAGTTTCACTTTGATATTTTCGTAAGAGATCTTCTCCAGCTTTCTTACTGCGACCATAAGCATTGTTAAGAGCAGCTTGAATAGAGGATGATATCATTACTGGACATGTATTGTTGTATTCCTTTAGTTTATCTAGAAGAACTGAGGTGAAACCGAAATTCCCTTCCATAAACTCTTCTTCTTCCTTGGGTCGATTCACGCCCGCTAAATGGAAAACAAAATCTGCTTTTAAGCAATATTCATCTAATAAATGTGGAGGAGTATCTATATCACATTCAAAAACATTTTCATAACCTTCGTTTCGAAGCTCTGCAATTAAATTTTTACCTACAAATCCATTGGCTCCTGTAACTAAAATATTCATCGATTTTTCCACTCTTTCAACTCTTCTTGAACATAATCTAATGCTAATAATTTTTCCTTGATTTGTTCTACAGATAGTCGTTCCGTATTATCAGAATTGTATTCGCCTTCGTGTGTCAATTCGGTACTGCCTTCGCTAAAATATTTCTCGTAATTAAGATCTCTAGTATCGGCTGGTACACGATAGAAGCCGCCCATATCTTTCGCAACGAGATATTCTTCTTTTGTAAGAAGCGTTTCATATCTTTTCTCACCATGACGGGTGCCTATAATTTGAATCTCATTTTCAACTTTAAAAAGTTCTTTCACTGCTTGTGCTAGATCACCTACCGTTGACGCAGGAGATTTTTGAACCATGATGTCTCCTGCTTTTGCATTTTGAAATGCAAAAACAACTAATTCAACTGCTTCTTCTAAACTCATCAAGAATCTAGTCATGCCCGGGTCCGTAACAGTTAACGGTTTTCCTGCTTTTATTTGCTCAATAAATAATGGAATCACAGAACCTCTGGATGCCATGACATTACCATAACGAGTTCCGCAAATCATTGTATTTTCATCTGCCACAGTTTTTGCTTTTGCTACAAAAACCTTCTCCATCATTGCCTTTGAAATCCCCATTGCGTTGATTGGATAAGCTGCTTTATCTGTTGAAAGACAAATAACTTTTTTTACCCCCATCTCAACAGCAGCTGTCACAACATTATCCGTACCCATGACATTTGTTTTAACAGCTTCCATCGGAAAGAATTCACATGAAGGAACTTGTTTTAAAGCAGCCGCATGAAATATGTAATCTACTCCGTACATTGCATTTTTAACACTATTTATATCGCGTACATCCCCAATATAAAATTTCAATTTGTCATTGTTGTATTTCTTTCTCATATCATCTTGTTTCTTTTCATCTCGAGAGAAGATACGGATTTCTTTTATATCGGAGTCTAAAAATCTTTTCATTACTGCATTACCAAATGAACCTGTACCACCTGTTATTAATAACACTTTATTATTAAACACTTTTATTCCTCCAATATTCTTTTGAATAATTTAATGTATTTTTGAATTTGAATATTTCTACAATAGTTTTTGGAAACTTTGGTTGACATATTCTTACTCATAGAGCGAAGTGTTGTTTTATCATTATTTAAAGTCAATAAACTACTTATTAATTCTTCCGAGTCTCCATTATCCACTGCGATCCCTGCGTTATTTAATAATAATTCACGAGCAATGTCAGTGTTCGTATCCATGATCGCAATTACTGGTTTTTCGGCTTGATAATAACTGTATGTTTTACTAGGAACTGCTAATCCAGAGAGACCATCTTCAAGTGAAACAATAAATATAGAAGTAATGCTTAAAGCATCATTAAATTCATTCCCACTTAAATAATCAAACATAAAGCAATTCTTTAGACTTTTTTCTGCGATGACTTCTGATATTTCTTTTTTCTTATTGCCGTGACCAGCAAATAAAAAGGCGATTTTTTCTTTAGCAATACGTTCATCAGAAATTGTCTTCAAAATGGTATCCATATCCTGTGCCGTTCCCATATTACCAAAATAAGAAACTATGAGTGGATACTTATTACTTATCTCTATGAACTCCGGTGTCACTAGTTTATTCAATGATTTTTCTTCTGTTGCCCAATTTGGTATTACTATTATTCTTTCTGGATCAATGTTCCTATTTTTTTTAATATACGATTTCATGTCATTTGACAAAGCCACAATATTTGATGCTTCCGGATATAATCGTTCATTTATTTTTCGCATAAATCTAGAAATAAAACTATTCTTCCTAATCGTATCTGTTCTTTCAGCAATTTCAGGATAAAGATCATATGCAACAAAAACAATTTTACATCCATAAATTTTTTTTGCAATAATGGATATTACAGGCAAAATAGGTGGGTTTGAATAGACAATGATTGTTTTGTAATTTCTACACATCCGTACATTCAATAATATTGTGAATGTAAATGAAAAGTAATTTATTAGTCTACTTAAAAAATTCTTTCTACCAAGTTGGATATATTTTTTTCGATAAACCGTCATATCGTCGATTTTTTCGTTAACTGGTATTTTTTCATTTTTTTGTGTATATTCTCGAGGATAACCGCATAGGACATCGACTGTTAGACCTGCTTTACTTAATCCTTGAGCAGTCTGATAAGGTAAGAGTGCCGAAGAAACATACTCTGGATAAAAGAATTGGCACATAAATAGTATATCTCTTTTCACTTTTCACTCTCCTCAATACTAGCCTTAAAGTCTCTGATTTGATAATCAAATTTCACATTATTAAAAATCGATTCTGGATAACCCTCCAGGGTTGAATCATAGAAGAGCGTGCCAAAAACTTTTTGAAGTAAGTTGCTATGCTCCGAAAGTTTAGAAATAAGGGTATCGAACCCTTTTATTAAATATATGTTTCTTCTATGAAATTTTGCGATCTCATTTACCATTAAAGACGTGTTGACGAGCACTTTGTTCTGTGGATGGAACGTTCCATTTAACTGATTATCTATAATTACTTTGACAAAGCAATGGAGATTATCAATATAAAGCATACTTCTCTTGTTGTTTACTTTAGGAAATACAATAGTTTTTTTTGCCACATTTGATAATCTTTGGTAATTTCCAACACATTGCGGACCGTAAATCATAGGAGGTCTGATTATCGCTACATTGAAAGAATCAGTTGCTAACCTTTCGATCTGTATCTCAGCTTCTCTCTTAGATTTACCATACGGTGTTGTAGGATTTATTTTAGTTTCTGCAGAAATAGCTCCGCTCTCTACTCCGAAAACAGACATCGTGCTAAAAAAAATAAAATGCTGTACATGTTCTTTCTTTGCTTTTTCTGCTACTTTAATAGCTAAATCACGATTTACTTTGTAATACAATTCTTCATTCTTTTCTTTGACGTGAACAATAGCTGCAAGATGAATCAAAACATCATATACAGAAAAATCAACATCTTTCCAAGTACTCTCCCTAACACTAATCGTTTCAATTTGATAATATTCTTTATATTGCTCTATCCATGTTTTAAATGATGTACCAATATAGCTATTCTCTCCTGTGATGAGGATACGCTTCATTGCCCATCCTCCTTCTTAATACTACTTGTTCCGCCTTCTATAACACCCTCACTTTTAAAAACAGAAACAATCGTTCCAAGAAAACACTTCAGATCCATAGAGGGTGAAATGCTTTCAGTATAATTCCCATCTAAAAGAGCTTTTTGTTTAATTTCCAACTCGTCTCGACCACTAATTTGAGCCAACCCAGTCAATCCTGGTCGAATATTATTTGCCCCATACTTATCACGTTCTTCAATCAAATCATATTGATTCCATAGCGCTGGACGAGGCCCAATGACAGCCATATCACCTTTGATAATATTGAACAACTGAGGCAGTTCATCTAAACTTGTTTTTCTTAAAAATTTTCCGACCTTTGTGATATAAAAATCAGGGTCTTCTAAAAGATGTGTTGGCATTTCTTTTGGTGTATCAATCTTCATTGTTCTGAATTTATAAATATTAAAATAGGTTTTATTCTTTCCAACCCGTTTTTGTTTAAATATAATGGGACCCTTTGAATCGATTTTTATCGCTAGACATAATAGTAATAGTACTGGTGATAAAACAATTATCCCTATTAGCGATAATAGAAAATCTATAATTCTTTTCATTCCATCCTTATACAACAAAACCCACTCCTATTTGTTTGAAGCATTTGCAAATTTCACAATTTCATTAGCCAATGTAGCACTGTCTTTAGGAAGTGCTTCTACAAAACAAAGTACCTCTTCCAATGAATATCCTTTGATATTCCCAACAAAAATTTTCTCAAAGACTGCTTTATCATTTCGTTCTTTATCCAGCAAAAGCTCTTCATATAATTTTTCCCCAGGTCGAATCCCAGTTTCAATAATCTCAATCTCTTCTTCGCTATAACCACTTAGACGAATCATGTTCTTCGCAAGATCAACAATCTTCACCGGTTCGCCCATATCTAAAATGAAGATTTCGCCACCTTTAGCAAGTGCCCCTGACTGAATAACCAAGCGACTAGCTTCTGGGATCGTCATGAAATAGCGAGTCATACGAAAATCAGTTACTGTGATTGGTCCACCTTTTGCTATTTGTTCACGGAATACTGGAATCACACTGCCTCTTGAACCTAATACATTGCCAAAACGCACAGCAGAAAATTTCGTGCACCCTTTTTCATTTAAGCCGGTAACAATCATCTCAGAGATGCGTTTTGTCGCTCCCATGACGTTAGGAGGGTTATTGGCCTTATCTGTAGAGACCATTACGAAGTTCTTCACTTTCGCGGCTTTGGCAGCTTCAGCAGTATTCTTGGTTCCGTAAATATTATTTTTGACTGCCTCTTTAGGATTGTATTCCATCAACGGTACGTGTTTATGGGCTGCCGCATGATAAACGATATCCGGTTTGACTTCCTTCATGATTTCAAACATCTTTTCTCGATCTTGTATATCGGCTATAACAGGAACGATTTCGGTAATATTGTCTTTAAAATTGATTTTCAACTCACGGTCAATTAAGTAAATCGAGTTTTCTCCATGTCCCAACAAAACTAGTTTTTTAGGATTGAATTGAATCACTTGGCGACAGATTTCGGAACCGATCGATCCACCAGCACCAGTCACTAATATCGTCTTTCCAGTAATTTGATCTTTGATGGAGTCGATATCCAATTTGACTTCATCTCTCCCTAGCAAATCAACGACATCGATTTTCTTCAAACGTGAGGTGCTGATTTTTCCAGAGGCGATTTCTTCCATTGATGGCATCGTGTTGACTTTGACATGCAAAGGTTCAATTAAGCTAAAAATACTCCGCAATTTTTTCCGTGACAAGGATGGAATAGCGATCGTAACCATATTGATCTCATACTTTTGAATCAAATCAGGTAAATCACTGATACAACCCAAGACTTTTTTTCCAGAAAGATAAGTGTTTCGTTTATTCGGATCATCATCGACAAATCCGATAATATTAATGTCACTTGCCGTTTTCGAACCTACAAAGCTATTATAAAGAATTCTGCCGCCTTCACCTGCGCCGACGATCAAGGTATTCTTAACAACCTCATTGGATGCCCCTCTCATGTTTTTTCTTTCTATATAGATCCGCCATATCAATCGACTAGCAATGATCAAAAAGAGCGAAAGAAAGTACGTAAAGATCACTAAGCGCATGCTATAGGTTTCATCACCGAAAAACAAGATCACGTTACAAGTAAAAGCGCTGCATGATACAGCCAAGAAGATAGCGATCATTTCTTTCAAGTTCGTGTAACGATTGATTCGAGAAAAAACACGAAACACTGATCCATAAAAAAGATAGAAACCGACAGAAAGGCTCACCGACATCAATGTAAATTCTTTTGGAATCGCCACAAAGGGTTTCATAAAATAAACTGCTGCAATATTTGCTGCTATGATCAATAAACTATCTACAACTATTAAAGTTACAATTTTTCTTCTTCTCGTTAATTCAAACAACCCAGTTGCCCCCTAAAATAACCCGAATTTCTTTTTTTTCACATCTATATAATTTGGAAAACTGATTTGATCCCCGTTTATCAAATCTTTTGCTACTTGTTTCATCAAGGTTACTTTGAGCATGCCAAAATCTTGCTCAATTTGCTCATAAGCTTCTTTTAAATTAAAGGTGCGTTTTGTAACGCCATGGGCATCCGAAGCGACCATCTGAACAAGATTATGTTCAACCATTGTTTTTGCTGTTTTTTGGATTTCTTTTCCAAATACGCCGACATAACTTGGCGCAGTTAACTGTGCCAAACAGCCCATATCCAAAAAAGGGATGAGATTGTTAGGGTCTTTTCTAAAATGAGCATTCCGCTCGGGGTGGACAATGACTGGAATCTTTCCCAGCTGTAGTAAATCGAAGAATATTTGTTCTGTATACGTAGGCACTTCAATCGTAGGAAATTCTATCAAGATATACGTATCATCAAGATCTGTAAAAAGGATGTCATTTTTCTGTATATCCTCAATTAAATCTCCTGTTATCCTAACCTCTTGCCCCTCAAGAACTGTCAAGGGCAGGTTCCGTGCGTCTAATTCTTCTTGTAAAGAGGTAACGAGAGAAATGACCTCTGACTTCGGATTGCGGTATTTTCCATTGTTATGATGTGGGGTACAAAGGATATGCGTAATTCCTTGGCTAATCGCTTTTTCAGCCATAGCAATGCTCGCATTGATGTCTTCTGCACCATCATCAATTCCTGGTAAAATGTGGCAATGTAAATCAATCATTTCTCTCGTCTCCTTCAAATTAATTAATTTCCATAATAATAGTAGTAACCTGAATCTTTCGAGTGTTCGGCACCGTTATAGACCACCCCAATGATTCTTGCTTGAACCATATTCAAAAGATCTCTCGCTTTTGTTAAGGATTCTTTACGTGCAACATTTTCTCGAACCACTAAGATCGTCCCATCTGCTTTAGATGCCATGATTTGTGCATCGGTGACTGCTACAACTGGTGGCATATCAAAGATAACCACATCGTAAAGGTTTTTCGCTTCTTCCATCACTTGGTTCATTCGTGCTGACCCAAGTAGCTCAGATGGATTTGGTGGTTTTGGTCCGCTGGTTAAGACAGATAAATTATCAATCACCGTTTTTTGAGCTGCTTCAAGGACGCTCGTTGAGGTACTTAATACGGTACTCAATCCACTCGCATTGTTTAAGCTGAATGTTTTGTATACAGTAGGCTTTCGCATATCGGCATCAACTAACAATACTCGTTGTCCTGATTTTGCAAAAACAACCGCTAAATTAGCTGAAGTTGTCGATTTCCCTTCACCTGGACCAGAAGAAGTAACAACAATGGTCTTGATTTGTTTATCTGCTGAAGACGCAAATTGAATATTTGTACGGATCGTACGATATTGCTCTGAGATTGGTGAAGAAGGATCAATTAGCGTGATCAAACTTACTGCATGTGTCTGTGTCCCAGTACGTTCTTGTTTTTTTGCCATCATTGTTCCCTCCTAGACCCGGCTACGACTACGGCGTGATTCTGCCGTTTTGTCGCCTTGTGGTTTCTTAATAAATGGTGCGCTCGGCTTTTTCTGAATGGTCGCAGCCAATTCTTTTGGTGACATTTGGGGTACAGTCCCCAATACGGTAAAGCCTAATGTTTCGGTTACAAATTTATCATCTTTGACAGTTCGATCTAGTAGCTCCAATAAGAAGGCTAAACCGACACCGACCATGATCCCTAATACCAGACCAATGGCTAAATTTAGTTTGTTGTTAGGTGAAACTGGTGTAGTACTAGCTACCGCACTTGAAATGATTGAGATTTTATCAACATTCATAACATCTTGAGCATTTTCTTGAAAGACCAATGCTGTCGTATTGGCAATATTTTGCGCTGACACTGCATTTGTACTAGTTGCCTGAATGGAAAACATCTGCGAGTTCTGTGACTGGTTGATCGAAATGGATTCTTTCAATTGTCCGACAGTCAAGTCAAGGTTATTTTCAGACTCCAAACGATCCTTTACTTGTGTCATAACCAAGTCACTGACAATCATATCTTTATACGTATTGATCATTTGCAAGTTTGTATTCACATCGTTGGCATTGGTAGTTTCAGATTGCGGCAATGTCACAATCAACTGAGCTTGTGAACTGTATTTCGGTGTAATGACAAAGAAGGTGAATATTCCTGCTAAAGCTAAACCAGCAAACATTGAAATAAAAATAGCAGCTAAGTGTTTCCGTAGAATTGCGAATATTTCTTTTAAGCTAATTGTTTCTTCCATCTTTTCTCCACTTTCCTATTCATTCTCTAGATTTAGTTGAGCTTTCAACTCTTTTTGAACTCTTGCTAGTTCTTCGTCACTCACACGCTGATATGAGATGCCGTCTTGCATGAATCCTTCCCCTTGCAACTGATCTTGTTTGATCGTTTGAAAGGCACTGCGATAGTTAAATGCTAAGGTTCGCATGTCATCGAAACTCATATCTGTCTTCATGTTTTGCTCAACGGCATTTAAGATCGTTTGATATTGGGTGATTCCATCAAGACTCAAGACTTTCTTAACGATCCCTTCAACGATTTTACGTTGGCGTTCTTGACGTCCATAATCGCCGTTTGGATCTTCATAACGCATTCTTGAATAGGCAAGGGCTTGTTCGCCATTTAGTGATGTACGTCCGATAGCAAAATCAAAGCCATCTTGCGAAAAGGTGATTTCATTATCAACTTCAATGCCGCCAACCGCATCGACTAATTCTTTCAAACCAGCCATATTGATTGATACATAATGATCGATCGGAATATCCAAGAATTTTTCTACGGTATTCATTGCCATCGCTGGTCCACCAAAAGCATAGGCATGATTAATTTTATCTGTCGTCCCATGTCCAACGATATCAACATAGGAATCTCTTCCAATACTCACCACCGTCGTCTGATTGTCTTGTGGGCTGATGGTCGCCACCATCATGGTATCAGAACGTCCTTGTTCGACTCTTCCTAAATCACCGGTATCGATCCCCATCAGTAAAACCGAGAAGGAATCTTTCTGGGATAGGTCGACATCATTTTCACGTAGACGATCTTCTCGATCACGTTCGACTGATTGATAGGTTTCTTGAATTGAGTTTGATACATCAAAATATAATTTTGCAGCGACACCGATCATTCCGATGACTAACACTGCAACGATTGAAAAGATGATTAAAAAGATTTTTTTTCCTTTTGACATTTGCTTTCCTCCAGTTATCTCTATTTTCTTCGATACATCTTTAAATTAGTAAACAGTGTCTGAACTTTGGTCTGTCCAGGTGCCATCTCCTGCGGATGTATCCTCTGAATAACTTTCTGTTGAAGCGGGGGGTGTATACGTGCTGTATCCTGTGTACCCCATTTGGGTAGCGACTTTATCTGCTAATTCGGTGAATTTCTCTTTCAATTCTTCGTTGCGAACTTTGCTGATACTGTCGACTGCACTCAGGTATTTTTCTAAGGTGACTTCACTTGTCACCTCATCCCCATCAAGCATTTCATCAAAAGTTTCTTGTAATTTTGCAATGCGGTCCAATTGAGTATCCGCATATTCTAAATAGGAAACAACTAACTCTTTCCATTTACTATCCTCAAAAAAGCTCAGATTTTCACGGACATTCCCGACATCCGTTTCTTTTAGATCAGCTCTAATGGTGACATCATTTTCAGCACTTTGCCAATTTGAAACACCTTCAGTAAATAAGGCTTCCGTATCCGCTTGTACTTTTAATTTTGCCTCGATGTCTTTTAGCTGATCATCAAGGGCGGTTTTTTCTTGTTGGATCTCCACTGACTCACTTGGCAGTGCATCATCATCGATCCCATAATCGTCTGCAGATACTTTCACTGCAGAAAGTTTTGCGACTGTTTTAAGAACGTCTTCTTCTTTAAGATCTTTTCGCAAAAACGTTTGATCTTCGTTGCTGTAAAATTCAGCAATTTCATTTGACAACTCATTGATGCGATCTTTTTCGCTGGCAATCGCTGTCTGTGCATATTCGACTCGCTGCTGATATTGCCTTTGGTTATTTTGTCGGTAACCAATAAAACAAATTGCAACGGCGCCAATACCAACGGCTAAAACAGTCAAAGTCTTTATTAACGGCTTTCCCATGAACACACTCCCTACTTCAATTGTGCTTGTTTAAGCATTCTGCCTTCCTCTCACATAATAAAGGCAATTCTAGTTTATTATAAGAGAAATGTATCATTAAATAAAGGAAATTCCCGTTTTTTATTTATTAAGGTATATTTTTCGTCAATAAAAGACTTATATAATGCCAAACATCAGTTATTTTAAAAAACCATAAATAACGTCTACTTTACTTGACAGTTTTTTTAAACCCTCATTTTAAATAATGATTAATTCAGTTATAATCGTTGTTCTCATCACCTTTGAAGGTTGTCACATTATAGAAAAATAACCTTAAGAGATTATATTCGTTCACTTTCTCAACATCTTTTCATTATAAATAGAAAAGATAAGAAATTCAGAAAGTATTTTTATACACTTTTCTTGTTATTATAAATTAATTTGGCAAAGCTGAATTCTTTTCTTGGCGCACTTAGGGTTTCCATTGCGGCTGCTATTTTTTTACGTCAATCGTTCCTGTTAAAATTATAAGTTGTCTTTCGCAAAGTGACTTTTTTCTTCAATTCTATTCCCCTTAATATTCAATCGCCACCCGAAAAACAATAATCATTTAATTTTTATTCCACCACTAAAAACTTATCGTCTCGCCCCTCTCTGGCTATTCAATTTCCATCAATCTTCTTCGACATGCTGGAAAAAACGTGTTTCTACCTATATATACCGATCGTCAGTTGATTTATAGAAAATGCAAAAAATCTCGCATAGACTCAGGTATAGATTTCACCAATCGATGAAATACGTGATTTGTTTTTTCTTCCCTATCTTCTTTAAGATGAATAAGTAAGATTTGCGATTTTGTTCATGAAAGGAGCCACGTCTTGAGAAATTTTCAAATAAATTTTATTACTAACACTGCAACGATTCGATGGCTGAAAATTTTGAGGGCATTCGAGAAAAATTATCAATGTTCGACTCAAGGTTTGGCAAAAATTTCAGGAAGTACCACGCGAACGATCGTTACGGATGTGACGGATCTAAAAGAGTACTTTGGCGATTGTTTATCGATCGACTCTTCTCACAAGGGGTATATTTTTTCGATCAAACATTCCACTGTTTATTTAACGAAAAAACGTGCGCTGATTGCCAATGAGATTCTGTTCCATATCATCGAAAGTATTTTCCACAATGATCTTTATAGCTCATCTGAATGGGCAGAGAAGTACCATATATCAGAAAGCACTGTTCTTCGCTATTTGCGGAAAGTGCAACCGATTTTTTCTTTCTATCGTTTGGAGATCCAAACCAATCCTATTTGCTTTATTGGTGAGGAGATCAATATTCGCAAGTTTTTCCATGATTTCTATTACGAATCGGAAATTACTGCCCATACGATTTTCCCGCCGATCGCCATCCAAAATATCACTGCTAGCGCTTTTTCTAGATGTTATCAACTTGACCAGCATGCTTGTTCGTTTGGTGAATTCAATTATTACTTGTATATCACCTTTGAGCGCCATTGTGCGGGTCAAGGTATCGAGTTGCCTAAGCAAATAAAAAAAATATTTGAGCAATATAATGATTTTCGGCTATTTTCTGAAATCAACGAGGCAATGAGTGAACAATACCAAAAAGAACTTCCCTATGAGGAAGTCCTTTATTTGTTCTTATTGGTAAAAACCCGTCGCTCGATCAGCAATTTGGCGATCGAACAAACCTTTTGTAAAGAGTATAATCATTGGCTTGAAATTAAGCAGCTTGCTGCAGCCTTTGTCAAGGATTGTTTGCCAGATACTCAAGATAGCGCTCGTGACCGGCTCTTAGTAGAATCCTTTTTTACGGTAGCAAAAATCAAGCAATTATTATCCCCCTTATTAAACCATATGATTTCGGATACCGTTCATTTTGTCGAAGAGGCGTATATGGATGATTACCATCTATTTAAAAACTATCTGTTGACGCAACCATTAGCCAGAGAAATTTGGGACAGTATCACACTGGAACACTTAGGAACGAGTCTTACGATGTACGTTACCTCTATTAAATCTTTGTACTGGCAAGCAAAGAAGAATATCGCTTTTTTGTTTGAAGGCCCCTTTTATTTATGCCAATTATTAAAATGCAAATCTGTTCGTTATTTGCGCAGCTCTCGGACATTTTATTTTCCAGACTCCAATGAATTGTCGGCAGGCTATTTGGAAAAAAATCAAATTGACTTGATCGTCACCAACTATACGGAATACATTACCGAATATGCCCAAGACATTGATTATTTGCTATTCAAAACTTTTCCCGATGAGCATGACTGGGAAGCTTTAGAAGAAAAACTGAATGCCAACTTCAATCCTTGATAAATGAAAATCTTGACTCTTTAATTTATGGGACTGAGGAATCATAACTGATTCTTCAGCCCCATTTTCATTTTAGGTATTAAAAAGCATATCGTTCTCTAGTATGATTAGATCACCACAAAATAAATAACTGAGAGAACGATTGTAAGGACTTGTGAGCAATTTAAATCAAAATAGAGCGTATCGTTCGGGTCGGCACTGACACAGCGATACGCTCTCTACTTATGCCTTATTCTATTAAAAGCAAAAAAAGAAGCAGCCACTTCATTCAGTGAGCTGCTTCTTGCTAGTTGATTGATTAATCAAGAATCGTTACTTTTACTTGACGACGTCCCCATTGGATACATTGTGCTACGTTATCAAAGTGAACATCAATGATATTTCCTTTGATCGCGCCACCAGTATCAAGCGCTAGTGCTACGCCATAGCCTTCAACATTGACTAAGGTGCCTAACGGAATCACGCTTGGATCCACGGCAACTGCCATTGGATTTTTACGTAAGTCTGTACCGCTTGCTGTAAAGAAACTGGAGCCAGCTTCTTTATAAGAGTAGGCAGTTGATTCCATCATCAATGTCCGACCACTACTTGTATTGCTGTTGTTGCTATTGTTATTGTTATTGTTTGTATTGCTTGAGCTGCTATTTGAGCTATTGTTACTGCTTGAAGAGCTGCTCGATGATGAGGTGCTGCTTTCAGTCGTATCGCTGCTCGATGAAGCAGCCGCTTGTGATTCAGAAGCGCTTGAACGTTCGGCAGCTTGGGCTGCTTCTTTTTCTGCTTTTTCTTTCGCTGCTTGTTCTGCCGCTTCTTTAGCTGCTCGTTCTTCTGCTGCTTTTTCAGCAGCTAAGCGGGCTGTTTCAGCTTCTTTGCTTGAAGCGATTTGTGCCAAGGTTGATTCGTTTTCTTTCAATTGGGCTTGTAGATTCGCAATTTTTGAATCCAGTGTTTTGGCTTCTGATTCTAATGCGGTTTGATTTTCTTTCAATGATTGCTGTGTTGACTGTGCTTTTTCTTCTAAAGCTTCTAGCTTTTCTTTTTCAGCTGTTAATGAATCGATCTTTTCTTTTTCCAAGTTTTGTAACATCGTCATCGCATAGGCACGATTGATAAAATCTTGGATGTTTGATGATTCTAACAGTACCGTCCAGTCTCTGGTAGCCCCGCCATTGACTTGGATGTCTTTCATACGTTCCGCAACGACTGCTTCACGCTTTTCAATTGTTTCTTGTGCAGTTTTGATTTCTGCTTTGGTTGTTGCTAATGATTCTTCATTTTCAGCGATTTGAGCTTTTAGCTCTTCTACCTCACTGTATTTCGCATTCACATCAGTCAATGCAATCTGTACTTCCGTACTGATTTCCTGACTTTGCTGCATGACGGCACTTTCTTGCTCTTGCAATGATTCAAGTGACTCAGCCTGCGCAAAGATTGGAGAAACGATTCCTGCCGCAAAGACAGCGACAACGATTGTTCGTAGTTTCTTTGCCTTCAAAAAATTCCCTCACTTCTCACTATGTTTTCCAACATATCCTATTATACAAATTCTTAAGAAGAATTTTATTGCAGGACCTTTACAATTTGTTACAAATTATCGTAAAAGTGGGTGTTTTAATCGTCTTTTTCAACTGAAATCAGTCAGAAGTGGGAAGAATCAGCATTGATAAGGGTTTATTTTTTGTAACCTTACCGTAACAAACTTATTTTTTCTTACGGATCGCTTCAATAAATCGAGACAATTCCTGACTGCTTTTTATCTGATTGATTTCTAACTTTTGAAAGTTTTTTAAGAGTCTTCTTTGATGGAAATTCAATCTCGGTAGATTCTGTTTTAATACGCGCCATTCTTCTGGAAACGCTGCGAAGCGCCCTTGCCAATCGTTTTTATATTGCTCAATATTTTCAGCCAATTCTTTTTTGTGCTGTTCAAAGGCTTGATTGACCTGTTGCACCGCTTTCTGAAAGGCAACCAAGTTAGCTAGGGTATAGCCCATATCAAAAGAGAGAACCATCAATAAGAAAACTGGCAATAAGAATCCTACGCGAGCACTCAATGTTTGAACAATCTCCAGCATTTGCGGATGAACAAATCGAACAATGAGCACACAGCACACGCCCCAAAAAAGAGAAATCGGCAATGCCACCCGTCCATTGATATTTAATGGGACTTCTTTATAATCCCACCATGAGGCATGAAAAAAACGCTCAAGTAAATAACTTGTCACATATTCAAGCACGGTAACCAACAACGCTGCCGCAAAGAACAGTGGAATCACTTGCTCATGCAATGGCCGCAATAAATAGACAACGCCAAGAATCCCAAAGCCGTAGATGGGTGTGATGGGACCAACAAGGAAGCCCCGATAAACAAAGTGCTTGGCTTTTAGTGAGCAATAAATGGTTTCCCAAAGCCAACCGATAAATGAGTACAAGAAAAATAATAAAATGATCCGTTCAAATTGAACCATACCTATCCGCTCCTTTTCAAACTGTCACAATGATCTGTGCAATCGTACTTGTCATCACAATCATACCACAAATCAATCAGTCTTATTTTGAATCAGTGCAGTAGCTTATTCCCTGTTTGAACGTTCTTTTTTCGTTGCTTATTGATCACCAAAAATAATTGATGGGTGCACTTGTTCTTTCAAACTATAGCCACACAGTTCTTTGTTAAAGGTAAAATGATCTTGTTCCACATTTGCAATGATCTCATCTTCGGAAAATCCGTGAAAATCGTAGTCATTGATATAACTGCGAAGTAATACTAATTTTGCATCGATCAAGAGAACTCTTTGGATATCCATCCAAAAAGCCATGTCTTTGTTTTTCAATATTTTTTTCAATTCTGCTTCCTGTGCTAACCAGTACGCATAGACTGATGGCATTTCACCTTTAATGGTTTCAGCAGATAATCCTTCTCTCATTTTTACTAGATACTCATTTACTGATTGATAAAACAATTTCCTTCCCCCTAGTTCCATTATTTTTAAACGTAGATCTTATGTTTCTTCTATTCCTCGCCGCTTTGAGCTATCTTTCTCTATCCGGCTGTCGCTGATGTCGCCCTACTTTTTGTATCGAAAGAAGCCATAGTATTTCGCAACAAAATTCTGACAATTATTCAAAACAATTAGATAAATAAAAAACACACTATTATTTTATAGATATAACCGACACAATTTTTAACTTCACTATTCTTTTAATGCTTCCTTTCTTTTCTAAAGCATAGCAAAAGTCGCCCCGTATTTATAATCAACTTTTGCATCAATCTAAGAAAAAAGTGAAAATAAGCGGTAACAGTCAGTTATTTCGGCTTCATTTTTTAAATTTATTATTTAACAATCCTTTATTTTTTTCTTTTCATGCAGTAACTGAGAATATTTTATTGCGTTATTTCCTTTCCTATTATACGATTAACTAAATAATGTTGGTTATTTGAAAATAGAAAACAAAGGGGAACGTGAGAATAATGAGAAAAAGTGTTGTTTTTAGTTTATTGGGGTTCACACTTCTTTTTGCTGGCTGTACGCCAAAAGAGGAGAAACCAGCTTCAGAAAGCACGGAAAATGCAAGCGCTACAAGCTTATCTATGACTTCGTCAACAGAAGTCGCGCAAGAATCGACGGGCTCTTCCAGCGAAGCGGCTTTACCGAGTTCGGAACAAACCATCACAGGCGTGAGTGGAACAAACTATACCATCGATTTGCCTAGTAATTGGCAAGAGGTACCCGATTTCACTTCATTGAATCCTGACAATGATTTCATGTTGTCAGATGCGTTAGAAACGAAATACTTAGCTGCAGTCGTTGAATCGAAACAAGATTTTGCCGATTTAGAAACTTATCTCGGATTGGTTCAAGAAAATTTGGCAACAAGCTTCGATACGACCGCCACCTTTTTACCAATTCCTGACACGAAGGCCTATTTCGTTGATTTCCCAGCGACAGTTGAAGGGCTAAATATCCACTATATTTATTATGTACTTGAAACCGACAATAATTATGTTCAGTTGTATGGTTGGACGTTAGAAAGCTTATACGACTCTTCAAAAGACGAGCTAACAGCGATCATGAACAGCTTCAAAGAAGAATAAACAAAACATCTGGAACCATTTTGGCAAATAGCCGCAAAAATGGTTCCAGATGTTTTTTCATTTTATCTACGGACTACAAGACGCTGTCCTACAAGAATCAATGAGCCAGAAAGATTATTCCACTGCATCAACTGATTCACAGTCACACTGTAGCGTTGCGAAATGCCCCATAGAGTGTCTCCCGAACGTACGGTATAGGTGGTGCTGTTTGATGAGGAAGTGTTCGTTTCTTGAACATACGCTGCACTTACCCAGCCACGCCCTTCAATTCGATACCAGACGTTGTTGCCATTCACACTGGTTCCGGTCTTTTGCGCAACCGCGCGAAAAGAGGAGTTGTTTAACAAAGAACCAACTATTCTGGCACTGGTAGACGCATCAGAGCGAATATTCAATGTTGCGGTTGTACGAAACTCTTTGTTGATGCTTTGCTCAGAGCTATTACTTCCAGCGTTCACTTCTGTCACGTACGTAGCACTCACCCAGCCGCGTCCTTGAATTCGATACCACACATTGTTTCCGTTGACACTCGTTCCCGTCTTTTGAGCGACTGCTCGAAATGTCGCATTACTTGCCAAGGAGCCAACAACAGAAGCGCTAGTCGATGCATCTGAACGGATGTTCAAGGCAGCAGTTGTGCGGAACTCTTTGTTGATGCTTTGTTCGGCATTGTTGTTATTGTTGTTGTTGTTGTTACCATTATTATTGTTGTTATCATTTCCACCCGTATTCGATGAGATCTCCGTCACGTGAGCAGCACTTACCCAGCCACGTCCTTGAATTCGATACCACGTCGTATTGCCGTTCACACTGGTACCAGTTTTTTGCGCTACTGCTTCAAATGTTGCATTGGCAGCCAATGAACCAACGATCGAGGCGCTAGTGGAAGCATCCGAACGGATATTGAGTGCTGCATTTGTTCTGAATTGCTTATTGATCGCCTGCTCAGAATTGTTACTGTTGTTATCATTTGAACCGCCACCACTTGATGTATCGTACTGGGTCAAATTGTGCGTTTCAATCAAGTTGTTTAGCTTACTTGCATAAGAAGTATCGGTGGCATAACGTCCTTGCAGCCATTGAGTCGCGTCACGATAAGAATTTGTATTAGACTTCCATGCCCCATGGTAGAAGAAAACACCCGGCGAAAATGAGGTAGTTCTCAAAACGTGCGCATTGTCTTGAAAAGATTCTTTTAATGAGGGGTATTTACGAAACCTAGCAATAATCGGATAGAGATTGCCATTCCCGTCATCTTCCATGGTTTGCATCTCTACAAATTGTCCATTGTAAGATCCCTTGATACCAAACATATTATTTGCAAGAGTGGTCAGCGTGGATTGCCCCCAACCTGATTCTAAGATCGCTTGGGCAATCATGACCGAAGCGTAGAGGTCATTTGCCCCGGCAACTTCTTGTGCCATTGGTCCTACTTGCTGAATAAATGCTTGCTGATTGTTGGAACGTGCCATTGGATTATTGTAGTTGGGCATGACCTTCGTTTCAATGGCGATCCGCTCTTCTTCTGACAGAACAGGAATATCACTATCGGTTTCTGCTTCATTCTGTTCAGAAGCATCATCTGCTGGTGCATTTTCGGGTACCTCTTGGATGTCTACTCCATCCGCACTTTCAGCTTCTGATGGATCGGTACTATCTTGAGTTGCTGGTGATCCCTCTTTCACTTCTTGATCTTCTACAATGCTCACTGAATCATGCGTCGATGTATCTTGGGTTGACTCTGCTGTTTCAACTACTTGAACACCATTTTGGGCTTCTGCTGACTCGAGTGTATCTGCTAAAACATTCATCGGCAAAATATTCACCGTACTAACAAGTGCAGCGGTTGCCGCCGCACTTTTACGGTAAAGAAGCCCTCTTTTTTGTTTCTTCGCACGATAACGAAGTTGTTTTCTTTCTTCCATTTGTCTCTCCTTAAAACTACAGCTAGCTACTTCTTACATTCTTACTGCAAAGCTAGGTGTAAAATGAGCGGTGCTGCCAACAGAAACATTTTGTCCTGGGCGTGGTGCATGAATGTATTGTCCGCCACCTAAAGCAATGGCTACATGATAGGTGCTACCTGATGAACCCCAGAATAAAAGATCTCCTGGTTGTGCTTGGCTAACGGAAATCACTGTACCGGCTGTTTCTTGTGGCACCGTCCATCCACCAATATCTCTCCCTGTTACTTGTAAAAAGACATAGCGAGTAAACCCAGAACAGTCAAAGCTGTCCGGTCCTTTGGCACCCCACACATAGGGTTTTCCGATATGCTTATAGGCTTCTGCCACGATTGCAGCACCATTTGTTGATGCTGGTGCAGAAGGTGCTGGCGGCGTCACGATCGGTGCAGGTGACGGAGCAGGCGTTGGCGCCGGTGTTGGTGTAACTGGCGTCGGTGCTGGCGTTGGTGCAGGAACTGCAGGTGCACTGTCCGCTGGCGTCTCCGGTGCTGCAGGTGTCACTGGTGTTTCTGGCTCATGAATTTCTGGTGTATCTACTGGTGTTTCCTCTGGAACCTCTGGTGTTTCAACCGGTTCAGATTCTTGCGTTTCCTCTGGTTGCGTTTCCTCTGGTTGCGTTTCTGCTGGTGCTTCTGGCTCTTCCACTGGCGCTGGGCTCTCTGTTTCTGCGTCAGGTTCTGTGCTCTCTACTTGAACAGCTGCTTCATTCAAGGCTGCTTCTTCCGCTGCAGCTTGTTCTGCCTGCTGTTGCGCCGCTTGTTCCGCTTGGGCTTGTAAAGCAGCTACTCGGGCAGCTTCTTCACGAATTCTCGCTTGCTCCGCTTCATAGGCTTCTTTTTCCGCACGCAGCTGTTCTTTTTCTTCTTCTTTCGTTGCTTCTTCGTAGGCTAAATTACTAACTAAGACATTTAATTCTGCTTGGCTTGCTTCCAAAACACCTTTTTGTGCTTCCAGATGGCTCTGTGCTGCTTGCAATTCTGCCACTTTTTCTTGTGATTCCGCACGCTTTTGTTCAACAGCTTGTTGGTCGGCTTTTTGCTGTTCGATCACTTCATTATTCGCTCGAATGATCGTCGTCATCGCATGCAAACGACCGACTAAATCACTGACAGAGTCCGCCTCTAGTACCGCTGTTAGAAAATGGTCGCCTTTTCCATTAACTTGTGTTTCTCTGGCTTGCTTTTCAATGTTTTCTGAGCGTTTGGCAATGCGCTCTTCTAACTGACTGATTTCCTGATCCAATCCTTCGATCGCTTGCAACAAATCACTTTGCTGCGCTAAAATGATTGCTGCTTCTTGATTTAACGAATCAATTTCTGCAGACAATCCGTCAATTTCCCCTTGTACGCTTTGACGTTGCTGCCTCAACTGATCAATTTCGTTATTTTTTTGTTCGATCAATTGATCGTGATTCGTAGCAAAAACGGTCACAGGTCCGCCGAATGATGACAATACAATGCCGCACATACATACTGTTGCAAAGATTTTCTTCTTCATCTGATCCTCCAAATTCAATTTTAAAACTTTTTTTTCATTTATTTGACCATTTTCATTTTACCATAGTTCAGCAACAAACCCAATCCGTAAGCGATTTACATTTTAGTTACATAAATAAGCTCTGTTTTTTTATTGCATGTTCCCCACTCCTATCCCACCGACACGCCGAGTGAATCCCTATGTATCAACTGTTCAAGAAAACTTCATAGAAAAAGTCCTTTTTCTTAAGAAAAAATAAATAATGTTGTAGATTTCACTTTTATTACATTAATTTTCTGCAAAATATGCTTGATTCACAAAGTTATAAACAGACGAAAAAAGCTCCTTCCTAGTGTTTTCTAGAAAAGAGCGAGTTTTTTTGTCTGTGTTATTCACGATAAGGGAGTAGTTGTCTCATTACGGCGATTTGGTCATCAATGGTCTGTTCTGTGATGTGACCGGTCAGAGCCAAAATCCCTAATCCTTCAATCACGAACATATAGTTTTCTGCAATCACTGCCAAGTTTTCATCTTTTAATACACCTTGCTGAACGCCCACTTGAAAAATCTCATGGATCGTCCGTTTCGTCTCAGCGAGTTGAGCTTGCTGCAGTGAACTGGAGGCTTCGGTTTTATGCGTATAGTAATACTCGTAGACGGCTCGCAGCATACCGTCAGAAATGCTGTGGAGTAGACGCTTGCGATGGTCGGAAAAATATTTGTTTAAAATCGTTTCAAAGGGTACTTGCTCCATGATCATCTCTCGTACATCATCAAATTTTCGTTTGGAACGCTGCTCTAACACTGCCAAAAAAATCTCATCCACCGAACGAAAGTACAAATAAATGCCGCCGCGACTAATGCCGCACTCTTCGATAATGTCCTTCATTGTCGCATCAATCAAACCTTTCTTACTAAAGACGACTTTGGCACTTTCAAGAATCAAATCACGCTTTTGTTGTTTTTTCTTTTCCGCTGTAGTCAATTCGCTCTGCTGCTTCTTCGCCATTTTTTTGGCTCCTTTCATCACATTATTAATGACACTCGTGTCATTTTGTTGTATAATCAACCTAACTTAAAAATGACACGAGTGTCATTATAAAAAAAGGAGTTTTTACAATGAATACAAAAAGCAAAACCTATCGCCTTGTCATTCGTGCCATTTTGACTGCTATTATTATTTTACAGACGATGGTACCTTTCCTTGGATTTATTCCGATCGGTATCACTAGTTTAACGATCATCCATATCACGGTGATCGTCGCTGCCATCGTTTTAGGGACAAAAGACGGGATGTTCATCGGCTTAGTCTGGGGTGTTTTTACCATGATCCGTGCGTTTACTTCTCCGACAACGCCCTTGGACATTGCCGTTTTCACCAACCCAATCATCTCGGTGGTTCCCCGTGTGTTGGTTGGCTTAGTGGCTGGTCTCTTGTTTACGATCATTTACAAAAAGACCAAAAAAGTCGTCGCTGCTTCGATTGTTGCAGCAATCTTTGGGACCATCACCAATACAGTTTTGGTCTTAACCCTAATGGGAACCTTATATACTGGCTTAGTTGCCAATACCTATGGTGTCGATGCTTCGGCTTTATTCGTGACCCTCGGTGGAATTGCTATAACGAATGGAATCTCTGAGGTGATCACAGCTGCGATCTTAACACCCATTCTAGTAAAAGCCTTATTTGCGGCAACCAGTTTACGTCCAGAAAATCGTTAGTCCCTTCTCTTATCCTATCATTTTTTTCACGTTCTGAGTACTCTTTGCCCAAACATTAAAAGCCCCCGATTTAAGAAAGCTTCTATTGTATAGAAAGGCTTTCTTAGATTAGGGGGCTTCTTCTTTTATTGGTTAAAAAAAGGTGGACAGCAAGGCAAGGATCGCTAGACCGCCTTGGGTCAAAATAATTTTCTTGTCGCTAGTCACACTGCCATATGCAGCTACTAAGATAATGTAGATCAGCAACAAGCGACTGATTTCCAATGGTGCTGAAGCAAAGGTAATACTATACAGTAACCCCAAACCAATGAGTCCATTGTAAACCCCTTGGTTTTTGAACAAGGTCACAACGATCGGTCGTTCAAGTTCTGCTTTCGTCACGTTGAAGACCCGCGCCGTTGCTTTGGACGTAGTGGCAAATGTTTCTAAATAGAGAATATAGAAAAACTCTAAGGCAACCAGTACAATTAAAATCGTCGATAAAATCGTCATCTTTATTCTCCTTGTTGAGCGACAATGATCTCGCTCGGTTTGGCTGCAAAGTCAGGCATTTGCTGGAATAATTGTTGCAGCAGCGGGTTTTGATTGTGGGCGGTGATCGCTTCTTGACTCGCCCATTTTTCGACCATGACAAACCGATTGTTTTCTTCCAATGATTCATAGAGATGATAGCCGTGGCAGCCATCCTCAGTTCTTGCCGATGCTATTAATGGGGTAACAGCGGCTAAAAAATCTGCCCGCTTTTCTTCTTTGATGTAAAACGTTGCATTGATGATTTCCATCGTTTTCCCTCCTCTTATAGAAATGTCGTAATTTGTTCTGCGTCTAACCGAACGGATTCATAGCCTAATTCTTTGGCTTTTCCGACTGAAAGGATCATGACAGGAACATAACGTTCTTTGTCTAAGCCAAAAGCTTCTGCTAATTGATCTGCTTCAAAGCCGCCGATTGGGTTGGTTTCATAGCCATGCGCCCGCGCAACTAACATAAATTGCATCGCTGCTAAACTAGCGTCGATCTTCACCACATCATTCATTTGTTCTTTTGTAAGATTTTCGTAATGAGGAATGATCGCTGCTAATTGTTGGTCACGTACTTCCGCTGGCATTTTGCCTTCTGCTACTGCTTTGTTATAAATTTCTTCTCCTAGTTCATGACAAAGCATATCGCCAAAAATCAAGACCATTGCAGAAGATGTATCATTTTGTCGGACGTTGAAACGAATCAACGGTTTCAATTTTGCTTTTTGCTCATCGCTTTCCACAACGACAAAGCGCCAAGGCTGCATATTGACTGAGGAAGGTGCTGTCGTTGACTCTTGGATCATGGTCAACATTTCTTCATGGGGGATTTTGTAGGTTTCATCATAGACACGGACCGATTTTCGGCCAAAGGTAATCTCTGAAAAATTGTTATTGCTGTATTCTGTCATGGGTTTGCCTTCTTTCATGGAACTAATTTCATAAGTAATGTTAGAAGCTGTGCTTCTTCTTCTTCGGTCAAATTGATGCCTAACGACTCCTCAGAGCTGGCATGCTTTGAAGCACAACTAGCCAAATCGGCTTGTGCTTTCGGTGTCAAAGAAACAAAAATCTCGCGGTTATTGTCTTTGTTTCGTTCCCGTGTCACAAATTGTTTTTCTTCGAGAATCTTCAAATGCCGAGTGACCGCTGCACTATCGATCTTCAATTCATTCTGTACTTGATTTTGGGTACAGCGTCCTTGCTCATTCAAAAACTGCAGCAACTGATAACGGGTCAGACTAAAGCCAGTCTCTTTTTCAAAGATCGCCGTTAATTCTTGATTCACGATTTTCATCCGATACAGCAATCCGCTTAGCTCACGTAAATTCATTGCATAAACCGCTCCTTTCAACATTGACTTGTCAACTGTTGACTAGTCAAGTATAAATCATTTTCTTTTGCTTGTAAAGAGTAAGCAAAAAAGACCCGCAGCTAGGCGAACTTCATCAAGGATCGAATCAAGAATCCTTTGGCGAAGTTGCGCCATTAGGCTGCGGGTCTTCGTTACTCCGGTATTGAGAAAATACTGGAGAATTTATTTTATTTTAATTGGAAGAGTTTCTTCAAGCCCATCACAATCAGTGTAGAGATCGCTGCAGCAGCGAAGATGATCCCCCACGTGCCGGCTTGAATTGGCATCGTGTCTAATAGCTCATTCATAAACGGTACATAGACTGCTGAAAGCTGCAAACCTACGGAAAGGAGCAATGCCCCCATCAACGGTTTGTTTTTCAAGAGAGTTTTGTCTAAGCCAAAACCGCTGCTCTTACGAACGTTGAAAATATGCATCAATTGCGCTACTGCCATAAAGGTAAAGGTCGCTGTTTGTGCATAAAGCAACTCGTGATCCGTCAACATCAAGAAATTGAAGAAGCCAAACGCCACCAAACCAATCACAACACCACTTAAAATGATGCGTCCTAAGAAGCGTTTGTTGACGAGGCCATCAGCTTTCGACCGTGGCTGACGTTTCATGATATCGTCTTCTGCTGGTTCAAAGGCTAACGCCATTGCTGGCGCAATATCGATGACTAGATTTAAGAAAAGGATATGCAGCGGTTGGATCGGCATTGGCATCAAGAAGATGACACTTAAAAAGATCGTCACGATCTCAACCATATTACATGAGAATAAGAAAGAAACATATTTTTTGATGTTGTCAAAAATGATGCGTCCTTCTTTGATGGCATCGACGATTGTTCCAAAACGGTCATCCGTTAAAATCATATCGGAAGATTCTTTGGCTACTTCTGTCCCACGAATCCCCATGGCGATCCCGATATCGGCGCCGTTGAGTGCCGGCGCATCGTTAACGCCATCGCCAGTCATAGAAACGATATCGCCTTCTTCACGCAAGGCTTCCACAAGTTGTAATTTATTTTTTGGAGAGACTCGAGCAAAGACAGCGACTTCTTCGATTTTTTCGTTAAAGCCTTCCTGCCCTGCCAATTCATCGATCTCGCGACCTGTCATGGTTTTTTCATGATCTTTTAAGCCAATTTCTTTGGCGATCATTGATGCGGTCTTCGGATGGTCCCCCGTGATCATCTTCACTCGGATCCCCGCTTCTTGGGCGACCTTCACTGCCTCTTTGACATCTGTTCGTGGCGGATCGACGATGCCCGCAAAGCCTTGGATCTTGATTTCCTGTAATGCTGCTTTCAGTTCTGCTTCGTCCGTCCCACCTTGATAATCCTTGATGCAACCGACAGCGATCACCCGCTGCCCATGACTGGCTAACGTGTCATTGTATTCATGAAGTTGTTCTTTTTCTGTGGCATCAGCATCAGCTAAATCAATTAAGACATCTGGTGCCCCTTTGATGATCAATGTCCGTTGCTCTCCTTCATACACGGTCACCATGTATTTGTTGTCGGAATCAAAGGGCATTTCTGCGATTTTCTTCAGCCCGCTGTCCTGCTCTTTTTGCCGATCGATGCCAATCTTTTGACCTAAAACGACAAACGCCCCATCCGTTGGATCACCGAGGATCTCGTATTGCCCTTCGTTTTCACGTAAAGTGGCGGTGGTACATAAAGCGCCATTTGCAACCATCCCTTGCAGTGCATCATGATTGGTTGCGTCGATCTCGGAATTATCATCCGAGTCTGCCTTATAGAATTTTCCGTTGGGTTCATACCCATTTCCTGTCACTTTGAACATTTCCCCAGAACCTAAAATGATCTCGGCAACCGTCATTTGGTTTTCTGTCAGCGTCCCCGTTTTATCACTGGCAATGATACTGGTGGCGCCAAGAGTCTCGACGGCAGATAACGATTTGACGAGTGCTTTGTGCTCGGCCATCGTCCGCATGCCTCGAGACAATGTGATTGTCGAAACGGCTGGCATTGCTTCAGGAATGGCTGCGACCGCTAAAATAATCGAAATATGGATCATTTCGACAAATGGCTGATTCGTCAAAATACCTGCGACCAAAACTGCCACCGCAGCAAAGAGCGCTGCAATAATGATTGCTTTTCCAAGCTTGTCCAATTCGATATCTAACGGCGTTTGACGCTTTTTGTCACCCGTCAGCATGTCACTGATTTTTCCGACCTCGGTCTTCATGCCGGTTTCTGTCACTACTGCATAGGCATTTCCCCGAGTTGCCGCAGTTCCTGCGAAAACGACATTGTGGCGATCGCCTAATGGAACATCTTCTTCATAAGTTTCTCGTGCATCTTTTTCAACAGCTTCTGACTCACCGGTCAGCGCTGATTCGATGCAGGCAAAGTTGCTCGTTTCAAGTAAGCGGGCATCTGCCGCAATAGCATCCCCTTCTTCCAAAACGAGAATATCGCCTGGAACGATCTTTGCCGACTCGATCTCCATTACTTCTCCATCACGAATCACTTTTGCGGTAGTGTAAATCATGCTTTGAAGTGAATCAATTGATTTTTGTGCTCGTAATTCTGTAATGAAACCGGTCATTACAGCAATCACCACGGCAATCAATACTGCAATTCCTTCAACCGTTTCCCCCATCGCAAAAGAGAGTAACGCAGCTGCTAGCAAGAGATAAACAATCAAGTTGTTCAAGTTATGCCACAGCAATTCCCATACAGAAAGGGATTCTTGTTGCTGGATCGTGTTTTCTCCGTATTTTTCTAAGCGTTTGTCGGCTTCTTTCCCGCTTAGGCCTTGCTTGCGGTCACTTTCAAAATGTTTCAAGGTCTCTTCAGTCTTTTGCTGGTAAAATTTTTCCATCAAATTCCTCCTTTTAATTGTAAACTTCTTGCCGAGGGTTTCCACGTTTCTGAAGGGATAAATCGGTACAGATACCTTGCACAGTCATTTTTTGATTTTGAATCGGTTCAGGCAATTGCTGATTGAAAGGAATATAACCAATAAGAAAAGCAAGCGCAGATTGACTGGCTGAGGGAAAAGGTATGTGTGTTGAGCGTCGATCATTTTGCGAGCAGTGAAGTAACTTTTTTTGGTAGTCGCAAGTGATCTTTCTATGTACGTACTTTGTGAAAAAACCATTCGGCCTATTTCTAACCTATCATGGATGAAGATGTTCGCAAAGGATTTTGCTTCACAAGTAAAGTAAAAAAACAGTCGTGACAAAATTAGCACCTCAGCTTTTGGTGTCGATTTGACAGCATGCCAGTAATGGCAAACAGGCACTCGTTTCGGCGTTTTCTTAATAACCTGAGCTTTCGCTATGTTGTGATTTACAATGTTACAACTCTAGCAAAAAAATAACTTTAAAAAGAGAACACTCGCTGTCCTTACTTTATTTTAACAAAAAAACACAAACTTTTGAACAAAAAAAACTGTTTACTGCTAGAAAAATAGATAAATCACTGGATCTTTCCGCTTACAGTCTAATTCCTGATCGTCAGAAAAGCCTAAAGTTAAAACAAGCCATTGATCCTTTGTGTTCATTCAACACGAGCTCACCACTACCCAAAACAAGCATTCATCGGTTGATTGATGAATCATCAGCCGATGAATGCTTCGTATTTATTCTACTTTAAGAGGTAATTTCCTCATTCTCGATATAGCAATAGACCCTCAGTTCAGGCAAAGCCTGCTTTATTTGCTGCTCAATGGTATCAATAAACGTGCTTGGTTCTTCATCCGGCGCTAGTTTCAAGCTAAGGTCGGCGACGATCAAAAGTTCCTCTGGGCTTAGATGGAGGGTTCGTAAATCTTTGATTTGAATGATTGCAGGGTCGGCTAAAATTTGTTTGATCGCCATTAAATCCGATGCGGATGCCCCTTCGCCAATCAAAAGGCTATAAAATTCTTTGGCTAAAAAGACAGCAGCAGCAATCAACAACAATCCACCTAAAATGCCCCCGAGGGAATCAAATACCGGATTGCCTGTCAAAGCAGTCAATGAGATTCCTACGATGGCGATCGTCACACTGCCTAAGGCAAACAAATTTTCCGTGAAGCCTAAAAGCAGATCGGAATCGCGGCTTTCTTTTAAGAAACGGACGAGGGGCTGGTTTTGCTTGTTTTGTTCTTTGACTTCTTGCCATCCCTCTTGTACAGCCGTCACTTCAATGAACAAACTGACAAATAAGATCGCTGCCACCAGCTGGAGCTGTTCCACTTCGTGGGTTGGGTCTAGTAGATCACGGCTGGCTTCAACAACCGCTAAAATCCCACCGCCTAAAAAAACTGTCATGGCAACTACGGTACTAAAAAAATAGGTCGCTCGTCCTTCACCAAACTGATGCAGTTCACTGCGTCCTCGCTGTGCTCGGTTTTCACCGATGGCTAGAAGTCCTTGATTGATGCAATCGATCAGACTATGGATACTTTCGTTCATCAAGACAGCACTGCCGCTAAAGAAGTAGCCGATGGCTTTCATGATCAACCCTAAGACGTGGGTCAGCAAAACGATTCTACGGGCTTTTTGTTCTTGCTGTTTTTCCATCATGGTTCCTCCCCCAGTGTATGACTTGCTGCAACAAGTTGTTTCTTTTCTTAAGAATAGCACTGCACTTCTGAGATGCAAACGAAAGCGGCTTGAGAGACTGAACTTGTTTTCAATCGATTTTTAAAGGTCTGAGGGTATAAAAAAAAGTCAGGAATGTTCCTGACTTTTTTCTCTTGATTAGTAGCCGGTTCCGTCATCAACGACATCCGAGCCGTATCCGTCACCAGTTCCTGCACCTGTCTCGTTTCCAACACCGGTTTGTGTTTCTGTATTGGCATCTGCTTGCGAATCTGCTGGTGCTTGACCTAAGGCTTTCAGCATATCATTACGGATTTCATTGTAAGAATAGTCTTGAATATATACGATCGATTGTCCATCATAAGATTCCCCATCGTACCATTCAAAGGTATGTTTTTGAATATCGAACCCAGACAACATATTGCCCGCTAAAGATACTAAGTCTTCAAACTTAAAGTTTGTATTCACATCTTCGCTGACAGAATCTAAAATTTCTTGGTACTTGGTGACATTATTGATTTTCAAAGCTTGGTGGATCGCTGCTTCAATAACTTCTTGCTGACGGTTTCCTCGATCCACATCAGTATCCATTTTCCGGATACGGGCAAAAATCAAGGCTTGTTCACCGTTCAACAATTGACGTCCTTCTGGAATCAACGTTTCTCCCGTGTTGTCTGAAGTATATTTCTTGTTGATGTCGTAAGGCACATCAACAGTGATTCCGCCAATCGCATCGATTATTTTTTCAAAACTTGTAAAATTGATGTTTACGTAATAGTCAATTGGCAATTGCAGGTAGTTTTGGACTGTTTCAATCGTTGCGTCTTCCTCACCAATCGTGAATGCACTATTGATCTTGGCTGTAGTAGCAATTGTCCCAGTTCCTGTTCCATCATAAATATTGGTCCAAATATCTCTAGGGAGACTAACCATATCGATTTTCTTGTTTTCGCCATCATATACCATGTAAATCAAACTGTCGGTACGGGCACTGTCCAAATGTTCTGTCTTTTCACGTTCCGCGTCATTATCGACACCCATCAGCAAGATCCCAAACTTTGAATTCACATCAGAAGCTTTCAATGAGTTGTCTTCTTTACTTTTATTGGAACTGATTACAGCGGATTCTTTAAACATTTTATCCACTGAATTTTTTGCTGCATAATACGTATAGCCGGCAAATAAAACGATGCCTGCAATGGCGAAAAGAAAGATTCCTCCAATAATCACGCGTTTGTTGCGCGCTTTGTGGGCTCTTTGCTGTTTATATCTCGTCTTTCTATCCATAGTGCCTCCTTCATTTCTCCTGAATTGCTCTCCCCGATTGTACCAGAATTTTTGCGATCCGCCTATTTTTTTAAGAAGTTTTATTCTTTTTCTGTGAAGTCCTTTAAACATTCCTTAAAAATAATTCTGAAGATGAAAGAAAGCTGGATAATTAGTCAACTTCTATGGATATTTTATTAAAAAACGATTTTTTTCATTCACCCTTTTTTGATGGATCAACTTCTTTTTCGACAGTAAGCTGAATAATTACACCAAAAGGGTCACGAACACTTGCATAAAAAAACGCAAACGGATTTTCACTAGGTGCCTGGATCACCTGACTGCCCTTTTCCACTAGTCGTTGATAAAGCTTTTGAGCTGTTTTGGTGTCGTCTATCGTCAAACTCAAGGATAAGTGATTCCCTGCTTGAATGGGCTCCCCTTCGATCAATGGATTGTCAGCCAGCTGCAACTGGAAATCTCCGATTTGTAGGATGGAATGAGAAAGATACTGTTCTTGACCTGTACGAATCTCCAGCGTTGGATCAAGTTTTTCTTGATATTCTTGGTTGGTGATGGCGAATAAGAGGGTCGCATCTAATGTTTCCTGATAAAAGTGGATGGCTTCTTGGGCTTTGCCGTCTAAGGTTAAAAATAAAGCGATTTTTGGTTCGATCATTTGTTGGTTCCTCCTTTTCTTGTTACCATAAGTGTAACTGTGAATATTGCCAAAACTTGGCACCATTGGAGAAAGAAATGAAAAAATCAGAACGTTTAACTCAGGAGCTATTGTATTTACAAGGAAAAACCACTTTTCATCTAGCTGATTTGATGGAAACCTTTGCGATTTCAAAACGCACAGCCGTCCGCGATGTCCAATCGTTGGAAGAGCTGGGCTTGCCTCTCGTGGTAGAAGCCGGTCGTTATGGCGGCTATCAGATCTTAAAAAATCAACTGACCCCCTTGTACTTTGACAAAAATGAACGTTATACCCTTTTCTTTGCTTTACAGCTCTTACAAAAACTGTCCGATTCTCCTTTTGATCGGAGCTATCAAGGGCTGCGGCGAAAACTTTTGCAGTCTTTTTATCAAGGAGATACCGACTGGTTAGAAAAAATGGAGACGGCGGTTTCGTTTCAAGGGGTGCCTCAATTGACGAGTGCACCGATCCTCTCAGCGCTTTTTTCAGCAATCGTACAAGAACAGGTCATCCAATTTACCTATCAGCGTTATCAAAAAACGAACAAGACCGTACAACCCTATCAGCTGGATTTTCGTGCTGGTTACTGGTATTGTTTGGCCTTTGATTGTCAAAAGCAGGTCTTTCGCCGCTATCGCTGTGATGCAATGCAGGGACTTGCTCCGACTGAAAAAACAGGCTATACCTTGCAGCAGTTAGCTGAAAAACAGCTGCAGCAACAAGTGTTGACACAAACACTGGGCTATCACATCCGCTTTGATCTATCGGCAAAGGAACGCTTGTGGCAAGAAAAATATCCTGATATGGCAGTGGTGGAACGTCCTAGTGAGCTTTGCTTAGAAGGACACATTGCCGACAATGAGCTTGATTTTCTAGCTGACTTTCTCTTGCAATTTGGGCCAACCATCAAAGAAATCGAACCGTTAGCCCTCAAACAGGCGTATACTGAAAAAGCTCGGCGGATGCTGCAGCCATTTACAACTGACTAAGCGTCTTCACGCTGTTCGATGATGGTTGACACTCTGCCTAAAACGATTCTTACTTATAAGGAGTTTTCTACCCATGTTTCTTTTAAATAAAAAAACCTTCCAAGCGTTGGCAGCCCCCTATTTGACGGAAGGAGCTGTGATCGGCTATGCAAAATGGCAGTCCTTCAATGCCATCACCAGCCGTACCCTGCTCGTCTTAGATGATCAGCAATTGACGATTTTGGCATTGAATCTTTTCTCGACAAAAGTCCTGCAGCACAAAAGCGTGCCGCTTGCTGAGCTAAAAAAACAGCACAAAGATCCTGTTGTAGGGATGCTCGTCCCGATTCGCTTTACTTATAAAGGGGAAACCTACCGTTTTCAAATGCAGCGAGTGATTTTGCCCTTGGGCGATTGGCAAAAAACCTTTCTTGCCCGCTGGCAGGCGTGGTAAATAGGCAGCAACTGGCAAGTTCTAATTGTAAAAGAAAGAATTTTCATGAAATTTACACTCTTTTACAAGAAAGTTGTTGTATTTTTCTGATAATGTTTTCGGCTATTTCGTTCTATGGTAAGATGTCCCTAAAGAAATGGAGGCTGTCTATGGTATGTATGGAAAGTGAACGGTTAACGATCCGTCCGTTTCAAGAAAGTGATTTTGCCGATACCTTTGCTATTTATCAGCAAGCGGAAGTTTGCCGTTTCTTACTTCATGAGCCTTGGCAGACAGAAACGGCAGCGGCGTCTTTTGCCAAAAAATGTCAACAGCACATCTTGACGGACCAAGCAGGTCTTTCTTTGGCGGTACTACACGATCAAACGGTCATCGGCGATTTGTCGGTGTGGTCTACTGGTCAGCCGTCTTCCGTTGAAATCGGCTATGCCTTCCATCCGTCATTTGGCGGACAAGGGTTTGCTCAAGAAGCCTTGAAAGAGTTGATGGACTGGTTGTTTGCCAGTCAGAAGATCCATCGGGTCCAAGCGACGCTAGATGCCCGCAATCAGGCCTCAGCCAAGCTTTGCCAACGGATTGGATTGCGCCAAGAAGCACATTTTATCCAAGACTGGTGGAACAAGGGGGAATGGACCGATAGTTTGGTTTTTGCCTGTTTAGCCAGTGAATATCCTGCTCATCCGAAATAATTTAGGAGGTTTTTTATGATAAGCTTGTTACGCTACGCCAAGGATTATCGCAAACAGATTATTCTTGGTCCGTTTTTCAAATTTTTAGAAGCGGTGTTTGAATTGGTTCTGCCTTTGCAGATGGCCGCTTTAGTCGATGAGGGCCTACGGCAAAACAATTGGTCGAAGGTCGTTGAAATGACGATCTGGATGATCGTGATGTCCGTGGTGGGGATGATCTGTGCCGTCATCTGTCAGTATTATGCTTCCGTCGCTTCTCAAGGATTCGGGACAGAATTACGCAATCGCTTGATGAAAAAAATCAACACCCTTTCCCATAGCGAACTGAACTTATTCGGTACTGATACGTTGATTACTCGAATGACCAATGACATCCATCAGATGCAGATTGCTTTGGCGATGCTGATTCGGCTGGTGGTCCGGGCACCCTTCTTAAGTATCGGTTCCGTGATTATGGCCTTTGTCATTGATTGGCAAGCTGGCTTGATTTTCCTACTCGTTTTACCGCTCTTTTGTATCGTCTTATTCTGGATCATCGCCAAAACCGTGCCATTGTATAAGAAAGTTCAAGTCCATTTAGATGAGTTGAATGAGCTAGTTAGTCAAAATTTAAGCGGGATTCGGGTGATTCGTGCCTTTGCCCGCACAAAAACGGAAACGAAACGCTTTGATAAGGCAACTGATGATTTAAGTGAGGTCTATTTACGGGTGACAAATCTGTCTGCTTTATTGACGCCTGCCACCACCTTGATCATGAATGTCGGCATTATCGCGTTGTTTTATATCGGTGGATTCAAAGTCAATATAGGCAATTTGCAGCAAGGACAAGTGCTGGCACTGGTCAATTACATGAATCAAATGCTCTTAGCATTGATCGTGGTTTCCAACTTAGTGATCATCTTTACCCGTGCGGCAGCATCAGGTTCACGGATCAACGAAGTTTTAACCACTGAGCCATCGATCGGCGACGAGCTTTCAGAAGTCTTTATGGATCAGCCGAAAAACAACGTCGGAGCGATTCGCTTTGAACATGTTGATTTCCGCTTTTCAAAAGAATACGGATTAGCTTTGAAAAACATTGATTTCCAAGTCGCGCCAGGGTCTATTTTAGGTATCACTGGACCAACCGGTAGTGGGAAATCTGCCTTGACCCAATTGATTCCCCGCTTCTACGATGTAGCAGATGGCAAAGTGATCGTTGACGGTCACGATGTGCGGAAATGGCCTTTACAGCAATTACGCCAAAAAATCGCTATGGTGCCTCAAACCGCCGTGCTGTTTACGGGGACGATTCGGGAAAACTTGCAATGGGGCAAAAAAGAGGCCACCGATGAAGAATGCTGGCGCGCTTTAGAGATCGCTCAAAGCCGTGACTTCGTTGAAGCCTTGCCGCAGCAACTGGATACCCCGATTTTTGAAGGTGGCAAGAACTTTTCTGGGGGACAAAAACAACGGTTAACGATCGCCAGAGCGTTGATTGCTAAACCAGATATCTTGATTTTGGATGATTCTCTGAGCGCCCTTGACTATCAAACCGATCTTGATTTGCGGATGGCTTTAAAAGAAAGCATTCCTGGCACGGTCATCATTATCTCTCAACGGGTTCGCTCCATTCAAGATGCGCAGCAGATCTTAGTCTTAGACCAAGGGAATTTGGTAGGCAAAGGGACCCATGAAGAGCTGTTGGCATCTTCAAAAGAATACCAAGAAATCGTCGCATCACAGGCAGAGGAGGAAGAAGCATGAAAAAGAAATCATTCGATTGGTCGGCCTTTCGTCGCTACCTCCCTTATTTGACTGCCTACGCGAAGGAAACTTGGGCAGCAGTTGTCCTCGGGATCGCTGCTGGCGTCTCCTCGGTTTATATGACGTATCAGATTGGTCAAGCCGTCGATCAGCTGATAGGTGCTGATCAAGTGCAATTCAGCGCTCTCTATCGTATTTTGCTTCTGTTTGCCGGAGTGGTTTTAGTGACTGTGGTCAGTCAATGGTTGATCCAGCGACTGGGTAACCGCGTGGCGTATTTATCTGTCGCCGATTTGCGCAAAAAAGGTTTTGCGCATCTCAATACATTGCCTTTGCGCTATTATGACCAAAACTCCCACGGCAACATCGTCAGTCGTTTTACCAATGACATGGATAATATTTCCATTGCCGTCGCTGCAGTCTTCAACCAGCTGTTTTCTGGTATTTCGGTCGTCTTGATCGCCTTAGTCGTCATGCTGCAAATGAGTGTGCCCTTAACGTTGGTCGTATTGGTTTCGACCCCGATCATCTTTTTGGTCAACTGGATCGTGGCACGAACGTCACAATCGCATTTTGCTCGGCAACAAGAAATCGTTGGCGAAATTTCTGGCTTTGTTACGGAAATGATCGGCAATCAAAAAATCGTCAAAGCCTTTGATCGAGAAACCATCAACCAAAACCGTTTTGAAACGATCAACCAAGAATTGAATGTCCGGGGGCAAAAGGCACAGTTTTCTTCTTCTTTGACCAATCCCCTTTCACGATTCGTCGATCATTTGGCGTATCTGTCAGTCGGCTTTGTCGGCGGTCTGCTTTACTTTTCTGGTTCAGGTGCTGTCACGGTTGGGATGATTTCCAGCTTTACGATCTACTCCAGTCAGTTTTCGAAACCATTCATTGAATTGTCAGGAATTACGACCCAGATCCAAACGGCATTGGCTGGACTTTCAAGAACCTTTGAGCTGTTGGATCAAGAGCCAGAAACAGCCGATGACCAAGAATCTCAATCACTGGGAGAGATCAAAGGCGAGATTGCCTTTGAGGAGGTGTCTTTTGCTTATGATCCTGGTCAAAAATTGATCGAAGATTTCACTTTTACTGCAAAACCTGGAGAAACCGTCGCAATCGTCGGAAAAACCGGTGCCGGTAAATCGACGTTGGTCAATTTGTTGATGCGTTTCTATGATGTCGATAAAGGCGCGATCAAGATCGATGGCACCGATATTCGTCAGTTGAAACGAGAAGAATTACGGCAAAGCTTCGGAATGGTCTTGCAAGATACATGGCTCTTTGATGCCTCTTTACGAGAAAACTTGCAATACGGAAATGACACTGCCACAGATGAAGAAATCTATGATGCCCTAAAGCATGCCTATATGTATGAATATGTGATGCGCTTACCAGAAACACTAGATACACCGATCGGTCATCAAGGCATCAAGATCTCTGACGGACAACGACAGCTATTGACGATTGCCCGCACGATGATCAGTAACCCACCAATGCTGATTTTGGATGAAGCAACCAGTTCGGTTGATACTCTGACTGAGAAAAAAATTCAAGATGCCTTTTTGAAAATGATGGAAGGCAAAACCAGCTTTGTGATCGCCCATCGGTTATCAACGATTCGAGCAGCAGACAAGATCCTTGTAATGGATGCCGGTCAAATCGTGGAGCAAGGAACCCATGAAGAATTACTGGCAGAACAAGGCTATTACTATCGCCTGTACCATGCTCAATTCCAACATTGATCAGTCATACAACAACCCCCACCACCTCAAAGAGAGACTCTTGAGGTGGTGGGGGTTGTTTTGGTTGATTTATTGGTTCCAAACATCGGCATATTCTGGTTTGCGTTCAAATTCTTTTTTGGCAAAGGGACACAAAGGAATGATTTTCTTTTGTTCTTTGCGGGCTTTTTCCACCCCTTTTGCCACTAATTTTTCGGCCAGACCTTGGCCCCGATAAGCGGGATCGACAAAGGTATGGTCAATGATCAAGCGCGTTTCGCCCGCTTCCGACCACGTCATTTCACCAATTTCTTTGTCACCGTCTTTTAACACAAATCGAGCATTTTCTTCTAAGATTTCCATGATTGTTCCTCCTTTAACACATACTTTAATGCACCGCTTGGACAGGTATGGATCACTTGTGCCGCTTGGGCTGCTTCCCCATTATCAGGAATCACACAGGGACGCCGTCCAACTTCAAAAATGGCGGGATTGCCCCGCACACAATTACCGCTGTGGGTGCAGATCTCTTTGTTGTAATAAATATCGATCGCTTCACCACGATACTTCCGATATCCTGCAGCAATCAACCCTTCTTCTGTTTCATTCGCTAGTGGCTGTTCGTCCATGTTGAACACCCTCCTCTTACTGATTGTCAGAAGCAAACTGCCTGCCTCCTCCTTCATCATACGACTTCTCGAGAAAAAAATAAATCATTTGTTCTAAAATAGCCTCTCAGTTGCCGATCATTAGCCAAAAGCTTGCGGCAGCACAATAAAGCGTTCCGTCAAAACAGCATGTTTTGACGGAACGCTTTTTTCATTCGTGGGGCACTTTTGCAACAAAATGAAACCGCTGCGTGGCGTAATCCCCTGCTAAATGAGGATCGATATATAACCCGAGTTGCATCAATTCATCGCCACCGAAGTTCTCGCCCCCACTTTGATAGGTGAGGTCAGGATCAAGACCAGCCAGCTTTAAAGTAACCAATGGTGCAGAGGCTTCAGCTAAAACTCGGAAGTAAAAGACGATCGCTTCTTTTTTATCCTGAGAAACATACAGCCAGGCGGCGTCATTGCCTTCATAAGGGCTGAGCAGTCGAACAAAGCGGCCCAACTGCAGCAGGCGCCGATGTTTTTTATAAAAAGTGATTTGTTCTTTGATTTGCGTTTTTTCTTCTTCTGTCAGCTGTGTTAAGTCAAGCTCATAGCCCAGCAAGCCAGACATCGCAGCATTGCCGCGAATCGCTAGATCCGTTGCCCGTTGGGTCTGATGGTTCGGGATCGCTGAGACATGCGCACCCATGGTGGATGGCGGATAGACCAGACTGGTACCGTACTGGATCTTCAAGCGGGCGATGGCGTCGGTGTTGTCGCTGGTCCAAATCTGCGGCATATAATACAAGAAACCGGCATCAAAGCGCCCGCCACCGCCAGAACAGCCTTCAAACAGGATCGTCGGATAGGCAGTGGTCAGTTTCTCTAGGAACTCATACAAGCCCAGCAGATAGCGATGCGCGACCTCCCCTTGCTGGGCAGGATCGAGGAGCAAGGAATAGACATCCGACAGACTGCGGTTCATGTCCCATTTGATATAGTCGATGGCAACCGTATCAAACAGTTGGGATAATTGCTGATAGAGATGGTCTCTGACATCTTGTCGAGAAAAGTCCAACACATACTGACTGCGGCTAAGCGCTGGCTTGCGATTTGGTACTTGTAACAGCCAATCGGGGTGTTGTCGGTTCAGTTCACTGTCGCCCGAAACCATTTCTGGTTCCAGCCAAAGCCCGAATTGCAGCCCTTTGTCATGGACTTTTTGGGCAAATCCTGCCAAGCCAGAAGCTAGCTTGCCTTCGTTTTCAAACCAATCGCCTAATGAGGTTTGGTCATCTTCTCGCTGACCAAACCAGCCGTCATCCAAAACAAACAGTTCGATTCCCAGCTCCTTCGCTTCATCAACGAGGGCATCCAGTTTTTCTTCATTGAAATCAAAGTACGTTGCTTCCCAGTTATTGATCAGGATCGGCCGTTCTTGCTTTTTGTATTTGCCCCGAATCAAATGCTCATCATAAAAGTCATGATAGGTGGCTGACAGCTGGTTCAAGCCAGCCTCACTATAAGCAATCACGGCTTCTGGGGCTTGAAAGCTTTCAGTTGGCGGCAATTGCCAAGCAAATTGATGGCTGTTGATCCCCATGATCACACGAGTCTGATGGTAAGGATCTTTTTCGATGATAATTTCATGGTTGCCACTATACAGCAAACTAAAACCAAAACACTCCCCAGCAAACTCCGTAGCATTAGGTTCCAGTATGACGGCAAAGGGATTTTGCTGATGACTACTGGAACCACGCTTGCTGTCCAAACGCTTGATGCCGCGATTGATTGGTTCTCGGGTGACTTGGCGTTCTTTCGCCCATGCCCCCGGCAAGTGGATCAAATCAAAGGGACGGTTAGGAAAATCGAGCGCTTGACTCGCCAGCTGCTCGATCGTAACAGGCTGGTTTCCGTGGTTGATTACTTTACTTGAGCGGACGATCACTGCCGCATCCTCGAAAATCGTGTAAAACAGCTGCAGTTCGAGTCCCGTCACATCATCTTTTAAGGACAGAATCAGTGTTTCGATCCCGTCGTCGGCACCATGGGTCTGAGGCAATCCTGCTAGGGCGGGTTTGCCTTGTTGAATCTGGTAATCACTAAAGACAAAATGGCTGACTCGGCTACCGTTAGACTGGCGAATCCTATAAGCTGCTTCTCGAAAATCTCCGAAGCCGTTGCCAGGAAATTCCATCATCAAGGTGTCTAATGAGAAAAGTCGGTCGCTGCTGTCTGGGGGATTGGGCGAAAAGGACCGATCAAGACGTGGATAACGATAGCCGCCAGAATAATGAGCGATTTTTTTTCCAAAATAAAGGTGTGCCACATTGCCCCCTTCTTCTATTTGTATGAGATAGCTGATTTGATCGTTGCTTAAATGAAAGACGTTTAATTGTTTGTCAAAAAGAATCATATCGTACCCTCTACTTTATAATTGTTCGCTGATACTCCGTTTATTTCACGGATCCCAGCATACCTTGGACAAATTGTTTTTGTAAAACGAAGAAAATGATGGCCGTTGGCAGTGTGGCGATCACAATGCCGCACATCATCATGCCATAATCAGGTGTATAAGAAGCACCCATAGCCGAAAGAACCAGTGGAACGGTCCGTTTGTCTGGTGATTGCAAGGCAACTAATGGCCACAAATAATTGTTCCAGCTGCCCATAAACGTAATGATCGCGGCAGCTGCATAAGTATTTTTAGCCGTCGGCATGTAGACTCTAAAGAAAATACTCAGTTCATTCAAGCCATCGATCCGAGCAGCTTCGACTAATTCTCTAGGGAATGCCTTGATGTTTTGGCGGAAAAAGAAAATCAAAAAGGCGGTACAGACCGAGGGCAAAATCACGACAGCGAAGGTATTGATCCCGATTGGTGTGCCGCTAAGCTTGCTGAACATCCGATAGAGCGGGATCATTAGCGCGGCAAAAGGCACCATCATCGACAGCAATAGAATATTAAAGATACGGTCTTTGGTTTTCGTCCGATAGATCTCAAAGCCATACCCTGCCATGGAGGAGAACAACAGTGCAAGGAAGGTCGTAATCACGGCAATCACCGCTGAGTTTCCTAATGCCCGAGTAAAATTCAAATCGGAAGAAAAAAGATTTTGGAAGTTGATGACCAACTGAGCCCCAATCATGATTTTCCCGGCAACGATATCAAAGGTTTGATTGGTCATCCCTAGGATCATCCAAACAAATGGAAAAATAGAGATGAAAGCCAAAATCGCCAGAAAGACGTATTTTAAAGTGAGTGAGATTGTTTTCAATTTTCTTTTCCTCCTATTTTCGTTTGGATGATCGATAAAATCACGATCGCGATCACAATGACAAAGGAGACCGCAGCGGCATACCCAAAGTTTGGCGTGAATTTGTAACTCAAATTGTAGATATATTGTGACAAGGTCGTCGTGGCATTGGCTGGTCCACCGCCAGTGATATTTTGAACTTCATCGAATAATTGCAGCGTACCGATCGTTGAAGTGATCGTGGTAAATAGGATGATTGGACGCAAGTTGGGAATCGTGATTTTGAAGAATTGATCCCATTTTGAAGCGCCATCGATCTCTGCCGCTTCATAAATACTTGGATCGATATTCTGCATGCCTGAGATGAAAAAGATCATATTGTAGCCGGTCCAACGCCACGTGATGGCAAAAATAATCAGTACTTTTGCCCAAAAAGGATCTGTCAACCATTGGATCGGCGCATCGATCAGGTGTAGCTGCGTCAAAAAGTTATTGACTAACCCGTTTGCCGAAAAGAGACTTTTCATGATCAAGGAATAAGAAACCAAGGATGTGATACATGGTAAAAACAAGGCGGTGCGGAACAGCCCTTTAAATTTCAATTTTTTGTCATTCAATATGTTCGATACGATCAGCGCCAAAAAGAGCATGATCGGAACTTGG
Organism: Enterococcus sp. AZ040; assembly: GCF_050499185.1. NCBI lineage: Bacteria > Bacillati > Bacillota > Bacilli > Lactobacillales > Enterococcaceae > Enterococcus > Enterococcus sp. AZ040. Next base: position 2,266,567 of record NZ_JBMHEW010000001.1, read on the forward strand.
ACTAATAAGTATAAAAACGTATTGCCAAAGGCTTTTTTAAAGGTTGAGTCGCTCAACATCCGCTGATAGTTGCCAAGACCGTTAAAGGTCATCGCTGTCGGTGGTCCTGATTGGAATGACGTGAACAGTGCCGAGACCATCGGGATAAAGACCAGCATCGTGATCAAAATGACGGGTAAGGTAATAAAGGCATTGCCGTTTGCAAACCAATTTTTTGTTTTGTTTTTCATTGTAATTCCCCCTTAACACAGAAACTCGCGATCGCTCACGAGTTTCTGCAAAGTTGTTCGATTAGTTTGCAATTTGTGCTTCCACTTGTGATTGTGCTTCTTCTAATACTTTATCGATGTCTTCGCCGTTGATCACTCGTTGCAAGCTTTCAGTCAAGACAGATTCAATGGCATAGGTGTGATTGCCGTAGTTCACGGCTGGAATTTCTTGTGACCATTGAGAGAAATCTTGGAAGACTTTTTGACCGCCATAGAAATCAAGCCCCGACGTATATTCTTCCGTTTCTTCTGCAGCATTCATGGTTGAAACCAAACCGATCTCGGTAGCTAGTGTACCCATCAATTCTTTGTTTGAAGCAAAGGTATTGGCTAAAAAGTCTTTGGCATTTTCTTCGCCGTCAACCCCTTTGATCACGTACCAGCCTGCTCCGCCGATGCTGGAAGCATTGACTGAATTGCTATCGCCAGCGATGGATGGGATCGGAGCGATCGCCCATTTGCCGCTTTGATCTTCAGCGCCTTGAATTGTGCTAGAATACCACGCACCGGTTGGCGCAGACGCAACATTCCCCGATTGAACAGCATTGACCCCGCCATCCCAATCGGAAACTTGTTCAACTAAGCCTTCATTCAACAATGTTGCCAAGACAGTTAGACCGGCTTTGAAGGATTCATTGTCTTTGATGGTCACGGTGGAGCCATCTTCACCGGTATACCATTCGCCTGCCGATTGCATAATGATTCGTGCCAAGCCAAGATCGCTTGGGTCTAACGACATCATAGCGTGACCCGTTTTTTCTTTGACATCTTTGGCAATGCTGATAAAATCATCCCAGGTAATATCTTGGAGATCCGCTTGCTCATAGCCTGCATCGGTCAAATAATCTGTGCGGTAAAATAGTCCTGCGACGCCACTGTCAAATGGCACCCCATAAATGACATCGTCGACTTTATTGACCGCAAATTTATAGCTGGAGAAATCCTCCTCATTCACGATATCCGTTAGATCACTAAACGCATCTGGATAAGAAGAAAGGTACCCTTGGATGCGGTAGTCTTCGATCAAGACGATATTTGGCAGTCCGTCCGTATTTCCTGATGCCAGACTAGTATTTAATTTTTGGACGATATCATCTTGCGACATCGTCACAACTTCCACATCGACATCTTGATTTTCATACACTTTTTTGGCTTCATTGACTGCCTTGATGTTGAAGGTCTCATCCCATGCCCAGACCGTGACTTTGTTTGAGGACTCGCCGGAATCCCCAGAGCTTGTGTTGCTGTTTCCGCAAGCCGCCAAAGTCAGCACTGCAGCCGCCGTTACCATCGATGCAAGTAGTTTTTTCATTTTTATCCCTCTTTCCTTTTATTTACAAGGCTAACTATACACTGATTTTGTAACCGTATTCAACGATTATGAAAGAGCTTACTAAATTTGTCCAAAAATAGAAAAAAGTTACAATACCTTTCTTTTTTGAAAGCGTTTATAATAAAGAAGAGATATAGGGGGGATACCATGACTATTTTACGCACGGTCTTAGTCGTTGATGATGAGGCAACGATCCGAGATGGATTGAAACATATGATACGTTGGGAGCAAGAAGGGTTCCGTCTCTTAGGCGATGCAGCGAACGGGCAAGAAGCATTGGCACTGATCCATGAGCTAAATCCCGACATCGTGATTACGGATTTGAAAATGCCACAAATGGACGGCCTTCAACTCACAACGATCATTCAACAACAATATCCAGAAGTCCATTTTTTGGTCTTGAGCAGCTACGATGATTTCCAATATGTCAGTCAATCTTTTAGAAATGGTGCCGTAGATTATCTTTTAAAACCGACACTGACACCGACACTCTTGTTGAAGACGCTACACAACATCACACAAAAGCTGTCACATACAAAAGGCTCCGTGACTGAGGAAACGCAGCTGCAAGAATCGTTGAATCGCTATTTAGCAGGGTATGAAGAACCGTTGGCTCCTTTAGCGGACTCTCTTGCATTGGGTCAGCCGCAACAGCAAGCCCAAATTTTGACCACCAATTTTAGCGGCTTTCGTGCCAATGATCAGCTGCTACATGCGTTGACAGAATTTACTCAATCACAACCGCAGGTAAAGACGCTCTTTTTTCAAACCAGTAATAAAGATGCCGGCTTAGTGATCAGTTATCCAGAAGGAACGAATTTTTATTCCGCTTTGAAAGAAACGTTGGAACAATTGCGTTTTACCGAGCCGGATGCCTTCTTTACTCTCAGTGTGCCCTTTCGAAAGATTGAACAGTTACGGGATCATTTTGTGACGCTTAAAGCCAAAAGCCAAGGACAATCGTTTTTTTATAAACGCCAACGGTTGGTACAAGAACACGAACTCTTTTTGTACATCGAAAGTGATCGCTTTGATACTAAGAAGTTCTTACGGGCTTTGTTGGACAACAACTTTTTGCTAGGAATCACCAGAATCGAGGAATATTTTAATGACATGATTTTATCCAATGTCGATCCGACATTTTTAAAACAGCAGGCCAGCAGTATTTTTTACACGTTACTCTCCCGCTTGGAAGAAGAATTTCCCACTGCTCCACGCTTTAGCCGCTTAAAAGCTGAATTTTTGCACGCTATCGGTCACGTGCAGTATTTGGAAGATTTTTCTGATTTATTGTTGGCGACCATCGATGATATTCGTCAACAGCTGACGACCTTATCACCGCTGGATGAAGATGATCTACTCGTTGCGATCCAGCGCTTTATTCAAGACAACTACACCAAAAGTCTGTCTTTGTCTGAACTGGCTGAAACCTTTCATTTTAGTTACACCTATCTTTCGGCTTTTCTTTCTGCAAAACTGAAAATGAGCTTTTCTGAGTACGTAAAGAAAACCCGCTTGGATAAAGCCAAAGAACTACTGACACAATCTGATCTGAATCTATCTGAAATCAGTGAAGCGGTCGGGTATTCGGATATCAGCTATTTTTCTCGTATCTTTAAGAAAGAATGTCAGGTCACCCCATCGAAGTATCGGCGGTTGAATCAATTATGAAAATCAACCAATGGATTCAGAAAAATGAATTATTCAGTCGGATCTTCCTCTTTGTTGTCGTCGGGGTCATTAGTGTATGTCTGCTAACCGTCGTCGTGATCTATGGTCGCTCGAAAGATGCCTATGTTGCTTCGTACCAAAGCTCCAATCAGCTGCTACTGGAAAAAATCCAAGAAGATTATGAGCGTCTGAACGAGAATATCCATCGGATTTTTGACATCGTCGATGAAAGCAAAGCCGTTGAAACATACTTAGAAGGCGACATGAATCAAGGCCGTACGATTTTAGAATTAAACGAGCAATTAAAAGACACCCGCTCTTTGTTTCAAGACATCCCCTCAAATTTAGTGTTGATTGGGGTCAACGGGGGTACTTTTTTCCAAAACGATGCGGTTCGCAATCAATCGGTGGATGATTTTCTCGCCAGTACCTTTATCCAGCAAATCAATGACAATGACGCCATCAGTCAGTATTATTTCTTGGACCAAGGCTTAAGTACCTCCACCAGCGACTCCCCTGGCTTGATGTACGTGCGCAAATTAATGAAAGAAGAAACGATTTTCGGCTATGCCCTGATTTTCTTAAAGGAATCCGATTTTTCTTCAATTTATCGTCAACTCTTAGATACCAGTCTTCACTCGATCTATATCGTCAATGAACAAAATCAAATTCTCTCCACTTCTGATCCGAGCCTTTTAGGCAAGCCGTTTGAAAATCATCTCGTCACGGTCAAAAGAGATACTAGCATCAATCAGCTGCCCCTTTATTCGTATCACTTTACTTTTTACGATGTCTTGGATGAATCGCATCTGGTACGCAATATGAATCTGATCAAGCCAGCTCTTTTGATTTCTGTCGTCAGTATTTTACTCTTTAGTCTGCTGGCATTTTGGATCATCCGCAACATCACCCAACCGATTTATCAGCTGATTGCCAAGCTGCCGGCGGTCACTCAAGGCGATTTCAGCGACAAGGTCACCATCAACGGGACGTATGAAACGCGAGAATTGGGGCGTGCCTATAACTTGATGCTGGAGGACTTGGAATCTTATGTCGATCATTTAATGGTCACAGAAGCCGAAAAACGCAAGTTCGAGATTCGTTCACTGCAAATGCAGATCCAACCGCATTTTGTCTACAACACCTTGACCGCTATCAAGTTTTTAATCTGGCAAAACGAACAAGAGGCCGCCACCCAAGCGATTGAAAGTTTTGTCCAATTGTTGCGGCATACCTTTAACCGCAAAGAGATCGTCCCTTTAAAAGATGAACTAGCGATCGTGGAAGAATACCTCGTTTTAATGAACGTGCGTTATGGCAATCGCATCCAATCGACGATTTTTTCAGAAGATGGCTGTGAAAATATTCTCGTACCGAAAATGATTTTGCAACCGATTATCGAAAATGCCTACCTGCATGCCTTTCCCGAAGAGGATTCAGGATTGATCCAGATTTTTTCTCGTGTCAGTAAGGAAGGCCTGAAAATTGAGATCATCGATACGGGCATCGGGTTCAATGAAGAGCACCCAACCAGCTCCGCGAACCACTTTGAACACTATTCGGGTATTGGCTTAGACAATATTGATCAGCGTATCAAGCTGCTCTATGGGGAAAAATACGGATTGACTGTAGAATCACGCATCAACGAAGGAACCACCGTTCGCTTGCTGCTGCCGATCCAGCGGGAGGAAAAAAACTGAAGCAAAGAACTGCGTCTGCACTTTGCCGTTAGCTTTTCAATGCTTCATTCACTACAAAAAACCTACCGTCCTTGATAAATACCCATCAAGAACGGTAGGTTTTGTTTCCTTATTCAAAGACGATCATTTCTTGTCCGTCCATGGTGATCATGCTGCCAAAAGGATGTCGTTGGGCGTTTGCAAAGCTTCGATTGCGAAACAGTACCTGAACTTTTTCCACCCCTTCCATACAAACTCGATAACCGCGTTCCTCTGGTTCAATAGAAATTTTTCCAGCTGGCACGCCCTGCTGATCACAGACTTCAGCAGAAACTGCTTCCGTTATTTCAAAGGCATGGATGGTGAGGTTTTCGGTGTAGTCATAGGCGGCGGTCTGTTCAACGCTTCCTTCAATGATCAGTGAATTCGGTCGTACCATCAACGGAAGATGGAAATAGTCATAGCTTTCTTCCCACCATTTTTGGCCTTCATAGCGTTTGTTGTCTAAATAATTTGTCCAAGTACCCGCTGGCAAATAGAACGGAACCTTTCCTTGCTCATTAAAAATCGGTGCAGCCAATAGGCGATCCCCTAGCATATACTGCTTATCAATGGCATAAACCGTCGGATCCTCTGGAAACTCTAGCATCAATGGACGCATCAGGGGAATGCCCGTTTTTGCAGTGGCTGCTGCTTGACGATAAATATAAGGCATCAGGCGATTTTTCAATTTTGAAAAAGCTTGACTGACTTTTGCTGCTTCTTCGCCAAAATTCCATGGTACCCGATATTCAACATTGCCATGGTATCGACTGTGGGTCGACAATAAACCAAATTGCGTCCAACGTTTATACAGGTCGGGGGTCGCTTGTTCTTCAAACCCGCCAATATCATGGCTCCAAAATCCGAAACCAGATAAGACAAAGGATAAGCCACCACGCAGAGACTCTGCCATCGAAGAATATTCAGATAAATTGTCGCCTCCCCAATGGACTGGAAATTTTTGGGAACCGACAGAAGCAGAACGGGCAAAAAGAACGGCTTGATTTTCCCGCATTTCCGCCAGCAGTTCAAAAACGGTTTCATTGTATAGATAGGCATAATAATTGTGCATTTTTTTCGGATCTGATCCGTCATAATAGACAGCATCTTCAGGAATCCGCTCACCGAAATCCGTCTTAAAGGAATCAACACCTAATTCAATCAATTCCTTTAAGCGATCTTTATACCATTGACGAGCCTCTGGGTTGGTAAAATCAATGATCCCTTGTCCAGCTTGCCAAAGATCCCACTGCCAGACTTCACCTGCTTGGTTCTTAATAAAGTACCCTTTCTCTTTGCATTCTTGATATACAGAGGCTTTTTGCCCAATGTAAGGATTGATCCATAGACTGACTTTTAATCCTTTATCATGGATTTTCTTTAGTAATCCTTTCGGATCAGGAAACAACTCATCATTCCATTCAAACCCACACCATTCAAATTCCTTCATCCAGAAACAATCAAAATGAAAGACATCAAAAGGAATATCACGAGCTTGCATTTCATCGATAAAGTGCATCACTGTTTCTTCACTATAATCAGTCGTAAACGAAGTGGATAGCCATAAGCCAAAAGACCATGCTGGCGGTAAGGCGGGTTTTCCTGTCAAGTCGGTGTATTTTTCTAGAATGGCTTTCATATCTGGTCCATAGATGATGTAATAGTCTAGACGCTGCCCCTCGACACTGAATTGCGTGCGGGAAACGTTCTCAGAAGCCACTTCAAAGGAAACCGCTTCGGGATGATCAACAAAAATACCGTAGCCTTTATTCGTCAGATAAAACGGAATATTTTTGTATGCCTGCTCGCTACCCGTACCACCGTCTTGATTCCAAATATCAACGGTTTGACCGTTCTTGATAAAAGGGGTGAACCGTTCCCCTAATCCGTAAACAAGTTCATAAGGATCTAGCGAAAGCTGTTCTCGCATATACTGTTTGCCGTCATTTCCCGAAATTTTTGCCTGTGCTTTAGGCATGGAAGAAGTCAACAATCTGTCTTCTCCAAAAAAGTCGATTTTAAAAGCCGCTTGTTTAGGGACTTTCGCTTCCAGTGATCCAGATTTGAAGATATACATGTCTTCTTTATCGGTATCGATCTTCACGTCTGCTGGTTGGGTATCCACTGTAAACGACGGGGCGTGCATTGTCTTGTCATGATGCACCAAACTGACTTTGATCACATCGTTTTGCGGAGTCGAGAACGTGAGTGTGGTTAAACCAAGGTTTAAGGTATCGCCACGCCGCTGAATCTCTTGATAGGGCAGATAAAGGGTCAATTGCTCCTTTTCTACCTTATGATCATAAGCAATTCGGGGATGTTCGAGTTGGACGCCTTCTTTTGCCAGCCAATAGCCATTTGTAAATTTCATCTTCTTTTCCTCCTACTTTACTGCACCATCTGAGATGCCTTTCACTACATGTTTTTGCAAGGCAATAAACAAGAGAATGATTGGCAGAACAACGATCACCAGAGCGGCTAGCGCTAAATGCCATTGCTTGTTAAATTCGCCGAAGAAATAAAACATCCGCAAGGGAATCGTATACATTCCGGCTTTATTAATACTTAATGAAGGCAATAAGTAGTCATTCCAAAACCACAATGTATTCAAAACAATCACCGTTACCGTCGTTGGTTTCAACAAAGGCAATATTACTTTCCAATAAATCTGAAAGGTATTCGCCCCATCAATGATCGCTGCTTCATCCAGCGAACGTGGAATGCCTCTTAACGCACCATAATACAAAAAAGTCGACATACTGACAGCCAATCCCAAGTACATTATCATTAGACCCGGCTGATTTAACAAATTCATTCGTCCAAAAAGAGAAATCAGTGGAATCATGATCCCTTGAAAAGGGATCAGCAAGCCGATGGCAACAACAAAATAGAGGACTGAACTTAAGCGGCTGGTATTTCTCGATAAAGCGTATGCTGCCATTGAAGAAACAAAGACCACCAAGATCAAAGAACCGACAGTAATCAACAATGAATTCATTAAACTTCTGATGAAATCCAGTTTTTCTAACGCCTCTTGATAATTCTCAAAGGACAATCCGCCAGGCAGCGACAACGTACTCTGAAAGATCTCTGCTTTTGTTTTAAATGAATTGATCACGATCAAGAAAAACGGATAAAACCATAAGCACGCAAGTAAAAGACCACTTACGATCAGCAGACTGTGCTGCAGCTTTTTTTTCTTCTGCCGTCTACTTTTTGTATTCCCCTTTTTAGTAGAGGAGTGACGAGTCTCGATCATGCGCTGATCTCCTTTCTGCGGGTAATTGAGATTTGAATAATGGAAATAATGACAATGATCACCAGAAATATCATCGCTTTTGACTGAGCAAAGCCCATTTTTCTCATTGAAAAAGCTTCATTGTAAATATTCATGGCTGCCATCTGAGTCGAATTGAACGGTCCGCCCTGTGTCAACGCCAAGTTTTGATCATAGATTTTAAAGGCATTTGACAGCGTCAAAAACAATGTTACTGTAAACGCGGGCATCAGCATGGGTAGTTTGATTCGGAAAAAGACTTGTAGCGGATTGGCGCCGTCCATATCTGCTGCTTCTAAAATTTCTTCTGGAATATTATTTAGAAACGAAATATAGATCAACATCATATACCCGCTCATCTGCCAGACGAACAAGATAACCAAACCCCAAAAACCTGTTTCTGGTGTATTCAACCAGCCATTAAAAAAATTGATCCCAGTCAAATCGGCGATACTCTCGAATGCTTTGTTAAAAATAAATTGCCATATAAATCCTAGTATGATCCCACCAATTAAGTTCGGCATGAAAAAGACGGTCCGAAATAGAGTGGTCCAGCGTCCCAGTTTTTGCGTGACTAAAGTTGCTAACAACAGCGCGATGACATTGATCAAGATCACACTGTAAACAGAAAATTTCGCCGTGAACAACAAGCTGTTAATGAACGCCTGATCTTTAAAAGCGCGCAAGTAGTTTTCCAATCCGATAAAGTCGCTGATCGTATTGCCGTTCCAGTTGGTCAGTGAGTAATATCCCCCTGTAAATAAAGGAATAAACAGAACGACCAATAATGCGACGAATGCCGGTGCTAGCAGCAGCCAAAATGATTTTGAACGATTTGTTAACATACAGCTCCTCCTATGATTTCCTTGATTTTGCCTATCCTGCGCGCATCACTGCAGGATAGGCATCACTTTGGTTATTGACGTTCTTGCGCCCAGCTGCTTTTCAGCTGATCAGTAAACTCAGTCCATGAGATTTGATCGGCTGCATAAGCCTGGAACTGAACCCCAAAAATATTTTGTCCGTATCCATCTGGATAAGAGTTATGGACCCAAGGAACCGTTTGGCCATTCGTTAAATACGTATAAATGTCATTGGACAACGGATCAGAAATATCGTCACTGGAGAAGTTCGTATAAGCTGGAATAAACTCAAAATCATCGATGATCGCGGTCATCGCCTCTTCATCGGTATACATCCATGTCAAAAATTGTATGGAGGCATCGATCACTTCTTGTTCCTTATCTTTGTTGACACCCCAATACCAAGCTGGTCCGGCTACAATTTTGCTGCCGTCTCCCACTTGCATTGGGACGATCGCTAATTTTTCTTTTGCAAATGTATCATCCAAGCTGTTTAATGTAGGAACGATCCAATTGCCTTGATGAATGATGGCAACCTTCTCACTAGTAAATAATTCTTCGACTGACGTGCTGTAATCCATTGATTCCAACGGTTGAGCATTGTATTGGATCGCCAGATCAGCGTAGTCTTTCAGTTGTGCCTCATAAGTTAAATGAAGCTCTTTGGCTTCCAGTGTTTCCTTCAAGCTATCATTAAATTCAGGTGCAAAAAAGTTCGAACTGAATTGACTGGAAACCCATGTTTCACCGCCGCTGAAGCCGAATACACCGTCTAATCCTAACTCTTCTTTCTTACTATCTAACGTTTCTACTGCCTCCTTAAAATCGGCAAATGTTTCAATCGCTTCACTATCGATTCCCGCTTGCTGAAACAGCTCTTTATTGATCAGCCAACCGTAGCCTTCGATATTCATCGGCAAGCCATAGACTGTCTCATTCAGTGTTGCCCCTTCCAACGTTCCCTCAATTGCTTTTTGGGCTAATTCTGTTTCCCCAAGGTCATATAACTTGTGTTCCCATGTTTGCGTATCTGCTAGTCCCCCCAGCATAAAAATGTCCGGTTCATCACCAGATGAAAATTTTGATTGGAGAGCCGCTGTGGCGTCCGTTCCTCCACCTACAGTAGTCATATTGATTTTTATGTCCTCATGGCTTTCTTCAAAAGCCGCAACCAATCGATCCATCTGTTCTGCAGTCTCTGTCTTGATGTTAAAAACTTCTAGTGTTACACTACCATCATCTGAGGTACCGCTTCCAGAATTTCCGCAACCAGCAATTCCGATCACACTTAACATAGTAGCAGCCGTCAACAAAATTCTCTTTTTCATCATTGTTCCCTCCTCAATCAATTCGATCACAAATTGATTATATTGATATTTCGGCCCTTCTGTAATCGTTATCTTAACCGAAATACCTTGTAATATTGATGAAAATGGAGGAGACAGATGGTAACCCAACCCTATATTTTTACGCCAAACCCTAGTGAATATGATATTGATACTTCTTTAAAAGAGATCACAGAACATGGTGATAGCTTGTTTCCAGTCAGTGTTTATTTGACAAATCATCCTGCTGATCAAGCAAATATGATCCACACCCATTGGCATCGCGAGCTTGAGATCCTATATATTTTTCGAGGAAAGATGGAAATAAAGGTCGAAGGTGTTTCTTATATCGCTAAAGAAGGCGAGCTTGTATTTATCCCTGCCAATCAGCTACATGAGGCATTAAATTATCAACAAACAGCTTGTACCTTCTTTGCTATCGTCTTTGACGCGACCTTTATTGAGAGCCGCGTCTCTGATTTGATCCAGCAGTCCTATCTGGACCCGTTGCTCCATTCCGCGGATCAGCAAGCGATTCACATCACAAGTGATTTCGTTTCTCATATGAGAATTCAACAGGCATTGACTCATATTATAGATTTATTTGCATTAAAGGAACCATTGTATGAGCTGGCGATCAAAGCGGAACTCTTTTTATTTATAAAATATCTTTGTCAAAACACCCAATACATTAACCGCAATAAGAAACCAATCGACAGTAAAAGCAAACTCAATACGTACAAATGCAAGAAAATCCTACTTTTTATTGAAGAAAATTATCAACGTCCAGTGACACTTGAGGAAGTCAGTCAGTATATTGGCTATAGCAAAGAGCATTTCTGCCGTTTTTTCAAAAGAAATTTCCAGATGAGCTTTTTTACTTATCTAAATAAGTTTCGCATCAAAAAAGCGGAGTATCTCTTACTCCATACGGATTTAAAAATCATCGAAATCGCATTGGAAACTGGGTTTGATGATCCGAATTACTTTACGACACTTTTCAAAAGGGAGACTGCTTTGACCCCTTCCAACTATCGCAAACGACCGAGCAATACCACGAGTTTATAACTCTGAAAATCAATAAAACAAGGGTATTCCGCTAGTTGAAAAAGCGGAACACCCTTGTTTTATTTTTTATAAATTAACTGGCTTAAGCCAAGTCTTCCCCATTTGAGGCAATCACTTTTTTGTACCAATAAAAGGATTGCTTTTTGCTGCGGGCTAATGTGCCATTGCCTTCATTGTCGCGATCGACATAGATATAGCCATAGCGTTTCTTCATTTCTCCGGTTCCTGCAGAAACCAAATCGATACAGCCCCATGAAGTATAGCCCAACAGTTCCACACCGTCTTGGTCAATCGCTTCTTTCATCGCAGCGATATGCGCACGTAGATAGTCGATGCGATACACATCATTGATTTTTCCATCTTCGTTTGGCGTATCCACCGCTCCTAGACCGTTTTCGACGATGAAAAGCGGCTTTTGGTAACGATCATAGAGATCATTCATCGTGATTCGCAAACCAAGCGGATCAATCTGCCAGCCCCATTCTGACGCTTCTAAATACGGGTTTTTAATGGTCGGGAACAAGTTGCCTTCCGTTTTCTCAACACCGGAATCTTCTGAAGTAGCAACCCGAGAGGCATAGTATGAAAAGGAAATAAAATCGACGGTATGGGCTTTTAATAAAGCCGCATCTTCGGCGGTTCGTTCCAAAGTGATTCCTTTATCAGCTAGCATCTTCAAACCATAATTTGGATATTCTCCTCGCGATTGCACATCGATAAAGAAATAGTTGCCGCGATCGCTTTTTTTGCTTTCCCAGACATCTTTCGGATTGCAGCTGTAAGGATAATAACTAGCCGCAGCCAGCATACAGCCAACTTTATTTTCTGGATCGATCTCGTGGGCGATTTTTGTTGCCAACGCACTTGCGACTAACTCATGATGAGCAGCCTGGTATTTGACTTGTTCTTCATTTTCGCCTTCAGCAAAGGTCAGCCCTGCACCGAGAAACGGGGCATGCAAGATCATATTGATTTCGTTAAAGGTCAGCCAGTACTTCACCAATCCTTTGTATCGAGTGAAGATCGCTCGACAAAGGTTTTCATAAAAGGTGATCATCTTACGGTTGCGCCAACCGCCATATTCTTTGATCAAATGGATCGGACAGTCAAAATGCGTGATCGTCACCAAGGGTTCGATTTGGTATTTACGGCACTCTAAAAAAAGTTCTTCATAAAAGCGCAAGCCTTCTTCATTAGGGGTTTCTTCATCCCCCTTCGGAAAAATTCTTGACCAAGCAATCGATAAACGATAGGTTTTAAAGCCCATCTCCGCAAACAAGGCGATATCTTCTCTGAAATGATGGTACATATCGATCGCTTCTTTGGCTGGATAGAAATACCCTTCTTCAAAGGCAAGCATCTCACGCTTTCCGGTAATAACTGCTCGGCGGTCCTTGCCAGTCGGAATTACATCGACATTGGCAAGCCCACGCCCGCCTTGATCAAACCCGCCTTCACATTGATTGGCGGCTGTTGCACCGCCCCATAAAAAGTTTTTTGGAAATCCCATGTCTTATTCTCCTTTTTTAGCCGATCACTTTGATGATTTGATCGCCAAACGTAATCGGGCCACTGTTAGCCGTCAAAATGTCCCCCACTTCAGTACTGTTGGTGATAACGATCGGCGTGATTACTGGATAGCCTTTTTCTTTGATAAATTCAATATCAAACGTAATCAATGGATCCCCGACTGATACTTTTTGCCCTTTTTCTGCTTGATAGGCATAGCCTTCGCCATTCAATTGCACCGTATCGATCCCCACGTGGATCAACAGCTCAATGCCTTCCTCACTAGTCAAGCCAATGGCATGTTTTGAATCAAAGACTGCTGTGACAGTCCCGTTTACTGGAGCTAGCACTTCTCCGACGGTTGGCTCAATCGCTACCCCTTGTCCAAGAATCTCTTCCGAAAACATGCCGTCATTGACTGCTTGCAAGCTTTTTAGTTCCCCTTTTAAAGGTGCTTTGATCTCTGCGCCGCTGATTTGATGTGCGGGTTCTTGCGCTTTGTCTGCCGGTGTTGCTTCAGGTGCTTCTTCTGTGACAGGGTCTTTGTATAAGAATAATGTCGCAATAAATGTGATCACGATACTGATTGCCGCACCGATACAAGCATTGGTCAAATGACGTAAGGTGTCATCGCCGATATAGCTTGGCAAAGTCAACAGGCCTGGTGATCCGCCTGAGAAATTGCGGACACGCATGATTCCCATAAATAGACCACCAAATCCGCCACCGATCATTGCTGCATACAAGGGTGTTTTAAACCGCAAATTGACCCCATACAACGCCGGTTCAGTAATGCCGAATAGCCCAGTCAGACCAGCAGAAAATGCCAGTTGTTTGATCGTAGAATCTTTTGATTTAAAACCAACGCCGATAGCTGCAGCTCCCTGACTGACGTTTGAAGCCAGCATGCCAGGGTAGATCACTGTGTCATAACCTGTGGTCATCCGGTTGTTGATACCGATAGGAACCAATCCATAGTGGGTACCAGTTGCCACGAACAATGGCGTGAAGGCACCAATCAGTAATGGAACGATCCATGGGCTAACCGTTTCTAAGGCTTGGATCCCTGTAGAAATCGCTTCACTGATCATGTAGCCTAGAGGGCCTAAAGCAACTAATGCTACTGTCCCTACGACGAAGATCGTTAGCAACGGTTTGCTGAAGAATTTGATTGCTTTTGGCGAGACTTTATCGGCGATCGGTTCAACGTAAGACATGAACCAAACACTCAAGATGATTGGGATAACCGATGATGAATAACTCACTGGTGAAATTGGCAAGCCGAATAAATGGATGCCGCCGCCTGCCTCATTGACTGCTGTCACCATCGCGATAAAGTTCGGATGGAGTAAAATCCCCCCTACCATCATAGCTAAGTACATATTGGCTTTGAATTTTTGTGCAGAAGAAGCAGCCAGCAAAATTGGCAAGAAGTAGAACGCCGCATCCGCCATAAAGTTTAATATTTGGTAACTTTGACTCTCTGCCGTCAAGACATTGAAGACCACTAGCAATGAAAGAACCGCTTTTAGCATCCCAGCTGCCGTGATGGCTGGTAATATTGGAGTGAAGATCCCGGTGATCGTATCGATGACTTTCGCAACACGTCCGCGATCGTCTTCTACTGTTTCTTGGTCACTAGTCAAATTGGTTTGGGCAGTGATTTCGTTGTAAACATTGCCAACATCACTGCCGATGATTACTTGGTATTGCCCACCTTTATTGACCACACCCATGATCCCTGGTGTATGTTTTAAAGTACTTTCTTGGGGTTTGCTATCATCTTTCAAGTTGAAGCGCAAGCGTGTCGCACAATGGGTCAAGCTTTGGATATTTTCTTCCCCACCAACATTGGTGATGATCGTTTTTGCTAACTCTTTGTAATTCATGTCGTTCCTCCTATTTTGGTCTTTCGCTTGTTTTTTGTGTGTCAAACCATAAAAAAATACCTAAACAAACCCCTTGGGAGTTCATTTAGGTATAGCCTGCCAATCCAGTAACAATCCTAAGCACTTGTTATTCGTTTGATGTGTATAGTTAAATAGATCAATTCGTCTTCTTCTAACGGTCTACCGAATTCTTTGTTGATGTAGTCACTGATTTTCAACGCACACGCATATTCCTTCATGTATCGGTCTTTCAACATAAAAATAAAACTGCCGGTTCCTGCATCATCGAGCTTTGTACCGCTGAATAAGCGCTGGACAAAAAATTTCAAATGGGTCACAAAGCGTTCGTAGTTCAATGAATACTCATCAAGCTCCATTGAAAAATGATATTTGACGATGTTTAGGATATGCTGAATGATCTTCGCCATTTCCGATACTTGACTGACCTGCGCCATATCCAACTCAGCATTGACAATGTGCAGAGCAATGAAGCCGGCTTCATCTTCTGGCAGCTCGATCGCCAAGCGATTTTTAATGATCGATAACGCTTCTTTGCCAATGAGGTATTCATGGTTATAAAACCGCTTGATCTCCCATAGCAAGGCATTTTTGATTTCCATGCCGTTTTGATAGCGCTCGATAGCATAATTGATATGATCGGTCAGCGTCAGAAACAATTTTTCGCTCAACTTTTTCCCAAGGGAAACTTTTGCAAAACTGATGATCTCATTCGCTGCTTGAATATGTTCGATAGGGATAGAAGAAAGTAATTGGGTTAGTTTTGTGACATTCCACTCTTGTGTACTGAGATAGACTTTTTCAATCTTGGTATCGTCGATCGCATCGCCTGGCTTTTTCTTAAAGCCTAAGCCTTTGCCCATGACGACCAATTCTTGTTTTTCCTCATTCTCAGAAATCACAATGTTGTTATTGATCACTTTTGTTACGTTCATTTTAACGACCCTATTCTTCTTTAGATTTCTTCACACAAAAAAATAGGTATAGCCCGCTTAAAGCGGTAACAATCCTCAGAGCCAGTGTAGCATGAGAAAAATCACTCGTCAATGGGGATTTTCAACCGCTTGTTTAAAAGCAGAAAACAGCGCTGCTGCCATTTGACTCTTTGGCAGAACGCTGTTCACTGGTTTATAAATCACTAGCTCTCTTGATGAGAGGTAAAATTAGATACGGTTTTCGTGGTCAGCAGTTTTAACTAAGTTTGCTCCCACCATACCACCGATTGACGTAAGAGCGAGTCCTAAGACCATTGCCACAAAGCCCCAAATAGACGCTTTGGCTGTTGCATCACTTGCTTCTTCCGCTTTTTGACGAGCGTCTTCCACTGCTTGGTCAATGTCTTGTTTGGCTTGTTCAAGATTTTGTTGTGCATTTTCGATTTGTTTTTGTGCTTCATCAGAAGCATCTTGTAAGCCGTTCACGATATTGTTCGTTGCTTCTTCCGCTTCTTGTTGGCTTAGATCTGTGTTTTGAGCCACTGCATTTGAGATTGCTTCTTTATCGACTGAATCACCGATCGTTGTAGCACGATCTTGTAATTTGCTTGCTAAATCATCAATGATTTTATCAGCATCATTTGGATTGGTTGCAATGTCTTTGCCGGCATCTTTGATGTCGTTCGTCGCATCAGACAATTGATTTTGCAAGTAGTCTGGTTGCAATTCAGGAACATCGGTATCTTGTAAAACATCATTGACATTCGCTTGTAATTCATCTGTATTGACGTCTTCCATGTTTCCTGTTATTTCATCGAAGGCTTTTGAAGCGACATCGCCAGCACCTGAGGCAACTGTTTCAACGCCACTGCCAACAGCAGAAGCAACGTTTCCTAAAAGTGAACCGACTACAGAAAATGCACCGATCGTTAAGTAAGAGAGCATAACCATCATCACGATCATACTAGTTGCCCATGTTAAGAAACCATGAACCAATCCAACACGTCGAGCCGCCACACCTGAAACAAAACCTGCACCGAATAATGCCAAGACAAAGGTAATGACTGTCCAAATCAATAATCCTGTACCCACACCATCTAATGGATTATTTGATGTTGGTTCCACCAAACCAAAACCGATTGCTGAGCCGATCATTGACAGTGTCATGAACAATGCGATAAATGTTACGACCCCTGCAAAGATAGAACCCCAAGACAAATTATAGCCTGCCTCCCGCTCATCTGAACCTAAATAATTTCTGAATCCTTTTTTCATCATTACATCCCCTTTTTGTTTTTTTAACCTGTATTCAGTCTAACAACTGATTGTTTTTTTATCAATCAACTCGACTTGCGCTATCTTTTTGTAAGAAAAATGAATGATTCTGAATTGTTTGACTATTTATTAAAATAAAACAAAAATTCATTCGTGTATTTTAACTAAAAAAACCTTTCCACGCTCTTTCTTCCGATTACAGGCTTGTTTCTCACATTCTTCTCTTGATTCGCCATTTTGAAGCTAACAAGGTTTCATTAGAGAAAAAAACAGCTTTTCTCAACGTGACCCAAATGAGGGGCAATCGCGAAAAACCACCTTTGCCCAAGGCAAAGGTGGTTATCTACTTATTTTTCTTCATTTAGTCGATCTGGCATCATGTTTTCCATAAAACCCCAAACGCCGTTTTGTAATACGAGTTCCTCACGTTCGTAAGTAGAAACCGTGGTGCGGATCAACTCATCTTGACCGTCTAAGACTTTTTGTCCCCAATGAGGATCGATCAATAATGCCCGCCCCACTGCAACAAAATCTGCATGTTCTAGCAAGCCCGCGGCATCTTTCGACGTTCGGACATCCCCTACACCAATCAAAGGAACCCGCTGAGCGATTTTTTCATAGACATACATCAACATCGATTTTTCTTGATACGCTTTTGAAATCGATTTACGGGTATAATCCGCAAGAGAAATGTGCAGATAGTCTAATCCTTTTTCTGCCAGTTGGTCCACTAAGAACAACGTATCTTCAAAGCGAATCCCTGGTTCTTCGAATTCTTCCGGTGAAAACCGATAACCGACGATAAACTCCTTCACACCTGATTGGTCTACTGTTTCCAATACTTCATCGACGAGCTTCTCAATAAAACGATAACGGTTCTCTAGTGAGCCACCCCATTCATCGGATCGACGATTTGAGTGAGGAGAAAAGAATTGTTGAATCAAATACGTATTGGCTCCGTGGAGTTCTACGCCATCAAACCCCGCCTTGATCGCCCGTTCGGTAGCTTTTTTAAAGTTTTCAATAATCGCTAATATCTCATCCACCGTAACTTCTCGGGGAACTTGGGCATTTGGTCGTTCAGCTGCAACCGCGCTGGCGGATATGGGTTGTGTGCCTCGTAGAACTGAGTCATCCGTCATCCGACCGGCATGAAAAATCTGTAAAATGGCTTTGGTCCCATTTGTTTTGATGGTGCTGGCTAATTTGCTTAATCCAGGTAAAAAGGCATCGTCATAAGCGCCTAATTCCCCTTCCCAGCCCTTGCCATCTTCTTGGACATTGGCTGCCGCTGTGATGACTGCTCCGACTTCCCCAGAGCGTAAGCCATAGTAAGCCAACTCATCTTTCGTAATCATCCCATCAAAGAAGGACATCTTGGTCGTCATTGGTGCCATAATGATTCGATTTTTCAACTGTAATCCGCGCTTAAATGTTGCTTTGTCTGTTACATTTCGCATGGGTTTCCCACCTTTTCCATTGGATTCATTTCGCTTTGTAAATCTGACTGGCTTGGTTACCTAAGGAGATCCTTAAAGCAAATCGGTGCATTTTTTTCTCTTTTGCCAAAATATACATGCACATGCATCTATATTACAAAAGAATCAAGGAGAAAACAAGTGAAAACATCTTTAGTCTAGCATTTCCTCCAAGACTTTTTCAAAAACGACTTTTGAGCGCTGCAGTTTCTTTTCCCCTGATTGGGTCAAATCAATATAAATCCCCCGCTTATCCTCTTGACAAGAATGCCGTTCGATCACACCACACAGGTTGTCTTCCATGCGCATGATCATGCGTGACATCGCACTTTGACTCAAATCAAAATGGGCGATCAAATCGTTGAGGCGCATGCTATGATTGGGGGTCTTTTCTAAGTAATAAAGCACGTAATACTCATTCAAAGACAGATTGCTTTCTGCTTTGAGGGCTTGTTCCAAGCGAGCTTCGATCGCTTGATGCTGATTCGTGAAGGCTAACCATTGGCCCATCCGTTCTTTTTCCATCCTCTTCACCACCCCATTCTCCTATACCAAGGTATTTTAATCTAGATCCCTGCGTTACGCAAGCCGCCAGAAAGCTTCGCCACTATGGCTGAAACTTTATTATACAAAACTAGCCAGCTGCTGCGGACGTTAATGAATATTTTATGATAGAATTGGCGAAAAATTCAGCAAAAACTTCCTATTCTTTTTCAGTGTTCTGGATTACAATATCTTTAACATTAAAGAATATTTAAACGCTATGTCAGCAAAATTGTGCATTTCAACACAATAGTTTGCTTATTTTAGATGCTTTAGTATTCTAAGGAAAGGATGAAGTAAACAATGAAAAAAACATTTTCTTTGATTGGGACACTGACGCTCGTCAGTTTGGGGCTTTTGACAGGCTGTAACAACGAAAAAGATACCGCGCAATCAACAAGCGAGCTAAGTCAGAGTCGTGTGTCTACTGAAAGCAAACAAAGCACGACGACGCAAACGACTGAAAGCAGCTCCTTAGCGTCAAGCTCCACTTCAAAAACTTCAACCACAAGCCAGCAATCGACGGATCACTCTGACGCAACGCAAACAACAGCAAGCTCAGTATCCGCCAATGAGTTTCCATATGCCGTTGATCTTTCCCAATATGGCCCTTCACTGACTTTTTATTTCCATGGCGTCAATGTACCAGATGCTGTCACGATTCAAAACACGAGTCCTTTGATCATTTCGATCGGCGACAGCGCAAGCTATGAAGCACAAGTCGATACGATCGCAACAAAGGAGATTCGCGTGTTTTCTGCGAAAAACAATGAGATTCGCACAGTAAAAGTGAACACTCAGTTGACCTTTTCGAAAGGGATCACTTCCAATGGAAATCCTGATTTTAACCAAAACCTGTACCTATTTACAAATAAAGAGGGTGGTCTATCTTTAATCACACCAAATTATGCGGGGAATGTCAGCGATGACCAACGAGATGTGATGTTAGAAGTACTTCAATAAACGAAAAACAGGGAAACGAAGCGTGCTTCGTTTCCCTGTTTCGTTACCCGATCATCACGGTTTCATCAGGATATTTGTAGCCGGCTTCTTGTTTGTTGGCTTTTTTCATCAGTGAAAAAGCAACGGTCATGATGCCAACTCGACCAATGAACATCAAAAAAATGATCAATAGTTTGCCAAAAACCGACAAGTAAGGCGTCAACCCCATGGTCAACCCCACGGTTCCAAAAGCGGAAAAAACTTCAAAGGCAATGGTTGGTAATCCAAAGTTTGGGTTTTGTGGCATACGCTCAGTGATCGACAATAAGAAAATCGCTACGAAGCATAACGTCAATGTAAGGAAGAACAACGTAAAGGCACGCGATACAGCAGATTCTTTGATCGTGCGACCGAACACTTCCGCTCGACTGCGCCCTTTCAATAAACTGCGGATCTTGATGATCAAGACTGCAAACGTCGTTGTCTTCAATCCCCCAGCCGTTGATCCCGAGGTCCCGCCGATATACATTAAAATCATCGTCAGCATCAAGCCTGCTTGACTCATTTGTCCGTAATCAATACTGAAAAATCCCGCGGTTCTTGGGGTGACCGCTAAGAAGAGGTATTGGAAAAAACGTTCGATGACCGAGTCACCCGTGATCAACTGTGAATTGGCTTCGGTCAAAAAGAACCCTGCCGTTCCAAAAACCACCAAAACGATCATAGCGATCCATGCCAAGCGGCTATGCAGGGACCGTTTTTTGGACGCCGTATGCAGGAGATCGAACCAAACGAGAAACCCAAGACCGCCGGCAATGATCAAGAAACTGATAATCCCCAGCACAAACGGGTCATTTTGAAACCCTACCATGCTGTTTCCGAACAAATCAAACCCAGCATTACAAAAGGCCGAGATCGCATGAAAAACACTGTACCAAAGGCCTTGCTCCCAACCAAAACGGGGCACGAATGCAAAAGCCAGCAAGATAATCCCGCTGACTTGGATCAAAAAGGCGATCCGAATCAGGTACCATGCCAAATGGATCTCTCCAGACATCCGATCCAGATTCAATGATTCCCGCAAAATCATCCTGGTACTAAGATGGACTCTTTTTCTCGCCAAGATGTAAAAGAAGACGGGAATCGACATGAAGCCGATCCCACCGATCTCAATCAACATCAGCAAGACCCCTTGGCCCCAGAGATTGTAATGGTCGGCTACTGTCAAGGTCGAAAGACCCGTCACGCAAACAGCCGATGTGGCAGTAAACAGTGCATCTAAAAAGTTGGTACCTTCACCACTTTGGGTGACAGCCGGCAGCATCAGTAAGCCAGTTCCTGCCAATATCAACAAAACGAAGACCAGTGTGACGATCTGCGGAATCAAAAAGCGTTGCGATGCCAGCTTTTTTTTCAAACGATTTCTTTTTTTCATTTTCATTTCCTTTGACCTTTTGCAAAAACCAATGGCTTGGTAATCCTAGTTTATTGCAGTTGTTTTTCACTTATCATACCATTTTATTTTGATTTATTCTTCACTTTGATCATTCTTGTTACGTTTGCTCGTTCATTTTCTTCCAGCCGCATTTTGATTCCATAAATGGCTTCTTCCAGCTCGGGAATCGTCAAATATTCTAGGGCATTGACGCGTCGGCGAGTACGTTCGATTTCCCCTGCCATCAATTGACAGGTCTTTTCGATTTCCGTTAGCTCCAACAGCTTCGGCATGGCGTCGGTAAAACGGGCGACCGCATTATCTAACGGAACATTGGAATTCAAAAAGCCATATTCGATCGGCGCTTGCATCACCGTATCGTCATAATCAAAATGCATCACTGGCACTTCCACACTCATGATATTTTTCGTGGATAACTCAAGGGAGACCTCAGTTGCTGGTAAAATAAACATTTCTTCAATGTATTTTTCATTGATCGTGGCATTGGCTAAGCGAAATGCCTTCATGGCACGCTGCAATTGTTCTTCTACTTCTTTACGCAAGTGGTCATTCTTTTTGATCAATTCAATAAATTGACGCATGAGTTCGTCTTGTTTGTCTTTTAATAATTTATGTCCGCGTTTGGCTGTCGCCAATTGTTTGCTGAGGCGCGACAGCTCCATGCGGGTTGGATTAACGGTTTTTTGCGCCATTGTTCTCCTCTCCCGGTAAGTATTCCGCCAGTAAGGCATCGCTGATCCGCTTCAGCTCGACTTTTGGCAGCATCGCCAATAATTCCCACCCTAATTCCAAGGTTTCGATAATCGAGCGGTTGGTGCGATACCCTTGGTTCAAGTATTCATTTTCGAAGCGTTCCGCAAATTTGGCATAGGTTTTATCTACTTCCGACAATGCCGATTCTCCTAAAACGACTGCCAATTCCTTGGCTTGCTTTCCTTGAGCATACGCAGAAAACAACTGGTTCATCGTTGCGGCATGGTCTTTACGAGTCTTGCCTTCGCCGGTCCCTTTATCTTTTAACCGTGACAATGACGGCAAGACATCGATGGGCGGCTGGATGCCGTTTTTATACAAATCACGAGACAAGATGATTTGTCCTTCGGTGATATAGCCGGTCAAATCAGGAATCGGATGGGTTTTGTCATCTTCTGGCATGGTCAAAATCGGCAGCTGGGTCACTGATCCTTTCAAGCCGCGAATCCGACCAGCACGTTCATATAACGTGGATAGATTGGTATAAAGATACCCAGGATAGCCGCGACGCCCTGGCACTTCACGACGAGCAGAGGAGATCTCCCGCAAAGCTTCACAGTAGTTGGTCATATCCGTCATGATCACCAAGACATGCATGCCCTTTTCATAAGCCAAGTATTCGGCCGCCGTCAGTGCCATTCGGGGAGTAGCGATCCGCTCGATCGCTGGGTCATTGGCTAGATTCATAAAGACGACAGAATGGTCGATGGCGCCCGTTTGACGAAAATCTTCCATGAAATATTCAGCTTCTTCAAAGGTGATCCCGATGCCAGCAAACACAACAGCGAAATCATCTTCTGAATTCAACACTTGTGCTTGACGCGCAATTTGCGAAGCCAATTCTTTATGAGGCAGACCAGATCCAGAAAAAATCGGTAGCTTTTGTCCCCGAACGAGCGTATTCAAGTGGTCGATCGATGAGATCCCCGTTTGAATAAACTCATCAGGATAATCCCGCGCTGCTGGATTGATCACTTCGCCGTTGATGTCCATAAATTTTTCTGGGACGATCTCTACTCCGCCATCTTTGACCCGACCTAAGCCGTCAAAGACTCGCCCGATCATTTGCTCGGAAACGCCTAATTCCAAAGGATGTCCTAAAAAGCGGACCGCAGATTCCCGCAAATTGATCCCGCCGGTTCCTTCAAAAATTTGGACCAACGCTTTGTCTTCTTGGATCTCCAGTACTTGTCCTTGCCGCGTTTCGCCGTTTTGCATGCGGACTTCGATCAACTCTTCGTATTTGACACCGGAGACGCGATCGACGGCCATCAATGGTCCGACGACTTCTCCAATCGTTTTATATTCCTTGATCATCGGTGCGGTCTCCTTTCTGTAAAATTTCTTTCATCGTTGCTTTGATCTCTTGATGCAAAGCAGGAATTTTTGCTAATTCCGTTTCAGGCAGGTACTTCATACGTGCCACTTTATCTCGCAATTCTTCGGTTCCTGCATAGATTTCTGAAAGATACGCACCTAGTGTCAACGCATCTTCCGCTTCTTTGTGGAGCAGCAAGATCGTTTCCAGCATTTTGAACTGCTTTTCACGAGAGGTAAACGTATCGACGTCGTCAAAAGCGTTTTGCTGCAAGAAATCTTCTCGCAATGATTTGGTGGTTTCCAGCAATAACTGATCTTTTTCGGACAAAGCGTCGATGCCGACAAGTCGAACGATCTCTGACAACTCAGATTCTTTTTGCAGCATCCGCATGGCTTCTGTTACTTGTTTGGACCAATCTACTTGCATTTGTTGGTCCAAAAAGGCACCCAATTCGTTTTCGTATAATGAATAGCTCTTCAACCAATCGATCGATGGAAAATGACGCTTTTGCGCTAAAGTGGCATCTAAGCCCCAAAAGACTTTTACGACCCGCAACGTATTTTGGGTAACTGGTTCTGAAATATCGCCGCCTGATGGTGAAACGGCGCTGATGGCAGTGATACTGCCTTCTTGATCAGAACCTAAGCAAATCGCTTTTCCAGAACGCTCATAATACTCTGCCAAGCGGCTGCCTAAGTAAGCCGGATACCCTTCATCCCCGGGCATTTCTTCCAGACGACCAGACATTTCCCGCAGTGCTTCTGCCCAACGTGAGGTGGAATCCGCCATGATCGCCACGGAATACCCCATGTCTCGGAAGTATTCCGCAATCGTGATCCCAGTATAAATCGACGCTTCCCGAGCGGCTACCGGCATATTGGAGGTGTTAGCGATCAACACGGTTCTCGCCATTAAAGATTCACCACTGCGAGGGTCGATCAACTCTGGGAACTCGTTCATTACATCGGTCATTTCATTGCCGCGTTCGCCGCAGCCGACATAGACGACTAGGTCGACATCCGCCCATTTGGCGATTTGGTGCTGAACGACAGTCTTCCCTGCACCAAAAGGTCCTGGAACGGCTGACGCCCCGCCTTTAGCGATTGGAAAGAAGGTGTCGATCACTCGCTGGCCAGTAATCATTGGTTCGACTGGATTCAGTTTTTGCTTTACAGGACGACTATGACGAACGGGCCATTTTTGCAGCATCGTGAAAGACCGTTCTCCTTTGGGTGTATCTAAAACATAAATCGTTTCATCGATCGTAAATTCCCCCGCATAAACAGCCTTGACTGTTCCTGAAACGCCATGAGGAACCATGATCTTGTGATTGATCAACGGTGTTTCTTGCACGGTGCCGATGACCATCCCGGTACTGACTGCCGCGCCGACTTCCACGGTCGGTACAAAAGGCCACTTTTTCTCATGATCCAACGCAGGCAATTGCACCCCACGCGTCAAGAAGTTACTTTGGGTGACAGACATGAAGGTTTCTAAGGGACGTTGGATGCCATCAAACATTTGTGACATGATCCCAGGCGCCAATTCTACGGATAGCGGTTCACCGGTGGTTACGACTGGTTCACCAGGTCCGATCCCGGACGTTTCTTCATAGACTTGGATCGAAGCGACGTCGCCGCGCATTTCGATGATCTCACCGACCACGCCTAAATCTCCTACATAACAGATATCTTCTAAACTTGCATGGCCCATATTTTTGGCTAACACCAATGGACCGGATACTTTAATAATTGTTCCTTTTTCCACAACATCGGCTCCTCTCTATAGTATGTTTTGCCCAACTGCTTTTTCGACATTTTCTTGAATCATTCGTTTGCCGATTCCTCGGGAACCATCGTAATCAGGAATCAAGATGACTGCAGGTGTCATTTTTTGTTGGACTTTTGCTAATTCATCGGGAATCAGCTCGGCACATTTTTCAGTCAGGTAGATGATCGTACTGTTCTTCATTAATTTTGCCAGCGCCTGCTTCACTTCTTTTTCTTCCGAGGCATAGCAGACCTGAAAGCCAAATAGTTGAAAAGGAATGACGGATTCTTTCTCGCCGATCACGCCGATTTTATGAGTCATAGTGCCGCATCCTTTCTCTGATTTGTTCTTCCGTAAAGCCGCTGCGTTTGCCTACCAGCAAGATACGCAGATTTTGCAGTTCCAAAACCTTAGCATTCAAAAATGCGAGTAAAGGCAGTGGTCCTAAAGCATCCGTTTGAGCTTGACCATAGCTTTCTGTGATCAAATTGTCTTGTAAGAGTGCCAAGCCAGCAAAGTCGATCACCTGTTCATGAATCAAAGGCCGCAATACTTCCTGATAATCACTTTCTAATAAGAAGGCTAAAAAGTCGCTATAGGACGCATCCGCAAACGCTAAAAATTCTTCTTTCGGGATACTGCCGACACTCACTAGGACTGCCTCCATAAAACTGCGCGATCGTTTTTGAAGTACACAACGAGCGGCGATCGTTAGATTGGTCAGATCGATCATCTTGATGACAGCTTCTTGTAGCTCAGGGATCTTGATTTCATCTGCCAGTCGCCGTTGTTCATGTAAATACCGGCGATCGTAAATGATATCGATGCCTTGCAGCACGGCGCCGCCTTCTAAGTACTCCCGCACCTCTTGGATCGTAGTCACGATTTTCTCAGGCAATACCTCTGAGGTTCCCGTTTTGATGGCGGTCCGACACTCATCGATCGTGTAAAAACCATCTTCGATCAGTAGATGATCATAATCTTTTCCAGTGACTGACTCTTTGGTCAAGACTTTTAGATTATGGAAAGTAAAAGGCATCATATACAGTCGGAGGACCTCTTGATCAGGAACCAGCTCGGCCAATTCTTTGATCGTCTTTAACAATTCTTCATCGAGATAGGTTTCGAATCGTTCATGAAAATCTGGCTTCAAATAGCGTTGATAATGGGTCTGCTGCAAGACAGCTTCGACTTCAGCAAACCCTTTTGCCGCAATCATTTGCTCGACTTCTTGCGACTTTAACAACGTCATCTCTTTCAGCCGAATGATTGGATTCAATTGATGATAGTTCCTCATGGATCAACCTCCTTGTTGTATGATCTGCAACCACCGTTCCCGGGTTTCTTTCTTGTATTCATCAAGCAATACTTGATAGGTAAAATTGTATTGAATGCCGTTGTCATCCACCAAAAAGCCTGCTTCTGTCAATGGTGCGCCTGCTTTGATTTGATACGGTAGTTTTGATTGACAAGACGTAAACCAAGCGGCGTCTAGATGGGCTGCTTGCTCAGGACCAGCGTGGAAGGTCACCGTCCCACTGATCGGCAACTGCTGCAGCACATTTTCAGCAAATGACTGCAGCTCTTCTGGCGTCCAGGCAACCATTTGTTGATACGCTTGCTCAAAAAGTTGTGTCAGGTATTCGTTTTGTTTCACCATTTGCTGCTGCTTAGCGGCACTTGCTTGGCGATTCAGGGCTTGCTGATAATGTTTTTCGGCTTGCTTTTTTGCTTGCTGGGCACGAAGCTGCAAGTCCGACTCTTTTTTCGCCCAGTCACGTGCCATCGTTTCACTGATCCTAGCACGTTCAGCGGCAGCCAAACGTTCCCGTTTTGTCTGCGCTTCTTGGTCTAGTTCAGCAATCATTTTGTCGATTGCGTCCATATCTTCGCCCCCTTTAAATCGTTCCTAAAAGTAAGAAAGAAATAACAAAACCTAAGATGGCATACATCTCAACCATTACTGAGAACATGACCCCTTTAAAGAAATGCTCTGGTTTCTTCGCTAAAATTTGAATCCCAGCTGCAGCGACCTTCCCTTGGGCCATTCCTGAGAATAAGCCAGTAAAGGCAACTGGCAGTGAGGCCATCAAATACGCCATACCAGTCACTGTCGACATTTCACCACTTAAGCTACCATAGATCATAAACGCAATAACGAATCCGTATAGCCCTTGCGTTCCGGGAAGTAATTGTAAAATCAAGGCTTGTCCAAACTTCTCCGGCTGATTCGTCGTTAAGGCTGCCGCTGCTTCACCAGTTTGGCCCACCCCTTTGGCTGAACCGATCCCAGAAAAGATCGTAGCGATCCCCATTCCGATAATTGCAAACACCATACCACCATTATTATTAATTAAGTAATCAATCATTTATTGTCTCCTCCATTTTCTTTATCAAAATCAACGTATTTCTCACTTGGCTTGAAGGTTTCAAATTGGCGCCCCCCACCAGTGAAAAATTTTCCGAAAAACTCTACATATTGTAAACGTGCGGCATGCACATATGCACTCAGTAACGATAAAAAGATGTTTAAAGCTTGTAGGACAACCAATAAGAGAATGCCTACAGAAAAACGAGCGGCTGGCGGCAAGTAGCCCACCAATAAGTTGAAAGCTGCTGCGATACTCCCACCGGAGATCCCTAATGCCATCAAGCGGCTGTAGCTGACAAAGTCGCCGATGTAACTTGTCACACCGTACAAGTCATACAACCCTAAAAAGAAGCCGCCCACTTTGGTTTTCCCTTTCAGAATCGGTACCACGATGATCAATAAGGCACTAAAGCCTGCTAAAATCAAGCCGACGGTTGTTAGTGCTGGGACATCGATCAAAAGATTGCCTGCGGCTGCCACTAAAAGACCACTCAAAAGTCCTAGCCACGCAAAGCCATCGTTGACTGCACCTAAAAGATCCTTTTTGCGGATATTTTCTTTGGCTGCTAAATAAAGGCCTGTAAACAGTTGGATCCCACCAAAAATCATGGATAGACCAAAGATCGCCATAAAATCTTCGGAGGGTGATAAAAGTTGGAAGGGCAATGTAGCGCCAAAGAAAGAGCCGTAGACTGCGCCCCAAATCATAGTTGGCACGGACAAAATCTGGAACAATTTCAGAAACCGTTTGGTCCCTTTGGGCAAACGCATGGCGTGCAGCCCGATCGTGGTCGCTACAGCCATTAATGCACCATAACCTAAGTCAGCCACCATCATACCAAAGAAAACATAGTAAAAGGGCGTCATCCATGGGGTTGGATCGATCTCATCGTATTTTGGCAGGCTGTACATCTCCGTCAACATTTCAAAGGGTTGAATAAACGAGGCGTTTTTTAGCTTCGTTGGCACTTGATTAGCAGCGATCTCCTCTGAAGTGGGTTCTTCAAACGAATAGTAAATCTCGTTGGCAAAGGATTCTTGGACCATTTCCGCCACTAACGGTTGATCCTTTTCTGCGATCCAGCCGCGCAAGAGGGCAAAGGTCTGACCAGCTGCTAAGCGCTGTTGCATCATTGCCCGATTCTCACGAGTCAAAAACAGTTCTTCCGCTTGCTGTAACAGGATCAGCCGTTGTTTGTGCTGACTGATTTCTGTAATCAGTTCTTTGCGCTGCTGGGTCAAGGAAGTCAACGCTTGTTTCGCGTTTTGCAAAACCACTTTTGGTGATTCGGATGTTAGACCGGTTTCTTTCTTCACCCCATATCGGTGAAACAATTGGAACACTTGCTCTTCGATCGCTGCTAAAAATAGGCAGCTGAAATTGACTTTTTTTGGCTCAGAATAGATCACTTCGATATGAACCTCTTCCAATTGTCGCAAGGCTTCAGCTAGATCTTCCCAGCGTGGGCCTTCGACACGCCCAGCAAAAAAACTTGTATGAGCAGGTGCTTCGATCTCCAACGGCACGTCAAGATTTTGCCACTGTGTCGCCCATTCTTCCGTCTGCGTCGCTGCTTCGATCGCTTCGATCGTCTCTACCCAGCGCTCTTGCAAATTCTCGACTTCAACCAGCTCCGTCAATGCTGCTGCTTCATCGAAGCTTGTTTCAAAGTCCGACAGCCGCAAGGCATCTCGTTGCCATTCTATGCCTTTTTTCGCATCACCATTTTGGCGAATAAAGCGGATTGCTTCTTGCAGTCGACGAATCATTGGTTGGTGAGAAGCACCTTCTGGGGTGGCTCCTGCAAAAAATTCCCGTAGCCAAGTTTCGTTCGCTTCCTGCTCAAATACGTTCTCGATTTCAACAAACTGCATCGTTTGCAGCTTCGTCAATACCCTTTCTTGGTAGTGCTTCGGGGTGATCAACGTTAGTTTATTTAGTTTGGTTACTGCCATAAGTCCCGATCACTCCTTCAACGATCTGTTGAACCGCTTGCTCTTGGAAGCTTTGCATATTTTTTTGGTAACGATCTAACACTTGCTGGGTCTCTTTTGCCAGCTGCTGCTTTTGTGCTTCTAGTGACTGTTGCAACTGGTCTTCGACTGTTGCTTGTTCCTGAGCAAGGGCTTCTTCCAAAGCGGAAGCCCGCTCTTGCAATGCTTGTTGCTGCTGCGCTTCTTCCGACTGCAGTTCTTTTTTCAAAGCGAGCAATTGCTGTTCATTGGCTTCTTCTGCTTCTCGTAAACGAGTCAAAGCTTCTCTCATCGATTTCCCTCCCATAGTGATTTATATTCTCAACTGAAAAATAAACAAAAAAAGCATACCTCACGAAGAAGTATGCTGATAACAAAAAAAAGGCCAGCATTCCTCCAAGAATGTTTGCCTCACCCCTTGGCAAACCTGATCCTTGAAGCATAAAAAATGCTCAACCTTTGTCTATTTTATTTTTCAATTCCTGAACTATTATAGCAAAAAAAAATGTTTCCTTCAAGTAGAATCGTTTTTTATGAGAAAAAGACGATTTCTACTATTGTATGTTCGCTCGTAATTCCACTGCTCTTGGCTGTCCGAATAACCATTACTATTCGTTCAGTCTCTTGGGGACTTTTCACCTAACATTTGTCAGTGATCGGATTGTTCTTACTAAATTGAAATCGGTCAAAATCAATTTAAGCCTTAGAATGGTCTGAATGAAGAACGTTGAGATTTTTTGAAAATGCTAGACATCATTTGATTGGTACCAAAAAGGAGATAACAATTCCAACAACCCGTTCGATCCCTGACAAATCTTAAGTGAGAAGTTCGCTTATTTCGCTTCTCTTTTTATCGATGGCAGCGGTTGGCCCTTTTCTTCACAAATGAAATAACCGCCTCGGTAAAGGCATGTATAAATCTTACCGGGCTCCATTGTTAGGGGAAGCCCATTTTTTAAATACATCGGTTTTCTTTCCATTGAGCTCACCTTGTCTTTCGTGGGATAATAAGTCAAAATAAAAAACAACAGCTATTTCTAATCTTATCTTCAAGATTACCAAAAAATAAACTAATTTTCTAGTTTTTAATCAAAATATCGCAAATATATTGAATATTTTATAAAAAGATGGATATTTATCCGAGAGCGTGTGTAAAGAATGAACAGGAGGAAAAAAGGATGTCAGATGAACGTTGGTTTCAAATAAGAAGAAAGCGAAACACCGAATTAGGAATTTGTTTGCTCGTCGTCCTGCCGATGGTCTATGGCTTGTGGTTTCAACTGGCTTTTTTGATCCATTACATGTCGTTTTTGTTTCTGGTTGCTGTCTTTACTGCAATCTACGAAGGAATTCGTTGTATCTGGGCTTTCATTAGAAAAAAACGATCTTGAGAAAGCTTTGCTCTGCTATAATAAATGAAACGAGCAGAGAGGAGTGCTTCTATGAAACGAATCATTATGGCTTGTGACTTACAACATACCCCCAAAGCTTTACAAGAATCCGCCCTTTCTTTTGACCCCTTTATCCCGGATTCTCGAAGTGTCGCAGAACTTTTTTATTCGGCCTATCATGAAACGACGGATGACGAAGGGGAATCGATTGCTGACTGGCAAAGAGAGCTGAGAGAGACTGCTGACGGAAAATACGGTCCCTTGAGTCCAGAGCTTTCTTTTCGGTTGCAAATGGATAATTATCCTATCGGTGCCGTAGTAACCAGCACGTTTCAAGAGCTTCCCCTGCTATTATTTGTTGTTATGAGCGCAGCCTTTAAAGGCAAAGGCTTATCCAAGCTAATGATGAATGAAGTGATCCAACGAGCAAAAGCCATGGGACTCACTCACCTTTATCTGGTAGTGACGGTTGAAAATCAGCCAGCCTACAAGCTGTATGAAGCATGCGGTTTTTCCTTTGCAGGTGAAAGCTGGGCTGATCTTTCCCCTTAGCTAGGCTCGCAAGTTATCCGTGTCATTTTCTACTATTTGAAAAGGAGCTTCGAACCAATGAATGAACGACTAGCTGCTGCGATCCAACTGCGGGCTGAAAAAAAGCTGCAACAATCAAATGAACAATTGATTCAATTAGCTGCCGAAAATCCCCAAGATGCCTTTGTCCACTACCAAACGGCTTGGAGTTATGATCTTTTAGGGGAAGAACAACAGGCAATTCCTTATTATGAACAAGCAATCGCGTTAGGTTTATCAGAAAACGACTTGCCAGATGCCTACCTAGGTCTAGGCAGCACCTATCGTGCCCTCGGCAAGTATCAAAAAGCCGAAGAAGTGTTTTTACACGCGATACAGCTGTTTCCAAAAAATCATGCTTTGCAAACCTTCTATGCCATGACACTGTTTAATCTAGCCGAGTATGAGCAAGCCGCTGAACGATTATTGACCCTGCTTGCCGAAACCTCTAGCGATCCAGACATCCAGTCTTACCGACAGGCACTTTTGTTTTATGCGGATAAACTCAATGAGACATGGGGTTAGATGTTTCCGTCGGATCAATCAAGCACTCCCTTCTCGATTAAAGAAAGGGAGTATTTCTTTTTTCCTGTCCCTTAATTACTCCTTCGCTATCAGCGCTTTGCTGAATCAATAGCCATCGACTTTCCTATGGTCCTTTTTCCTTCAATCAATACCAAACATCCATTATCGAAAATTTCGATAACAAAACCAATTGACGAGTACTGTCAAATTTGCTAATTTATCTATGCTTTTTTTATCAATATTTTGGAGGAATGACTATGCCCTTTATTGTCTATTTTTTTCTATCCTTATTGATTATTTATATTCCGACACCCACACTTTTGCTATTTTTTCAAAAACTTGCCTCGCAGCATGACAATCTGACGGCTTTTAGCAAACTTTTTCTATTATTGATGATCTTGCTGGATTATTACTTAAGCTATTATTGGTTGAAAAACTGCAAGGTCAAAAAAGCGCACTACCTTTATTTAGTTTTTGTCAATGTCTTCGAATGGCTGATCCACTTCTATCTTTATTCACGATTTGAAACGATCAATCTACTAGTCATTTTGTTGTTCCAAACCGTGCTACTATGCTGTATGATCTTTTTTCCTGTCTCAGAGAAATTTCGCTCATTCCTTTTTACCTAAAAAAGAGCATCCTTGGTTTCCACATAAAAAAATCCAGCTTCTCAATCGTTTCTTTCTAAGAACGGATTTACACGATAGCCCACCTTTGTTACGATTGATAAAAAGGATGTGTTGTGATGTCATTGATCGTCTTGATTGGCGCGCAAGCGGTAGGAAAAATGACTGTGGGGAAAGAACTGGAAAAACGATTGGATGCAAAACTATTATTCAATCACCAGACCATTGATCTTTTTGCGAATTTTCTTGGCTATAGCCCAGCAGCATTTGCTTTGTCTAATCAAACGCGGATCGAACTCTTCAAAGCCTTTGTTCATAATGAAGCCAATAATACGACAAAATCAATCATCTTTACGGTCTTGATTGATTTCGATCAAGCGGGAGATTTAGCTTTTTTACAAGAGATCGCCCAGCTATTTACCGATGCCCGACAAGAGGTCTATTTTATCGAATTAGTGGCTGATATTGAGGAACGTTTAAAGCGCAATTGCCATGAGGACCGTTTAGCCGCAAAGCCGTCAAAAAGAGCGCTGGCTTTTTCTAGAAATGAGCTTTTGTCTTCGTTTGAAAACTATCGCTTAGAAAGCCTGCCACAGGAATTAACTACCCTTTTCCCAACGATTCCTTCGCTGAAAATCAACAATACCCACTTGTCACCTAATGAAGTGAGTCAAAAAATTATTGCCCATTTTTCCTTGACTTAAGTGCCAAAGAAACGCCATTATCAAGCTTTGCTTCAATACGAAAATGTCTATTGACTTTGACGCTGCGTCAAGCGGTATCCTCTAATCAAGAGGAGGTGTCAAAATGAAAGTTTATGTTATGACAATGTTTTACCAAATGAAGACAAAAGATATTGTGCAATCATCGAAATGGTTCACAGAAATCTTGGGTTTCCAGTCATTGTATCAGTTTCGCAATCAAGAAAATCAAGTGATGATGGACCACCTGCGTCTTGCTGACTACCAAGATTTGATGCTGATTGCAGCAGAAGCGTTCACTGTTGGCGATGGGGCAATTTTGAATGTAGCGATGAATGATCTTCAGAATATCGCTCAGAAAATTCCCGCAAAGTGGATCGTGGAACCTTTGATGGAAAAGCCTTGGAATGCCCTTGAAATGACCATCAAAGACCCCAACGGTTATTTGTTTACCCTAACAGAGGCAATAAGAAAAAACGAATCAGACTTTCAAACCTTGATGGACCAAGCCAAGGATTATTTTCAATAAAAGGAACCGAGTAAGAAGAATTGCTTTCTTACTCGGTTCCTTTTTTATTTAAAACTTGATTCTGGCAGCAATGACAAAAAAAACGACCCTTTCCTAGATTTACCTAGCGAAACTTTTTGCCCCATCAGATGTACCAATACACCGCTTTAGTATATTTTTAAGTATTGAAGGTAATTATTAACACACCCAACTCAGAACATGTTACACTAAGCGAAAAGGGGGATTTCCTATGGAAAAGAAATCGCAGCTTCCGTGGTACAAGCGTAAAAAATTCTACCTTCCAGTTGCCGTCGTCCTCGGCGTGATTGGGTTTCTTCCCAGTCTCGTTTCTCTTTTCGGGGTATCGATCGATGATGAATTCAATCCTGATTACTATTCTGATCCGAATGAACCAATGTTTAAGAAAAAGCAAAACTGACTGTTGCGATGCCGTATGCAGGTTTTTTGACCAACAAAAAAAGAGCAATCACTCGCTGTTGTGTTTGCTCCTTTTTTAAAAGGGATTCGGCAAACCTACGCACCTTGACAGGGTAAGCTGTTTGGGGAGAGGGCGTTTGAATGCGCGAATGAACAGTAACTTATTACGTGAAACCACTTATACTTTTTTCCTGTTAAAAAATCAATTGCTAACCAATCACAAAGGATCGATTATTTGAAGAAAGAAAAAACGTTAGCCATTAGTTCTACAACTTCCCAGGGAAAACTAAAAAAATCAAACATCCATTTCTCCTCCTTTAATTGACTTTCTTCAAGTTTACCCGCAAAATAAAGCTGTAACATATTTGGACTATTTTTCCGTCCACTTTTTTTAGGAGGGATTTTTTGAAGGCCAATGACTTGTTAAAAGAGTTACGAACGGAACGAAATATCTCACAGCGAAAATTGGTTGAGAACATTTCAGAACGCAGTACACTGGCAACCTTTGAACAAAAAGGGCATCGCATCGCCTTTGATATTTTGCACCAATATTTGGACCGCTTAAATGTCACCTTAGAGGAATTTGAGTATCGCTTGGATGACAATCAAGTCAGCGAGAAAAAACAGCTATCCAAACAGTTGACCACCGCTTACTATGAAAGCAATTATTCTGAAGTACTCTCTTTGATCAACAAAGCCCAAGCACTGTATAAAACCACGAAGGATTTTTTCTATTATGTATTGTATAGTCAATTCTTTTTGATTTTAGAGAAAAAAGGCGTAGTTACCGACGAGGAAGAACGTTGCATCATCGAAGCGACCATCAAGAAATACTTGGAACGAATCGACACGTGGGGAAAGTTTGAAATCTCCTTATTTACCAATCTGCTTTTCCTTTTTTCTGACGAGTACATCTTGTATCAAATGAAACACCTGAATAAAAAAATTTTTTACAGCAATACGCTAAGTATCAATTATCAAATCTACACAAAATTGCTGACGAATGCGGCTTTCTTGTTTATCGATCGCAAAAAACCTGCCGAGTTGGCGCATGTGCTGACGTATCTAGCCGATCACCTGCCGCCGGACAATGATCGTATCCGCCTGATGATTCGTTATTTCGAAGGCATTTACGCCTTGTTCCAAGGAGATCGTACGCTGGGAATGGCCACGATTGAAAAAGCCTTGGACTATCTGCGATTTATTGGACAAGAAGCCTTTGCCAAAGAATTAGAGGTACTGGCTCATAGTATCTAAAAAAAACCTGCTGCTTCCTCTCAGTAAGAGAACGACTCTCTTACACGGAGGAAACAGCAGGTTTATTTTTTCTTAAAGTAAATGCAATGCTTCTTTCCAGAGCAAAACTCGTTTGACGGAAGCATTCAAATCAGCTTCCAAATAGCGGCCATCTTCAACCGCTTGTACGACAAAGGGGATCTGTTCTTGGTAGGTAGATGAGATCACTAGATCATTTCCCGCCTGCAACGCCTGTAATGCGGCTTCATTTTGCGGAATGAACTCAGAAAGTCCTGCCATATCCAAGTCATCCGTCATGATGACCCCTTCAAAATGCAATTCATTTCGGAGCAACTCATGCACGGGTTTTGAAATAGAGGCGGGTACAGTGTTATCGATACTATTGACAATCGTATGGGCCACCAAAATACTATCGGCACCAGCCTTGATCCCTGCGGCAAAAGGCAGAAAATCCGTTTCCCGCAGTGCAGATAGCGGGCGGTCATCGGTGACGATGGCGACATGCGAGTCACGATTGTTGCCATAGCCGGGAAAATGCTTCAAGGTTGACCCCACTTGGTGTTTCTGCAAAACATGAACCACACGTTCTACAAACGCACTCGTGCCCTGCGCATCCATGCCAATGGTTCGGTCGTAGATAAAGGACTGCGGATCAGTGGAAACATCGGCAACGGGAAACAGCCCGGCATTGATGCCATACGCTTTTAAAATTTCCGCTTTCTTTGCTGTATCTTCTTCGATCGCCGACCATCCACCTTGGGCATATAGCTGTTGTGGTGAGAGAAAACGCTGATCCGTAAGGTTCGGATTGCGGCTGATGCGAGTCACCGTGCCCCCTTCTTCATCCATACCGATCAACAGCGGAATGGCGCTGGCTGCTTGGTAATCTGAAATTTTCTGTTTCAAGCTCTCCGCCGTCTCATTTTCGGTATCACGGCCGAATAACAGATAGCCGCCAAAGTGATAGTTTTGAAGTTCTTCGATTTGATTGCTTTCAGGTACACGGACAAAAAACAATTGCCCGACCTTCTCCTCCAAACTCATCGTGGCGATTTTTTCTTCTATTGCCTCTTCTGACTGTTCTTGCGTGGAAGTTGAAACAGAAGGTGACGTGGAAATTGAGGTGGTTTCTTGGCTTGCACTGCTTTCTTCCTTTGTTTCGTCTCTCGAGCTGCTTTGCTGGATCACGGATGACTCCTCCGTTTGCTGTTTTTGCTGTTCTATCACCCACTTCATCCCTCCCATTGCTGCTAAGACCAAGAAAAGAAACAGTCCCATAGCGAGTCCTTTTTTATTCATAGGTTCACCTTCCCCTCTAAACAAGTTATTGAGAATGACTAAGCCCATCCTTAGAAAGAAAAAAGTGAACCACTGACGAAATATTCGCAGATGATTCACTTCAATGGATGTTATCGTTCTTTTTTACTCGTTAAACGAACCGTCGGATCAGCCGTTTGTATGGTACCGCACGCCCTACGATGTAAATCAACGCAGTTTGTATCGGGAACATGATGACTGCTTTTAGCAAGCGGACCGACCAGATGGCCCAGCTTGTCAAAGGAATATTCAGCATCATAGCTAACCAGATCGGAGTTAAGATCAAGGTTATCAAAATAGTATTTAACAAGACGACCGTTGCCGCTCGTTTTAATGTGACTTCTTTCCGATAGAAGAAGTAGCCATAAATCAGTCCACCAACAAAGGCATTGATGGTAAATCCGAAAAAGTAGGCTGATTTTGGAAAAATCACCATTCCTGCGATATCGGCTAATGACGATCCAACTGCGGTCCAAAACGGACCAAACAGCATACCCATGATCAGCTGTGGTACAAAGGAAAATGTGATTTTGATATAGGAGGTTTCAAACCCCAAGATTTGCGACAAGACCACCATTAAGGCAATCAAAAGTCCCATGACCGCAATCATGTGTGCATCGACTTTTCTTTTCATAGCGAGCATCTCCTTTTAGAGTTGCTACAAATTCATGCAGCGAATGCGAAAATAAAACCGCGAACGAATGACCGTTCTTCGTCCGAAAGGCAACATCCCATCCTTTCAGCACTTAACGCTTTATTTCCTACTCTGATTTTTATTAGGTATTACTACCCAGACACACTATAGCATACAAGCGCGGACTGCCACAATTTTTCTTGCTTATTTTCTTGTACAAACTCTGCCAATGTTCGCTTTTCTTTTTTGCGCATCAAAAAAACGCTTTTCTTATGTGAATTTTTCTGCCACTAGTAAGTGAGCAACAAACATTCTCAAAAAAAGCGTTCATTCCTGTTTCTTGTTTCATTTTATGCCTTATGACAATTTATCCAATTAAATTGTCATTGATCAATACCGATTTGATGTCGCGTAATTGATGATCGATAGCAAGTTGTTCATGGGTCATCGTTGCGGTGACCTCTTTCATAGCGTGCATTTCTTCATTTAATTCGTTGATGTTCGTCACTAATTTGTTCAATGCTTCAATAATCAATTGATTGTTATCCATGGTGAAACACTCCTTTTTGTAATGGTTGAGGTCATTCTTCTTCGTTGATTGGCTGCTTCAAAGTACCAACGGCGGCAACTGCGCGTTTCGTTTTATAAAACAATTTGTATAAAACAAGAACGACGACTGGGATCAGTCCGCATAAGATGTAGATCTGCGAGTAATCAAACAGACCGTGCAAGCTTCCTAATGCATAGGGACCTACGCCTAAGCCGAGGTCCAGCCCGATGAAATAGGTGGAGAGCGCTACGCCGACACGGTGAGGATCGACCTCTTTTAGACAAACGGCTTGGCCATTCGACATGAAGGTGCCATAGCCCAAGCCGACAAAGCAACCCGCAAGCAACAACATCCAGCTGTTGCCGGTAATACTCAATAGGAAAAGACCAAGGGTCAAGAAAAGAAAGCTAGGATACATGACCGCATCTGCGCCATGGCGGTCAAATAGTTTGCCAGTCATTGGTCGTGTGAAGGTCACGGAAAGTGCATAGACGATGAAGAAAAAAGCACCGGCCGTTTCTAACCCAAGGTCACTGGCGTAGATTGACAAGAAGCCGAGAACACTGGAATAAGCCAACCCGATCAAAAAGGCAATCCCGGAAATGAAAAAGACTTTTGGTTCGACAAAACTTTTGATGGACCATTTTTTTAGTTGTGCTCTGTGTTCTTCTGTTAATGGGATGTTTTTGACTGGGAACCAGAAACACGCGATGGCTGTTGCGATTGATAAGATGGTTGCTAACCAAATAATGAAATCAAAGCCGACGGTCGGTAATAATAGCATGCCAATAAAAGGCCCGACTGCCGCTGCTAAACTGGTACTTAATCCATAGTAATTGATCCCTTCGCCATGTTTGGAAGCTGGGATATATGCTGTGACGATCGCATTAGCCGCAGTTGAGACAGCACCATAAGCAAAGCCATTGAAAAAGCGCACGGTATCTAAAATGTAGATGTTGACCGAGATTAAATAGGCAGCGGTGGTAATAACATAAAACAAAATCCCCCAGCGCAAAACGGCTTTGCGACCGACTAATTCTAAAATTTTTCCGACATACAAGCGAGCGATCAAGGTCCCGATGATGTAGATCCCCGCTGCCAAGCCAGCTTGTGCGGTGGATGCCCCTAACTCCTGAGTGGCAAATTTCGCAGTGATGACGACAAAACAATAATACACGAGAAAGACGATAAAATTGATCAAGGTAATCGTGATAAACCCTTTGTTCCATAGTTTTTCATTTTTGGTTGACGGCGTCGAGCTGACGATTCCTTCTTGATTGGTTTCCCTGTCTGACATGTTTCTTCCATTCCTCCTGTTTGTGCTGTGATGCGTTTTACTATACCGAAACTTCCTCTACTCGAAATGCGCTTTTGCTGTTAAAAAAGAGCATTAACAAGAAACATTAACATTTGTTATTGCTTTTTCACTAGAAATGTCTTTTAATGAAGCTTGAATAGAGGATATTTCATCTTTTTTTCAGAAAATGTTGGGTTGGCATCAAGTGAAGGAGTAACGCGGGTGGAAAAACAGATATTACGTGATTATTTAGAAAAACAAGCAATACCGATCGTTATCCGTAAGAAAAAGAGTTACTTGACGTATGAGGGGATCCCGGATCGGTACGTCTATATTTTAAAAAAAGGCATCATCAAAACTAGCGTAGTGACCCATGAAGGGCGCGAATTCAACTTGCGCTATTTGACGGATTTCGAGATCGTCTCTTTGTTTAAAGACGAATCCTCTCAAGAAGTCGAAGCCCCTTTTAATGTGCGGGTTGAATCAGAAGAAGCCGAATTATACAAAATCGTGCGGGATCAATTTTGGGCTGATGTCAATCGTGACCGTCTGCTACAGGATTATGTCAAAGAGTATTATCGGAGAAACTTGATGGATACGATGAAAAAGATGCAGCAAATGCTGATGAACGGCAAATTCGGTGCTGTCTGTACCCAAATCAATGAGCTCTATGAAACTTTTGGGGTTCAAACAACAGAGGGCGTCTTGATCGACTTTGAAGTCACCAATGAAGAGATCGCTCGCTTTTGCGGCATTACCTCTGCCAGCAGTGTCAATCGAATGATGCAAAAATTACGAGAATCTGGCGCCCTAAAGAGTGTCGATCGCAAACTATTAGTGACAGATATCGATTTTATTCGGGAGAATATTATTTATTGATCAAAAAAGACTTTGTACGCCTTTTGGTTTCAGGCACACAAAGTCTTTTTTCGATTAAATAAACGTCACTGTTTCCGTCACTTCGATCGCTGGATCTAATGATTGGATCACGGGGCAATTTGGTGAAACGAGTTTTAGGCAACGCGTCGCTTTGTCATGGTCGGCTTCAGCGATTTTCGCATAAAACTGAATGTGGATAGCACTGACTGGTTGGGCTTTTTTGTTGTCGTCCCGGTCATAGCTGACTTCGATCTTTTCGATTTCTGCTTCAACCTTTGAATTCTCTAAGACAGATGCGTATACATAGCCGCCGCAAGCAGCTACCGCACTCACAAGCATTTGGACTGGCGAATAGCCTTTTTCCCGTGCTAACACCCAATTGCCAGTTGGGGTCGTCATTTCAAATTTGTCGCTTCCTTGATGGATCGTCAATGTTTCTACTGTCATCGTTTTTCTCTCCTCACAAAATGATCTGGTTCAACTTCGACCCATTCATACAATGGTGTCAAAGTAATCGTGCTTTGAATTTCCGTTTGTTCCATCGCACCTCTTGCTAACACAGGATCAGCGATCGGCGCTGCTGCTAATAATTTCTTCGTGTAAGGATGCAGCGGATTTTCAAACAAACGGTCGGTAGGTGCCAATTCAACTAATTTCCCTTGATACATGACGGCTGTTCGATCACTGATATGACGAATCACGGACAAGTCATGGGAAATGAATAAATAAGACAATGAAAACTCTTTTTGTAGACGCAGTAGCAATTGGATAATCTGAGCCTGAATGGAGACATCTAATGCCGAAGTCGGTTCGTCACACAAGACGAACGCCGGGCGATTGACCACCGCACGAGCGATACCGATCCGTTGCCGTTGTCCGCCGCTGAAACTGCGAGGCAGTTTATGGACGTCATCACCGATGATCCCGACGATCGCTAAGATTTCTTTGGCTTTCGCTCGAGCAGCATCTTTCGTTTCATGATACAACGGCTCCATCACCAGTTCAAGTGCTGTCATACGGGGATTCAATGATGAATACGGATCTTGGAAAATG
Source organism: Enterococcus sp. AZ040 (assembly GCF_050499185.1). Lineage (NCBI taxonomy): Bacteria > Bacillati > Bacillota > Bacilli > Lactobacillales > Enterococcaceae > Enterococcus > Enterococcus sp. AZ040. The sequence goes on from NZ_JBMHEW010000001.1 coordinate 2,308,074, forward strand.
ATCTGCATTTGCTGATACGCTGCTTTGCGATCTTCTGCCGTCAATGCTGTTATCTCTTTGCCTTCAAAGAAAATCTCCCCGCTTGTTAAGGTCTCTAAATTTAAAATACTGCGTCCTAAAGTGGTTTTCCCACTCCCAGATTCCCCCACTAGCCCCAATGTCTCGCCCCGATGGATCGTTAGGCTGACATCTTCGACCGCTCGGACTTCACTGACAGTGCCGCGCCAGTTTTTACTGCGAAAGATTTTCGTCGCATGTTCTACGCGAATCAGTTCTTCCATTATTCTGTCACCTCCTGATTGCGCCAGACGCGATGTGTCTTAGATAGTTGCGTTTCTTGCAGTTCATCTGCCAATGTCTCATGATAGTCAAAGACTTTTAATTCGGCATGCTTGTCGCCTAAATGGGCCGCCTGCAATAATTGTTTCGTATAAGGATGTTCCGGCTGATAAAAAATTTCTTCCGTGGTTCCTTCTTCCACGACTCGGCCTTGATACATCACTTTAATAAAGTCGCACATTCCTGCAACGACCCCAAAGTCATGGGTCACAAGGACGACGGAAAGCTGGTTCTCTCTTTGCAGGTTTTTGATCAATGCCAAAATCTGTGCTTGGATCGTCACATCTAAAGCCGTTGTCGGTTCATCTGCGATCAGCAATTTCGGTTGCGCCAACAAAGCCATGGCAATCATCACCCGCTGACGCATCCCCCCAGATAGCTCATGAGGATATTGTTTCATGCGTTGTACTGGAAAAGGTATGCCGACTTTTTCTAACTCTTTGACGGCGATTTCTTGTGCTGCTTTTTTCGATACTTTTTGTGAGCGGCGAATCACTTCGATCAAATGATAGCCAATCGTGCGCAAAGGATTTAACGAAGTCATCGGGTCTTGAAAAATCATGGCGATCGGTAATGTTCGACGATCGGTCACTGCTGCTCCTTCAAATGTATAACTGGTATAGTGATCGGTCACTTTATCAGGCAAAAGATCCATGACGCTTTTCATGGTCATACTTTTGCCGCTGCCAGATTCGCCAACGATCCCAACGACTTTGCCCTTAGGAATTACCAGATCAAGATTTTTTACTAACGGTTTCGGACCGGTTTTGCTTTGAAATGTCACATTCAACGCTTCGATCGCTAATAACTCTGTCTTCATCGGTCACACCTCTCTCTGCAAGACATGTTTGATCATGTCGCCGATATTGTTAAAGGAATAGATGGTGAAAATAACAAAGAGCCCTGGAAGAATCGCCATGTATGGTGCCCGCTGCAAGCTGTTTTGCGCGTTTTGCAACAGACTGCCCCACGAAGCCATCGGTTGCTGTATTCCTAAGCCTAGAAAACTCAAAGCCGATTCGGTCATGATCGCTCCTGAAATACTTGCAGATGCCGCAACGATCAAGGTAGGAAGCACTGCTGGGAAAACATGCTTCACGATAATACTAAATGAAGAACGTCCGATAAATTTCCCGTAAGCGACATATTCCCGTTCTTTCGCCGCTAACGTTTCACCACGAATCAAACGAGCGATGTTCATCCAGGAGAAGCCGCCGATCACAATAATAATCGTGGTTAGTCCGGGACGTAAAAAGACGCTCAAAACGATCACTAACACCAACCAAGGAATCGATGACAATACATCGACGAGCCGCATCAGCAGGTTGTCGATCCAACCGCCAAAGTAGCCAGAAACAAGACCGACAAGAGTCCCAATAAACGTCGCTGTGATCATTGCCAAAACACCTACAAACAATGATACCCGACCGCCGTAGACGACCCGAATAAAGTAATCTCGCCCCACTTCATCGGTTCCAAATAAATGAGACCAACTCGGCGGCTGTGACATGTTGCTGACATCCGTTGTATTAGGATCGATGGGGATCAAAGGTGCAACAAGCGACAAAATAATCAATAACGTCAGGAAAACGACAGAAAAGGTATAGATGGGCGAAGCAAGCATGACTTCACTGATTTTTTTGAAACGTTTCATTACTTACTCCCTCCTTTACGGATACGTGGATCAACCACGGAGTATAATACATCCGCTAACAAATTCCCTAAGATGACCAGTGTTGCTGACAACAGCATGATGGCCATGATCACAGGATAATCGAGGCTTTTCGTCGCACTCATCAAGTAAGGGCCGACGCCCGGCCAGCCGTAGATCGTTTCTGTAATGATCGCACCGGTAACTAACATCGGCAACGCCAAGCCGATTTGGGTGACAACAGGAATCAAAATATTTCGACTAATATGACGGCTGAAAATCTGCCATTTGCTGGCATGAAATGCCCGTTGCACCATCACGTAGTCTTCTGAAACTTGTTGTGTCGCTGATGCGCGGATATACCGCGTCAAATCTGGAAAGAAGGCGACTGTCAATGTGGTATAAGGCAAAATAAAATGCTGCAGAAAATCGCCAAAATCCCCTTCTTTACCGACCGTATACATGCCAATGATTGGAAACATATTTAATAAGTAACCAAATACATAAATCAAGATCATCGCAAACCAGAAGGTCGGCACAGCGATCCCTAGAGATGCCACAGCGTCAATGATTCGATCCCAAATTTTTCCTTTGTTGGCAGCAGCCAACAGGCCCAAAATGATGGCCAACAACAAGGCAGTCAAATAAGCGGGGATGACTAAGCGCATGGTATTGGGAATCCGAGTCGCAAGTTCTTGCGAAATACTACTTTGAGACACCAAAGAAAAGCCAAGATTACCGGTAAGAATATTTCTGATCCAAAGAAAATATTGAACCAGAAAGGGTTGATCCAAGCCATAGCGCTGCCGCAAAAGATCGATTTGCTCTTGCGACATATTGGGTGTCGTGATGGAGTCGATCACATCATACGGTGCGATATGTATAAGTGAAAAAACGATAAAAGAGATCACAAACAGCAAAGGGATTGCTTGCAATACTCGTTTTGCAATGTATCGAAACATAACTGACCTACTTTCTTTTTCATAGAAAAAAGCTGTGATAAAAAAGATTCCTCTTTATCACAGCCAATGGATTTACTTGATTGTCAATTTAGACATATCTTCGAATGTATAGATTGGGATCAAACCTGCATCTTCTACATTACCAATTCGGTTATTGACCGCTAGGATTTTCTTGTTGTCAACGATTGGGTAAATGATCGCTTCGTCAGCAATGGCCTTTTGCAAATCATCATACAATGCTTCACGTTTGTCCGTGTCTAATTCAACTGCTGCTTGGGCAAACAAATTGTCAATGGTTTCGCTATTGCTTTGGAAGTAGTTGGCACTACCGCCAGTTTCAAATAGACTGCCGTATAAGTCAGGGTCATTTCCCATGATATACCCACCAAGGAATAAGTTGTACTTCGTTGAATCAGGTTTCTTCAACTCGGTAAAGATCGCTGTACCATCGCCACCTTCAAGTGTAACCGTTATGCCTGCTTGTTGCAATTGTTGTTGGATCAACGTAGCTTGGATCGTTTGGGCTGGATCGGTTGAGTTGAAAGCCAAATTCAATGACAAATCAGTCACCCCAGCTTCTTGTAAAAGTTCTTTTGCTTTTTCAGCATTCGTCTCATATTTTTCAACATCATCAGTAACGTATGGATTGTTTGGTGGCAAGAATGAATATGGTGTTGCGTAATACTCTTCATCTAAATACGCCGCTTGATTTAATTCATCTTTGTTCAACGCATAGAGAACTGCTTGTCGAACTTTCACATCTTGCAAAGCATCTGAGTGAGTGTTCAAGCCTAGATAACCGACACGGTTTTCAGTATAAGGATAAACAGAGATCTGCTCATCATCTAAATCTTCAATATCTGAAGGCAAGACAACGGCTGCATCCACTTCCCCTTTTTGCAAAGCGACTTTCGCAGTATCGGTACTTTCGATGATGCGCAACGTCACATTTTGAATCGAAGGCTTGCCGCCATAATAGTTTTCATTGGCTTCAAAAGTAAAGTACTCACCACGTTTGTATTCTTTCAGTTGATACGGACCAGTGCCGACTGGTTTTTCAGGCAGTTCACTGACAGAGAAGTCGGTAACATCTTTAAAGATATGCTCGGGAATGATGTATGTTTCGGTTGCAATATTGCTGATCGCTGCCGCACTCGGTGTCGGCAACACGAATTTGACGGTGTATTCATCCACTTTTTCGATCGCGATTGGTTGGTCGTCGACCCAAAGGGAATCGGCATTGCCATTTTCTTTTTTGACTTTTTGTTCATATGTGAAAACAACGTCATCGGCGGTAAAGTCTTCGCCATCTGACCATTTCACATCTTGTTTCAAATGTACTGTCAATGAAAGGCCGTCTTCAGCTGGTTCCACTGATTCTGCCAACGCATTTTGTGTTGTTCCGTCTGCTTCCACTGTAACTAGTGGAGAATAGATCATGTTTGTCACTGTCAATCCCCAACGATCACTGGTGTTGATCGGGTTAGTGGACGATGGGTCCCCGCTGATCGCATAAGTGAATGTTGAATCATCCCCAGCTCCAGCTGCACTACTGGTTGACGTTTCTTCTGTATTTGATCCACCGCAGGCTGCTAGAACAAATCCTAGTCCAACGACGGCAACACTTGCTAAACCTTTTTTCCAATTTATCATTTTTCCATCCTACTTCCTGTTCCTATATAGTTAATAGTCGTTTTTTGATTTTTATTCCCATACAGGTATACTAGATTTCTTTGTTACTTCCTCGATGATTGCTTTTACTTCATCGGTCTGATAATATCGAACGACCGTTTGGTAAACGTCATTGTCTGCTTCGTCTGCTCGCGCAGCGATCACATTATAATAAGGCTTGGAGGAATCAGCCACAGGTTCTAAGAAAATCGCATCTTCTGTAGGAACCAAACCAGCATCGACGGCCATGCCATTATTGATCAAAGAAATGTCGACATCGGTCATTGCCCGAGCAGTTTGATTGGAGTCAAGTAGCTCAAATTTCAGGGCTTTGGGATTGTCAATGACATCACTGGTTGTTGGCAGTAAACCTTTTGATTCATCCAAAGTGATCAAACCGGCGGTCTGTAAGAGTAATAGTGCACGGCTCTCATTTGAGACATCATTGGGTAAAGCCACCGTAGCACCATCTGCCAATTCGTTGACATCGGTGATTTTATCGGAATAAATACCAAGTGGGTTTAATGTCGTATAGGCAATCGTCGTGTTGGAATAACCACTTTCTTCGTTGACATTGTCCATAAAAATCTCCGTCAATGCTGCGTGAAGGTCAATTGAGCCATCCTCAAGCGCCACGATTGGCTGACGATAATCGGTGAATTTCACCAATTGCAAGTCGATATTTTCGTTTTCCTTCAATTCTTCCTGCACATGTTCCCAGGCTTCGTTTTGCTCACCCACGACACCCAATTTGACAACGGTGGCTTCCTCATCTGCTTGACTGCTGCCGCAAGCGGCGAAGCTGAACAATGCCAGCAATCCAAGAGCCCCTGTTGCCAATCCCTTTACTACGTTTCTTTTCATCCCTTTTTCCCCTTTTGTTCCCTCCTCAGATCAATCGTCCCGTTTTCTTGACGTATTGCTCAACTAGACCAATTTCACCTCTGTTTCTCAAAACAAATTGTTTTTTCAAAGGAGAAATGGCAAATGCCTGTTGCCGTCAACCGAAAACATCGGACTCACTATTCATATGTAGTGTAACTTTATCCTATACAACTAAAACTGTCAATAAAATTACTCTACAAAAGTAAGTTTTTAACTAGCTGATCTGTGGTCGGGTTATTTGAATATCTTCAGTGCATTTTCTAAGTCATCGATCAAATCTTTACTACTTTCGATCCCAATGGAGATCCGTAAAAGATCCGGCGTCAATCCATAAGATTCTCGTACCTCTTGAGGAATATCGGCGTGAGTCTGTGTCGTTGGATACGTGATAAGACTTTCCACACCACCTAGGCTTTCTGCAAAGGTAAAAACCTTTAATGCCGCTAAGAAGCCGCTGATTTTGGTTTCATCAAGCACCCGAATACTGATCATCGCGCCGGCATTCGGGTACAGCACCTCTTTGATCGCCGGATGGGCTCGTAAAAAACGGCCGACTTCCTTGGCGTTGGCTTCCTGTCGTTCAAAGCGCAACGGCAGCGTCTTTAAACTTCGGATAAATAACCACGTATCAAAGCTGCTCAAAGTCGGGCCTGAAGTATTGGCTAAATAATTCAAACGCTCCCCTACTTGCGCATCTTTGGCGATCACGACACCAGCCAAAATATCATTGTGGCCAGATAAGAATTTGGTGCCTGAATGGATCACTAGATCCGCGCCTTCTTCTAATGGCAACTGCCGTAACGGCGTCAAAAAGGTATTATCCACGATCAATAGTGCCCCATGATCGTGAGCAAGCTTGGCGGTTTCAGCAATATCCGTCACGGTCATCAAAGGATTCGTTGGGGTCTCTAAGAAGACAGCCGTTACCTCGTCAGTTAATTTTTCACTTAATTCGGCTAAAGTACTGAAGGTATCGAAAAAGGCCCGCTGGCTATTTTCCAGTTCCGCAAAATAGCGAAAGCTACCGCCGTACAAGTCACGAGAAACCAAAAAGCGGCTGCCGCTGGCAAATAAATCAAAAATCAAAGCGATCGCACTCATGCCAGAGCTGGTCACTACTGCCCGAGCCCCTTTTTCTAATTCGGCAAGGCCTGCTTCTAAAATATCCCGGGTCGGATTTTTGGTCCTAGTATAATCATAGCCGGTACTTTGCCCCAATTCAGGATGTGCAAAGGTCGTGGAAAGATAAATTGGCGGGCTGATCGCCCCGGTTTGCTGATCCGAATGATTGCCTAATTGGGCGAGAAAAGTTGCTGTATCAATGGTCATGTCGTTCCTCCTTTTTGATTGCCTCAATCAAACGATCAAGGGCTTTTTGAATGATCGTTGGTGTTGTCGCAAGATTCAGACGAATCATGCCCTGACCGTCTTGTGAAAACCATTCCCCATAGTCGACTGCCAGACCGGCAGTATCTTGGATCACGTGCTTGGTTCGTTCTTTGGCGATGACTTGCCGCAGATCGACCCAGAGAAGATAGGTTCCTTCTAATGGCAGGAGCTCAATTTTGGGAAATGCTTCTTGCAGTTGCTGGCGGACCATTTGTTCATTGGCAGCAATCACCAAAAGCAGGTCATCTAGCCATTGATCCCCCGATTCATACGCGGCTTTCGCAGCCACCAATCCCAAACGATTGACTTCCGTCTGCTTGTATCGTCGGCACCAAGCCTGATAGGCTCTGCGCATCTCTAAATCAGGAATCCAAACATGAGAGAGTAACAATCCTGCTAAGTTGAAGGTTTTTGAGGGCGAATCCAGAACGATCAGCTTCTCAAAGCCGAACCCCTGTGCCACTGTCACGGCTGAAACAAATTGCTGCTCACCGAGTATCAGTTCACGATGGATCTCGTCGGCGATCACGACAACCTCATGTTTTTGGCAAATGGCCAATAACTGATGCAGTTCTTTCTCTTGCCAGACCCGCCCTACTGGATTGTGGGGGGAGCAAAGAATAAATAGTTTCACTTTTTCTTCAATGATTTTGCCTTCAAAAGCAGCAAAATCGATTTGATAGGAATTCTTCACCTTTTGCAAGGGTGCTTCTATCAAGCGCCTTTTCGTCTCTTTGATGCTGTCAAAAAAGGGATAATAGACGGGCGGCTGGATCAAGATGCCATCGTCTCGTTCTGTGAAACAATGAAGCAAATCAACCAAAGATTGGACGACCCCTGTGGAAAACGAGAGCCATTTTTCTTCGAATTTCGTCCCCCAGTGGCGATCTTGCCAAGCTTGATAGGCTAAAAAATAGCCTGAGGGGGGAATCGCATAGCCAAAGGTTCCTTGAGCAACCAGTTGCTGTAAGGCTTCTTCCACTGCCTTTGGCGCCGCAAAATCCATATCAGCTACCCATAAAGGCAAAAGCTTTTCTCCTTGGAACCGTTGATCCACAAGATCCCATTTTAAAGAATTGGTGCCTTTTCGCTGCCTGGCATAGTGGGAGAGAAAATGCTCAATCGTCATTGATACTCACCCGACCTTCTGGCTCACTGCCAATTCGGTAACCTTCTTTCGTCGGCATGACGGACAGGTCATACGGCGTTCGCAAATAGGTTTCATTTATCCAATTGCTGAAAAACAAAGAGGCATGTCCCCGCCAACGGTTGGTGATTTTTCCCCCTAAGCGGTCATAAGCAAAGTAATTTTTGGGCAACGCGGTATCTAAGCCCCGTTCCATGTCTCGCAAGTACTCTTCATTCAAGGTCGCTGAATGGTATTCAAAATGTCCTAGCAAGAAAACATTTTTATGATCTTCTGATACGAAGATGGAAGGCCCTGTTTCAACACCTGCTGCCAATATTTCTAAAGGTGCTTGGACGAGCTGGACTTCATCGATGCCGGTATAGCGTGAATGCGGTGTATAAAAGACGTCGTCAAAGCCCCGAACCAGTGGATGAAAATGCGTGACTGTTTGTTCGAAGACACCGAACAATTTGCTTTGGTACAATACTTTGTCGATACCGTAATGGTAATAAAGCCCCGCTTGTGCCCCCCAGCAAATATGTAGGACTGAAGTGCAATTCGTCTGACTCCAATCCATGATTTCTTGTAGTTCTTGCCAATAGTCAATGGCTTCGAATGCCATTTTTTCAACTGGGGCTCCGGTGATGATCAAGCCATCGAATCGTTGCGGCTGGATCACTGAAAATTCTTGATAAAACTTTTCCATGTGATCGACAGAGGTGTTTTTGCTTTCGTGGTATTTCATTTTTAGTAAAGTCACCTCAATTTGCAGTGGACTTTGGGAAAGTAAACGCAACAACTGATTTTCTGTAGCGATCTTTTTCGGCATCAAATTGACGATCGCGATTTTCAAGGGACGGATCTCTTGCTTCGCCGCTTTATGCTGCAGTAAGGCAAAGACATTTTCTTTTTGCAGGACCGCTGCAGCGGGTAATTCTTTGGGAATAATGATTGGCATTGCTTCAACCCCTTACAGATAAATTTCTTGTTGAAGAGAAAGCGAACAGTTTCGGCTGTGAAAAACAAAAAAAGCCGCCCTTTTATCCTTATGGATAAAAGGGACGACTTGATGCGCGTTACCACCCTAATTCGTGCTATTCTCACAAATAACACCTCAACAGTACACTATGATACTTGGCGCTGTAACGGGCGCATGCCGTTTTGCTGGCGTGAACCAACAAAAAAACTCAGAGCTCATCTTCACTGATCACCGCATGTCTCCTTTTTCACCAACCGGAGTCTCTGTACCTTTGTTGATCTGCTACTCTTCTCTTCAACGTTATCGAAATCTTTGTTTAATTTTAAAAAATTATAATTGTTTTTTCATTTACTGTCAACGGCAAGTTGAGACTTTTTCTTAGATTTCTTCTAAATATAAGTATTGCTGACCCATTTTTTCATAGATCGCTGCTAAGTCTTCTTTGCTGACTTCGCGATCCTTATGCCCATAAGGGTCGTTGACATACATCGTATCACCATCGATGCCAGTGATCACTACCGAATGGATCAATGCAGTCACAAGGATTTCGCCATTTTGGGTATTCCATTGAAAGAAATCAGCATCGGTAGGTACTTGTAATTCTAACGTCGCGATCATCCAAACTGGTTTCCCAGATTGCAGGACTTTGACGATCTCATCAAAACTTTTGTCTCGTCCACTAACGACTTCATATTGCTCTTTTACAATACTTTCGGCGACATCAGTGATCGGTTCTACGTCAACACCCATCGCGCTATCGCCGCCATAGATGTTTCCAACAAAGCCTTCTCGCGGATCTCCATGGTGATTATAATCCTCATAAAGTGGGACATACACTAATTCTTCTGCCAATTGATTTTTATTGGTATCAAATCCGTAAAAATTCAAGAGCATCGATAAAGCCGTTACTTCACAACCATTTCCTAACGTAACTTCATCGAATTGATTTTCTAACGGAACGTCCAATTGAATAACGTCACTGTATTCAGGCTCTGGTGTTTGTTCTTCATCCGAAAGTGCTAGTGTCAATTCATCCTCTATCTTTTCAAAGGGGGACTGCCCATTCTTACTGTCATAAAAAATCAGCAGAAAGAAGAGCATCAAGACGAACATACCTAAAAGTAACCGTTTTAACTTTTTCTTCTTCATCTACTTCCTCCTCTTTTATATTATAACTTATTTCTGTTTATTATTTCACTATAATAAACGTTTTAAGAGGGAGTATTTTCTTAATCTAAACACAAAAAAATAGACCCGTTTACGCAGCGGGTCTATTCAAACTGGCGCTTATGCCGCTTTCTTCTGTTTCTGAATAAAGCGTCCTTTTGCTTTTGAAAACGAACGAATATCAAATTGTTTGCTTAAGGCACCTGCAACAAAATAAGCCAAATTGAAATCGATCAAGCTATGGATCAAGCCACCGATCCCCATCAAAACGAACAAGAAATAGTAGAAATTGCCATCGAATGCTGTCCCTGGTACATTTCCTGTGAAGTAAAAGGCGGCAACGACTGCCATTTCAACGGCAGAATGAATCAGTCCGATAATCAAGTTAAAGCTCTGAAATTTGATATTCAATAAAGAGGGTTTGCCATTTTTCAGTAAAATATCTGGGTGCTTCTGTAAATAAAAGGCACCGATGACTGCAAAAACAACATGGGACAATGCCCGTAATGCAATGATTGGTGGTAGTGTTAAGAAAAAGCCAAAGGTCGTTCCTAAAGCTACAGCGATCGCCATCGCTGGTGAAAAGAACATCGCCACAAATACGGGAACATGGCTAGCTAAGGTAAAAGATGCAGGTCCGATGACGATTTTGGGCATTACCATGGGAATGACGATCCCCATGCCGATTAACAATGCAGCGATCGTTAAATGGCGGATGGAATGATTTTTCATTTATACTCTCTCCTTCAATGTGTCATGACAGTTCTGTCTTGCTTATTCTACTGGTATTTCCACAAGGTGTCAAGACACAAAAAAACGAATGTTTATTCAACATCCGTTTTTATAGAAGTTATCCTTTGCGCGCTTGCATTTCATTGCTTAATTTGGCAAATTCCGCTAACGACAGCGTTTCTCCACGACGTTTCGGATCGATCCCACTTGCTTCTAAACTGTCTGCCAACCACTGTTTGGTTTCTTCATCTTTTCCATAGCTATTTTGCAAATTGTTCCAAAGGGTTTTACGACGCAACTGAAAGGCTGCTTTCGTTAATTTAAAGAACTCTTTTTCATCGGTGACTGCGACCGCTGGTTGTGGACGGCGCGTCAATTTCAAAATAGCCGAATCAACATTCGGTTGGGGTACAAAAACGGTTTTCGGGACGATGAATGCCAGTTTTGCTTCCATGTAGTATTGCACAGCGATCGACAACGAGCCATAGGCTTTGGTCCCGGGAACTGCTGAGATTCGATCAGCCACTTCTTTTTGCATCATCACGACCATTTCATCTACTGGTACCTGAGACTCTAAAAAGTGCATCATGATAGGCGTAGTAATATAATAAGGCAGATTTGCGACAACTTTTAATGAAGCAGCCGTATCGCTGAATTCTGACCGAATGGTCGTTGATAGGTCTGCTTGCAAGACATCTTGATGAATGATCTTTACGTTTGCGTAAGGCTGCATCGTATCAGCTAATACAGGGATCAACCGATCATCAATTTCAAACGCCAACACTTGCTTGGCATGTTTTGCCAACTGTTCGGTCAGCGCACCGATTCCAGGTCCAACCTCAATGACGTTTGTCGTTTCGTCGATGCCTGCTGTTTCTACGATTTTCCGTAAAATATTCGGTTCTGTTAAGAAGTTTTGTCCTAAACTTTTTTTAAAGGTAAAGCCATGTTTCGCTAAAATCTCTTTGGTTCTTGAGGGGGTTGCTATATCCCGTTCTTCCTTCACAATTCTTCCTCCACTGTTTTCATAGCTTCTGCCAACTCTGCATCGGTGATACGAAACATTGCCAGCCGCTTCTCTAATTGTTTGCCGTTCGTATAGCCGATGCGTAAAAGATCTCCTAGCCGCTCTCGTTTCTCTTTTGCTCCAGCGCCTGCGATCAAGCCATACGCTAATAACTGTTGGCGATCAATGGTTCCTTCACTGACTTCATTTGAAGCAATCGGGGTTACGACTTTTCGCAAGGCTTCTTTCAATGCTTCATGGCTGGCGTGTTCCACGCCCAAACTGCCTTTGCTTTTCGGTGCTGCCTGACTGCGCGGTAAAAAGGCATGCTTGGCATCCGGAACCACTTCCATAATGATTTTGCGGATCTTTTCTCCCGAAAAATCGGGATCGGTAAACACGATGACCCCTCGTGTCTCTTGGGCATGCTCGATTTGATCAAGGATCGTATCATCGATCGCTGAACCGATCGTTTCGATCGTATCTACTTCGAACACTTCTTGCAATCGACGGGTGTCGTCTTTGCCTTCGACGACAATGATTTCTTCGATTTTCGGTTTATCAGTCATTGATCCTAAACAAGCGGTGGGCATTTTTTGTCGTGTAGGCCGCAACATCAGCGACCGCTTCTTGCCGCAGCTCCGCGATTTTATCCACCACATAATGGGTATAGCCGGGTTCATTGCGTTTGCCGCGATAAGGAACAGGGGCTAAATACGGCGCGTCAGTCTCAACGAGTAGCCGATCTTGTGGTACGACTAGTGCAGCTTCTTGTACCTCCGTGGCCTTTTTGAAGGTCACGACACCACTAAAGGAAATGTACATTCCTAGATCCAAGAACTTTTTCGCCCATTCTCCGTCTCCACTAAAGCTGTGCATAATACCACCGATTGTTTGGACTTTTTCATCCTTTAAGATCGCATAGGTATCTTCTAAGGCTTCACGGGTATGAATACTGATGGGCAGCTGATGTTCACGAGCGATTGCCATTTGCCGACGAAAGACCTTTTCTTGAACTTCTTTCGGATCTTCCATCCAATGGTAGTCTAAACCGATTTCACCTAGGGCAACGACTTTTGGTCGTTCCAAGCGCTCTTGCAAATAGGTTTCTACGTGTGGGGTATAAGAACCAGCTTCGGTGGGATGCCAACCGATAATGCTGTAAATGCCAGGATATTCTTTGCTTAATGCTAACGATTTTTCAATCGTTGGCTGATCGAAACCGACGACCGCCATCTCCGTTACTCCTAGTTCATGCGCACGGGCGACGGTTTCGGGAATGTCTTCGTTAAACTGTTCTGCATTCAAATGTGTATGAGAATCAAAAATCATGAAATCTCCTCCTTAGTCCTTCTATACTCTAGCATATTTTGACGGTTTAAGAAACGAATCCTCTCCGCTTTTTTCAGCAGTTTAAGAAAACTTTCAGCAAGCAAAAAAAATCCGCCCAAAGTTGGAGGACGCCGAAGCTGATTTTCTCTATACTGAGGGTAACGAAATCGTATGGAGGTGGAAATATGGAACGATCAAAAATTGATCCCGGCCGCTTTTTTTCTGGCCAAAAAGCAGCAACTAAAGGCACGTTAAAAAATCAATATCACTACTATCGGCAGCAAAATGCCCATCAAGCATTCAATAGCGATTTTCAGCGAAATTTCCAGCAAGATTTCCCCAATTTTGCTACATGGCTAAAACTGCATCAGCAGACGCCACAAAAGAATCAAACAGCGACTTTTTCTCACTGGTTATTGGTTGGTTTCTTCGGACTTTTGACGGCAGCAAGTTTTTCGCAACAGCTCTTATTCCTACTTTTTGTCTTTGTCATAGCTGCTCTCGTCAAAGGCCCAGGCATGATCTTATGGGGCATCGTTTATTCCTTCTTAGTTAGTCTGTTTCCTCCATTGGGTATCGTTCTTTCTGGCTTGTTTTTCTTACTGACCTTGCGTCAATTAACCAAAAATGTCACTTTCGTTTTGACTGCATTGTACTTTTACGGCTATCCGTTTGTCATCACAGCCCTCCAGCACTTCACGAATTGGGACCCGCAATGGCTGTGGGTCGGGAGTATCGGTTTTGCCTTGATCAGTGGCCATTTTGTCTTACAGCAAAACTATCCCTTTGCTTCAAGTAAAAGTCTCGCATGGGCGATCATCTCTGTCCCTTATGATTGTGTCATGGCTTTGATCCCTGTCAAACACAAGGCACGCTTCAAACGATTGGTGAAAATCAAATAATTGCGATCTAGGATACAAAAGATAGGCTGTTGCAGCTTCTTTTGTATCTTTTTTAATGGAAAAATCAAGCGAAATACGATGGATATTTTTTGTTATTTTTGCTTCCGTATGATTGCTTTTTTTGTAAGAATCTACTATGCTAGAAACTAGCAAATCAAAAAAGGAGCCACGCCATGTACACCCTCATTCTTATTGCATTCCTCCTTACGGGCTTGCTAGTTTACTCCTTTATTATTGAACCGCATCTTCTCAAACAACGGCATTATCTCATAAAAAAAGACAAGCGCACCGTCTTAGATATTTCAAAAGCTTATGACCTTTACCAAGCAGAAAGCAATATCGTGATTGCCCATATCAGTGATCTCCATTTTTCTCGTTGGTTTAAACCAAGACGAATGAATCGCATCATTCGATCAACGATCCAAAACAAGCCGGATCTGATCATCATCACGGGGGATCTGATCGATAATTATAAAAAATGGCCGCATCGTTCAACCAAGCGACTGATCGAAAAGCTGAAAAAATTGCAAGCGCCTCTGGGTAAGATCGCAGTTATGGGGAACCATGACCATTTGAATGACGGTCATTACTTTGTTAAGGAAATATACCAGCATGCAGGGTTTACCTTACTTGATAATGAGTCGGTTTTTGGTTCTGATGACAAGACGTCGATGAATATTGTCGGTATCGATATAGAAAGTCCGAAAGTCAGTTTTACCTATGAAGCAACCTTAGCAGAATGGCAGCTGCTTTTGCTCCATGAACCCGATTATGTTTCTCGGATCACCAATCTGCCAAACTACGACTTGATTCTTTCTGGCCATAGCCATGGCGGGCAGATTCGCTTGCCTTTTTATTATGCGAAAACAAAGGGCGCGTTGAAATATACCGATGGGCTCTACCTTTTAGGAAATGAGACCTTATTGAGTGTTTCCAGTGGGGTCGGTATGACCAAGATTCCCGCCCGACTCGGCGTCCCGCCAGAGATCCTTTATTACCATTTAGAACCGCAACAGCAATTGAACGTTTCTTAACTGTTCATCGTTGTAATTGGGAAAAAATCAGCAAATCGTTTCAGCAAACGTTCGATTCGCTGATTTTCTTTTTGCCCCTATCGTGTTAAAATATACCAAATAAATACTTTTAAACAATTAGGAGGAACCAAAAAATGGTCATCTCAGGAACACTCTGGTTTTTAATCGCCTTCTTTGCTTATACAGCCTATGTTTACGGTCAGGGGTTGTACTTTCCTGTCATCGCATTTCTTGCTGCCTTGGTGGGCTGCGGATTTTATCTCTTTGCTTTTCTCCAGCACAAAAATACGACGAAAAAACATCCTTAGCCAGAACGAGCTAAGGATGTTTTTTTGCTTTATTGATTCAAGCCTTGATAAATCGTCTCGAGATTCCACTTCATCATGTTATAGTAGCTGTCGCCTTCTTCTCCCGGTTCTGCAATCGAATCGGTAAAGACGGTTCCGAAAATCGGAATGCCCGCATCACGAGAAACACTTTGCATTGGACGAGTATTGACGCTGCTTTCAACAAACAAGGAAGCGACGGCTGAGTTTTGCAGCTGATCCACTAAGTTTTTGATTTGCGCAGGGGTACCTTCTTCTTCGGTATTGATTTCCCAAATATAGGCAGACGGTACACCATAGGCTTTGGAGAAGTATTTGAAGGCTCCCTCACTGGTGATGATCAATTTCTTCTCTCTAGGAATCGATTGGAAGTTTTCCTTCGCTTGCTGATCCAGTTCTTCTAATGAAGCCAAGTAGCGTTCAAGGTTTTCTTCATAGAAAGAGCGATTGTCAGGGTCCTTTTCGCTCAGGCGTTGAGCGATGTTACGGGCATAGATCATACCGTTTTCTAGATTTAACCAGGCATGAGGATCGGCTTTGCTGTGGTCTTCATCATCAGATAAATAAAGCACATCCACGCCATCACTGACAGCAAAGTAATCTTCATTTTCTACCTTATTGGCATTGTTCATCAATTTGGTAAACCAGCCATTGCCGCCAGTTTCTAGATTCAAGCCGTTGTAAAGGATAAGATCGGCATCGGTCGCTTTTCGAACATCTTCCACTAAAGGTTCATACTCATGGGGATCACGCCCCACCGGTACGATACTGTGAAGATCGATTCGATCACCGGCAATGTTTTCCGTAATATCAGCAATGATCGAATTGGTCGCTACTACTGAAAGCTTCCCTTCTGTTTGGGCCATCTGTCCGTTTTGCTGTGCCAAAAAGAAGCCACCAGCTACAGCTGCCGTTGCTAAAACCGCCGTCGCTGACCAGCGTTTGACTGGACTGGTCTTTTGTTTTGGTGAGAACAAGAAACCGATCACGAAAAAGGCTCCTGCGGTCAAAACGATACTTGATCCTGCGGCAATATTAAAGCTATACCCGATAAACAAGCCGATAAATGAGGCGAAACCACCTAAAACCCCTGCGATGACCATCATATGCTTCAATTGTTTTGTATATAAATAAGCCGTTGCTGCTGGAGTGACTAACAGAGCCACGATCAAGATCGTTCCGACGCTTTGCATCGCTGTCACTGAAACCAAAGTTAATAAGAACATCAATAAATAGTGATAGGCTTGCACT
Organism: Enterococcus sp. AZ040; assembly: GCF_050499185.1. Lineage (NCBI taxonomy): Bacteria > Bacillati > Bacillota > Bacilli > Lactobacillales > Enterococcaceae > Enterococcus > Enterococcus sp. AZ040. The sequence goes on from NZ_JBMHEW010000001.1 coordinate 2,324,829, forward strand.
TTCATCCCAAAGGCCTTTGCCATCATCGGATCAAAAGACGTGATCAACAGTGGACGGAAGAAAAGGATGATCACTGCCAGCACAAGGATAGCGATAGCGATCGTCAGCCATTTGTCGCTGTCTTGCACCGCTAGCACATTCCCAAACAAAATGTGAAACAAATCAGTCGAACTATTTGCTACTCCAATCAAGATAACCCCTAAAGCTAGAAACGAACTAAAGGTGATACCGATCGCCGTATCGCTTTTGATCAGGCTGTTATTGGCGATATAGGTAATGATCATGGAAGCCAAGATCCCAAAGAAGATCGCCCCGACAAAAAAATGAACGCCGAAGATATAAGACAAGGCTACCCCTGGTAAGACCGCATGAGAGATTGCATCCCCCATCAAGGACATCCCTCGTAAGATAATAAAACAACCGATCACCCCTGCGACGATTCCGATCGCGACTGCCGTGATCAAGGCATTTTGCAAGAAATGATAGTTACTTAAACTGGTAAAAAAGCTTGTCAACATGTTAAACGCCTCCTTTCACGATGATCGCATCACCAAATGTTTGCTTCAAATTGCTTTCGGTAAAGACTTCACTGACTGGTCCCGCAGCGATCAGGGTTTGATTGAGCAAAACCAAGTAATCAAAGTATTCGGTGATTTTCCCCAGATCATGATGAACGATAAAAATCGTCTTGCCAGCATCTCGCAAGTTACGTAACAGCCCGACGATGATCGCTTCACTGGTGGCATCGATCCCTACAAAGGGCTCATCGAGGAAGATATAGTTAGCATCTTGCACCAACGTTCGAGCAATCAAGACCCGCTGAAACTGCCCACCGGACAATTCCCCAATCTGACGCTCCGCAAAGGATTCCATTTCTACCGCTGCCAGAGCGGCTGTCACTTTCTGCCAATCGTTGGCCGACATTCTTTGGAACATGCGCATCTTAGGATACAAGCCTAAAGATACGACTTCTTTGACTGTGATCGGAAACGTGTAATCAACCGCAGTCTTTTGTTCGACATAGGCAATTTCCTTTTGAAAGTCTTTTAACGTTTTTTTGTTGACACTCATGTTCCCACTGGAAGGGATCAACTTCAACGCCGCTTTGATCAGCGTCGACTTCCCTGCCCCATTTGGTCCGATGATCCCTACGATCGCCGGTTTCTCTACTTGAAACGACAAATCCGAGATCACTTGATGATCGCCATCATAGGCTGCGGATATTTCTGAAAAAGTAATCATTATTTTCACTCCATTTCCATAGTTAAGGATAGTTTATTTATTTTTTAGGTAGACCTAACTTATTTTTATTATACAAGAAAGGATTGGTTTTGCAAGACAGTTCTCTTGATTTTTTTAAGAAACACCGCAGTTTCTTGGCAATGACTCTTGAAAACTAAGGTTCTATCTTTATTTATTGAGTAAAAATTGGTGCCCACAAACACGGATGCCATCAATTTCTTTCTATCTTTTGATCGCAAAGCGTTTGATTTATTCTTAATAAAAGAGATCATTCCTCGGCACCTCAGTGACGTACGTTTTTCAATAACAGAAGAGAGGCTAATCAAAGCCTCTTTGCTTTCTCCCTTTATGATTAATACCAAACAAATCAAAGAATCAATAATTCTTCTATTTCCATAAATTCACGAATTCACTCTTTTTTATGATGACCAAGAAACCCTTTCATCTCGACTAAAACGCTTTATAAATTAAACTTTTCTAATTATTATGTGATTTTTCGAACAAAAGCTAAAAATAACATGACAACTATGTTAGTCTTTGATTTGGAAAAAGTTTTAGGAGGAATAAAAACAATGAAGAAAATTTTCCAAACACTATTAGTCCTAACCTCGTTAGCAACTTTGAGTGCTTGTGGCGCTGATTCACAAACAAGCAGCAGCACAAGTACTGGTTCATCTGCTAATGAAGAAACAGATGCAACTTCAGCTGCATCTGGTCAAGAATACACAGACCCTAGCGAACTTGCAGACAGCTACGATGTCGTGATTGTCGGTGCGGGTGGCGCTGGAATGGCCGCTGCGATCCAAGCAAAGGAAGCTGGCGCAAACCCAGTTATTTTAGAAAAAATGCCAATTTCTGGTGGGAATACATTGAAATCTTCTGCAGGAATGAACGCTTCAGAAACCAAATTCCAAGAAGCAGAAGGCATTGAAGATTCAAACGATCTATTCTATGAAGAAACATTAGCTGGCGGTCACAACACCAATGATGAAGAATTGTTGCGCTACTTTGTGGATCATTCAGCAGAAGCGATCGATTGGTTAGATTCCATGGGTATCACTTTAGACAACTTAACAACGACTGGCGGGATGAGTGAAAAAAGAACGCACCGTCCATCTGATGGTTCCGCGGTTGGGGAATACTTAGTTGATGGCTTGATGCGCAACATCCATGAATTGGAAATCCCAATTTTTGTAAATGCCGATGTCAAAGAAATCAATGAAGAAGATGGTCAAGTCAACGGGGTGACCGTTGAAGTAGAAGGAAACGAACAAACCATTGATGCCAAAGCAGTTGTCGTTACAACAGGCGGTTTCGGTGCCAATTTCGACATGATCACCGAGTACAAACCAGAATTGGCAGACTACGTGACAACGAACCAAGAGGGTTCGACTGGTGATGGAATCAAAATGATCGAAGCGTTAGGCGGACAAACGGTTGATTTAGAGCAAATCCAAATCCACCCAACAGTGGATCAGTCTAAATCACTGTTGATCACTGAAGCTGTCCGTGGAGAAGGCGCGATCTTGGTCAATCAAGAAGGCGAACGGTTCTTCAATGAAATGGAAACACGAGACAAAGTCTCTGAAGCGATTATTGCCCTACCTGAAAAATCGGCAACGTTAGTTTTTGATGCAGGTGTCAAAGAACGCGTAACAGCCATTGATTTTTACGAGCAACAAGGGTTAGTCAAATCCGCTGACACGATCGAAGAATTAGCAAAAGAATTGGACATGCCAGAAGCAGCGCTTGCTGAAACGATCGCTACCTGGAACAGCAGTGTGGCTGCTGGTGAAGACGAAGCCTTTGGACGCAGCACAGCAATGGACAACGATTTGTCAACAGGACCTTACTATGCCATCGCCATTGCTCCTGGTATCCACCACACGATGGGCGGCGTGAAGATCAACACGAACACAGAAGTGATCGCTACGGATAACGAGATCATTCCAGGTCTCTTTGCAGCCGGAGAAGTAACTGGTGGGTTGCATGGTGAAAACCGAATTGGCGGAAATGCAGTTGCCGATATCATCATCTTCGGACGCCAAGCAGGAACAAAAGCTGCCGAATTTGCGCAAGAAAATTAAACCATTCTCTATAAAAAAGAAGTACTAACGCTTTTCATCAGCGTTAGTACTTCTTTTTTCTCATATAATTGACACAATAGTTTTATTGATCTTATGCTGTCACTTTGATGATCTGCACCTCATAAGGCGCCAACTGAAGAAGTTGGTTTGTCGTTTTTCCTGTAAGCAAGTCGATTCCTGAAGTTGCTACCTCTACTTCTTGATTTTCTTCGGAAAAATTCATCACAAAATAATAGGTAGTCGGAGCGAGCTGCTCTTGCTGACTTTCTCTACTTTGAATCGACACGTTCGTTGAACCTTGGCGGACCCACTCATTTTGTAAGCGAAGCTGTTGTGTTACTTCTTGATAGAAGTCTTCCAAAAAGGCTTGATCCGTCCGTCCCCCAAGATAGTAGGCACTTCCTTCACCATAATCATTTACGGTCACTGCAGCTTGACCTTGATAAAAATCTGCACCGTACACCCCTAACGTTTGGGCGGTGTTTGTTTGGACAATACTACAATAATCATGAATTTGGTACTGCTGTTCCTTCATTAAAAGCAGATTTTTTTGCTTCAGATATAACGTATCGATTTCTTTCACAGACACACCAAACAGTTCTTCTAACTCTTGGGGCCATCCTCCTAAATAGGTCAAGTCCGTTTCATTCACGATCCCCGTCAAATAAGTGGAAACCAGTGTCCCGCCATTTTTCGTATACTGTTGAAATTTTTTCATAGTTTCTTTTGGTAAGAGGTAAAGCATCGGAGCGATGATCAATTGATAAGCATCAAAGTCATGATCTTTCGTGATGACATCAACCGCGATGTCATGATCCCAAAAATAGCGGTAATGCTCTTGCAACGTTTGTGGGTAGCGTTTGCTCTCTAAACCAAAACCTTGCGCATCATTGAGCGCCCAATTGTTATCCCAATCATAGATGATCGCCACTTTGGCTTTTTTGTGCAATCCTTTGATTTCTTTGATTTCTTCTAAGGCTTTCCCCACTTCTGCTACATCTTGAAAAACACGATTTTGCTCGTCGTTGTCATGGTCCACGACGGCCCCATGGAACTTCTCAGATGAGCCTCGAGATTTTCGCCATTGAAAATAAAGATTACTATCTGAACCGTGAGCAATAAATTGCATAGAAGACAAAAGATGCATCCCGGGACGTTTCGTGCGATTGACTGGATGCCAATTCACACCACTAGGGGTTGATTCCATGATCAAAAATGGTTGCTTTTTCAAGCTACGATATTGATCATTGATAAACCCAACCTTACTTGCCAAATCAGCTGTCGTTCCCCAATCATTATGCCAAGCAGGATAACAGTCCCAACTAATGACATCCACATGCTGGGCAAATTTTCCATAATCAAGACTATAAAAGGGAATCAAATCACGGGTATCTGCCATGAAATTCGTTGTGATCGGCACATCTGGAGACAAACGACGAATGTCTTTGATCTCATGTTCATAGAAATCAATAGTCTGATCGGTTACAAAACGATGCCAGTCTAGATTTAGTCCATGAACTTGCATTTCGCCGATCGGTGAAGGAGATTCGATTTGCGACCAATCGGTGATGGTATGGCTCCAGAACGGTCCCCACCAGGCCTCATTCAAGGCTGCTAGCGTTTGGTACTTCTGCTTGACCCACTGACGAAAGTTTTCTTGGCAAATAGGACAATGACAATCTCCAGAATACTCATTGGAAATATGCCACATCAATAGTGCTGGGTGATCGTGGTAGCGTTCAGCTAATTTCCGATTGATGATCGCCACTTTCTCACGATAGATTGGCGAAGAAAAACAGTGATTGTGTCGCCCACCGTGTAACATTTTTTCCCGTTTTTCATTGGTCCGGAGAACTTCAGGGTATGCTTTAGACAACCAGGCAGGACGCGCACCGCTTGGCGTCGCTAAAATGACGTTACTGTTTCGTTCGGCGAGCTGATCCATGATTTTGTCTAACCATTCAAATTGAAACACCCCTTCTGCTGGCTCTAAGGCACTCCAAGCAAAAATACCAAGGGAAAATGTATTAGCATGAGCTTTTTCCATTAGTTCTAAATCTTTGGCTAAGATCTCGGGATAATTTAGCCACTGGTCAGGATTATAATCCCCACCATGTAAAAAGCGTTCTTCTAAGTTATATCTTATCATCTTCTCTTCCTATCCTTTTGTGCCGCCAGCGGTCAAACCGGTGACAAAATGTTTTTGTAATGCAATAAAGACGAGCGCGATCGGAATACTGATCAAAATGGCCCCTGCCGCAAAAGTCGTATAGCTGGCACCCATTTTATCCGTGACTAATTTGTATAACCCGATGGGTAATGTATAGTACTCAGGATTACGTAAAATCACTGAAGACAGGGCAAAGTCTCCCAGTGGTCCGGTGAAACCATTCATGGCAACCACTGCCAGCATTGGTCGAGATAATGGAATCAAAATTTGCCAGAATATTCGCGTATTGCTTGCACCATCTATCTTGGCACTCTCGTCTAAATCTAACGGAATCGAGTCAAAATATCCTTTCAATAAGTACGTGTTCATGGGAATCTGACCCCCAACGTAAATCAAGATCAGCAACCAATGACTATTGATCAAGCCGAGCATTTGCGCCAGTACAAAAATTGCGATCAAGGCAGAGAACTGCGGGATCATTTGTAGTAGTAAGAACAGCATCAATCCATTTTTACGGCCTGTAAAACGAAACCGTGAAAAGGAATAAGCCGTCATGGAGACAAAGATCAGTGACAGGAACATAGTGCATACACTGATTTTCAATGAATTCAAATACCATTGACTATAATATAGCGAGTTGTCACCAGCAAACAATTTCGTGTAGTGACTTAATGTCGGACTCGTCGGAATCAGACTCGTACTTATTAAACTGTTCCCAGGATTAAAACTAGCACCGATCGTCCATAGTAAAGGGTAGACGATCACCACTACCGTAAAAATCAGTACAAGATATGTCAAGGATAGGCGGACAAATTTTTGTTTTTTCATACTTGCTGCCTTCATGTTATCCAACCTCCTTGAATGAATTTGTTCGGCGGAATTGCCATAAAGCAATCGCGATCACGACGATCGATAAGAGAATCGTCAATGCTGCTGCTAGTGCATATTGACTATTTTGCATCGTGAGCTTATAGATCCATGAAACCAAAATATCGGTACCACCAGCGGTCGAACCAGGAACTGCCGGTCCGCCAGAATTAAACAGATAAATGATATTGAAATTGTTGAAGTTAAACGTATATTGCGTAATCAAAATTGGTGCCATTGCATAAAGCAGTAATGGCAATGTGATTCGTCGGAATTTTTGCATAGCTGAAGCACCATCGATGGTCGCCGCCTCATACAAATCATCAGGAATGGATTGCAGCGTCCCTGTAGTCACGATAAAAATATACGGAAAGCCTAGCCAGCCTTGAATCAGTAACAAAGCTAAACGGGTCCAATTCGCACTCGTTAGCCAAGGAATCGGTGAAATCTGGAAGAAATTCAAAATCGTATTATTGATCGCACCAAAGGAATCATTGAACATTCCTGAAAACACCAAGATCGTAACAAATCCCGGAACTGCCCATGGGAGGATCAAAATTGTTCGAAAGAACTTTTTGAATCGTAGTTCTTTTTGATGCACCAGCACCGCTAAAAATATTCCGATAGAAACTTGTAACGTTGAGGCGATCAAGGTCCAGATAACTGTCCAGCCTAGAACATTGAAGAAGGTACTACGCCAAATATCGACAGTAAAAATCTTCTTAAAGGTCTCTAATCCCACCCAATCTGCTAAATTGGCAGGTGCAGAATGATAGAGATCATAGTTCGTAAAAGCTAACGCGATACTAAAGAGAATCGGAAAAATAACAGAAAACACGAGTAAGAAAAATGCTGGGCTACTCATTAAATAAGGATAGCCTTCTCTTAATAGTGCCTGGTAGCTTTCACGGATAGAGTTGACTGGTAGCTCATTGTCTCTTAATTCGCCGTTTTTATAGGCATCACGGATGTTTAAATAATAGAACAACAGACCAAAACCGATGACGATCAAGGCAACTAATCCTTCTGCTAATAAAAAGATGGAATTGTCTCTCGGCACTTCCACGCCTAATGTCACGATGCCCCAAAGTCCCATATTAAATAAATCTTTAAAGACGACAAGATACATAGCAAAAAAGAAGAAAAATAAAGCGCCTTTGATTTTTTGCCGATTATAAAATTGACCGAATCCTGGTATTATCGAGAATAGCATTGCTCGTTTTGCATACGACTGCGTGTTTTTCACATTTTCGCCCCCTGTAAGAAAAAGCCGCTGACAAACGTTTCGTTCGGCATTACTTGATTCCTAGTGCTGAATCACCATCCGAAACGTTTGTCCTCGTAACGACTTTTTAGTTTTGAATTGCTGCAATGGCTGATTTGATCTGATCGACTGCCTGTGGTAGAGCTGTTTTCGGTTCAGCCTTTCCAGTAGCAATGGTTTGCAATGCGGCATCCATTGGTTCCCATACTGAATTCATTTCAGTGATCCCTGGTGTTAGTTCTGCGTGTTGGGACTGAGCGGCGATGGCTGCAGCACTTTCACTTTCTTGAACTGCTGGATCATCTGCCAAAGAAGCAACCGCTGGTACTTCCTGTGTTTTTTCATAACGAACTTTTGAGTTTTCTTCATTGCTGATAAATTTGACGAACGCTTCAGCTAATTCAGGGTTTTGGGAATAGCTACTTACGTTGTAGCTTTTGACACCGATAAAGGAGCCCATATGTTCACCATTGCCTAATAATGGCAATTCTTTCACACCATAGTCGATGCCCGCTTCTTTATAAGGAGACAAGTTCCATGGTCCCGAGACGACAGCTGCAGCTTTTCCTTCCGTAAATAAAGAGTCCAACACATTGATTCCTTGTTCACCGACCAATCCGGATGGAAAAACACCGGCATCATAAAATTGTTGGATATAGTCTGCTCCTTCGATCGCACCTTCATTAGCTAATCCAATATCTTCAGGGTCATAGGATCCATCGGCATTCTCGCCAAAAACATAACCGCCATAACCGCTCAATACACCTTGTGCGTAATAAATTTGATCCCATAATGCCAGTAACCCATAACTGTCAGCACCTAAAACAGATTTAGAATACTCTAGCCACTCATCCGTTGTCTGTGGCAAGTCTTCTTCGGAAATTAGCTCTTTGTTATAATACAAAATTTGTGTTTCAACCGCTTTTGGTAAGCCGTAGACTTTGCCATCAACGATTTGCGATTGCATTGCTGATTCCGTATACAGATCTTGTAGCGTTTGATCGACTGTTAATTCTTTCAACAACCCTTCGGTAACGGCTGTACCGATTTGATCACCAGGAATTGTGATGACATCCGCACCTGTACCAGCGGGTCCATCCAATCGTAAATCTTCAATCTGTCCACCATAGGCTTTTTCGACCACTTTGATCGTCACATCGTGTTCTTCTTCAAATTGTTTGACTGCCTCTTCAATCCCAGCTGATTTTGCTTGGTCTTCCCAGACCAATAGATCATAGTCCTTATCGCTGCCACTATTTGCTGCAGTACTATCTGTCCCTTCACTTTGTGGACCGCAAGCACCTAATCCTAAAGCTGCTACACTTAAAAAAAGAACTCGAGACATTTTTTTCATCATCATTTCTCCACCTTTTCTTTATTTTGCAAACGCTATCTTCTCATTTATAATAAATTATTTTACTTAATATGTAAATAGTTTTACTAAATTTATTTCTTTAACAGAGTAAACAAACGTTTTAAATCAAGGTTTTTCAAACAAACATTTTTTTGAAACATCTCCGCGCTCTGAAATTTCACTATTCAGTAAATATATTTAGTAAATTCATTTACTTGGTAAAGTTGTTAGCGTATACTAGAAGAAAGAGGTGAAGAAGATTGGTTACAATAAAAAAAATTGCCGAGCAATCAGGCTTTTCACAAGCGACTGTTTCCCGATTATTGAAAGGCGACGAATCGTTGTCGATCGCAGCCGATACGCGTCAAAAAATTATTCATACCGCTTTATCACTAGGTTATGATCGCTCAAAAATAAAAACAACACTAGAAAAAATCGCCGTCCTTTTCTGGCTGACAGAACAAGAAGAGCTTCAAGATGTCTATTTTCGACAATTGCGAATCTCTTTAGAAAAATATGCGAAAATCAACAATTTGGAAATTCAATTGATCACCCATGAAGATGATGTTTTAGAAACATTGCAAGAGGTCGCGGGGTTTATTGGGATTGGCTCTTTCACTGAGAAAGAAACGCAGCAGTTCAAATCCGTTTGCCCCTATGGTGTCCTTTTGGAAATCAACCCCTGTCCAGAGCTGTTCGATACGGTCAAACCCGATACTGATCGAATGACGCAACTGGCGATCGATCTGTTTTTAACAAAAGGATACCGAAAGATCGGCTTTATTGGTGGCGCTTATCTAAATCCTGATACTCAACGCGCAGAAATGGATAGTCGCGAGATCATCTTCCGTCAAACGCTGGCTCGTCGAGATGCGTTCGATGAGGCGTTCCTGTTTACTGGTGGCAATTTTTCCGTTGAAACCGGCTATCGTTTGGCGAAAAAAATGGTGGAATCCCTTGGTGACAATTTGCCAGAGGCGCTCTTTGTGGCTTCTGACACCGTCGCAGTTGGTGTGCTCCAAGCGTTAAATGAACGATCTATCATCATTCCTGATCGCTTGGAATTAATCAGTATCAATGACAATGAGATCGCAAAATTTGTGGCTCCCCCACTAACAACGTTTAACATCGATGTGGAGGAAATCGCCAAAACCGCGATCGATTTGCTGGTGGATCAGATCGTTCATCCTCGAGCGATCACCAAAACAGTCCTTTTAGGGGCTGAACTCATCGAGCGAAAAAGCTTTACGCAAGCTTAAAAAACGCCCCTAGAAAGTTAGGAAAAGCTAACTTTCTAGGGGCGTTTCATTGTCTAAATCGAAAAAAGCATTCTTTCGTTTTTCACATCTCTTTCGCCACAGCATACACAAGATGTGGCATGTCCACTTGTCGATAGTGTTTAACAAAGCGATCCACCAGCTTCATTCCATTGCGCAATGCCACATTTATGGAGGCTTGATTGGACTCACGAATGATCGAATAAATAATATCGGCATTCAGCGTTCCAAACGCATAGTCTTTACAAGCCTGGGCGGCTTCTGTGGCAAACCCATGATGCCAGAAGTTCTTTTGAAACAAGTACCCAATTTCTAAAACAGCTTCTCCCTTGACGTCTTGCCACGTCAAGCCGCATTGACCGATCGCTTGCCCGGATGCTTTCTCAATCACTAGCCACAAGCCAATGTGATCGTTTTGATAGCGTTGCAGCTGTTTGTCGATCCAACCAGTGACTTCCTGCTCACTGAAGGGTCCTTCATAGGCAATCATGACTTCTGGATCTTGCAAAATCTTTTCAATCGCTGGACGATCGTCATGACTCATTTCTCGCAACAATAATCGCTCGGTTTCAATTAGTGGTTCCATAGTTGTTGCGCTCCCTTCTATTCCATTCGGTTCCTTTTCCAAAAATACCAACTCGCTGACCATGCGGTGATGGGTAAAATAATCACCGCTGCCAGACCCGTGATCAAACAAACGATCAATTCTGAGACGAACGCCTTTGAATTGATCATTTCACCAAAGGAGATCGACAAATCTTGAAACCACGCAATCAACGCCAGATTACTTCCCATAAAGGCAAACAATAAGGTATTGATCGTCGAAGACAATACGTCTGATACCACTGTCATACTACTTTTACTTAATGCCTTGATTGAGACTTGCGGGTTTGCTTGAAAAAGTTCATAGGTCGCAGTGCTGATCGCCATACTCCCATCTGCCACCGCCCCCGAAAAACTCATCAAAATGATCGCAGTCATCAATGTCTTAAAATCGATGGCTACATCAAAGGAATACATCGCCAACTCATCGAGTTCCTCTGCCGAAAACCCATGAAGATTCATTGCAGAGAGCACAAGAGGAAATAATAGTAGAAAAAGCCCTAGAAAGACCAACACACAGACAAAGGCAATTTTGGTTTTCTGATTGACGCCGTTCACGAAAAACAAGGTGATCGCCGCCACGGCTAAAAAGGCAACACAAGCCGCTGGTAAAATCGGTGCCCCTCGGTCAATCAGGACCAGTAGCGCTAGAAAGACGGCCACATTCATAAACAGACCTGTGACTTGAAACAGCCCTTCGATCCGAAAAACAGCGAAAGTCAGCAAGAGAAAAAGCAAGATCAACACAAACAAAACAGTCATTTTGCTTTCCTCCTATGCACTTCAAAACAAAGGAGCGTCAACGGTACCGATAAAACCAACGCAAAGCCGCCGCATACTGTACGCACTATTTCTAAAGAAAGATGCATCGGCAATGCTTGCGAAAGCAGCCAGCCATTGGCTAGGTAAAACAATAGCGCTGGCATACTCCCACTTAAATAGGCAAACAACAAGACATTGATCATCGAAGAAGTCGTATCTTGCGCGATGGACCGACCGATCGCTAATCGTTCCTTGCGGCTCGTCTGGGGATTGATGCGTTGGATCTCATCTAAACTGGCAATCAGCATGACGATATTGTCCATGCTGGCACCGATTGCGCCAATCAGCAGACTTCCTAGATAGACACTGCGATACGGACGGGTCAGAAACGACATTTCCTCATAGCGCAACCCATGATCTTGCAAAAGATCCATGGCGAATCGACAGAGAAAAAACGCCAAGAGAACGCTGGCTAAGGAGGCAATGATTTTGCGGCTGTCGATCGTGCGAAAGCCATAAGAAATCCCCATCGTCATAACCAACGAGACGATCGTAAAAACGATCATCAAAAAGACCAATGAAAAGGAGCTGTTGCCTTTGTGAAACCAAAGAAAAAGGAGCAGCAAGCCAGTATTCACAAAGATACTAAGCAAAGCCCGTAAGCCTTTTTTGCCACCAATTGCGACTACTGCCATCAGGAATAAGGCAAGGAAGAAAAAGAGATACCCATCCCGTTTTTGTGTTTGTACCTTCCAGCCATCCCCTTCTTTTTGCAAAAGCAGCTGTTGTCCGGTCTGATACAACGGATGAATCGCACCGTTGGGGGTGTATTGCGTAGTGACTGTCCGCAGTGCCCCAGCTTCTTCTCCGTTGCGAAGGATCCCTTGAATCTGCTGCTGGTCGGCGGTGACTTGAACCGTTTGTACTTCTATGATCGGCTGTGTATAAAAGCGACTGCTTTGGGTTTGGATCAGCCAGCTCAAGACCAGCAAGCTAACAAAGGCCGCTAGATAATAATACTTTTTCAAGACCGTCTCCTTTCATTTTCAGCAAAAAAAGACTTAGACAAACCACCAGTCCTACGACCAATCACCTTGTGAGGCTGGATGACTGGTCGAAATGGTTACTGTGTTGGCGAGACTAACTGCTTTGCTAGTCGCCTGCTTTGTCAAAGTCCTTTTACTTGCTCGTTTTGCTTACACGACATTTTGCGGTGTACCTGCTTTAAAACCGCTTAAGTTCGCCACAGCGATCCCCATCAAACGACGCCGCGTTTCGACGGGTGCCCAAGCGATATGCGGTGTCAAATAGCAATTTGGCGTCTGTAATAAGGGATTGTCAGCTGCGATCGGTTCTTTTGAAACGACATCTGCCGCCAAGGCTGCGATCTGCCCGGTTTTCAGCGCTTCAGCAACTGCCGCTTCATCGATCAAGCCGCCACGGGCGGTATTGATCAGGATCGCAGAAGATTTCATTTGTGCCAATGCTGTGCGATCGATCATTTTTTCTGTCTCAGGAAACTGCGGAACATGAAGGCTGATGATATCTGCTTCTTGATACAATTCCGCCAGCGAAACTTGTTTTGCCCAATCCGCTTGTGCTGGTTTTGGTCGATGATTAAAATAGATCACCTTCAACTGAAACGCATGAGCGATCGTGGCAACTGCTTGAGCAATCGCACCATATCCAATCAGCCCAATCGTTTTGCCTGCCAATTCCATCAACGGTGTCTGCCAATAAGAAAAATCTTTGCTGGTTTGCCAGTCGCCCTGATGCACGGAACGATTATGGTGTCCCACTTGATTCGTCACTTCCAGCAGCAAAGCAAAGGTCGCTTGTGCCACTGCATTGGTACTATAGCTAGGAATATTGGTCACGGTGATTCCTTGTTCCTTCGCTGCTGCAAAATCAACGACATTGTATCCAGTTGCTAATACCCCAATGTAGGTCAATTGCGGACATGCTTTGAGCACATCAGCGGTGATCGGTGTTTTATTTGTCAAAATCGCTTCGGCATCACCGATTCGCTCAATTATTTCTTGTTTATCTGTATATGAGGTACGATCATACACCGTCACCTCTCCTAATTTTTCAAACCCTTGCCAAGCCAAATCCCCTGGATTCAACGCATAGCCATCAAGTACAACGATCTTCATTCTTTCGCCCCTCTCGCTTTTCCTTTTGCTTTTCCATAAAAAACGGGAATTCCTAGTAACGTCACGCCGATTCCCACGACTGCTAACCACGTGTCAGTGATCAAGGTCATGATCAAGATAAAACAGCCGCCTAAAATCGCAACCAAGGGAATGATTGGATAGAAGGGAACTTTATACGGACGCTTCATCTGCGGTTCTGTTTTTCGCAAACGAAAAACTCCTACAAACAATAATACACTAAAGAACCACATAACAAAAACCAGCATATCGGTCAAAAGATCAAAGGTGCCTAAAAGCATCATGATACAAGCGATCCCTAATTGTAAAAAGGCCGCCGCATAGGGTGCATTGGTGGTTTTGCTTAGGGTCGCAAAGGTCTTACTGAAAGGAATCTCATCTTCCAACGCCATCGCATATGGGACCCGCAAGCCAGTCATTGTATAGCCGTTCAATGCGCCATAAACAGAGATCAAGATACCGATCGTGACCAGTTTTCCGCCAAAACTGCCGAACAAGGCCATCGCAGTTTCTGAGGCACTGTTCAAATTACCAGCGATTTGATCGATCGGCAATGTTTTTAAAAACGCAACATTGATCAACACGTACACCAAGGTGACAAAACTCAACCCAAAGATGATGGCTTTAGGCAAATCTTTTTCGGGTCGCTTCATTTCTCCAGCGACATTGCCGACCCCCATCCAGCCATCATAAGCAAAAAGGGTTGCTAAGAGGGCACTACTGATACCAGCTGCAAGGGAGCCTTGAGTATTGGAAGAAAAATCCACCAATGAGACCGATACTTGCCCTGGTGTCATCAGGCCAGCCACGATAATCACCGCAATCGGAATCAGCTTGACTGCTAAGGTGACGGACTGGACTTGAGCTGCAGCTTTTGTTCCCAAAAGATTAATCAAGGTCACACTCGTTCCGGTCAAAATCGATAAAGGAAGCAAATAATTGCTAGGTAGATGAAATAAGTTCAAACATTGTGTTGCGAAAATAATACTTAAAGCCGCCACGTTCGCTGGAAAGTAAATGATACTTTGTGCCCAGCCTAATAAAAAGGAGGGTAATTTCCCATAAATTCTTTCGATATATCGAATAGGTCCGCCGGTCTCAGGAATCGCCGTCGCTAACTCTGCCACGGTCAAGCCGCCGCAAATCGTTAGAAAGCCGGCAAGCAGCCAAACCAACAAGGTCAATCCAGTCGATTGGGTCTGCTGGACCACAGCCGCTGCTTTGAAAAACACGCCGGCGCCAATCACCGTTCCCATTACTGTCGATAATGCCCCAAAAAAACTGATTTCTTTTTTCAATTGACTTTTCACAACATCACTTCCTTTTTAAATGAATAAGTCAAAGTATAGCGGATAGAAACTATCTTGACTAGAGGAATTTCAGAAAACAAAAAGCAAATACCATGAAAAGACGGCATTTGCTCCAAAATTTTTTTATTCTTTTGTGGATTCTTGAAAAACCAGCAACGGAAGCTGTCGTTTTTTGTGCATTTGTTGAACCAAATAAATTCCTGCCAGCAAGATGATCGGGAAAATGATCGCACCTAAAATCCCAACCTGCAGCTGTTGTCCCGACCATTCGACGATGCTACCGACGACAGCGGGTCCGATTGAACATCCTAGATCTCCCGCTAATGCCAAATAAGCAAATAGCGCCGTCCCGCCGTTGCGAATGTATTGCGCAGCAAGACTAAAGACCCCCGGCCACATGATCCCTACGGCAAAACCGCTTAAGCCGCAGCCAAGGAACCCGATCAATGGCAATGAAGCAAAGCCGATCATCATATACGCCAGTAGGCAAAGCAAAACACTCAAAAACATAAAGCGTTTCAAATCGATTCGTTCTCCAAATTTGCCGTAAAGCAAGCGGGAGATCCCCATCATCAAGGCAAAAACCATCGGTCCTGCCAAATCGCCTAGTGTCTTACTAACACCTAAGCCCTGTTCAGCAAAGGTCGATGCCCATTGGCTGACTGCTTGTTCGCTGGCTCCAGCACAGACCATCATCACCAGAAACAGCCAAAAACTTTTCAAGGAAAAGAGCTGCCGAGTGGTCAACCCTCGTTCTCCTTCGGCAACGATTGGCGCCAACGGGACTTTAGTAAAGAAAAACAAATTGACCAACGGGATCAGCGCCCAGACGATCGCTAAAATCGGCCACTGTTGAATACCGAACACCATGAAGAACGCCGTTGAGAACAAAACGACCCCCACGTACCCCCAGCAATAAAACGAGTGCAGCATGCTCATCGTTTTTTCCTTATGTTCCGTTGGACAGGCTTCAACGATGGGACTGACTAAAACTTCCAGCAAGCCACCGCCAATGGCATACAACAAAACCGCTGCTAACAATCCGCTAAACGGGGTCGGAAACCATAAGGGAAAAATGGCTAAACCAATCAAGCCGATCGCTGCAAAAAAATGCGCCGCTACGATCGAAATACGATAGCCGATACGGTCTACAAAAAAGATTGCTGCAAAATCGACGGCTAACTGAGTCAAAAAGTTAAAACTGACCAACAAAGTTATCTGGCTGATTGGTAGCTGGTATTGGCTTTGAAAGGTCAAAAATAATAAGGGGGCAAAATTATTGATCACGGCTTGAACGATGTACCCTACAAAGCAAGCCGCAATCGTCGAACGATAACTTTTCATTTTCACTTCTCCTTTACTCGTCTTATCAGTATACCAAGTCCAATCAGTCGGGAACCATGGAGAAAACACTTTTTTTACCCAGAGAATCTTAAGGAAATCAGGATTCCTCTTTCTTCAGATGATTTCCTTAAATAGAAGCAGCAAAAAAGCTGCCCTCACAGACAGCTTTTTCCGACTTATTCTCAAGGCTAGGCGTTTTTCCTCCGGGCAGCGATGGTTTTCATGGTGGCTTCAAAGATTGGGCCAATAAAGACGATACACAAGAGAGTACCTAACCCCACACTGGCGCCTAACGCAAAACCGATCAAGACCATCGCAGCATCCAATCCGATACGGATCGTTTTTTGGGTCAATTTGCTTCGTTTGTAGATCAAGGCAGTCAAGGCTTCAAGTGCGGCCGACCCTTTGTTGGAAGAAACGTAAATGCCGGCGCCGATGCCAAATAAGATCGGTGCAGCGAAAATAGCGATCCATGGGTAGAAAGGCAAATGAATTGATACTTTGTCCATCACTGGTTCAAAGATCCCAATCAACAAGCCTAAGCCGATCCCGTTGATAAAACTGCCAATGCCTAATTCGGCACGATCAAAGACTGCAACGATCAACAAAACAACAATGTTAAAACACAAACTGGCTATCCAAAAAGGGACATCGATAAAATTCAAAATTCCTAACAAAAACGTACTGATCGTATCATATCCTTGATGGGCAGTGATCAATAAGGATATGGCTAACGCAATCAGCCCGGTACCTATCAAAACTTGTGCAAATTTTTTGGTTTCTTTCACAACATCACGCTCTCTTCTTTATTTTTCCTCTCTTAGTTTACCGTGAAAGCGTCACAATTACTATCATTTAATCACAAAAACCGGATTTTTTTTGAAGAAATCTAAATTCAATCAAGGGATTCATAATGCTGTTCATAGGTATCGCGAAACTCTTTGGGGGTCAAGCCATTTAACTTCTTAAACATCTTCGAAAAATAGTTGGTATTGTTGTAACCAATACGATCGCCGATCTCACTGATCGTGGCTTTCGAATGAAGCAGCAGCTGTTGGGCTTGCTTGATGCGCACCAGATTGACGTACTGATTAAAGCTCATTTCCGTTTCTTTCTTAAAGAGTTGCCCCAAATAAACAACGCTAACGTGCAGTTCTTCTGCCGCTGATTTGACCGTCAAATCATGGGTGTAGCCTTCTTCAATCAGCTGGATCGTCTTTTGAACGATCTCTGAATAACGTTTTTGCGGCGGCTGCGATTTGGCCAGCTCCAACACATCATCAAAAAGTTGCCGCAAATCTGCCAATGTATTAGACTCGCGAATCCGTGCCAAAATCTGCTCATGGTTTTCTTGGGAAAGCACCGGCAGTTGCCGATAAATATCATTGAACAACAAAAAAGAAACATAGCGAACATGTTCAGGGTCTGCTTGGGTTTGTTCCAAAATAGCGAACATTTTATCTAGCTCATGTTGGATTGTTTTAACATCCCCGATGGTCAGCGCTTTGTTAAAAGATAGAAACGGTAGTTCTTCGTTTCGCTCTAATATATCCACGTGGATCGTCTGTTCTTGTAAAAACAGATCTGGATAGAAGGCTTGCAACGATTGAACCTGCTTGATTTTCTCATAGGCTTTATACAAATTCTCCCACTCGTTGATGGTTTCGCTCATGATCAACTGCCAGTCTTTACTATTAAGCTGCTGGGCTAGTGCTTTTAAGTCAGCGTTGATTTGCTGTCTTGGTCCGGTTGCGGTAATGATCACTTGGTTTTCATCTAATCGCCCTGGTAAGATCAATGGCTGATCGTGTTGCTGAAAAAACGTCGTGATTTTTTGTAAGATCTCGGCAGTCCCATTGAACTGCAAAACGGTAAAGGGGGCTGCTAGCGGCACCCTCTGTTGCGCCAGCAAATGGAGGTACTCGCTTTCGTTCAATTCATCATTCAACCAAAGCAGCAGGCTTGATTCTTGATAAAGTTCTTTTTCTGCCAACAGTTTTTGCTGCTCCTCTAACTCAGCTGCAATCGCTTGAACACTGCTACGCAATTCTTCTTTGTTAACAGGTTTGACTAGATAATTACGCACACCTAACGCCATGCCTTGTTTGACAAAGGCAAACTCTTGATAACCAGATAGAATGATCGAAAAAAATCGATTCCCAAACGCTTGCGCTTGGCGGATCATATCGATGCCGTTCATTTCTGGCATCCGAATATCCGTGATCAGCAAATCAACGGAATGTTCTTGTAGATACTCTAGGGCCTCACTAGCACTTTTCGCTGTATGCACCACCTCAAATCCCAGCTCTTGCCAAGGCAAGATCATTTGCAGCCCTTGCAAGATCATATATTCATCATCAACGAACATTGCTTTATACATCTGCCTCATGCCCCCTTTGCAAATTGTTTTCATCTAGACGGATCTTGACCGTAAACCCAGCGGCTGCTTGAGACGTAACGTCCATTTGATAAGCGCCATTGAACATGCCCCGCAACCGTTCGTGAACATTTTTGATCCCGATTGAGGTTTGGGCTCCGATCTCCTGATTTTGCAATTCTTCATGAATCATCCCTAACTGCTGCGGATCTGCGCCTTTGCCGTTGTCTTTGACTTCAATCACGATTTGACCGGCTTCTTTATAAGCTTTGATACTGATGGCGTTATCATTGCGCTGATAATCGATGCCGTGAACAAAATAGTTTTCGACAAGTGGCTGCAGTGTGAACTTCGGCAATTCCAACTGTTCTAATGCCGGATCGATGGTTACATGATAGGCGATCTTATCTGGGTAGCGCATCTGAAACAAGTAGACATATTTTTCACAAAAATCGATTTCTTCTTTTAAGGTCTTCGTCTTTTCTTGCGTCGTGTTGTTCCGCAATAGTGCCGAAAAAGCATAGACGACATCCGCCAGCTCTTCTTGGTTGCGGCTCAAGGCATACATTCGAATGTATTCTAATGTGTTATAGAGAAAATGCGGATTGATCTGGGCTTGCAGCGCCCGCATGTCGGCATCCCGTTGTTTGATCTCTAGCGTGTAAATATCTTTGATGTACTCGTTGATACTGTAGGTCATTTGATTGATGGCTTCTGCGATTTCTTTCAGCTCTTGTTGGACATTGGCGGTATCGATCCGTTTGTCAAAATTCCCTTGGCTGACTTCTTTCGTCGCATAGACGATCTGCTGTACTTGCGATGTATAGCGCTTAAAGGTGCGATGAAGCACCCATAGGACTAATAAGAGAATCCCGATCCCGAAACTAAAGATCCAGATGGCACTAGAAAAAATATCACGCCAGATCACCCTTTTTGACAACAAAACCAGGGACACTTCTCCGCTGACAGTGGTTTGTTTTTTGATATAAAAGTCTTTCGAAAGAGTGTCGTGAATGGTTCCGTGAGCAACCGCCTGATCAATTTTGGCTAAAGTTTCCTTGCTGAGGTTCGTGGCATCCTTGTAAAGGCGCTGACCATTTGAGGTAAACAAAAAACTGTTGATTCCATGAACTTGGTTGTCTTCTTGTCGATTGGCTAAAACATCGTCTGAACGAAAGATCACGTAGACTTGTCCTAAGGGCTGGGCATAATTACTTGGTTGGGCGATCGAACGAACAAAAAACAGACGATTTTTTAAATCAATCTGTTTGCCGCTGTGTTTTTCTCCATAAGGTGTATCCGGCGTTGCCACTAATGTCTCATTGCTTTCATCCAATTGAATGATGATCTCTTCGATACTAGGATGATTACGAATCAAACGATAGAGAATATTGGGCAAGTATACACTCTGTCCCGTCTGGCGAAAAATATCATTACTATAGGAAAAATAATCTGGCAATGAAAGCTGCAAATAGTTGCGTAATGATTCAAAGGCGGTATCTGAACTAGTAAATTCGCCAAGTACCGTTGAAACAACGGTATTTTGATCTTGCACGTAAGCATCCAGCTGCAAGCTTGTGCTCTCCACTAAACGTTCACTCGTAGTAAAACGATCCGCTCCGGTATAAGCGGTCAGGACCAACATAATAATGATGGAGATGATCACCAAGAGTACACTGTACAGCTGCATCAACTGATTGATCAAAAAATCGTGTTTGAACAAACGAAAACGCCACTTAGTCATGTGCCAAATCCCGATCAATGACGTTTTTTTCCTGACTGATCGCCACATGGCACCATAAAATCAGTAAGCTGAAGGTTCCAAAGAGCAAGAGCCCTTTCATCATCCAAGTAAAAACTAGAATACTAGCGATCCCAACCAGCAATTTTAGAAAGGTCGCCATATGAAGAAACAGACACACAAAGGACAATTTCAGGTTATTCCACAAGGATATCTCATAAGACGTGTCAAAAACCACACTTAACAGGTACAGTAAAATACTCAATCCACTGACAACAACTAAAACAAAAGAGATCATCAACCAAATCAAGCCTTGGATCTGGGTAGCTAAATACAGGTTATACACTAAGAACCCTGTCAGTAGGAAGAACAGATAAAACTGCTTATTGGCCTTGACAAAGACGTTGCGCCAAATGCGCCATGCGCTACGAAAACTTTGATTCTCATAATTTAGTCCATCTTCGTGGATCAAAGCACTGATGGTATGAAACGCTGGACCAATCCCTAAGATTCCCCCACCGGCAAGCGTCAATACGACAAAAAACAAATTCAACTTCACGATCGCCCAAATCAAGCGAAAGCCCTTGACCAACCCGCTATTTGCTGTTTCTTCCATTTAAAATTCCTCCCTTATTTGTTCCCTACCGAAAATGTAGCATGATTTCAGCTTCCTACTCAAGCTACCTGAGAATCTTTTAATGCTATGTACGTTTTAGATGCAACATGCTTGCTGTTTGAACGTTAAAAACAAAAGTAACGTTTTTTATCAAAGATTTTGCTATTTACTTTAAAAGAAAAAGCAGCCAAAAGCTAGACGTGGGAACCATTGGTCCTGATGCGTTTAGCCTCCGGCTTGCTTGATCTATTGATTTATGAGAACCACCTGTTGCTTATTCTTGGCTTGCGCGGTACTCATCAAATTGTTTTTGCATTTCATCGCGGACCTTCTCCCAGCCAGCGGTTTTTAATTCTTCGTTTAGTTTCGGAACATTTTCTTCTGGATCGATCGTTCCGGTTGCTAAACTTGCTTTGTAACGGTTCATGACATTGGCGATATTCGTGATTTCTGTTTTCACGTTATCAGTCTTGAAGTTGAACCCTAAGATTGGTGATGCTTCCGCGTTAGCGATGTTTTCATCACGCTCTTTGATCATATCGTCTGTGATGGATTCTTGTGTGTAAAGGATCATGTTGTTCCCAGTGTTCCAAGCAGCCATCCGGGTATTTGGCAAGTAGCCATCAAGGAGACGGATTTTGTTGTCTTGGCCTTCGATTTTTTCCCATGCTTCACCTTCGACACCCCAAACCAATCCATTCAACAATTCAGGATCGCTGTTCAACAAGCCCAACACTTCCACTGCTTTTTCTTTGTTTTTCGAAACATTCGCTACGACAAAGTTTGCCATTTGCGCTTGTCCGGTTGATTTTAATTGTTTCGTGATTGGACGTGAAACCAATTCATGACCTGCGGCATTGCTTAAGATCGTATCACCGTAATCCATTGGTCCTTGGGTTTCTTCACGCATGAACCATGTGTTGCCTTCTAATGGGTAACCAGTTGTATTGGTGGCTGCATCGGTTGGGATCAAGCCTTCGTTGTACCATTTGTGCATCAATTTCAAGTTTTCCATTTGTTCATCATCTTCGTATTGATTGATGATCTTCGTTGTATCGCCATCCAATTTGACAGCAAATGGGTAATCTTTCCCAATCACATAATCATAGTTTCCAGAAACATTAAAGGTTTGTCCGATCGCAAACGGTGCGATGTTTGGTTCTTCTTCTTTGAACTTCTTCAACACGTCTTCGGCATCTGCATAAGATTCGATCCCGCTGATATCCAAATCATATTTGTCTAAATATTGTTTATTGAAGGTCAAGACTTGTTGGGCATAAATATTGCCGTTGACTGGAAAGGCATATAATTTTCCGTCGATCGTATTGCCTTTGATATAAGATTCGTCTAATTGATCATACGCTTCTTTGGCATATTTTGGTGCTAACTCCGTCAAATCTGCATACGCGCCTTTTTGCGCATTGGCAACATAGTTTGAGGCAAAAGAAATATCGTAGTTTTCACCCGATGAAATGATGGTGCTCATTTTTTGATCCCAGTCTCCCCAGCCGATGTACTGCAGATCGATGCGAGCGTTGGTTTTTTCTTCAATGCGTTTATTAGCGATCTCCATTAATTGATCAAAGTTTTCTGGCTTGTCCCCGACTTGATACATCAATAAAGTCGTTACGCCGTCTGCATTGTTCTCTGAATCGGATGTTGCGCCGTTCGACCCACAGGCAGCCATTCCCAAAGTTGCCGCTGCGGCCATCCCAGCAAAAGCTGTTTTTTTCCACAAATTCATTTTTGTTTCCTCCCTATACTCATTTGATTATTCTTTGACGCCACCAATTGTCAGACCACCGACAAAATACCGTTGGAAGAATGGATAGGTGATCGCAATCGGTAAGGTTGCAACAACAACGATTGCCATGCGAGCAGTTTCGCTTGGCAAAGCGGCCAAACCACCTTGGATCTGGGCAGCCATACCAGAGCTTTTGGCTAGATAGTCCAAGTTACTTTGAATCCGCATCAAAAGTGCTTGTAACGGCACTAAAGAGTCTTTTTGAATATACAACAATGCATTGAACCAGTCGTTCCAATAGCCAAGAGCGGCAAATAGACTGATCGTTGCGATCCCTGGAACCGCTAAGGGCAACACGATGGACAGAAAAATCTTCATTTCGCTGGCACCGTCGATGCGCGCAGATTCTATAATACTATCTGGTACCGTCTTTTTAAAGAAGGTCCGCATAACAAGGATATTAAAAGGCCCTAAGGCAAGGGGTAAAATCAACGCCCAAATCGTGTCTTTCAATTGGATCAAGTTGACCATCACTAAGTAATTGGCAACCATCCCTGGCGCAAACAACATGGTGATCAAAGCAAAGATCGTAAAGAACCGACGGAATGGAAAATTTGAGCGAGAGATGACATAGGCATATAGAGAAGTCATCGTTGCATTGACGAAGGTACCAAAAACAGTGATAAAAATAGATACGCCAAATGCTTGGAAAATTTTGCTGCTCATTTGTCCGCTAAACAGGTAGGTATATGCTGCGAACGAAAATTCTTGTGGCCAAAAGCGATAGCCGTTTTCTGCCAAAGAGGTTTCACTGGTCAATGAGATCGCGATCACAAAGAGAAACGGCAAGACACAGGAAATCGCGAACAGACCGATCACGATATTAAAAATCAGGTTGACCGTTGGGTTAAAGGAGCGGATCTCGACTTTCGTTACTTTTTTCTTCATTTATCCATCCTCCTTAGAATAATGCTGAATCTGGTTCTAGTTTACGAACAACCAAATTCGCTGTTAGTAATAATAATGCCCCAACCACTGATTGATAAAGGCCGGCAGCTGCGGTCATCCCGAAGTCGCCTGTGGCAGTCAGTCCATTATAAATGTACGTATCTAAAACGGAGGTGACTTGGTACAACGCCCCAGAGTTTCGTGGGACTTGATAGAAAAGTCCGAAGTCGGCACGGAAGATCCCACCGATGTTCAAAATCAACAAGACGGAAATCATTGGAATCAGTTGTGGCAACGTCACATTTTTAATCTGCTGCCATTTGCTGGCACCATCGACCATCGCGGCTTCGTAATACGTTTGATCGATCCCGACCACTGACGCATAATAGATGATGCTGTTGTAGCCTAAGCTCTTCCAGACATTCATAAAGACGAAAATAAACGGCCACCATTTCGGATCAGCATACCAGTTGATTCCTTCACCGCCCATACCCGTGATCCATTGGTTGATGATCCCTTTGTCTGGACTCAAAAAGGCATAGACAAAGTACGAAATAACCACCCAAGAAAGGAAGTACGGCAACAGTGACATCGTGTGATAAACTTTTACCAAACGCTTATTGCGTAGCTCACTCATTATAATGGCAAAGGCAATCGCAAAGAATAGGTTGAATGCTAAAAATACGATATTGTAAAGTAATGTATTTCTAGTGATCAGCCAAGCATCATTGGATGCAAATAAAAATTTAAAGTTATCAAAGCCGACCCACGGGCTTTGTTTCAAACTGGCAAAAAAGCCGTCTGGTGAAATGTGGAAATCTTTGAACGCCACCACATTTGCGAATACAGGTATATAGAAAAAAAAGATAAACCAGACAACACCTGGCAAAGCCATCAATATTAACGCTTTGTATTGCCAGACATTCCTCCAAAACCCCTTTTTCTTCACATCTCATCATCTCCTTCATGCTACTAGAATAACGCTTTCATCCCTAAAAAATAAGGAACAAACTAAAGATAAAATGAAACAAATTAAAGGTCTTTGTTTATATTTTGTTTTTATTCTCTAAAAACCAGAAAAACGTCCTACCTTTTGCAAGATAGGACGCTTCATTGAGTTGTTTTTTACAAAGGATCAATCGACAAAGCCGTTTTGCTGAATCACTTCGCGGAACCACTCACCTGACTTTTTGATGGTGCGTTTTTGGGTAGCCAAATCAACGGCAATAAACCCGTAACGATTTTTGAATTCATTCAGCCAAGACCAATTATCCATGCAAGTCCACATGTGATACCCGCGGCACCGGCTGCCTTCTTGGATTGCTTGGTGAACATACCGCAAATGATCTTTGATAAAGGTGATGCGGTACTCATCTTGGATCTGACCGCTGGCATCGATAAAGCGTGTTTCATCTTCGACTCCCATGCCGTTTTCTGAAATATAACAAGGGATATTGCCGTAGTTGTCTCGTAGGTTGATCAAGGTATCATAAATGCCTCGTTCATAAATTTCCCAGCCTCGATGGGGATTGATTTTCTTTTCTGGCCAATCATAAACATCGAAGTAATCTTCTGGCATTGGAGTGTCCGCTGTTTTGGCAGAACGCTTTTGCTGCACCCGCCGCGGCTGATAATAGTTGACCCCCAAGAGATCGACCGTGTTTTCTTTAATGATCTGCAAATCTTCTGCTCTGGTTTCTGGCATGATCGCCAACTCGTTTAAGACAGTGATCAATTCTTCCGGAAAGGTGCCTTTGACCGCTGGATCTAAGAAGGAACGGTTGAAAAAGGCATCTGCCAGTTGCGCCGCTTGGCCATCTTTTTCATCATTCGGATCTTTCGGATAGGTCGGTGTCAAATTCAAGATGATGCCGATTTCGCCTGATTGCTGAGACTGACGGAAGCGTTGGATCGCTAAAGCGCTGGCGAGTGCTTCATGGTAGCCGACTTGCACCGCATGTGCCAAGTTGATTTCTGCTGGGTAATGCTGTTGATACAAATACCCCATCTCCACTGGCACAATCGGTTCATTTTGCGTGAACCAATGACGGACTTGATCACCGAACAACTCAAAACACAAAGCGGCATAATCTGCAAATGCTGTGACAGTCTCGCGATTGAGCCAGCCGCCTTCTTTTTGCAGTGCCATCGGCATATCAAAATGATACAAATTGATGAAAGGCTCGATGCCATTTTCGATCAAAGTGGCGAAGTACTCGCGATAAAACGCCACCGCTTGTTGATTGACCGCTCCTCTTCCTTCTGGCAGCAAGCGACTCCACTGGATCGAGGTTCGAAAAGAATTAAAGCCGATCTCTTTCATCAATGCTACATCTTCTGGGTAACGCTGCAGCAGCTGGACGGTATCTTTGGGTCCCCGTTTTTGATAAAAGCGTTCTGGTTCCGTTGCGTACCAATAGTCCCAAATCGAATCGCCTTTGCCATCATCGGCCGTTCGTCCTTCAGTTTGCGGACCGCTGGCAGCGGCTCCCCACCAAAAATCTTTAGGAAAATGCAGGTTAGTCATGGGCAGTCACCTGCTCTTTGCCTGACAAGAGACAGCCGATAATGCCACTTTTGTTCGGCAAGCCCCAAGTGACGATGTAGTCTTCCACTGGTGGTGTCTCCATATAGCCTGCCATTTGTTTCAGGAAGGCTTGTTGGATTTGAGCTAGTAAATGCGGCTGATTCATGACCCCACCGCCTAAAATGATTATCTCAGGTGCTAAAGTTAACGTGATATTGACCAGCGCTTGCCCTAGATAAAAGGCCTGCAACCCCCAAATCTCGTGCGCTTGCGGCAAGTCTTGTCCTTTGATCCCCGTACGTCCTTCCAAAGAAGGCCCTGCGGCTAATCCTTCCAAACAGTCGCCGTGATACGGGCATGTACCAGCATACATATCTTCACTGTGGCGTTTGACATAGGTATGACCGATTTCTGGATGACCGATCCCTTCGAAAATCTTTCCTTCACGAACGACCCCGGCGCCAATGCCGGTCCCTACCGTCAAATAGACACAGCTGTCTTTGCCTTGTGCCGCTCCTTGGCGTAATTCTCCATAAGCGGCAGCATTGACATCTGTTGTCCAAGCAAATGCTGTCTCTGGGTAGCGCTTCTTCAACGCACCGAGAAAATCGAACTGCTGCCAGCCCTGTTTCGGCGTGGCTAGTATGTGGCCATAGGTCGCTTGGGTTGGATCGATCCCGATCGGACCAAAGGAACCTACCCCTAATGACACGAGATCGTAGGGATCGAAAAAGGCAAAGATCGCCGCTAACGTTTCCTCTGGCGTTGTCGTTGGGATCGACTCTTGGGCGATGATCGTCAGCTGTTCATCGGCAACGGCACAAATCATTTTTGTGCCGCCGGCTTCAATTCCTCCGTAAACCATCATTTCTCACTCCTTTACTCCAATGGTTCGAATTTCATATGGATGTAATTGCTCATTGACGGACGATGCTTGTTCTTCCTCTAATAGGTTCAACAGACAGAGTGTCGCCTGCTCTTTTTGCACATGAAAGGCAGTGGCTTGATCCGCCAAATTATAGCCCCGCAAAACGATCTGCTGGTCTTGGCGATTGCGTTTTAAGGCGGTGATAGCTACCGTCGTTCCATGAGCTTCCATGTATTGGTTGCTGCTGGCTAGCTTGCCTTGATGCTTGTCGGTCTGGCTTGCCGTCCAAGGAACTTGGGCAGCTTGTGCTTGGCGATACGTTTCATAACGTTCTTCAGGAGCCCCATGACAGGCTACGCCATATTCAAAGGTGTGGCTGCCTAAGCATTGCGCTTCTGGTGTTGGGAAGTAGCCCCAATCGCCTAGCTCTCCCGTACAGCGCAACAAGGTCAAGCAGATCTGATCCTTCACGATTTCATATTCGTTCAAACCAAAATTAGAAACCGTCATGCCGCCTGTTTCATCATGCAAGTTGACAAAGGCGTGTTGATGCTGCGGATTCGTTGGGTTTTCCCAATGACTGGAAACCTGATTCGGCCGTTTTACGACTTCATAAATGCTGTCAGCTTCATGGAAATCCGTGATAATCCCTGTTGGGAATAAAACCCGCAGTCGGTGATCTTTGCTTTGGTTGTTGACGGTGGTTTTAAATGCCAGGCGGTTGCTGGTTCGTTCTAAGCGAATCTCCGTCTCGATCTTGAAAGCAACCAATTCTTGACTCCGCTGTGCTTTACGGAAACGGAAATCGACGACAGCTTTTTGTTCTTCTAACAAACGGTCATCTGCTGAAACAGGAATCTGTAATTCTTGTGTCAGTCGCACAATTCCCACCAGCGGATCGTTTTGTTCGATCGTCACCTGATGCGGAAATTGCGTCGATAAGATTGCTTGATCCCCTTCTGGTTGTTTGAAGATGTACTCATTGGCGATATCCCCCACATCCTCGAAAACCAGTAAATTGCGATACGTTTTTTGGGTTGCTTTGTCTGTAATCGTCAAGCTGCCGTTTTCAGTAATGACGGCTTCCAAATGTGCGTTGGCAAGTTTACGCCCTCCTTCTGAAACGATCGGTGCGCTCTCTACTGGCGTAGCGGCTTTTTCCACTAGGGCAAAGGTCTGCCATGAAAATTCCGGCAACTGGTTTGCTTCTACTTGAACCGTGACAAAGCGTTTCATGAAAGGAATCCGAAAGGCATCTTTAGGCAATTCATAGTCAAAAAGGACCTCTTCTTCACTGATGATCGCAGCAACAGGTTTCCCCTGTTCATCGATCACCGAATAAGAACCTTTTGGCTTCGCCAATAATTCGTGGTAAAGCTTGCTTGGCAATCCTTCACGGAATGTTTTACGCTCAAGTTCGATCACGACTTCCACTAAACCAGAACGGGTGCTGCCAGTGGTGTTGAAGACCACAAAGGGACGACTCTCCTCAGGAAACCTGCTCGTGTCGATGGCGGCTACTAAATTGCGTAACGCTTCATCTGCCACGAACTTACCAATTTCATTGGCTTTTTCAAACCGCGGCATCATTTCTCGGTGTACTTCGTCCACTGAACAGCCGCAGATACTGTCGTGAGGATGATTTTGCATCAGTGTTTTCCACGCATGATCCAACATATCGTGAGGATAGCTGCCGCTTGCTTCATAAGCCATAGTTGCTAATGGTTCAGCGACATTTTCTAATTGGCGGGAAACCTTTGTATTCCATTGTTTCAGATAGACTCGGGAAGAGGCGGTATTGGCTAGAGTATACCAACCATCGGTTTCTTGACTGGTCAATTCACCTGTGACAGTTCCTAGGTCATCTGGCAGATCTGCTTGCACCGCTTCAAGGTATTCGGTAAAGCTGGCGTGTTTGAATTCATACTCTGGGAAAAGCTCGTTAGCTGTACGAATCGCTGCCGAAATGTCTTTTTGGACAGGTTGATGATCGACCCCATTCATCATTAAGTAATGATTGGTGGCACCAAATTTCTCTACATCTTGCAGTTTTTGTGTCCAAAAAGCTTTGGCTTCTGCTTTATCCACTGGAATCTCATTGCCATTGGAGTACCAGTTGGCAAAAAGTAGACCAAAGATTTGACTGCCATCTGGACCTTCCCAATGCATTTCAGAATATTGGGAAGTAAATTGATCATCGGGTAAAACTTCGTTGTCAAAGCCGATTGGTTTGACGCCACGTCCAAATGCAGCACTTTCAAGATTGGCTTGCAGCATCATTTGCGGGGTTTGCCCCATATTGCCGAAAGTATCTGGGAAATACCCCAACATAACAGGGGTGCCCCACTTTTTGCTTTCTGCCATTCCAATCAGCATATTACGGGTGTTTGATTCAGCACTTATCAAAAAGTCATCTTGCAAAATATAAAACGGACCGATCTGTAATTTTCCTTGTTTGATGGCCGCTTTGACCGCTTCGCGTTTTTCAGGTCGCACTTCTAAATAGTCATCCAAGATAATCGTCTGCCCATCTAGATGGAAGCTGTGGAACTCAGGGTCATTTTCAATTAACTCTAAAAGATCATCCATCAATTCAACTAGCCGCATGTGATGCTGTTCGTAAGGCATGTACCATTCCCGATCCCAGTGGCTGTGAGAGATGATATAAACTTGTTTCTTCATTGATTTTTACTCCTCGCTGTTTGCGTCGTTGGACTGCTTTTTGTGTCACTCGAACGGTCGTGGGTCGTGCTGCTTATTTTTCCACTCGGATATCGAAATAATCCATGACCAATTCACAAAACATCATGTTCGCCCAAGAGAACCATTCTCTCGTGTATTGCGAAGGATCATCGACATCGAACCCTTCATGCATCAAATTTGTACCCGCATCTGTCGCCACTAACTGATCCAAAATTCGTTTCTTTTCTTCTTTGTCAGTGGTGGTCATGCCTTCCATTGCCATGGCGATCGGCCACACATAATTTTCTGGCGTATGAGAGCTGCCAATGCCTTTAGCGTATTTGCCTTCATAGAAATACGGATTTTCACTGCTTAACAACGTTTTACGGGTCTGAAGATAAAGGGGATCTTCCATACTGCCATACCCCAAGTAAGGGGCAGCGATCAAATTCGGCACGTTGCTGTCATCCATCAGTGTGCCATTGCCGAATCCATCCACTTCATACGCGTAGACTTCTTCGCCAGCTTGATTTTTGGTCAACCCGTATGCTTTAATCCCTGCTTCGATCTCTGCTTGCAATTTTTTCGCTTGTGCCACGATCGCTGTGTCTTCTAAAACCGTCGTAAAGATTTCTTGGATATAGCCTAAGACCACCACCGCAAACATATTGGAGGGAATCAAATAGCCGTATTTGCAGGCATCATCACTTGGTCGAAAACCTGACCAAGTCAAGCCAACGGGTTTCACCGGCGCGCCTTTGCCGTCATGAGTCAAGGTATCTTCTTTTCGCCAGGTATCCCGTTCAAAGCGATACGGGGATTCCTCATGGTTTTGTTCTGTTACAAACACCTCCAAGGCTTTTTTGATGCCTGTTACAAAATCATCATTGAACTGATCTGTTCTGCCTGTGTTTTTATATAGCAGATAGGCCAGTTGGATCGGATAACACAAAGAATCGATCTCATATTTGCGTTCCCAGATCCAATCGTTCATTTCTGTATCGTCTGTTTGGTGGCCAGCGCCATTGGCTGATTCGTTAAAGGCATTTGCGTAAGGATCGATCGTAATATAGTAGAATTGCTTCTTGACCAACCCGCTGATCATACTTGCTAAGTCTTCATCTTCTTTGGCGATCACTAAATACGGACGAACTTGCGCAGTGGAATCTCGCAGCCACATGGCTGGAATATCCCCCGTCAGTAAAAAGGTCGTGCCATCCTCATGACGCTTGACCGTCGTTAATAGTGTATTAGCAAAAGCTGCATTAAAATTTTTCGCCCAATCGGCATGCGTTTCTCCGCATAGATCCGTAATCGTTTCCATAAATGTTGCTACTGAAGTTGGTATTTCTTTATAAACCATTCCATCACCTTCCCTGATTTGATATATCAATTTACGAACCTAGTATATCATGAATCATGTGAATGTCTAGCGCTTTTTCAAAATAATTAAAGGGTTTTCATTTTTATCGGTTTATGGTATGCTAACAAATATGATATATCAAAAGGGGTTTTCTTATGAAACAACCATTATATAAAAAAATTTACTCGGAGCTTCACGAAGCCATCGTTGAAGGGCGATTAGCTCCGGGCAGTCGTGTCCCTACTGAAAAAGAACTATCTGAACAATACCAAGTCAGTCGGATCACCTCTAAAAGAGCCTTGACGGAACTGGAACAAAATCAGCTGATCTATCGCGTGCAAGGCAGCGGCAGCTTTGTCCGAGAATTGAAGGAAAAAAAAGCGACTGGACGAATTTTGTTTGTCTTGCCCTTTGCCAATGATCTCTCTTTAGGAAACTTTACCGAAGGCATTTACCCCGTGATGCAAGAACACGGCTTTGAACTTTTGATGACACCAGTGGATTATTTGGAAAAAACGACGGCAGCTGAGCTGATGCAAGAATTCGACGGCCTGATCTATTACGCCAGCAATACGTTTTCTTACTATGACTTGCTGTTCGAATGTGCTGAAAAACACTTTCCTATCGTGACCTTAGATAAAAAGCTGCATGAGTTTGATTTTCCAGCGGTCATGCCAGATAACTTTCAAGGTGGACAGCTAGCTACGGAGCATTTACTTGCGTTGGGGCATCAACGGATCGCTTATATTTTTGGTGATACCCACCATCCACAATCCGTCCGTCAGCGTTATCTAGGTTACATCGATGCGCTGAAAAAAAACCAAAGAACCTTTCGCACCAAGCTAGACGACGCTACTGCCAGTATCGCAAATGCGCTTGCCTACCTGGAAGAACATCAGGTCACGGCAGCCGTCTGTGAAAATGACTTGATCGCCATCGAATTGATGCGTGCACTGCGTCAAGCAGATTTGCACGTCCCTGCCAACATTTCCCTGGTTGGTTTCGATAATATCCAAGCCGCTGCCCTCGTTGATCCAGCACTAACGACCATCGGGCAGAATTTTGCGGAGATGGGGCGCTTGGCAGGAAACCAAGTGATTGAGAAAATCAACGCTGCGAAGGCAGCACCCCCAGTACCAACGGAGACGACCACCCATTTAGTGGCTGTTTCTTTGATCAAAAGAGAATCAACCCAATTAAAGGAGTGAACCAAGTGAACGTATCAATGATCGACACACGACACGGAACAGACAACCAATATAGTTTTTCCCATGGCAACTGCCTGCCTTATACAGGGGTTCCTTTTGGCATGAACTACTTTGCCCCGCAAACCAGCGATCAACGAGGCAGTTGGTGGTTTCATCCAGAAGATCGAACCTTTCAGGGCTTTCGCATCACCCATCAGCCTAGCCCTTGGATGGGTGATTTCAGCCATCTGACGATGCTGCCGATAAACGGCACGCTTTCTGAAAATACCCTTTTCCATGCGCAAAGCTCGTATCGTCCGGAAGAAAGCACCTTTAATCCAGCCTTTCTTAAAATCAAGACGCAGCGGTATTTAACAACAACGACTTTGATTCCCAGTATGTATGGCGGTGTGCTGTCTATTGAAAACTGCGGGGATCAGCCGGGTCTTGGCTTGTCACTGCCGGGTGACTATGTCTTAGAACAGTTGGATGAACAGACAGTGGCTGGTCAACTGATCGTATTTTCAGGATGCGAAGACGAAAGCTTCACCATCCATTTCGTCTATCGTTTTGAAACACCCATCACGGCGATCGAAGGTGCCTTGACAGGCAAAGAAGCCTTCGTCGTTCTCCGCTTTGATGATTGCCAAACACAGACGATCCGTTTTGCAACCTCGTTTCTCAGTCGCGAACAAGCTTGTTTGAACTTGCAGCGGGAACAGCAATGGGCTCCTGCCGATTATCTGGCTTCTGTCCAACAGCAATGGAATCATTTTTTGCAAAAAATCGAGATCGAGCATCACGATCAAGCACAAGTTTCTACTTTTTATCATAATTTTTATCGCTTATTCTTGTTTCCTCAAACCTTCTTCGAAATCGATCAAGAGGGTCGCAAAGTGCACTGGGATACCTTGGCAAAAGCGATCAAACCAGGACCACTGTACACAAACAACGGCTTTTGGGATACGTATAAAACTGTCTACCCGCTCTTTTCACTCTTGGCTGTCGAACAATTGGAAGACATGCTGGAAGGCTTTTTGAACAGTTATCGCGAAAGCGGCTTTTTACCAAAATGGCTATCACCTGATGAGCGGGGGTTGATGCCCGGGACGCTGATCGATGCCGTGATCGCTGATGCCGCAGTAAAAGGTATCCGTCCCGATTTGATGCCCGAATTTTTAGCAGCGATGAAAAAAGGTGCCACCGTCCAAAGTGAAAATCCCAATTATGGTCGGCGCGGCACGACGGACTATTTGACTTACGGGTATGTGCCATTGACGCATCATGAATCGGTCAATCACACCCTTGATTATTGTTACAGTGATTTTTGTATCTCACAAGTCGCGCAACAGCTGGGTGACGAGCAAGCAGACTATTATCAGCAGCAATCGCAAAATTACCGCAACATTTTCGATCAGGAGACCGGCTTTATGCGGGCAAAAGACCCAGATGGCGCTTTTCGTCCAGAGTTTAGTGACACACGCTGGGGCTTGGATTATGCAGAAGGCAGTGCGTGGCAAAGTAGTTTTGCTGTTTACCATGATTTCGCTGGCTTGATCACTGCACACGGCGGCAAAGCGGCCTTTGAAGCAAAACTGATCGACTTGTGCAATCAAGAACCTCGCTATACGACAGAAGGCTATGGGTTCGAGATCCATGAAATGAGTGAGATGGCCGCACTCGATTTTGGTCAGCTGGCGATCTCCAATCAGCCGAGCTTCCACTATCCGTATCTATTCAGCTATTTGGGCAAACCAGAAATGGCACAGCCCTTGATCAAGCAGCTACTGACACAGTGCTTCAATGACTCACCAAAAGGCTTTCCTGGCGATGAAGACAACGGCAGCATGGCTGGTTGGTACATCTTCAATGCCTTGGGCTTTTATCCAGTCACACCGGGGACAGGCGAATATGTCATTGGCATGCCCTTATTTGATCAAGCAACACTGCATCTTGCTTCAGGCAAAGACTTAGTGATCAAGAGCACGCCCAATGCGCCGCAACAGCTCTTCGTGGATAAAATTACATTGAACGAAGAACCCTTCGAGCGATTATTTTTCACCCACCAAGAATTGACTGCCGGTGGTACATTGAACTTCCAGCTAGGTATCGTCCCTCGCAGCAAAGAGTGGTCAGCCGATGCCTATCCTTATAGCGTCAGTCAACCACATGCATAACGAAAAAACCGCTCCTTAGCAACAGGCAGCAGTCTACTTTCAGTCAATTGAAAGTGCACGCTGTCCCTGCCAGGGAGCGATTTTTTTATTGGTTCATTTGTAGCGGTAACAGACGTTCGATAGTTTTCAGCACGCCATTTTCATCGTTTGATTTGGTCACAAACGCTGCCGCTGCCTTGACTTCCTCAAAGGCATTGCTCATGGCGAAACTAAACGTGCCAGCTGCCATCAACTCCAAATCGTTCAAGCCATCGCCGAAAACCATTGTCTCCTCGGGTGTGACGTGCAGCAATTCTTGCAAGTGTGCCACAGTCGTTCCTTTGTGGACGCCTTGATTGGTGATATCGATCCAAGCGGCTTCCGAAGCTACGATGTACGCTTCATTGGTAAATTCGCTTAACTGTTGGACATGCTCAAAACAACGTAGTTTGGGATCAAAAATAGTGAGCTTCACAAAATCTTCTGTGATAGTTTGATAATCCGCCACCGTTTTGACCACCCGATAAGAGCCACGCACTTTCTGCGCATCCGCTTCATTGGTTGTGTCAGCAATGTACGCCGCAGTCGGTGTACAAGCGATGATCACATGATCTTGCGCAATCGCAGCGAGCTTCGCAATGATCCGCCGCCCTAATTCGTTTGGCAGCAGCGATTCAAAGATGTACTCTCCTTGATGTTTGATGCGGGTCGCGCTATCCCCAAGAATCCAAACATCCGCTGCTGCTTCACCAAACAGTTCTTCCACTCGTTCACACTGTTTGCCGGTACACGCAGCAAAAGCAACACCCGCTTCTTTCATTTGTTGGCTGACTTGTTCATAATAAGGCCGATCAAAACTGCCTTGGCTGTTCAAAAATGTACCGTCTAAATCTGTGATGACTAATTTGATCATACGTTTCTCTTCCCCTCTACCTCGTGTCCTCTTCATTCCAAATTACTTAATTAACGTTATTAATTAAGTATACTTATTTTCAAGTTTTCCGTCAAGTCAGTCTTTTAAAAACTTTACATCGTTTCATCCCGTCGGTATACTTAATTAAATCACTTCATTAAGGAGAACATTTATGGCTTCTACCACCCATACCATTCGCCAGCAAAACAAACAGCTGGTTTTAAAAACTTTGTTTCAAAACGGGGCATTATTCGCCTCCGATTTAGTGAAGAAAACCGGCATCAGCATGGTCACCACTAACTCATTATTAAAAGAATTGTTAACAGAGGGGGAAATCACGAAAGGTCCGCTGGAGCAAAAAGAGCTAGGACGACCAGCAGTGACCTATCAGCTAAATCAAGACCGAGGTCATTCTCTTTTGCTTAGCTTTATCGATCACGATGGCTCCTTGGCTCTTTGGTCCATGCTGATCGACCGCAAGGGGAAGGTTTTGGCAAAACACGACCAGCCCTTTCCTGATGTTGCCCCTCATCGCTTTCAAGAATGTGTAACGAACGAGCTGGCATTATTTCCTTCTGTGGAACAGATCGCCCTCTTTTTACCAGGAAAAATCAGTGGAGGAACCGTGACTTCCAGCTGGTATGAAAAATTTAACGGCTGGCAGCTGGCAGCCCTCGTGGCAGAGGTCACTGCACTGCCCTTCTACTGTCAAAACGATGCCCATATTTTAACGATCGGCTATTGCATCGCCCAACAGATCTCCTTGCAGCAAACCATCGTTGGCATGTACAATCCTGAAAAAAGCATGCCCGGTATCACGCTCCTAGTCAATGGTGCGCTTTTAGAAGGAAAAGATGCCCTAGCGGGAGAGGCAAAATTTTTACCCGGCTACTTGGATCAAGGGGCACCGCAAGACCGCACGGCTTTGGTCCAGCGCCTGACAAGCTTACTGCCATTTTACAATGCAGCTTTTGCCCCCCACTGTATCATTTTAGCCAGCAGTGATGCAGTAAAAACCGATCTCTTAGACGCGATCCAAAAAAATCCATTGCTGCAGCAACAACCCAATCAGCCCGCTTTCCATTATATCGATGCTATCGAGGAAGCCATGGTGCTAGGCATGCACTGGCTGATTTTCCGCAAGACACCTTTTGACTTAGCCCGTTGATGACACAAAGACCATAGAATAATTGAGGTGGTGTGATATGAAAATAGCGATCATTGGTGCTGGTCCTCGTGGACTTTCACTTTCAGAACGGCTGATTGCTCATAGCAAACAAAACAAACAAGCCATCGACTTGCTGCTGTTTGATCCTTTTCTTCCTGGGGCAGTTTGGCGCACGGACCAATCGGCAGATTTGCTATTGAATTCTGTGACCAGCCAAGTCACTCTTTTCACGGATGACACATTAAGCACCGGCGGCCCCGTGGTCAAAGGACCTACCTTATACGAATGGGCAGTGACAGAAGGGAAACATTTCGCAGCCACGCATGCCCCTGAGCTCATTGCGAAATGCACAGCACTTGATTCACTTGATCCTAACGGGCATTGCTCGCGGGCGTTATATGGACTCTATCAACAGTGGTTTTATCAGCAGTTGTTAATAGAGCTACCTGAATCCATTACCGTCAACCATCTGTCAGATAGTGTCAGCTCTTTGATCCCTCTTTCCAAAAATCGCTACCAGTTGACGACGGCTCACCAAACATTCCTTGTTGATGCCGTCGTCTTAGCTACAGGCCATTCACAGGCCCAACTGTCATCAGGGGAACAACAATTGGCGGCTGCCGCAGAAAATAATGGCTGGTTTTATGCACCGCCAGCCAATGCGGCAGATACGGATCTAACGGCTGTGAAAGCCGGAGAACCTGTGATTTTACGGGGACTAGGACTTGCCTTTTACGATTACGTCACCCGCTTGACCAGTGGTCGGGGCGGAACCTTCGTCAAAGTCAATGAATCCCTCGTCTATCAACCTTCTGGTGAAGAACCGCAAATCATCGCCGGTTCTCGTCGGGGTGTCCCGTATCATCCTCGTGGCCGCAATCAAAAAACACCAACGCAGCAGCGAAAGCCCGTTTTTTTGACCCCTGAACGCCTAGCTGCTTGGCAAGCAGCCAAAACGGTTGCTGGCAAGACACTGCTCTTCTATTTAAAGAAAGAGGCAGAACTCGTCTATTATCAGACGCTGCTTTTAGAAAAACAGCGGCTTGACAAAGAGCAGCTTGACGCTTTTACCACCGCCTTTGTTGCCACGGAAGGATCTGAAGACTTGCTAAAAAAATGGCAGCTTCCTAAGAGGGAATGGTGGTCATGGCACCAACTAGCCGATCCCTTTGCTCAGAAAGAGCAGCAGTCCTTGCAAGACTTTTTCATTGCGCTATTACGTACCCAAATCCAAGATGCCGAAAAAGGCAATCTAGCGGGACCTATCAGCAGTGCCTTGGAAGTCTTCAAAGATCTGCGTGACCCGATTCGGTTTGTTCTCGATCATCAGCTAATGCCAGCAAAAGACCTGAAAACACTCTTTTGGCAGTCTTTCGTTCCCTTTAACAGCTTTTTATCGATCGGTCCGCCGGTTCAACGACTGCAGGAACTGGTCGCCTTGATGGAAGCCGGAGTGGTGACCTTACTAGGTCCTGACATGACTGTTGAGATCGAGGAGGCTTATTGTACGTATTCAAAGCGATTTCCCGACACACGCTATCACGCGACGCAACTAATTGAGGCCCGCATTCCATCGACAGCGATTCGTCGAACCAACAATTCCTTATTGCGGCAACTGCTAAACGATCGGATCATTCACCCGCACCGGTTGCCGATACCCAATGAGGTGCCTTTTGAGACGGGTGCTATCGCCATCGATCCTGAGACCAATCAGGTCCTTGGACCAGATGAACGCCCCTACACTGCCCTCTATTGTTTCGGGATTCCCACAGAAGGCATCCACTGGCTGACGGCTGCCACTGCTCAGCCAGGAACCGATGCTTGGAATTTACGGCAGGCGGACCAGATCGCCGCTGACCTCTTACACCACATCTTCTAGTCGCTTCTTTTCTATCAAACGCAAACTTCCGAGGAAACGCTTCGGAAGTTTTTTGTTTTTCTTTCGCAAATCCGCAGAAAGGATTTTTCTTTTTTTGAATATTCTTGAAATTTTCTTTAATTGTTACACGAAAATTGCGACAGTCCTAGAAAACCGTTACAATGGAAGAAACGAATGTAGGGAGGTTATCAGATGACCGCTGAATTACAAAAAATAGATGCCT
Organism: Enterococcus sp. AZ040; assembly: GCF_050499185.1. Classification (NCBI taxonomy): domain Bacteria; kingdom Bacillati; phylum Bacillota; class Bacilli; order Lactobacillales; family Enterococcaceae; genus Enterococcus; species Enterococcus sp. AZ040. The sequence continues at coordinate 2,363,675 of NZ_JBMHEW010000001.1, forward strand.
TGATCGCAGAAGTGGAAAAAGTGATTTTAGGCAAACGAGATGTGATCCAATTTACCGTGGCTGCGCTGCTTGCTGGCGGACACGTTTTATTCGAAGATATCCCTGGTGTTGGGAAAACGATGTTGGTCAAATCGTTAGCCAAAGCCATTCAAAGTGACTACAAGCGGGTACAGTTTACCCCAGACCTTTTACCTAACGATGTGTTAGGTGTGTCGATTTTTAATTCCCAAAGCCACCAGTTCGAGTTTCGTCCCGGCCCGATCTTCACCTCCGTCCTCTTGGCAGATGAGATCAACCGAACCACACCAAGGACGCAAGCCTCGCTCTTAGAAGCCATGTCAGAAAATCATGTCACCATCGACAATCAAACGTACCCATTGAGTCCCCACTTTTTTGTGTTAGCTACCCAAAACCCAATCGAATATGAAGGAACGTATCCCTTGCCCGAAGCCCAATTGGATCGTTTTTTGTTCCGCCTGCATATCGGTTACCCAGATTTTCAAGATGAGCTCGCCCTCTTGACTGGAAAACGACAGCAAAGCTTGGATCAGATCCAAACCATTTTACATGCTGATGAAGTGACCGCTTTGAAAGCGATGGTGGACGACGTGTATGTCGATGAGCGGGTCGCCCGTTACGCATTGCAGCTGGTTCAAGCGAGCCGCCAGCATAATGCCATTGACCTTGGTATCAGTCCTCGTGGTGGGATCGCCTTCTTAAAAGGGGCAAAAGCGTTAGCGTTGACGGAAGGACGGACCTTTGTCACGCCGCAAGACTTGCAGCGAATTTTACCAGCAGTCTTCGGTCATCGTTTATTACTGAAAGGCGGCGTTCATGCTAGCGCGGAGACCCTTTCAGATTTGATGAAACAGATGATCCAACGGGTGCCTGTCCCTACGAGGAAATAGCGATGAAGAAAAAAAAGCTTGAACGCGTGCTGCGCCTCCTGTTGTTTAGCGCTGCCTATTTTTTGCTGCTGGCTTACTGTGTGATCTTTAATAATAATGCCGGTTGGAGCCTCTGGTTTTTACTGACTCTGTTATTGTTGCTTGACGCAGTATTCTTGCTGCCCTCCCTCAAGAAGGTCCAAATCGTTTTAGAAGAATCGATCCAAGCTGAAACACAGACAGCGATCACCTTACCGCTGCAAGTCTTCAAGTATCGCCCGACGCTGCTGCCGCTGGTCGATTTCACCTTGCAGTTTGACGATCGTTTCAAGAATAGTCATCACAGCGCCTTTTATCGAGGCAATCTGATTCGGCTCCATCTGCCTTGGACCCCAAAGGAGCGCGGCAGCTATGAAGAATTGCCCGTTCAATTGTACAGCCATGATCTCTTTGGCTTTTTTGAAAAAAGCTACGCTGCAGGTGCGAAACAATCGATTTTGATCCTACCGAAATTGAAGCTAGAAGCCGTTGCCCTATTGCCATTTTTTAAACAGCAAGTCCGCAGCCAAACCCATGGGGAACCCAATTTTTCTATTCGACAGTTCCGTCAATACCAGTTAGGGGATTCATTAAAAAATATCGATTGGAAATTATCCAGCAAACAACAGGAATTGATCTATCGCGAACGAGAATACGAAGAAGAACAAGACATCTTTCTGCTCTTTTGGGGAGAAGATCATCCTGCTTTTGAAGAGACCTTGACACTGTTTTATTCGATCCACCATTTCTCACAAAATCAACGACTTTTTCAGCCGCTCTTGATTGGTGACGGATTGACTTCTCCTTACCAAACGGATGCCGCTGCCTATGCCCAGATCCTTCCCTTCGAGAAAGTTCCTGAAGGGGTACCGCTCTTGACTGGCAGCCATCTTATCTTCATTACCCCGGTTTTCACCCCACAACTGGAAAACTACCTCAGTCAGTTGGAAGCAAAAAACAGCTGCCAAGTGTTTACCTACGCTGATTTAATGAGGCAGTTGAATGAACTTGAGGAGGTGGTAGGATGAGATTTATTAAGAAAGCACTGATTGGTCTTTTGACCCTTCTCAGTCTATCACTGGTGATCTTGCCGTTTATCGCAGTTTATGACCTTGGCAATCAGTTCACCCTGTTAACTTATGCCTTTAGTATCTGTTTGATTTTGACCGTCGTGCCGAAAGTCCGTTACAGTTTGCCTTTGCTGGCAGCCGCTTGGCTGATCGTCTTGTATCGGATCTTTCCTTATGGGACTGCCTTTTCTTTTGACTGGCTACTGCGTTTTTTGCTAGACCTGCACCGTGCCTTTCAAGAGATCCTCAGTGGTGAAGTCGGCTATATCACCGAACTGGCGGCGGTGACATTGATCGTTAGTTGGGTCTTGTTTTTAGCGATCTTACCGATTGCTTATCAACGCTTTTTCTTGATTTACGGTACCATGATCGGCTACTTGCTGACAGTCGTGATTTTTAATCAATTTGACTTGACGTGGCATTTGATTGGTATTTTTCTTTGCGCACTGGCTTCTTCACTGATCCAGCGCAGCACCTTTCGATCCAGTCAAACGATCGCCCCTTGGTTTGGTGTGATGCTATTGATTGGTGGCTTAGCCGTCACTGCTGTCTACTTGCCGCAAACGAGCGTGCGGGATCAGTTGGCAGCCCGTTCCACGCCTATACGGACAAATCTGAATCAGCTGGGTTTTTATCAATTTATTGAAGAACATGGCACCCCCACTGGTTCTCGCACGGGTTTCAGTGAAAATGATCGTCAATTAGGCGGACCACTACTTGATGATGCGACGATTTTATTTGAAGCGCAACAAGAAACCCCGCATTACTGGCGGGTGGAAAGCAAAGACTTTTATTCTGGTAAAGGCTGGATCAGTACGAGCCGCGAAGACGTTCGCTTGGAAGCAGACGATGTCACCATCGCTGACCAGAGCTATCAACAAACCTATCCTGAGAATGAACAAGTGCGGATCCAATTCCAAAACCATGGAGACTATGTGCCATTGCCCTATGGCCGCAGTAGGTTATCCCTTGAAAGCGGCGCGCGTGGCTTTCAAATCAGCGACGCTATTCAACGGGTCGATTTGATTGATTCGCTACCAGACACGGCCTTGACCCTCGATTGGGACCATCCAGATTTTTCCGCAGAAAATCTTCAAAATCTGCCTTTGATCTATCCGGATTCTCCGATCGATTATATCCAATTACCCGATTCTTTGCCGCAGCGGGTACGAGATCTCGCCGCTGCGATCACCACTGACAGCAACAGTCTGTTTGACCGAGTCACCGCAATTGAAAGCTATTTGAAAGATCCGCTCGTATTCCGCTATTCCAAGACCGATGCCGTCGTGCCTGCAGAAGAGCAAGATTACGTTGATCAATTTTTATTTGAATCACAAGTCGGCTACTGCGACAATTTTTCCACGGCAATGGTCGTGCTACTACGGAGTTTAGAGATCCCTGCTCGCTGGGCTAAAGGCTTTTCTCCTGGATCCCCCGTGACAGAAAACGGCATCACTACTTATACTGTCCGTAACTTGAATGCCCACTCATGGGTGGAAGTCTACTTTGACGGATACGGTTGGGTGCCTTTTGAACCGACACCTAGTTTCCAAAATCCAGATCGTCCCGTGTTGACCGAAGAATCTACTAGCTCAGAAGAAACACCGACCGCTAGCAGCGAGACAACACCAACGAGCAGCACGGAAACAGAAAGTAGTGAAACCACGACCAGCAGTTCTGCAACAGCCTCGGTTACCAATGATGTTTGGTTGACTGAGGAGCTGAAACAAACGCTGCGCAATGGCTTCTTTGGAGGCTTAGCTCTCCTAGGACTTGGCCTGCTTTTCTATTTCCGCCATTCGTTTTTCCGTATTCGTTTATGGTTGATCTGCCGCTTTAACAAACAGCCGCTAGTTGCTGCCTATCCTTTGTTTTTAAGGCAAACGACGAAAGTTTTGTACCGTAACGAGGCGGAGCCGTTGATCGATTATGCCCAACGACTCGAAGCATTCTATCCACTGTTTCATGGTGATTTTATCCGCTTGACGCAGCAATACGAAGCCTACCTTTACAGTCAAGAACAGCCGGCTGGCCAAGAAGCCTTCTTGAAGCAAGTCGCTGCCCAAATCAGTCAGCTGAAAAAAATCAACTAAGCGGTGAGGAGAAACGACAAAAAAACGTATCGATCAAAGGATCGATACGTTTTTTGCTCTAGGCGTTTCCTTGACGTTTTTGAACGGCAATAATAATCAGCTTTGTGATTTCCATCAAAACAACTGCCACAGCAGCCATTGCGATACATAGACCGACATGTCCTAAAGTGAAGGTTGCTGGAATCGCAAAGACTTCACGGATGCCAGGAATCAAGGTAATGCTGTATAGTCCACCACAAACGACGATCGCCAACCACACCATTTTATTGGCAAAAAGGCCAGCTTGCCAAGCAGTCTCGGTATTTGAGCGTGCTGGCAATGTTTGCAATGTCCGGCTCCAGATAAGTGTTGAGAAGGCCATCGCTACACCTAACTCAGGTGATTGGCTCATCCCTAACCATTGTGCCAAAATCACGACAGCGGCAATCAAAATACCGCGATACGTTACTGAGATCAAAGTTTTTCCAGTGAAGATACCTGCATTTGGATCTCTAGGCTGACGTTGCATGATGGTTGGTTCGGCTTTTTCCATTCCCAGAGCAATTGCTGGTAATGAGTCGTTGACTAAGTTGATAAAGAGTAGCTGCAAGGCAGTAAATGGATTGTCCCAACCCATCACTAAGGCAAAGACGATCGCAATGATCGCACCTAAGTTTCCAGCAAACAAATACGAAATGGCTTTTTTGATGTTGTCAAAGACGTTTCGGCCAACTTCTACGGCACGAATGATCGAGGCAAAGTTATCATCCGTCAAGACCATCGCCGCTGCATCTTTGGCAACGTCCGTTCCGGTTCCCATTGCGATCCCGATATCCGCTTGTTTCAAGGCGGGTGCATCATTGACTCCATCTCCGGTCATGGCAGAGATCTTGCCTTTGTCTTGCCAAGCCCGCACGATACGGATTTTGTTTTCCGGCGAAACACGAGCATAAACCGTGATTTTGTCTAATTGATCCGCTAGTTCGGTTTCAGAAAGAGCATCCAATTCCGTACCAGTCAAAGCTAAGTCGCCCTCGGCTGAAATACCGATCTCTTGTGCGATCGCCACGGCTGTCGTTTTGTGGTCCCCTGTGATCATCACTGTTTTGATACCAGCAGATTTAGCATCCGCTACGGCTTGTTTGACTTCTTTACGAGGAGGATCGATCATCGCCATCAAACCAACCAAAATCAACTCGTTTTCATCCTCAAGTGTCAATTCTCGTGATTGGGCATCAGTCAATGGACGGTAAGCAAACGCCAAGACCCGTAATGCCCGTTTTGAGAATTCTTCGTTTTGATGCTGCAATTTATTTCTAATTTCATCTGTTAAAGGCACGACTTGATCATCGATCAAGACTTTGGTACTGCGGCCAAAGACGATGTCTGGACCACCTTTGGTCAACAACAAATGTTCGCCATCGATCTCATGTAAGGTGGACATCAATTTACGATCAGAATCGAAAGGCAATTCTTGCAAACGAGGAAACTGTTGACGAATCGCCCGATATGGCTGATTTAGTTTCTCACTGTAATCCAGAAAAGCAATTTCAGTAGGGTCTCCTAGCTTCGCCCCATCTTCACTGATGGCAGCATCATTTGCCAAGACACTGATCTCTACTAAGCGTTTTTCAGGCAATGTCCAGGTAGTTGGCTCATCGGGGAACGTGCCCGTTTGCCCATTTGGTAAATAGTAGTCAACAACGGTCATTTTGTTTTGGGTCAAGGTCCCTGTCTTATCTGTACAAACGATACTCGTTGAACCCAATGTTTCAACCGCTGGTAGTTTTCGAATGATGGCATGACGCTTCGCCATTTGTTTTGTTCCGATCGAAAGGACGATCGTCACGATCGATTGCAATGCTTCTGGAATCGCTGCAACGGCTACGGCTACCGCAAACATAAAGGCGTTGACTAAGTCTTCCGTCATATCACCTGTTCCGTCACCTAAGAACAACCGTGCTACTTGAACCCCTAAAATAATCAATGAAAGGACCAAGATCGCCAAGCTCAGTTTTTTACTGAAGCTGTCCAGTCCTCGTTGCAATGGTGTTTTGTGTTCAACTGTACTTTCCAATAAGCCAGCCACTTGACCGATTTCCGTCACATTACCAGTCGCGGTTACGATAAACCGACCACGTCCATAAGTGACGATCGTTCCACTGAAGACCATGTTGTCACGGTCGCCGATCGGTGCGGTACGATCGATCACACCTAATTCTTTTTCCGCTGGCGTTGATTCCCCAGTCAGCATTCCTTCATCGACCTTCAAAGAACCCTCTTCGATCAATCGACCATCTGCTGGTACATAGTCCCCAGCTTCTAAAATAACGATATCGCCGACAACCAATTCTTTCGCCAGCACACTTTGTTCTTTGCCATCCCGAATGACGTTAGCATCTGGTGCTGACAAGCTTTTCAAAGCGTCTAACGATCCTTCGGCTTTTTTCGTTTGTATCACACTGACGACGGAATTCAACAAGAGTACTGCGAAGATAACGATGGACTCAACGTGTGCACCCATAACCATTTGGATGATTGCCACAATCAACAAGACGATCACCATCGCATCTTTGAAGGTATCTAAGAATAAGGCAAAGCTTGATTTCTTAGGTGCTTCCTTCAGCTGGTTCAGGCCATTTTCTAACCGCTTGGCTGCCTCTTGCTGCGTCAACCCCTCTGGACTGCTCTGGACCTCTGCCATAATTTCCGAGATTTCTTTTTGATACATTTCTTTCGCCAATTTTTTTGCCCCTTTTAATTTTATTTTCCTTAGGCACTCTGCTAGAAAAAAAGAGACCTAAGACAAGTATACGCTTGTCTTAGGTCTCACCATTTCAAATAATACCAGAAAGCTGTCGCCAGCTTACTTACTGTTGATATTATCGCAGCTTGCGCCACCGGTTACTCCCCTAAGGAATAATAATAAGAATGTATCATTATCATAACGGAAACTGTTGTTCTTGGCAACTATAAAACATCAATTTGAAAATTTTTTGAAAACATTCTTTTTGTTCCCATTCCTTTTTTTCTGTTACACTAAAGAAGAAAGAAATTTGTACGTTACAGGAGGAAAAACGATGGATCTTTTTGATACTTTTACCCGCCACAGCTCTGTCAGAGATTTTCAACCCCGGCCACTATCAAAGGAACTCAAGCAAAAATTAGTGACGGTTGCCCAAAGTGGTTCCAGTTCGAACTTTGTTCAAGCTTATTCGATCATTGAGGTCAGTGATCCTGAAAAACTGGCTGCCATCGAAAAAATTGCCGGTGCCCCAAATTACATCACTCGAACGGGGGTCTTCTATCTTTTTGTCGCCGACTTACATAAGCATCAGCAGCTGCTGACCCAAGCAGGGGTGCCGGATACCCACTTAACCACGATGGAACCGTTTATTGTGTCTGTCGTTGATACGACGATCGCTGCCCAAAATATGGTAGCATATGCTGAAGCACAAGACTTAGGAATTTGCTACATCGGCGGCATCCGCAATGATTTGCCTCGTATCGCAGAACTTGTCGGCTTACCAAAATTGACGTTTCCGTTATTCGGCTTGACGATCGGTTATCCGCAACATAGAAATGAGCCGAAAGTCCGCTTGCCTCAAGAAGCGATCGTAAGTGTCGATCAGTATCAACCGCTGACGCAGGAGCAAACAGCCCAGTACAACCAAACGACGGAAGCCTATTATGCACAGCGCAGCAGCAATCAACAGCAAACCAATTGGCAAACGAAAATGACGGAATTTTTCCGTGAACCGCGACGTCCAGATGTCGCTGCCTTTATGAAGCAACAAGGCTTCTCAGACCACTTCGGCGAATGAGGACACTAATCACCACGGGAAAATAAAAAACGATCTTTGGCAAGGAATCTTGTCAGGATCGTTTTTTTGCTTGGTGTAAAAAATCAGGTTCAGGCGGCTCTTGTATCTTTGTCGCGCTAATTAACGTGCGGCTTCTTGTGCGGTTTCGTTGACGGCAACTGCCTGCTCACATTTTTCCATTAATTCTACGAATGCTTTATCTAACACGGCTGCATTTTCGGAGGTTCGCTGACTGATTTGCGTCATAGGTTGCGCCGCAAGATCCAGCAAATAGGTAGGGATTGCTTCTTTTTCAGAAAAAGTGCCCTTGATCAGTGGCTGGTAGACAGACTCGCCACAAGGTCCAGTTTTGATAAAGGCTAGTTCGAACTGCGCCTTCCCTGACAAGCGCAACCGATAGAACCCTTCATTGGTCAGCAGTTTTTCATCGGTAAAGCGTGCCTGTAATCGTGCAAAGCGTTCATAATCCATGGTATCTGCTCCTTTTTGATTCCTTCTTTCCTCTAGTGTAGCAAATTTCTTGTTAGCAAAACATCTTTTTCATAGAGAACGCACCCCCTTTTTCCTCGTCTGGCGATTTTCCACTTTACAAACGGAACAAACGTTCGTATAATTCAAGTGAGGTGAATGCGTATGCCAGCTGCAAAAATCGCTTATGCAAAACAAGAAACCTATGCATTTGAAAAACACTATTATGAATTGGTAAACTTTCCCACACCAGTGGCGCTTTTGTTTGATGAATTCGCATTGACGATGGAGCGCAATCAAAAATCATATATTGCGATCCCCGCGCGCTATTCCGTCTTAAAGGTTCCGCTCGTCTTTGTTTTTCGACTAGAGACTAAGGATGCGCCTGTTTATTATTATGAGCACGTACTTGCTGAAAATAAGATCATTCGCCGCTACAACCCCGAGCGTAACTATTTGCCCGGCGGAAGATAGACCAATGGTTCCCCCCCCCCCGATTACTGTACCAAGCGGCTGCTCTCTCCTCATGAAAATCACTGAGCAGCAGTTCGAATGTTTGTCATCAAAACAAAACCCCTCTATACTAAAAAGAAAGGGGTTTTTCACAATGACGAAAAAACCGCCGCAAACGTCTGAAGAAAAAGAAGCCGCTTCTAACAATATGGGATTGGGGATCGGTGTCGGAATGGCCTTAGGTGCTGCATTTGGGATGCTGTTTTTTGACAACCTGGCTTTAGGCATGGGTTTAGGCATCGCACTAGGTGTAGCGATCGGTGCCGGTATGGATCAAAAAAGCAACAAAGACAAGAAATAGCTGAAGCAAAGAGCTGTGTTTATCTGTCACAGCTTGCTGCCCAGTAAATACCCAAAAAGCCTAGGTTCTGCACTTGTTGTACAGGACCTAGGCTTTTTTGCTACTTCGAGCAATATTCTCGAAAACAGTTGCTTCACAGTTGGTTACAGCAGATTTCTTTTCGCCATTTCCGCGCGATACAGTTCATAGACCGCATCACTTTGCTTTGCATGGCTGCGGTAAAAGAGCCCATAAGAGAAAATCGCTTGGAAATTGCTTCCTTGATTTGCTCGTGCTACAGCGTGGTACAAATTCGCCAATTGCTGATCAGACATCTTCCCGCTTTTGATTCGTTTGGCAACTGCTTTTTGGGAAAGGGTAAATAAAACCGTCGTAAATATTTGATAAACCACCCAAATCGCCAGAATAACCAAAATAAATTTCACCAAATCAGGCATCACTTTTCAACTCCTTACAAAAAGTAAATCATTCGGATGATTTGATGTCAATAATAAAATAACCCAACGAAAATAAAATATTTATTTTCTAAAGTAATAAAATAACAGTACGACAATGATTAAAACAATCAGTCGTACTGCTATTCCTTTATTGCCTCTATTCATCTAAGTATCAATAAATCGACTCCGCTAAAAAAGAATAGACGGTATCAATATCTCTTTATTTCGCCAAACGGTAGATAGCATCTGCATAGATCACCGCTGCGTTGAATAGGTCATCCAAGCTCATGAATTCATTGGCTTGGTGCATGGTATCAACATAGCCTGGGAACATTGCGCCATAGGCAACGCCGCGTTTCAATAGACGGCCGTATGTGCCGCCGCCGATGATTTGTTCAAAGCCTTTTTCGCCGGTATGTTCTTCATAAACCGCCAATAAAGTTTCTACCAATGGATCATCTGCTGGCACGTAGTGAGGTTCCATGTTGCGGTCATTTCGAGTAACGGTGGCCCCTTCCATACCGACGGTGCGTTCCACACCGATTTCAAGTCCTTCCGCAGTTACCCCTTTAGGATAACGGAAGTTCAATGCGATAAAGTTGTCTGCTTGCGTTCCTGCTTGGTTCGCTTTAAAAGCAAACAAGCCAGCATTCATAGTCAATTTACCCATTTTTTCGTCTTCGTACGCCACACCTAATTTTTCACCGTAGAAATCTTCATGGACATAGGCTGCTGCTGCATGGATGAATTGTTTTGCGCCGCCGCCAAAGGCATAGTTATCTAAGAAGACTGCTAAGAAAGTCCCCGCATTGATTCCTGATTGTGGGCTGGCACCATGAGCACCTTTACCGACTAATTCGATCGTCACTTGTTCATTTTCTGTTTCAATCGTGCCCGTCACTGGATTGGCTTCGACGTAATCGAAAAAGGCTTTTTCGATCGCTAATGCTTCTTCTGTTGATGGAGCAATGAAGCTTGCCGTTGCCGTTCCTGGTACCATATTTTCCCGCAAGCCAGCAGTAAAGCTTTGTAGCGTGAAGTCTCCTTCATTGTTGCCTTGGAAATGGATCCCTAATGTCACATTCCCTTTTTCCCCATTGATGATTGGGAAATTGGCATCTGGCGAGAAGCCAAAATCAGGCTTTTCTTCATGCTCAAAGTAGTAATCCATATCTGCCCAGCCGCTTTCTTCATCAGAACCAACGACAAAACGGATTTTTTTCGATAATGGCAAGCCCAATTCTTTAATGATTTTCATCCCATAATAGGCGGCCATTGAAGGACCTTTATCATCAGAAGAACCACGAGCATAGATTTTGTTGTCATTGATGACTGGATCATAAGGATCGGTTGACCAGCCGTCACCTGCAGGAACAACATCCATGTGACCGAAGATCCCTAATGTTTCGTCTCCTTCACCAAATTCGATGTGACCAGCGTAATTATCGACGTTTTTGACTGTGAAGCCATCACGTTCACCATAAGCTAGCATGTGTAGCAACGCATCACGAGGTCCAGGACCAAATGGCGCGTCCGCAGTCACTTTATCATCTTCTCTTTCACTTTTCACTTTCAATAGATCAATCAAGTCGTTCAGCAAATCGTCTTTGCGGGCTTCGACCTCTTTTTTCCAATCGATTGTCATAGTGTTCCCTCCATTTCTGTTCTCGCTATTTATGATAACACTCTTAAACCAAAAAAGGAAAAAAAATTGCGCCTTTTTCCACGGGTCTTTTCTATGAAATTTCTAGGAAACAGGTATAATAAATATAACTCGATTTTGATTAACGAAAGGAGTCATTGCATGGTGCAACTTGATTCTGCGATTTTATCCAAAGTGATCCAACAGCGCCCGACAAAAAGCCACAAAGGTACCTTTGGCCGGGCCGTTTTAGTAGGGGGCAACCGCCAATTCGGTGGGGCGATCTTAATGGCGGCGCAAGCCTGTGTATATGGGGGAACTGGTTTGACCACTGTGATCTCCGATGGCGTCAATCGAACCGCCCTGCACGCCCGCTTGCCTGAAGCGATGTTTGTCGATTGGCAGCAAACAGAACTGATCGATACGGTCACCGAATCGGCGGACGTCCTACTGATTGGTCCCGGATTAGGAGAAGGAAAAAGCAATTTTGATCTGCTGCAGCGGATCGTTTCTGCCCAAAAAGAACACCAATGGTTGGTGATCGATGGTTCGGCGATCAATTTGGCTGCCAAATATCCGCTGATCATCCCCTTTCCTGAACAAGTCGTCTTCACGCCGCATCAGATGGAATGGCAACGGCTCAGCGGACTGGCAATTGCCGACCAGACCGAAGAAAACAATCAGCAAGCCCAACAAAAACTCGGAAGTCTGGTGGTCTTAAAAAGCCATCGCACGCAAATTTACGGTAGCAGCATCGCCCAAAATCCCCTCGGAACACCCGCAATGGCGACTGGTGGGATGGGTGATACGCTGGCAGGCATGATTACCAGCTTTTTGGCACAGTTTGAAAAAACAGAGGAAACGATCCACGCGGCTGTCTATCTCCATAGCCTGATTGGCGAAGCATTGGCAGAAGAGCACTATGTCGTGTTGCCGACACAAATCAGTGCCGCATTGCCTCAATGGATGAAAAAGCACCAAGCAGCCGATCCAGAATGATTTCTGATAAACCATTCATCAAAAAAACGTCCCTTTCTGCATTTGTCGAAAGGGACGTTTTTTCCAATGGTCAGCTAATTGTTAAAATAAACCACTCGCACTTCATACGGCGCCAAGGTTGCTGTTTGAGGGACTGCTTGATTGGTCTCTAAATCAACGACTTCTTTGATCAAGTGTAGTGTCTGCTCTTTCTCAGAAAAATTCATGATGAAAAAGTACGTTCGTTCTGGACTGATCCTGCCTTGGATCGAGACTGCAGGATTGGCATGCGCGATCCTTTCCTCTGCCAAGGACAGCTCACGGACCAAAGAGGCATAAAACTGTTCGAAAAAGTCATAGTTGGTGCGAGCCGCCAGATAGTAGGCGGTGCCTGCACCAAAGGTATGTTTGGTGATCGCAGGTGTTCCTTGGTAAAAATCCGTTTGATACACCCCTAGTACCTCCGCTGTTTCGGCTTCGATGATTGCAGAATAGTCCCGTGTTTCAAAGGGCTGTCCTTGAAAAACCACTTGATTGTGTTCAGTGTCAAAAAGAGTTTCCAGCTCCAGCACGTTGATGCCTAATAACCCTCGCAACGGCTGTGGCAAGCCCCCCAGATACAACAGGTCGGTTTCATTGACCATGCCGCTAAAGTAACTGGAAATCAAGGTACCACCAGCTTCCGTGTACTGGCAAAGTTTTGCCATCGTCTCCGAGGTCATCAAGTAAAGCATCGGAGCGATCACCAACCGATAGTCAGAAAAATCTTGCTCTGGCGTCAAAATATCGACAGCGATGTCTTGTTCCCAGAAATAACGATAATGCTCCTGCAACGTTTGCGGATACCGTCTGGTTGGTCGACCAAACCCGCCGCCTCGCTTCAATGCCCAGTTGCTTTCCCAGTCAAAAAGGATCGCCACTGCTTTTTTTCTTGTGGTTCCTTGAATCTCTTTGATTTTTTCCAAGCGCTTGCCGTAAGCCGCAACTTCTTTGAAGACCCTATTCTCCGTGGAATCATCATGTCCCACGACTGCCCCATGGAATTTTTCTGAATTGCCGCGGGATTGGCGCCATTGAAAATACAAGGTACTATCTGAGCCGTGAGCGATCTGCTGCATGGCACTCAACTGATGGACACCAGGCTTTTTCGCTTTATTGAAGGAATGCCAGTTAACAAAACTCGGCGTGCATTCCATCACTAAAAAGGGCTGTTTCTTCAAAGACCAGTACTGGTCATGCACATAGGCAGATTTCATTGCTGTCGCTGCCAAAGATTCAAAGTTGTTGTTCCAATCAGGGTAACTATCCCAGCTAACGATGTCCACATGACGAGCAAACTTGCTGTAGTCAATGCCTTCCAAAGGAATAAAGTCTTGGGTAGCATGTCCTTCCGCCATAAAATTCGTCGTCACAGGAATGTCCGGTGTCAGCTGACGGATCGGCGCACATTCATGCAAATAAAAATCGATCGTCCTATCTGTGACAAATCGTTTCCAATCAAGATCCATGCCATGCACTTTGTGTTCCCCTAAAGGTGAAGGCGGTAAAACCTGCGACCAATCAGAGTACGTACCGCCCCAAAAAGAAGTCCACCAGGCATGATTCAACGTGGCTAAATCACCATATTTTTTTTGCAGCCAGCTGCGCCAGTTTTCCTGACAATAGGAGCAAAAGCATTCCCCAGAGTACTCATTGGAGATATGCCACATGGCTAATGCCGGATGCTTGCCGTAACGTTTTGCCAACTGTTGATTGATTTGCGTCACCTTTTCCCGATAGATCGGTGAAGAGTAACAGTGATTGTGGCGAAACCCATGGGTATGTTTTTGTCCTTGGGCGTTGGTCCGATTGACTTCGGGATACTTTTGGCTCAACCATTGAGGACGCCCACCGCTAGGAGTGGCCAAAATGACTTTGCCGCCGATGTCATGGATCTGATCAAACACACGATCCAACCAGTCAAACTGATAAACGCCTTCTTGCGGCTCTAAGGCACTCCAAGCAAACACCCCTAATGTGACGGTGTTGACATGGGCTTGCTGCATATAAGCAAGATCCTTTTGCAAGATTTCTGGATAAGCCAGCCATTGATCGGGGTTGTAATCCCCGCCATGCATAAACTGCTGATCAAACAATTGATTGCTCATCATTCTGCTCCTTTTTTGGCTTGTAAATGGTATACAAATGATTGAAAATCGCCAGTGACTTGCGCCGTTCCATGGTTGACGGCATTAAACTGATAAGGTTTACGCAACCCTAATTGTCTTAACAGCTGACCAGAGACGGGTTCGCCATTGACCTGGTACACCTGTTGGCCATCGAGAAAGGCTGCGGGCAAAAAGTCTTCCGCCGTCGGATTGGCTTGTGCCAACACGCGAAAGAAAGCAACCAATGCTTCTTCGTTTTGCGGATCATACACCGCCCAAGTTTTTTCATTGGCATGTTCCAACTGCTGCAGCTGATAAAAAGTACCAAAGGTCAGCAATTGCCGCTGCTTTTTATAAAAAACGATTTGGGATTTGATCGCCTGCTTTTCAGCTTCAGACAAGTGAAAGAGATCGAGTTCATACCCCAATGGCCCAAACATTGCGACGGTTTGCCGAAAGGCTAAAGAAGTTGCCCGGCCGACTTGGTGGTTTGGTACCGCCGACACGTGATTGCTGAAGGAGGACAACGGATACCCTAGCAACGTTCCGCTTTGGATGGCTAAACGTTCCACTGCATCACTATCATCACTAGGCCAAATCTGCGGACTGTAAAACAAGATCCCCAAATCGTATCTGCCCCCGCCGCCAGCACAGCCTTCAAGCAAAAGGGTCGGAAACGCCGCTAAGATTTTTTCATATAAGCGATAAAGGCCTAAAATATAACGATGATAAAACTCCGTCTGAGAAATTCCCTGTTCCGCTAAGTAAGGAGAGTAAGCTTCCGTGATATTGCGGTTCATATCCCATTTGATGTAATCCAGCTTGGTTTCAAGGATCACTTTTTGCATCGCTTCGAAAATTGCCTCGACCACTGCTGGATTGGCAAAATCCAACACGTATTGCCCGCGCCCCACAGAGATCCGCTCATAAGGATGCTTGACTACCCACTCAGGATGCTCTTGGTACAACTGACTATCTGGCGAAACCATTTCCGGTTCAAACCAGATCCCCAGCTGCAGCTGCATGGCATGAATTTTCTCAGCAAAAGAGCCGATTCCTTTTGGAAATTTGGCAGGGTCCGCCACCCAATCGCCTAATGAACTGCGGTCGTTGTTACGTTTTCCAAACCAACCATCATCCAGCACAAAGCACTCCATCCCTAACGCCTTGCTTTCTTGGGCTAAGGTCAACAGCTTCTCTTCATTAAAATCAAAATAAGTCGCTTCCCAGTTATTAAAGACGATCGGCCGCTGCCGCTTTTGCCAATAAGGGGCAATCACATGCTTTTCGATAAATTGGGCGGATTCTTGACTCAAACCATTCAGGCCAGCAGCGGTGAAGGTGAAGAGACATTCCGGCGCTTCAAAGGTTTCTCCTTGTGAAAGCTGCCAGCTGAAATGTTCAGGATGTATCCCCAACATCAATCGAACGTTGTCCCATTCATCCATTTCTGCTTGCGCCAAAAAGTTACCAGAATAAATCAGGTTGGCACCGTAGACGTGACCAGTGTCATTGGTGGCTTGCTGTTCTTTTAAGGCGACAAAAGGATTGTGCTGATGACCAGACGCTCCTTTTAACGAGCCAACACTGATCGTCCCTTGGGTCAAAGGGACCGTCTTGATATGCCGTTCTTTCAGCCATGCGCCTGAAAGATGCAGCAGTTCAAAATCGCGATTTTTCAGCTCCAAGACACCACTCAAAAAGCGCTGGATGGTTCTAGGCTTGCTTCCCGTATTGGTCAGTGTCTGCTGCCTCGTGATGGTTCCTGATCCTTTGAAGATCGTATAGGTGATCGCCATTTCCAGCTGTCGCTCTTGATCTACTAATTCAAAGACGATGCTTTGGCTTTCATCGGCAGCCGCGAAGCTGGCTGGTTGCGCCAGCTTTCGTTCTTTGCCCTCAAAACAGTGAAAAGCCACAAGTTTAAAATCAACATAAAGTGGGGTTTCTTCCTCAAAAACCGACACTACCCCTTCTCGAAAATCAGAAGTCCCATACGTTGGCAATTCTTGAAAACGGTCTGCCAAGGTAAAAAGATTGTCTGCTTCAAAAAATTTGACGGTTCCTGCCGATTTATTCTCTTTTTTCTCAAGGTACGCTTGATCAAACGGCGCCAGTGTGCCTAGAGATGGCCCAAAATAGACATGACCCAGTTGCTGATTTGGTAACACATTTATGATATAACTGATTTTTTCATTGTATAAGTGAAAGAGTTGTTCGTTCTTTATTTCTATCATTGCTATCCTCAATTTTCCCCATTTTTTTCATTTGTCCCTGCTCGTTGACAAGCTGCTTCAAGATAACGCAAGCGTTTTTTGACACCACGATTGAAAAAGAATTTGTAAAACAGCGCCGCCAACATAAAGCTGTAGGTTGTTTTCTGCTGCTCAAAACGGCTTTGTTCCGAATACGTGACTTGCAGCTTCCCTTTTCGTCCTGGAGCAAAACTATACCGTTGATCGATCACTCCTTCTTCATGGGTCGTACGAAGCCACAGCTCATCAGCGGCAATTTTTTTGACCGTCATAACGGCTGGTACCATCCGCGGAGCGGTTTTGGTTTGAATCATCGTTTCAATACGGCAACCTTCCCCGAACGGTTCTTGGGCTTGTTTGGCTAGAAAGAATTTCTCTTGTTCCGCCAATAACACACGGGAAAAGTCCGTAGGTGTGGTATTCATTTGATAACTGCAAGACAATGTATCGGTTCTCATCACAAATTCCTTTCTAAAGGATGCGCTTATTGCATTCCTTTACGTTTCTGGGCTTATCTTTCTTCTACCCTTTGATTGATCGTCTCAGATGCCGCTTGTTCATTTAATGCCGCTTCCGCTTTTTCTTCTCTCAAGTACCCACGATCCATTACGATCAAGAATGGCACCCAGATCAAGGTCATTACGGCAACCGTCACTAACTGTAAGATTGCGCCGGCAACAGAACCCGTGCCTAACCAACCAGATAAGAAGACCGGGGTCGTCCAAACAACCGTTGCTCCGATTGGCCGCGGAACCAAACCTGCGGCAATCGCAAAGTAAGAGATCGTCGTACTGGCTAATGGCGCTAAGATCCATGGGACAAAAGCGATTGGGTTCAAGACGATCGGCAAACCAAAGGTCATCGGTTCAGATACGTTGAAAACAGATGGAGCGATCACTGTCTTCATTAATTTTTTCATCCGAATCGAACGAGCGATAAAGAAGGCCATTGTAATCGAGATCCCCAACTGCATTCCTTGATTGACGAACACGCCCATAAACGTAGTGTTAATGATATGAGGCAGTTGTTCAGCCCCTGCTTTGTAGGCTTCATAGTTTTCGATCGCTAACGCATTCATGATTGGATCGATCACCGCATTGACCACCAAGGTACCGTGAATCCCAAACCACCAGAAGAATTGGGTGAACAAGACGGCGATCAGTACTGCTGGCAACGTACCGCCCAAGCCCATCAATGGTTTTTGCAGAATTTCATAAACGAAATCAACGGCATTGCCCCATGAAGTAAAGGTGAACAAGTAGCGGATCAAATTGAAAAGGAACAACGGTGCCGCCCCAGGAATGATGGCGACAAATGATTCTGCGATCATTGGCGGAACCGAATCTGGCATTTTGATCGTCAGCCCAGCCGCACTGATTTTGCAATAGATCTGCGTAGCGATAATGGCCGTGATGATTCCGACAAACATTCCCTCAGCCCCTAATTTCGACAAGGGGATCACTGTACCTAACTCTTCGGATGAGCCAAAAGGCAGCAGCATCAAAAACGAAGACAGTGAGATGGCACCCGCAAATAATTTGGCTTGTCCATATTTGCCAGCCAACTGATAGCCGATCCCAAAAACAACGAAAATAGCGGTGATACTCATGGTCGCATTTCCGATAGGACCAAAAAAGTCGTTTAGAAACGTGATGAATCCCTCTGGAAGTTTTTCCGAGAGTCCGAAAGTAGCAGGCAGATTTTGAATAATAATCATAATTGACGCAAACATTGTCGCAGGAAAAGCGACCATAAACCCATCACGCAGACTTAACAAGTATTTGTTGTTGGCAATGATCTGAGCAAAAGGCACCATCTTTTCGGCTAATTTATCAATAAACTTCATTTCGTTTTCTCCTTTATTTTTAACTGTAAACGTTTACTACAATCAGTATAGTTGTTTAGTTAATGTTTACACAACCCCTAAAATAAAAAAGATCAGACGTCACTGATCTTTTTCGGCAATCGATTCTCTAATGATCAATTCACTGCCACAAACGACGCGAACCGGCATCGTCCGCACCCCTAGGATTTTATTTTTCGCTAATTCGACACTCATCTGCCCCATCTCTTCGGCTTTCATCTTGACGGAGGACAGTGCGGGCGTCATAAATTGCGCCATTTCGATATCATCAAAACTAACGACTGACACATCTTTAGGAATCGATAGCCCCGCTTCAGCGAGTGCCTTGTAAACCCCGACTGCCATAGGATCGCTGGCAACGACGATCGCTGTGGGGCGAGGATTCATTTGCGCAATCTGCTGACCAAAATGCAAACCGGTCTCCGGTGACCACTTCCCCTGAAGCACGGTTGTGAACTTTTCCAATTTGTTGAGCAGCATCCATTGGCGGTAGTTTTCTGCTCGAATCTCTTGTTCATCGTAAACGACTTCGCCAGAAATCGTGACTCGGCTGGCAACACCACCCACAAAGGCGATATGCTCATGACCCTTCTCTTTTAACATCGTGAGGATCTGGTGGGTCTTTTGGGCAAAATCGGTTTGGATGCAATCGTAGCTGGGTGCTTCACTATAATTATCCACCAGGATAATATTGGCATTTTGCTGACTGATCTCTGCCAAAGCATCGCTGGTCATCTCTCCAATAATAATGACTGCGCCATACTTCGCCAATTGTGCCAAATCTTTTTGAGGCTCCCGCATGGAAAAGGCCCGAATCGTTTTTAAGCGCCACTTCGCCGCTTCCTTTTCGATCCCATTGCGGATCATCATAAAATACGGATCGTTTCTTTCCGACTCTCGATCGTGGCGGGTAATAATGGCAATCGTGTTTTGGTCGCCGACTTCACGGGAATGGGGTTGATTTTTTTCTTTTGAATAATTCATTTGGTTGGCGATCTCAATGACTCGTTGACGCGTGTGTTCATTGATACTGAAGGTTTCATCATTGTTAAGGATTCTAGAAACACTTGCTACCGACACCCCGGCTAATTTCGCGATATCTCTCATACTTGCCATAGCTGCACCTCATCTGTTTACTGTTTACTAAATTTACATTCAGCATAGGCATAATTTTTGGCCCTGTCAACCTTCTTTTCACAAAAAAACCGAAACTCCTTAGCTTTTC
Organism: Enterococcus sp. AZ040; assembly: GCF_050499185.1. Lineage (NCBI taxonomy): Bacteria > Bacillati > Bacillota > Bacilli > Lactobacillales > Enterococcaceae > Enterococcus > Enterococcus sp. AZ040. The sequence continues at coordinate 2,383,397 of NZ_JBMHEW010000001.1, forward strand.
ACTAAGGAAGTTTCGGGATACCCATTTGTTTTCTATTTGAGCGCTTGGTCACAGAGCACGACATTGACTAAATACAAGGTGCTGATTCCTAAGACCAATAAGTAGACTGGACCAAACAGCAAAAAGGTCAAGACAAGCGTCACTGTTGCTAAAAGATGCGCCAGTACTCGTTTGGGTGAACGAGCAAACTGATAAAAACTATAAAACAATGAGCTGGGCTGCTGCGGATAGGTGTGAAGCAGCCTCGTTTGATAAAGTAAGACCAAGCAAAACAAGCCAAAGGTGAACGCTAACGCGTAACTAGCGATCTGAAACAGCGGGTGCTGCAAACGGCTAAAGATAAAGCTGTCCGCCAAAAGCAGCAGGAAGAATAGACTGAGCAAACGGTCTTGCCCTTTTCTTGTTGTCCACTGTTGATGAAATGCCTGCTGAAAACGAGCTTTGCTGCTTGCCTCCAAGCCATCGTTCCGCAGTTCCGTCAACGTCTCGATCAATGCTCGACTAGCGGTGGTACTGGTGATCAAAGGCAAGGAAAACAACAGCCACATGCCTTGTAAAACCAGTAAATGCGGAAGCCAGTTGATGCCAGTCAACAGCGCTTGGTTCAAGCGTTGCGGGGTAACTTTTGTTCTCATCCTTTGGAACCTCCCGTCAGATCCATTCCTTCAATAAAGTAGCGTTGTGCGAGGAAGAACAGCAAGATCGTCGGCAATAACACAAGCGTTGCTCCTGCCATCAAGTAGTTCCACTGGGTCGTTGATTGGTTTTGGAAGACTTGCAAGCCAATCTGCAGCGTGTACTTTTCTTGGTTTTGAATATACAGTAACGGCCCTAAGAAATCATTCCACGCCCCATTGAAGGAGTTGATGGCGATGGTGATCAGTGCGGGTTTCGTCAATGGGATCATTAGATGGCTCCAAATATAAAGATGATTGGCGCCATCGATCTTAGCGGCTTCGATCAATTCATTGTTGACGGACAAGTAAAACTGCCGCATCAAGAAAATGTTAAAGGCGTTGCCGAAAAACGCTGGAACGATCAGCGGCAGATAGGTGCCGACCCAGCCGATTTTGGAAAACAAAACATACTGCGGGATCATCGTCACAAAGCCAGGAATCATCATGGTAGACAAGACGAGGGCAAAGATCAGATTTTTTCCTGGAAAGGCTAATTTTGCAAAACCATAAGCAATGAAGGAATTTGATAAGATATTCCCGAAGACCACTAAGACAGTAATGAATAACGTATTTTTTGCATACTGCCAAAAAGGAAAGGCGTTGATGGTCTCCAAATAATTGCCAAGATTGATTTCTTCTGGGAAAAAGGTCGGCGGGTAACGCACGATCTCCTCCATCGGTTTCAATGACGTAAAGACCATCCACAGCAACGGAATCAGCAGCACGATCCCGATGATCGACATCACCACATAGCTGATGATTTTCTTGACTCGCTGTTGGCTTGATTTGCTTCGCGTTTTTGTCGTCATTTCCATTAGCTGCCACCTCCGGTATAGTGAACCCAGCGTGGTGCCAGCTTGAGATTGATAAAGGTCAAGACTAAGACGATCAAGAACAAGATCATCGACATTGCCATCGCATAACCCATATCAAAGGCAACAAATGCTTTGTTCCACATATGCAAATTATAGAATAGCAACGAATTCGCCGGACCGCCGGTACCATTTTTGGTCATCACGTATGCTTCTTGGAAAATTTGAAAAGAACCGATCGTTGAAGTAATCACATCATAGAAGATGATCGGCGTGATCAAAGGAATCGTAATATTTTTGAATTTCGCCCAAACCCCCGCTCCATCGATCTCAGCCGATTCGTACAGCGTCGGCGAAATATTTTGCAAGGTAGCTAGATACAAGAGCATCGCGCCCCCTGAACTCCAAATCTTCATCAAAATCAACGCTGGTTTCGTCCATTCTGGATCAAACAGCCATGCCGGACCTTTGATATTGAACCAGCTCAAGAAGGTATTGATCAATCCTGCGGAAGGAGATAATAATTGCATCCATAAGACGTAGACGGCAACCCCTGAAAGGATCGCTGGTAAGTAAAAGGTCGTTCGGAAAAAACTGATTCCGCGGATTTTTTGATTCAGTAAAGTGGCTAGAAAAACACTGAATAACGTTGTTAAGGGAACATTGAAGAGTACAAAATACGCCGTGTTATAAAGAGATTTCCAAAACAGGGTATCTTGCGTGAACATGCGGGTAAAGTTCTTAAAGCCGATAAAATTCATTTTTGAAGTCAGATTGTAATCGGTAAAGCTTCCTACGAAGGAAAACAGCATGGGCCCTAACATAAACACCACGAACCCAAGCAAAAATGGTGCTACGAAGAAGTAGCCCCAAAGAGCTTCTTGCCGTTTACTTTTTGAACGCTTCTTTGGCATTCCTTCCACTCCATTCTATTTTTACTCATTGTTTGTTCAAGAAAACATGTCCGCTTCGCAAAGCAGAAAGCAAAGCCCAGTCCGCTAACCGACTGGACTTTCCTTCTTTTTTAAAAACGCTCGTTTTGAGGTTTATTTGTTTTGCTCAACAAGATCTTCCACCGCTTTTTGCGCATCTGCCAACCCTTCAGCCGGTGTTTTGCTGCCCAGCATGATTTGGTCGATCTGTTCATTGACAAGACTGCTGAAATCAGGCGCTGTCAATGGTACAGGTGTGATCACCGTATTGGCAAAGTTTTCATCTGCCATTTGGTAGATCATTTGGCCGTTTTCATCTAGATTGTCGTTGTTGACCAAGTTTTCGTTGGCTGTTCGATTCGCCATGATATCAAAGCTTTTCTCACCAAATTTCTCTTGAACTTCTGGTGTCGACAAGTATTTGATAAACTCATAGGACGCTTCAGGATCTTTGGCTCCGTATGGCACTTCTAAGACGAACCCGCCACCCCATGACCAGTGACCAGAACCACTTTCTTTTTCAGGAATTTGAATGACCCCAAATTCAAAGTCATCCGGTGCATTTTCCGCTAAACTTGAGTAGTAGTTGATGTTTTGCGCACGCATCGCCACTAATCCAGAAATGAATGGATCGGCAACACCTGAACCAAATTCAGCTTCTAACCGATTGATGGTATCTTGACCATAATACTCTTGCCAGTCTAAGATCCATTCCAACGCTTCCACTTTGTTGTCTGTATCGATTTTGACGTTCTCATCCTTGTCAAACCAGCTGACGCCATCGTCGGCATTCAAGGCCCACACATCGGCGCCTAAATTCCACAATGGGTAAAAACCGATCCGCTCAAAGTCATCACCGTTTTTGACATCTAATTTACGAGCAACTGTTTCTAACTCCTCCCACGTTTGGGGCAGTTGCTCTTCACTGATACCTGCCTCTTTAAAGAGTGTCTTGTTGTAGAAAATCACTTGCGTATCTGTATTGAAAGGAACAGCATACGCATCCCCTTCATACTCCACCGTATCCCATAATTGCGGATAAAATTCATCAGAAAAGCCTTCTTCGATATACTCGCTTAAATTTGTTGCTTGCTGCGCTTCTGCCCGCTGAGCAACAGAATTAATATCTTGTACAATAACATCAGGCGGATTACCAGCAGTGATCGACGACAGTGATTTTGTCCAAATATCGCCCCAAGGCTGGTAGCTGTATTTGACCTCGATTTTATCTTGTGACGCATTAAAATCATCAATAATTTCTTCAATTACTTCTTGTCTTGCACCAGACCCCCAGAAGGACCAAAAATCCAACGTCGTTTTGCCATCTGCTGACTCATTCCCCGAGGAATCAGCGGTTTCGCTATTGCCACATCCTGCCGCCAGTACACCAACTGAAAAAAGCAAAGTCCCCATATAAAATAACTTTCTCATTTAACCTAACCTACTTTCATTTATTTTTAATGTACTATTTAAAAGCTATCACTACTTCTTCTTTTCAGCAAACAAAAAGCATCGTTATTCGAATAAAAAAATAACATTTTTACCGTTTCACGATAAGAAGAGCGTTTTCTTTGAAAATTTAAAAAAAGTGGGGCATCATAGAAATAGCACCTATTTTTCAACCTCTCGTTAGATCATTTGAAAAACGATGTTTATAGAAAGGGAGTAACCACATGCTAGTCATTGTCGATATGCAAAACCAAATTCTCGATGAAGAGAACGAAGCGTATGTGCCAGATAGCGCCGCTCTCGTCAAACGAATCGCCAAGCGCCTAGAACAAGCGCGGGCGAATGGGGAGTACATCTTACACACCCGCGACATCCCAATCGAAGTCAAAGGAACGCCTGATGAAGAAGCCGCTGCCCTGCAGCTTATCCCAGAACTTAAGCCTCTCGAAAATGAAAAAGTCGTCAAGAAATACTATTACAGTATTCCACCTGAAGTCTTGATCGACATCAAGAAAAATCTATTTGAACCCGAGGAAAAAAAGAAAATCGAAATCACCGGTGTTGAAACCAACATCTGTGTCCTTTCCAATACGATCGAGATCCAAAGCGCCTTTCCTGACGCTGATTTCACCATCAATAAAACATTAGTCGCCGGTAAAAATCACGAGTCGCAAGGACTCGACATCTTACGAGACTTCAATGTCCAAATCATTGATGGGACAAAATAAACCAATGACCAATAAATAACGAAAGCTCCCTGTTCAAGGAACAGGGAGCTTTTTCAATTTAATTATTCATTCAATTCATTGAGCCATCTAATAGCTCGGTCGGAATTTCAATCCGAACCTCATTTTCAGTCTGACAGTTTGGACATACGAAGGTTCCTTCAATGGCTTCCTTCACTTCCCCGTAAGTATAATGAATAGCGATTTCATCTTCTGCCAATTCATTCGTTTCCAACGGTGGTACCATGGTTAATTGCCCCTCGCTGTCTTCTTGTAAATGAACGACCAGCTTCCCATCAAAGTTTTCATTGCAATTGGTGCAAGAAGCTTTTCCTCGAATCGTTAGATCCATGATCATCCCTCCTCATTTCTTGTCACTGGTTGATGCAGGTTCCAATAGATACTCGTAACACATGCATGCTTCACTTTAATAGTGTCACGCTTTCACTTTTTTAGCAAATCATCTGTTTTTCTTTTTTTAAACCATTGATGAAGAAAAATCCTAATCAACCGTTTTGAGCGTTTTCGTTGTCAAATCGTTAAAATCCTTGCAGAATTAACTTATCTGTTACTGAAAAGTAAAAACATGTTGTTGGAAAAATTAGTGATTGTCCGAACTTATCTGAACAAACAAGGAGGAAAAATGATGCAAGCAGTAACCTGGCAAGGAAATCAAAAAATGGACGTTCGCCGTGTAGAAGATCCAACGATTTTAGAACCGACGGATGCGATCATCCGAATCACCGCAACTGCAATCTGCGGCTCTGATCTCCACCTTTACCACCATGGCGGCTCGGTTTTGGAAGAAGGCTATGTCGTTGGTCACGAACCAATGGGTATTGTCGAAGAAGTCGGCAGTCAAGTACAGAAACTAAAAAAAGGCGACCGCGTCGTCATCCCTTTCAATATCGGTTGCGGCCATTGCCACTTTTGTCAAAATGAGATGGAAAGTCAATGCGACAATTCTTCAGAAGATACATTGTATGGCGGCTTATTCGGTTTTGGAAAAATGAACGGCAACCACTGGGGCGGTCAAGCCGAATTCTTGCGCGTACCGTTCGCAGATTTCACCTCGTTTATCGTACCTGAATCAACGATCCCTGATGAAAAAGTATTGTTTTTATCTGACATCTTACCTACAGCATTTTGGAGCGTCCAAAATGCCGGCGTCAAAAAAGATGATACCGTGATCGTCTTAGGCTCAGGACCAGTTGGCTTGTTTGCGCAAAAATTTGCTGTGATGGCAGGCGCTAAGCGGGTGATTGCCGTGGACCCTGTTGCTCATCGCTTAGAAAAAGCCAGCAGCTACAATCAAGTCGAAACATTCCAATTGGATGATCTGGCTACTAGTGCCGATGAATTGTATGAACTGACCAAAGGTGGCGCTGATGTGATCATCGACTGTGTTGGGATGGATGGTTTAGAACCCGTAAAAGAAAAAGCCAAAAATCTAGTCAGCTTGCAAAGTGGAACAATCTCACCGATCCAGATGGCCGCCAAGGCAGTCAAAAAATTTGGTACCGTCCAAATCACTGGCGTTTACATGACACCTGCTTCTTCTTATCCATTGCAAGAATTCTTTATGCGCAACATTGATGTCAAACACGGGCAAGCACCTGTGATCCATTTGATGCCAAAAATTTATGATATGATCGCGGACGGTTTGTTTGACCCGTCACAGATCATCACCCACACGATGCCTTTAGCAGATGCTGCCAAAGCGTATGAGATTTTTGACAAAAAAGAAGACAAGAACATCAAAGTTGTCTTGAAACCTTAGCACAAACAAAGGAGCAGTGATGGCACCTATGCCAAAAATCAAACGGAGTGAACATCAATTCGATCCGGGAAAAGAAGAAGATGTGATCATCAAGGCAAGTCGCTTTCGCATCTACTTTCAAAATCGCTACATGTTGATCTCACTTACGAATGATATTTTGACGGGCTTGTTTTATATTTTCGGGAGTATCGTTTCATTAACTAGCTTGCCTGCGATTTACGGAACGATCGCCTATTTGATCGGCGGTGTCTTTTTGACCATTCGTCCGCTGATTAAAATCGTTCGCCATGTCTATATCTATAATGATCGCAATCAAGAAGGTGAGAAAGAAAAAGATGTCACCATCACCGACGATGAACGTTGATGGGGCGACAACTAGAGAGGAGTTTCCTATGTTAAAAACATTTGATGGGATCGCACTGACACTATTGATCATCGGTGGGATCAATTGGCTGCTGGTCGGCGCCTTCGAGTTTGACCTTGTCGCAGCGATCACCGGCGGCAGCACGTCAATCATTGCCCGCGTCATTTATATTCTAGTTGGGATCAGTGCATTGTATAGCCTGAAATTCTTTCCAGCTATCGCCCGCCAACAAACCCTCGACTAATTGAAAATAAAACCTGCATCTGCGGTGTCCTGACCCCAAAAAAGTTAGATTTTTGGTCTAACTTTTTGAGGTCGCATCTGTGGATGTAGTTTTTTTGTCTACAATCATTGAAAAAAAACACCAGTTGTACTACTCTTGTATTTAACCTACTATTTTCGAAAATATAAAAAGGACGTGACTCATGACCCCACCTACTAGACCCTCGCTGATACGTCGGATACTCGGTCGGATGCTTTTGCTATTGATTTTCTTATTTATTCTAGGTATTATTGGCGGAATTATTGTTTTAAATAACCTCACCATCGCGGAAAACTGGTTTGGTCTGAATGAATACCAAGTCGTTGAAACCAGGCATCAGATCATTCGTTTGTTCCCCTACTTTTGGGTAGCAGGGATCCTGCTGGTCTTTTTGATCGGTCTGATCATCGGCCTCAAAAAACACAAAAAATCGCCATTTTACTGGTTATTCTCATTGCTCTTGCTACCAGCGATTCTCTTTTGTATTGGCGTAGTTTCCACCTTTTTACCTGTAGACCGCCAACTCTTTCGAGAAGAAACCAGTGCCAAAGAAATTATGGCGGCGCTGCCAAATCAATCTTCATTCAAGGACAAAGAGCTGCAACTGGTCAGCTATAGTTTTCACATCCGCAATGTCCCGCTAAAAAGCGGCATTTATGCAGTTGCGCGAGTGATCAATCCAAACACAGGCCTACAAGACGAGTATTGGTATTACCCAGAAAATCTGTTGACCAAATGGAAAAAAGACGACGATACGATCGAGCTTTCGATGGAAGATACCATTGCCTTTGATGCCATCGACTGGGGCGTCATTCCCAAGATCATCAAGGATTCTGAGGCGCGAGCAGCTCAGCTAGATCACTATGTTCCTGGCGTCAGCATCGTCATTTTAAACGGCTTCCAAGGTGAATGGACTTGGACCGTTGGTTTAAATGGGATTCGTAATCGAACCGAGATCAATTATGTCTATGATCTCAAAGGAAATTATCAATCCGAATGGCAATAAAACAAGCGGCACCTATCCCTGTGAATAGGTGCCACTTTTGCTTTTATCGGTTTACTGATCCAAGTCTTTGACACACCGAAACCCTAAATTATTGGCTGCCGACATCCCAGAATTACCATTTCTAGCGGCAATTCGGTATCGTTTGCAATAGGATTCATGGCACAAAAATGAACCGCCGCGAGTCGCATACAGTTGATCATCTTGTGTTTGATTCCTTATCCAAAAGGTTTGTCCCGTCTGTTGTTGAAACTGCGTCAACGGGATGCGGGCAGGATTGACGCACCATTCCCAGACGTTGCCGATCACTTGATAAAGACCAAAGCCATTGGGCTCATACCATTTCGCGGGCGCTGTATTGGCAAAGCCGTCTGCTCGCGTGTTGCTTTTTGGAAACTCGCCTTGCCAAATATTGCAATGATAGGTATTTTCTGTCAAAAATTCCCTTCCCCAAGGATATTTTTCAAAACTTGTCCCGCCTTTTGCAGCGATCTCCCACTCTGCTTCTGTCGGGAGGCGTTTTTTTGCCCATTGGCAATAGGCGATCGCATCGTTGCGAGACACTTGAACCACTGGGTGATCCATCCGCTGGGCAATCGTTGAATCAGGTCCTTCAGGATGACGCCAATCTGCGCCGCTAACCGCGTACCACCAAGCCATATTCGGTACCTTTTGACTGCGGTGTTTCGTTTGCTCACTTAAAAAATAGTGAAAAACGAACGACCAGCCAAAACGCTCGGCTTCTGTGACATATCCTGTTGCTTCCTCAAAAACTTGGAAAGCTTGGTTCGTTACTGTCGTGGCATCAATGGCAAATGCTGGGCTGTCGAGGCTGATTTGCGGTCCCTCAAGATCCCCGGCAAAGCCGTCCATCGTATTCGTGCCAATTCGGTAAGTTCCTGCTGGAATCGTGGGCATCTGCTTGCCTCCTTTTTACAATAATTGATAGCCATTGTACAGATTGATCAGTAACACCAGCACGATCACGGTTTGGAATACCAGTGTCACTCGCTGTGGTGACAGGACGTTGCTGGCCTTGGCGCCTAATAGTCCCCCCACGATCGCGGCTGGAATAACAAACCACAAAATTTGCAGATCATACGCACCAAAACCTGTCGAAAAAGCGATCGTCAAAATTTTTGCCAGCTGCGAGAAAAAAATCGTACAAATTGAATAAATCGTCGCCTCTTTGATCGGCATGGCAAACAGCAACATCAATAAAGAAACATTGATGGGTCCGCCGCCGATCCCCAGCAAACTGGCTAGAAAACCGAGAATCAAGCCACAAGCTGCATACCAGCCGACTTTTTCCAACGCAAACCCGCGCCAGTTATATTTTGTATACAAAAAAGCGAACAATAGTGTCAGCACGGTCACAAGGATTTGGATCAGCTGAACCATCTTGTCGTCTCGAAAAACCAGCAATAGCTGTTCAAAGGCAACATTGCCTAAAACACCGCCTAACACAGCACCACCAGAAACCCACAAGGCAATCGACCAATTGATTTTCCGTCCACTGGCTAATTGTCTAGCTGTCGAAACGATAGACATCGTGAAGACAGCTGTCGCCGAGTAAAAAGAGATCGCAGCAACAGAATGGGCGCCGATAAAATCGAAAATCGGTTTGATCAGCACGCCGCCCCCCATGCCCGAAACTGCCCCTACGGTATTTGCTAAGACGATCACGAGAAAATAAATCAGTCCGATCATTGTCTCACCCCTTGCAACAGCCCCAATATCACATTGATTCTGGGTGTGAAGTCTTTTAACAGCTCCTGATAGCCGCAAAACCCCTCACTATCCACGTACATTGCATCTTTCATTCGTTTACAGCCTCCTCGGCACATTTTTTGGAAAGGACATTGCGTACACTTCGAAGGCATGTCTTTTTTCTGGCACAAAAACTGCTGCGAACAGTCTTGAGAAAACAATTCCCGCAAGGTTTGCTCTTGGATATAGCCCATGCGAAACTCATCTAATACATAGAAGTCACAAGGATAGACACTGCCGTCGGCTTCGATCACATACTGCACTTGGCAGTTGCCTAGAATCCCACAGGCAGTTACTTGCTGCCGCACCAATAGATTCAGTAAATCATCGAACAGCTTGATACTTAAGTAGCGCCCTTGTGTCAATTCCTGCAGCCAAAACGCCAATAGCTGCTGATAAAAGTGCGCAAAGCTTCTTGGTGTCAAGGCATAGTTGTTGGTTGATGTGGCATCCAAATCAGCCAAACAAGGAATGAACTGCACAAATGCAATCTGCTCTTCCTTGAGAAAATCAAACACACGCTGGGCTTCCTTTGCTAAGGGATTAGTCAACACGCACAAGACATTGTACTCAATCTGATAGGCGTCCAATAATCGCTTGGTCTGCAAAACCCGCGCAAAGGTCCCCCGCCCTTTGGCGTCTAATCGATGCCGATCGTGAGCAAGCGGATGCCCATCGATCGACAGCCCGACTAAAAAGCGATGCTCTTTCAAAAAACGACACCATTTATCATTGATCACCATGCCGTTGGTCTGGATCGCATAGTGTACTGTCACTCGCTTTTTTTGCGCCGCAACATAAGCCGTTAGTTTTCTAAAATAACTCAGCCCTGCCATCGTCGGCTCTCCGCCTTGAAATGCCAACGTCAAATGATCGCCAGCTTCTAAGTCTGCATAGATGTTTGCAATCATCTTTTCCATTACATCCTCTTTCATTTTGCCAAAGGAACGCACTTCGCGCAAGGAACTGACGTTGGCATAAAAGCAATAGGTGCAGCGCAGATTGCAAAGAGAGGATGCTGGCTTGATCAATACGGAGATGTGTTTCATTTGTTGTTCCTCACTTCTTTATTTCTTTTGTGCGATTGTCTGCCTCTGACTATTGCTTAAACCTAAGCGCTGATACTCGCTTTCAGGAGCTTCAATCTGATTCATTACTTTAATCAATTTCTGAATCATTTCTTGTTCAATCAGTGGGTCATGAAACGGTGTTAACTGCTTTGGATCATTCTTTAAATCAAACAACAAGTGGCCTACCGAATAAGAATCGATATAGGTGGAAACTTCGACTTCTGTGTAAGGAAAATGATTTGTAAATCGATTGCCCTTTTTCAAGACCATGCTGTCTAAGACCTCTTTATTCAAAAAACCACGCAATGAAGCATAACTAAGCGTCTGCATGGTGATTGGTCCATTAGAAGGGTGAACCGATGCACGCATATACACATAACGACCATCGTAGATATTGACATGACCGCCGTTTGTACCAAAAATAATTTCTTGATGAAGCGGTTGCGAATGCTGTTTTTTCAACACAGGCAACAAAGATTTGCCATCCATATCTAAGGTGTTCTCAATTTCAAAATAATCCAATAAAGTTGCTGGAATATCGATGGTTTGACTCAATACTGGAGTATGGGTTCCCGATTCAGCTTGTGGGTAACTGATGAAAAAGGGCAGATGAATGATTTCTTCATACATCGGTGCTACGTTTTTTCCTAACCAGTCATGTTCCCCTAACAAAAAGCCATGGTCGGTATTCACAATGATCAAGGTATCCTCCCACATATTATTTTTTTCTATAAAGTCCAGCACTCGTCCTAAGTGATGGTCACACATACTGATCAACGCTGCGTATTCTTTTTGCAGCTCAATCAAATCCTGCTCGCCAACGTCTTCTGTTACACGACCATATTTTGGCCAAAAGTAAGGTGATTCATTTGGTGTCTCCTGGTACAATTTGCGATAGGTTTCTGGCACATAAAATGGTTCATGGGGGTCAAAACATTCGACTTGCAAAAACCATTGATCTTCATTTTTGTACTGTTCCAAAAAATCCAAACCGGCTTGGATCGTTTGAACCGTGGACAGGTCTTCTTCTACTGCTTGCCGTGTTCGATTCGCAAAATGCTGTTCCACAGAAATACCACTCTTATTTAACGGATTCAGCGGTGGATGATTCTCTGCCTGTTTTCTTGGAACCCATCGGTCGCCTTCTTGTCCTCTAAATCCTTCCCATGTGGAATAACGGTTATGATACGTGGCACCGCCATCTTCAAAGTAATGGGAATGGTCGGTTACCAAATGACAATAGACACCATTTTGCTGCAGCGTATCAAAAATTGACGAATCAAACGGTTCTAATTGTCCCCACGAACGATGCATAAAATTGTAACGACCTGTATGAATTTCTCTTCTCGCTGGCATACAAGGCATGCTGCCACCATAAAAGTTGTCAAACGTAATCGTTTTTTCTCTTAACCGTTCAAAATTTGGCGTGTTGATCCAATCGTTTCCGTAGTTTGATAAAAAATCTCTAGCCAGAGTATCAAACATCAGCATAATTGCTCGCATAGCATTCTTTCCTTCTTTCTTTTCTTTCCTTTTCTTGGTCGTTGCGACTACTTGACGATCGTTATCGCCCCTCGATTATCATCAGCGATCACATCTAAGTATGCGAAAGTATTCGTAACGACGATCGGCGTCACTAACGAGTATCCTGCCTCTTCAATTTCTTCTTTATCAAATGTAAGCAATACCTCTCCTTGCTTGACCTGATCCCCTTGCTTGACTTTTGTTTCAAAAAAACGACCATCTAAGTTCACTGTATCCATGCCGATGTGAATCAACACTTCCACGCCATCGTCCGACTTCAAGCCAATCGCATGCTTCGTTGGAAACAGTGTTTCAACTACTCCGTCAAAAGGTGCTCGAACCAGTCCTTCATCTGGTGAAACTGCTAAGCCTTTTCCTAATAGTCCATTTGCAAATGCTTGATCTTCTACTGCCGACAAAGGCAAAACGATGCCTGTTAATGGTAACGAAAAAGTGATTTCTTTCGCTGCTCTTTCTTCTGGGATCAAAGGCGAGGCTTCGTTATTACTAGCTGTTGCTTCTTGCCGATCCTCTTGCGGATCATACAAGAAAGTAATCGTTAAAATAAATGATAAGACGAATGCTACAGTGATTGCTAATACATACCCATAAAAGCCGCTTCCAATGCCTTCTGTCGGATCAATGTAGTTGGGTAAACTGAATATACCCATCCCACCTATAATAAAGGATTTTGTTCCCATTGCACCCATGATCAATCCGCCGATCGATGCTGAAATCAAGGTCGCAATAAATGGTTTTTTTCTAGGCAACGTGATACCGTACAAGGATGGCTCCGATACCCCAAACAGACTGGAAATAAATGCGGGAATCCCGATTGCCCGAATAGAATTATTTCTAGACTTAATAATAACTGCCAGCACAGCTCCTGCGGTCGCGAAAGGAGTCGCTTGTCCTAAGACCATCACTGGGTCGTAACCAAGAACACCAATATTGTTGATTGCGATCGGAATGATCCCCCAGTGAAGACCAAACATGACCAACACTTGCCAAACAGCACCAACTGCAATCCCTGCAATAATTGGGCTGAAGTTATAGATCGCCAACACAGCCGCACCCAACAAATTGCCGATCCATGTCGCGATCGGACCAATGACAATGAAAGTCAGCGGAACCATGATCAAGACAGTTAGAAACGGAACTAAGAAACTCCGTACAATACTAGGAATGATTTTTGTAATGCCTTTTTCTAATCTGGCACCAAAATAGGTAGCAATGACGATTGGAATAACACTGGAACTATAACTCATTAAAATGACTGGTATTCCTAAAAAAGTGACATAAACAGGCGATTCAAAAACGGTTCCTGCAAACAAGGTATACAACGGTTCGGCATTTGCCGTCAAGCCAGACAAGGCTGGATAAACAAGGGCAGCACCGATCGCCATACCGACAAATTGCTTTAAACCAAATTTTTTCGCTGCGGTATATCCTAAAAAGATTGGAAAGAAGTAGAAGAAACAATCACCTGCTGCTTGCAAAATCGCATAGGTTCCTGACGTATTCTCAATCCATCCCAAAGAAACAAATAGCGCATTTAATCCTTTGATCATTCCTGTGGCAGCTAGAAGACCCAATACAGGTGTAAAGATACTGGAGATCACATCGATAAAAGCATCCAGCGGTCCTTTCTTTTCTCCCGAAGGTGCCTCATCATTTCCTGCCAATCCTGCATGTTGAACAAATTCTTGGTACACCTCTGGCACATGATTGCCGATCACGACTTGGTATTGACCGCCGCTTTGAACGACTGTCACGATTCCTTTCGTCTTTTTCAGTGTTTCTGTGTCTGCTTGCTCCTCATGTTTTAAATCAAAACGCAGTCTTGTGATGCAGTGGGTCACCCCATTGATATTTTCTTTTCCGCCGACTCCTTTTAAAATTTCATCGACCAATTCTTGATATGCCATCGTTCTCATCCTTTCAATGTAAAAATAAAAAGCAAGACAAATAACTATTCCTTGATGGAATAATTATCAGTCTTGCCTGCATTATCAGTAACAACCTTTATTCGTTCTCTATTAATTTTTGAATGTGTAACGTTAAGTACAGCTTTTCATCATCGTTCAAGGGAACACCTAAATACTTTTCAATCAAAAGCATCGTCTTATACGCGTCTGCATACTGTCCGCTCACGTGTCCCAATAGCGGATTTGCTTTTACCACATCTGGTCGAGCCTTCAATCGCTGGAAAAAAAAGCGCAAATGGGTGATAAATCGATCGAATGCCAAAGAGTTTTCATCAATTTGTATCTTGTTAGAAAATCGAATAAGTGAAATAATATCGCGAATCTTTTTTGCAATCGATTGGACATCTTTTGGCTGATCAATCTCATCTGTTACTTGTGCATTGATCAAATGCATTGCTATATTTCCTGCTTCTTCTTCCTCAAAGACGACCCCTGTTTCTTGTCCGATCCGTTCCAATGCTTTTTTACCAACTTCAAATTCCTGCGGATAAAACTTCTTTAATTCCCATGATAATCGGTTCGTAACTGTGATTCCTTGTTCATGCAGTTTGAACAGATTATACAAATGATCGGTAAGTGATACATACAGCGTCTCGCTTAACTCCTGTTTTATTTCTGCTTTCGCAAGTGAGATAATATCATCCGCTAAAGACACATATTTTGTCGGAATGGATGACAATAAACTTAAAAATCGCTCGGAAACTTTGTTCTTATGAAGCACAAACACTTTTTCAATTTTTGATTCATCGGCGGTTTGTCCTGGTTTCATTTTGAAGCCAAGGCCGGTACCGATCCAGATAAAATCTTTGCCATCTTGTCCGACCAAAACTGCATTGTTGTTTAAGATTTTTTTGATCTTCAAGACGCTTCTCACCTCCTTAAAATGAAAAAAGGCGATACCTTAATACATGTGTAGGATCCATACACACGTAAAAAGGTATAGCCTGCATTATCAGTAACTACCCATTTGATTGCCTTTACTATACTATTTTTCCAGAAACGTTGCAAGCGTTTTATTGATTTTTCTTTTTTTCGCTTCGTTTTGAATAGACGCAGATCAGCCTTTCTCCAAACTGTTCACTGATCCAGCAAACGGCTTTGCCCTTCGATTTTTTGGATCTCCGTAATGTCTTGCGTGACTTCTAGACAACCTAAATAGATGCCTGCTTCGTTTTTTAATGCAAAATAGCGAATATAGATTTTACGGCCTCGCATATCGATCCAAAATTCAGCAGTCTCCCGTGTGCCCGCTCGAAAATCATCCAAAATCTGCTGCACGAGATGCATACTTTTCGGTGGATGGCAGTTGACGACTTCACGGCCTAAAACCGAATTCGTTCGTGGAAAGACGCGACTCTTGCCTTCTGAATAAAAGCGCACCCGCTCTTCACTATCTACAAAGGTCAAGTCCACTGGCAACGTTTGAAAAATCGCCACCAATTGTTCAAATTGCAAATTACCAGTAGGCAATGAGATGGTCGGCTGTTCAGCAATTTGCGGCGAATTTTCCGTTTCTATGACTTGAAATTCATCGAATCCTAAACCGGCTGCGATGCCGGCGGTTGTTTCTTGGGCTTGTTTGATCGCCGCTTGCCTTGCGGGTTCTGCCGCCTGTTCCTTTTCAAGAGCTTCTTGGCTCGGTTTCCAAGGAAGCGGTTCTGGAATAAAGGCAAAGCCGATGTCTAAACTGTCAGCCGCAATTTGTTCCCAATCTTTAAGACTGAAGACATCCAGCGTCATTGGCACCATGATTTCTTCTTCTTTGAAAATCATCTCTTCGATTTCGTTTTTGACCGCTTCCCATTGGACAGCAATCGGATTATAGGCAGTTTTTTCGGAAGCCAAAAGCTCATTGAGCGCTTTGATCATGACCCGAATATTATCATCGACACCCCACATCACTTTTGGCGGTGCAGTGATGCCGTACTTCTCCATGTAAGAAAAAATCAACGTTTCTTTTCGCGCATAATGTTTGTCGATCTGCATTAAATCATTGCAGGCAGCTTTTAGACGCTTTTTAGGCGTCCAATCACCGGTTTTTATTTTAGCTAAGAGGCTATCGATCTCATCGGTCAACAAGGATTGCAGGACTTGGTTCTCCAATTTCAGAGTATGCACAGGATGGCCTGGTTGCCCATATTCTTCATTGGAGTGATGGATCTCATTGATCGATCCTTTAAAAACAGCAGCATGAATATTGCACAAACGCTGAATCTCAGAAGGGTCCAACCCCGTTTGGATCAAAGCTTTTTCAGCAGCAGTGATCTCCGTCACATCCACACCATCAAATTCTTCGTTAAACAAGCGTTTAGCTTCTTCAAAGGAACCGCCTTGGTGAAGCAAACTCAGTATTTCGACGATCCGTTCTTGTCTTTGACTGTTAGTTTTCATTTCGTCGCTCCTTTCACAAGAAACCCTTGTTTTTCGAAAGCGAGACAAACCCTTTCCAAGGGGATCTTCTTCATCTGAGCCCCTTTGGGAATCGTCATGTAACGTCCAGCAGTTTGTAGCATCCCTGGTTGATTGATCGCCGTAAACCCTATTTTACTCATGATTTCTTGTATTTCAGGGTATTGTGCCACAAGTTCATAGAGCGTTTTTGACAGATCGATTTCTTTCATAGTAAGGTCTTCCTTTCAGTGAGAATGATTCTCAATAAGATATCCTTAGTATAAATCATTTTGTTCAAAAATACACGAACTGCCGCAAACATTTATCAATCGATCATTCTTTTCTAAGATTGTCGGTAACGGCACACCACTTTTTCCAACCAATCGATACTGGCAAAAAGCAGATAGCCCATCAAAGCAATCAGGAGGATACCCGAAAGCATTTGTGGGTAGTCCATTTTTGACCACGCACTTAAGATCAGATAGCCGACACCATACGTCGTGTTATAGTTTTCGGCAAAAAAGAGGGAAGCCAACGCGATCCCGATACTGACCCGCACACTGGCAAAAAGTGCTGGCATGAGCGCGGGCAAAATAACGAAGCGCAAGACATGGTGCCATTGGTTGGTATAATTTTTCATGACCTGAAAATACGCTGGTGGGATCTTCGTGACTGCATCACGAATCGAGACGATCACTTGAATGACGATCACCGCAAAAATCAAGAGAATTTTTGAGAGATTGCCTAAGCCAAAGAAAATCATAAAGACAGGTAAAAACGCAACTTTAGGAATCGGATATAAAAAGTAAAGCAGTGGACCAAGCAGCCGATCCACTCTTTGGGATCGCCCAATCAAGATTCCTAACGGCACCCCGACTAGCAACGCCCCACTCAACGCCGCAAATACCCGCAGCAAACTGGCACCTGTGTGGATCAGTAAGACTTCTCGCAGTGCCCAAAAACGTTCGGCCGTTTCTAAAGGATTAGGCAGTGAGCGATTGTTGGTCACCCAGCTTACGCCCCACCAAACCACGACAAACGAACAGAAGCCCCAAGCAAAAGATTTGATGGGTTTCATTGCCTCGCCTCCCTCATTTGTTCTTTCAACTGCAAGACGACTTCATAAAAAGCCAACGAGTCTCGTTCCAGCTGGCTGCCGTAAAATGGATTACTGATCGGCGTAACGTCCTGATCTTTTAGCAACAAAATCGTCTGCCCCAAAAACACTGCCTCTTCTGGATCGTGGGTCACCACGATTAAGCTGTTTTGTCTGCGCTGCTGTTGAGCAGCGATCATGGCTTGTGCGTTTGCTTTGGTTTCTTGGTCCAGTGAAGCAGTCGGCTCATCCAATAATAAAACATCGGGCTGTGTGATCAGTCCCCGCCCCATGGCAGCCCGCTGTTTTTGACCGCCGCTAAGCTGATGTGGATAGCGGTCCTGCACCTGCGTCAATCCCAACTCCGCCAAACAGCTTGTGACCCGTTTTTTACGGCTCTCACTGGGTGTTTGATTGATAAGCAGCGGCATTTCCAGTACTTGGTAAACTGTTTGCCAAGGAAACAAATGCAGTTCTTGGAAAACGACCTCGATGTTGTCAGGGGAACAGCCTTGGTAAGTGATCGTGCCTGATTGCGGTCGCTGCAACCCTTTGATCAAGGATAAAAGCGTGCTTTTGCCAATCCCCGATTCTCCCAGCAGCACATAGGTCGTTCCTTGTTCAAAACAAAACGAAAGATCCTTAAAAATGACGGTTTCCCCATACGTAAAGGAAACGGAATCGAATCGAATACTCATAAGAGAATAAACTTCTTTCTTCAAATTATTTGTGTTGGTTTTCACATTTTATGCTATACTATTTTTTGCGTGATTGACAAGAAAGGATGGTTTATGATGTTTCAGACCCTCGTATTTCATGAAATACGTCCCGAAGCAGAACTTTATGATCAGGTGCGCCCGATCAAAGTCGCAGACGGCTATCAAGATGCCTTGCCTCTGCCCTTATTCAATAGCACTTCTCATTTTAAACAACAAATCGACTTTTTGAAAGCAGAAAATTACCATACGTTGACCCTTGCAGAAGTCAAAGATTTTTATTTCCGGCAGCAGCCGCTACCAGAAAAATCCGTGTTGCTGACCTTTGACGACTGTTATCAATCAATGAAAGAATATGCCTACCCACTGTTGAAGGAAGCTGGTTTCAAGGCCACTGCCTTTGTCGTGACCGGCTGGCTTTTTGATGCCCCTCAGCCTTACGAACCAGAAGTTTCGCGGACATTGAGCAGTGCCGAATTAGCCGAAATGAGCGATGTCTTCGAATATGCCAATCATACCGCTCATTTTCACGAACGCAAGAACCAGCAAGGGCGGTCAATGTGGGAAACACCGGCAGCCTTTGCGCAAGACTTACGAAGCTGCAATCAGCACGTGGCCATCAAGGATGTTTTTGCCTATCCCTTTGGCTTTTATGATCAGCAGACGATCGCAACACTAGAAAAGGAAGGCTTTGTTCTGGCATTTACAACCAAACCTGGCATCAATACGACAAAAACCAAGCCAATGGAACTCCATCGGGCTGTCCTCCCGTTCTCACTACCAATGGCTGCTTTTGAACAACGATTTAGAAACGAGGAAATGAACCAATGAAAAAAACGATTTTAGCAAGTATCCTAGCACTATTCGCTGTCGGCGCTGCCGCCTGCGGCAACACTGGCGAAACAGCAAGTACCAGCAATTCCAGCACTAGCAGTACAGAAGCTGCGGTCACGGATCAAACATTGACGATCGGGGTGTTACCAGCAGAATCAGCGATTCCGATCATTCTAGCAAAAGAAGAAGGCTTTTTCGAAAAGCAAGGATTGACTGTGGAACTCAAATCCTTCACTTCCCCAAATGACCGCAATGTGGCAGTGCAGGCAGGCGAGCTGGATGGTACGATCAGCGATGTCATGACAGAAGCGACCTTCAAGCAAAACGGCATCGATATGACGATCACTTCTGATATTTTGGAAAACTTCAAGATTCTCGCTTCACCGAATTCAGGGATTACTGAGATGAAAGGGTTAGCGGATAAAAAAATCACCCTTGTACCGAATTTCATTTTAGAATACATCATGGATCAATTTGCACAAGAAAATGATTTTACTTATGACATCGTGGATATCGCTTCTTTTTCTGCCCGTTCCGAAGCATTGCTCAATGACCAAGTCGATGGCGCTGTTTATACGGAACCGCAAGCCAGCATGTTGGCTGCCCAAGGGGCGATTGTTTTAGGCAGCTCTAAAGATGCTGGCATCAAAGGCGGGACGCTGCAATTTATGGACGAAGTCATCCAAAATCGACCGCAAGACCTAAAAGCATTCTACAGTGCTTACAACGAAGCCATCGATTACATGAATGCTCATTCAGCAAGAGACTATGCCGACATCTTGGCAGACTATCAATTTCCCGATGCTATGAGTACTTACTTAGACAGCCAGGAAGACTATCCGTATGCCCAGGCAGTGCCGCAAGAGCAATTCGACGCAATCATTGCTTGGACGAAAGACAAGGGTCAAATCGACCAAGCGTATTCTTACAACGAGTTGACCAATTTCGATTTTTTACCCGCTGACGAATAAGAAACAACAAAAAAGACGCATTTGCGTCTTTTTTGTTGTTTCACTTCTTTTTGATACTCTTTTTTGCTCGTGGCAAGAAATTCAGGTATACTTTTGACAATTCAGCTGCCATGAAAGGATTTGATGCAATGCCAACGATCGCGGTTTATGCCGACCAGAAAGAAGATAATTGGGAAGCACACTTGACTCACCAGTTAAAAATAAATGAAGAAAGGACCCAGGCTCATCAAACATTTCATAACGAATCTTTAACGATCGACGAATACTTCATTACAGAAGATTCTGCCCCTTTTCATACGAATCAAGCCGTCAAGCAGCAATTAGCAAGCAATGGCCGCAGCTGTTTGCCACTCGTGTATGTCGACGATCAGCTATTTTGCCAAGGTCGCTTGCCAACGATCCGTGAATGGGAACAATTGACCAAATCCGGGATCACTTTGCAATTTGATGCGTAAGATCAAAAGGCGTTGAAGGATTTACCCTTGACGCTTTTGCCGAGTCGGTATTCCCAAAGTCAAATCACGTTCCTTCGACCAAGCGATGGCACCTGACAGCAAAAAGAAACTAATGACCGTCCCTTCCCTCACCGCTAGCGGTAAGCCCAAACTGATCGCTAGCAAGAGTGCCCCCGAAATACAGACTGCATCAACGCCATAACGGTACTGCTTAAATGTCCAACGACTGCGTTGCGCCAGCAAATGACAGCAGTGCTCGATTGGAAATTTCAAGACCTGCAACCGTAGGACTTGTCCCGTCGCCGTTCCAGAAATCAAGATCCCACCGATCAAAGCAGCTAGTTGGCTCCAATAATTCGTCAAGTGCAGCGATGCCAAGAAGTAGTAAACAAAGCCATTGATCAAATAGCCGAATGCCAGCAAAGCGAAAAACATAATCAAGTACTCACTGCCTTTTTGTTTGAGGGACGTCTGCCGCCGATCCAATAGCCAACAGGCAGCTAAAAAGCCCAAGTTGATGGCTGTTGTGATGGTGCCGACTTTGATTCCTGACATCGTTGCCAGCGTGACATTCAAGGCATTAAAACTACTGACCCCAACGCTTGCTTTAATGGTCAAGCTGATCCCGAATGCACTCAGCCCATAAAAAATCCCTGATCCTATCCATTGCTTTTTATTCATTTTTTCTCCCACACTTTCTTTTTTGCTTTTCTAAGTATGTGCTATACTGACTAAAAACAAATAGGAGATTTCTCCTAGTTTGGAGGGAAAAAGTGAAAAAAACCGCTTATGCCTTGGCAATAAAGCAGGTACCAATCAAAGAAAGCTGCCCCTTACCGATTCCTGAGGAGATTTTACAACAAAGTGCCCTCTGGACCTTTGATCATCGAGAAGCGATCCAAAAAGAAACGGTGCCGATGTCGGTCTTTTTCGTCCTATTGACTGGCAAAGCCAAGATCATTCAAACGCAAGAAAACGGCAAACGTGCCTTGCTGCAGTTTCTCCATTCTGGTGATTGCATTGGCGATCTCACGTTGATTGGCGCCGAAACAGTACCGAAAACCGTGGTTGCGATCGGTGAAACAACATGTCTGGGCATTCCGATGCAAGCAGCAGCTCACGGGCTCATGCAAGACCTGGCTTTCGTACAAACACTAGGCAAAACTATCGGTGAAAAATTGCTGCTGCGTATGGATCATTTTTCCGTCAATCAAACCTATCCCTTAGCTTGGCGCCTTGCTCATCTACTGTTGGAAGCTTCGATCGATGATCTTTTTCAAGAAAAATTGACGGAGACCGCCGAATACTTAGGCGTGAGCTATCGCCATTTGACGTATACCTTAAAAGATTTCAAAACGCAAAAACTAGTCACAAAAACTGAAGACGGCTATCGGATCGATGCGCCTGCGCTGCAGACCTTTATCCAAAACCAACAAAAGCAGTAACAAGCAAATAACGACAGCGAAATAGTTGGTATGATGCCCCCCTAAAAGCCAGAGAAAAAGCTGACTCTTGGGGGTGCAACAAGAAAAACCAACTGTTTGCTGTCGTTTTCGGATCGTTGCTTTATTTTTTCGCCAATGCCCAAGCATTGACAGTAACCGTGCCGGTTCCGCTGAGAGCGATCGCCTCGGTCCGTTTTGGATACACGCGAGAGGTCAAACAATATTGCCCGCCATTTAGGAAGATCTCAATCGAAGACGTATCGACAAAAATCTGCAGCTGCGTCAGTTCATCGACCTTGACACTGCGCTGTTTACGGCCGTAGCCAGAAACGCCATGATGGATCGTGAAGACACCAGCTTCATAAGCCAAAGTCGTATCTTGCAAAAGTCCAAGCTGGAACTGCTGCAATGGGGCTTCCGCCGTAACTTGCAACTCATATGCCAATTCATCGAAAGACAAGTGCTGCGGTTTATCTGAAAGCACAATTTTTTGGCTGACTTGCTTGTCTCGCAATTTTTGGAATTCTGGCAAAGGTTCTTGATACAACTGGTCATTTTTGACCGAAAGCTGTCTTGGCAGCGTTGCGGCATGCTGCCAGCCGCGAGGGATCGTAGGATTGCTGTATTCAGGACTGGTATCCCCTAGCCCCATCCAGCCCCACAAGATCCGACGTTTCTGCTCATCTTCAAAGGTTTGCGGGGCATAGAAGTCAAACCCATAATCAAGTTCACGAAACGCAGAAGTTTCTTTAAACGTCAGGGTTTCCCAATCCACCTCACCGATCAGATACCCTGATTGATGAATATTTTGGTAGGCATGTTCTTTGGCTGCCAAACCTTGCGGTGAGAAGACCAACACATCTTTGCCATCTAAATGGAAGTAGTCTGGGCATTCCCACATGTAGCCTAGAGCATAGTCCTCACCGAAAAAGATTCCTCGATAGGTCCATTCATTTAAATCCGTCGATTCATAAATCAAAATTTTGCCTTCGTTTTCCAACGTACGCGCGCCTAGCAGCATATAGTAGGTGTCTTCATGGGCAAAAACTTTTGGGTCACGAATATGATCGGTAAATCCTTCAGGGTAGTCCTCATGAGGAATCACGACTTCTTGCTTTTCGACGGTATAGCCGTCTTTGCTGATTACATGGACCGTGTTTTGTTCTCGTCCACTAAAGGTATAGTCATGATCACCAGGATGTTTGACATTCCCAGTATAGAAGAAATGGATCGCGTCATTCTCGATAAAGGCAGAGCCCGAGTAGACCCCGTCTTTGTCATAGTCGTGTTCGGGAGAAAGAAACAGCGCTTCTTCTTGAAACGTGACATAATCCGTCGACGTTTTGTGTCCCCAGTGAGGTGGTTCCCCGCCATGGGGCGTTTGCGGTACATATTGATGGTAAAAATGAACCACGCCTTTGAATTGGCAAAGACCATTCGGGTCGTTCATCCATCCTGTTTCTGGCATCAAATGATAGTTCAAGCGCCACGCATCAGCACTGATTTTTTCTGCTAATTCGTTTTGTGTTTGGGCAAGCTGTGCCCAGTATTTCTTCGTTAACAATGCGGTACCTCTTTTCTCTTGCCGATGAACAGCAAGGGATTATTTATTGATTCAACTCTTTGGCTAGCGGTTTGCGCTGCAATTGGACACCAGCAAAACCGACTGCAAAGGCAATCAAAATCACGACAACGTATTTCAGCATGGCACCGAAATCTCCAGTATACAACAACAGTCCTGGTATAAAAGTGATGCCCATCCCAGTGGCAGCTAATTGGAAGACATACGTCGCAAACCCGCCGACTGCGCCCCCCAGCATGCCTGCGCCAAAAATCCGCATCGAGCGTAAGTTGACCCCAAATAGTAAAGGTTCAGTGATCCCAAATAAGGTTGGAACCGCCGCACTGATGGCATTTGAGCGTTTGACTTTGTTTTTATAAATAAATGCCGCAGCGATCGCAGCCCCGAATTGTCCCGCCATACTTGCTGTACCTAAGACTTGTAGGACGTTTTCGCCTGTCGTATTCAATAACCCTAACTCAATAATACTTAACGAATGGTGCAATCCAGTGATCACGATCACTTGCTGAACCCCTCCGTAAATGATATAACCGATGCCCAATGGCGCTTGCACCAAGTAGACGATACTGTTGATGACTGCTCTTTCAGCTACTTGCAAGATTGGTCCTAACGCAAACAAAATCAAGCCTAAAGTAATGACGATCGTTAAGAATGGTGTCACGATCAAATCCATCATTTGCGGAACAAATTTACGGAACCATTTTTCTAGCTTAGAAACTAAGATCCCGACAATAATTGCTGGAAAAATCGACCCTTGATACCCAGAGATCGATAAACCGAATAAGTGCAATGGCTCTGCATCTCCGCTGGCAACTGCCCAAGCGTTCGGCAATTGCGGTGCCACCATCATTAACCCTACCACGATCCCGATGATCGGATTACCGCCGAATTTTTTCGTCGCACTATAGGCGATCAAAACAGGTAAAAAGGCAAAGGCTGTATCCGTTAACATTTCAAACATGGCTAACCAGTCAGCACTATAGGTGACCCCCAACTCGGTCAATAACCCCCGAATCCCCATCAAGAGCCCCGTCGTTACCAAAGCTGGAATCAATGGCACCAAGACATCTGACAACGTGCGGACAACTTTTTGGACGGGTGACAGATTCGAATAAACATCATCTTTGAAGCCAGCTTTTTCAGCGGAGGCGTCATTGCCCATTTCTGCTGCGAAGGCTTGATAAACTTCATTGACTTTTCCTGTTCCAAAAATGAACTGATGCTGTCCCGTGTTGAAAAAATAGCCCTTGCTGCCCTCAACTGCTTCCGCTTTGTCTTTATCTACTAACTGATCGTCTTTCAAAATCAAGCGCAAACGTGTGGCACAGTGTTCAAAGTTTTTGACATTTTCTTTGCCGCCAATAGCTTCTAACACTTGGTCGATCGTTTTTTGTTCCTTCATTTTTCCCACTCCTTTGATCGTCGGTTCATTTGTGGAACCGGTTCTACATCTGTAGATTAACAGAAACCGTTTGCAATTGCAAGCAAAGAAAATAAAAAAACAGAACGCCGCAAATGGTCGTCCTGTTTTCTCTAAAAATATTTGCTTTATTTCTCCTGCTTTTCACGCTTGGCAGTCGACTGTTTGACCACTAATCGATTCGGCAATTCGATCACTTCAGGAACCTCTTCCCCTTGCGTCAGTTTTTGGATTGTTAAGACGGCATCGATGCCTAATTGGACATAGGGATATTGGGTCGTTGTGATGGTCGGATAGACATAATCCGTCGAATCATAGCCGCCAAAGCCGTTCAAGGAAAAGTCTTGCGGCACTTGATACCCTAGTTCATGGGCGGCTTTCAATACAGCAACAGCAATATTGTCGGTAGCACAGGCGATGTACGTTGCCGGTTGATCTTTCAAGAACACAAGGGCTTTTTGGTACGTTTCTCTTCTTGAAAAAGACGTTTCGATAAAGTCGACTTTGACGTTGGGGGTTTGTGCCAAGACATCAAGAAATCCTTTTTTCCGCAAGACACCTACCGCATAATCATTTTCGCTGACACCAACAAATAAATAACGTCGGTGGCCAGCGCTGACTGCATATTCTGCCATGGTTTTGCCAGCTTGATAATCTTCATGGACGATGGAATGAATGCCAGCTAACTGTTGACCTAACAATAAAACAGGCATAGGAACCTCTGCCAGCACCGCTTGCAGCTGCGGCGTGATTTTGCGCGCAAAAAGGATCATCCCTGCTACTTTTTGTTTGACTAGCATTTCGATATTTTCTAGTTCCCGTTCATCGCTTTGATCAGAGTTGGTGATCAGCATTTGATAGCCGTTTTCCCGAGCCGTCGTATCGATCCCTTTTAACACATCATTTGTCGAGGGCGAATTCAATCGAGGAATGATCACGCCCAGCAATTTCGTGTCTTGGGCTTTCAGCGATCGAGCAAATGTATTGGGGCGATAACCAGTTTCAGCAATGATCTGATCAATTTTTTTGCGCTTTTCTTCACTGATATAGCCATTGTTCAGATAGCGGGAAACCGTACTTTTCGCTACTCCCGCCTTTTCAGCAATGTCCTTGATCGTTGTCATGATTTCCCACCTTTGCATTTTCTTTTATTATAACAATAACTGAAAGAAAAGCGCAGGTTTTGCGTAAAAATTGTTGGGTTGGGCGGTTTTGGAATGAAGCTTCACTTCAAAGTAATCTTACAATCAATGAATGGTTGAGAAACTAAAATCTCCCTTTACAAGCTATGGCGAAGATCGATCAGATCATTGAGCATATTTTTTAAGCAATACACCGCCATGATTCGTCAGCAGATAAACCACGGATAGTAAACCATTATTGGATTCTGAACATTTTTATAGCAAGCGACATATAAGAAAAAAACCAGTTAAGCCACGCTTAGCTGGTTTTTCATTAGTAGAAATCCAATCCTAAGTTTACATTAAAACGCCTCTATCACACATTCAAAATCCACATAAACCCAAGAAAGACAAAGAACAAGCCGTACATGATCGGTGAGACTTCTTTGCCGCGTTTGGCTGCTAACATGGTGATTGGGTAAAAGATGAAGCCCAAGGCGATCCCATCGGAGATGCTGTAGGTCAACGGCATGCCTAGTAGAATCAAGAAGGCTGGGATTGCGATTTCCATTTCGTGCCATTTGATTTCTCGTAGCGATTGTGCCATCAGCACACCTACGACGATCAGTGCTGGTGCCGTCACTTGGGAAGTAACAACGGATAGCAATGGTGAAAAGAACAAGCCGAACAAGAAGAAAATTCCAGTCGTCACAGCAGTCAAGCCAGAACGACCGCCCACGGCGATCCCAGCGGAAGATTCCACATACGCCCCTACTGGTGAGGTCCCTAATAAAGAACCGGCGAGCATGGCAGTGGAGTCAGAAGCAAGTGCTTTGCCGACTCGTGGCATTTTGTTGTCTTTCATGAAGCCAGCTTGATTGGCAAGTCCCACCAAGGTGCCTGCGGTATCAAAGAAAGTGACGAGTAAGAAAGTCAGCACCACGACCCACATTTGCAGGGAGTTGATGTCTCCTACATGGTTGAGCGCCACTAAGAATGTGGAAGAAATACTTGGTGCAGCAGAAACGATACTGGATGGTGCTTGGATCAAGCCAGTCAAAAGACCTAAAACAGTTGTTGCGGCCATCCCGATAAAAATTCCACCAGGAACTCGGCGAACCATCAAGACGGCAGTGATCACTAGACCAAAAATCGTCAGCCACGTCGTACCGACACTCAATGAACCTAGTGCCACAAGGGTCGAATCGTCGGAAACGATGATCCCGCCTTCGCTCAGTCCCAAAAAGGCGATGAACAGACCGATCCCGCCAGAGATGGCGTATTTTAAATCAGCAGGGATCGCATCAATGATCAGCTCCCGTAATTTGAAGATCGTGATCACGATGAAAATCAGTGATGCCACAAAAACGCCAGCTAATGCTGTTTGCCATGGAACCCCCATTCCAATACAGACTGAATAAGAAAAGAAAGCGTTGATCCCTAATGCGGGTGCTGTAGCGATCGGATATTTTGCTAAAACCCCCATCAAGATACAGCCCAATGCACTGGCTAACGCCGTTGCTGTAAAGACGGCACCTTCGTCCATCCCAGATGCCCCGAGGACCGTTGGATTGACGAATAAAATATAGGCCATTGAGATAAAGGTGGTGAAACCAGCTAAGATTTCTCGTTTGACCGTTGTTTGTAAGGTATCTAGCCCAAAAAAGGAATTGATTTGATTCTTCATTTTTACTCCTCCAGCAATCAAGCAAAGGTGTCGCAATTGCTTGATTTTTTATAATGAAAACGACGAAATCAATCATAAACCAACTTTATCTGCAAGTAAATATTATCCGGTTAAAAAAACCAATAAAACGCTTTTTCCAACATCTTACCCTTAGTTGTTTCTAATCAACGTGTAACGACTTCTCATTCACCAATTGCTCCAGCTGTTCCTTGGTGGTGCGCTTGATGGAAAGCTTTGGCAACTCGTTCAACGCAAAGTAATCGCTGTTGGAGGTTTCACTGTTTTTGATAAAGTCCCCTGCCAGAACCTCACATTCAAAGACCAACTTATAGTATTGAAACACTTGCGGAATGTCTTGTCTTAGATTCGTATCAAAAATTGCTCGCAGCTCCTTCACCTCTACTAGCAAACCGGTTTCTTCCAGCACTTCTTTTTTGATGTTTTCCCGAGGCGTCAAGCCAATCTCTGCATAGCCACCCGGCAGTGACCATTCTTTCGTCAGGCTGTCTTCCACTAGCAAGATTTTTTCGTCTTTTTGGATCAATGCTCGTACGTCGACTTTAGGTGTAGGATACCCCTCATTTTTTTCTATTAAAAGGGTCAACGCAGCTGCGTCTTGATCCACGACGGTACTCATCAAATGCAATGCCAACTCTTTGATTTCTTGGTATCGTTCCTTATCGTACACATCTTTGCCATAGTACAAACCTGCTTCAGCGATCGATAACAGGCGTTTGTATTGCGCAAAATAATCTTTCATCCATTCCCCGCCTTTTCCATTTCTCTGTTATGCTTCTTATTCTAGAGGAAATCGGCGGTTTTGCAAATGAAAGTCTTCTGAGACATAAGAAACAATCCGTCTTGCTTTGACAGCTAAACTTCCCCAAAAGCTGAATCATGAGAAATAGCTCCTCAAAAAAGCAGTTGGCATGTACCTAGAACAGGTATAACGCCCACTGCTTTGCTTATTTACTTAGCTCAATTGCGATTCTCTCGATCAATGGGCGATAATCCACTTGCTTGTAATCTTCCACATTGACTTCGATAAGCTCCCCTAACTGAAAGTCATCGTAACGGCGATCGGTGATGATTTGCCGAAACGCTTCTTTGGTTATATGGTTGGTTGCAGCTTGTCTATCTTCCAGCACATCCCCGTAATGGTATCGTTCCATGATAAAACTCAAATGACGGTCATCCGCTCGATCACGTATGAAACGTCTTTCCCATAAGGTTTCAAACGAGGCAGTCAAACGTATGGTCAAGCAGTCGTAGCCATAGCTTTGAGCGAGAAAAGTCAGCAAAGGCTTCTGCTTTTCACTAAAGGGGTATTCCGAGACCACCAAACGTTTTCCTAGAGACATGTACAAGCCCAATGCCTGATAGTAAAAAGGCCAAACATACTGCTTTTCGATCTGGGCTTTTTCTGCCAATGAATCAAAGCCGAGGGATTCGGCATAGCATTCTTTGATTTCATCTGGCGTAAGAGCGAAAAGATCAGGAAAACGTGTCTTCAACAGATTCAATAAATAACTTTTTCCAGTCCCAGGGCTGCCTGCCAATAAAACAAGCATCTTTTTGCGTACCATCTATTTGCCGATTGCAGTCGGCGCTTTCGTATTCATGAAAAGGCCGATCTTGTGCTTGACGATTTCTTTGATGGCTTCATTGGATGGGATCACGTTGTGGCGCAAAGATTTGTTGACTTCCGTTGCCCCAAAATTTTCTTTCGCAATCTTCGTCCAGTTGACCAACAATTCAGTACCTACATTAAACTTGCGAATGCCGTTATTGATCAATTCAGGATAATCTTCTTCCTTGACGCCAGTTCCTCCATGAATGACTAGCGGCACGTCGACGACTGCATGGATCTCCTTCAATAACGCAACATTCACTTCGGTTTTGGAGCGGAATTGGCCATGATTGGTTCCGATAGCGATGGCTAGCGCATCGACGCCAGTAGCAGCGACAAATTCTACCGCATCTTCTGGGCGTGTGAAGACTTTATCGTCTTCTTCCACATGAATGCCTTCTTCTGTGCCGCCGATCGTTCCTAGTTCTCCTTCGACGGACACCCCATGGGCATGGGCGTATTCTACGACTGCGCGCGTTTTCAAAATATTCTCTTTGAAGGGCAAATGCGAACCATCATACATCACCGAGCTATAGCCGCTATCAATCGCCGCTTTGATCTCATCGAAATCTCTGGCATGGTCCAAATGCAAGACAGCGTCCACCAGCTCGTGATCGGCAATCGTTTTGACGACATTGACCAAGACATCATAGCCGATGTATTTCGCCGTATCGATACTTGTTTGAATGATGATAGGTGCCCCCATCTCTTTGGCTGCCCGCAGCATGCTTGGCAGCATTTCTAAATTATGGGTATTAAAAGCCCCCACTGTAAAATTCAATGCTTCTGCTGTTTTCGTTACTTCTTTTAATGTTGTATACATCCTTGATTCCACCTCGTCTAGTTTAATTGCCGCTGATCGTAAGTTGTTTGGCGATTTGCCGCATTTCTTCCATTTTATCCATGTAATAGTCGATCTTTGCATCGTCGCCATTTCGTGCGGCGGCGGCACGCTGAGCATTGTAAAGGGACATCAGTTTTTTGTAGCCGTCCCCGATCGATTTCTTCGCCTGCAAACTTTTTTCCAATGCGTCGATCGCTTCTTCTGTGCGAGAAAGTTTTGCCTGGGCTAAGCCTAACGCTTCATACAATTTTGCCTGTTCGTCGATGTCGGTTTCTGCTTGCAACTGACTTTCTAAAGTTTTAATAAGCGCTTCTGCTTCTTGGCTTTCTTCAGAGGTCAAAGGAACCGCTGGTGTTTCTGTGGGCTTTTTTTCTTTTTTGAAAAAAGAGAACATGCGTCTTCCTCCTAGCGATTAAAAGTTTTTCAACAATGGACTGATGATCCAAGCATATAGCAGGGCTGCCGTGACGGTATCCACATCAGTTGCCGTAGCGTTAACAAAGCCCATTTGATTGAAGATCGTCACAAGTAGTGCTGGTAGTAACGTAATGAAGAAACCGTGGAAGATCCCTCCGATGATCGCCCCTCGACGTCCACCGACCGCATTGCCGAAGATCCCAGCGGTACCGCCGGCAAAGAAGTTCGTCAGCATCCCCGGCAAGATCATCGCCAAGCCAAAGACTGGTAAAACGAACATGGCGATGACTGTCCCAATCGTTGTAGTAATGAAGCCTAAAATAACTGCGTTTGGGCTATATGGGAAGAACACCGGGCAATCGAGTGCTGGTTTTGCATCGGGCACCAATTTCATGGCGATCCCACGAAACGCCGGGACAATCTCGCCTAAGAGCAATCGCACACCGGCTAACAAAACATAGACCCCAACCACGAATTGGATGGCTTGCAAGAAGGCATACATGATGTAATTTTGATCACCAGAGAGCGTAGAAGCAAAGGTTTCTCCAGCAAACAGGACCGTCACGATATACAGTGGAACCATCACGACCATGACAGAAAGATAGGTATCTTGTAAAAATTCAAAAGAACGTGGCAGTTTAATGTCTTCGATCGATTTTTTCTTCTCGCCTCTTTCTCCAAACAGATAGGCAACGCCTGCTTCAAAGAGGTAGCCGATCGTACAGAAATGTCCGAGAGCAATGTCGTCTGACCCAGTGACTTTGCGGATGATGGGCTGAGCCATCGCTGGCATCGCTACGGCAAAGATCGCCCCAATCAACCCACCGATAAGAATCAAGACAACGCCCCGTAAACCAGCGAAATAGCCAAAGACCGTCGTCATGGTCGCCATCCATAAAATGGCTTGACCCGTTAAGAAGATATATTTCCATTTTGTAAAGCGTGCCAATAAAATATTAAAAACAAAGATGGCTAAAAATGTCAGCGCTATGTCCCGACCCAAGCCCAACTCATTCATCGCTTGCCCGTTGATGGCTTCGATGGAAGGGATTATTCCTTGCATGTCGAATCCTTCTGTGAAAATCTCGCCGAAATAGGTCAAACTACCGACGATGATGCTAGAACCAGCGCTTAAAACCTGGAAGCCCAATAGCGTCTTCAAACTTCCTGAAATGACTTGACCTGCTGACTTTTTCTGAAGCAACAGCCCTAACATCGCGATCAAAGCGATCGTGATCGATGCCTGCGTTAAAATATTATCAATGATAAAATTGATGATGCCCATTTTTTCAAACTCCCTTCGTCATGCCTCTTCCTTACAGTGCGCCTTTTTCCGTTAATACTGGGATGATTTTTTCTTCGATTTCTGGTTTTGAAACGATGTTGCGTAAATAAATGATTGCGGTTGTCGGGTCCAAAGCAAACTTTTCAAATTGCGTCCGAAAATTCTCTGCCGTAATGATGATGTCTGGTTTCATTGATACTGCTGATGAGATATCGACATGATCCAATTTCGCCTCCACTCCTAATTTCGTTAAGACATCTTCTGTTGACATCTGAGCCGCAAAGCTGCTGCCAAGACCTGCACCGCATACGAATAAGATCGATAATTTGTTCATGATTTTTTCCCCTTTTCTTGTTTTTTATGAAAATAGCAATGATTGAAAAGCTTCAATCGTGGAACAAGCCAGCAACTGCGTGACTTTTTCTTCATCATTGATCAGTTTGATCAATTCCTTCATGATGGCAAGATGAGAGTAGGAGTCCACCGCAGCCAAGCAAAAAATGATTTTGACGGGGTCCATTTCTGGGTTCCCAAATGCGACTGGCGGCGCCAAGGTGAGGACACTCACACCCAACTGCTGGGCGCCATCTTCTGGTCGAGCATGCGCCAGCGCCAAATGTTTGCCAATGACGATAATAAGGCCCGTATTCCTCCACCGCCGCAACCATTGCCTCGATATAGCGTTTTTCGATGATCTGTTCTTTTAGTAGCGGCTGCGCAGAGCGTTCAATGGCTTCTTCCCAATTTTGAACAGGAACGTTTAATTGAATATGACTAGCGGATAAAACATCTTTTAACATTGGCTGAATCTCCCTTGCATTAATGGCTAATTGATTTTGTTCAAACAAGTGTGTCAATTTGCGATAGGCGGCAGCATCGACCGTCCCACCGCTTTCTTCAATGACTGTAAGCAATTGATTGAAGAACAGCGTGGCATTTTTTTGGTCAAAGGCGATCCGCTTGAATTGTTCATTGTTTTTTAAGAAACGGCGGATCACTTGGTGATTTTCTTCATTGATGATCGGTGGGATCAGTAATACCGGCTTTTCTCGATAATCGATCTCATAGGTTGAAAAAACCAGATCCACATCGAATTTCGTGATCAAATTGACTTCTTGTGAATTCAAGACTGCCGCAACTTCTACTTCTGGAAACTTCTCCTTGAGGCTGGCTGCCAGCAGATTGCCGGTTGCCATTCCATGGTTACAGACGACGACCGCCTTATAGATCGTAATAATCTCGTGGTTCAATGAACTTAGGGCTGTAGAAAAATGAATCACGAGAAATGTCAGTTCATCTTCTGATAGTGGTTGACCGACGATCTCTTCGATCGTGGGGGCGAATCCCTTGACGGCTTGGTAGATTTGTCCATAATTTTTGCGAACGGTCTCTTTGATCGGATTGGGTACTTGAATGCCGCTCTTGGCTCGAACGATCAGCGCTGCCATATGTTTATACAATCCCTCTAACAACTCTTCTTCCTTTTTACTAAAAGGGATCTTGGTTTGGCATTCCACAAATTGGATCAGCTGCAGCGACAAGAGTTGCGCATGCGCCCATTCGATGGAATTGGACAAATCTTTAAAATTCAGTGATTCGATGATGAAAGAAAGATAGTTGACTTCGATTTCTGGTGGCTCGATCGAAAAGGTTTCAGCGATCGCCTGGATATAGGCTGACCCTTGGAGCGGATTGCTGGAAGTAGACCAGTTCATGCGAGTGATAAATTCCTTCATTCTGATGCGCATCAGCCAAATGGCGGTAAATAATAAGATTTGGCTGCTGTACAACTCATTTTGATTTGGCGGCAACACTGCTTGCATCACTTGTTGGATCTGTTTGATTTCTTTTTGCGGCAAATAGCGATAAAGCAATTTTGTAAAGACTAAATCTGGGGTCTGTTTATCAAGTGGCAGTCTACCGATCCGCTGATTGATGATGTCAAAAATCATCGTCCGAATCGCTCGTTCCGATCCATTCAACCGCAGTCCTTTTTTTCCTAGACTAATGATCTCAATGCCATATTTATTGATGTCCGCCCGCAAACGGCGCATGTCTTCATCCATGCTGCTTTTCGATATCTGGTACGCTTCTTCTTTTTTATTCAACACCAGGATCTCTTTTGAAAATGTCAGATGCAGTAGCAGATCAAAACTACGCTCTTCACGGGTCATATATTCCGACTGTTGTGCCTGTAATGCCTGCCAAACGATGGCTTGCTGCTTTGAGGGCATTTTCAAAAGGATGCCCTTTCCTCGAAGGGTTTGGACCGGTCCGATGTGTAAGTCAGCGAGAAACGTGTTGATCTCATTCAAATCATTGCGGATCGTCCGCCCACTCGCTGCGGTCTCTTCTGCCAGTTGCTCGATGGATAGTGGATAATCAGTCACCAACAGGCGATGCAAAACATCTACGATTCGTTTTTTCACAACTTTCTCTCCTTCTCTGATTTGAGTATATGATTTCGCTTACAACAAAAAAAGTAGATGTTTCTGCCACTTTAGTTTGCAAAAATGTAAACGCTTCTATTTCGAAATAGGAATCTTTGCTCGATTATTTCATATTTTCCTTATTTTTCCTATCCGATGGAGAAAACGTTTAGATAGAGGATCAGATGCAAAAAAAGCAAGAGCAGCTGCTCTTGCTTTTCGATGATGGTGCATTCTATTGTGTTTGATCCGTCGTGTCTTCTGGCTTATTTCCCAGCGCTTGCTCCATTTGCTTTACTGCCCAATCCATTAGAAAGATCAACAGCATTGCCAGCACGCTGCCAATCAATGCCCCTGAAAAACGCAATGGGATCAATTTCAGTGGCGTAAAACTAGTACCGATCGTCATTAACAGCAGGACTTGTGGGTTGGTAAAGAAATTAGCAACGGTATAATTGACTGGCATAAAAAACTCCGTCAATATGTTTAGAATGATCAAGACAACTGCGATCGCTTCAAGGGGCATATGCAAGGACATCAATAAGAAACCCAGCAGCAGCCCTACGATTCCTCCCAGTACCCTGCCGATCGTGCGATTTTTGATTTTTTCCATATGTTCCCCTGCCAATACGGCAGCAGCGGAAATCAAGATCCAATACCCGTTGCTGTCCCGCAACAGATAGGCAATGTAGGTCGCAATAAACAATATCAAAGAAAAGTGCAGTGCTTTGATGACCATTTCTGGTTGCTGAGATAATGCCAGCGAATATTTCTCGTGCAAGCTCAGTTGTTGAAAAGCCGTTTTTTCTTCTTTCAACGGTAGCTGTTCAGCTAACGAAATCACCAGTCCAGCAAGCAATGAGCCTGCGATGCCGTAAAGCAAATAGGAACTGTGGTGCAAGATTTCTCCAAGATGAGCGGCGTGAAAGTTAAAGCCGGTGGCATAAAGCATCAACACGAAGAAATAATCCGGCTTGGGGATCCGCATCACTTTTGACAACAAAAACGCGGAAAACGATAAAGCACCGATAATAAAAGGCGCGCTCCAAGGAATCAGTGCTGTCCCAGCGCCTAAAATAAAGGCCAGCAGCAACGCCGCCCCGTGGGTCAAAATGGCGCGCAGATTATAAAAAAGGGACCGATGTTGAAAAGCTAAGTATGAAAAAGCCCCCATCGCCCCCACAGAACTTATCAAAGGGTCCTGAACAAGGATCCCTATAAACAAAGGAACCGCCATCGCAAACCCTGATCCTAACGGACGCAAGACTTTTCGTTTGTCTTTCATGCAATTCCTCCTATCAAAAAAATATGTACGATGATACAGCGTTTTATAAACAACGTCCTAAACTAGTATACGGAGCAAAAGATGAATATGCAAATTTTTTTCAGAAACTTTTCGATATAATCGTATCGATGTTTTCTTGATCAAATCATACGCTGGCACAAAACAGCCCTTACCAATAAAAAAAGAGAAGCATTCGCTTGGCAATAGACTACAAGCGAATCTCTCTACCTTTAGGCAAAATATTCTTCAATGAAGTGCTGGTGATTGTATCAACTATTAGTATTTCGCAGCATTCACCCGTTAGAATAACACTTGATGCACTCAATCAGCTAGTGTCTCACCCTAGTGATCACATGGACAGACTCTTGATACACCGACACGAGTCATTACCTTTGTTGCTGGTGTCTGGCGCGAATATTTCTCTCAATAGATAATTGAAACACTAAAGCACCGAAAACGGCGTCTTCAGTGCTGACCAATTTTCTTTTGTTTACTGCAAACGCCATTGAATGATTGGTTTGACAACGAGAATTGCTCTATAATCCTGTAGAATCGCCGTTTTCAAGCACTTCGATTAATCATAAAAAAGCTGACAGGGACGAGTGCTCTTTCAACCAACTGGCAAGAATCATCGGTTGCTTCTCTGCTTTAATTTTTCTTGGAAAAATCACCTTTTGCGATGGCTTTGTTCGTACAATAGTGGCCTTTGCCATGGGTCTGACGGACTTCCACCAATTTTTCTTGAATCATCTCGAGGATCACCATGAGATTGTCTTCATTGGCAACAAAGTCCAATTGATCCCCATCAATTTGCATTTTCGGACAGACATCAAAGTTTTCATACCATTCATCGTATCGCTGATTCAATTCTTTGTAATAGTCATACAATGTCGGATCATTGGCAATTTGTTCATAGGAACGCCCACGTTTATTGATCCGTTCAATCATTGTATCCAAGGAAACCTTAATATGAACCATTAAATCTGGATGTTTCAACGGCGCCGATTCTTCCAATTCCCGCAGCATCGTATTCAACAGGTTATCGTATTGTTCGACCTCCATCGGTGCGATGCGACCTAGATCCGCATTTAGATGAAACATCAAACTGTCCTCATAGATGGAGCGGTCAATGACATTGTCATCATTCGATAACGCTTCCCGCATCCCTAAAAAACTTTTGTTTAAGAAAAAAATCTGCAATAAAAAAGCGTATCGTTCTGGATTGGAATAAAACAATGGCAGAACATCGTTGTCCTCCACGTTTTCATAAAAAGGCTTCGACGCCATTTCCTTCGATAAAAAATCAGTCAAACTGCTTTTTCCTGCCCCGATCGTACCTGCGATTAATAACACATTCATCCATCCTTTATTAAATATAGTCACCGACAAATGCTCGGTGCGCCATCTCTTCAAAATCATACGTTGTTCGTGCCGCCAGATCAGTCAAATACGCTTGCACCGACTCCGTCAACATCAGATTGACCGCCGCGGCTTTTCCTGAAAAGCGATCACTGGTTTATTTCGTACGTGTGCTGCGCCGATTTCAAAGGCTGTTCCCGGATCAGTGATTCCTTCATGGTAATCCAAAACGGCAACGACGACGTCGGCTCGTGTCAATTCCAGCATGTCTTTTTCAAAAACTTCTCTCGCCCATTCCGGTGTATAGGGTTCAGATGAACTTTTTTGATACAAGCGCGGCGCATAGACCGCCAAGGGCTGCGGGTCCTCAGCTAAACTGCTTTCTGCTTGATTGAGTCGTGCGATTGGTTCGTTTGAAAAAAACGGTCCAGCTAAATAGACCTGCTTCATCCTGCCAAGCACTCCTTTCCTGACCCCTTCGCCGCCAATCGTTGGATCAACGACTCAACGTCAGATAGGAAAAAGAGCGTTTCCGGCAGTTCAGCCCAAGCAAAGCTGGAAGCTTCAAACATTTTTAGCAGTGGCTTCAGTCCATCCTTCAAGCCTTCGTTCATCAACACACCGATTGGCTTGACTGGCAATTTCCCAAGAGTCATAAAAGAGCATATTGATGACAACTCCTCTAGTGTACCAAATCCACCAGGTAATACAAGATAGGCATCGCTCATTTCCAGCAATTGTTGTGTTTGTTCCTCCCTCGTATCCGTATAGAACTCAGTATAGGTGCTTGATCCAGTGACGATTGGCGGCAATTCTTCTGCAAAGGAACCTGATGGATAGATCCCTGTCACTGCGCCTTCTTTTTCAAAGACCCCTTTCACGATCTCCCTCATCAAGCCAGCCAAAGGGCCGCAATACACCAACTCGATGTGATTTTTTGCCAAGGCATTGCCGATGGCACGAGCGGTCTTTGCCAACTTTTTCTCATTTTCTAAACGGGTCCCGCAACATACAGTTACTCTCAAAAACAACAGCTCCTTCTTCACTACACCTGCTATTTTACACAATCTATTAAAAAAGTAAATACTACATATTGTGCTTTATTTAGATAAAAATCGATCTATTCACTATATATTGTATGAATCCGTTTACGTCTTTTCGCTTTCCCTTAAACGTTACAAACTTTGAAAATAGCAGATAAGAAAAAACAGAATCAGCTGCCATCGATTGCCTCAGTCCTCTTTCATCCCACATAAAAAAACACGATGCAGGTAGGCTCGTGTTTTTTTATCCATCACTTTTTTTCTCTTGTCCAAGCAAAATTTAGCAAAAATCTGTATAAAAAAATTATTTTTCGTCGGTGGCTGCTTTCAG
The DNA here is from genome assembly GCF_050499185.1 of Enterococcus sp. AZ040. NCBI lineage: Bacteria > Bacillati > Bacillota > Bacilli > Lactobacillales > Enterococcaceae > Enterococcus > Enterococcus sp. AZ040. The sequence goes on from NZ_JBMHEW010000001.1 coordinate 2,422,094, forward strand.
TTTTTTCAAATCTTCTTGCTCGACAAAAAAGGTCACTTCTCCTGTTTCTAAATCGACGGATGCTTTGACTTCAACCCCTTTTGGGAAAAACTTGCTGGCATCGGTCTCGATTTTCAAACGCATCGTTCCATCTTTCAATCCAGCGCCATAGGTCATCGTACGAAAGTTCTTTTTCATTCCTGCTCGCTCCTTTTTTAATAGCTCATCGACACTGCACCCATAAAGGGTACTCAGTTTTAATAAATTCAAACTGTCTGGTACCGTCTTGCCGGTTTCCCAATTTGAGATCGATGTGCGGGTCACTAAAATTTTTGTTGCTACTTCTTCTTGGCTCATTTGCTGTGTGACTCGATGGTTCTTTAGTGCTTCCCCAATCGTCATCTTGCCCTCCTTCTCCTACCTTAACGCAGACCTGCTGTGATTTCTGCTCAAATCCATTGATATTACGGCATTGTCAAACAGTTTTGACAGGATTTTCTTTAACGAACTCTCCGTGATAGCGGTTTTCTTTCTATCATAGATGAAAAAAGAATAAATGACTAGAAAATGATTTTTTTATTTCGACTATATTACGACAAAAAAAGTAGCACGAATAAATCGTACTACTTGAGAAAACATGACCTGTTGTTAACGGTGGATCGTCACTTCTTTTTTGACTTCCACGGTGATGCGGCCATTTTTGATGACCACTAAACGTTCAGGAATATCGATCAGCACATCGGCTTTTCTCTGGGTATCTAAAAGAATCAAATCTGCGCGGTTGCCAACAGCGATCCCATAGTCTTTGATATTTAATGCTTTGGCGGTATTGGTCGTAATCATTGGCAAGACTGTCGGCAGGTCATCGGCGCCGCCTAAATGCGCCACTGGCACAGCCAACATAGCGATTTGAATCAAATCACCGTTGCCATAGGGCGTAAAGGCGTTACGAATATTGTTGCTGCCTAAGCAAATATTCACACCGGCATCACGTAATTTGCGAATCGGCGTAACGGCACGACGAACGTTGTAGGCATCATTTCTAGCACCTAAGTGTAAGTCGGTCGCAGGCAACGGCATCACATTGATTTGGGCTTTGACCATCAAATCGATAACTTCTGCCAGCTGATCCGGTTCCATAGCGTGCAGCGCAGTCAAATGTCCTACAGATACCCGACCTTGGTAGCCTTCTGCGATGGTTTTTTCACACAGGTAGACGATCGATGTATCGTCTGCTTCGTCAGCAAAATCCTGATGCAAGTCAATGTCTTTGTCAAATCGTTTGGCGATCTCAAAGATCAAGTCGATGTGTTCATTGGCTGGCGCATCATTGTAAGGAATGCCGCCAACGACATCGGCGCCTTTCTCCATCGCTTCGATCATCATTTTATCCGTCCCTGGGGCTTTAAAAATTCCTTCTTGCGGAAAGGCAACGACCTGAATGTCGATCAGGTCTCGGTATTCTTCTTTTAAGCGCATGATGGTGTCAAACCCTGTGAAGCCTTGCGCCGGATCAAATTCGGCATGGGTGCGAACAGCAGTCGTACCATGTACGATCAGCATTTCTAATGCACGTTTCGCTCGATCATAAATATCTTCTTCGGTAAAAGTCGGTTTGAGCTTTGCCGTAACTTGGATCGCTTCTTGTAATGTACCTGAATTATTAGGTTCACGATCGGCAATCAAGGCTTTGTCTAAGTGGATATGGCTTTCGATCAATCCGGGAATCACCACTTTGCCTTTCGCCTCAATCGTTTTTGCTGCTGATTCTTCAATGTTGGGTGCAACTGCGGTGATTTTTCCTCCTGAAATGGCAATGTCTACTAATTCTGCATCGTCTTCAAGACGTGCTTGCTTGATCAATAAATCCATGTTTTCCTCCTATCCATCAGCCAAACACTAAGCCGATGACTAATAATAATACGGCTGCTAAACTCAACCACTTCACGTTTCCTTTGACCACATCTAGAATCGGAATTTGGAAACCAGAAGATAAAGCTTGCATCGTAATGTTGACGAAACTCATTTGACTGCCGAGTCCAACCCCCATCGTTACAAAACCAAGAGCTAACACTGGGAAGCCTAATGAAACGGCAACTGGTAACACTAATGTTAATACGGAGCCAACATAGGCACCTGCGGGAATCCCAATCAAGACACCCGTCAAGATCGCCACGGGAACGACGATCGCTGCGGGGGCATTTTGTGCCGCACCAGCAATAACAGCAAATGTCCCAGTTTCAGCGATCACGTTGATGAAGGCTAAAAAGATCCCCACTTGGAACAAGCGGGTCAAAATATACGTGGATCCGTCCACCATCGCTTCCACCGATTGATTCATCGAAAAGTCGGTACAAACAAAAATCAACGCCAACGTGACCACCATATAAACTAGCGGCGTAAAGAGGACAAAGCCGATCAGGTCATTGATCAACGGGCCAAAGATGACCGCAAAAAGCAAGAAGATCGCAGGCAATGTCGTTTTGAATAACTCGCCATTGCTTTTGTTTTCGTACTCTTGGTTGGCTGATTCTTTGAAGCCCAGATGACGACGCTTGGTCCCGAAGAATGCCAATAAAATCGCCAAACCAACGAATAACAACCAAAATGGGCGCATTTGATCGACATAAGAAGCGACACTAAAGCCGCCCAGTTCAGACACGATACTAGATTCCAAAGAGGCAGGAGAGGTCGTAAAGGAGACAGCTGCCGCTAACGACATCGCTGCGATCAATTCGGGTACCACCCCAACTGCCGCAAATGCTAATGGTGCGATCACCATTGCACTCCCGCCGCCGATCCCAGACATATAAGTCGCTGCTGCCAATAAGATGACAATAAAACCAGCCACATATTCCACTTTTCCTTTGGTCCCTCTTTTGGCTAAGGTTAAGGCTGCCGTATAACTACCGGCTTTGAAGACCGCCATCGCTACAGCGGAATTGATGATTGGCACCGTAATACTTAACATCGTCGGAATAGCTTCCAACAGTTGCGAATTGGCTTCAGCTAAACTGATCCCGCCAATAATCATCGCCAATATCCCAGCAATCAAGCCAGCAATGATCATATCTACTTTTTTAAAGAGTAAAACCAGTACTAACACTAACGGAATCAGTACTAAAAATGCTTTGACTCCAGTTGGTGCAACGATCTCATTGATCGCTTCTGCCGCAAACACTGTTCTTTCTGAAAAGATAAAAAGAATGAGAGCCATAAACAGTGAGACGAACGTTCCCTTTTTTTTCATCACATTTCTCCTAACTTATATGAATCTTCATATAATAAATGTTGTGTTGCTATGGGGTGTTGCTGATTGATTTTTCCGCTGATTTTTCTCTGGTGTTTCCCACCTTCTTTCCTCGAAGAAAGGAACCAAGCAAAAGGAACCTGCTTTTTCGACCTTTTTCGCCACTTTTTCTTTCTCTATTATAATTCTTGTTGTTAACGCTTTCTTTGGACATTATTCTAAAATAAATCTTCGTTTTTTATCCAATTGGCTAAACGCGCAGAAAAAAGCGCGGCCTGTGGAGAAAAGAGCCTTCATTTGATCCTCTGGCCTTTTCTCGGAGCCCCGCTTTTTTGATGTATCTTCTGCCTATGATCGTTTTTCCCCTCGGTTTGTCCAGCGTTTCAGTTTATAAAAAAGCATCAGTTGCTTGCGCGCTCGCTTGATCCGCTGGTAGCGCTTGGGCTGCTTCTTGTAAAATTCTTGATGGTAGTTTTCCGCTGGCCAAAAGGGTGCAGCCATGCGGATCTCGGTCACGATGGGTTGCTGATAATAACCAGATTGTGCTAGTTCCTTTTTGGCTCGTTGCGCAAGCACTTCTTGCTCAGCAGTCGTATAGAAAATGATTGGACGATAAAAATTGCCGCGATCTTGAAATTGTCCGAAAGCATCTGTCGGGTCTGTCACTTGCCAATACAACTGTAACAAGTCCTGATAGGTGATGATTTTGGGATCAAAAATGATCTCTACTGCTTCGACATGCCCTGTTGTTCCACTTAGTACTTGATCATACGTCGGATTCGGGACTGTTCCCCCAGTATACCCCGACAAAACGGAAAGAATGCCCGGCTGGTCTTCAAAAGGCTCTACCATACACCAAAAGCAGCCGCCAGCAAAAATAGCCACTTCTTGTGCTTTTCCACCTGTTTCGGTCGGCTCCACGGAAACTTCTGCTGGTTGGGCTTTGCTTGTTTCTTCATTCATTGCCTTTTTCGGTGCTGGCTGGCTGATTGTTTGATAAAACTCGGCGACATTCGGGGTCAGATTGTTTCTCAGTGCCAAAGGACGCAACGACGCTTCTAGTTTTTCCAAAACCCGCCTGGTCTGTTGGTCTTCAAGACTATTTGACGATTCCTTTTCGTGTTTGCCTGCTTTTTGTTTGGTCGCCAGCTGGGTTTCCAAGGTATTTTTCGCTTGCACCAGTTGTTCTCGTTCCCACTGTCTCGTGCCAGGATGCAAGATCAAATTATAGATTTCTGACAGCCACGCCATCGTTGTTTGCTTCATCACCATTGCCCCTTTGCCTCATGAACGAGCCGCTTTTACTCCTTGTTTGGTTGCACTGTACCATAGTTTCGACGATTCGCCCAATTTGATGCCCAAGAAACGTTCAAGAGAATGTCTCGAACGTTTTTGGCTTTTGTATGGGTTAGTTCTTATTCATCCTCTGAGGGATCAGCTCAGTATCATTGGTGGGTACGCAATTGGGCATTCATTTTTTTTAGAAACATTGAAGCGGAATGAGATAGGATTGCCAATTTCAAAGAGTGATCAAGAACCACTCAATGCAAATGAACCTTTGCCTTTGTTGGTAAATACGCAATTTTTCTACAATCCGTTTAAATAGTCATCGGTTTTCATCACCGTAGAGAAGGTTTCCAACGCCGATAAAAACGCTCGTTGAACAGCTTCCGCAGGAATTTCGTGTGCTTCAAATGTTAATGCTTTCGTTGCCGTGGCATCAGAAATCAGTATGGGCTGATAACCGAGTTCTTTACTAGCTCTTGTGGTTGAATCGATGCACATATGCGTCATCATCCCAGTGATGATAACTTGTTGAACACCTAAAGAGTCTAACGTCTCTTTTAAATTTGTTTCAATGAAGGAGTTAGGAAAGTGCTTTTCGATAATAATAGAAGAATGCGTTGTTTTTAACTGTTCATGCAGCAGTACACCTTCGGTCCCTCGTTCAAAAAAATCAGCTGCTTCTTGATGGTTGATGTGTTGGATATAGATGATCGGGAGTTGCTTTTCGATAAAAGACGCTTCTAGTTTATTTATGTTTGCAAGCGCCTGTTCAGGGGAATGAAGGGCCATTCTTCCTTCTTTAAAATAATCATTTTGGACATCAATCATTACTAAAGCTTTTTTCATAGAATCACCATTTCTTTTCTTATTTGTTATAATCCAGTATAAATACATATGAACCTACAACAAAGTGTCTCTTGAAAAAGATAAAGTCAATTTACTTTCATTATGAAAGGAGGAACCCTTATGGACATCATCGATGAACAAATCCTAGCTATCCTGAAACACAACAGCAAATTATCGAACAAAGAAATCGGCGAAATGGTCCACCTGACGGGACAAGCCGTGGGCAATCGGATCTTGAAATTGCAAGATGAGGGAATCATTCAGCGATTTAGTATTGTAGTAAACTACCCAAGTACGCAATACATCCGGTTTTTTATGGATTCAAATCGCTATACAGCTTTTGAAGCCTTCGTGAATCAATACAAAGAAATTGAGGTCTTTCATAAAGTTTCGGGTCAAGCTTGTTATCTCTTGGTCAGTCATTTTACAGATGTAACCTTCCCTTTATTTATAGAGAGTCTCTCAAAATGGGGCAGGTATAGTGTAGAAACCTTTGTGGCTGACAAACTCAATCATGGGGATGTTTGATGTTAGCCGCTTGCTAAAGGGTTGTGGAATAAAGCTTTCACTGGAGCGGTGAGAGGGATAAGAAAAAGGGGCAAAACGATTTGAATTTTTTCCTTTTAAATGAATTGTTCGAAATTCATTGTCCTAATTATATTAATTAAACTTGAGAAAGCAAAAAGCGAATCAAGTGTGGATTCGCTTTTTGCTTTCATCTAGGATAGTAAAAAATATTGATAATTTTTGCGAGAACTTATTTAACACTTGTACCTTGAGTGTTAACATATCCAATCCATGTATTTGTATTATCATATAAGGAATAGAAGGTCTTTCCATTTCCTAATGTATATTTTACTTTAGCAGTGTAACTATTACCATACAACTGACCTGCTTCGAATTTTTTACTAGTCCAATAAAAATTGTTCCACATAGGATAGTTTTTGCTAGTAATCTGTACTTCTATGTTAATATTTTCAGTTCTTAAATCTTCAGTAGCATCAGAATTAATATAACCTATCCAAGTGTCGCCCTGATATATAGAATAAAATATCTTTCCATTTGACAGAGTATATTTATATTTTGCTTTATAGACCAAACCACTCGAATAATTTTCTGTACTTCCTAATTTACTCGTCCAATATAGGTTTCCCCAAATCGGATAATTCTTCGTCGCACTGACAAATTTATCAATATTTTCAGCCTTTAAATCAATAACCGCTTCAGCATTGATATAACCAAACCATTGATCACCACGATAGAGAGAATAAAACTTTTTACCATTTGTCAAAGTATAACTAACAGATGCATAGTACACCGGATTATCGGCGAAATCAGAAGTATCACCTAGTTTACTAGTCCAATAGAGATTTCCCCATCTTGGATAATTTTTAGTTGCCATAATATTTTTATTCTCGCTTGTAGCGGTTAATTCTTCAACTGCTACAGTATTAATAAATCCTACAAAGGAATCTCCACGATATAGTTCATAAAATGTTCTACCATCACTAAAAGAGATTTGATTTTTCGCATAATAAACTAAACCATCTTGAAAATTAGAAGTATTTCCATTTTGAGAAGTAAATTCCAAGTTGTTCCATAGTGGATAATTACTGACCGCCATAACCGTTTTTCCATAAGACACTGTTTGGTATTCTGATAGATCCATCCTGATGGCAAATGATGGATAGAAACTGTCCCAGATTGGAGATAATTCAACCGTTCTTCCAAAAGTTGGAGCATGAATATACTGATTATTTCCAATATAAATGGCAGTATGACTCGTTTTCCCTCTACTTCCCCAAAAAAGTAAGTCACCTGGTTTAGCCTCAGAGATAGGAATTTGCTTTCCAGCATACTCTTGCTCCCACGTCAATTTTCCGACATCTTTTCCTGTAACTTGATTAAAAACATAATAAACTAAGCCAGAACAATCAAATTTGTCAGGTCCCAATCTATCAGGATTTGTTTGAGTATATGGTTTCCCTATATGTTTTTTTGCTTCTGCTACAATTTGCTCTCTTTGACTCAGATTACCGCCTGATAATGAACGAGATACGACCTCTCTTGTTAGTTGATTATTTTGAGAATTAATTTTATTGATGAATTCTACATATTCTTCATATGTCATAACTGAACTACGATTATCCTTTGAATAGTCTTCAAAAGTCACCTGCCCATCGTCAAACTCGTCTGCTTGTACAGATTGAAATGTGAAATTATGAACAAAGAAACAACCAATTCCCAATAATAAAATACCCCATACACGTTTTTTCACTTTATCTCCCCCTTGTATTTTTATCTTAAAAGTATATCACGGTTTTTTCAGTAAATAAAGGATGTAAAGATATAAATATAGATGAATAATAACTTCTAAATTTAACGATTCTGATTTTTCCGAGAATTTTTTTGGTTCTCTCAAAACTATGACAATATTTTAAAAAGAAAATAACCAAAAAATGATTCGATACCGGCTCTTCTTATTTCCAGCTTTTATATCTTTGAATGTTTACTCCAAAAAGCTTCTACTGGAAGTAGTTTGATTGTTTCATAATCATTTCCTAAAAAGACCTACTTTTCTTCCTATTTGACTGTGCTGTACCCTAGCTTCGCAACTTCGACAAGTAAATGCAAAAAATCGTTCGTGTAGAAACACTCGAACGATTTTCGTATTTTCTTCTATTCTATCGGCCTTGTGTTGGAGTTTCTTCCTTTTGCAACGTCATGATGACTGGACCTTCTTTGGTGATGGCGATCGAATGTTCATATTGGGCACAATAGCTCCCGTCAATCGTGCGTGCTGTCCAGCCGTTTGGGTCCATCTTCATGCGCCAAGTGCCGGTCGTGATCATCGGTTCGATGGTGATCGTCATGCCCTCTTTCAAACGAATTCCTTTGCCAGGTAACCCGAAATGAGGAAAGAATGGTTCTTCATGAATGGTTGGGCCAATGCCGTGAGCAATAAAGTCCCGCACGACACCATACCCTTTTTCTTCAGCGAAGCTTTGGATCGCATAACCAATATCGCCGACTCGGTTGCCAACCTGTGCTTGCTCGATGCCTCTCATCAAGGCTTCTTTCGTTACTTCCATCAGTGCTTGATGTTCTGGCGAAATCTCTCCTACAGCATATGTCCAACAGCTGTCAGAGATTGCTCCTTTGTAATCGACACAAAAATCGACTTTGACGACATCGCCTGATTTTAAAACATATTCTGAAGGGAAACCATGACAAATCTCTTCATTGACACTGATACACGTCGCAAATTCATACCCTTCAAACCCGATTTGCGCGGCTGTTGCCCCTGCAGCTTCTATCTGTTGATGGACAAAGGCGTTGATTTGGTTCGTGGTGATACCGGGAACGATTTTTTCCCGTAGCTGCTCGTGAATACTTGCCAAGATACGACCAGAAGTTTTCATTTGTTCGATCTCTCGCGGGGATTTTAATGTGATCAATAGATGATCTCCTTTCCTTAAATAGCCATTACCATGTTTCTTTTAATAATACACCTCATCTAGAAATAAGCCATGAGAAGGCACTGTTTCACCAGCTGCTTGTCGTACTTTATCGGCTAACACTTGATCGATCACTTCTGGCGGTAGCGTGCCATCGCCAATGGCAATCAGTGTGCCTGTCAAGATTCGGACCATTTTATGCAAAAAGCCGTTGCCTTTGAAGGTAAACCGCAATAGGTCGCCTTCTGGTGTGATAGTGATTTCATCGATTGTGCGCACCGTTGATTTTTTTGATTTTTTCAACGCAGAAAAGCCAATAAAATCATGGGTGCCGATCAACTTCTCAGCCGCTTGCTGCATTTTTTCCAAATCAAGGGGCTGCGGGCAATGAAAACTGGTATTGCGAGCAAAGACCGATGGGATCGCGTTGTTCCAAACATAATAGCTGTATTGCTTGCCTTTAGCGTGATAGCGTGCATGGAATCGTTCAGGCACTTCTTCAATCTTGTTGACAACGATGTCTTGCGGCAAATAGCGGTTAAAGAACTGCTGCATCTCTGGCAAACTCATTTGATGGGTCGTCTTGAAATTTGCCACTTGTCCTCGAGCATGCGTGCCCGCATCGGTTCTACCAGAACCCACGATCTCAATTTCTTCTCCCGTCAATAATTTGATGACCCCTTCAACTTTTTCTTGGATCGTTTTTTCAGAATCTCCTAGTCGTTGCCACCCTAAGTAGCGCTTGCCGTCGTATTCAATCGTTAGTTTGATATTTCGCATGGTTGTTGCTCCTTTTTACCGGTAGTACCGGTGGTTAATTTTTTCTATTATACTGCTTAAGATATTTACTTATGATACGGCGCCCCCGTATTGATTCGATACGCGCGATAAATCTGCTCCAATAAGATCAGTTTCATGAGTTGGTGGGGGTAGGTCATTTTGCCAAAGGAGATTTTGGCATCACTGCGAGTCATGACTTCTTGGCTTAAGCCTAGGGAGCCGCCGATGACGAAGGTCAGTTGGCTTTTTCCTTGGATGCCGAGTTGATCGATTTGTTTGGCGAAGGCTTCGCTGGTGGGATTGGTGCCTTCGATTGCTAAGGCAAAGACATATTCGGTGTCTTTGATTTTGGCTAAAATGCGCTGGCCTTCTTTTTCTTTGATTTGCAGCATTTGGGCTTCACTCAAGGTTTCTGGTGCTTTTTCATCTGGTACTTCGATAAACTCAAGCTTTGCGTATGCCCCCAATCGTTTGGCGTACTCGTTGATTCCTTGAACGAGGTACTTTTCTTTTAGTTTTCCTACCGTGACGATTTTGATTTTCATAGATTTCTCCTCGTTATCCCCTTATTTTATGAAAATGTGGACAATGCTATCCACAACCTTTTACACACTTTGACTTTCTTTGAAATCCTTCTATCTTATCTATAAAACTGCGACACTTCAACGATTTCTTCATCCACCCAACCAACCCCATCAAGTTTGTCCACACACTGTGGATAAAAAGACCTTTACTTCTCCCCAGATTTCTCTGCTATTTTTATTCAAAAATGAACGGGTCTTACGAAGAAAATTTCATCGTTTGAAACAGATTCTTACGCAACTTCTTCATATTTTTTTCAAAATCTCTTAGTAGACTAATCTCAGATAGAAGGAATATACTGATTATAACGAATTATTCATTAAGGGGGAAATAGTAATGGCAAGAAAATATGTCACACCAGGTAAGAAAACTTCTCCTGGTTTATTAAAACGATTAGGTATTGGGATTTTAGGCGGTATGGTCGGCGGATTATTGACCTTCGGCGGTCTGTATCTGGCAATGGGTTCATCCTTGACTTCAACACCAGAAACCACGACCAACAGCGGGGTCCAAGATTCTAACGGACAAACCCAAGTATCCAATGTAAAACTTGATGTGACTAGCGATGTCACTGAGGCAGTTGAAAAAGTACAAGATTCGGTGGTTTCCATCATTAATCTACAACAAAGTCAAAGCAACGACTGGAACAGCCTCTTTGGTCAGCAAGGTGGACAAAGTGAAGGCGATAGCCAAAGCGAAGACGACAGCGCCTTAGAAGCTTCTTCTGAAGGGAGTGGTGTCATCTACAAAATCGATGGCGACGATGCCTATGTCGTAACCAACAACCACGTAGTTGAAGGTCAAGATGGTTTGGAAGTTGTCTTAGCAGATGGTACAAAAGTCAAAGCTGAATTGGTAGGTACCGATTCTTACACAGACTTAGCCGTCTTAAAAATCTCTTCTGAAAAAGTTACAACTGCCGCAACATTTGGCGATTCAAGTGCCTTGAAAGTCGGCGAACCAGCAATCGCGATCGGTTCTCCTCTAGGCTCTGACTATGCAAACTCTGTGACACAAGGGATCGTGTCTTCCTTGAATCGTCAAGTAACAAGCCAAAACGAATCTGGTGGTACGATCAGTATCAATGCGATCCAAACGGATGCTGCAATCAACCCAGGGAACTCAGGTGGTCCACTGATCAACGTTGATGGTCAAGTGATTGGGATCAACTCAAGTAAAATCGCCAGCACCTCGGGCTCTGCTTCAGGCGTTAGTGTCGAAGGGATGGGCTTTGCGATCCCAAGTAACGATGTCGTTGAGATCATCAATCAACTAGAAGCAGACGGCAAAGTGGTTCGCCCTGCACTAGGGATCCAAACGATCGATTTAGGTTCAATCACATCACAACAACAAGAACAAATCTTGAAAGTTCCTTCATCTGTAACTTCAGGCGTTGTGATCTACTCAGTCAACAATGCAACACCAGCAGAACAAGCAGGATTGCAACAATATGACGTTATCACGAAAATCGATGATACAGAAGTCAGCACCACAACGGATCTGCAATCTGCGTTGTACAAACACAAAGTCGGTGACACGATCACTGTAACCTTCTATCGTGGCGATGAAGAAAAAACAGCAGAAGTAAAACTTTCCGTTGATACATCGATCAACGAACAATCAACAGACAGCAGCAACTAATTACCAAAACCAATCGAAACAATCAAAAAATGAACTGCCGCAAAAACAGGAAGCGGCAGTTCATTTTTTAGGCTTTACCGACTGGAAAAGCTTCACCTACAACGGCATCTTGAGGCAGCTCAAGGATGCCTTTTTTCATTGGGGCACCTTCTAAATGTAGTTCTTTAGCAGAACAGATCATTCCGAAGCTTTCTACGCCACGAAGTGTCCCCGGCCAAATCATCAAGCCATCCGGCATCATTGCGCCAGGTTTTGCGACAACGACTTTCAATCCTTTACGAATATTGGCAGCGCCACAGACGATTTGCAAGACTTTCCCATCTCCAACTTCTGTTTCCGTGATAGAAAGATGGTCGCTGTCTGGATGTTCTACACAAGATTTCACATAGCCAACGACGATTTTTGGTTCCGTATCTGCAGGCAGTTCTTCGCTGAATCCTGCTTCTTTGATCATGGTGTTCAATTGTTGGATTTGTTCTTTCGTCAACGTCACTTGACCACGGCCTTCGATCGTCATCACTTCTGAGATCGCAAAAAAGTTCCAGCCAACGATCGTGCCTTCTTCATTTTTAATTTGGGCAACATTGCCTTTGCGTTCGACGGTTTGTTCTAATCCTTTATCATCTGCTGTGATGGCAAGCAGTGTATCACTGACATATTCTTTGTTATAAGCAAAAATCACGTTTTTTCCTCCTTAGGTACTTACACATTCCGCCCATAATCTTATCAAATTTTTCGGCATCCGTCATGGAATTTCTTTGTTTTCCTTGAAATTCTAGTTATTTTCAAAGACAAAAAAGCCTGAAAACCAGCTACTGCTCATTTGCTAAAGACAATGCTTCACTAGCGAGCAAAACCGCTGGTTCTCAGGAACTTCCTTTTGTCACTTGTTACTACCATGCAAACTATGGAAAAGAACACGGCAACGACAAGCTTATTTTTTCCAAAATGACCTTACGCTTTGGTTTCTTCAGGTGATACGATCAGCACGTCGCACCGGGCTTCACGGATAACGAAGCTGGCGACACTCCCCATCATGAAGCGTTCCACGGCGTTCAGCCCGGATTGCCCCACCATGATCAAATCGATGTCGTATTGATCCGGTAATTGGGTGGCAAGGGCGTCTTTGATGGAGCCGTAAGCGACGATGCCTTCTACTAGATCAAAATCCACTGATTTTGCGTAGGCTTTGCAGTCGTCGATCAGATTTTTCGCCGTGTCTTTTTCTTGTTCTAAGATGGAACTATCCAAAGGTGCATAACCCATCATGGTCGGCACTTGCTGATCGATGATCGTTGCGGCATAAACCTTCCCTTGGTTTCGACGAGCGACTTCCACTGCTTTTTTGAAGGCTGACATCGCTTGATCTGAACCGTCGATCCCTACTAAAATGTTTTGATATCTTTGTGCTTCCATCTTTTTCCCCTCCTATGCTGATTGTACGCTGGTTAAAAAGGCTTCGATCTCTTCTTTGGTTTTGCGATCCTTGTTAACTAACCGTCCCAGCTCCTTGCCGTCTTCGATAACGACGAGGCTAGGAATACCAAAAATGTTCCATTCAACCGCTACATCCATGTATTCATCACGGTCGACTTCGACAAATTGAAGATCTGGAAAGTCCGCTTCGATCTCAGGCAATTGCGGTTTGATGTAGCGGCAATCGCCACACCAATCGGCGGTGAAAAAGAAGACATTTTTGCCTTTCTCCACATATGTTGCTAACTCTGCTAAATCTTTTGGAATAATCAAATACTCACCACTTTCTTTTCTTTAAGTATACACCTTTCTTTCAGGGACTACCAACTGACATGCTGATCTTGCAAAGCCCTGCAGAAAAAAAGAGACAACGGGTGGCTGTCTCTTTGCTTTCGTTCGTTCTCGCTTATTGTCCTGCTAAGATCGTATCAACGGTTGAACGATCCAATCCTTTCAAGACTTGAATCACCATTTCCCGTGCCGCTTCAAAATCAGCGATACTGAATAGGGTTTGGTGGGTATGGATGTACCGTCCAGGAACACCGATGACAGAACTTGGGATCCCTTCATTTGCCATGTGTGCTGCACCAGCATCGGTACCACCTTTTGAAACAAAGTATTGGTAAGGAATGTTGTTGCTTTCTGCTGTATCCAACAAGAATTCTTTCATCCGTGGCAACATGATCATGCCTGGATCATAGATTCGCATCAAAGTCCCGGCTCCTAGATGACCAAAGGTGCCATTTTTCGTGACTGTGTCATCCGCTGGCGAGCAATCTACTGCAAAGAACAAGTCTGGTTTGAATTTCGTCACAGACGGACGAGAACCCCGTAAGCCGACTTCTTCCTGAACGTTGGCACCAGCAATCAACGTATGGCCTAATGTTTCCTCTTTCAAGGCTTCAAGTGCTTCTAATACGACCGCACAGCCGTAACGGTTGTCCCAAGCTTTCGAGATGATGTTTTTCCCATTGGCTGTTTTGATGGTTTCCACTTGTGGGACGATCGTATCGCCAGGACGTACGCCAAAGCTTTCTGCTTCTTCTTTTGATTCAAAACCAGCATCAAACAAAATATCTGTCACTTCGACATTTTTTTGACCGCTGCTTCCTCGCAACAAATGTGGCGGTACTGAAGAAGAAACACATGGGTAATCGCCCTTCGCTGTTTTCAATGTAAACCGTTGAGCAGATACCACATAAGGGTTCCATCCACCTAAAGGAGTGACTTTGAATAAGCCGCGATCGGTGATCGTCGTCAATAAGAAACCAACTTCGTCCATGTGAGCAGCTAACATCACTCGTGGTGCATCTGCTTCTTGGTGGTGACGCAAACCGAAGATGCCGCCTAAGCCATCTTGTTGGATTTCATCTACCAATGGAGTCATCGCTTCACGCATATACGCTCGCACGTCGTGTTCAAACCCGCTGGTTCCTTGTAACTCCGTTAGTTCTTTGATACGTTGAAATGTTTTTTCTTCCATGATCATTCGAGAAACACGTATCAGTTGTTTGCTGCCCCGAAGAAACAAAGCTGCTTTTTTTGAAAAAGCAACGCTTGCTGTTGCTGTGTTTTCTAGCAATTTTCGGGTGAAACAACGGATGTGCTCTCTTCCTCCTTATTCCTACTGATATTCTTTATTATAGCGCAAATTTCTATTGTTGGTTATTTTTCTTATAGAATATTTCTAAACTATGGTAAACTATTGTTAAGAGAACCTGTGCTTTCACCGAGATCACAACATTCGGGAAAACTTACTATAGGAGGGACATTAGATGGAGAATGAGCATCCATTGCATTATTTTAAAAATGGACTGACCATCGGTTTAGGTCTTGGCTTTGCAGGAGGGATTTTTTCAACGATCTGGTTGAAGAAAAGGCAAGCCATGAATGCCGATGATGTCTTAGACAATATAAAAGCGGCGTTTATCAAAGAAGGACCGATCGAAGGTTCTTGGATCAATTTCGAAAAACAACCTTTGCGCAAATTTGCGATCACTTCCCAAGGATATACTGGCGGCATCACCCGCACCGAAGACGGACAGCTTGTCACCTATGAATTTTTGGCAGATGCTCATACCGGCACCGTCTTAGATATCCAACGAGCAATCGTGGAATAATTACTGCACTTACGACCAGCTTCTTAAGAGGCTGGTCTTTTTTCTTTTTAAGCAGTTATCTTACTGAAGTAAGGTCGCAAGGTCCAATACCACGACTTCATCGATGCTGCCGCCTTTTTGCCGATACGCCCATGCCCCACTTTCAAACAAGCAGTACAGCTGCCCTTTTTCTACCACGATCTGTTCAAGGTAATGGGGAAACTTGATGCGCCGCAACGCATGTTTGCGGGTCAGCACCGTTGCATCCTTTGAAAAGACCCATAACTCAGCCGACCCTGGTCCAAAGGAACGTGCCAACAACAAGTATTCAGTGGTAAAGGCGATACTTTGGACTTTCGTGGTGGTGACCCTTCTCTTTCGCGGCTTGATGCGAGGAGATGCTTTGCGACCGCTGTCTGAAAGAACAGGCAGCGGATAATTCGCCACCACGCCACCGTTTTTCAAGGCAAAGGTCCCTGAGACAAGTTCACCGCTATCGGCTGCCAAATAGGAGCTGTGAGTGATGCCTGCCAATTCGATGACTTGCTGATAAGCGATCGGCTGACTGGTTGCCAAGGAATCATCTTCCAGCAGTGTCTGCAAAGAAACACACGCCACTCGTCCCATTCCTTTCCCAGTGATGGTTAGCCACAGCACTTGCGTTGCTCGATCAAAGACTAATCCGCCGACATGGGGGCGTTTTGGCAGAACCACCGTTTTCAGATGCCGTCCGCTCGTTCTTTCTATTATATAAAGCTGTGAGTGATGTTCCTGCTGCGAACAGTACGCAGAGAGGAACAAATAGTCCTCCGAAACGGCCAACCCTTGTGGGGTCATTGCCTGACACTGATCCGCATGCTTGTACAGCCTCGTTTCTGCTTTCGCCGTTGCCGTCGTTGCAACTGCGGCAGTAGCTTTTTTTAAACCAGGAACCAAAAGGACTGCTTCCCTTTTTGCCCCGGCTGCCAACCACGCTTTCCGCACGCTGGGATAACGCTTCAGCTGAGCTGCCAGTGCTTGATTGTGGCCCGCATGTCGATGCTTTTTCAGCCAGTACACCACAAAAAGGCCAACCACAAACACGCCCAAAAGCAGCAAGATCTCTGTTTGTCTCATTGATTGGCCTCCTTGATGAATTCCCTCTTGTCGGCTGATTCATCAGCCGCTTATTGTTTGTCTAGCTGCAATAATGCTTAGACTACTTGTACTTCGACATCAATGTTGCCACGAGTTGCCCGAGAATACGGACAAAAATCATGGGCTTCTTCTGCGATTTTCTCTGCCTCGGCTTTTTCAACGCCTGGTAACGACACTTCTAAAATCACGCCGATTTGGTAACTGCCGTCCTCATGCTGATACAAAGACACTCTTGCTTTAACTTCGGATTCGGATTCGATGTTATGCTCTTTCAGCATATGCTGTACGGCACCGTTGAAACAAGAAGCATAGCCAGCGGCAAATAATTGTTCTGGGTTTGTGCCCTCACTGTGAAGACCCGGTTTGTCAATTTTCAGGTGAAAACTGCCATTTGGTGCTTCGACCTCTCCGACACGACCGCCTCGATTGATCATCGCTGTTTCATATTGCTTTTTCATTGAACCTCTTCCTTTCTTTTTTGACCTACTTCAAGTGTAACGACAATTTCCCGATATGACAAAAGGATTGCTTATGCTTCCTTAAAAACAAAAAAGGCAAACCCAGAAAAATCTGGATTTGCCTGTCTATTCGAGGTAATTACTACCCGAAATAAATGAATGGAAACAATTGCTGAATGGACTAGCCGTTTGAACGTCCTAAGAAGAATGAAACAACAGCAACTACAATAACCGCACCAATAATTGATGGGACGATTGCCATTCCAGCAAGTGATGGACCCCAAGAACCTAAGATTGCTTGTCCAATAGCTGAACCTACTAAACCTGCAACGATGTTGGCGATCCAACCCATTGATCCACCTTTATTTGTGATAGCTCCGGCGATCAAACCGATAATAGCTCCTACGATTAATACCCATAACCAATGCATATTTTTCTCCTTCTTTCTTTTAAGTAGTTATTACACATATTATGTTACGCTTAATCCCCGTTTTAGACAAAAGATTTGCACTCAATTTGCAAAAAAAATTTCAAACCTTGTTATATTAACGTTTACCAGTACTTCTTAATTATCGTTGTAAGAGCTTTAATTCGTTTTTTTTAATATTCGTGCATTTTTTGAAATCGCTTTATTTTTTATTTTGCATCTTCTTCGCTAAACTGAGGGAGAGCCACTCTCATTTTGTCAGATAATTGGCACTTTTTACTCCTCAGTGCGTTTTAGGACAGCTATCTTTTCAGCACTTCAGCTATTTTTCATTAGGGGACGTTTCGATCGTTGCCGATTGGAAATATCTTCGCAGATTCCCATGTTTGCTTCCAGAGCTCCCAGCGAAAGCGGTACTTATTTGAAAATGACGGGAAAATACTCAGAAAAAACGGTGTGACTGTAGAAGTTCCTGATTTGCCTTACGCGGATTTATTGAGGATTCTAGTCAGTGCCGACTGCAGCTATGCGCTTACAAAATACGATGCCATTTTTTTCTTCCTCTATCATCGCCATCACCATGCTGCCGATTGCCCGACCAATCATTATGACACTGGAGATCTTCTCCTTCCAGTAGCGATGGAATGATTATATCTGGCCCTTGATCGTCTTGAATAATCCGAAAAAATACACCTTGCAAGTGGCGAACCGCAGCTTGGTGGGCGCGGAAAATATCCATTGGACGATTTTGATTGCTGCCTCGGTAATTTCTGTTTTGCCTTTGCTGCTGGTCTTTCTCGCCTTTCAGCGCTGGACTCTCGACAGCAATTTGGACAGCGGGTTAAAATAAAAAAATGCCAACTGCTTCGTCGCACCATTCTCCTTTTATGGATGAACGGTGCCACAGAGCAGCGGCGCTTTTTATTTTGAAAAGTCTTTCCGTGACAAGTAAATGGCGGTTAATATCCCAACTAAAATAGCCAAACCAAAGACAATGATCGTACCGATGGCATTGTCTTTTCCTGGCAGTCCCCCAGTGTTGATCCCCCATAGCCCCGCGATCAAGGACGGCACAGCCACCACCAATGCCGCAGAATCTAAGTATTTCATCAGATGGTTTAGATTGTTGTCCATCATATCGGAGAACAAGCCACCAATGGTTTCTAACAAGTCGCGATAGATAGTGACCATTTTCATGGCAAACTTCTGTCGTAGCTTAATGTCATAAACGAGTGCTTCATTATCCAAACGATCCAAAAATTCTTTGCGATCCATCAAACGATCGACGGTATGGTTCTGATCCCGTAAGGTGTGATCCAGATAGACCATGTCTCGTTCGGTATCGGCTAAATTAAACAATTCGTTGTTTTCCGTCGTTTTACGAGCTGCTTCATCTAGTGCATCGATCTGTTTCTTCATTTCCTGCAGACCTTTGATGTAATGGGTGTAGATCATCAGCGTCGAGTAGGCAACAATATCTTCATACCGTTGAATATCTTGCTCATGCTTTTCAATCAGGCGTTTAATCAGTGTAGATTGATGAGAGACATAAGTGATTAAAAGATCTTTGGTATAAATAAACGTCACCGGTTCTAAACGATCTTCGATGCGGTCTTTTGTCACTTCTGACAAATCGATCAAGGTATAAAGAATCGGATGATTTAACTTAGTGTTACGTAAGTATTCCAAACGTGAGACTTCTTCCGGTTCGTTGGCTCCAATAAAAATATCTTCGGGCAGTTGATACTTATCTAACAAGTGGCGTTGTTCCTCTGGATCTGTCCCAGAAACCACCAGCCAATTGTAATCTTCCCCCGAGGATTCCCTTATTTTTCGGTCGTCCATTTTGTAATACTGAAACATGGTGACTCGCTCCTTTTCTAATTCTCTCTTAATTTAACTATCTAACGCTTCTCGCTTTTTGTCAAAGTAAATGGCTTTTCTTTTTGGAGCTTTTTTCATTTTGAACTAAGTGCATTTTATTAGACGAACCTTTCGATTCATGAGAAACTTTTTATGGGCCCAATAAAAAATTTTAGGAGGAATAGTATGTTTCGTCATCAAAAAGAACTACAGTTTGAAGCTAAACCAGAAAAACCAAATCCGTTAGTTGCGAAATACCTTCAAGAATTAATCGGTGGACAATATGGAGAGATGAGTGTTGCCATGCAATACTTATTCCAAGGATGGAGCTGCCGTGGGGAAGAAAAATACAAAGATATGTTGATGGATATCGCTACTGAAGAGCTTGGACACGTTGAAATGTTAGCAACGATGGTTGCACGTCTGCTGGAAGGTGCACCTGTGGAAGATCAGGAAGCTGCCATGAAAAAAGACCCAACGATCGGTGCGATCATTTCCGGAATGAACCCGCAACATGCCATCGTTGCCGGCTTAGGACCACGTCCTGCTGATAGCGTCGGCAATCCATGGTCAGGTGCGTATATCATTGCTAGTGGCAACTTGCTTGCTGATTTCCGTGCCAACTTAAATGCAGAATCACAAGGACGTCTGCAAGTAGCACGCATCTATGAAATGATCGATGACCGTGGGGTCAAAGACTTACTTTCGGTCTTATTAGCGCGTGATAGCTACCACCAAAATCTTTGGGCAGCTGCCGTGAAAGAATTGGAAGAAAATGAAGGCTCGATTTTAGTGCCGACTACCTTTGACCGCAAAAACGAACGCTTAGATATCGCTTATGATTTCTATAACTTCTCAGAAGGCGACCAAAGTAAAGAAGGCTCTTGGGCGAAAGGCAAAGCCCTTGATGGTGAAGGCGAATACCAATGGCTAGACGAACCAAAGATCGAAGGAAAAGCGCCAAAACTCGATCAAGTCACACCAAAAATGTATGGCACACCGCCTGAAAAATAATTTAATCAAAAAGAGCAATTGTTTCTGAAACAGAAACCGTTGCTCTTTTTTCTTTGTTTGAGCAAGTTGGTTACGTTCCTGGCAAAAAAGCGTTAGAGTAGAATGTAAAGAAAAGGAGGAATCATTTTATGAAAGCACCTTTACTGACATTAAACGACGGCAATTTACGCCCCGCCGTGGGCATCGGTACCTATCAGATCCGCGGTGGCGAAGGGTTGAGCCAGCTGCAAGCAGCGATCGCTGACGGGTATCGATTGATCGATTCTTCAACCAATTATGACAATGAAGGCATTGTCGGCAAAGCGATCCGTCGCTCTGGTATCCCACGTTCAGAATTTTATATCACCTCAAAATTACCGGGAAAATACCATGGCTATGATGATGCCTTAACCAGCATTCAAGAATCCCTTGCTCGCATGGGACTCAACTACTTCGATGCCTTTTTGATCCACTGGCCATTACCAAAACGCGGCAAATATGTCGAAGCTTGGCAAGCCTTAGTGACCGCCCAGAAATTAGGTTTGATCCGTTCCATCGGCGTTTCCAATTTCGAGCCAGAACATTTGGATGCCATCATTGAAGCAACTGGTGTGACCCCTGCGCTAAATCAAATTGAGATCCATCCTTACTGGGTCCAAGAACGAATGGTTACAGAGAACAAAAAACGCGGCATCGTAACGGAAGCTTGGAGCCCATTAGGCCGCGGCAGCGATGCCCTGAAAGAGCCACTGATCACTGAATTAGCTGAGAAATACCAAAAATCAGCTGGTCAAATCATCTTGCGCTGGCATGTGGAACGTGGCATTTTGCCCCTACCTAAATCAAGAAACCTCGCCCATCAACGAGAAAATCTTGCGATCTTCGACTTTGAACTGACTGAAGATGAAATCAATCAAATCAATCAGTTAAACAAAGCAGACGGCCGCATCGATGGTCAAGACCCAAATGAGTATGAAGAATTTGAATAAACAATTTCAACTGGAAAAAACACCATAGCTATCTCTTGGTAGACAAAACCTCTCAAAAATCAGCGACCAGCTGCTTTTGAGAGGTTTTTTATGTAACCAAGGCTCCAGTGGTTAGCTTTGCCTGGATCAAAGTCGTAAGATCAAAATATTCTTTTTGGCAGAAATTTCCTTGCTAGCAGTTCGATTTTCTTAAAGGCGACAAGCCTCAGCTAGGCGTTCATCACAGCTTTTAATCGAATGTCGGTTTCTTGAAAGAAGGTTGTCCTTCACTGTTTCGACACTTAAAGACAACAACGTTCCCCCCGTTCTCCTTCAGCTTGAAAGGAATTTCCACATGCCCATCAGTGAACATTATCCCCAAAATTCGTGTTTCTTGCGAGGAGGTCTTTTTCGGTAAATGAAGATGGCGAAACTCAGAATGCCACAAAATAGACCGGCACCTCCTAGTAGTTTCACGATAGTCGGCAGCCCTCTCAAGCCCATATCTGCCATTGAAGAAACTGTGCCATTTTCATTAATGCTTCCCCAAAATTGGTATATTTGTTGTTCTAAGTGATTTAATCGCCTATCAAGAGGTTTTCTTTCGTATTCAGGAATTGTGTCATAACGTGGTGTTTTTATGTCTGCCAATATAGCTAAACGTGCTTCTGCAAAAATGTTGGGGTGCTCTGCCAATAGTTTTTGGGCTTTTTTTATCAATTCTCTAGGTGTCCCATCAGCAACCTTTACGCGGAAAAGAGAATAACTAGAAGGATTTCTTTCCAATCGAATCCCATCTATTGCTGTAATTGTTTCATCAATCTTATTTTCAATCAGTTTTTTACTAAGGTAAGTCTCTGGAAACGTTTCAGCATTCAAAAAAGATGTTTCTTCATGCAATTGAAAGCTCAACACATTGTTTTGGTACCTTCTCAAAAACAATCCAGGAACAAAACCAACTCGCACCATTTCAGGTTTTAACTCAAAGGAGCGGTTGACAGGTTCTTCCTCACTAGGCAATAAGTCTGATGTGGCTAAATCTATCTCTTGGATCTTTCCATCAGCGATAAATCCATAGGATTCTGAGATTGACTTCTGTATAATCCTTTCAAGCTCTTCATAAGAAGTTCCCTTCAAACGAATTGTTGCAAAATCATTTTTATCTGGACCGGATAGAAGTTCACCACCAAAATATGAAAGTTCATAAAGCAATTTGTCTAAAACCGTTTCATGGTTTGACCCGAATTCTTGATTAAAGCGCTTCCTATCCAGTTGAAACTGGATCCGATTGTTAATGAAGGTCACTTCTTCATCGAAATACTCTTCCGTCGTTACATCAGCGATAGTCGGCGATGGTGGTTCGGGATTTTCGGATAACCAAAATGACTGTTCTATGGGATAGTAAGTCCTTTTGTTACTGCTATCGACGGCGACCAATTCAAATCGGCTTTTTTGTTGATTTTCAGAAATAAAAAGTCGTGCTTCGCCAAATTTCCGCTCTGTGACCTTTGGCTCCCCCATCGCTCTTTGATACAAATGCCGATCGTATTCGCCATTCACATTGACATAGACTTCTTTCAGCATTTCCCCCTCACTTGGTGTTACCGCATAAATCAATTCAAAGAAGGGAATCATTAGTTCTGAATCGGGTAGCTCTGTGACAATTTCCAGCAATGGTTCAGTGAGTGGCTCTGTGGGTTCTGGGGTAATCCTTTCGCTGTTGAGGATGTCGGCTAAGACGCCTTGGGACTGGTCGGTTGGTTCTTCGGCTGCTAATACTTGCCAACTGGACATATGATAGATGGTAAGAGCAAAGAAACACAGACTAAAGATTTTATGGTTGCGAAAGAGGTTTTTAATGCCTTTCTCGTCGTTTGAATTTATTTGCGCAGCGGATTGCATTCACTTTGCTCCTTTCTTCTTTGGAGGTAACAGAATTCTATTAGAATTTAAGAATGACAAACGGGTATCAGTTTCTACCTGATTGCCTATTCCTTTTTCGTTTTTCTGCCCTTTGACAAGCAAAAAGTTCACATATAAATACAATAAAGCCGATAGAACCAAATCCTATCACTAACGCCATGCTAACAGTCACGCCGTGCCAACCTATATCCATTAACGAAGAAACTGTGCCATTCGGGTTGATGATTGCCCGGATAGGGTAGTTTCGTTCTTCAAAATTACTCCTAACACGCCATCGTCGTTTGTATTCGGCTGTGGTAGTATAGCCATAAATATTTTGCCTTCCTCTGATTATTACATACCCTTTTGAAAAGACTTCGGGATAATTCGTCAGTAGTTGCTGCCCTTTCTTCACTAAATTCCTTGGTGTATTTCCTCTTACAGCTATTTGCACATAAGGATAAGAAAGTCGATTTTCTTCTAAACGAATGCCGTCAATCGCTGCAACAGCTTCGTCGATTTTTTCATTTATCAGTTTCTTACTGAGATAAGTTTCAGGAAACGACTCGGGATTTAAAAAAATGGTTTCTTCATGCAGCTTGAAACCTACCACGTTGTCCTGATACCTTCGGAAAAACAAGCCCGGTACCCAACCGATTTTTAACATATGCCGTTTAAACTCAACCGAGCGATCGACAGGTGCTGCTGTTTTGGGTAACTGGTCCACCTCAGCTAAAGTCATCTCTTCAATTTCTCCATCGGTAACAATACCAGAAGTAAATGTTTCTAAATCATAAATAAATCTATTAAGCTCTCTATAAGGAGTTTGCTTTAACTGAATCGTTACTCTCTCATTCTTGTCTGGTCCAGCAATCAACTCCATGTCATAGTAAGAAAGTTCATCCAACAGCTGATCTAAACTCGTTTCGCCGTTTTGCTCGTTTATTCCTGTAAGTATCTCGTCATTATATTGGAGATGGAGACGATTATGTACAAAAGCTATCTTTCCTTCATAACGATCAAGTATTGATATGTCGGCAATAGTCGGCAACGGCGGTTCGGGATTTTCCGATAACCAAAATGACTGCTCTATGGGATAATAAGTCCTTCTGTTACTGCTATCGACGGCGACTAATTCAAATCGGCTCTCCTGTTCATCGGTAGAAAGAAAGAGACGAGCTTCACCGAATGTTCGCTCTGTAACTTCAGGTTCTCCCGCTTTTTTTTGATACAAGTGCTGATCGTATTCGCCGTTCACATTGACATAGACTTCTTCTAACGTTTGCCCTTCGCTTGGTGTGACCGCATAAATCAATTCTAAAAAAGGAACCATCAATTCTGAATTCGGAAGTTCCGTGACGATTTCCAGCAATGGTTCAGTGAGCGGCTCTGTGGGTTCTGGATTAATTCTTTCGCTGTTGAGGATGGCCGCTAAGGTGCCTTCTATCTGAATTGAATCAGTATCTGAAACTTCGGCTGCTTTTACAGGTAAAACTAAAAAGTGACAGATGGTGAAACAAATTAATAAAATACAAAGAATGATACATAAAGGATTTGCTCTATCAGCCTCTTTCTTACTCATTGCGGCTATGCGTTGATCTGATTGCATTCAATTCACTCCTTACATCTGAGGTTTTCGAAGTTTATGAAAAATGTTCATCAAATGATTATTTTTCACTAGTAAAAAAACTAATTGATAACCATTTGATGAACAACAAATTCATGTTCCTTAAAAAGAACCTTATGCTGCTAAACGTTCAGACTCCACATTGGTCGTCTGAAGATTTTGAGCACTAGTTTCTGAGAGTTCGATTTGCAGCTTTTGAATATTTTCATCAAATAGCTCGTAACGAATTTTTTCAAAAATTTCTGCTAATTGTTGGAAGTTAGAGATGTGGAAGAATTCACCATCTGTTTCTTTTGCAATATTTTCGAGAAAGCGTTGATTTAGATTATTCCCCACCCCTATAGAAAAGATTGTTACATCGTTTTCTTTAGCCTGTTGAATCAATTCTGCCTCTGGGGGACCTGAAATATTATTGTGTCCATCTGTAAGAACAACCATTACTTTTTTTGCGTTTTTTCGTCCATACTGTTCAAATTCTTGGTTACCTTGCGCAATTGCTTGGTTTAATGCAGTACTACCGCCAACTTGCCTAGGAAGCCGTTCAGCTGCAAGTAAAGGATTTAAAAATGAGAAATGTCGATTTACTCTAGAATTAAAGGTAAACAAGCTAATCCGATCGTCACTCGTAAAAGCATCTTCATTTAAAAATAATGCCTGTACTTCATTAGTCATCTGCCTAAAATTATTCGCGCTGATACTGCCAGAATCATCTAATAAAAAGACAGTGTCAATTCCTACATAAGAGGAATCATGTAGAACAACTGTCCCAACATCTCTTTCTTTGATACCCTCTGGAACAGAAAAATTATTGATTCTTGCAGCAATATGCCATGGGTAATGAACTGTGATTCGATAATCATGACCGGGTGGTTGATTGAAGAAACGAAATTCACCCAATGAATTCGTCCATGTTTGTTCTAATAGTTTATTATTCTGATACAAATGAACGCGAGCATTTTCTAATAAGTAACCGGTAGATTCTTGTCTGACTTTCCCTCGAATCAGAACCGTATCCCTGTCCGGATCTACACCACGAGCTTGCTTTAAAGCCGCAAAAGCACTTACTTGATAATAGGTCATTTCAGGAGTATTTGGTCTGGTTTCTGTGTCTTTTAAACCAGAGCGTATCGCAGACTGAGTAATAACCCCCTTAACTTGAGCACCAGAAAGACCTGGGTTTTCCGACCATACAAGAGCGGCAAGACCAGTAACATGAGGTGCTGCCATGGAAGTACCGTTCTTATTAACATATAAGTCCTTGCTAACCGATGAAGCACTTTTTATATCATGCCCTGGTGCAACAACATCTACAATTGTTCCATAATTAGAGAAACTAGCCATCCGAATTCTATTATTCACATTAGTCGTTGCTCCGACTGTTATAATTCGTTCTCTTAATGCATGATTTTCTCCAATATTAGAAAAGGATTGCCCATATCTAGCATCAATCGCATTGTTTCCTGCAGCATGAACAATGACAAACTCATAGTTCTCATCAACTAATCGTTGAGTTTTCCTAATGAAAATATTAAAAAGTCCCAATTGCGGAAATTGAAATCCGCTACCACCAAGACTCACGTTTACAACTTGAGCCCCATTTTCGACATTCCATTTTAAACCACTTAATTGAGCATTAGCACTGGTTGATAAAAATTTTTTACCCGTGTTTCTATTTGTAGCTATTCCATCAAACGAATTATAACTAAGAAGATTCTGCCGTGAAATATTAATCACTCCACTGACTCCTAGTTGATTATCTTGAATGGCTCCGATCGTTCCCATAACATGCGTACCATGATCGGCTGTAAATAGTTCCGTATTTGTTTTAGCGTTTGGATCATTTTCAATATTTCCAGCTGGTATCTGTAGGTCCTCATGCTTCCCCCAAACACCATCATCAATAATCCCTACTTTGACATTCTCCCTTTCATGTGTGCCAAATAACGCCCATGCTTCGGGTAAATTAATCGCACGTAGCCCCCATTCACCGTTATTCCACCAAGGATCGTCAGGAAAATATTCCTTATTGCTCAGTGTTTCCACAGGGGTGACTTCGTTGATTGATGCATCATCTAATGTATCAAGATTGCCATCTTCAAAGACTTCTGGGAAATTTTCTATCACATCTTCAATCATTTCAATCAGCTCTTCTGCCGTACTTTCTTTCACTTGAACAGTAAGCTGACCGAGCCAATCAGGTTCGATCAATAAAGTGGCATCAATGGAAGCAAGTGCTTCTTCAATCAGCTCTGGCGTCACATTTTTTCTTTCCTCAACGGTAGCTCCTGTAAGCCATAACTGGAAGCGATTATTCACAAAGGTGCGTTCATCTTCCCAAAAGAACTCCGTACTAATTTCTTCTGGTTTTGGTGAATCTGGAACAGGATGTTCCACCACTTTCACAGGTTGATCAACTTTATAACTTCCTGTCACACCACTACTATCAAAAGCCACGACCTCAATATGATTTTCTCCTTGTATCGGTCGGAAAAAGACTCTCCCTGTGCCCAACTCACCCTTGGGCGTAATACCATTCCCGCCTTTCAGATACAAATAACTATCAAAATTACCGTTGATCTTCACATAGACTTCTATAATCTCATTGCCTATTGTTGGGGTTGCTGTATACTCAATGTCAATGAATGGGACAGTGACTTCTCCTTCTGGAAACGCTGTATGAACAATGATCATGGGTTCTTCGATCTCCTTTGGAATGTCAGGTTCTTTATAGGAAAATTGAAATACTGGATAGCCCTTATCAATGATCCAAGTATCTTCAAAGTCCCACCCATCGAATGTCCCTGACTGTGAAAATTCTTGCGTATCTTTTCCTTGAGGTCTAGCACCACTCGTTTGCTCGCCGCCTGCATTACTTAAATTTTGTGCGATACCAGCTATTTGCTGATCAAAATAATTCGTCCCTGCATATTGTTGCCGTGTGCCAAGATGTTGACCGGCAAAAGCACCTGCACGCTCTTGATTTCTTTCATCCGTATGGATCGTATTCGCTGCATAGCTGTTTTCAATGATCGCTGAATCATAGAATGTACCAACAAAGCCACCTAGTTCGGTTGTTCCAGTCACTGCTCCTCGTGCGTAAGAATTACTTACAGAGGCCGAGTTATACAACGCTCCGACAAAGCCACCTGTATAGCGCACAGCCTCGACAGAACCATAAGCCGCAGACTGGTCAACCGTTGAACGATCGTAAATAACTCCAGCAAAGCCGCCATTGTAGGCCCCTTTGCCGACTACTTTCGCATGCGTCAGTGTTTGCCGCACTTCACTGCCTTCATAAATTGCCCCAAATGCCCCTCCGGCATAGGAGCCTCTTCCCTGTACGCTGCTTTCAGTATCGACAATGTTTTTCGTTACTAATGTGCCATTGCTGTGCGCCTGAGCAGAGTATCCATAAGTAACCCCAGCTATCCCTCCAGCATAGGAATACGCCTCTACCTTGGCACGATTGATTGCATTATCGAATAATGAAGAGTTACGAGCAGCACCGACAAGTCCTCCGGCGTAATTGCTAACGCTATTTGTCAGGACATTGATATGTTCTACCTGATTGTTTTCCAGTCGTGTATTATCTCCAGAATAACCAATCAGCCCGCCGGCATACCCAAGCAGCGCCGTGGCTCTAACTGTATGCCCGTTGCCAATCACCTGATTGTTTTCTAAAACGGCACCATTGTTTGTTACATGCGTCGTTCGCCCTGCAATGACACCAACAGCGGAAGATCCTAGGATATCCCCACCAAGTGCAACGGTCACATTTTTGATTGTCGCTCCATTGACTGAACCAAATAAACCTAAAAAACTACTACCTGTTCGATTTATCCGCAACCCACTGATCGTATGGCCATTACCATTGAACACACCCGTAAAGTTTGGGATCGGTAGCCATCCTTGATTCGCAATATTTGTATTAGAACGATAGTCGGATAGATCAATGTCCTTAACTAGCTTAAAATTACCGTTTAGTTCCTTACGTATTAAGGTATCTAATTCTTCTGCTGAATGAATCTCTGTATATTCGATACCATCTTCACTATTTTGCTTTTGTTCTGTAGAAGTAACGGCTTCTACCACATTGTCAGCATAACGACCAAATGGAAATAGATTAAGTACAAGGACAACGATCAGTCCGACAAGCAGATACTTATGTAGTTTCCGACTCCTTCGCTTGTCTGTTTCTTCACAATAACTTTTATCACCTAACATTCTCTTTTCTTTTTTCATATTCTTCCTCTCCTTCTTATCGAAAAATCGATACCCACTACCTACTCCATAAGCTGCTCCTTTCTAATCAACGGTTTGTAGATTTTTTATTCATTATTTGTTGTCTTGCTGTAGCTTCCAAGCTAATTATACCGAGCGGGAAGTTAAACAACAATCGTTTTTGTAGTATTTTATTCATATTTTAGCTAGCATTTTATATAATTTTATTTTTAAAGACCATTATTAAGTAAAAATACATAATTCCAGTTTAAGCCTTCTTTGCTTGAATCGCTTTTTCATCCCTATGCTCCGGCCCTTTTCTAACAAGTAAGCAAAAAAAGACATTCTCTCGCAAGGAGAAAATGTCTTGAATGGTTTCTTTGACCGTCTTATTTCGCTAAGGAACGACTAACTCTTGACTTACAGCTGATAATGGATCGCTTCTTGGTACTTTTCAAACAGGGACTGGTTCAATTCATCCCCGCCGTCTAGATTCGCTGAGTAAAAAATCGGCGGATAGTCGACACCGGCTTCTTTTAGTTTTTGGCAAACTTCAACGATGATCGCATTTAAGATCGTTGCGCCGACTACGGTGGATGTAGGTCCGACTTTTTGTTCTACGTCTGGAATCGTACACGCAGCATCGCCAATCTCCCCATGATTGTCGATGACGATATCCGCCGTTTCAAACAAACGCAAGCCTGATGTATGACGGCTGCTGACTGTTTTCGAATAGGTAAGGTTCGTTAATGCGATGATCTTGACCCCTTTTTCTTTGGCATGAAGCGCCATATCGATGATAACTGGATTTCGCCCAGACACCGAATGCAAGATCAGCACATCGCCTGCTGTAAAGGGCTGGGTCGCCGCCAAGGCACTACCGTAGCCTTCTAAGCGCTCCATTTTACTAGTGAAGGTGATTGGGCTGCGATCAAGCATCAGTTCTCTTCCAAAGATCGCGTTGATCGTCATCATGCCGCCTGCTCGATAATACATCTCTTCGGCTAAGATCCCAGCGTGACTAGCGCCAAAAATGTAGATGGCTTTTTTGGTCAAGTTGGCTTGCGTCAGTAATTCAATGGCTTGCTCAATCGCTGGTGCTTCTTTTTCTTCTACAATAGACAATAGTTCTTTTGCTTTTTCAAAGTATTGAAACATTTAAAACCCTCCAAACAGCTTG
The DNA here is from genome assembly GCF_050499185.1 of Enterococcus sp. AZ040. NCBI lineage: Bacteria > Bacillati > Bacillota > Bacilli > Lactobacillales > Enterococcaceae > Enterococcus > Enterococcus sp. AZ040. The sequence goes on from NZ_JBMHEW010000001.1 coordinate 2,452,268, forward strand.
CCGATCAATTCACCAAGGATGCCCCATAAAGATAAATCGTTCCCACCGAAAATCAAGATCCAGTTTTGAATCGTCGTTGAGAATAACGCTGCAGAGATCCCAACGAGTGCTACCATAACGACAGAAGCTGTGATCGTACCAATAATGGCCCCTCGCAAGCCCCCTTGTCCTTCGCCAATCACCGCAGCACCGCCACATTCAAAGAAGCTGGTGATGACTAAAGGAACGATCAAAATGCCAAAGACGTTGGTCGTATTGGCAATGACCACTAAAATCGTTGAGGTGATCATCGCCACGATAAAGCCGATGATTACAGCATTTGGACGATAGTTGAACAAGATGGGCACATCAAAAGCTGGTTTTGCTCCAGGAACGACTTTTTCTGCGATCCCTTGAAAGGCGGGAATGATTTGGTTGATCAATAGACGTACCCCATACAACATGATCAATAGTCCTGCACCGAAGTTCAAGCCAGCATCAACCGCAAACATCACCAAGTTGCCCCCTTCAGGAACTAATACGGGCGCAATCAGACCGATAACGATATTCATCAAAAACATCACTAACGCGCCAGTAATCGATATTTCACGGAAAAACGATAGATTTTCTGGCACTTTCAAATCTTCCGTCGATTTTTCTTTGTTTCCGACCCGTTTTGCAACAAAGCCTGAAACCAATGACAAGATCCCCGTTGGATGACCGATCAAGAATGAATCATCGCCTGTGGCATCCCACACATATTTACGCATGATCCATGGCATGAAGGACCAGTAACAAGCAGATAGAACCGCCCCTAAGATCAACAGTGGGATTCCGGTAAGTCCGCCTTCAACGCCCCCAGCGACGATGACGAATGGGAACCACCACAACATGTGACCGGTGAGGAAAATCGTCTTCACAGGTGTAAAGCGAGCAATCAATAGATGAATGATCAGGCCGAAAAACATCGCTAAACCAACTGTTCCGCCGTATTCTGCCGTAAAGGTGATGTCAGAGAGTCCATCTGACACAGCAACGCCTAATTGGGTTTGAACCGCAGCATTGATCGGTGCGATCGTTCCCACCAACATGTTTACCCCAGCCGTCAATGCCACCATCCCGAAGGAAGCTGTTAAGGTTCCTTTGACGACTTCTGCGAAGGGCTTTCTTTGTACCAATAACCCAATCATGGCAATGATCCCCAATAGGACTGGCGGATTTTTTAAAATATAATCCGTGACAAAATTCATGATTATCCCTCTCTTTCAGCTAAAAATTTTTCCATTTGCTGTTTGACTTCTTCTTTATCCATATACTTTTTGATTGGATAAACGGGTGCTTTCACGGATCCTTTTAACTCATTCAATAATTCATTACTCGTAAAATAAACATCTGCTGGTGTCGCTTTTGCCGTTGATAAATCAGTATTCTCGGCAGTTGCCGTCAACCCTAACTCTTTGATCACCTTATCGATCGTCATCTTCAATACCATTGAGCTTCCTACACCAAATCCACATACTGCTAAAATTTTCATATCCTTTTCCTCCTATTGGAATAATTGACAAATTTGTTCCCGATCGCCGTTTAATATCACGTTGTATTTTTCTTCATCCATAAAGATCGCCATGATCTCTTTCAAGCTTTCTAGATGGCTTTCACTATCTGCGGCGGCTAAGACAAGAAATATCCGCACCGGTTTGCCCTCAAGATCGATGGGCTGTTTCGTTACTAAAAGGCTCATACTTTGCTCCAAAACCCCTTCTCCAGGACGGGCATGCATCAGCGCAAAGTAATCCGCCAACACCATGTAAGGACCATTTTCTTCCACGCTTTGAATCATCGCTTCGATGTAAGCTGACGTGATCAGCGCTTCATCCAGCAAGGGCTGACTGGCTAATTTTACAGCTGAGCGCCAATCTGCCACTGTCTCATCCGTCTGTATATGCTTCTCAGGCAAATAATCCTTCACTTTCATTCTGATTTAACCTCCAACATTTTTGATAGGAACCATTCTTTGTTTTCGATTCCTTGCATGATCAATTTCATCATTGGTTCCACCTTTTGCGTCTCATCCTCTCGGATCATCAATAAAATAATGATGTCGGCTTTTTGGTTGACCCATTCTACTGGCTGATCCAAAAGCAGGATCGAGATCGCTGTTTTTTCGACATAATTCGGATTGCCATGAGGGATGGCAAAGCCATTATCTAAATAGGTTGATTGTAGCTGCTCTCTTTCAATGACGGATTGCCGAAACTGCGCTTTTCGTTTTTCATCACTAAAAGGGGTTTGTTCGACCAAAAAATTGATGGCTTCTGTTTTACTGGCAAATCGCTCGAAAAAGACGGTTGGCTGGATCATCGATTGGGCTTGAAGAAGTAAACCATTTTGATCGACCACCGCCTCATTATCGATGACTAAATCGATGTAGTGATTCATGATCCGCTTCATGTCGCGATTAGTCACCATAGGCGAGATCCGCACCACAGGTTTTTGAATCCCGACGAGATCGATGGTTGAAATAATAAAATCGATCACCGAGATGTCCATCTGCTTTAATTTTTCTACTGAAACGGTTTCGATACTGTCGATTTCAGGCAGAATGCGACGAATTTTCGCAGAGACAAATGAGCTAGTGCCGACACCATTGGGACAGACAAAAATGATTTTGTTCATGCGACGCATTCGCTCGATTGCTGCTTGAAAATGGATCGTGACAAATCCGATCTCATCATCAGAGATCCCCACTTGATACGCTTTCAAGAAATCATGAAGCGAGAACCAGACCACGCCATACAAGGCAGGATAGTTTTGTTTGATTTCTTCTAACAAAGGGTTGATGACTGTGGTTTGCGCTTCGATCCGCAGCAGTAGTTGATACAGATGGATCGTCACATCTTCTTCCAAACGATTGTCTTGGGTCAAGTCGGTGCCTAAGCCTTCGCTGATCTTTTGAATCAAGTTACGCACTTTTCCCCGAAAGACAAAAGGAACTTTTTCACTTTTCATAAAAAATTTCAAGCCGCTACCGACAATCAGGTAGGTTAGATATTGCACTTCTTTTGGTGAAAATTGATAAATGTGTTGTTCTTCGATTTCTTTCAGTAGCTCATAGACTAACGGATATTTGTCGAACTCCAAAAACAGCTTCCCCACTTGGCGGTTTTCTTCAATCACTAAGCTTTCCGCATGACTCGCCCGCTCGATCAGCAGCACGATGGAAAGGACGATACTTTGGATATAGCTGTCGGGCATTTCTACTTGTTTTTCCACTAATGCTCGACGAAAGGCCTGATTTACTTCCTGGTATTTCGCAGGTTCCACCAACAAGGAAAACGCCGCTGGTTGATCCAGCATCATTAAGCAAAAGCGTTTGAGCACTCGATGGATCTGGGATTCACTTCCTTCAAAAAATGTACCTGAATTATCAAATCTCAGACGTAAGCTTTCTTTTTGAAACAGCTCTTTTAAATAAGAAATATCTTTAGCAATGCTGCTGCGGGAAACGAAATAATCCTCTGCTAACTGCTGATAGCTGAGGTGCTCGCCAGCAATCAACCGTTTAAAAATCAAAATCCTTCGTTCCGATGTCCCCGAATAATTCATTTTCATACGCTCACCCTCTACATCTATTTTATTGCTACTGTACCAAATTAGAAGGCTAATTGTTAGATTAAAGAATGATTAAAAGGAGTGTACACTTTGATTTTTAAGGCTCCTGAAGGCATTTTATAACAATTTCAAGGCGCTTTTTTTCACAATCTGCCGCCTTTCTCTTATAATTAAGCTAGGATTTATATAGGAGGAGATAACATGAAATGGCGTGGGGGTAGACAAAGCAGCAATGTCGATGATCGAACGGGGCGATCATCTGGCTCAGGTGGGATGTTGGCTGCTGGTGGCGGGATCGGTACGGTGATCATCGCTGTTTTATTTTTCCTGTTTAGCGGTGGTGATTTAAATTCGCTGCCGGATGTCTTGGGTGGCAGCGGACAAGCAGCCAATTACCAGACAGAAAATGTGGGCACCAGTGAGTACACGGAAGAAAAAGAGTTTTCCGCAGTCGTGTTCGGCTATTTAGAAGATTACTGGCAAGACGTTTTTCAAGAGCGGCAAGAAACCTATCAAGACCCAACACTCGTATTATTTACGGGAAGTGTCCAGTCGGCATGCGGATATGCCACGTCACAGGTTGGTCCGTTTTATTGCCCAGCAGATGAGAATGTGTACCTTGATCTGAGTTTTGCCAATGAGCTTTCTGATAAATATGGCGCAAGCGGCGACTTTGCAATGGCCTATGTCATCGCCCATGAAGTCGGTCATCATGTGCAAAATGAGCTGGGGATCACCCAACAATTGGAAAAAATCCGCCAGCAAGTTTCAGAGAAGGAGTACAACCAGTACAGCGTTCGCTTGGAGTTGCAAGCTGACTACTTAGCTGGTACCTTTGCGAAATATTTGCAAGGCGAAACCTATCAAGGACAGCCGATTTTAGAAGCTGGCGATATTCAAGAAGCGATCACGGCTGCCAATGCCATCGGGGATGATACGCTGCAAAAAGAATACCAAGGCTATGTTGTTCCAGATAGTTTTACGCACGGCACATCGCAGCAGCGCGTGGACTGGTTTAACCGTGGCTATCGTTATGGTGACTTAGCACATGGCGACACCTTTAATGTCGATAGCCTTGATTTGAGCAAGTAGCTTCAACTAAAAAAACACTCCGTAACAGCATGAACCGCCTGCTGCTTCGGAGTGTTTTTAGGTTCTGGGTGTCCCTTCAAGCCTTTTGGTGAAGGGGCACTTTAGGCTTTCTTAACTTTCGCAACGATTTTTTCGCAAAAACGTGCCTGCTTCGTCATACTTTTTTCACATTTCGAGACTATTATATAAGCATACCAACAAACAACCCTAACACTTTTTCATTTTTACTCCTTTGCCTGTCAGTCCCCGCTGACAGGCTCTTTTTTGTCTTTTGATTGTAGTGCTCAGACCTGCAAGTCTTTGCGCTCGTAACGGTAAAAGGTGCCAAAGAAACACAATACACCGATCAGCAGTACCCATAGGATTGATGTGGCGCCGTTATCCATGAGTTGGACGGGTAATGCCATCCGCACAGGCGAAAGTCCTGCCAGCCATTCCAATTTATCGTAGAGTTCCCCCACGATGCCGAGCAAATACAGACCGAACACGCAGCCTAAGCCGACACTTGCGGTTTGTTTGCTGGAACGCAAGATCGTGGATAAAAAGAAACCTAGACAGAGGAAGAAGACTAAGACACCATACTCGGCAACGAAGATTTTGCTGATTTCTTCTATAAAAGAGGACAGGTCGTCTCCTGGTAGTTTGAATAGAGCAAACGAGGCCAGACTACTGCCATAGGCAATCAGCCAAAAGCCAGTCAGCAGCAACAATCGGGCGAGGAACTTCCACCCAGCGATTTCTCTGCGGCTAATAGGCTGAGCATATAAATACTCGATCGTTCCTTCTGATTCTTCAGTGATCAGACTGTTCAAGCCTAAAAGCATCCCATAAATACACGCGGCGATAAATAAGTATTGAAAGTAGTACCCGAAAAAGCCTGTCGGTGAAACCAAGCTTGAGGGTCCTGTCAGTTGGATGTTAAAGATGCCTAGTAATTCTGGGCTGAAAGAGCCCAACATCTGTTCTAAGGACGTTTTCATTTCTGGCGTGATCATTTGAGGATAGATAGCCGTAAATGCAAAAATGATTGCTGCAAAAAGGATCGTCCAGACCAGCCAGCCTTTGAAGGTATTTTTAAGGTCGATTTTCATTAAAGTCATTTTTGAGAACCTCCTTCATAGAGCAGCATAAATTGCTGTTCAAGGGTTGGGTGTTCGATCGTGAACTCTTTAATGGCAGGATTGGTTAAAAAATGTGCCAGCTGATTCATGTCCCCTTGATAGAAAAAACGCAAGCTGTGTGATTCCTGAGCAAGAACTTGCACGTTTTCCAAGCCGGCTAATGAGAGGCTCCCCTCATTCGTGAGCGTTACAACTTTGCCGAAATTTTCTTCCTCACTCAGTTCTTTCACGGTGATGATCTGTCCTTCACGAATAAAGGCGGTCCGATGGGCATAGGTCTGAATTTCATGCAAATCATGGCTAGATAGAAAAATCGTCATCCCCTGTTTGTTTCTTCTAAGGAGCTCTTCAAACAGCCGTTTTTGAATCAAGGGATCTAAGCCATTGGTCGGTTCATCTAAAATCAACATTCTCGGTTGTGCAATCAAGGCGCTCGCAAGCCCGACTTTTTTCTTGTTGCCCAAAGAAAGTTCTGCGATCGATTTGTTTGGATCAATTTGAAAAAGCTCCATCAAATTCTGAATCTCTTTTTTTGGCTGCTTGACTTGATGAAAATCTGCCGTAAATGCCAGCAATTCTGCTGTCGTCATTTTTGAATAAAACCGTACATCACTGGAAACATATCCAGTAAACGTCTTGATTTCTTTGGCTGCTTGTTGGCAATCTCGTCCAAAAATCGCCGCATGCCCTGCATCCGGTTTAATAAAATTCAACAATACTTTGATGGTCGTTGATTTTCCCGCACCATTTGGTCCGATAAAGCCAAAAATCTCTCCTTCTGCCACTTGCAATGATACATTCTCGATGGCGTACTTCTTGTTGTATTGTTTGCTTAATCCGTTGATCGTAATGGCATCCATCCTGTCCCCTCCTTGTACTGCTTTGATGCCATCAGTGTAGCCTTATTTCGTGTTTCCGTCAATCAAAGATCTAAAAGGGTTCCGCTGGAATGTTTTACGAAAATCATCAACAGATTGACACACTTCTATTTCTTTCTCTTCCGATATTTTTCACATTTTCCCGCTATTATCAATACATACCAACAAACAACCCTAACACTTTTTCATTTTTACTCCTATCCCGCCAGTCCCCGCTGGCGGGCTCCTTTTTTTTATCGGCAAAAAAACGCAGACCTAGCAGCAACTGGCTTTAGCAAATGTAGCACTCGCTAAAGTCAATTGACTGACTGTCCTGCGTTTTTTGTCTCGATCATTTATGGGACCGGATGAATCAGAGTTGATTCATCCGTCCCACTTTCATTATTGACAATGAGTCCGTTTTTTTAAGTTTTCATGTGTTGATTTGTTAACGAAACGGATTGTAGAAGCGTCCGCCATTAAGGACCATCAAGAACAATCCAAGCGCCACGATCAAGCAAACGACAGCAATCGCCAAGAGATCTTTGCCTTGGATCGGCTTAGCTTTCAGCCAGGTACGCTGCTTATGCTTGCCAAACCTTCTTAGCTCCATGGCAGCAGAAATATGGTCGATCCGTTCCAAGCTGGAAAAAATCAAAGGAATCGCGATCGCGACATTGCCTGCCACTCGTTTGCGCAAAGGTGCTTTTTTAGAAAGCTCCACGCCCCGTGCTTGCTGCGCTTTGGCAATGGTTCGAAAATCCTCTTGAATATCAGGGATGTAACGCAAAGCCAGTGCGACTGCATAGGCGATCTTGTAGGAAATCCCGATGCGGTTGATACTGGACGCCAACTCGCTTGGATTAGTGGTAAACAGGAAAATCAACCCTGGCGGAATCGTGACAAAATATTTGATCAACAGATTCAACTCATAAAACACTTGCTCTTGGGTCAATGTATACCGACCGATCCCTTCGAAAATCACGTGGCGCGTCCCGTAGATCTCCACCCCGTATTCTGGAGCGAAAAGATAGACCGCCACCAAATTCAAAATCGAAAAGAAGATGATAAATTTTAATACAAAAGCGATATCTCGGTAGCGAATTCCAGCACTGGCAAATAGAAAGACCGAAAACAATGCCAGTCCAATAAGAAAACGCGTATCATAAGAGATCATCCCGATAACGGATAGCAGCAAAAAACAAATCAGTTTTGCGGCACCGCTTAATTGGTGGATCCACGTTTTGCGGTCAAGATAGCCGATTAGATTACTCTCCATCGTGTCCCTCCTTCTCGCTGGCAATGAAGGCGGCAGTAAAAGCGGCGGGATCTGTCAACTGGTTAAGGGTCGCCAGTGTATACAAGCTGGTTTCTTTAAGGTTCGCGGCACTCACCACTTGTTTGTCTGCTAAAACAACTTCTGGCGGTGCGTCCAGCAAAATCGTTCCTTGCGTCAAAACGATCGTCCGCTGTGTATACTCCAACATCAGGTGCATATCGTGGGTGATCATAACAATCGTTAATCCCCGCTGGTTCAACTCCTGTAAAAATTGCATCATTTCGGTGTAATGGCGATAGTCTTGTCCCGCTGTCGGCTCATCCAATAAAATGAGTTCAGGATCTAAGACGAGGATCGCTGCAATGGCGGCTCGGCGTTTTTGCCCATGACTTAGTGCCGACAATGGCCATGAGCGAAACGGATAAAGACCACAAATTTTCAAGGTCTGATGAACTTTTTCTGTGATTTCAGCCTCTGGGACATTTCGGTTGCGCAAGCCTAAGGCAACTTCGTCAAACAGGAAGTTTTTTGACAGCATTTGATTGCTGTTTTGCAAAACATACCCGATTTTTTGCGCTCGTTCTTTGATGGAATCATTGCCCATGTCTGTTCCTTGCCAAAGCAACTTGCCAGAAGTCGGTGTCAAAAAGCCGGTAATCAAATGGGACAAGGTCGATTTTCCTGCGCCATTATGCCCAACCAAACTAATCATTTCTCCTTGATGGATGGTAAAATCCAGTGCCTGCAAGATTGGTTTGCCCACTTGGTAAGAAAACGATAAATTCTTCGCTTCCAACAACGGCGGCTGTTGGCTAGGAAGTGCCGATTTCGGATATTCCTTTTGAAACCTAGTCAGTTTTTCGGCAATCTCAGGTGATGCAAATGCTTCTACCGCGACCAAATCAGCAGCATCGGTCACAGGAACCCCCGCTTTTTTTAAGGCGGCTAAATACAGTGGTTCACGAATGCCGACTTGCTGCAGCATTTCCGTTTTTAATAGTTCATTCGGTGTACTGTCGGCAATGATGCGGCCTTCTTCCATCACGATGATGCGATCGACAGCGGCGGCTAACACTTCTTCTAAGCGATGTTCGATGATGATGGTAGTAAAACGCTTCTCTTGATACAGCTGGTCGATCATTTTGATGGCTTCCACACCTGTTTGCGGATCTAAGTTGGCTAGGGGCTCATCAAACAGTAGAATCGGTGTTTCATCGATCAAAACACCTGCCATTGAAACACGCTGCTTTTGGCCACCCGATAATTCCTGCGGTTTTTTTGCCAAATGATCCATTAAGTCGGTCTTTTCTGCCCAAACGCGCAGCGTCTCCTGCATCACAGCTTGACTACGCTGATCGTTTTCCAAGGAAAACACGATATCTTCTGCTACGGTCAAACCTACAAATTGGCTATCGGTGTCTTGCAGCACCGTGCCAACGGTCAAAGACAGCTCATAGATGGAAGCTTGCCCAAAGGCATTGGTACCGATCGTCAATGCTCCGGTACTACTACCTTCGTCATTTTGCGGGATCAAACCGTTCAAACATTTTCCTAATGTACTTTTGCCAGAACCGCTAGCACCGACGATCAGGACTTTTTCTCCTTCAAAGATCGTTAGATCGATGTTTTTCAAGGTCGGTTCCGCTTGTGCATCATATTGGAAAGAAAAATTCGTAAATTGAATGATTTTTTGTTTCATTTTTTAGACTTCACACATTTCTTTGTTTAGGATTCCTTGCTCAAGCTGCCTTTTTTGGTTTTGGTTTGGGCATAGGCTTTTAGCAGGATCACTCCGATTATCCCAGTTACGACTGCGTTGGTCAATCCCGCGATGACTCCTTGCGCAAAGACTTTGTTCGCTGGTTCGCCATAGATCAAAATATCACCGATTGGGGCAATGATCACCCAGACGACCAAATTTGCGATCGATTCACCAATCAAGAAGGTCCGAATTTCTTTAGCGCCAAAGGTTCCTTGCTGGATTGGAATCCAACGAGTCAAAAGTCCGAAGAACACCCCTAAGATCCCAGAGGCGGCGATCCAAGACCACCACGGACCATAAGTCGTCAAATCTCCTAGGGCATGGCCGATAAAGCCCGCTAAACCAGCAACGATTGGACCGTAGACAACGCCTAATAGTGCCAAGAAAGGATAGGCTGTGGCGATATCTGTATTTGGAAAACCAGTTGGAATCGTGACGAAACGTTTTAAGACGAAAAAGACGGCAGCACCGATTCCGATAGCAACAATGTGTTTTACTGTAAATTTTGATTGATTCATTTTTCATTTCTCCTTTTTTTGAGGGTAATTTTCCAATTCGTGCCAGTCCCGATTTTATAGGTTTCAGCAAATGAAGCCAAGTTGAGCCCTAAACCAATATTCAATAGGGAATTGACATATAAGACAGGTTCATTTTCCGACACTTGCGCAAAAGAGCGTCCGAAGCGCACTTCTTCTTGATAACGCAGCGTATCTTGGTAATAAATACTGACGAGCAGCGGCTCATTGTACTGTACCTGCCATTGCTTAAAGAACGTATGGGGAATATTCGTCCACAACGAACCAAAACGAATATCAAGAATATCGATCGTGCCAGTGATCGTTTCTGCTGTTTGGCTTGGCTTTTCAATGGCAAAGACTTGGATCGCTTTTTTAGGTTCGGGTGTTCCTAGCTCATCAAAGCTGATGGCGCCACTGGCGAGACGCGCGGCGTTATACATATAAACATCCCGACCATGAAATGTATGGCTTTCGGCTGATCCTGCCAACCGCTCAGTTGCCTCATTGATCACCCGTAGTTCAGTGATTCCGATATAAGTCGCTAAATAAGTCAGTGTGCCATTATCTGGTGTCAAAACCAACTGTCCGGTCGCCAACTTGGCAACCACACTTCGTCGATCAGACCCTACGCCAGGATCGACCACTGAAACAAAGACCGTTCCTGCCGGCCAATAGGTGACGCTTTGCAGCAGACGATAGCTGGCATCATGAATGTTGTATGGCTCGATCTCATGAGTCAAATCAGCAATGACCAGCTCCGGTGCCACTTGATAAGCTACCCCGTACATCGCATTAACCGCTCCATCTTGCAAACCAAAATCGGTTTGAACCACTAATTTGTGCATTTTTCTCTCCTCCCAACAACCTTTCTCCTTTTTAACAAAACCTGCGCTTGAAACAGCTGACCGTGCAGACACAAAAAAAGCCCTTAGCCAAAGCTAAGGGCATCACCTGCGGTACCACCTTAATCTGCAAAACCTTCACAGGCTTCACCTCATTCAGTACCCGAAAACACTCGGAGACTGTCGCTTGTTAACGGGGCAACCGTATTTTCCTAATTAGTCAGAAAATCCGCTCCAAAGTCATTTTCAAATCATTCGTTGTCGTTCCTTCCCACCTACCGGAACTCTCTGCTAGACAACTTCCTTGATTCTACTTTCTTTTTCATCGCGTTTGCATTTTGTTTCATTTAAATTATCAAAGCTTGTGCCTTTTGTCAATTCTCTTTTAAGAAAAAATTCAAACAGAAGGCATAATTTGTCAAAATATTCACGCAATTCCTAAATTTCGCTCGAAAATTCTTCATATTTTCTCGGTATGATACTTGTATACCAACAAACAACCCTAACACTTTTTCATTTTTACTCCTTCCCGCCAGTCCCCGCTGGCGGGCTCCTTTTTGTCTTCTGACTGTTTTACATGGTTTCACTTTTTCTTGGCGATTTCTTCTCAGAATTCTGTTTGATTCGTCAACTTTTTTTCACATTTACACGCTATTATAAATGCATACCAACAAACAACCCTAACACTTTTTCATTTTTACTCCTATCCCGTCAGTCCCCGCTGGCGGGCTCCTTTTTGTCTTCTGATTGTTTTATCTAGTTTCACTTTTTCTTGGCGATTTCTTCTCAGAATTCTGTTTGATTCGTCAATTTTTTTTCACATTTACACGCTATTATAAATGCATACCAACAAACAACCCTAACACTTTTTCATTTTTACTCCTATCCCGCCAGTCCCCGCTGGCGGGCTCCTTTTTGTGAGATTGGACTTGCATTTCTTCCTAGAAAGGATTATCTTTATCTTATGCGGAAGTGGCGGAATGGCAGACGCGCACGCTTCAGGCGCGTGTGAGTTTATCTCGTGTGGGTTCAACTCCCATCTTCCGCATTTAGCAGTTCAGCTTTCTGAACTGCTTTTTTTGTTGCAAAAAGCGCATGTTCATCGAATAAACATGCGCTCTTCATTCAGCTATTTTTCTCCTTATTCACTGACATAGGCGGTGCGGAAAAAGAAATGCGCGCCATAGGCTGGGAATTGGATGTCTTTTACATTTGATTTGATCAGATAATTTGAAGCACTCTGGTATAGAGGGACTTGCGCAGCATCTTGTTCCAACAAAATTTCTTCTGCCGCTTTGTAATCTTCAAAATATTGATCGGGGTCATTGGCATGAACGGTGCGAGCATCTTCCGTCAATGCCGTATATTCTTCGTTGACATAGCCGCCGTAGTTAAAGGAAGCGCCATTTTTGTATAAGATAAAGAACATATCCATGTCACTACTTCCAGCGATCCAGCCAGAAACGGAAAGCTCGTAATCACTATTTGCTCTTGATTGATTCAAGCTGGCACGTGGCTGTTTGTTGATGGAGATCGACAAGCCTGGCAAGTTTTCTTGCAGTTGGCTTTGCAAGTACTCCCCGATTTTTTGACCATTGTCATCATCTGTCACTAATAAACGCAACGTCGTACTTTCGCCAATTTCCGCTTGGGCTTTTTCCCACTCTTCCTTGGCCGCCTCTAAATCATACAAGTTGTAATCACCGCTATATGCTCGAAAATCTTCGCCAGTATTTGGATTCGTAGCTAAGCCGGTGGGGACCAGCCCGTTTAAAACTTTCGCTCCATCGTTCAACACATTATCCACGAGACTTTCTTTGTCGATCGCCAACGCGATCGCTTTACGCACATGAACATTTGCCAAGGCATCGTTGGCCGTTTTGTTAAAGTCTAAGAAAAAGTTCGCAACATCATTTTGCGTAACTAGCTCTTCATTGTCTCCATATTGTTGAACGTAGATCCCACTGATTTTTTGCAAATCCAGGTCGCCGCTTTCAAACAATTGGATCCCAGTATTTTCTTCTTTGATGGTGGAGCCTTTGATCTCCTCCAATTGAACGACATCAGCATCATAGTATTGGTCATTTTTCACCAATGTCCACTCATCCCCAGTCTGTTGCCAATCGGTCAAGGTAAAGGGACCAGAATACAGCAAATCTTCACTTGTACGAGCATAGGTATCACCTTTTTCTTCAACAAAGGCTTGGTTTTGCGGTGCCAACCAGCCGATGGAAATCAAGGATAAAAAGGATGGCTGTGGCTGCTCCAACTGCACGATAAAGGTCGCGTCATCTGGGGTCTCCAGACCAATCGTTTCTATATCAGCATTGCCTTCACGAATGTCTTTACTATTAACTACATTATCTAACAAATAGGCGTTAGGTCCCATCGTTGCTGGATCGACTAACTTTTTCCACGAATAAGCAAAGTCAGCTGAAGTGATCGCTTCGCCATTGCTCCACTTCGCATCCTCTCGCAAGGTAAAGGTATAGGTTTTGCCATCTTCACTGATTTCGACTCCTTCTGCCAAGCCCGGAACTGGTTCACTGTTTTCATCGAAACGGTAAAGCCCTTCGAATAAATGTTGAACGATGGTAAATGTTGCTTTATCCGTCGTTTGAGTCGTATCGAGAGTCGTCAGCTCAGCCGGTAGACTCACCGCAATCGCTTGATTCGGCGCTCCGTTAGTTTCAGCCTCTGATCCCTCGGTATTTCCTGTTGTCGTGCAGCCGGAAAGGGTCAACCCAATCACTCCTGCTGCAACCAATAAACGCTTCTTCCAGATCATTTCCATTCTTCCTCCTATGTGATTGCGCAACCAACGCAAGTGTTTTTCATGACGGCAAAAAACGCATTCATCGATAAAAAGAAAAAACCTCATCCCTTTGCTTATCAATTTTGACAAACAAAGGGACGAGATTTTCGTGTTACCACCCTTTTTCGCACCATCCTCACAAATGGCACCTCAACAGTACGCTAAGATACTTGGCACGATAACGGCTGCTTTCCGTCTGATTTGCGTGAACAAATCAGATCACTCAGAGCTCATCTTCACTTTTTTTCTGCTGCCCTTTCTCACCATCCGGGTTCTCTTCTAACAGATTCCAAAGCTACTCTTCTCTTCATCGTCTTTCTTTTTATCTAAAAAACAGGTAAATGACGTTTTTTTGTCTATTTCATGATTGTTATAAAGTATACTATTGGTGTTTTTGGAAGTCAACAAGAATTGCGAATATTCAGTTTTTTATGATTTTTCTGGCAGACCTTTTTTTGCATCTTGCTTGCCTTTCATCACGTTCTTCTCTAGGATAAGAACTAGATAAGCTGTTCTCATTTGTAAAAAGGAGTGTGCCAAAATGAAATTAGCAGAAGCGTTACTTTTAAGACGGGATTTGAACAATCGTCTGTTTCAATTACGTAACGAGATCTCTAGCAGTGTGTTAGTCCAAGAAGGCGATACCTTGGATCGTAGTATCACAGAATTGTTCAAGGAATACGATGAGATCAATCAACAATATTCAGAATTAGTCGTTGCCATCAATCGGAAAAATGCGACTGCCTCTTTAGCAGATAGTGCGTTATTGCTGATGGAAGCACTAGAACAGCGAGAACAGCTGCGCCGCAAGCATGCACTGCTAACGCAAGCACTGGATGAAACCAAAGCAGCTCCCCGAATAGGTCGCAACGAAATTCGACTGGTGCGTACGATCGATACAAAAACGCTAACGGAGCAATTGAATGCGACCGCCAAGCAGCTGCGAGAATTAGATGGAAAGATCCAACAAACCAACTGGCTGGTCGATCTTTAATCAATATGGGTGGGTGTCAAAGGCGAGCACAAAGCAGGTACAGGCTGATATGTACACTATGGAACGTCTGGCAGAGACGTAAACGTAACAACCACTGCTTACGAATCACAATCGTAACAATCACATTGTATTTTTTAGCGACCACGTGCTGATTTGACTGGATGGGAAAAACCCTCTTCTTTTTTGAGAAGAGGGTTGTTTTTATCGTATCCAGTCGTACATGGAGGCGGCTCTTTTACTGCGAAGCCTGCTGCTTGTTACTCCCAGCGGAAGGACGCGCCAGAAACGCTTGCCCTTTCTCACTGCTCCAAAACTCCTTCATCAATGCCGTCAATCCCTCTTTGGTTTGATTGGCACCAAAGAAAGGACTGCCGGGTTCCAACATGATGCCATTAGCTAAAGCACCGATAGGAAAGGGATCAAAGCCGAAAGCGTCAACGATTTCGTCTGTCTGATCGAGGGCGGTTTGGTCATCACCAGCAATGGCGATGGCTTTTTTGGCAGTTCCTTGAGCAGCCGTTCTCGTCAGCAAGGATTCCTCCTGGATATCGTGGTACCCCATATGATTGAATCCTTTGACTACTTTACTTTGGGAAAAATAGCGTTGCACACGTTCCGAAGAAGTCTGCTCGATGGATGAGTATTCTGTTTCTTTGCCATCGACTTCCCACCAATAATTCATGGCATCGATCACTAGCTTGCCAGCCAATGCTTCTGCCGGCAGCAGTTGGTACTTACTCAATGGGATTGCCAAAATGATCGTTTGGGCTTCTGTCATCACTTCAGCGGCATTTTTTGCGATCGCTCCCGGAGCCAACACAGAAACGGACAAGGCGATTTTTTCTGCTGGCTTCGTACTGGCGATCAAGACCCGATAGCCCGCCTGGGCACCAAGATTTGCGAGCGCTAAGCCTAACTTGCCTGCGCCTAAAATACCGATGGTTTTAGGCATTGCCATCACCTGCTGCCAACAATTCTTTCACCCGTGGAATCACTTTGGTTCCATACAATTCAATCGTTTTGAAACGGTCTTTTTGCAGCTGGCCGCCAGTACCGTATACCAGATCAAAGCGTTGTACTCCGACTTGCGGCATCATACGAGCGATTTTTTGCGCCACGGTTTCTGGACTGCCTACATAATAAGACCCATGTTCGACTTCAAAGTCAAAGCGCTCTTTGCTCATGGCTGGCCAGCCGCGATCAAGACCGATTTTGTCCATGCTCTTTTTGATGTAGTTCCAGCCGATTTCATAGGCTTCTTCATCGGTGTCGGCGATCACACCATGGGAGTGCATGCCGATTGGTAAAATCGGTTGCCCTAGTTGCTGCGCTGCCTTTTTATATAGGTCAACATAGGGCGCAAAACGAGCGGGTTCGCCACCGATGATCGCTAACATAACAGGAAACCCATAACGGACGGCACGAATGATCGATTCAGGGGTTCCACCGACACCCACATAGGTATCTAGTTGATGCCCCTCAATTTTTGGAAAAACGTCGGCATTTTTTAAGGATTGCGTAAACTTGCCTTCCCAAGTTAATGGTTTGCCTTTTCTCAATTCACTGAACATTGCTGTTTTTTCTTCAAATAGTTCTTCATAATCTTGCAAGTCATAGCCGAATAGAGGGAATGATTCAGTAAAAGATCCTCGTCCCAGCATGATTTGTGCGCGACCGTTCGACAACGCATCAACGGTCGCGAACCGTTCGTAGACCCGCACAGGATCATCCGAACTCAAGACGGTTACACCGGTACCTAATTTGATGGTTTTGGTAACCATTGCTAAAGCCGCTAGTACCGTATCAGGACTTGAGATCGAATATTCTTCCCGATGGTGCTCCCCTAAGGCAATGACATCGATGCCGACTTCATCGGCTAATTTTCCTTCTGCTACGATATTGCGCAACGATTCGCTGTAACTGATTCGTTCTTTCGTTGTATCATCAAAGGCTAGATCGCCAAAAGTATCTAACCCAAATTCAAGATTTCTGTGATTGATGGTCATTTTCTTTTCCTCATTTCTCATTACTGATTCTCTGTTCTCACTATAACAAGGAACAAAAAAAGTTGCGAACAATATGCTTACTTTTTGTAAGTTACCGATTTTAAAGCGAAAAAAACACTTTCCCGAACAAAAATTCAGGAAAGTGTTTGGTCTTTAAAGATAGATCCCCTTACGATGGAGATTCACTAAGCATTCTTCCAAGTATGCTTCATCATGTTCTGGATAGATCGGCGTAGTCAAAGGGACGGCTTGAACGGATGATTCCAGCGGCAGATTTTTGCCACGATACGCCGGATCGTACCATTCAGGTGCTGGCCGATAGCCTCGACGAGTCATTTCATCCAGCACTAACTGATGGTATTGAAACAATTTATAGGGTGGATGAGTAAAAACGTAATCGACGGTTGCATGCTTCTTGCCCCAGCCTAACCCTCGTAAGGCTGCTGCTTCACGATGCTGGCCTAACAGCTGCTGCCGAGGCAAAGCAGGTATCAGTGCTTCATGCCATAAGCGCATCGGTTCAGCCTCCTTTATTCTGCGTCTTGGCTGATGAAATTGTCTTGATTTTCAATAACGATCTTGCCGACCGCATGATGTGTCTCACTCAATGTGTGGGCATCGTAAATTCCTTGTGCCGTCAATGGGAAGGTTGCACCGATGACACTGTTGACTTTTTCTGCTTCGATCAGCTCTGTCAATTCTGCCAATTGTTTGCCGTTGGTTCGTAACCAAACTGCTTTGGCGAAGATGTCTTTTTCTTTTGCCAAGTCTTCGTCTTCAATACTCAAAATCGAGATCAGACGGCCCTTAGGTTTTAAGACAGTGAAACTTTTCTTCTGGGTGTCGCCCCCCATCGTATCAAAGACCAAATCGATGTCATGCAAGACTTCTTCAAAATCTGTCGTGTGGTAATCGATGATCTCATCGGCACCAAGTTTTTGCAATAACTCATGGTTACGTGGACTAGCCGTCGTGATGACGTAAGCGCCAACTGCTTTGGCCAGTTGGATCGCATAGGTACCAACTCCGCCTGCTCCGGCATGGATCAAGACTTTTTCCCCTTCTTTTAAACGACCGTGTTCAAACAACGCTTGGTAAGCAGTCAAACCAGCTAATGGCACTGCAGCTGCTTCTGCGTAGTTTTGGTTTTCTGGTTTAATCGCTGCTAACTCAGCATCCACGATGGCATAATCAGCATACGTCCCAAAACGAGTCGTTTCAGGGCGGGCATAGATTGCATCACCAACTTTGAATTCTGTCACGTCAGCGCCTATTTCTACGATATCCCCTGCGACATCCCATCCTAAAATAATTGGGAAGTCCCATGGAAACATTTGTTTCAAATAGCCTTCTCTTAATTTCCAATCGATTGGGTTGATGGATGTTGCGGCAACTTTGACTAATAATTGATTTGCTTTTAATTCTGGTAATTGGACCGTTGCTTCTTTTAATTGGTCTTTTCCACCATAGGCTTCAATAACGACAGCACGTGTTTCCATTGATGCTTCACTCCTTACATTCATTCTTCATCAAAGAGAGGTTCCTGTTTTTCCATCCCTTGATTTCTCACTTCCCTAGCTTAGGCAAAAGGAAGAAATTTGACAAATGATATGTTTGGAAACTGCCGCAGCCACCTGGCCATTCCTCCTGCTAAGCCTTGAAAGAAACGGGTTTATTTTTTCTTCATTTTTTTATTGCCTTTTCTTTAAAAATCAATTACGCTACTCAAGAAATACGAAATTGTAAAGAAAGAAGGAATTGATGAATTGAAAAGGTTGTGGGTATTTTTTGGCGGTGTGATCGGCATCACCGCATTGCTGTTTTTCGGTGCTTCGGTGTTAACGAAAGAATCGGGGGCAGCAACGTCGTCCGACAAAAATACAGTGATTATTTACAATTGGGGCGAATATATTGACCCCGAATTGATCAAAACATTCGAAACTGAGACTGGTTACTCAGTGATTTATAATACATTTGACTCCAACGAAGCGATGGAAACAAAAATCAAACAAGGCGGCTCACGCTATGATTTGGTTTTCCCTAGCGAATCGATCATTCCGAAAATGATCGAAGAAGGACTGTTAGTGCCTTTAGATCATCAGAAATTGACGGGAACGGAAGATCTGTCGCCTTTTTTGATGGATCAAGCCTTTGATCCAAACAATACCTATTCGATCCCCTATTTTTGGGGCACGATCGGGATCATGGCAAATACTGAAGAAGTCGATGTTTCTTCGATCCATGGCTGGGGGGATTTATGGAACCCTGCATTTAAAAATGATGTATTGATGGTGGATGGTGCTCGCGAAACCTTAGGAATCGCGTTACAGACGCTCGGTCTTTCCCAAAATGAAAAAGACCCGACCAAAGTCGCCAAAGCCTTGAAGAAGCTGGAAAGTATCCGTCCCAATGTCAAAGCAGTTTTGACCGACGAGATCAAAACCTTGATGATCAACAACGATGCCCCTTTAGGAATCGGGTATTCGGGCGATGCCGCTTATGTGATGGCGGAAAATCCTGCCGTCACCTATATCGTTCCCAATGACGGCGGTGCGATTTGGACGGACAATTTTGCGATTCCGAAAACCGTTGGTAATCTTGAAGGAGCCTACGCCTTCATCAACTTTATGCTGCGACCAGAAAATGCCGCACAAAATGCCGAATACGTGGGCTATGCCACGCCGAGTGAAACGGCCAAAGCTATGCTGCCGGCTGAACTGACTGCTGACAAAGCTTTCTACCCTGAGCCAAGTGCGATGGAACAAATGGAACATTATGAATATTTAGGAAAAGAAGCGGTTGAGCTTTACAACGACCTTTTCCTTGAATGGAAGTTGGGATTATAATTGTCACTATTACTAAAATCTGAACACATCTTTGATACCAAAACGAAAACGACTTTTGCGGGCTTTCTCCTGATAGAAGACCAGAAAATCACGGCTGTAGGTCCTCTTTCAGCGCTGCCAACACTTGCTGAAGACACCCAGGTCATTGATCTCAAAGAACAAATGATCATCCCGGGCTTTATTGATGCTCATGTTCATTTTTATCTTTCCGCATTACTCCATCAAGGGGCACTGACCCATCTTACGGGAGTGACAGAAGAAGCCGTTGCCCAGCAAGTGCCCGCGCTGCCCATCACACATGGATGGAAAATCGGCATCGGCTGGTTCAGCAGTGATTTCGGTCAGCAAGTCTACCCAACGAAAGATTCGATCGACAACTATTGTGCCGACACGCCTGTCATGCTGATTTCCGGTGATGCCCACAGCATTTGGTTGAATAGCCAAGGGATCGCTGCTTTAGGGATCACACCTGAGAACTTGCCAACGGGGATCAGCGGGGAGGCATTGCTTGACGAAAACAGCGGACAATTAAGCGGCTGCTTTTTAGAAGCGATCGCCATTCATTATTTAGCAGAGGTCTTACAGTCATTCCAAGCGCAAAGCTCTGCTGCTTTTCTGACCTATATGAAACAGCTCAATCAATACGGCATCACGACGATCGGCGATGTTGCCTTGACAGGAGAAAGCTGGGACGATCTAGTCTATCCCACTCTTTATCGACAGACGGAAGCAGATGCGACCTTGCGCGCTGTCTTTTATCCAGCCATGCGAGAAGACATCACGCAACTAAAAGAAACTTACCGTACGTATCGCTCCGAAAAAGTACAAATGGGCGGCGTCAAACAATTTTTTGACGGCGTGACGAGTACGCACACGGCTTTTTTAAAAGCGGAATATGAAACACCGTATTTTGCTGGTGATGTCGGGATGCCGTTGATCGATGTTCAACGGATGCGCCGCTTTATATTACAAGCTAACCAGCAAGACTGGCCGATGCGCATCCATACCATCGGTGATGAAGCGATTCGACAAGCACTCCTCTTTTATCAAGAAAGTGCTGCTGCTCACCCGCTTTCTAAAGGAAAAGCCAATACCTTGGAACACTTGGAAGTGATGGATGCCGCCGATTTGCCACTAGTTCGCCAAGAACAACTGGTACTCTCCGTACAGCCTAGCCATTTATTAGTCGGTTATGAGACCCTCGATGAAGAAGTAGGACCTCAGCGTGCCAGTCAAATGTTTCCTTTTCAATCCTTTCTAGAGCAAGGTGCCACCTTGGCTTTTGGGACTGATACGCCGGTCGTGATCGACGTGCCCCCTTTAGACTCGCTGTATTATGCGGTTGCTCGGCAAGAAAAAAATGGCCAGCCAGCAGGCGGATTGATGCCACAGGAAAAAATCACCATCGCCGATGCCCTCTATGCCCACACCGCAGGCGCCGCCAAAGCCTTGAGTCGGCAAGATATCGGTCGATTAGAAGTTGGCTGTTTAGCCGATCTTTGTATTTTGTCACAAAACATCTTGCCTTTAACTGCCGAAGAATTGCTTCAAACGACCGTTGAAGCCACCGTATTTGATGGACGATTTGTTTATCGGGGCAACTAACATGAACCCCTGATATGGACCACGCGTGTTTTACGCGTGGTTTTTGTTTTGTACGCGCTGAAATTGATACGCAAAAAAACTCCAGCACTTGTACACCGCAAGTACTGGAGTATTTAATCATAAGCCGTTTCGTTCAATCACTTTTTGATACCAATAGAAACTGTCTTTTTTCTTTCTATCTAAAGTCCCTGTCCCGTCGTCATATTTATCCACAAAAATGATGCCATACCTTTTTTTCATTTCTCCTGTAGAAGCACTGACAATATCAACGGCACTCCAAATCGTGTAACCAATCAACTCGACACCATCATCGATGGCTTTCTCCATTTCAGCAATATGCTTTTCTAAATAATCGATACGGTAATCATCATGAATCTGTCCATCTTCAGCAACAGTTTCTGAAATTCCGATCCCATTTTCCACGATCATCAACGGCAGCTGGTAGCGATCATAAATATCATTCAACGCAATTCTCAATCCTACTGGATCAATCATCGCATTCCATTCCGTCTGTTCTAGATAAGGATTATTTACGCCAGAGCCGCCAATCATACTGTGTCCATTTTTGGTAACTTTCTCATCTGCAGAGACACAAAGTGTTAGATAGTAACTAAACGTGTAGTAATCCACTGTTCCCTTAGCTAGGATCGCTTGATCTTCTGGTGCAAACTCGATTGCAAAGCCATGATCAGCAAAATATTTCTTTGCATAATAAGGATATTTCCCTTTGACCTGCACATCGCCACAAAATTTCGAATGCATATTTTCTTCTTGTTTGGCTAGTAATACATCATTTGGATGGCTAGTATAAGGATAGCGTGGCATATAAGAAATCATACAGCCGATTTTCAAATCTGGATAGTGTTCATGTCCGTAAGCGACAACCTTTGCACTGGCAACAAATTGATGATGCAGGGCTTGGTAGCGTTGCTGTAGATTATCCGGCTGATTGATAAATTCAGATTCACCAACTTGCAGTCCCAGTGATAAAAAGTTTCCGATACTTAAGGTGGCCGTGTTGATTTCATTAAAAGTGATCCAATAGTTTACTTTTTCGTGATAGCGTTCAAACAACACCGCCGCATATCTCGCATAAAAGTCGATCACGTCACGACTCGCCCAACCATTGTATTCTTGGCTCAAATATGCGGGAATATCAAAATGAGCAATGGTTACAATTGGTTCAATCCCGTACTTCCGACACTCGTCAAACACGCGATCATAAAAGGCCAGGCCTTCTTCATTCGGTTCAGCGTCGTTGCCCTTGGGAAAAATCCGGGTCCAGTTGATAGACATGCGGAAAGCTTTAAATCCAGCTTCTGCAAACAATGCAATATCTTCTTGATAATGATGATAAAAATCAGTTGCTTCGTGGCTTGGATACAACAACTCTTCTTCAATTTTTGCTGTGATTTTCCGAGAAGTCGTATGGCTGCCACCGCTGATCAAGTCAGCACAAGCGAGCCCTTTTCCGCCCTCATTATAGCCGCCTTCATATTGGTTTGCCGCCGAAGCGCCGCCCCATAAAAAATGTTTTGGGAAACTCATTGCTGTCATCCTTTCTTCTTTCTAATGGTTAAAAAATGGCTAATAACTGATCGCCAGCTTTAATTTCTTGATGTTGGGCAAGTGCCACAACATCTAAGAAGTCTGCCGTATTGGTAACAGTGATCATAACGGTATCTTCATACCCTGCCTGAGCGATTTTTTCTGCATCAAAGTGCAATAATGTTTCTCCCATAGCGATTTGATCACCTTCATTGACTAGTCGTTCAAAGGCACTTCCTTGCATATTCACCGTATCAATACCGATGTGGATCAGAAGTTCAATCCCCTCGGTACTGGTAAGTCCAATCGCATGATTTCCTGGAAAAACGGCAGAAACCTGTCCCGTAAATGGGGCAATCACCTGTTGATCTTGTGGCTTAACAGCAATTCCTTTGCCTAATGCCAATGAAGCAAACGCCTGATCATTGGTTTCTGTCAATGGAACGGCAGTTCCTTTTAAAGGTGATAATACAATTTTTTCAATCGCTGATTGTTCTTTCTTCGTTTCAGAAGAAACATCAGTTGCTTTGGCTGTCACATCTTGCGCTCCAGATTTGACTGCTTGCGGCTGATTATTATTAGGAAAATCTGCATCTTTGACCATGACCCAGGTGTAAGCAAAGGCAATCGCAAAAGTAATCAACGAGCCGATCAGCGCATGAAACACACTGCTGTATGATGGAAGCGCCACAAATGAAGCAATGACTACTGGCGTATTGATTTTCATCAAACCAAAATAAAGTCCCCCAGCAGCACCCCCAAGGATCATTCCGACAATCGGTTTTTTCAGACGTAATGTTACTCCGTACAAAGCAGGTTCAGACACACCCATCAAGGCAGTAATTGCCGATGAAAAACTCACTTGTTTAAATTCCGTATCCTTAGCTTTGATTCCAGCCGCTAAACAAATCGCTGCTTCGGCAGCCAATCCAAGCAGCATACCAGGGACGATCAAATCATCATACCCGTACGTTGCCAAAGAAGTTAATAAAATAGGGGTCAGCGTCGTGTGCATGCCCGTCATTACTAGCAATTGAGCAAAGGCACCCATAAACAAGACGGCTAACGGACCAAAATTGTTTGTTAAGTAGTTCAAAAACTGTGACACATAGTTGCCGATCGTCACACCTAATGGTCCGATTAGCAATAGAGCCAGCGGTGTGATCACGATGATGGCGATCAATGGACGTAGAATAAATTTGACACTGTTCGGTAAAATCCGATCGGCGAACCGATAGACATAAGACATAACCCAGACACTTAATAAAACTGGCAAAACGGAGGCATTGTAGCTCACATTCGGTACGAGCAATCCAAATAATGTGATTCCTCCTTCTTGGCTAAGAAGGGCCGTCAATCCTGGCATCACAAAAATCGCTCCGACGTAGCTTCCTAAGAAAGGATCAATTTTCAATCGTTTGGCCACAGAATTTCCTAAATAAACGGGAATGAAAAAGAAGGCTGCTTGCGATACTTGATACAATACGAGATACGTATCGTCAGTTGCAGCTAAAATTCCTGATAACTCCAATAGTGAAAGGACCACTTGCAGCATTCCTCCAGCTGCTATGATTGCAATCATCGGTGTAAAACAGCCTGCGATAAAGTCAAGGAGTCGTGAGATGATCGATTGATCGCTACTGCTTTGATCAGCCGTCGTTTCTGTCGTCGGTAGTTGAGCGTATACACTCGATACATCTGGCCCAATAATCACTTGGTATTGACCATTTCCCTGAACGAGTCCAGTCACTCCTTTTAACTGTTTGATTGCTTCACTGTCAGCTTTTTTGTCGTCGGCCAGCGTGAAACGCAGTCTTGTTGCACAATGGGTCACGTGCTGGATATTTTTACCACCGCCGACATTTTCATAAATTTCATTGGCTAGTTGTTTATAGTCCATTGTTTTTCTCCCTTTCTCCTTGTTCCGTCAATTTCTGGATATGGAGTGATAGATAAATTTCTTCATTTTCTGAGATGTTGATATCATACGTATTTTTGATATAAACCTTGATTTTTTCCACACAGTGAAACGCTTGCGGATACATCTTCTCAATTTGTGCATAGAGCGTCGACGCTTCATAGCTGGGAAGTGTATGATTGATCACATTTTGTGCAAAATAGTGCAGATGCGTGACAAAGCGAGAATAATGGAAACTATTCTCATCAAAATTTTGTTTGTACTCATACTTTACGATCGTCAGTACGTCTTCTATAAATTTCGCGATTTGATTGGTAACCGCCATATCCTTCTTTTGTGATTGGACATTTACAAAATGCAATGCGATGGAGATCGCTTCTTCTGTTGGTACATCGATCGTTAGTTCTTGCTCCATAAGCTGGACAGCATACACCCCAATGGCATATTCATCGGGATAAAATCGCCGAATATCCCATTGCAAAGGACTATGAAAAGTCATTTGCTGCTTGATCCGATGAACAGTGAAATCAATATGATCCAGCAAAGTCAAATAAATATAGTCGCTGACTGCTAAGCGATAATTCTGTTTGGCATAAGCCACGATTTTAGCAACGATCGCTACGTATTTCGGATCGCACTTTCCTAATTGATAGCTAAAATGTTCCAACATTGCGTGAGTATCCAATACAAAA
This sequence comes from Enterococcus sp. AZ040, assembly GCF_050499185.1. Taxonomy (NCBI): domain Bacteria; kingdom Bacillati; phylum Bacillota; class Bacilli; order Lactobacillales; family Enterococcaceae; genus Enterococcus; species Enterococcus sp. AZ040. The sequence continues at coordinate 2,477,754 of NZ_JBMHEW010000001.1, forward strand.
ATCTTTTCAAAATCTTGTTCTTCTACATCATCTCCTACCTTCTTATTGAAGCTGATGCCTGTAGAAAATCCGATAATTTCATTGCTGCCTTTCTTTAGTAAGACAACATTATTATTTAAAAACTTCTTTATTTTCATGATTTCCTCCACCTTAAAAACACTAAAAAACCTCATACTCCACCCTTGGTGGAATATGAGGTTTGCCTTCTTACAGTAACACGCCTCTTGGTCACAGCACTTCTGTAACCGTTATCTAATTACATCGGTATCATAGCACTTCAAAAAAAACTTGTCAATCGCTTCCTTAAATTTTTTCACACGATCGTTAAGCCCCGTTGAGCTTCTCACAAAAGCTGCCTTTGTCAGACGGACATTTTAAGAATAACTTTTGCTTTTTAATCCCCTAAAACCAGCAACTTGCCAACACAATAAACAACAAGCTTCGTGCTTATATAATGCTTGAATCATCGTTTCTTTCTACAAATCATTTTTTGAGGGGAAAATGTATCAATAACACGCAAAAAACGAAAATAGCTTCTCTTCTCAACTTTTGACACCTATCTTAGCTATTCCTCGATTGGTCTATTTGTTTAAATTTCAAAACAAAACAGCTTTCATTCTTTGTCCTTCTATGCTGGAAAGCAAGTAGCAGTAACTTTATACATCTAGGTTCCTTCGTCTTTCCTTTCAAATGCGCATTGGTCTATCCCCCTCCTCCCTTTATCCCTCAATCTTTTCTTAAGCGTTTGAACAATTTCTTAATAAAATAACTAACAAAAAATAAACTTTTACTATATCGCTTGAATGTAAGCGGTAAATTTGTTATTATTACGAAGGATAAGGAGGTGTTTATCGATTGTATGCGATTAAAATCTTTCATGGTTATCTAACCGCCGAAGGAAAAAGAACACGGGACAAAACAATTGCATTGACCTATACTTGCAGAGAAGATGCTGAACGTTTCGCAAATAAAATCGGCGGGAGAGTTAAAAAAATTGGCTAACCAACTAGAATAAAAAAGGCTGTCAACCTCAGTAGGTGACTGCCTTTTTTTGTTATCTGATTTCTTTTAACTCTTTTCGCGGTACTAACTTTTTACATAACCGTCCCTATCCTTTCCTTGTCGAATCACGCTGTGAAGCAAGTTAGTTGGTTTTGACGCCTTGAGTCTTTATACTGAAACAAAGGCACCAGCCAATCCAAAAAAAGGAGTGACCTGTCCATGTGCGGCCGATACTTATTTGATCCATCAAGTGGCGAATTGTCAGAATATTATCAAGAAGCCGCGGCGAAAGCCCGCAAGCGCCAACAGACTGTCGCTATCAATGATGTTTTCCCCTCCAATCACGTCGTAACCATCGGTGCAAATCAACAACAACAAGTTGTAGCCGGTGTGACAAGATGGGGCTTTACCGGCTTTAAAAAAGGGCATTTGATGATCAATGCGCGTTCTGAGACTGTTGAAGAAAAACCGACTTTTCGCCAGCCTTTCCAAGAGCATCGCTGTGTCTTTCCGATGTCTGGTTTCTATGAATGGAATCATGAAAAGGAAAAGTTCCTCTTTTCGCAAGATCACGTGATTTATGCTGCTGGTTTTTATCGCATCCTTCAAAAAGAGGATCAGATCGAAACCGAATCAATCATTCTAACGACTGCCGCGAACGATTCTGTTGAACCAGTCCATGATCGAATGCCTCTGTTCTTAGAAAAAGAAGCGATTGCTTCTTGGATCAATGACTTGGCTTTTGCTCGCCAACAACTCAAAGCAGAAATGCCCAAGCTGAAAACCCAATTGCTCTCTTCTTAACTGCTTGCTACTTCTTTTTCAGCAGAACAAAAACCGCCAAGTCAGCTTTGATTTGGCGGTTTTTTTCTACTTCTGCTTTTTCTTAATAAACGGTGAAGGTCTTGCCAGTCATGATTCCAAAGACTGCTTTTTGATACGCTGCAAAAACGGGTGCGTCACCAACGGGAATAAAGCCTTTGAAAGAATCGGCGAAGGTTTCCCAAGAGCCCACAAGCGCATTGGGACTGACTGCATTGATTCGTATCCCCTGACCGATCTCAAAAGCTGCCGATGCCACGAAGGCTTCTAAACCGCCGTTGACCAGTGCTGAAGGCGTGCCCATTGGGATAAATTCGTCTTTGATAATTCCAGAAGTCAGCGTGATACTGCCACCTTCATTGAGAAAATGCTGGCCAATCAACGCAAGGTTGACTTGTCCTTGCAGCTTTGAAGCCACCGACTGTTGAATATCTGCTGGCGTCAATTCCTCAAAGGGTTTAAACACTGTGCTTCCCGCAGCGGAAACAATGGCATCCACTTTCCCAGTGGCTGCAAATAGCTGGCTGACACTGTCTGCATCCGCAATTTCGACTTGATGATCGCCGCTGCTACGGCTAGCCGTGATCAGCTCCACCTCTGGTAGCTGCTGAAAGCCTTCAACTAAAAGCTGCCCAAGTGTGCCGGTATGACCAATCAAAAGTAATTTCATTTGCTCGCCTCTTTTTCTGTTTTGTGTTTCGATTCTAACCCAACCAAGCGATTTCGACCATTCATCTGCTTTTCCTGCCTTTTAGGTCTATTCTTGCCCTTGTCCATTTGTTCCCCTACTACCTGCGTAGTGATTGGAATCACCTATCACGAAAGCAATTGACAACTTTCTCATCTTGTTCTAAGATACTACTAATTTCATACACATGCAGTGAGAAGAAGAGTACGATCCCCCCTTTCTTTCAAGAGAGCTCGGAACTGGTGAAAACGAGTAAGGAAGACGATCCGAAGATGACCTTTGAGCATTCGTGGACGAACAATCCCCGACGGAGAAAGCCCGATAGCGCAATGCAGTTTATTTGATGAACTGACTGAGGTTTTTTGTTTCAGCAAAAAACAAACGAAGGTGGTACCGCGAAATGATCGTCCTTCCCAAAGACTATTCTTTGGGAAGGCTTTTTTTATAAAAAAGGAGGAAAAGTTATGAAACGAAAGATTCGATTGGGTGTGGGCTTTGGTTTATTGTCCTTAGTTTTATTTGCCGGTTGTGGCAATCAAGAAGAAGTGACCGGAAATGCCGAAGAGCAGCAGACAGAAATCAGAGTTGGTACGACACCAGGGCCTTACAGCGAGCTGTTTCTTCAAGGAATCAAACCAATTTTAGAAGAAGCAGGCTATACCGTGACCGATATTGGCTTTACTGGGGTATTGGAAGCAGACATTGCACTGAACGATGGCGAAATCGACTTAAACGTGGATCAGCATACCGCCTATTTAGAGAACTTTAATGAAAACACGGGTGCCGATTTGGTCGGTATCACACCGATTCCTACCGTTCCAGCCGGCTTGTATCCTGGCAGAAAGGACAATTTAGCAGCGATTGAAGCAAACGATACCATCGGGATCCCCAATGATCCGTCAAATAGTGCCCGTGCCCTGTTGCTGCTGCAAAAAGCCGGCTGGATCGAACTTGACCCGGAAGTGGCGCCCATTGACGCGACGTTAAGAACCATTACTGACAATCCTTATGACTTGGATATCGTTGAGATGGATTCTGCGCAAATCCCCCGCAGCTTAGCAGATTTAGACTATGCGGTGATTCCCGGCAGCATCGTTTACAGTGCTGGAATCGCTGCAGAGGAAAGCTTATTAAGTGAAGACATTTTGCAAGAGTATGAACTGGTGGCAACGGTAAAAAAAGCCAACAAAGATAGTGACTGGGCACAGGCAGTGGTGGCAGCTTATCATTCTGAAGCCTTTAAAGAACTGCTGGCAGAAGAAAATCAAACGGGTTATTGGTTTATTCCTGAAGAATTGCAATGACCGCTTCACAAGTAGCAATAGGCAGCAACTGTCGTCGTATTTTTTAAAGAAGCTTCTATTACTATAGAAGGAAAAGACATGACTACTATTGATTAGTGGACCATTCCCCGTCTGAATCTTTGTAAAGGAGGTCAAAAATTGAATATTCAACAAATGCGCATCGTGCAAGCGATCGCTGACCATGGAAGTTTTCGTGAAGCAGCCAAACGGCTGTATCTTTCGCAGCCAAGTCTTTCCCAAGCCGTGAAAGAGTTGGAAACAGAATTGGAGGTCCAGCTTTTCGAGCGTACGAATCAAGGCGCCCGCTTGACTGCCGAAGGCTCGGAATTTCTAGACCATGCCCAGCCAATCTTGAGTCAAGTGGCGCAGCTGCAAACGCGTTTTTCCAGCAAGCAAGCAGCGAGTCAAACCTTCGCTATCGCAAGCCAGCACTATGATTTCACGGCTGGAATTTTCAGTGAGCTGCTGCAGGAATTTCCCGACTGCCGCCAGTTTCGCTTATTAGAAACCACGACCTTAAAGGTGATCACGGACGTGCAACAATATCGAAGTGAATTTGGGATCCTTTATTTGAATGAGCAAAACCAAGCAGGATTGGAACGACTGCTGCAAGGCGCCCAATTGTCCTTCGAGGCGTTGGGACGGTTTCGCCCCCATGTCTTTTTGCGAGCAGCTCATCCCTTGACAGAAAAAAGGCAGCTTTCCTTAAGAGATCTCGCCCCTTATCCACAAGTACGCTTTTTGCAAGAAGATGAACGCTATTCGTTCTTCTCAGAAGATTTGATCGATTTCGCTCAAAGCCCTCAAGTGGTGCATGTCAGCGATCGAGGCACGATGGTCCAGCTATTACAACAGACGGATCTTTATGGAACCGGCTCGGGGATCGTTGCCCAACCAGAACGCCAAGGCTTGGCTTTTCTTCCTTTGATCGACGCGTCCGAGGGTGAGATCATCCTCATTAAAAAGAACGATCGCCCGTTATCAGTGATCGGCGAGCGTTTCTTAGCAAAATTACGGCATCATCTTACAGCATTTCCTAGTGATATATAAGCGAAGGCCTCCTCTTCCAACTCCCCATAGATGATTGGCTGCTCCTTCGCATTATATAAAAAATCCTTGAGCCACTTCCCATGCAGGAGGCTCAAGGATTTTCTTTTACGGTTAACATTGTCGGCAATCACCGCTGATTACAGCTGCTCTGCCTGCATTTGATACATTTGCTGATAGATTCCTTGCCCTTGGACAAGACTCGAATGGGTTCCCCGTTCCACGATCTTCCCTTGATCCAAGACCAAGATTTGATCTGCTTGTTTGATCGTTGACAAACGGTGAGCGATCATAAAGGTCGTCCGTCCTTTTTGCAAGATGGTCATCGCCTTTTGAATGATGGATTCTGTTTCAGTGTCCACATGGCTCGTCGCTTCATCCAGAATCAAGATTTTCGGATCAAACACCAATGCACGGGCAAAACTGATCAGCTGGCGTTCTCCACTAGAAAACTCATTGCCTTTTTCAACGACTGGATGATGGATGCCTTTTTCGTAGCGGCTCAAAAGGTAGTCAGCGCCGACTTGTTTCAAGGCATCGATAATCATCGCTTCGGTGATCGTTGGATCGTTCATTCCGATGTTGCTGGCGATCGTTCCAGTAAATAGATAGGGATCTTGCATGACGATCGCCATTGAATCTCTTAAACTATGACGATCAAAATCAGCGATCACTTGTCCATCCACAACGATTTTTCCGTGCTGCGGATCATAAAAACGGAACAACAGGTTCAAAATACTCGATTTTCCAGAACCAGTATGACCGACTAGAGCAATGGTCTCTCCTGCGGCAACGTCAAAGTTGATATCGTGCAAGATCGCTTGCTCAGGATCGTAGCCAAAGGTCACTTGTTGGAAAGAAACATCGCCATTCGTGACAGTCAGCTGCTCACTTTGTTGTTTTTCAACCGGCTGATCAGCAAACTCAAAGACCCGCTGTCCGGCAGCCAATGATTGCTGCACATTGGTGATGGTTTGGACAAGCCCCTCGATTGGATCATACAGACGGTTGATGTAATCAATAAAAGCATACAGCAAGCCTGCTGAGATCGCCAAGCGGCCATCAAGGAAAAAGGCAGCCAAGGTCGTGATCAAAATCAAGATCGTTGAATTTCGCAACAAATTGCCTAATCCCCAAGCGATACTTGAATCGAGTAAGAGGTATTTACGTCCGGTTTTGAACCATTTCTCTACTGTCTCATTAAATTCTTTCTGCAACTGATTTTCTCGTTGGAAGGCTTGGATGATCGCCATTCCTTGGACAAATTCATTTAACTGCCCACTGATTTGTGAGATGTATTCCCGCATTGCTAAATTGTAACGAGAGGCATATTTGGTATAAAAATGCTGCCAGATTCCTAAAATCGGGATCAAAATCAGCATCGCTGCTCCTAAGGTGCGGTTCAAAAGAAACAATGCAATAAACGCACCAATGATTTGGATGATGTTGCTTAACAAATTACTGATCACGATCACGTAGAAATTCGACCGCAAGACTTCGGTGTCATTCGTGATTCGTGCAACGACTTTACCTGCTGGGATTTGGTCAAAGTAAGAAACGGGTAATTTGTGCATATGGTCAAAAAGCTGATCCCGCATTTTTTTGACGATACTGTTGGACATTTTTCGCAATTGCAGCAAGCTGATATAACGAAAGAGGGAACCAATCAAATTGACCAGCAAATACCCAGCGAGCAATTGGATCAAAAGCATCGTGTTTAGGTTTCTGCTTTCAACCGCCGGTGTCATCACTCGGTCGATCAGCTGTTTGGCAATCAGTGGTGAAGTCAGTTCGAGCGCTGCTGCCAACAACAGCAAGATTGCGCCCACGGTAAATTGTTTTTTATAATAGCTCAAAAACGTGAGCAAACGCTTAATCGTTGAGAACACTTGTATCGTCCTCCTTTAACTGTTGATGGTAATACTGTTCTTGGTACCAGCCTGGCGTTTCGATCAACTCCTGATGGGTACCACGCTGTGTGATCCGTCCGTCTTCTAAGACGATGATTTGATCCGCTTCGGTGATGGCGGACAATCGATGGGTCACGATGATGGAGGTCGGTGCCTGCTTCATCGTTTTCAAATTCGTGATGATGGCTTGTTCCGTTTTGGCATCAACTGCCGAAAGGGCATCATCCAGTAAGAGGACTTCACTGTTTCGTAAAAACGCCCGTGCTAAGGACAAGCGTTGTTTTTGTCCACCAGACAGGGAAACGCCTTTCTCACCGACGACCGTTTCGAGCCCTTCTGGCATCCGCTTGATGTCTTCACTAAAGCAAGCGGCTTCCAGTGCTTCCCACAACACTTTTTCGGAAGCATCTGGCTGTCCGAATAGCAAGTTCTCGCGAATTGTTCGTGAAAACAAGGTATGTTCTTGCGGCACTTCTGCAAAGTGGTTGCGCACTGCTGTTGTTTGATAGGTCGTCAACGGCTGCTCGTTGATCAAGGGTACTTGATCAGAGTATGGATAGCGGTGACCGAATTGTCTTAGCAGCGTCGTTTTTCCGCTACCGGTCTTCCCAACGATGCCTAAGACTTCTCCACGAGTGATCGTCAAATCCAGTCCTTCTAACACATAACGAGCTGCTTGTGGGTATTGGAAATGGTATGCTTCAAAACGGATCGTATTGATGGCTTGCAGGTCGGCTTCACCAGGAGTTTCTAATTCATCACCCGTCTGCAGCACTTCATTGATCCGACGCCAGGATGCGGCACCTTGTTGCATCACATTCACAAGATCTCCTGCTGAGATCATCGGCCAAACGACCATTGTCAAGTACACTTGGAAAGAGACCATCGCACCAATGGTGATCGTTTGGTTGGCAACAAGAAACGCCCCGACACCAAAGCTCATCACAAAACTGATCGCTAAGATGATGGTAATCAGCGGCCCAAAACGGGAATCGATCTCAGAAACGATATTGTTTTTTGCTCGTGTTTCCAGTGTTTTCTTTTGAAACTGTTCCGTGGTGGCTCCTTCTAGTCCATAAGCTCGGACGACCCGAATGCCATCAATGATCTCCAGCACTTCACTGTTCATCTCAGAAACAGAATTCTGCGCTTCCGTAAACGCCTTATCGACTTGCGAGCCCCATTTGAAAATGTAATAGGCTAAAAGCGGCATTGGAATCAAGGCAATCAACGTCAATAGCCAAGAAACCGTCCCAGCCATCATCGCTACGATAAAACTTAGATACAAACTAGTATTTAAGAAAACCATCAGTCCATACCCAACGGTCATCCCCATCACTTGGACATCGTCACTGGAACGAGTCATTAAATCGCCTGTTCGGAAACGATGGTAAAACGGCGCCCCCATTTTAAGAAAGTGGCTCATCAATTGTTCCCGCAATTGTTTTTGCAAATCGTAGGAACCAATAAATAAATTAAACGTCCAAACAAATTCGGCCAGATATCCTAACAAGATAGCTCCGGCAAAGAGGGTCACGTATTGGACCAGTACCGAATAATCAAAATTATCTTGGATCAGCGCATCAATGAATAAGCGCAAGATATAGATTGGTGCGACATACATCGCACTAGCAATCACCATAAAGACGAATACGAAGGTATAGCGCACCTTATGTTCTTTAAAATACGTTGTTAATTGTTTTAATACATACTTCATGTTTTATCCCTCACATTCTAAAAAAGTACACAAAAAAGCTCTGTCCCTTCGGAAAAAGGACAGAGCATAAACGTCGTTATTATAGACATTATCTGTACACTAATGGTTACCGAATGAGGGATTCACTTTATTCAATTTGGTTGTTTTTTTATCAAATACTTTTTGCATCGTAATCCCTCCTTCTCTTTTTATTTTGCTGACTACACCTAACACTTTACAGATAAGTTTCTGAGAATGCAACAACTTTTATTAATTTTCTTTAAAAAAGATTGACTTTTCTAAAAACACAGATGTGAAAACAGCCCTTTTTAACAACCTTTTTTTGAAAACGAATTCCTGTTTTACCCCAAGAGTTGCAACGATTTTGGCTAAAATAAAAAAACAGATGCCCTTCTCTTCAACAAACGCTGTTTGATCAGCACACTTGGTTGAAAAAAAGTTCCTCTGTTTTCTTACTACCTGTTTATTCTGTGACAGATGCTAGGCGATAGGATACTGTTCGTCCAAAAGGAAACACTTGCACCCCTTGCAAACGATCTGTTTTCAAATACGCCACCGCCCCTTGATATAACGGCAAAACGGCTGTATCTTCAACGATCAATTGTTTTTCCAGTTCTTTCAATAAGTCCCAACGGGCAGCTGGGTCGTTTGCTAAAGTCGTCCGTGCTTCTGCTAACCCTTGATCGTAACTTTCACTAGCATACCCAGACGTATTCAAGCCACCTGTTGAATCATAAAATTCTAAGAAGTTGATCGGGTCCGCGTAATCTGGTGTCCAAGTCCCAAAGACGAGATCAAATTCACCTTGGGATTGCAAGTCCAAACGGTTTTGTAAAGGAATCGACTTGGCATCGATGGTTAATCCCGGCAAATTGGTTTCTAACTGCCCTTGGACAAACTCGATGGTTTTCTTGGCTGCTGCTGTATCTGCTGACAACAGTTCCAAAGTGATTTCGTCTTGTCCCAACTCTTCTTTGGCTTGTGCCCAAAGCTCTTGTGCGGCTGTTAAATCGTACGGCAGTAAATCGCCATTTTCTTCACGAAAATCTTGGTCTGTTTCAGGATCTTTGGCAAAGTTGCTTGGCACAAAGCCGTTCAATGCAGTGGACCCATCACCTAAGATATTTTCGGCAAATGCCTCTTTGTCGATGGCTTGTAAAATTGCTTGACGTACCTTGACATTGCCTGTGACTTCTCGTTTTTGGTTGGCACTTAAATACCCCACCAGCGCCTTTGGCACATAGTTGGCTTGAGCTGAGTTTTGGTATTGCTGCGCGTAAGTATCCGTTAAGGTGGTGTAGTCCAGTTCTCCTGTTTCAAAAAGGCTGACACCAGTCGCCGTTTCCTTCACTACTTGCACGTCGATCTTGGTCAATTGGACATTCTCAGCATCCCAATAATCAGGATTTTTCGTTAACGTCCATGATTCGTTGGTCCCGTTCCACCCTTCGATCAAGAATGGGCCATTGCCGACAAAATTTTCCGCTGATAACCCATAATCGGCACCTTTTTCTTCAGCAAACGCTTGGTTTTTTGGCATAAAAGGTGTCCCGACCAAAATTTGATCCAGATACGAGATTGGACTTGCCAATGTCAGCTCTAACGTCTGCTGGTCCAATGCTTTTGCACCTAACTCACTCACCTCAGCGTCCCCTTGACGCACTTGACTGCCATTTTTCAACACATCCATTTGATTACTGCTACTAGAACCATTCTCTGGATTAGCAACATATTGAAAGGCGTAGACAAAATCATCCGCAGTAACAGGATCGCCATTGCTCCATTTTGCATCACGAATGGTGAAGGTATAAACCAGTCCGTCTTCTGATACCGTAGGCTCTTCAGCGGCCATCGCAAGCTCAGGATCCCCCTCTTGATCCAGACGGTATAACCCTTCTGCCACTTGTCCGATCATATCGGAACTATTGACATCCGTGTATTGTCCGCTATCAAGGGTTGATAAGGCGCCAGCGGTTGACACTTGAATTTCTTGCGCAACGGCTCCTTGCTCCTCTTGCTGTCCAGAATCCGTCGTGGGGCTCGTGGTACTGCAGGCACTTAAAACCAATACTGTGAAAGCAGTGATACCCATCATTCTCTTTTTCATTTTTCTCCTCCTTGCGTGATCCTCTTTCTTACAATACGTCAACGACATACTTGAAAACCGCTTGTTCTTGTATAAGCGCATCATAGGCAAAATCAGGATGCCATTGAACCGCCAACAAGCGCTGACCCACGTGTTCAATGCCTTCAATGATGCCATCAGGACTCCAAGCTGTCTTTTGCAATGGACGAGCCAATCGATCCACCGCTTGATGATGAAAGGAATTAACCTTTGTTTTTTGACCGTAAACACGAGCCAACATGCTTTTTTCAGCCGTCACGATGGCATGGGTCGGCACTTCTTTCGGAATCGGCGCCTGCATATGAATGATCTCACTGAAGGTACTGATGTCTTGCTGCAGCGTGCCACCGAATGCCACGTTGACCAGCTGCATTCCCCGACAAACCGCAAAAATTGGTTTCTTTTGCAGCAGCGCTTCATCGATCAGCGCTAGTTCAAACTCATCCCGTGCCAACAAGCCGCTTCCAGTTGCCTGATGGGCCTCCTGCCCATAAAACTTGGGTGAAACATCTTGTCCACCAGCTAATACCAGTTTATCGATCTGTGAAACATAGTCCTTGGCTGCAGCTGGCTCACTGATTGGCACGAGCAATGGCAGTCCGCCCGCTTGCTGGATCGCTCGCACATACCCTAATGGTGTGTAGGCGATCGGCAAATGATGCAGCACATCGCCAGCATCTTGCACTTCATTCGCAGCGATCCCTATAATTGATTTGCCCATCGACATCCCTCCCTGATTAACGATTTTTCCAGAAAAAAGCGGTATCTAGCAGTTGAACAAGGCAAGCGCCGCTCTTTTTCTCAAGATATGTTTCAACTATTCTAAACCAATCCGCACTTTTTGTGAAACACTATTTTCACTTTCGCGATCATTTATTACAATCACCATTCTATTTAACCCCCTCTTTGATAAGCAATAAAGAACACCGCTAGTCAGATATAGTTGAATTTTACCAATGCTTTTTCTACGTAAAAAAACATGCGAGAAGCCGTTGCTTTCCGCATGTTTCGTCATTAAAATAATCGATTGTCTTTTAAAAACTCCAGCATCTGTGTTTTTAGGGGATCTTTTTCATTACGGATCGACTTTGTTTGCGTCGTTTCATCAAGTGTCGATGGCCGCTTTTTAGGAAAAGGCGCCGCTGGTTCTTCTGCCAACTCTATGATTTGGAAGCTATCCACCACCACTTCTGCCGCACAAAGTCTCTGACCTTCTGGTGTTTCATAAGGACAGCCTTGCAAGTGTCCATTGATTTTGATACTTGCCCCTTTTTGAGTATACCGTAAAAAGGTCTCTGCCTGCTTTCCATGAATGACGCAAGCAAACCATTCATGGTGCACTTCTTCACTGTTTTGCCATTGAGACACAATGACAAGATCAAAACGTACGCTTTGATCGTCCGCCGCATCAAACGCTTCTTTACTAGGCATCTCTGCGATTTTCCCAGTAAGAACCACTTTATTCATTGCCACGTTGCATCCTCGCTTTTCTCTCATTTCTTGAGTGATCTTAACTTATGCGACCTATTCTACCACATTCCAAAAAACAAGCAATCAAAGGTCGAATGGCTTAAGAAATGCTTTGAACAAAATGAACCAACTCAAAGAATTCGTCTGATCCTGCCAATAATGTGCGATTTTCTGACTGAAAACTTCTCTTTGATCCAGACAGCAAAAAAACAGTTGGTTCAATAACCCTCTGAACCAACTGCCTTTTGCGGATTTTTATTTAGCAAAGGAATCTTGACTACCATAGCGATCAAAATGGAGGGTTTCGCTTTCAAGATAATCAATGATCGCTTTGGGAATCATGACGCCTTCTTGCTGGGCTTTTTCAAAGTGTATTTGGCTGATCTCTCCAGGATAGTAGACTTGTGATTGCCCTTCTACTGGCGGGATTGCATGCAGCTCAGTCACCATCTGATCGATGCTTTGTTTGAAGGTTTCGATGTTGGTAAAACGAGATGGATCGATCACAAGAAGGAATTGTCCTAAGCGGCGTTTTTCCGTCAAGTCCGCATACATGGAGGTGACCTGTTTACCAAAAGCCAAGCCTAGCATCGAGCCAGCTAAAATATCCACCATCATCATCAAGCCATATCCTTTAGCACCAGCGATGGGCAATAATCCTTGGACAGCATAGGGATCGGTGGTAGGCAAGCCATGCTCGTCTACTGCCCAAGTATCGGGGATCTGCTGTTTCTTCGAGCGAGCGTCCAAAATTTTGCCCCACGCTTGAACCGTTGTCGCCATATCAAAAACCACCGGTGGATGATTGGCTCGTGGTGCAGCAAACGCGATTGGATTGGTACCAAAATAGTTTTCGGTCCCACCAAAAGGCACCGCCATCGGATCCGATTGACACATGGCGATCGCCACTAAGTCGGCTTCAGCAGCCTGTTTGACGTAATACGCCATCGTCCCGCTATGGCTGGTCTGCTCGATTCCTACTGCAGCGATCCCGGCCTCTTTTGCCAGATGAATGGCGATCGCCATCGCTTCATTGCACACATAATGCCCCATACCGTTATCTCCGTGGAAAATTCCGGTAGCAGCGCCTGTTTTTTCAAAAGACATGTTTGGTTCCAGCGTGATGCCGCCTTTTACTAAACGCTCGGCATAGTAGTCCATCCGCACGGCACCATGAGAATGGATCCCGCACGCATCCGCAAAGGTCAAATGCGCCGCTGTTTCACTGGCAGCGGCTTCTGGCAAACCAGCAGCCAATAGTTTCTTTTTCATCAATACTTCTAATTCCAGCAGAGAACGTCTGCTCATTTCTTCCATCTTTTCTCCTCCTTAGAAAAAGAGAAGCACGCTTGGCAACGGCTTCTCTTATTGATTAAACACGCGATAATCCAGTTCATCGGCTGACTTAGCGATCAGCAGCGCTGAATAGACGTCTGAGTTCACGTTCAAAATCGTCCTCAGCATGCCAACAAACCATTCGACACCAGCAAATAGCGCAATGCTTTCGATTGGTAAACCAAGCTGGGGAACGATGATTGCCAAGGAAACTAACCCCGCTCCGGGAACAACTGCATTGGCTAAAGAAACGAAAGTCGCAGTTACAGCTACCGTCACCATTTGGATCCCGTCAAAGTTGATTTGATACATTTGGGCGATTGTCATGACGGTAATCGCCATATGCATCGCTGACCCATTGCTGTTCAAAGACATGCCCAATGGCAATACCAAATTGGTGATGCGGCTACTGAGTCCTAATTTGTTCTGGGATTCTTCCATAGCGATCGGCAGCGTGATGGCAGAGGAGGTCGTCGCCAATGCCATGACCGACATATTCTTCATATTTTTGATCAATCGTAACGGATTGATCCGACAATACACGGTCAATAAGACTAGCCACAGCCCAAGGAACGTGACGGTGGCTAGACCGTAGACGAGCAAATAGCTGCCTAATGGCAAAATGATCTGCAAGCCCAGGGAGCTGATCGTTGAAGCGATCAAAGCAAAAATACCGATTGGTGCCACGATCATCACGTAACGAATGATAGCAATGACGACCTCATTTAGATCCACGATCAGCCCATAAAGAGATGACTCAGGTTTCTTTTGCATAAAGCGATTGAGAGCAACACCAAAGAACAACCCAAAAACGATGATTTGAATAATTGACCCTTTACTCAACGCATCGAAAATATTCGTGGGAATAAAGTTGATCACAGTCTCTGATATAGAAATTTCTTGTGCTTGCAGAGGTTCGCCGGCAGCTTGTGAAAAGTCGATCCCTTTGCCTGGAGCAAAGAAGAGCGCCATCAGCACGCCCCATGCAGCAGCGAATAAGGAGGAAATCCCAAAGACAGCGATCGTTTTTCCACCCAAACGAGTGAGTTCTTTCGGGGCAATCCCCCCAACTGCTTGAATGATTTGTCCAACGATCAATAACGGGATCGCCATTTGCATCAGACGCAAGAAAAGATCGCCCAAGATTTTTAGGAATGAAGCGGCTTGCCCAAAGAACAAACCGCAAAGAATCCCTAGAAGAACGGCAATAACGATCTGCGTCACCATCGGTAGTTTTTTTGCTTTCACTTTGATCCCCTCTTTATTTTCGAAGTATGGTTCCTGTATGCTGATCTAGTTCAGCTAACTTTTCGATTGAGGTAATAATCGCGGTTCTGGCTGCATCTTCTTCAACAAAATCAATCGCAGCTTCTATTTTTGGCAACATACTGCCCGCTGCAAAATGGCCTTCCTCGATGTAGCCCTTGGCTTGTGCCACACTGATTTCCCCTAAGGCTTGCTGATTCGGCTGGTTGTAATTGATGTAGATATTGTCGACACCAGTCAAAATAATTAGGCGATCGGCCTGCACATCTTTTGCTAAGACACTGGCGGTAAAGTCTTTGTCGTTGACGGCTTCCACGCCAGTAAACCCATTGTCGTTGCGAACGACAGGTACGCCACCACCACCGGCGCAAATCGTGATCACACCAGCATCGACCAATGTTTTGATGGCTTCTTTTTCAACGATTTCTTGCGGTTTCGGGGATGGAACCACTTTGC
The DNA here is from genome assembly GCF_050499185.1 of Enterococcus sp. AZ040. Classification (NCBI taxonomy): domain Bacteria; kingdom Bacillati; phylum Bacillota; class Bacilli; order Lactobacillales; family Enterococcaceae; genus Enterococcus; species Enterococcus sp. AZ040. The sequence goes on from NZ_JBMHEW010000001.1 coordinate 2,492,896, forward strand.
GGTAACCACGCCCAGCATCTTCTTGATATACCCCGCCATTGGCTGCCATCGCAACATTGGCTTCCTCTTCACTATAAAAAGGTCCGACTGGTTTGGAAGGTCTCTCAAAGGATGGATCTGCTGGATCGACACGAACTTGGGTGACTAATGAGATTACCGATGGATGTGCTTGACGTGTGGCAAACTCATTGATCAAGGCATTTTGCAGCCAATAACCGATACTTCCTTGAGTCATCGCCACGCAGCTGTCTAATTTCAATTGAGGATTTTTTTCACTTTCCCCGGCTTTTTGCTGCAACAGTAAGTTGCCGACTTGTGGTCCATTGCCGTGACAAACAATGACTTTTTCCCCTTTTTCGACAAAATCGGCAATATAACGTGCTGCTTGCGCAACAACTGCTTTTTGTCCTTCATCACTAGGGTCTTTATCTAAAATAGCATTGCCGCCTAACGCGATCACATTCAAACTCATTTTATGCTCTCCTTCTGATTTTCCTTTGCTAATACGGCAAAAACACCTAATCCGATCAGCAGTAATAGACAAGACAGGTAAAACCCGACCTGCATCGATCCTAAAGAATCGGCTAAAAAGCCAGTAACATAAGGTGCTAAGATCGACCCCGACATCCCGATAAAGTTATAGGCACTCAAGGTCGTTCCTAAGGCGCCTTTTGGTGCGTTTTTCGTCACAAAGGTCACGACGATTGGATCAAGCGCCAGCTTGCCAGTCAATCCATACAAAATCAAAACAGTGATCAATAAGGTACGATCCGTTACAAAGGCAATGGCAAATACGGAAAGGGTCGCCAATGGGACCAATAAATAGACTAATTTTTTCGTCGCGCCAGTTTTATCATTCAATCGAGCAAAAATCAGCGCACCTGGAATCGATGCCCATGGGACTAAGGAAGCAATAAAGCCGACACTCGCCCCTTCAAAGCCACGCTCGGCAATCAAGAATTGCGGCAGCCAAGTTATAATCACAAAGTTTGCATAAATGCTGGTAAAGCATAGAACAAAGGCTGCCACGAGATTGCGGTTTGAAAAAATCTGCTTCAAGGAAATCTTTTCTTTTGGCCCCTCTTCTTTTATTTCTTGTCCTTCATCTTCTGGACGAATCACTTTTTCTTTCAAAACAAAATAGAACAAGACACCGACAATCAAGGTCGGAAACGCCATTAGGAAGAAGGGTTGACTCCAATGGCCCCCGTTATCCAAGACCAATTTACTAGAAAGCAAGTACCCGCCAGACGTTCCAAACGCCATCCCACTGTTGATAATGGCATTTCCGACGGTCCGTTTGTTGTCGGGAATCGCTTCGGTAGACAATGCGTATTGCGGACCGTAATAGGCACCTTGACCAATCCCTGCAATGGCACGAATCACTAAGAACAAAACGAAGCTTGTGGCTAGCCCACTGAAGTAAGTAGTCACCGCCAATAAAACAAAACCTAGGGCGATCACCAATTTGCGACCGATTTTGTCGCCGATGATGCCAAAAGGAATTTGCGCAACGGCATATGTCAAAAAGAAAATACTATTGGCAAGTCCTAGTTGTGTGTTGCTTAAATTGAATTCTTCTCCGATCACACCCATGATTGGATTGAAGATCGTCCGTGTGGCGTACATTAAAATCCAGCCGACAAAGAAAATAGCAACGACTTTTTTCCAGTAAGAATTGCTTACTTTGACCGCATCTTTCTGGTTACTGATTTCCATGATTTCTCCCCATTTCTATTCTTTTTCCTCAAGTGACAATGACTCCAACGCTAACAAGAACCCAAAACTAAGATCTTTGCCTGACGAATGACCAACGGACATCAACTGCTGCACATCTTTTTCAATCACCTGTGGGTTTTGCTTTTTTAAATCTTTGAATAATTGCAGCATCAGAGAATTGACATACCCTTGACTGGCACTTTGAATATAAGCAAAGCTGACATCCGTCGTAGACAGCGGTTTTGCCAATGCTTGCGCTAACACTTCAGCTTCCGGCTGCTGCAAGGCATAGAGCATCGCTTGATAGGCAACTAAAAGATCATCGCCGCTAGGCGTCAATCCTTTGCCACGACCAATCAGGTGAGCAATGATTGGTTCCCAATCTGAGACAGGCTGCCGCAATGCCGCAAATACTGCTTGGGTTTTCTCATCTTCGGGCAACCCAATCTTGGTTTCTAGTTTTTGTTGAATCAGGATTTCTTTCAAAAGCTGCAATTCCGCAGAGGTGAAGGATAGCTCCTTCACCTGCAGCGAAACCAATTCTTTTTCCTCTAATGAAAGAGAAAATGTTCCTTTTGTGCTGTAAAAGGTCAGACCATGCTCTCGGACTTGCACGCGATTGCCGACCTCGATCAAAGGCAGGACTTGCTCAAACAATGCATCTGGTAAAAAGACTCCGAAGCCAGTCAAATAGTTGCGATAGTTGTTGATATTGACCAGCTGCTGCCCGATCATCACATTGAATGAACGATCAAACACGCTATGCACCCGACCGTTACGACCGAATCGTCGCAATGGGTCTAGATAATCACTGATTTTGATTTTCTCAGTCAACATCGATCCCCAGATCCTTCGCATAAGCCGTCAAGGCATTTTCAAAACAGCCTAACGGTGCGCGCACCGTCCCTGCACCGACTTGGCCGACACCTGCTTCTTTATGGGCGATCCCGGTATTGATGATTGGGGTGATGCCTGTTTCAACGACTTTACGGATGTCGATCCCCAAACAAGTCCCTTGGAAGTCCCATGTTGGGATCGAGAAGGTCGGATTATGACCGAAACAGATTTTTGCCATTTCATTGGAAGTTTCTAGCGCATCTTCAAAGCCACCAGCGCCGACAAAGCGTGTTACCCCTGGTGCAGCTACCATCGCCATTGCTCCGACGCCGACGGTTTCAGTAATGGCACTATCCCCAATATCAGGATTGCCATCTGCTTCGGTAAACCCAGTAAAGTACAAACCTTTCGGCGTATTGACTGGTGCAGTATGCCATTGGTCTTCTGTTTGGGCGACACGAACTCCAAAATTGACGCCGTTTCTCGTCATGGTGGTCACGATAGTTCCTTTGGCATCGACACGAGCACCATCAACGATGGCTTTGCCAGTTGCCATCATGATATTCAAGAAGAACTGATCGGTATCTGCTAAGAACTTGATCACTTCATATTTTTGCTTTTCATCGATCTCTGTTTGGATGATCAACGGCGCGATTTCTTTCAAAAAGTTCAATGATGCTGCAATATTTCGTTGATGGAATTCATCCCCCATTGTGATCGACCGGGCAATCAATACGTTCAAGTTGATGCCTTCTTCGGTTAATTGTAATGCCTTGGCAATGGTTGGTCCTAAGACGTCTTTGATCCAATCCAAACGATCGATGACTTCTTGTGAATAAGCACCGAATCGCAAGACTTTACCGATCCCTTCGTTCAAAATACAGTAGGCTTTGTTGCCGACAAGGCGGTTTTCAACCACAAAGACAGGCATATTCCCTGAAGTGATCCCGCCCATTGGACCGACTGCCTGGACATGGTGACATGGCATAAAGCGGACTTCCCCACTTTCGAGTAGGCGGCGGGCTTCGTCTTCATCCTTCGCCCAGCGTTCAAACAAGGCAGCGCCGATACAAGATCCTTGCATCGGTCCCGTCATTTCCGACCATTGGATCGGTGGTCCTGCATGCAGCAAGGTTTTCTGGCTTTCGTTTAATTCAGCGATCACTGATTTAGCTGGAACGACATCGATCAAGAATGGTTGGGCATTTTTGATTTTATCCGTCACTGCTTGGTTTTCAGCTGTGATTTTTTCGTCAAATTCTTCTAACGCGTCTAAAATACGGATCATTTTCTTGTTGCCGTTAGCACGAGGACGCCAGTTGAATTGTTCTGTTTTCCCGCCATATTGCAGGATCGATTCATTGAAGCTTTGCAAGCCAACATTGATGATCCGTGGTTTGGTGGTCAACAGCTCCATTACTTTCTCGCTGACTGTCGGCACCTCAACCTTGCTACCAGTATAGTCATTGACTGTTTTGTCTGCTTCAGAAAGAGTCGCCCCTTTTAAAGCTAGGGCTAATTGCACTGCTTGAGCATTGCTCGGTGCCACATAGACGCCAGCTGCTTTCAAACGGTTGACTGCTTCTTGGTAGTTTTGCGGATCTTTTTCAGTTCCGCAGACGGTAGCAACAAAGTACAACGCGCGATCAGCTGCTTGGGCTGTTTGCTGTGCAGCTTCGATAGCTGGTAACAAAGCTCCTACCATATCTGTATGCGCGCCGTAACCTAGCACCACATCAAATAAAATGACCCCGGTTTGCTCATCTTGCGCATAGTCTTCGATTTTTTTGATGCGCACTTCAGGATCGATCATTGGATGCGGTTTGCCTTGGGTATAGATATCATCACCAAGGTCGATCACATCATAGCCGTGGGAATGCAAGATATAGCCTTCTTGTTTTACAAGGCCTTCTAGATTCAAGGCTTCGGAGATCAGCATTCCTGCTTCGGCAGCTAATGTACCGCCAGAATAAAGACCTTTGACCACTTTGTCTTCAGCGAGTTTGGGCACATCTGGGGATTTCACGCGTTCAAAATAGTTCGCTTTGACGGGTTCTTCATTGGCAAGATCAACAGCGATACGCGCTGTTTCTTCCAGCGTATGTGCCAAATAGACTTTTCCTTCATGGGCTTCTGGTTTTTCTCCTAAGAAAATCGCTACCACAGGTTTGCTGATACTTTGCAGCAATTGAACGACTTCATCCCGCACTTCTTTTGCAGGTGGTTTCGAGATCACGCAAATCACATCTGTCGGTTCATGATTTTCTAAAGCAACGATGGCATCTTTGACAGTGATCGCCCCAACTTTGTCGCTTAAGTCACGTCCGCCGGTCCCGATGGCATGAACGACACCACCGCCTAATCGGTCAATGATCGTCGTCACTTCTTGAATCCCCGTACCAGAGGCACCAACGACGCCGATGTTTCCTGGTGCCACGACATTCGTGAAGGCAATCGGAATGCTAGAAATAATACCAGTCCCACAGTCAGGCCCCATCATCAATAAGCCTTTTTCATGAGCCAGCTTTTTCAAACGCACTTCATCTTCGATAGCGACATTGTCCGTAAACGAGAAAACATGCAAGTCATTTTTTAGCGCTTTTTCCATCTCGGCTGCGCCATATTCCCCAGGAATACTAAATAATGCAACATTGGCATCTGGCATTGCGCTCAAGGCTTCTTGCCATGAAGCCGCCGCTGGCGTTTCTTTGCCTTGATCTTTTGCTGAAAGATCAGCTAAAAATGAATCGATCGCTGGCATTACTTGATCCATGATCTGTTCGTTTTGGCTATCGACCACGATCATCATATCGTTGGGTGAAGCACCTTCTGCCTCTTTAGAAAGCAATCCAGTGTTATTTAATATGTCTTTGTTTGCATCCGTCCCCATCATGATTTGACTCATTTCGACATCGCCTAGATCATTGATCGTATTCGTCAGCAGCATTAAGTTAATGGAATCTTGGTAGTTATTCTTTAAGATTACTGTGTGCAGCATTTGTTCTCCTCCTTTTCTTATACTCTCATTCTAACGAGCCTTGTTTGCGTTTTCATTGGATAAAGTTCTAAAAAAATGCTATACTTTTTATCCAAAAGAGAAAAAAGGAGCATTTTATGAAATTAAAAGAATTGGTTGAACTGCCGCTTTTTGAAAAAAGTAAAGTCCTGACTGGCTCCATTGGTTTAACAAATTCCGTTGGTTCCGTTATGGTGTTGGAAGCGATGGATATCGAAAAATGGAGCAAAGCCCATCAATTGATTTTGACTTCTTTTTATGCCTTCAAAGACCAATCGCCTGAGGAACTGCGTGTTTTTTTTGAAAAAATGCAGCAAATCGGTGTCAGCGGTTTAGTGATCAAAGTGGATCGCTTGATCCCTATGATTCCAGATTGGGTGATTGAGCTTAGCTTTGCTTATCAGATCCCTTTGATCAAAGTACAGCAAGAAGTCAGCTATGAAGCCATCATGCTAGCGGTTTACGAACCATTGCTGAATCACCAAACCCAGCTGCTGCGTACCTATTACGAAGTTCGTCAGCGCTTCATGAAAGTCGAGCGCAACCACTCTTCTTTCGATCAGATCATGCAAGAGTTCTATCAATTGATCGAAAAGCCTTGTTCTTTGCGCATCCCCCATTTAGATGTGCATGTGTCCGTCGGTCAATCCTTTAAGAATTTCGTGGTGACCAAACAAGAACCCATGAAAACCGTCGAGTTTACCAAGAACCACTACGAATATTTAGAATTATTTTCTCATGAGAACAATCAATATGTGACTGCCATCAAAGTAGAGATCATCAATCCTTACAATGATTTATGTACCTTGATCGTTTATCAGAAAGATTCGCAGATCCCTGAGGCAAAAGTCATGATTATTGAAAATGTGATCGACGTCATCTATGAACGCCTCCAAATGGCGTATTTGTTGAAGAAAGAGCGCTACAATCGCATGAACAATCTTGCCGATGCGATCTTGCAAAACACTCCTAGCAATTTGGCTGAGCTGGATCTTTTGTTAGAAGAAGCGCAACTGGATCGCTACGATTTCTACCAAGGCATCGCCTTTGCTTCCAACAGCTTTAAAGATAAGGAGCGTAAGTCCGTCGTTTTGCACAAGCTACGGGCGTTGAAAACACCCCACGTCTTTTTTGAACACCACAATTATTTGGTGATCCTCTATAATTTCCAATCGATCGCCCATCAGGTGACGAAACAGATGCTGCAGACATATTTTGATGATGCCCTGCTAGCCGATGAACATGGCTGCTTGGTGGTCAGCGAAGTCTTGCGCAAGGAACAGATCAAAGAGATCCTGCCAGAGTGTTTGGATGCGATTCGCTTCAATCGGCAGTTTTATTTGGCGCCGATCATTGCCTATAGCGACTTAGGTATCTTTAGTTCCTTTATCAAGGAGAACCAACTGGAAAAGCTGCAGCAAAGCATTCCCCCGAAGCTGTATCAACTCTCGGAAGAAAATGAAGAGCTGTTCAAAACGCTATATACCTTTTTTATCACGAATCGCAATTACAAAAATACGGCTGAAACCTTGTTTCTTCATGCCAAAACGATTCGTTATCGGCTAAGCAAAATCGAACAGCTACTAGAGATCGATCTGACAAGTCCGATCCAATTAGTCAATTACGAGATCGGCACCTATTTATTAGAGCTTCAGAAAAGGAGTCAAGCAAAATGAAAAAAGAATGGCAATTGACCACCGGTGCTTCCGTGACCCTCTATCCTGCTTCGGAGAAATACCTGATTTATTTTCACGGCGGCGGTTTTGTTTATGGAACCCGCCAAGACATTCCCGCATCACTGATCACACTATTTCAAGCGCAGCAATACAGCGTCCTCACAGTCGATTATTTACTGGCGCCCAATTCCTCGTTAGCGGAGATTTTGGCGCTGAACTGGCAAAATTTTCAAGAATTGCAAGCAACTGTGCTTAAAGATAACCCGTTTTGTTTCTGCGGACGCTCAGCTGGCGGTTATTTGATGCTGGCGCTTACCCAGCAATTACTGAAGGAACAACAGAGATTGCCTGAAAAACTGGTCAATTTTTATGGGTATACCGATCTTTCTTTTATTGAAAACAAACGAGTCTTGCAGCAGCCGCTCTTAAGCAAAGAGCAAGTCCCTTCTTTGGATCAAACCGAGATCGTTTGGGATGATCCGCAGTTTCAGCGCTATTTGCCTTATGTTTATTGGGTTCAACAGCAAGAACTCACAACGATCTATGGTCTAACAGCTGAAGCTCTTTCTGACTATGCCATTGATCCTGAGCTGCTTGCTCAATTTCCTCCAATTTTCAGCAGTGCCAGCAGTACCGATGAGGAAGTTCCTTTTCGTTACAGCAAAGGCTTGAAGAAAGTGCCTAAAAGCAAATTTGTCCCTGTCTATGATTTGCCCCACGACTTTTTGAAAAACGTCGAGGAGCCGCAAGTCCAAATGGTTTTTCAACGGCTTGCCCGTTGGCTCGAACAATAATTTGTTACAAGTAAAGTGAAAATAATGTTTTTTTATTTCGACGAGTGCACAGAAAAACTCTGATTGCCTTCGCTTCCTCCTTATCTCAAAAAACGTGTGGTTTAATGAAACTCTTTTAATAAAAAAAGGCTTGATACAGGCTCAATTCAAGAGAGAATGCTATACTAAAGGGGAGTATGTTATAGGAAAGAAGGATGAGGTTTTATGCATTTTGTCGGGATTTTGTGTTTGATCCTAATCACGACGACCCTCTTCTCGCATCTGGCGAGACGGATGGGCGTTCCTGCTGTTATCGGGCAGTTGTTAGCGGGGGTTTTATTAGGAGGCGCAGGACTCAATTGGGTCCATCCAGATATTCTGGTTCATGATTTTTCAGAGATTGGTGTTATTTTGCTGATGTTTTTAGCGGGATTGGAAAGTGATATTTCTTTATTGAAACGCTATTTTCGTCCAGGGATGCTCGTTGCCCTTTTGGGGATCGTGTTCCCTATGCTCTTCGGGTATGCCACGGGGGTCGGTTTTCAAAGCAGTCCCACAGAAGCGTTCTTTTTCGGGATCGTATTAGCTGCCACCTCAGTCAGTATTTCTGTCGAAGTATTGAAAGAGTTGAATGTGGTGAATACGAAAGAAGGGTCGACGATTCTTGGTGCTTCCGTCGTGGATGATATTTTGGTCGTGTTGGTTTTGAGTCTTAGCCTTTCCTTTTTAGGCGGCGAAAGCAGCCAAGCAACACCACTGCCGGTCACCTTATTGGTAGAATTGATTTATTTTGTGTTGATTTTTCTATTAGTGAAATGGATTGCTCCGTTCTTATTGGCACTTGCAGAAAAGCTATTTGCAAATTCCGCGGTGATCATCATGTCACTGATCATCTGCTTAGGAATGGCGTATCTTGCTGACCTCGTTGGGTTAAGCTCGGTCATTGGTGCCTTCTTCGCAGGGATCGCTGTCAGTCAAACGAAGGTTCGTGAGGAAGTGGAACACAGTGTCGAAGCATTAGGTTACGCCGTCTTCATTCCGGTGTTCTTTGTCAGCGTTGGCTTAGAAGTTGATTTTTCCCGCTTAAATGAGCAATTATTCTTTATTCTTGCCTTTACCGTGGTCGCGATCATGACCAAATTGGTCGGCGGCTATGTCGGGGCGAAAATCGCGAAATTCTCAAACAACAGTGCTTGGATGGTGGGAGCTGGAATGATTTCCCGAGGTGAAATGGCATTGATCATTTTACAGATTGGTCAACAAAACCAATTGATTTCGTCCGCATTGTATTCCCCTTTGGTGATCGTTGTCTTGTTGAGTACCTTGATCTCTCCCCTGATCTTAAAATACTTTACGAAAAAGATTTATTAAGCGATGTAGCAACAGCTAGGCGATACCGATGATTGCGAAAAAAACAGCGCGGGTTTTGTAGTGACCGCTCAACGGCCGATTGTTGATCGAACGTTGGGCGGTCGCTTCCTTTCCCGCGCTGTTTTTCTCTATACAGGTATAAAAGCGACTATGCTGCTAGTTACTAGAAACCAATGTTAATTTCCCATGATCGATTAGATACACGTCATCCGCGACGGCATCGATAAACGCTTGATCGTGAGATGTGAACAAAACGATGCCTCGATAGCTGCGAATCAATTGTTCCAAGACGGTGATTGTCGGTAGATCAATAAAGTTCGTCGGTTCATCAAGTATCAAGACATTGGCAGATTGAGTAAAGATGCGTGCGAGCTCGACCCGTGTCGCTTCCCCGCCGCTTAGCACATTGACTGGCTTCATCACGTCAATCTGGCTAAATCCCAGATTGTGTAAAATACTGCGGACCAGTGGTTCCTGATAGTCTGTTTGAGCCATCAATTCCGTCAAAAGCGGTGTGGTGCTGTTTTTTCGATAGCCCATTTGCTCGTAGACCGCAAAGACGATTTTCGGTGATACATAGATTCCCTCTCCACCTGCGATGATTTCTTTTAGTAAAGTCGACTTCCCCGAACCGTTCGGACCCACGATAGCGATTTTCTTCCCGGCAGCAAACTGGAAACTGCTGCTGTCTAGCAAACGTTTCGCCCCTCTTTGAATGGTTACTTGCTCCCCACGAATCGGTCGTTTATTATGCAGCTCCACTGCAGGGACTACTGGAAAACGAATCACCTGCTGCCGGGCAACACCCTTCACTTCTTCCAACTGATCCAAGCGGCTTTCCATGGCTTTGACTGTTTTTTGCAATGACTTTTGCACCGTGTCTTTTTGTTTTGATGACGACAAACGGTCTGGTCGGATGTTCTGCTGCCGCTTTTTTTCAGAAATGCGACTGCTCTTGATCGCTTGTTCTTTTTTCTTTTGGATCGCTTGGGTCAACTGCTGTTTTTGTTGCTGATACTGCGCAGCCTCCCAGGCAACACGCTGTGCCGCTTGCTCTTTTTGCTGTCGATAACTGTCATAATTACCAGAATACTCGGTGACTTTTCCTTGATCGACTTCCCAGATTTTCGTTGCCAGCTGATTCAATAGATACCGATCATGACTGACCACGATCAGGGTGCCATAATAATACTGCAGTTCATCAATCAAGACTTGAATTCCTTGCTGGTCCAAGTGGGTCGTTGGCTCATCGAGCAAAAGTCCTAACTGATAGGAAGATAACGTTTGTGCCAACCGGTATTTGGTCTCCTCCCCGCCGCTTAGTGTCGCCAATTCATTTGTTGGGATCGAAAAACGACCGAACAGCGCCCAGTCAAGGGCCTCTGTCTTTTCAGTCACCTCAGCGATTTGCGGGAAATAGTGAAACGAATTTTCTTTTTGGATCGTTCCTGAATCAGGATCGACCACTCCCGCAATCAACTTCAGCAAGGTAGACTTGCCTTGCCCGTTTGCGCCCACGATCCCGATACGATCCGTTTGATAGGCACTCAGTTCTTCAATGTTCAGTACTTCTTTGGCCCCATAATTTTTGATTAGATTGTTTATTTTTACACTTAATTGTTCCATCAGTCTGTCCTTCCCGTCTAGGAAAACGCAAGCACAAAAAAAGGGCATAGCCTACCGCTATACCCTGATTTTAATAAGAAATTGGAAAAAAGAGGACACTCATCCCTTGAAATCACGATTGCCTAGACTTTTGAAATAGATTTAAATTAGCTATTCAAAAGGTCAATCCACAATTTCATCGATGCTGTCATGTTTTTTCCTCCTCTTTTTGTCGTATTTGTCTGTTGAATGACAAGCGGAAAATCAGCCGCTACTGTTTACCGTTTACGGTATTTCAGGAAGCTTCTTTAGTCTATCAACGAATCAATCGTAGCACGTTTCCAAAAAAGAGTAAAGTTTCATCACAAGAATGATTGGTCTTATACGCCATCGGTGATTTTTTCTGCTAATTTGACCTGGGCTTTTTCACCATTGAAGATTGCACGATCCAGTTCTCCTTCATCATGAGCAACGATCAACGCCACCGTGACGTCAGGGTCAACATTCAAGAGGGTCCGAAACATCCCAGAAAACCAATCGATCCCTGCCAGTAAGGCGATGCTTTCATTAGGCAGTCCTAACATAGGTAAAACCGTAGCCAGTGTGACTAATCCGCCGCCTGGAACGACGATCGTTCCCAAGCATGCCAACGAGGACAACAAGACCACTTGCAAAAGATCCCCCCAGCTCAATTGGATCTGGTACGCCTGAGCAACGGTTACGATTGCCAGGGCTAAAAATAAGGAGAGCCCATTGCTATTTAAGGTCATGCCTAGAGGCATCACGAGCTTATTGATTCGATCACTGATCCCAAATCGTTCTTTGCCATCTTCGATTTGAAACGGCAATGAAACAGCAGAAGAGGTGGTCGTAAAGGAAATCACCGATAGACGCCACATATTCTTTATCAAACGAAACAAGGAAACTTTGCAATAGAGCGACGTCAAGAGAAACCAAAGAAACAAAAAGAGCAAAGATGCCGCTGCTAACGTCAATAAAAAACTGGCTAACATTCCCAACACACGAATGCCGGTATCTTCTACCAAGGAAGCAACAAGGCCGAAAATCCCGATCGGCGACAACTTCATGATCATGCTGACCATTTTTAACAAAATATGATTAAAACTACTGATCATATCTAGAAACAGCTGATTCTTTTTTTCATGCTTGATTAAGCTCAAGGCAAGGCCAAAGAAGAGCGAAAAAATAATCACTTGGATCATATTCTGCTCCACCATGGCTTGAATAATGTTCAGTGGAACAAAGTTCAAGATGACTTCTTCTATACTGCTGGTACTTAATGCAGTTTCTGTACTTTGCAGCAGCGACTGGTCAAGGCCTGCGCCGGGCTTGAGGATCAAGGCGAACAAGAGACCGAAAATAGCGGCGACGAGGGTCGAACCGGTAAACCAGAGGAAGACTTTCCCGCCGATCCCACCTAATTCTTTTGGATCAAGTCCCCCCACCGCTTCAATCACCGAGCCCATGACCAACACGACCACAGACATTTGAATCAGTCGCAAGAAGAAGTCCCCGACTAGCTGCATTTGATCACCTAAACCGGGAAAGGAAACGCCCCAAAAAATCCCCAATACCGTTGCAATCATGATTTGGTTGGTCAAACTGATTTTTAAGGATCGTTTTTTCATCTGTTGTTCCTCACTTTTCTACTTTGCTGTTTTCTTAGAGTTTACAGTCAAGAATAAGAATGTACCACCGATCAACAAAATAATTGCGATATAAAAGCCCATTACTTTTGACCCTGTTGCATCCGAGATCGATCCGGTCAATGTTGGTGCGATAACGGAAGACATCATGCCGAAAAAGTTGAAGACCCCTAATGTCGTACCGACCCCAACTTTTGGTGCATTTTCCCCTAGCCAAGAAATGATGATTGGTTCAACCGCTAGTTTTCCAAGGAACCCGTACAAGATCAACGCGATCATTAAGAAGGTCGAATTTGTTGCTTGCACCGTTACTAATAACATCAACGCCGCTAATATTTCTAAAATAACGATAAAGGTAACTTTTTTATGCATGTATTTGTCTGCCAAGCGGCTAAAGAACAAGGCCCCAGGAATCGAAGCAAATGCCACCAATGAAGAAGAGAATCCGATTGCGACTCCTTGGAAGCCTCGTTCTGTTCCTAAGAAGTTTGGTAGCCAAGTAACCGTCATATAGTAGGCATAACACGTCGCAAAATATAACACATACGTAAAGAGCATCCGCAGGGAGAACAAGGTCGAAAGGGAAACTTTTTCTTTCGGCTGATCCGTTGTTTCTTCTTCAGCTGCTGCTTGACTCTCCAAGAAAGCTACGTCTTCTTTGTTGCTGCGGATCACCAATGCGAAAGCGATCGTCATACATACGATCAAGAAAGCGGATAAATACATCATTGTTTGCCAAGGCATATTCATCTGAATAACGATAAAGCTTGATAAGATCATCCCAAACCCTGAACCAACGGCAGAACCACTATTGACGATCGCTGTTGAGAAGCTCTTCTTTTCTTTCGGAATGTTCTGTGAGGTCAAAGAATACGCGGAACCATAAAATGATCCACAGCCGATCCCTGCTAAAAAGCTACCGGTATAGATCATGGAGATTGAAGAGGCTTGTGAAATCAGTAAAGCTGCCAGTGCAAATACCACAAATCCCGGAAGCAGAACTGTTTTCTTCCCAATCTTATCCACTAAAAAGCCGGCAGGGATCTGCATGATCACATAGCCGAAAAAGTAAAAGCTGGCGATCGATCCTAATGCTGTATCAGAAATATTGCCACCAAGTGACTCATTGATTTGCGGATAGACCGGTGATAACGCAGCGCGATAAATCCAGATAGTGACCCAGCCTGAACACATTAAGATAATAATTTGTTTCCAGTAGGCAAGCCCACCACGTTCTTTATTGATTTCCATTTTTTTCCCTCCATCAGTTACACAAGTAAAGTTTGTGAAGCACGCCAACGAAAGCGCTTTAAGATAGTCTTAGTGTACGTTTTTTTGCCGACTATTGCATTTGTCATTTTTCACAAAGCGCTTTCAGTCGTTGTGCATTTGTGCTAAAATTTCAAGTCGTTTTTTGGTAGTAATTTAACGCAGCGATGAGCGCTTTGCCGGCAGAAATTGGTGCTTGCTGGTACAATAGTGCCCCTTCTAACGCGGCTAGGACATGTAAAATATTTTCTTTGCGGCTGCTGTAGCCCATATTTCCAATCCGCCAGATTTTTCCTTTTAGATCACCAAATGAACTAGCGATCTCTACACCAAAGGAGTGAAGCATCTCTTCTCGGACAGCTTCGCCATCAACACCTTCTGGAATAAAGATGGGGGTAACTGTCGGCATTTTGGTTGCTTTTTCGCCATAAATCGAAAGCCCCATTGCCTCCAGTCCAGCGACCAACGCCCCTTCATTCGTCAAATGACGTTGATAGGCTGCATCGAGGCCTTCGTTTAGCAACATCCGTAATCCTTCATGAAGCGCATAGATCATACTCGTCGCTTCTGTGTGATGGTTGATTCGCTCTTTGTTCCAGTAGCGTTGCAATTGACTCAAATCCAAGTAATTACTCATAATGTGCCGCTTGTTTCGATCCGTTTTGCTCAAGCCTAATTCTTTTTGGTAACGGGCACTAAGGACGGCTTCGACTCGATCGTTGTAGGTCACTAATGAAAGACCAGACGGCACACTTAAACACTTCTGTGTACCGGCAATTGCCAAATCGACACACCAATCATCGACTGACAGGGCCACGCCACCATAAGTCGCCACCATGTCAACGACAAAGAAAATATCTTTTGCGCGACAATACTGCCCGATTTCTGCTAACGGCTGCATTTGCCCATTGGCAGTTTCCCCGTGGACCATCGCCACGATCTTGGGTTGAAATGCGTCGATTTCTTTGATGACCTCTGCGGGTGCAAAAGGAGCCGTCCATTCTTTTTCTACATATTTGACTTGCGCTTGGGCACGTTCACAGATTTCTCCAAGTAAGAAAGCAAAGCGCCCATAGGCGGGGATCAAGACTTTGTCCCCTGGTTCGATCAAAGCGATCAGCGCCGCTTCTAAACCAGCTCGGGAAGTCCCATCAATGGCAAATGCCTCTTTGTTTTTGGTTCCAAACGGTTGTTTGATCATTTCTTTGACCTCATCCATGATCGCCAAAAAATTCGGATCAAACTGTCCCAAAATACGATTGGTCATTGCTTGAAGAACAGCTGGATGGGCTTCTACAGGCCCAGGTGTCATGATCGTACGTTGTGCGATCGTTAACTCTTTATACATCTTTTCCCCTCATTTCTCTTTTTGATTTCACTGCCCAACGCCTTGTCAACGTTTCCAAGTTTGTTGTACAATAAAGCTAAAAAAGGACATGTTTTTGTTTGTTTTGTTCAATTCTAAAAGGAGTTTCTCTATGAAGTTAGTTGCTGAATTGCTTGCTACACCACGCTTTTCCAATTTGCGTTTGTTGACAGATCCCATTACCGCGGAAATTCCCGTCGACAGTATCGAAATCACTGAGACCCCCGATATCGCCCACTATATTCCTGAGCATACCTTTATCTTAAGCACGGCGATGGTTTATAAAGATAATCAAGGAGCACTGCTTGAACTGATTGATTCCCTCGTAGCCAAAAATGCCGCTGGATTAGGCATCAAGATCGGTCGTTTTTTGGATGTCATCGATCCTGAAGTCATCGCCTACGCCGATAGTTTAGGTTTCCCCATCGTAGAAGTACCTGCCACGATGCCGCTGGGCCGTTTGATGCACCAGCTTTTGAATTTACTATGGAACACCAAAACCGAGCAGCTGAGTTATGCCTTAGATATCCAAAAACGGTTCTCTGCTTCCTTGATGAAGGATGTCAGCATCGCTCGCTTTATCGCTGATTTTGGCCAAATGGTCAATACACCGATCATTTTGTTGAATCCTTTCAAACAAGTGATTGCCCATTCCAAGCATTTCACCCGCATGTCAAAACCCGCGGAGTACTACATCCATCAATTAGGACAAACGAAAGGGGTTTTTACTGGTGAAAAAAGCGGGGCGATCCCTATCAAAGATCTCCATGAAAAAACGTCACAAATTTCTTATTATGCCATTGAAACCTCCACTTATTTCCCCCATTATTTAGTCATTTTGAATCCTGAGGCGATTCCTTATCCTGTCTCGGATTTTGCGCTGGAACAAGCAGCATTGGTCTTGTCGTTTATGCTCTACAAAAACCAAAAAGTGCAAGAATCTTTTGAAGATTTAAAAAGTGACTTTTTAACACGGATGATCGAATACCAGCAATCTTCCAAACAGGAACAAAAAGATTGGTTAGATCTCGGAAAGACTTACGGGTTGGTCAAAGCCCGCCATTATCGTGTCATCTATGGTGCCTGTGAACCAACCAAAGAAACCAAAGACAAAGACAAATACCTAAAAGAAGAAAGTGACTTGGTCTATCAGTGGTTTAGTGAACAACTGCCTTATCGCATCAAAGATGTTTGTCTCTTTCGCTTAAAGGGCAGCAATCACTTTGCGATTTTCGTGCAGCATAAGTGTGATGCCTTAGAAGACCATTTGATTGAGACCGCCAATGCTTTGACCAATCGGTTGCCTTTTCGAATGGCCTTTGGTGTAGGGAGTGTCTGTGAAAGCATCAATGATTTAGCCAGCTCTTACATTGAAGCAAAGACTGCTTATGAAGAACGAAGAGGCCAACATGATTCTCCCATCGTCTCTTTCTACCATCAACGGGGAATGCGGAGTCTATTTGAAAAAATGAGCCCTGAAGATATCCATTATTTCTGCCGCACGATCCTCAAAGAATTGGCGTTTCCGCAAGAAGATGCCACCATCGAATTGCGCAAAACCTTACGGGCTTACTTGGATTATCAATGTGAGATCACCCGCACCGCCAAAGCCTTGTTCGTTCATCGCAATACGATCAAATACCGCATCGAACAGTGCCAAAAGCTACTAGGAAAAAACGTGCATGATCCTAGCATTAGCCTGGATCTGCGCTTAGCCCTTGAGCTGTCGGAAGAAGGCGACTAATAGGCGAATCAAGCAGTTGGATCGCTGGTGTTACCCAGCGATCCTTGTGCCTGCTTCACCTAACAATGCTAAGTCTGCTTCTTCCAATGAGCAGATGATTGCCGTCTTTCCTTGCTTGGCAAACGCAATCGCTGCTTCCATTTTCGGCCCCATACTGCCTTCTGCAAAATGCCCCGCATCAAAATATGCTTGCGCTTCACTTACGGATAATCCCGTTAATTTTTCTTGCTCCGGTGTTCCGTAATTGATATAAACGTTGCTGACGTCGGTCAGCATCATAAATACATCGGCATCCACTTGTTCTGCCAATTTTTTCCCAGTTCGGTCTTTATCGATGACTGCTTCGATCCCTTTCAAGCCTTCCGCTTGTTTTACGACTGGAATCCCACCGCCGCCACCAGCGATCACGATGGTATTTTGATTCAATAAATGAACCATTGATTCCACGCCGTGGATCGTCACAGGTTGTGGGGATGGCACGACGCGACGGTACCCACGTCCAGCATCTTCTTCCATCACCCAATGTTTTTCCTCAGCCATTGTTTTTGCTTCTTCTTCTGAGTAGAACAAGCCGATCGGCTTCGTTGGCTTTTCAAACGCGGGATCATCCGCTGCCACTTCCACTTGAGTCAATAAGGTCACGACATTGCTGGTCAGTTCTTCTTGATCGATTTTATTTTTGATGCTTTGCTCCATCAAATAACCGATAAAGCCTTGTGACTCTGCATTGCAGACATCCAGTGGAAAAGGCGGCACGACTTCTTTGGCTTCTTCATTTTGTCGTAAAATATTGCCGACTTGCGGCCCATTGCCATGCGTCACAACGATTTGATGGTCAAGTTTCTCGATTTTAGCGATCTGTTCTGCACTTAACTGGATATTTGCAAGCTGTGTCTCTACGGTCGCTGGTTGATTCGGTTTTAAAATTGCATTGCCCCCTAGAGCGATGACCACTCGTTTTGCCATATGAATTCCTCATTTCTATTGTTTTGAAATTGATTGATACTGCGAGCAAACCCTGCCAAAAAGTCAGCCCCCGAGGTATGACCGATCGCTAGTATCTCTTTGATTACTTGGTAAAAAGCCGCTGAATCGGTACACCTGGTCAAGGATAACGCCGATTGATTGAATGCGCCTGTCAACGCATGCAGAAGATAATGTTTACTGACGTCAGTCGTCAAATCATTGACTGTCAACAGCCTTCTTTGTAGATAAGCCACCAAGCGGGTATCTTCTTGCCCCATCACTCGGCGAGCCAGCAAATGACCAACTAGCATATCATCGCCTGTGGGGGTCAATCCGACACCCCGTCCGACTAAATAAGCGACTGCTTGCCGTTGTTCTTTAAATGAAGGCGTGCATAGCTGATCGATTGCGTCATAAAACGGATGATTGCTGCTGATGGTTTGTGAAACAGCTTCTTGAATCCCCGTCTTTTCCGTGACATGTTGGAGGGTTGACCAAAACAGTTCTCGATCAAATGGGGCTGTGCCAGCTGGGAAGGTGGTTGTAAACATGGCTGCCTTTTGAAAAGACAGACGATGATGCGGAAAATGGATCACTCGTTGCTGAACCAAAAGAGTGGTACCAGCAAGCAAGTCGGTCGCCAACGCTGCATAATCGTCGGCAGCTAAAATCATCCCTTTGGGCACGCGAGCCGCTTGTTTAGAGACACAGATCAGCTGATCCTGACGAGGATCTTGCAGATTGAAACTATGCTGAAACACACTGTGAACGAGCCAGGTGCCATTGATAAATGCGGGTTCAAATAAAGCTTGGTCGATCCATTTTGCCTGTATCATCGCTAGGTTGCTCCTTTTCACGTTTTCAGACCCTGAGTTATTCTTCAAATCCTAATTTTTTTGCATAAGCCAAGACAGCTTTTTCAAAGCAATCCATTGGTGGTGTCACTGTCCCGGCCCCAATTTGTCCCCGTCCAGCTTGTTTGTTGGCGATCCCTGTATTGATCACCGGTAAGATCCCTGTTTCCACGACTTTCCGAGCATCGATCCCTAAACAGATCCCTTTGAAGTCCCATGTAGGAACGGGAAAATTCGGATTGGTATCAATGGAGATCTCTAACATCTCATTGCTGGTTTTCAACGCATCGTGAAATCCGCCGGAACCAACGAAGCGTGTCACAGCTGGGGCAGCAATCATCGCCATTCCCCCAACACCAAAGGTTTCCGTAATGGCACTGTCGCCCATATCTGGAGAGGCATCTTCTTCACTGAATCCTGAGAAATACAACCCTTTTGGTGTATTGACAGGACCGGTAAACCACTCGTCCCCCATACCAGAAATACGGATACCGAATTCATGCCCGTTGCGACACATTGCTGTCACAACCGTTCCTTCTTCAATCGTCCGGGCGCCATCAAGCACCGCTTTTGAAGAAGCCATCATGATATTCAAGAAAAACTGATCCGTGTCTGCTAGAAACTGAATGACTTCTGGTTTTTCTTTTTCAAATCCTTCAAGGGTAACGATCGCTGGTGCTACTTCTTTTAAGAACGCCAACGAAGCAGCGATATTCCGTTGATGGAACTCATCCCCCATGGCGATTGCTTTTGCGACTAAGACATTGATGTTCAAGCCATCGGGTTTTGTTTGTAGTGCAGCACTTAAAACTGGTGCTAACGTATTTTTCATCCAATGCAAGCGATCAATGACTTCTTGAGAATAGGCGCCAAAACGTAAAACTGCCCCAATCCCTTCGTTCATCGTACAGTACGCTCGGTTGCCGTCTGTTTTGTTTTCCACCACGAGAACCGGCATATTGGCAGAGGTGATGCCCCCCATTGGGCCAACCGCTTGCACGTGGTGACAAGGAATCAGTTGAACTTCCCCAGATGCTAATAAATGACGTACCTCTTCTTCCGTTTCGCCCCAGCCTTCAAAAAGTCCCGCTCCAACACAAGCGCCTTGAATCGGATCGATCATCTGGTCGTAGCGGATCGGTGGTCCTGCGTGCAATAGGACTTTTCCTTCACCTAATTCTGGAATGACACTGACTGCTGGAACGACATCCAACAAAAAAGGCGAACCGGCAACGATCTTGGCAATAACGGCTTGGTTTGCTTCTTCAATAGTTTCGTACACGATAACTTCCTCCTACTCTGATAGTGACACTTGTGCTAAGAAACGTAAGGCTTTTTGTAACGTTACGTTCCCACCAGCAATTGGCTGCCAGTCGTATTGAACGACTTGACCGTGATGCGTCTGGATCGCTTCTGCAAAGCTACGCAACCCTACATTGATGAACGCGTCATTCGACAACAATTCGCGGCTCTTTTCAGATGGCTCTGGCAACCCATCGGCAGTTGTCACTGCTTTTGGCAACAGCTTACGACTAATTGGGGAAAAGGGATGGCCGAGCATTGCTAAAGCTTTTTTGACTGCTTGGGCATTGCTTTGACACAAAATCACGCCAGCTGCGGTTAAAATCTCTGCTTGCTCGTTGCTATCTTGGGGGTCTAAATCAGTTCCAACGATCGTAGCGATCACCGCTAACTCCCGACCAGCTGCTTGTGCTTCTTCCTTCAATGATTTGATGGTCGGTGCCAATTCACTCGCCATATCTTGATGAGAGCCGTACCCTAAAACGATATCTAACAAAATCACTGCCGTTTCAGGATCTTCCCCCGCTTGTTTCAACAGTTCGATCCGCTTTGTTGGGTCGATCATCGGATGGGGCTTGCCTTGAGTATAAATGTCATCACCTAAATCGATGATCTCATGGCCAGCTGCTTTTAAGATGTATCCTTCCTGATGGGTATCTTCTTGTTCCAGATTTAATCCTGCTTTAACAAGCATCGCTGCTTCGTACGCCAATGTTCCGCCAGAATAGTAAGCTTTGATTTTTTGTTGTTCAGGTCCAAAAGTGGCAGCTGCTGTTTCCTCTTTCACTGGCTCTAGCCCAATCTGTTCTTGACGTAGCAGCTGCACGGCTAATTGAGCCGCTTCTTCCAGCGTGTAGGCTCGGTAAAGATTTTCTTCGTGGTCCGTTGGCTCTTCCCCAAGAAAAATCGTGACTGCAGGTTTTGTTCCTCTTCTTAAAAGTGCCAACACTTCATCTCGGACACGTGGTGCAGGTGGTTTGGAGATCACCACGATCACCTCCGTATCAGGATCGTGTTCCAAGGCAAGAATGCTATCTTTCATGGTGATCCCACCGACGGCTTCTTTGAGATCTCGTCCACCGGTTCCGATGGCTTGTGTCACACCGGCACCCAATTTATGAATAATAGTGGTGACTTCTTGGATACCAGTACCCGAAGCGCCGACAACACCGATTTTCCCTTTACGGACGGCATTGGTGAAGGCTACTGGTATCCCATTGAGAATCCCTGTGCCACAATCTGGTCCCATTAAAAGAAGTCCTTTTTCATGCGCCAGTTTCTTTAGCCGAACTTCCTCTTCCAATGAAACGTTATCACTGAAACAAAATACATGTTTGCCCGCTGCTAATGCGGTTTCAATTTCTGGTGCTGCCATAGTACCGGGAATCGATAAGACAGCGACCTTCGCATCTTTTCCAAGATCTAAGGCTTTTTCCCAAGTTTTGACGCTTTGGGTTTCCTCTCCTGCGCTATTGCTTTGGTCCGATAAGAAGGCATCGATTTCTGACAGGACTGTTTCGATGATTTCTTCCTCTTCGATGTCTAAAACGAGCACCATATCGTTAGATGTCGCATTGCTCATCTCCTCGGTATAAAGACCACCCGTCTTGAAAATGTCCTTATTGGCAGGTGTGCCCATCATGACCGAAGCGTTGTTGATCCCTTCGATCGTCAGTAGACGATTGGTCAAAAGCATTAAAACAATGGAATCTTGGTAATTGTTTTTTTGAATAATAGTGTGTAACATGGGTCTCCTCACTCTCCTGTTCCTGTCTGTGCAAAGGCATCTGACCCAGAATACTGGTCAAAATGAACCGTGTCGCTAATGAGATAGCGATAAATGTTCTTCTCGATGGGAATGCCTTCTGCCATATATTTTTCATAGGTTAGTTGATTGATCTCGCCTGGATAATAGACTTGCTGGAACTGTTCAGCAGCCGGTATGTCGTGCAGTTCGGCAACCATCGTCTCCACCGACTCTTTAAATGTGTCTAAATCTGTAAAGCGTTGCGGATCGATCAGCAAAATAAATTGCCCTAAGTCGCGACCTTTCGTCAGATCGTTGTACATAGAGGAAACATGCTTGCCAAAAGGCAGCCCAAGGAGCATTCCTGATAAGATATCCACCATCATCATCAACCCAAAGCCTTTTGGCCCTGAGATAGGCAGTAAGCCGTGGACATGATGTGGATTCGTCGTTGGCTTGCCATGAGCATCCACGGCCCATGTCGCAGGAATCTCTTTATTTTTGGAGCGAGCATCTAATATTTTGCCCCACGCTTGGACCGTCGTTGCCATGTCAAAGACCACCGGTGCCCCCTGTTTTCGTGGTGCGGCAAATGCGATTGGATTGGTACCAAAATAATTTTCTTTGCCGCCAAAAGGAACCACCATTGAATCTGATTGGCACATAGATAATGCAATCAAGTCAGCTTCTGCAGCTTTTTTGACATAGTAGGATAGCGCCCCACTATGACTCGTTTTCCGTACACCAACCGCCGCGATCCCAGAACGTTTGGCCATCTCAATGGCATGCTTTGTCGCTTCTAATACAACGACCTGCCCTGCGCCATTTTGACCGTGAACGATCCCGCTGCTAGGCCCAGTCTCTTCAAACGTGATCTGTGGAGTGCGATTCATTCCACCTTTAGCGATCCGCTCTGCGTAATAGTCTACCCGTACAGCCCCATGAGAGTGGATCCCGCTGGCATCGGCAAAGACCAAATGCTCTGCAACGATGGCTGCGTGCGCTTCAGACAAACCAGCAGCCGCTAATTTTTTTTGGATCAATTGCTGTAACTCTTGTGACTGTACAATAACCGTCTCTTCCATTTTCTAAACTCCTTTAAATTTCCGGATCGCGGTTGCAATCTTTGGAATAAATATAGGTCAATGGTTCGTCACGACCAACACCATAGGCCGCTTGCTGTACATAGGCACTCATGAAAATGTAGTCGCCTTTTTCCACTGGGAACCACTCATTATCTAAGTTATACATCCCTTTACCTGACAGTAAGTACGCTCCATGTTCTTGGTAGTGGGTCTCAATGTAGCCATGACTTGCCCCTGGTTCAAAGGAAAGGATATGGATATTCATGTCAAAGCCCAGCTCTTTTGGTAAGAAATCCCAAAGCAAGACGTCTTCCATCCCTTCGTATTGGATCGGTGTCAACTCTGAGAGATTCCCCACTACTTTGTAGGCTTGGTGATTTTCAAGTGGTTGGTAACGTTTCTTATACAAGAACACTTCTGTCGCTTCTTCTTGGAGATTTTTCATATACAGTTTTTCTCCAGCAGGCAGATAGATATAGCCTCCGTCCGTCAATGTATGGGTTTCTTTGCCATCACTTATTTCCAGTTTGCCCGAGATGACATACAAAAAACTCTCGATCTCTGGACCGCCGAAGCCCAATTGGTTGGCGCCATCTTTTTTGAATGAAATGATGTAATCGACAAAAGACGCCCCTAATTTTGGTGTGCCGAGTATCGAACATTCACAGTTTTCGAAGCCTGGAATGACATTATTCACTAGCCCATCATGCGGCAAGATCGCAAAATTATTTTTTCTAATGACTGCTCGTGATTGCAGCAATCCATCTAAATAGCCCGTATTATTATTTTTGTATCCCATGTGTGTCCCTGCTTTCTATTCTTTGTATGCTAGCTCGTAAAGGGAAGCTGCTAAAACTTCTACCCCAGCTGTTAAATCTTCGATAGTCGTTGCTTCGGCTGGGTTGTGGCTAATCCCATCAATACTTGGTACAAAAAGCATCGCCGTTGGAAAATGTGGTGCAATGATTTGGGAATCATGCCCCGCCCCACTATGCATGACTTTGTAGCGTTTGCCAGTTTGCTTCACCGCGTGTTCCACCGTGGCAACGATCGTATCGTCCATCGGCACAGGGCGTTCATCCATCCATAGATCCATCTCCACTGTCAAGTCATGCTCTTGGGCGATCGTTTGAATGATCTGTTCTGCTTCAGCAGTAAAGGCATCCAATAGCTGCCCATCAGTATGGCGACAATCCATCGTAAACAACACTTCACCAGGAACCACGTTGACCGTATTCGGTTTTGGCTCAACTTTACCGAATGTCACTACTAATGGATCCCCAAGCTCTAAGCCACGGTCGATCACTGCGGCACACATTTTGGCAAAACCATACACAGCATCTTGGCGATAGCCCATCGGTGTGGTTCCTGCATGATTGGCTTGTCCTTTTAAGACAAAGGTGTAGCGCTTTTGACCAGCGATACTATTGACGACACCGATCTGCAAATTTTCTTTTTCTAAAACACTGCCTTGTTCGATATGGATTTCCACGAAGGCTTTAATGTCTGATCGAACCGGTTCTTGTGGGTCGCGAAAATCAAAGCCTTGGCGTTGCATCTCTGCCACGAAGCTATTGCCTTCAAAATCTGCGATCGCTTCAACATCGGCTTTTTTGGCCTCTCCGACAAAGTTTTTACTTCCCCAAAAAACGGTTGGAAAACGACTGCCTTCTTCTTCTGCCATTGAGATGACTTCCAAGGAGCGTAAAGGTTGCCCATAGGTCTCTTTTAAATACTTGATCGCTAAAGCAGCAGCAACGACCCCGTATTGACCGTCTAATGTGCCACCGTTGACGACGGTATCGATATGTGACCCTGAAAGAATCGTTTCTTCTGGATACTGGCTGCCTTCCATTCTGCCGAAGAGATTGCCGACTGCATCATAGGACGTCGTTAAGCCAGTTTTTTTTAATTGTTTTTCTACAAATGATTGCGCTTCTTTCCATGAATCGGTATAAAGCAGTCTAGTCATTCCTCCAGTTGGATCATTCCCAATCTGAGATAATGCATCGATCATTGCCGCTACTTCTTTTTTCAACTCCATTGTTCTGCCTCCTTTAATTTATACGGTTATTGTAAGCGTGTTACTGAAGGACATCATTGTTCACTTTCGACAAAACCGTTTCTATTTTTAGTCATAACGCTGTTTTTTAAACCGCTTCCTTCTCCTATACTCTTCCTTATACTATCGAAGAAGAGAAAGGAAGAAAACAATGGTTTATCCTAAAAATGCCTTTGCGCAAACAGAAAAAATCCAATTTGACACCTACGGCACTTTGCCGTTAGAAGTGACGATCCTAAAAGCAGCGCAGCCTCGGATCAGCCTTTTGTATTTTCATGGTGGTGGCTTCCTCTATGGTCAGCGGGAAGACCTTCCGCAGGATTATGTCCACCAATTGCTGGCTGCCGGTGTTAGCCTTTATCTCTTTGATTATCCACTGGCTCCCGAAGTAGCGCTGAACGACATTTACCTTCATACAAAAAAGGCAGTGGAATGGTTTTTGACAGAGGGCTGGCACTTCAGCGGCGTTGGTGCAAATGAGTACATCCTATTCGGTCGCTCCGCCGGCGGTTTTTTAGCGACCTTACTGACCGCACGCACAAAGCATCCGGAGCAAAAAGGCTTGATCCGATTTTACGGATACCAAGAGTTGTTTTATAAAGAATTTTTGCAGCCGGCACGCTTTTACACGCAATTTCCGAAAGTCCCGCCACTCGACGCCGAAGCTATGATCGAAAGCCAACCAATCACCCACGGCACGTTAGAAAAACGATTCCCTTTGTACCTTTCCGCCCGTCAATATGGCAACTGGCAGCGTTATTTAGGCAATCGGGAACAGCTGGCAGCCTTGGCGATTCCTGCTGCCGCTTACAAAGACTTTCCTCCTTGCTTTGTCGTTCATTGCAAAAAAGATCCAGACGTTCCCTTCAGCGCCTCCGAAGCTTTCGCTGCACAAGTCCCCCGTGCCAAAACACTTTGGCTCGACTTAGAACAGCATGACTTTGATCGGACACCAAATGCGATCGCTGATGACTGCTATCGAGAGATGATTTCATGGCTCCTTTTAACAATAGAGAAAAATTAAGCGCAGATTTGGCCATGCTTCTTTAGTAAACAAAAACAGGCGATCTTCAAAGGAATGTTCCCTCTAAAGATCGCCTGTTTTTTGATTATAGTGAGTTGAAGGTATTCACGACATTCTCAACACTGAAGCCGAATTCCGCTAAGACTTTGTCACCAGGTGCGGATGCACCGAAATGATCGATCGCAATCACTTTTCCATGACAGCCAGTGTAACGTTCCCAACCAAATGGGGAAGCCGCTTCGATCGCTACCCGTTTCTTCACTGCTTTTGGCAAGACGCTTTCTTTGTATTCTGAACTTTGTGCTTCAAACAAATCAAAGCTTGGTAAGGAGACCACCGATACATCGATGCCTTCTTCTGCCAATTTAGCTTGTGCTTGGACCGCAAGATTCACTTCAGAACCTGTGGCGATCAAAATCCCCGCTGGTGTTTCACCAGCTTGTTTTGAAATCACGTAGCCACCTTTTGCGACATTTTCATCCGCACCGGTTTGCGTGCCTTCGATCACTGGTAGATTTTGTCGGCTTAAGACTAAGACCGTTGGTTTATCCGTTGTCGTCATGGCCAATTTCCAGGCAGCACGGGTTTCATTGCCGTCTGCTGGACGAATCACTTGGACATTTGGCATGCACCGGACGCTGGCTAATTGCTCGATTGGCTCATGCGTCGGTCCATCTTCTCCCACCGCCACGGAGTCATGCGTCAAGACATAGATCACAGGTGCATGCTGGATCGCAGACAAGCGCACCGCTGGACGCAAGTAATCAACGAAGACGAAGAAGGTTCCGCCATAGATTCGCGTACCGCCATGCAATTGGATTCCGTTCATCGCTGCCGCCATCGCAAATTCTCGGACACCAAACCAAATGTTGCGGCCTTCGTATTGGCCAGGTTCAAAGTCTTTTTCTGCTGCCACCATCGTGTTGTTGGAACCAGAAAGGTCAGCCGATCCGCCCCAGAGACTAGGGACGGCTTTGGATAAGGCTTGGATCATCTCTTTGCTGGATACCCGGCTAGCTTGTGAGCTGCCAACTTCGTAGCTTGGTAATGCTGCATCCCAATCTGCTGGCAATTCACCCGCAAAGGCTTGTTTGAATTGCGCCGCAAGTTCTGGGTAGGCTGCTTCATAGGCATGGAAAGTTTCGTTCCAAGCGGCTTCAGCTTTTTGTCCTTCATCGATCATGGTTTCTTTGAAGCGCGCGGCAACTTCTTCAGGTACGGTAAATTCTGGGTATTCCCAACCATAAATCGCTTTGGCTGCAGAAATGCCTTCGGCACCGATCGGCGCACCATGAACGGCAGAGGTGCCTTGATTTGGCGCACCGTATCCGATCACAGTCTTGATTTCGATCAAGGTTGGTTTGTCGCTTTCAGCTTTTGCTTCGTCGATCGCTTTCGAGATCGCTTCTAAATCATTGCCGTCTTCAACGAGAATGTGTTGCCAGCCATACGCTTCAAAACGCGCACCGACATTTTCTGTAAAGGCTTTTGAAGTTGGGCCATCTAGGGAGATGTCATTTGAATCGTACAAGACGATCAGTTTGTCTAATTTTATGTGACCCGCCATGGATGCAGCTTCTTGCGAAACACCTTCCATCAAGTCGCCATCGCCACATAAAGCGTAGGTATAGTGATCGATGACTTGATACTTTTCGCGATTATAGGTTGCAGCCAAGTGGGCTTCGGCCATTGCCATACCGACTGCCATGGCGATCCCTTGTCCTAAAGGTCCAGTGGTTGCTTCCACGCCGTCTGTGTGATCGACTTCTGGATGTCCTGGTGTGCGGCTATCCCATTGACGGAAGTTTTTTAGATCCTCAATGGTCACATCGTAACCAGACACATGCAACAAGCTGTACAATAACGCCGAACCGTGTCCAGCAGACAAAACAAAGCGGTCACGATCCACCCAGTTGCGAGAAGTTGTTGGATTGACTTTCAAGTGTTTGGTCCACAAGGCATAGGCCATGGGTGCTGCCCCCATCGGTAATCCTGGATGTCCTGAATTGGCTTTTTGTACGGCTTCGATACTTAATGTACGAAGGGTGTTCACTCCTAATTGATCGATTTTATCAAATAATTTTTTCAATTAAATTGCCTCCTTCACTTTCTTCAGCCAGCATGTTTCTATTCACTGCCTTTTCACAATAGAAAAGAACCAGACACCCAAAGTTTACAGGCTAGGAGGCATCTAATGCTCCTCTTTTTAACAGTCCGCAACTTGAGTCGTCCGGTTCTTTTGCTTTCGGCTTTGCTTAGCTACTCAAAACTTTTCCAGTCATTTCTTGATAATCTGCGACCATGATCGACCATGCTTTGGCAATGTCATCATCTAAACCAAACAATCCACTGCGTCCGACAATATAGATGTCTGGATTGGCTTCATCGATCCGTTTGA
This sequence comes from Enterococcus sp. AZ040, assembly GCF_050499185.1. NCBI lineage: Bacteria > Bacillati > Bacillota > Bacilli > Lactobacillales > Enterococcaceae > Enterococcus > Enterococcus sp. AZ040. The sequence goes on from NZ_JBMHEW010000001.1 coordinate 2,521,377, forward strand.
AGGATTTCCGATTGGAGGAACCATCCATTTCAATGACATAGTGATAGTCGTATTCTTCCCGTAATTCCCGCAGTTCAACAATTTTATCTAACGCCCCTTCAATAAAGCGTTGGCCAGCAAACCCTGGATCAACCGTCATGATCGTGACTTTATCCAAACGATCGATATAAGGCAAAATGACCGATACTGGCGTTTCAGGATTTAAGACGATCCCGGCTTTTAATCCGGCATCATGGATTTGATCGATCAGACGAAATGCTAACCCATCCAAAACTTCAGCGTGCATGCAAATCCATTCACAGTTGATATCGATCAGCTGCTGCACCCAAAAGGCAGGTTCAGTGACCATCAAATGAGCGGACAAAGGCAAAGTACTGATTTTGCGGACCTCTTGAATAAACCATGGGGATAGGGAAATATTGGGTACGTAATGACCATCCATAATATCAATATGATAGGAGTCCACTTGGTCATTCAAAAAAGTGATTTGCTCTTTAAATTTATCTAGATCCATCGTCATCAGTGACGGTGAAAATTCAACTTTGTTCATAGACTTATCCTTTCTCCTCGATCAGTCTTGTACTGAGAGGAACGATTCTTCTTTCAATTGAATCGCTTTTCTTAGAAAATTTGAATATCATCTAAATCGATTTCTTCTTCTTCCACTTCTGCTTGCGCGGCTACTTGTTCTTCAGTGACATTTTTCTTGATCAAAGCCAAGGTGATCCCAGTCACTACTATATTTACCAACAAAGCTACTGCCCCAGCCCATGGACGAGTCATAGTCGGCAGCATCAGCACACCACCAAACGGTACCGTTGCATCTGCCCCTAAGACCATTGAAACAGCACCTCCAGCAGCGCCACCGATAGCTGTTGCGATCAGCCCTCGGACGATATCGTTCATAACGATTGGGATCACCCCTTCAACGATATTGATCACACCCATTGGTACGGCAGATTTTAACGTTTCCACTTCTACAGGCGTATAGATGTTTTTGCCGAACAGTTTTGCAATAAAGAATGCTAAACCAAAGCCGATCGGTGTTGCAGTATTGACTAATTGCAGTGCAGTGATCGGTCCATTGATCCCTTCTGCTTGCATCGTCAGAACAAAAGCAAAGACCGTTTTATTGATTGGTCCACCATAATCAACGCCGCTCAACAAGCCGATGACGGCACCAAAAACCAATAATGAAGAGGAGCCTAAGCTATTTAGTGCGTTCGTCAGTAAGTTCGTAAAGGCAGTGATCGGTGTACCGATAATATAGACCATGATCAGACCACCGATCAAAGAGGTCAAAAAGGGAATGATCAATGTCGGCATCAAGCCTTTCGCCCAATTTGGTACTTTAATAAATCGTAAAATAGCAATTACTAGATATCCAGCTAAGTAGCCGCCCAAAATTCCCCCAATAAAACCTGCACCAATGGCATTGGCTGTCAAACCAATAATAAACCCTGGCGCGATCCCCGGTTTTTCGGCAATCGCATAAGAAATTCCTGTCGCAATGACCACTGGAAGCAACCCGAGTCCTGCGCCTCCCATCGTAGCTAAAGCATCCCAAATCGTAAATTCACCTGGCACTAGTTGTCCCTGGCTGGTGCCGCCGAAAGCCATGCCAATGGCAATCAAGAATCCGGCACCGCAGACAATCGGAATCAAATAGGAGATGGCTGTCAACAAATGTCCTTTTAAATTCAATGCTTTGATTTTTTCCATAGTTTCCTTCCTCCTTCGGTTTGCTTAGACCGCCTGCTGTTGGACGACCTCTTTGGCTTTTTCCAACAATTTGCTTGGGGACTTGATGGCAACTTCGGTCGGCACTTGAATGATTCGTTTCCCTTCAAATCGTTCACGTCCTGCTACTTTGACGTCAACTGCTAAAATCACGACATCTGCAGCCGCAATCGCTTCAGGTGACAATTCATTTTCACGACCGATCGTTCCTTGTGTTTCCACATGGATCTCGTAACCTGCCTTTTTTGCCGCATTTTCTAACTTTTCTTGAGCAATATAAGTGTGAGCGATCCCTACTGTACATGCACATACTCCGACGATTTTCATAAATAATTCCTCCTTAAATTTTCTGTTATCCTTGAAATGCTTCAATCACTTGCTGCGGCTCTTTTGCTTTCAACAAGGCAGCCGTCACCTCGTCATTTCCTAATTTCCGAGCGAACAAAGAGAGCAATTTCAAATGCTTTTGCGCCCCTTCCGTGTCATCACCGACGGCGAATAAGATAATTCCTTTCACTCCCTTGCCATCCAACGTTTCCCAAGGGATCTCTTGTTTTAAAACCCCGATTGCTACACCAATCTCCTTCACATGAGCACTTTTTCCATGAGGAATGGCAATGTAATTACCAATCCCTGTTTGACCAACTGCTTCCCGCTCATAGACATCTTTTAAAAATGCTGCCTGATCCGTCAAGTACTCATTGGTATATAAAAGCTGACTCAATTGCTGCAGGGCTTCTTCTTTAGAAGCGGCCTCCATGTTGGTTTTGATTATTTTTGGATCAATTACTGTTGAAATATCCATTCGTTTTCCTCCTCTAGTTGAGTACCTCTTGCCTTACTGAATTGACCATTCATTCCTATCAGCCGCGTTGGTTGAGAAGGAAGGCTTCGATTTCTTCTTTTGATTTTTCTGCAATGAATTGCAGATTTTCTTCATAGGCGAAACATTTCATTAAGCGGATGACTGCTTGTTTCACCGCGGTTGTTTCGTCAGTCTTCATCAGGATCGCAAAAATCGTTTTTGCTTGCAGCGTTCCCTGCCAAAGGACTTTTTCACCTCTGACGAGGACGATTCCGCTTTTTTTCACCACAGCACTTTCAATGTGTGGTAGCGCAAAATCTTCAGCGATCATCGTGTTGCCGCTCGCTTCTCGGGCTTGCAGTGCTTCAAATAGCAGGGTTTTGCTCTCCGTCAGCCCGATTGTTTGACTAACAGCTGCAATCTTCCTTAAAACATCGACTTTCGTCTCTCCTGCTTCTGTTGAAACTAAAGTAAGGGACAAAGGGAATTTAGACATTTCTCACCCTCCCAATCATCGCTTCAAGGCGTTTTTGGTCTTCCATCGTCAGCATGGCGCTCACGATCACGACCGGAATCGGACTATCGATCGTTAATTGAACGGTTGAGATGATCATCTCCGTATCCGGGTGTTGCTTTAAAGCCGCTTCCACATCACGAGAAGGTAGGACAGCGGTGATTGCCAACTCACGAAATTTCTTATGCACTTTTACTTTTAATAATTCGGAGGTCCCGATTCCCGTAGTACAGACGATCATAACCTTGAGTTGTTGAGGATGTTCTTCGATCGCTTGAGCAAAGTAAAGGGTGACAAAGCCGACTTCATCTTCTGTGAGCGCTGGCAAATCGTACACATGGCAGATTTCTCTTGCAGTCTCTTCGGTAGCAAAAAACAAATCTGTGTATTCTAATTTGATTTGCTCCAAAAGATTGTTTTTGACTTCGATCCCATGTCGCAATCGATTGATCATTGGTTTGATATGGCGAGCCAATTTACCGAATAACTCCTCGTCTTCAAATGAGCGCTGCAGCTGAGTGCTCATTTTTTCTATAAATGCATTGGAAATCAGTTTTACTTGTTCTGACAGATCCTCTAATTCATCCGTGGCCTTTTGCATCCGTGAGGAGACGAGGTACTGATACATATAATAGCTTTCGTTTTCTGGTAATTTCGTATGCAAGTACTGTTCGCTATTGCCAATGATCTCTTTGGCGATGGTGGCTAATTCTGGGTTTTCTTGCATTTGCTGTTTCTCTTTCTCATCTAAAATATCCTCGTTAAACGAATTCCCTACTTTGCGAAACCGCCGCAATAAGATATACAGGTGAGAAAAAAGATTGATGTTGTATGGGTGAGGAATTACTAAGCCTAGGTGATTTTCAATCAAATTCAGCTGTCGCAAAACAAACTCCGCATCATAACGGTTGAACGACTCATTCGTCACATGCAGATCATCCAAGCGGATATTGCGGGTTTGCTGGATATACTCCTGCAATGCTCGACGGATATTTTTTTCTGCACCGTTCACCCCGATCATTTTATTTTTGCGGGAAACCGTCAGCTCAAAACGCTGCAAAGCTTCAGAAATTAATTTCTCATCACTGTTGATGACCGTTTCACTCACATAAAAAGGCTGATACAGGGAAAAAATATTCTTTCTTTTGGGTGAAATAAGCAATAGCTCCTCCATCACCTTGTTACGGCGTTCCACTGGTGTCAGTGCATTCGGCATCTCCGCTTTCTGACTCTGGGGCTTTTCTTGATGATGGAAACTTAAGCGGTAGCCTTTCCCTTTTTCTGAGAGAATCACATAGTCAATCGTGGCATCCTCATTGATCGCTTTTACGATGCGATAAATCGACTTTGTAGAAAGTCGAAGCGCTGCGGATAGTTCATCGGCTGTGACAAATTCTCTCGTATTGGAAAGAATATGGATGATTTTTCTCTTTCGTTGTTCCATAACAGTCATGTAACCGTTCTCCTTTCTACACACTTATCATAGCACCAGGAAATGTAAGCGTTCTATCATTCTTTGTCCCCTTCAAGGGACAAAGACGATCGATAATAAGAATTACAATACAACGTTAAGGACAAAAAAAACAGCCATTTTTCAAAATGGCTGTAACAAAGTCAGTGTTATCATCAATGTTCATTATTCAACTGTTGGAATAAGAAAAGCTGCTAGTTCCCATGAAACGATAAGGAAAACGCCGTTTATCGAAACCCTTCAACCGTCGTTAAGGAGCAATCCAGGTTTGAGCGCCTATACAGCAAGCGAAATAAGCACGCTCATTGAAAGGAACGATTTGAGCTTTTACATCAACGAACGATAAAGCTCAATAATCTCTTCTAAAGTCGTATCCCGCGGGTTGCCTGGTGTGCAGACATCATTCAAGGCATCTTTGGCGATGGCTGGGATATCTTCTTCTTTGACGCCTAATTCAGAAATGGTCGCTGGAATACCCACATCTGTGCTTAACTGATCGATTGCTTGGCAAGCAGCATCTCGGACGTCTTCAAGTGACATCGTTTCTGCCCCTTCAATGCCTAAAACGATCGCGATCTCACGGTATTTTTCACCCGTAAAGTCTTTGTTGTATTTCATGATGGTTGGCAACAAAGACGCGCACGCTACTCCGTGAGGAATGTTGTACCAAGCGGACAATGGATGTGCCATGCCGTGGACTAAGCCCAAGCCGACGTTTGAAAAGCCCATACCGGCAATGTATTGCCCTAGTGCCATCGCTTCTCGTCCTGCTTGATCGCCATTCACGGAATCTCTCAATGAGCGCCCGATGATCTCGATTGCTTTGATGTGCAGCATGTCAGTCATTTCCCAAGCGCCTTTGGTGATGAAGCCTTCGATGGCGTGGGTCATGGCATCCATTCCCGTTGCGGCTGCCAAGCTCTTCGGCATCCCCATCATCATATCGCTGTCCACAAAGGCTACTAGAGGAATATCGTGAGGATCTACACAAACGAATTTCCGATGATTTTCTTCATCTGTAATCACATAGTTGATCGTTACCTCGGCTGCAGTCCCAGAAGTTGTCGGTACCGCTAAAATCGGCAAGCATGGATGTTTCGTGTCTGCCACGCCTTCCAAACTAATCACATCTGAAAATTCAGGATTCGTAGCAATAATCGCAATCGCTTTTGCCGTATCGATCGGTGAACCACCGCCAATCGCAATGATACAATCAGCTTGGGCTTCTTTGACAAACGCTAAGCCGTCTTTGACATTTTGGATCGTTGGGTTGGGCACGATCCCATCATATAACGCATAGTCGACACCTGCTTCATCCAATAATTTCGTCACTTTGGTTGCTACTTCAAATTTCACCAAATCTTTGTCGGTGATCACTGCCGCTTTTTTGAACCCTCGTGCCTTGAATTCTGTCGGTACGTTCTCGATTGCTCCTTTTCCAAAATACGATGTTTCATTCAAAATCATTCTATTCGCCATTCTTCCTACCTCCATTTGTTTGTTTATTCACAATATAGGTTAAATAGAAAAGACTGAAAGCCTTTTCTATTCTTCTACCATTGATTATACCTCAAGATAGCCTGCTCGGGGAGTGACTTTGAAAGCGTCAGCCAATTTTTTCAGATTTTCATCTGTAATGGTTTGTAAAATTGGGCCTTGCGCTTTGACATAGGTGTACACTTCCGCAGCTTTCTCTGCCGTTTCAATCAAGCCAAAGACTTCATCCATATCTTTGCCAGCACCGTAGATGCCATGTTGCGGCCAAAGTACCAAACGGGTTTCTTTCATTTTAGCAGCTGTTGCTTCGCCGATCTCGTTCGTTCCTGGAACCATCCAAGGAATGATGGAAACACCTTCTGGGAAGACCACCAAGCACTCCGTACACATCTGCCACAGGGTCCTCGTGAAACTGCGTTCATCCAACTCATGGGTAAAACTCATGGCTAAAAGATGCGATGCGTGGTTATGCATGATGATTCGGTTTTCTGGATCGACCGACAAGCGAGCGATATGACTCATGAAATGACTTGGCAGTTCACTCGTTGGCACCGCACCATTTTCCAAGCCCCAAAGCAATTCCAATGTTTGCCCATCTTCTTTGACCCGAATCACACCAAGGTTTTCCGCTGCATGTGCGGCTACATTTTTAAAGTATTTTCCTGAACCTGTCACAATAAAGTACTTGCCGGCTAGTGCCGTAGCATCAAAAATCATGGGAATTTCCCGCAAGACGCTTTGCGGATCGATGAAAGGCAAGATCTCTTCTTCTGTTAATAAGTAAGAAATATTGCCACCGTTGCGCTCATCCCACCCTAAACGGTAAAGATTTGCTGTCGTTTCCATCATTTCTTGTACAAAATTCGCTTGTAAAATATCAATCTTTTTCATCGTTCTCCTACTTTCTGGCTTTTAAGACGGTTTCTTCATAGGCTTTCACTTCTGATAGCCAATCCAGACCTGCTGGTACCCCTTGGCTTTCACAGAAGTAATTCCAAACATCTGCATACGGATAGTCTTTTAATTCTTCCGTCATGGCTAAACGAGTGGTGAAATCACCTGATAATTCGATTGCTTTTAGTTCTTCGATCGGTTCTAGCATCGCTTTTAGCAACGCTTTTTGAGTATTGCGCGTCCCGATCACCCACGCAGCGACCCGATTGATCGTCGCATCAAAGAAATCTAACCCAATGTTGGTTTTTGGCAATAAGTCATTGCGAACCAATTCGCGGCCAATCTCTTGCAATTCATCATCCATGATCACGACATGATCACTATCCCAGCGTACAGGACGGCTGACGTGCAGCAAAATGCCTTTGCTGAATAGTGCCAATGAAGACAATTTATTGGAGATCACTTCAGTTGGATGAAAATGTCCAGCATCCAAACAAATCAGTTTATCGCGCGTCAAGCCATAGCCCATATAAAATTCATGAGAGCCGACGGTGTAGGCTTCGGCGCCAAGACCAAACAACTTGCTTTCCACGGCATCCACTGTGTATTCCGCTGGCAATTCTTCAGCAAAAATCTCATCTAATGCTGTCATCAAGCGTTCCCGTGGTGTAAAACGATCGATCGGGTTGTCTTTGTAGCCATCTGGCACCCAGAAATTATTGACACAGACTTGCCCAGTTTCTTTGCCCATATAGGCAGCGATTTGACGCGAACGTTTGCCGTGTTCGATCCAAAACTGACGAACTTCTTCATCTGGTGAAGCAAGGGTAAAGCCATCTTTGAACATGGGATGTGAGAAAAAGGTTGGATTGAAGTCTAAACCTAAGCCTTGTTCTTTCGCCCAAGCGACCCATTTTTCAAAATGCTTAGGCTCCAATTCATTTAGATCCACTGCTTCCTCGGTGTCTAAATAGATGGCGTGAAGGTTCAATTTGTGTTTTCCAGGAATCAAAGAGTAGGCTTTTTCTAAATCTTGGCGCAACTCCTCAGGGGTATGCGCAGCACCAGGATAATTCCCTGTTACAGAGATCCCACCAGATAACGCTTCATCACTCAAAAATCCTTGGACATCGTCCCCTTGCCAAACATGCATCGAGATTTTCACATCGGCTAATTTTTTCAAAACCGCATCCGTGTCGACGCCTAATTTGGCATATGCTGTCTTAGCTTCTTCATAACGCTGTTGAATCGTTGTCATTTTTTTCCTACTCCTTTTATAAAACGTTGGTAGTTGCTTAAAATCTTGTGATCAAAAGGCTGTGGTTCATGAACACTGCAAGGAAATGAGTGTTTGACCGCACGGCGTGCTTCAGGCAGCGACGTGAAGATGCCAGCACTCATCATCTGCATTAAAAGATTACCGATCGCCGTTGCTTCACTTGGGCCAGCTTCGATCGTCAGCTGCGCAGCATCAGCCGTCAGTTGATTTAAAAAGCGATTGTTGGAACCGCCCCCCACGATATGCAGTTTTTGCAGCTTGTTTGTCGTACCTGTCAGCTGTTCCAGCTTTTGCAATTCACTGGCATAACAAAGCGCTAAGTTATCATACACACAGCGAGCCAGTTCCCCTGCGGTTTCTGGAACTTTCTGCTGGGTTTCTCGACAATACGCTTGCAGTTCAGTAATCATGTTTTCTGGATTCAAAAAACGAGGATCATTGACATCGACAAACTGTTGAAAAGCAGGCGTTGCTTGCGCCAATTCCGCCAATTCTGCATAGGAATATTGATAGTCTTGCTGCCGAGCCACTTCTTGGATCAGCCACATGCCCATGATGTTTTTTAAAAAGCGAATCGTGTTGTGGGCACCCCATTCGTTCGTATAATTTTCATCAAAGGCGGCAAGGGAAACATTGGGTACTTTGGTTTCGATCCCCAGCAATGACCAAGTCCCGCTGCTGATGTAGCCCCAATCTGCCCCCTCTCCAGGTGTACCGATGATCGCTGATGCCGTATCATGACTAGCGACAGTGACAAAGGTCGCTTGTGGCAAATCATAGGCGGGAAACTTCTGTGTTTGCAGTGTGCCTAAAACCGTTCCAGCATCAACCAATGGTGGGAATAGGCCTTCTGTTACGCCGATCTCAGCTAACAATTCTGTATCCCATGTTTGGGTGTTGGCATTTAGAAGCTGCATCGTCGAAGCATTGGTTTTTTCCGTGACCATCTTGCCAGTAAAAACGTAGCCCAAGAAGTCTGGAATCAGCAGCAGCTTGTCGGCTTTTTGCAGCAGTTGCGCTTCTTCTGCGGCTAACTGAAAAATCGTGTTGAAGGGCTGCAGCTGAATGCCTGTTTTCTCATACAGTTTTTGCAAAGAATAGCGCTGACCAAAAGTTGCGATCGCATCATTGGTGCGACTATCTCGATAAGCAACTGGGTCGCCTAAACGTTCGCCTGCTTGATCGATCAAACAGTAATCTACTGCCCAGGTGTCGATTCCGACGAAGCAGTCATTGATACCTGCTTGTTTCACTTTTTGCAGTCCTACTAAAATCTCTTGGATCAAATAATCGATCGCCCAACGGTCAAAGCCTTCATGGGGACGAAAGCCGTTTTTAAAGCGATGGATCTCTTCTAAAGTGATCTGCTCATTTTCCCAACGGCTCAGCATCAGACGACCGCTTGATGCGCCGATATCGATTGCGATAAATGTGTTCACTGGTCTCCACCTTTCATTATCTTGTTTAAAAATAAATCGATTACAATTCACTGATTCATTCTTGTTTCCTCAATTTTAGCTTGACAATCAACGAGTTTCATCACACAATTTTGATAAAGACTTGCACAATCTTGGTAAAAAGGAGGATCCGATGGATTACTGGGAAAAAGCCAACCACTCATGGTCAACCGATTCACTGCGTTACATCAATACTTCAACTCAAAAGCAGCGTGAACTTTTCTATTACATTCAAGAAATCGGCTATTTCAAAGCCAGCAAACCTTACTTTACAGAACGAGAGAACCTGCCTTCTTATTTGATCAAGTATACATTGTCCGGCTGCGGTGAATTGCGCTACAAAGGAAAAAGCTATCAATTAAAAGCAGGTGATGTGTTTTTTATCGACTGCCTAGACTATCAGTACTACCGCACCGTTAGTCAAGAACCCTGGGAAATGGACTGGATCCATCTATATGGTGCCAACGTCGCAGCGTTTTATGATGAATTTCTCAAAAATGGCAGTCCAGTTTTTCACACCAATCCTGCCAGCAGCCGCCAAAATCCAATCCATTTGGTCTTACAAGATTTATTGATGTTACAGCCAGAACCAAATGCGAAAACTGCCTTCCAAAGCTCTGTTTTGATCCATCAGCTACTCAATGAACTGCTCCTACAAAAATATCATCTCGATTTTTCGGATAGTGAGATCCCGCCTTATATTTTGCAGATTCGTGACCAGCTAGAAGAAGATTTCCGTCAAGGAATCACCTTGGAATCTTTGGAGGAAAGGTACCATATCAATAAGTATCAAATCGTCAAGGAGTTTTCCAAATACATGGGTTTGCCTCCCATCGAGTACCAGATCAGCAAACGCATCTCTTACTCGAAAGACCTTTTGCGCTATTCTCGTCTTTCCATCAAAGAGATCTCATTGGCGATCGGCATCGAAAACACCGCCTATTTCAGCCGTTTATTCAAGAAAAAAGTCGGCATTTCACCTAGTGATTATCGACAAACGGAGAATGGACGGTAAAAAAGAAACATGAAATCATTCACTGATTTCATGTTTCTTTTCATTTATTGGTTAAACTGTTATCTGCTACTTTATTGATCACTAACTAAAATTGCTCAGGTGCAAAGTTATTTCAACCAACTCATCCCTAATACACCAACAATATAGAGCAAGCTACCAAGAACTACAAATTGCTTTTCTCTGCCAACTTTTTGTTCCTTTAAGAGGACAATACTTCCATAAGTAGCAACAAGTAAGCTCATTTGAGAAAATGAATAGGTTACGCCTACACCTAAAGAAGACGATACAGCGAATAACGAAGTATTCGCTATAACCCATGTGCTACCAGTACCTAAATTGCGGATTATTTTGCGGAAATGCAACTGTTGCTTACTTTTCAAGGAAATTACGCTTCCCCCGAGAAACATCCCTACTGCCTGAGGCAAGAAAATCTGTGCGCCACTTATCTGAAACAGACCAGTGAATGTCACATATAGCATCAAAAAAGCTGAAGAACAACATAGATAAAGAAGTACTTGCTGTGTTAAGCCTGTTTGCTGATGAGTTGTCTTAGTTACAAGGAAAACACCTGTTAGAATGACTCCTAATGCCATGATTGAGAAAATTACAGTCGTTAAATCTGTCCATTCTTTGAGAAAGAAGCCAGATGCTAATGTAACAAATAATAATTGGGTCCCGACGGAGACGGGCATTACTTTAGAAACCTCCGCTTTCTCCAAAGCGAGAAATTGGAAGTATTGTCCGCAAGCCCAAAAAACCCCAGATAATAAACTGATGAAAAATGGCACCATGGCATAACTCACTTGATTCAAGAAACCAAATACACTACCGAAAATCAAGGCTGCGATTGTTGTTCCTAGCAGTTGTTCCTCTGATTTTCCTCCCATCAATTTAGAGACGATTGGCATTAAGCCCCATCCTAGTGCAGGCAGTGAGGCAAGCAATAAAAGTTGTACGGACATAAAAACTCCTTCTAAATATTGTAAAAAAGCGAGAACACAAAATCTTGTAGAGGAAAACGTTACAGAAGCAATTCCTTCTCGACAAATTTTGTGTTCTTTATTCCTATTTTTTAGTTAATAAATAGGTTGCTACTCCATAAGCGTGGATGATATGATCCGCTTCAAGCGGTTCTTCTAAGGAATTGATTCGCTGATATTCGTACCCATTAAATAATTTTTTGGGCTCAAGAGGACGTTCTTTGTTCGTTGAATTGACGAAACGGACAACGATTCCCTCAGAGTAATAAGCATTATGGAGCGCACTGACTCCCACACCTGGTTCTAAGCTGCAAGACAACAAAGAAAGAGACATGTCGGTCAGAGATAATGGATCAATGCGCTTTTGAATTTTATTGTCTATACGATAAATAAAGTAATTCAAATCTTGCAATTGATAAGAAATCGATGGCTGTTCTTTAACAGTTTTCCAAGTAGCCAACAACTCTTCAGAAATAGCTGTTGATGCGACCCTTAGGGAAAAATCGAAGACCATCTCATAGTTTTCCATTTGAGCAAGAGGTGTTTCCATCATAATATGTCCCTTTTTGGTTGTATCGCCAGAAGCACGACCTGGTCGATACAACAAATCTGGTTTTCCTAGAGAGTCGGTTGTAGCTAGTACCGTTACATATAAGGAGTCATCGATATATTCATACTCTTTGCTCTGCTCGCTATAAAAAACGAGGGCGTTCTCTTGATCATAAACAACCACTTGTTTTTCAAATGGTTCAATATTGACAGGTTTTTCTGCATATTTTTCTTGCCAATTTTCCAGTGTTTGATTTCTTTTTTCAAGATAGCCAAATTGAATGGCCGCAACCGCTCTTTCTATCGGCTTGTTTAATCGAGCTTTCACTCGAATCCGATGATTTAAAAGCGTATTTTTAAAACGTAGCTTTGCGTTTACCTCACCATTTTTGGTCAGTTGGAGGGTCAATGTATAAGCGAATGTTTTGGTGGCGATTCCTTTCATCCGTTCTTCGATCGTATACGGTAGCTGTAAACTTCCTTCCAAAGCCAATGTTTCTTGCTTCCCTTTGCAGCTGGCAAAACGAAGCGTGATCGGTTGATCATTCAAAATAGGCGAATAGTCATACGTATCACCGGCATTACTATCATCGATGATCGACAAGAAATCCAAGATCTGTTGTTTTCCATCTGAATAAATCAGGTGGCCGTCTTCAAAGGAAAGCATGTATTTTCCATTTCTAATCCATGTGTTTTGATCTAAAGACGATTCGGGAGTTGTCTCTTGCTCTTCAAATGTAAGGACTTGATAACCAAGGCCTGAAAAGGCACAGGTCACTTGAACGGTTAACAGATAATACCCCTCTTCTTCAATAAAACGGTTGCCAGCCGGAGTTTCTTCCATAATATTTTTCCTGCTTGGGATATACACTGCTTCAAGTACAGATGAATCAGCTCCAATAACCTTGATATTGTTGGTTCTGGATACGATCTTAACTAATTTCTCTCCTTGAAATGGCACTGGTGTTGGATGAAGAATCAGAAATTGGTTGGCTTGTAAAGCGAGTCCTTCACTGATTCTTTTTAAAATCAAATTTTCAATGCTCTCACAAATCTCACTGATTTCTTTTAACCGATGACTGATATCTTGTGCAACACTATCTGATACACAGCCTGCCAAACTATCATGGGCTTGACATTCAAATAACTTTTTCCAAGCTTTCATTAGCAAGCGATTGCTTAATTCGATCCCTAAATCTTTCGCAATAACTAACATTGGTTCAATTTCTAAAACTAATTTGTTTTCTAATCGAAAAATCTCACGTTTCAGATCCATTCGTACAGAACCAATCGTTTTGTGAACCCGTGCAAAAACCGGTGCACGAAACTCTCCTTGATAAACTTCCAGTTCTTTTTGACGGACGATCTCCATAAATGCTGGATAGGTGCTCAATTGATACTTGTATTTTCCAAGCTGATTGATTTTCGTTAGTTTTTCTTCTATGGCAGAAACAATGCCTAACTGATCATTTCCAGTTGGAATCAAGATTTCAGGTTCATTCGCGTAGCTCTTAATAAAATCAACACCTCTATCGAGTCTGCCATCTACATAACTGCTCGTTGGCTCCAATTGCTGCTGTGCACCATATCCTTGAGGAAAATTCACCGCATACAGTGAACCTCGCCCACTTAAACTCGTCCATTTAAAGTAAGGGGATTTGACCTGTTCCCCTAAATCGATGCCTCGCCAAAAGATAATGTTATCAAGTCCAACTTCGTTCAATATGGTTGGCATTTGAGCATTAAAACCAAATGTATCTGGCAAATAGCCGATCGGCATATAGCTGCCATATTTTTTGCTATCAAATATACCAATCATGGCATTTCGAATGATGGACTCACCAGAAGCGAAAAAGGCATCTGTTTGGGTGTACCAAGGCCCGATGAACAATTGACCATTGGCGATCAACTCTTTGACCTCAGTCAAGCGCTCAGGATAGAGTTCTAAATAATCGTCCAGAATAGACAGTTGTCCATCTAGCACGAAAGATGCAGTCGGTTGCCTCTTTAGTTCTTTTAGTACATCACTAAATAATTGGTCACTCAAAACGACACAGTCCATCGAAGTAAAATACCATTCACGATCCCAATGGGTGTGGTTTACTATGTGTACATTTGTCATAGCTATGCTTCCCACTGCTCTTCCCAAGCCGCTTCGTCAAACTCTTCCATCGTGGCATCTGTTTCTTTCCCCGCATCTTTTGAACGTAGCAAGCTTGTACAAATCGCAATGAATAATGCGCCAGTAGCAATCGATAAAACATACAGTGGCCATTTTTCTACGGTGAACCAACCATAAAAACCAGAGATTGGCGCTGTATTGACAGCTCCTAGACCTACAGCCATTGCAGAACCAACCGCTGAACCAATCATATTCACTGGGATCACTTTTAGTGGATTTTCCACCGCAAATGGGATCGCTCCTTCTGAAATACCTACTAGTCCCATAATGATCGACGATTTTCCTGCTTCTTTTAGTTCGTTATTGTATTTATTCTTTGCAAAAACAGTCGCTAATCCTAAACCAATTGGCGGAATGATAATCGCCACTTGTGCTGCAGTGTTTGGTGCATAAACGTTACTTGTCAATAAAGCCATCGCGGTTGTCACAGCTGCCTTATTTACTGGCCCTCCAAGATCAAATCCAACCATTGCCCCTACAACTGCCGCCATCACGATCGCATTTCCGCCACTCAATCCGTTCAACCATGACTCTAAGCCCACATTGATAGCTGCAAATGGTGTACCGATCACATAGTTCACAAGTAGGACAGTGACTAAAGTACCTAAAACAGGAACTAAGAACACTGGAACTACCGATGCCATCGATTTTGGCAGTTTGATATGGTTTTTGATCCACAAGCAGATGTACCCAGCGATCAACCCTGAAACAATTGCGCCTAAGAAGCCTGCGTTAATGTCTTTTACTAACATACCTCCAACAAGACCAGGGGCAATCCCTAGCTTATCGGAAATCGAATAAGCAATAAATGCCGATATTACGGGAAACATCAATCCTAACGCAATCCCTCCGAATCCATCTAAACTATGGAGTAATCGGATGATCGTATTCGCACTTTCTCCATGAGAGGCGTCCCAAATATCGACAATCCCAAATATTGATCCACCTACTCGAGAAATCGCCATGATAACTGCTCCGGCAATCACTAGAGGAATCATATAAGATATTCCTGTTAAAACATGATTTTTCATTTCACTTGCCAACTTTTTCATCTGATTTTCCTCCTCTTTATTGATCAATCAGCTTTAATGCATCTTCAATTACTTTTTCTGCGTTTTTTATAGGGGCTGCTACCGGGACTTTGAGAATCATTTTGCCATTGAAACGCTCCTCATTTCTCACTTTCGTATCAACGGCAAAAATCACGACTTCCCCAATTTGACAATCCCGCTCGTTCAATTCATTTTCGATACCTGTTGCTCCTTGTGTCTCAACCTTGATTAAATCGCCACGTTTCGCTGCTGCTTTTTTTAGCGCCTGTGCCGCCATAAAGGTATGAGCAACTCCTGTGGCACACGCCGTTACTGCAATAATTTTTCTCTTCATTCGTCTTTCCCCTTTTCTCCATTTTATTCGCTTAATAATTTCGCGATAATCTCTTTATCTGTTTCGCTTTTCAGCGCTTCTGTGATGTCTTCATCCATCAATTTCATGGCAATTTCTGATAAAATCCGTAAATGGGTGTCTCCTTGATGTTCTTCAGGAATAGCAAGCATAATCACAACCGTTACCGGTTCATCATCTAAAGATTGCCATTCTAATGGTGCCTTTAACCGAGCAAAAACGATTGCGGGTTCAGAAACTGCACGACTTTTTCCATGAGGGATAGCTATATTATTGCCTATTCCTGTGGTCGAGTGATCTTCTCTTTCCATGACTGATTGAACATACTCATTTTCGGATTGAACGATTCCTTCAATTACTAATATTTTTGCTAATTGACGGACCACTTCTTCTTTAGTGGTTGCCTCTAGACCAAGAACAATATGTTCAAAAGGTAGTAGTGTTTCTATATTCATTTTATGTTCCCCCTTGTAAATACTTTTTTAATTCATCTTTCGTCCCTTTAAGGAGGAAGGTTCGTTCATCTGATTCCATCACATTAAGCATCGTGTCATAGATTTCCTCAAGGTCTTGTACAGTTTCATCCTTGATACAGATGAAAAAGACATATTTCACCTTTGTTTCTCCCCAGTGGATCTCATTATTAAGACGTAAAAATACAATCGCTGATTTTTTCACGTATTCTGGCGTCCCATGAGGCGTTGCGAATCGTCCAAAAGAAGTAAAGGAAAGCTGTTCCCTTTTTAGGAAAGAATCAATCATTTCCTCGATCACATACCCACGAGTAACCAACTGCTCTCCAATAAATGTAATCACCTCTTGATAATTTTCAAAATGATGATCTAAAAAAATCAAGTCCTCGTGAATCAGTTTCGCAAACTGACTGAAAGAACCATTTTGCTTTTCTTCGGCATTTTTTAAAAAGGTTTCTATTTTTCGCTGCTCATCTTTATTCAGTACAGGAGAAACATGGATTGTTGGAATCGAATCGATTTTTAAATCCACTGTCGATAAAATCAAGTCCTCATAAATATTGGTCTGAATCAACTCTTGAATTGAAAGAATCCTGGAAATATCGATTTGCTCATAATTCCTCCGAATACGAGCAGCTAATAGCTGTGAAGTGCCTTTCCCACTGCTACAAACTAATAAGACACTCACTTTTTTCGGTTGTTTTTCTTCTCGTTGTTCTTTCATCACTTGGATGTGTACGGCCAGAAAGGCAACCTCATCTTCGGGGATCGAAATCGAAAAATGCCAATTTAAGGCATGAGCTAATCGAAGCGCTTCCTCAAAAGACAAAGGGAAATTCTTCTTCACATCATTTAGAAACGGGTTATGAATGACTAATCCTTTTTGAATGCGATAAATAGCTTCTTTGATATGTGATACCAATCCTAACAAGAGACTTTCATTGCGTAGGGAGATCGTTTCATGAATCAATTTGCGTATCGTTTCATCAAGCAAATCATCGGAGTCATTCTTCTTCATCAACGAATCCCCATAGATATGAAGCGAAATATAATGAACTTCCGAAACTGGCAACGACAGAGAAAACGTTTCTTCTATTGAAGCAATAAAACGATAAAAAGCTCTATTCTCCATCAAAGGATGGCTTCTTTCTTCGAAAGTCAGATAATTCTTCTCTTTGACCCGATCAATCATGATGATTAGATGAAGCAATAGTGAGTGATAGGCAGCATCATTAAGCGTAATTTGTTCTTTTTTCAAATACTCTTGTAAGAGCGTATCAACTAAAGAAATTTTTGTCAGGTCAATAAAATCATTAACAAACTGAGGAATTCCTTGAATCGAATGCAAATAGCGTTGCTGCTCTTGTGTTATTTTCCAATTTCCACCCCAGAAATAGTAGATCAAATCAAATGCTAAACGACGTTTTTCTTGTTCTGACAAATTCAAAAAGGAACCCTTCCCCGATAAAACTTCAATCGTAACGTTAAAATGACGAAAGATCTCGCTTACCTGCCCCATGTCATTTTCTAAAGTTGATTTACTGATGTAGAGTGCATCTTGCAGTTGTTGACGCGTAAAATACGTTTTTTGTTTCAGTATTTCAAAGCAAAGAAACTGAATACGATCTTTTTTGCTCGTCGGTAAGTTTGATTCCTCGTTCCCATCAAGATACTTTAGAATTTCAGCTGAATCGCCATCAAGAAATACACCTACTCTAGGTTTGCGAACAAGCCTTATTGCTGTTTCCTGCAAAAATTCATCCATTCTCTTTAGCGATTGCGAAACTGTCTTTTGCGAAAGCGACATATGCAACCCAATTTTAGCAACCGTTGTTGGTCCATTCTCTAAGAGATATCGAATAATTGCTTTTTCCCGTTCACTGATCATGAAACTTTCACCTCGTCTACATTTCTAATGGTAGCTGTTTCTCAAAAAAATGAAAACACTTACTTTTACTGCATTGATTACAGTAAATCATAGGCACTGAAAATATTGCGCCGTTTTTTTATTCATGTGTACCCTTTCGTTTAATACAGATTATTTACATATCCTTTGGTATTTTCATAGTATAGAGGATATTACTCAGTGGGAACAGAAAAAAAATACCAATGAACAAACGATACGTCTGTTTCATTGGTATTTTTACTATTGATTCTCTAATAAGGAGACGCGCTTGAGAAATTCCTTCATTTATTGCCCCAACACCTCCGCCACCGAATAAACACCAGGGGCAAAGGTTTTGCCTGTTAGCTTCTTCGTCATGGCATTAAAGGTATAGTGCTCTTCTAAGACGACGACTTCATCGTATTGCTTTAATAGCGTGCGAAAATCTGCATCTGATAAGAGGAAATTCTCTCGACCATCGACATTAGGTGAAAACAAGTAATATTTGCCGACATAGCCAACTAAGTAGCTGTCTACTGCTTCTTTATTGGTACTGACCACCAAGTATTTTTTCTGGTTTAGGTCAAAGCGATCGCCAGTAACGGCTGAAACTTGTGCTGGAATCGAAGCAGCATATTCACGATTGGTATAACGCATGCCATTATTTTCTGAAAGGATCAGCAATGTCGCAAAAAATAACAGAATCAAGGTACTGTATTGATAGATTTTTTTTGTGGTCAAGCTGGCAAAACTACGGTAGTTTCGCCGATCGATCGCTTGTTCATGATACAAATGATCAATGCCCCGGACCATGAAAAAGGTCATCAAACCTAATGCCAAGATCACAATACTCGAAGCATAGCGATCGAACCCTGCCAAAGACAGTGCTTCATCAGTGGGCATCGAGAACAAGAACATGGCGTAAATACCCAAGTAATAGAGACCAATAATACCATCGATCAACAGCAGTTCTTTTAGAAATGGATTGCGTTTTTTTATAATAAATCGGACAAATAGCCAACTGCCCAACAGGATGACTTCGATCAAAAGAATCCCCTGCGTGGAAACCGTCGCAATATCCGTAATAGTTTTGACAAAAACATCCGTAATCTGTTGTAGTATCTGTGAATCCTTTTCGCCAAAAATCTGTTTATAAGCGGTCACGCTGACTTCATGCTTCGATTTAGGAAAATTCGCTTTGACATGCAGGTTCCAAAGAATCGCCGGCAGGACAGATAGCCCAATGGCAGCTAATCCTACAATCATCAAGCCTAGCCGTTGCCGCCAACGAATTGATGCCTGCCATAAGCAGACTAGTAAATAGCCACCTAAAATCAGCAGAAAAAAGACGGCACTATTTTTCACCAAATCAAGAGAGGCGCCAATCAAAAGAAAGTAGCTGATTGAAGGCAGCACTTTGCCTTTTAAAGAAAATAACCCGGAGATGCCTGCCAAAGTTAAAACGGGAAGAATGAAGTCTACCAGCAAATTATTCATTCGAATCGCAATATTAAAATAATTGAATACGGCCATGCTGGTGAAGACCAAGACAAAAGCCAGCTTTCTTTTCGGATCACGAATAATCGCAAAAAAACTATACAGACTACAGAAAATCAAAATCAATTGACCAATCAGCAAGACATTCTCATGATAACCAACGATGATTGCTGTATAAGTAACAAACAGTGAGCTGCCTAAAGGATAGGAAGTAAAACTGATGATGGCATCGGTTGCCGTTGGCAATTGTCCCTGCGTATAAAGGAATTTAACGATCGTCGCCCAATGAGAGAAGTTGTCATAGTGGGTCAAATGACTGTGAAGCAATGTTAAAACGAACAAAGTAAAATAGCCATAAAACCACAGCATGATGGGCTCTTGTAAACCCCAGCGCACCTGATGGCGCTCCTGCCAAAAACGCCAAACGCATAATAGTAAGCCAAGACCAAATAAAAACCAGGCCCCCCAGATCAACCATCCTTTGGGACCATATGCGACAAAGGAAAGAACGAGGATCGGCAAACAGCAGGCAGCGATCCAGCTAATGTATTTGGTAAAATGACAAACTCGTACAAAAAGATAGGCATAGCCAGCTAATGATAAACCAAATAGACTAAATCGCAGCAGGATCTCGATCATCGTCTGCCTCCTTTCTCAGCAAGCTGTCTACCCATTCTTGGAGGGCTACTGTGGAACGCAGCTCTGAAAGATTGCTTACTTGATATATCACTTGATTTTCTTTTGGCTGAAGCGTCGCTTTTTCAGCGTGAAGCACAAGATTACTGATCGGTAAGTTTAGATGGACCGGCATCTCGACCTCTTCTGTTTTTGCCAACGTGAACTGATCAAAACCAAATGTTGTGACCGCATAGGTTCCTTCATCAAAGTGCCATTTTTGATCAATGGTCAGTATGGGCATTCGTTGAGGCGGCAATGGCTTTTGTTTGGCTTGCAGCAGATGCTTACCGAGATTTTCAAAAAGACTGTCAAAGAAGGTCATCCACGGATCCCGCAGAACCGGCAGGCTTTGATTGAAGCCATCATAAATGATCTGCAGATAGGCTAAGTAATCTTTTTCTGTCAACTGGTTTAAAGCAACGCCATAGACCCAGCGATCTTTTCCAGAAAAGACGCGGACAATATTTCCAGTCATCTCTGCTTGGTAGCCATTACGGGTGATTTTAAAAGTCAGCGGCGCATCTGGCGGAAAATAAAGAGGAACGTCAGAAACGAAGGACAAGCCATTTTCTGAGATATTTTCTGTCATCAAAGAATAGCTGGCGTCTTGGTCGGAAACTTCAACAGGATAATGGGCTCTGAACCGTTCCGTCGTTCGATAAATCGGGCGACCGAGATAAAATAAGACCGCAAAGGTTAAGTTAAAGAAATGGGTCAGCAGCCAGAAGGTCAACACGCTGCCGTAGAAAATCTCTGAGCCGAATTTGCCGTAATTAAACTTCACTAAGCCGATAATCGTCAAAATCAACAGCAACAAATGCGGCACCACAAACAACAAGTCTTTTTTAGACTGAGTTGCTGCTTTATTAGTCACCTTGAAGCGGGTCTCTTTGATGCCAATGGCTTGCAAAAAGACAGGAATCACTAGGTAAGGTGCAAAAATCGTTTCCTGGATCTCGCCCCAACGCTGCGTTCGAATATCACTGCTCAAATCCTGCATCGCCAAATGCAAGAACGTATAGCTTGGCAGCCAAAACAGCAGCAAGACCCAAAAGTTTGTCTCTACGACCCTTACATTAAAGACGGTGTACAAAATCGGCGCGAAAATAAATAGTAGCCGTCGTAGAAACGACCACCAATACAAATAGCTGTTTAAGAAAACCATTTTTTGCGCCAAAGACAACGTCTTATTCTTAAAAAGATGGAGATTGTGGACACTTTGGACCACTCCTCTTCCCCAGCGAATCCGCTGCTTTAAGGCACTTGGGATATCAATTGGAGACAGACCGCTGGCCATTGGCTGCAGTGTTGATAAACTGCGATAACCTTGGCAATTGATCAAGGCGCCTAATTCAAAATCTTCCGTGATCGTGTCCGTCGGAAATCCGCCAGCGGCTTCGATCGCTTCTCGTGCAATCACCGTATTAGAACCTGTATAAATAGCGGTATCATGGGCGTTGTTCAAAACATTGACTTCTCTGGAAAAGAAGTCCTGCTCGTTAGGGATCGCCGCTTCTGAAAAAAGATTGTACTGAAAAAGATCCGCATTGTAAAAACTTTGCGGTGTTTGAACAAAGCCCAACGGTTTGATGGTCTGGTCATTGCGGCGTTCCTGCTGATTTGCCACAAAATATGGCGCTGTTTCCAGCAAAAAATCTGAGTAAGGAATCATATCTGCATCAAAGGTCGCCACTAGCGGCGAATTGGTTTTTGATAATGCATGATTGAGATTGCCTGACTTGGCATGCTGATTGCCGATCAATCCGATATAGCCGATGCCAAATTTATCTGCCAGTGCTTTGACCTCTGGACGGTTGGTGTCATCTGACAAATAGATGTGAACTTTTTTGGGATCGGGGTATTTCATATGAACTGCCGCATTGACCGTTTTTAATAAAAGCGGCACTTCTTCATTATGAGTAGCAATCAACACATCGATCGCCGGATAGTCGGCTTCTGGCACGACCGGTTTTTCAAAGGGCTTTGCTTTGTTTTTGTTCCAAATCAACAGCAAGCCCGTAAAGTTCGATACGATCTCACTGCCCCAAAGCAGCAAACCAAACAGCAAGGCAAACCAAGACTCGTGCCATGGCAATGTATACAGCCCCCGCCATGATAAATAGATCAGCGAAAAGACAAACGCCAGAAAGTAAACGACTTTTTTCGCCCAAGGCAAACGTTTTTGTTCCACCTCAATCACTCCTTAAAGATGACATTTTTTTGCACATGGTAACTAAAGAAAAAGAGCAGGCAATCGACGCCTATTTTTAACAACACAGAATCTCCGATCGGTAGGATCAAATAAATCAGGTAGACGAGAAAAGAGGACAGCAAAATCTGTACGATCACCAATAAAAAGTACTGCAGCATACTGTTCTTTGTCCGTTGACCAAAAACAAGCTCGCGATTGATGTAGTAATTGACGATCGCCGAAATCAATCGGGCACCCAACGAAGCGATCACGATGGAGGACAGATTGATGACAGACAAGAAATGGATCAATAACGCATAAGCGATCACATCGACAAAAAAGGAGACCACAGATGAAAACAAATACTTCAAAAAGACGCTATAGATAGCGACAGAATCTGCCAAGACCCGAAAATGGGAAGAGGCATTTTCTTCAATATAGATGGTTGCGATCGGTTGTGAAAGAATCGGCCACCCCCGCTTCTGGGCTTCGATTAGCATCCGCGTTTCATATTCAAAACGCTCACCTGAGATCGCCAACAAATCTGTCATGAATTTTCGAGGGAAAACCCTTAAGCCCGTCTGCGAATCCTCGATAGCAAGACCAGTCGCTAAACGCAGGATATTTCGGGTCAAAATGTTGCCGAACTTACTCCGCAAGGGCACTTCTTTGCCAAAGGATCGGGTCCCTAAAATAATGCTGTCCGGATGGGCTTGGGCCTTTGCTAAGCAAGCCATCATATCGGTATACTCATGCTGCCCGTCCGAATCAATGGTCACCATAAATTCAACAGCTGGCTGGTTTGTCAGCACTTCAGTGAGAGCGGTTTTGATGGCTGCGCCTTTTCCCTGATTCTTTGGATGGGTCAAAACCTGACAACCAAACTTCTGTTCCAATGCCGAAAAGACAGGCTGATAAGCTGCCCCACTGCCATCATCCACGACCAAAATCGGCAGGTGCTGATTATGCAAACGAATTTTCTCCACCAGAGCCAGCAGTTTGTGGTCAGGTTCTAGCGAAGGAATCATGATTAAACTATTCTCCATATGCGTTCCTCATTTAAGGTAGTATTTTTGAAAACAAAAAAAAGAAAAGAAGCCACCCCCATCAGTAAAGACAGAGTTGGTCGCGACCGCTGCGTTTGGCTCGATACAATGCTTGATCCGCACGTTCTTGCGTTTGCTGTAGCAACTCACCCCTTTGCCGTTGTGCGATCCCAATCGACAACGTGATGCTGACCGAATCACCGGCATCCAAGATGATTTCTTGGTAACGGATGCGCTTTTGAATTTTTTCAAGGAGATAAGCAGCAGCCTGTGCGTCTCCTTGAATCAAGATTGCAAACTCTTCCCCACCGATGCGATAGACCGGATTGCTCGCCGTACAGTAGGTCGAAAAAATACGAGCGATTTCTTGCAAAATCACATCCCCGGCACGGTGTCCGTAACGGTCATTGTAATTTTTGAAATGATCGATATCGATCAAAGCGATCGATAAGTCCACATCGGTCGTATCTAGGCGTTGGCGGTCATCTTGAAACTTACGGAAGTTATTCAACTGCGTAAGATCATCGATTTTGACCAATGCCAAAATGCGCTGCATATCATTTACTATCGAGTAAAGGAAAAACGCCAACGTATAGGCGAGAATGCCATAAACTATATAAATTAGGGTCGTTTTTTGAATATCACCCGTCAAATAAAAACCAAAAAGAAAGGAGATAGCGATCAAGTAGGTTATTGATAGGAACAACTCTTGTTTGTCAGTAAATCGCCGTTTGGCCCAGGCATGCAGAAATGTCAGTGTCACCATCAAAAAAAACGTAAGATATAAGTTCAGCCAAGAAGATTTTGATACTTCAAACAAGAAACGCCCTAACGCTAGATTGACCATCGTCGGTACGGTCACCTTCCACCCCAGATATTTCATGGAAAAAGCGTAAAGTAAAAAGCGCAGGTCAAATCGCGTTTCGTATACGACGTAAGAGAAATTCATCATCAGCATCCCCACCACGGTTTCACAAGCAATCGCCGCTGCGATCTGTTTCGCTTTGAATGTCCCTTGACCTACGAAGCCATCACTGATTTTGAATAACAAATAAATATTGATGATAATTGCGCCTAAATTTGCGAGTGTATTGACAACCAGCGTATTTGCCATTTCCTGTGCTTCCTTTCTAAAAAAAAGAACCCTTACTTGCTGATTCGACGGGACAATTCCAGAGACATTTCATTGGAAAAGCGGACAAAGCATCAAGTAAGGATCACTATTTATTATTGACAGTTTTTATCACTCTTGATTTAGAATAATTTACCAGAAATTATACATAGTTTCAATCTTTTTGTTGATATGCGAAGATTCTCAAGATAAATAAAATAATCAAAATGTATATTTTGTAAATAAATAACATTATTTCTTTATTATTACTAACTTTTTGTGCATAAACATTTAATTCTTTGTGAATTTGTGTAAATTATTTTTCCATTATTTTTTTACGTCTCAGGCAAGGTGCACACCCGGTTTCGACCACTTTGTTTTGCGAGATAGAGTGCTTGATCGGCTCTTTCAACGGCTGCCAAGATATCCCCATGACAAACGGTGCTCGCTTCAACGCCGCAAGACAAAGACATCGTCCCTTTTTCAAAATTGGCGACAGGAAACATACTGCTGGAAATGGTTTGACACAGCGTCGTCATCGCAGCTACGGTCTGTTCTTTGACATCCCCTTCGATCACGACACAGAACTCTTCGCCGCCATAACGATAAAAGGAATAGGTCTCGGCAAAATGCGCCTCTAAAAAAGTAGTCGTCCGTGTGGCAAAGGTTCTCAACAGCTCATTTCCAGCGATATGACCATAACGGTCGTTGACCTTTTTGAAGTGATCGAGATCGATCATGGCGATCGTCACAGCCTTTTTCTGTGAAACGGCTTGAAGCAGATCGTGGTTATAGGTCCCATAGTTGAAGCAGCCGGTCAACGCATCGATCTTACTATTCGCTAACTCTGCCAGTACTTGGTATTCTTGCCCCTCAATCAATCGATGCAACCACATGAAACTTGCTAGCAGCACGAAAGAACCAACAAATACTGCCAGCATCGCTTCCCAGTCATAGGTCGTCGTATGATGGACTAGCATCGAAAAACGTGGTGAGAGCAGGCAGGTCAAAAAATACATCATATAAAATTGCTGTTGCGGACGCAGCGACTTGATTTTTGATAAGAGAAAATCAAGGACAAAGACACCGACACCTAATAGCGGTAAATAAAAGGCTTTGCCAATGTCAGAAAAACCGACAAACAGTAAATAGAAAACGACCATACACGGCGTTATCAAAATCAAGATCTTGCCACGATCACCATAGAAAAAATGACTCGCAATAAAAGCAGTTGTGTATTGATAACAGATAAACCCAACTGAATTCATTGAAAAAGAAAGAATAAAATACAAATGCGTAAACGTCAGAATACCAATAATAAAATACTTAAATGGACGAGAAACCGATATTTTTTGCACACTTCGTACAAAAACATCTGCGGTCACCAGTAAACTGGCAATCATCAGCGGCAAACCAAACGCCAAAAGCACGCCTCGTTCTAACATTCCATCACAATCGCTCTCCTTTAGACCATAAATACCCTTGTTGCAAATGCACCCCCATCTCAAGCAACTGGACCATTTTTTCGCGGTTCTCGATCCCTTCAACGATCAGCTCAAGCTGATATTTTTGGGCAACCTTCAACCAACAAGCCAAAAAGCTGAAGCCAATCTCCTCATCAAGCTGAATAAACGGTAACAACGAAAATTTCAAACAATCAACGCTGGCAAGATTGGCAAAGACCAACGAGAGGGTATTTTGTCCGCAACCGATATCATCGACCGCAATCACATAACCATAAGCTTTAATTTTTGCAATGGCTACAGACAAATCAAATGACTCTTGCTGTATGCGTACGGGGTGTTCCGTCAATTCAATCTGCAACTGCGCCTTATAAACAGCCATCGTTTCAAAAAAGGACCACGTAGACTGCCACAGCAGCTGTTGTGGATGTATATTGACACTAAAGCGGGTTTCCGGCTTTTTTTTGCATAAACGCCGCAATTCCTTGGCATACCATCTCATCAATTGCTGATTGCCACTTTCAGTTTGAATCATTGTGCTGAATTCTTGCTGTGGAAATCGGTTGTTCTTCTCGCTACGTAGCAAGACTTCATAGCCATTCACCTCTTGCTGACTTAGCGATTTTACCTGCATGATTGGTTGACACAACAGATAAAGGCGGTCTGTGTTCTCCCAAGTCGTTTCATTTCCCATCTTCGTTAAGCCCCCATCTAGTAAAGTTATCACTTCCGAAAATCGGTAATATTCCTGTCATCGCTCGTTTCTCATGCTATAAAATGGTTCTCTCAAAGGAACTGATTTGCCTAAGTATACCAAACAGAACCAAAAATGCCCAAATATTTTAAATTCTCTGAAAGAAATTTCTGTGAAAGAATCGACTGTGATTTTCCGTTCCACTCCATGCCTGTTTCATAGAAATGCCCCAAAGCAACCATTGCTTTTTTCAATTTCGTAGAAACTAGCTTGTTGAAAGTGGCTTCTTCCATATCAGTCTCCTGTTTCTTTAAGTACTTATAAAAAACACGATTCTTTTTAAATAACAAAAAAACAGCAAGAGTGCTTGCTGTTTTTTTCTACGTATCTCTTTGACTGGGGTAGCTGGATTCGAACCAACGCATGACGGAGTCAAAGTCCGTTGCCTTACCGCTTGGCTATACCCCAATAATGGTGGAGGAGAGTGGATTCGAACCACTGAACCCTAAGGAACGGATTTACAGTCCGTCGCGTTTAGCCACTTCGCTACTCCTCCAAAAGGTTTTTCTCAAACCTGACAATAGTTATAATACCGAAAAAGATAACAAATTGCAAGAGCAAAAAGTAAATTTTTCTAGAAATTATTCATGTAAATTCCATTGACGAATAATCATCTCGATGGCAGCTTCTAAGCTTCTGCTCGAACCTAGATCTTCATCCCCTAAAAAGCTTTGAAATTCTTTTGGTCCAGTTGTTAAAATCTCACCAATGCGTTTTTTTCCGATGAATAATTCATTGACGGTATAGTCTTTGCCATGAATGGCTTTTGTTGTTTCTTCAATACGTACTTCGATATCTTTATTTTTCTTAGACATGGTTGCACCTCTTTCTTTACAGCACCTTCCTATTTTAACAGAAAAGCAACAAAAGAAAAAGAAAATCTCTTCTGGAAATAAAAAAAGTAGCCAATCTTTACGATCAGCTACTTTTTCTTAGATCACTTCTGGTTCGTCAAGACAGCACTCGTCACGGTATAGCCTGCATCGCTTAAAATTTTCTCGATTGCTGCGACTTGCCGTGATTCTACTTGGATCTCAACAACTGTTTTTAGTGCCATCCGATTTACCACAATCGTCAAAATACTCATCTGATGATCCGCAAGGAGTTTCGTCACGTCTGCTAAAACACCCACATGGTCATCCGTGATCTCAATGGACACTCGTGTTCCACCATCGTGGTACCCAGTGATTTTCAAAAAGGCATCGAAAATATCATTGTTGGTAATGATTCCCACTAAGGCATCATCATCCATGACTGGTAAAACCCCAACGTTTTCACTTCGCATCACCGAAATCGCATCCTCTAATAAAGCTTCCGGTTCAATCGTGGTCACTTTTTTCAACATGATATCAGCGACCGTCGTTTTATTTAAGAGATAGTTCATTTCATAAACGCTTAAGCTGGTCGCTTTTGAGGGAGTTGCTTCAGCGATCGTTCCTTCTGTGATCAACCCTACTAATTTGCCATCATCAACGACAGGTAGACGATGGATATCGTGCTGCTTCATCACATCTATTGCATCAAAGATCGGTGTTTGTGAATCGACGGTGATGACCGTCTTCGTCATAAAATCACTTACGCTCATTGTTTAACCTCCTAGATACGCTTTTCTAACTTCATCGCTTGCTAGTAATTCTTCTCCGGTACCTTCTAAAACGATTTTCCCGGTTTCTAATACATAGCCGCGATCGGCAATCGATAAAGCCATTTTCGCATTTTGTTCGATCAGCAGCACAGTCGTTCCTTGCTGCTTGATTTCTTGAATGATGGAAAAAATTTCTTTGATAAAAATTGGCGCCAAGCCCATCGATGGCTCATCCAGCAAAAGCAAGCGCGGTTTTGACATCAATGCCCGCCCCATTGCCAACATCTGCTGCTCACCGCCAGATAATGTCGACGCATCTTGCGAGAGGCGTTCTTTCAATACAGGAAACTTGCGATAAACTTGTTCATAGTCTTCTTTGACACCACTGTCTTTACGCAAGAAGGCGCCCATCTCTAAGTTTTCTTGAACCGTCAAACCGGAAAAGACGTGCCGCCCTTCTGGCACCTGCGACAAGCCGTTTGCGACGATTTTTTGCGGTGCTTCTTTCTCAATTTGCTTTCCTTCAAAAGTGACGGAGCCTTTTGAAGGACGGATCAATCCAGAAATCGTCCGTAAAATCGTGGTTTTTCCGGCACCATTGGCACCAATCAGCGAAACGATCTCTCCTTGATTGACGTGGAAGGAAACATCATGAACTGCTTGGATCATGCCGTAGTGAACACTTAAATTTTGAATTTCCAGCATCAGATTTCCCCTCCTAGATAGGCTTCGATTACCCGTGGATTGTTTTTGATCTCTTCTGGTTCACCGTGGGCGATGACTTGCCCGTATTCCAGTACATAGATCCGTTCGCACACTTCCATGACCAAACTCATATCATGCTCGATCAAGAGGATCGTCAATTGAAAATCTTTTTGGATCTTATAGATCAGCTTTGTCAGTTCTGTTGTTTCCTGAGGATTCATCCCCGCTGCCGGCTCGTCAAGAAACAAAATTTTTGGCTCTGTAGCCAATGCGCGTACGATCTCTAAACGGCGTTGCTCGCCATAAGGCAAATTTTTCGCTAACGTTTGGCTTTTGCCATCCATATCAAAGATCCGTAACAGCTCTAAGGCTTTTTTCTTCATGGATTCTTCGTTTTTGTAATACTTTGGCAAACGCAAGATGCTCGTCAGTAGTCCTTCTTTATGCTTACTGTTCATAGCGATCAAGACGTTATCCATTACGGTCAAGTTTTTAAACAAGCGAATATTTTGGAAGGTTCTTGAAAGGCCTAAATCCGCGATTTTATAAGGCTTCACGCCATTTAAACGTTTTGGCTTACCTTGGGTCTCAAAAAGCACTTCGCCTTCACTAGGCTCATAAACACCTGTCAGGAGGTTAAAGAGCGTTGTCTTGCCGGCACCGTTTGGTCCAATCAACCCGACCAGCTCATTGGTATCTAGATGGAGGTCTACATGAGAAACAGCAGCTAAACCACCGAAGTTTTTCGTTAAGCTTTTAACTTCTAATAGAGGCATCGTTGTCATCCCCCTTTTTTCTAAATTTGTCCAACAGTCCTTTTACGGAGAATTCCCAGGTCCCTAAAAGTCCGCTTGGTTTAAAGATCATGATGATGATCAAAGCCAATGCATAAATGATCATGCGCAAATCAGAGAAGCCTTGCAAGTACATGTTTAAGATTCCTAGCACTACTGCCGAAACAACCGCTCCTGTGGTACTCCCAAGCCCTCCAAAAACGACGATGATCAACACATCGATCGATTTCATAAAACCGTAATCTCGTGGGAAAACCGACTGCTGATAGCTGGCATAAAGGGTACCAGCAATGCTTGCCATCACTGCCCCCATCACAAACGCAATTACCTTGTATTTCGTTGTGTTGACCCCCATCGATTCTGCAGCGATCTCATCTTCCCGAATCGCTAAAGTCGCTCTGCCTGGTCCGCTATGGATAAAGTTTGAAACGACAAGAATCGATAGAACGGCAAAGAGAAAGACGATCTGCCAATTACTGAATTGGGGCAATCCGAAAATTCCAGCAGGACCATTGGTCAAGCCTCGTAGGTTCACCAACAAGATCCGAATGATCTCTGCCACACCTAGGGTAGCGATCGCTAGATAGTCGCCTTTTAAACGGAGGGTCGGAATCCCAACCACTAATGCGACTGCACCTGAAACCAGCATCCCCACCAGTAAACCAGTTAAAAAGCCGCCAAAGGTTGGATTGCTTGCCGACAGGATCGCGCCAGCATAAGCACCGATTGCCATAAACCCAGCATGTCCTAAGGAGAATTGCCCTGAAAAGCCGATGATTAGATTCAAACTGACTGCCAAGATGATATTGATTCCGATATTGACGATGATCGCATCAGAGAACAAATTAATCATTCCGCCATTGTAGGCTGCAAATAATCCAAAATAAAGAATAGCTGCCAGAGCGAGCCAGATTAAGTTGTAACGTAAATTCTTTTTCATTTCTGCCACCTACACTTTCTCTTTGATATTTTTGCCGAGGATCCCAGCTGGACGAACCAACAATATAATTATTAAAATGACATACACTAAAGCATCCTTGTAATCAGAAAAACCAAGCGCTGTCGCTGCTGTCTCCACTAAACCGATCACAAAGCCGCCTAAAGCTGCACCAGGAATGATCCCGATCCCGCCGAGAACCGCCGCAACAAAAGACTTCAGACCAGGAACGACCCCCATTGATGGATCAATGGAATTATAATACAAACCGATCAGCATCCCGCCAGCTGCAGCTAAAGCCGAGCCTAAGGCAAAGGTAAAGGAAATCGTTCGATTAACATTGATCCCCATCAAACGCGCTGCATCTGCATCAACACTTACTGCACGCATCGCTTTTCCCATACGGGTCTTTTTCACGATCAATTGCAAGAGAATCATTAAGGTAACCGAAACAGCCAAAATCAATAACTGGACATTACTTACTTGAACAAACCCGATGGAATAGGTTTTTCGTTCGATTGCTTGCGGAAACGGGCGCACATTGGCAGAAAAGAAAAAAATCATGACATTTTGCAAAAAATAAGAAACCCCGATTGCCGTAATCAATGCCGAAATTCGCGTGGAATTTCTCAAAGGACGATAGGCTAAAAATTCAATCGTTACCCCAAGTGCTGCACTGGCGATCATCGAAATGAATAACGCTGGGAAAAAGCCCAATTGCCATTGATTGATCAAAAAGTAACCGATAAAACTACCAATCATATAAACTTCTCCGTGGGCGAAGTTGATCAGCTTGATGATGCCATACACCATCGTATAACCCAACGCTAACAAGGCGTAGATACTGCCTAGAAACAAGCCGTTGATCAATTGTTGGATCATCATTTCCATATACTCACTTCCAATATCATTTATTATGGTTCTTCTCATTAGAGAAAAGAAACTGAGACAAACACATCAGGTCTGTCCCAGTTTTCACTGCCAAACAACTACAGGTTTTTAAGGTTCCACAGTGTCTGCTGAGGTTTCCTTCCCGTCAGTCAATCCTAAAACAACTGCTGATTTCTCAGGGTTATGATTTTCATCCATTGTGATTTCACCTGTCACGCCGACAAAGTCTTTCAGTTCAGACAAACCAGCTGCAATTGCCAATGAATCTGCTGAGTTTTGATCTTCGATTGCTTGTTTGATCATGTAAACTGCATCATAGGCTAACGCATTAAAAGCAGAAGGTTCTTTGCCATACTTTTCATTGAACGCTGCCACAAAGGGCTCAACTTTGTCGTTTGCTGGTGCTTTGGTAGAGAAGTGACCGGTATAGTAAACATTGCTGACATTTTCTGCACCAGCTGTTTGAACCATTTTTTCATCACCGAATCCATCGGCACCAATGATTGCTTGATCAATTCCTAATTCTCGCGCTTGCTTGATGATCAAACCAGCTTCTGTGTAGTAGCCTGGAATGAACAAGACATCGAAGTCGACATCTTTGATTCTTGTAAGAACTGCTTGGAAATCTTTGTCGCCTTCAGTAAAGTTATCTTCTAAGACAATTTCGCCTGGGTAACTTTCTTTAAATGCTTCCGTCAATCCAATTGCGTAATCACTTGAGTTGTCTCCCAAGATCACGGCTTTTGATGCATCCAAATTTTCAGCCGCATATTTCGCTAAGATCGTTCCTTGGAAGCTATCTTGGAAACAAGAACGGAAGGCAAATTCTTGCACTTTCCCACTAGTATAAGTAATCGCATCGTCAGTACCTGAAGGTGTAACCATTGGTACTTGTGCTCTGGTCACGTTAGGCAAAGCCGCTTTCGTAGCACCAGAAGTTGCTGGACCAATGATGGCTACAACTTTATCATTTGTAGCTAAGTTGGCTGCTACCGTTGCAGCTTCATTGTTATCTGATTTGTTATCTTTCGAAATAATTTCAATTTGTTTTCCAAGAATACCGCCGGCAGCATTGATTTCTTCTACTGCTAAGTCGATTCCTTCTTTTTCAGCCGTCCCATAAGCAGCTACGGCTCCTGACAACTCTAAGTTGGTTCCGATCTTGATGGTATCTCCCTCTTGTTTATTGCCACCTTCAGCAGCCCCGCTGCCATCCGTTGATCCACCTGTTGGTCCAGCGCTACATGCTGTCAACAAAAACAAACTCGCAAACAAAAACGCAAATTTCTTTTTCATAATTTTCCTCTCCTTCACTTCCCCTGAATATGTTATCCAATATACTGAAAAATCTGGAAAATGTCAACGAATTATCAGAATATTTCACCTATTCAGAATTTATTTTTTTTACTAGGAAAAAATAGTGTTTTTAAAACACTGTTCCATCAATAATGGAATCGCTTTTCATTTTTTTGAACAAAAAGAAAAGCAAGCAAAGTTTTTTTTCCTTTGCTTACTTTTTGATCGTTTCGAATTGCTTCATTTTTTGTCAAAAGGACGTTTGAAAACATTACATCAAGATGTTAGCGGCTATTTCGTGGATACAATGCTTGAAAATTGGCTGCCGCCCCAACTAGATTGGCATCGTTGCGATAGTCACATAGCTTGATCAGTGGGACAAAATCATTTAAAGCTTGATCTGCCAACATTTTTTTCAACCGTTGATTCACTTCTTCTAACAAGCCATTTTTGGCACTGACACCGCCACCGATAATGATCACTTCAGGATCAAAAGCAAATTGAATACTGAATAGTCCTTGCGCTAAATAGCGGTAAAATTTATTGACTTCCTCGATCGCAATGGCATCCCCATCTTCTGCACGTTGAAAGACCTCTTCGCCGGTAATTGTGGTTCGATCTACACCAATTCGATCACAATAACGCCAAGCCATCTGAACCGCTGTCCCTAGTTGCGAAAATGTTTTGCCTTGATCCAAAATCATCAACCCAAATTCACCGCCGTATAAATGTGCCCCACGGACTAGCTCACCATTTTGAAACAGGGTACCGCCAACGCCTGTTCCGATCACAACGAAAGCTGCTTGCTGATACTCTTTGCCCGCTCCTTGATAGAATTCAGCCATCCCAGCGCAATTGGCATCATTTTCGATGGTTACTGGTACCCCAAACACTCCTTCGAGTTCAGAGTAGATGTCAAACCCATGGATATAAGGAATCGCACTGATACCGTCGATTCGACGTTCTTGGGCATTGACTGCACCTGGAGCACTGATCCCGACCCCTTCGATCTCTTCGTTTACGCTTGCTCTTACTTGCTGCAACTGGGCTTTCATTTCTTGCCACGTGCTTGGTGTAGTAAATTTGCCTTTACTCACCAAAGAATCCTGTGCCCAGACGCCATATTTTACTGCTGAACCACCCATATCAAAGACTAAAATCGCCATTTTTTTCCCTCAATCCTTTATTATTCTGATACTATCTATTTTACCGTAAGTCCCTGCTTGAAGAAAGCGATTTCCGAGAACAATAAAAAAAACAGCCTAAAATCGCCATAGACTGTCTCTATGGGATTAGAGCTGCTTTTCCAAAATAACTTGATCGATCAACTGCTGCCCATTTTCGAAAATCGGTTCAGCATAGTGAGTGGTGAAATAATTATCCATCCGGTCTTTTTCAACATAGCCTTGCGTTTGGTACAAAGTCAGGGCTGCAGAGGGCAGACTACCAGTTTTGATCACTACAATCGGCCGTTTTGCCCCAAGGTGTTGACTGAGGATTGCTTCTTCGGCAGCTTGCAGCAATTGACGACCAATGCCCATTCCTTGCTTTTCTGGAGAAACGGCCACATTCATAATCTCCCAATTGTTGCCTTGATTTTGATAAACTAGCACACCAATCATTTCTCCAGCTTCTTCATAAACAAGTGTTTGGCTATTATATAGATAGCTTTCTACGACTGCTTTTTCAGGATCTGCATCCAGCAGCAACGCCCAAGGATACGCTTCATTAGAGTCGATTGGACGAATCATGGCTTTTTGGCTCCTTTTTTACATTTTTGTTGATTCCTTTTAACTTTTCCGATAACGGTACGTTGGTTTGACTTTGTCTTGCGTATTTCGTTTTAAAGTAAACGTCTGGGGTACGTAATCTATACCGCCTTTTACAAAGGGATGGCAGCGTAAGATACGAGCTACCCCCATCAAACCTCCTTTGGCTGCGCCATGGACTTGGATCGCTTGGATCATGTATCCTGAGCAAGTCGGATAATAACGACAGCTAGGAGGAAATAATGGGGAAATAAAACGTTGATAGAAACGAACAAAGCCAATCAAAAGTTTACTCATTTCTTGCCAACCTTTCTTTTTATGATCACGATTCAGTGAAGATAGATAGAAAAAACTAGGACTCAGCACGAGGCATAAGTCCTAGTTTGGGGTTACTTCATAAACTCAAAGATATGATTCCAAAGACTTGGAGAGAAGACTTTAAAAGGACTACCGTCGCCAATCACCCCATAGCCAATCATCGTTCCGGCTAAGAACAATAAAATAGCTAATAATATGACGATTAGAATTTTTATCAAGCTAGTTAGAATGTAACGGTTCAACTTCACTTTATTCTCTCCTACTCCTACTATGCGTTTACTGGTACGGTTTCTTCAACTGCTTCAGAAACTCGTTCCACAGAAGCACCTAATTGCTGCAATTTTTCATGGAATTTGTAATAGCCACGATCCAAATATTTTAGATTGCGGACACGTGTCCGACCAGTTGAACGTAGACCTAATAAAATTAACGCTGCTGCTGCACGTAAATCCGTTGCATAGACCAGCGCACCTTGCAATTCATGGCCGCCTTCGATCACTGCTACGTTGCCGTCTATTTTGACATGAGCATTCATCCGACGCATTTCTTCTAAATGTTGGAAACGGTTCTCAAATACAGTTTCGTTCACAACACTCGTTCCAGCTGCTAAAAGTTGAATAGCAGACATTTGCGCTTGCATGTCCGTAGGAAAACCTGGATGAGGCATTGTTTTCACATCTGTTGCCTTCAATTGTTCAGGTCCAACGACACGAATCCCTTCAGCTACTTCAGTCACTTCTGCGCCCATTTCGATCAATTTTGAGATCAATGGACGATTGTGTTCTGAGATCGCATCTTTAATAATGACGTCTCCTTGGGTCATCGCTGCTGCAACCATAAAGGTTCCTGCTTCGATACGGTCTTGGACGATCGAATGTTCCACCGCATGAAGGTGATCGACCCCTTCGATACGCATCGTTTCGGTTCCTGCACCAAAGACTTTGGCACCCATTTTGTTTAAAATGTTTGCTAAATCGACGATTTCAGGTTCACGAGCGACGTTTTCAATGATGGTGATACCTTTAGCTTTTACCGCAGCCATCATGATATTTTGCGTTGCGCCGACACTTGGGAAATCCAAGTAAATGCTATTGCCTTTTAACTCATTGGCGATCGCTTCTATGTATCCATCTTTTTGGATGATTTGAGCGCCTAGTGCTTGAAATCCCTTCAAATGCAAATCAATTGGTCGTTTGCCGATTGCACAGCCGCCAGGCATTGCCACTTTGGCATGACCATTACGGGCTAACAAAGGCCCCATGACTACGATTGAAGCGCGCATTTGGCTTACATACTCATAAGGTGCTTCGATCGCTAACTCTTGTGATGCATCGATCGTCATCGTATTGTTTTCTTCTTCAAAATCGATTGCGACATTTAAATGCCGAATCACTTCTTTCATTGTTAATACATCGGAAAGGATCGGTACATTTGTTAATGTCGTTGTTCCTTCTTCCGCTAATAAGCTTGCCGCTAAGATAGGTAGAACAGCATTTTTTGCCCCTTCGATCTTCACTGTTCCAGTTAATCGATTACCACCTTGAACGATCATCTCTTCCATTTATGTTCCCTCCAAATAATGCAGTGACTCACACAAATCTTGCCAATTATAGCATAATATTCGGTGTTTTTGCATATATTAATGAAATTCTTAAAAACCTGTTAAAAATAAATTACGACATAACGCAATCAACTCAAGGAAAAAAGTACTGGCGGTGTAGCCTAATGCAATCGCAAGAAACACCATGACCATTCGTATCTGAGTCGTTCGTAAGGCTTTAAAAAAAGCATCGATCCGCACAGATTGCAATGCCCAAAATGCTAAATAGATGAACGCTAAATGACTCACGATTCGAATGATTACATCAATTCCATACACTTGCATACTTCCTGCTCCTTTTTCATAATTGAACATTCCTATCATACCACAAAGATGTCAAGATAAAAAATAATCTTTCTTGAAACCTTCATGAAAAGACTTTAAAAAGTTTTTAAAACGTTTTCTCGAATAAAAAAAAACAAAGGCAAGATGCCCTTGTTTTTTTAGGAATGTTTTGACACGTTGATTCGATTAATGGCGCGGTGCAAAGCAACCGTTGCGCGACGAAGCTGGTCGATATCTTCGACTTGTTTGGCCTCTTCGATTTGACGTTCTGCACGTTGTTTTGCTCTTTCTGCCCGTGAAACGTCGATATCACGATCACGTTCCGCACTATCGGCTACGATGGAGACAACATTGTCCCGCACTTCAAGGATACCGCCATTAACGGCGACCCAGTCGACGTGAGTATCTGAATCGATACGTTTGACCCGGACTTCATCAATCGTCAAAGGAACGATGATTGGGGCATGATGCGGCAATATACCGATCTCACCATCTGTCGTACGTGCAACCACGATTTTCGCGTGATGATCGTAAACCAAACCAGCAGGTGTCACCACATTGACTGTTAAAAATTGATCCATGAGGTTCCCCTCTTTCTTCAAGGCTGGTTAATTAATAGCCAATTTTTTTCGCTTTTTCAATGACGTCTTCAATTCGTCCTACACTACGGAAGGCTTCTTCTGGAAGATCATCATATTTTCCTTCAAGAATCTCAGCAAAGCCTTTGATCGTTTCTTCAACTGGTACATAAGAACCAGGTTGTCCAGTAAACTGTTCCGCTACGTGGAAGTTTTGCGACAAGAAGAATTGGATCCGACGCGCACGAGCCACTAACGTTTTTTCTTCATCAGACAACTCATCCATCCCTAAGATAGCGATGATGTCTTGTAGTTCGCGATAACGTTGCAACGCATGCTGTACTTCAGTCGCTACTTCATAGTGTTTTTCACCAACGATTTCAGGTGCTAACGCACTAGAAGAAGAAGCTAGCGGATCAACAGCTGGATAGATCCCTTGTTCAGTCAATTTACGTTCCAAGTTGGTTGTTGCATCCAAATGGGCAAAAGCAGTCGCTGGTGCCGGGTCCGTGTAGTCATCGGCAGGAACATAGATTGCTTGAATAGAAGTAACCGATCCTTTTTTTGTTGAAGTGATCCGTTCTTGCAATTGTCCCATTTCGGTTGCTAGTGTCGGTTGATATCCAACGGCAGAAGGCATCCGACCTAGTAAGGCAGATACTTCAGAACCAGCTTGAGTAAATCGGAAGATATTATCGATAAACAAGAGCACGTCTTGTCCTTCTACATCGCGGAAGTACTCCGCTAAGGTCAACCCAGTCAAGGCAACCCGCATCCGGGCACCTGGTGGTTCGTTCATTTGTCCAAACACCATGGCTGTTTTTTCGATAACGCCAGATTCTTTCATTTCATTATAAAGGTCGTTTCCTTCACGTGTCCGTTCACCAACACCTGTGAAGACAGAGATCCCCCCATGCTCTTGGGCAATGTTGTGGATCAGTTCTTGGATCAAGACAGTTTTACCAACACCGGCACCACCGAAAAGACCAACTTTCCCCCCTTTTAAATAAGGGGCTAATAAGTCGATAACTTTGATCCCAGTCTCAAGGATCTCGGTACTTGTTGACAATTCATCAAAGTCAGGAGCTTTTTTGTGGATCCCACTGCGGGGTGCTTCTTCAGGAAACGGTGCTTCTAAATCGATGGTGTCCCCTAAGACATTAAACACCCGTCCTAAGGTTTCTGTCCCAACTGGAACAGAAATGGAGGCGCCTGTATCGATTACTTCCATTCCTCGTTGTAAGCCATCTGTTGATTCCATGGCAATCGTACGGATAACGCCGTCGCCAAGTTCTAAGGCAGCTTCTAACACAACTTTTGTTTTCTGCTCATCTTTTTTGTAAACAATCAACGCATTGTTGATATCTGGTAATGATTGGTCTAGAGAGAATTCCACGTCAACAACGGGACCAATGACTTGAACAATCTTGCCTGAACTCATTCGTATTCCTCCATTCGTTCTTGAAACTATTCTAACGCGGATGCCCCCGCCACAATTTCAGTAATTTCTTGGGTGATCGCTCCTTGGCGCGCTCGGTTATAAGAGATCGTCAAGTCCCCAATAATATTTTTGGCATTATCTGTTGCTGTTTTCATCGCTGTCATTCCGGCAGCATGCTCGGCTGTTTTTGCGTCAACAATCGCACCATAAATCAAGCTTTCAGCGTATTGAGGCAGTAATTGATTCAAAATTGCTTCTCTGGAAGGTTCAAACAAGTATTCTTGTTCATAACTTTCGGCTTCTTCAGGATCTAGATCGGAAATCGGCAACATTTTCTCCACACGAAATTGGCTAGTCAATGAGTTGATGTGGTGGTTATAACACACATATAATTCATCGAAGACTTCGTTTTGGTACATCGTTGTCGCCAATGTTACGATTTTACGCACCTCGTCAAAGCTTGGTTGATCCGAAAGGTTTCTTAGCTCGTACGCCAAATTGATGCCCCGTGCTTTGAAAAAGTCAGCGCCAGTTGCACCAATGGCAATCATGACATACTCTTCTTCTTTTGCATGGTCTTCATCCAGCATGGTCATCATTTGCTTCAAGATGGAACTATTGTAGCCGCCCACTAGACCGCCATCAGAAGTGATGACGATGTAGCCTGTGCGTTTGACCGGACGACTAACCAACATACTGTTATAGTTCACACCATCTTTAGGACCAGAACCTGCAAGATCGGAAAGCTGCTGCGCAGTTAAATGCGTAACGATTTCACGTACTTTGTTGGCATACACTTGAAACTGTTTCGAATGAGCTTCAGATTTTGTTAATTTTGCAGCTGAAACCATTTGCATGGCCTTTGTGATTTGGCTGGTTTTTTTTGTTGAGGCAATTCGTTGCTTGATTTCATTTAATGAAGCAGCCATTTTCTCTCACCTCTTTTTATGCGTTTTGCATTGTCGATATTTTATCTTGGGGTGTCACCCGAGAACCGTTGGATGCCATGAAAATATCTTTGAATGCTTTAATGGTGTCATCTAACAAGCTTTCTTCTGGCAAGTCTTTCGTTGTCCGAATGGTTTCAAAAATCGTCGCTGCATTTGCTTCGATATATTCAAATAATTCTGCTTCAAAGTCCAATAGTTTATTGACTGGTACACTATCAATGAATCCATGCGTCAAGGCATAAAGAATCACGACTTGTTTTTCTACTGC
This sequence comes from Enterococcus sp. AZ040, assembly GCF_050499185.1. Lineage (NCBI taxonomy): Bacteria > Bacillati > Bacillota > Bacilli > Lactobacillales > Enterococcaceae > Enterococcus > Enterococcus sp. AZ040. Next base: position 2,561,679 of record NZ_JBMHEW010000001.1, read on the forward strand.
CAGTGGTTCATGCAGTTTTTGCTTCAAGATTTCAACGGTTCGACGACCGCGGTTTAATTTGGCTTGTGTTGCAGCATCTAGATCAGACCCAAACTGCGTAAAGGCCTCTAGTTCGCGATAGCTAGCCAAGTCCAAACGCAAGGTACCGGCAACTTTTTTCATTGCTTTGATCTGCGCAGAACCACCAACCCGTGAAACGGATAATCCAGCCGCTACGGCAGGACGAACACCAGAATAGAAAAGGTCGTTTTCTAAGAAAATTTGTCCATCTGTGATAGAAATCACGTTGGTTGGGATATAGGCTGAAATATCCCCTGCTTGTGTTTCAACAAACGGCAATGCCGTCATCGATCCACCACCTAGTTCATCACTTAATTTCGCTGCACGTTCCAATAAACGAGAATGCAAGTAGAAGACATCCCCTGGGTATGCTTCACGACCTGGCGGACGACGTAGAAGTAGAGAAAGTTCACGATAAGCGACCGCTTGTTTTGATAAGTCATCAAAGACGATCAAAACATGTTTGCCGTTATACATGAATTCTTCCCCCATCGCAGCCCCCGCATAAGGTGCGATATAAAGCAGTGGTGCTGGTTGTGAAGCACCTGCTGAAACCACGATCGTGTAATCAAGGGCCCCGTAACGCCGCAATGTTTCCACTTGTGCACGAACAGTTGAATCTTTTTGGCCAATTGCGACATAAATACAGATCATGTCTTGCCCTTTTTGGTTGATGATCGCATCAATAGCGATCGTTGTTTTTCCGGTTTTCCGGTCACCGATGACTAATTCCCTTTGGCCACGACCGATTGGTACTAAAGCATCAATAGCTTTCAACCCTGTTTGCATTGGTTCCGAAACGGATTTCCGTTGCATAACACCTGGTGCAGCTGCTTCGACTGGGCGTGATTTATCTGTTTCGATCGGACCTAAACCATCGATTGGTTGCCCTAATGGATTTACTACCCGGCCAATTAATGCATCGCCGACAGGAACTTCCATGATTTTACCGGTTCGTTTTACTTTGTCCCCTTCACGAATGGTTTCAAAATCACCTAGGATGATGATTCCGACATCGTTTGACTCTAAGTTTTGTGCCATCCCATAAGAACCGTTTAAAAACTCAAGCAGTTCTCCACTCATGGCATTTTCTAAACCGTGGGCGCGGGCGATCCCGTCCCCAACATATGTGACAGTACCGATTTCTTCTACAGAAAGTTCGTTCTGATAATTTTTAATTTGCTCTTTGATCAAGGCACTAATTTCTTCTGCTTTGATGGCCATCCGATTCACCTCTTATCTCTTGTTTATCTGCCGATTTTTTGTCGCAGATAATCCAGTTGGCTCTTAATACTACCGTCGATCACTTGATGATTTGCTTCAACGATGACACCGCCTAAAATCGTTGGATCGATCGTTTCTTTCAATTGTGCCTGCTTGTACCCAAGCTTATCGGCGATTTGCTTTTCAATTTTGCTTTTTTGTTCTGCTGACAAAGCAACAGCCGTTGTGATCGTTCCGAGAACAAGACCTTGATATTCATCGTAACGACGTTCGTATTCATCAATGATCAGCAATAAATCATCCATGCGATCATATTCGTAAACGATCTCCAAGAAATTTCTGACTAAACCGTCAAAGCCCTTCAGCAATTGATCGACTAATTGTCTTTTCTCATGAAGATCCAAACGGTTATCGGTCACGATTTGGCCGAATGTTGGAATTTCCTGATAAATCTGACGCAAGGTCAATAATTCTTGGTAAACTTCTGTCAAGCGCTGTTCTTCCATCGCCAATTCGAACAACGCTTTTCCATAACGTTTTCCCACTGTAAATTTATCGAGTTTCATTAACTGAACCCAATCCTTCGATATATTGATTGATTAGGGATTCATGATTTTCGGGAGTCAATTCGCGGCCTAAGATTTTTTCTGCGATTTGAAGCGAAAGTTCTGCAACATCATCTTTCACTTCTTTTAACGCAGTTTCTTTTTCAAGGGTGATATCTGAGTTTGCTTTTTCTTTCAAACGAGCCACTTCTTCTTTGGTCTCGCTCAAAATATTTTGCCGACTCAATTCCCCGCTATCTTTGGCGCTCTTGATGATCTCCGCAGCTTCAGAATGAGAACGTGCCAATTTTTCTTGGCGTTCTTTTTCTAATTTTGCTGCATTCAAGCGTGATTGTTCCGCTGAATCCAAATCATTGGCGATTTTATCTTCCCGTTTTTGCATCATGCTGCTGATGGCATCCCATGCAAAATGTTTCAATAAGAATAGCAAAAGAAGAATTGACCCGCTGACAACGATAATATTGCCAAGCATTGGATTTTGAACTTCCGCCATAACCAACTGATTTAGCATAACGATTCTTCCTTTCTGAAAGTCATTGTTTCATTAGAAAAAAGCAAAAACGAGTGCAATTGTTCGTTTCTGCCTTTTCGTGCTCGTCTTATCGGAAGACTAATAACAGCGCGATAACTACCCCTAGAATCGGTACAGCTTCGACTAACGCTACCCCGATAAACATTGTTGAACGTAGTTGACCTGACATTTCAGGTTGGCGTGCCATTGATTCGATTGTTTTTGCGATTACTTGTCCGTTACCATACCCTGCACCAATTGCTGCTCCGATAATTGCTAATCCTGCTCCAATAAAGTTCATTCTTTTTTCCTCCTAATTGTATGTCGATTCGATTAATGTTCTGCCACGATTTTGTGGCTCATAAATACCATGGTCAATGTAACAAATACATAAGCTTGGATCGCTCCAATAAAGAGCGAGAAGCCAATCCAGATCATTTCTAGCGGCATCACGATCGGCAATGACCACCAACCAAGACTAATAAACATGTTGGCAATCAATCCTAATAACACTTCACCAGCGAATATATTTCCATATAAACGCAAGCCTAACGTGATGACATTCGTAAATTCTTCGATGATTTTTAGCGGCAATAAAAAGCCCACCGGTTTCAGATACGAATTGATCAAGTAATTTTTGAAGCCCAACGACTTGATCCCAAAGAAATGTGTCAAGGAAATAACCATAAGTGCAAGTGTCAATGTAACAAACGGGTCTGCTGTCGGACTTTTCCATAAGGTAATGTCATCTGTCGTCACGATTTTTGTGACTAAGCCGATCTCATTTGCCACAAACACAAAAAGAAACATTGTTACACCGAGCAAATGAAAGTTGTTCACTTGAGATCCTGGTAGATTGTCCGCCACGATGCCACGAACAAAGTCAATGACCCATTCAATGAAGTTCTGCTTCCCTTTCGGTTTCATTTGCAGGTTACGTGTACAAATAAAGACCACCAAAAAAACAATAATACAAGAAATGATTGTCATCATAGCTACAGTTCCATCAAACCATATAGGACCGATATGAAACATAAGCGATTTATCTTCCAATCTTTCTCACCTCTTTTCCTGTCATCTCCAGAAAAAATCTGGTGTTACAATGCGTTTCCTCTCATAACAATCGGTATCATACCACCACGAATGGAAAATTTCAAAGCATTTTCAAGAAAATTAGACAAAAAACTCACAATGCCAAAATTCCTAAATTAATTGAAAAATCCTCGTGTCGCTATGTGGAAGAAAAAGCCTGTTATATCAACAGCTTTCCCTTAAATGCTACCAAATTTAGCGTGATTTTCAAAGCAATAACCTCTATCGGATTCTAAAAGAAGTTCTTAGAAAATTAGAAATTTCTAAGAACTCGGTCAATTTGTCTTTCTTGATCTTTGCGTTTCAAGGATTCCCGCTTGTCATATTCGCGTTTTCCTTTCGCTAAACCAATCAAAACTTTGGCATAACCATCCTTGATATACACCTTTAATGGCACAATCGTCATACCGGTATTTTTTGTTTCGCCAATCAGACGAGCGATCTGCTTTTTGTGTAGCAACAGTTTTCTCGTCCGCAATGGATCGTGATTAAAAATGTTTCCTTGCTCGTAAGGACTGATATGCACATTGACTAAGAATGCCTCACCGTTACGAATGCGTACAAAGCCGTCTTTCAAATTGATCCGGCTGTTACGGATCGCTTTGATCTCTGTTCCCTGTAAGACGATCCCCGCTTCGATCGTATCGAGGATCGTGTAATCATGGCGGGCCTTTTTGTTTTGGGCGATTAATTTCCCTTCTCCTTTAGGCACGGGCCATCCCTCCAATTATTTTTTCTTGATTCCTTTGTAAAAAGGTTTTTTCTTTTTCACTTTGCCAGCTTTTTTCGGCTTGCCTTTGCCTGATTGCTCAAAGCGTTTCCCTTGGTTTTTCTCAGGGTTTCGTTGTTTTTTCCCGCGACGGTCCGCTTCATTTTTTTGATTGTTGTTACGTTTGTTGGCTTTTGGTGCTTGCAGTTTTTCAACTTCTTCTGCTGCTACCAGTTCGAAATCGATCTCTCTTGTTTCTGGATCAGCCTTTACGACTTTGATGCGAACTTTCTGACCAATTTTAAAGGTCAGGCCTGTCCGTTCACCCACAAGTGCCAGATGGTTTTCCAAATAATGGAAGTAATCTTGCTTCAGATTATTGATATGGATCAACCCTTCAATCGTGTTAGGCAGTTCAATAAACAAGCCAAACTTAACGACGGAACTGATGATACCGTCAAACTCTTCTCCTACTTTATCGGCCATATACTCAGCTTTTTTAAGCGCATCGACTTCTCTTTCTGCATCGACTGCTCGTCGTTCCATCTGGGAGCTGTGCATGGCGATGTCAGGCAAGATTTCCGCCCATTTGTTTTGGTTGGCTTCAGAGACATCTTCACTGTAAGAACGAATCAAGCGGTGTACGATCAAGTCGGGGTAACGACGGATCGGTGATGTAAAGTGGGTATAATCTTCCGCTGCCAAACCATAGTGGCCGACGTTTTCTTCTGAATACTTCGCTTGCTGCATACTTCTTAGCAGCATTGTATTGACAACCATTGCCTCTGGCTTATCTGCGACATCTTCAACCACTTTTTGCAATTGTTTTGGTGAGATCGAGCCATTGGTCTGCTTGACTACGATCCCTAAAGCAGATGCAAAATCAAAGAAGCGGCGCATTTTCTCTTCTTTTGGTTCCTCATGGATCCGGTAAATAAATGGTAAATGCTTCTGATTGAAATGACGCGCCACGGTTTCATTGGCTGCCAACATGAATGATTCGATCAATCGTTCGCCGACGCCCCGTGCTCGTAGAACGATTTCTTGCGGGTGTCCTTCTCCATCGACCAAGACTTTTGCTTCTCGGTCTTCAAAAGAAACTGCCCCACGTTTGATGCGCATCGCTTCTAACACGTGATGCAAGGCGGCCATATCATGGAACATCGGTACTAATTCCGCATATTCTTTGGTGGTTTCTGGATCATTGTCTTCAATGATTTGATTGACTGCTTGATACGTCATACGGGCACTTGTTTGAATAATACTTTGGAAAATATTGTAATCTGTGACGATCCCCTCTTGGTTGATCCACATTTCACAGCTCATAGTCAACCTTGGGACATTCGGATTCAACGAACAGATCCCGTTTGATAAACGCTGTGGGATCATCGGAATCACACGATCCGTAAGATAGACACTCGTTCCCCGATCAAACGCTTCTTTATCCAATGCGCTGTTTTCGGTCACATAATAAGAAACATCGGCGATATGCACGCCCAAATAGAAGCTACCGTCAGGCAATGCTTTTACGGTCACCGCATCATCCAAATCTTTGGCATCCGCTCCATCGATTGTTACAATCTGTTGATCTCGTAAATCCCGCCGTTCCGGAAAGTCGGCAGGATCGATCGTATCTGGTACTGCATCTGCCGCTGCTAAGGTTTCTTCCTCGAATTTTGTTGGAATCCCGTTCGCCACGACGATCGATAATATATCCATTCCAGGATCGTTTTTATGTCCTACAACTTTCGTGATCAACCCCTCTAAGCTTTTCGAATAACCTTTTTCTGGGTAATGGCTGATTTCAACGATCACAATGCTCCCATCTACAGGTCGAATCCCTTGAGCACCAATAAACACCTTTAACTCACTTAGTTTTTTATCTTTAGGCTGAACAACGCCATATAGATCCGACTCTTCGATCTCTTTTTCATCAAATAATGTAAACTCGCCGACCAACTGACTGATGGCCCGTTGTTTGATCTCAACGACTTTCCCCTCTGCACCACGATCTGAGAAAGGATCCGCAACGTGCACGATGTCCACAGCAACGGTATCGCCGTCCATGGCATAGCCTGTTGCTTCTTTAGGGATATAAATATCGTCTTCTTCTTCATCCAACGTGACAAAGCCGAAGCCCCGCTCGTTGGCACGGAAGGTTCCTTCCACAAACACTCGTTTCATGGGTAATTTCACTTTGCCTTTTTTGTTAAAAATCACGCTGCCTTCTCGTTCCATCGCCGCTACTGTCTGAACAAGATTCTTAAAGTCTGTACTTTTTTGAAGTCCTAGACCTTCAGCAATTTCTTCCATTGAAAAACTTTTTTTGCGGCTTTCTTCGAGAAACTGAATGATTTTTGTTTTAATCGTTTCTGTCATAACTCACTCTTTCCAAGCAAGTGTTTCTAAGAAAGCAAACACATCCTGCTCTAATTTTTTCCGTTCTGGTCCAACGGTCACCACATGACCGCTTTCGGGATACCATTGAAGCGTATAGGGAACATGGGACAGTGCCCCTGCTGTTTTGAAAACCGTCTGTGGATCGATCATTTGATCCTTTCCTGCTTGTGCTAGAAAGACTGGGCGCTCGATTTTCCCTAAATGCCCAGCTGTGGTTTGTCCGACTGTTTCGATCCCTTGCAGTTGCTCTCTGACCTTACGAGGGACTTCTGCCAATATTTCTTTTTGGGTCGCCTCGTCTAAATCAGCATAGGGTATGACCATTTCAGCATACTTTTCAAAATTGACTGGCACTTCATTCTTGGTTTCAAATAGTGGCGAACAAAACAGTCCGCCCCCCATCAATGTTGGATCTTGTGTCAAACGATCCATCGCTAAAATCCCGCCCATCGAAAGTCCAAGAACGGCAACTTCTTCATAGCCTTTTTCTCTTACATAAGTAACTGCATCTGCAGCATCCTGCTGCCAAACAGCCATCCCTTGATTTAAGATATCATCTGGATTGGGCGTACCATGTCCAGTAAACATCGGCGTATAAACCGTGTAGTCTTTTTGTTCTAACGAACGACAAAGCATACGCACATCGTTAGGACTACCTGAATAGGCATGGAACAAAATGACTGCTCGCTTGCCGTGTTCAGCAAAAACCGGTTTTGGTTGATTAAATGTTTTCATGTTTCCTTTCACCTCACGTCCAATTCTACCATAGTTAAGAAGAATACTTCGACAAATGCGATCAAAATCTTCCCCTTAAAAAGAAAAAAACCTCTCTTTACGAGAGGTTCGCTAGCAAAATGATTAGTTTGATGAAAGAAAAGCCAAAATAAAGAGCAAGACCATCCAAACAAAACCTAAAATGGCCGTTGAGCGCTGCATCACTGCTTCAAATCCACGGGCTTTTTGCTTACCAAACAATTGATCCGCACCGCCAGTAAAGGCACTAGCTGCACTATTTTGCTTGCTAGGCTGCATCATGATCGTAATGACCATTAAAATCGAAATAACAATTACAGCAGTTAATAAGATATTATACACGTTAGCTCCTCCTTGCTTGCTAAAGTCGTCCTTTCTATTTTAGCATTTTTCGCTAGAAATTACTACTCCCTTTTTGTCATTGCTCGTTGCGTGACGGTTTAAAAAAAAGACTGTCCTTTCTGACAGCCTTTTTCTCATAGATCGCTTTCGTTCAAATCAGCGAACGAGTACGTCATCATATTCTGGTTTTTCTTTGAACTCTTTGACCGCAAAGGAGCAGACAGGCATAATTTTTTTCTCTTCCCGTCGTGCTTTTTCAACAACTGCTTTGAGCAATTTTTGCGCCAATTGCTGTCCACGATAATCAGGGTTGACGAAGGTGTGATCAACTTCAAGTACATCATCTTGTGTTTCTTGCCATGTAATCTCACCAATTTCTGTTTCTCCATCATATAAAGCAAAACGCTTGTTTTCTTCTTTTATTTCCATTGTTTTCGCCCTTTCTATCAGACAATGTCTGTTTTTTGTTTGATATTCTCAATAAATTGCAAAACGGTTGGCCAATATTCTGGGGCATCTTTAACTGCCTGTAAATGTCCCATATTGGGAAAAAGGACTTTTTGTTTCGGACCAGCCGTTGCTTCCATTAAAGTATTGATTTCTTTTTCAGAAAGAAACGTATCCTTTTCTCCTTGTAAAAACAGCACAGGTAAATGGTTGCTGCCGACTTGTCGGGTCACTGAGATTTGTAGGAAGGGGTAGCCGACTAAGTGTTTACTGTAACGATTGGCTAATCGCAAAAAGCGCTTGACGGGTAACCGAGAAAATTGTGGTAGACTTGCCCGAATGGCACTATAAACGGACGTATAACTGCTGTCTGAGATCAAACCCGCAACTTGCACCGGCATGACTTCTCCACTGGCCAGCAGCAAAGTCGCCGCTCCCATCCCTAAACCATAGAGGAAGATTTGGGTTTGTGGGTCTTTTTCCAAAATCTTATCGATCCACAAAAGCAGATCCATCCGATCTAGCCACCCTAAGCCGATCTCTTTGCCTTCACTACGGCCATGTCCACGCAAATCAGGAACTAAAACATTGTAACCCGCAGCCCAGAATTTCTCGGCCGCATCTTGACAGTCTGCTTGCCCATCACTGCGATACCCATGCAAGCAGATCACCCACGTTTTAGCACACTGATCAAAGACTTCTGCTCTCAGGATCAGATCATCGGTGGTCGTTACCGTACATTCCGAACCTTGTGACCAAAAAGCCGAACTGCTTTTCGCGATCCGCTCTTTGTATGGAATCCCCAGTTTCTTTCTGCCTTCTTTTTCATACCATTCATTGTTACGCATAATAATTGCCGAAACAAAATAGCGTACGCCCTTTTTCATCACAGACGTGCGATATACATAGTACACCAAAAAAATAAAAATTAGCAGTAGTAGCAATAGCCAAACCATAGGATCCCCCCTTCATTTTAGTTTACCATTTACACCGGTTTTCAGCCAAAGTTTTGTCGCAAGTCTTAAATAAGTCCTATACTTTTTTAAGAAAAAATCTTTGTACTGACTTCTAGCGAAGGAGCAGTACAAAGATTTGTTTGGTTAAATATGTTTCTGTTTATAGAATAGGAAGGCGATCATGGTGAGTAAAATACTTCCAAGAACACTTAGTTCATAAGAGGATTCCTCATTTGTCTTTGGCAATCGTTTTTCATTATCTGTCTGTGATGACTCTGTCTGGTTCTTTTTGTCATCCAGCTTTTGCTCGGCGTTTCCGGCTATTTTTTTCGGTTTATCAGACTTGTCAGAAGGTGTTGGTACTTTGGGACCGCTAGGATCATTCGGTGTCTCAGGCGTTTTTGGTTCGACATAAGTATTGATCAAATCATAGTCATGGACTTCTGACTTGTATCCTTTGACAGCCACTTCTTGAATGCTATAGGTGTACGCTTGACCTTTCTCATCATATTTTGGCAGATCTTCAAAACGATAGGTCCAGTTGCCTTCTTTATCTGCTTTTACGGTTTGCTTGTCGATTTCTTTACCGTTTTGCATTAATTCGACAGTGATGCTTTCAGGGCGGGTATTGAACTTGTTATCATAGTCTTTCCATGTCTTTGTTCCAGCTACGTCTATTGTATCGGTGTTATGGTACGTGTTTACTAAATCATAGCCGTTGACTTTAGTGGTGTAACCTGGCACTTTTTCTTCTTGGATCGTGTACGTGTACACTTTTCCTTCGGCATCATACTTAGGCAAATTTTCAAAGCGATAGGTCCAGTTCCCTTGGTTATCTGCTTTTACGGTTTGTTTGTCAATTTTTTTATCATTTTGCATCAGCTTCACAGTGATACTCTCTGGACGGGTGTGGAACTTGTTGCCATAGTCATTCCACGTCTTCGTTCCCGATACTACCGTTGTTTCGGTGTTGCGATAGGTGTTGACTAGGTCATAACCATTGATTTCAGTGGTGTAACCTGAAACTTTTTCTTCTTGGATCGTGTAGGTGTAAGCTTGACCTTTTTCATCATACTTTGGCAGATTCTCGAAGTGATAAGTCCAGTCGCCTTGGTTATCTGCTTTTACGACTTGCTTGTCGATTTCTTTATCATTTTGCATCAGCTTGACAGTGATGCTTTCTGGTCTTGTTTCGAATTTGTTATCGTAGTCATTCCATGTCTTTGTTCCGGCTACGTCTGTCGTTTCAGTATTGCGGTAGGTGTTGACTAGATCATAACCATTGATTTCAGTGGTGTAACCTGGCACTTTTTCTTCTTGGATCGTGTACGTGTACACTTGACCTTTTTCATCATACTTAGGCAGATTCTCGAAGTGATAGGTCCAGTTGTTTTCTTTATCAGCTTTTACGGTTTGTTTGTCAATCTCTTTACCGTTTTGCATTAAGTCGACAGTGATGTTTTCAGGGCGGGTATTGAACTTGTTGCCATAGTCATCCCATGTCTTTGTTCCAGCTACGTCTGTCGTTTCAGTATTGCGATAGGTGTTGACTAGGTCATAACCATTGATTTCAGTGGTGTAACCTGAAACTTTTTCTTCTTGGATCGTGTACGTGTATGCTTGACCTTTTTCATCATACTTAGGCAGATTCTCAAAGTGATAAGTCCAGTCGCCTTGGTTATCTGCTTTTACGACTTGCTTGTCGATTTCTTTATCATTTTGCATCAGCTTGACAGTGATGCTTTCTGGTCTTGTTTCGAATTTGTTATCGTAGTCTTTCCATGTCTTTGTTCCAGCTACGTCTGTCGTTTCAATATTGCGGTACGTGTTGACCAGGTCATAACCGTTTACTTTAGTAGAATACCCTTCAACAGGTGTTTCTTGGATTGTGTATTCATAAGTCTGACCAGATTCGTCAGTTTTCGGTAGATCAGTAAATTCATAATGCCAGTCCCCCTCTTTACTTTGGGTAACCGTTTTTGTTTGGAATACTTCACCGTTTTGCAATAATTGAACCATAATGCTTGTCGGACGGGTATTGAATTTGTTGTCATAATCATCCCACGTTTTGGTCCCGCTGATTGTCGTTGTATCAAAAGAAAGTAATTGATTCATGGCAGCTAGTTTAATAGTCGGCACGATTGTTTCATTTGCTTGCAGATCCCAGCGATGGGTTTCTGCGTTGACCAGCACTGTATCAGCAATGATACTGCCGTCAACATTTTGATGGACATCGACTGTATCACCAACAGCCAAGATGGTTCCTTGGAATGGACTATTAATCGAAATCGTTTGGCCCTCTGATTGGCCAACAAAATTCCATAAGATAACAGCATCATCAAACTCTTCTGTTTCATGGCTATTACGAGACGTACCATCCGTATATTCTAGTTTGATTTGGGACTTAACATTAACGGTGCTGGCTCCCTCAGTGTCCACATTGATGATTACAGGCGTATTTCCTCTTGTTAGCCCTTTAATGGTGATCGGCGTATCTTTTTCTAATTCCGTTTTTGAAAGAGAAACAACAACCTTTTGATCTTCTTTCGCAATTGTATCTTCTGAAAAAGAAATGGGTTTTTTATCAATCAGATAGCCGTCTGGCGCTTCCGTTTCCACAAAGGAATATTCTCCCTCTGGAAGACCAGCTTCGATCACCTGCCCATCATCATTTGTGACTTCTTCATCAACTTCCTTATGCGTCTTGTTGTTTTGAAGTTCGTAAACACCATCATCAAGTGGATTTCCTTGTTCGTCTGTCAAGGTCAAAACAACCACTTGTGTCTCATCTTCGGCATCGGCTGTATTGATGACCCGCTGATTATTATCGGTGAAATCCTTGGTTACACCGGGTGTCTGCGGATAAGCTCCCAGTCTTTCTGACGTCGCCTGTAACGTTGAAAATGCCTGTTCAAAGTCTATATAAGGCTCACTCACGGATTGATCTTGAAAAACTTCGGAAGTCTTCAAGTGATCCATTCTCTGACCATTTACAAAAACGGCAGGTTGCTGATTTTGATCTGCTAAATCTACTGTGACTGATGGGCCAAAAACAACTTTGTTTTTTCTACTATCAGTTCCTGATACAAAAGAAGAGTTTGCGATGGAATTGACCTTTTGAATATAATTGATTTCTGTTGGCAAAGAACCATCCTGAATACTGGTCCCAAAATTGACATTTCCGTTTAATTCACCAACGGCCAAATTTCCGTTCGTGTGTGTATTTAGCGTCGCATGGTTAGCAAAAATATGAAAATATTGCGCTTCTCCTAGAAGTGCGTCATCAACTTCAGGAACATCATTTTTAAAAATGCCCCCACTTGAAAGTTGTGAAGCTGCTGGCGCACTTGCTTGGGTATCAGGCGTTGATTCTATGGTTTTTGATGCAGTATTTGACGCCGTTTGTTGTTGTGACTCGCTGCTTGTTGATACAACCTTTTTTTCAGAAGCCTCTGTTTGATCCTGAGTATCAGAAAGTACGGCTTCTGTACTCGTTGCTTCTGTGGATTCATTTTCAGGTAGAACAACTGCTACATCTGTTGTGTTGATGATGTCTTCTTTCACTTGTCCATTTTTTTCATCTGTTTGAAGAAAGGCGGATTTGATTGTCAATGTTTGAAGACTTTTTGTTTGAAACGTTAGCGTCATTTGGCTAAAAGAACTGCTAGCGGTTTCTTCCATCAGCTGCTGTCTTTGCGGATCATATGTAAATGGCGTGCCGCTGCTTTGAATCGAGTTCGGCAGAACCGTTTGTTCCCCTTCACTCAAGCTGAATGCCAGTTGATTTGCTGCTTGTTGATTCTTTTCTACTTGGATCGTCCAAGTGATCTCCCCTGTGGTAGGATCTGGTAATGATGTCACTTGCGCTATGCCCTTTTCGTTTTGAAATAGGATTGTTTTGGGATTCTCCTCGGTGTCCGCATTGGCTGTGATGACTGATAATAAAGGCGCCAAATAGGATAAAATAAGTAAGGACAGCATGAACATTGGGTAAGCTATTTTTTTCACATAAGTACGCATTTCTCTTCCTCCAAACAACAAATTTTACTCAGGTGATTATCCTAATCGGAAAAAAGAGAAAATGCAAAATGACCCAAATTTTGATTCTGTGAGAAAAATGAGAGCAAAAGCCAAAAAATGGGTCCTTCTCTCAAGGGAATTTGTGAAAATGAAATAGGATTTCTTTTGTTTGAAAAACAACAGAATATTTTTTTCATGATAAATACTCAAAATCCAGAAAGAATCTTTTGTTTGTGATAAAAGTTCTTTCCTTAAAAACTCTTAAACATCAGGAGTGATTGGCTACTCGCTAAAATTTCACTTGTCAAAAAAAAATAATTGTAAACTGAAAATGAAATTTTCATAAACAATCATATTATTTTCATTTTCGGTTACAAAAATTTTAGCAGATTCTTTAAAATCTTACTGTTATTTTCCCTTTATTTATAAGTTCTCTTAACTTTTACTGTACAAAGAAACGTCTTTATCGTTTTTGGGACTGATGAATCATAATTGATTCTTCAGTCCCAAGTGTGTTTTTTGTACAACATATCAATCCTTATTGACGACAAGACTTTATTGCAAAGTCCGATGTTCTGATCTAGTACAAAAGACTAACCATGGAAAAAAAGGGAATGGTTATTGCAATCCGCTCGAAATTCACGTTTCCTTCTCCAAATTGACTACTCTTTGTCGTTGCTGATCAAGAAATCAAGCAATTCCGACTGTTCCGCAAAGATTGCTTCTACTGATAAGCTTCTATGATGACTCTTTTGCTTGGTAGCTTCTGGTAGCTCAGAATCAATTTGGTTAGTTGAAGATTCGAGGGACTTCTCGACTGGTAACGGTTCTGCATTCACTTTCGACTCTAAACCGTCTGGCTTCATTGGAAATGGACTGTTATCCTCAAAGTGATCTATCGAAGCATTCAGTTGACTTTTCCAAAACAACTCTCCGAAGAGATACACGCCAAGAGCATTTTTATTGTTAAACACTTTACAAGATAACCCCATCTTGTTGAGTGCCTGATTTACTGTGTTTTCGTTGATCGTTTCTGAAGGAATATCTCTGATTAGAATTGTATCAGCATATTGAATATCTTGATCACTGTTTACATAATCAATCAATTGATCTGTCAAAGCAGTCGTCTCTTTTTTAACGATCTCAGTTAAATCTATTGTCTGACCTCCATTGATCGTCACGACAAATGGATTGTTTTTCTTAGCTGTGACAAGCATATCGTAAACGACGCCATGATCTAGCGCAAAGATAGGTGCGGGATGATCCCCCTCATTTTCTTGATAAGCTTGTACCATGTTGCCTGCCAATTCAAACAAGCCGTCTGTGACTTTTGAACTTTTGATCAGTTCCCCATTTTCGTAGCTATCACAAGTGAGAGAATGATCATTGATTTCAATCACATAGGTCAACCCAGCAAGAATTTCTTCCACGCCTAACATCAAATGAATATCATTTCGTTTGCTTTCAAAAATTGCGCCCAGAGATTTCGGGATCAGCTTTACTCGCTCGATGCGGATCTGATAGTGAGTGCCATCAACAACTGTCTTGAATTCATCTGCCAGTTGTCTCTCAATGTCAGCAAGCCGGTCAAAACTTTCTGTTGCTACGCCAAGGCATAATGAACAGCTAAAGTAATCCTCTGCAATTTCAGTAAAAAGTGAGGGTCTTTTCGCTACTAAATAAGAGAGTATCGTTTTGATATATGTCTTAAATTTTTGGTCTCCCAGGATTGCCAACGGATTGCCAAATGTTTGATAGGCTTCTGATCGTCGACTATACAACTTGTCGAGCCCCCAAGTGATTTCTTTCTCGCTGCCCCCGAGAAGTATTCGTTTCCCTACTTTGTTTTTTAGGTAGATCGGTTCATTATTCTTTCCTAAAAGATATTGTAGATTATTTTTTTTGACTTCTGAATAAACAGAACTTCTGACATCTTGATAGCCGTAGCCAACAACGCCTACTCGAAATTCATCAATGTCTAATGCAATGATTTTGTTCACACTAATCCCCCTAACTTCCCTATTTATCATGACTTACAGCTTCCCTAATAACACTATTGCTATTTCATCCTCTATTTTCCTGCCTCTTCTTGGATAAAGAATGCATTGGACAGTTCCTGAATTTTACTCATTTGTTCGTTGACTTCTGCTTCTAAAAGCAACAAGTCGCTGAAAATTACTTTTGTATTACGTATATGCCGTAAAAGTTCATTGGTTTTGACCAGCTGCAAGTCAATTTTTTTGCATAACTCTCTCAATTCTTCTTGGCTATTCTTTAAGACAATAAAATCGCGATAACCAATGGCTGACTGTCGTTTTTCTAAAATCATTTGTTGTAATCGCGCAATTTTACTATCCCGTTGTTCGATCGCTTGTTTCAAATCAGTCAACATCTGATCTAGTTCGCTGATTTGAATGATTGCGGATAACTTCTTTGTACTCATCGATTGTTTCATGCTTGACTTGCTCCTTTGCCTAGGAGTATTTTCACTTCTGAATCCATCAGTGCCGTTCTAGTAAATATTCCTGATTGCAGTAAACAACTAAATGAAAGAACATTATTTTTTATCCGCAGCAGCTCTTCATCTGTTAACTCACTTAATTGATGATCAATGTCTTCAATTGCGTTGATAGTAATGCCAAGTTCCAGTTTCTGTACCATCTCTGCTATAGCTGCTTCTTTCCATACAATGACAGGGATTCCTAACGAGAGATACAACGAGATTTTGTGCGGTGCATTATACTTCGTATATTGTTGGTAGTCACCACCATCAGGCAACTTATCATCCCACGCAAGTCCGAAACCATTTTTCTCCATCCTACGAACCAATTCTTCTTGCTCAAAAACACCACAATAATGAACATTCGGACCAAAATGACTGTCGTTTTTATCGCCGTATACAAGAATTTCCGTGCGATTGGGCCACTGCTGTAGAAAACGGGTTTTTGCCAAATTTCCTGCAAAGACAACTCGTTTTTCTGGTCTTTCATGACTGACACTAACATCTTGATGCTGATAGTCGAAAAATGGTTTTTGGATCATTCTCCGTGTCACGCCTCTTTCGACTAAGGCTGTCTGCATAGCTTGGCTATGAACGATCAATACTGTTGCTTCATTGAAAAGAGCAGATTCATCAAAATCGACTTTCCCACGTAACATCTCAGCGTCATGGATGAATAAACTCGTGTAAATCCCTCTTTGTTTCATTCTTTGTAAGAACATTCGGTCAAAATGGGCTCCGTTATAACTTGGATATTGATAGACCACGATATCTTCATAAGCGACACCAGCTGTAATGCCATCAATCCTTGACATAAGTGCATAATCATCTTCATTCTCATCGATATAACGATAAATATATAAAGGTTGATAATCCATCCCATTGGCAATGTGAAAAACATCTACTTTCGCTTTTTTGACTGAATCTGCTGCATTCGATTCAATGATCGTCGTCACCCACCGATTCACGCTTGCCCCATCTCCTTTTCCATCATTGCCCGCACAAACATCACTTCATCTTTTGGTAAGCACCATTCTGCACCCTTCAAATTTTTAGAAAACAGTTGTACAGCAGGATCTTCTTGTGCAGTATTCCTTGTAAGCAGCAAATATTTGACTAGTTTTAGAACTGTCTGATTATAGACATCAATATGCCAATGTTCCTCCATTAAACGACTTGCATGTTGAAGTAATTGAACCGCATCATCACAGCGTTGGATGTCTACCAAACATTCTGATAAATCTAATACGGCGCCTACTAAGACTGGCCGCAGTTCCGTAAAATCAGTCGAATTTATTTTCTTTAAAAGGCAGCTCTCTAACAAAAAAATTTGTTTTTCTAAAGATGAAGCGTGCAAGCCATAGCGCTGTTTGATGCGTAATGTAGCTAAATATAAAAGGCTGTCAAATAATGTATAAAAATCAGTTCCCAGAAAAAATGTTTCAAGCATTTCTAAACTTGCATCCGGGACTTTCTGGTTCATACAACCAAATACGAGGTCAGAATAGGCCAACATGAGTTTAAATATCGTATTATCCTCAGTTGAGGGGCGAAACTTTTCTAACTCTTTTCTAACTTTCATAAAGGTAACAAACATGTCCTCTTTCGTTGATAAAGAGCTATAAATCAATACACTCAATAGATGAAGTTGTTCATCTGTTGACATTGCAAACATGTCTAGCAATTCGGTATCTGAAATGCTCAACATTTTCTTGATGCCAACAACCAATTCGAAGGGCAAATCGATCTCATATTGTACCCATCTATAGTACCGTGAGCGAGATAACCCAATCTTTCTTTCAAAAGATTTCACAGATAGTCCTTTACATTTGCGTATCTCTTCTAATTTCTCGCGATCAATATTGACAGCAACGACTGATGTATCAGGTATCTTTAAGTCTGGGTTGATCGTACTAATTAATCGACAAACGCTTAGTAATCTAGTTTCCATATTTTTCAAATCCTTTTTTCTAAAATGCAGGACCTATTTTTATTCTTACTTCTGTAATGCTTCCAATAAAGAATAAACCAACGATCCAAGGATCACGATCGACATAACTAAGGAAAGCACGATGGTGATCGCTTTGCCCTTTTTCTTTTCTTCTGAGTGATTTCTTACGTTTTCTCGTTCTTCTTGAAATCCCGCTTGAATCGTTTTTTCTAGCTGATTATTCGCCAACGAAATCACCTCTTCCCAGTTTATTTTCGGCAAACAACTATGAAGAAAACTGGTTTATCTACTGGTTCTGATCGTCTGCCAGTTGTAGTGATTCACTCAGTTCTGAAACATTTTCTACTGGTTCATTTTCGTTTGTAGCTATCTCATTCACTACCTCTGCTACTTCCACTGCCCGAAGCTCATCAATCAGCTCTTGACTCAATTGATTCACATCGTTATCTTGTCTTTCGACGGTTGAGGTTAACCGTTCAATGATCTGCTCGGTTTCATTCAAAAAATAGGTTCGAAGCATTTGCTTTTCAACCTCATAAGCAGAAAAGAGCTTCTCATAAATCATTTGTAATTTATTTTGCTCCTCCTGTTGCTGCTCAAAAGATGCATTGAATTGTTTTTTTAATGTTTGGATCACATTTAGATCGATATCGTTTTCTGACTTGTTCATCATTGCTTTCATTTCTTGATTGATTTGAATCAGCTGATCAATCAATGCGTTTTGATGAGCAAAAAGTTTCTTTGCTTCCTCTTGTTCCTTCTCAAAAGTGAGCATGGACCCGCTGTTCTCTTTTATTAACAACATAATTTGCTCATACAATTCAGTGGTTTTCATTTTTTTCATTTTGTCTTCATCCTTTCAACACAACTTTGTCCATGCATACATTTTTGTTTGCCAACAACTGATAATTCTTTTGATCGACTTCTACCTTATGAATATAAGGAACGCGGTCATCTAAAATACTCATTAAGTTCCCTTTGATATTCCCTTTGCCATCAAGCGGCGATTCTTCCAGATAAAGTGTATTTGTCGAGTTGGATTTTGCTAGAGAAAATAATTCTAACCCCATATATGAAATGCCCACTGTATCATTTTCTGTTAACCGAAAAGCTAACTGATCACGAATGAAATCAAGTGTTGTGTTAAATTTTTGAGTTACCTTGAATGTTTCTGTATCACGAATCGTGACTAAATTGATGGTGCCTTGATAAAAATAGTAATTCAGAATACTTTGTTGCTGATCATTGAAAAAAGCAATCTCTTGAACCTGGTCATTGCAGTAATAAATAGTTGAGAATAATTTCCCATCTGCGGCATATTCTTCAATGAAATCTGTCGTGCCATCAGGATAAAAGTAGCGAACTTCTTTGACATGTCTTCTAGTCATAGGATACAAGCTCACTTTACCTACTTCATCTCCATCAGTGATCAAGGAAATGGTCCGGTCCTCGTTCATATAAACTTCTGTAGAGTAAGCTGTTGGTACTTGGTTAAAAAACAGAAAGGCTTCTGGATCGTGACTGCGCTGTGTCACTTGATCTAAAATATTTATTCCCTGCAATGCTTCTTTTTGGAGCATCGCTTGAAAATTTGGACTCGGTGAGATGGACAACACTTGACTTCCTTCTTTGATTCGTGATTTTTGTGCCATCCAAATTCGGTCATTTGGTCGGATCACGGTGACTAATTCATAATGCATCGATCAACTCACTCCATTTCTCTGCAATTATCGCGTCTTGAAACATTCGTACAGACTTGCGGGTATTGGCTTTAAGTTGGTTCAGATCAGAAGCAGTCAACTGACGAATGCCATCTGTTAGTTGCTGAATAGTATAAGCTTCATCAGTTCTAGAAAAATCTTTCAAATAACCATTGACTCCTTCTTTGATCAACTCCATGGCCCCAAAACGAGCCTTGAAGGTTACAATTGGCAATCCTGCATTTAAAGCTTCAATATAAGTCAATCCGAAACCTTCTGAAAAAGAACCAGAGATAAATGCATCATAATCAGGATATACTTCATTGATTGCATGAGAATGCCCTTTTAACCGAATGTACTCTTCTGCATTCAACTCCTTGATCACTGCTTTTAACTTACCTTCTTCTCCCCCTTGACCATAGATGTCTAAAGAGATCGTTGGATGTTCTTTTTTTGCTGCAGCAATTGCCCGCATCACAAGATCAATGTGCTTTTCGGATGCCAAACGAGAGACTGTCACAAACTTTTCTGCCTGTTGTTTGCCTAATTCAAATGAATCTTCTGTCACATCGCGAATCCCTCCCACCGGGATCGTCACAATTTTTTTGGACTCGTTTGGGAAATCGATCAACAAATCTTGCCTTTGCAATTCTGTCGCAACAACGATATGAGCGACTTGTTCCAAATGCGTCAAAGCAAATTCATAGTAATTGTTCCAAAGAGGTGCGCTAGCTACGTCACGATCAGATAAATGATCGGCATGAACGATCTCAATCAATTTGATTTCCGGAGGACAATGATCATATAAAGCAGCCTCGCTTTCCTCCCCCCGATCAATGATGATACTTTTGGTTTCTGGGAATTCTTCTATCAGTTGTTTAAAGAAAAATCGCTGCAATAAGACTTCATTTCTAAAGAAACGATGTTTGCCTTTGAAAGCAAACAAATGAATATTCGTCATTACTCTTCCTCGATGCGAATCATTTCGATAACTGTACATGATTTTTCTTTGATTCGTTCGATAGTCAAAAATCTCTACCCGATAATCCGAAACTAGCAGTAAGCCTTCCTTTTTTGGACTAGGAGATTTTTCCATATGCTCAACGATTTTTAATCCTGATGACGTGATGGTTTCTTTGATTCTATGTGTGTTCGTAGCATCTACTAAGAGATCTTGTTGTGCAGTAAAAACTGCTTTAGCCCCTTGCCTTAAATAATCACCTTCTAGTGCAAAATATTCCCACATGGAGATGACTTTATCATCTGGTATTTTCCAAGCCGCCATGGCTTCATGGAGATTCTTCACTAGCTCCATAAAAATATACTTATAGGGAATATTTTTTCTATCAAAACAAGCAGCACGATAGAACTGTGCATGTTCCACACCAGAATTACCAATCCCCATTGCTTTATTTACAAAAAAATTCATGATGTCCCCCTCTTTATTAGGTTGATTTTTTCCTGTTTTCTTTTACATTCTCTAAAACTTTTAGTGCCCTTTGATTAAGTGCGATCTTTTTTTGCAGACGATCCATAAGCTCGGGTGCTTCGGCTTCTTCATTTGGCTTTGCAAATAATAAAGCTAATACAGAAAAATCTTCGTGGTAACAAGACTCCAGCAAAGAAAAATTTTGTCCCATTTTAAGGTTGATTTTTTCAGGACTGTCGCTTCGCTGATAGATTTGTTCAAGCAATACTTCCAAATACGATGATGCAGCCTTAGTATCCGGTTCAACAAACAATCCTGCTTCAAAATCTGAAAGTGAATATTCTTTGACATAGCTGTTCTGTTTTTCAAATACGACCGATAATGCAGCATGTTTCTCAACCAACGGTGTAACCGCAACAACGCTGGTTGCTATGTTTGAGCCTTGGTTTGCTCCAGTGTTTGCATTTATAGGAACCACTTCAAATGCTTGATTCTCCTTAGTGGATAAAACCAATTCCTTAAAATGAATCTCTTGATGTTTTTTGTTTACCATATGAATCTGATAATCAGTGGCACCTTGCGGAAAGAGAAAACATTCTTGGTTTGTTTCGAAGACTAGTTTTTCAAGGAAAAACCCATCCTTATCAAAAAATTCCACCAATAGCTGTACTGCTTCCTTACGATCGAATGCAGCATGAAGTGTTAACTCGTACTTGTATCCAGGCAGTAACATTGGTAGCATTGGTGATTTCCGACTAATATGAAATTCTGTTTTCGAATACCAAGATTTAATACTGACGCCTGGAGGCATCAAAGGAGAAGAGTACAAGACATCCCCAGAGGGCATATAAGCTATTTTTGCGCCATAATTATAATTGTCATTAAAGTCGATCCCCCACTTGATACGATATAAACTATTCATCGACTCCCTCATTCCCTATAATATTTTCTTGATATCGCGGTGAAATGTATGCACGAGAATATTTTTGTATTGTTTCAAAAACCAATTATTGATGGCAGGACTATTATCGTTATGTCGGCCGATCATGCCTTTATACAGAACACGAGTCATGGGGAAATTATTTTTTAAAAATTCAAACAACATTGGAAATGCCTCCATGTCGTAATCGTCTTGTTTCATATAGGCGATCGCAAAGGTTGTCTCCCGATAATCGCCACTTTTGAATTTGCTCCAGAACCGTTCATTCAATTGACTGCTCGCTTCTTTTGAAACAACCCCAATATTGTAAAGCAGCATATCCAATGAGGTTGGAAATCCAGTTGGTCGATTGATGCGTTCATTTAGAGCAATGGAACCAAGATTCGTCAACGGTTTTCCCACGATGACACTGTTTGGGCTTAAATCGCTAGCAAAATATAGCGCGCCAAACGTTCCCATCGACAATCCGGATAAAATGAGATCTGACTTTTCAAAACCTAGCAGTGCTAGTTTCCCTAAGATGATCGCTACGATTTCTTGTTCGAATTTCTGGCTGCCTAGATAGAAATTCCCACCTTCTAAACGAGGGTCACCAATCAGCAGAAACGGACAGCCCATACTTCCCATCATCCCACGGCCTTCAAATCCTTCCGCTGATCGATAGCCAGAAAAATAAACCGCTAATGGAGGTTTTAAATCTCCCGGATTAAAGTAATAGATCACTTCTCCCCCCAGATTCTCTTCATCCCGAATCCGACCACCTCCTGGAATCATGACACTTTCATCTGCCATTGCTCTTCGCAGGTGCATCTGCCCGATCGTAAATTGCCCTCGATTTCCTTTGGCATACAATGAAACATTGATGTATGAATTTTGATCTAATTTGAAGTAAACCGGCTCCCCATTTATGATTTGATCGTGAAGGACCTCAATCACTTGGATGACTTGATTCGTGTTTTCTTTAATGAAAAAGAGTTTGATTTTTAATGTCACTTCTCCTTGAACATCTGCGATCTCCGGATAAAAACAGGTGCGTTCGTTTTTAGGAATCAGGTTAGTCATTTTCCAAGTAGTTATTTGCTGATCGTCTGATGTCAGTTGTGCCTTTACCTGACAGGCTGCATGTCCTTCTTTAACGATCTGCAACGGGACAGTTTTATTAAATTTCATGTGATCCATAGATAGCTTATATCCTTGTTGCTTTGCTGAGAATTGCTCATTGATCGTACGAAAAACATTTTCTAGCTGCTTTTTATCAAAAGGATTCGCTGCTTTTAATGTGAATAGCGCTTGAACTTCTGGAGATAGCTGCCCATTTTCTTCGTAAAATATTTGGTAGGCTGGCAATTGTTTTAAAAATTCCAAATTTTCAAGAATCGCGGCATTTTCCTCTAGAAGAAAAATTGCCCGATGGTATTTGGTATTATATTTGTCTTTCTTAAACAGCCGTAGCTCCTGCTCATCTTTTCTGAAATCATAGGCCAACGGAAGCCACTGATAGGCAAACAAAGGAGAAAGCTGCTTTTGCCCCTCAGAAGAAACAGCTGCAACATGAAATACCTGAATCTGTTTAGACGACACCCTCTAGCAACTCCCTCCATTGTTTAATAATATTTTCCTCACTAAAACGCTCAATATAACTAATATTTTCCACCAATGCTTGGTTCCAATTATTTAAATCGTCCAGGTAAAAAGCGATTGCTGCATCTAATTCTCTGATTTGACCAATGATTTGCCCATTCTTTTGGTCATCCACATAATCGGTTTTCTTCCTAACAAGCTGAGGAATCCCTGCACTAACAGCTAGTGCTTGTTTCTGGACATCAACTTCAGCAGACAAATCAATATACAATCGTGTCTCATTGAAATCCTGACGAATCGTGGTGAGATGAGAATCCAAGCGAAAGTGAATCCTAAAATTGACATCAACTGCCTCTACTAGATTTCGCCAATTTTTGCTTTCTCGGATCTCTTCAATCGCCTCTTCATCCGTTTTAAATAACTTTTTCGCCTTTTTTGCTTCGAAATACTTTAATACCTTTTGATACTCCTCAGATTCACTATCGACACCGAAGTGAGTATCAACCAGTTCTTTTTGTGCTTCTCGTAAAACGACTTCGCTTTGGAATGTCGTCGTTTCGATAATTAAGTCATAACGATCATTCTGAAAAACTTTTTGCAGTAATAGATGATGGATTCTCCGAACGTCTTCGTTAAGCTCACCGGCGTTCCAATAAAGGACCAGCTGGGGAATGGAGTTGCTATTGCCCAGCTGAAAAGAAGTTGTGTAAATAGGGATGCGTTGTATCCGAGATAGGTCATTGACACCGGACTGTTTCATTAAAGAGAAAAGCGCTGTTTGATTACTAGTCGAATCCGTAATGATTTTATTTTCGCCAGCCCATAATGCTGCTTTTTCATCTGATGCACAAGTTGAAAGTCTGTGGGCATCAGAAACGATCTGGATCACTCTTTTTCGTTCCTCGTTCGTTTTGACCAATCGTAGACTCCGCTCATTTGTCAAACAGAGGATTTGATCTTCTGGCTCAAGGCTCAGTTGAAATTGATTCATCATCTCTAAAAGAAGTTCATCCATGCTTCGATACTGACTTTTCTTTAGTCCACTTTTCCGAGGATTTACCAGCTCAACGTGTGGATTTTCTCCAAAGTATTCCACACATTTTTCCATTCCCGATTCGTTATAATAAATCTTCTTTACTTGTTCCCCATTGTCATTCTGGAACGATTTTGCAGAAATAAATCCCCGATCATCGAAAAAGAGGATTTGTCGATAAGGTTCCGTCATTATAGACATCTGTTCTGCAAAACCAAATGAATTGAACCGAATTTCACCAAATGGTTGATTTTCCTTAATCAGCGTGATTCCAAAAGGTGTATAGACCTTCTCAACATTCTGAGCAAGAGGCAAGTCATCGACATCTAAGGGAAATCCATTGGTTTTTTGAATGTCTTGCAAGCGATCATAAAGCGAAGTCATTTGCGCTACTTCTAATTCATATGCATGCATCTGATAACGTAAAAACGGTATATGCTCCAATAACAATAAGTGATACGGTTCTCGATTGTTCTTGAAAAGCTGAATGATATTCATCATATAATCACTTTCTAAATTGCCACTACTGGTCGTCCAATCAGGGATAAAATAATTCAAAAAATTGCCTCCTAACATCCTCTAAAAAATCCGGTAAGTATGTCTGGAAAAGAGGAACCGTATTTCATTTGTGATTGTTTCTAAAATGATGATCAACATAAAAATACTTCCGAAATAAAAAGCTAAGTTGGAAATGATTTGATTTTGCAATCCAATCAACAAGGGAATCATTGAAACGATCACAAGATAACTGTTGCCAAGTAATGCAACGGTTGATAAACGCTTCAATATATATCGCTCTGTCTGTTTGCCAGGAGCAACATTTAAAATGTAATCTCCCGTCTCTTTTAGATTTTTGGCTATATCGTATGGTCGAACATTTATAAAACTAAATCCGTAACCTAAAACATAGAGAATCAGACCATAAGTGAAAATACCCCGCACATTATTAAAGGAAAAGTAAGTCGTAATAAAATTTGAAAAGCCTGTGTCTCCCCACTTTTCGTTCAATAGTAAAAGCTGTGGCATTGAAAAGACGGTTACTGCAAACATGAAAGGCATTGCCCCGGCAGGTAAAAGTCGAATAGGAATATACGAATTGTTAAAGCGACTGTCGATACCTGTCCGTTCAATATTGATACGGTATTCTGCATTGTAAAGGAAGAGTGTGAGATAAATAAAAACTAAGGTCACCATAACTAACCCGATAATAAAGTTTTGACTTAAATGAACGGATTCTGTTTGTCCCGAAATTAACATAGCTGGGATATTCATCAGTAAACCTGGAACAATAAACAGACTTTGACCTCCAATTCCTTTATCAATGTTGATATCAGCTAGCCATGCAACGAACAATCCCCCAGCCGTCAAAAGAAGAACTGCTCCTAAAAACAACAGGACAATAGAGCCTCCAATTGCTTTTTGATCAATCATTGAGGAACGAAATTTTAAAACCAGTGCGCAACTTTGAAGGATAGCAAATAAAAGAGTCAAACTGCGTTGAATATACCCAATTCGTTTGGTGGAAAGATTTCCGATACTTTCTGTATCAATCATGCTGATCGTTGTCCAGATGATCAGGGCAGTCATATACGGGCCCATCCCTAAAGAAAAAAGCGTTGGAACAGTAAAATTCCCACCGGTTGATGTCGCTAAAAATTTCAGAATCAAACTAGTTGATTCCTCTGGTATCTTTTCTGAAATAAAAAAAGGAACCTGGATATGCTTACCTATCTCAACAATGAACAAAAGGAAAAAGCTCGCGATTATTCTTCGAATGAGTTCTTTTTGATTCTTCATTTTCATCTCCAATTTTCTTACTTTTTTTTAATCTGCAAGGTTTAACAAAATAGTAACAGGTTTAAAATTGCCTTTTGTACTTGTTTTTTGTTGAAATAAAAAAAAAAAAGGAAAAGGTGAGGTTGGTCATTGTGGTATCATCGTTTTAAATTCAAATAAGTAAAAACTACTCACTTTAAATGGTCATCAGAGAAATACAAGGATTGGAAAAGAAAAAAAGGGAGAATTTCCTGAGAAATAGCCCCCAAAAGAAGGTCTTTACTATGAAAAAACTAATTGAAGTCATCATACCTCTCGTTTTGCTCTTAGGAGGTATCTTTTTTTTGAAAGAAAATTTAACAGTCAACGAAACACCGACTACAGAATCTAGGGTCCCTGACAATGAAACGACGCCTAAGTTAAACCTAAAAGCTGTCGTTTTGCGGACTGATGACTCTTTGGAAGCAGTTGATCAAGAGTCCATCTATCACGGTGAATTTCCCTACTATAATATGGATAGCACCAAAACCTATACGTTTTCACTTCACTTCGTAACAAGTTCTGGTGAAGCGCTGCTGGATCAAAACGAAGAACCACTTATTGCATCAAGAAAGATGAAACTAGTTAGTCAGAAGGGAAAGATCGTCTTTTTTTTAGAAGCCAATGATTTGATGAGGGAATATCTTTTTGACCTAGACGACGTCATGATTCGTGCTAAATTAGAAAGCATTGCTGATTAAGCTTAAGCCACAAGCAATATCAGTTTTTGAAAGGAGGAACAAAAAAATGAAAGATAAAAAGTTTC
Source organism: Enterococcus sp. AZ040 (assembly GCF_050499185.1). NCBI lineage: Bacteria > Bacillati > Bacillota > Bacilli > Lactobacillales > Enterococcaceae > Enterococcus > Enterococcus sp. AZ040. The sequence goes on from NZ_JBMHEW010000001.1 coordinate 2,588,474, forward strand.
GCAAGTATATTCGGTTGGCGAGAAAAGTTCAAAGTCTTGCAGAAAACTATCGGCAATTATCAGATCAAGAATTGCAAATGCAAACCATTCATTTTCGACAACAACTCGAACAGGGCAAAAAACTGGAGAGTTTACTCCCGCAAGCCTATGCTGTCGTTGTCGAAGCAGACCGTCGTGTCTTGGGAATGGAGCCTTATTTTGTTCAAATTCTTGGCGCAATTGCTCTTTTTTACGGCAATGTTGCTGAAATGAAAACCGGAGAAGGAAAAACATTGACCGCAACCATGCCGATGTATTTACATGGTCTGGGAGGCAAAGGCAATTTCTTGATTACTTCTAATACGTATTTAGCCTTGCGAGATATTGAAGAAACGGGAAAAGTCTATCGTTTTCTAGGACTATCCGTGGCTGCAGGTGTTCCTGAACATGAAGATGAAGGAGAAGAAATCGATAAAGAGGTGGTCTATGCAGCAGACATCGTCTATACGACGCATAGCGCACTGGGCTTTGACTATTTATTTGACAACTTGGCTGTTTCTCCAGACGAACAATATGTCACCCACTTCAATTATGTACTGATAGATGAAATCGATGCAATATTACTTGATATGGCGCAAACGCCATTGATCATTTCAGGAGCACCCAAAGTTCAGTCAAATTTTTTTACGCTATCTGATTGGTTTGTGAAAAGCTTGATTGAAGGTAAAGACTTTATGAGAAGTGAAAACAAACGTCACGCTTGGTTTACAGAAGCAGGCATAAAAAAAGCCGAAGACTACTTAGGTATTGAAACTATTCTTTCAGAAAAATGGAAAAGTCTTTACCGTCATTTAGTCATTGCCTTACGGGCCAATTATCTCTTACACTTAAACAAAGACTATGTTGTGGAGGACAACGAGATTCTTTTGCTTGATGAAGCAAATGGACGTAAGCTGATTGGAACAAAACTACAAGCTGGCCTTCATCAAGCAATCGAAGCGAAAGAAGGCGTAGAGATTACTACAGAGAGCCGCTCCATGGGCTCCATTACCTACCAAAACCTATTCCGAAAATTTAAAATTTTGTCCGGAATGACTGGTACTGCCAAAACAGACGCCGACGAATTTCGAGAAACGTATGATATTGACGTAATCGAAATTCCGACAAATAAACCCATTCGCCGAAAAGATCATCAGGATCTGGTCTATGTGACCAATCAGTCGAAAATCATGGCTTCTTTAGAAGCAGTAAGAAATGCTTTGACGCAAGAACGCCCCGTATTGATTGAGACAGGATCAGTCTCAATGTCGACGTTATACTCCCTGATTCTCTTAAAGCATCGAATCCCTCATAATCTTTTAAACGCTACAACAGCGACCAAGGAATCCTGGATCATCTCAGAAGCTGGTAAAAAAGGTGCCGTAACTGTGGCTACTTCAATGGCTGGGCGTGGTACAGATATTAAACTGGAAGAAGACGCACGGGAAAATGGTGGTCTATTAGTAGTAGGAACTGAGCGGATGACCAGTGACCGAATTGACAATCAGCTTCGGGGCCGCTCTGGACGTCAAGGAGATCCGGGTGACAGTATTTTCTATGTATCTATGGAAGACAAAATCGTGGTTGAAAGTGCACCCAAATGGGCCGCCGACGAACGAGAATTATTAACTGAACAAGAAGAATTATCCAGTGATCTCACGCCCTTAAAAAAGAAAAAATACAATAAACTAATCAATCAGTCACAAAGCAATCGCAAAAATCAAGAAATTGCCGGACGTCAAACGACGCTAGAATTTGACTCAATTATTACCATTCAAAGAGACAAAATGTACAGCATGAGAAACAGCATTATGAAAGGTACCCCTGTCGAGTTAGAAAACATCATTAATCAATGCATAGAAGAAACAATCAATCAATTCACCACTAAAAAAGAGAACCTAAATCAACAAGCGATCCTTGATTTTATCTTTAATAATTTGGACTATAATTTTGATGTTTTTGAAATCGAGAAACTAGATAAATTTAATAAGCGAACGGTCAAAAAATTTTTATTGGATCTAATTTCAGAGCGTTTGATTCACATTCAACAATTTATGCCAGATAGTTTCCAACAACTGTTTTTCAAGCGAATCATTCTTTTAAAAGCCTTAGATACTCTTTGGATCGAACAATCAGACAACCTGCAACAATTGAAAACAGTCATCAATGGGCGAAACTGGGGACAACATCGCCCCATCTATGAATTTCAAGTAGAAGCACATCGTTCTTTTACTGAAATGCGTGAAGCCATTTATCTAGAAGCAGTCAGAAATTTATTATTATCCGAGTTGGTAAAAACAGAAGATGGTTCATTCGATGTTGAATTTCCATAGCCAACCATAGCCAATAAAAAAGCATCACAGTTAGTTTGCCTAACTGTGATGCTTTTTTATTTAATAGAAGTATTTTTATCATTTTAGAAGAGCTAGGAAATTTATCCTAGCTCTTCACAAAACAAAACTAACGAGTTACTCTGTTTCACGCTTTGCTTCATCTTTTTTCTTTTTCATTAAAGCAATAGCAGCTAACAGCGTGGCAATTCCAGCAAGAGACATTTGAATACCACTTGCATCAGATTCGCCAGTCTTAGGAAGAGTAGAACCAGTTGCACCGGTCGTATGACTCCCTACTTCTGTGTTGCCAATTGGCGTTATTGTATTTCCATTTACTCCATTGTTCTGATCAGAACTTGATGGTGTTGAAGTAGAGCCGCTGTTAGACTCACTTGCCGAAAGTGAATGACCTTGGCTAGTTGATTGTGATTGCAGCTCTGATAGACTCTCAGACAAGCTATTACTGTGATATTCACTGACGATATCAGAGTTGATATCACTTGTACTTGTGCTTAGCGAAGCAGAGTCACTCACGCTGGTACTATCGCTGATTGATTCACTAGCGCTCATGGAGACTGAATCTCGATCAGAGGCACTAAAGCTTTCACTCTGACTAGCCGAGTTGCTAGCACTCAGACTGTCGCTTGTTGACCCTGAATCACTTGATTCGGCGCTAAGTGATACTGAATCACGTTCACTATCACTGATGCTGGTGCTTTCGCTTGCTGATTCACTTACGCTTGTACTGTCACTGATAGAAGTCGAATCACTTACACTTGCACTATTTGACATTGAATCACGTTCACTATCGCTGATGCTGGTGCTTTCGCTTGCTGATTCACTCACACTTAGGCTTTCGCTTGCTGAAGTCGAATCACTTACACTTGCACTATCAGACATTGAACCACGTTCACTATCGCTGATGCTGGTGCTTTCGCTAACAGATTCACTCACACTTAGGCTTTCGCTTGTTGAAGACGAAGCACTTACACTTGCACTATCAGACATTGAACCACGTTCACTGTCACTAATGCTGGTACTTTCGCTAACAGATTCACTCACACTTGTACTGTCACTGGTTGAAGTCGAATCACTTACACTTGCACTATCAGACATTGAACCACGTTCACTGTCACTAATGCTAGTACTTTCACTAGCTGATTCGCTCATACTTGTACTGTCACTTTGACTGATTGATGTGCTCTCACTTGCAAAAATCGACTCACTTGTACTGAAGCTGCGGCTTTCTTCCGTAGAAATACTTGCGCTTTCAGACTCAGAATCACGAATGCTAGAACTGTTGCTTGTACTTTCAGAAGCGGAGGCTTGATCGCTCGTACTCATAGATTGACTCAAACTTGTACTGTCACTTGAACTAACCGATTCGGAATCTCGGACACTTTCACTTGTACTAATGCTTTCGCTAATGGAGGTTGATTCGCTAGGTGTAACTTCCGTACTATTCCGCTCGCTTTCGCTAGTACTGATGCTGACGCTAACTGATTCACTGGTGCTAGAGCTTTGTGAATCACTTGTCGAAGCACTCACACTTTGAGATTCAATCACTTCTTGTTTTTCGCTAAGCGATGTGCTGATTGATGCCGATTCGCTTAGACTTGTACTAGTAGATTGTGAAATGCTGGTGCTCTCACTAGCACTTGCTGAGACAGAATCATTTGTACTTGTACTGTCACTGGTTGAAAGGCTAGAACTGTTCGATCTTGAATATAGATCGCTTAAGCTATCACTTGCACTATCGCTATTGCTGAGTGATGTGCTTGCACTATCACTCGTACTGAAACTACGTGATTCGCTGGCACTTTCAGATCTAGATAGTAAATCACTTAGACTCGCGCTTAAACTTAAGCTGTTACTTACGCTCGTGCTACCGCTATAGCTTAGGCTATCACTTCTAGATTCACTTGCACTCTCTGATCTAGAAAGTAAATCACTTACACTCGTACTAGAACTTAAGCTGTCACTAGTTGATGTGCTCATGCTATTGCTTACACTATCACTCCGTGATTCGCTCGCACTGCTAGATTGAGAGTTCATTTCACTTAAACTTAAGCTAGAGCTGTTGCTGCCACTCAACGAAGTACTTGTGCTTTGGCTCAAGCTATTGCTCCGTGATTCACTGGCACTGGTTGAACGAGATAGTAATTCGCTCAAGCTAGTACTGCTACTTTCACTCGTACTAATTGATGTGCTGCTACTATAGCTTAGGCTATCACTCCGTGACTCGCTGGCACTGACTGATTGAGATAATTGTTCACTTAGACTTGTACTTGAACTCAAACTCGTGCTAGCTGAAGTACTTTGACTGAAACTATTACTTAGGCTATTACTTAAACTAATACCTTCGGAAAGTGAGTCACTTGTCAATTGGCTCAAACTATTACTCAAACTGTAGCTGTCGCTCGCACTAGTTGACGATGAATCACTTAATGAACTGCTAGTACTTGTGCTGAGACTTAGACTCGCAGAAGTACTACTACTGTAGCTTTGACTTTCACTTGCTAGTGATCTGCTTTCTGAAAGACTATCGCTATTGCTCAAGCTAGCACTGATTGACGATGAGTCGCTCATTGATGTACTGATACTCAAGCTTTCACTCATACTTTCAGAAGCACTATTACTAATACTTGTACTATCGCTAGTACTTGTACTTATGCTTGCTGAGGTGCTGCTACTGTAGCTAGTACTGTCACTAGTACTTAGACTAATACTTGCTGAGGTACTGCTGCTAAAGCTTTCACTCATACTTGAACGTGAATCACTAATTGACGTACTCAAACTATTCGATTCACTATTACTGCTACTTGTACTAATTGAAGCAGAGTCACTAACCGAAGTACTGACACTAGTACTCATGCTCAAGCTGGCTGAAGTACTGCTGCTATAGCTTTGACTTTCACTAGTCCGTGAATCGCTCACAGACGTACTAATGCTTGTTGATTCACTATTACTTGTACTTGTGCTACCGCTGTAGCTTGCAGAGTCGCTTGCACTTTGTGACATTAAACCACTAGTACTCAATGATGATGAATCACTTAGTGAAGTACTAATACTTGCTGACTCACTGTTACTAATACTTGTACTTACTGATAATGAGTCACTCAATGACGTACTCGTACTTGTTGACTCACTGTTGCTTACACTTGTGCTGCCACTAAAGCTTGTAGAATCGCTCGCACTTAATGACAACGAAGTACTTGTGCTTAGAGATAACGAGTCACTGATCGACGTACTTGCACTTGTCGAGTCACTGTTGCTTACACTTGTACTTAGCGATGATGAATCACTGATTGATGTGCTTGTACTTGCTGATTCACTGTTACTGATACTTGTACTTACTGATAACGAATCGCTGATCGACGTGCTTGTACTTGTCGAGTCACTGTTGCTTACACTTGTACTTAGCGATGATGAATCACTTAATGACGTACTTACACTTGTGGAATCGCTACTGCTAACACTTGTGCTTCCGCTAAAGCTTGCAGAATCACTCGCACTTAGAGATGTCGAAACACTTGTACTCAATGATGATGAATCACTGATTGATGTGCTTGTACTTGCTGATTCACTGTTACTGATGCTTGTACTTACAGACAATGAATCGCTGATCGACGTGCTAGTGCTTGTTGACTTACTAATACTTGTAGATGTTGATTCGCTCACTGACGTACTTGCACTTGTCGATTCACTAGTACTTACGCTTGTGCTACCACTAAAGCTTGTAGAATCACTCGCACTTAGGGATGCTGAAATACTTGTGCTCAATGATGATGAATCACTGATTGATGTGCTCGTACTTGCTGATTCACTGTTACTGATGCTTGTACTTACAGACAATGAATCGCTGATCGACGTGCTCGTACTTGTCAAGTCACTGTTGCTTACACTTGTACTTAGCGATGATGAATCACTTAATGACGTACTTACACTTGTGGACTCGCTACTGCTAACACTTGTGCTTCCGCTAAAGCTTGCTGAATCACTCGCACTTAGAGATGTCGAAACACTTGTACTCAATGACAATGAATCACTGATTGATGTGCTCAGGCTTGTTGATTCACTGTTACTAATGCTTGTACTTACAGATAATGAATCGCTGATCGACGTGCTCGTACTTGTGGAATCACTAACGCTTGTAGATGATGATTCGCTCACTGACGTACTTGAGCTTGTGGACTCACTGTTGCTTACGCTTGTGCTGCCACTGTAACTTGCGGAATCACTCGCACTTAGGGATGCTGAAATACTTGTACTCAATGATAGTGAATCACTGATCGACGTACTTGTACTTGTTGACTCACTATTACTTACACTTGTGCTACCACTAAAGCTTGCTGAATCACTCGCACTTAGAGATGTCGAAACACTTGTACTCAATGATGATGAATCACTGTTCGATGTGCTGTTGCTTGTTGATTCACTAATGCTTGTAGATGTTGATTCGCTCGATGACGTACTTGCGCTTGTGGAATCACTGTTACTTACACTTGTACTGCCGCTAAAGCTTGCTGATTCACTCGCACTTAGGGATGTCGAAATGCTTGTGCTCAATGATGATGAATCACTGATTGACATACTTTCACTTGCTGATTCACTGTTACTGATACTTGTACTTACAGACATTGAATCGCTAATCGACGTGCTGGTGCTTGTCGACTCACTATTACTTACACTTGTGCTGCCACTGAAGCTTGCAGAATCACTCGCACTTAGAGATGTCGAAATACTTGTGCTCAATGATGATGAATCGCTGATCGACGTGCTCGTACTTGTGGAATCACTGCTGCTTACACTTGTACTACCACTGAAGCTTGCTGAATCACTCGCACTTAGAGATGTCGAAACACTTGTACTCAATGATGATGAATCACTGATTGATGTGCTTATACTTGCTGATTCACTGTTACTGATGCTTGTACTCACTGATAATGAATCGCTAATCGACGTGCTTGTACTTATGGACTCACTATTACTTACACTTGTGCTACCACTAAAGCTTGCTGAATCACTCGCACTTAGGGATGCTGAAATACTTGTACTCAATGATAGTGAATCACTGATCGACGTACTTGTACTTGTCGACTCACTGTTGCTTACACTTGTGCTGCCACTAAAGCTTGCAGAATCACTCGCACTTAGGGATGTTGAAATGCTTGTGCTCAATGATGATGAATCACTGACTGATGTGCTTGTACTTGCTGATTCACTGTTACTAATACTTGTACTTACTGATAATGAATCGCTAATCGACGTGCTCGTACTTGTGGAATCACTGTTGCTTACACTTGTGCTACCACTAAAGCTTGTAGAATCGCTCGCACTTAGGGATGCTGAAATACTTGTACTCAATGATGATGAATCACTGATTGATGTGCTTGTACTTGTCGACTCACTGTTGCTTACACTTGTGCTGCCACTGAAGCTTGCAGAATCACTCGCGCTTAGAGATGTCGAAACACTTGTACTCAATGATGATGAATCACTGACTGATGTGCTCAGGCTTGCTGATTCACTGTTACTAATGCTTGTACTTACAGACAATGAATCGCTGATCGACGTGCTTGTACTTGTGGAATCACTGTTGCTTACACTTGTGCTTCCACTAAAGCTTGCTGATTCACTCGCACTTAGAGATGTCGAAATGCTTGTGCTCAATGATGATGAATCACTGACTGATGTGCTTGTACTTGCTGATTCGCTGTTACTGATGCTTTTACTTACTGATAATGAATCGCTAATCGACGTGCTCGTACTTGTGGACTCACTATTACTTACACTTGTGCTACCACTAAAGCTTGCTGATTCACTCGCACTTAGAGATGTCGAAACACTTGTACTCAATGATAATGAATCACTGATTGATGTGCTCAAGCTTGTTGACTCACTAACGCTTGTAGATGTTGATTCGCTCACTGACGTACTTGCGCTTGTCGAATCACTGTTACTTACACTTGTACTACCACTGAAGCTTGCTGATTCACTCGCACTTAGGGAAGATGAAACACTTGTACTCAATGATGATGAATCACTAATTGATGTGCTCAAGCTTGTCGACTCACTGATACTTGTAGATGTTGATTCACTATTTGACGTACTTGTACTTGTCGAATCACTGTTACTTACACTTGTACTACCACTGAAGCTTGCAGAATCACTCGCACTTAAGGATGTCGAAATGCTTGTACTCAATGATGCAGAATCGCTGATTGACGTACTTTCACTTGCTGATTCGCTGTTACTGATACTTGTACTTACTGATAACGAATCGCTGATCGATGTGCTGGTGCTTGTTGACTCACTAATGCTTGCAGATGTTGATTCACTGCTTGACGTACTTGCGCTTGTGGAATCACTGTTGCTTACACTTGTACTACCACTGAAGCTTGCTGATTCACTCGCACTTAAGGAAGATGAAACACTTGTACTCAATGATAATGAATCGCTGATCGAGGTGCTCAAGCTTGTCGACTCACTGATACTTGTAGATGTTGATTCACTACTTGACGTACTTGCACTTGTCGAATCACTGTTACTTACACTTGTACTACCACTGAAGCTTGCTGATTCACTCGCACTTAAGGATGTCGAAATGCTTGTACTCAATGATGCAGAATCGCTGATTGACGTACTTTCACTTGCTGATTCGCTGTTACTGATACTTGTACTTACTGATAACGAATCGCTGATCGATGTGCTGGTGCTTGTCGACTCACTAATGCTTGCAGATGTTGATTCACTACTTGACGTACTTGCGCTTGTGGAATCACTGTTGCTTACACTTGTGCTACCACTGTAACTTGCAGAATCACTCGCACTTAGGGATGTCGAAATGCTTGTACTCAATGATGCAGAATCGCTGATTGACGTACTTTCACTTGTTGACTCACTAATACTTACTGAAAGTGAATTACTTGCAGATATACTTTCGCTTGCCGAATCGCTATTACTTACGCTCGTACTGCCGCTATAACTTGCAGAGTCACTTGCACTTAATGATGTCGAAATGCTGGCGCTCAATGAGGATGAATCACTAAGCGAGGTACTCAAACTCATTGACTCACTGTTACTTAATGATAATGAATCGCTAACTGATGTGCTGGTACTGATTGACTCGCTAATACTTACAGATGTTGATGCACTAGCTGACGTACTTACACTTGTGGAATCACTGTTACTTACACTTGTGCTGCCACTGAAGCTTGCTGATTCGCTAGTAGACTCACTATTGCTTTCACTAATGCTCAATGACATCGACATACTAATTGAATTTGAGATCGAGTCTGATTCCGATAAACTTTCTGATAAACTCATGCTAGCACTCAATGAATCAGAAATAGATTCGCTGAAACTAATGCTCTCACTAAGCGAAGAAGAATCAGATTCACTAATTGCGACAGATAATGATTCTGATGCTGAAATACTTTCTGATACTGAATCACTCTCTGACAATGATAGTGAAGTGGATTCACTGAGTGATTGCGAGAGTGAAACTGATACTGACTCAGATAAAGATAAACTTTCAGAATCACTTGTACTGTTGCTCAATGATCCAGAAACAGAGGCACTAAAGCTAGAACTATCACTTTCTGAATCTGACTCAGAAACACTAGCTGATATGGATAACGATTCTGATGCTGAAAGACTTTCTGACATTGAATCACTATCCGACAATGAAATCGATGTTGAAATACTTTCAGATAGGGATTCTGATAAAGATTCTGAATCACTAAGCGAAATTGAAAGAGACATTGATTCACTTTCTGAGATAGAGGTCGATGACGAGCCACTCTCTGAGTCCGACACTGAAATAGATTCACTTGTTGAAAGAGACGCTGATTCTGAGTCACTCAATGAGATCGAAACCGATTCTGAATCACTTAAAGAAGTTGAAGTAGAGATTGATGTTGATAATGATTCAGATGTCGAATCATTCATATCAGATTCACTTTCTGAAATAGACGATGACAATGAGTCACTCTCTGATTCTGAAACTGAAACAGACTCACTCATTGATGTAGACATTGATTCTGAATCACTAACAGAGATCGATTCTGATAAAGAGTCACTTTCTGAAATCGATTGAGAAAGAGAAACACTTTCTGATTCTGAAGTAGAAGTAATAATGGATTCTGATAATGATTCACTTCCCGAAACAGACTCTGAAGTAGACAAAGATACCGGATCTTGTTCATAATTGACCGTGAACATCTGAGGTGAAGAATCCATTTGAGATGCTCCATTACTGGTGGTGTCAAAAGTTTGATTGGCAGCCATAGCTTCCGCTAATGTATTGTAGACTACTCCATCTGGTCCTGTAACCGTATAAATGTATCCATTTCTCTCTAAATCTGCATCTGTTACACCAAGAGTGATACTTTCGTTTGAAACGCCAGAAGTACCATATTTTCCAACAGTGACTGTTCCCGGGATTTGCTCAAATGCTTCCCCTGTAGCAGGATCTGATTCCGGTTGATTATTTCCAACGACACCGACTTCTTGATAAGACGGATAGAGAGTGATCGTAATAAACTGTTGATCACTATCTGTCGTACTACCATTATTGCTAGTATTATCAAAAACAAATGTCCCTGTTTGATCTGCATAATAACCGGTTTGAGTGAGGTAATCCGCAATTAAATCCTCATAACTTATTTCTTGGCCGGTCGTCCCATTGATGGCAACTGTGCCAGTTTGGTTTTGTAATGGACGACCATCTGAATTAACAAATGTTACGTTGACTGTTTGTGTATCTGCTACAACATAAATAGTGGTTAGACTCGCTCCAGTTCCGACTGTAGTAGATCCAGGCTGTACATTACCATTTAATACTGCACCTGTTGCATAATAGTAACCAGGAGGTAAATTCGTCGAAGTATAGTAACTATTGGTCCAATCAATAACATTCCCGTAGTTTGCAGGAACTCTATCTGTTCCTGAAGCTTCGGTACCAGCATTCATGTACTCAGAAGAAATCACTTGACCTGTCTTAACGTCAACATATTGGTACTGAACCGAATTATTAGCAACACCGTATACATAAATATTATAGGTATAATTGGTGTTTTCCATCGGAACGATCGCAACTGTCGCTTGTCCATAACTATCCCCATTATCGGCATTAGTCGTACTATCTCCGCCACTTTGGCCATCGTTTTTCGCAGAACTAGCGACTTGAGTACCAATTGCCCACATATAATTATCAGGCATTAGATCATTGGCATACTCCAACGTTTGCAAATCAAGATACTCACCAATGTAATTAACGTCTGGATCAATTGGCATATCAACAGTTTTGATAATATTGCCATACTGATCAACATAGTTTACAGTTACAGTTCCTGGTGCAATAGCAACAGTCGCTAATTCACGGGTAGAAGTATCTACAATATTAGATGTAGTAACATTTCCAGCCGTATCTTTAATGGTGGTTGTCGTACCTGAAATAGTCATCTCTACGAATTTTAAGTTACGGTTTCCTTCTGGAGCAGCGGTTTGGCTACTGCTGCCTTGCCATGTACTAATCTGAGAATTATTCATGACAAATGTTCCCGAACCTGTAATCAATCGGCCAGCCGAAACAGCTCCTGAAGAAGTTAAACGTGCTAAGTGCAATGCTCGCGGTGAAATAAAGCGAATGGTTGCGCCAGAATCAACATTTACAACAGTATTGGCATTCCATTGTTGCAAATCAAGTACCGTTCCTGCATTAAATGTAACAACCGCTCTATTTGTGACATTTAGCGAGTTAGAACCTACTGTACGCGTAGCCGTCATTTGTAAATTTTGTCCAAAAGTTGCAGTTCGGTCATTTGATTGACTTCCTGAATAACGAGAAAAATCAAGGAGCATTTGGAAGCCGTCTTGTTTCCATGTTACGTCATCTCCAACAGTGATTGAGTTAAATCCATAATAGACAAGGGGATAGTTGTTACTATTATAGGTACTAAGTTCGTTCCCAATAATTGTCGCTCCATCACCTACTTTAAAGGTATGGTTGAATCCTGTATCACTCGCATTGTTCCCTCGGATGGCCATATAGTAAAACATGGAATAACCAGTGGTACCAGCTGTTCGATTCAACTCTACATGGGATCCGTTAGCGATAGCTACTTCCCCAATTTGCATCAATTCTTGTTTTACATTGGCAACGATTTTGCCTGATAAAGTCACTTGACTATCCTCAGCATCCAGTAGTCGTCGTGGTTGATAAGCAGTATCTGTTCCGCTAACACCATCTCGTCCTTCGAGAGTGACATTATCGATATTGAAGTACCAGTATCCATAACCACCTGTTGCCGACCTTGAATCGATCACAGCGTCCGCTGTACCTGTCCCACTGTCTCCTGAGTTGGTGCCTGACTGCCAATGAATCAAGTTAATATTTGTGATCGTAAAAATAGAACCGCGAACCGTAGAACTTGCCCCTACATTAAACGCTGCTCCTGCCATATTGACTGTAAAACCATTCCCGTCAATAATCACACTCGTTTCGCGCCAACCCAAATCACGAGTTGCCACATTGGTAGCCGCTGTAATATTGGCGGTTACCTCGATATAGGTAATCGAAGAATTTCCATATGCTGCTTTTAAGGTAGCCCAGTCAGTAACTGCGGCATAAGTGCCATTAGCAATAGCGGTTTGCTTATATAAATCTTTATTCTTCACTTGGTCTGGCACATCAACTGTTACCCCAGAAGGTGAATTGGTTTTATTTCCATCATTGATTGCCTGCTCAAATTCTTCTCGACCCATATCCGGATCTGCAGAAACATTGATTTTAATGATCTGCCCCGATTGGGTGGTAATTGCAAAACTTGCAATCAAATTATTGGCACTAGCATATTGTTGCGCTGCCCGTATCAAAGATGTACTTGGTGAATTGCCATCTTTGACTACTATCTCTAATGAATTCGTTGTAGTGTCAACCGACGCTTGTACTTTCTTCGGCACTAATTGATCAAAGAGATCTTGTGCTTTTTGCGATTCTACTTTATTTTTTTCGGAGACTGTTTGTTTTGGTGGGTTCTTTTGACTTACTGACGTTGAATGAGAGACGCTGGTAGATCGTGACATCGATAGACTAGTCGATTCTGATGCACTTGACGACAACGAACCACTTTCTGAAATCGAGGTACTTTCTGAGATACTCAAACTCTCTGATTCAGACACACTCTCCTCCTCGGAAAGGCTCATTGATTCAGAAGTGCTTAGGGATTCTTCAATAGTGGTAACATTGTTTTCAATTTCTGAATCACTCACACTCTGTGATTCGGTTAAACTAGTTGACTCTGTTGCACTTTGTGACTGGGTAATACTTTCGGATTCAGAAAAACTATCCGATGGCTGTGTGCTTTCAGATTGAGAAGTAGCTTCACTTTCTTGTGTCGATGAAGCCGGTATTTTGGTCGTCGTTTTATTTGCCAAGACATTCTCGGCATTTGCTTCTTTACTTGCATCTAATGGCGGTGTGATTTCTGAAGCATGTGCCACGATTGGCGCGATACTCAATCCAGCAATGCCAGTAAAAGAAGTGATCGTTGCATAGACCCAATGTTTTCCGCTTTTATACATCTTGTAGCGTTCACTTTTATTGGAGCGTAACAACTTTCGATAATTATTCTTTTTACTCATTACGTTTATTTTTCTCCCCTTTCGTAAAAATGTTTTATAAACTTCCCCAAGTCCTATTTATTTAGAAGATAGGATAACTAATTATTTCATAGCTAGTAAAAAAGTTACGTTTTGTCCCAGAATCGGGACAAAAAAAAGCAACCTCTCCAATAGAAGAGGTTACTCCACTTGAAATTCCTGTTGGACAAGCTTTAAAGCAGCTGCGATCGTATCGTCCATATCATAATAGCGATAGCTGGCTAGGCGCCCACCAAACAAACAATTTTTTTGCTGTTGCGCTAATTTTTCATATTTGCGATACAATGCATTATTGCTTTGATCGTTAATTGGGTAGTAAGGAATATCTCCTTTCTTCCACTCTTTCGGGTATTCTTTAGTGATAACTGTTCTTTTTGACACCACTGGACAAAAATGTTTATGCTCAATGATTCGCGTATAGGGCGTTTGACTGTCTGAAAAGTTCATGACGGCTGTTCCTTGGTAATTATCCGTGTTATAGACTTCAGTTTCAAAATGTAAAGACCGATAGGCCAACTCGCCATAACAATAATCGAAATATTGATCAATCATTCCAGTATAAACAATGTTCTTAGAAGAGGCTTCATGTCGTGTGCGATCTGCAAAAAAATCAGTCTCTAAAGAAACATCAATCAGTGGATGTGTAAGCATTTTTTGAATCATTTGTGTATAACCCAATTTAGGTATTCCTTGAAAAATATCCGTAAAATAATTGTTGTTAAAGGTATACCGGATCGGCAGCCTTTTGATAATAAAAGAAGGAAGAAGATCACATTCTCGTCCCCACTGTTTTTCAGTGTAGCCTTTGATCAGCTTATGATAGATGTCTGGTCCGACTAAAGAAAGAGCCTGTTCTTCTAAATTTCGTGGTCTTTTTATTCTTGTCTTTTCAATTTGAGTCATTATTTTGGTACGAGCTTCAGCAGGATTTTTGGTTCCCCATAGTTGGTAAAATGTGTTCATATTAAAAGGAAGATTATATAGCTCGCCTTGATAGTTTGCAATAGGAGCATGAATGTAGGGATAGAATTCAGTAAACTGATTGATATAGTCCCAAATTTTTTTACTCGATGTATGAAAAATATGCGCACCATATTTATGTACGTCGATTCCTGCTTGTTTTTCTGTATAACAATTACCGCCAATATGTGTCCGTTTTTCCAACATTTTGACTGTATGTCCCCGTTTCGCTGCTTCATGAGCAAAAACTGAGCCAAAAAGACCTGTACCAACGATCAAATAATCATAAGCCATTTTTTTCTCCTAAAAACTATTTTCTTCTATTATAGGATTTTGATAAGTCAGAACTATAATTTCTTTTTTTTGAAAAAGAAAATAAAGAAGAAATGACTACCTTCTGTTATCTTAAATGATTGGTCATTGTCTGCACTGAATGAATCGAGACAACAAAAAAGCTCTGAAATCGCAGCAGCTGACTGTTAAATCAACCGCTGCTCTTTCAGAGCAAAGCAATAATCGAAAGATTATTTATTTTTTAAGTTGTAGAAAGCTTGCAAGCCTTTGTATTCAGCAACTTCACCAAGTTGGTCTTCGATACGTAGTAATTGGTTGTATTTTGCAATACGGTCAGTACGTGAAAGAGAACCAGTTTTGATTTGGCCAGCGTTTGTTGCAACAGCGATATCAGAGATTGTTGAATCTTCTGTTTCACCTGAACGGTGAGAAACTACTGCAGTGTAACCAGCTTCTTTCGCCATTTCGATAGCATTGAATGTTTCAGTCAATGTACCGATTTGGTTAACTTTGATAAGGATTGAGTTACCGATACCGTTTTTGATTCCTTTTTCAAGGATTTCAGTATTTGTAACAAACAAGTCATCCCCTACTAATTGAACTTTGTCGCCTAAGCGTTCAGTTAATAGTTTCCAACCATCCCAATCGTTTTCATCCATACCGTCTTCGATAGTGATGATTGGGTATTTGTTAACTAATTCTTCTAAGTAGTCAACTTGTTCAGCAGCAGTACGTTTTACGCCGTTTTCGCCTTCAAATTTAGAGTAGTCGTAAACACCGTTTTCGTAGAATTCTGATGATGCACAGTCAAATCCTAGGTATACATCTTTACCTGGTTCTAAACCAGCAGCTTTGATTGCTTCTAAGATTGTTTCAACACCGTCTTCAGTTCCTTCAAAACGAGGAGCGAAACCACCTTCGTCACCTACTGAAGTTTCTAAACCACGTTTAGACAAGATTGATTTCAAAGCGTGGAATACTTCAGTACCCCAACGTAAGCCTTCTTTGAATGTAGGTGCGCCTACAGGCAAGATCATGAATTCTTGGAAAGCGATTGGTGCGTCAGAGTGAGAACCACCGTTGATGATGTTCATCATAGGAGTTGGCAATACTTTTGTATTGAATCCGCCTAAGTAGTGGTATAAAGGTACTTCTAGGTAATCAGCAGCTGCACGAGCAACAGCGATAGAAACACCAAGAATCGCGTTTGCGCCTAATTTGCCTTTGTTAGGAGTTCCGTCTAAAGCGATCATTGCTTTATCGATAGCCATTTGGTCACGTACATCGTAGCCGATGATAGCTTCTGCAATGATGTTATTTACATTGTCAACTGCTTTCGTTACACCTTTACCGCCATAACGAGCTTTGTCGCCATCACGTAATTCAACTGCTTCGTGTTCACCTGTTGAAGCTCCTGAAGGAACCATTCCGCGGCCGAAAGCACCTGATTCTGTGTAGACTTCTACTTCGATAGTTGGGTTACCACGTGAGTCTAAGACTTCGCGTGCGTAAACATCAGTAATAATTGACATGTTTTGTCTCTCCTTTGAGTTTGTTTTATCTTAAGGGGAATGCCCCTTGCGAACAACTTAATTGTAGTGAAAAAATGACGATTCTGCAAATGTTATTTTCATGAAAATGAAATTATTTTACAGCATCTAATAATGCTAGGAATGAATCAGCTTGCAAGCTTGCGCCGCCAACTAATGCTCCGTCAACATTTTCTTTTGCCATGTATTCAGCAATGTTTTCAGGTTTTACAGAACCGCCGTATTGGATACGCACGCTATCTGAAACTTCTTTGCCGTATAATTTTTCAACGGTTTTGCGGACAACGCCACAAATTTCGTCTGCGATGTTTGCATCCGCTGATTTACCAGTACCGATTGCCCAGATTGGTTCGTAAGCAATCACAAGATTACTTACTTGACCGTCTGTTAAACCGTCTAAGCCAGCAGTGATTTGTCCTTCGATCCACTCCGCTGTTTTGCCAGCTTCATAGGTTTCTAAAGATTCACCACAGCATAGGATTGGAATCATGCCGTTTGCAAAGATTGCTTTGGCTTTTTTGTTGATGTCTTCATCTGTCTCATGGAAGTATTCACGACGTTCTGAATGGCCGATGATGACATAGTCAACACCTAGATCTGCTAAAGCTGCTGGTGAAGTTTCGCCAGTAAAGGCACCTTCATTTTCCCAGTAGCTGTTTTGAGCAGCAATTTTTAATTCTGTTCCTTCAGCAGCATTCACTAATGTTTCTAAGAATAAAGCTGGCGAACCGATCACAGAGTCAACTGTCTCGTTGCTAGGAATTTTTGTTTTGACTGCTTCAGCAAATTCTTTTGCTTCTTTCGCAGTTTTGTTCATTTTCCAGTTTCCGGCAATAATTGGTTTGCGCATGTTCTGGCACTCCTTTTCGTTATCAAGTGTGCAAAGAAAGTTCTTTGCACGGCTTGTCATTGATTATTTATCGTTGATCGCAGCTAGGCCAGGAAGTGTTTTTCCTTCTAGCAATTCAAGGCTGGCACCGCCACCTGTTGAGATGTGGGTAAATTTGTCAGCAAACCCTAATTGTTCTGCTGCAGCTGCAGAGTCACCGCCACCGATGATCGTTGTTGCATCTTCAAGGTTGGCAATTGCTTCACAAACACCAATCGTACCGTTTGCGAAGTTAGACATTTCAAACACACCCATAGGTCCGTTCCAAACGACTGTTTTTGCGCCTTTTAATGTTTCAGCAAACAAAGCGATGGTTTCAGGTCCGATATCTAAGCCCATTTGTCCTTCAGGAACATCACCAGTATGTTCTTCTGTTGGGACATCATTTGAAAATTCAGCAGCAGTGATTGAATCAACTGGTAATACTAATTTATCGCCAGCTTTTTCGATCAATTCTTTTGCTAATTCTACTTTATCTGCTTCCACAAGAGAATTACCGATTTCCATGCCTTTTGCTTTGTAGAACGTATACGTCATTCCGCCGCCGATCAAGATTTTGTCTGCTTTAGGAATCAAGTTTTCGATTACGCCGATTTTATCAGATACTTTTGCTCCACCAAGAATCGCAATCATTGGACGTTTTGGTTCTTCGACTGCTTCCCCGATGAATTTGATTTCTTTTTCCATTAAGAAACCAGCAACTGTTGGGATACCTGTTGAAGCGATCCCTACGTTTGAAGCGTGTGCGCGGTGTGCGGTACCAAAGGCATCATTTACAAAAACATCGCCTAAAGAAGCCCAGTATTTGCCTAGTTCAGGATCGTTTTTGCTTTCTTTTTTGCCATCGATGTCTTCGAAACGAGTGTTTTCAAAAACAACGACATCGCCATCTTGCATGTTGTTGATCGCTGTTTCTAATTTTTCGCCGCGGGTTTCATCAATGAAAGTTACTTCTTTGCCTAATAATTCGCCAAGACGTTTCGCAACTGGCGCTAAAGATTTTCCAGCTTTATCTGCTTCTTCTTTCACACGACCTAAGTGTGAGAAAAGAATTGCTTTTCCGCCGTTTTCGATCACATAATTGATTGTTGGTAATGCTGCTTTGATCCGTGTATCATCTCCGATCACTCCATCTTTCAATGGAACGTTGAAGTCCACACGTACAAGAACTTTTTTATCTTTTAAATCGATATCTTGAACTGTCATTTTAGCCATGAACAGATTCCTCCTAGCATAATTGTTAAAAAAAGCGGAGAAGCGCGATGCTTCCCCGCTTTCTCTTGCGATGGTTTAAATTAAAGTCGTTCGCAACTCTTATAGGTTAGCGAAGTATTCTAAAGTACGTACTAATTGTGCAGTGTATGACATTTCATTGTCGTACCAAGCAACAGTTTTAACTAATTGTTTGTCGCCAACAGTCATAACTTTTGTTTGAGTTGCATCAAATAATGAACCGTAAGTCATACCAACGATATCAGAAGAAACGATTTCGTCTGTGTTGTAACCGTAAGATTCGTTTGAAGCTTCTTTCATTGCTGCATTGATTTCATCAACAGTTACTTCTTTGTCAAGAACAGTAACTAATTCAGTTAATGAACCAGTTGCAACAGGAACACGTTGAGCAGCACCATCTAATTTGCCGTTCAATTCTGGGATTACTAAGCCGATCGCTTTAGCAGCACCAGTTGAGTTAGGCACGATGTTTGCAGCAGCAGCACGGGCACGGCGGAAGTCACCTTTAGGGTGTGGTCCGTCTAGAGTCATTTGGTCACCTGTGTAAGCATGGATTGTAGTCATTAATCCTTCAATCACACCAAATTTGTCGTTCAATGTTTTCGCCATAGGAGCTAAACAGTTTGTTGTACATGAAGCACCAGAGATAACTGTTTCTTCACCTGTTAAAGTTTCATGGTTTGTGTTGTAAACGATTGTTGGAACATCGTTTCCACCAGGAGCTGAGATAACTACACGTTTTGCACCAGCTGTTAAATGTTTTTCAGCAGCTGCTTTAGAAGTGAAGAATCCAGTACATTCTAACACGATTTCAACACCTAGTTCGCCCCAAGGCAATTCTTCAGGGTTGCGGTTAGCTAAAACTTTGATTTCGTTTCCGTTCACATTGAATGAACCTTCGTGAACTTCAACTGTACCGTTGAAACGTCCTTGTGTTGTATCATATTTTAACAAGTGAGCTAACATTTTAGCGTCTGTTAAGTCATTGATAGCCACAACTTCGATTCCTTCTACTTCTTGGATACGACGAAATGCTAAGCGTCCGATACGTCCAAATCCATTAATACCTACTTTAACTGTCATTTAAGATTTCCTCCTTATGAAAATCATAAAAATATTTATTTTAAAGGGTTGCCCCTTTTAAAATCTCATTTGCGCAAGCTTCATCGGTGATGAGCCAGGTTTGTTTTGGTGCATTTTTCATGTATGCATTGACCGCTTTGGCTTTTGATTGTCCGCCAGCGACCGCAAAAATGATTGGGACTTTTTGTAAATCTTTTAATTGAAGTCCGATTCGAGGAACTTTGTAAACGACCTCGCCTGCTTCGTTAAAGAAATACCCAAAGGATTCTGCAACTGCATTTTTTTGTTTCAACATCAGAATTTCTTGTTCTGACATTTTTCTTCGAGCCGCCATATGCAACGCCCGTCCAATACTATGAATAACACAATTTGCTTGACTTATCAAGTTTAAGACATCAACGATGGCGGGTTCTTTCAAGAGAAACTCGTAGGTGTTCATGCTTAATTGTTCTGGTACAAACAAGGAGCGATAATCGCCATTTGTCTGCATTGCCATCACCGAGCTGACAGAGTTTGCTTGCACGTTGACTGATTCTCCGATACCACCACGGGCTGGAACAAACAAGTTATGACGTTTGGCGGTTTCCAAATTACCCAATTCCTCGGCAACTTTCGCCATTGTCGTCCCTCCCATTACTGCGATGGTGTTTTTGCCTTCTGGCAATAAGAGATCCAACGATTCATTCAGCAACTGGCCAAATTCAGCAATAACTTTCGGTTGTCGATCACCATCGCCGCTCGCAATCAAACAACGTTCGATGCCAAAGGTCTCTGATAATCGTTTCTCGATTTGGTGCATTCCGAACAGCTGATCCATCAGTGCACCAATCTTCGTGTACACTTCTTCTCCGTAGGCGGTCAATTGCATGCCGCTTTTTGAAGAGTCGATCAGTTTCAGCTTTTTAAGGATATCTGTTTCCGTCCTCAACACGCGTTCCGTCATTGATAAACTTTCCGAAAGTGTCCGGCGGCCAACGGGCTGCATCCAATAAATATTTCTTAAGATACGGTAACGTTCCTGGAGTACAGCGAGAATATCCGGGGTGATTGCCTCAATCAATTTTAATTCATCGAGCATTTTATATCCTCCCGTTGGACAATTTTCGTCCTACAATGACTTAAAATGACCCATCGATTGCAAAAAAAATTTAAATCTGTTTCCTACACCAATAATAGTAGCACTTATCGCCTTGATACGCAACTATTTCAGTCACAAAATCTTGCTTTTCATAAAATCGTCATAATTTGAAAAAGAGGAAAGGATCGATAAAAAAAGGAAAGGCTTTGCTGCCTTCCCTACTCATCGTTAATAGTAAGTTTTGCTTTACTCGAATCGTTTCCGCTTGGAAGAACCAGGGATATTCATGGCTTCACGATACTTTGCCACCGTTCGTCTAGAAATATCGATGCCTTGGGCTTTGAGGGCATCTGTCAACTTTTGGTCTGACAATGGTTTGTTTTTATTTTCTTCATTGATCAGTGCTTTTAGCTGCTGTTTGATCGATGCCGTCGTCAGGTCATCACCGCTTTCTTGCGTCGAAACTTTCTGTCCAAAGAATAGTTTTAATTCAAACACCCCAAAGGAGGTCTCCAAGTATTTCCCATTGACTGCCCGGCTGACCGTTGATTGATGAATTCCTAATTCTTCGGCAACTTCTCTTAAAACCAATGGCTTTAATGGTCGATCTGGTTGAGTGAAAAACTCCTTTTGCCGCGCAACGATCTGCACCCCGACACGATAGATGGTATCCCCTCGTTGCAGCAAGGTCTTCTTTAACCACTCGAACTCTTGGGCTTTATTGTCTAAATAACTTAAGACTTCTGGATCACCGCTTTGCTTCAATTGGTCAAAGTACTGCTGCTGAAAGCGAACCTCTGGTAAGGCGCGTTTGTTTGATTTCACGATCGGTTGTCCTTTTTCAACCGTCACTCGCAGGTCAGGAACGATGTAAAGCCCATCGGTCGACCCAAACGCCGCCCCTGGTGTGGGGGTCAATGTTTGAACATAATCAAAGACCTTTTGAATCTCAGTTAATGGAATCTGCAGCGCTTTGCTGATTTTGTCCCACTTGCGCTCTGCCATTTCCGTGAAGAATTCTTCTAAAATGAGATAAGCCATTGGCGGCGCATAGTCATCTCTTTCCGTTTGCAGCATCAAACACTCTCTTAGATCACGAGCACCGACTCCTGCCGGATCCAGTTGCTGGATCAAGGTTAAAGCATCAAGCATTTGGATCGGCGTCCCCCCGACAAGCTTCCCAGCTTCTTCCAAATCAATCGTCAAAAAGCCGTTTAAATCAATGTACTCGACTAAAAATAAAACGATCGTCCGCAAAAAGGTGTCGCGGTAATTTAAATGAACTTGATCAATGAGGTGTTCGAATAAAGACGTGTGCTGATCAGGGATCTGGCTTAAGTAATCCATTATTTGTTCTGACGAGCCGCTGCTCTTGCTTGGTGTGATGGGCGAATCATATTCCCCCAGATCAATCAACGGATTTTCTAATGCCTGGTTATCTATGAAGGACAATAATTCATCTGCAGAAAATTGCAGCACTTGGATCGATTGCTGTAATTTCTGCGTCATAGCAAGCTTTTGCGTCTGTTTTTGTTGTTGTGAAAATTGCTGTTGAAATTTCATCATTCTACCTCTTGTTTTTTTCACTGAAATTGGTTAAACTAATATTTGTGCTTCGCGCCTTTAGTGTAGTGGATATCACGTAAGATTCCGGTTCTTGAGACGGGGGTTCGATTCCCTCAAGGCGCGTTTTTTCTTTTCGTTACAAGTATACTCGATTCAAATCAATAATTCAAAAGCACTTAGGGACCGCTGATGCGGTTCCTTTTTTATTTGTATCTATGTAAGAAGGCGAACTCGTCCTTCAACGATTAAAAGCTGCTTGCAGCCATAAGGCGAAAAAAAGAAGAGGATTACTCCTCTTCTTCCTCTTCATCCGCAAAATCATCTTCATCATCGTCATCGATAATGGTGAGATCTTCCTCAATGCTGTCAGGTAATTCTTCTTCATCATCGGTGCTATTGTCGGCGCCGATTTCTTGCAAGTCTGAATTGTATGCCGAGATTTCTTCATCCTCGTCATCATCATCATCAAAGAGATCATCTTCTTCGTCATCTGACAAATCAGTATCCTCAGGATCATCATCGTTATAATCGATTGCATCTTCATCATCGTTGATAAAGGCATTGACTTTTTTACGTTTGCGACGACGTGGTGTATCTTCATCCTCGTCTTCGATGCCATGGTTGACTTCTTCATCGATCGAATCAATGGCGTACCATGAACGTAAGCCCCAACGATTGTCGCCTAAAGAAATAAAACTACCGTCGATATTCAAGTCTGTATAAAACTGCGCCAATGAATCACGAATCTCGCTGTCTGAAGTTTCAAGATAGTTTTGAATTTGGTTGACCAAATCAGAAAAATCCATCACGTCACCGCGCTGCTCTAAAATCGCATGGGCAACTTCAATCATCGACAATTCGTTTTTATTTACACCTTCAAATACATTAATTTCCAAACGGGACACGTCCTTTCACAGTCTACTCCTAATCATACAAAATTACGTCTCAAATTGCAATTTTTTCTTTCAATTTCCCTTTGATTAAGCGGTAAATTCTAAAGACAGTTTGTATTCGCCGACTTTGTCAGCAGCCATGAACAAGTCATAATCGATATCGATCTTTCCCGAGTATGGACGGTCTTTCAAGCTAACGTGCAAGTGATTGGTGAAGGTGTGGAACATCATCAAGCCATACGGGGTTTGATAACTCGTCTCTAAACGTTCCTTATAAGAAAATTTCAAGCGCATGCGCATTTCCCCTGAGCGAATCAATTGAATCAATCCGTCTGGCATAATTTTCATCGTAACGGGAATGTCGGTGCCGTCTGGCTGGATCTCTTTGTAACGGAGATATAAGGTATCACCGATCTTGACTGCTTGTCCTTGCAGATCAAACAGAAAGTTCTCTGTTTCCCCTGCTTGACGTACATTGGTTGTTAAATGAATCGAGATTGGGATTCCTTTTGATAATTCTTGCATGTACGTGTGCCTCCTTTGAAGATTTCAGTTTCATTCTTGCTTTTTTTCATTCGTTTGTCAATCATTTCAGTTGATTCTCCTTAGTCTATTTCTTCATTGAAAATAAAAAACGAAAACAATAGCAAGTTTTCATTCTTTTCTCCAAGTAATTTTCCAAGAATCGTATATAATAAGGATAACAGGTATTTTAAAGGAGTTTAACCGATTTGACTATCTATGTAATGGATCAAACCTTACCACGTATCCACAATCCTTATGAGCCGTTTGCCTTCACCGATGTTGCCACCGAAGTTGCTGGCAAACAGGAACAAGTTTATTGTCATTTTTGGCAGTTGTCCGATACGATGATTTTAGGCATGAAAGATACCCGGCTGCCTTTTTTGACAGATGGTCTGCAGGTTTTGAAAGAAGCTGGCTATGCCTCGATCATCCGCAACTCAGGGGGGCTTGGCGTAATTAATGATGCCGGTATTTTGAATGTCTCCCTCATCTTCCCTAAACATTTGGCTGCCACCACAGATGCAGCCTATGAAATGATGGCGACATTGCTGCAAACCGCCTTTCCTGAGCGGACAATTTTGGCTTATGAAATTGCTGACTCGTATTGCCCAGGCACCTATGACCTGAGTATTGATGGGAAAAAAATTGCTGGTACAGCACAACGACGAATCAAAGACGGCGTGGCTGTCATGATGTATCTGAGTGTCAACGGCGACCAACCAGCCCGCGGCTCTCTCGTTCGTCGTTTTTACCAAGCAGGTTTGAAAGAGCGCTTTGGTACAGATGGCTATCCAGCCGTCAATCCTGCGAGCATGACCACTTTAGAAGCGGCCCTCGGCCGTAAGTTTACCACACACGAGGTGACTGACCGCTTGCAAAAAGCCCTGCTTTCCTTGATCACAGACCAATCCCTATATCCGCTTGAATCACTGGATCAATGGCGGACAGAAAATAACCTTAGCGAACAAATGCAGCAACGCTTAGCTGGCATGGAAAAGCGAAACCAACCAATAAAGGAGTTTAGCGATGAGCCTACCATATAAATATCAAACCTTAGCGATAGAAAAAGTATTTCGTGATCCTGTTCATAACTATGTCCATGTACAGCACCAAGTGATTTTAGATTTGATCAATTCCAAAGAAGTGCAGCGTTTGCGGCGCATCAAACAGCTGGGAACTGCTTCCTTTACCTTTCACGGAGCAGAACATAGCCGCTTTTCTCACTCCTTGGGCGTTTATGAAATCAGCCGTCGCATTTGCGATATTTTCCAACGCAATTATTCCCTTGAAAAAGTCGGACCAAACGGCTGGGATGATAAAGAGCGTTTAGTGACCTTGTGTGCAGCATTGCTTCATGATGTGGGCCACGGACCATACTCCCACACCTTTGAGCACATTTTCCATACAGACCATGAAGCCATCACAGTGGCGATCATTACTTCTCCTGAAACGGAAGTTCATCAGATATTGAACCGAGTGGAAGCTGGATTTCCTGAGAAAGTCGCAAGTGTTATCACTAAAACTTATCCAAATCCTCAAGTCGTTCAAATGATTTCTAGTCAAATCGATGCTGATCGGATGGACTACTTGCTGCGCGATGCTTATTTTACCGGCACTGAATACGGCACGTTTGATCTGACCCGAATTTTACGAGTGATTCGTCCGTACGAAGGCGGTATTGCTTTTTCTATGAATGGCATGCACGCTGTGGAGGACTACATCGTCAGTCGTTACCAGATGTATGTGCAAGTTTATTTCCATGCGAGTTCTCGAGGGATGGAAGTGATCTTAGCCCATTTGCTGGATCGAGCTGCAGAACTGTATCAAGTGGATTCAGAATTGTTTCAAGGCCATTCGCAGCTGCTTCTCCCATTTTTAAAACAAGAATTCACCTTAGATGAATACTTGAAACTCGACGATGGCGTTCTGAATACCTACTTTACCCAATGGACGGAAGAAAATGATCCGATCCTCAGCGATTTGGCCAAGCGGTTCTTAAATCGTAAACCGTTGAAATCCGCCCGCTTTGACGATGAGACGCAGTTGCCTATAATTGAAGAAATGCAGGGACTGGTGGAAAAAGTCGGCTTCAATCCCCGCTATTATACTGCCATCAATTCAAGCTTCGATCTGCCTTATGATTTTTATCGGCCGACTTCAGGCAAACATCGGACACAAATCGAATTACAGGAAAAAGATGGTTCCCTTGTGGAATTATCCCAAGCCAGTCAGCTAGTTGCAGCTTTAGCGGGACAAACCCAAGGTGACCAACGCTTTTATTTTCCAAAAGAAATGATTGACCCCAACATCCAAAATCACTATGATTTATTTGGAGAGACGTATCAAGAGTTTGCCAAGCACATTCGCAATGGTGCTTTGATCAAACCAAGCCACTAGGAGGAACTTATGAGTATCAAATTGATCGCCATCGATATCGATGGTACCCTGTTGAACAACGACCGCAAGATCACCCCAGCCGTTTACAAGGCATTGAAAGACGCTGAAAAGCAAGGTGTACGCATCGTTTTGTGTACGGGACGCCCTTTAACTGGTGTCCAAGATTTATTAAAGGAACTAGACTTATTTACGGACAATGATTTCGTTATTACTTATAATGGCTCTTTGGTTCAAAAAACCAAAAACCAAGAGATCATCTCTGAATTCGGCTTGTCCCAAGATGACTATCTCTTTGTTGAGATGACTGCGAGAAAATTAGGGGTTCATCTTCATGTAGAAACCGAAGATACCATGTATACCGCTAACCGCGATATCAGTCCTTATACGATTTATGAAGCCTTCTTAGTCAACATGCCATTGAAATATCGGACACCAGAAGAAATGACTGCTGACTTGAATATCATCAAAATGATGATGATCGATGATCCCGAAAAACTTAATCAGATCATCCCACAATTGCCGAGCAGTTTGACGGACAATTACAATGTGGTCAAAAGTGCTCCTTACTTCTTGGAAGTTCTAAATAAACAAGCCCATAAAGGGGCTGCTGTCAAAAAATTGGCGGAGCACTTAGGCATCAAACAAGAAGAAGTCATGGCGATCGGCGATAACGAAAATGATTTAACCATGGTGGAATACGCTGGTATCGGTGTGGCGATGGCCAATGCCACTGAAAACGTGAAAAATGCCGCAGATGTCCTAACTGCATCAAACGAAGAAGATGGTGTGGCAGAAGTAATCAACAAGTATGTTTTAGCAAATAACTAAGTGTAAAAGGCAGGTTTCCTTTTTATCGGAAGCCTGCCTTTTTTATTTTGCCAACCATTGTTCAACTGCCCATTTATGGCTGCCGCGTTTCAATCGCTGAATCGCTTCTTCTGGCGTATGCCATGACAACTGATTGGTTTCTTCTGTCGGTTCACAGACTTTTTTCCATTTGGTCATTAAATAGAAATAGCCGGGATGATGGTAAAATGTATCGCGATGGCGTGAATAGAAGTATTCAACTGCCTCCCCTAAATAGGCAGCGATCTCCCCTTCAAATCCAAGTTCTTCTATTAATTCTCGCTGGATCGCTTCTTCTTTGGTCTCATTTGGTTCAATTTCACCGCCTGGTAAAAAATAGGCGCCATTGGGTGCTTGTACCAAGATCACTTCATTTTTTTCATTTGGAAGAACGACATACGCGCCATATCTTGATTTGTATGGTTTCCCCGCTTCTTTTTCCCCGAACACAATTTCCTTTTCTGGCATGATTCCCTCCACCAACACTTTCTTTCCATTTTACCCTATGCCAATAGTCTGGACAAGCTGGAAATAACGCTCTGTTGTCTTTTATTCGTTATAAAATGAGAAAATATGTTATCATACAACTATCAAGATCGAAAGGATGATTTACCCATGAAAATGGCTCACACTTGTGTCCGCGTCAAAGACTTAACGGCTTCTCTAGATTTTTATCAAACTGCCTTTGGTTTTGAAGAATCTCGCCGTCGTGATTTTCCTGAACATCAATTTACTTTGGTTTACTTAACATTGCCTGGAGATGACTACGAGCTAGAGTTGACATATAACTATGACCATCCTGGCTATGAGTTAGGCGACGGCTATGGCCACATCGCCATCAGTACCGATGATCTAGAAGCGCTTCATGAGAAGCACCAAGCTGCCGGATTTGACGTCACTGACTTGAAAGGACTACCAGGGACTTCTCCATCTTACTATTTTGTGAAAGATCCTGATGGTTATAAAATCGAAGTTATTCGCGAAAAATAAAGCGAAGATGCTCGAAAAAAGGACCTCGTGTCCTTTTTTCTTTTCGTTCCATTTACTTATAGAAAGGTTTGATCAAATGAAACCCATTATCGGCATTGCTGCTAATGAACGGCCAATGATTGAAGAAGCAGAACATTGGTTGTCCTATACACCCAAAAATTTTGTCACCCATATCCAACAAGCCCAAGGCATTCCCCTAATATTACCAATGGGTGTCGTGGAAGATGCTGCGACTTACATCAGCAAAATCGATAAACTCTTGTTAGCCGGTGGTCATGATGTCTCCCCTGATCATTATGGCGAAGATCCTCATCCTTTGATTCAAGGCATTCATCCTGATCGTGATGTCTTTGAATTGGCATTGATCAAAGAAGCAGTGGCTCAAAACAAACCCATCTTTGGAATCTGCCGCGGCATGCAGTTACTAAATGTCGCATTTGGTGGGAGTTTGTACCAAGATCTCTCTTTGATCGATCACCCAACGATCAAACACGTGCAATTGCCAACGTTCTTTCAATTCCCTACACATCGGGTGGAAATCAAGGCAGACAGTCGTTTGGCTGCTCTTTTAGGCACAACCTATCAAGTCAATTCTTTTCATCACCAAGCAGTCAAAACAGTTGCAGATGATTTCAATGTGACCGCCACCGCTCCTGATGGTGTTGTTGAAGCCATTGAATCCACCGCCTATGGCGCACCGATCTTAGGCATTCAGTGGCATCCTGAGCTAGCCGCTCACAAGCTGCCTTCTGAGCAATCGATCTTCGACTTTTTTGTGCAGGAATTCTAAAGGCCTGCACCTTGTTTTCTAGATTCTAGCCAATAAAAAACGCCCGATCACAAAAAGGATCGGGCGTTTTGTTTATTTCTCATTTTTCATTAACACCAGTGATTGTTTCAACGTTGCCAAGATGCCATTGTCGTTATAGATCAAGACATTTGATTTGTACATTTTTGCAGAAACCAGCATCAGGACGATCGTGGTAACAGCAAGGATCCCTACTGAAATCAACGCTCCGCCAATCCCCACTGTATCATTAGCAAGCCGTACTGGCATAATATACGAGGACAAGAATGGGATATAAGAAGTTACTCGTAAAACAACGTTATGCGGATCCATACCGCCTAGTACGATTCCTAGCATATACCCGCCCAACGAAAGATACGTCACTGGAATAATGGCTTTCGCTGTATCTTCTGCTTTGTTCACTAACGACCCGCAAAGGGCTGACAAGACAGAATAGATCAAGATTCCTAAGAAGACGAAAACGATCGCAAACACGAGGAAAGGACCAAAAATGCCATCTGATGAAAAACTTGCTAATAAGTCTTTTACCATGGAGTTGTCCTTGATCCAGAAATAACTCCCGCCAAAAATCGCAACATACGCAACTAGCTGGGTCGCTGCAACCATGATCACCCCAGTTAATTTGGCGTAGTAATGGGTTTGCGCCCGGGTACTAGACAAAATGACTTCCATGATGCGTGTGCCTTTTTCAGAAGCAATTTCTTGCGCAATGATTTGTGCGTAAGTGATGATAAAGAAAAAGAGAACGATTGTTGCGATGGTACTAACTGCTGCTTGCATCGCGGTATTATCTTCTCCATAGGTCATTTCGCCACCTTCACTGAAGGAAACTTTTTGCCGGTCAAGCGGTGCAACTTCACTAAGAACTGCCACTTGCTCAGCAGTCAATCCAAGCTCACTAGCTCGAAAGGAGGACTGCAAGCCCGTCAATAATTGTTGGATCGTCAGCTCTAAAGCTTGCCCCATTGAGGACTCGCTTAATAATTCCCCTTGCAGCGTATCCCCTGAAGCAGTAATAACTAACAAGGCATCAGCATCTTTGTCAGCCAACTGTTGTTGTCCTTGTTCTTCGCTTTCCACAACTTCAAATTCATAATCATCGCTACTTTGCTCCACAAAGGTCTGCGCAATGGCTGGTTCATTCGCATAAACGACAATTTTATCCACACTGCTCATACCATCGGCAAAGTAACTAATCAGATAAAATCCGCCCATTGCAATGAATGGAACCAATATCATAATCAAAAACGAAATTGATTTGATATTTTTCTTATAAACATCTAATGCGATTACCCAAAACTTATTCATTTGTTTTTCCTGCCTTCCGCTTAAAGATTTCTTCTAACGTTGGCGGTTGTTGATTGAACATAGGGATATAACCATCCGCCGTCGCTAAATCAAATAAGGTTTTTCCTACTGCAGGATCAGCGATCGTAATATCATAGCTGCCGTCTTCTCTGGCAATGACTTCCTCAACACCTGCCACTGCCAAAAGCTGTTCTTTCGTCAAATTAGACTCCAAATAAACTTTCGTTCGTCCAAAGGATTCACGAATTTCATGGACCTTTCCGTTTAAGACAGTTTGACCATCCCTTAGCATAATCAAGTGGTCACAGATTTTTTCTACGTTATCCATATTATGACTGGAGAAGATGACACAAGAGCCATTTTTTTTCAGTTCAATGATCCCGTTTTTCAACAGTTCCGCGTTGACTGGATCTAAGCCACTAAACGGTTCATCTAGAATCACTAATTTTGGTTCATGGATCAACGTTGAAATTAGCTGAACTTTTTGCTGATTTCCTTTTGATAAAGATTTGACTTTATCAGTTTTCTTGCCTTTGACTTTAAACTTGTCCATCCAATAGTCGATTTTGGGTACGATGTCTTCTTTCTTTTTGCCACGTAAACGCGCGAAGTAGATCAATTGATCTTCAATCGTGACTTTTGGATACAAGCCGCGTTCTTCTGGCAGATAGCCAATAAGATTGTATTCTTTTTCACTAATTTTGTGACCATCCCATAATACTTCTCCTTGATCGGCTTTCAAAAAATCCAAGATCAATCGGAATGTCGTCGTTTTTCCTGCTCCGTTTTGACCAATTAATCCCATAATCTGACCATCATTGATGGTAAAAGACAATTGATCGACTGCTGTATAATCCCCAAATGTTTTTACTAGCTGTTTTGCTTCTAACACATGCTCACCTTCCCTGTCTAATAAAATATGTCACTAAAGAAAAAACCGATAATGGCACCAACGATTGCTCCTGCAACCATCAAGATGATAGAGTCGCGGATCACCCGTTGGCGTTTCGCCAGTTTCTCTGGTTCATTGTAATAACTTGCTCGATTTTTGTATAAAAATTTCATCAAAATCGTGGTCAATCCTACCCCTATCGGAATAAATACTAGCCCAGTAATCAATCCTAGCCCAAAGGACCAAAAGGGATTTGTACGAATATTGAAATAACGAATGGAAAAATAAATCACTGCTAAAATTGCTAAACTGACCACTGAAAACAGAATCGATTTTTTCATCAAATAGCGCGTCTCATTATCGATTCGTTCTTGATAGCTTTCTTGATCGCTGAAAATCGCTGGTGTATCCGGAGATGCTTTAAAATAAAAATACCGATCTTTATAATTGCTGATATAGGTCCAGCCCCCAGCTTGATACATCGCTAGGTAATCAACGATCTCAGAAGGATCTCCTTCGAAAAAGTCCACTGCATATTTGGTCGTTTCCGATTTTCCTTTGATAAACTTCAAAAACCCTAACCGATTCATCTTCACAAAATGCCAGCCCATTGACGCTTGTTTTTGTAAACGAACCATTTCCTTTTCCGGATAATAGGCGACTCCAAGAGAAAGAAGATATTTCTTATTGATGCCCATCTTGTTCCCCTCCTAACGCTTCGAAGACCTGTTCTCCGATTTGATAAAATAGTTTGCGTCGCTGAATATCTTTCTCCAGAACCTGTCTTCCTTCTGGTGTAATCTGATAGATTTTTTTTCGATCGACGCTTTCTTCTAAATCGATCCACCCCTTTTTCGTCAGCTTTTTCAAAATCGTATACATCGTCGCGGGGCCAATCTCAAATGTTCCTTGGCTTAGCTCATGGATTTGTTTCATAATGACATACCCATGTTTTGGCTTTAAAAGCGCTAATAAAATCAAATAGGTTGAATCTGTCAATGCCTCATCCATTTGATTCCTCCATCCCACTAACTATATCACTTAATGATATATTATCGAATGATATAGCCAGCGTCAATCTTTTTTTTGGGGAAAATAAAAGCCGTCTCCGTTGACGGAAACGACTTTTGATCATTAATTAGCAATTTTGACAGGCGTATTATAAGGCATGTTATAGTAAAACCATTTGGCATCCGGCACTGCTAATCGAATACAGCCATGAGAAGCCCGAGTGCCTAATTTTCGTCCTTCAACGGAACTAAAAGCATTGGTGGACCAAGCGATACTCGTTGGGATCGTATGGAATAAATAGACCCCATGGTCTTTAAAGGAACGGTAGTAGGCGGCTCCTGAAAAAGCTAAGCCTTTTTCTGCTTGGATGCGAAAATTCCCTAAAGGTGTTGGTGTATTGAAGGCACCGGTCGAGCAAAGCATCGTATAAATCACTTTATTCCCTGATTTGATATAAACCCGCTGTTTGCTGATGGATACTTCAATATTTAAGTTTTGAACGTTTAATGAAGGATATTTTCCTCCAGTAGTATACATCCAAAAGTTACTATTTACATTTGTGGTTTGATTTTCCTTGACCCAACCGATTCGACCGGCTGGCGAAACGAGATACAGGTAGTTGCCATCACTCGTTTTTGCTAGTTTGGTCGCTTGTGCCATATACCCTTTGTAGGCACTCTTTTTCCCAAGTTTCGTACTATTTGGATCAGCTTTTTCAAAGAAATTGCCATCCCCATTCTTGACGACCACGTAGCGGCTAATGTTGCTTTGAGAGGTGATCGTATGGGCATTAGTCACCCCACTTGCATTGATGTAACCCAGCCACTTGTTATTGAGATAAAGTGAATAGTAGGTGGAGCCGTTGAAATGTTGATATTTCCCAGTAACTTGAATATTCTTGTTCATATAATCAGCGCTGCTGCCTTTTTTCTTCGCAAAAGCTAAATCTTGCCATAAGGTATAATTCTTACTTTTTAGGCGGACTGTGCGTTTTTCACTTTGCCAAGTACCGCCTTGATTGTTGGCAACCGTTGCTGCATCGGCATTTAAGTAGCCGATCCATTTTCCGTTAGCATCATAAAGGGACAAGTAGACACCGCCATTGACATGGTTATATCTTCCTTTTGCAAGATAGGTTTTTCCCGCTAATTTCGTTGTAGTATTTTTCTTACTCGACCAACGGAAATTCCCCCAAATCGTGTAATTTTTCTTGGTCAATGTCACATATTTTCCGTAGGATTGATAGGCACCTTGTGCATCCGTCGTTAACTTAACACCCGAGGCATTGATATAGCCTAGCCATTTATTGTTATTTGTATAAAGGGAATAGTACGTTGACCCATTCAAGTGACGATATTTCCCAGTAACTTTGACTGTTTTGCCATTTAAAGCGGCTGTCGTTCCTTTCTTCGCTGTCCAAATAAAATTTTGCCATAGCGTATAATTCCCGCTGATGATCGTGGCATATTTTGATTCAGACTGCCATGCACCCCCAGGAGTTGTCGCTAACTTAACGCCGGTAGCTTTTATCCAACCGATGAGAACATTTTTATTTGAATACAATGCGTAATAGACCACGTTATTATTCGTCGTGAATACTTCTTTGATTTCAAAAGTTTGACCAGCAATGCTTGAAGAAGTGCTCGTTTTTTTATCTAAAAACACATCTTGCCAAAGCGGTTCTTTCGCACTTGTAACGGTTGCATATTTTTTCTCGGTTTTGAAGGTTCCGCTGGCAACTTTCACTGCTGCTTCTGCTACGACACCGACAACCTTTTGATCGTCACGAATTTCAAGATAGGTCCGCTTATCGGCACCTTGATACCGTTTGACACTACGGTATACCTTGCCAGCTAATTCATCGATCGTTCCTTGTTCGATCAATTGATCCTTCTCAAAACGGTAAAGGATTTTGTGTGTTTCTGGATCCGTTGCTACGACCGGCTTGATTTTTACATATTGGTTTTTATCTGCAACTGGTTCAACATCAATGTTCCCAAGTTCTGGTTCTTCCGAAGTTTCTTCCGTCGATTGAGTAGATGAGTCTTGGGTGGTCTCGGTCTGACTGGTCTCAGTCGTAGCCGTGCCAGTACTTGACGTTGTTTCTGATGAAGAGGTAGCCGCTGATGAGGACTCTGTTGCCGTACTTGACCCTATACTCTCAGTGCTGGCCTCTTGAGATGATGCTGCGCTTTCTTCTGAGAAACTTTCTGACGTCGTCTCTTGCGCAGCGAAAGAAGCTGTTGTCGAATCCCCTTCATTTGCTGCATAGACTTGTGTGATCGTTCCTACGATGGGTGCAACCAGTACCCCAACAATCGCAACGCCTTGAAACAACCCGCGTTTCAACTTTTTCATTTTTATTCCCCCTTTAATCCTATTTTGGTATCACTTTCTTACTATATAAACGAGATATTTTTTAGTGCCACTCCCCACTTTAAGTATACCACTGCCGAAAGAAATATCTAAAAAAAACCTCCCAAAAACAAAAAAGCAATAGCCTCTTTCGGCTATTGCTTCAAAAACACTTCTTCTATTACATATGTTCCGCAACTAAAGCTTTCAATTGATCTTTTGTATGCACCCCAATTGCTTTATCAACGACTTGTCCGTCTTTTTTCAACAACAAAGTAGGAATAGACATGATCCCGAATGAAGCAGGTGTTTCAGGATTTTCATCCACATCCATTTTCACGATCTTCAATTCGTCTTCCTCATATTCATTCGCTAATTGTTCCAAGATCGGTGCTTGCATACGACAAGGGCCACACCAAGTTGCCCAAAAATCAATAAGGACTAAGCCTTTATCGGTTTCTTCTGAAAAAGTTTTATCGGTAATTTCTTTTGCCATCGTACTTCCCCTCCATTTTTAAAACTAAAAAAAGTATACCACGTATCGGAATTTTTTTAAAATCGTCTGCTTACAAAAGGTAAGGGTTCTTAACGTTTAGTTAAACTTCACAATGGTCGCTCCATTGCCCCCTTGATTTGCTGGCGCAAATTCAAAACTTTTCACCGAGCGATGATTTTTTAGGTAGTCAGTGATCCCTTGACGCAATGCGCCAGTTCCTTTACCGTGAACGATCGTCACCTGCGGATAGCCTGCCAAAATTGCTGCATCCAAATACTGATCCACTTCATTTAGGGCTTCTTCGTACCGCTTGCCGCGTAAATCCAACTGATTGACCACTGGACTGCTGTCAGCAGAACGAATCGTATTAACGATACGCTGTGTAGGCTCCTTCACTGGCGCTGCTGGTTGGAGATCTGTTTCTGGCAAATTCATTTTCAGAATGCCGATTTGGACTTGCCACTGATTTTTACCGGCTTTTTTCAACAGTACCCCACGCTGCCCATAAGAAGTTACGAGTACCTCGTCTCCTTCTTTCAGCGTCTTGGCTGCTTTGGCTTTTTGCAGAACCTTGTTTTTTTGCAGATGTTCTTCTTGCTGCAGTCCTGATAGCTTGGTGCGCGCGTCGATCAGTTCGTGTTCTTTGACCTTCGTTTGACCGCCGGCTAACTGCATTTTACGAATATCGGCAATGATTTTTTCAGATTCCTCTTTAGCCTCTTCTACGATTTGATTGGCTTTTTGACGGGCTTTTGCCAATTCTTTTTCGCGTTCTTCAAAAAAATAACTGTAAGTTGCTTCTAATTCTTGGTGCAAGCGGGCTGCTTCTTTTACATGATGACGAACTTCCAGATACTCGGTTTCCGTCATTTTTCTTCGATTTTCTAAATCAGCGATCATTTCATTCAGGTCTTGGCTTTCTCCGTCCATGATCTCTTTGGCTTGATCAATGATCGTCTCTGGCAAGCCAAGTCTTTTCGAAATCTCAAACGCATTGCTTCGTCCCGGAACCCCGATCAACAAGCGATAGGTCGGACTTAAGGTATCGACATCAAACTCCATAGAGGCGTTGATCGTATTGGATCGGTTATAGCCATAAACTTTCAATTCTGGATAATGGGTCGTCGCCATGACATAAGCCGACTTAGCCCCGAGTTCGTCCAAAATCGCAATTGCTAGTGCTGCCCCTTCTTGGGGATCGGTCCCAGCACCTAGTTCATCAAAAAGCACCAGACTTGTTTCGTCGACTTTTTTCAACACATCAACGATCGTTGTCATATGTGAAGAAAAGGTCGATAGACTTTGCTCAATGGATTGTTCATCACCAATGTCCGCAAAAATCTCATTGAAGATCCCCATTTGGCTTTCTTCTTCTGCCAAGATTGGTAAGCCGGCTTGGCCCATGATCTGCAATAGCCCTAATGTTTTTAAGGTGATGGTTTTCCCGCCGGTATTCGGCCCAGTAATGACAACAGCTTGATAGTCTTTTCCAATCGTAATATCGTTAGGAACGACTTTTTCTTGATCGATCAATGGATGACGTGCTTGTTTAAAAAAGACATGGTTATCTTGATTGATCGCTGGTACGATTGCCTTCATCTCTTTCCCAAAACGAGCCTTGGCATTCATGAAATCCATGATTCCGATCACATATGCATTATGGAGGATCTCTCTTTGGTACGGAGCTAACTCTGCTGATAATTCCGCCAAAATACGAGTGATTTCGTCCCGTTCCGCAATTTGATGCTGACGCAAGCGGTTATTTTGTTCCACTACTTGTTTCGGTTCGATAAACAAGGTTTGACCAGATGAACTTTGGTCGTGAACCACGCCGCCGAAAACACCTCGGTATTCTTGTTTGACTGGAATCACATAACGCTCATTTCGCATGGTTACGATCGTATCACTTAGATACTTTGCATTGCCACCTCGGACGATGCCATCCAATGTCTCACGGATCGTCCGTTCTGCTCGTCGGATCGATTGACGAATTCCCCGAAGTGCTGGAGAGGCATCGTCTGTGACTCGGCCATCCTCATCGATAGCTTCTTTCAAGCGACGATTCAAGGTTGGTAAAGAAACCAGCTGTTCTTCCCAGTGATACAAGCGGGAAAATTCAATCTCACTTTCAGACAAATCAGCAAAAAAGCGTTTCAATTCCTGCGTAGTTGATAAGACGCGGGCAACTTGTGCCAATTCAACGCCGTTTAAATCTGCGCCGATTTCGATCCGTTTCATTTGGGGACGAATATTCTCAATTTTTGGTACAGGGATTCCGCCTCTTAAACGCTGGATCTTGATCGCGTCTTCTGTTTCTGCTAGCCAAGAGGAAATGACTTGCGCATCACTTGATGGCACAAGCTTTGCTAAGGCTTCTTTTCCTTGGGCTGTTACGATATACTGACCGATTTGACTCTTTACTTGTTCAAATCCTAAAACATCAAGGATCTTAGTATTCATTCTTTTCTCACCTGCTTTGTTTTAACTTTTTGTTCCTAAGAAAAAGGCAGAATGGCTCTGCAACCATCTGCCTGCTTTTTACCCAATCACATCTGTGATCCACAATCGATAGAAGTAATCTGAGAGAATCGGTGACCGATCAACGATGAAATTCGCAGTTCCGCTCGTTTCAAACAGATTTTGAATCGTGGCAAACGGGATCATTGAGAGAATCATGAAAAACATATACAAATTGATATACATCAAGATGACATTCAAAACACCCGCAACTGCCCAGTCATAGCCGCCTAAAAAACGTAGGCGTTTGTAACGCAAACTGTCTGCAAAAATCACTAATAGTTTGGTGATCAGCCAACCAGCAAAGAGTACCATCACAAAAGCAATGGCCGCATAATAGGCTTTGTCTAAATCTAAAGCCAGTTCCATATCGTAGTATTTTAACTTTGAATCCGCCGTTACTGACATATAAGGAACATAGAGCTCAATTTTTTTCGCAATTTCTTGGTAATTCGCAACTGCAAAGAAAAAAGAGAGCAAATAGCCCAAAACTGAGACCAATTGTAAACTGGTTCCGCGCCGCGCGCCGCCGTAAAAGGCTGCCAACAACAAAACCAAGACAAATAATCCAATCATTTAGGAATCCTTTCTACGCCGCACTACCCATGGGCTGTCTTTTCTTGAATTTTTCGTTTCCTTTGTTCATTTAAGATCTGTTGTGCTTCCACATGATTATGGATCTCCACATCACTGCGACCTGTCTCATCGAGAACTTTCCGTGCTTCGGATTCGATTGCTTCGATCCGCTTGATGCGATTCTCAAGCTCCGTTGCTTTAATGGCTTGTCCCCGCAACTCGTCCACTTTTTTTTGTAGGACCAAAAGCTGTTCTTGTTTTTTCAGCTGGTCGGAAACAGCGTTGATCGCTAATAAGATCGACGCTTGTTCTTGATCGGTTTGTGGCGATAATTGCATGATCTCAAGCAGTTGGTCATTGACCAATCTTGTCACCATATCCATGTGTTCTTTGCTTTCGCGTCCAATAATCGTGTAACTTTGATTCGCGATAACTGCTTTATAGCGTTTCTTTTGCTCCGTCATAGGAATATTTCCTCCCATTGCTTACATTCTGCTCTATTCTATCACTTATTGAACATGTGTCGCAAACTCTTAACTATTATACGTGATTTTCTTATGAATTTCCATGCCAATCGTTTGTTTGCTGATCGTCTTAGTAAAAAAGAATAAGAAGTATGGTAAAATCTTAAAGTATCCTTTTGTCTACCTAAGAAAAGACAAAAAAACAGGAGGAATCAAATGAGTACGATCGTTATCAAAGTACCAACTTCAACTATCAAAAAGATGCAGCAATTTTACCAACGAGAACTGCTGGCTAAGAAAGTTCCTTATACAGCGTTTGTCGCCAAAAAAGGGCCAACGACGATCACTGCTTATACGTCTGGAAAAGTCATGTTTCAAGGAGCGACTGCTGAAAAAGAAGCTTCCTTATGGGGCGATACGGCAAGTGCTGTACCGGATAAGAAAAAAGCGACTGTTTCAACCACTGCGTTGCCAGCAGGATTTAGCGAAAAAAGCGTCGTCGGCAGTGACGAGGTCGGCAACGGCAGTTATTTCGGTCCTTTGGTGGTCTGTGCCGTCTATGCCAAAAAAGAGCAATTGCCACAGCTGAAAGCCTTAGGTGTCAAGGACTCAAAAATGCTGACAGATCCAGAGATCCGTAAGATGGCGCCGAAAATCAAAGAATTGGTTCCTTACCAATTGCTCACTGTTACACCCAGCAAATACAACGAGATCCAACCAAAATACAACACGGTCCGAATGAAAGTTGCTTTGCATAATCAAGCCATTCGTTTGCTTTTGCAAAAGATTGCTCCTGAGACACCAGATGCCATTTTGATCGATCAGTTCACAAGCGAAAAAAATTATCGCACTTATTTAAAATCGGAACAAGCAGCGGTTACCGAAAAGCTCTATTTTGCGACGAAAGGTGAACAATATCATCTAGCAGTAGCGGCAGCCTCTATTTTATGTCGTACAGTCTTTTTGGATGAATTAGAGGCAACCTCCAAAGAAGTCGGTATGCGCTTGCCTTCTGGCGCCCACGCAGCTGCTGACCAAGTTGCCGCAAAATTACTGCAGCAAGGTGGCATAGCACTATTGGGCAAATATGCCAAACTGCATTTTGCGAATACCGAAAAAGCACAGAAACTCGCTAAACTGTGAGTTCTCGTATTTTCAAAAAAACTGCCACTGCTTCTGATAAAGGAAGCAGCGGCAGTTTTTGTCCTCAGTACCATTTAAATGCTGCGAATCAAAGCCCTAAGCCCGCTGCTTCGATTCCCATCGTGATCAACCCAGCCAAATAGTTTTCTGAAAACCGATCTGAAAAGTGTAACTTTGGTAAGACGCCATAATGAAGCACTGCTGCCAGCTGCTTTTCCAAAAAAGAGCGCGGCACAAGCGCCTGCCACTCAGAGGGCAAAAACAAAATGACTTGATGCGGGTCCGTGACTGCCACGATCGCTTGAAGAGTGGCAGTCACTTGCTCTTGGATCGCCTCTGTTGCCAAAGGGTAAGAAACTTTGTAAAGATGCGGCAAATGCTTGATTTCGCCACTTAAATGGTTGGCTCCTTTAAAGAGCTGTTGGTCGATGACCAGTCCCGCACCTGGTGGATAATTTTTTGGAAAATAAATGCCAGCCACGATTTTTTTCTCTTCTTTAAAATGAAATACCGCAGCATTCACGTCATTCTCAATAAGCGTTTTTACCGCGATCTCCTTTTCAATCAATTCCCCTAGCGCCATGTCCTTAAATGCTGGAGCATCCATGATCTTCAGTCTTCCAGCAATTTCCACACCAGGAATTCCCACGACTGCCAAGCTGATTTTCGGGTATTCCTGTTTTTTCTGACGAATCACTTGCAAGAACTGCGGCAATCGGCCCTCTGCTGACTGCTCATGATGCAAAATGTTCCCGACGAGATCGACGACTGAAAAACGAATCACGATCTGCTGGTCTTCTTCGATAAACTGAATGATCAACAACAGTGTCCGTTGCGCATTGTACTGGTAAGCCGCAGCTTGACGTCCTCCCGTTCGTTGCGGTTGATCCGTCGTCAAAAGCAACTGCTTTTCTATCAATTCAGGAAGCAGCTTGTTGATCGTTACCACGCTTAATTGAGAGGCATCTGCCAGTTGGCGCTTGGTCATAGGCGCTTGCTGCTGTTTTAGCAAATCCAGCAATACTGCCTGATTATGTAATTTAATGGTCGTTGGCTGATAAGCTTTCATTTTTCTCCCCCTCAACGCTCCTATTTTAACAGATAAAAAGCTGGGAATACACCTTTATTAATTTTGTTAACAAAGGTATAATAGAAGCAACTTATTAAACAAAGTTTACTAAGTTCAAAAAGGAACGAAGAAAGAACGACGCATGTTGCTTATTAAAGGAGTTGTCAATAATGAAAATTGAACACATCGCACTATATGTCAATGATTTAGAAAAAATGAGAACATTTTATGAAACCTACTTTCAGGCGGTCAGCAACCAAAAATATCATAATCCGAAAACAGGCTTTCAGTCCTATT
The DNA here is from genome assembly GCF_050499185.1 of Enterococcus sp. AZ040. Lineage (NCBI taxonomy): Bacteria > Bacillati > Bacillota > Bacilli > Lactobacillales > Enterococcaceae > Enterococcus > Enterococcus sp. AZ040. The sequence goes on from NZ_JBMHEW010000001.1 coordinate 2,629,732, forward strand.
TTTTGACCTTTGATTCTGGAAGTCGGTTAGAATTAACGACCAAGAAATTTTTAAGCCCTCGTGTCAGTGAGAGCTTAGGCTACACTCACCTTGCGATTGCAGTAGGTGATCAAGCTGACGTTGATCGATACGCTCAACGGTTTGTTGAAGATGGCTACCCTCTTTTAAATGGTCCTCGTACGACAGGCGATGGCTATTATGAAGCAGTTGTCCAAGACCCCGAAGGCAATTTGATTGAATTAACCACCGACGATTTACCGTCTTAGAAAGGATTTTGCAATGAAAGAAGATTTTGATTATCAAGCGATGTTGGCTGGTCAACTGTATCAAGCTGCCGGTATTCTCCCTGAGAATGGCTCAGTGGAGGGGAAAAAACGGGCCCAGGAAATCAACCTTTTACCAGTCGATGACCGAGAAGGAATCATCGCCAAAGAAAAAGCACTCTTTGGCAAATTTGGGCAGCATTGCTTTATCCAACCACCCCTTTTTGTCGACTATGGTCGCCATGTTGAGATTGGTGATCACTTTTATGCCAATATGGATTGCATTTTTTTAGATGTCAATAAGATTCTGATTGGTGATCATGTGATGGTGGGACCACGGGTCAGCTTCTATACAGCCGGCCATCCGATCGATTCTGTGGTCCGCAGTCAAGATTTGGAATTTGGCCTACCGATCACCGTCGAAGATTACGTTTGGATCGGAGGCAATAGTACGATTTTACCAGGTGTCACGATCGGCAAACATGCCATCGTCGCTGCTGGTTCCGTCGTCACAAAAGATGTGCCGCCGAATACGATCGTCGGCGGCAATCCAGCCCGTCTGATCCGTGAGATTCAGCCGACTGACAAAGAGCATTGGGAAACGGCCGCCCAGCTTTATTATCAAAAACGAGCAGACTGGCAGAAGCAGCAAAAATAACGAAACAAAAGGAGACGCCATGATTTTTACAGACTATCACGTTCATAGTGATTACAGCGATGATTCTTGGTATTTGATGGAAGATGTAGTCAAAGACGCCATTAACCTAGGCTTAGCAGAAATCTGCTTTACCGATCATGTGGATTATGGGGTCAAAGAAGACTGGCAAGCGACGGATGCGTACCTCGTCGGAGCCAATAAAGTCGTAAAAAATGTCTACTACGACTTGTATTTTACCGAACTGGCACGCTTAAAGGAAACATACAGTGACCAAATCAAGCTAAAAACTGGGCTGGAATTTGGGATGCAAATGCACACGATCCCACAATTTACCCGTCTTTATCATTCGCATCCCTTTGACTTCATTTTACTTTCCGTTCATCAGGTAGACGATCAAGAATTTTGGACTGGAGAATTTCAAAAAGGACGCAGCCAACAGGAATGCTACGAGCGCTATTATGATGAAATGTATCAGCTGGTCACGACATATAAAGAGTATTCCGTCTTAGCTCATATGGATTTGATTCGTCGTTATTTAGATAAAGAGAAGGATGCTTTTGAACAAACGAAAGAACAAATCGCAGAGATCTTGAAAGTCGTGATCAAAGATGGCAAAGGCATTGAACTGAATACCTCTTCCCACCGTTACGGAATCAATGGGTATACGCCATCGATCGAGATCCTCAAGCTTTATCGTGACTTGGGGGGAAGCGTGCTAACCATCGGCAGCGACAGTCATAAACCAGAGCAGCTCAGGTTTCAAATCAAAGAGGGACAAGATCTTTTGCGATCATTAGGATTTACTGAACTCTGTACGTTTGAACAGATGCAGCCGATTTTTCATCGTTTTGCTTAACCTAAAAATCACCTGATAAAACGCATACTGAAGCTACCTCGACTCGTTAGAGTTTTGGTCTAACTGTTCGAGGTTGCTCCATGATCAGGTGATTTTTTGTTGCTCAACGAACCGAATGCTTTCGCGCAAACTCCATGACTGGCGCAAAGTTCAGTAATAATAAGATGGCAATCAGCCCTACGCCAAATAATGCCAGATAAATTGGAACCAAGGCTAACAGCAGCCAACTACTAATGATGATCATAAAACTTAACATATATCGGCTGGATTTCAAAATAAATAATTGGAGATTAAGCAAAAGAGCTTCCTTGATTGAAAGAGACGGTGCCGTTGCGACCACTAAAAAATAATTGATCGCAAACGTCAAGGCGACGATCAGCAGAAACAGATTTAGCCATTTCAATTCAGTGATTTGGATCGTGACCCTCAGTAACAATAAATTTGCACTACATAACCCAATAACGACTAAAACAGGAAGCCACCCTAGAAGACTATGCTTAAATTTCCTGCGATAGGCCAATAAAAATACTTTTGGGGTACCATCTTTCTCCTTTGCTTCTTTCAAATAGATGAGTAACGCTGTAAAAGCTGGGGCTACTGGCAAGAAGGACAGGAGAAACAATGGTAAGGTGCTAAGTTTGATTTCCATTGTTAGCAATAAAAAAAGAAGGGGTAAATTGAACAACCAAAACAGCAGCGTCCCTAGAAAAGTATAGATAATATAATTTAAATAAGATAGATGATGAAACAGTTTGTAGCTATCTTTTTGATTGATCTCCGGTTGTCGAATATTTTTTTCCATCTGTCGCTCCTTGTAACTCTATTTTTCTATATGCGATCGTCAGTTTTTTCATAAGCTCTTCAACTTATTTTGTCCCGCTATTGCCAATCCCCAAATTGATTTGGAACAAATATTTTTGTCCTAAGAAATAGATAACGATCTGTGGAAGTGTCAGCAGCAATGACATTACCATTAACATCGACATATTGACGGTACCCGCTGGATTGGAGGTGGCGGACATAGATTGTGCGCCTAAAGCTAAGGTCATTTTGCTCGTATCTGATACATAGATCAAAGGACCCATGATGTCGCTCCAAGCAAAGTTAAAGGTAAAAATAGCAATGGCAGCCATCGCTGGTTTGATCAAAGGTAAGACTATTTTGGTAAAGGATCTAAATGGTCCTAAACCATCCATTTCTGCCGCTTCAAATAAGTTTCCCGGAATCGCCGTAATAAATTGGCGAGTAAAAAAGATATTATAGGCAGAGCCAAAGAATTGCGGGATGATCAGTGGCCAAAGAGTGTTATAAAGACCTAAGTTTCTAAAAATCAAAAACACAGGAATCAAGGTGATTTGACCTGGTAACATCATTGTTCCTAATACCAATAGAAACAATTTATTTTTATGTTTATACTTCATTCGGGCAAAGCCAAAAGCAACCAGTGTCGAAGAAATAATTTGTCCAACAATGCTAAGAACGACGATCAGCATCGTGTTGAAAAACCACAACAAGATTGGTCGCTCTCCTGAAAAGGAATCTCTAAACAAATTGGTGAAATTGGACAAATAGAATTCCATCGGCAGTAAAGTGAACTGTTCTTTGATATTTGACTCCGGCGAAGCTAGTGCAATCGAAATCATATAAACGAATGGAATGATCAAAATTCCCGCAAACAAAATCAAGGACAGATAGATCAATAATTTAGATACTTTGGATAGATTTTTATCTAACACTTACTTCACCTCCTCTTCATAAAATACCCATAAGCTTGAGCTCTTCAGCACGATCAAGGATAAGACCATCACGATCATAAACAACACCCAAGCCATTGCCGAAGCATAGCCCATCCGATAAAATGAAAAGGCATTTCGATAAAGGTACGGAACAATCATTTCGCTGGCATAATCAGGCCCACCACCGGTCATCATATATACTTGAGTAAAGGTTTGAAGGGAGCCAATGACTCCGGTAATCAGGTTGAAAAATAAAATCGGCGAAATTTGGGGAATGGTTATACTAATAAACATCCTGAATCTGGATGCACCATCAAGAAGTGCCGATTCATACATTTCTTCCCCCACACTATTGATAGCAGACAACATCAAAATCATTGTTCCACCGACACCCCATAGAGAAAGGAATACGAAGCTCCAAAGCACATGGTCCTTACTCAACAGCCAAACTGGTCCGTCGATACCAAATAAGGCTAGTGCCTGGTTGACTAGTCCTTTGGAAGAAAGCAAACGGGTAAACAGCATCGTGCTCGCAACGATTGGTACAATGGAAGGTAAGTAATAGATGGTACGAAAAACACGCATCCCTTTCAAATGAAAGCTCAATAAATAAGCCATACCTAATGAAAGTAACAAATTGATTGGAACACTGATCAAGGTATATTGAAAAGTATTTGCTAAAGCTTTTAAAAAAATATCATCCTTAAAAAGACGCAGATAGTTATCAAATCCGATAAAATTAAATTCCGAAAACATATCCCAATCAGTAAAACTCATGATGATCGAAAAAATCATTGGTCCAATGGTAAAACAAACAAACCCAATGATCCAAGGTGAAACAAAGGCAAAAAACCAGCGGGACTGAGTCCGCTTACGCTTTTTTTGATTTAGTTGAAGTTGTGTCGCTGAAATGTCCAATAGGAAACCCTCCTTAACTAAGGTGCTTAAGGAAGAAAATTTTTTCTTCCCTAAGCTATCCTTTCTCTGAATTAATATTGTTCCATGATTTTTTCGCCAGATTCTTGCATTTTCTCAAGCGCTTCTTCTGGTGTTAAACGGCCAAGGAGCATTTCTTTTACTTGATTACTGAACTCACCGGTCAGTTCTCCATAGTAAGGACCTTCGAAAATACCATCGATCACAACACGTTCTGTCGAGATTCCTACGACGTCCAAGCGAAGATCTTTCCCATTTACTTGTCTATTGGTAAATTCTTCAGAGTTCAATACTTTGATATTGGCAGGAGAATCCACTAAACTTTCACCAAGAATTTTTTGTGCTTCTTCGCTCGTCATATATTCAATGAATCGAAAGGCGGCATCTTGTTTGGTCGATTGCTTAGAAATCGCTAAGGCACTTCCGAAAGGCCATGTAACTTTTTCATTGAAGAAAGGCATCGGTGCAATATCAAAATTTAAATCATCCAGTTGTGTGAAGTTGCCAATATTCCAAAATCCTGTCGTCAACATACCAATTCTACCTTGTGAGAACATTGAATCCGCACCAGACTGCGCAACAGATTCATAGAATTCATATGTGCCAACATAACCGTCTTGGTATAGATTATTAAACCAAGTAAGAACTTCTAAGTTTTCGGGAGAATTGATCACAACCTCATTATTTTCCACAAGGGAACCACCATTGGACTTGATAAATACTCCCCAGTTTGGCACCCAATCCATTCCACTAGCACCATACTGAACCGTTTCGCCGTTTTCTATTTTTGTTAATTTTTCGGCAGCAGCTGTGTATTCTTCAATCGTCCAATCATTTGTCGGGTATTCGATCCCTGCTTCATCAAATAAGTCTTTATTGTAGTAAAGAATTTCCGGGCCCCCTCTATCCGGCAAACCAAATGGTTGGCCATCATAGGTATATTGGGTTATTGCCTCCCCCCAATTGCTTTCTACGTCAATCGATGATTCCTCAATATATTCTGAAAGATCAATAAACAATCCCTTAGAAGCAAAGTTTTGCCCATTTTCTGCCACTTGGACAACGTCAGGTGCTTCATTTCCGGCATACATTGTTTGCAGTTTGGTGTCATAATCACTTGGCACTTGAACGAAGTCTACTTTTATGTCAGGATTCGCTTCCTCAAATGCTTTGATGCGTGGCTCATAGATGGGAAGGTCACCTTCACCTCCCCACGTATAAAACTGGATCGTTGTGATTTCTCCATCCGAATCATTATTGTTGTTTTCTTGCCCACAAGCAACAAATAAGACTACTGAAGACGCCAATAAAGATGTTTTAGCAATTTTCCCAAAGTTCATAGCCATTTCCCCTTTTCTTATTCATTCGTTGTAACGCTCTTCAAGGTAACGATCGATTGCCGAGGGATTGTCAGTTCCTGAGAAGTGATGCTCTGCTCTTCTAAATCAGATTCACCATCTGTCGTATAGCTGATGATTTCACCAAATCCGACTCCTTGAAGATCAATCTCTTTTTCCTGAAAACTGTTATTGATAAGCACTGTAATAAGTTCTTCTTCGTTTGCTTCATTTTTTCCCAAAAAGCTTACGACATTCACCTCTTTGTCGTCGCTGATTGCGGAAACTCTCGTGTACCCTGGTCGAATAAACTTGCTGAAATTCCCCATTCCCCAAAGTCTTTTTGTCGGAATAATTTCTTTTGAACCTAAGTTTACATAGATCAGACCATCCCGATAATCGTAACTACTGACTGCGATCCAATATTGCCAAGCAACCACATCAAGGATCGTTAAATCATCGTGTATCTCGTTGGCTAAATTTAGGGCAGAATCCATAGTGTAGTCGCGACCATTGATCATTTCTGTCCACTCAGACATTTTTAAGGTAACATCGATTTCCTTTTCTTCTAACCACTCTTTAAAATTCATTTTCTCGACGTAAGTTGTCCAATATGAATGGACTTCCCACGTGTCAAAGTAATTCATCAATGTATCATTTTCGATGATTGCTTCGAAATATTCCTTGCTGGTGTTTGCCCATTCTCCTAATTCAGGCATCGATAGCGCTATTTGTTTCAGCTCTGGTCTTTTTTGTTTTTCTTCAATAAATACCTCTAAGAGTGCGACTACTTCAGCTGGATCGTAGTAGGTTCCCTCCTGACCACCAGTCCAATCCCATTGTGGTTCATTGATTGGCGACACATGCGTGACGGGAATGTCTTCTTTTAAGAAGTGTTCCGTTACATCATAGACGTAGTTGGCAAATGCTTGATAATTCTCAGGAGCTAGATTACTGCGTTTTTCTTCTAGCTGATCACCATACGCAGAACCATTTTTCGTTAGCCTCGTCAATGGACTATTGACGAATAAATAGATATCATCAATTCCATAATCAACCGCTGTTTTCAGCATCCATCGTGCATTTTCATCCTTCGACCAATCATAGACTTCGGGTCCTTCTTCAAAGTTTTCTGCTCGTCGCCAGGGATCTTCAATGCGAGGACTATTTTGTAACGTACTTCCGGCGCCTAAGTTGTAGCGATAAGACGTCAAGCCAATCCCTTCAAGCGGATCAAATAATAATTCTGCGATATATTCTCGCTTCGAAAGTTCTGCTGTTTCTTCTTCGATCCAGCCACCAACATCTTGACTCCACCAAGCACCACTTGCGCCAAAGCTTTCAATTGTCTGGTAGGTTTCTGCCGTATTTAAGGTGATCATCGCCGTATCAATGACTTCATCTGTCTCTGGCTCTTTTTCTTTCTGTGTATTTTCCTCGACCGTTCCACACGCTGTCAGTATACTCAATAAGACCAAAGGAATAAGGAGTGTCCGCTTTTTTATCATGTACTTCCCTCTCTATTCTCTAGAATCAATCGTGTATCTGGTAGTCCAGGTGAGCGCAGCGTCACAACTGTCTCTTTCTTGCGCTCTCCTGCTACAAAGCAAAGCAACTTTCCTTGCATCGTTCTACGGAATGACTCTGTATAAGCGGTAGTATCTGCTAGATCACCATTCTCCAAACCTAATAATGTCCCATTTTCGACTTCTAGATAGACCATCACTTCTGCTGCTATCGTATTTTCAGCATAATCCAAGACTTGGCATTCGATTTGATGAAGGGTCTTATCTAGCGTTAAATCGGTAGCAGCTAATTTCTCCCGCCATCTTTGAGGAATTTCGTAATTCATAGCTGCCAAAGCAGTTGGCGCTGCTTCGGGTTTTATTTCATCATGCAGAATCGTTTCTTCAAATACTGCTTCGACCGACAAGTTTTTTGGCTGATAGTTGATCCGTGCAACATAATAACCAAAGGTATCATCATAACGAACATCGGGTACTTCCAAGTCGCCAATCTTCAATCGAATCTCTTTTGCATTTGTATAACACCTTACTTCAATTTCTTGCTCAGCTGGGTAAGACCATTTTCGATAGGTGGGTTCCCATTCTGCTCTTCGTTTGTTTTTCTCGTAAGGAATCGTTGTCAAATAAACAGTCGGTTCTTGACTCCACCAGCTCTTTCTCTTGTAATAACTAGGCTTTTCAATACCAGCCAATGTCAATAAGCCTGCCCCAGATCCGTGAATAGGCCAGCCATGGGCTTCCCCTAAATAATCAATGCCCGTCCATAAAAATTGTCCAGCGATATACGGAAGAGTGTTTGCCGTTTGCCATTCTTTAAACCCGTGACTGTTCTCACTCCCAATAAAAGGTTTATCTGGGAATTTGCGATGATCTTCTTCGTATAGATGTTCTTTGTAGTTATAGCCAACGACATCCAAGTGATCGATCAAGCCAATTTTCGTAGATAATTCTGGAAAAGCTGCTGCCAAGGTAACTGGTCGAGTCGGATCGAGTGTTTTGCTCAAATGGACCAGCTTTTCGGCTATCGTGCGTAACCTTCTCATATCAGGTCGATGTGGATTATAGATGCGCTCAGCTTCTGGTTTGCTATTGTCATTATTCCCTGTCATTTCAGCAAACAATGGACTAGCATATGGATCATTGGGATAATCAATCTCATTGCCAATGCTCCAAGCAATGATCGATGGATGGTTTCGATTGCGTAAAATCATATTTTCCAAATCTTTTTCATACCAAGTTGGAAAATGTTCTGCTGCTCCTTCTAACTTGGGTGGATACACATTATGACCTTGCCACCATTTATTTTTAGGATTTTCCCATTCATCAAATGCTTCATCAAAGACTAAAAATCCCATGGTGTCGCACAAACGATACAAAGCAAACGAATGAGGATTGTGTGCCATTCGTATAGCATTTGCCCCCATCTCTTTTAACTTTATTAAACGCCGTACCCATACCTCGCTCGGAACAGCTGTACCGAAAGAGCCCGCATCTTCGTGCAAGCAAACACCTTTGATTTTCAGCTTTTGCCCATTTAAAGAAAAGCCCTCATTGGCATCAAAATGAAAGGATCTGATCCCGATATACTCGTTGTATACGCTCTCAATTCTATTTAAGGACGCATCTTGAAAACTCACCTTTGTTCGTAGCTGATAAAGATTCGGCGCTTCAGGTGACCATAGCTCTGGCTTTTCAATTTTTGCTTTCAATGTGACCGTGCGGCGTTCCCCTGCGTTAAGTTGGATTTCCTCACTTATGTTCATCACTTTTTCCGTTTGTAAACTTTCCAGCACTTGTTCGATCCTAACAACACGGTCTTGTTTTAAGGTATTTACTAGCCGATGTTCGATCATGATCTCCGCTTGCCCCTCTGTAACACTTGGCGTTGAAAAACTCGTTCCGTATTCGTCGATATAAATAGAATCATGAATTTCAAGAGAAACAGGACGTGTGAGTCCATTTCCGTTATACCATCTTGAATCTGCCAAATCTGTGTGCTCGACACGGACACTAATAAGCAAGCTATCATCCGAATTGTAAGTTAAAATCTCTGTCAAATCATAATAAAATGAAGCATATCCTGAAGGTCTAATCCCCATATGATAGCCATTGATCCAAACCCGTGCATTTTTATAAACACCTTCAAAATGAATTTTTACGACTTTATTCGTAAGGTCACCCAACTCTTGCAGCGGCTGTTTGGTTCGATACCAACCTATTCCTCCGGATAGATACCCTGTTCCGCTTGAAAAATGTTTTTCAAAGGGATAAGAGACACCCCAATCATGAGGAATCGTTACCTTTTCCCAAATAGAATCATCAAAATCTTTTTTCCATGCTTCTTTTTCTTCTTGTTTTGAGAATCGCCATTCATTCAAAAAACGTTTTTCCATTTAACTCCTAACCTCCTTTTTACCAATACTCACATAAAGAAATCGCTTTCTTTCACTTAATTTTACTAAAACATTTAATGAAGAACATAGTCTATCCGATTCATTTTCATGTATTAATATGATATGAAGAAAAAAAAGCGCCTACTTTTTCGTAGGTAATAGGAGGGAACTATGTACCACATCCATTCGAATATATTTAATCCTGAAATTATTTATGTCGTTGACTTTTGGAATAAAAAGAAAAATCTTCGGGGCTACCACCATCATGATTTCATTGAGATCAGCATCGTATTAGAAGGAACCGTTGATTACGAATTCAATGAAACCCGCACAAGGCTATATACTGGTGACACGCTCCTTTTTAACCCTGGCCTTCCCCATACCGAAATCCATCCAGCAGGGATGGAATCCCATGAACTTCATATCGGCCTTTCTAATATTCTGATCGAAGGACTTCCTTTTAATACCTTCCCTAATGAAGATCCCCTGCTCAATTTAGGGATTTATCAAGAAGCGTTCTTCAAAAAAGCATGGCAGCTGACCCATGAGTTTAACAGCCATAATATTCATCACGATTTGATGGGCAAAGGAATCATTCTCGAAATGCTAGCTTTGATTTTAAGAAGTTTGACGCCCTCCGATCCAAACAATAGCCTGTCAGTAATTTCTGAAAAAGATAAACAAAAACAAACGCTAGTAAACCATACGATTTATTATTTGGAGAATCATCATCAAGAAGACATCACTTTGGAAATGCTAGCGGACATGCTTTATATTAGTCCTGCCCAACTTTCAAAAGTTTTTCGGAAAATCACTGGTCGTAGTCCGATTAAATATTTGATCGAGATTCGTCTCAAACATGCCTATGAGCTGTTGCTTCATACCAATTTGACCGTCAAAGAAATCGCAGAAAAAGTAGGCTATCATGATCCTTTTTATTTTAGTAAACTATTTAAAAAGCATTATGATCTTGCTCCTTCTAATGTTCGTAAAAGAAACTAACTGAATTTGCAGACAAAAAAGGATGCATCGCTGCACCCTTTTTCTTATACGACTACTTGATTCATATAGCCTGTTTTGTCAAAATCTAATGGGGAAATGCGAACCTGTCGATGAAATCCGCGGGCTTCTTCTGGATACTTACTAAGTGGAACAGCAAAGCTGTGATAAGCAATATAATATCGATCAAAATGTTCCAAAATGCTGTGATGACCGGTTCCTAAAATGCCTTTCTCAACATTTTTTTGTAAGATAGGATAATGATACTGAATCGGTCCATACAATGAAGATGAGGTACCATAATTCACATGATAGTCTTCACTGCGGGTATCTTCTCCCGACCAGGTAAAGTGATACAAATCATCTTTTTTCAAAACAGTAATGGCTTCTCGAAAATCTTCCAGCCCTTGATATTCTGTTAGCGTATCAAGTTTGACAGTCCGCATGTCATCTCCCAACGCTACGATGGCAGCAGTCCCTCCCGCAGAATTGCCAAACAATAGATAATACTTTCCAGCTTCTACGTAAACAGATGGATCAATGACTTGACTCATGTTTAACCCATAGTCATCGATAAGATCAGGACTCAATAGCGGTTTCTCATCTGCAATAAAGGGACCTGTTGGATGATCCGCATAAGCGACACCGATTCCTGAGCGTCCATCCGCCATTTTTCCAGTAAAGTAAAAATAAAACGTTCCTTCTTTTTCTGCTATACAGGGTGCCCACGCACCACCGATCGTCCACTTCACCTGAGCGGATGCTAGATCAAGGATCGTCCCTTTATTTGTCCACTGAGTGAGATCTTCTGATTCAAATACCGAAAAGCTTGTCCCAGACCAATCCGTAAAACCATCTGATGTTGGATATAAGTAAAATTTCCCATTAAATGAAACCAAATCAGGGTCAGCATAAAGTCCCTCTAAAACCGGGTTTTTTTGTTGATAATAGGTCAGTAGTCGTTGATACTCCTCATCTGTGATCGTGATCACCCCACCATGGCGCTTGATAGATTGACCGAAGTCGAAGGCAGAAACAGGTTCGAAAACGCCTGTTGTGAGATCATCACTTACTGCGATCCCATATCCTGTGCCTTTTTTAAAGTGATCTACGATCAGCGCCCATTTGCCATCAGGTAATTGGTACACTTGCGGTCCTTCAACCCCTTCTAATTGAGCGAGGTATTCAGAAGTTACTTCCTGATAGTCTCCTGTCAGCTGTTGACTGCGATCTAAAAAAATGCGACTATTTTCTTCGTTTTTTGTAAAACGATAATAATACCCCTGACTAAAAACAATCGTTGTATCGATCACATCCATCGTTTTTTCAATAAATAGCACAGGCTCAGTAAACGTCTGAAAATCCATAGTAGAAACAGAATAAATCTTATGTTTTCCATTAACCTTTGCAGCAAAATAGACAAAAAATGTCTCTTTTTCTGCGTCATAAATTGCCTCTGGCGCCCACAAATTCCCTGCACCTTCTGGAGCAATCGTTGCGGTCCATGGGTTTGTCCAATACACAAGATCCGTTGATGACCAGATAACCATCTGGCGGCTACCATTGGTTTGAGCATGTGCCCAGCCAAGTCCCTTTTCAATACGCAAATCTGTCGCAATGAGATAATACGTGTCCTTCCCCTTAACCAGAAAAGGATCTCTGACTCCTTTTTCCCCAAGATCACTTTTCAAAACGGGATGGCCTTGATTTAAATCTGTAAAAGTCAATCCATCCTTGCTCACACTAAAGTATACTTGCTCACCATTTTTTTGCTCGCCAGTGAAATGACAAAATAAATAAGCTGTCATTCAATCCCTCCTAATTCCTTCTCTATGCACTCGACTTCCTTCTCTCTCATTTTATAGAAGTCCCCGTGAATTTGTATAAGTTGATGAACGAACTTTTATAAGATTTTGAAACACTTGCTTTCCTATTTTCTTACACGAGCGATTCCATTGACTTGCCATTTTTTGCTATCTCTTGTCAAAAATCGTCGGCCATTATTCTTTCATTTTCTTTATACCTGAAGTTTGTGCAGCAAATAAACGATCAAAAAAGCACACATCCACTTTCGGATGTGTGCTAACTCAACATTAAAATCGATTGAAGATTTAATACACTTATTTGAAAGAAGTTAGTTCGTCCAAGCAGCAACTTCTTCTGGGTGATTGGCTACCCAATCTTTGGCTGCATCTTCGGCTGATGTTCCGTCATTGATTGCTAACATGACTTCTTCCATATCTTCCTGTGTCCAGTTGAAACGATCAAGTACTTCGTAAACTTCTGGCATGTCATCTGCTAATCCTTGACGTACAACAGTATTGATGCTTTCTGCTTCACCCATTGTTCCTTCTGGATCATCCAGATATTTCAGATCATATTTCGCAAACATCCAATGTGGAGACCAACCAGTAATAACGATCTCATCTTGGTTCTTGATGGCTTGGCCCAATGCCACTGTCATCGCTCCAGAAGAAGAGGTAGCGACATTCCAATCGGAAAGGTTGTCATACGTTGCAACCGTATTTTCCGCTGCATTTACGACACCAGCGCCTGGTTCGATACCAGTGATGGTTTTTCCAGCTTCGTCAGAAAGGTCTGCGATGGAATCTACATCCATATAGCTTGGGACAACGATCCCCAGTTTTGCCCCTTCTAAGTTAGGACCTAAGTTCTCGACTTGATCTTGGTACTGTTCATACTGGGATTGATGCGTAGATGGCAGCCAAGCAGCAACCATCCCGTCAACTTCCCCTTTTGCCACCGATTCCCACATGATGGCATTATCCAAAGGCGTCGTGTTGACTTCGTAGCCCATTTGCGACAAGACTTCTGCCACCACATGGGTAGATGCGACTTCCGTATCCCATTCGACATACGCCAAGTTCACCGTGCCTTTGCTGTCAGAAACATTTCCAAAGGCAAACGATGCGCCAATCAAAGCAACGACTGCCGCTGCCGCAATCCCGCCAAAAAGACGTTTTTGTTTGCGACTCGTCTTGCTGGCTGCTTTTTGATGTGCCGAACGGTTCAAATTCTGAGTAAAGCGATCCATGATGATCGCCAAAATAACTAAGGATACCCCACTGACAAATCCGTTACCGACTTGTGCTCGTTGCAAGGCAGACAAGACACCGCGCCCTAACCCAGGAGCACCGATCATCGACGCGATCACGACCATTGATAATGCCAGCATCGTGGTTTGGTTGACCCCAGCCAAAATAGTGCTTTTGGCTAGTGGCAATTCTAATTTGATCAGTTTTTGCCAGCCAGTCCCACCGAAGGAATCAGAGGCTTCCACCAATTCACGAGAAATTTGGCGAATCCCTAAGTTCGTCATCCGAACGGTTGGTGGTAGAGCAAAGATCACTGAGGCGAAGACCCCAGGAACCATCCCGATCCCAAAGAAAGCAACCGCAGGAATCAAATAAACGAAACCAGGCATCGTTTGCATAAAGTCTAAGATCGGCGTCACGATACTTTGCGCTTTTTCGCTTTTCGCCATTAAGATTCCTAGTGGAATCCCAATGATGATCGAAACCAAACTCGACAATAAGACCAACGTCACGGTGTTCATCAAGTCTGTCCATAACCCTTGGTTATAGATGAACAGCAACCCGACAAAAGTAAAAGCTGGCAAGCCAAATTTTTTGCGTGAAACGAAAAAGGCAGCAGCCGTCAATAAGACGATCATTAATAACGGTGGTACAAACAGTAATACATTTGTAATAGCGTCCATGATAAATTGTCCGAAAGACTGTAAGGCTGAAAACAATCCACTGAAAGTTCCTGTTAGCCAATCAGTAAAGTTTTCGACCCAATCAGCTACCGGAATCGTATGTTGTAAGAAATTATCCATTTGTCACTACCCCTTCCTCTGCTTGAACGGCTGAATCGGTCTCAGCCAACGCTTCAATCACGCTTCCGCGGATCACGACTCCGATCAAACGATCGTTTTCTACCACGGCTAAAGGTGTAGGCGAATCATAGATCAAATTGAAGATATCCGTTACCAGCATATCTTTATCGATCTTTTTAACATTTTTATCAATAACTTCCTTCAAGGTCAGATTGTTTTTCCGTGCCTCACGAGCAGACTCGGCTGTCAAGCTTCCTTTTAGGTGACGACGTTTGTCGACGGCTAACAGCATGCTGACTTCTTCTTTCCGCATCCGGTTCAATGCTACGCTTGGTCCATCGATCTCGATGTTCGTCGTCAATGCTGGAACCATGATGTTTTGCGCAGTCAAGACTTTGGAACGATCGACATCTTCCACGAAATCACGCACATATTGGTTGGCAGGATTCGTCAAAATATCTTCTCCTGTACCGATCTGCATGATCTGACCATCTTTCATTAAAGCGATCCGGTCACCGATCCGCAAGGCCTCGTTCAAATCATGGGTGATAAAGATAATCGTTTTTTGAACATTGGCTTGCAATTCTAAAAGTTCATCTTGCATTTCACGGCGAATCAGCGGATCTAATGCTGAAAAGGCCTCATCCATCAAGAGGATCTCTGGATCATTGGCTAACGCACGGGCAAGTCCCACACGCTGTTGCATCCCTCCAGACAGCTGGTCAGGGTATTGGTCTTTAAAAGAAAGCAATCCTGAGTTTTCTAACGCTTTTTCCGCTTTCGCTGTTCGTTCTTCTTTCGAGACCCCACGGACTTCTAGTCCGTATTCTGTGTTCTCTAAAATTGTCCGATGAGGGAAAAGGCCAAAGCTTTGGAAAACCATGTTGATTTTGTGACGGCGAACTTCTCGTAGTTCCTCTTTACTCATTTTGGCAACATCCACGCCATCTATGTAAATATCTCCGCCAGACGGCTCGATCAATCGATTCAATAGTCGAATCAATGTTGACTTCCCGCTTCCAGAAAGGCCCATGATGACGAAAATCTCGCCTTCGTTGACTTCAAAGTTCACATCATAGACCCCGACGGTGGCACCCGTTTTTTCTAAAATCTCGTTTTTGCTGCGTTGTTCTTTGACCATGGCAAGAGCTTGCTGCTTTTTCTTACCGAAGATTTTGGTTAAGTGTTCCACTTTAACTTTACTCAAATGATTAATACTCCTTTTTCTGAAAAATTTCACGAAAGTGACCATACTATCTTAACAAGATGTGGTCACTTTGTCAAAAAAAATTTCCCAATGCTTTTTCTTTTGCAAAAAAAGCATGGGAATCAGGAAAAAGAATTACGCTGAATGGTCCGTTGGATAGAAGAAATTGGTCATGCGCTGCAACGCCAGTTCATTTCCGACAAAATAAATCGTATTGCCTGCACTGAATTTCGCATAAGGTCCTGGTGACAACAACAATTCTTCGGTTGTTTGGATTGCGATGATCGTCGCCCCTGTGGCTTGCCAAATATTCAATTCATTGATACTTTTTTCCAAATGCTGCGCTTGTTCCGTCAACTGAAGTTCAAAGGGCACAAACGGACTCATATGGTGTACCTTTTTGGTCTGCTGCACTAACGTGTTCAACAAGTCAGAAAAATTATCCAGCTCTTGCTGCTGCCGCTCCACACTGTCTAAAATGTCTTGTCTGATTTCTTGGATCGACTGCACATCTTGGTATTGTTCAACAAAGGCCTGTGCTTTTTCCTTTGAAGCAATATAGGCGCCGCTGCCATGACGGACATCCATGATTTCTAAATCAACTAATACATTGATCGCTTTGCGGGCTGTTTCAGGAGAGACATTGAAATTGCTGGCTAACGTTGAGCGCGCATGGATCTTTTGCCCAACTTGGTAGCGATTTTCAACGATTCGTTCCGCGATCGCCACGGCAATCTGCTGATAACGAGGCAAAGCGACCTTCTTTTTATCTTGAAACTTATTCGTCATGATGAACTTCCTTTACTTTTTTTTCATCATAACAAGAAACATTGTTGGTGGCAACTATTCACTGGTTCGCGAATTTTTGATCAAGCGGGCACGGATGACCGCTGTTTCTTGCTGTATCTGCTTCTGTAGATCTTGCAGCAGTATTTCATTTGTCTCATCAAGATCAATCAAGGTATAGGCGACTCCGGCTTTTCTCTCACTCGCCAAATTATCGATATCTACGCCTGCTTCAGAAATGATCCGCAATAGCGGGGCAAAAGCACCAGGCTTGTCGTGATAAAACAGCGCCAAGCGATACGGTGCCAAAAAAGGCAACTCTGCATGAGGAAAATTGACCGATTCTTGAATCGTCCCAGCGCGCAAATAGGCATGCATGCGATCAAAAACTACGTGATCCCCCTTTTCCAAGGCATTGGTAGTACTGCCGCCGATATGCGGATAACACAACACTTTCTGTTGTCCGATCAAGCCGGCACTAGGAAAGTCGGTGATGTATTGTTTGAGCTGATTTTTGGCTAGTGCTTCTAAGACGGCTGCTTCTTCCACGATCTCCCCGCGCCCAAAATTCATCAACACTGCATTTTTTTTCATCTGCTGAATCGTTTGTCGATTCAGCATGCCTTTGGTTTCCTGACTTAAAGGGAGCAAAACCACTATAAAATCTGATTCGGCCAACAGTACGTGCAAGTCACTGACTTGTTCGTAATCGTGTGCCGCTTTTTTCGTACGGGCATAGCCGAGGACTTCCATCCCTAGCTGATGACAGGCTTTTGCCACCCGTTCACCGATCTCTCCTAAGCCTAAAATACCGATGGTTTTTCCAGCTAATTCTTCGCCGATCACTTCTTTTCGCCGTTCTTCAGCTACCTTCAACACCTCTTCTGCTTCAATTTGACCTGACGTTACCTCTTCTTGCAAATCGGCTACCGTCTGGATCGCTTTGAATAAGGGGCGAACGCTGAGAAATAAATTGGATAGCACCAACTCTTTGACTGCATTGGCATTGACACCAGGACTATTGAAAACTACTGTGCCATTTTGAGTACACCGTGCCAAATCGATCGTATTGGTGCCTGTTCCTGAGCGAACGATCACAGCTAATTCTGGTGTGATCAATTCGTTAGGAACCGTTGAACTGCGCACAAACAGCGCCTCTGGGGCCGCTTGATTTTTTAACGAGTATCCTTTTTTGATTGCTCGCTTACCTATCGTTTCGGTCATCTTATCTAACTGATAAATCGTCTCCATAAAGCAGACCTCCTTTTGTCTTTAGTGCGTATTAGTCAAATAGTACAAAAAAGTGCGGTAAAATGATAGCAATACGCAAGAGAGGATGATTACTATGCACCTATCGATCACAAATTTTCCAGATGAACAGCCGATCGTTGGCAAAGACTCGCAGCTTCAAGACACAACTTTAGGAGACTATGTCGAAATTGGCGAAGCCAATCACATTGATCATTCTTCCATCGGCAATTATACCTATACGGGGCAATATTGCTTTATTCAGAACAGTCAATTAGGACGTTTTATCAGTATCGCAGCGATGGTCCGCATCGGCCCCACCAATCATCCCTATGAACGCCCTAGTCAGCATCTTTTTGCCTATAATGGCGAAGGCTATGGATTTGCGCCAAAGGACGAGTCCTTCTTAGAAAAACGCAAAGCAAAAACGACCGTCATTGGCAATGATGTCTGGATCGGCCACGGTGCCGTGATCCAATCTGGTTTGACCGTCGGTGATGGTGCCGTGATCGCCTCAAACGCAGTCGTAACCAAAGATGTGCCGCCTTATGCGATCGTCGGCGGGGTTCCAGCAAAAGTGATCAAATACCGCTTTGATCCAGAAACGATCACTGCTTTACAAGAAATCGCTTGGTGGAATTGGAGTCGTGCAGAATTAGAAGCACGCTATCTGGATTTCCGGCTCCCAATCGAAGATTTTATAGTAAAATACACCCGTTGATTATGCGCTTTTCCCGCTTAGTACGAGGAATGAATGATAACACATCACAGTCATTCATTCTTCGAAAGTCTTTGAGGGAAGGATTTTTTAGAAATAAATAAAAAACACTGAAAATCTATTGTATCGAGAAATTCCTGTGCTAAAATGGAGAAATCAAATGAAGTTTTTCACGAACTTTTAAAGGAGTGTTCTATTTGACCATTTTAGACTATCGTCCATTAAATCTTTACACCAATTACCGAGAAGCTGCCGAGGCATTTCCTGACACAACCATCATCCACGATGAAGTGCTACCAGCATTTCCTGAACTTGGCTATCGTAGTACCTACCGTTCGAGTCATGAAATGATTTTAAAACGTGCTTACCAACTTGCTGCACTAGGCGTGCAAGCCGGCGATAAAATCATCCTTTATAAATCTTCAAAATTCGATACCTATTTATTAGCAACGGCTGCTTCTTACCTTGGTGCAGTGCCTGCTATGATCTCTTACCATTTCCCTGCTGAAACCATCGAAGTGTTTGTGGATCGCTTAGAAGATCCATTCATCTTATTTGATGAAGAAACCGAAGGCCGCGTCGCACAAGTGAAAAATAGCAGTACTGATAAACAGATTTCTGTTCGTCATCTGCTGCAACAACCAGCGGAACCCGTGGCACAAACTGAGTTACCCGCGGATCAAATTTCCTATATGACCCACACTTCTGGAACAACGGGTATTCCAAAATTGATTTGTCATTCGGCAAACTCCATGGGCTGGCGGACAAAATGGCAAAAAACGATCTTCACCAAGATTGATCGCACCAAGGCAGACTCTGATTTAATTGCGTTCCATATTTCACCGGTGCACTCCCGCTTCAATATCGGCATCTCATCCTTGATGGCGATGGGCTTTCCGATGATGCCATTAGCCAATGCCAACGGCGCTCATGTCGTAAGCATGTTAAAAGAATATCCACCAATCGCTTTGGAAACTCATCCAAACAATTTTGTCCAATGGAGCTTCGTGGCAAAAGAACAACCAGATGCTTTCGCCAATATTCGTTACTATCACTCAACCTTTGATGCCATCAACAATCAAACAATGGCCACTTTTTTAAATACTTCAGCAACAAAAGAAGCAATCTTTTTGCAAGTCTATGGTCAAAGTGAATGCGGGCCAATGATCCTAAAAGCACATACCTTAGAAAGCATCGCTACCAACGATGCCCGTGATATGGGTGTTGGTCTAGAGGACTTAACGAGAGCACGGATCGCCGATGCAGAGGGCAACGAGCTGCCAGCCAATACCGATGGGCACATCCATTTCCTTTCAAAAGGACGCGCGTTGACCTATTATAAAGAAGATCAGCGTTTTGCTGACAATGTCTATGGCGCTTGGTGGGACAGTGGTGACTACGGCATGATGGATGATCAGGGACATCTTTACTTAAAAGACCGTCAAGTGGACTTGATCAAAAATATTGAAAGCAATCTTGCTTTGGAAGACCTTTTGCTGGATCATTTAGACTTCCTTGCCGAAGTTGTGATCGTTCGCGACAAAGAGAACTCACCACAACCTATCATTGCTTTAGCGCCAAATCGTGAAATGGATTGGGATGCTTGGTGGAAAATGGTGGAAGATCTCCCTCACCTCAATCAGCCAATTTTACGCGACTACGATGATATCCCACGAACAGCAACCATGAAAGTCCAACGACTACAAATTGAAAAAGAATTCAAAAACGCAGAATAAAACAAAAGAAACGGCCAGCAGATTTCCCTGTTGGCCGTTTCTTTTGCTTTCGCTGTTTTTCTTTGGCTGCTGTTATTCTTTCGCTGACCCTTTTCTTGAGTAGATACGTTCTTTAGGTTGCCCATATTGACTTAGCTTTGTTTCAGCTAACGTGATACCAAAGCCCTTTCCATCAGGTACCAGCAGCTTTCCTTCATGCAAAGTTGCAGGCTGTGTAATGACATCATCATAAAAGTAACGGTCAGAAGCGGAAAGGTCCCCGGGAAAATGGAAAATATCTTGACTCGCAAATTGCAAATTCATGGCTCGTCCTACACCAGACTCAAACATGCCGCCTAACCAAACAATCAGTCCATGGGTTTGACATCGATCAAGGATTCGCAAAGCTTCGGTGATCCCACCGACACGGGGGATTTTCAGGTTGATCGCACGGCAGCTGTCCAGTGCTGCGACTGTATCGACGTCTTCCGCCGTTCGAATATCTTCATCCAAACATAGAGGCGTCTTCATCTGTCGCTGTAGCTGACTGTGCCCTACCAAATCTCGTACCTTAAGGGGTTGCTCGATCATCACCAGACCTAAGTCATCAAGTGCCAAAATGCGTTCTGGCGCACTCTGATAGGCTCCGTTCGCATCTGCCATCAAAAGCAATTCTGGAAAGGCTTGTCGAATCGCTCGCAAGGGTGCAACATCTTGCCCTGGCTTGATTTTTAACTTGATTCGTTGATACCCTTGCGCGACATAAGCGGCAACAAGAGCCATTAGTTTTTCGACAGAGTCTTGCATGCCGATACTAACGCCAACAGCGACACTCGGTCGGGTGGCGGTATACAGCTCTTTCACACTTTGATGCGTTTGCTTGCCATATAGATCCCAAATTGCTGTTTCCAAAGCCGATTTTGCCATGTAGTTTCCTTGGACCGTTTGAAACAATTGCCAAACTTCTTGCGGATGCTCGATCTCCTGGTCAATCAATAATGGGATCAGTGCTGTTTCAATCACTTGTCGAGCAGAAAAGAGGGTTTCTTCAATGTAATCTGGCTGCTCAAAAGCGACCAATTCACCGATGCCCACCGTTCCATCCTCTGCAGTCACCAAATAAAGATCAAAGGCTTTTTCTGTTAATTGTCCGTAACTTGTCACAAAGGGTTGTTTGAGGGGCAAGCGACAGGCGATGCGTTCAATTTTCTCAATCTTCATTGCGTTCTCTCCTTGTCAATCAGCTGACTGTGGCCTCGATCCTTTTACAAACCATTGATCGATTTCATGACGAACCTGTGTCGGCTGTTCTAAATGGATACAATGTCCAGCATTAGCAACGACTTTGATGGTCATCTCTGGTTGCAGCTGCTTCATTTGGTGGGCGATTTTCCGAAACTTTAAATCTTTTTCCCCCGCTAAATAAAGAATTTCACAAGCTAGCTGCGGAAGTGCCGACCAACAGCTTGGCTGTTTGCCAGTACCACCGTAAACCAAGCTTACTGCCAAGCCAAATTTATTTTGCTGCAAGCGTCCTTGGCGTACAGCAGCCTGCTGCACTAAGGGCAGCTCCTTTTGACTAGCAAACAACGGCAGTTCTTGCCAGTAATCGACAAAATCGACCAAAGGCTCCCTTAGTAAGCGCAATCCTAAGCGGCGATCGTGCCGCTGACGAGCGAGTCGTTCTGCTGGATCAGCCAACCCGGGGGAACCACTCTCAAGCAAAAGATGGGTCACTGCAGCTGGTTCCTTGACTGCCCAGACAAGTGCGATTCGTGCCCCCATCGAGTAGCCATAAAGACCATAGCGTTCAATCCCTAACTTCGCTAAAAGCTGTGCGAGATCCTCCACCAGTAAAGGAAGTTCATAACGCATGGGATGGACATAAATCGATGACCGTCCATGTCCAATCAAGTCGACTGCCAATACATTATAAGAACCTTCCTCTACAAAAACCGGTCGAAAACTTTCCGAAGAACCCGTGAAGCCATGCAATGCCACAAGGGTTGGTAAGGCTGGTCGGTACGGTTGCAACCACTGATAAAAATAACTGACGCCATTTATCGTGTCCCTCATTGCTGCGCTCCCGCCTCGCTAAACTGCTGTTGCAGTGCTTGCCAAGTATCAACCGGATCTTTTGGCTCACCCTTCACTTCGATTATTTGAAAACGCGGCTGTTGGCTTGTTTCCGTTAAAATCGTTTGAAACTCTAGCAAAGAGGTCGGTGTGTGCCAATCTGCCTCATATAAGGCCGCCACTTTTTGAAACTCAAGGTCTAACGGCGTGCCAAAGAGCGGGACAAAGTCGTTTGGTTCTAAGGTGTTTTGTGACAAAAAGGAAAAGATCCCACCACCGTTATTATTCAGTAAAATGATCGTTACTGGCAATTGATACTGACGCAGTAGTTGTAGGCCGTTCATATCATGGTACAACGCTAAATCACCAATCAACAAGTAGGTAGGCTTTTGACTGGCTGAAGCAATCCCAGCTACGGTCGAGACAAGGCCGTCGATCCCATTGACGCCCCGATTTCCATACACTCGATAAGTGGAGGAAATTTTGCTGCCGTAGCGATCAAAGAAACGGATCGCATTGCTGTTTGCCAAAAGAATTTGCGCTTCTTCAGGTAGACATTGTTGGAGCATGCGCACAGCGCTGCTCTCATCCCATTGTTTCAACTGCGGACTTGCAGCAATCACCTGATCTGCCCGCGCTTGAAGTGCTTGCCATTGTTGTTGCCACGCCGTATGTTTGACGATCGGCAACTGGGTGATGGCCGCCACGAAAGTGCTGATCGCTGCTTCGATCAAATAGTTTGCCCGATGCAGCTGATCTTGCCACTGCCCCGATGGATCAACAAAGAGCCACGTCGTCGTATCCGCTGCTTTGTTCAACCATAACAGGACATTTTTAGTGACTGGTAAGCGACCAAAACGCACGACCACCTCTGGTTGGAAGGCAGAAGTCAATTGCGGGAAAATAAGATCGGCTTGACTGATAAATGTTCCTACTTTGGTACCGGCTGTCGCCAAATTGGTCAATGGATCGCCGACAATCGGCCAGCCTAATTTCTCTGAAAAAGCCAGCAACTGCTGCGCTTCTTCGATCGTAAGGCTTTCTCCAGCAATCAGAATACCTTTTTTATCAAAGTAAGGGGCTAGCTGGTTGATCATCTCTGCTGACAGCTCTTGTTGTGGTGCCAGATAGCTCACGTCTTGCTGAATACTGCATTGGCGACTAAAGTCAGGCAACAGCGGCTCCCGTAATGGAAAGTTGATTTGGACCGGGCCTTTCGGCTGTTTTTGCGCTTCGATCGTGCAAGTTGCAGCTTGCCAAAAACTATAACGCAACAAAGCAGGATCGTTTTCTGGCACGGTCATCTCTACCATCTTTTTGACGTGAGAGGCATACAAATTCTGTTGGTCCATCGCTTGTGGCGCCCCAACGCCCCGCAGTTCTGGTGGACGATCAGCCGTTAAGACGATCAGTGGCAAGTTGGTGGCTTCTGCTTCACAAACGGCTGGATAATAATTGGCTGCTGCAGTTCCAGAAGTACACAGTAAGATTGTTGGCTGGAGATCAACTTTGGACATCCCTAAAGCAAAAAAAGCAGCCGAACGTTCATCGACAGCCACCGTACAGGTGATCTCAGGATCACGATGCAATAGTAGCGCCAATGGCGTTGAGCGTGAACCGGGACTAATAACCGCTCGCTTCGCACCCGCTGCTTTTAGTCCCTGGATGGTCGCTAATAAATAGTCTGTCATGACTGTCTGATTATTCATCTCCTAAGATCCCTCTCCTCATCGGTTGAAATTTTAACCGTGTTTCTTGACGTTCAGATTCTGCGTCTGAATCGGCAACGATCCCACAGCCCGCATACAGCGTTGCTTGATTGCCGCTAAAGAATCCTGAGCGGATCGCCACAGCAAACTCGCCAATATCTTCTTGAATACCCAACCAACCGATCGGTCCACCGTACATCCCTCTGCTGGCTGGTTCATGGGTACGAATCCATGAGACGGCTGCTTCTTTCGGTTCTCCCCCCAATGCTGGGGTCGGGTGTAGTTTTTGCACGGCGCTCAGAAAATTGACTCCTGCTTTTCTTTGCCCTGCTAAAGGAACAAACAAATGCTGAATGTCACGATTCTTGATGACGGAGCGGGCTTCTGATTGAAAACCGTCAGCTAACAAAGTAGCCAATGCCGTTTCTAAGCGATCGACAACTACTTGATGTTCATGGGTATTTTTTGCGTCCGCTAAGAGGGCTTGTGCCAGTGCCTCATCTTCTTCTTTGGTTTTGCCTCTTGGTGCGGAACCTGCGATACTTACCGTTTCAAATTGATCGACAGTCGCTTTTAGCAAGCGTTCTGGCGTCGCACCAGCAAAAACATGGCCCCCATGTTCGATGGCAAAAAGATAGGTATTCGGCTGCTGTTGCGCCAACCGTTGCAACACCCCAGCACTAATGATCGACTGCTTCGTTTCTATCTTCATTCTCCTGGCCAGAACCACTTTTTTCAACGGTGTTTCATTCGAGCGAATGGCTGCCACTGTCTCTTCGACCGTTTGCAGCCATGGGGGCACCTCTAGTTCCTCTTGTGCCTGAAAAGCAGGCGTTTCTGCTACAAGACTCTTGTCCGGGTTGGCATTCAACCAGCTTGCGACTTTTTCCTGTAAGGCAGCGACTTTTTGTTGTCGTTGTTCCTCGGAAGAAGCGGCTACTGTATAAACGACGCCACACTGATCGCCAGTTTTGCGGACCAGTATTTCTGGCAACGCAAAGAGACCGGCACCTAGCTCAGCCCAATCCTGACTGACTTCTGCCTGTTCATCAAAAGCAAAGCCCCCAACCAGCTGCGCCTGCAAAGGTGCCTCTGGTTGATAATGGGCTTGCTTTAAGAGAGAGCGGACTTCTGAAAAGTCTGCAAGTTTGGGTTGCGAAAAAGTGACTAACCAACCCAACCCTACCATACTAGTCGTTTCATCAGGGGTACGCCAGAAATAGCGTTCCCCTTGATATTCTTGTGCCGCTGCATAAAGAGCCAGTAAGTCACACCTTTTTAAAGGCTGATACTCACTCAAATAGGTTTTCCCGGCAGCGATCGCTGCTTCATAATTACTTGATGATTTGCTGTTCAATGTAGTTCACTCTTTCTTCACTCAGCAATAGCCGTTTTAAAAGTTTGCCGCTTGCTGTGCGCGGCATTTCTCGCACGTGATAAAAACGGCGCGGAAATTTATAATGGGCGATCTGCCCTTCTAATGTATCCAACAAGGCTTGGAGTCGGACGGACTCATTTAACGTTAAATAAGCCGCGACAGATTGTCCCCACTCCTCGTCTGGTTCCCCCACCACAGCTGCCTCTTTGACCGCTGGATGCTGCAACAAGGCTTGCTCCACTTCTGCAGGATAGATGTTTTCTCCACCAGATATGATCAGTTCGCTTGCACGACTGACTACATACAAAAAGCCCTCTTGATCAAGATACCCTAGATCTCCTGTGGCAAACCAGCCCTCTTGGTCCCACTGCTGTGGACTGCGATCGTTTAAGTAACGGGTCGTGATCGCCGGTCCTTGCAGTTGGATCTCTCCGATCGACTGGGTACTTTCAGCAGTCTGATGATCTGCCATTTTCGCATCAACCGCAATTCGTAAATGGACACCTTGCAGGGGAACCCCTGAGGAGCCGATTTTTTCTGAAGCTTTTTCTGGCGGCAATGCCACCACTTGTGAACAGGTTTCTGTCATCCCATAGGATTGGATCACAGAAAGCTGTTTTTGCTGGCATTTTTCCAATATGCTTTTGGCAATGGGCCCGCCGCCTAGCAGTACATAACGCAACGAATCAAAGCCTTGTTGAGGCACCAACGGCAGCAAATCTGTCAACATTTTCGCCACCAAAGAAACGATCGTCCCTTTTCCTGCCTCAAGATCTTTCGCCATTTCTCCAGCATCAAAGCGCTCATACAAACGAACACTCATTCCAAGTCGCAAGGAACGCAAGAGAATTGATAATCCACTGATATGATACAGCGGAACTGCACAAAGCCAACAATCCTCACTAGTGATCGTTAAGTTCTTTTGAGTCGCTTCGGCACTTGCTAGATGATTCCTAAAGGTTTGCGGCACACCCTTGGGATTGCCCGTCGTACCGGATGTATACATAATCGAAGCTACTTGTTCTGCTTGATAGATTGCTTTATTAGGAACAAACGAAGGATCAACAGAACTGGCAAGAGCCTTCGCCTGTTCCATCGCTTGTCCAAAGGTCATGCTGCGAACACCCGAGACCGCAATCTTATCTGCCGTGATCACCCAGTCGCAGTGGGCATCTTGCAATTGGAAGGTGATTTCAGCGGCTGTCAATCGCGTATTCAACAGCTGGACTTCGATCCCCAACTCCCACAACGCAAGGATCGTAAAAACCAATTCAGGGGAGTTATTGCTAAAAAGGGCTACCCGGTTTGGCAGAACAACGAATTGGGCTTGATAATAAGCAGCATAAGCATAAACCTCTTTTTGCAAGGCAGCAAACGACCAGCTTTTTTCATGCCAATAAAAAGCTGGTCGTTCTGGATGAAGTTGTGCTTGCCTTTGCAGCCAACTCCCAGTCATTATGGGAATTTAGGGAATTGGTCGAAGTCTGGTTGACGTTTTTCTTTAAACGCGTCACGACCTTCTTTGGCTTCATCCATCGTGTAATACAATAAGGTCGCATCGCCGGCCAATTGCTGAATGCCAGCTAATCCGTCCGTATCGGCATTCATTGATGCTTTGATCATACGTAACGCCAACGGGCTCTTTTGCAGCATCGTTTCGGCCCATTCCATCGTTTCATCTTCTACTCGATCAAGAGGAACGACCGTATTGATCCAGTTCATTGCCAATGCTTCTTCGGCGGTATATTGTTTTGTCATGAACCAAACTTCTTTGGCTTTTTTATGACCGATCGTCCGTGCAAGATACCCCGAACCATAGCCACCATCAAAACTACCGACATTTGGTCCTGTTTGACCAAATTTAGCGTTGTCAGCGGCAATCGTTAAATCACAAACCAATTGTAAAACATTTCCGCCGCCGATCGACCAGCCTTTGACCATGGCGATCACCGGTTTTGGCAACGTGCGGATCAAGCGTTGCAGATCCAATACGTTTAAGCGAGGAACCTGATCTTCCCCAACATAGCCACCGTGACCACGGACTTTTTGGTCTCCGCCTGAACAAAAGGCTTTGTCGCCGGCGCCTGTCAAAATAATCACGCCGATGCCTGGTTCATCGCGACTGATTGAAAACGCATCAATCATTTCAAACACCGTTTTTGGTGTAAACGCATTGTGGACTTCTGGGCGGTTGATCGTGATCTTCGCCACTTTTCCATGTTGTTCAAATAAAATTTCATCATATTCTTTTAAGGTTTTCCATTCTCTCATTACTTGTTCCTCCTCAATTCACATAGCTCTATTATACACATATCTAGTCGCTTTTCGTTAGAAATTGCTTTGGTTAAGGGAATTTCTTAAGACTTCTCCCCCTGTTGCCGACTTTCTGAGAACTTCGGCTATTTCTAACAAAACTCGTGCTATAATCATGGTAACTTTCTTAGAAAAAGGAGCTAAAAATGAACTTACTAGAAGCTTTAGAAATCGAAGTAGAAGCAGCAACAGCCGATTTTGTTCGTTTACGGATGCCAATCAAAGAACAGCACAAACAGCCTTTTGGTCTCGTTCACGGTGGCATTAACGGCGTTTTGATCGAGACTGCCTGCAGCATCGGCGCCAATCAAGCTTTGGCTCAAGAAGAAGCCTTCGCCGCCGGCATTGACCTACAAGTCAACCATCTAGCCGCCGCTCAAGAAGGAACCCTGATCGTAGAAGCTAGTCCTGATCGTATCGGCGCTCGTATCCAAACTTGGCAAGCCACTATTTGGTTAGCTAGCGGGTTAAAAACTGCCGTTGGTCGCTGTACCTTGACGACAGTGCGCAAATAATTCTTTTCGCTCCTGTGTTGTAAACACGGGAGCATTTTTGGCCTGCTTTGAAGAAAGATGCCACCAGTTAACCCCTTATCAAAGATATTCTTTCATTATAAAGATATTGAGAATATGAGCGTAGTTTTTTCAAAAGGTACGTTGTTTTTTTACAGAATAGGGGTCTTTCGTTATAATGTAGCTAAGAAAGCGAGGCTTATTATGAAAAATAACCGATTGATCCACTTTTTAGGCGGCAAAACAAGCTATTATGTCTTAGGACTGATTATCTTGTCGGCAGTTGCTGTCTTTTTGCTAAATCAGATTTCTTTTTTATTTACACCCTTTTCAGCCATACTTACAGCTATTATCCCCCCCTTTTTATTTGGGCTGATCCTTTACTATCTGTTTAACCCGGTGGTCGATAAATTGGAATCGAAAAAAATTCCCCGCAGTGTTTCGATTGCTGGAATCTATCTTTTGATTCTTTTGTTGATCGTCTTTGCTGGTTTCCAGCTTTACCCGATTTTGGAGCAGCAAACCACCGATCTGATCAACAGCTTACCAAGTTTGGTCAGTGACTTTGAGAAAAACGCGACCGCCTTTTTAGAAAATACCCCGTTTCAAGATGAGATGGCACAAATTACAGACACATTGCAAAATATCACCAACAACATCATGAGTTTTATTGGGGACTATTGGGAAACTGGTGCTGCTGGGCTCAGCAGTTTGTTTTCAACGATATCGACCTTGTTCATCGCTTTGTTTACGGGACCGATCATTGCCTTTTTCTTATTGCGCAACCCCAACAAGTTTTATTTTTCGGTTCTCTCGTTAGTGCCACCACGTTTTCGCAAAGACTTTAATGAAATCGTCAAGATCTCTGACATACAAGTCGGTGCCTTTTTGAAAGGACAAATCATTTCTTCCTTGATTTTAGGGGCGATCTATTGGGTCGTTTTCCTATTGATTGGCTTAGAGTATGCCAGTATTCTGGCGATCGCCGCTGGTCTGCTTTGCATCATCCCCTATATTGGTCCTTTTATCGTCTTTTTCCCGGGACTTTTCATTGCCGCACAAGACTCCACCGGGATGTTGGTTAAATTTTTGATTGCTTGGTTTGCTGTACAGTTGCTTCATGGGGATTTAGTCGTGCCCCGTGTGATGGGTGACCGATTGAAAATTCATCCTATTACGATTCTGGTTGTTTTATTAGTGATGGGTGATTTGATGGGGATCGTTGGGGTGATTTTCGGGATCCCAATTTATTGTCTGCTAAAAGTTCTTGTCGTTTACGTGTTCCGCAAATTCAAGCAGCGCTATAACCGCTATTACGGTCAAGAAGGCAAATACTTCCACAGTGCCTTCACTAGCAAAGATTACCTAGGTGACGAAGACAAAGACCCCAAGAAAAAAGCCTAAAAAAACTGTCGCGAATCGTTGGTTCGCGACAGTTTTTTGGTCTATTTTATTTCATCTCATGTTCCAAAAAGAAATGATAGAGCGCCCCTAATAAGTTGGCATCGTTTTGAAATTTGCACGCTTGGATCTCCGGCTTCGTCAAAGTCTGCTGCAAAATCGGTAAACTAGCTAGCAGTTGCTGATACTGACGGTCAATTTCTTCCACCACGATCGCTTGGGCACTGATGCCCCCGCCAATCACGAAGCGCTCTAAGTCGATCACGGCTTGAACATTGAGCATGACACACGCGATTTCTCGGCAATACGCTGTAAACAGCGCCCAGACCTGTGGTTGTTTCTGATTGATGGCGTCAAAAACTGCTTCACCATCCGCAAGATCAGCTAAGCCTAGCAGTTGGGCGCTGCGACGAATCATGGCGACCGCTGAACCGCTAAAACCTGCCAATTGCTGCAGGGTCAATCCCTGATTATTTGGTTGCTCAGCGTTTTCTGGAGCATCGCTTCTCTTAGTGGCATTTAGTAGAAAACTTAATTCCCCGGCTTGAAAATGTGCACCTTGGATCAGTTTTCCCTCAACGATTACGCCACCGCCCAAACCAGTACCTAATGTTATGGCAGCTCCGTTTTGAATCCCTTTAAGGTTTCCTAGCCACCATTCAGCTAATGCGGCTGCTTTGCCATCGTTGGTCACAGCAAGCGGCATTTGATACTTTGCCAGCAGCTGTTTTAAGGAGACCCCATCTAAAAAAGGCAATGCCCCGCCAAACGAGATTGTCCCGGTCTCTGGGTTGACTTTTCCCGGGGTACTAACCGCAATGCCCCGAATGCTTCCATGAACGTCCTCAACGATCGTTTCAATCCCCGTCAAAAATTCCGCAAGACTTTTCGGCGTATCCATCCGT
Source organism: Enterococcus sp. AZ040 (assembly GCF_050499185.1). Taxonomy (NCBI): domain Bacteria; kingdom Bacillati; phylum Bacillota; class Bacilli; order Lactobacillales; family Enterococcaceae; genus Enterococcus; species Enterococcus sp. AZ040. Next base: position 2,660,263 of record NZ_JBMHEW010000001.1, read on the forward strand.
CCTCGTGTCAGAATATTCCCCGAGCGATCAATGACAGCCGATTTGATTTTCGTGCCGCCGATGTCGATGCTTAAATAGTTTTTATTCACTGAATCCCACCTTCTGATTCTACTGCCCATCGCAGGACGGTTTTGGCTTTATCTGGTGAGACTTTTCGCGGATCAGACAAATAGATTTCTCGATGCTGGAACGTGTCCATCGTTGGACGGATCACTAACTGTTCTTGTTTTAACAGCTCCTTCATTTGCGCAAATGTTTCCGCTTCAGTATCAAAAGAGCCTGTATGCATTGCTTGCAGACACAGTCCTTCTTCATAACGTTCAAAGATGAGCTTCTCTAGATTTGGATTGTCTTTCTTCTCTTTGACTGCCAAGAGCTGTTCTTGAAACAGTGTTTCCGTGACTGGATCTGGTTGGCGAATCATGATTTTATAGATCAATTCTTCTTTGTTGATGGCACCCTCTGGCTTTGTCAGAGAGGTCCACACGCCTTCCAAAGGAAAGACCGTGTATTCAAAGGGTTCATTGCCAAAAGCCCCTTTTTTTAACCCCATCCTGAGTGAATAAGAAATCGTATATAAAGCGGCGATTTCTTCGCTGAATTCAGGACGATTCGGATCGCCGCTGCCGCTCAAACTGATAAATTGATACGTTGGCACCTCGATCACTGTTGGTTTTTTGGGAAGATAAAGCTCTTTTTCTAGTTTGCGCCATTCATACTTCATAAAAGACCCTCCTCGATTTGCTTTTCTTTATTTTACCATGAAAAAGAAGGGACATCGCAAAAACAGTTATCCCCTCAACTGCAAAGGGACGATTGTTTTTTCTATTAAGATAATGTAGCTACTTGCTGTTTCCCCAACTGCTCGTCTTATGCGGCTTCTTGTTCTTCTTTCAGCAATTTTGTGTCATAAAACTTCGCAAATGGAAAATAGATCAAGAAAGAAACAACTGCACAAACAATGGCAACGACGCCTGCACGCCAGTCTCCACCGGTGCCAATAAAACCACCAAGTCCAACGGGTGTTGGGAAAGGAATATTGGCGATCATGGGACGAATCAATTCCATCCTTGTGGCAAAATACGCGATCGTGGCGGATGCCATCGGTGCTAACAAGAAAGGAATTGCTAAATAAGGATTATAGATGATCGGCACCCCGAAAATAATCGGTTCATTGATATTGAAAATCGACGGGACGATGGCAGCTCTCCCTAATACTTTCATCTGTTTCGATTTAGCAATGTAGATCATAAATAAGGTAAAACCAAGGGTTGCTCCCGAACCACCTAATGTCACGTACCCGTTGGTAAATTGGCCTGCTAATGGGAAACTCGCCCCTTCAACATTGGCAGCTAAATTAGCTAACATGATCGGGGTGATCAGTGGACTAATGATATTGAATCCATGAATCCCTACCAACCACAAGGCATGCGCGAGGAAGTAAATCACCATGATTCCCAACCAACTATCCGTAAGGTGGGTAACAAACCCAAACGGAATTGCCACTAGTTGAAAAATATCCGTCCCAAAAACAACTAAAACACCATTGATGGTCAGAACCACAACTGCCACTACAAAGGCTGGTATCAGTGCTGTAAAACTACGAGCCACACCTTCAGGCACTTCTTCGGGCATTTTGATGACCCAGTTGTTTTTTACACAGAGACGATACAGCTGAACGGCAACGACCGCCATCACGATACCGGTGAAAATACCAACAGTTCCTAGACGTGCGACTCCATCGGCACCAATCAACCAGCCATTGATCAGCCCTTCTTCCACATCATTCATCCGTGTCATTTTTCCGCCGTCAAAAACAAGCTGAGGAATCGACATCAATGTAGCAAAAACACCTAACAACGCCCCATTGATCGGCGTCAGGTCGAGATTCTCCTCGACTTGAATGATCTTGGAATACTCATAGCCCAGAACGATACAAAAATATAATGCCAATAACCCCATGGTCGTACTATTTGCTAACATATACAAATCACTGAAATTCAAAAAAGTCGCTTCAAAAAAGTCAGCTAAAAACGGAAACGTGATCGGTAAAATGTTGAATACTAAAAACATTGAGCCTACGATCGTAAAAGGAATCGACGCCATCCCTGCCGCCATGATGCTACGAACGATTTTGTATTGGGAAATCTTTCCCATCGGACCCATTACTGCTTTTTCCAAAAGTTGAAATAGTTTATTGTTCGATTCTGTCAATTCAATCACCCTTTCTTTCTATCTCTTCAAATTCACGTATCCATTGCCATTGTCGATCTTTATTACGAAAAATTTTCTTCAGTTTTCTGATACCACTCCAAGCAAAGACGCCACTTATCCAGAGAACTATGCGAACATACTCCGTACTTTGCGAGGTGAAATAGGGGAAAATAACTTCTGTCACTCCAAAAAAAGTCAATAAAAAAAGAATGGCCATTGTCCCCATTTGAAGGCGTAAATACCAAGTAGTAAAAAAGAGTTGCTTGCGGACGATGGTTGCGTGGTGTCCATATAAGCGGATAAACTCACTGATCGCTCCCATTGAAAAAAGCAACAGGCTCAGTGGAACCACACGCAGCCATTGCCCTGCCAAAGAAGCAGCTAACAGCCAATATAGGTTAAAAAAGAAAGAGAATGCGACTAAGTACCGCAAAAACAACAGACGTTGAAAATAGAGATTTTTCTTCGTCAGTTTTTGCGATGCATCTCTTTGCGCGACTTTTGCTTGCTTACTCGCCATCTGCACTCCTGCATTGGATCGCTTCTTCAAGGCGATTCATCTTTTGATAAATCCTTAGCATTTCTAGTGCAACCTCTCTGAGGGTCATGGTTGTCATCAAATGATCTTGTGCATGGATCAACAAGATATCGCAGGTAAATGAGGTCCCTGAAGCATATTCTTGCAGCATTTTTGACTGGATGCGGTGGGCTTTGACTAATGAATCATTGGCTGTGTCCAACAACTCTTGCGCTTCTTGACAACTACTGATTCGCATCTGTTCAAAGGCTTGATGAATCATCGTGCGGGCATCACCGCTTGCTAAAATAAGTTCAAAGGATATTTCTTGTATTTTTTCACTATCCATAGCCTGCCTCCATTTATTTCGTACTTTTTTCTAATGCAATGCTTTCTTTGACTAACTGTGCTAATTTCTCGATTCCGATTGGGATCGGAATATACGCTTGCGGGGGAATATTCACGATTGGTTTGCCGTATTTATCGGCGCTTTTCTTTAAATTGGCAAAATGCATTTTCGTTTGCGGGCTAACTAAATATAAATCATACTCATCCTTAGCGATCGTAGCGATCCCCTCTGAAGCAGAGATGGCATCGATCCTCACTGACCAGCCTTCTGTGGTTAAAAAGCTTGTTCCTTTTTTAGCGATCAACGATGAAGACATGCCTGCTGCACAAATTATCAACACTTTTTTCATTTCACTTCCTCCTCCTATGAAACGCTTCCATTTTGGTGTATCTATTCCTTTCTTCTACCCTCCTTCATGCTATAAAAAATCCTTGAGAACGATTCACTACCTGCTGATTCTTACAGGTAGTAATCCTTCTTCACATAAATAGTATTACATATCGAGTACTTTGTAAATGCAATAAAACTCTATTAGTGATATAAAACATTAATTTCTTTCTGCTTCTATCGTGTCATAGTAGAATAATTTTGTGGAGGGGATTTCATGTTTAAAGATCGTTTAAGACAGTTGCGGAAAACGCGATCTGGTTTAACACAAGCAAAAATGGCAAAATATTTAGGAATCGCCAAAACAACCTATGCTTCGTATGAGCAAGGCAATCGGATGCCCGATATTGAGATCCAAAAAGAACTTGCTGATTACTTCAATGTCAGTCTCGATTATTTACATGGACGTCCGAATGATTTGGAAGCCCTCTCTATGAAACAGATTCGTGTGGCTTCAAGAATCAATGAGGACTTTACTGAATATCAACTATCCGAAATCATTACCTTTATCGAATTTATAAAAAACCGGCCAGAGTAAACGCGATACTATTCTGCCTTTTTTCTCTGGCTAACTTGTGGTGCTGCTTCATTACCTAAAGAAAAAACTGCTGTCAATGTCTCACAAGGAAACATTGACAGCAGCTGAAGAGCCTCGGCTCTTTTTTTATTGTCTTACAGCCTCATTAGCGGCAAAGCGTTTTGAAAAATGTTGTTCTAATCGCTTTTGCCCGGCTTCAATCAAAATGCACAACAGCCAATAGATGATGGCAACTAGCACATACATTGACATGTAATCAAAGGTTCGTCCGCCAACGATCTTAGCTTTTTGAAAAATATCAGGAATCGTGATCATTGCTGCCAAGGAGGTTCCTTTCAACAAATCCATTGCCACATTACTCAATGCCGGTACAGATATACGAAAAGCTTGCGGCAAAATAATCAGACGCATCGTTTTCGTAAATGATAACCCTAACGCATAGGCAGCATCAAATTGCCCACGATCCACTCCAGCAATTGATCCTCGGTAGATTTCCCCGATAAATGCGCTGCTGGTCAATGTAAAACAGATGATCGCAGCACTAAGCGCCGACAATTGATAGGGCAAGCCAAAATACAGTAGGAACAACAAGACCAACGCTGGGACGCCTCTTAGAAATGAGAGATAGCCCCGCACGAACCCTCTAATGATGGGGTTTTCCAGCATCCCTAAGAAGGTGAGCATGATCCCTAAGAGGTTGCCACCTAGAAAAGAAACGACAGCAATGCCGACCGTATAGGACAAGCCCGACAGCAAATAGGGCAATGAGTCCCACATCAACGGCAAATCAAGGGTTGGAATATACATTAGTCTGTTTCAACCGTTTGGATCGCTTGATCAGATTTTACTGAAATATCGGTTTGAAAATACGTTTCTGCAAGTTCTTTTAAACGGCCGTCTTCTTTCATTTCTGCTAAAACAGCATCCACTTTTTCCTGCAATGCTTTATGATCCTTCACAAATAAGAAGCCCGTTTCATTCGGATTAAAGTAGACATCTTCTAAAATTTTTACAGGGATATCTGGCAAAGCAGCAACCGCCATTTTTTGCAAATAGTAATCATTCAAGATCACATCCGTTCGACCATTCGCAACATCTGTCAAATACTGATCATTCGTTGCGTTGTCGTAAGTCACTAATTCTGCCCCATAAGATTCGGCTAAGCGCATGTAGCTGGTATTCGGTTCACCAGCAGCTTTTTTGCCATCCAAATCTTCTAAAGAAGCAATCCCTGAGTCATCACTTTTACGCACGATCATACTATCGAACGAGTATTTGATAGGCGTTGAGAGACTGAATTTTTCCGCCCGTTCATCCGTCAAACCAAAATCGTTGGCAGCAAAATCGGCTTCTCCACGTGTTAAAGAAGAAACTTGTCCATCGACATTGTACTCTTTAAATGTGATCTCTACGCCTAATCGTTTGGCGACTTCTTTTGCCACATCGACATCATAGCCCACTAATTCATTTTCATCGTTATAGTAAGACGATGGATACAAGGTTCCCGAAGTAGCAACAACCAATGTTTTGGCTTCTTCCACCTTGCTTAGACTTGAGTCTTCTTCCGTTGGTTTGCTGCAGGCACTTAACAGGACCCCCGTAAATAAACCTAAAAAGCCAACCATTGCAACGATTTTCCCTTTTCTAACTTGTTTCATAATATCCTCCTCTTAGTTTCCTTGTTTTGGCAACAGAAATCGTTGCTGTGTTTCAAATAAATAGCCGACTTGGAAAAGCAGATCTTCTCTGCCTTTAGACGCCATAAATTGGATCCCTAGCGGCAACCCTTCCTCGCTAAGAGCAGTTGGCAAGCTGATGGCTGGCTGCCCCGTTAAATTGGCTAATTGAGTGTAAGGTGTCAGAGTATAGCTCTTGGCAAACATTTCTTCGATCAACTCACCCGCAGCACTTTTTCCAAGCGATTCGATCTCATGCAGTCTTTGGCGAATGCTATCGCTTTGTAAGTCTTCCTCGATCAAAGGGGCTGGAAAAGCCGTCGTCGGTGTTAAAAAGAGATCATAGGTCGAAAAGACTTCTTCCATTTTTTCTGCCAGCTGATCCCACCACTGCAAGGCAAGAACGTAATCGGCGGCCGGCAGTTTTTTGCCATATTGGTAAAGTGCCCAGGTCATCAATTCCATCTCTTCCCGTCTGACCGGTTCTTGACGAGCAGCATCGATCTCAGCAAACATCGCAGCTGTTTCGCCACCATTCATGGCGTAATAAGTGGTCATCATTTGCTGACCATCCACTGGATAGCCCACTTCAACGACTTCGTGCCCCTGCTTTTCTAAAAATGCGGCTGCACTTCGGACTGCTTGGATGGCAGTTTCAGACACTTGGCCACCGGTCGGCGATGCGGTAGTAAAAGCAACCTTCAACCGCGGTTTTTGACTCGCTTGCTGATGATGCCATTCTACTTGCGGTGCCTGATAAGGGGCTGCCGGCTGTGACGTCCGCAACGCATAAAACAACTGTTCCGTATCACGCATGGAAAGCGTCAACGCAAAGTTGATGGAAGCGCCTTGCCAGCTGCGCCATTCACTAGGACCCACTGGCATCGTGCCACGAGTTGGCTTCAAACCGATCAATCCGCTAAAGGATGCTGGAATGCGGATCGATCCGCCGCCATCACTGGCACCCGCAATCGGAAACATCCCCGAAGCCACTGCCGCTGCCGCACCACCACTGGAACCACCAGCTGAATAGGCAGGATTCCACGGATTACGCGTAGGCCCATACAATATTGGATCAGTGATGTTTTTGAATCCAAATTCTGGTGCATTGGTTTGCCCTAACGGCACAAAGCCCGTCTCTTCTAAACGAGAGACAAAATGAGCCGTGCGGCTGGCTCGTGCTTTAGCAAACAGTTTGGCTCCTGACGTTGCTGGCCACCCTGCTTTGTTTTGGCCGAGTATTTTTAACGGCATGGGTTGTCCCCCAAAGACCGTTTTTTGAAGATGCTGCTCGTAATGCTGGATCGCTGCTTGCGGATCAAATGTTACAAGCGCATTCAAAAGCGAATTTTGTTGATTGACTTTTTCTTCGATCATCGCCACCCGCTCTGCAAAGCTGATTTGTCCTTGCCGCAATTGTTTCGCCCAATAGGTCGCATCTTGCATGCTTGCCCCTCCTTTCCCTCAAAACCTCAAACAATTATCTAAACTGTAACACATGAAAAATTCTTCTTTATATAGACTACAATATACCAAACACTAGGAAATCTTTCAACAAAAATAGAACAGTTTTTAAACCTGTATCATATTGTTATCAAACGTTCCCATCTTTTTACTACCAGTTGTCGACCAATGCTTCTTCTTAGCTGTCCCCATCATTACCTAACAAAAACGGCACATCGCCAAACGATGTGCCGTTTTGATTTACTTGTATTTTTCTTCCAGCTTGCTCATCCAAAGACCTAACCAAGCCCCCAAGACAAACAAGATAATTCCGATGACGGCTGTTACCCAAGTAAAGCCGCTATAGTTTGCCACCGGAGGAATCACGATCAATATCGTTGAGGCAATAACGATCCCTAAAATGAAGTGATAGACTTTTGAATGATAATGGCTCAATAGCCACTCCATCAATTTCGAAAACAGCAGCATCACTGCCAAGCCGCCAATGGCGATCGGTAGAAAGACCCCCATGATGTCAAAGCTCTTAAAGCCTTTCAACATCGGATCATAAAGGCCCAAAACGAGCAAAAGGTTTGAAGGACTCAAGCCGGGAACCAAAACACCTAACGCGATCAGACCGCCGGCGATCACAAAACCAATGAAATTGGCAGGGATCGTTCCTAAGATATCGCCCATAAAATAGAGGAACAAGAAGCCGATGACCATACTGCCGAAGAACCAAAGCAGGTCGCCGGTTGTCCGTTTGCTTTTCAAGGTCGATTCTTTAGCAAGTGCTGGTAACGTCCCAATAATTGCCCCCGCAAAGCCCCACAAAACGATGATTTGATAGTTTTGCAGCAGCCACTCTAATGGCTTTGATAAAAGCCCGATCCCTACGATTCCCCCGATCCCTACTGGCAGGAAAAAGAGGAGATTCTCTTTAAAATTCTTCGTCAGATGTGCCATAAAGCGCAGCATCCGCTCATAAATGCCTAAGATGGCTGCCAATACGCCACCTGAAACACCAGGCAAGATAAAGCCCAAGGCAATCACCACGCCTTTAAGAAAACGTGACAAAATACTTTCGTTTCTCTGTTTTTCCATTTACAATTGCTCTCCTTAGCGATGGTTTTCACCAATCGTTCTTTTTTCATCAATCCCTTTAACTATACTTGATTGCCAAAAAAATGGAAAGTAATTTCTAATTCCTCATACAAAGGCAGATTTCAAAGTTCTTTCAGCATCAAGAAATCCGTCTGCTCATCATCCCCCATAAAAAAGGAATGACTGCCAACTCTTACAAAGCCCATCGTATGATAAAAAGCCAACGCATTGTCGTTAAATTCCCAAACACCTAACCAGATCGACTTTTTCTGCAGCGCTTTGGCGGTCTCTTGAGCAAACAGCAGCAGTGTTTTGCCATAGCCTCTGCGCTTATGTTCTTTTTTGATATAGATTCGTTCAATTTCCAACCCCTCTGGGGCAATCGCTTCCGTTTGCGCCTCACCCCAGTTAAGTTTGATATATCCTACGGTTTGATCATTTTCTTGTAAAAAATAAAACGCCGATTGCGGATTTTCTAACTCTCGGGTCAGTTTCGGCAGATTGTAGGCTTCTTCTAGATAGATACGAGTATTTTCCTCCGTATTGAAAGGAGCAAATGTATCGTAATAGGTGGATACGCTGATTTCTCCCAATTCTTCTAAATCTGCCAAAGTACATCGTTTGATAGCCATCAAAACGCCTCCTTTTTTATCAAGCTATTCTATCACATCTCCATTATCCCTTGCAAAAGCAAAAAGGGCGGACAGCTTTCCCCACTGTCCGTCCTTTCATAGACTTACTCTTTTATAACCAAGAGCCAGAAAACTGATGGATCACCATCGTACTCGGATCTTCCTCGACCTCACCCGTGATATAGCTTTTTGGTGAAAACGTCATTTGCGGGAAGATCTCTACGCCCTTAACGGTTTGTCGTTGATTATTCAATTCTAATCCGTGGTTTTGCAGCAGTTCCGTCACTCGGATCACATTGGTGACGACATCTTCCGTTTTTTCTGCCCGGACAAATTTTCGGTCATCGTAATCGTGGTACCATTCTTCCATAAAGGGATGGTGCGGCACCGCTCCAATGATCCCAGTAGAAATCTTGGTTTCGATCTCAAAGCCCATAAATGCCTCCAGTGTCAAGAGCTCATCTAAAGGTTTGACCACCTCGATATCAGTATCCATATAAATACCGCCTTCTGTCACTAACGCATACAAACGAACCACATCTGACACAAATGCCCATTCTTCTTGGTCATAGGCCTCTTTTAGATAAGGACCGAATTTTGAAAGGTCGATCGTTGATTCATCCCAACGTTTGATCTCATAATCCGGACAATATTTTTTCCAGGTATCCATGTATTTCTTTTCTTGTTCACCTAATGGATTGCCGCCAAACCAGCAATAATGAATAATTTTTGGAATCATCAATCTCTCTCCTTTAGTTTATTGGTCTCTTTTAAGTGTAGCGGATTTTGCAATTGTTTCAAAATCATATACACTTTTTACGGCAAAAAGAACTGTTGGCTCTGCTCTTCAGGATCAGAAAGGATCATTGAAAAAAGCACCTGAGTCAACGACTCGAGTGCTTTTTGAGGGATTGCTTATAAATAATGATTGTCCCGTAAGACGGCTTTTTTGATATCTGCCACCGTTTGCGTCCCCGCAAGCTGCATGACCATCTCCAATTCTTTTTTGAAGAAATCAAAGACTTGTTGAACACCGGTGGCACCACCTAGAGCCAACCCATAAATCACTGGTCGACCGATTGCCACCAGATCTGCTCCGCAAGCAATCGCTTTAAAGACATGTTGTCCTCGCCGTACCCCGCTATCAAAGACGATCGGCGCCCGACCTGCTACTGCTTCAGCCACGATCTGCAAGGAATCAAAGGAAGCTGGACCACCATCCAATTGGCGTCCCCCGTGATTTGAGACCCAAATCCCTTGTGCACCTGCCCCTAATGCTCGTTCCACATCTTCTTCTGATTGCACCCCTTTGACATAAACCGGCAAATCAGATTCTTTGGCGATAAAAGCGACATCCTGAGGACTTAATTTTTGTTTTGAGGAGCCGTAAACGGCATCCATCGTTTGTCCGATCCCTGATTGATAAGCCTGAACGATCGGCATTGCCAACGGAAAGGTGAAGCCATTGCGGCGATCCGTTTCTCGATTGCCCCCCACGGTTGCATCTGCGGTCAAAACGATCGCTTTGGCGCCATTGCGTTTTGCCATCGCCAAGATGTCTTTGTTAATACCATCGTCTTTACTCATATAAAACTGGAACCACTGCGGCGCTTCTTGACCTCCAGCCGCTCGGATTTCTTCCAACGTACAAGAGGCATACGAACTCGCCGTATAGATCGTGCCAAAACGTGACACACCTTTGGCTGACGCTTGCTCTGCCGCAACATTTGCTAAGCCGTGGGCAGCCACAGGCGCCATAATGATTGGCGCTGACAACGTGTCACCGCCAAAGGACAACGTTGTGTCCGGTAATTCAATGTCCTTTAAGACATGAGGAATGATCAATTTGTGATTGAAGGCGCGTTCATTTTCTTGATAGGTAAAAATATCCCCCGCACCACTGCTGATATAGCCATACCCACCTTTAGGAATCACTTCCTCTGCGGCGATCTCCAAATCGCGCATATTGATAAAATCAATTGCTCCTTCTGCTGTACTTGCTTGATAGATTTTTTCCATGCCTTTCCCTACTCTCCGATAAGATAACGTTTACATTTTTATCCTACGCCTGATTGTAGGATCACGCAACTCATTCGCTCACTCCTGTCAAATAGGCTTACTTTACTTTTCCACTCAAGACAGCCCTCCATTTGAACTAGCTGAATTATTGTTTTGTTCGTTTAAGATATTCTGCCAATAACAACGGCTGAATCGTTGGATATGTCCAACTGACAGGCGGCTTTGCCCTTACATAGATTGCTTCGATCTCTGAGGTCAACTCATCCTCCAAGTCCGTGATCTGGGCTTCGAACACCAAGCCGTAATCGGTCTCCCCGTCTTTTTCTACCCCATAGATAAATAACGGCTCTAGAGTAAAGTGCTTGGCTCCTGGTTCTTCCTTTAGTTCACGGGCGGCACACGCTGTGATGCTTTCTCCTGATTCTCGCTTACCTCCGGGTATTTCTAATGTGTCTCGTTCTTTGTGTTTGACATAGACGAGCTTTTCTTGATACTTGCTGATGATCACCGCAAAAACTAGCTGCTCTTCTGCGATCTTTTCAAGCTCAAAAATCGTTACGTGATTCATTTTACTCATTCCTTTCAAAAAAGCAGGCTTGCTTCTATAATAAACAGTCGTTAAAAATCAAAAAAAGTGCTGATCCCTTATGGAAAGGATCAGCACTTGCAGCTTGTTATTCTTCTTCTTCCGCCATGAATGTGTTGAAGACTTCTTCAATCATATCCCATTCTGCTTCTGTTTCGATCTGTTCTAATTCACCTTCAGACCCGTCTTCGTTTTCAATATAAGCGTACGCTTGTAATTCAACGTCTTCTTCTTCCGGTACGCCTGCTGGATAAAGCAAGACGTAGTTGCGGCCGAATTCTTCCGTACCGTCAACCGTTAATAGAATTTCGTATAAGGTTTCATTTCCTTGGTCATCGATCAAAGTAATGTGTTCATGTCCTTCATGATCGTGATCGTGGTTATGATCGTGTGTATGTTCTGACATTTATTTTCCTCTTTTCTGTAAATTAAAACAGCTGTTTCCCAGCACCATCTAAATAATTCTGCAAAATCATGACTGCTGCTAATTTATCAATCACTTTTTTTCGTTTGGCACGCGATGTATTCGCCTGTTCTACCAGCATTCGTTCTGCTTGAACGGTCGTCAGACGTTCGTCTTGGTAAACGACCGGCAAACCGAATTGCTGTTCGATCGCTGCGCCGTAAGCCATAGAAGCTTCCGCTCTAGGTCCGATCGTATTATTCATATTTTTAGGTAGTCCTACCACAAAACGTGAGACTTCATATTCTTTCACCAATTCAGCAAGTCGATCATAACCGAAATTGCCTTCATCTTCATTGATGCGAATGATCTCGATCCCTTGTGCTGTCCAGCCCATTGGGTCACTGACCGCCACGCCGACTGTCCGCGAACCAACATCCAATCCCATGATTCTCATTATAGGTTGATCCCGTGATTGCCTAAATAATAACGGATCAGAACTTCCATGATCTCATCCCGTTCGTGACGACGAATCAAATTCCGGGCATCCCGATAACGAGGAATGTAAGCCGGGTCGCCAGAAAGGAGATAACCGACGATTTGATTGATCGGATTGTATCCTTTTTCCTCTAATGCTCGGTAGACGATAGCTAATGTTTCGCTGACTTCTTTTTTACGGCTATCATCAAAATCAAAGCGAACTGTTTCATCTGTAAAACCCATTTCACGACACCTCTCTTTTGTATAGATTTTAGCATATGTTCCTACTATATTGTACTAAACGTTTGATAAAACTACAAACATATGCTTAGATTTTCTTCATTATAACAAAGGTTTATGATGTTTCTATGAACTTTCTTAAAAAAAGCTAGAAAGCGCGATAGACATACTGGTTTTCTGGTGCTTCAATCGTCTTCTCTTGGTCTGCTACCACCATCGGCAAGTCTCGTTTGAAGGGTTGATAGTACTTCGATTGGATCGTCCCTTCCACGTGGAGCCACTGGTTATTTTCTGCAGTCGCTTGCTGCGGCAATTCCACCCGTAAACCGAAAACGCCTGAATCAGCCACACAATGGATAATGCCAAAACGAAACAAAAAGATTTCATTGGCATCATCTTGATCTGCATGGTACACAAATCCATCATAGGTGATTTTCTTACCAATGAATTCACTCGGGTACGTATAGATCAACTCCATGACTTCCAAGTAATTTTCTTCCGTTACCGCAATCGTCTCATCTTTGGCGTAACGTGCCAAGGCTGCATCCATCTGAGTGTCATAATCTTCTTTGTTAAAATAAAGACTTGTATCGGGTTTCAGATATTGGGTCGTCATTTCTGGATCCCCCACAGATTCTTCACTTAGGGGGAAATTAAACCCTTTTGCTTCAACGATCGTCGTATCCAAGCTAACGGTGGGAAAAAAGAGACCCACGATGATCGGTAAGGCTAATAGAAAATACGCAATCACTCGTTGGTATTTTTTCTCTAATCCATGCTGGTGCTCGTCGTCATGATGATGCTCGGGCTCTTGTTTGACCCAAAAGTACAGCTGGACCAAAGCCAACAATAAAGAAATGATCATAGATAAAATAGCGAGATAGCGATAATGAATGTTGATAAACTGATTGAGTTTGCCCGTCACTTGCAAATACATCATTAATTCAAAATAGCCTGATAAGATCAAAAAACGAATCATTCTTTACACCACCCATGCATAAATTGAAACGACGATTGCGACTAAACCAACCAGAGAAGCGATAAAACGCCCCGAAAAGTACCGCTTCATCATCAACAGGTTTTTAATATCTACCATTGGACCAAAAACCAGGAAACCGACGACTGGTCCAGTGCCGAATAAACTCAACAACGAAGAGCCGATAAAGGCATCTGCTTCGGAACATAGGGATAATGTCAGTGCCAACAGCAGCATGACGAAAACCGCTAACAGCTTCGTGGAGCCTAATGTCAGCATCAAGCCAGTTGGCAGATAGGTCTGCATCGCTGAGGCGATCAACGCACCAATGATCAAATAACGCCCAGTATCGAAAAACTCATCCAAACTATGCTGTAGCAAATGACGAATCTGCCGAAGAAGCGGATGACTGGTCTTTTCTGTTTGATGGTGGGCGTGATCATGCCCATGATGGTGTGGGTGAGCTACTTGCTCATTCCCGCCACTTAATTGATTGGCAAGCCGTGTTTTTAAGACCTCTTGTTTGTTAAAATACGCCAGCCAGATCCCCACGACCATTGCGACCAATAAGCTGCCCAGTACACGCAAAAAGGCGAACTTCGCGGAATTTCCAAAGGCAATGAATGTCGAAAAAATCACGATAGGATTGATGATCGGTGCAGTCAGCATAAAGGCAAACGCCGTATACACTGGCACTTCTTTTTTTACGAACTGATTAACGATCGGTACGATCCCACACTCGCAGGAAGGAAAAAAGACCCCCAGGCCACAACCAACAGTGATCGATGCCAATTTGTTTTTTGGTAAGAGTCTCGTGACTCTTTCTGGCGTCAAGAAGACTTGTAAAGCACCTGATATCAAGCAGCCCAATAGGACAAAGGGCAAGGCTTCAATGACGATAGATAAAAAAATAACACTCATTTGCAGGACAGAATTCGGTAATGCCTGAAACATAACTTTAACCTTCTTTATCAATAAATTCGAAACGCTGGAATTACTATACGTTTTTTCCTTTTTTTATACAACGTTTTTTTTAAAGCAGTCTGTTTTTTTAATCGTTGCTTTAGATTTTCCTTATCTTTAAATCCTTCTTGTTCACCTAAATGATCAGCAACTATCAGATATTTTGACTTTTCCTCAAGAACAGCGTACATTTTCCATGGAGGAATGACTTATGCAAAAAAATCAACCGATCCAAGAGAGGCTCGCCCAACATCCGTTGGCACTACTCTATCTCTCTCAACCAAATTGCAGTATTTGTGTTGCGGACAAACCACGCATCCAAACACTGGCACAAACCCAACAACTCCCACTATTTACCATCAACACGCTGACAGAGCCAGAAGCAGCCAGTTTATTTTCGGTCTTGACGGTTCCCGTCGTCCTCTTGTTCGCAAATGGGAAAGAAGTGCATCGCGAAGCCCGCATCATCGATTTCACACGTTTGACTCAACAAATCTTGCGGTATCAAGAAGCACTCACAAGCGTTGAAGAGCAAGATTCTTACGAATCACTTTTTGACCAGTTAGACGAGTAAGTTCAGTGAATGAAAGCAAAAAACAGCTGTCAGATCCTTGTATATACTACGATCTGGCAGCTGTTTTGCTGGTTCCTATTTATGTGATGCGATTATTCGCTTAGTGATGGTTCTTCTACTGGTTCTTCATGGGACAAGACGTTGCCTGAATGCAAGAAATAAATCAATGTTTGCAATTCATTGGTTAAGTCAACGTTTTGAATCAGCACGCCTTTTGGTGCAGTGATCCGTGCAGGTGTAAAGTTCAAGATTCCTTTAATGCCAGCTTTCACAAGCTCGTTCACTAAATCTTGTGAATGTTGTGCGGGAACCGTCAAAATAGCCACATCGATCTGCTGGATCTTCACTTGTTCCTTCATGTCATCCATTGGATAGACCGGCACACCATCTACGATTCGACCAACTAGATCTTCATTGACATCAAATGCAGCACTGATCCGAATGCTGTTGCTTTGGTGAAATTTGTATTTCAACAAGGCGCTCCCCAAGTTTCCGACACCGACTAAAGCTACATTCGTCATGTGGTCTTCGTTCAATGTCTTCGCAAAGAACTGCATCAAGCTTTCAACGTCATAGCCATAGCCGCGTTTTCCTAATTCACCAAAGTAGGAAAAGTCGCGGCGGATCGTCGCACTATCAACTTGAACAGCTTCACTTAGTTCGGTCGAAGAAACTTTTAATTTGCCAGCTTGGTGCAAAATACGCAAGTAACGATAATATAAAGGCAATCGCTTCGCTGTTGCCTTTGGAATTTGATGATCTTTCAAAGAATACTCCCCCATTGTGAAAAATTCACTTGTGATGAAGCTATCATAACAAATACATTGTTCAAAAATCAATTTGAATGCTCATAATTTGAAATATAAATTTTATAATGGTAAAATCAAACTTTTTCCCAATCGCCGTTTCCCCTAAAATATGATAGACTTGTAGTATTGTAACCTTGATACAGACAAGTTTCTTAAAGATAGGAATGACATACACATGATTTTATTACAAGCCAACCAAATCGCCCGTCTTTTCGGAGCCGAGGTTTTATTTGAAAATATCCAATTAGAGATTGCCAGCAATTCCCGAATCGCGCTTGTTGGGCGCAACGGTGCTGGTAAATCAACGCTGCTGAAAATTATTGCTGGACTCGAAAGTCCTGATAAAGGAACGATCGCTAAAAACAAGACCGCTACGATGGGCTACTTAGCTCAAGATACCGGACTTGCTAGTCAGGCCACCGTTTGGGAAGAAATGCTAGGAGCTTTTGCAACGGTTCGACAGATGGAGCAGCGCATGCGTACCTTAGAGATCGCCATCTCCGAAGCAGATCCTGCTGCTGACTCTGGCAATCTTCTGAAAGAATACGATCAATTGCAACATGAATTTGCAGAAAAAAACGGCTATGGCTATGAAAATGAAATTCGCTCCGTCTTGCACGGTTTTCAGTTTGATCCTTCTTTTTACACACAGCCGATCGATACCCTTTCCGGTGGTCAAAAAACCCGCTTGGCATTAGCAAAAATGCTGCTGCAAAAACCTGATATCTTGATCCTCGATGAGCCGACCAACCATTTAGACATCGAAACGTTATCTTGGTTGGAAAACTATCTACAAGGATATGCCGGTGCGTTGCTGATCGTTTCCCATGACCGTTACTTCTTAGACAAAGTTGTCAACGAAGTCTACGAACTGAGTCGGCAAAAAATGCGCCACTACAAAGGCAATTACAGCCGCTATTTGACCTTGAAAGCTGAACAGCTGCAAAGCGAATGGAAAGCCTTTGAAAAGCAGCAAGAAGAAATCAATAAACTGGAAGACTTTGTTGCCCGCAACCTTGTCCGTGCCTCTACCACCAAACGCGCGCAAAGTCGCCGTAAGCAATTAGAGAAAATGGACCGGTTGGATCGCCCGCAAGGAGATGAAAAATCCGCCCACTTCCTTTTTTCCATTGAAAAACCTTCAGGAAATGTTGTGATGCAAGTAGAAAATGCCGCTATCGGTTATTCTGAAGAAGAAGTTTTATCGGCGCCCATCGACTTAGATGTTCGTCGCAAAGATGCGATCGCTTTAGTGGGGCCGAATGGGATCGGCAAGTCAACCTTACTGAAATCGCTGATTCATAAAATCCCCTTTATTCAAGGAAAGGTGCATTTTGGCGCCAATGTTTCAATCGGGTACTATGACCAAACTCAATCCGATCTGCACTCAACAAAAACGATCCTCCATGAGCTTTGGGATGACCACAGTACCACACCTGAAGTCGAGATTCGCAATATATTAGGCAGCTTCTTATTTTCGGGAGAAGATGTTGAAAAGCCGATCACGCTGTTAAGCGGTGGCGAAAAAGCCCGTGTCGCTTTGGCAAAATTAGCCATGGACCATGACAATTTCTTGATTTTGGATGAGCCAACCAACCATTTAGACATCGACAGCAAAGAAGTCTTAGAAAATGCCCTGATCGATTATGAAGGCACGTTGTTCTTCGTATCTCATGACCGCTACTTTATCAATCGAATCGCCACCAAGGTCGTGGAACTGTCTGAAAACGGCAGCAAGCTCTATCTAGGCGATTACGATTATTATTTAGAAAAGAAACAAGAAGAAGCTGAGATCGCAGCAATGTTGGAAGCAAAAACAACCGAAACCACCATCTCAGCGGGCAAGCAAAACTTTGTCCAAAGCAAAGAACAGCAAAAAGCCGTTAGAACCTTACAGCGAAAAGTCGCCCAAATCGAAGAAGAGCTTGCCACGATAGAAGAAACGATCCAGCAACTGGAACAAGACATGACCGCACCAGAAGCGTTGAATGATCATGTAAAATTGACCGCGTTGAATCAAGCGTTAGAACAAGCCCGCACTGAACAAGAAGCCCTATTAGAAGCATGGGAACATACTAGCTTAGAACTAGAGGCATTTGAAAGTTGATCGTGGAATCGGTCTGTAGGCCGATGACAAGCTCCCCCTCCTTTGTTTTACTTAAAAGAACAGGATGAATACGTACGATTCGTAAAACAAGGAGGGAAAAATGCAAAAACAGACAGATGTTTATCGAAAGCGTCGGCCAATGATTGTTTTAGCAGGATTGGTGTTGATTTGGATAGGGTTCAATCGAATCTCTCATCACGTGTTGTACGGAGAGTTGTCCGAACACGTGCACACCGTCGTTGCCTATGATGAGAGTTATGACGACGAATATATTTACTCTCAAGCTATTTTTAGTGAAGATATCAATGCTTACTTAGGGGAAATGGACATCACAACACCGATTTTCCTGCAGACGAACGAAGAATGGGCCGATAGATCCTATGGCAATGACGGCAGCCAAACCTTAGCAGAAAACGGCTGTGCGATCGCTTCTCTTGCGATGGTTCAATCCTATCTTGAAGGCTATTACATTACGCCACCGGAAGTCCTTGATTGGGCAGGAGATCATTATTACGTTGACGGCCAAGGAACGGACTGGCGGATTTTTTCTGACTTTGCCGATGCAAACGGCTACAACTATTATGATCTTAGTACTGACCTAGCTAGCGTTGAAGCCTACTTGCAACAAAATCATCCCGTCATCGTTTCTATGACCCCAGGGGAATTTACAGATGGCGGCCATATCATGGTCTTAGGTGGAATGATGGGCGATCAAGTGTTTGTCTTAGATCCCAATGATGATCCGGAAAAATCCCACTACGCTACTTACTACACACTAGATGAAATCGCTGATCAAAGCTTACGCTTTTGGACCTTCAGCTGATTGTTCGAAAAAAGTCCCATTGTGGGGCTTTTTTCTTTGTCGTCCCGAAAGCAGCAACTGGATCTTACTTTTTTAATAAAAAAACCCTTTTTTCTCCCCTTGGGAATCCGCTTTCTATTATAATGGAAGAAAGAAAGGTGTGAAGTCTATGAAAATCGGTATCCCCAAAGAAATCAAGAACAATGAAAATCGTGTGGCATTGCCGCCCTCCGGAGTCTATGAGTTAGTCCAAGACGGACACGAAGTCTTCGTTGAACAAGGCGCTGGTGCAGGATCAACCTTTTCTGATCAAGCGTATCAGGAAGTCGGCGCTACGATTGCTACCGTTGAAGAGGTTTGGGCCTCTGAATTGGTTATGAAAGTCAAAGAACCTTTACCAGAAGAATACCCCTTTTTGCATGAGGGACTGGTTTTATTCACCTATTTCCACGTAGCCGCCAATCAACAGCTTGCTCAAGCGTTGATCGACAGCAAAGTGATCGCTGTTGCTTATGAGAACGTCCAGCTGGCGAACGGCACCCTGCCTTTACTGTCTCCCATGAGTGAGATCGCTGGAAGAATGTCTGTTCAAATTGGCGCGCAATTTCTCGAAAAAATTTATGGCGGAAAAGGGATCCTGCTTTCGGGTGTTCCCGGCGTCCGTCAAGGTCGGGTAACGATCATTGGTGGTGGCGTTGCCGGCGAGAATGCCGCGAGAGTCGCCGTAGGTCTAGGCGCACAAGTGACAATTTTAGACGTTTCAATCCCACGCTTACAAGAGCTGGATCGACAATTTTCTGGTCAAGTCCAAACTTTGTATTCCAATCGTTTGAATATCGAGCGAACGATCCAATCCGCAGACTTGGTGGTAGGAGCCGTTTTATTGCCAGGACAAAAAGCCCCGTGCTTAGTGACCCGCGACATGGTGAAACAGATGCCTGAAAAATCCGTGATCGTCGATATTGCCATTGACCAAGGCGGAATTTTCGAGACCGAAGACAAAGTCACCACCCACGACGAGCCAACCTATATCCGGGAAGAAGTCATTCACTATGCAGTGGCGAATATGCCGGGTGCTGTGCCGCAAACGGCAACCATCGCATTGAGCATTGCCACATTACCGTATGCCCAGCAGCTAGCGAAAGACCCTTTAGCAGCGTTGCGAGAAAACGAGGCCCTTGCCAAAGGGGTCATCGCCTATGAGGGCGCATTTACTTCAAAAGAAGCCGCTCATGATCTGTCATTGCCTTTTACCGATCTATCGGAGTTGATTTGAGCCACTCTCCCACAATAAAACCAGCAGCCGCACAAGTAATTCGCGGCTGCTGGTTTGCTTTCTATGAGAATTTCCTTTTTTGGGTAGCATGGGCTTTGGAAGTATGCTATATTCATACTTAAAAAAAATTCGACCTAGACAGGAGGAACACTGTGCTTACTCAACAACAAATCCAAGCATTTCCCAAAGTAGAACTTCATTGCCATCTCGACGGTTCCATTCGTCCAGAAACATTGATCGCCATCGCCAATCAGCAAGAGCTTCCCATCGCTCAAGACATCGAAGCTGTGAAAGCACAGATGCAAGCCCCCAAAGATTGTCATGACCTGAGGGATTATCTTAGCTGCTTTGATTTCGTTCGGCCGTATTTGCAAACACAAGAAGCGTTAGCAGCTGCTGCCTATGACGTGATGGAACAAGCCGCTCAAGATGGGGTCGCTTATATTGAGATCCGCTTTGCCCCCAGCTTATCGATGGACAAAGGACTCACTTGCAGCCAGACCATCCAAGCCGTGATCGAAGGCATCGCACGAGCAGAAAAACGCTACCCAATCAAAGGCAATGTTTTGGTCATTGGGATGCGTCAAGAAGACCTACCAGCTATTACGGCGATTTTTGATGAAGCGATCGCTCTTACCGATGAAAAAGTAGTCGGTATTGATCTAGCAGGTCCAGAAGAAGACGGGTACGTCCCTGATTTAGCTGCTAGCTATCAAGTGTTCCTCAAGAACCAAAGTGTCCAGCTGACCTTACATGCAGGCGAATGCGGCTGTGTGCAAAACATTTATCAAGCTATCGAAAGCGGTGCGCAGCGGATTGGCCACGGCATCGCCTTAAAAGGAGATCACACTGCCCAAGCGTTTGTTCGAGAACAAACGCGCTGTATCGAAGGCTGTCCTACCAGCAATGTTCATACTCGTGCGATTCCCACATACTCGGCATACCCATTAAGAGAATGGCTAGAAGCCAAGGTCCCTTTTTGTTTGAATACCGATAACCGAACGGTCTCAAACACGACATTGACCAATGAATACCTGCAAATGGCTCATCATTGCAACATGACCGAATCAGAGATGCGCTTCTTAAACGTAACTGCCGCTCAGCATTCCTTTGCGGAAGCTTCCGACAAAGCGGTACTCTTGAAAAAAATTCAAGAATGGCAATTCTAATAAATATGGACGCTAGTGATCCCCACTGGCGTCCATGTTTATTTCCAAAACGATCAACTTTCTTTCCTTTATGCAAAGAAGAGCCGATCGATCCTTGTTAACCCCAAGGCATCGATTTCTAAAAGAGCTCTTTCGTAAATTTCTGTATTCGTGAAAGCCGCACTCTCGTGGGCATCGATCCCAATAATACAAGAGCAGCCGACTTCCTTAGCGATCTTCCAAAATTCAGGATGCGGATAGCCACCATTCGTATAGCCCGCCAAATTATACTCCAATGGCAGCTGATACTCTTTGGCTTTTTCACATAAGCGGTAGGCAACTTCTTCGCAATGAGAATCGAAGGTTTTATAGCCCCGCATGAACACATCTGGATGTGCCATATAAGCAAAAATTTCTGATTCGATCCCTTGTAAAGAAACACGGAGATAATCTTTGATCGCTTTTACCGAATCCCCGGGTGTATGGTCGTAATAGTGATTGCTTTCGATTTCAGGAAAATGATTGCCAAAAATCAAATAGTCGATCGACAGCTTTTCTTTCTCCGCAACTAACCAAGGGATCATTGTTTCAAAATATTCACACTCTAATCCTAATTTCACATCGATTTGTCCTTGATACTTTTCCCGTAAGCTTTTCACCGATGAAACGTAATCTTCCAATTGCGCAACATCCATCCGCATAGGCGAGACATACCCATCCTCAAAGGGCCAGGGACAATGATCAGCGAAGCCGATTTCCTTAAAGCCAGCTTGGATGGCTTTGATCACATAGTCTTCATCAGAATCCCGTGCATGTTTGCATCGAGTTGTGTGGGTATGATAGTTTGCTTTCCACATGGTTAATCACTCCTTCATATTACATTTAGGTTAATTTGTTCTTGTGATCACATTTTAGGTACGCTCTTCTTAAGGCGTTATCCTTCAAGCCGTTCGCTATTTTACAGAATCTTTTGTAAACGGAACCATTTTTTCGAAAAAATAGTACTAGCTATCAACACCTATCACTTAGCAACTTCCTCATTCTGGATTTATTCCAGTCCATTTCATTATAGAATTGCGGCTATCCCAAGACAATCAAAAGAAAGCTGCAAACGGTTGCTTCTTTTCCCATCACTTCCATTGAGTCGTTTCTCTTGGGACAAATGAATTTTTCAAGAGGACGTGTCTTGGTGCGGTTTTGTCTCCTTGTACCTCTTGAAAAAGTAGCTGGGTCGTCCAATCCACCATCTCCTCTAAAGGTCGTGCGATGGACGAAAGCAAAGGGCTAGTACAAAGACAAACATTGGTGTTTTCATAACCAATCACCTGAATCGCTTCACCAATCTTTTTATCCAGTGAATGAAGGGAACGTAAAGCACAGGCTGCCAAAAAATCGCTTGCCGCAAAAATGCCATCGATAGAAGGCCATTGATGAAAAAGTTGATCAAAGGATGTTTGCGTGACATTTACAAAATCGAGTATGACCTCGTGAACATGGATCTCTGGGTATTGGTCCATCACTTGATAAAAACCAGCTGATTTTTCTTGAACGGAATGTAATGTCTTTGGTCCATTAACGAAGAGGATCTCGCGACAACGATTTTGGATTAAGATCTGTGCTACCAACTGTCCACCTGAGGTATTATCCGCAGAAACGGAGGATACTTCATCGCTAAGGACTCTACCCACACTCACTAGAGGTAATTTGAGAACCTTTTGCAACAATGGACCTTGCGTACAAAGATTGGTACATAAGATCAACCCATCAATATTATTTGCGAGAAACAAGTTCAAAAAATAGGCTTCTCTTTCAGGATTTCCTTGTGTGGTACCAATCATCAAACTATAGCCTTTCTCAATCAGTTGCGACTCGATTCGGGTAATAAATTGATTATAAAAATCATTTTTCAAATCATAGATCAGCAAGCCGATCATCTTTGAGGAATTGTAATAAAAGGACCGTGCTAATTCATTTGGTACATAATCAAGTGTTTGAATTGCTTCTAGCACAATCTGCTTTGTTTCTTCATTGACATATTTTCTGTTATTGATCACTCGTGAGACGGTGGTCACAGATACATTGGCAAGTTTTGCCACGTCTTGCATGTTTGCCATTGGTCCCTCCTTTCTCTCTTTTACATGTCTCGTAAATATTAAATCCTTTTCCATTTGATCTATTATCCGAATGCAACATTCCAAAACGCTTTCTTTTTATTCTATAATAGCAAACCTTACCTTACATTTTCTATTTTTATGAAAATAAAAAAGCTGTTTAGATGAAATCTCACCATAAACAACTTTTCTATGCTAGATAAAAGTTTGCATTAATGTCAGCGTCTTTGAAGAAAACAAGAAAATCACTCCCGTGTTCTCTTAAACAATCATTTACACAAGCACCCAGCTAATTTTTTAAATCTAAGCCTTCAATCAACGCCACCGCACGATCGATCCCAGCGTCTTTTGTTTCTTCTAACACCACGTAACAGTATGGCTTGTGTTTGATCAGAAGCTGTAAAATTTCTGGATACCGTATTTGTCCTTCACCTAACGGGACAGGGATCACTTCTTCTCTCGAGAGTTGAAAATCCTTTAGGTGCAAGCAGACGATTTTCTCGCCAAAAAGAGTAAACGCTTCTTCTACCAATGCAACTTGATCAGCAGCCGTTTTTGCGGTGATCAAATTCGTTGGATCGTAAATGATCCCTAGATAATCAGAAGGAACACGTTCAATCAGCTCGGCGATGCGCTGATTCGAATACAACGGATGATTCATTCCTGCTTCGATCCCTACCATGGTTTTATGTTTTTCTCCTACTCGAACGAGTCGCTGGATCACATGGATCAAGTCTTCAAAAACCTCATCCGAAAAATTCTCTTCGCTATATCCCAGCGCGGCAATGACTGAGCCTGTTTCTGAAGCCACCATGCTGGCACCAAAATAACGGGCATGGAATAAGTAGCGCTCAAATTTCTGTAAGATTTTCTCTCGTTCCTCTGGTTCGGGATGAATCAAGTTACTATAACAACTTAACAAAGCGATTTGAACGCCTTGTTCTTGGAATTCATTCTTGAAGAAGGTCCCCATACCTGGACTCATTTTTTCAGGAGCACTTAGGTCTGGAAAAGACGCATTCAAGGCAAACTGAACGTTTCTTATTTTCTTTGCTCCTACCGCTTGTGCTAGCTGCTTGGGTGTATATTCTCCTGAGAGGTCATGCCCTCGGATGGCTAAATGAATCATCTGACTCCTCGCTTTCTACTGTTTTTTCCCATTCAATAATCAAATTTTCATAAGGTTCTAGCCTATGGTTACCCCGCGCCAGCGCTTCACCTGATAAGCGTTCGAAACCGGGGAGATGTAAGGTAAAGTCAGCTGTCGTCATCCCTAAGTTACTGATCCAGAGTTGGACATGGGTCGCTGACTCTCGGCGATACTTCATCACACCTTCCGAACATTTGATCAACAGGCGCTCTGATTCATAAGGGAAAAGTTCTTTGTGACAAAACGACTGCCATATCAAACTGTCTGGTAAATTGCTAGGTAGCGCACCTAAATAGATGATCTCTCCTTGAGCCAGTTGTTTCTTAGCTAGTAGCGTTTGGTCATTCCCTCGTCCGATCGTTTCCCAATCTTCTGGGCAATGAAAAACTGTGACCAAATGATCCAAAGGTTCTTTTAGGCCGTCATAGGTTAGCTGATAAGTCAGTCCTTTCACCGTAAACTGCTGGATTTGGTCAAACCCGAGCCATTCTCCTAAACGATCTAAGCCATTCGTCGCTGGCCACGCTAGCTCTTTTGTCCGATCCCCCGTCATCGGGCCTAAAATCAGCTTGCCTCCTGCTTCAGTAAAGGCGGCAAATTTTTTCAGCAAGGTAGGACTGATCCAACGAACAAATGGGGCAAGAACAACATCATACTCTTCTAACGGACTATTTTCTTGAATGATTTCTACACGAATCCCTTGGCGAATCAGACTGCCGTAAAATTCGGTAAACAGGCTGCGATAATCATAAATACCCCCATGATCGATCGTGTAAAAGCGTTTCGAGTAGTCCGAGTAGATGATGGCTATTTTTGCAGATACATACTTCGTTTCCGCTAAAAGTGGTGCGATCTGTTGTCTTAGTTCGCCAATCCGAACTACCTCTTCATACCCACGATCTGGCTCTCCCCAAGCAGTTAACACGGCGCTATGGGGTTGCTCCACACCATAGCGATGTCCACGAAAATGCCAAAAACAGAAGGATTTCAAATGACCAGCATAGCCAATGAACGCTTCACTTGTGACAAACCCATGAGGACGAGGTGCCGCATAGTTTTCAATATGACCGGCATTGGCGGTACAAGTTTCTAACAATAACATTTCCTTGTTGCGCGGTTTGACATTCCGCCAACGATCCAAGTTCATGGTATACGCTGGATAGTTGTCTGCCGGTGCATACGTATCAAAACCGGCAATATCTAAATCAGCAAATAGCTCATCATTTTGCAAGTTAAACCCAAAAGCGGAGTTATGGGTAATGGGTAACGCGGTCTCCATTCGGATAAAATGACAAAGATCATGCGCAAACTCATTCAACGTATCGGTGGTAAAGCGGCGAAAGGCATTCATCAGGGAAGAATTATGCAAAAACGGGGTCGTTAGTGGCAAGACGACATCCTCAAATGCGTCATACCACTCACTCCACACCTTCGTGCCCCAACACTCGTTGAGGTTGGTCACGGATTGATAGTTGTCTTTTAAATACGTATGCCAACGCGTTTGGCACGTCGTACAGTAACATAGATCGACATGACATTTAAACTCATTGTCCAATTGCAACATAACGACATTTTCATGTTTTTCGGCAATCTCAGCGATTTTTCTCGTCAAACGATAGGCATAGCGGCGAAAGTCCTCGTTGTTGGTACAGACATGCTGTCTTGAGCCGTGATGCATCTTCGTTCCATCTTGGTTAGTGACCAATGCTTCTGGGTACTGTTTTGTAAACCAGCGGGGCGGAGTTGGCGTTGGAATACATAAGCAAACATCGATGCCATTTGCTTGGTACTGTTCTAGCGCACGTTCCAACAACGCAAAATCATATTCTCCAGGTTGAGGCTCCAAGTCACGCCACATGAATTCCCCAATTCTAGCAAAATTCATGCCCAACGTTTTCATCGTGTGACTATCACTTTGCATGATTTCTTCCGACCAGACTTCTGGATACATGCAGGCGCCGTAATAAATATCAGGAAACAGTGGTTGCTCATGGAAAAACGCCTGTAAACGAATCGCTACATAGCGAGCGATCATATGCGCCCCGACCTTTGAAAAGTGGGTATCATCTGCGAGACCTGCAGGATAATTGGGGTGCTCATCCGGTGCTAACCAAACAAAGAGCGCTTTGGAAGCTTCTAGTCCTAATGTGTCATAATAATGATAGGTATAGCGATTTAAATCAAACAAATCCACTTCTTCCGTTCGACTAAGTTCTCTTAAGACAGGTAAAAATGCTGACAACGTATGCGCCAGTCGTCCCTCTTCCCCTACACGTCGTTCAACAGGTGCACACAGGATAGGAATTCCTGCTTTTTCTTTGATTTGACGGATCATGTCTGTCAAATGAGCAATGTACGCCTCCATCGTGACATGATTTTTCTCTTTTTGGTCATTATGTCCAAATTGCAGTAGGACGACTGTATTCGGTTCGACTTCTTGCAGGAGTTGCTCAAACAACCCTTCTTCGATAAACGAACGAGTCGTACTGCCGTTTTTCGCAAAATTGTGTACGTCTACTTCTGGGGACAGATAGCTTGGTAAAGCTTGTCCCCAGCCCATCATTGGCTGTTGATCAAGGGGATAATCCGCCACGGTTGAATCTCCGCCTAGAACGATTTTCATTTCTTTTCTTCCTCCATCTATTTACTATCAGATTTCCAACAACTTCGACAAGTCCACTGGTTTTCTTGCTGAACTTAAGCTGTATTAGAAATCGCTTTCTTTTCTATTATACAAAACATTTGCTGACGAAAACATGGAAAAATCAGAGCAAAAGCTGCGAAAATACGAGCTTTTCCGCAGCAACCAACAGTGATCAGCTCTGACCTTTTCGATATTGTCCTGGGGTCATTCCCGTGCACTTTTTAAATAAACGATTGAAGTAACTGGGATTATACCCAAGGTTTTCTGCAATTTCATTGATTTGGTGATCAGTTTCGAGCAACTGCCGTTTTGCTTCTACGATGCGAACATTGGTTAAATAATCAATAAAGTTGACCTGCTTGGCACGCTTGAACTCCTTACTCAAAAAGATTGGGTCTACTTCGAAACGATCCGCAACGTATTCTAACGAAATTTGTTCATTGCGAAAATCAGATTGGATGTACTCCGCTACTTTTTGGATCATTTCACTATAAGAATTAGCGACATTTTCTTGCCAGAGGATGGAGACGGGTTTTAAGAAATGATGGTACAAAAAGGCTTGGATCTGATTGATGTCCAAAAGTCGTTCGATTCGCTCTAACACAACCGTTTTCGATACATAATCCGTTCGTGAGACCCCATTTTCATTTAAAAGGTAATCGACTTGATCGTACAGTCGATTGACCACATAGATCACCGCAGCCTGTTGATTGTTTTCTGCCACGACCTGTTCTAAAAACCGCTGGACACTTCGTTGCAATTCTTCATGATAGCCACTTTTCAGCGCTGTTAAAATCAAATTTTCTTGCGAAAGAGAATACTTCGGCAGCGGGCGCATTTTCTCTCCTTGAAGCACTTGATTTTCGGGAATCAACCGTTGCAGATGGATTTGCTTTTTGAGACGTTGGGCAACTTCAGGCAACTTGCGAATCTCTGTTTCTTGTTGCGAACTAACGATGGTGACATAACGGCAGACGATCAAATTGATTTGCTTGGTGATCATCGTGAAGTAATCTGTCAGTAGCTGCTCTTGATTGACCACAAAAACCAAAATCCGTCCTTCATTTGAAGAAACAATGGTTGATTCAGGGAAAAACATGGCTGTGACATCCGCTATAATGTTTTCTAAGGCAAACAAAATGTGGGTTTCATCTTGTGAATTTGCTTGATTGCTTAATAGATCATTGAGTTGGAAATAAAACAGGCGATACCCTTGGTCACTTAAGCACCAGTTTTTTTGCTGCAGTAATTGTTGCGATTCTTCCTCCGATAAATAGCCATAATACCCTTCCATCAAATGTTGGATCACTTGTCGCTTCAGCGAATCTTGAAAGCGTTCCGCCTGATTTTGCAACAATCCTTTTTCCCGACTTAATTGTTGCCAACGGTCCACCAAAAACTCCAGATCGTTTTCTTTTTTCCATTGGGTATTACCAAAGAGCTGATCCATCGTTTTTTCAAAAGGTTGGTATTGTTTTTTTGCCAAAAAGAGACTCATGACTGCCACACAAGCAATAAAAAGAATGCTTACGACGATCAGCACTCTAGCCAAATGAGTGACTGGCTCGGTAATCAATGCTAAGGGAACGACGGTATAAAACGTCCATATTTGGTTGAGTCGCGTACTGTTTACGGCGATCATGCTATAATCATTGCCATTGATCGATTCGACCCAGGTTCCTTGATGCTCCTCACTCAGCGGTTGGATAACATTCGCTAAGTTCTGATCGCCAATAAAACGAAAACTCTCATGATTAAAGGAAATCGCTGCGAGTCCATTTTCAATTTGAGTATCATAAAAATACTTTAACAATGATTGCTCGTCGATCGTTGCAACTAAAAAAATTTTAGGCTGATCTTCGCCTTGGCTATCAATGTTTTGTACAAAAATCAATTCATCCTCTTCTTCAATGATCTTCCACTGATACTGCCTACCATTATCGATCCGATAGCGTTCAAATGCTGTTTTGGTTTGCTCGAGCGTTAATTCATACGTGCCGCCACTTTCAATCCCAAAGGGCGCCTCTCCGAGCGAATAAATACCGATTCGATTGACATAATTGGAGCTATTGGTTAAGTAAAACAATTCTTCCGACAGCTGGATCAACGTCTGATAATTCGTCGTTTCCAATAAATCTTCTTGGTAGCGCCTTTGAAACGATTGCCCCCAAACGCTTAAAGTCACTTCCAGCTGCGAGAACTGTTGGTTGATGTTACTAACGATTCCTTCGACTTGGCGATTGTTTAGTTCTTGATACGATCGTTGTAATGGTCCGATCAAATAGGCATGCAAAAAGATTGCAACGGCTAATAGCGGCACGACGATCCATAGACTGGCTAGCTGCAGTTTTCGATGAAAACCGCCTGTTTTAAAGTACTTCATTCCCAAACACCCTTGTAATAGATTTTATGTAACAAATTGTCATGCGAAAAAACGCATGACAACCTATCCACAACTATTGAAGTGTATCATCCTTTGACGGATCCAATCAGCATTCCTTTGGCAAAATGTTTTTGCAAAAACGGATAGAAGATCAAAATTGGTAAAGTCGCCACAATGATGACTGCAAATTTGATTCCTTGTTCAGGCGGCACATAGTTTGGGTCCATACTTGCTAACGCATTGGCACCACTGGAGGCCATCGTGATCTGTCTTAACAATAACTGAATCGGCCATTTTGCTGAATCGTTGATATAGAGCAATCCACTCATGAAGTCGTTCCAGATACCAACGGCGTAAAAAAGGGTGAAGGTCGCGATCACTGGTTTTGATAAAGGCAAAATGATTTTCCATAAGATCCCTAGTTCCGTACAGCCGTCCATCTTGGCGGATTCTTCCAACTCGATCGGCATTTCTTGGAAAAAGTTTTTGATGATCATTAAGTTGAACGGATTGATCGCGATTGGCAAAATCAATGCCCAATAAGAATTGATCAGTCCTAAATTTTTCACCACGATAAACGTTGGGATCATCCCACCTGAAAAGAGCATTGCAAAAATCACGAGATTCAACAAGGTGTTCCGTCCTTTTAGGTGCTTGCGTGATAAAGGATAGGCAAAGGTGAAGGTACAGAAAAGCTGCACCAGCGTGCCAACGATGGTAACGCCGACCGTTACAAGCAAACTACGGATAAAGGTGTTGGTTGAAAAAATAAAGCGATAGGAGTCGAGACTGATCTCATTTGGCCATAAGAAAAACGAACGTGTGGTCAATTCTAACTCCGTAGCAAATGAACCGGCGATCACATAAATAAAAGGAATCACCATGAATAACCCAATCAATGCCAAAAATAGCGCATTAAAAATGTCAAATATTTTCCCTGCCTTCGTATTGTGTAAAGTATCCATCTTTTTCCTCCTTAGTATAAGCCGCTTTCGCCAAAGCGTTTCGCTAATTTATTGGTACAAAGTACGAGGATGATCCCAACGATCGATTTAAATAATCCGACGGCTGTTGAGTAACTGTAAGCGCCATTGGTGATCCCCATCATATACACATACGTATCAAAAACATCTGCTACTGTTCGGTTCAACTGATTGGTCATCAAGAAAATCTGATCAAACCCAGTAGACAAAATCGACCCGATCCGCATGATCAGCATAATGATGATCGTCGAACGAATCGCAGGCAAAGTGATATGCCACACACGACGAAAACGTCCTGCACCATCCATGATCGCGGCTTCGTATTGTTCCTGATCCACACCTGATAAGGCAGCTAAATAAATAATGGTCCCCCAACCGATCTCTTTCCAAATCGATTGCATCACGATCATGGGGCGGAACCATTGCGGGTCTGAGAGAAAATCGATTTCCACGCCTGTCAACGAAGCGATAAATTGAGTGATCGCTCCATGATCGATGTTGAATAAAATATGCCAAAGACTAACGACGATCGTCCATGAAAGAAAATGCGGTACATAGACGAAGGTTTGAATGGTCCGCTGAAACAGCTTGTTGCGTAATTCATTCAGTAACAGTGCCAAAAAGATTGGTGCTGGAAACGAAAAGAAAATGTTTAAAAAGGCAATCATCAACGTGTTCCACAAGATTCGAAAGAAATCAGGATTATTGAAGAAATCCATAAAATTTTGTGTTCCTACCCATGGGCTATCTGCGATTCCTAAAAAGGGCACATAATCTTTGAAAGCAATGATCAACCCATACATCGGCGCATAACGAAATACTGCAAAATAGATGATCCCGGGAATCGTCAAAATATAGAGCCATTTATTTTGTTTAAAATGGTTGAGAAAACTCCCCCATTGCTCTTTCGTTTTCGGCACTTTTTTTATTGTTGTTTCCATTCATTCTCCTCCTCTAATTCCGCTCCAATCAGTGCTAAACAACAAATCGTATTTAGCCCCCACTGTGACAACACATTGGTCGATACCCACGGCATTTCTTTTATTTTTTTCCACGTTGTCGCTGCTTCAATGGTCGCTTCGATCGGCAATGGAACACCCGATTTGTCATTATCAAGCAATAACTGCCAAGCCCTTTGACTGATTGCTCGATCGTTACGCACTCGCCCAGCAAAGGCCATCATCGTCGACGCAAACATTGGCCAGGCAAAATGAGGTTCCGTCAGTACCTCGTTTGACTCTTCTGCTTTTATTTCAGGACTCAAGCTATAAAACCAGCCAAACTCCCCTAACATCTCTGTCCACTCTGGGTCTTCCAGCACTTGAGCAAGTTCTAACCAAACTTGCGGCGCCCCAAAGGAGATGACCATGTGATAGCCGCCAAAATTCCCTGTTCCCATATAAGATAAGGTTTTGTCTTGTGGATCAAATAACACTGTGGGACCAGACAATAGGCGCTGGGGCATGGCTTTGATGCAGGTGATGCCGGTGCGAATTCTTTCAAGGTACACAGGATCATTCGTCCGTTCCCACTGGGTAAACCAGTTCGAGACTAGCGCAGCCCAATCTGGTCCGATGCGAATCGGTATCCGCTTCGTTTCTCGTTCATAAAACTCGCGCATCGGTGGTAACGCATCAAAAGCATAGGTTTCATTGTCTTTGACTTGTTCCATAATCTCTCCAATGCGTTCATCCGCTGTCAAATAGTAGTAGTAGCGATGGAGACCCGCCATTGAAATTCGAACTTCTTTGGCTTGGCAACCCCAATGAACGACATTATGCCGTGACCCTAATCCTTTGTATTCCCCAGCATGATACTGATCGACTTCTGAAGTATGTCTCGTCATGCTTTCAGCCAGATAGTAGACGCTTGGATCACCAGTCCGTAAGAAATCTAGCCAAAGCCACATGTTAGGGACCAATTCAGTGTTTTGCCAAGCGTACCCACCAAGATCGTAGCGCCACTGGTGTCGAAACTGATCATAGGTATGCATGACATCACCATAGTTCCAATAGCCATACCAACTTCTTTGTTGGACTTCTGCTAAATAGAATTGACGCATCTCAGCCAATTGTTGCTCCAGCAACTGTTTCGTTTTCGTTGATTCGTCTGGTAAACTGATCTTGCCAAAAACCCTCGTCTCTTGATAACGCTCTGGCAATGAAACGATCTGGGCAGGTTCTTGGTTTTCTTGAGCTAAGTCCAGCAACACTTCTTCTGACGGGGCTTCCTCATAAAGATCCAACCAACAACGCGTCGTATTTGCTACGCCAACTGCCGTCGAACGAATCTCTTCCATTCCTTCGTATCCGCTAAGCACATGATCCCGTTTGGAATAGTGCTGAAAATCCATTGGCTTGGCATTCGGTGACCACTGCCACATCGTGATTCGGGTTGCTTTTTGGGTGATGCCTGCCACCTCGATCGCAGATGGTGCTTTTTCCCAAAATTTCTCCATACTGCAAGCAACGCCGCCGGTTTCTCCCCCAGCGTAAAAGGTACCTGAATAACGCTCACCATCCCCAATGGGCAACCAACAGTACCCAGGTTCTGTCTGTTTTTCTAATTCAAATGACCGATGATTGATTTGATTGACCCGAAAATTGTCCCAAATAGCATTTTCCACCGCATGAGACAGCATCGGCTCGTCCGCTGGGGTCAATGAAACGAGCTGTCCACTGGCTTGTTCTTGATAGGGAATGTTTTGTTGATAGTGTCGCCGTGAAAGTAACAATTGCGCCGCTTCATGATACACAGCATCTGCAATAAATTTGACTTGTCGATTCCAATTTTCACCTGTCAACGCATAATCAAATGCTACCCCCATGCCTTCATAAGCAAGTGGTTTGATGATAATGACCGTATGAATGATTTCCAATTTGCTGATTTCGCGAAAGATACGGAACCGTAAAATAAACTCTTGCACCACTTCTTGATTGATCTCAATGACGCCCGATACTTTGATAACGGCTTTTTCTGAACCATTTTCTTCCAACATCAAGTCCGTTACTTTGGACTGCACCTTTTTGTTTTGGTATTGCAGGATTGCGTGAAGATCTTGCAATTTTTTCTGCCCATTGACCGCTACCCAGTCCAATACATTTTTCCCTTCCCCATGTTTCGGGAAGAAGCCTTTGATCGTACCGTTGTCAAAATAAATACCGTTGTATGCTTCCCTAGCAATCGCCTGTTTCTTCTGGACACGCTGTTTTCTTTGAAAAAGTAACTGCGTCGTTTCTGCCACCAGACCACTGTGTCCTGTCCATTTCACACTGCCATCTGGCCAGTAAGCCAGTACTTTCGTTTGCAGCGGCTCCTCCCCCAGCAAAAACAGTTCCTCACTTAGAACCTCAGGTTGTAAAGCTCCTTTTTCCCATGGATACCCAAAACTCAGCCCACGTTTTCCCTTAGGTTTATTTTTGAGCCATTTCAATGCCATGCTCGATTTCCTCCTCTTCCCTCTCTGCAGGTTGACCTGCATCGTTTTGTTGCTTTAGCTTTTGTTCATTTTCATCAAATAATTTCAAGTAAATCCCCATTGTGCCAATGATCCACATCCCAATACTTAAAAATGGCAGGAGACCGGGGAGAAAAAAGCTGATCGTACTACAAATCCCAAACCAAAGGACGCCTAAAAAGGTGCCAATAGGTTGAAAGAAAAGAAAGCGTAGTGAAGCGCCTAGGTACTTCTTCGTTGGGAGCACATAATATTCGTACATGCTAAGCAATGTATTAATCACAGCGATCGCGACGCATTGGCTAACGATCAATAGGATCAAGCCTGTTTGAGTCAATGCCGCTAAAAATCCTTGCTGGATCACTACCATGGGGCACAAATAAAAGAGAATGATCGGTAAGCCCAAGCGATTCGATCGCCAAAAGTTCCTGCGGTAATACCGAAAGAACGTTTGAAAAAAAGGCGGCGATTCCTGTTTAAGGGTTTTCTTTGCTACGTGGAATCCTGCTTGTACGCTAGGCGCCAGTCCAAAGATGATCCCACCTACTAGCGCACCTATAATAACGGTTACATTTATCAGCAAACAATAAAAGACAAAATCTGCTGCTTGATATGCTTTCTGCCATTTCATCACTGTTCCTCCTCTAAGGAATATACCTTCAAGTCTTTATAGCAGGCCTTCATTGGCGCCATTTGCCGAAATCCGATCGCTCCTTTGGTTAATACGGGACCAAAATGTTCCTCATTAAGGTACCTTAACACCAATAAGTCGTTGATCCAAAAGGTAATCGTTGCACCTACCTTATCGATTCTTAGGTGATAAAACCCTCGGGCATCTGCTACACTCGGAAGTGGATCTGCGCCTTGGGCGACCAGATGAAACCCATGGCTTTTGCGCAAATTACACGTTTCAAACGCCCGTTCCTCCTCATACTTTCTTCGAAAATAAGAAAGGTGGTAAGCATTGATCCCTCCAGAATGATACTCGGGATATGCCCCGGTTCGTTTGGGTACTCCAGAATCGAAGATCGAGCCACCCTTGCGATTGGCTGCTGCAAAAAAGAGCATACATAAGCCTGGTTCAGCCAGTGGTTGAAACTGCCAGGTGATTCGTAGGTCCGCTGGAAATTGTTGAGGCAGCCATAAAACAAAATGTGGTTGTTTGTTTGATTCTTCAGAATACGTATTTGCCAGAATCATCCCGTCTTGGAAAGTAATTTTGGGCTCTCCTTCAGCAATAAAGTGTTGAATATCTGCTGCTTGATTCAGCGGATTTTCATAGATCAATTTCGCTAACATTTCTTCTCCTTTTATGCGTATATGAGCTGCTTTTCTCTTTTCATAGTAAACTTGACCTACATTTCTAACAATTGACTTTTTTTGAATTCTTTGATATCAAGCGTTAGATTAGGGTTTTCATTTGCTTGTTTCCATTTTTTCTTTTCTGATTTCTCACTACCTGTCTCGTCTCACTTGACTATTACTCCATTTTATTAGCTGAAAAAAATTATTGAAAAAGAAAAAGGTTGAGAGCAAGATCCACTCAACCTTCTTCGACTGTCGTTATTGTGCTTGATGAAGGGCATTCGTTTCTTCCATCAGCTGCGTGCCTCCTTGATTCTTCCAAAGTTCGATCGCAGCTTCCCAACCCGCTTCATCGATTTGTCCTGCGATAAATTGAACCCGCGCATCACTAATGATCTGATCAAGCTGTGCCCCTTTTGTTACATACGTATCTGTATTATAGGAGGCTGCTGGGTTAAAGACAGCGTGCTCTAAATCAGCTTCCATCAATGACAATCGTTTTTCATAGCTTTCAGTAGCCGCTTCTGTATCAGGCTTAGCAATGTAGTACAGGGTATCTTCCGTTACATTCATCCCAATTTGTGAGTACCCTTTGACCGCATTGGCTAACGCTTCAGCTTCTGATCCTTCTAGTGCGACGGACATTCCATCCACTACTTCAAAATTGATTCCTTCGATTCCGTTGTTCAGCAATACCTGTGCTTCTTTATCATTTAATTTATCAAGGAACGTCAACACCTCTTTTAGATGTTCCTCTGTCTGGACACTCGACTTAGGAATCGCCAAGAAACCAGAATAGCCATCTGTCGGTAACGCATTCATCGTACCGCTATTATCTTTTAAATTCCCTGTAAAGACGACGAGGTCTTCTTCTCCAGCTTGCAATAATTTATTACTGATTTGTGCTGCTCGTGAATACGTATCAATAATGATCCCACCACGTCCATTGATAAACGGCTCATCCCATTTATCTGCTGCCATGGTTGCAAAATCACGATTGACATAGCCTTGTTCCACCATATCTTTAACAAATTGCATTGATTCTAGGTATTCTGGTTGCATAAAGGATGGCTCTAAAGTGCCGTCTATTTCTTTCCAAGCATTTCCTGCCCCAAACCAAGTAGCTAACACATCGTAAGGACTATTTGAATTGATCGAGCCAGGCCATTGGGGAATAAGCAAACCAAACGTATCATTTTCACCATTCCCATCGGGATCGTTCTCAGTAAATGCTTTGGCAATCTCATAAAGATCATCGATCGTTTCTGGTACCTCTAAGTTTAAGTTTTCTAACCAATCTTTTCGGATGATCACCGCCGTCCGCATCGCATCACGTTTCCGATAAATTCCGTACACTTTGCCATTCACAGAAGAATTACGCAAAACATCCTCGTTAGACTGAGAGAGATTAGGATAATCAGCTAAATAGTCGGTCAAATCCCAAAAAGCCCCATTTTCTGCTGACTTGATAAATCCTCCTGATTTTCCTTGAATGACCATCACTTCTGGAATATCATCTGAAGCTAACGTAATATTCATTTTATCCTCATAGGATGTATTGGGTGCCCAGGTAATATCAATGTTTTTGCCAGTGTAAGCTTCTAATTGTTTCAAAATCTCGTTGTCACTTGCAGGTGGTTCAGTTTCAATGTACGGCGATAAAATCGAAATCGTATCATAATCTGTTGTGGAACCTGCTTCCTCCTTCCCACATGCCGACAAAAAGGCGACTGATAGTAACCCCAAACCAAGAATCGTACTTAATTTTTTCACTACTTTTCCTCCTTAGATTTTGTTGTTGAGCTCGATTAAATAAACCGCTTTCAATACCAAAAGCATAACGAAAAGCAGGATTTCCAGCAATTGACATTTTTTGTTAATCGTTGATATATGGCTGGGTAGGGAGTTTTGCTCTACATTTGCAGGTATCGTAAATTATAGGAAAAAAGAATAAATAGTTCTTCGTGTTCTTAGTTCGCTCAATCAATTTAATTATCGCAGTTTTTCTGATTCCTATCATTCTTAAATTCTCGTTGTAGAAAAAGTAGCCTAAGTACTGATGTTCTTATTCGTGAGAGATTTGGAAACATCTTATCATGAAAAAAAGACCAACTCATTGGTCTTTTTTGATAATTCATCAGTTTTGTAGTACTAAGCGGATCACCACTCATTCATATCCGACAGAAAGAGTACTACCGCTCATACACATCATTTTGATCCAAGGTTGGCGCTAACGCAGTGACGATCGTTTCCACCATCTTTAAGTTTTCGACCCCTGCAATCTTGCCGAACTCGTCGGCATGGATGGAAAGATTTTTCATTGTTAGATTGCGGATCGGTTCTGCTGGGCTGGCCTCGATGAAGAAAGCACGCACGCTTTGTTGTCCTATTTTGGTAGCTTGCACGTTTTCAATATTAATGTCGCAGACCTTTGCTGGACCTACTGGAATAGCAGGCTGTGCCATCAATTTGTGCCAATAGTCGGGAATCTCTTCCGCATAATCAGCTGGCAGTTCTGGATAACTATAATCTGGGTACCAATTTGTTTGTAAGAGAAAAGGAAAGCCAACATCCTTCATCGTTAAATCCGAAGCAGTGACCTTGCGTATAAATCCACCTCGATTGTTAGCGGATTTGATCCGAAACCCTGCGCCAGTTTGCTCAAAGACGACTTTTTGGATTTTGATCTCTTCGATCCCACCTGAAGTTTCACTGCCAATGGCAATTCCTGAACCGTACCCTAACTGACAGTCTTTGATCGTGATTTTCCGACAGCTTCTTTGCTGGGCTAAGGCTTCTGCCCCACGTCCCGCCTTGATCGAGATATTGTCATCGTTGCAGGAAATGTAGGCATTTTGAATGGTGACTTCTTCACAGGAATCAATATCGATGCCATCAGTACTAGGCCCTTTTCCATTGTCTATCGTGATGCCGTCGATCAATATGTGGTGAGAATACGTGATTTGTGTATTCCAAAAACCCGACTGTACCGACGAAATATCTTTGATGGTTACTTGCTGACTTTCATAAACAAGGATATTTCGTGGACGCTTGCAATCATAATCTGCTGCCCAGCGTAAGCCTTTCTTTGCATAATCCGCCATCATCCCGCTGGCTTCATCTGTTCCCCAAAACGTTTGCCACCATGTTTCTCCACGACCATCAAGTTTCCCTTTTCCCGAGATCATGACATTTTCTGCGTGAAAAACATTGATCATCGCTGCAGGCCACTTCATATTGATCCCTGCGACCCGATTATCTACTTCGGGATAATCGGCCAGTTCTTGACTACCATACAGAATCGTATCCTCTGAGACAATCAAGTGCACATTGCTTTTTAAAAACAACGCGCCGATTTGATAGGCGCCGGGTGGTGTAATCACTGTTCCCTGCACAGTTGATGCTTGGTCAATTTCTCGTTGCAATAATTGCGTGATGTCTTCCATTCTTGCTTACCTCCTACGCTTTTGTTTTACGCTACAAATAGGTTTATCGATATCCATGACTTTTAAAAATTTGCGCATCGCCAACCTTTTTTCATCTATCATTTATTTGGATAGAACTAAGTGCTTCTTACTGGCGCTGTCCATCAAGTAAAGCGTTCCTCTTGGCACATCTCGTTGTCTTTTCCCATGTGCTTTCTGGCGTCCTTTTTTCCTACATTCTTTACTATAGTCCCCTTAGCGGCAAAAGAAAGTCCTTTTTGATTTCTGAGGATCGTCTTTTTTTGTAACGTCCTTTCTTGTTAGAAAAATGCGCCTTTTTGTCTACAAAAGCAAAAAGGCGCAACCTGTCAAGGAAGGAAATAAGGTGCTTACCTAACTGTTTCTCATTGGGAAAACCAACGCAGATCATTTCCAAAAGCTTGTTCTACGTGCGTTTCTTTTGCCCCACCATGGATAGTTCGACTGTTTCTTGGCAACTTATTGCGTCACTTATGGCCGCTCGATCAATGATCGCTGCCTCTTTAAAGCTGACCTCCTGACACTGTTCAAAAATCATTTTCTTTTGCCCTTTAGCTGATTCAAAGGCAACTGACTCAAAAGTAACGCGTTGGATCGGTGAAACCTGCTGTGTTTGTTCATCGACAAACCCTTTTAGCTCGACCAAAGGGTTCTGCCCTACGATACGGGTATTCTTGACCAAAATATCCGAAATGATCGGTAACTGTTGTGCTGCCTGACCATCGGCATTGTAAGCAACAGGATGAGCCATGAAACGATCCAACAGGCAATCGGTGATCGTCACTTGACGAATATAGCCACCACGATCATTCTGCGCTTTCAATTCTAGTCCATAAAGCGTATTGGTCAGTTGACAATCTCGAAAAGCGATATTTTCAACACCACCAGATTGCTCACTACCAATCGCGATGCCATGTCCCCCTCGAATAGCCAAATCAAACAGCCGAATATTTTTCGCTGGTCTATTGATCTGATTTCCTTCTGGATTTTTGCCAGATTTGATTGCGATACAATCATCGCCCGTATCAAAAACGGTGTCAAAAATCAGCAAATTTTGCGAAGAATCTGGGTCCCAACCATCGCCATTGTCGATGCCTTTGGACTGAATAGTCACCCCATGGGTCACAACGGTGTCACAGTAAATCATATGAACAGTCCAGCATGGTGGATCAATCAACGTCAGCTCTGTCAAATGGATGTTTTTGGCCTGCATCATACAGATCAAACGTCCCCTTACTCGTCTTCCAGGTTTTCCATCAGAAACATATTCTGGATACTGTTCACGGTCTGCATAAGGGTTTCGCATCGCTAGTCCTAATGGATTCCCGCCACCAATGATCGTTCCTTTGCCACAAAGACGGACATTTTCACAAACGATACGCCCTCGATCGCCCCGATCGATATACCCAATGTTGATCAATGAACGAAAACAAAACAATTCCCAGCCTTCATAACGGCTTAATGGCAACCCCTCTTGATTCACGCTCCCTAAATAATCGTGAGGGGCAACCCGATACGTTTCTATGTCGAGGCTTGCTTGCAATGTGCCATCTACCTGAAAAATCATATTGCTTTTTAGCTCCAACGCACCGGAAAGGATCACCGCCCCTGTTGGGATCCAGACTGTGCCGTTGCTAGGACAATCGTTGATCGCTTGCTGGAGAAAGGCGGTACTATCTTCTTTGCCTTCGCTATCAGCATGGTATGGTGCTTGCGTAACATCTAACACAACACTTTTTTTCTTTGTACGAAAGGTCGTCGTGACTGCGGTATTTGTAAGCAGACATCCCTGAAGATCGAGGCAGATGATCGTTACTTGATACGTTTGATCGGCAGATAAGTTTGTCAACGTCCAATGCGTCTTGTTTGTTGGTCTGGTTTGGATCAAATCGTTGTCTAAAAACAATTGATAACCAAAAATAGCTTGAGCGTGCAGCGGCTTCTCCCAAATAAGGGTCGCTTGATGAGCGCCGATCGTGCTTGGTACCACATGAAAATCAATTACTTGAAATGGTTGCATCGGTTTGTCCTTTCTTCAACGAATTCATTCAATAGAAAAAAGATATTCCAAAACAGCGAATATCTTTTTCCACACTTATTTAAGACCAGTCGTGCTGATGCCTTCAACAATGTATTTTTGGAAAATAAAGAAGATGATCAACACAGGCAGCAAGGAGACGACAGACATCGCGAACATCGCTCCCCAATTGGAGGTGCTGCTAGCATCTAGGAACTGCTTTAAGGCAATCGATACCGTGTAGTTTTGCGGACGTGTAAGGTACAGCATCGGTCCGATCAGTTCTTCCCATTTCCAATAGAAAGAGAAGATCGCAGCGTTTGCCAAGGAAGGCTTCATCAACGGTAGAATCACACGGAAGAAAATACCGACCCGTCCACAGCCGTCCATTTTTGCTGCTTCATCTAAATCTGTCGGGATCGCAGAGACAAATTGAACCATCATGAAAATAAAGAAAGCTTGTCCGAAGTATGAAGGAACGGTTACCGGACGAATCGAGTTAAGCCAGCCTAATTGATTGAACCAAAGATACTGAGGCACCATGATGATCTCTTGCGGCAGCATCATCGTGACCAAGATACAAGCAAACCAAAAGCCTTTTCCTTTGAAAGGAATTCGACCAAATCCATAAGAAATGACAGCCGAAGAACAGACCGCCCCTACCATTGAAATCAACGCGATTTGCAACGAGTTGAAAATATAGCGAATGAAGGGAATCCCTGCGATCCCTTCAAACCCCTTGGTAAAATTTTCTAACGTCCAGCTTCGGGGGATCAACTCCGTTGCCGTTCGAAAAATGTCACTACTAGGTTTAAAGGCACTAAACAGCAGCCAGAAAATCGGATAAAGCATCAGTAATGCAGCAACTAAGATCACGGCATCAAAGAAATAATTTTGTTTTTGTTCACGCATCAATCAAACCTCCTCGTTTTCTTTAAACACCCAAAATTTCGATGTTGCGAACAACAGAATCGTAATCAACCCAACGATGACCAGTAAAATCCACGCTAAGGCTGAAGCATAGCCCATTTTGAAATCGGTAAAGGCTCGTTGATACATGTACAAGGAATAGACTAACGTGCCGTTACGGGGTGAACCCGTCCCATTCGAAATGATAAACGCAGGTGTAAAGGTCAAAAAGGCCATGATCGTTTGATAGATCAGATTGAAAAAGATGATTGGCGTCAGGACTGGAACCGTGATATTGAAAAACTGTCTGATTTTTCCTGCCCCATCAATTTCTGCCGCTTCGTAATAATCTTTCGGAATATTTTTCAAACCGGATAAGAAAATCAACATCGACGAGCCAAATTGCCACGCTGCTAATAAAATCAAGGTCATCAACGCTAAGCCAGGACTTTTAAAGAAGTAGATCGGGTCTAAGCCGATCGCCGCTAGCACGCCATTGATCAACCCTGAATCGCCAAAAAGATTCCGCCACATGATCGAGACCGCCACGCTCCCACCTAAAATCGAAGGGATATAAAATAATACCCGATAAGCGCCGCTTAATTTCGATGGGCGGTTGATCAGCATCGCCACTGCTAATGCGACGATCAGCCGTAAAGGGACTGCCAACACAACATATTTCAGCGTAACAGTCAGTGACTGAACAAACTTGGGATCATTCGTAAAAATCGTCTTAAAGTTATTCCAGCCAACAAATTGCGCCTCTGTCAATAAATCATAGTCATGAAAAGACATAAAAAGAGAAATCCCCATCGGGACGATAATAAAAGCAAAAAAGCCAATGATGAAGGGTGAGATAAATAAGTAGCCTGTAACCATATTCTGTTTTGATTCTGGTAATCGATTAAACCAGCTTTTGAGTTTCCCAGGCTCTTTTGCCGTGGGTGATTTTGATTGTAGTTCCATAATTTTCACTTCCTACCTCCTATAGTTGATTACGCTTACAAGTTGATTTTAACGAAGTGCTTCTTAAGAATGAATAGAAAAAAAAGCACAGAAATGTGAAAAACTAGAGGACCTATATTTTTTTCCTCCAGTGCTTCTCCTAAAAAAACGCCTTTACTGAAAAAGTCAGTAAAGGCGCCGCATCTATGCTTATTGATAGTTTTCTGCAAAAATTTCTTCGCAGCGTTGCGTAAAGGCATCATAAGTTTCTTCTGGTGTCATCGTGCCATAAGTGATCTCTGCGTACAGCTCTTTAAAGTACGTGTTGATTTCAGCAAACCCAATTGGTGGGATTGGGGATGGATCACCGACGATGTCTGCAATATCATCTAAGAAATCAGAGGACTCTTGTTCTTCTGGTGTCATGTCGGCATAAAGCAATTCTTTGATGGCATCATTGGAAGGAATTCCCCGCTCAGTACCGATGATCTTATTGGCTTCTTCACTATTCACTAAAAAGTCAACAAACTTCGCAGCTGCTTCTTTTGATTCAGAAGCATTCGCGATCGAATAAAAGAACCCTGGTCGATACGCCATCGCCCCGTTTTCTGAGTCAAAAGGACGAGCCAAATTGATTTCGACATCTTCTGCGGCGGAGGCTTTATAGGTCAAGTATTGATTGGACCAAGTCATCATATAAGCTGCTTTTCCTTGTGAAAACGGATATTGATCCATACTGTTGGCATTGCTAGTCACTTCTGCGGTTGGCATTGCTTTGGCTTCCGTAAGATCTGCGATAGCCCCCATAAATTCAACCCAGTTTTCTTTGGTAAAACCGATCTCTGGTTTGCCGTCTGCATCGTATTGGTATAGATCTTCGCCTTTAGTACGTAAAAAGTATTGCAAAATCGTACTGTTGTCATTGTTATCGTTCCAACCGTAATCACCGGTTGCTTCAGCGATCGCTGCCGTACTTTCTACAAGGTCATCGAAGGTATAATTGCTAAAGTCAATCCCAGTGCCCCCTTGTTCTACCAATGATGGATTGTAGAGCATCGCCATAGTATTGACAGAAGTTGGTATGCCGAAAACGTTTCCATCTAACTCGCCTGTTGCTAAAATCGATTCTTTGATATCATCGGTTTGAATCTCATTGCCGATAAATTCCGACATATCTGCTAATTGATTTTTCGTTCCATATTGCGCAATGTACTGCACATCCATCTGGATCACATCAGGTAATTCTCCAGAAGCCGCTTTTGTCGCTAGTTTTTTCCAATGGTCATCCCAAGAACCATATTCATATTCAACTTTGATGTCAGGATTTTGTTTCTCAAATTCTTTGATCGATTCGATATACTTCTCGTGTCTGACTTCTGAGCCCCACCAGGTAAAGGAAATCGTCGTTTTCCCATCTGCATCAGCTTCTGAGCTTCCGCTACTATTGCCGTTATTGCCACAAGCTGCTAAGGTCGCACCAAGAAACAACAAGCTCGCTGCTTTTAAAAAAGTTTTCTTCATTCTTCTACACTCCTTTTTGTTTGCGCTTACAAGGTGATTGTAATGGAAATCCTCGTTAATAAAAATGAAAAAACAAGAGCAAATATGTGAAAAACTAGACTGTCGTTTTTGCTGAAGGCTAAGCCTTCACGGGCAATAGCTAGAAAAAAATAGAAAAACAGATGAAAAATGTAAAAAAACAGACATGCTCTATTTTTTCCAATATACTATGCTATACTAGCGTTGAAAAGGCTTACTTTTCAAAAAACAAGGTAGGTGGAAACAATGAAAAAAATACAAACCGGACTGTTTCGTCTTTTTACGGTAACAGCTTATTTTGCTAAATTAAACCTTTTATGGCTTTTCTTTACCCTTTTAGGGTTGGGGATTTTTGGCTTCGGTCCTGCCACCGCTGTCACGATCAAATGTTTACATGATTTTCGTAAAACTGGTCATGACTATTCAGCTGTTGCCTTCTGGCAAGCCTACAAGCAAGCCTTTCGCACCTTTTCCCTTT
Organism: Enterococcus sp. AZ040; assembly: GCF_050499185.1. Lineage (NCBI taxonomy): Bacteria > Bacillati > Bacillota > Bacilli > Lactobacillales > Enterococcaceae > Enterococcus > Enterococcus sp. AZ040. The sequence goes on from NZ_JBMHEW010000001.1 coordinate 2,704,891, forward strand.
TTGGCATTGGACTATTAAGTACAGTACTCCTGTTGTTGTTTAACTTACGGATTACTCATTTTTTCCCTACTGAAATGGCTTGGCTGCGTCCTGTCTATTTACTTTTAACGATTCTCCTCCTTTACACTGCATTCATCAGCTTTATGACCTATGCCAAAGCCGAACAACACGCTTGGAAACAGACCTTGTACGTCAGTATCTTTCTAGTCTTTCGCTACCCACTGCAAGGCCTTGCCTTGTTGTTTACCTGGTATTTATTGTTTCTCTTATTGACTGCCAAAACCTCTTTGTTACTCGTCTTTGGACTGGTGATTTTCTTGTTCTTCGCTGAATTTTTTCATGGTCAGATGATTGAAAAAACCAAACAATTGCAAGCAAAGCGAGGCAGTGTCCATGAAGTCCCAGAAGCTGATCAATCACTTTAAAAAGCAGCCTTTTGAGCGACAGTTACATTTTGTCTTTTTTGCGACGGTGGCAATTATCGTCTCATTGGCTGTTCTCCTGACCTTAGTTTGGCGACAAGTCTACATGGCGCAGCTGAAAGAAGCCGCGTATAAAGATGTCTCGATCATTTCAACAAATATCGCCAAGCGTTTAACTGCCGTCGAAACCCTCTCTTTTCGCATTATCGATAGTGCACCGATCCAAAATGGCCTACAAAGGATCTTGGCACAAGATTCCTTGCAATCCTTAGAGGCGATCGACCAAAAGAATGCCTTAAGTGCAGAAATCAACGCCCTCGTACGCAATGAATCAACGATTCAAAACGTCTATCTCTTTACCCCAACGAACGAAAACATGATCAACTTTCTAGCCGAGACCGACCATATCTTTAATGGCCAAACCATCAAAGATATGATCGAGACTTTGCCCGATAAGCCTGCCAAAGGGAGTTGGTTTTTTGCAAAAGACCTTTCTCAAGGCGTCTACCTGCGAAAAATCTATTCAACAGCCGATCTTTCTTTAACCTATATTGGTACGGTGATATTTCTAGTGAATACGTCCTTCTTTCGTAACGAGATCGAAAGTCTTCCCATTGTCTCCGAACAAAACCAATTTTTCATGGCGTATCAGAACCAATTTTATAGTACCGCAAATGACGAGCAAACCCTCGCTGCGGATCAAAATACCTTGCAGCAAAAAATGGAAACCTTCCAGCGATCGATCGGCTCCATGACGTTTGATAATCGCCAGTACTACTACGCAATGGATCGGAAGACGATGCCGAATATGACCTTCATTTATTTACTGCCTGAAAATCAAGTCTTAGCTGATCTTTATAAACTACAAGGCCTTTCCATCGCTGTGAGTTTGCCTTTTTTATGTTTGATTATTGTTGTGATTCGGAAAATAAGCAATCAGCTGACCCGCCCTTTAGCTGACTTGGCTTCGCAAATGGCCGTTCTGCGGAAAACGAAAAAACTGGCCTCTTTAAAGACCCTCGCTGTCCCAGAAAATAGTCAAGAAGAGATCATGGTCCTTTATGAAAGCTACAATACGATGATCGATGAATTAAATGCCTTGATCAAGGACAATTATGAAATGCGTATATTGTCCCAAGAAATCGAATTTAAAGGATTGCAAGCGCAATTAGATCCACATTTTCTATACAATACGTTAGACTCGATCAACTGGATCGCCATTGAAAATCAGCAGTGGCAGATCTCAGAGATGGTCACCTCCCTTGCCTATTTGTTTCGAAAAAAAATCGATACCAAGTCTGACTTCACAACGCTACAAGATGAATTAGATATCGTGCACGCCTATATCAATATTCAAAACGTTCGCTTCGGGAAACGGATCGAGTATATCGAAGTAATTTTGGTGAATGACTTGTCCTTTAAGATTCCTAAGTTACTGATTCAACCATTGATTGAAAATGTCTTTAAATACGCCGTCAATGATATGAAGGAGACGTGTCGCCTCGTCCTTACGATTGAACAACAAGCAACCTTTCTCCAAGTCAGTGTCTCTGACAATGGCCCTGGTTTTAAAGCCAACTTCTCGATTGAAAAAGAAGGCGGCATCGGATTGACCAATATTCAAAAACGATTGCAACTGCATTATGGTGATCAAGCGTCCTTAGCCATCGTCTCCTCGATTCCCTTCAAAAAGACGACGGTGCGCTTTGTGATCCCCTTAAAAGGAGTGAGTGAAACATGAAAAATATCCTCGTTGTTGACGATGAACCCTTGATAGCAAATGGTGTGGCTAACCTCGTTGCTTCTTTTGATTTCCCATTAGTGGTCAAAGGAATTTACACAGACAGTGAAGAAGCCTTGGCATTTTGTCAGCAAAACACCATCGACATCGTGATTACCGACATCAATATGCCTAAAGTCAATGGACTTGCCTTGATCAAAAAATTAAAAGCCATCAATCCTGCGATTCAAATCATTATTTTGACAGGCTTTGGCAGCTTCTCCTTTGCCAAAGAAGCGATGGCTTTAGGGGTCAAATTTTTCCTTGAAAAACCTGTTTTTCCGAGCAAGCTTTCAGAAGCGTTGGCTGAGACGATCGAACGTTCTGAACGTCGTCAAATGGAATCTACCCTCTATTTAAAACAACAAATTGAACAATACATCAATAGCTGCGGAGAAGAACCGCTGCCTGAATCGTTCGTTTTTCCATTTTGTATGTACTTATTTGATTCGAAATTCTATCACGCCATCGCCAAGCGGATCGAAAGCTATGAGAACCATCACGAGTTGGTGATCGGTCATCAAAACAAAGTTGGCTATATCCTGAACTTCAGTACGGAAAATACCTTTAATCTCTTTTTTAAAACGAAGGTACAGGCTGCGCATCTAGGAAAAGGGATCGCCATCAATTGCTGGGTCGAAACCCCCGAAAAATTTTTACTCAGTTATCATTTAGGCAAGCGGAACTTGGATAAGGAGTTTTATTTTGATACCTTTGAAGTCATCCAAGAAGCCCAAATCTCACAAGAAAATGTCTATGAAAATAGTCTCTATATGGAATACCGTGAAAAACTTTTGGCATTGATCGACAAAGGCGAACTGACTTTAGCCCAAGTTCTTACGGAAAACTTTTTTTCTACCTGTCGCATGGAGCTTTACCCTGTCCAACTATTGCGGCTGCAGGTCAACGATTTGTTATCGGCAATTTTTGAAAACCATCGCATCAAAAAAGACATCTACTTTGATGACTATTCCCCAAAGATCATGCTCTTGAATAATTGGCACGAACTCCAGTTTATGCTGCTTCACTGTATCGATTTGATGCGGGGCAGCTTAGACGATAGCGAGAACATGCAGCTGTCCCAAAAAGTCAACCTGATCATCGAAGAATATTATGACCATGAAGCATTGTCATTGAAATGGATCGCCGCCCATCTTTTGTACTTAAATCCTGAATACTTAGGAAAAACCTATTACAAAGAAACCGGGATTCGCTTCAATCAAAAATTAGCCGAATACCGCATCCAAAAAGCACAAGAACTGCTGAAGAAAAACTACAAAGTCTACGAAGTGGCAGCGATGACGGGCTTTAGTAATGCCCCCGAATATTTTGTTCAAACGTTTAAAAAGATTACCGGTATGACACCAAAGAAATTTTTGAAGCAGCAAGAAAAAGCACTTCTCTCTTAACGTTTCTTCTATCCGAAATGACTGTGTTGCTATTTCAACAAAAGAGGTAGTCCGCTCACATTCGTGAGCGAACTACCTCTTTGACTAACCAGTAATTGATGTCAAACAATTGATGCGACCGTGTTCGTTTTAAGAAATAAACATTTTTGTCTAGCTTACAGCGTAAAGACTTCCTTTAACTCCTGTGTCACTGGCGAATCATCCGGATTTGTTTCCATAAGTTCTGCCATGTACTGCCACCATTTTTGGTTGATCTCGGTTGCCGCTAACTGCTGCCAGCGGGTTTCATCTTCAATCTCAAGGTAGCCAAACAACGCAAGGCTTTCTGGATCTAAAAAAATCTGGTAGCTTTTCGCCCCGTGTGCTATGAGCTGTTCTTTTAGTTCTGGCCATAGTTCGCGATGCCGTTTTTCATATTCTGCTTCATAACCATGATGTAGCTTCATCCGAATCGCTTTTTTGATCATCTTTGTCTGCTCCTCTCTTTATTACGTAAGGTGTTCTGCTTAACAAAATGAAACCAATAGTTCAGTAAATGCTAAAACTGTCAGTGATTGCCCGTAAGGCATTGCCGTAATCGCGATATTTTTGTAGTACGCCAAGTCTTCTCCCATTCCAGTACCGATGGAAACATTTTGGACTTCTCCATCTTCTGCGACTTGTTCGATCAAACCGGCTAACGCTTTATAGGCAACATCTTCCCAAGCTTTGTCAATGTAACGCTTATGAACGGCTTTTAAAATCCCATAGGCAAAACCAGCCGTCGCGGAAGCCTCCACATACGAGCTAGGATCGTCTAACAAGGTGTGCCACAGGCCACTTTCATCTTGCATTTCTTGCAAGGCAGTTAGTTGGTCTAAGAGGGTATTGATTAAGAAGCCACGTAACGCATCTCCTTCTTGCAAGTCGAGAATTTCAATGATCTCAGGAATCGCAATGGTGATCCAGCAGTTGCCTCTTGCCCAAAGCGCTTGTGCATAATTGTGGCGTTCTTCAAAGGTCCAGCCGTGGAACCAAAGCCCAGTTTTTTTATCCACTAAGTATTTGATATGGATCATAAATTGTTGTTTTGCTTCTTCGATATAAGCCGGACGATTCAGCAACATGCCAATTTTCGCCAAAGGCAAAGCGGTCATCATCAAGGTATCGTCCCAAAGCTGGTTGCGATTTTCTGGTCCATAGGTCGCATGCTGCAGACCATTTTCATCGGTTCGCGGCATATCATGCATGACCCATTCCGCCCATTGTTCAAGGTAAGGCAAGTAACGAGAATCTTTGGTGTCTTCATAAAGATACGCCATTGCCAAAAGCGGCGCCATCGTGTTGACATTTTTAGGCGGCGCGCCTTCTAACATCCGCTGCTCAAACCATTCTTCCACAACTTGGAGCGCTTTAGGATTTTTGGTGATTTGGTAGTTTTTATAAATGCCGTATAGTCCCACCCCTTGCGGCCAGTTCCAAATCCCCCAGCTTTTATCATCAACGATCAAGCCGTCAAAGTCTAATAGAAATTCGCCATTATCATCCTTGATCGTCGTTAAATTTTCGATCATGCGATCAATTTTTTCTTCTACAACACGTTTTTCCACAAATAACTGTTCTAAAATCACCATTGGGTTCATCCTCTCATTTCTCTTTGATAGATTGATCGTAACACGCTTACATTTACACAAAAATAGCAGTTATTGACACTTTACTATCTATTCTTGTATGATAAAAACAAACGAGTACGAAAGGAGCCAATCATGGAGAAGCAAAGTGCGGATACGATGATCAACGATCGTTTTGAGGCCTTTCATATCAAAGACATCGTAGAAGAAAACAATACCCTTTATCATTACCATAGTTTTTATGAGATTCACTGTACCTTAAAAGGATCAGCGGTCTTCTTTATCGATGGCGGAGAATTCCCTCTAGAACCTGGTACGATCATCTTGATTCCTCCAAACGTCTTGCATCGAATCGTTCATCAAACTTCTGATTTTTTCGAGCGAACCTACCTGTATATCAATCCTAGTTATCTCGCTGCCCTCTCCACTACCCAAACAGATCTCACTGCCTGTTTTCGTAGCAACGGCGGCATCAACAGTCGTATTTTATCGATCGATGCCGACCAACTAGACCAGCTATTGCGTCCTTTACGCAAAAAAACGGATAGCAATTATGGCACCGACTTACTTTATCAAAATCATTTGATTGCGTTTTTGATTTCCATCAATACGATTGCCTATCAGGAAAAAGAACCGCTATTTTTATCCGACTCACTCTATAAAAATAAAGACATTTTGGCTGCTATTACCTATATCAATCAGCATTTGACCGCTGATCTCTCCTTAGATACCGTCGCCAAAGCCCTTTTCATGAGCCCATACTCGCTTTCAAGGACCTTCAAAAAAGAAACTGGCGTCGCCTTTCATGCCTATGTGGTAAAGAAACGACTCTTAAAGAGCAAAGAAATTTTACGTAAAACCAGAAGCGCCACCGCCACGTTCGAAGCTTGCGGCTTCAACTCCTATACCCATTTTTTACGCTGCTTTAAACAAGAATTTCAGCTGACACCAAAAGAATTTTTACAAGAAGAAGCCCAAAATCAGTTTGTCCGTTTTACGCATTTTGCAGGGAAAAAATAGCAAGCAGATGAAAAGCGTCCACCATTGGCTCGTGTAAAAAAAGAGTTCCTGCTTCTCTATCCTGAAATTACATGACACAATACAAAAAGAATGACACATTTTCTCGTGTCATTCTTTTTGTATATTATAAAACTTCCCCATTTGAAGCGATCACTTTTTTATACCACTCAAAGGATTTTTTCTTGGTTCGTTTCAAGGTACCATTGCCTTGATCGTCTCGATCCACGTAGATAAAGCCGTAGCGTTTACTCATTTGACCCGTGCTGGCTGCTACAAGATCAATACAACCCCAAGTAGTATAACCAAGTAGTTCCACGCCATCGATCATCACCGCATCTTTGAAGGCTTGAATATGTTTTTTTAAATAGTTGATCCGATAATCGTCTGCGACAACCCCGTTCTCATCAGGGGTATCGATCGCCCCTAACCCATTTTCTACGATAAACAACGGTTTTTGATAGCGATCATACAATTGATTCAATGAATTTCTCAGTCCTAACGGATCAATCTGCCACCCCCACTCAGTCGATGGTAGATGTTCATTTTTAATTGATGGAAAGAGATTCCCGGTCGCTTGCGCATAGTCTTCTGGATGGGCACTGACCGTTCGCGAACAGTAATAAGAAAAACTGACAAAATCAACAGGAGAAGCCGCTAAAATCGCCTCGTCTTCAGGTGTCATTTTGATCGTTAAGCCTTCTCGCTCAAATTTTTTCAAGGCATAATTGGGGTATTTGCCTCGGGCTTGCACATCGATAAAGAAATAGCCTTCGCGATCACGATTGATTGCTTCTTGGTAATCTTCAGGTCGGCAAGTATAAGGATAATGACTGCCGCCAGCCAGCATACAGCCGACTTTATTGGTCGGATCGATCTCATGAGCTTTTTTGGTTGCTAAGGCACTGGCGACTAACTGATGATGCGCTGCTTGGTATTTGATTTCTTGACGATTGTCCCCTTCTTTAAAGACGATCCCGCCACCTACAAAGGGCTGATGTAGCAAAATATTGATTTCATTGATCGTCAGCCAATATTTGACCAACCCGCGATAGCGCTGGAAGACGGTTTCCGCATAGGTCACATAGAAATCAATGAGCCGACGATTTTTCCAGCCCCCAAATTCCTTGATCAAATGCAGCGGAACATCGAAGTGGGCAATCGTGACCAATGGCTCGATTTGATGTTTTCTCAATTCTTTGAAGATTTTCTCATAAAAAAGCAGTCCTTCTTCGTTGGGCGCTTCGTCATTGCCATTTGGAAAAATCCTTGACCAAGAAAGTGACATCCGATACACTTTAAAACCCATTTCGGCAAAAAGGGTAATATCTTCCATATAATGGTGGTACATATCAATGGCCGTTTGGGCTGGATAAAAAGAATCTTCCTGCCATTCTAACATCTTCAACTCACCAGCAGCGACTCTTGCGCGATCAGGACCAGTTGGTAAGAGGTCGACATTTGATAAGCCACGTCCTCCTGCTAATACACCACCTTCTGCTTGATTGGCAGCCGTTGCACCGCCCCATAAAAAATCATCTGATAATCCCATGTTATTTCCTCCTAAACTTTGACCACAAGTACTTCCTCTTCTTTAGCTACCAAACCTTCTTTCACACGTTCGACTGCGGTATATTGTGGTGTATTGGTAACGATGATCGGTACTTGTGTGACATATCCTGCAGCTTTTATCTGCGGTACATCAAACGTCAGCAATCGCTGCCCTTTTGTAACTTTTTGCTCTGCTTCTACTAAAGCATCAAAATACTGACCATTTAGTTCCACTGTGTCTAAACCGACATGGATCAACAATTCGATTCCGGTGTCTGAAACCAAGCCAATCGCGTGTTTGGTAGGAAAAACAGCAGCGACTTTTCCATCAAAAGGCGCAATGACTTCACCGATGGGTTCATCGACCGCAAATCCTTTTCCGAGTGCTTCAGAAGCAAATGCGTCATCTTTGACTTGATTCAACGGAATCACGATTCCCGGTACAGGATTGATCAAGCCGGTATCTTCTAGTACTACTGCTTTCATCTCCGGAACATCAATTGTCACTTTTGTTTCATATTTGAAACTTAAGACATAGGTAACGGCCCCACTCACCACAGCTGCAATCACCAATGCGATAATGATGTTCCAAAAATAGCGCATCGTATCATCACCGATATATAGTAAGATTGCTGGGAGACCAGACGAACCGGTCGCAAAGCGATGCGTATTGGTCAAGCCAGCATACAAACCACCAGAAGCCCCACCAATCATTGCCGCAACCAACGGATATTTTTTGGGTAAATTGATGCCATATAAAGCGGGTTCGGTAATCCCCATGTAGGCAGTGATTGCCCCTGATACCGCCAACTGCTTAGTTTTTTTCTCTTTCGTACGCAATGCGACAACTGCTACTGCGGTTGCTTGAGCAATGTTTGAGACCAATGCCCCTGGACCAAAAATACTGTCATACCCAAGTTCTGCCATTTGCATCACCCCTAAAGGAGCAATCCCATTGTGCAATCCAAACATCACCATGATTGGCAAAAAGCCCCCAATCAAAACCGCTGGAACCCAGCTAGCATGGACACTTAAGAAGGTAAAGAAAGTTGCCAAATAACCACCCAAGATACTACCGATCGGTCCAAATAGCGAGAAGGCTAATGTACCCATTATCAAGAATGTTAGCATCGGAACAAAAACCAGCTCCACTGATTTTGGAATCACTTTGTTCAAAAACTTTTCGACATAGGATTGGAAAAAAATCACGATCAGGATCGGAATGACTGATCCCGTATAATTTGCTAATGTAAAAGGAATAACCCCAAAAAAGTGAACGGGTTCGCCTGCTGTGACCAAGGCACCCCAATTAGGATGCATCATCATAGCAGCCACTGAAGCCGCTAAAATCGGATTGCATCGCAATTTTTGTGCCACAGTGAAGGCCAGGATCATTGGTAAGAAGAAGAAAACACCATCTGCAAAAAGATTCAGCATGTAATAGGTTTGCGAATCAGCCGTGATCACATCAAAAACGATCAATAAAGCCAAAACTGCCTTAACCATTCCGGCACCGGACAGTGCGGGAATAATTGGTTGAAACGTTCCTGCCACAAAATCGATCACTGCAGCTGCTGGTCCTTTTTTCTCCCCAGGTTCCGACGCCCCTGATGATTGAAGCGAAACCAATTTTGTGACTTCTTCATAGACATCTTTGACATGTGTTCCGATCACGACTTGATGTACCCCTGCGTTATTGATGTATTTGGCAACCCCATCGAGCGCCTCTAGTTCTCCTTGATCTATACGCTTATCTTCATTGACTTTAAAGCGCAATCGGGTTTGACAGTGATAGGCATCCGTGATATTTTCTTGTCCCCCCAGATACTGGACGATTTTTTTTGCTAATGATTGATAATTTTCACTCATACATTCCACCCCTAAATAAATTTCAAAGAAAATCTATGTTGTATGTGCTTACCGGTATAACATACTGTTCTTTCTGCCAGCAATGTACCATTTATAGAGAGCGTTTCCAATATATTTTCCTAAAGACGAAATGGATTTCATCTTTTCATTAAAAACCGCTCTTTTTTCGAAATCCATTCCATTAAAAGACCAAACATCGCCTTGACGAAGCCACTAGAAACAATGATATAATTTACTAGATGATTGTGTTACTTTTGATTTATCGCGATCATAATAGGCTTTTTCAACGTAATGGACCCACCAACCGAAAAAGAGCGCCCCGATGATCCCGCAACAACGGATCAAACCACTGCTTCTTCCCCCAACCATTGAAGCAATCCTTACTGAATCAACGATTTGGTCTAGCCTGTTATGAACGGCTATTCTGGGTTGGATTTATAAAAAACAGGCGAAGGGAACGAAGAAACATGACAAACGCGAAACAAGCAATACCCCCAAAAACGATTTTCTTTCATGAAGAAGCTTTTCAAAAAACAGATCAAACGATCATTCGCTGGTTAGGAAACTCCGGTATTCTTCTAAACAGCCGTGGTACATGTATCATGGTCGATCCGGTCTTAGAAGGATTTGACCTGCCGTTACTGATCGATCTGCCAATCAAACCGACGGCAGTCCCTCACTTAGATGCGGTATTGATCACCCATTCAGATAATGATCACTACGGCATTCCGACGATTGAAAAATTAGTCCCGATTACCGATAGCTTCCATGGACCCAAATATGTTGCCGAACTTATGCAAGAGCACTTTCAAGTTGCTGCCCAAGGTCACGAAATCTATGATTCATTCACCGTTAAAAATTTGGAGATTTCTTTAACAAAGGCGTATCACCTTTGGCAAAATGAGACGACAAAATTTGACCGTGTCTTCCAAATTGAGGACTATTGCGGCTTTTGGATCGATACTCCGGATGGTTCCTTGTGGATTCCTGGCGATTCTCGTCTTTTACCAGAACAATTAGAGATGCCTCAACCAGATGCGATCTTATTTGACTTTAACGACAACGCTTGGCATATCGGCTTTGAGAACGCCGTGAAACTGGCAAATACCTATCCTCATGCTGAATTGATCCTCTCCCATTGGGGAACAGTGGATGCTCCGCATATCGATGCTTTTAATGGGGACCCTGAAGCTTTGTACGATCGGATCGTCAATCCGAAACGGATTCGTCTAGTTGCTGCCGGTGAGCCGATCGAATTGAAATCAACCACTTCCAACAATTTAGAATAGGGAAAAAGGACCACACCGTTTTTGGTGTGGTCCTTTTATTCTTCTGCCATCTCTTTAAACGTCGTTCTTCGACTCGTTTCTAAATAACGAGCGTTGCTGATTTTCATTTGGATATTCTCCTGATAATCGAGGGAAAAAATCTGAGCAAACAAAACCGTCAAAAGGAATTGAATCGATTCTTCTGTGGAAAAATTTCCGATTTTAGAATATAGTTTTTCTCGGCTAGCAATCGTCAAGACGATCGTCGAATAGTCCCGCAAATAGTTGTCCCCACCACTCGTAAGACTGATAATTGGCACACCATTTTTCAGCAATGTTTTCACATTTTTCATAGGATAGGTCTCTGAATTATTGCCAGAATAAGAGATAAGAATGGCACAATCCTGCGGGGTCAGCGTTTGGGAAATCAAGCCCGCTTCGTCCGTATCCGCAACAAAGGCTTTTTTATGAATCGTGTTTAAGTTGCGTTTAAACAGCTGCCCGAAATACGAATTTGGACTACGCCCATAGATGACAACGTTTTGAGCGCCATTGATGAGTCGAGCGGCTTGATTCAGGTCTTTTACCGTCATAAGTGCCGCTGTTTCTTTAATCGTCTGCATGCGCAAGTTCGCCAAGTTTTCAATGATTTCTAATGTGTCTGCCGCCTCACCAAAAGGGATATTCACATCGATCGTTGCTGAGCCATCATCAAAGTGTGCCAGTTCATGCACGAAGGCATACACAAATTCTTTCCAACCGGAAAAGCCAAAATATTTTGCAAAACGGACTAACGTCGGCTTTGAGGTATGGGTCAGTTTTGCGATTTCTTCCATAGTATACTCACTGACTTTTTCCCGATTGCCTAGTAAAAAATCACCGATCGTCCTTCTTGCATCATTTTGTTTAAACGCTGCTTCTTCAATTTTTTGAAAAAGATACATCTGGTTCTCCTTTCTGATTGCTGCTGTTAGTTTTACACGTCCCATTCATTCACGTTTCTTTCTATCTAAAAGCACTGAAAGTGATGAATTGAAGACAGAAAAGCGTGGAGCACGCCAGCGTATGCCTACCCTCGTTCAAAATACAAAAAGAATTTATTTCCCAAAAGGGCGATCATACCAATCAGACATAGCATGCCCCCTGATAAGATCATCTGCATCCCTGCTGTTTCATTGCCGCTGACTAGTATCAGCAAGCGTGATGCATAGGGTGCGAGCGTGACCCCTAAATTGTAAGCAACGATCGAGACGATCGTGCCAAACTTAGCTTCTGCTTCACCACCAGTCGTCAGCAAGTGGGTGAAAAAAGGCATGATGCTGCGAAAGGCAAAGCCTAATAATAAAGAACAACCCAAGAGTAGCCCCACTGTCTGCAATGGATAAGTCAAATAGATGCTGCTTCCTGCAAGCAATGCCGCAATGGGCAGCAACCAGCGATGTAGGCGACTGTATATCAAGCCAAAGGCATTGCCGGCGATAAATGCTCCCGTCGCAATGGCGGCAATCATGTTACTGCCTTCAGTGGCGTCCCCGATTCCTTTTTCCAATAACAATGGTGTGATCTGTAAATTGTAATTAATAAATAAGACAACGATTAGAAACAAGAGCACACCCAGAACGAATGATCGCTGTTTCCGTTCTTTTGAAACCGTGACGTTCGCCAATAACGTCTCATTAGTCACAGCCTGTGTTTCGTTTGGAATAAACAGCTGGACAAAGAAGAGACTGATCAGGGCAAAGCCATAAACCAAGAAGGACATTTCCCAACTGATTTTCACTAGCTGCCCAACCAGCAAAGTCATAAAGATACCACCTAAACCACCGACGGCACTTTCTAATCCAAGAGCTTTGGCTTTCTTTTGCGGCTCATTTTGAAACAGCAAACTAATCATTTGAATCGCCAAACGATTGAATAAGCCGATCCCGAAGCCAAGAATCCCTCGAGAAAGAAACAAGACGGGAAAGCTCCCCTGATACCATGCCGGCAGCGTGCCAAAAACCGCCACAATGACCAAGCCGGTGACCATCGTGTATTTTTTGCCGATCCTTTTTTCGATCATGCTGGTAGTAAAAATCCCCAGTAAAAGAAACAATGATGGAATCGTGGTCAGTAACCCAATGTAGACCGCATCAACTTCTGGAAAGCTTGCCGCAATCGCTGGGACATTGGCAGAAATCGCCGGTGCCGAATAGACAACCATTGCCACCGACAGCAGTGCCAACAACTTCATAGAAAAAAATTTCATAAATACCCCTTTCCTTAAAAACACCTTTTCTTCCTTGTCTCTGAACCCAATAGTCCAAGATGACAAAGTGATCCTTTCACTACCTTATTATTCGCTAGATTGTCCTCGTTGACCAATGCTTAACGCGCTTGGGCTTTATGCTTGAAAAGCATTGGTCTTCTGTATTCTACTAGGTTTCTATGGCGATTGCTGGAACTCATTTATGTTTGTCTAAAAAAAGAAACCTTGCAGTATGTTTTCTGCAAGGTTTCCTTCTTTTCATAAATCGACTGTAACTACTCAGAATGCTTTAGTGAATTGATTGCTTTAACTGTTCCATAACGTCTTTCGTAATTGTCTCAACGGTGATACCAAGTTCAGATAAAACGTCCGCTGCCCGGTAATTATCATAAAATTTCTTTTCTAAGCCATAGTTTTTGACGACAATCTCACGATCACCCAGGTAGCTGGCAATCATTTGTCCATAGCCACCCTCTCGTATGCCATCTTCCAACGTGACAACGAGTTTGTGCGATCGTGCCACAGCATCCAACAACTCTTTGTCGACCCCTGAAATAAACTTAGGATTGATCACCGTTGGCGTAATTCCATGTTGCATTTTCAATTGTTCTGCGATCTCTTCCGCTAGCGCATAAAAGTTCCCAACACCGACGATGGCTACCTGCGTGCCAGCTTGAGTCACTTCATTTTTTTGATCACTGTAGTCAGTAGAGACTGTCACTGCCATTTCGTTGACAGGTCCAACCGGTACCCGGATCGCAACTGGTGCGTTGGTTTGTTCCAGCGACCAATCCAACATTGCCAGATATTCTTCTTTAGAGGTTGGCGCAAGATAAATAAGGTTGGGAATATGTGCCAAAAATGGAATATCAAAAATTCCCAAATGGCTCTCGTCATTCATGCCGTGAATCGATGCACCATATACCAGAATCGTTCCAGGCAGATGATTTAAGGCCAAATCATGGGAAATTTGATCAAAACTACGTTGCATAAAGGTAGAAAAAACGGCCCAGACAGGTTTTGCTCCATTTTTTGCTAACCCAGCAACCATCGATACCGCATGTTCTTCTGCAATACCTACATCTACAAATTGTTTGCCTGCTTTTTCTCTTTGTTCCGGAGAAAAAAGCAGCATCGGTGTACCAGCGTTTACTGCCACGACTTTAGGATCTGACGCCATTTTTTCTAATAAATAATCCGTCGTTAAGCTATTGTACGTTACTTGATTGCCGCCAGTAGAAATATATTCGCCGGTTTCTAAATGAAAGGGACCGCCTGCATGAAACTTTTCACGATTTTCTTCCGCAAACTTGAAGCCTTTGCCTTTGATCGTATGAATGTGTAATAAAACAGGATGATCAACATCTTTCACTTTTTCAAATAAAGCAATCAATGCAGCGAGGTCATTTCCTTCATCCAAATAGTGGTACTCAAAACCAATCGCTTTGAACAGATTGTCTGCTGCTTGCCCCTTTGTTTCCCGCAATACTCGCAAATTCTGATACATCCCCCCATGGTTTTCTGCGATCGATTGGTCATTGTCGTTGAGGACCACGATGGTATTGGTGCCTAATTCCACGATATTGTTCAAGCCTTCAAACGCTAACCCGCCTGATAGAGAACCATCACCAATCACGGCAACGACGTTATACGTTTCATTTTTTAGGTCACGGGCTTTCGCCACACCATTTGCCAACGAAACTGACGTGGAGGTATGACCGACCGTAAAGAGATCGTGCTCGCTTTCTTTCGGATTCGTGTAACCAGAAACCGCATCATACTGCGCAGCATCAAGAAAGGCATGGGCGCGTCCCGTCAACATTTTATGGATATAGGTCTGATGGGACACATCAAAAATCAGCTTATCTGTGGGGGAATCAAAGACTTTATGCAACGCAATCGTCATCTCAACCATCCCCAGATTGGGGCCATTGTGCCCCCCATGGTGACTGATTTTTTCCAATAAAGCAGTTCGTGCTTCTACTACCAGTTCTTGAAGTTGCCCACTGGTCAATTCTTTTAACGCTTTGGGGCTTTTGATTTTTTCTAATAACATGTACGTACCTCCTGTAAAAATATTCGAATGATTCGTGCGTTTACTCACAAGGAAAAAGACACGAAATCGAAATGAGTGGATCGTTCTCTAGAATGAAAAACGTGGCCATCGGAGCTAGACGCTCTTTTTAGAATTCCTGTCAAACCTAGAAATAGCAAGTTATCCTAAAGGGAAATCGTGATTTTTTGAGTTTCAACAATCGCTGCTCATTTCTTCTATCTAAAAAGATACCACCTAGAGTTCACTTTAGGTCAAGCACTTTTTGTGAATTTATTCTATTTTGATCCTATCTTTACTGCATGCCCGCCATAATGATACAAAAAAAAGATAAGAAGCGCTTGCTTCTTATCTCGGATTTTACTTGTTCAATGGTCATTCTTAAGAAACCTAAATTTTTTCATTGACCACTTATTCTTCTTTCTCTAAGCCAACAAGCACTCGCTGTTTACGGTTCGATTCTTCTGCAACAAAGTTTAAAACTGTTTTCAATTCGCTAGGCGTTGCCTTTTTCTGTATGATCGAGAAGTTTCGATGATATTTTATCATGATTGTTTCTACTTTTTCTTTCTCAGTCATTGAGCTTCTCCTCCAATTCTTCCTTTGTGTATGTTAATGGCAAAGCGAACGATACATTGTCAACTGCCATCAACGTATGAGAATGGCGATTTTGAAAATCTTTTATAAAAATATTAACGGTCACATTTTCTTTATACAATTCCTTCATTTTAATCAAGTTATATCTTGATTGAAAAAAAGCATTTATAAAATGTTCTTTAGGAACAAAGCGTCCTTCTATTTTTTCACGTTGCTTCGTATAATTCCAAGCAATAAAAGGATCTTGATAGACATAATAGATAAGCACATCATAATTCTTTTTTAAGCATCGCGCAATATTTTGATCAGCTTTTTTAGTGGGTGAAACAAGAATCATTTATTGCGAGAAGTAAGATGGCAAAAATTTCTGTTAATGAACTATACGCAAAAAAACAGACTACATTTGTCATGCAGTCTGCTTTTCCAACTTTTTCTTAATTTAGTGTTTGTCCCACTGTTTTCCGAAAGATTGTTGTTGTGATTCGACATGTCCTCGATGGCCATATACAGGTATTTGATTCAATTGGTTTTCAATTACTTGAAACTCGGTATCTGTAAGCTGTACATCCCAAGCAGCTAGATTTTCCAAAATCCTGCCTCGATTTTTTGATCCAGGAATCGGCACTGCATTCGGGTACTTGTGAAGCATCCACGCCAATGAAATTTGGGCATTTGTCGCCTGCTTTGCTTGAGCGACTTCTGCTAGCATATTTAAAATCGGTTGATTGGCTACGAGGTTTTCTTTAGCCAGCTGAGGGACGAATTTGCGAACATCATCCCCTTCAAAGGATGTATCTGGTGTGACTTTTCCAGATAAAAACCCACTAGCGATTGGTGAAAAAGGAACGACGGCGATCTCGTTCTCAAGGCAATAGGGGAAAATCTCTCGCTCACAATCACGCTCAACCATTGAATAGAGATTTTGCACAGCACCAACGGGGGTAATCCCATGTGCTTTAGCAAGTGTCTCCACGGAAACTTGTGAGAGTCCCCATTCTCTGATCATACCTTCTTTGATCAATCGTCCCATCACCTCAGCTATTTCTTCTATAGAAATCTGTTCATTGATTCGATGAAGATAATAGAGATCAATATAATCGGTGCGCAGTTTTTCCATTGAAGCAACCAAATGGTTACGGATGGCTGTGTAAAGAGTTGTGCTTTCATTCACTTCTTTTTCGTCGAGATGATACTTGGTGGCAAGAACAACTTTGTTTCGAAAAGGCGACAGTGCTTTACCCACCAACTCCTCATTATGTCCAGAATAAAACATTTCTTTTCCATAAGCTTCTGCTGTATCAAAAAATGTACAGCCAAATTCGTAAGCTTTGCGAATAGATGCAATACTCTCTTTTTCTTCTGGCACCTTTCCATATCCGTGAGAAAACCCCATACACCCCATTCCGATTGGCGAAACTGCTAAACTTCTGATTTTTCTATTCTTCATATTACAATTCCCTCCTCCATCGATACTTTGTGTGCTCGCTAAGCTAGCTAAACTTTAGCATCTTCGAGTCACTCGAAGTCAAGGAGTTTCTAACAATCATTTTCCTTCCACCTTTTGTCTTTTTGAGGCTCTCAAATAGGAAGCTACTTTTCTCCACAAAATTATCTGTGCTATAATACGCGATATAAAAAGAAAATGATCTACAACAGTTTTTACTAATACGTTCAAACGACTTGCTTGACTACAGCAAATTATGAAAGGCGTGACCAACATTTACTCTATCAAAGAAGCAGCCACGATCACTGAATTGTCTGAACACACGATTCGCTATTATACCGATATGGGTTTGGTTCCTAGTTTGATCAGGGACAAAAACAATAGACGGGTTTTTAATCAGACTTCCATCAATTGGTTAACTGGTATCAAGAATTTGCGCGAAACAGGCATGTCTTTAGAAGCCATTAAGCATTATATTTCGCTTTGCCTCCTTGGCGATTCGACGATCAAAGAAAGAGCCGACATCATTCAATCGCAAAAAGAAAAAGCGCTCGTTAAACTTACAGAAGCGCAAAAACGAGTCGCTTATTTAGAAAAGAAAAGCAATACCTATCAAGAGCTCATCAACCAGAAAACAGCTTCTAACGATCCATTGAATCCGGCAACTTGGGAGGAGGAAGCAGTATTGCGGAATAGAACTTGAATGAAGATATTTTACCAATGATTTGGATCAATAGACACTTAATTTTTTGATGATTATATTCGTATAGTGCTGAAATAGACTATTCATTACTAAAAAACTGCCATTAAACAGGATTCATTCCCTGCTTAATGGCAGTTTGCTTATTTCCGATACATCTTCAATTCCAAGAACAAATCGTTATAGATGCCAAGATACTCAGCACCTAAGTTTTCATAGACCTCGAGATGTTCCATCAATTCATCGGATGGGTAGAATTGTTCGTCTTCGGTGATCTCGTCTGGCAGTAAGGCCATGGCTTCTTGGTTAGGTGTGGAATAGCCGATGTACTCTGCGTTTTGTGCAGCATTCTCGGGTTCCAGCATAAAGTTCAAGAAGGCATAAGCGCCGGCTTCGTTTTGTGAGGTCTTAGGAATGACCATATTATCAAACCACAAGTTGGAGCCTTCCGAAGGGATCACATAATGAATGTGTTCATTTTCGTACATCATGTCGGCTGCTTCCCCAGAAAATGTGACCGCAACCGATGCTTCTTCATTGGCCATGTACATCTTGATTTCATCTGCGACGATGGCTTTGATGTTTGGGGTCATGGTCCGAAGCTTATTGAATGCCTCTTGCAACTGATCATCGTCTTTGCTGTTTAGAGAATAGCCTAAGCTGTCCAAACCTAATCCCATTACTTCACGCGCGCCATCGATCAGCATGATGCTGTTTGCTAATTCGGGTTTCCAAAGATCGTCCCATTGGGTGATCTCACCTTCATCAAAGAATTTATCGTTATAGACGATCCCCAGTGTTCCCCAGAAATAAGGGATCGAATATTGATTGCCCGGATCAAAACTCAGGTCTAAAAAGCGAGGGTCGATATTGTCTAGCCCTTTGATTTTGCTGTGATCCAATGGTTTTAAAAGATTTTGTTCCATCATTTTCTCAATCATGTATTCACTCGGTATGGCGATGTCATAGGACGTACCGCCTTGTTGGATCTTCGTGAACATCGCTTCATTTGAGTCAAAGGTTTCATAATTGACTTTGTAGCCAGTCTCTTCTTCAAACTTACTGATCAAATCAGGGTCGATGTAGTCGCCCCAGTTGTAGATGTTGACGACCTCAGCACCTGCCATACCAGAGGTGCGTTCCAATTCACGGACACCAAAGAGCAAGATCAGGACGATCGCAACAATACCGATAATCAGAGATTGTAGTCGTTTCATCGCAGATTTGCCACCTCCACACGGCGGTTTTTACGTAATTTCTTCGCGCCGTTTTCTTTACTGATAAAGTAATAGCCTACCACCAGAATCATGGAGAATAAGAAGACAAGTGTGCTTAATGCATTGATTTCTAAACTGATTCCTTGACGTGCTCTAGAATAGATCTCTACTGATAAGGTACTAAAGCCATTGCCCGTCACAAAGAATGTTACGGCAAAATCATCAAGTGAATAAGTAAAGGCCATGAAATAGCCGGCGATGATGCCCGGTGTCAAGAAAGGCAAAATGATATTTTTAATGACTTGAAAATTATTCGCGCCTAAATCACGGGCAGCATCGATCATTGAATCGTTCATCTCTTGCAATTTCGGCAAGACCATCAAGACCACGATCGGGATACTAAAGGCGATATGCGAAAGCAACACGCTGAAAAAGCCTAAGCTAAACCCACGGAACAAGTTGCCGATCATCGTAAAGAAAATCAAGAAACTGGCGCCAATGATGACATCTGGTGAAACCAGCAAAATATTATTCAAACTCAACAAGGCCGTTCTCGTTCGGCGCTTGCGGGTATAGTAGATGCCCATCGCACCAAATGTGCCAATGATCGTTGCCAGTAATGCTGATAAAAATGCCAGCATAAAGGTGTTCAACACGATGATCATCAAGCGGGTATCTTGAAAGACGGATTGGTAATGTTCAAAAGTGAAACCCGTAAAAGCATTCATGGTGCCTCCTTCATTGAAGGAATAGAAAATCAAATAAAAGATCGGCACGTACAAAAGAATAAAGACGACGATCAGATAAAGATTCGACCAGCGAAATTTTTTCATTTACGTTGCCCTCCTTTTTTCTTTTCTCCCGTAAACAACATCACGAGGAACATGGCGATGATCAAAATGACGCCGATGGTCGAACCCATGCCCCAATTTTGGGTAACGAGAAAGTGCTGCTCGATCGCCGTACCAAGCGTGATCACGCGATTGCCCCCAATCAAACGGGTCAACATGAAGAGGGAGAGCGATGGAATGAAGACGGCTTGGACGCCGCTTTTTACCCCGTTTAACGAAAGAGGGAAAATCACTCGTCGGAAAGTATCATAGCTGTTTGCCCCTAGATCGCGACTGGCACTGATCAAAGAGGGATTCATTTCTTCTAAGGCATTAAAAATCGGCATGATCATAAAGGGCAGTTCGATATAGACGGCAACCGTCAAAAAGCTGAAGTCAGTAAACAAAATCTGCTTTGGTCCAACCCCCATGATTTCTAGGAAGTTGTTGACACTGCCATGAATGCCGAAAATCCCAATAAACGCATAGGCTTTTAACAATAAGTTGACCCACGTTGGTAAGATGATCAACAGCAGCCACAAATCTTTGTGGCGCAGCTTAGTTAAGAAATACGCTGTCGGGTAGCTGATCACTAAGGTAATCAAGGTGATCAAAAAGGCATACCAAACCGAGTTTAAGGTCATGATCAAATATTTTCCCGAACCTAAGTAGCTTTGATAATTGACCAGCGAAAAGTTGCCGTTCATATCAAAAAAAGATTGGTAGATGATCAATAAGACTGGTGCAATAACAAATAGCAATAACCAAAAGACATAGGGTATCGCATAAAAACGACGCATTTTCGTCATTAGCTTTCCCTCCTAATCTTCGTAGCTCTCTAAACGAGCATCAAAATCTTCTTCGGACTCATTGAAACGCATGACGTGGATGTCTTCTGGTTCAAAGGAAAGACCGATCTTGCTTCCTTCAGTGGCTTTTCTTGTAGAGTGAACCATCCATTCGTTGCCTTGTTCGTCGTAACAAATGATCTCGTAATGCACGCCTCGGAACAATTGCGTATCCACTTCAACGACCAGCTTGCCTTTTTCCGCCGTCGTCAAATTCAAATCTTCCGGACGGATCACGATCTCAACGGCTTCATTCGGCCGCATCCCGCCATCGACACATTCAAATTGCTTGCCGACAAACTCCACTAAGTTGTCTTCGATCATCGTGCCTGTGACGATGTTGCTTTCACCGACAAAATCCGCCACGAAATGGTTGATTGGTTCATCGTAGATATCCACTGGTGTTCCGCTTTGGACGATCTTCCCTTTGTTCATGACGAAAATCTCATCACTCATGGCCAACGCTTCTTCTTGGTCATGGGTGACAAAAATAAAGGTGATGCCTAGTCGCTGCTGCAATTCCCGCAGCTCGTATTGCATGTCAGTTCGCAATTTCAAGTCCAATGCGGACAATGGTTCATCAAGAAGCAATACTTTGGGTTCATTGACGATCGCTCGTGCGATTGCGACCCGTTGGCGTTGACCTCCTGACATTTCGCTGATTTCACGATTCTCATAACCAGGAAGTTGTACTAACCGTAACGCTTCTAAGACTTTTTTATTCACTTCATCTTTTGGTAATTTTTTGATTCGCAGACCAAATGCCACATTTTCAAAAACGTTCATATGTGGGAATAAGGCATAATCTTGAAAGACAGTATTCACTTGCCGTTGATTGGCAGGAACGTCATTAATTCTTTGTCCATCAAAATAAACGTCGCCTTCTGTTGCGTCCGAAAAACCCGCAATGATGCGTAAAATAGTTGTTTTTCCACAACCTGAAGGACCTAACAATGTATAAAAGCGACCTTCTTCAATATCAAAACTCACTTTTTTCAAAACTGTTTCATCATCATCAAATCGCTTCACCACATTGTTGAATGAAATTATTGTTTTTCCCACACTCTTTCCTCCTGTACTATAAATAAGAATCCGTCACGACTACGAGCACACGGCTTTTTTTGCCGGCGATATTTTTTAATTGATGCGGCTCAGTCGCCTGATAATAGATCGATTGGCCTTTACGAGCCTTGTACTGCGTTTCTCCTAACGACAACGCCACACTGCCCTCTAAGACATAGATAAATGTTTCTGCTAACGATGGTTCAAAGGTCTTGTATTCGCCGGCTTTATCAAAAGTCAGCAAGACTGGCTCCATTTCTTTTTCATTGGAATCGGGAATCAGCCATTTCAATTCATAGCCATTTTCTTCATCATAATAAAGCGTACTGTCTTCTTCGCGATAAACCACTTGATGCTGCGCATTTTCTTCTCGGAAAAATTCCTCTGGTGTCACGCCTAAAACTTCTAAGATCGTAAAAAAAGTTTCCATAGAAGGCGAACTCAAATCACGTTCCAACTGTGAGATATAGCCTTTCGTCAAATCGGTCCGCTCGCCTAATTCTTCTTGGGTCAAATTCTTTTGAACGCGCAAATTGCGCAGCTTCTCGCCAATCTCCATGTTCATTCCCCCTTTTATTGACACAACTGCAAGTAAAAAAGTTTGCTATAAGTAAACTTCATGTTTAATTTCACTTTTTCTAGTATACAAATAATTGCAAAAAACACAAGCCTTTTTTCTTCATTTCTTTGAATTCTTTTCTCCCTAATCAAAAAAAGGAGTGATGCTAAATGCTTGTGCTATAAAGGAAATTATTGGCGGTCCCGTCATTTTCGCTTTTCACAGGTTTAAAAGAACATCTTCTATTTTAACGAAGAAAAGGTAGATTTAATAATGATCTGTTTTTACTGATTTTTTGATAAGAAGCCCTGCCTTTTCTTGCTTCACTGGTTAAAAAAATAAAACTTATGGTATTATGAGTACAAACCATCAAAGGAGTGTCTGAAATGACGAATTTCTCTACCTTTCGTGTCATGAATGAACCAAATTTTACTGCTTCACTCACAACTGCAACCCTTGACGAGCTGCCAGCAGGCGATGTGCTTGTCCGTGTTGATTACTCAGATGTTAATTACAAAGATGCCTTGGCAGCAAATGAAAATGGCGGCGTGATTCGCACGTATCCGATGACGCCGGGAATCGATTTAGCAGGGGAAGTCGTGGACAGTCAGTCTGCTGATTTTGCCCCAGGCGATCAAGTTTTAGTGACTGGCTATGGCTTAGGGGTTTCTCACCCAGGCGGTTACAGTCAATTTCAACAGGTCCCGGCCGAGTGGCTCGTAAAACGTTCTGCTGGTTTTTCAGCGAAAGACAGTATGACCTATGGCACGGCTGGGTTCACAGCAGCTTTAGCGGTGCAAGAATTAGAGCAGCTGCACTTAGCAAAAGACGCTGCGATTTTGGTGACAGGTGCGAGCGGTGGCGTCGGCAGTGTCAGCATTGCCTTATTGAAAAAACTGGGCTATACAAATATAGTGGCGCTATCTCGTAAAACCGATGCGCAATGGTTGTTAGACCTAGGCGCATCAAAAATCATCCGTCCGGATGAAGTGGTACCCGAAAAGGTCAAACCATTAGCAAAACAATCGTTTGCAGCGGTCATCGATACTGTTGGCGGTCCATTGCTTGCGGCAGTGCTTCCGCAAATCGCTTATGGGGGCGGTGCCTTCTTATGCGGCAATGCTGGTGGGATCAAAATCGAAACGACTGTCTTACCCTTTATTTTGCGTGGGATTCGCGTAATTGGGATCGATTCAGTCAATGTTTCCCATGAGATCCGCACGGCATTATGGGAGAAATTAGCGGGTGAGTGGAATGTGATCGATCAGCTTTACACGAAAGCCATCACTTTGGAAGACTTACCAGAAACGTTGGCAGCTTTATTAGCTGGCACGCACCAAGGACGGACGATCGTTGAGGTGTCACAAGGGCAATGAGAATTTTGATTACGGCTGGCGGTACTTCCGAAAAAATCGATGATGTCCGTGCAATCACGAATCATTCCACGGGTTCACTTGGTCAAGCGATTGCCAATGAATGGCTGCGGTACCCTGAGGTGACCATCGATTACGTTACGACGAAAACTGCCAAGCAACCGCCTACCGATCCACGAGTTACCTGTCATTTCATTGAAGGGACCACGGACTTGTTGGGGCAATTGACCGATTTATTGACGACCCATTCGTATGCTGCCGTGATCCACAGTATGGCAGTTAGTGATTTTACCCCTGCTGCTCATTTTTCAGAAGCAGCCTTTTATGAAGCAATCAACGATGCCCTACCGACTTATGACAACCAGGTCACTCCGGCATTGATGGCACACGTGCTCGCACAATCTGAAGCAACGGCAGGCAAAGTTTCTTCCAATACGGATCATTTGTTTTTAGTGTTGAAGAAAACCCCGAAAGTGATCCAAACCATCAAAGCATTACAGCCGACAACCTTATTAGTCGGATTCAAATTATTAGTAGACGTAGCGGAAGCCGAGTTGTTTGCGGTCGCACGAAAAAGTCTGCTGGCTAGCCAAGCAGATTATGTGTTGGCCAACGACTTGACGCAAATTTCTGGAAACCAGCATGTCGGACACCTTTTGACACAAGAAGGACAAATCGGGACTGGCCGCACAAAAGCTGAGATCGCAACCTTGATCGTTGACACATTACGCAATGACCTGCGTGCTTAGCTAGATGTTTTTTAGAAAAGGAGAAAGAAACATGAAACAAAAACACGTTCTGCTTGGCGTCAGCGGCAGTATCTCTGCATACAAAGCAGCCGACCTAACCAATGAATTAACCAAAAAGGGCTATGCAGTGGATGTCTTAATGACTCAAAATAGCACACAATTTATTACGCCTTTGACTCTACAGTCATTATCCAAACGCCCGATCCATGTAGATGTTATGCAAGAACGTCAACCAGATCGGATCAATCATATTGAACTAGCCAAACAAGCCGATCTTTTCTTGCTCGCCCCAGCCAGTGCCAACAGTATTGGCAAGTTGGCGCATGGGATAGCCGATGATTTGATCTCAACAGTTGCCTTAGCGTTGCCGTTATCCGTGCCCCGCTTGATTGCGCCAGCCATGAATACCGTCATGTACGAAAACCCGATTGTTCAAAGAAATTTGGGGATTTTGAAAGAAGTCGGCTTCCAAGAGATTGAACCCCGTGAAGCGTTACTGGCTTGCGGTGATTTCGGCAGAGGCGCATTAGCAGCAACAGAAACGATTCTTGAAAAAGCATTGATTGCTTTGGAAGTACGGAGTGTCTAACAATGAAAAAAATATCAACTTTTGAACTTGTCTTAACAGCTTTCTTTTTAGGAATCTTGATTCTTTTAGCATCGGTTCCCTTTCTTGGGTTTATTCCCTTAGGACCAATCAATGCGACAACGATGCACATTCCTGTGATCATCGCTTCCATTGTATTAGGCCCTCGGATCGGCGGCTTTTTAGGCGGCGCCTTTGGGATCATCAGTATGGTGCGTTCGACCTGGATCATCACCCCGCTTTCTTTTGTCTTCTCCCCTTTCGTACCGATTTATGGGAGTGATCAAGGAAGTTGGAAAGCGATCCTCGTAGCGCTGATTCCCCGTATTTTGATTGGTGTCGTTCCTTACTTTGTTTATAAAGGCTGTCAAAAAATCTGGAAAAACAAACAGCAAAGTCTTTCGCTACTGATTGCTGGTGTTGCCGGAGGTTTGACGAATACGATTCTGGTAATGAACTTGATCTACTTCTTGTTCCAGCAAGAATATGCGGAGGTTGTGGGAAAAGCCGGCAATGCTGTTTACGCAGCGATTTTGGGTGTGATCTTCGCCCAAGGCGTGCCTGAAGCCATTGTAGCGGGAATCGCCACGATGGCAGTTGGAACCGTTCTTTTGCGCTTAGTCATGAACCGCAAAAAAAATCGAATCTAAAAAATAGCGACCGCCTAAAGTTAGCTTTTTGGCTAACTTAGGCGGTCGCTTCCCTTTTGAGTGACTCATAAACTTTGTGTCATCTGGAGTGCTTCGACAAGCTCTTGATACTGCTCTTGGGTCAAATACTCTTCATAAAATGTCAGATAATCATCGATATCTGCTTGGGTCAAATAAGGCAGCTCTTGCTTGATTTGCAGTAGCAGTTCCTCGAACTCCTCATCCGTCAGCATATAAGAAGACCAATCATCGGCTTCATCATAGCTATCCCAGTACTCATCATCATAATCATTCTCATACCCATCGTCATAGCTGTCATCCCAGCCATAATCATAGGGAGAAAACAATTCTTCTGGGTCAATCAATTCTTCCGCTGTGGGGATCGCAACGCCAGTATCACTTTTCTTTCCTGTAAAAGTCACCGTAGCTCCGATAGTCGTTTGCAGCTCATCCGCTTGCACGAAGTGAAAAGCCATTTTCTGCTGATTTGTTTTCGTATTGACGGTCATAGCTAAGTCAAACTGCTCGACTTCTTCCAGCATCGTTTCTAATTCGGCGACTTGCTTTTGATCGGCACCGTGTTCTTGGGCATAGGTTGCATAATCTGCCAATTCTTCTTTGGTAAACGTATGGCTGATCGTATCTCCATCTCTTTTGAAAGCATCCGGTTCGAAGGTTTTCAAATAGTCTGCAAACGTCTCATTATGAAAAAGACTGTTCATGGTAAAGAGGTTTTCAGGCGCTTTTTCTGCTTCGGTTGTCTCCTCGTCGTCCTCTGCAAAAGTTCCTTCAAAGTAAGAATCTAAGGTTTCTTGATCGATGCGCAGGTACTTGCCCTCATATTCCCCAGCGTCTGGTGTTGTTCCATAACTGTCATCACCAAATGCGCTGATATACCCTTGCAGTGTTTCATAGATTTCAGCTGACACATACGCTTCTTGTTTTTCTGGATCGACGATCAGCTTGATCGGCAGCTCCTGCCCCCCAAAAGCGACTGCCAGATTGAGTAAAATCGCTTTGGTTTCTTTGTCTTGCACGAAGTCCCCTTTAAATGACGAGCCAACTAACTGTGACATCAACATAGAGGCATACCTATCGGCTTCTTGACCGTATTCGCTGCTGCTGCCTATCTCAAAGGTATCGATCGTCGCTTGGAATTCACCCGCATTCGCTGCTTGCTGATTCGTCAACTGTTCGGCAAACTGTTCTTGCGGTAATTTCGTACAACCGCCGAAAAGAAAGGCGAACCCAACAAACAAAATGACGCTTCCCCACTTTTTCATCCTGCTCACTCCTTTTCGTTTATTGTACCGAAGACTGCGAAAGCTTACAATCCTAAGCTCTTTTTTATCAGCTCTCATGAAAAAAAGATTGCCCCGCGGGACAATCTTTTCGCTAATCTATTCTTCGCCGATGATTCGGACTTCTGTTTCTAAGGTGACATCAAAGGTTTCTTTGATGACTTGTTGGATATGAGCGATCAGTTCAACGTAATCCGTGGCTGTTGCTTGATCGACATTCACGATAAAGCCCGCATGTTTTTCCGAAATTTGGGCACCGCCCCATTTCAATCCTTGTAAGCCTGCATCTTGGATCAGCTTGCCGGTAAAATGACCGACTGGGCGTTTGAAGACACTCCCACAAGAGGGGTATTCTAGCGGTTGCTTCAATTGCCGCAATTCTGTCAGTTCATCCATCCGCTTTTTGATTTGCTCTTGATCACCTTTTGTTAGATCAAAGCGACTGCTCAAAATGATCATCTTTTGCTCTTGCAATTTGCTATGACGATAAGCAAATTCCATTTCTTCCTTGGTATATGTCACGATTTGACCATTAGCCAGCAAAACGTCGCAGGACGCAAAGACATCTTGGATCTCGCCATCATAAGCGCCTGCATTCATAAAGACGGCACCGCCGACACTGCCGGGAATCCCGCAGGCAAATTCAAAACCAGTCAAGGATTCATGCAAAGCGACATAGGTGGTATCGATCAACTTTGCTCCAGCATCGACGATCAAAGAAGTGCCGTCTACCACGATTTGGTTCATTTCCGACAGCATGATCACCACGCCGCGAATACCACCATCACGGACGATCAAGTTGCTGGCGTTTCCTAAGACGATCCAAGGAATCGCTTGTTCTCGGCAATAATCAAGCAGCTGTTTAGCCTCTTCTGCTGTTTTGGGAAAAGCCAAAATGTCTGCCGGTCCACCAGTTTTTGTATACGTATAGTTCAATAAGGGTTCATCTTTTAATAAGGCAATTTCAGGGAATTGCGCAATCATCAAGTCTTTATTCACGAGAAGGTTTCCTTTCACAATAAACATCTCACTTATTTTAGCATGTTCAAGGAAAAGTTGCTACCTCTGGTGAATCAAAGAAAAGCTTAATAATCGAATGACCTGATTAATAAAGAGTAAGCTTCAAAAAAAGTGTTTTGTTATTTCAGATAATCGTTCTTTCATCTCCGTAGTGACTTTATCGACTACTTCTAAGTTGCTGTGATGCAAGAGGTCCACACTGCGAATATGCTGACAAAGAATCGTCCCTTGAACTTTACTCTTTTGTGTTTCGGTAACTGTTTGAAACGCATTCGATCGAGCGAATTTTTCTTCTACATATTTTTTTGAGCTACTGATTGGCATCACTAAGACGGTATTGAAACTCTTGTTATAATAATCATTACTAACCACCACACACGGTCTTTTTTTTGCCATTTCATTTCCTTTGGTGGGATTTAAGTCAATAAAAAGAATATCTCCTTGTCTTACCATTCAATATTCTCCTCACCTAAATCTTCTCCAAAAAACATCTCACCTGTATCAAATTTCCCCGTTTCTTCTACGATCGCTAATTCTTGTTTCCAAAAATCTTCAAAGGAAGGTGCTGCTTTTTCGCCTGTTACCTTGATCTCGCCTTCTGGAGTAAATTCAAAAATTACCCGCTGATTCTCTTTTAAGCCTAACTTTTGCCGCACACTTTTTGGAATAGTTATTTGATTTTTCGAAGTCATTTTCGCTGAAACTTGCGCTTTGATCGTCATGTGAACTGCCCCCTTTTCAAAACGATTGTAACATAAAACGTAAGGAAAAGTAAGGATTTATTAATCCTTTTTCGTACCACAAACGAATTTTCTCTAGCATCCAAATTTAATCCTCATTCTTCCTCCTTGTTTTCCTTATTCCGCTCACTTGCTTTGCGCTTCTGGCTTTTTTAGGTAAAATGGGAGGCGTAGTGGAAAATAAGGAGGAGTCTTAATGAAATTTATTTCTTGGAATGTGAATGGTTTACGGGCCATCGTTAAAAAAAATTTTTCTGAAGTGTTTGAAGCCCTCGATGCTGATTTCTTTTGTTTACAAGAAACAAAGCTGCAAGAAGGTCAGATCGAATTGGATTTACCAGGCTATCATCAATACTGGAATTATGCGGAGAAGAAAGGCTATTCTGGCACGGCGATTTTCGCAAAAGAACCTGCGCTATCCGTCCGTTATGGATTAGGAATCGAAGAACATGATACGGAAGGTCGCGTCATCACGCTGGAGTATCCTGAATTTTTCTTGATTACTTGCTACACACCGAATTCCCAAAATGAATTGCGCCGCTTGGATTATCGCATGACTTGGGAAGATGCCTTTTTGGCTTACTTGACTGAATTGAAACAACAAAAGCCAGTGATTCTCTGTGGTGATTTGAATGTTGCCCATAAAAATATCGATATCAAAAACTGGAAAACCAATCAAAAAAGTGCTGGGTTTACACCTGAAGAACGGGAAAAGTTTTCAACTCTTTTGGCTGCTGGCTTTACCGATACGTTCCGTTATTTCTATCCAGATGCAGAAGGCATTTATTCTTGGTGGAGCTACCGTTTCAACGCTCGCAAAAACAATGCCGGCTGGCGCATCGATTACTTTGTCGTTTCGGATGACTTAAATGAGCGCTTGCTAGACGCCAAGATCCATACAGATATCATCGGCAGTGACCATTGTCCGGTGGAACTGGATCTCAACTAACCGTAGGAAAACTTCAGTTTTTCTTAACGTTTGTTCGCTTTTCATTCTTTGATTTTGTGCTAGAATGGCAATGAGGTGAGTCTGATGAATTTTATCGCAATGGACTTTGAAACAGCAAATTATCAAAAGCATAGTGCCTGTTCCCTTGCACTAGCCATGGTACAAGACAGCAAAATCGTGGGCGAATATTACACATTGATCCAACCGGAAACGGAATTTTTTTGGAAAAACATTCAAATTCATGGCATCCGTCCAGAAGATGTGCAAGAAGCGCCTAAGTTTCCTGACGTATGGAAACAAATCCAACAATATTATCAATTAAATAGTCTGATCGTTGCGCATAATGCTGGTTTTGATACCGGCGTTTTGGCGGGGTGTCTTGACTATTATGGGTTGTCACAACCAAACTATCTTTCCTTGTGCACGGTACGAACAAGCCGCAAACTGTATCCAGAATTTACGAACCACAAATTAAATACGGTTTGTGAGCAATTGCAGATTCCTTTACTAAACCACCATGATGCCTTGGAAGATAGCCGGGCATGTGCCCAAATCTTATTGCGTCAAGAAGAAGAATTTGGCATCGATCCATTAAAAAAATTGGTTTTAGTCAAATAAATAAGAACGTGCGTCCTAAAGTCAGCATTGCGCTAGACTTTAGGACGCACGTTTTCATTTAAGGAAGCATTCATTTCAGGTCAGGTCGATCCAATAATGACAGATTACAGCGCCATCTTCAGGATCAATGGCTTTTTCGGTTAGTTTACCGCCGTTATTTTCAATGACTTTGGCGGAGGCGCGATTGGCTTCTTCACAGGTTACTAACACGTTGTTCAAGCCAAATTGTTTGGCCTTTACCAATGACTGTGCCAGCATTGCCGAGCCGATGCCTTGCTTTCGATGATCTGGGTGCACCGAATACCCGATGTGTCCGCCAATTTGGCGCAAGTATGCATTAAGTGTCAGACGCAGATTCAAGAGACCGACCACTTTTTGATCTTGGATAGCCAGATAGGTACGGGCGGGAACGAATCCTTCTGGTACTGTTTCTGCTGTTTTAAAATCCGCCAATCCCTTTAACCAGTCTTTGGCTGTCGGACTTTCTACAAGTCCTGCCCCACCATGGATGACTTCTTGATTCTTCTCGAACGCTTGCCGATACGCTTCGATTTGATCGCAGTCTGCGATCGTCGGTTCCCGAAACTCCATTTCCTTCACTCCTTTTTTATGATTCAAAAAGACGTGCCATCATCAAGACATCAACTTTTTGCCCCTCGCGGGTTTGCACTGCTTCTTTCATGCAGCCTTCTGTTAAAAAACCAAATTTTTGATACAGATGGATCGCTCGTAGATTTCTCGCTTGGACGGTCAACTCGATGCGGGTCAATTCGCCAACTTCTACTACCCAGTCCAGTAATTCTTCAATCAGGAGCGAACCTAAGCCCAAGCCCCAATAGTCTTTTAAAATCGAGATACCGATCTCCCCGACATGGGCTAATTGCCACTCTTCGTTGCCTTTGACTGATGCCATGGCGATCAATTGTTCTTGATCAAATGCCAACAACAGCAAATAGTCCTCCCGTTCATAGATAGCATCCAACTGTTCTGCCAATAGGGCTTCTGGCAACGCCAAGCCGCTTTCGTCCATTAAGAGAAAATCCGTTTCTTCTCCTAGCTGTTGACTGACTGCTAACACGGCTTTCGCATCAGCACCCTTGGCTTCTTTGATCTGTAATTGGATCTCACTCATGGGCTGCCTGCCATTTGGTTGTGATCCGTTGCAAAAAGGCGGTTGCTTTGGTGCCATATGCATGACATTTCACAAGACGTTTTTGTCCATCTGTATCATCTTTTTCCAAAATCAGTTCTAAATAATCCTCTGGCAGGGAGGCTTCTAAGAGATTGCCCCACTCGATCACACACAAGCCATCCCCTTCGAAATAATCATCCAGTCCTAAATCTTCTGCACCGTATTCCACCCGATAGACATCCATATGGTACAGGGGCATCCGCCCATTGGTATATTCACGAATGATCGTATAGGTCGGACTTTTGATCAGTTGCTCGATCCCTAACCCCAAGGCGATGCCTTTCGTCAATGTTGTTTTGCCAGCACCCAAGTCGCCCGTCAATACCAGATTATCCCCTGGCTCGGCTACTTCTCCAATGATTTTTGCAAATGCTGCGGTTGCTTCTAAGTCGTTAATGGTAAACATAGTCCCCATCCTTTGATCAATCTAATTTACTAGTTGCTAGTATAGCTTGTTTTTCAAGGAATTGTAAAGAAGGAGCTTAAGAAAAATTTCCCGACGACCACTGGATCGTTGATTCATATGGACGCCCCCTGCTTTGCTGCCCTCAACTTTCCAAAAGCAAAACAAAAAACTGACCCTCAACGGATCAGTTTTTCATCAGTGCAGCGATTGGCTGCTTATTTTTCCATTAATGTTTGTGCCGCAGTAATGATTGATAATTTGTAGACATCTTCTTCATTTGAACCACGAGACAAATCAGAGATTGGTTTGTTCAACCCTTGTAAGATTGGTCCAATCGCTTCAAAGTTACCGAAACGTTGGGCGATCTTATAGCCAATGTTTCCTGATTGTAAATCTGGGAAAACAAAGACGGTTGCTTTACCAGCTACTTCAGATTCAGGAGCTTTCAATTGCGCAACTGCTGAGATATACGCAGCATCGAATTGCAATTCTCCATCGATTTGGTATTCTGGTGCCAATTCTTTGGCGATTTTTGTTGCTTCAACGACTTTATCTACTTCTGGTGCTTTCGCAGAACCTTTCGTTGAGAAGCTTAACATAGCAACCTTTGGATCGATTTCAAATAATTCAGCGGTTTTCGCTGAGTCAACAGCGATTTCTGCTAATTCTTGTGCATTTGGGTTTACATTGATGGCACAGTCTGAGAACAAGTATTTTTCTTGGTCACGACCACGAACCATTAAGAAAGCACCACTTGTACGGCTCACACCTGGTTTTGTTTTGATGATTTGTAAAGCGGGTCTTACTGTATCACCCGTAGAATGGATCGCTCCTGAAACCATTCCTTCAGTAATGCCCATGTAAGTCAACATTGTACCGAAATAGTTGACATCTTTTAAGATTTCTTCTGCTTGTTCTTTCGTTGCTTTGCCGTTGCGGCGTTCCACAAAAGCTTCAACCATTTCATCCCAACGATCATAATTTTCAGGATCTAAAATTTCAAAGTTTGATACGTTGATTCCGCGAGCTTCTGCTGCTTTTTCGATTTCAACCGGGTTACCGATCAAAACGGGTTCAATCAATTCTTCTGAACGTAAACGGCTAGCAGCACCTAGGATACGAGGATCTGTTGCTTCTGGAAAAACGATTTTGATATGACGACGCACGATTTTAAATTTTAAACTTTCGAATAATTCCACGGGTAAAGACCTCCAGTTTTTTTATACCCTTCCATTGTACAATAACTATGAAAAAAAGAACAGATAAAAATCCTGTATTAGTCGATTATTTTAAATATCGTTACCTTTTTCACAAAAACACCAGTTCTAAATAACACAGTTTTACAACTGTGTTATTTTTTCCGGTAACGCCCAAGAAATCGGTTCTTCCCCTAATGCAAGCAACGCTTGATTGATCTTAGAAAAAGGCTTTGAACCAAAGAATCCTCGATGTGCCGACAACGGACTTGGATGAGGCGCTGTTATAATAATATGTTTGCTGGTATCTAGTAAAGCGGCTTTCTTTTGAGCGGGTTTGCCCCAAAGCACAAAAATGACCGGTTTTTCTCGTTGATTCAATTTTTCGATAATCGTATCTGTCAGCTGCTCCCAGCCATGCCCGTGATGTGAATAGGCTTGTCCCTCACGTACCGTCAATACGGTATTCAACAATAAGACCCCTTGCTGCGCCCATGGCACAAGATAGCCATGGGACACAGGTGCAATCCCTAAGTCATCGGCTAATTCCTTGTAAATATTGCGTAAGGAAGGCGGTATTTTGACCCCCGGCTGCACGGAAAACGACAGTCCGTGGGCTTGGTGAGGGCCATGATAAGGATCTTGACCTAAGATGACAACTTTTACGTCATGGTATGGTGTCAGTTTAAGTGCTTCATAAATATGATCCATCGCTGGATGGATCTTTTGCTGGGCATATTCTTGTTTCAAGAAAGCCCGTAGTTGTTGGTAATAGGGTTGCTCAAATGATTCCTGCAATTGTTCTTGCCAATCATTGTCCAATAGTCGTTTCATGGCGAATCTCCTTTGTTTTCTTCTAGGATAACAAATCCCTCCCCTTAGAAACAAGAATTACTCTTCGAAAGAAAAAAAATCCGTGATTTATGGTACACTATTTGTAGAAACGATTAAGAAAGGACGCTGACAATGATCAAATTAATTGCTTCTGATATGGATGGTACGCTTTTAAATGCCAGTATGCAGATTTCAGAAGAAAATATCCAAGCAATCAAATATGCCCAATCCAAAGGAATCGAATTTATGGTCGCAACTGGCCGTAACCGTAAAGAGGCATTGCCGCCGCTGCAAGAAGCCGGGATCGACTGTGCAATGATCACCTTGAATGGGGCCCAAGTCTATGACGAAGCGGGTAATTCATTATTTACTGTGCCGATCAGCCATGAACAAACTCGTTCGTTGATCGACCTACTAAAAGAAAACGACATCTATTTTGAGGTCTCAACGAGCAATGGGATCTATTCGGAAAGTCAGACACGTCGGATCGAAAATTTTGCGATCCATACGGCAGAAGCAATGCCCCATCTCACTCATAAGATGGCGATTGCTATGACAGCTGCCCGTTTAGAATTTTTACCGATCAATTATGTCGATGATTTCAGTGAGTTGTTTTCGATCGAAGAATTAGAATTTTTGAAAGTGATCTGCTTCCATCAAGATGGTGCGCGGGTATTGGGTCCTATCACGAAAATCATCGATGGGTACGGCGATTTAGTGGTGACTTCTTCTGGACAAAACAATATTGAGATCAACCACCGAAACGCGCAAAAAGGAATCGCAGTGGCACATGTCGCCAAAGATCGGATGATCTCACTGGCGGAAGTGATGACGATCGGTGACAACTTAAATGATGTAAGTATGCTGCAACTGGCAGGCGTTAGTTTTGCAATGGGAAATGGCGAGTTAGAGGTAAAAGAAGTCGCGAAGTATTTGACGGACACCAATATTGAGGCTGGTGTCGGCAAAGCAATCGTTCGGGCAATTGATGAAAATCTTTAAACCACGCAGCTTTTTGGGGATACATGAGGAGGCGTAAGTATGTCAGAATTTTTCATCCAAGATAGGCAACTTAGCAGAGTCACACGAACCATTGTCAAAGATGAAACAGGCAAATCACTATTTTTGATGGTGGGACGTTGGGGAACCAAGGGCGATGCCCTCTCCCTTTACCGTTTAAATGGGCAAATGGTCGCTAGTATCAAACAAATCAGCTTTACTTTTGGTACACGCTTTGAGATCTACAAAGACTTTGAGAAAGTCGGTACACTGCAAAAAATCTTTAACTGGCCAGGTGATTTCTACTATATCCAGCAGCTTCACTGGGCGGTCCACGGCGATATCTATAATCATCGCTATGGGATCCATCATTTCAATAAAAAGATTATGGAGATGGACAAAGCGACCTTGTTGACGGGGGATTATTATGTACTGGATGTTGTCGATGACCGGGATGCGCCGGTCTGCATCTGTATTGCGGCCGTCATGGATTACTGGCTGTACAATCGGCACCGCAAAAAAGACCATCCTCTTGAGCTTCGACTAACAAATGGAACCAGCTGAAAAATCAGCTGGTTCTTTTTTGCATATGGTCGTAAAGATGGCCACTGATCTCTCTTTGGGCCACGACTTCAAATCCGTGCTTTTCATAGAGCCGCTTCGCATGGGGATTTGCTCGGTCAACACTCAAGCCGATCACCTCATAACCATCTCTAGAAGCAATTTTCGGCAATGCTTCTAACAAGGCTGAGCCGACGCCTTTGCCCCGAAATTTCTCAGCCACACAGATGGTATCTAAGTACCATTCATTTGGTAAAGTCTCTTCATCGATAAACAGCTTCATGTCTTTACTCAAACCGTACTGTTCCAGCACTTTATCTAGAGGCTGATCGATCGTCGCCTCTTCTTTGTCTGGATATCCAAAGGCGACGCCAGCAACTTCTCCGTCGATCTCATTGACTAGCGCACGGCGAAAGCCGTAACGATAATCGGGTTCTAGCATGGCATCTGCCAAGATCTCTAAGGTCTTGGCTTCTCCGATCTCTTTGACAAACGGCAATTCCATGTCCTTTAAAATGACTAAAACGAGTTCAGCCATGACAAAACGATCTTCTTCTTTTGCAAATCTTATCACGTTTTTTCCTCCTTGCTTCTATACATAGAATAACAATTCTCTCAAGAAAAACCAAGTTGAATCGACAAAGGATCAACACAAAGTCTTTCTTGTTTATTCATGTAATTCCAACGGCAAGCCGTCTGGATCTTGGAAAAAGGTCATCTTCTTATTGGTGAAGGTATCAAAACGAATCGGTTCGCACACAATCCCTTTAGTGGCTAACTCCGCTACGACTGCTTCAATATTTTCCACCGCAAAGGCCAAATGTCGCAAGCCGGCTGCTTCGGGAAAACTTGGTCTTGCTGGTGGGTTTTCCACCACAAACAGTTCTATTTCTGATTCCCCAAAGCGCAAGTCGATTTTTACATCTTTCTTTTCTGGGCGCGCATGTTCACGAATCACTTCAAAGCCTAATTTTTCTACATAAAACTCTTTGGTCTGTTGGTAATTACTAGCGATGATCGCCACATGATGCATTTTTGAAAACATTATTGCCACTCCTTTGTATTGGACTCCTCTCTCAGTTTAAAGCCTTTGGCTGCATTTTACTAGAAAAGACTGCCGAAGTTCTCCTCTTTTCATAAATGGTTTCTGTTATACTAGAAAGCGGAAGGTGATGAAAAAATGAAACTACTTTATATTTCAATCTCTGGAAATACCCGTGCATTCGTCAACCGCTTGTTGGCCTATGCAGATCAGCAAGACACACCGAGCACTTGGGAAGCCAAAGAAATTCATGACAATAGTGTCTTTGAACAAGAAGACGAACCTTATGTGGTTTTTGTCCCTACCTATTTAGAAGGTGGAAACGGCGTCGATAACGGCGATCAGGAGATCCTTACAGAAACCATGCGGGAATACATTGACTATGAAAACAACGCCGCTCTTTGCTTAGGCGTGATCGGCAGCGGCAACAAAAACTTTAATTATCAATATTGCTTGACCGCAAAGCAATATGCGGAACAATTTTCGATTCCGTTCTTAGCGGATTTCGAGCTGCGAGGCACGACACAAGATATTGAACGGATCTATGCTTGTTTAAAAGAAATCGATCCTGCCCACAGCAACACTTAGCTTTAGCCAGCATTCATTAGCCATTAGGAGGACTTTTGCATATGGAACCACAAACGATGGTCATTTTGATCATACTCGCCAGCATTCTCATCTTGACCGCACTAGATATCTGGAATCGATACAAAGTACGCCGTTACGTTCGGCTTTCTTGGGGAAAACTTCCCCGTCAGCCCCGCTTTGATAAAGAAGCGAGTTTGAAAAAAGCTTGGCTGACTGAGAAGAAGTTTCACGATTTTGATAGCGAGGTCGATGACATCACTTGGTATGACTTGGATGGCTTTTCGTTGTTTGAGTCCATTAATCTGACGTTTTCCAGTGTTGGTTCAGAAGCGTTGTACCAGCAATTACGCAATTTCCACTTCAAGCCGGACAAACAGCTGACCAAATTGATCGACTTTTTTGCTGCTGACAGTGCCGCACGCGAACAATCCCAATATACGTTTGCTCGTTTAGGAAAACAAGATGATAATTTTTCGAAAGCCTACTTGGCCAATGAAGCTGCGCAATCGATCGGTTCTCTGCCTTTCTTTGTCTTTTTAGGTGCGTTGCCGTTAGTCGGCATCTTGCTGATCCTGCTGGGGTTTGTCCAAGGCATCCTGTTGACGTTGGTCAGTGTCGTTTTCAATACGATCTATTACTCCATCAAAAAAGCCAAGCTGGAAACAGAACTGAACAGCATGCGCTATTTGGTTCAAACGATTGCCTGTGGCAGTCAGATCGCTAAAATCAACACGCCTCTCCAAGATGAGATCAAACAATCCTTGGCACCATTAAAAAAGATCACTCGTTTCGCTTTCTCGTTTCGTGCCAAAAACGGCAGCGAAGGAGACATGTTGTTTGAATACATCAATATCATTTTTATGCTGCCGTTTATTTCCTATCAAACGGTCACCACTACTCTGGCCAAACACCAACAAGCAGCCATCGATCTGTGGAATTTGCTGGGAAAATTGGAAGTCGCAGCCGCCATTTTAAATTTTCGCACGTATATGCCCATCACTTGCCTACCGACCTTCCAAACAAGCGGAGGTGTAGAAGCAACGGGTACGTATCATCCCCTTCTGAGTGAAGCAGTCATGAATGATGTCACTTGGAACCACAATACCCTTGTAACTGGCTCCAATGCCTCAGGCAAATCGACATATGTCAAAAGTGTCGCCATCAACTGTATTTTGGCACAAACCATCCAGACAGCAGTAGCTGAAACCTTTACGATGGTTCCTGGTCACGTCATTACCTCGATGGCTGTCGAAGATGATCTATTTGAAGGCGACAGCTATTTCGTGGCGGAGATCAAATCCATCAAACGCCTGCTAGATACCGTTGCCACGAAACAGCGCTGCTACTGTTTTGTTGATGAGATTTTAAAAGGAACCAATACGGTGGAACGAATCGCTTCTTCTGCCAGCATCATCCATTGGTTGCGAGCCTACCAATCATTGGCCTTTGTCGCTACCCATGATATTGAGCTGACTGAAATTTTGAAAAATGATTGCCGCAACATTCATTTTTCTGAACAAGTCACGGAAGATGACGGCATCTCCTTTGATTATAAGGTCAAATCTGGTCCTGCCTTGAGCCGCAACGCGATCGCCCTCTTAAAAGTCATGGGCTACCCTGAAACGATCGTTCAAGACGCCTACGCCGCCGCCAATGATTTTGATCAAAATCGTAAATGGCAGGAATTATAACTTCACACAAACAAAAGTGCCTTATCCCAGTGTCAGTCACAGGATAAGGCGCTATTTTATGTTTCATTTAGTCAAACAAACCAGTCGTTAAACTGTATTGCTCTCCTTGTAGCACATCATATTGGATCAAATTGTAGGCATCATAGATTTCTTGGGCTTCTTTATCCAACGCAAGAGTCGTCTGCCATTGTCCCTCTTGATAATATTGACCCAGTTCAAAAGCCGGCAACTCATCTTGCAAGGCCAACAACAACTGGTAAAACCCGCTGGTTGGTTGATCACTGGCTTCTAATAGGTTCGGCGCAAAATAAAAAGGACTTGTTACTGGTACATCTTCTGGCGCAAAATTCCCTTGCGAATCAACCATCAAAAATTCGGTTTCATGCAGGGCAGCCGTTTCATTTTGATCCTTGATCTCATCGGCATAAATGCCTGGTAAATGATCTCCCCAAAAGACGACCAGCGTTCGCCGATCCAGCTGCTCTAATTCAGCCACAAAGTTTTTCAATGCTGTACTGCTATAAGAGATATCCTGCAGGTAGTTTTCCAAAGAAGCCATATTGCCAGGACCGCTCGCTTGGTAATTCAACGTATCGTATTTGCCAGCATAAGGCATATGGGTCTGCATCGTCACTAAATGGACAAATTGCGGTTGCTGATCGTTTTCCAACAAAGCCAGCACTTCTTTGTAGGCCGCCTCATCAGAGATATAAGGATTATTTTCGATTTTGTCGGTATAGGTCATCGTATCTTGATCGATAAACTGTTCAAACCCCATCACCCCATAGACATCCTTGCGTTTGTACATCGATGTATCGTAAGGATGGATCGCCGTTGCCGTATACCCTGATTGTTCCAAGAAAGAAACCAAGGATGGCAGTTGCGTCAATTTCGGCACTAGCATCGTGTAAGGCGTTGTCATCTGTGGATTCAATAGGCCCATGGCAAAACCAGTCAACGCTTCAAACTCGATGTTTGCCGTACCGCCTCCATAATTTTGCGAAAGCATTTTTCCACTGATGGTTTGATCGGCGACGTGGTAATAGTCTTTCAACGGATCGCCGGTGATCGACAAGCCATTTAAATGGCTCAGGTCGGAAAAGCTCTCACTCATCACATAAACGATATTTGGTGCTTCACTTTCACGGTCTTGGTTTTTCTCCGCCGCCTGTGCATTGTAGGTATCCGCAATCGCTTGGATCGCTTCTTTTGAATACCCCTCAGGCTTCGTCATGGCATCTACCCGCAAGTTGTACAAAAACCCACCGATAAATCCCGTATTGTAATAGTTCATTTTTTGTGAATACGGAATCCAGAGCGCCGTCTGATTGTAGGCTTTGCGTAGAAGGTTGTTGCTGTCGTTGAAGTGTGAAACATAGACTAAGCCCAGCGAGCATACGACCAGCACTGCCCCTCGCATTACTTGTAAACGCCGGTTTAATTTGCGGCTGCGATAGATACTCCAGCCGATCGCCCCGATCGCCGCCAGAGCAAAGAGGATGGCTAAGAAAAACGCGCCATTGCCGATCATGGTTCGTAGAAGGTCGAATTGAGTGACCATCTTTAAATCATCAGGATAGATTGGTTCTTGGCGATAGACCATCTTCGTATGGTTGGCGTACCCTAAGATTCCGATGACGACACTATAAAAGATGCCCCCGATCAGTACTGAACCTGCCAAACTGGCAAACACCCCATACACCAGCAGTAGCACCCCACAAGCCAAGAAAAACTTTGCTGTATGCCACGAAAAGGCAAATTTCAAGGCTAATTCAACGGAAAGATTGTTTTGACACCATTGCAAATATAAATTACTGAAAATGATCAACAGGACGATGGCGATGCCTTTTAATGCGATCTTCAGATAAGGATGGCTATTTATTTTCACGAAGGAACATTCCTCCTTTTCTACACGTTCTAGGTACCCTCGTATTTTATGCTTTCAAGACAAGAAAGTAAAGCCAGGGCAAGAAGCTTTTGTTATTTTTAAAGAAAGCAACCCTCATAAAAAAAGAGTCTAAGGTTTCTTGCCCCCTAGACTCTTCTTTCTATCTGAATGGAACGGAATCACTGGTTTCGTTTATTTCCAAAAATCATCAAAAATCGTGACTGGCAAGTGGCGTTTGTGTTGCGTTTTGTTCCACCAGTTTTCAATGGTTTGTTGGGCTTCAGCCGCAATTTCCTTGCCTTCTAAATAGTCATCGATGTCGTTGTAGGTCACTCCTAAAGCTGCTTCATCTGCCACTAAAGGTTTGCCATCTTCCAAGTCCGCAGTTGGGACTTTTGTATACAACGCTTCTGGCGCGCCTAAGTATTGCAAGAGTTGACGACCTTGGCGTTTGTTCAAACGAAACAGTGGTAAGATATCGGCACCGCCATCGCCGTATTTCGTAAAGAAGCCGGTGATATTTTCAGCAGCGTGATCCGTACCCAGAACAGCTCCTGCTTTTTCACCCGCAATGGCATATTGCGTAATCATCCGTTGACGGGCTTTGATATTGCCTTTATTAAAGTCAGAAACCGCTAAGCCTGCTTCTTCCACCGCTTGCACTTGGGCATCGACGGCGGCTTTGATGTTTACCCGCAGCTCAATATCTGGTTTGATAAATTCAATGGCTTTTTTTGCATCTTCTTCATCTGCTTGTTCCCCATAAGGTAAGCGTACCCCTATGAACTGATAGTTGGGATTCCCGGTTTCACTGCGCATTTCCTCCATCGTCAATTGCGCGATCCGGCCAGCTAATGTCGAATCTTGCCCACCACTGATCCCCAAGACAAACGTATGCAAGAACGAATTCTTTTGCAGATACGCCTTTAAAAAATCAATACTCTTACGAACTTCTTCTTTCGGGTCGATGGTCGGTAAGACTCCTAATTCTTTGATAATTTCTTGTTGCATGGTCATAGAAACGCCTCCTCTTATTTTTTGAAGCAGCTGACTGATCCTAGGACCAGCGCAGTTGCGGATTACAAAATCGCGCCATTGGTTTGTTTGCGTACTTTTTCAATCGTCCGCATTTTATGATCCCAACATTCTTGCGAGAGATCAACTGGGTACTTCTGTGGATTCAAATCACGTTTGTACTCATCCCAAAGGGAATCCAAGCAATTCGTCGCATAGGCTTTGACGTGTTCTAAGTCAGGTACTTGATACACTTGCTGGCCATCTACAAAGATATCTTGCAACAATGGTCGCGCATCAAAGTTCGTCACTGTTTTGTTGATAAAAGTGTGAACAGGATGGAACATGAACAGTTCGTCTGCTGCTTGCGGATTTTCTTCCCATAGCGTGACATAATCGCCTTCTGACTTGCCGTCCGATTTACGGGTGATCCGCCAGACTTGTTTTTTCCCAGGGGTCGAAACCTTTTCGGCATTGCTGGATAATTTGATGGTGTCGATCATTTCTCCCTGCTCATTTTCGATGGCAACCAGTTTATAAACCGCACCTAATGCCGGTTGATCGTAAGCGGTGATCAGCTTGGTGCCGACACCCCATACATCGATTTTCGCCTTTTGCATTTTCAAGCTTAGAATCGTATTTTCGTCTAGATCATTGGAAGCATAGACTTTGGCTTCCGTGAATCCCGCTTCATCCAACTGTTCACGGACTTTTTTCGAGATATAGGCCATATCGCCGCTGTCGATCCGCACACCTAAGAAATTGATCTTATCCCCCATCTCTTTGGCCACACGAATCGCATTTGGCACACCTAAACGCAAGGTATCATAGGTATCGACTAAGAATACGCAATCTTTGTGGGTTTGGGCATACGCCATAAATGCATCATAGTCATTGCCGTAGGATTGCACGAGGGAATGGGCGTGGGTTCCGCTGGCTGGGATGCCAAAAATCTTCCCTGCCCGCACATTACTCGTCGCATCCGCTCCGCCAATATAAGCCGCTCGGGTCCCCCAAATGGCTGCATCCAATTCTTGTGCCCGACGTGAACCAAATTCCAACAAGGGATCCGTGCCGATCACGGATTTGATGCGGGCCGCTTTCGTGGCGATCAAGGTTTGGAAATTGACCATATTCAGTAGCGCTGTTTCGATCAGCTGCGCTTGTGCTAACGGCCCTTCTACTTGAATGATTGGTTCATTGTTGAAGACTAAATCGCCTTCTAACGCTGAACGAACGGTACAAGCAAACTTGAACTCCTTTAGATACTCTAAAAAGGCTTCTGGGTAGCCGCCGATTTCTCGCAAGTAGGCAATATCCGTTTCTGAAAAGGATAAATCGTTCAAATAATCGATCAAACGTTCCAGACCGGCAAAGATCGCATAGCCATTTTCAAAAGGCATGTCACGGAAATAGCATTCAAACACCGCATTACGGTCGGCTCTGCCTAACTCCCAAT
Organism: Enterococcus sp. AZ040; assembly: GCF_050499185.1. Taxonomy (NCBI): domain Bacteria; kingdom Bacillati; phylum Bacillota; class Bacilli; order Lactobacillales; family Enterococcaceae; genus Enterococcus; species Enterococcus sp. AZ040. The sequence continues at coordinate 2,748,231 of NZ_JBMHEW010000001.1, forward strand.
AGGTTTGCATCATGTTGATTTGGTAGAGATCGGTGTGCAGCGTCAAGCTGTCATCTTTAAATAATTTCTGCATGTTCTTACTCCCTCTAGCTTACTTCTTCTCATTATAGCAAAAAAAACACAAAAGACAGAAAAACTTGTTTTTTCAAAAAAAAGTTGGGCTTTTGCCAGTACAAGGCAATCCATCTGAGAACAAATTGCTCCAAAGCATGGGTCAGCCTCCTACTTATTGCGCATTATTTGCGCGCTCGTATAAGGTCGCCCCTTTGTTCAACGTTTGATTGCTCTTGCAACGTGCATGTCCCAACTTCTTTCAACTAGTGTTCTTTCACAGGCAATTGAACAAGAATGACATCTTTTCTCGGTTTAGAAAAGGTGATGCCTCTTGCTTCCATTTCTTTACGAATATTGATATTGACGGTCACGTCTTTGCGATCGACCTTCAGCAAACGATGAATCGCTGTATCGACTTCTTCCCGACTGATTTTCTTTTTATTGTTGATCAATACTAAAGAAATCGTATCAAAACTATCCACATAGAGAATCTGCGTCCGATCAAGCGAATACAATTTATAGTATTTGATCGCTATTTTGTCGAATAGATACTTGGAGATGTTCGGGTAAAAAGTTTCCATATTTAGATTTTGGTTTACTGGGGTTTCAATCAACTTCATGCACAACATCCTCTCTCGAAACTAATTCTGTTAAAATAAAGCGGCCAACACCGCCGTCTTCCGCGCGCTCAATGGTTCGATCACAAACTGCTTTGATCGCTGGGCTGGCATTTGCTACAGCCAAAGAAACATCCACCGCTTCAAACATCGCAAGGTCATTTTCACCATCACCGATCCCGTAGCTTTTGGCAGCGGGAAAAGCTTCTAAAAAGCTACGGATCGCCGCACCTTTGGTCGCCAATGGATCAACGATTTCCAGTGTTTGGACAAAGGATTGAAAAATCGCTGCCGTTTCTGACTGGATCATCGCCCGCAGCCGTTCTCTTTTTTCGTCTGACGCTTCCATCAGTTCGATTTTGATGACCTTTATCTCTGGATGTTCCTTCATAAACTGCAACACGTCGTCTTTATGAAGGCATTCGTTGTAGAAGAACTCGTATTTGTAGTCAGCGATGATTTGCCCTCGCTCCCCTAACTCCGCGAGTAACTGCTTACGGCTTTCTTGAAATTGCGCTTCATACAAATGCGCTTGTGGGGAAATGATGCCATGGTCAGTATGTAAGAAATAAAAAACCGCTTCTGTCTCTAAGATACCAATCACTTGTGCCAATGTCTTATAGGGTAAGGTATGCGTCAAAACAGGCGCTTCTCCTTTTATCATCAGACCGGCGCCGTTTCCGAAAATCACATCGCAGGAAAGGCCTTCTTCCGCCATCATATCTTGAACAAGCTCAAATCCTCGCCCTGTGACAAACACAAAGTGATCCCCTTGGGCTTGCAAACAACGGATGGCTTCTTTATTGATCTCATGAATCGGGTGCCCCATTTCTTGAAACGTCCCATCAATATCAGAAAAAACTATTTGCATCTTATCTTCCTTTCTTTGTTATAATTATAGCACATTTTAAAAAACGCAAAAAAATTTTCTTGACTTTGTCGTTACGTCAACCTTTAGGATACAGGTGTAAGGAGGGAAAAGCCGATGGAATATACGATCAGTGCCTTAGCCAAACTGTCAGGAGTCAGCAGCCGTACCCTGCGGTATTATGATCAGATCAAGTTGTTACAACCGCAACGCACCAACTCAGCTGGTTACCGTATCTACGGGAGACAGGAAGTCGATCGCCTACAGCAGATTTTGTATTTTAAGTCTTTTGGGCTGTCATTAGAAACGATCCGCGGGATCTTGGATGAGCCGCAAGCATCGATCCAAACGGTCTTGTTGCAGCATTACCAACAGCTTTTACAAGAGCGAGCAGCCCTGGACAGTCTTTTGACCACCTTAGCGCAAACAATTGATTATTATGAAGGAGAAAAGACGATGACCGATCAAGAGAAATTCAGTTATTTTAAGAAACAAAAAATTCGTGAAAACGAAGCAAACTACGGTGCCGAGTTACGAGAAACCTACGGTGAGGAGATCATCGAAAAAAGCAACCAAAAGTGGCAGCAGATGACCCAAGTCAATTATCAAGCACTGACCGACAACGAAAACCGCTTATTACAGCTGTTAAAAGAGCTATTGACTGAAAAGGAAGGGAAACGAATCCCTTCTGACAAAGCCCAAATGGCTTTTGCTGCGCATCAAGCATGGCTTAAACAAGCAGCGCCCTTTTACTCAGCAGAATATCACCGATCTTTAGGGGAAATGTACGTTCAAGACGAGCGTTTTACCGCCTATTACGATCAAAAAGCAGGCGTCGGCAGCGCGCAGCTGTTGAAACAGATCATTGACCATTACACCAAATCCCATTAAAAAAACGATGCGCAAGCACTGCCCGCTCAGGGGCACTGTTTGCGCATCGTTTCGTCTATGCTATCGTTTGATGAACTCATAGGACATGCGATAGTTGCCGCTTTTTTCCATTATCGCCAATTGGACGGCAGTCTCCCCGCAAGCTTGCAAGTGATGATCGATCGTTGAAAGCTGTAGCAGCTCACTGATGTATAAATTGTCCCGTCCAATCACGAGCCATTCTCCCGGCGCCTGTGACTGGATCCCAGCAGCAACATGATCCCCATTGGTGAAAATCGCTTCGATCCCTTTATCTGCAAAATAAGCAGCTGCTTCTTTGCCATCTTCTTCCGTCAAACAATCCCAAAAGATCAAGTCTTCGGAAAAAGTCGAAAAATAGTCATGAGCCAAACGGACCGTGATTTTTGAATTGCTGCTGAGCTTGCGGCTACGTCCCAATGTCACGCCAATTTTCTGGATACCTTGTTCCTTAAAATACGTAAAGACTTCTTTGATCGATTCCTCTCGATCAATATAGGTGCAACCGTCAGTCAAATACGAGATATTCTCACAAAAGACGATGCGACCGTAAGAACGATAAGGCAATAAGGTTTCGATCGGATTCGCCCGCGAGGCAATGATCAAGGCATCAAAGCTTTTCGCCGCAAATTCTTGCAAATACGCTTCCTCTACTTGCGGATCATAGTTCGTGGCTAAAAGCGTAACCTTATAGCCCCGAGCAAACGCTGCTGTTGTGATGCCGCTCAACAAGCGATCGAAGTACGGATGATTGACAAATGGCAGAATCACACCAATATTTTGGGTTTTGCCAACACTCAATGCCCGCGCGGTGTAATTTGGAATATAGTTGACCTCTTTCATGACAGCCAGGATCTTACGACGCTTTTCTTCACTGACATACGGATTGTTATTAATGACTCGTGAAACCGTTGAGACCGAATAGCCGGTCAAGCGTGCAATATCCCGAATGTTTGCCATGACTCACTGCTCCTTAAACGAATAATTGTTCTTTCATATAGTCTATCACACTTAGCCCACATGTATAAAATTCATAGTAATCGTTGTGATGAATAAATCCGATCCGCTGAGACCCGAAGTGTTCATCACACGTCAAGTGACTGATCTCATCCACAGGAATTTCTACTAATCGTTCTTGAAAGAACCCTTTTGGCTTCGTCAATACCAGTTGTTGTCCATCAAAAGCCAACGTTACATAACAACATTCCGCACCATTTTTCTTCATGTATGTATTCATTTTTTCATCCCGCCTTCCTTTTTATAAATCAAGCATACTGTATGAAACGCGTCTCAGAGCAAGTCATTTGTTTCACTTTTTAACAAAAACCGTTCGACCTTCATGTGAATTACTTCGCATATTTTGCTTTTGTTGGTACAATAAAAAGAGAACAGTGCGAAAGGAAGCGCAATTTTTTAAGGAGGACCGCAAAGTGACATTAGAAGAAGCTTTTTTATTAGACACCTTGCGTTGCCGCTTCAAGTTTTTAAGAGAAGAACGCGGATTGAGCCCAAAAGAAGTATGCCAGCATCTCGATGTGTCTTACCCCGATTACACCTTATACGAAGCAGGCGATCGCTTACCCGATGTATTGACGCTGTTACACGCAGCTTCCCTCTATAATGTCTCTGTCGATTACTTACTAGGACAGACAGAACGACCAGAACGGTATTTATGCTAACAATCGACTTTATCGAAAAAACGATCAAATGGTCGTTTTTTCTTTTGCCTCTTTCCCACTTCTCATCGATTAGCAACAATTGTTATCTAATCAAATGAAAAAAATCAAATCATGCGGTTCTTCTTGAAAAAAAATGATAGAATAAACCATCATACATAGAAGGAGTTCAAATAAACATGACCTATGCACTAGAACTAACCGATTTACGCAAAGTCTATGCTACCGGCGTTGAAGCGTTGCGGGGCATAAATTTGACGGTGGAAGAAGGCGACTTTTATGCCTTGTTAGGCCCAAACGGCGCTGGAAAGTCCACCACCATCGGCATTATCACCTCTCTTGTCAATAAATCTTCCGGAAGCGTCAAAGTCTTCGGCTACGATTTAGACAAAGAATTGGTCCAAGTCAAACAACAGATTGGTCTGGTTCCCCAAGAATTCAATTTCAATCCCTTTGAAACGGTCCAGCAGATCGTCGTCAATCAAGCTGGGTATTATGGTGTCCCCCGCAACGAAGCCATCAAGCGCAGCGAAAAATACTTGAAGCAGTCGAATTTGTGGGAAAAACGCAATGTTCGTGCGCGGATGCTGTCGGGCGGGATGAAACGCCGTTTGATGATTGCTCGTGCCCTGATGCATGAACCACGGCTATTGATTTTGGATGAACCGACGGCAGGTGTCGATATCGAATTGCGTCGGGAAATGTGGAGCTTTTTGCGGGAGCTGAACCAAAATGGCACAACGATCATTTTGACGACCCATTATTTAGAAGAGGCGGAAATGCTTTGCCGCAACATCGGGATCATTCAATCTGGTGAACTGATCGAAAACACCAGCATGAAATCCTTGTTGGCAAAACTGCAATTTGAAACCTTTCTTTTTGATATCGCACCGATCAAACAAGCACCAACGATCACTGGATATCCGATCCAAATGGAAGATGAACAGACCATCGCCGTTGAAGTCGCTCGAGACCAAGGCGTCAACGATCTTTTTGCTCAATTCAGCCAGCAAGGGATCAATGTCCTCTCCATGCGCAACAAATCCAATCGCTTGGAAGAACTATTTTTGAAAATCACCGAAGAAGCACACGAAGCGGAGGAAAACCATGTTTAGTCTTTATTTTACAGCCTTAAAAAGTTTAGCGGTCAAAGAGACCAACCGCTATCTACGGATTTGGGTGCAGACCCTCGTCCCACCCGTCATCACTACTTCCTTATACTTCATTATCTTTGGGAAAATGATTGGCAGCCGCATCGGCGAAATGGGCGGCTTTTCTTATATGGAATTTATCGTTCCTGGGCTGATCATGATGTCGACGATCACCAGCTCTTACTCCAATGTGTCTTCTTCCTTCTTTTCACAGAAGTTTCAAAAAAACATTGAGGAACTCTTAGTGGCGCCGGTTCCTACTCACGTCATCATTTGGGGCTTTGTCTTTGGCGGACTTGGCCGTAGTATCTTGGTGGGCACATTGGTGACCATCATTTCCCTTTTCTTCGTGCCATTACATGTGTATTCTTGGGTCATCGTTGTCTTAACCCTAGTCATGACCGCCATCTTATTTTCATTAGCAGGGTTGCTAAATGGGATCTTCGCCCAATCCTTTGACGATGTTTCCATCGTGCCAACCTTTGTTTTACAACCATTGACCTATCTTGGAGGCGTCTTTTACTCCATCAGCATGCTGCCGCCGATTTGGCAAACGATCTCCAAAGTCAACCCGATCGTGTATATGATCTCTGGTTTCCGCTACGGCTTTTTAGGCACCATCGATGTCCCAATTTTCCTATCCATCGGTATTTTGGTCTTGTTCATTGTTGTCTTATACAGCGTATGCTGGTACTTGATCCAAAAAGGCCGCGGGCTGCGTAGTTAATTGCAATAAAAAAAAGATGAACTTCATTAATGAAGCTCATCTTTTTTTTTTATTAGGCATTCAAAACGACTTTTTCCAGCAATGCACCGGCTTGGTGTCTGCCTTCTAAATCAGTACTTCCAGAAAATTGCTGCACGCGATCCATGTTGGTGATCAAAACGATCACCATGGTTTCTTTGCCTTGCTGCTTGATATAAGGTAGATCCATTTGTGCCAGTTTGGTTTGCGGAGTGACTTGCTCCCCAGCTTTGACAAAGACATCAAAGCCTTGTCCGCCAAGTGAAACTGTATCGATCCCCATATGCACAAGAACTTCAACGCCGTTTTGGGTTTTGATCCCGACGGCATGTTTTGAAGGGAACACAGTGGTGACTTCGCCACTGACCGGTGCAAAGATTTGCCCATCTTGTGACTCGATGGCATAGCCTTCTCCCATCATTTTCGTTGAAAAAACTTCATCTGGTACATCTTCTAATGGGACATATTCTCCATGGGTCACGGCATGCAGATCCACTTCGTTGGTGTAACGATCGCCTTCGGCTGCTTGATTTGGTACCAAGAACCAGCTCATTGCAAAGGATAAGCCGATTGCCAAGATGATCCCTAAAACAGCATAGATAAAGTATTCCCCAATATAGGCTGGCAAACTAAAGATACTTGAAAGAATGTACCCATAAATCCGAACACCGAAGAAACTGATGAAGGCAGACGCCACAGAACTACCAACTGTTGCTGCGATGAAGGCTTTTTTATACTTCGACAAAATCCCGAATAACGCAGGTTCTGTGATCCCTAACAAGCCCGAAACAGCCGAAGATAGAATGATCGATTTTTCTTCTTTGGTTTTGACTTTGAAATAAATAGCTGCTGTTGCGCCGGTGATTGCCATATTTGCCATAAACATCATTGGCATCAACATGTCATACCCTTGATTGGCGAAGTTTTGCAAAGCGATCGGGGTCATGGCATGATGCAGACCCGTGAAGATTGCGATTGGACGAATCGCCCCTACCACAATTCCTGCTAAGACAGGCGAGATAGTGAATAACCCAGCCACGCCAGCAGCCAGTAAGTTTCCTAGATGGATACTGATTGGGCCAATGACCGTTAATGTCAAGATACCAGCGACAAACAACGAAATCGTCGGTGTAAACACGGTACGCAGCACTTGTGGTAAGAGTTTATCGACCCAACGGTAAATATAGCTAAGCGCTAGCACGGCAAAGATAATGGGAATCACTGTCCCTGCATAGTTAAAGACGGGTACTGGCAGTACGCCGAACAAACGAAAGGCGGAAATGCTTCCTTCGGCTACCGCATTGGTCATCGTTGGAAATTGCAGCGTTGCCGCGATTGCGATCGCTAAATATTGATTGGTTTTAAAAATCCGAGCGGCTGAGGCAGCAACAAAAAATGGCAAGAATGTAAATACGCCGCTCGCGATCATGTCGATCACTAAATAGGTGTCTGTTTGATTAGAGATGACATTCAAAGCCACCAGTCCAGCCATTAATCCTTTGATCATTCCTGCGCCAGCGATAGCTGGAACGATCGGACCAAAAACGCCAGAAACGGTATCCATAAATAAGGAAACGGCTCCTTTTTTCTCTGATGTTTCCCCTTGGTTCGCTTCATCAAGACCTAATTCTTTGGCTAAAGGTGCATAATAATCAGCAACATCCGTTCCTATCACTACTTGCAGCTGATTGCTTTGATATTTTGTTCCTACGACTTTGGGTGTTTTTTCTAACGCCGCATAGTCGACTTTTTTCTCATCCTTTAAATCAAAACGCAAGCGAGTCATACAGTGCCATGCATTGTTGATATTTTCTGATCCGCCAACATCTTTAATAATCTGTTTTACGATGTCTTCTTTGGTCATCTTTTTTTCCCCCTGTTGTTTGCTAACGGTCCTGATCCTTTTGACGGGCGCCCTTTCAGGTGTTTCCGTTTTCACACACATAGTAGCATGCTCACACATACTTGTAAAACCAGTCCTTTTTTGATAAAAACAGAATAAAAACGCTATATATCAACGTTTTATTGTAAAACAGTAAAAAATTGGACTGGTTTTATGGTGTATATCTAGTTTTTATTAGACCAAATTGACAGCGGTTGCCAAGCATGTTTCAATGGCTATAGCAACTAGAGACAAAAATTGGAGTGAATGAAATGACACCAACGATCATCACCGACGTCAAAGCCTTTGCGATCAAACCTGATCGCCATAACCTTGTTGTCGTTAAAGTAGAAACGAACAAAGGCGTATCTGGGTTAGGCTGCGCAACCTTCCAGTTTCGCCCACTAGCCGTAAAAACCGTCGTTGACGAGTATTTACGCCCCCTCTTACTTGGCCGCGATGCCAATCAAATCGAAGATCTTTGGCAAGTGATGAATGTCAATTCTTACTGGCGGAATGGTCCAATCACCAACAATGCCATCTCAGGAGTTGACATGGCTTTGTGGGACATCAAGGGACAATTAGCCGATATGCCATTGTATCAACTGTTAGGTGGAAAAGCGCGTACGGCGATTCCCGCCTATACTCATGCCGTGGCAGATAATCTAGAAGATCTTTATCAAGAAATCGATCGCTTCTTGGCTGAGGGGTATCGCTATATCCGTTGTCAATTAGGCTTTTATGGTGGAAATCCTAGCCAACTGCAAACACCCGATCAGCCCATCGCTGGTTCCTATTTTGATCAAACAGACTACATGGACACAACACTGAAAATGTTTGCTGCGATCCAAGAACGATACGGCAATCAATTTCAAATGCTGCATGACGTGCATGAACGGCTGCATCCAAACCAAGCGATTCAATTTGCAAAAGCCGCTGAACCTTTTAATCTCTTTTTCCTAGAAGATATTTTGCCGCCGGATCAAAACAAGTGGTTGCAGCAACTCCGCAGCCAGTCGGCGACCCCGATCGCGACCGGCGAATTGTTCAATAATCCGATGGAATGGCAAGAGCTAGTCAAAAATCAACAGATTGACTTTATGCGTGCCCATGTCTCACAAATCGGTGGGATCACGCCAGCATTGAAATTGGCTCACTTCTGCGATGCGATGGGCATTCGGATCGCTTGGCACACGCCGTCTGATATCAGCCCTGTCGGCTTAGCCGTCAACACCCATCTAAATATCCATCTGCACAATGCCGCGATCCAAGAAACGATTGCGATCCCAGCAAATACCCAGTCGGTCTTTGGTGGCAGTCCGCAACCAGAAAACGGCTATTTTTATCCGATCGAGAAAAGTGGGATCGGAATCACGTTCGATGAAGCAGCAGCTGCGGAATTTCCCGTGGTTTACCGTCCTCATGAATGGACCCAGAGCCGTACACCAGACGGCACATTGATCACTCCTTAAACACAACAAAAGACATCCCCTGTCCAACCGACGGGGGATGTCTTTTGTTCTTTCTGGATAAAAAAGACGCAACTGGCAAATTTGCTTTTCCAAATCAATCGATGCGTGAGCGATGGATCTCACGGTCAAAGGGACGGATGTAGGTCACGGCATAATCAATGGCAACGATATTACTGAACTCATACACGCGGCCGTCTTCTAAAATCGCCCGATTGCTGATCTGCATTGCCGGCGTCCCCCGCTTGCACAATAAAATGCCCGACTGCGCAGTCGATGTGGTGATGGGGGTATAGCTGGTGATGTAGTGGGAAATGCGGTACCCGCAGCTTTCGACATAGCGTTGGATCGAGTGCTCCACGATTTCTTTTGTCAATTCGGGAAATAGGCTGACGGGCAATTTAGAGGTTTCCAGCTGTTCGATTTTGTAATTAACGATCCGCACTCGTTCAAAGGTCCAGACTTCCTCTTCTGGGCCTATTTGGAAAATCTGCTGTTCATCCAACGTTGCTGCCGCCTTATTCAAGGAAATCATTGTGGAATGGATGCGGTCATAAGGGGTGCGGGTCAAGGAATTAAAGATCATTGGGTTTTTGACCCATTTTTCATGGATAAAAATCCCTGAACCTTGTACCACTTTGACGATCCCGATCTCTTCAAGGTTTTTAATTGCTTGCTGGATCGTAAACCGAGAAACGCCATAGGTTTGCGCAAGGGTTCTTTGGTTGGGTAATTTGCCAGCAGAAAATTCTTCCTGATAGATTTTACTCAACAGATCTTGCACGATAAATTCACGTTTTTTCATAATGGCTCCTTCATTTGAGCGGGAGCGATCTCGCTCATGGACCAACTGCAAGCCTTCATATCGATACGACCACTGGCTTTGAAGACCACCCCTTCATCGACGAGTGCTGCTTTTCGCACATTGGCGGTGGGACCAACTAAGACGCCATCTGCCCGCACGACTCGATGGGCAGGGACATCCTGAGGGCTCAAGCGCATCGCTCGACCGACTGCTCGCGCGCCGTTGATTTGTCCCAATTTCCACGCAATCTGACTATAGGAGACGACTTTACCAAAAGGGATCTGCCGCGCCAGCGCATAGACTTCTTCATAGAATGGATTCATACTACTCGCTCCTTCTTTGATTCTTTCTATCATAGTACTGGATTCCCTGCCAATAGTAAATGAACTGACGCAACTTTAGCAATAGCCATACAAACACTCGATTCCTTCTCTAGCAAGCCAAGAACGAATCGAGTAGTCATTAGTTTGGAAAATCAAAGTAGGTTTTCGCATTGTGATAAGAGATATCTGCGACGATCTGCCCTAAATATATTTCATCTGCTGGTAGTTGTCCGTCTTCTACCCATTCACTGATCACCTGACACAAAATCCGCCGGAAATACTCGTGGCGTGGATAAGACAAAAAGCTGCGAGAATCCGTCAGCATGCCGACGAAGTTTCCAAGAATCCCGCCTTCTGCTAGGGTCGTCAACTGATATCGCATACCAGAATACGTATCATTGAACCACCAAGCAGAGCCTAATTGCAGCTTGCCTTTGCTCTCTTCTTGGAACGCCCCCATCAGCGCAGTCAACACTGGATAATCTTTGGGGTTCAGTGAATACAAAATCGTCTTCGGCAATAAGCTTTCCGCCTGAAGCTGCGCCAATGTCCGACTCAAGCCGCTCGCTAGACGATCGTCCCCCATCGCATCACCGCCGCTATCAGGTCCTAGTTGTTGGAAAAGTTTTTGACTGTTGTTGCGAGTCGCCATCAGATGCAATTGCGCGGTCCAGCCTTGTTTCGCATATTGGCGCATCAAGTCAATCAGCAAGCCGGTTTGAAACTGTCTGATTTCTTCATTAGTCAGTGTCTCAGTGGTCAAACGCTTTTGAAAAATCGCTTCAAGTGCAGCGCCATCATAAGCTTCCTCTCCAAGACGTGACAGACTGTGATCTGCTAAACGACAACCTTGTTGCTGGAAGTAGGAAATACGCACTGTCAATGCTTCAACCAGCGTTTGATAGCTAGTGATTTCTTTGCTCGCAGCTGCAGCCAATTGCTTAAGGTACGCTGGAAATTCTGGATTCTGCAGATTGATTGCTTTGTCAGGACGAAAGGTAGGATACACGTCAAAGGATTCTTCTGCCAGCTTTTGATGATACGTCAACGAATCAATGGGATCATCCGTCGTACAGATCACCTCAACAGCCATCTTTTTGATCAGCCCTCGTGGTGAAAATTCCTTCGTTTGCAGCTGTTGATTGGCTTTTTCCCAAATGCTTGCTGCATTGGCTGGTGTCAATCGCTCATCAATACCAAAGATTCGCTTCAATTCCAAATTGGTCCAGACATATAATGGATTGCCAATGCAAGCCTCCAAGGTCTGCGCCCAAGCACAGAATTTTTCGTAGTCGTCAGCATCGCCAGTGATCAAAGATTCTGCAACACCATTGGCACGCATCAAGCGCCATTTGTAATGGTCCCCCGCCAGCCACGCTTGGGTGAGATTGGTGAAGTTTTGGTTTTCGAAAATCTCTTTCGGCTCTAAATGGCAATGGTAATCAATGATCGGCTGCTTTTTTGCATACTCATGGTACAACTGTTTGGCAAAGCTGTTTTTCAAAATAAAATCGTCAGTTAAAAACATTTCTTCGCTCCTTTTCTTAACGCCCCACGCTCTTGTCGATGGCTTCCCACAACCCTAATAAGTAGGAAGCGCCGATCGCCCGATCATACAAGCCATAGCCTGGACGTCCCGTTTCTCCCCAGATCATTCGCCCATGATCTGGTCGAATGTAGCCGTCAAAGCCATTTTTGTACATCGCTTCTAGGATCTGATACATGTCTAATGAGCCTTCAGAGGAGAGATGCGGTGCTTCATAAAAGTCTTTGTCATTGCCCAAGTATTGAATGTTACGAACATGGGCAAAAGGAATCCGATCCCGGCGACAAAACTCAGCCAAAATCTCATAGACATTATTGGCTGGGTCTTCGGCGATACTGCCAGTACAAAGTGTGATACCATTTGACGGACTGTCGACCACGTTGCAGACCCAATCCAAATCATCGCGGTTTTTAACGATACGCGGCAGACCAAAAATCGAATAGGGAGGATCATCTGGATGAACAGCCATCTTGATGCCGACCTCTTCACAGGTGGGAATAATGGCTTTTAGGAAGTAAGCAAAGTTTTCTCTTAATTTGTCATCATCGACATCCTTATACGCAGCAAACAATTCTTTGACATGTGCCAAACGTTCTGGTTCCCAGCCTGGCAAGGTATAGCCAGAGCTTGACTCCTCAACTTCTTTGACGATCTCTTCTGGGTCTTTGTCAATCCCTGCTTTTTCAAATGCCATCGTAGAAGAACCGTCGGCTAAGCGATAATCGAGATCCGTTTTGATCCAATCGAAAATCGGCATAAAATTATAGCAGATCACTTCGATCCCATATGCTGCCAAATTACGAATCGTTTTTTTGTAGTTTTCGATATACAGGTCTCTCGAAGGCAAGCCAATCTTGATGTCATCATGAATATTGACGCTTTCGATCACCTTCAGGGAAAGGCCAACTGCTTCGACTTCTTCCACGAGCGCCTTGATCCGTTCTTTCGGCCAAACTGCCCCAGCAGGCAAATCAAAGAGTGTGCCGACGATGCCTTTCATTCCAGGAATTTGACGGATATCTGCTAACTTGATTTTATCGTAGTCTTTTCCATACCAACGAAATGTCATTTCCATTTTTTATTCGATCCCTTCTACTGTTTCATGTAATGTTTTACGGACTGCGCCGGTTCCTGCCAGCATCTTAGCGAACAAGTGACCCACCTTTTCAGTGATTCCTGCTTGATAGAGATCCAAACCAAAAATCTGCGGATTTGCTAAGATTGGTCGAATGATCCCTTGAACATCGGCGGCTGTCCCTAACTGACACTCACGTAAAATCTCTTGTAATTCTGCTAAGAGGGGATCAGGACTTGGGCCAAATGGATGGCCTTCATCATCGATCGCTAATAGATAACGCAACCAGCCTGCAATCGCTAAGGGAATGAAAGTCAGCTCAGAAGCCGAGCCTTCTTTCTTCACATACTTTTTGATGGTTTCGCCAAAACGGATGGCGATTTTCTGTGAGGTATCTGCGGCGATCCGCTGTGGAGTGTCAGGAATCAGGGGATTGGGTAAACGAAGGCCCACCACCTCATCGATAAATTTCTTTGGCTGAATGATCTCAGGATCTTCCACTACCGGCAAGCCTTCACGATAGCCGATTCCTTTGATCAAAGCAACAATATCTGGATCGGTCATTTCCGCAGCAATAGATGTATAACCGAGTAAACAGCCGAACAAACTCATTGCGGTATGCAGTGGATTCAAACAAGTTGTGACTTTCATACTATCGGTTTTGTCGACGATCTCTCGACTCGTCAAGATCACCCCCGCTTTATCCAAATTCGGGCGACCATTTGGAAAATCATCTTCAATCACCAGGTAATGAGTCGTCTCTGTGTTAGCAAACGGAGCGATATTCGTTCCTTTATCGGTACGGATGACTGGCAGCTGCTCGATCCCAGCTGCTGCTAATTCTTCTGCAACTGCTGTTGAAGGATTTGGCGTGATCCGATCGATCATTGACCACGGAAACGTCACCTGCGCGTTGTTTTCTAAGTATCGGACAAACGCTTCTGAAACATGCCCCAGCTTTTGCCATTCTTTTGCAATGGTGACAATCGCCGTTTGGAAACGGAGCCCATTTTGCGAAAAATTATCGGTGGAAACCATAGCGATCGGAAGTGCCCCTGATTGAAAACGATCCCATAAAAAGCTAGCCAAAATGCTCATTGTATGGTTGACCTGATGGGGACCCGCAGCGAGATCCGCTTGTACGACAGGTAAAAATTTCCCCTGACTGTCTTTTAAGCCATAGCCTTTTTCTGTGATCGTTACGGTAACCAACTGTAGTGACGGCTCCTGAAATACTTTGCGTATTTGCTCATAACTCGCAGCACGGGAAGGATGGCAATAATAACTAGCCGCCGTTGACTGGAGCAATTTTTTCTCCAACCGTCCCCCTTCATGCATGACCACTTCTAAAATATCATTCTCGTAAGGGGCATATACTTGATCAATCACCTGTTCATCAAAGGTTTCACAAACTACGATTCCTTTTGTCAGCGCTTGTTGATCGATCAACGTTTGGGCTACTTCTGCGTGAAATGCCCGATACAAATTTCCCCCACCAAAGTGTAACCATTGAAACTGAGTATCTGATTGATCCGTCACTTCTTTGGGAACGATCGGCATCGTAACTCCTGCCTGCTTCAAGGCAGCAAAATCAAACATCCTACTTCCTCCTTTTTCTTAAAACTGATATATTAGTATTCTAGTTCATTCTATACTGAATTGCAAGCCTTTACAAAAGGTTATTCAACTTATATACTAGTTTTATTACTCAAAACTATCCCTAGGCACCTTCCTTCAGAGTTTTTCTTTAGAAGGTAATTGAATGCCTGATACAGAAAGAAGCGTTTATGTTGAACCCTACAAATTTTCAATCACAAGCTTATGAATCAATCAAAGAGTTGATTTTAACCGCCAAACTGATTCCCGGTCAAAAAATATCTGAAAAGGAATTGGAGCAACGGCTAACCATTGGCAGGACGCCGATCCGTGAAGCAATTATTCGTCTGCGCCGTGAAGCACTGATCCATGTCGTTCCCCAAAGCGGCACCTATATTTCTAAAATCAGTATCAAACAAATTGAAGAAGCTCGTTTTGTCAGAGAGACGCTTGAAAAAGAAGTATTCGTAGCGGCCTGCCAAGCCATTACAGAAGAGCAGCTGAAAGAACTAGAAAAACTCGTTATTTTGCAGCGGACCTATGCCCAATTGAAGGATGAAATCGAGTTTTTCCAACTCGACGAGGCCTTCCATCAGTTGATTTATAAAATCGCCGACAAAGAAAATGTCTGGAATTGGCTACAAACGATCAATCTGCCTTTAAATCGCTTCCGCTTCTTACGTTTAGAGGTGGAGGAATTGTCTTGGGAAATTATTTTGCGGGATCACGAAGAAATCTTAGCCACTTTAAAAGAAAAAGACCAAGCCAAAATTGCTCCCTTGGTCGGACAACACATTGATGTCATTGATAACGATTTGATTTTTGTGGAAAAGGCCTTTCCCGATTACTTTACGGAGTAAAGCTATTTGAAAATCATGGACCTTAAAAACCACCCTCGTCGAGTAGATTGCCTACTTGACGAGAGTGGTTTCATACGCTGAACAAGCGAGAATACGCTCATTCGATTGGGTGATAACTAAAGCCTTGGCCCAGTACTTCTGAGACATTATTGACGATCACAAACGCTTTTGGGTCAATGGTCTCAATGATTTGTCTGATCTGCATAAATTCTTGGTCGCTGGCCACGATCAACAGTACTTGTTTGTCTGCTTGCTGGTAGCCGCCTTGGGCAGCCAATAGTGTGGCACCACGAGCTGTTTTATCAAAGACTGCTTCTCGAATCTCGTTCACGTGGTTCTCACTTAAGATCATGATGGATTTCTTCCGGTTAAAGCCCGTTTCAATGTAGGTCATCACACCAGAGGTGATCACGATCGATAATATCGCAAACAAGAACTCTTCAAACCCGAAAACGAACAAGTTCATGGAGACCACGATCGCATCGGTCGCCAGCAAGCCAATCGCTGGATTCAAATTAAAGTATTTCTTGAAAATCAGCGGTGGAATCGTTGTGCCACCGCTAGAAGATTGATTTTTGTACAAAATCGCTACTCCTAAAGCAAAAATCGCACTGCCAAATATCACGGAAAGCAGCCGATCTTCAGCCACCATATATTCTGGGACTAAAGCAATTGCTACTGGAAAAGCAAAACTACCATAGAGGACTTTCAAAAAAGGCCCCTTCCCTAAAAAGGCATAGGCAAGAATAAGCATGAGAATATTCAAGACCATGATCACAGCCGCTCGATCCCAACCGAGGGCTGACTCTAATAAAATACCGATTCCGCTGACACCGCCAGCTGCCACATGATGCGGGCCTAAAAATAAATTGATGCTTGCCGCTAACAAGAAAAGTGCTGCGGTGATTTTTCCATAGGTTTTCAGAATTGTCATTTGTTTCCTCTTTTCTCTGTCATTTTCACGGTTTATTCAAGCCGCTTTGCAGCCATTCTTACTCCTCACTATACGCCCATTTGATGTCACCGACAAAATTTATGTTTAGCCAGAGGGAATAACCGGAAATCTGTTGGCTGATTGCTTGATTCAATCGTTCTCGCAAGGGATCTTGCCGCCCAACTGTATCGAGAGGTGTTGCAGGTAAAATCACCACATCTAATTCCACAATGACTTGATTGCCGACTTTGGCGGTACGTAACACAAAGTCCACCACTTCTTCTGCGCGCAGTTCTTTTTCAACGATCGTCATGATGGACTCTCGTAGTTCTTCTTTCGGAGTTGAAGAAGTCAATTCCAGAATGGCCGCTTTCAACTCTTTAATCGAAAGCTGAATAAAGAACAAGGTGATCCCGATGGAGATGATTGGGTCGACATACATCGCGAAATTTCCATAGGGACTGGCTTGAATCAGCCATGACACAAGAAATGAACCGACGACACCCAGACTAAAGAAAAAGCCGAAACGCCATTGTTCTAGTTCTACCCAGTAAAAGGGATGAGTCAGTGGTTTCTTTTTTAAGTACAAGTAAAAAGAGAAACAGTAGATCGTACCAATCAGCGAGAAATACAAACCGATTGGATCAATCATGCCATCACTGACGTGTAATAAACTAAAAGCAGATTCAATGACTCCATAAATTGAGATCAGCAAGATGATACTATATTGAATAAAAACAACCAACGGCATCAACGCTTCTTTGCCGAATGGGAAACGATCAAAGTCTTGGGCTTGGATATATTTTGCCACATACAAAGCAATCAGTGACATCACTGCACCAATCAATGTATAAACACCATCTAACAAGAGGACGTTATAACTGACCAGTAACCCAAAAAGCAAGGCACCGCCGCCATAAATACTCCCAGCGACAATCGATGCCAACAAAAGATTGCGTATTTTTTTCTTTTCACTCATGATACTCCTCTTTCTTTTTTTCAAAAAAACTATCAATTTTATTGCATTCTTCTATCTATAAGCCTATCTTCCCATATAAATAACATAAAAAACAGTCAATTTTTTCATACAAAGCGGAAAAAAATAGTATTGCTGTCAATCATTCACTCTATTCTCTAGTGATGCATATTCGATCTTTCTATTCCACTCTTTTTACATTCTGGTGTAAATCCCCTTGACTACGCGGATTGATTCCCTTATCATCAAGGGTAACCATATTCAATCAGAATTTTCAGAATATTCCGTTATATTTTTCATAACGGCGATTCATTGGAAGACAGGGAGGATGAAGAGAGTGAATGAAGCAAAACAAGTCCCATGGACAGGAGAACCAAACCAACGAGCGATCAACTATTTGAATGAAGAAGGCAAAGTGATCGTCTGCCCAACCAAAGTCGGCTATATCATTGCCGTCTCTGATAAAAAAGGGCTGGAACGCAAGTTTTCAGCAAAGAATCGCAAGCGTAACAAACCAGGCGTCGTTCTTTGCAGCTCATTGGAGCAGCTACATGAATTAGCCGAATTAAATGCGGAAACCGCCGCCGTTTATGAAACGTGTTGGAACAATGACGTGTTATTCGGTGCGATTTTGCCTTGGAAAGAATCAGGAAAAGCCTATATCCCAAAAGATGGTTCAGAAGAATTGATGACGGACGTTCGGGGAACCAGCTGTTTCGTGATCAAATTCGGTGTCCCTGGTGAGCAGATCTCAAAAGAACTTTGGGATCAAAAAAAGAAATTGCTTTTCGCCAGCTCAGCGAACCCTTCAGGCAAAGGAAATCGCGGACTTGTTGAAGGGATCGGCGAACAAATCGCGCAAGAAGCCGATCTGATCATCGAAGGCAACGACTATGTTGCATCGATCCAACCAGACAAAACGCTGGAAACCCGCTATGAGCAAGGAGTCATGGTTTCTTTCGTTGACCAAGACGGCAACTTGATTCCAGAGCAAGGAGACCAACGCTCCATCACGCCAGCACCTGTCTTGATCCGTAAAGGACTCGATGTTGAAAAAATCCAAATGTACCTTTCTGATCACTTCAACTCATGGGACTATCGCCACGGGGAGTATTATTAATCTTTCATCGTCAACAAAGAACCGAAGAACCAGCTAACGGCCCTCCTTTTCAAGGAAAAACGCTCAGCTCGTTCTTCGGTTTTTCAATAGAAAAAAATACTTTTCTTCTATCGTGTTTCTTTCAAAAGCTGAATGATCTGTGCCTGTTGTTTGATGATCGTATCTTGTTGCTTGATTTTAATCCAGTTTTGATCGATTTGGATAGCTGCTCCAAGGTCTTTGTAACTGAGTTTGGGGATCTCCATGAACAGTCCGCGGTGAGCAGCTAAGTCATTAAAAATCTGAACAGACAGACCTTCACTCAATTCATGAACCTCTTTTTCTACAATATACTGGTTGATCAGGTCTTCTACAGTCAAACGCTTTTTTCGTTTCTTGCCTTGTGTGCCATTCGAATTTTCAGATTTCTTGTTCGTACCAAACATTTTTGTTCTCCTTTCGTTAGGTCATCCTTCCTCCATTTTGTGATTCCGTGTCTCTTCTTCAGTGACCAAAATAAAATTGAGAGAAACCTACATACGAACATTTTGTCATAAAACAGCATTATAATCTACATTTTGTTGTTTTTAAAGATAAAAAAGGAGGTAAATTACGATCGGATTTTCTCTGTCATAGAATTCCAACTCTATTTCTGCTATAATCCCCTCATAAACACATAGGAGGGACTCTATGAAAAAGCATTCCTCAATTGCTTTCTAGGGGACGACGCCAATGACAGTGACTTTGGACTACACTTACTGCTGGGTTGTGGGCTGCCGCAACACAGTGCTTAGCACAAAACGAAAAAACTAAGCGTGGTACGGATTGCGAAATCGCATGAAGCTGGAAGCAGAAGTAATCGTTACGGACGGTGAATGTGTCCCTAGCCAAAGAAGCCTGATGAAGAACGAACGGAACCCTTTTCTCTCAAAAGAAATCATTCTTTTGGAGGAAAGCAAAATGAGAAAAGGTGAAAATACGACCTTTGTTTGTAAAAACTGCAGTACGCCTGTGGCACCCTTGACCAATGGTTCTTACCGCAACCATTGTCCCCAGTGTCTCTACTCGTTACACGTGGATATTCGCCCGGGTGATCGTCAAAATACTTGCCATGGCCTGATGCGACCCATCGATTATCGCCAACATTCCAAAAAAGGCTATCAGCTGCTGCATCAATGCACTCGCTGCAAAAACCAGCAGTGGAATATCGTGGCACAGGATACGCAACAGCCTGACCATTTTATTGAGTGGTTGGCTCAAACCGCTGCGTATCACTAAACAGCCAAAGAAGACCATGCTTCAGGCTGGTCTTTTTTGGTAATCAGAACAACGGCCCCCTTATACCACTAACTGCTCATAGACATTGTCGTCATAAGAAGTGCTTACTTTAACCTAAAAAAAACAGCTCGCTGTCTCGTCGATTGGTTGACGAAATCAGCGGGCTGTCCTGCTAGTGTCTTCTTGATGATTTTACGTTGGTTTGCGCTTATTCAAAAACGAATTGATTGTGATACAGTTCCGCATAAAAGCCGTCAGCCGCCACCAATTGATGGTGATTGCCTTCTTCAATGACTTCGCCGTCCTTTAAGACAACGATGCGATCGGCATTCAAAATCGTCTTCAAGCGATGGGCGATCACAAAACTGGTTCGTCCTTTGATTGCTTCATCCATTGCTCGTTGAATTTTCGCTTCGGTCACGGTATCAACATTACTGGTGGCTTCATCCAAAATCAACAATTCTGGATTGGTCAAAATCGTTCGGGCAATACTCATCAATTGTTTTTGACCAGTACTGAAAAGATTATTCTCTTCGGTGATCTCCGTGTCATAGCCTTTTTCCAACGTCATAACAAACTCATGGATATTGGCTTGTTTCGCTGCTGCAATGACTTCTGCTTCGGTCGCTTCTGGTTTCCCAAAAGCAATGTTTTCACGAATCGTCCCTGAGAACAGCACGGATTCTTGCAAAACGATTCCCACTTGAGAACGCAGCAGATCCAAGTCTAGCTCCCGGATGTCGATGCCGTCAAAGGTCACAGAACCACCATTCACATCATAGAAGCGATTCAACAAGTTCATGATGGTCGTTTTTCCTGAACCAGTCGGTCCGACCAATGCGACCATTTCGCCTTTGTTGACCGTGATCGACACATCTTTTAGGACCAATTTTTGACTGTCATACCCAAAGTCCACATGATTCAAAGCAACCGCCTCTTTGATGCCCTTCACTTTGATCCCGTCTTTTGGTTTGACCTCATCAGGTTCATCAAACATTTCATTGATTCTGCGCGCACCGGTGATCGCCAACTGAATCATGCTGTAACCAGAAGAGATCTGCATCAATGGTTGGTAATACTGCTGCGAATACTGGACAAAGGTCACAACTAATCCTAAAGCAACGGAACGTTCTAAGTCACCGTTCAATGCTAACCAGCCACCAAAAAAAATCACGATTGCCGTGTTCAACAAGGACATCCCTTGCATCAAGGGGAAAAGCAGCCCAGAGTAGACTTGCCCTTTGTAGGTAGCTTCCCGGACTTGTTGGTTGTGGACCAGAAAACCATCGATGGTTTCTTCTTGCAGTCCATTGGTGATGATGATTCGTTGACCACTGATTTTTTCATCGATATAGCCGTTTAATTTTCCGACTTCATCTTGCTGCAGATCGACATATTTGCGGGCTTTTTGGATCACGATCACCGCGATCAACACCGCAATCGGGGTAGAAGCAATCGTTGCCCATGCCAATTCAACGTTTTGACGGAACATCATGATCAAGATCCCCACCATTAAGACTACATTGGTCAGCACTTGCAACAATGCTTGGTTCAGACTGTTTTGGATGTTATCCAAGTCACTGGTGAAACGGCTCAAAATATCACCGTCTTGATGAGAATCAAAGAATTTGATCGTCAATTTTTCCAGTTTATTAAATAAACCGATCCGCATTCTGTTGGTTGATTTCCCCACCACTTGCGTGAACAAGATACTATAGACAAAATTGGCTGCACTGGCTAAGACATAAAAAATCAACAGTTTCCAAATGATCGATAGAAAAGCCGATTTATCATCGACCCCTTGCATCAAACCGCCAACATAATTCGCCAATTCCTGGAACGCTTCTCCGATAAAGACTGGCGCTTGTACTTGCAGATACGTTGCCAGAATCACCGTCACAAAAATGAATAGAAACGACCACTTGTATTGTTTTAAGTAATGGTAGAAAAATTTACTCGCTTTGAACAAATCTGTCATGGTTACTCCTCTCCTTTCTGTGTTGCGAAGATTTCTTGATAGATGGCATTGTTATTGGCTAAAAATTCATGGCTTCCTTCACCAACCAAACGTCCATTATCTAAAACGAAGATGCGGTCGGCTTTCACAACAGAGGCAATCTTTTGCGCGATAATGATTGTTGTCGTGTCTTTTAATTGTTTTTCAAACGCTTCGCGAACCAATTTTTCCGAACGCGCATCTAATGCACTCGTACTATCATCCAAAATCAAAATTTTCGGTTCACCGATCACGCCTCGAGAAATCGATAAGCGTTGCTTTTGTCCTCCAGAAAAATTGCTGCTGCGCTCGGAGACCGGCGCTTCAAAACCCGCTGTCAATTTTTGAATAAATTCGCTGGCTTGAGCGATTTCTGTTGCGCGAGACATCTCAGACTCTGAGGCATCTTTTTTCCCTTGCCGCAAGTTTTGGGCAATCGTTCCTGAAAAGAGGATCGCTTTTTGCAAGACAAAAGCGACCGTTTTACGCAAGCTTTGTTCATTGACTTCTTTCAAGTCAACGCCGCCAACCCGCACGACACCTTCCGTTGGGTCAAACAAACGGGGAATCAGTTGCGCCAGTGTTGATTTGCCGGCACCAGTCGCCCCTACGATCCCAATCATTTCGCCAGGTTTGATGGTAAAACTGATAGCCGTTAGGGCATTTTTTTCATCCCCAGGGTAACGGAAGCTGACGTTTTCAAAAGCGACACTTCCAGACAATTCTTGTTCTGGGACATCTTGGTATTGCAGATCCGGTTCGGTATCTAGAATCTCTTTGATCCGTTTTAGCGAAACTGCAGCCCGTGAAGTCATCATCATCATCATGCCGCCGATAATGATCGCCATCATAATTTGCATCAAATAATTCATGAATGAGGCAATTCCCCCAATCAAGGTTGGGTCATCTTTCGCTAGATCACTGACAAAGAAAATCGCGCCGACCACTGCTAAGTTGGCCGCCAGCATAAAGGAGGGGATCATTACAGAGAACAGGGTTCCTACAATAATGTTATGCTTCGTTAACGTTTCACTGACTTTTGAAAAGCCTTGCAGTTGGTTGTCTTCTTGAACAAAAGATTTCACCACACGAATCCCCATCAAATTTTCTTTGGCAATCCCATTGATTTTGTCGATCAAGTTCTGGATGATCATAAAGTGTTTGCCCATCCGTGTAAAGGATAGTGCCGTAATCACTAGGACAGCGATAATCAGTAAGACGATGATCCACCACAGTTGCGGCATGGTTGTCATCGCCAAAATGAAGGCACCGATAAATAAGAACGGGATGCGAAACAACGATTGTAGCGAGATCATCACTAAGTTTTGAATTTGCGTGATGTCATTGGTCAAGCGCACCACAAGATTTCCCGCTGAGAAGGTTTCGATATTTCCAAATGAGAATGTCTGGATTTTCCGAAACATCTCTTCTCGAATATCGGCACTAACGCCTTGCGCCACTTTCGCAGAAAAAACCGTGTTGATGATCCCTGCAACAAGGCCTAGCAATGCTAGCCCAATCAACTGCACACCAATTTTTTTCATTTCATCATTGTTTTCAGTAATAATTGATTCTAGCACTTGCTGCAAGAGCTTTGGCTGCCATAATGCAGCAACGACCATTAAAATGACCGATAATAAGGCAATGCCAGTTGCCGCTTTGTACTTTTTGACATGGCGTAAGACCAGATCCATATACGTACCACTCCTTTGTGTTTAGCAGAAAAGACTGCCAAAAAATTTCGGTTGCACAACAATTTACCATGGATCACGACTAGAAACAAGCGAACAAATAAAACAAAAAGAGCTTTCATGAAAGCTCTTTGAAAATATTGCATAAATGTTGGCGAAAATAACGAATAATAAAGGGATTATGATGATCCTCAAGAGGGTCTTCCTTATTTTCTGTCGCTAAATCTTTGACTTACGATTCGCTGTTTTCCAGCTCACTTTTTTGTTTTTTTGTCAGTTTTTGTTTGACTAGATCGTAGGAAACCAAAATCATTTGTTCGATGTTTTCTTCCATCAAGGCATCAGATGCCAACTTGATGGTATTCCAATGGGTCTTATTGGCATAATACCCCGGAATGATGACGTCAGGAAATTGCTCTCGCAGCGTTTCGTTGACCTCGGGCAGATTTTTCAAAGTCAAAAATGCTGTTTCTTCTGCTTGCGGACTCATGATCCCAAACTGTTTTCCTACTAAATCAAAGTAGATTGCATCCCAATCTTCGCGGTAATAGACTTTGGCTCCCGGCAAGCCTTCCCCAAATGCTTGAAATCGCTGCATTTTTTGTGCAATTTTTTCTTCAATCGATGTACTCATTGTGTTTCCCTCACTTTCTACTATCAAAACCGTCATTTTCTGTCTCAATTTTGACAGATTGAATCGCTTTCTGCTCTATTTCCTACTATTATACATGGTTGCCGTGTAAAAAGGGATTTTTTATCAATGGCATGTCGCCTGAAAATGACTCTTGAGAGCTGCATGCGGCGTTACATTCATTCATCTCTCTCAGAAGATACAAAAAAAGCCCTCATCAGCGAGTAAGATGTACTCGCCAATAAGGGCAATTGATTACTAGATGTCATGGACAAGATTCATTTTAGAATCTTAGTACCAACCATTTGCTTCCCAGAATGCTTTGGCAGCAGACCAAGAACCATAACGTGATGCAACATATTCATCGGCAACCTTTTCTTGGTTAGCAGCTGAATAGTCACCATTTAAGTAAGAGTTGGTTAATTGGTAACGGCCGTAGTATTGTCCGTTTGTCGCTGTGTAAGAACCACCAGATTCTTTGTTTGCGATCCATTCTTTTGCTGAAGCTTCTGAGCCGCTAGCTGAAGAGCTGTAGCTTGAGCTGCTTTGTGTGCTTGCAGCAGCAGATTGTGTGCTGCTTGATTGTGAAGCTGCTGGTTCACTTGGTTGTTGTACACTTGCTGCAGCAGTCGTGTTTGCAGATTCTGTATAAGTGGCAGTGCCATCTGTAGGGATGATCAATGCTTCCCCAACAAAAATCAAGTTTTTATCAGCAATCTCGTTTGCTTCAACGATCGCATTGATCGTATCATCAGAGCTATAACCGAAAAAGTTAGTAGCGATTGTTGATAATGTATCACCAGATTGAACAGTGTATTGTTCGTCTGCAAAGGCGTCTTTCCCACCTAAGAAAAGGCCGAAACCGGCAAGGACAGCTGTACTAAGTAAAACAGTTTTTAAAGACTTCATATAATTAAATCTCCTTCTTTGAAACTCATTTTGCGTCATTTGAGATGACTCAAGCGCATAAACAAGTCTAACACCGAAGAATATTTCATAGGTAAAGAAATCATTACAGATGATTACGAAAACGACAGTTGCCTTACGTTTCGTAAGAATTGAAAAAGACTATCATATCAAGCTTTTCTCTGCTGTAATTTTTAACATTACAGTTATTTTGTTTCTAGGTAAACCAGTTAACCTTAGAAAACCTTTCTTATATTACAAAAAACCCTCTTTTTACACAGATTTGTAACAAAAGAAGGAATGAGACCTTGTCTCGTTCCTCATTTACTTCCTATTTTTTCTTCACTGGGATCAATTTATTCATGACGATCGCCGCAATAGCGCTTAAAGCAATCGGTGAATCTAATAAATATTGTAAGAATTGAGGCGCAGATTCTTTGATTTCTGCTGGCATAAACAACAAGCCGATGGCAATAATCAATGGTACCCCGATAATATACAACTCACGCTCGGAAAACTCTTCATTCTTAATGACCCGAAAGCCGCTCAACAAAATAATGACACAGACGACCGCGAACACGCCGCCGATGACAGCAGAAGGTACTGCGTGAATCAAGGCTGAAAGTTTTCCCATGAAGGACAATAGGATAAACCAGACGGACGCCATCACAAAGACTTTTTTACTAGCAACCCCGGTGATCGAAATGATCCCTGCATTGGTAGAATAACCAGTTACAGGTGTCGTTCCAACTAAGGCGGCAACCAAGCAGCCTAACCCTTCACCGATCACGCCTTTATTGATCTGTTCATCCGTAACAGGTTCTTCTGTCACAGAACTGACCGCGTACCAAGTTCCTGTTGTTTCTGCTAGGAGAACCATATAGATCACTAGCATCGTTAAGATCGCTGAAACATCAAAATGCAGGCCATAGTTTAGAAATACCAGTTTTGGCAGGCTAAAGAAAGAAGCATCCGCCACCGACTGAAAATCAACGCCCCCCATAAAGGAAGCAATCACGGTACCGATAACCAAAGCAATAATGACCGAACTGATTCGGAAGTATTTTCCCATTCCTGGAAAATAATCGCCTAACATGGAAAACAAGATCAAAATCGCCGCAGTAATCGCAGCTAACAACATGTTTTGATTGGCACTTAGTGTTTCAGTGGCAGGATAGATATTGCTAGTAAAGGCCGTTGGCAACAGCGTCAAACCAACGATCATGATGATCGTTCCACTGACGATCGTAGGAATAAAATGACGAACGATATACTTATAGATTCCAGTAAAACCTAGTAAAATGACTGCTGCGGCACCAACAATGCTGGCACCTAACACCGTGTCCATGCCGTTGGCACCAAAATAAATACCGATGATCGCTCCAACGGGTACAAAGGATGGTCCTTGACATACAGGTAATTTCAAGAAAAAGAGGACTTGGATCAAAGAAGCGATCCCTGCTCCTAAAAAGGTCGATTGGATCAAACCTGATGCGTCTGAAGAGGACATCGCCACCGCGGTTGCGATAATAAATGGCGGCACATACACGTCCATTGCCAACACATGCTGTAATCCTAAAAGTACTGCTTGACCAAAGGGAATGTCTTCGTTCATTCCGATCGTTAAATGTTTGTTTTTCGTTGATTCCACTGTCTCATTCTCCTCATTTTTCGTGTACTTTTTTTCCTTGGACCCAGACTTGGCGAATATTTTGCATCGTTGCTAAGTACAGGATTTTTTGTAATCTTGCTTCGGGTGAAGTAAACACACCGAAGTCAGGCAAAGGATTTTCTTTTTGTCGCGTATCGATCACTTGCACATCAAACGCATACCCTTCTTTGATGACACCTACTGGTAATCTCAGTGCCTCACCGCCGCCTTTTGTCGCCAATGAGAACGCATCGATCACGGATATACGAGAATCAGCTACTCCTCGTGTGTTTTGAGGAAGCGTGACATCCACGCCATCTTCTAACATTCTCGAAGACATCACAGCTTGTTTGATGTTGTCATACAAACTCGGTGAAAAACCGCCGGAGATATCCGTTCCTAAACCAATCGTGACCCCTTGTTCTTTCAAGCGCTTGATTGGGATCACGCCATTGGCAAAGTAGGCATTTGAGATGGGACAGTGCGCAACTGCGGCGCCGATTTCGACAAAACGGGCGCCGTCAGCTGGGCTGATGAAATTGCCATGAGCCATCACTGCTTTTTCTCGCAACAAGCCGAAATCTTGCAGCACTTCGGTATCCGTTTTGCCAAATCGCTCTTGAACAAAGTCATGTTCCCATTGCCCTTCACTGCAGTGGGTCTGAACATGGACATCATATTTTTCAGCCAATGCGCCTAACCCTGCCAAGCCTTCATCGGTACAGCTCGGGACAAATCGCGGAGTAACCACAGGATAAACGCCTTGAGGTGCGGTCTTTGCGATTGCTTGTACTTCTTGAATAAAACGTTCTGTATCCGCTAATGCCTCTTCTGTTGATGCGTCCCGATAAAAAGCAGGATTGGCTTGAGGATCGTCCATAACGACTTTTCCGACTAATCCCCGTTGACCAAGAGTGGCACAAGTCTTCGCCAATTGAAGACTCGCTTCTAGATGGATCGTTGCAAAATAAAGAACCGTTGTCGTTCCTCTTGCCAATAGCTGTGCCACCAAATCTTGATAGACAGCTTTGGCAAATGCTGGATCGGCATATTTTGCCTCCAGCGGAAACGTGCATTCATCTAACCAGACATTTAACGGTTCATCTAACGCGATCCCTGCTTGCGGCCATTGCGGTGCATGGACATGCAGATCGACAAACCCTGGTAAAAAGCACTGGCCTTCAGATAAAGCCTGAAGATTCTCTGATGCTTTTGCCAGCTCTGCCTCATACCCTTGATCTGTTTTGGCAGTGACTTTCGTGATGATCCCTGCGTCATCGACTTGAATCAAAGCTTCTTCTATATATTCTAGTTTTCCATCAGTTGGCGTATGGAAAACATCTCCTTTAAAATAGTGAATGGTTGCCATTTGTTTGATTTCCCCCGTTCTCTAAGACATTGTCAGGAAAAAGCCGTTCATTTAATGTTCCTTTTTCACTAACACGATGTTCTTATTTTAACGCTATTCGAAAATAGTGCAATAAAATTCACTATCATAAAGAAAGATAAAACGATAAATGTTCGGTTTTTATGCGATTTCAAAAAAAGACACCGTCTAGAAATAAGACAGTGTCAGTTAACGACGCTTATACTTTTGTTTTCTTTAGTTGCCGATAAAATACCACCAGTCCACCTACTAGCAAACAGAGTACTCCTGCAATCGAGCCCCATTTTGCTGGCTCTAAAAAGCTTTGGATCCTTGAGGTCTGATTCGTTGCCGTCGTTCCTGATAGCTGAAACAAGAAAGCCAGCGGCTGATGTTCAAAACGAAGAATAACAAATAGGAGTGTCATCAAAAGAAATTGATGTACCAGACTCCCTTTGCTTTGTGTGGCATACTTGGCTAAGCTCTGCTGTTCAATTGCTTCCGGTTTTGCCGCCAAATACTGTTTCGTGAGCCATTGATTCAATCCCGCATTAAAGAAACTAATGACAAATAAACTTATTGGGATCAAAAGATCGCTGCTAAATAGAAGAACACCAACCATCAATCCAAGCAAATACGCCGGTACTAACTGTTTTTCTAGCAAGCGTGCGAGTTTTCCTCCGAGAAACATTGCGCCAAAAAGGCCCAGTGCATAAGGCAAGTAAACGTGAGTACTAAGCGCTTGTGCCCCAAATCGACCGGTAACATAGACCGAGCCGAAAAGAAAAAGAAAGTTACCGATCACTCCCCGAATAAAGGTGAGGATGTTCAAGTGAAGCGGCTGTTTCCACGAGCGGCTGCGTTTCGTTAAAGTGATCAGCAGCAAAGCAAAGAGAAACAAGAAGCCAGTAATCGCCCACTCAAACAGGGCATTCGACTTGATCAGCCTGGCTGCTCGCAAGCCAAACAGTAAGAGAAAGAAAAAGAAATACAACAAAAACTGCTTGTTGAATAACTGGTTGCGCTGCATCAACGGTCTTTTTGGGAGGTTGTTGAAGGTTTGACTACTCTTAGCTGCCAGCACAAAGAGTGCAAAATAACTGCCAAATAGGCCAACGCCTTGAAGGTCATCAGGCAACCGTAAGGCAAACAGTAAAACAAAAAGAAAGAACAGCGCCTCCTTCCAATCATTTTTCAGCGGCTGTTCAGTGAGCTTGGCTTTTTGTCGTACCATCAGATCAGCTGGCGGCAGCCAAGAAGCACTGATCCCCAACAAACCAGCAGCTGGCAAGAGTGCCACGCTCCACCAAGTGCTCAAGATACCTACCAATGCGCCGGCGCCGCCGATCAAGACACTTGCTGCTAACAATGATGGTGCAAAAAGCGCCGTAAGCGTCTGTAAGAAAAAGACCCCTGTCATGCGAAAGGTATAAAAGAGCGCAAAGGCTAATGCTGCACTTAGCGACTGCTCTTTGCTCAAAGATAAGAAATATAGATACGGGATGATCGTGATCGTATTGCTGATGATCAAAAGTGCGGTATGGGATTTTAAAACTTTCATCGTCCGACTCCTTGCCTTGATTTAAAGTTCCATCTTTCTTCTATCCTACACTTTCAAGCAATCCTGTCAACTTGCGTGCCAAATTTAAGCAAAAAGAAACCAAGTGTATTGTCAAAAGACTGACACTTCGTTTCTTTTTCTTATTGCGATTTTCGGCTAGGAGCCAGTAGACTGAATCGTTTGCTTAATTGCCTGAATTTCTTCATACAACCCTTGAAACTCTTTTGCAAGCTCACTCATGATGTCTGCGCTCATCAAAAGATCTTCCGCATGACTTAATAGTAAGGACATCCAAACTTTGTCCCCTTGAGCTTCTTGTTGAACTAACTTCCGATGTGCCAAATGGGCTTCATGATAGTGTTCTTTTCCTTTTTCGATTGCTTGCAGTGCAGCCAGATTCTGGGCTTCTCTTCCTTTTTGAATACTTTCAAAAAAGCAACTTCTTGCCATACCCGCTTGCGAGATAATCTGAAAACAAATTTGTTCTTTTTCTTCCATTCTACTCTCCTATTAGTTCAAGTGCTTGTTCCAATGCTTTTTTTCCATCCATCATGCCATAGGTGCGCATGTCGATACTGGCTGCTGGACAAGCAACTAAGCCTTGGACTTCATTTAATCGGTAAGAAACTTGCGGTCCTAACAGTACGCAATCAGCATCTTTTGCTGCAGTCGTGACAGATTCAATGGAGAACGCATCGATCGCCACCGCTTCTCCTTTTTCTTGCGCTGCTTTCTTCATATTATTTACTAAGACGCCAGTAGACATGCCGCCAGCGCAAACCAACACTATTTTTTTCATCATTGTTCCTCCATTTTCTCGTTATTTGTTACTCAACGACTGCCGCTTGGGTTTGCAGATTCTTTTCTTCAGCTAGTGCTGCTTTGTCTTGCAGACGCATAAAAGGGATGTAGATGATGACACATAAGACAAATTGAATCAATTGTGCAATGATCCCTTGCCAGCCATTCACTAAGAAGCCACCGAAAATAATCGGAAAGCCAGTCGGGATATTGACTCCATTGTGATAAGGCAAAAAGCCGACAATTGTTAAGAGATATGCTGACAACACGGAAACAGCCGGTGTTAACATCAAGGGAAGCAGCATTCTGATATTCATCACCTGAGGAATCCCAAATTTGATTGGCTCAGAAATACCAAACATGGAAGGGATCAATCCAATTTTACCAACAGCTTTTAGTTGCTCTGATTTGCAGCCAAAAATAGCCAGTAAAGCGACTGCAAATGAACGAGCCCCGCGATTGTTCAAAATAAACCCAATCGTAAACAGATGTGGTAATGCTTGGCCGGCACTGTACGCCGCCAGATTATCAAGCCCTGGTTGGTAAAAGACCAACATCAAGATCGGATAAACAGCCAACACTCCGTGAATGCCAAAGAACCAAAGAAATTCGATAAACGCCACAATGATCATACAAGCAAAAATATTCGCTCCTAATAAGGTCAATGGAGCTTGTACCCAAGTATAGATCATATCTGTCAGTGTGCCGTAAGGAGTTGCCGCCATACCCACGTAAATGATGCCCATAATGGCTGAAACAATAATTGCTGGCACGATCGCTGCAAAGGATTTGTTGACGATCGGCGGTACCGAATCCGGCATTTTGATCATCAAATTCTTCTGTACACATAAAATGTAAATTCTGGCACCCAACAATCCGCCAAACATGGCGACAAACATCCCACCGGAGCCAAGGGTCGACAACTCCATCGTACGGGTTTCTTCTAAAGTCGAAATCGGACTCAAGATCAAAAATGATACCAAACTCATGATACCGGCATTTAGTTGATCCGCATTTAAATGCTCGGCTAATTTATAGCCAACTAGAAAGGCGACATAAACGGAAACGACATCGATCGTCATCGCGTTGACTTGGGTTAATAATGCTTTCACACCAATTTGTTCCATTATCTGTTGCGTTGCCCCAATGTCGATCGCATTGATCAAGGAAGCAATGGAACTGATCATCATGACGGGCATTAAGCCCATCATTGCATTGGCAATGGCTTTCATATAAATATTGTTTTGTACTTGAACGGCTGCAGCTAGTATTTTATCTTTCAGTGTATTCATAAGGTCCTCCTTCACTTAATCCCGCAAGTATTTATCTTTAAGCAGCTGGATTTTCTGCTGTGAAAAACCCAGTTCTTCTTTTACATACGTTTCAATCCCCCCATGAGCCTCAATCAAATCCAAAGCGGTTTGTAAAAAACACGGATCAGCTTCTTTGAAGTATCGCATTGCTGCCACAAAATCGGGGTTGTTCGTTTCTTCTTGTATCTGCTTGAGACTCTTGGTATTTTTCTCCCTTTTGTACTCGTTGGTCAGCAGGTAATCTTCCATGACCTCTTCATAACTGACACCCAACAGTAACTGAATCAGGGCAACCCCATACCCGGTGCGGTCTTTGCCACCACGACAGTGCTGAACCACTGCACCTTCAGCTTCCAAATGAATGGCCAATACTTCTTTAAAAACGGTCTTGCATTGACTGTTTTCAACAAATTCATAATTTTGCCGAATCATCAATTCTTTTGCAACTTCGGCGGTGATTTTTTCTGCAGAAAGCGCCATTGGCTCCCCATCTTCTGAAGAAGCTAAAGCAGCAATATCAGCAATTGGCGTCAAATAAAGTATCTGAGCATTCCCAATGGGTTTGTCTTCATTGTCTGCTCTTTCTTGGGCATTGCGGTAGTCAATAATTTTCTCAATTCCCAGAGCTGCTAATTTTTTCTGATCAGCTTCTGTCAATTTGCTCAATTCGTCTGAGCGGTATAGTTTTCCAGTCACTACGTATTTGCCCTCTTTGGTCCGATAGCCGCCAAAATCGCGAAAATTATACGCACCTTCTAAGGTTACTTTTTCATTTGTCATATACTACTCCTTTAAATAATTAATGAACGTCATAAAGTCCGTTGTCGCAGCTAGTTTGTTTACTTTATCCAACGAAGAACATTGTTTGATCAAATGATCATTCAGCGGTTTCACTTTTAAGTGATCTTGTTCAGCAATCACTAATAAGAAAACGAGACGAACCGTCTGTTTGTACCAGAACACTGGCTTTTTCAAGTTTGCAACGGCAATCACCGTTTCTGCACCAATCAGCGCATTGGGATGAGGGAAAGCGACTGACGGTAAGAAATCGGTTCCAAAAAAGGCTTCTCGTTCAAAAACCAACGTTTCAAAATTCTCAGGCATTGAATACTGTTCTTTGATTTGTTGGCATAAAAAATGCAACACCGCTTCTTTTGTTTCAAATTCTTGTTCACAGATGAATAACGATTCCTTAAAGTAGTTCAAAAGCACTTCTTCTGTGAAGACAGCGGCCAATGCGGCTTCGATCTTTTTGATCATATCCGGTTGCATAAAATAATCAACACTCATAACAGGAATCGTTCCTTCGTAAGGAAGTGGAATCGAAGAAAAGATAAAATCGAACTCCTGCTCTTCGATCATTTGCAAAAATTCATATTGATTGCATACCGTGACTTTCTTGATATAATTGCGAAAATAAAACTCAAATTTCTCTTTAAGGAAGGTATTGGCCGCTCGGCCTAGGTCATTGACCACTAAAATATACTTGCGCTGTGTTTGCGAATTTTTCTTATTTAAAGCCACATCAAAGTGCATCGCCAAATAGCTGAGTTCATGATCACTGATGGTCTTTTCAAATTGCTTTGCAATGACTTGACCGGCAATGATGGCTAAATCATAAGCGACATTACAGTGTACCTTCACCTCATTCAACAAAGGATTTTTCAGCTCGATCCCCAATTCGATCCGATCGATCAGCGGAGCAAAGTGCAACATCAACATCGTTTGCAGATCCAAGTCTTTGCTGAAATCGATTTGGCGGCTTTCCTTGATCGCTTTTAAAATTTTGCTGACCAATTCTGCTGCTTCATCTGAAACAGTCATCTTTTCATTTCTAGGGACTACTCGTTTGCCAACGATTTGCCCTAAAACATAATTTCGCTCGTATTCGGTAAAATGTACAGCACACTCTTTTTCAATTCTGGCGATGATTCGCTCTCCTAGTAATGTCTGCTCATCATTGGTCCTGCCGCTGATCGGTAGGTTTCGATCTAAGTAGCGGCCGCTTTGCATGCGTAAGACAGCGATCGCTAAATGATTCACCAGATTGTTCAAAATAGCCTCCGACATGGGGTAGGCTTTTTGCGAAAACTCCGTCGAAACGATCGCTTTTATCTGCTGGTGAAGAAGCGACGGTGTATCTTCGCTGATTGTGCCCTCTTCTAACTGCTTGATATGGGTTCTTTGCAAATAATTACTAGCCATAAACCGTCTCAAGTCAAATTCGCTACCGCTAAGTTTCATTCCGTAATACGGCTTCGTTTGAATGGAGAGCTGGTAATGGCTTAGTATCCGTCGCAGCTTTTTCAATTCTTGAGATAGCTTACTCTGAGAAATGAATAAGCGTTCGCAAAGCATTTCGGATTTAATATACGTTTCTTCTTGAATAAAGAATTCAATAATTCTAGAAACAAAGTCGTCATTGTGGGACGCTTGTTCTTTCCTTCGCTGAAAAGCTTCTTCGTTCGTTATTTGTAAATACAACCCACTCCCTTTTTTCGCTTGAATCATACAACCGTATCGTTCTTGATGCTGGTTGATTTCTTCTGCATAACGGCGAACGGTTTTTCTGCTAACACCCAACTCGGCAGCAGCCGCTTTACTCGTCATAAAACCGTCATGCTCCGAAAGTGTTCTTAACAACAATAGGCTTAATTTTTCCATCTCTCTCTCCCTCGCTTACTAGTTTAGAGTCAAACCCAAGCAACCTCCATAGGTATATCTTCCCTTTCATTAAGGGAAATTTCTACAAGAAGTTGCTTGCCTTGTGCTTTGCTTCTTATCAAAAAAACGAATGGTCGTGACTTTCACTTTGTTGTTGCCACATATGACCGACCAATTTGTTTGAGTTTTCTTCTCCACAAAAAAAGACATGATCTTCACTCAATGAAGGTCATGTCTTTTTTATTTAGCGAACCTCGCTGATTTTCTCTACCGACTGTCGCACTTTTAATTGATGGGGACTAATTTTTCGATGGCTCGTTTCTGCTTGATTGGTGATGATGTCTGCTAGTAATTCAGCTGCTTCATAACCGATTCGTTCCATATCTTGGGCAACGGTTGTTAATTCAGGCGTTACGTAGCTAGCCAAAATAATATCATCGAACCCGATGACCGAAATATCTTCAGGAACCCGCAAGCCCATGTCTTTGATTCCTCGTATCGCTCCGATTGCCATAATATCACTAGCACAGAACAGTGCAGTGATTTCTTGATTGTTTTCTAACAGATTTTTACAAATCAAATAGGCAATTTCTTCTTCATAGTTGGCGTACTGGATATACGACTCATTCACTAACAAGCCATGCGCTGCCAAAGAAGCGCGGTAGCCTTTTTCTCTAAGTTCACTGACATTGGCATCACGACTCCCGTTGATCATGCCAATTTGTCGATGATTATTGGCAATCAAAAAATCCACAGCTTCTTGCGCCGCTTTTTCATTGTCAATCGAAACCAAGCCGATCTTAGGATTGTCGATTTCCATATCAATCAGAACTGTCGGCAAAGAGGTTTGCTGTACTTCCTGGTAGTAAGGATCGGTGGTTTTTAACCCTTGGATCACTACACCAGTGATATTGTGCTCATTGCAGAACTGACTAAACGTCTTTTGCTTTTGTTTCTCAGTACTTGTCCCATAAAAGACAAACTCAAAATCTGACTGATCCGTATAACGATAGACCCCATTCAACACTTCCAAAGGCATCGTTGATTTTCGGTTGAAATTCAACTCATTTAAAATCAAGGCGATGGTTTGTTGTTTCTTCGAAGACAGTGTCCTTGCTGCCATGTTTGGGGAATAGTCTAATTCTTTCGCTATTTTTAAAATTTCTTGCTTGGTTTGTTGGTTGATATCACTATACCCGTTAAAAACTTTGGATACAGTCGCTATTGATACACCGGCTGCCTTTGCCACATCGCGAATCGTTGTTCGCATTTGCTATCTCTCCTTTATCCAAATACCACCATCAGCCTTCATAGCGAGCAATTGGGTTGTCTCCGCTAACTGACAGTCAATATCGCGATCCTTTAAACTGATTTTAACAGGTTCTCCTTGATAAAAGAGCGTAAATTTTAGTTCTTTTATTTTCTGTGGCAAATGATTCGCTAATCGCAGGCCTTGATCGTAATACAACCCTGCAAAACCGTAAATCAAGCTCAGCCAGCTTCCCCCCATATTTGCTGCGTGAATGCCATCGACAACATTTTTTTGGAGATCCGTTAAATCCATCAAAGCCGTATCCATAAAATAACGATAGGCTTTTTCAGAATCCCCAATTCGACTCGCCATCACGCTAAAAATAGAACGAGACAAGGAGGAATCATGCGTCGTCACTTGTTCGTAATAGTCATAATCTTTTTTTAATTGCTCAAGACTGAAGTCTCCTGTATAGAGCATTTGGGCTAAAACCGTATCGGCTTGCTTACAGACTTGATGTTTGTAGATGACCATTGGATGATAATGCAGCAGGAGAGGATACTTTTCAGCAGGTGTAGTTTCAAATGGCCAGACTGCTTGTTCTAAGAATCCATCGTCTTGCTTCGTAATCCCTCGCTGTTCATCGTAACCAAAGTACATTAAGTCGGCTGCTTGCTGCCAAGCACTAATTGTTTCTTGGTATTTACCATACCGCTGTGCTAACTCAATGGCATAATATAGATTATTTTGAACCATTTTATTCGTATAAAAATTATTATTAACAAGGGCACTGTACTCATCAGGTCCAGTCACTCCATTGATGCAAAAGGCAAGTTTGCCCTCTTTTTCTACTAGATCGCCATAGCTCAACCAGAATTTCGCCGTTTCAAAAACAACTTCACTGCCAACCGTTTCGATGAATGCCTGGTCGCCAGTCACTCGTTCATACAATTGGAATGCATAAACGATATCCGCATTGATATGGACTTGGGCAGTTCCCGCTGGATAATAAGCACTCGTCTCATTTCCATCAATTGTTCGCCAAGCAAACAAAGCACCCTCTTGGCTTAGCTCCTGCGCCCGTTGTTTGGCTTGCGGCAAGATCTTCCCGCGATAGGAAAGCAATGCCTTGGCTATTTCAGGGTTCGTGAAAATAAAAAACGGCAACAGATACATTTCCGTATCCCAGAAGTAATGCCCTTCATATCCCTCGCCAGTCAATCCTTTGGCTGCGAAATTTGTTCTGCCGTCTCGCCCCGCACCTTGATTCAAATGAAACAAATTGAACCGAATGCCTTTTTGAAGAACTGGATCTCCTTCGATTTGAATATCACTTGCCGCCCAAAATTGCTGATAACTTTGTTGCTGCTCTTGCAAGAGAACTTCAAAATCGGCTAACTCTTGGTTAAAAGGTGTTTCGTGATTTTGATTATCTTCAAGTAGTTTCATTTGGAAAACCGTCGTAAGCGTTTCCTCTGCTTGTACTTGCTTTTCGCCATTGATCACTCGAATTGCTATACTTCGTTGACTATTTTCAGCAGTCCAAATCGCATAATCCTGATAATCAGCTTTTCGTAAGTGATGTGCTTTACTGGCAACCCGAGGATCATCTGTTTGAACAATTGCTGCTTTTTGTTCTAACGGATGTGTCATGGAAATTAGCTCTGAGAAATTGGTGTTCTTAATTTGATACTGACAGACGTAGAGTTCACTTCGTGTCACAGAGGCAAACGACTGCATCACCAATTCAAAAGTTTTACCTAGTGGCGTTACTACTTTATAGGATTCATCCAACACGCCTTTTTCCAAATCCAAAGTCATTTGTATAGGCTTTACTTGCCATTCTGAAGCACTAGAGTCCTCGTCACCAATCTGTAAACGTACGCCTCTTAGATTCGGCAGCTTGATGATCGTCTGATGCTCTTTGGCATAGCCGTATGCCCATTCACCATATTGGATCGGCTCACTATCAAAAAAGCCATTAACAAAGGAGCCTGGGTTTCCCTCGTAAAGCTCATTAACTTTTAAAGGATGCCCTGCCCGCACGCCAATTTGACCATTGCCAACTGCAAACAATGTTTCTAAGTATTCAGGGGTTTGATGAGAAAGTTCCTGTGCTCTTACTTTAAATGAATCATTTTTCGCCATCCATTCGCACTCCTTGTAAGAAATATTTGTTGAACAGCAAGTAAATGATCACAATGGGAATGATCGTGATCACACTTGCCGCCATCGTCTGATCCCATCGTACACCACCATTTCGACTTTGGAAAGTCTGCAACCCTAGAGTCAAAGTATATTTACTTGGCGTGGTCAAATAGAGCATTGGTTTCATGAATTCATTCCAAAAGCCCATAAAAATAAAGACAGCTTGTGTTGCGATGGATGGTTTTGCTAATGGCATCACGATACGAAAGAATGTTTGAAATCTGCCGAGACCATCGATTGCCGCAGCTTCTTCCACATCTTTTGGAAAAGATAAAAAGAATTGACGCATCATAAAGATATTCCCGATGTTGATCGCAGCTGGTAAAATCAACGCTGAAAAACTATCTAACATTCCTAGATTCATCAAGATTAAGTAATTTGGAATCAACAAAACCTGAGCTGGCACCATCATCAATGCCAAAAACCCATAGTAAATTCGTTCACGCCCTGGAAAATTTAATCTTGCTAAGGCATAACCTGCCATCGTATTTAATAAAATATTGATGGTCGTTCCAATAACGGATATAATCACGGAGTTTAGAAACCAACGCATAAACAAAGAAGAGCGCCCCAAGACATATCGAAAATTGTCTAAAGTAAACTCATTGGGGATCAAACTCATATCCCCAGAAACAATTTCTCTATAGGGTTTGAAAGATGCAGCAATTGCCCAGACAAAAGGATAAAAGGTCAGTACTGCATAAAGAATCAAGATCGTATAGAGCAAGATCTTTAAAATTTTTGTTTTCTCTTTTCCTCTCACGTACGTTACCCTCTTTCTTTGTTCAATTTTTCTGCTAAAAGTGACGTGATAAAGATAATAATTGCTAAAACGATCGCTAATGCTGCCGCATACCCCATCGTGTTCATTTGTCCAAAGGCGTATTGGTAAATCATTAGTGACAAGGTCAGAGTCGAATTGTTGGGTCCCCCTGATCCGTTCGAGAAGATATACGCCTGGTCAAACATCTGAAAGGTACCAATGATCCCCGTCAGCAGTACATAGGTAGTGATTGGGCGTAGATAGGGAATCGTGATATACCGTAATTTATCCACGGTTGTCGCACCATCGATCTCTGCTGCTTCGTACAAAGAATGAGGCAGATCAACTAAAGAAGCCAAATAGATCGTCATATAATAAGGCACGGTCGACCAGATATTCATTACCATAATCACTTTCAACGCATAGGCCGGTTCTTGTAAAAAATTGATTGGTTCTGAGTAAAATCCTAAATTCATAAATAAGTCATTGACTGGACCGTAAATATTAAAAATAAACATAAAGATGATCGTCAATGCTGAACTAGAAGTTAAAGTTGGCAAAAAATAAACCATCCGAAACAGTTTCTTCCCCTTGATTCCTTTGCTGCTTAAAATATACGCGATAATCAAAGCAAAAATCGTTTGTAACGGAACGACGACCAAGGCAAACGTGGCCGTATTTCTAAGAGCGATTCGCGCTTTTTGATCGGTGAAGATACGTAAATAGTTTTCTATCCCTTTAAAAGAAAATGTATTGGTAAACAAATTGACGTCGTTGAAAGATAGATAAAAAGCAAAGAGAACAGCTAAGACGAAAAAGATTCCTACGACAATGATTGCTGGAGCCAGAAAGAGCCACGCTTGTCGGATTTCTTGCCATTGGCTTTTTGTATAGTTAGTTTTTTTTCGTTCCATCATGTTGTCACCTTTCCCAAAAGAAAAGAGAGAGGAGTTCCTCTCCCTCGTTCAAATTCAGACTAGTTTGCTGTAATATCTGCGTTCGCTTGTTCATCAGCAGCTTCCATTGCTTCTTCAAAGGTCATGTTTCCATTTAAAGCATTCGGTAAAAAGTTTTGATAGGCTTTGTTGATCGTATCTAAAGTGGTGCCCTTTTGCCAAATCGTTGCATAATCCCAAGCCTCTAGGTGAACATTCAAGTCACTGTTTTCTGTGATTTTGGCCGCATCTGCTACATCTTGACGACTAGGTAATGTCCCGGTTCCTTCAACCCATGCTTGCATACCGCTTTGACCAGTAGCGTGTTGAATCCATTTATCTGCCAAGGCACTTTTTTCAGTCCCAACATATTTTCCCCAACCGACAGAAAACATCATTGACCCTTCCGTTCCTTTATACGTTGGCATTTCTTTTACAACAAAAGGAATATCAGGAAATTCTGTCTTAAGTGTCTCATACACCCAGTTTCCTTCATCCATGATCGCAATTTTTCCAGAACCAAAAGCTTCGCCGTTCCAACCTGTTCCGATATCTTGCGGTGTAACAGCTGCTTTCGTATCGACCAACTCTTTTAAAATCGAAAGATTATCAACTACTGCTGGATCAGCCAAATTAGCCGTCCCATCTTCATTGATTGGTTGAGCATTTTCACGCGTTGCAAGATGATAGTTGCGAGCCATATCTTGGTTATAGCTCATGGCAAAAACATTTCCGTCACCATACGCCTCATTGATTTTTTCTTGGAACGACGGCAGCCACTCAACATACGCTTCAAGTGTGTCTGGCACTTCATCGATCGACACACCCGCTTCTTCAAAAATCGCTGTATTGAAATAGAGTGCTAAAGTTGACATATCTTTGGGAACAGCCTGCAGTTGTCCATCCGAAGTCGTAAAAGCATCGATCAAGCTATCATAAAACTGCTCACTTTCAAAATTAGCCGGATCCAGCTCTGCAAGTGTGCCATTCTCTGAGAACCATGGGAACATATAGGCATCCACGTAAAAGACATCTGGTGCCGTTCTACCAGCCATGTCAGCTTGAATTTGGGTATTATAATCGGTATATACTTTCTTTTCAACTGTAGCACCCGTTGCTTCTTCAAAAGATTGGATCATTTCATCCAACGATTTTTCTTCTGCCTCGTTGCCACCCCAAACACCGATCGTTAACGAATCCCCCGTGAAATCCGTCTGATCTGTCGAACTACTGGTGTCTTCGTTTCCACCACAAGCTGCCAGCACCACTGCTCCAGACAATAGAAGCCCTGTTCCTACTACTTTTTTCCATCCAGTCATTTTATTTCCTCCTAAAAAGTGATTTTGATTTGTTCTTCAAGCAGATAAACCTTATCAAAAGCGATAAACTCAATCGCTTGCTCCCCATGGTTGGTGACCGTAAAACCTTCCTGTGTGACCTCAATCTTTAATGGCTGTTGGTGCCACATAATACCAAATTCAAGTGCTTCCCAAGCCTTTGGTAAATGTGGTTCGATTCTTAACTGGCCGTCTAAACAACGGACACCACCATAGCCGAAGACCGTCATTTGCCAAATACCGCCGAGTGATGCTGCATGAATCCCTTCATTGGAAGACAGCATATTTTCTCCCATATCAATGTTGATTGCTTGTTGAAACAAATCATAAGAAAGTGCTATTTCCCCTAAATCAGCAGCGAGGATGGCATGTGTCGATAAGGATAAGGAAGAATCATGCAACGTTTTCGGCTCATAGTAATCCCAATTCAACCGTTTCTCTTCTTTTGGAAAAAGGTTCTCAAATAAGAACAAGAGCAAAAGAACATCCGCTTGTTTCGAAACTTGCATCTCGTTGACCTGTTCTAAGTTATACTCATGGAACAGTGTGCCTACTTGCGAATCATTTTTATATTTCGTGAGATCGATCTCTTTTTTCGTCAAATAGGTATCATCTTGCGGGATGATTCCCGCTTCATTCGGTTGCGGTAAATAAATAGCAGCTACTTTTGCTTGCCATTCTTGATAAGCTTCATTTAATGGTAATTTTTCAGCTAGTTTCGTAAATTGTTCTGGCTGGTTCTTTTTCAACTCTTCATACAATGAAATAGCTAATTGAATGTTCCAGTGCGCAGTATGATTCGTGAAAGCATTATTATCGACATGCTCCTTATATTCATCTGGTCCGACTACGTCTAAAATTTCAAAGCGCTGGTTTTCTTCGGACCACTCTAAACGACTCGCCCAGAAGATCGCCGTATCAAAAATCACTTCATAGCCTTTTTCCCATGCAAATTGTTGATCATTCGTTACATCAATAAATTGTTTGATGCCGTAGGTGACATCGCTGGTAATATGCTGTTCAATAAATCCTGACCAAATTTTCGTTGGTAAGCCCGTAAGGATATCCGCTGCGCCCCAAACTGGCGTAGTCTCACCATCTTCAGGCCAAGCAGCTTCCCACG
The DNA here is from genome assembly GCF_050499185.1 of Enterococcus sp. AZ040. Taxonomy (NCBI): domain Bacteria; kingdom Bacillati; phylum Bacillota; class Bacilli; order Lactobacillales; family Enterococcaceae; genus Enterococcus; species Enterococcus sp. AZ040. Next base: position 2,790,292 of record NZ_JBMHEW010000001.1, read on the forward strand.
GAAATTGGGCGCCTTGATAGCCGTTCTCAGTAGCTTTTTTATGGGCACCAGCCAAACCTAAATAGCGATAAGTCACTAATTTTTTGGCGATTTCTGGGTGTGTGAAGGTAAAATATGGCAGCATAAAAATCTCTGTATCCCAAAAGGTATGTCCTTTGTACCCTTCCCCAGATAGGCCTTTGGCACCTATGTTCATGCGTTCGTCATGGGCTGGTGTCATCACATGTAGATGATATTTTGCAAAATGAATCGCTAATTGATCTAGTGTGTTCTCTGTCTTGATTTTGATTGGAAAGACGGACCAGACTTCTTTGTCCCATGCCGCTGCTGAAGCTTTTGCTAATTCCTGATAGCCGTTTTTGCGAATCTCTTTCAGCTCTTCAAGGGCAATCTTCTTCAAATCTTGTGGTGTCTTTCCTAAATGCTCTTTATCGATCGTGGTATAAACAGAAGAAAACTTCTCAAGCTTCAACGTCTCATTAGGTGCCAAGGTTTGCCAGTAACGATTGTAGATTTTCCGTCTTCCCATCTCGATCCGCTTCTTGGTTCCATCATAGCAATCTTCTGTTTTTTCTAGATTATGTGCTGTCGAAAGAACAAAGGCGATCTTAGATTGAGTGGTCTTTGGCATCATTTGTAAGAAACGATTTTCTGTTAATGATTTGTCACCTTCAGTAAAATGCTGTGAGCCGCTATTTGTCTTTTGTCCGTCAATACCAGAAATAATTTCCAACGTGACTTCTTTTCCTAAATTTTCGACCAGCACTTGTTGCGCAAACACATGCTTTTGGGCAAAGGAAACACATCGCTTAAAGGTCAGTTCGACATTAATCTGACCATGTTTCCATTGAAAGGAGCGCGTGAGTTCCCCAGTTCTCAAATTTAAGACACGTGAATAGTTTGAATATTTGCCTTTTGATAAATCTAATCGTTCGCCATCAAAAAGGAGCTCCATTCCAATCATATCCGGCACATTAGGAAGCTCAGTCACTTCATTTTCGTCGAATTTATTAAAGGTTCCTGCAACAAAAAGATTACGCGTTTCGCCAACATATTTCTCTTCTGTCACAGAGCGCATCCCCAGATACCCGTTGCCCAAACACATGATGGCTTCTGCTTTGCCTAACCATTTTGTATCAAAGGTCTTTTCCGTAATTTTCCAAGGGTCTTCTTTTAAATACTGCATCGCTGTCTCCATTTTTTCCTCCTACTTCTTCAGAAAACGTTTTAGTTTCTTTCAAAAATTTTTTATTTATAAAAATAGTTATTGGACCGAAACAAAAGTACAATCAAGCCCATGAAATAACTACCAATTACTAGGACAATTGCTGCGTTAAGAAACACCCATCCTACGATCAAGTGGAGTGGCGCATAGTAAGCATAATCTCTAATTATTTTTGCGGCTTGGTATTCGTTTCGCCACTTCCAAGCAATAAGACTAGCACTAGCCCAAGCAAAAATAACTAACAAAAGTAGCGCTTGTGTATTGATCTCCAATAAAGGATTCCCTGTTAACAACTCATCGAAGGAGGTTTCGTTCATACTGATCATTCCCCTGTTTCTTATTGAACCCCACTACACTTTGTCCTAAAATGTCGTGTAACGTTTTTTTCGTACCTAGATAGAGGAAGAAAGAACCAGTGAAAAACAACCAACCGATCATTGGTAAAAAGTAGAGCAATTTTGCTACTTCCCTCATTCCTACAGTTAATAAATTACGTTGATTCGTAAAAACAACGAGTTTCGCAAAATGTTTGCCAATCGTTTTCCCCTCAAAACTACTCAAACAAATCATGTTGTAGACCACAAAGAGAAGTTGTGGCAAGACAATCGTTACTCCAGCAGGTACCATTAGGAGATAGCTAAGCATGGTACTTGGTAAAAAAATGATCATGCAATCAATCAAAAATGCTAGCAATCTTAGTAACAGCATATTTGTCCCCCTTTTTTCGAAAACCTTTTCGTTACATCCACATATTACCAGACATCTTTTCTCTATTCAAGCGTTTTCACAAAAAATAATTTTTATTTTTTCCGATTTCCTAATGGAAAATCGCGTAAATACTAAAACGTTTTAGATTGTCTGTTTTTTTGCAAGCGATTTGGTTGGGAACCAGCTTTACTTGTGATACCATGAAGCAAATACGAAAGAAGGCGATTTCTTGGATTTATGGCTTACAAATGTACAACTTGAGACGAGTTATTTAAAAGAAGGCGATTGGTCTTATGGAACCAAAACAGAAAATACAGCAATCGGGATCAATGATGGAAAAATAGCGGAGATCGTGCCGATGACCGAATGGCAGGCATCAAGCGAAGCGACGATCATTGATGGGGGAAATCAGTTATTGTTGCCAGGATTGATCGAAAAACATTGTCATTTGGACAAAAGTAAATTAGGTACTCCTTGGCGTCCAGTAACGCCGGCAGCTAGCTTGGTGGAACGATTTGAAACTGAGATTCCCCAATTAGATGCCTTGCCGTTATCGATCAAAGAACGCGGACAAGCGCTGATCGATTTAGAACTACCTCATGGTGCGGTGATGTTCCGCTCACATATTGATATTGAACCAATGACTCAGCTGCGTTATTTTGATGCGATTACCGAATTAGTTGCCGAACAACCTTTTGGCTCGGAGTTGGTCTTATTCTCACAACATGGCTTATTGCGCTCAAATGCTGCTTCTTTGATTGAAGAAGCCTTAGCAACGGGCAAAGCATCTTTTATTGGCGGTGTTGATCCTTATACACTCGATCAAGATTACCAGGCTTCCTTACGGACAACTTTTGAACTTGCTCAAAAAGGACATGTCGGGATTGACCTCCATCTTCACGATCGGCAAGAAGCTGGCAGAGCGACCGTCAAAGAAATGATTCGTTTGACGAAGGAATTCAATATGCAAGGAAATGTGGCGATCAGTCACGCCTTTGGTCTAAATGACTTTGAAGGCACAGAACGAAAAGAAGTCTTTCAATCCTTAGCAGATTTAGAGATCCACATCATTTCAAGTATTCCCATCAGCCCTGGCACGATTCCACCGCTTAAGGAATTGCAAAGCTATGGCGTTGCTGTTCATATTGGTTGCGACAACGTCTATGATTCTTGGTCTTCTCTAGGAGATGGTTCTTTACAAGAAAAACTGGCCCGCTATTTAGAGATTTTTGCCGTCAAAAGTCAGGAAGACTTGACGCAAGCATTAGGTTTAGTCACGGATGGCAAAGTCCCGTTGGATAAAAACGGTGCGCAGCAATGGCCTAAGGTTGGTGATTCGGCTGATTTCTTACTGACACCAGCTACTTGTACGGCAGAATTCGTTGCCCGTAAAGGCTTCGTCAGCAAAAGCTTTTATCAAGGAACAGTTGTTTTCACCGCATAAATCTTACCTATATAAAAGGCATCTGCGCTTCTTTTTAGAGGCGCAGATGCCTTTTTTCAGGAATAGTCGTTTGCTAATTGTACATAGTCTTTCAGGTAAATGAATCAACCTGCTGCTTCATAAACTCTTCTATTTCACTTTTTAGTGGCATTCCTGTTTGAGCCCCCAGCTTTTGAACGGACAGACTAGCTCCATTATTCGCCATACAAACGGCTTCATAAAAATCGGCTCCTTCCCCTAAAGCTGCTGCCAAGATGCCATTAAAGGTATCCCCCGCACCGGTAGTGTCTACAACTGAAACTTGGTTCGATGGAATCGTCACAACTTGTGACTTTTCTACAAATGTTACCCCTTTGCTTCCTCGTGTGACAACGATTCGCGTGGCATATTTTTTTTGCCAATCAGCAATGACCTGCTCAATTTCGTCTTCCAAAATGGCCTCTTTACCGATCAAAGCGGCAAATTCCGTTTCATTTGGTGTCAAAATATCAATATACGGCAGGAGTTCCGGTACGATTTCATTGTAAGGAGCAGGATTCAAAATCGTTAGAACTCCTTTTTTCTTGGCAAGAATCAATGCTTGTTTGATTGTTTCCACAGGAATTTCCAGTTGAGTAAGTAAGATATCCCCTTGTGAAAGTTCACTGATTGTTTGCTGAACGTAGGCTTCATCGATCAGTCCATTCGCACCGGGGACGACAGTGATACAATTATCCTCTGCTAATTTAAAAATACTCGCAATTCCTGTGAACATATTTTTTTCACGGGAAACAGCCGATAAATCGAGAGCTTCTCTGCTGAGGTGCTGAAGAACCTTTTCCCCAAAAGTATCTTCCCCGATTTTCCCTAAAAATTTTGTTGATGCACCGTAACGAGAAGCTGCCACTGCTTGATTTGCTCCTTTGCCCCCGACAAAATAATCAATTTGCTCCCCAATGATCGTTTCGCCGATCCTCGGCATTCGTGTTGTCGTGATCACGATATCCATGTTCACACTACCTAAAATCGTTATCTTACTCAAAAAATCACCTATTTCTCTTGAATATATAAAAAGGACCAAAAGCTTCCCGACCCTCAATGGTCGTTTCACCAACCTTTAAAAACCCTGTTTTTACAAATAATCGCTGCATGGGCAGATTGGTATGATTTGTGATTGAAAGAAGTGTTTCCCCTTCATCACACTGTTGTTCCAAACAGCTTCTGATCCACTGGCGGCCAAAGCCTTGCCCCGCTTGAGATGGTCTCGCAACGAGTCGCTGAATCGTTCTTATCCCATGATATTCTTTGCTACAATTTGACAATGAGTCAACTGACAAAACACCGGCACTTACAATGTTTTTATTTTCATCCTTCAACACAAACAGTTCCTTTTTCTCGATATCCTTCGCTAAGATTTCTAGGGAGGGATAAGTATCAGTCCACTGGTAGATTTTCCTTCTATTCATCTGCTGCTTTGCTTCGATGAACAGTTGAAAAATCTCTGCTAATTCTTGTCGTGACGCCCTTTGAAGTTCATTCATGACTCTAGTAAGGGAGCAATACCAACGACAAAATGACCACTGCTATAATCCCAACGATCGTTGGAACGCTGGTTCGTTTCAGTAACCGAACAGGGCTGACGTCGATTGAAGAAGACACAATCATAATTACAGCGGCAACTGGTGAGATCGTTCTGCCAAGATTGGCGATCATCTGCATTGGCAAGGCGATCAAAATCCCGTCAATTCCCGCTTTAGCGGCAATATCGGGAATCAGTTCAATCACAGCGTAAAACATCGCCAATCCTCCGCCACTCAAAATACCGAACAATGCGGTTGCGCCGCTGAATATCAATGCCGTTAACACGCCAGCAGATTGAGAATTTTCTACCGCACTCATTAGTGAATCAATCACTCCTAAGCTTTGGATAGCTGTGGTAAATAATGATCCACCCACAACCAACATGACTACTTGACTAAACCCTTGTCCCATTCCTTTGAATAGTTCCACTGCACTTTCTTGCGCGATTTTGAAAGATTTCTTTCTCAAACATTCAATCAGTAATGCGACAAAAAAGGAAATCATCGTTAGGACGAAAATATCCATTGTTACACCTTCTTTGAATATACCGATTATACCAACGATAATGATCAACACCAAAGGAAGGAGTGGTAAAATTGCATAAAATCCAGGAACAGCCGTTTCTTCTGACTTACTTTCAATTTCTTTTAGTTCTACAAAGGCATCTTTGCCTTCTTTTTTATCACAATACGTTTGCCAAAAGTAATGAACAATGGCCATGATCAGCAATGTTGGGATGGAAATTTTCGCATGGTACAGAACATAAGTTAAGATGTTGTAATTCAATGTCTGAGCCGCAATCACATTATCCGCACCTAATGGCGTCGGCATGATCGTGGCAGTCATTGCGATAACTCCGGCTGCTGTTAAGGAAGAGATACCAATCCCTTGAAGCAGTGGATAAAGGATTGCCATCAAAATTATTGCCAAACTAGATGCACTTGGGACGACTAACGACATCAAATTCCCTAATAAGAAAACGATCGGAATAAATAATGCCTTAGACTTGATTTTGGTCATTGGCTGAACCAGGATATTGACAGCTTTTTGATTGGCACCAATGAGATTCATATAACCTGAATATCCGAATAAGATCATGATCACTAGACCAGCAGAACTTACTTGAGAGATGATCGTATCTTTAAGCTTTAAAAAAATATCGAATAAGGCCAAGCCAGTCCCTTCACCTTCTGGGTAAAGCGGATTTCCTAAAGCAACGGATGCACAAAGCAAGACAAGTGCCCCAATAATCAAAATCAATGCTGGATTATAACTCTTAATAATAAAATATCCGACGATCCCCAAAACAACGAGTACTAAAATCGCTTCTATCATTTCTTTCCCCTCCTATTTACACTTGCTGATTGCCTGTAAAAACCATTCTTTAAAGAGCGCTTCATCGATATCGACACAAACACGGCAATTGTTTTTCTGCTTCAGACGATTGTTGAGATCGACAATTGTCGCACCTGCTGTGTAGGCTCCTTGTGCTTCGATCGCAACAAAAGTCTCTTGAACAGTGAACATCTCTGGACACAAAAGATAAGCGATCGCACAACTGTCATACATTTTCAGCCCCGTGCCAAAACTGCCACCACGGTATTTTTTGAATAATTGAACCATCATATCTCCGGTTTGATTCATTTCTTTGATTTTTGCGCTGTCTTCTGGGTAAACAAGCGCTTTGGCGCCCACATCTAATGGTGCTACAGAAAGTGGTAAGCCGCTCTCAAAAACAATCGTTGCAGCCTCGGGGTCAATCGCAATATTGAACTCTGACAATACACCAAAGTTTCCTCTGCCTAAGGCTCCGCCCATTAAAACGATCTCATCGATTTTTTCTTTGACTTCTGGATAAATCTTAAGCAAAAGAGCAATATTCGTTAGAGGACCTAATGCGACAATTGTGATTTTTTCTTTATTCTTTTTGATCGTTTGATACATCGCTTCCACAGCTGAAGTTTCCAGCAGCAATGAACGATCTGGTTCTGGAAATGAATAGCCGGCCATTCCTGTGACCCCATGAACATCGCTGGCATCTTTGACTGCTCGCGTTAGTGGCTGAGATGCACCTTGTGCTGCTGGAATCGACAAATCCCAAAAGGAAAGCAGTTTCAGTAAATTATTGGTGACATGTTCAATACCGACATTTCCGGCCACTGTCGTGATCAACTTGACCTCCAAGCCTTCACTAAATAGAGCAATTCCCAACGCAACTGCATCATCGATCCCCGGATCCGTATCAATAATGACTTCTTTTTTTGACATACGTATTCTCCTCTCGCCTTTGATAAAACGTTTTATCATTTTTCTAAAAAAAACGAACATCTGATAAAGCGTTTTATCTAATGTTCACACAAAGAATAGCATTGTTTTAAAGCGCTGTCAATAGTAAAAAAGAGTTTCGCTAGGAAACTCTTTCAGTCACACTGTTCTTTTTTATCAATCTAGGTGTCAATTGGACGTAACGTGGCTTCTGTCCGCTGATTGCATTCATCAAGGCAAGAACCGTTTTTTCACCTAAATCATTTACATCTTGTTCCACAGACGTTAGAGATACTTCTAAAAGATCATTCAAAACAAGATTGTCGTATCCTACGATCGAAACATCCTCTGGAACCTTGATTCCTAGTTCTTTGGCACGCTTCATAATTCCCAATGCAATCAAGTCGTTGCCAGCAACAATGCCGGTTACATCTCGGTTTTTTAAGAGAATGTCTGCTTTTTCATAGGCGTCTTCAAATTGGAACTTTGTTACCACATGCCAACTGTCTTTTCGTTGGAGATTGAATTCCTTCAGCGCATCTAAATAGCCTTGGTATCGATACACACAATTGATATTTTTATCAGGGTTCATCATCGTGCCGATCTTTTTGTGTCCTTTTTTTATTAGCTCACTGGTAGCAATATATCCCCCATGCCGATTATTATAAAAGACTTGATCGACCTCAAAGTTATCTATTCCTCTATCAACCAAAACGATTGGAACCGAAAGATTCTTCAATCGTTCTTTGGTTTGTACCTCATCCGCGTAGGATTCGGTTGAAAGGGCGATGATCAACGCATCAACGTTGCGGTCAATCAGGAGCTGAATCAATTCCTTCTCAACGTCAACTTTATCATCTGAGTTGACCAAAATCAGCAGATACCCCTGTTTTCGCAGCAAATCTTCTAAGACCTTGGCCAAGTTGGCAAAAAAAGGATTGTTGATATCTGGGATGATCAGTCCGATCGTATTGGTTTTTTTCAAAACCAGGCTTTTAGCCGCAGCATTCGGCGTATAATTGTTTTCTGCCGCCAAGCGCTTGATTTGCTGTTTTTTTTCTTCTGTGATCCGAATCGGTTTGTCATTTAACACTTGAGAAACGGCTGCGATCGATACACCTACTTCTTTTGCAATGTCTTTTAATCTGACTTTCACTGAATACCCCTTTCGCTTTCCTAATTTTGTAAATGAACCAAGCACTCAATCTTATGTTTTCAGTAAATCCTTTTTATACTGCTGAAAAAACGGATTTGAGAATTAGACAAAGATGATTGATTAAAGATTATACTGTTTTTTTGAATTCCTCTTAGATGTTCCACCTCACCCAATCAGCAAACAATTCTGGCCAACGGACAACCGATGCTTCGATCCCGTGTTGATTGCCGTTGGCGGTTTCCGGTGTTCCTAAACTTAGTCCATGACCACCGCGAGGGAAAATGTGCAGCTCATAAGGTATATTAAATTTGCGCAGCTGTTCGGCAAAAAGGAGGCTGTTTTCCGCCAAGACTAATCCATCTTCTAACGTATGCCAAAGAAACGTCGGCGGTGTCTGTTCATTGACTAAAGTCTCTAAAGACAAAGCCGCTTTTTCTGTTTCATAGCGATCTGCTAATAATGAACGGAAGGAATCTTGGTGCCCAAGTTCACCACTAGATAAGACCGGATAACTCAACAGTAACCCGTTAGGTCGCCATTCTTCATTGGCTCCTTGTAAAGCCTCTGCTAGAAAAGGTTGCTGCCAAGACACACCCAGATTAGCAGCTAAGTGACCGCCAGCTGAAAAACCGGCAACAATGATTTTTTCAGGATCGACGTGCCAGACCTCATGATTGGTGCGCACAAGACGAACGGCAGCCGCCAATTCCTTTAAGGCTAACGGATAGACAGCCGGTTTGATACTATAATGCAACACAAAGGCTTGGAAACCAAAGCTCATCATTTTGATGGCGATGGGTTCCGCTTCGCGATCAGACAACATTTCATAGCCGCCGCCAGGACAGATGATGACCGCTGGTCGAACACGATCTGGTTCCATTTCAGGAGAATTTTCCATGACATACGTGGTTAAACTGGCTTGGCTTTCTGGTAAAAGTGCGGTTCTTTTTTCATGTATCACGGATTGCGCCTCATTTCATTGTAATTTTATAGACGATTGGTTGGTCGGTTTCAATTGGTTCAAAAGTTAGTTGCAAGCCTTCATCGGTCACTTGCCAATCAATAGGCTGTTCTTCGTGTCCTAGAATCGTCACGGTTTGGATGATGCCGTGAAATTCTGGCAAATTTTGATCTTTAGACTGGGCCAGTGCTTGGATCCTTGCGTGTCCATTCTCAGGACTTGCCATGCCAATAGCATACAACGAATCCCCCTGAACCGTAAAGCGGAAATCCTGGCTCGTGTATGTCGTCGCCTGTGCCTCTTGAAATTGGCCTGAGACAACGGTCGTGGGTCCTTCCCCGGCTTTGCGCCATGGTTTCGCTTCATAAATGGCTTCACCGTTTACATCCAGCCACGCACCGATTTCTTTTAAGATCGTTTGATCTTTTTCTGGGATCGAACCATTCCCTTTCGGCCCGATATTCAAAAGAAGATTGCCATTTTTACTGACGACTTCGATCAAATCCTGTAAAATCTCACGCGTTGTTTTGTAATCCAACGTTGTGGTATAACACCATGAATTGCGAGCGATCGCTGTATCTGTTTGCCAGTAAAAAGGTTGTGGTTCGGCAAATTTTCCCCGTTCGATCTCCACAATACCACTACCAAACATCATGGCATCGTGTTTGTAGCAGATACCAACTTTTTTGCCCCATTCAGCCCCACGATTGTAATAGTAAGCAGCGAAAAGTTGCAGGTGCTCCTTGAAGGCTTCGTGTTGGATCCACCAATCAAAATAGATCAGCTCTGGTTGATAGTTATCGACGAGTTCACAGGTTCGCAGTAGCCAATCATCTAAAAACTCTTTTGAGGGATATGGCTCGCTGTACAAATCTTGATTATCAGGTTCTGGCATAGCAGGCCAATAAAAGTCGCCTTTTTCTAACGGCTCCTTGATGTCGCTGTCAAATTCCTTACCATGTCCCATGAAAAACCAATGTTCGGCACGATGAGATGAGGTACAAAAATGCAGGCCTTGTTCCTCAGCTGCTTCTTTTAATTCCGCAAGAATATCTTTTTTCGGTCCCATAACTGCCGCATTCCATTCAGAAAGCTCGCTTTTGTACATCTGAAACCCATCGTGATGTTCTGCAACGGGAAAAAGATAATTGGCACCGGCTTGTTTGATCAGTCGAATCCACTCATTTGCATCGAATTTTTCTGCAGTAAATATGGGAATAAAGTCTTTGTAGCCGAAGTTTTTTTGCGGACCGTAGGTGTTGATATGGTGATCGTATTCCGGATGGTCTTTGATGTACATATTTCTGGAGTACCACTCGTTATTAAATGCAGGAACACTATACAATCCCCAATGAATGAAGACCCCAAATTTTGCTTTGGGGAACCATTCCGGTAGAACAAAAGCGCCCAAAGATTGCCAATTTGGGAAAAAGGGGCCTTGATGCGCGACTTGGTGGATCGTTTCTACTGTGATCATGGTCTTTCCTCCAAAATACCGACTGTTTCCAGCCATGTTTTTGCAATCAACACATGTCCTGCAGTCGACGGATGCACACGATCACTGCTTAAGACATAGGATGACTGATAAAGCAAAAAATCATCAAACTTTTCCTGCGTATCTCCTAAAAGGATACCATACTCTTGCGCTACTTTAGCAAGCACGTGTTGGTAGTTGGTAAGCATTTTTCTTAGTGGATCTTCTTTGTTGGCTTCAACCATAAACGGGGTCAAGAGAATCATTCCTTTGACACTCGGTAATGTCTGAGCGATCAAATCACGCAACTCTGATTCAAATCTTTCAATCCCCACCAGTTCCGTTTGAGCAAATGTGCCATCAAAATGCCGCCACACATCATTTACACCGATCATGATCGTTACCCAATCTGGTTGAAATGCCAATACATCATCCTTCCAACGCTTCTTCAAATCGACGACTGTATCTCCACTGATGCCTCGGTTAACGATCATTAATTCCATTTGTGGGAGTAATGCTGTGGTATAGGCGTTGATCAGATGAACATAGCCGTCCCCCCATGACGACCATCCCGCAGGTATCGCTTGATAATTTCGATTACTATCTGTGATCGAATCCCCCATAAAAAGCAGACGATCTTTTTTATCCACTATCATTGTTTTCCTCCTTAAAGAAAGAAGACTGATCCGCTGGTGCTGGATCAATCTTCTTAAGTGATTGCTTAACCAAACGCTGTTTACTCACTTTTGTCAAGGAACCGTTGACCAACCATTTTTATGATTCTTTGTTTTTGATTAGTCCCCAAATTCTTTCGCTACTTCTACCCGTTTTTCGTTTTGATCTTTCGCATTATTCATGTCAAATTCTAGCACTGTTTGATAGCCTAAGCCGTCTGCTGTTTCTTGCATTTCTTTTAGCAATTGGTCAAATTCTGCTTCATCTTTGGCAAAAACCATTCGCCAAGAGTACTCGATGATTGTCGCTTTGGCTTGGTTCCGCAACGTAGAGATCTCTGAACTATCTTCTGGCGCTACATAGCTGGCACCAGGGGCAACTAACAATTGGTCGTTCTCCTCTAAATAGCCAATGGTCGATTCTGCACCACCCATATTTTTTGACCAATCTTCTTTTACAGGATCGGTTGTTTCATTTTGATAGCTTTCCCACATCGTATAAGCATATGGGAAGCCGGTATCAGGATTGATATCGATCGGTAATACCGTATTGACGTTTAGCGCGGATACACCATCTTTGTAACTTCCGCCACCATATTCTTCTGGCACATCCCCATCGCCATCTAGCAACGCTTGTTTCCCAAACTCAGTTAAGACAGGCTCGCCATCTTTCATTTCCCAAGTTAAGCCTTCAGGGCCACTACTACCGCTTGTTTGAGAAGAATTTGCTAACACGCCTTCTGAAGAGTAGAGCCAGTCAATAAAGGCTGCGATTCGCTCTGGGTCTTCGGCATTTGAACCGATCCCGATAAATTGTTTGCCACCGTAAACTTCCGCACCATAAGAGAAGATTTTTTGGTCTTGAATCGGTGCCAACATAAAGCCTTTTCCTTCATTCAAGTTCGTAGTCGTATTAAAAGCCGCTTGACCTAACCAAGGCCACCATGAGAATAAGACTTGTCCTTCTTGGAATTTGGCAAAAAGTGTATCGTAATTTTGCGTCGTTGATTCTGGATCCACTAAGCCCATTTGATTGGCTTGGAAATAAAACTTAAGTGCGCGAATATATTCAGAATCACTATCGAGAATGCTTTGATAATCAGAACCATCCGCTTTTGCCAAGACAAAACCTGATTCATCGTACCCATAGTAGGTGACCAGCTGTTTGCCTGCATTCATCATGTTGCCGTCCCAATCGCTGAATAGAGAAAACCCATAAACTTTTTTCCCAGAATCTGTTGTTGGATTGTCTTCTTGCATTTTTTGAATCACAGGAAGCAGGTCTTCCAATGTACCGATTTCTGGATATCCTTGATCCCCATAAAGATCCCAACGCACATAAGTACCAAATGTAGGATCTAATCCTTCTGAAGGATCGGTGGCTTTTAATGTAGAAACGGAAGTTGGAAAGCCATATAGACCATCGGCATCTTTGTTTAGATTTTGAACAGCCGCATCGAAGCGCTGAACATTTTCCATAGTTTCATAATACTCGCTCGCATCGGTCAACAAACCAGCTTCAACCAATTCGTTGTATTGTTGGCCATTATCAACAATGATCAAATCGCCCAAATCACCTGCTGCCGTCCTCGTTTGATAAAGAGTGTCTCCGTTTCCAGCAACGTTTGGTGCGATGATGTTCAATTCCATATTGAATTTATCCCGCACGATTTTGGCAAACCAACCTTCTTGCATCCCCATATAGTTGGCTAGCCCATTATAGACATCGATCGTGATCGTTTCATCGTAGCCACTTTCGCTGGAAGCAGCGTCTGTGTCAGAGTCAGCCGCTCCTCCACAGCCGGCTAAACTACCTAGCAATGTCATGCCTAACAAACCTGTTGTTACATATTTCGACATTTTTTTCATTTTCTTCCCTCTTTCTTTTTATTAACCTTTCACCGCACCCAACATAATTCCTTTGACAAAATATTTCTGGAAAAGCGGATAAATAAACATGATTGGTAAAACAACAATGACTGAAACGGTCATGCGAATCGAAGTCGGTGTCTGCGTTGTTGCAGCTGAAGCGATACTGGAAAGTGATCCCGATGTATTTTTGACCATTTGTGCCAACGAATTGGCTTGATTGATATACGTATAAAGAAGGTATTGCAAGGAGTAGAGACTTTGATCCGTAATGTAAATCAGTGTATCTTGGAAAGAATTCCATTGACCAACTGCCGAGAAGATCGCGACTGTTGCTAAAATCGGCGTACAGTTGGGTAAAATTACCCGAAAGAATACTTGAATGATGCCAGCTCCATCCATTTCAGCTGCTTCTTGCAACGATTTGGGGATTGACTCAATATAGGTTTTCACTAAGATGATGTTAAAAGGCTGAACGACAGCCGGCAAAATATAGACCCAAAAATTATTCGTTAAACCTAATGTCTTCATCGTGATGAATAATGGAATCAGCCCTGCATTGAAATACATTGTAATCACGACAAAGCGATACCAAAATTTTCGTTTCCACATTTTTTCTTGGGTAAACATAAAGCCTAAGAAGGCTGAAGCTAAGACGGTTGCTGCTGTTCCGATCACCGTTCTAGCCACCGAAACGGTTGCGGCTAATGGCAACCCTTTTAGTTGTAACACTTGACTGTAGTTTTCAAAATGGATCTCTTGTGGAAAAAAGCGAATTTGTCCTAACGCACTCAACTCATTATTACTGATTGAATTAATAATCAAGTAATAAAAAGGATACGCACAAATCAACGTAATCAGAAAGAAAAAGGTATAATTGAGGATACTAAACGTCAGGTTTTCACGTTTGGGTACTTTTTTCGCCTTTTTCTTTTCACTAATCGATAGTTCCATAGATATCCTCCTCTCCTAAATAATGGAAGTCCCCCGAATTTTTTTCGAAGCAATATTGACGATGGCTAACAAGGCAACAGAAATGACACTTTTTAGCATACTGATCGCGGTAGCCAGAGATAGACTATTTCCACCCATCCCTAAATTGTAGACATACAAATCGAGGACTTGGATCGTATTTCGATTGAATGCATTTTGGAAAACAAAGTACTGATCCATCCCGTTGTTCAACAAGTTGGCGATAGACAGCATCAGCATCACAAGGAACGTCGGCATCAAGGCAGGCAGTGTGATATGACGCATCAGGTGGAAACGATTCGCCCCATCGATTCGTGCCGATTCATACAATTCGGGGTCAATTCCTGAAATGCCTGCAAGATACATGATGGCACCCCAGCCCAAGCCTTTCCAAATATTCCAAAGACACATCATAAGCCACGTATGATTGCCGCTATCCAAAAATTTGACTGGATCTGTAACGAAGCCCCATTCTTGCAGCAACGTGTTTACCAGCCCTGTTGAAGAAAACAAGCTAAAGGCGATCGTATACACCAAAACCCAACTGATAAAATTCGGCAGCGTGGTCAGCGTTTGGACCAAGTTTTTAAACCATTTGCACTTGATTTCGTTCAATAAAATGGCGAAGCCTACTGGTAGGATCGAAGTGGCAATCCCTAAAAAACTCATGGCAAAGGTGTTTTTCATTACTTGTACGATCTGATCCACTTGTGTTGGACTAGAGACAAGAAGTCGAAACCATTTGAAGCCTACAAACTCGCTGCGCGCTAAACCTAATGCTGGTTTGTAATCATAAAGTGAATAAATCCATCCGTGCAAAGGAAAATAAGAGAACAAAAACACGAGAATCAGAAAGGGAACGATACATAAAAACAAAATCTTCCCTTCTCGTGTCACCCGCTTATTTTTTCTTGGGACACTGCTTAGTTTACTTTCCATTTTCCTCCCCCTTTTTTGTAACCGCTTTTACATTTTTAATACTAGCACCTGAAATCTCATTTGCCACCTGTTAAAAATAGAGGTCAATCCGTACATTTTAGACTTTATTTTTCTTTTATTTATAAAGAATGCTGATACATCAAGGTTTCAGATAAAAGACACCTAAATGGCAAGGCTTTCAAAATTTGTTTTTTGCGAGTACTATAGGAATATATCAATTTTGGAGGGATAAAAATGAAGTACAATCCTGATGGTCAACTGTACAAAATAACCACCGTTTTTTCACAATTCACATTGTTAAATTTACTATATATCATTAGCTGTTTGCCAATTATTACGATTGGAGCTGCGACAGCTGCCCTTTATGAAGTGACGATTCGTTATGCGGATGAAGAGCGTGGTGAATTGATCGTGGGCTATGTCCGAGCGCTACGAGCAAACTTTATGAAAGCCACCGGTAGTTTTCTCCTTCTTGGATTGCCCATGGTAGCACTACTGTATAGTAGCTTGTTTTGGTTTTCCTCAAAAACCATTCTTGCCAGTATTTTTGCCTTCGTTCTAATTGTTACAGCTATTTATCTGTTTATTGTGTTAGTCTATTGCCTCGCGTTAATTGGACGTTATGAAAACAGCTTTAGGCAAACATTAAAAAACGCGTTTCTGTTACCGATTGCGGACCCTATCCGTTCGTTAGCCCTCGCGCTTATTCCTATCGCTGCGTTTTGTTTTATTGTTTTATTTCCATTGTTTAAATTCCTCTTGTTGATTTTTGGTTTTTCTTTCGTTATTTATTGTAGTTCGTTCCTGTTGCTTTCTATCTTTCGTAATCAACAAGCATGAAAAAAATCAGTCATCTCTCACTTTTTCGTCGTCTGAGTCAGTTTTCCATTCGGCGACAATTATTCATTCTTTATCTGCCTGTTGTTTTTTTATCCACAGTGACTATAGGTCTCTTATTGGTCTACGATTCAACCAAACAGCTGACAGGCAATTACCAACACTTGGCAGAGTTGAATGCTCAGCGTGTCAAATCTGTTCTTTTTGATACAACAAACACGCTGACCAACACGGCGAGTTCCTTATCAAACGATACTCATCTACGTCAGCTTTTAACTGCCAATTACCTTGACGACCAAGAAGCGATCGTGGACATCAATAGCTATGATCAGCTAGATGAGATCAGAAATCTTCAAACCTCGATTGCGAAATTAACTATCTATACGACGAATCAAACCATTCCGAACTATAAATATTTTCAACAGGCAGATGACACAATTCAAGCGACCGCCTGGTACCAACGAGCCCTCAAGCAACCCGATGCTTTTTTGATGACGATGCCAGAGGATTACAAAGCAAATCGTTTGAGTCTTTATAAAACGTTGCCTTTGCCTTTATCAAAAGAAACTGCCGTTTTGGAGATCCAAGTCGATTATAATTATCTCAGCAACCGACTTCGTAATTCATCCTATGAATTGGAATTACAGTTAAATGATGATGTCATCTTTTATAGCGACAAAATCAATCAAGTCGGTGAACCGGGACAGCTTACAACTCTTTCTGAGCCGCAAACGAGTGCTGCCTTTTTAAAAGATGATGGTACCAAGGTGATGCTCACCAAAAGCACCTTACCCATGAGTAACAAAGAAGACATCATCACAATTTATAGTGCGGATACAAATGCCTATCGCAATCTACGCGCCAATCTGATCCGTTGGAGCACGATCGTTTTGGTGATTTTGATCACTACTTTCATCATCGTCTTTCTGTTTGCTCGATTCTTTACCAAACGAATTTCTCAACTGCAGCAGGCGGTCTACTTTGGCTCGATCGAGGATTATGATTTCTTTCAAAATATTAGCGGCGAAGACGAAATTTCTCAGATCTCTCTTGATTTCCATAAGATCATTCAACGAATCAAGAAAAAAGAAGAAGAGATCTACCGTTCGCGTCTGGCGCAGCAAGAGCTGTTGACTCAACAACAGCAAATGGAATTTAATATCTTAGCGGGGCAGATCAATCCCCACTTTTTGTTCAACACGTTAGAAACGATTCGCATGATGGCGCTGACTTCCGGCAATTCTGACGTCGTTTACGCCATCAAATTACTGGCAAAATCGATGCGCTATACGCTAGAAGCCCACGGAACCAAGCGAACGAGTTTAGAAGAGTCCTTAGATGCCGTTCACGTATATGTCAAGATCCAGCGGATGCGCTTTGGCGATCGAGTCAACTTTTCCTATTCAGTCTCCAATGAGATCGACCAAAAAGAAGTCCAAATATTGCCCCTCCTGATTCAACCATTGGTGGAAAACGCCATCTCCCATGGCTTGGAAGGCATCACCTATCCAGGGTTTGTCCGTTTGACGATCACCAAAGACGGCCATGATCTGGTGATCGTGGTACAAGACAACGGCAGCGGGATACCGCCAGAAAAACTCGAAGGCTTGCAGCAAAAAATCAAGACGCCCTCCACCCATGCCAAAAAGAACATTGGGCTAGCCAACGTCAATCATCGGGTCAAAATGTTTTATGGACCTGAATACGGCTTGACGATCGAGAGTGTGCTGGGTAGCGGCACACAAGTCATCTTGCGCATCCATGATCTAAGCCAAGATTCATTTTCTCTTCACTAAAACAGTAAAGCCCCCCTTCGATTCCTGTTTCAGAAATCGAAAGGGGGCTTTTGCTTGGTTAGAAATCCCACACACGAACTGTTTGTTGTGGTGAAGAAGCACTGGCGTAACAGCCCACCATGATCCCAGTAAAGACACCACCGACTTCAGTGGTCAGATATTTTGTTTCTCCACTGCCTAAAAGCTGTGCTTGTCCTTGTTCATCAAGAACAGAAAAACGATAGGTTTCTTTATCGGCGCTCAGCTGCAAGGTGACCATATCTGCTGCATAAGGCAGTTTCTTTTCCACTTTCCATAAGGAACCGATTTGTCGGCGGAAAACCAACTGTCGACTGATGGCTGTTTTTTCCAGGTAACCCTCATAGTGATGGGTGGCATTTAAGAAAACCGTCAATCCTGCTTGCCCATCCGTTAGTTGCCGACAATCAAAGGTTGCCTGAAATTGTTGCTCAAAGGCGGTTTGCCGTTGGAACACTGCGGCAAGTTTGCCTTGATCGGACAGACCCGTCTGATTAGGATGCAGCAAGAAGCCATGTGGCTCTTCTTCAATCAACGTCGGGGCCCATTCGAATAAAGTCACGTAATCAGGCTTGCTGCTCTCCTTCCGTGTTTCCTTTGGTACCACCGCTGTGTCTATCTGAACGGTTTCTGGCAAGTGACCTTCCTCGCCAAA
The DNA here is from genome assembly GCF_050499185.1 of Enterococcus sp. AZ040. Taxonomy (NCBI): domain Bacteria; kingdom Bacillati; phylum Bacillota; class Bacilli; order Lactobacillales; family Enterococcaceae; genus Enterococcus; species Enterococcus sp. AZ040. The sequence continues at coordinate 2,808,845 of NZ_JBMHEW010000001.1, forward strand.
CACCGGCCATTGGTTTGACCAGTCCACCGGTAGCAGGCATGTTTCCCGACCTAACAAATGCCTCAAAGGATAGCTGATGGGGCGTACTGCCAGACAAACTGCCCACCAGTTGCCTTGGATATCTTGCACGAGGTCCGCATGCCCTGCAGCTTGCAGCGGCAGATTCGTACTGCGATTGGTCATCACTGGATTATTGGAACATGCTTCATAGGGTCCCGTCAAGGAACGGCTGCGGGCCATGGTCAGCATATGACCATAGGACGTTCCACCTTCGGAGATCAACAGGTAGTAATAGCCGTCTTTTTTATACAAGTGGGGGCCTTCTGGATCAGCCGATCCGCTGCCTGTCCAAATGTTTTGGCGCGGACCTAATTCTCCAGAAGCCAAATTGATCGTCCGCAGATAGATCTCCTTATGGGTGCCTAAGTAATAGGTCTGCCCATCGTCATCTGCGAAAATCGTCGGGTCGATCCCAGGGGTGTCCAGCCAAATCGGGTCAGACCATTCACCGGCGATGTCATCTGTCCAGATCAGAAAGTTGCCTTCTCTTCCTTCGTTTGCCCCAACGTTGGTACAAACGAGGTAAAAGCGGTCCTTGATAAAACGCAAGGTTGGGGCATACAGACCAAAAGCGTTGGGGTTTTTCGTCGATAACTGCAGCTGCTCAGGTCGCGAAAGTCCATGACAAATCAGCTGCCAGTCTGCCAAGTTTTTACTGTGATAAATTGGTAATCCAGGAAAATATTCAAAAGTACTCGTCACCAGATAAAAGTCTTCACCGACACGGCAAATACTGGGATCTGGATGAAATCCAGGTAAAATTGGATTCGTGATGGTTCGCATCGGCATCTAGAACTCCTTTATCGTGGTTTGGTCAGCCGTCAGCTTATGGCTCGTTTTTCCAGCAGTCGTGTGAATCTGCAAGGATGCTTGCTGGATCCCTGTCAGCTTGACGATCAGTTCTTGATCGACTCTTTCAACAGCCACCTCGCCAATCCACTCACCGTGGTGATCATAGATAGCCGCAGCGGTCTTGTCTTGCGGATCAAAGAGATGGATCGTTGGATGTTCGGCATAGTCATAGACTGCTTTGGTTTGTTCATGGCCTTCGATAATCAGTTGATTTGGTCGGACTAACAGTGGCAAGTGGAAATAATCATAGGTTTCTTGGTACCAACGTCCGCCCTCGTAAGCTTTGCCAGATAAATAGTCGATCCAATGCCCCTTCGTCTTCGGTACGTAAAAGGAGACCGTTCCTTGATCATTAAAAATAGGCGCAACTAAAAGGTGTTCCCCCAGCATGTATTGGCGATCCAAATGATGGGTCATCTCGTCTTCAGGAAACTCTAAGACCATCGCCCGCATCATCGGAATCCCCGTTTGGGCGGTTAGCACCGATTGAGCTTGCAAGTAAGGCATCAAGGACAATTTTAACTTGGTAAAGGCTTTGGCTACCGCCACGGCTTCGTCGTCATAAACCCAAGGCACTTTGTATTCCCAGCTGCCATGGTAACGGCTATGGGAAGACAGCAGACCAAATTGTGTCCAGCGCTTGTAAAGGTCTGGGGTTGAGCCAGCTTCAAACCCTGAGATATCGTGGCTCCAATACCCAAAGCCGCCTAACCCAAAGGACAGACCTGCCCGCAGTGACTCTGCCATTGATGGATAATCTGAGGTACTGTCGCCACCCCAGTGTACAGGCAAGCGTTGCGAACCAACCGAAGCTGCCCGCGCAAAAACGATGGCTTCTTCTGCTCCCTTGACTTCTTTCAGCAAGTCAAAGACGACTTTATTGTATAGGTAGGCGTAATAATTGTGCATTTTTTCTGGATCAGAGCCGTCATAGTACACCGCATCGGTGGGAATCCGTTCACCAAAATCCGTTTTGAAGCAATCCACACCCATGTCTAATAAGGCACGCAGCTTGCTATTGTACCAAGCGACCGCTTCAGGGTTGGTGAAGTCGACGATCGCCAAACCTGCTTGCCATTTGTCCCATTGCCAGACATCTCCATTGGCGCGTTTCAAAAAGTAGCCATTGGCCATCCCTTCGTCAAACAAGGGTGATTTTTGCCCAATGTACGGATTGATCCAGACACAGATTTTCAATCCTTTGGCTTTCAAGCGCTGCAGCATTTTTTCCGGTTCTGGGAAAGTTCGTTCGTCCCACGTGAAGTTGCACCACTCGTATTCCTTCATCCATAAGCAGTCAAAATGAAAGACCTCAAGGGGAATCTCACGTTCTGCCATACCGTCTACAAAAGATGTTACGGTTTGTTCATCATAATCCGTCAAGAACGAGGTACTTAGCCACAACCCAAAGGACCACGCAGGTGGCAGCGACGGTTTCCCCGTCAAATCAGTGTAGCGCTGGATCACTTGTTTTAACTCATCACCGGCGATCACAAAGTACTGCAGCGTTTGTCCTGGATTGCTGAATTGAACACGAGAAACTTTTTCACTCCCCACTTCAAATTGCACCCGGTCGGGTGAATTGACAAAGACGCCATACCCTTTATTACTTACATAAAACGGAATATTTTTGTAAGCTTGCTCCGTACCAGTGCCCCCGTCGGCATTCCAGATATCAACACTTTGGCCGTTCTTCACGAAATTTGTAAAGCGTTCCCCTAAACCATAAATCGTTTCTCCCACATCTAGGGTCAACTGTTCGCTGATATGGGTATTTGCTTGCGGATCAATCACTAAGGCTTTGCTGCGAGGTTTGCTTTGGGTAATCAGCTGTTCTTTGTAATAAAACGAAGCTGTCACATTTTCCTCTTTGCTGATCACGACTTGCAAGTCTCCCGAGCGAAAAACATATGATTGCTCATCCTCTGAAATATCAGGAGTGATCTCTTCTGTCATCAATTCAAAGTTGGGGGCTTTGGCTTGGACCCCTTTATAATTGTAGAGGGTGATCCCAATGATATTGGTTCTAGGGGTAGTGACTTCCATCGTTAACAATCCGCCATCCAGTGTTGCCCCTTTATGCCCGACATAGCTATAAGGCAGATATAAGACCAATTTGTTTTCTTCTTTACGGGCATCGTAGACATGCACCGCAAATTTCACATCAAATCCTTCACGAAATAACCAACCGCCATCTGAAAATTTCATTTTTTTCCTCCTTGTTGGATCAATGTCAACGCCCCTAACAGACCAGAATCATTATAGTAACGACAAGTCTCGATCGGCACTTGGAAGTCCGGCCAATGGGGGTTCTCATTGATTGCTTGTTTGATTATAGCTAATAGATCAGGGTTTTGGCTGATGCCGCCGCCGATCAGTATTCTTTCGGGATTCATCGTGACAGCTAGGTTGTAAATCGCAAGTGCGACATAATGTGCCCACTGTTTCAGAATCTCCTGCGTTTCAGGATCACTCGACCGCTGCTGCATGATGGTTTCTCCTAAAATCTCCTCTGATTCAGGAATCGCTTTTGCTCGTCGATAGGCAGCAATCAGCCCTCTCGTTGAAGCTAGATCATGGAGGGTCGCAAAAGAAGATGCTTGAAAATCAGTGATCATCATTCCGAATTCTCCTGCCCGAAACCCATTTCCGTGAATCAACTGGCGCTGATGAACGAGCGCGCCACCAATACCGGTGCCTAATGTGATCATGACAAAATCTTGTACGTCAGCAGCATTTCCGGTCGAAAGTTCTGCTAAAGCAGCACATTTCGCATCATTTTCGATCCAGATCGGATAGGGCTTGGTTAAACGCTGCTGTAGCTCTTGTACGACAGCACAGCCGTGTAAAGGAGCCAACGCCCCCGCCATGATCGCTCGGCCATTGACTGAATCAATGAAACCAGGAAAACTCAGCCCGATCCCTTCGATAACATGCGCTTGCTCTACTTCTTGTATTTTGGCAGCTAAGGCAGCAAAAAATTCATCCCGCGTATTACTCGGGGTTTTGATTTTGCCTCGATCCAGCCATTGATTCTTCTCGGTAAAAACCCCGAATTTGATATAGGTCCCGCCTACATCAAAGCACAGGCGTACATCTGTCATTTCTCCTCCTCCGTTCAAAAAGCGCTTACAGTTTCATTTAAATTATATAAAAGAAAAAAAAGAAAGCCTACCAAGCAATTTAGTCATCGTTACCCTAAAAAATAGATGTCCGTAGAAAATCACGGACATCTTTGTGGTTATTCATTTTTCCGAAACTCATTCGGTGAAACCCGATGGTATTGTTTGAACTTTTTATAGAAATAATCAACATTGCTGTAGCCCACCAATTCAGCAACTTCGTAGACCATTAGATTGGAATGACGTAAGATTTCCACCGCTTTTTCCATTCGTACTTCATCCAAGAACGCCAAATAATTTTTACCGGTTTCTTTGCGAAACTTCTTGCCTAGATAGGCACTATTGTAATTGAAACGTTCCCCGATTTTTTTCAAGGTCAAATCTTCTTGATAATGCTTTTTTGTGTATTGGATCAATTCTGCAATGATATCGATTTGGTTCAAACTGCTGGCGACTGTTGCTTGCAAGTCTGCTAGTTTTTCGGTGATCACCTCTTGTAGCATCGGAAACGTTTGGGCGAGAAAAATCTGCTGATGCACTTCGTCTGTCGACCATTCGATCGCTAATGCTACTTTTTCACTGATTTGATGCTGCAGCCATTCGATGTCGCCATTGACTTGCCATTTGATCTCTTCTTCCAATGCCAATAAATGATAAAAGGTTTGATAATAGCGGAATAACGGCTGTTCCAACGGATCGTTTGCCAAAATCGCTTTTACTAATTCTTCACGCAAATCGCTTCGTTCTTCTGCTTCTTGGGTCGTATCCAAAACATGGTGAGAAATGACTTGATTGGGAAATAAGAAAATCAATTTACTTAATGTCTGGATATCGATCATCAATGGCTTCAAGTTCTCTTGCGCCGCAAACCAGCGGGAGATCAAGATCTCTTGATGAGCCATTTTTTTGCGGCACCACGCATCGATCGCCTCGTCGGGAAAGCGTTCCTCGTTTAACAAAACCAAATACCGATGATGCCGATGGATCAAGGTGATGACTTGCGCCACTTGCTCCTGTAATTTCTCAACCAGCTTTTGGGCATCTGCCTCCTCGGAAAGTCGCAATAGCTTGATGGCTTGTGCGTCTTTGATCCCCGTTTGATCCCCGCCAAACAATTTCTCCATCAACTGACTCTTCTGATTTTTCTGCTGATCGGTCTTGGCTTTTTGATCGATTTTCGTCAAAATACCGATCAGCTCTTCTTCATCAACTGGTTTCAGCAAATAGGTCACAGCGCCCAGTTGCAAAGCTTGCTTGGCATAGTCAAAATCTGAGTAGCCGGACAAAATAATGGCAAAAAACAAAAGCCCTTCCTCCGATGCTGCTTGCACCATCTCAAGACCATTTTTTCCCGGCATACGGATATCAGCGATCACAACGTCTGGCTTCAATTCGCGGATCATTGCCAAGCCAGCTTCGCCGTTTTCCGCCGACCCGACGATTTGATACCCCAGACGTTCCCAATCGATGATCAGAGGCAGTCCATTTCGGATCGATGCTTCATCATCAACGATCAACACTTTACGCATTTTCCAACCTCCATTTTCAGCTACTCCTTCGTTACATCATGTTTCACTTGTCAAACTTGCCCCATTGGTGCGAATCACCTCTTGATACCAATAAAAACTATCCTTCGGGATGCGCGCCAACTGACGTTCGTTTTGATTGTCGCGATCGACATAAACAAACCCATAGCGTTTTTGGTATCCATTCAACCAACTTAGTAGATCTGTAAAGGACCAAGCACAATAGCCGATCAGCTCAACCCCATCCGTGATGGCCTTTTGCAGTTCCACCAGATGTTCCTGCAAATAGGTAATGCGGTATGGATCATGGATCTGTTTGTCTTCTGTCAATTGATCGATGGCGCCTAACCCATTTTCAGTAATAAAAATCGGCAAGTCATAATTGGCCTGAATACGTCGCAAGGCCACACGGAAACCAACGGGATCGATCTCCCAACCCCAATCTGTTTTTTTCAAGTGGGGATTTTCCGCCGTCGCAAACATGGTTTCTTCTGGTGAGAACTCGCCAGCTACCGCTTGCATCAAATACGGATCGACTTTAGAAAATTCTTTCTTTTCAGCTGACTGCTTCTGCAAATTGTTTTGTTGGGCCGTTCCACCGTGATAGTAATTGATCCCTAAGAAATCAGGTTTTGCCTGTTTTAATAGTGCTTGATCTTCTGGAGTGACTTCAGGAGCCAGACCGACTTTGGCTAATTGCTTGTAGACAAATTTCGGGTATTCGCCTTTGCAATAGACATCTAAAAACCACGCGTTGTTGAAGGCTTCGCCATTTTCTGCAGCCAGCACATCTTCTGGGTCACAGCTAAACGGATACATCGGTCCATAGCCAAAACTTGGACCAATCTTGCCCTGTGGAACTAGCTCATGGAACAAATTAATTGCCTTTGCATTGGCAAGGTTGATGATATGATTGGCTGCATACATCCGTTTTAAGTCCTTCAAGCCCGGTGGATGTGCCGCCCAACGGTACCCAAGAGAAGTGAAGACATTTTGTTCATTCATGGTGACCCAATAGGTGACTTTCTTTCCTAAGCGTTCAAAAAGGATTCGGCAATACCGTTCAAATGCCGCTGCTGTTTCTCGTCCCTCCCATCCTTGGTATTTGTCTTGCAAAGCCTGAGGAAGATCCCAATGATACAGCGTCAAAATCGGTTCTACTCCTTGCCGAAGCAATTCGTCCACCAGCTTTTCGTAAAACGCCACACCAGCTTCATTGACCGCACCTTCGCCATCAGGCACGATTCGCGACCACGCCACGCTGAAGCGATAGGCTTTCAAGCCCATTTGCTTCATCAAGGCAACATCTTCTTTGTATCGATGGTAGTGATCGATCGCCACTTTGCCGTTGGTTTCCTCAAAGGTATTGCCGGGAATTTGGGCATAGGTATCCCAAATCGACGGACCTTTGCCGTCTTCTGCCCATGCGCCTTCAATTTGATAGGCCGCCGAAGCCGCCCCCCATAAGAAGTTTTCTGGGAAAGGATCTAAGTTTGTGTGAAACATCAAGTTGCCTCCTTCAATTCCTAAACCGAGTTAAATCGGTTACATTTTATCGTATCATAATTTGGTTGATTCGTAACAATTGCCAAAAGATATTTTTTAGGTGAAAAAACTGTCGCTCCTCAGAACGACAGTCGTTTCTTATTAAAACAGGTAATCATTCAAACGAGATTTCACATATTCAATGTGGCTGGATTCTATTTCGATTTGATCATGCGCCAATGCGTAATCTGTCAGTGTTTCTAAGTTTTCCTCATCAGCAACGATCTTCGCTCCGATGCCTTCTTGGAACGAGGCGTACCGTTTTTCCTTCAACTCGTCTAAGAAGCGGTCTTCTTTCAGTTTCGCTGCTGCTTTTAACGCTCGGGCATACGTATCCATACCAGCGATGTGGGCTAACAACAGATCTTCCATTTCAAATGACGAACGACGGACTTTAGAATCGAAGTTGATTCCTCCCGGTGCGATGCCGCCGTTTTCTAAGACTTCGTATAAAGCGAGTGTCGAGTCAAAAACGTTGGTTGGAAATTCATCCGTATCCCATCCTAACAGCATATCTCCTTGGTTGGCATCCAGTGAGCCTAATGCGTTATAGCTACGGGCAACGGCGATTTCATGTTCAAAGGTATGGCCAGCTAATGTTGCATGATTGGCTTCTAGGTTTAATTTGAAATCTCCTTCTAAGCCGTAGTGCTGAATGAAGGCCATCGTTGTCGCTGCATCAAAATCATATTGGTGCTTTGATGGTTCTTTTGGTTTCGGCTCTAATAAGAACTGCGGTTTATGACCGATTTTTTCGCCATAAGCGATCGCCATTTTGAATAGACGGGCGATGTTGTCTTGTTCAAATTTCATGTCTGTATTCAACAAGGTTTCATAGCCTTCACGGCCGCCCCAGAAGACATAGTTTTCACCGCCTAATTTTTTCGAGATATCTAAGCCTTTTTTAACTTGGGCTGCTGCATACGCGTAAACTTCCGCATTATTGGTGGAAGCAGCGCCGTTGTTGAAACGAGGGTGTGAGAACATATTTGCTGTATTCCATAAGAGTTTGATCCCCGTTTGTTCCATTTTTTCTTTGATCAAATCGGTGATTTCGTCTAAGTTTTGGAAAAATTCTTCTAACGTTTCTCCCGCAGGTGCCACGTCAACATCATGGAAACAGAAGAACTCTGCCCCTAATTTTTCGCAAATCTCAAAAAAAGCTTCTACTCGATTTTTCGCCGTTTCCATTTCGGTGTCACCGATCCACGTCCGTTTGTTGACGGGTGCGCCGAAAGGATCGGAACCATCTTGCGTCATGGTGTGCCAATAGGCAATTGCAAAACGTAGATGATCTTTCATTTTCTTGCCTAAAACAACTTCTTCGGCATCGTAATGGCGAAATGCAAACATATTGTCTGTTTTAGGACCTTCGTAGCGGATTTTTTCGATTTCTGGGAAATAAGTCATTGTTGTTGCCTCCATTTTATGTTTTTTAGTGTAATAAACTAACTTACTTAGTTCCAATCATTTAGAACCAATAACGATTCCTCGCTTTGATCAAACAAATTGTCTGCTGCCATTACGCTATTCGAGCTGCGCCAACGCATGGCAGATAGGCGCGGTCTGCTGGTAGACGGTCCGGTAGATCGCATAAATTTCTTGGTATTTGGCGACATTTTCAGGAATCGGTGCAATTGCCTTGCTGTATTTGACAAAGGTGTTAACACAAGCGGCCGCATCTGGATAAATGCCACTGCCGATTGCTGCCAGCATTGCTGCGCCCATACCTGGACCTTGTTCAGTAGATAAAGTCAGCATTTCTGCATTAAAAATATCGGCTTGCATTTGCAGCCATTCGGCATTTTTCGCACCGCCCCCCACAGAAACGATCTGGGTGAATTTCCGCTGTGCTCGTTCTTCCATGATCATTTGGGAATCTTTCAGAGAGAAGGTGATCCCTTCTAAGACGGCACGACTGAAATGCTTTTCGCGATGCCGTGTGTCAATACCAATAAAACTTCCCCTGATTTGGCTGTCGGTATGTGGTGTGCGTTCGCCCACGATATAAGGCGTAAACAGCAGGCCTTCTGCCCCCGGTTTTACCTCACTGATCGCTGAAAGCAATTCCTGAAACGATTGGTTTGGGGCAAACGTATCACGATACCAGCTTAAGGAATTTCCAGCGGCTAAAGTGACCCCCATTGAATACAACTTGTCTTTGATCGCATGACGGAAAAGGTGTAGATCGCCTTGATAATCAACCTCTTGCGCTTCTTCAAAGGATAAGAACACACCGCTAGTGCCAATCGACACCATGCCGACACCTTCGGCGATGATCCCGGACCCTAATGCAGCACAGGCATTGTCTGCGCCACCTGCATAGATCGTCACCTCTTGTTCAAAGCCAAAGGCTTCTTGCAGTTCTTTTCGCATTTGCCCTACAGGCGCTGCTGATTCAAAAAGCGGCGGCAGTAAATCCGATGCGATTGCGAATTTTCCTAGAATGGCTTCAGACCAGCACTTCTTTTCGATATCCAGCAGTAACGTACCCGCCGCATCAGAATAATCCATCGAATAGTTACCTGTCAGCCAAAAAGCCAAGTAGTCTTTTGGCAGCATCATGTGACGAACTTGTTGCCAATGTTCAGGCTCGTGTTCTTGGACCCATAAAATTTTGGGTAAGGTGAACCCTTCCAAAGCAACATTCTTGGTGATTTCTTTTATTTCCTCTCCAAAGGATGCCATGATCGCTTGACATTGTTTGGTGGTTCGAACGTCATTCCATAATATTGCCGGGCGAATGACTCGGTTTTCTTCATCCAATAAAACAAGACTATGCATTTGCCCGGAAAAGCTGATGCCGATCAATTCTTTCTGCAACGTTGGAAGCTGCTGGATCAAGGTTTTGATTACCTTATCTGCCGCCTCTTGCCAATGTACAGGCTCTTGCTCACTGAACCCCGGTCTAGGGGATGACAATGGATAGTCAACACTTGCTGTTCCTTGGAGTTCCCCGGTTTGATCAAAAACTAAGCCTTTTAACGCACTTGTTCCTAGATCCAACCCTAAAAAATAAGCCATCTCTTCTCTCCTTCCTCTGTTTGAAGCAGTTAACCATTGCCTCTCAATCGGTTAATTAGCATTCAAAACTAACTAATTGGATAGTAAACGATTCTCGCATTCCTGTCAAGCGCTTTCAACAAATCTTTCTAAGATTTTCGTTCTCAAACTGCTGCTTCTACATTCTTCGTCTTTTCTTTATTCTTCAGCTTGCACAATATTAATTTGCACGGTAAACTAACACTAATCACATCTATGAAGAGGAGAACACATGATTATCAATAAAATGGGCATACGCGAACAAAATGAAGCGGCTGTATTGAAGACGATCATTGACAATGAAAATGTGTCACGAGCGGAAGTGTCAAATTTGACCCATCTCAATAAAGCGTCTGTTTCTCAAATAACCAAAAAACTGATCGACACGGACTTCGTTCGCGAAGTCGGCATTGGGGATTCCACTTCGATCGGTGGTCGCAAACCGATTCAATTGCAATTCAATCACCGCAGCAGCTTAGCTGTTACCTTTGACATCGGCTATAACTATGTTCGTGGAATGCTTTCTTATATCAATGGCGAGATGATCGCCTCCGCCGATCATTCCCATGAATTGATCACCAAAGAAAATGTACTGGCGACGATCGATTCTATGATGAAAGAATTTTGGCCGCAAATGCCGCAAACCACTCATGGATTAGTAGGAATCTGTTTGGCGATCCACGGCATCGTTCACAATCAGACGGTCACCTTTGCCCCCTACTACGACTTGGAACACTTTGATTTGATCGCCCCTTTGAGCCAAAAATACAATACGGCGGTCTATATAGAAAACGAAGCCAATCTGACGGCTTTAGGCGAGTACTGTTTTTCTTCTGATTCCACGAATTTACTGAGCGTCAGCGTCCATAGTGGGATCGGTGTCGGAATCATCGTTGATGGGCAGCTACAAACCGGTACTCACGGCATGGCGGGGGAAGTTGGCCATTCTACGCTCTTTCCTCACGGCAACTTGTGCCCTTGCGGCAATCGAGGCTGCTTAGAGCAATATGCGTCGAACAAAGTCTTGTTTGACACCTACAGTCACTATACAAAAACAGCGTTCGTTAATTCGGATACCTTTGCACAAGCCTATCATGCCGGAGAAAAATCAGCAGTCGAATTGGCGCAACAAAATGTTGAGTTTCTTAGTATTGGGCTAAACAATGTCATCACTTTTTCTGATCCCGAAGAAGTCTATATCAACAGCTCGGTCTATCGCAAAATTCCTGATTTATTACTGGCGCTGCAACAAAAATTGACCAGCCAGTTCACCAAAAACACGAAGATCAAAAACAGCCGATTAGGCGATCAAGCCCCGCTGTTTGGCGGTAACGTTTTAGTGGCGAAACATTTCTTGAATATCAACGATTTGCGCTTTGCAGCACTTGATCTCTCCCGTGTGATCCATTAAATGAATGCTGGACTGAAGACTCAGTCCAGCGTTTTCTTTTGGGAAAAAAGGTCTCGCTATCCTTTGATTCCGCCAGCCGTCACACCGCCCACGATGTATTTCGATAGAAACAGGTAAATCAGCAATAAAGGAATAATACTTAATGAGATCCCTAGATACATACTGCCAAATTCAGTACGGTAAACATCAGTTTTCAGCAATTGGACCAGCATCGGCAACGTATACTTTTCCGTATCGTTGATCAAGATCAAGGGCATCAAGAAATTATTCCACGAGGTCACGAACGAGAAAATCGCCATGGTGGCTAAGCCCGGTTTCATCAAGGGCAACATGATGCGATGGAAAATTTTGATTTCGCCGGCTCCGTCCAAACGAGCAGAATCTGCCAAATCAGGATGATAGATCGTTTCTAAGTATTGCTTTAAGAAAAAAACGGTAGCAGGTGATGCGATCGCTGGTAAAATCAATGGCAGAAAATTATTTAAGAGCCCTAAGCGATTCATAAATTGATAAAAACCGATCATGCTAATTTGCTGAGGGATCATGATCAGCCCAAGAATGACAGCAAACAGGACTTTCTTGCCACGAAACTCATAGGCGATCACGCCATAAGCTGTCAATGCCGAAAAATATACATTGAGAACGGTAGCGCCAGCCGCAATCAAGAAACTATTTTTAAATCCATTGAAAACATTGAAGCCTCTGCCCATTAAGACGGACCAGTTGTATTGGAGATTACCGCCAGGCCACAAGGACAGCCCTTGCTGGATCTGTTCTGCTGAACGGGTCGCATTGACTAAGACGACCCAAAACGGCAGAATACTTAAGATCGTCAGCAACACCAAAAAGACATAGATCAACAATCGTTTTGCTCGATAGCTATTTTCCATTTATTTTCTCCCCACTTTGCTGTTTTCTTTGAAAAATTGAAACAATAACGTGCTTAATACGATCGAAAGTACCAATAATAGCACCGACGCGGTTGCGGCAACGTTGAAATTCCGACTCCCGGTAAAGGCTTGGTTGTAGATAAACATCGTGATCGTTAAGACACTATTGTTGGGATTGCCGTTTGTCAGCAAAAAAGGAATGTCGAACATTTGCAAGCCGCCAATCAAAGACGTCACCAATGTATAAAGCAAGATTGGTTTTAACAAAGGCAGCGTGATCTTGCGGAAAATTTGACCATCATTGGCTCCATCGACCATTGCTGATTCAAAAAGAGCATCATCAATGCTCAAAATGCCCGAAACCAAAACGATCGTTGTCTGACCATACCACATCCAAAATTGGATAAAGGAAACGATCAGCCGAGTGCCCGTTTCACTACGGAAAAAGTCATAGGGCTGGTCCAAAACACCGAAATGCTGCAAGACTAGGTTGATCGGACCTAACGGAAAACTGAACAAAACGAAAAATAAGATTGCTACTGAAGCGGCAGTAATGATGTTGGGTAAGTAAAAAGCGACTTTGAAGAAGCCTTTCCCCCGCAAACGCAACTTGATATTGGTAAACCATGCCGCCAGCAACAGAGCCAAGCCAATTTGAGGGACAAAGTTTACGCCCCACAAAATAAAGGTATTGCTGATCGATTTTAAAAATAACGGGTTGCGAAAAATCGCAAAATAGTTATCCAGTCCGACAAGATTGGCAGCTGGATTCCACCCTTTTAGATCCGTAAAGCTTAGGTAAATCGTATAGAGAATTGGATAAAGCTGAAAAACCAAGAATGCTAGAAAAAATGGTGTGATAAATAATAGCCCATAGCGATGATACTGTTCAAATCTTCTCTTATTCTGCATCGTAATCCCCCTGATTTTTTTCTTCTACTGCCAACTTCTGCCTGTAAAGACAAGCCATTTAAGCAGCGCATAGTACCTAGAAAAGGTTGAAACCGACCCCGTCTTCGGTGCCGGTTTCAACAACACCTAATCTACTTGAACATCTGGATAAGCATTGACGACCGCATCTTTAAAGTTTTGGATCGCCGTTTCCTGATCCACTTCACCTTTTGAATATGGTGTCAAACAACTATCCGTAAAGAGGGTTTCAATCGTCTGGTCATACTCGGTCAGAATTTTCGCGTTGATGTCTTGAACCATATCGGCAAATTCTGCATAGTGGTTTTGACCGCCTAAAAATTCCTCTTCATATTCGCCTTTAATTTCTTCAACGACTCGCTCATTTGATACAAAATCACCGGTATCTTCGGCCCATTGTTTTAAAAATGCTTGATCTGTGGTCAAGTAAGCCACCAATTGCGCAGCTTCTTCTTGCATCTCAGAATTTGCCGTAGCACCGATCCATGTGCCGCCCCAGAACCACGACGAAGGTCCTTGGATCATGCGCCAGTCGCCTTCTGTTGAGCTGGAGTTATCGGCAGCTGTCGCATTTGGTTTTAACCAATAGTGCAGCCCCCATGTCGGCAAACTATAACCGAATACATTGTCGCCATTCATTCCAGCAAACCAAGCTTCTGACTGTCCTTCTGTATCTTGTGTCAGGCCTTCTTCTACAAATTTTCGTGATACATCCAACAAGTCATACAAACTGTCGTCGATCACTAATTTGCCGTCTTCAACCCAGCCATGTTCGCGTTGACCATAAAAAGGCTTCGCCAAATCTTGGACACTAGAGATCATATAGGTGGTTCCACCACTTTTTTCTTTGACTGCTTTGGCTTGCTCATAGAACTTGTCATAGTCTGACAAGGCCGCTTGCGCAGCCGCTGGATCATCGATTCCTAGCAGCTCTTCTGCCATCGATGCCCGGTAATAAAACCCGCCAGGAGCAGCTTGCCAAGCCAAGGCATGAAGAACCCCGTCTTTTGAAGTCCCTACGTCTTTGACATATTGATACGTATCTGCTGAGGCTTCATCAAGCCCCAGTGAACCAAGGTCTGCCATCATGCCTGATTCCACATATTTTTTGACAAAGGCAGATTCTAAAGCAATCACATCTGGTGCATCTTTGGAACCGAGAATCGGATCGAGCTTGGTCTCGAATTGGTCAGAAGGAATCTCCACGATCCGAATGTCATAGGCCAAGTCGTCATGCGCCGGCAAATAGTAATCATTGATCATCGTTGATAATTCTGAAGTAAAGGTCCAAACCACGAGTTCATCCTTGCCACTACTTCCCGTTGCGCTATTATCTGAGCTGCTGTTTCCAGAACCATTCCCGCAGCCACTAAGCATAAAAGCTGCTAAGCCCGCCAATGACACTGTTTGTAAGACCCGTTTCCAATTTTTCATCTTTCTTCCTCCTCGATTTTTTGATAGTCAAATGAATCAAAATCAGCCGCCAAACGATTGCCGGTCGTATCAATCGCAAACATCCCTACAAAAGCCCCTGTAAAGAACCCACCGTAATGTTCTGCTACATAGTCGTCAGACAATTGCAAGCTGTCAAATAGCTGATCGATGACCTGCCACTCTTTTTGATCAAACGAGTACGCGTATTGATAGTGGGCATAATTAACGATCGTTTTGAAGTAGACTGTTTGTACATCGGCTGGTATCACAACTTCTGGTGCTTTTTGACTCTTCAGTTGGCCCTTTTCGCTTGTCAATACAGTGATGATTCTGCCTTTCGTCTCATCATGAGTGATGTAGATCGCCGACCAGTTTTGTGTATTGTAGTAATTCGTCATGCCTGCTAACTGTAGAAACGAGTTCGGTGAAAATTCGACGGCAGTCGTTGCTTCGAAACGAAAATCGCTCCATCTTCTTGCCACCAGTGCTTGATGGAACAAGGAATTGAACGACTCTCGCCCATACAAGCGCAAGTACCCTGGTCGTGCGGTCAAACTACCGATTTCCTCAGAAAAAGGAATCCGCAAGGTTTGAAACACTGGTGCCAACGACGCCTCTTCAAAATCATCAAAGCCTGATTCTGTTTCCCACGGATGTTCGGGCAGCTGTGGCTGTGGGACTTCCTCTTTTGGAAAGTTTCCGCCTGTGATATACGGCCAATCATTTTCCCAATAAACAGACTGGATCGCTGTTTCTCGTCCGAGCGGGCAATAGCCGCGATTTTCTAAGAGGGGCGTTTCTGGATACTTCAGCGCTCGCCCTGTTAAGTGAACAAAATACCATTCATCGGTCTGCGTTTTCACAAATGAACCATGGCCAGCTTTTTGTAGCAGGATCTCTGGCTGTCCCCAGGAACTGATCAGAGGGTTTTGAGGATGAACTTCATAAGGCCCTTCGATGTGCGTCCCACGAGCGATGGTACTTGCATGTTCAAACTTGGTGCCGCCTTCTGCCGTCAATAAATAATAATAGCCGTTCACTTTATACATAACCGGTGCTTCCGTCAATTTGCGCTCTGTTCCTTTGAAGATGATTTTGGGCTGCCCCACCAATTTCTTGGCTTGCCAATCAAACTCTTGGAGAGCGATCCCATAAAAGGAATGGTTTGTCGGACGATAATCCCAAACCATGTTCAAAAAATATTTTTTGCCGTCGTCGTCATGAAATAACGAGGGATCGAAACCAGAAGAATTCATATAGATTGGTTCTGACCAATCCCCATCAATGGTCTCACAGGTGATCAAATAATTGTTCACATCTTTCCAACTATTAGATTGTGTTTTGACATCTGAATAAATCAACCAAAAACGACCATCACTGTAACTTAAGTTTGGCGCCCAAACACCCCCAGAATCTGGGTTTCCCAGCATATTCAACTGACTGACACGATTGACTGGTGTACTGATCAAGCGCCAGTTCTTCAAATCCTTCGAATGGAAGATGCGCACACCTGGAAACCATTCAAAGGTCGACGTAGCAATGTAATAATCTTCTCCTGCACGACAAATACTCGGGTCTGGATGAAAGCCTGTTAGTATCGGATTGGTAATCAAAAAAATTTCCTCCTCTTTCCCTTTTTGGCATTTTGTGATTCAACTGAGTGTCAGTAGGAATGAGCTTCATCCAGTTAGTAAGTTTTCTTTACTAATATACCTAACAAAAAAAAGAAACTTGCTGCTGCAGCTCATTTTAAAAATATTCACTAATCATTGTTCTATTTACTTTCTTCAGCTGAACTGTCATAATTATAGAATGAAATCGCTATCATTCACAGGACGATTTCCACACATCGATAGACAAAAAATGGAGGATAGATCGCGTGACTATTTTAGAAGAATACCATTTCGGCGAATACCTAGGCGTTTCCAGTTACCATCCCTACTCGCTTAATTACATGGAACATTTTCATCGTTCCTTTGAATTGCTTTTTTGTAGTGACGGCGAAGCGGTTGTCAAAATCGAAGAAAGTCCCTATGTCCTTACAACTGGCCAAGTGTTATTAGTCATGCCTTACCAGACCCATGCCATCGAAACCCCTAAGGAATCACAACTGCATATTCTGGTTTTTTCGCCGGAGTTTATTCCAGATTTTTATGCCAAAACCAAAGATTTCGCTTTGTCAGATCCCGTTATCACCATTGATTCGTCTGTCGCAAATCAGCTGTATTATCCTTTATTTGAAACGGATTCCCTCTATTTACGAAAATCGGCACTGTATCAAGTCCTTTACCTTTTTGAGCACCAAACGACTTTACTACCAGCCAAAAACCAAGAGGATATCCTGATCCAGCTGCTTGCCTATATCGAGTCACACTTCAAAGAAGAGCTGACGCTCGAAAAACTAAGCAGCAGTATCGGTTATAGTAGCGTCTACGTTTCCAGAATGATCACTGAGAAATTGAAAAGCACCTTTCCTCGGCTTTTGAATCAAGCAAGAATTCGCCATGCCTCTTTTTTGCTGACTCATAGTCTCTTGCCGATTACGGAAGTAGCAGAACAGGCTGGCTTTCAAAATGTGCGAACCTTCAATCGAAATTTCAAAGCTTTGACCTCACTGACTCCGAAAGAATACCGCTTAACACACAATGCTCATTTTTCGTTGCTGAAGGAATAGCGCAAAAAAGCAGCTTCACTTACCTATAAAGTGAGCTGCTACAATCTTACTCGTTTTTCTAGTCAGCCTTTTGCCACGTTCCCAGAAAGTAGTGAAAAACATTCTAACTCTCCCCTTCTTCATAGAGAAATGAGCAGGAAAAGACCAATTGCCAAAATGAACCTTTGTTGTTTTACCGATTCCGCAACGCTATGCCTGATTTATAGCACCGTATGTTCTTGCTTAATGCCGTTTGCTTTATCGAAGCTTCTTGGAACATCGATCAAGGCCAAGAAAAATGATTCACGACTAGCCAGTCTCTGACTTCCGTCAGATCAGAAAAAGTTTTCACCTGTGCAGCTACTTCTTGCTCAAGTTTTGGCTGTTTAAGCAAAGGATACTTCCCATTTTTCTTGACTGGCAAAATACTCAAATCATCCGCAATCAGAAAAGCTGGGATCTTGGCTTGTTTTGCGGCTCTTATGCCGGCTAGAGAATCTTCTAATACCAAGGCTGCTTCAGGCTTTACGCCTAATTGTTGGCATGCTGTCAGAAAGATTTCTGGATCAGGTTTGCCCTTTCGCACTTGATCCCCAGAAACCACCGTATCAAACCAATCTGGCATCTGTTCCATTTCAAAATACGCCTTGATTTTTTCTTTCGACGAAGAGGACGCCACGGCTATCAAGCAATCTTGTTTTTTTAATGCTTCCAATAGTTCAAGAAGGCCGGGCTTTTTGAACACCCGCTTTTCTTCAGCTAAAATCACTTCTTTCTGACGATTCATCGCTTCTCGCCACCGATCCGTTGGTACCGTACTGCCATAAAGTTCCTGCATCCCTTTACGAATATCTGCTTCCGTTCTGCCAGTCAGGTAATAATAAACATCTTGGCAAACTTCAAAATCATACTCCTCCGCGGCTCTTAAATAGGCGCGGTAAACTAACCGACCTGTTTCAAACATCAAACCGTCCATATCAAAAATCACCAGTTTTATCTTCTCCATCCTATGGCCTCCTTTGCTTTTCTGCGAATAAAAAAGCAATGGTACCAAAATCCTTTGGCACCCATTGCTTCATCTTGTTTATTTACAGCTGACTGCTCAACTTAGCAATGATTTTACATGCGCCAAATGGCTGTCAGCCTTTTCCCGCCCTTCTTTTACTAGCGCTTCTGACAGAATGAAGGAGCCGCCAACCGCTAATACTTGCGGATCAGATAAATAGTCTTGAACATTTTCGAGAGTGATCCCACCAGTTGGGACAAATCGAATATCGTAAAACGGACCGCTGAGGGCTTTGATTGCCGGTAAGCCCCCGTAGATATCCGCAGGGAAAAATTTCACAACTGATAAGCCATAATCCGTTGCCCGTTGAATGTCATTTGGGGTAGCTGTCCCTGGAAACACTGGAATGTTTTCGGCAAGACAAAATTCCACCACATCAGGTACAAGAGCAGGGGAAACAATAAAGCGCGCCCCTTTCTCAACTGCTGCTTTTGCTTGTTCTAAGGTGCGGACCGTGCCTGCGCCTACGATCAATTTGCCCGATTGAGAGAGTTTTTCAATCGCTTCTAAAGCAAGGGCACTGCGGAAGGTCACTTCAATAAAATACAGTTCATGCTCAATCAGCAGTGATTCTACTACTGGCAAATAGGTAAGGTCTGTTGCCGTGTAAAGGGGCAACACCCTTGTTTTTGCCAATTGTTCATAGAGTGTCATACACTCTCTCCTCCCTTCGTTCCCCTCGATTGCATTTGCTCTTTCAAGACGGCTTCATGAAGCCCTTGAAGATAACTGATACCAATCGCGCGATCATACAGACCATAGCCTGGCATCGCCACTTCCCCCCAGATCGTCCGCCCGTGATCAGGACGGATGACACCATCAAAACCGACCTCAACCAAGGCTTTCATAATGGCATACATATCTAACGATCCTTCAGTGGAAAGATGGGCAGATTCTTTAAATTTGCGTTCCCCCATAAACAACACATTGCGAAAATGAACAAAGTTGATGCGGCCTTTTAAGCCATGAACGATCTCCACCATGTCGTTTTCTGGATCGGCACCTAACGAACCGGTGCACAACGTCACCCCATTATAAGGCGAATCCACGATGGCCATGATTTTTTTCAAGTCCTCTAAATTTTTGGTGATCCGTGGCAAACCAAAAATTTCCCAAGGTGGATCGTCCGGATGGATCGCCATTTTCACATCTACTTCTTCACACACAGGAATGATCCGCTTTAAGAAATAGCTTAAGTTATCAAAGAGGATCTCTTGAGTGACCCCTTCATAAGTTGCCATCAAACGCTGGAACTTTTTCAGTCGTTCTTCTTCCCAGCCTGGCAATTTAAAGCCTTTTGATTGGCTATGGATTAGCGTATACATCTCACTAGGTTCCATATCATCCACAACGGCTTGATCATAGAGCAAGGAGAAGCTGCCATCCTCGTTTTGATAAAATAGGTTTGTTTTTGCCCAGCCGAAGATCGGTTTGAAGCTATAGCAGATCATATGTACATCACAAGCTGCTAAATTCCGAATCGTTTGAATATATTGATCGATGTAGTGATCCCGTTCCTCTGTTCCAGCTTTGATCGCATCGTGGATCGCGACACTCTCAATCCCTAATAGCGAAAGATGCTCTTTTTCAATTGATGCTTTTAGTGCGTTGATTTCGGAAATCTCCCAGACATCTCCGGGCATTTTATTCAGAAGTGTTCCTACAATGCCGTGCATTCCTGGAATTTGTCGAATATTCGTTAACGGGATCGTATCCCCTTCCCCGTACCATCGAAACCCCCATTGCATTTGCTGTCACCCTTTCGTTTTTAAAAATCATCGTCCTCATCAGTTTCTTCGCTACTATCACCTGCTGAAGAATTGTGCCAAATCGCTACACTGTTTTCTCCTTGCTGGATCACTGCTGCCACCGCCTGTTCAATCGGTGTCGCCAAAAATTGATGATTGATTGCTTCTAATACCATCGGTAGATTCACTCCGCCGATCACATACGTCTTTTCCTGAAGTGGTTCATCTAATTGATTGATCGTTACAACCGACTGATTGTAGGGACTGGCACTCAATAGATCAGCAAACACCACGACACCGTCCCCTTGATCTGTTTCATGGATTGCTTCATGGATTTTGTTTCCCAGAAGTTGAATATCCTCTCCGTGGTTCAAATTAACGACCGCAATATTTTCGACACTGCCCATGATCACCTCTGCGGCATCTTTAAAACCAGTACTCAGCTGTCCGTGAGTTGCCAATACGATTCCTAACAAATGTTGTTCCTCCTTTTTCGCTTCCTAACCAAATAACGCAAGGACTTTTTGCATATTCCTACTATTCAGCTCTTTTTGCTTTAATTGTTTTTTAGGCAACACATACGTCTGATCCTGTTGCTTTTCTGCACAAAACAGATAGTTGATGCTGCCCATTGCTTCACTACTGTGTTCGATTGACAACTGCTGGAGTTGCCCTTCATTGAATTGCTTGCCGATAGCTCGAATCGGAGCATCGGCACCAATAGAATCTAAATAATAAATCTTCGCATTCGGCCTTACTGAATCACGTAACACTTCCAACCCGCGTTCTCCGTAACTTCCTTCATCAAGAAATGCGAAGGCCGTCGTTGTTTGACTGTTTTGACTGATTAGGGACAGCAGCGCTAAGATAGAGGAGGTATTGCGGGTTAGATTTTGCTGAAATCCTGCCCCGCGGCTTACGCGATTTAATAGCAGAAAATAAATACCGACCCCTGAAGCAAAAAGCGCTGTTTGCCAAGACAATAAGGGAAATCTCCCTGAGGCAAAGTGGATATAAAGCCAGGTACCTAACAACCCTAAAAGAATCATCACTGCTGAAGCAGTCAGAATAAATTGATTTGTTTTACGGCCTTGCTCCTGCCGATCAAAAAAATGGTAATCGCCGAAATGCTCTGGCGGTGTATCATAATATGTGCAGATGATCCGTTTTGCTTTGGTCAGATCACCAACATACAAATTGCGTGAGGCGTTTTTTTTCGTGTGATCATACTCGATCACCTGAAGGTCTTTGCGAAATGGAATGATATCCGCGATGAGTGCCTTCAAAAATCTTTGTTTGCTTTTATCCGTTGATCGCGACCGATAGACATATCGATAACGAAAAAGCCAATCACGAAATGCTTCTGTTTGATTCATGGCGGATTCTCCTATTCACAAATTACTGACAAGGAAGGAGGAACTCTATTTTTATAAGACCCTCCGCCTTCCTCTTCAACAGATGACGAACGCGCTCAATGATTACAAATTGAACTGCTTCAACACATCTTTAAGGGTTGATTTCGGTGCAGAAGGTGTTGCTTGAAAATAGATTGATTCCACACCGTACGCTTCGTTCATTTCTTTGAGTTTTTGCGCATCAGCTTGATTTAAATAAACAGATTTTGTTACCAAGAGATCTTTCTCGGGATCTTTTTGGGCGATACCGCCTATGTTCAATTCTTTCATTGGCACGCCGTGTTTGACTAAGTCGTACATCACACTGACGGTTTTAGCGATCAAAATACAGTTGTAATCTTTGAAGTTGTATTCATCCCAGTAAAATTTGGCTTTTTCTGGTGTAACGACGATCGTTTTTTGCCCTGTGCGGCTACCGGCATTTTTGTATAATTCCCGCATGAACTTATCCTTAGCTACTACCTCATCCACTACAAAGATCGAGTTGACTCCGCTTTTTTGCGACAAGGTCATCATGACCTGCCCATGGATCAATCGTTCATCTACTCGTGCTAAATTTACTACACCCATTGTTGACACTTCCTTTTCTTATAAAATACCGACACCGGCTAAAATAATCAGAATCAAAGTCAGCCATAGCAATGCTTGCGTGACTTTTAATCCTTTCTTTGTATAGAACCAGTAGACGCCCATTACAACTGCTAACGGCAAGATCCCTGGTACAATCTGATCAAGGATATCTTGGATAATAAATTCTCGTCCAGAAATATCAAACTGCAGCGAAGAACTGACTTTGACATAGTTTCCAGCCAGAACCCCCATCATAAACAAACCGAGAACCGACAGTGTTTCAATGGCAGTTTGAACACCTGTACTCTGCATCAAGCCAGTTGCGTTGCGTCCCATTGAGAACGCTTGGCGGGCAAAAAACATTCCTAGAGAAACTTGATACAGTGCAAAGCAAATGAACGGAAACAACGCACCTAGCGGACTTCCTTGCTGTGCCCAAGGGACGGCAATCGCAATAAAGATATATTGAACGGTTCCTGAGTCGATGGCATCCCCGATTCCTGCTAAAGCACCCATCAAACCAGCTTTCGTGTTGTACATTAGATCATCCTGCATCAAGATCTCTTTTTTCTCATGCTCTTCCTCGGCTCGCTGTTGTTCCATTGATGACATCAGCCCAGTAATAACACCGCCACCCCAACTTAGCTGGGTATTGAAAAACAACAGTTGGCGTTTGTAGGCAGCTTTCAGTGCCTCATCGTCTTTGTAAAGTTTGCGCAAAATCGGCATCATGGCGTATAAAAGCGATGGTGATAAATACCGTTCAAACGAATGCGGGATCTCATTGGCGAAATGCCATCTTAGGTATGCTTTTGTGACATCTTTCTTCGTGATTTCTTCCGGTGCGCCTTGCGCTTTTTGAATTATTTCGGTCATTACTGCTCCTCCTTATCGATTAGAACCCGTCATCATAGTCATCGTCATCATCAAAGGATGGTGATGCTGTATTCGTTTCTGGGGCTGGGGCCAATTTTCCTTTTTGTGACTGAACAAAAATCAACGCGATCAAAATACCAAAAATCGCATAGGTGACCATGGTAATTTCCAGCGAACTGAAAACTACACTCATGAAATAGGCCAAGAAGAAAAAGACCATATAATCTTTTCGACCGATCACATAGACGGTAGTTGCAATCCCGATCGCTGCCAATCCGCCGCCGACTACTTCTAAAATATGGATAACGACTGTCCCCTCAAGAGCATTGATGACATCAGCAATCAGTGGAGCGCCTAAATAAAGTGCAATAAATACCAGCGGAACAAATAAAATAAATGAAGCCAGCGTTGGGTATAAAATTATTGAACGAGTCATTGCTTTGTCATTAAGATCTTCCACTGCTTTATCCGTATATTTTCCTAAGAAGGTATTGATAAAGAAACGGAACTGATATAAATAACTCCCAAGCAAACCAACAGGTACGGCAACAGCAATCGCTGCTTCTGGTTGCAGATTTCCTAGCAAAGCTACCGGTACGGCAATCGCCGCTGCAATCGAAGGTTCCGCCGGCATGGATCCGCCGGGAGAAAATACCCCCATGTAAATCATTTGTAAAGCGGCAGTGACGATCATGGCTTGAGGCACATTTCCCATCACCAGTCCGACAACTAATCCCGTCATCAACGGTGAAAAACGTAAAGTCAGTGTGGCGCCTCCGCCGAGCCAACGAGACATGACTGCTGCAACCCATAGCGCAATCAGTAAACTTTGTGTAACACTTAATGTATCCATTTTTCCTCCTCCTAAACTTCTTTCAAATAGTTTTCTAAATCAAGAACAGCTTCTTTCAAGCGTTCTTTGGTGATTAAGACTGGAATCAAGTGTACTTTTTCTTTTGAATCTATGAACTGCACCAACTGATCAATGACTTGTGCATCTTCAGGAAAAATACCCATTTGATGTAAACTCATTGGTAAGTGCAATTCTTGATAAAAGGGGATCAACTGATCGATGACCGTCCATTTTTCTTCAAGCGCTAATTGATAAAACATCCCATAGGCAACCTTTTCCCCGTGAAGAAAACGATGACTCTCAGGAAGATATTTACTGATGGCATCATGCATCGCATGCGCCGCTGCATTGCGGGCATATTTATCGCCTAGCCCGCCTACCATTCCAGCAACTGCAATAACGATCTCCGACAAATGACAAAAGGCGTCTGTCACTTCCTGCCGCTTCATATCTTCAATCGCTTGTTTCGATTGTGTCAAAATAGCTGTTTCGCATAATTTTGCTGTATAGCCTGCCATTTGCAAGAAAGGCTCATTTTTCAAATGTGGTTGGGCTAAGATTGCTTCCGATTCAATCCACTTTGCCAACGTATCTGCTAAACCGGCGATAAAGTAGGAGACTGGTGCATCGATCACTAACGTCGGATCGGTAATCAAAAAAGCAGCCTGTCTTAAATAGTGTTCCGACTTCCCTTCAGATTCTCCCGACTCTTTATACATGACAGACAAGGGTGTCCATGGTGCACAATTACTGGCCAATGTTGGGATCAGTCCAAAGGGTCGATTGACTACATGTGCTGCATATCCCACTAAGTCGGCTAACTTCCCGCCACCAACCCCCAGAATAAAATCGATCGCCAGTTCTTCAACAAGATCAGCAATCAGTCCAGCGCCATAATAGCTACATTCTCCTGTGTAGCGATGATAAAAAATTTCCAAATGCGCATCTTCTAAAAAGGGTAATTTTGGTTTCGCTTTTTCCCATGAAACCGTTCCATGTACGAGCAGCAGTCGTTTTACTTTGTACTCTTTTAATACTTCCGGCACATAGTCGATCGCGCCTTCATGGTAACGATAAACTTGCGGTCCAACCTTTACTTTTAAATCCGTTAGCACGAGCTTCACTCTCCTTTATACAGCCAAAAACCGACTTTCCGCTTGAACAGCACGGTCTGGCAGCAGTCCCTTAACGATTCGTTCAATATCCGTTACACATTTGTTTCCCATCTCTTCTAAGCATTCCATAGTATAAGCTGATGTATGCGGTGTCATAACTATATTTTCAAAAGCTAAATACGGATGATCTTTATGACCAGGCTCTTCCTCTAAGACATCGGTGGCAAGACCAGCGATTTTCCCACTTTTTAATCCGCTTACAATTGCCTCTTCATTCAAAAGTGCGCCACGGGCACTATTGGAGAGATACACTTGATCTTTCATTTTTGAAATTTCTTCAAAGGAAATCATATGATAATTTTCCTCCGTCAAGTTAGCACATAGACAAATAATATCTGATTTTGCTAGCAGCTCGTCTAGATCGACTTTTTTTCCGCCATAGCTTTGAATATGCAAAGCGGACTTATATGGATCGTATGCCAAAATCTCGCAGCGGAAACCATTTCTCAATATTTCTACTACACAACTTCCAGTATTGCCGACACCAATCACGCCTACTGTCTTGTTAAATAGTGCGCGTCCGACAAAGTTCGCTCGTTTTTCCCATTGATCTTCGCGGACTTTTGTATTCGATTCAACTGTACAGCGCAGAAGCGCCAATAGATTGGTCACATTATTTTCTGCTACTGCATCACGCTCGACCAAAGCTGGAATGATCGAAACAATCGTTTGGTGGTCCTTCGCTGCTTCTAAATCAATATTGTTATAGCCGATCCCGTGGCGTGTGATCAGTAGCAATTCATCTTTGTACTCAAAAAATTCTTTGGTAAAAAATGGGGTAACACTTGCTATAATGATGTTGTATCCCTTAAGCTTTTCTGCCAATTCTTTCCCGTTGATTTCGCTATCGAACGTGAAAGGACTGACAGTTCCGATTGCTTTCAACCGCTCGATATGTTGCGGAAAGATTTTTCCAAAGCTGCTGGAATTCACTATAGCGATCTTAAACTGTTCCATATTCTTCCTCCTTACTCTTTTGCAACAATCTCATGACCACCAAAACCATTCCTTAGCGCAGAGACGACTTTTGCTGAGAAACTGTCTTCTTCTTGGGACAAATTTCTCATAAACAAACTCATAGCGATCGTCGGTACAGCAACATTCATCTCCAAAGCCGTTTCCACTGTCCACCTAGCTTCACCAGAAGCTGCAACAACCCCGCGATATTCCTCCAACTTAGGGCTCTCATTAAATTGGGCCGCTGCGATTTCCATCAGCCAGCTGCGAATAACCGATCCATGATTCCATACCTCCGCGACGGAAGCCAAATCAAAGTTATAGGCACTTTGTTCAATCAATTGAAAGCCTTCACCGATCGCTTGCATCATTCCATATTCGATACCGTTATGGACCATCTTTAGAAAATGACCGCTTCCTGATTCCCCTGCGTAAAGGTAGCCTCCTAAAACAGCCACATCTGCAAACAAAGATTCCACCTCTAAAAAAGCGATCTCATTCCCGCCAATCATCAAACATGCATCTTTTCTAGCTCCGGAAACCCCACCAGAAGTCCCACAATCAAAGTAATGCACCTCTTTTTCTTTAAACCAGGCTGCTCGGCGAATCGAATCTTTGTAATTAGAATTTCCGCCTTCAATCACGATATCTTTCGCTGATACAAGGGTCCATAGTTCTTCAAGAACCCCCTCAGTCACCGTTCCCGCAGGAAGCATCAACCATAAAATCCGTCGGCCGCTAAAGGAATTCGTCAAATCAGCTAGCGTTTGATAGAGTGTGATTCCAGCTTCTTGCGCTGTTTTCTGCGCATGTACCGAAAGATCCAGCCCTTTTACTTGATAACCTTGATCTTTTAAATTGAGGGCTAAGTTCAATCCCATTTTTCCAAGTCCGATAATTCCTACCTCCATGATAGCGCCTCCATTTCATACTTCCATTATACAAAAAAATATTTTTTTGTAAACAATAAAAATAAAAATAATTTTTATTTGCTTTTTTTCTTTAAAAGAGGTAACGTAACAATACAAAGATGATAATGTTCATATAAAGGAGGTAACCGTCTTTGACTGTTTCGATTCGACTGCAAATAAAAACGCTTTATAAAGACTTAAGTCTCAAAGAACAAGCGATTGCCGACTACATTTTGGAAAATCCTAGTAAAGTCAGCCACAGTTCAATCAGTGATTTATCCAATGAATTAGGCATCGCTGATTCGACCTTTTTTCAATTCACAAAAAAACTCGGTTACAACGGATTTAAAGACTTCAAAATGGCAATGCTGATGCAGGAAAATGATTTTTCTGCCATTTCGATCCATGAAAATATCCAGAAGTCTGATAATGAATTGACTATGGCTCAAAAAGTATTTGATTCCAATATGACCACACTGACTGATACCAAAAATCTTTTAAAAGAAGAAGATTTAAAGATTGCTGCTGCAATGGTCAATAAATCTAAACGACTTTTTTTCTTCGGCGTTGGTGGTTCAGAAATCGTGGCAACCGATGCCTATCACAAATTTTTGCGCTCGCCGATCACTGTTTTCCACAGCAGTGATTATCACATCCAACTGATGGAGGCTTCATTGTTGACGCCAGATGATTGCGGCATTTTTATCTCTCATACTGGAAAATCAAGAGAAACCATTGAACTAGCTCAAGTTGCCAAAAACAATGGTGCCAAAATTATCGTCATTACTAGCCATGCTGCTTCTCCTTTAGCCAAACTCGGCGACGTGGTTTTCATCTCTATTTCCGAAGAAACTGAGTTTCGCTCAGAGGCATTGGCATCCAGAATCGCTCAACTGAGCATCATGGATTCCCTCTATGTCATCTTAATGTTTATTAATCGAGACAAAGCACAACAATCGATTGCCAAAATTCGGCGCTCCATTTCAAAAATCAAAGAACCCTGAGAAGGGAAGAAAAAAACTTAACATTTTTCTGTGTTTCGCTAAATCTTTTGTGAATCACGGTTGATATGCAAAAAAACTTGTGTGTTTTTTCCTGTCCTCTTCTTTGGTTTCTTAACAACTTTTTCAGTTCTGAAATTCAACTGCGGTGAGCCTGCCAAAAATCTTGTCCCTTACTCTTGCTGATATTCGCAAAAAAACCACATCACAAAGCTATCCGCTCTGTAATGTGGTTTTTTAAGACTATTTTTTGGGGTAAATCAATAACGACTAGACACAATCTCTGCTCCAAAGGGCATCAACGCTAAGCGCGCCATTTTCAATGATTGCGCCGCAAATGGAATGCCGATGATCGTGATGGCTAGAAGGACTGCGCTAGCTAAATGTCCTAAAGCCAGTGGTATACCAGAAAAAATCAACCATAAAATATTGAGAATCACGGACACGCCACCGCCACGGTAAACGATGTCTTTCCCAAATGGTGCTAATGACAAAGTCGCAAACTTAAAACATTGCAGACCAATGGGAATGCCGATGATGGTAATACACCATAAACACCCAGCCAAAAACCATGAGATCGCACCGATCAAGCCGCCAAAGACAAACCAAATCACGTTGCCTAAAAAATTCATCTGATTGCCCTCCTTCTCTTTTAATAAAGACTGCTCCTGTTTTAGCAAAGAAAGCAGAGGACATCGTTAGCACTCAGATGTGCACTAGCGTCCCTGCTCCTTCCCCTGCGCTCTTCTCTTTTTTCTTAATACAAGCGAAATACGTTATTTTGTAAAATGCTTATTGTCCAGAATCAACCGTTGATTCGCTGCTGTTATTTGATTCATTTGAGTCATTGCCGAAGACACCGGTGATCGAAGACCAGATGCCGCTAAAGAAGCTCTTGATATTTTCCCAAAGGCCCTTAGAGGTTTCTTCGATTTGCTTGCGGGCTTCTGACAGATCCAATTCTTTGATGAAGTCATCGAAGATATTGTTGTCTCGCATGTCGCTCATCAAAGAGGTCAATTCAGAAATTTGATTTTCCGTAACGATTCCTTCAAGTCCGTTGTCCTTCAAGGCTTTTTCTACTGTTTCTTGAATATCTGCTTGGGTTAATTCCGTACCATCTGCAGTTTGAGCAGCCAAATCGGTTTTCGCTTGTTCTTGCGCTGCATTCAAAGCTTCATCGGAATAGCCTTCTTTATCTTTATTCTCTTCGGTGATCGTAGACAGCACATCCATCTCATCTTGAGCTACGGCTACTCGATTCTGATTGATGACACCGCCTGATTCTTCAACGATTTTGTATACCCCAGCTAAAGCTCCGGAACCGTCGATCGGTACGGCAGAAGCGACCGTTAGCTTCGCATCAGTGATCCCTGCCGTCAGCGCTGCATTTTGGTACTGGGCTGCAGTGATGCGGGTAATGTTATCTGGTGTCGCGATATCGACAGTGATTCCTGCCCCGCTTTCTAAAGTCTGCATTCTGACCGAGCTATAGACCGCCCAATCTGCAGTAAAGCCGCCATCGGGAATGTATTTCATCAAGTCATTACCGTTTGTCGTATAAATCGGTGTTTCGCCTTGGATGCCTAAGCGCTCAAGTGTGTAGTCTTCTTGTGCTTTCGTCAAGGCATTTCCGATCGCCACAGCATTGACTTGCAAACGATCTGAACTGCTGTCAGAGGTACTTGTTTGACTGTCGGTAGTGGCTGTCGTTGCGGTAGAACTGCTTGTTGCAGTGGAACTGCTCGTCGTTGAATTGGTTTCGTCAGCAAAAACTTGTGGTGCTGCTAATAAAACTTGGCTAGATACCAAGAGAGTCGCTAAAATCATCGCTGGTTTTCGAGTCTGTTTTTTCATCACTATATCCTCCAAGTGTTGATCTCTTTTTCAGGGATTTTTCCCTCTTACTGCTGTTATTGTACTATAGGTTTTCTTGCAAAGCCTACGTCTAGGGTCTGAAATGAAGAAAAACTTAGAACTCTGCTGCTATTTAAAAAAAGTGTAACTTGGTTTTATCCTTGGTGCAGCAATGCTTTAGGCGCTTTTCTTTTCATCAACTGTTTTTTTAGCAAACCCAACAGCATAGGATTTGAAATGACTGCCCACTTTCCTCAAGCCGAGAAAGGCTCCCGTTAAAACTATCGTATAAAAGAACAACGGAAACCCTCCTAGTAAAAAAAAGACTTTCCCGGATTCCAGAAACAGCGGGTGACTCAGAAAGATCAATCGACTAGCCTCAGCTGCTTGTTTTGCTTGCCAAGTCCGCTTTTGTGGTTGCTGCTTGATCAGCCAAGCAAGGAAAAAAAGAGTCGTCGGCACAAAGAACAGCATGAAATTCTTATCGTCCCCCTGATTGAGATACACCAGTCGACCTTCAATGCCTAATAAGCAAAGAGAGACCGCAAATTTTCTGCCAAGATGCTTCGCGAAAAAAGGACGTTTCTGGTGTTCACCTAAACAAAACCCGCACAGCAAAAAAAGAAACCCATAAAAAAGACCGTTTCTCGTTGTAAAAAATAGGGTCCGATAATTTTGATAAAATACCAATAATGGTCCACTTAAATAACTGCTGTACGTTTCAAGACAGCCAATCAAATACAAACTGATCGCCAGTAAAAACTGCCACCGATAGCCAAGAAAACGGGTTTTCCTTACTAACCACATGCCAAAGAGCAACGCTGGAAAATACCAAAGATGGTACCAGACCCCTACTGTTAAAAAGCCAGCAGCCAAACCGATGACCCGTAATGGATCGGCAAGATTTTGCTGTCCTAAATAAAACCAACCTAAGGGAAGGTACACGATCGACCAACGCAAATAAAGCTTGAGTTGTCGTTTGCACCATTGCTGCCATGAACAGGTGCTCTTTTGAAAAAAATAGCCATTCAGCAGCAGAAAAAAAGGAACCGCCAAACGACATAAGAGACTCTTTAACAAAAAATGAAGCCCGTTGTTTTCTGCCAGTCGACCACAGTGAACGAGAATCACCAGTAAGGAAGCGAAGAATTGGGTATAGCCAATTGGAACCATAAGGTGTTTTGTCTTCATTCGATCGTTTCTCCTTTCTCCGTCAAATTTGATCAAACATACTTCACTCTACTGGACCTTTCTTTTTATGACCAGCACTGAAAGCTTCCAGAATAGAAAGACAGTGCAACAAGTAGAAACATTGATAAATAAAGGATGTTACCCTTTGTTGCATCGTTAATTTCATAGATCCTCGTTCGCATAGAAAAGAGTTTGCTATAATATATAAGAAGAATGATGGAGGCAAAACAGACACATGGATATTGGGAAAATTATTAAAGAAGAACGCACCAAACGAAATCTCACGCAAGAACAATTGGCGCAGGAATTTTTTGTCACTCGGCAACTGATTTCAAAATGGGAAAACGGCAAGAGCTATCCTGATCTAGACCAAGTAGTCAAACTGAGCAACTATTTTGAATTGACCTTGGACTATTTATTAAAAGAAGACAAACAGATGGTCCAAGAACTCAATCTGACCACCCACCGAAAACGAATTGGCCTCGTATTGATCGCCCTTTTGACTGTTCTCAGTATTAGCTTAAGTACGATTTTGCTGGCAGGATTTTGGATCGATCCAGTCTTTTTCACAAAAGAAGACCTAACGATCACTTCTATTAAAAAGTACCACTTGCCTGCCACTGAGATAACGAATCAGGAAACCGGACAAGTGATTCAGCTGCCTGAAGATACGGAATACTTGATCACTTATACGATCGATCGGCCAATGGTAAAAACGGGCCGTCTGTCGGGTTATAAAGAATACAGCAGCGAAAATGCCAGCCAATTAATGGTTTCGGGTTATCACGGTTTTCATTTTGGCACGCAAACAAGCAAAATCGTCATTCGCAGCAATCGCGAAGACAATTTAGCTGCACCAGAATTAAATGCAAACAAGGATCTTTATCTTCGTAATATGAATAAAGCGCGCGCCTATCAAAAATCTGCAGCAGGTGACGCATTTTCTATCGAAGACGAAGGCGATCTCCTCTTTACTGCAGAAGAACTGGAACAATTACCCTTTGAACAAGGACAACTGCCAGAGTAAACAAAAACCACCGAATCGTTTTGATCGGTGGTTTTTTGCTGACTTCTTAACCTAACAAGATCATTGCGATCGCCGCCAAGGCATTATTGAGAAAATGCATGGCGATGGCTGTTTCTAAGCGCTTGGTTTTTACATAAATCAACGCCATGATCAGCCCCATAGCACCGTAGATCAAAAACTCGACCAGATTGGTGACGGAATGGATGATACTAAAAACGGCTACACTTGAAATGATCCCGACTATCGGGTATTTCTTGAATAAAAGGCCGATAAACCCACCACGGAAAACGATTTCTTCCATGATTGGCGCCGCCACAGCGATCAATAGGAAGATCAAAAGCGGATTTTCGCCTGTAAACAGTTCCCCTAACAATGCATCATTCGCGGTCGCCTCTTGATCGGATATATGCTGCAGATACATGGTACCACCAACAGCAACGACTCGACCTAAAACAAAACCACCGATGATCCATAGCCAGTTGCGCTTCGTTGACCACCCAAAGTCAAAGGTGGCAAGTCCTAGCTTCCGAGCCAAATACATCAGTAGGCCAATGTTTGCCAAAAGCAAGGCAATCAACCCGTAGCTCATCATCGCAGGAATCCTCGGCTCTCCTGCTTCCAAATAATAGATTTTTACCACACTGAATACGGTCATCCCTACTTGACTTAGTAAGAATAAGCCAATCAAAATAAATAAGTTCTTTACTGCTTTCATGCTCTCCTCCATTGTTTGCTCATTGCATTTTGCAGGATTGGGTTACGACAAATCATGACACAGTCCATCACTTGGTTCCCCATATATCCAGAAACTGCTTAGCCGCTATCGGCTTGTTTCTAATGATACTGAGTTTCCTCAGTATTTACAACAAATAAAAAATAAAAACAGTTATTTTGCGTATTTTATCCAACAAACCACGTTTTTTCTTTCGCTGCCCTCAAAAAAATATAAGTAGTGTTTGAAAAAAGCGCTCTCTTATGCTACACTGTTCCTACTTTTGTTTGGCTGACGAACCGCTGCCCCAACCATGTTCGTTTGGACCAACTCGTTGCGAGTATTCGATTTCGAATGCTCTTTTTGTCGCGTTTGTCAAAAGAAAGTGAGTGAATCCAAATGATCCAAGTAGAACACCTCAGCAAGACCTTCCAAGTGTCCAAGCGAAAAAGCGGCTTTCGCCAAGCAGCCAAAGCATTTCTTTCTCGTGAAACCACCACCGTCCATGCGTTGCAAGACATCAGCTTTACCATCAATGAAGGCGAAATGGTTGGCTACATCGGGCCTAATGGTGCTGGAAAAAGTACCACCATAAAAATCATGTGCGGGATTTTGACCCCTGATCAAGGCATTTGTCACATCAATGGTCGTACGCCTTGGCAAGAACGTATTCAACATGTCAAAGACATCGGCGTCGTCTTCGGGCAGCGCAGTCAACTCTGGTGGGATGTCCCCGTCAATGACAGCTTTGATTTGATCCGTGATATCTACAAAGTCGACGCTGCTAGTTATCAGCGCAACCTAGAAGAATTAGTCACCTTACTAGATTTAGGTGAGATCTTAAAAACCCCTGCTCGGTCCTTGAGTCTCGGTCAGCGTATGCGCTGTGAGATCGCCGCCTCCTTACTCCATGACCCCAAAATCTTATTTCTTGATGAACCCACCATCGGTTTAGATGCTGTATCAAAGATTGCCGTGCGTCAGTTTATTAAAAAAAGAAACCAAGAAAAAGGCACCACAGTCATCCTGACGACCCACGATATGCAAGATATCGAGGCGCTGACACAGCGAATTCTGTTGATCGGCAAAGGACAAATTTTGCTGGATGGTCGCCTCGATGAACTAAAGCATCGTTTTTCTGATGTCAAAACGCTGGAGATCGACTATCAAGGGAATGAACCTCATCTGCCAGAAAACGTCCAGCTGCTTCAAAAAGACGTTGGTCGCCTTGTTCTGAAACTTAATCCCAAAGAAGTGTCGGTCGCTCAGCTGCTCAGTCTGCTCAGCAATCAAGTCGAGATCACCGATTTGGCCGTTGCCAGTATCACCGCCGAAGAAATGGTCGCTAAGCTGTATCAGGAGTATCAAATATGAGGAAGTATCAGGCATTTTTCCGCATTCGCTTTATCAATACCTTGCAATACCGCTCGGCGGCAATTGCCGGGATGGCTACGCAACTAGCTTGGGGCTTGATGGAAATTCTGGCATTCCACGCCTTTTACCAAGCAGATCCTAGTGCCTTTCCCATGACCTTTCAACAAACCGTCTCCTATGTTTGGCTCCAGCAAGCCTTTTTGTCTTTATTTATGTTGTGGTTCTTTGAGGCAGAAATTTTCAATACCATCACCACAGGGACGATCGCCTACGAACTTGTGCGGCCGATGGATCTATACAACCGCTGGTTTTGCCAATCGGCTGCCAATCGCTTAGCAAAAGCGCTCTTGCGTTGCGGACCGATTTTTGTGATTGCCTTTTTACTGCCAGCACCTTATCGCTTGATTCTGCCAGCAAACATCGTTGCCCTGTTCTTGTTTCTTTTGTCTATGGCGCTGAGTTTAGGTGTAGTGATCGCTATGTCGCAGCTGGTCTATATCTCGACTTTTTACACATTATCCTCCATCGGGGTGCGGATCGTCATCAGCTCCATCGGTGAATTTTTAGCTGGCGGGGTCATTCCTCTGCCTTTCTTTCCACAGCCTTTTCGCCAATTCGTGGAACTATTGCCTTTTGCTTCCATGCAAAACGTCCCGCTGCGAATTTACAACGGGGATCTGACTGGCTTTGCGCTTGTTTCAGCATTGCTCTTACAAGCGTTTTGGCTCGTACTTTTGATCGCGATCGGAAAAATTTGGCTGCAGCAGGCACTCAAACGTGTCGTTGTGCAAGGAGGTTAAGGAATATGGTTTATTGGCATTATTTTTGTATTCATCTCAAAAGTCAGATGCAGTATAAGGTTTCCTTTGTGTTAACTGCTTTGGGACAATTTCTAGGTTCCTTTACCGCTTTTTTAGGCATTTGGTTTATGTTTGCCCGGTTTCATCAAGTGGATGGCTTTACCTTTGAGGAAGTCCTGCTTTCCTTTGCGACGGTTTTGTTTGCCTTTTCGATTGCGGAATGCTTCTTTCGCGGGTTCGATCTTTTTCCACAAATGATCAGTAATGGCGAGTTCGATCGGGCACTCGTGCGTCCTCGATCCTTGATCTTTCAAGTCTTAGCTTCCAAAATGGAGTTCTCTCGTCTCGGTCGTTTTATTCAAGCCTTGCTGTTGTTTGCGTATGCGATTCCCAATAGTGGAATTGCTTGGCATTTTGGAAATGTCCTGACTCTTTTTCTAATGATCGTCTGCGGCGCCCTCTTTTTCGCCCTATTGTTCTTAGTGTATGCCGCCATTTCCTTCTTTACGATCCAAGGACTTGAATTTATGAATATTTTTACCGATGGTGCCCGAGAATTTGGTCGCTACCCATTTAGTATCTACGGAAAACACGTCTTGCGTTTGTTGACCTACGTCGTGCCGATGGCTTGGTTTCAGTATTATCCATTCTTGTATGTCATTGGTCGCATAACTAATCCTTGGTGGATCTTATCGCCGTTGGTTTGTCTGCTCTTTGCCTTTCCCGCCTTCTTCTTTTGGCGAGTAGGTTTGAAGAACTATATTTCTACGGGTTCGTAAATAAAAAGGAGCGCCTCTCTTTGAAACTAAGAGAATGCGCTCCTTTTTTATTCGGTTATTTCAAGTGAAAAACAGCTTCTCCTTGCTGAATATCGCCGTCAGTTCGCAGGCACTTCCCGCCTTGTTCCTCCATGAAGACAACGATCACCATGGTCTCTTTGCCCATTTCCTCAACTGCTGCTACATCCATTTCTGCCAGCAGCTCACCTGTCGTGACTGACTGGTTTTCTTGGACCGCGATCGTGAAGGGCTCCCCTGCTAACGCCACTGTTTCAATTCCCATGTGGATCAAAAGGGAACGGCCATCCACCAACTCAACGGTTAAGGCATGCTGTGTTGGAAAAATCGTTCGAACCGTCCCGGCTGCTGGTGCATAGATTTTTCCGTGATGATGAGAAACGGCAAATCCATTTCCCATCATTTTAGACGAAAATACCTCATCTGGTACTTCTTCGATCGGTAGCAGTCGGCCTGTTGCCGGTGCACAAATTTCTATTTTTCTTTTAAAAAGCATCCGTAATTCCTCCTTAGATTGCCGACAGTGTTCTCTGACAGCTAGAATAGATAAGAAAAGCTACGAAGGGCAATAAACCAAAGATAAAGATGGCAGTATCGAGGGACAGCACCTGCGAAAGAAAGCCGCCAGCTAATGGCGAAAGAAACGATGCCGCACCAATGTACACACTGATCGATATCAGTTGTCCAGAAGAAAAAACAGCTGGCGGTGTAATAGCACTGATAATCATTCGACTGCCGATGGTAAATGCCGGTACAGTGAAAAACTGCAGAAAACTGGCTGCCAAAAGTAAGAATGGGCTACTAGCAAGCCAATAGACAAAAAATTGTAAGGTTAAAAATATGCCTGCAATCAAAATCAAGCGCTCATTTTTCCATTTAGCAATCATGCGATTCAGCAAAAGGTACGCTGGAATTTCACAAAAGGATTGGATCGACCATTTCAGACCAACAAATTCACTGCCTCTTTCCATTGTAATCAGCTTGTCGATAACGACCGTATTGTTCGCAACGATTGTCAAGTACAAGAGAAAGAACAGTCCCGTATAAACCAAAAAGCGTCGGTCTTTGCATAACAGAAGAATGTCTGCCAGCGAGACACCGCTGTTTGTTGCTGTTCCTTGCTTTTGCGGTAAGGCGTTTTTCTCTGGGATCGTTCGTGAAAATGTATAATTGATAAGCAAAAAGAGGAGCAGCGGCAAACTAAACCAGCGATAATTATTGGAAAATAAAAAGAATGGCACGCAGACACTCATCATACTCCACCCTAAAGAGCCGTTTGCTTTGATTGAAGCAATTCTTTTTGAAGTACTGGACTCCGATAATACCCAGTTATCGAGCACCGTTGCTGTTGTATTGGCTAATCCACCCGCAATAGCCAATACCAGAAAATGGATCAGCCAGTGGTCTTTTCCTAACCAATAAAAACTAATGGAGAAGAAAACCAGAAAGATCATCAGAAGCAGCGAAATACGTTTTAATCGTTTGCTCTTGTCCGAATAATAGCCGATCACTAACTGAAAAAGAATTGTCGTGATGCTGTAGGAGGCTAAAAACCAGCCTCTTTCAAGCGCATCATAGCCTTGCTCAGTTAAAAAAGGAACGATTTGTGTCATCAAAATCGCCATCGTTGCATATTGAACAAAATAGATTACTTGAAATTTGTGTTTGATTTCCATTCTTTGTTTATGATCGGCTGAAGGAAATTCCTTCAGCCGATCCCTTTCCTTTTTACCTGCTGGACCTATTTAAGTTCTGGCCAATATGGTTCGTTCGCCACAATCATTTCATCTAATATTTCTTTGGCGACTTTCGCACTTGGTACAGTTTTGTTCATAGTAAAGGACTGCCACAATTTTTGGTAAGACTCTTGTTCCCAAGCATCAACTGCCAATTTTTCAGATGCGATCTGCTGCTCCATCAATCCCTTTTGGAATGTTGGAATATCACCGATCGACAAGACTTCGTAGCCATCTTTTCCAACTAGACAAGGCAGTTCCACCATTGCATCATGGGCAAAGTTGGCAATTGCGCCGTTGTTTTCAACAATAAGAATCATGCGTTCTTTCGTATTAAAGGTTAGTGCGCAAGCAAGGTCTGTAATAAAGGAAGCATGTTCGTTTGAGGCAAATGTTGTATCAACTGCTGTGTTGTTTGCAACGATTCGTCGGCATTCATCAAACACATACTTCTCTCGTCCGTCAATGATCTCATTGGCACGGGTATACTCTTTGTCCGCATGAGCCACCGTTTCATCAGCCATCAAATAATATTTCAGATAGGTATTCGATAAAAATTCTGGTTCAATTTCGTGCAGATCTTTAGCCGCCCACATCGTTTCCAGCCAACTGCTTTCTTTATGCTGGCCTTTTTGTGTTTGTTCGGTGTAGCCGTACTTTTGAACATGCGCACTGATTTGTGGCATCAAGTCATTGCCGTCATGGTCTTTGATGCTGGTCCACCAGCCAAAATGATTCAAGCCGAAATAGCTCGTCTCAAATTCTTTCCGATCCTTCAACCCAATCACTCGCGCCATGATATCTTCCAAACAAACTGGCATATCACAAATATTGATGATTCTTGAATTTGGTCGGAATCTTCTGGTCGCTTCGGCAACGACTGCTGCTGGGTTGGAATAGTTCAAAAGCCAGGCATCTGGCGAGTATTTTTCCATGTAGTCGACTAGTTCTAAGATCGGTCCAATCGAGCGCAGGCCATAAGCTAAACCACCAGGTCCGCAGGTCTCTTGTCCGACAACATTATGCCTGAAAGGAATTTTCTCATCTTGTTCCCGCATAGCATATTTGCCGACACGAAGCTGTGCCATTACGATATCGACATCCGTAAAAGCTTCCTTTGGATCGGTTGAATATTCGAACTGTACTTCTGGCGCTCGCTCGGCAATAATGATCGCACAAGCTTTTGCTACGGTTTCTTGTCGCTTTTCATCGTTGTCATAAAATTTGATTTTTCTAACTGGAAAGCGCTCTTGACTTTCTAATAACATCATAACTAGCGATGGTGTATAGGTACTTCCGCCACCTGCAATTAAAATTGAACTTTTTTTCTTACTCATGGTACTTGTTCCTCCTTGTGATTCTGTTTTATTCGGCCATTAGTTCTTCGAATGATTCTCTAACCGTTGGTACCGTTAATCCTACAATGATTTGAATGCCGCCATTTCCAGGGTTGACCAATCCTGAGGCACCTGCTTCTTGAAACTGCGTACTATCTGCAACTTTGTCGGCATCCTTAACAGTCAAACGCAGCCGTGTCGCACAATTCGTTACATCAATGACATTGTCTTTCCCACCTACCAAGTGCATATAGGCCTGTGCTTGCCGCACATGTTTTGGTAATTTTTCATCTTGCTTTTTGTTGTCATAATCTGCTTTTGTATACAACTGCATTGCTGCAGTATCATCCTCACGTCCAGGCGTTTTTAAGTTGAACTTCTTGATCATAAAGGAGAACACAAAATACCAGATAGCGGTAAAAATCAGCCCGATAATGATTTGGGTAATATAAGTTGAACTGTGAAATTTCCACAAGGGCAGCCAATTTAGACCTAACCAGTTGATCAATCCGCCGCCAAAGTCCCCGACAACCCCGAAAGCATAGGAGATTGTGGCGATCGAAGCATCCAGTAAAGCATGAACAAACCATAATGCTGGTGCAACAAACAAGAAAGTAAACTCGATTGGTTCAGTGATTCCGGTCAAAATAGCCGTCAATGCTGCCGGTGCAATCAATGCGATCACTTTTTTCTTTTTATCAGGCCGAGCCGCTTGGATCATCGCTAAACTCAGACCTGCCGTTCCAAAGACTTTCGACATTCCTGATAGTGAGAAACCGCCAAACGGATAGAGCTCTTTCAGCGAAAACGCAGTAGTTTGGAACTCGCCAATGTGGGAGGCCCAATAAACGGCCATTCCCCCTTCGACAACCGCACTGTCATAGGCAAACGGTGCATAAACAAAGTGATGCAAGCCTGTTGGAATCAGTATTTTTTGCAAGAACTGATAAATAAAGACACCGAAGTTTCCTGATTCAATGAAAAAGCCTTGCATGCTTCTCATTCCCTCTTGGATAACTGGCCAGACAAAACACATGAGTACTGCCAAAGGAACCATGGCAAAAAAGGAAATCATGGTTACAAAGACTGATCCGCTGAAATTCGACAGCATTTCTGGCAATTCTTTTTCATAGAAGCGATTGTGGAGATAGACAACGATTCCCGAAATCAGCAAGCCGCCCATCATGCCGGTATCTAAGGTGATGATTCCTGCAATCGAGGTCAACCCAGAACCAGCAGTTGCCCCTTGAGCTAAATCTACCGCAAATGATTCTGGCCACAAAGTTAAAATTGCATTTACAAAATAATTAAAAGCGATATAAGTAACGAGTGCCTCCATCGTAGCGCGAGCGGCGTATTTTTTAGCTAGACTGATCGGCAGCCCTACTACAAATAAAAGCGGTAATTGGAAGAAGGGCGTCCAGCCTCCTGCTGCGATCACATTCCAAAATTTGAACCAGAGGGTATCTGGTGCTGCGATATCCCCCATAATCGTCTGATTCGAAAATAGCAGAGAAAAGCCGATAACGATCCCGAAAAAGGAAAACAGCATGACCGGTGCCAGCATCGCTCCGCCGAACCTTTGAATTTTTTTCATCATAGTTTTTCGTCCTTCACGTTTTTTAGTTAAGCGCTTTACTGATTCTCATTTTACTATTAAAATGATGCTATGAAACCCTTTTCCGTTGTTTAAAAGTTTCTCACATTTGAAAGGTTTTTTTCACATAAAATGTGAATTGTCACACAGAATCAATGGAGAGATAAAATGAGGAGATAGCCTATGCTGCAAGACCGTATCACTACCTACCAGTCAAGATTAACCGAGAATGACTTTTTGATCTGGTCCTACATCACCACTCACAAAAAGCACTGCTTGGCAATGTCCATCAATGATTTAGCCAAGGAGTGCATCGTTTCTAGGACGACGATTATGCGCTTTTGTCAAAAAATCGGCTTTGATGGCTTTTCAGAATTCAAATACCATTTAAAGAACGAGGTACAACAAGAAAATGCCCTACTCTCTGAGATTGAAGGCGAAATTCTAGACAATCATATTCAAACGATTGAAAATTTAAAAAAGAAAGATTTTACAGCATTGTGCAAGATGATGGCTCATGCCAAACGAATCTTTGTCTATGGTTCAGGGGACATTCAAAACCTTGTTTCCAATTATATGAAACTCTTATTTTTGCCTAATGGACTACTTGTCTACGATTTTGGTGCGATCTCAGTCAATGAACAATTTTATCGCATCATAGAGCCAGATGATTTAGTGATTTTGATTACTTTAAACGGTGAGTCACCCACCGTTGTCAAACTAGCAAAGCAACTGAAACAGCGCAATATCAACACGATCGGGATCACGAAGCTGAGAAACTCAACGGTTTCTAAACTCTGTTCTGAAACGATTTTCTTTTTAAATCCAGAGATCCAGTCAACCGAAAATGCGATCGCTCCCTTTGAAACGACCGCCACACTTTTCTTTGTGATCGAGTACTTATTGTTAAAATATGATGCTTGGCAAAAACAAGCCGCAAGCGTCTCAGAGCCATAAAAGTTCTCTTGGTTTTCCTTAATTCATTTAACTTACAGTATTTTGAAAGACGCTTGAATAAGCCATTTTCAGCCAATTTCTGCTAGGAAAAGCAGCCAATCTCTGGTAAGATAAATAAAAACGTAAAAGAGGACCAGTTATGGAATATTTAGCGATTTTACTTGTTTTCTTTCTATTGAATGTAGTGATACTTGTACTTGGATTGAAGAAGAAGCGAATCATGCTGCTTTTTCTGTCACTCTCTGGTTTATTGTTGGTTTGCTTGATTGCCATTTCTTACGTTTTCTTCTATTCAAATACACTTTAAGTCGTCAAAAACACGGGAAGCTGGCTACGAACCTACCGAAACAAACGAGGCTGTTTTAGTCATTACACCCGACGTATAGGACACATTTGTTAAAATTAATTTGAGAAAAAAAATGACTGTGACATAAGTCGCGAAAAAAGCGTAATGAATAACGGATATCCGTTCATTCATTACGCTTTTCTCTTGTTTTTTTTCATGATGAATAATTAAACGAGCTATACTCACCGCACGTTTCACAGATATAGTAATAGTTGCGCTTCTTCTTATTGTAGAGTTTCAACTTCTTCCCATTTTTACAACTCTTGCATTCTTCTAATTCCGTCAAGGTTTTATAATAAAACAACTCACTGATCATCTCTGGATAAAAATGTGCAAGAAGCTCAATCAGTTTTTTTCTATCAACCAACAGTAGATTATCACCGGCTATTTCTAATGCTTGATCTGTAA
This sequence comes from Enterococcus sp. AZ040, assembly GCF_050499185.1. Taxonomy (NCBI): domain Bacteria; kingdom Bacillati; phylum Bacillota; class Bacilli; order Lactobacillales; family Enterococcaceae; genus Enterococcus; species Enterococcus sp. AZ040. Next base: position 2,851,021 of record NZ_JBMHEW010000001.1, read on the forward strand.
AAAAATGTGTAGTGATGAAAAGCCCATTGGGAAACCCTTTGTCTGGAAAAATCCCTTTAAATGCGGCAACGAGTGGCTTACTGATCCGCTCCGTTGTTTTTTGCGGATTCCAGGCTTTACATTGGACCGCTATTGCCTTTTTATTATTAGAAAAAGCATACACATCAATACCATCATCTTTGTAACCATCGATGTTTTGGACGGTATATCCCATCTTTTGTAAAATACATTCAGCAATATAATTCAAATCCTCTGATTTACAGGTTTCTAATTGAGCCACAATCTTTTTCAATTTTTTCGGGTATGTACGTTCATTATGGTTGCTTAGTTCTGGGAAATTAATGACTTCCTTCTTTTTCTTAAATGAAAACATGTCTCTTCCTTTCTTGATTGTTTTGGATGTGATTCGTTAAAGCATAGCTAGTGAGTGGTCTTTAATTATGTAGAATAGAAACTGGTTCTTAAAGAGAGAACTATCTACTTTTCTCAATAAAAATCGTGTGAACTCGATAAAATAAGTCAAAAATAAGAAACTTATAACGGAATATTATTAATTTAATGATAATTTTATTCAAGATAAATGTCAATTGAAGTTTGAATATTCAATAATAATCGATGATTAAATCAAACCACTCTTGATCATTGCTCCATTTCGAAAATTACTAGATAGGATTCGTTACAGTGCTAATTTCCACATTCTTGCCTACAGATTTATTGAGTCCTTTTACTTTGTTTGTAACAGATTCTGAATGGTTTCTTTCGGTTTAGCAGTTGAGTGTCTATTACCTATAAAAACAAAAAAGGTTTCCCTCGTAAAAGGGAAACCTCAGAAATGTTATCGAAACAACATTTACATTTATTTGTCTTATTCTGCAGCGTTGTTGTCTTTGAGACCGTATTTTTTGTTGAAACGGTCCACACGTCCGTCTGCTTGTGTGAATTTTTGACGTCCAGTGTAGAATGGATGTGAATCAGAAGTTACTTCGACACGGATCAATGGATACGTGTTGCCGTCTTCCCACTCAACAGTTTCTTGAGAATTCTTTGTAGAACCTGATAAGAATTTGAAACCAGTAGTTGAGTCCATGAATACAACTGGATGATAATCTGGATGGATATCTTGTTTCATTTCTTCTTCTCTCCTTTGCCCTGGCTCATTTGCTTCACCAGAGTTGATTTGTCGATTTTACAACATGACTATCTTACCATGTTTGGATTTTAGATGCAATTATCTTTTTATATTTCTTTTTGGCCGCTTGTCTCCGAAATGGACATCATGAAAAGCCGCTAAAAACTCTTCATTCTTTTTCGTTTTGCGCAAGAATTGAATGAATTGTTCTGTGAACTCCAAGGAATCCCCCAACATGTTGTTGCGTAAGCGCCAAGTTTCTTCCAATTGTTCACTGCTCATCAGCAATTCTTCTTTACGGGTACCAGATTTCTTGATGTCGATCGCTGGGAAGACCCGGCGTTCTGCGAGGCTGCGAGAAAGCTGCAGCTCCATATTGCCGGTTCCTTTAAACTCTTCATAGATGACATCATCCATGCGGCTGCCGGTATCTACCAAAGCTGTGGCAAGGATCGTCAAACTACCGCCTTCTTCAATATTGCGGGCAGCGCCAAAGAATTTCTTCGGTTTGTACAAAGCAGCTGGATCGATCCCGCCGCTTAGTGTACGTCCGCTTGGAGGAACGACTAAGTTATAAGCTCTCGCCAAACGAGTGATACTATCCATCAAAATCACGACATCACGCTTGTCTTCCACCAAGCGCATCGCCCGTTCTAGTACCAATTCTGAAACACGGGTATGATTGCTAGGCTGTAGGTCAAAGGTTGAAGAAACCACGTCACCCTTGACACTACGTTCTAGATCAGTTACTTCTTCTGGACGCTCGTCGATCAAAAGTACGATCAATTCCACCTCAGGATAGTTGTCCGTAATCCCATTGGCAATTTCTTTCAATATACTGGTTTTCCCAGCTTTAGGCGGGGCAACGATCAGTCCCCGTTGACCAAAACCCACTGGCGCCAGCATATCGATCATCCGAGTCGAAAGACGTCCTGACGTTGTTTCTAATTTTAAATGACGGTTCGGATAAAGGGGCGTCAGCGCTGGAAAATGCGGACGCTCTTTGGCATCTTCTGGATCTTTGCCGTTAACAGACTCAACGTGCATCAATCCATAATAGCGTTCAGATTCCTTAGGCGGGCGCGCCTTACCGGCGACTTTATCGCCATTACGCAAACTAAACCGACGAATCTGTGAAGAAGAAATATAGATATCTTCTGCACTCGGTCCATAGTTGATTGGACGTAAAAAACCATAGCCTTCTTGGCCTACGATATCCAAGATTCCTTCCATATAAAAGAAGCCTTGTTTTTCCGCCTGCGCCCGTATCACAGCCAATGACAATTCTTTTTTATTCATTTGGCTGTAATAAGGAATTCGAAACTCTTTGGCAAAGGTGTAGATCTCTTTTAAGGTTTTGTTTTCCAACTCTGCCATCGTAAGATAATCGCTCATAATTACTCCTCTATCATTTGAATATCAGCTCCAAGAGCCGTTAGTTTTTCGATGATATGATCATAGCCGCGCAAAATGTACTCGACATTAAAGACGCTAGTCGTGCCAGTCGCCATCAATCCGGCAATAACTAGACAAGCCCCTGCCCGCAAATCAGAAGCGACAACTTCTGCTCCGTGCAATTGGCTCGGTCCGCTGACAAAAATCATGTTGCCTTCTGTCGTTGCTTGTGCGCCCATCCGTGCTAATTCAGGAATATGGTTGACCCGTTTGGCGTAAATCGTGTCCATAATCTCCGATGTTCCCTTTGCTTTTAGCAATAATGGTGTGATCGGCTGTTGCAGGTCTGTGGCAAATCCCGGATAAGGATAAGTTTTCACAGTCGCTGGTTTCAACTCTTTTGAGGGATGCACATAGATTTCATCTTCGCTAATATCCATTCGCACACCGATTTCTTCCAATTTCGCAATGTAGCTTTCTAGATGCTCATAAATCACATTTTTGACTGTAATGCCTTCACCCGCTGCTGCGGCTAAAGAAAGATAGGTTCCTGCTTCGATTCGGTCTGGAATAATAGAATGACGACAACCGTGCAGTTCTTCCACACCTTCGATACGAATTTCATTGGTACCTGCACCTCTGATTTTCGCTCCCATATTATTTAAAAGGGTCGCGACATCAATGATCTCAGGTTCCCGTGCAGCATTTTCAATGATCGTTTTACCTTTGGCTCTTACTGCTGCCAGCATTACATTGATTGTTGCTCCGATGGAGACCATATCTAAGAAAATCCGTTCGCCAGTCAAGCCTTCTTCTTCGGTACGCAAATACATGGCGCCATGCTCGTTGGTGACTTTTGCGCCAAGTGCTTCGAAGCCTTTGATATGCAAATCGATTGGTCGCGGGCCTAAGAAACAGCCGCCAGGCAACCCAACGACGCCTTCACCAAACTTCGCCAATAATGCCCCCATGAAATAATACGAAGCCCGTAGACTATTGATTTTTCCGTTAGGCATCGGGATCGAAACGATATTGGTTGGATCGATCTCTAGCGTATTGTTTTCAAAATGGGTCTTCACGCCCATGATTTTGATAATCTCAATTAATGAGTGCACATCTTGGATGTCGGGCACTCCTTCTAAAATGACCGGTGAATCAGCTAAGATCGCTGCCGGGATCAATGCGACTGCACTGTTTTTTGCGCCGCTAATGGTGACTTCACCTTTTAAGGGACGATTGCCGTTGATGACAATTTTTTTCATTGAATTCCACCTATACTCTTTTTTAATTTATGTGTATCATTCCAATTTTAGCACAGATTACACAAAGAAAAAAGATGCAGTATATTTTTGATCCCCGCATCAAGAATATTTTCTTAGAAAACAAAAAAACTCTTAGAATCAGTGATTCTAAGAGTTTTAATCTTTGATTAAGATTAAGCTTTACCAGCTGAACCGAACCAGTCGATGTGTTCTTCTGCATCTTTAACGATTGCAGCAACACCTGGTGCTAATAATTTACGAGGGTCGAATCCTTTGCCTTCTTTATCTTTGCCAGCTTCGATGTATTCACGAGTTGCTTTAGCAAATGATAATTGGAATTCAGTATTTACGTTTACTTTAGAAACACCCATTGAGATTGCTTTTTCGATTTGGTCTTGAGGAATACCAGAACCACCGTGTAATACTAATGGTACATCAGAACCTACTGCATCAGCGATTGCTTGTAAGTGGTCAAAAGCAAGGCCTTTCCAGTTTTCAGGGTATTGACCGTGAATGTTACCAATTCCGCAAGCTAGGTAATCAATACCAGTTGCAACCATTTGTTTACATTCTTCGATGTCAGCTAATTCGCCAGAACCGATGATTCCATCTTCTTCTCCGCCGATTGAACCAACTTCACACTCAACAGAAACGCCTTTTGCGTGTGCTTTTTCGACAACTTCTTTAGCCAATTTCAAGTTTTCTTCAAATGGTAAGTGAGAGCCATCAAACATAACAGAAGTGTAACCAACTTCGATACATTCCATTGCTGCATCGTAATCACCATGGTCTAAGTGGATTGCAACTGGAACAGTGATGTTCATTGAATCAACCAAGTTTGTAACGATGTCTTTAGCAACTTTGTATCCGCCCATATATTTGGCAGCACCCATTGAAGTTTGGATTAGAACTGGCGCTTTTTTCGCTTCAGCAGCTTTTAAAATCGCTTGTGTCCATTCTAAGTTGTTTGTGTTGAATCCGCCGACTGCATATCCGCCTTGACGAGCAGCTTTTAAGAATTCAGCTCCTGATACTACTGGCATAAAAAATTCCTCCTAAGTTTTGAAAAACTTTATTTGTTAAGCAATGCTTAACCGACAATGCTATTTTAGCAAAGATTTGCGGTATTTGCTACTAAAAAGAGGAATTTCTCTTTTCAAAAAAAGATTGCACAAATATAAAAATCCAGCATTTTCATCATCTTTTCTGAAAGTCTACGATTCTGTAAGGTTTTTCTCTTCTGTCTGCGGTCGTTAGATAACAAATCAGCGTGTGAAAATTCGAGAAAAATTTCACATATTTTTTCGTCATTTTATCATAATTTTCCAGTAAATCCTTCCTTCTTCTCCTCTGAGCATAAGAATAGCCTTGTGAAAGCAGCTATATTATCATGTAAAAAAGGAGGGATAAAATGAAAAAAGCGCTTATTGGATTTTTGGCAGTCATCGGGGTTCTTTTCTTGGCAAGTTGCAGCTCGGGGGCCAAAGAAGAAACCAAAACATTCACAATGGATCAAAATGGGGTTTCGATGGAACTGGTCTTCACTTATGAAGGCGATAAAGTAAAAACCCAGACTGCGAACAATGTCATGCCGTATTCAGCGATTGGGGTAACGACCAAAGAAGAAGCACAGACGGTACTTGATCCGATCGCAGAGCAGTATCAGCAAGTCAAAGGGTTGGACTATTCCCTCGACTATACAGATAGTGAAGCGACTGAATCATTGACCATCAATTATGATGAGTTGGATTATGATTCAGCGAAACAATTGCCTGGGGTTAGTTTTGAAGGAAACACCGAAAATGGGATCAGCATGGAACGTACAGAGGAAATGCTCTTAGACCAAGGGTATAAGCTAAAAGAATAATCCTCTCTAGGCACCAGCAAATCAACATGCGTTACCGCTGGCGGATTTCATTCGAACTGTTAGCGAAAAAAATAATGCATCAGTCAGAAACTTCCGGTCGCTTTGACGGAAGTTTTTTTGTGTGCAAAAAGGGATAGCTTCTACCAACGCTCAAGCAAGTTTCAACCTTTTACGGATTACTGGGATCGCGCAACTCAAAAAACTCCCCATCTTGAGATGAGGAGTTTCGCACATTCATTGCTTGATTTTGCCGCTAGCGATTATTATGCTTGGCGGTTATCTAATGAAGCTCCAACAAATGCTTTGATCAAGCGTTGTGGGCGAGTTGGACGAGAAATCAATTCTGGGTGGAATTGGCAACCCACGAAGAATTTGTTTTCTGGAATCTCAACGATCTCAACCAAACGATTGTCTGGTGACACACCTGAGAAGACCATACCATTTGCTTCAAAGATTTCACGATATTTGTTATTAAATTCATAACGATGACGGTGACGTTCTTGAACAACTTCCTCCCCATCATAAGCTGTAGCTGTTTTGGTGCCTTTTTTCACTTTACATGGATACAAGCCTAAACGCAATGTTCCACCTAAGTTTTCGATGTTTTCTTGGTCAGCCATCAAGTCAATGATGTTGTTGGCTGTTTCAGGATCCGTTTCTGCGGAATTGGCATTTTCCAAGCCAACGACATTGCGGGCATATTCCACACAAGCCATTTGCATCCCAAGACAAATACCTAAGAATGGCACATCATTTTCCCGAGCATAACGGATCGCTTCGATTTTCCCTTCAATCCCGCGATCACCAAATCCACCAGGAACAAGGATCCCGTCTACTTCACCTAAGTAAGAATCCACGTTTTCTCGTGTAATTTCTTGGGCTTTGATCCAATCGATCTCGATGTCTGCATCAAAGGCAAAACCAGAATGTTTCAAGGCTTCGACAACTGATAGATAAGCATCTGGCAATTCCACGTATTTTCCGACTAATGCGATGCGTACTTTTTTCTTCAAATTCAGTACCTTTTCTTCCAATGCTTGCCATTCAGTCATGTCAGCAACTGGTGCAGTCAGTTTCAAATGATCACACACGATTTGATCCATGCCTTGCGCTTGCAGTGCCAATGGGATCGAATACAGGGTCTCAACGTCACGAGATTCGATCACGGCTTCTGGTGCCACGTCACAGAATTGTGCCAATTTGTTTTTTGTTGATTGTCCTACAGGTTGTTCTGTCCGAACGACCAAGATATTTGGTTGAATCCCTAAGCCGCGCAGTTCCTTCACACTATGTTGTGTCGGCTTTGTTTTCATTTCGCCTGCTGCTTTCAAATAAGGAATCAGCGTCGTATGGATGTACATCACGTTGTCCGCACCTACGTCTGCCTTCATTTGACGCAAAGCTTCTAGAAACGGCAATGATTCAATATCCCCTACTGTTCCGCCGACTTCTGTGATGATCACATCTGAATCAGTCATTTTGGCTGCCCGCATGATTTTTTCTTTGATCTCGTTGGTGATGTGCGGGATCACTTGAACAGTCGCGCCTAAGTATTCTCCTTTACGCTCTTTCCGCAAAACTTCTGAATAGATTTTTCCAGTTGTTACATTTGAGTATTTGTTCAAATTGATATCGATAAAGCGTTCATAGTGACCTAAGTCTAAGTCGGTCTCTGCTCCATCATCGGTTACGAATACTTCACCATGTTGATATGGGCTCATCGTTCCTGGATCGACGTTGATGTACGGATCGAATTTTTGAATGGTTACTTTCAAGCCGCGATTTTTCAACAAACGTCCTAATGATGCTGCTACGATCCCTTTACCAATAGAAGAAACCACACCGCCGGTTACAAAAATATATTTTGTCATAAACTGAAAAACTCCTTTAATCTATTTTACAGGAAAAGCATTTAGAAAATAATAAAAGCTCCCTATCCATAAATGAATAGGGAGCGAAAATTCTAAATCACTTTCTGACTCTTGTAAAGAGTGCCCAAACAGAATGATACATTCTCACCTCACAAATGTCAAGAAAACTTTATCTGATTTTTTCAGAAAAAACGGAGGCTTCCAAACGAAGCGCTTTACGCTTCGTTGCAGCTGGTTCCTCCTTTTTCACACTGGCATTCTAAGGTTACTCTTTCTTAAACAACCTTCATGTTTTCTGCACAACTTTTTGCAAATTTTTCATTGCTTCTTACGAAATCGTTGAACTCTCTTTGGCATAATACAAAGTGTAGATGAAGTCTGGCGCTTTACTCGTTTTGGTAAAAATGATCGGAACATATTTCTGGTTATTTTTGGCAAAGACGAGGTGCAGGTTCGATTCCTGCCTTCTACGCTAAGATAATTTTTCTTTTGCAGGATAGAGCTAACTATTCTGCTATTTTTGTCTGCCAAGTAATGTGCTCTGAATGATTATTCCCCAATAAGGAGTGCCCTCAATAAATATCAAAATTTGATTGCGCTTTTTGGTTATCTTTGAGATTATAGATATATATTTAAATTATTTTTTTGTGGTATCTTCCGGTAATCATTTACCGATAAGGAAACAATCAAATTCTATTGTCTCCCAAAAGAGATTCTATAGAAGCCACAATTTTGGAGGAAGAAGACAATGACTGCTAAAAACCAAAAAGCACCAGATACTGTCAAGACACTAATCCGGTCTCGAAATCCTTTACAGATTTTTTTCGCATTCTTGCTCGTGATAGGGCTACCTACCATGCTTTATTGTTATTACTATAATTACAGTCCTTTCCCTAGTAAAAAAGTAGCTGGCGTCCCCAATAATCACCTTGTTCAGCTAGAGAACCCTATGGACCTTTCTAGTTTATTGTTGGATTTTGGCTCACAACTGAAATTTAACACAGTGGCTGAGTCCATGACGGTTTACTTTGATTATTATCAAAAAGGGGAGATAAAAGAACACAAAATAGTCGCTTCCCTGATAACAGAGCCAAGAAGTGATTATAATGGCTATTTGAACATAGGAATTACTAAGAGCGATTCTCTACTCTTCGTTGATTTATTTTCAAATGGTTCCTCATCAAATACAATGACCGACTTATCTAAATTCCACTATACGTCCCTTGGAGAAGATAGTTTATCTCCCACTGGAGCTAGCACTAGTATTCCCAATAACGAGCTTAACATTGAGAAAAAACAAGAAATTCCGTTGCTTTATATTGCCAAGGGCGGTGACGTCAAACTATATGCTGAAATGGAAAACAATCTATCTGAAGAAAATTTAAAAAGCGTTGAAAACGTCTATTACGTTTACTTAATAGTAGAATAACGAAAAAAGACCAGTTCAGGATGCTGATATGCTCCCCCTATATAGGACACTGAAATATAAAGTGGCTTATATAGGGGGAGTTTGTATGTCTAGAGGAAAAATGAAATTAAGTTCAGAAGAACGGCTAGCTTTTGTAGAAAGAGCTTTAAAAAATGAAGCTAGCATAAACAGCCTGGCCAAAGAAGCACAAGTAAGTTTCAGTACGATAGAAAGGTGGATCACTCTTTATGAGAATGAAGGACCCACAGGTTTACTCCCTACAAAAAGGAATCAATCATACTCAACAGAGTTGAAACTGAATGCGGTCCATGATTATTTAGCTGGAACACATGGTAGCTTAAGAGCTGTCGCCAAGAAATACGGGCTTCGTAACAAAAAACAATTAGAAGACTGGTTAAAGATATATAATACTCATAGAAACTTCAAATCAGAAAGTGGTGGAAGTAGAATGAGTAAATCCAGAAAAACAACATTGAATGAACGAATTAAAATTGTGCATGACTGTATTATCAACGGTCGAGACTATGGGAAAACCGCAATTCAGTACCAAGTCTCTTACCAACAAATTCGGAACTGGGTGTTGAAATACGACGAGATGGGAGAAAAAGGCTTAGAAGACCGTCGAGGGCAACGAGCGGGAAGTAAACCTGCCAGAACACCCGAAGAAGAAATGCGCGATAAACTGGCTCAATAAGAACGACGGATCAAGTTGCTTGAAATGGAAAATGACCTGTTAAAAAAAGTCAGCGAGTTAGAAAGGAGGCGGGATTTGAATTAGTTCGTCATACGTTTGAATACCAATCGATCAAAGAGCTGCACGAGACAAAAAGCTATCCAATTAACACCATGTGTACACTGCTCCATGTCACAAGATCGGCCTATTATTGTTGGGTAAAAAATCCCAAACTGCCTGAAGTGGTGTTGAATGAACAGTTGGCAGACCTTGTTCGTTATATTTATGAAGCAGACAACGATAAAGGATATCGCAGAATCTGTGAAGATCTCGTGAATGATTATGGCTTTCAAGTGAATGACAAGCGTATTCTTCGAATCTGTCGCAAACTTCAAATCCAATCAACCATCAAGCATTCAGGCAATAGTATCACTAAGGCATCCAAGACTCCGTATCATATTGCGAAAAATTATTTGAATCGAAAGTTCTATGCGGATCAACCGAATCAAAAATGGCTAACAGATGTGAGTGAATTCAAGTATTATGAAGGGGCCGAAGTGAAGAAAATCTATTTGAGCGCTATTCTCGATCTCGCCGATCGTCGCATTGTTTCATTTGTCATCAGCGACAAAAATGACAATAAATTAGTCTTTGATACCTTCGATCAAGCAGTCGCCGCCGAACCAACCGCTCATCCGCTATTTCATAGCGATCGCGGATTTCAATATACAAGTAAAGTTTTTTGCACAAAGCTAAAGAAAGCGAAAATGAAGCAGAGTATGTCTCGTGTCGCCCGTTGTACCGATAATGGTCCAATGGAAGGTTTCTGGGGAATGCTTAAGCGAGAAAAATATTATCGGCGAAAGTTTATCAGTAGAGAAAGTCTCGTTGAAATGATCGAGAAATACATGAACTATTACAACAATGGTCGCTATCAACGATGTTTGAAGAGCAAAACACCGATCCAAGTTCATCAAGAATTATTAATGGCAGCTTAATCACTCCCCCTCTTGGACAAGCGAATAGAATACATCCGCTTAACCAAGAAGGAGGCCAGTCGAGCAAAGTTGAGGTTAAACAAAGTAAAAAACATAAAAACTGCCTACCGAATTTCGGTAGACAGTCGTCAAAATAATTTTATTCTATTTCATTGTCCACTTGACGGGGAGCCCAGCATGCTGAGCTGGTCTTTTTTCTGTCACACTGTCGATTAATTCCGACGGTTGTTATTACCAAATAAAATAATCAAACGTAAGAGTTGCAATAAGGTTGCTACGGCAGCTGCGACATAGGTCAACGCTGCGGCAAAGAGCACTCTTCTCGCTTGTGGTACTTCCTCTTCTGTTAACAAGCCACCATCTGCCAAAATACGGATCGCCCGTTTTGAGGCATCGAACTCGACTGGCAAGGTCACTAATTGGAAAATAAACGCCAATGAGAAAGCCAACAAACCTAAGTTGATCAGAAACGAGCCTCGTAATAGTACCCCGATCAAAATCAACGGGATCGAGATGCTGGTTCCGATATTGGCGATCGGTACGATCGCATGACGCAAGCGCAAAGGAAAATAGCCTTTGGCATCTTGGACTGCGTGACCACACTCATGGGCCGCAACACCGATTGCTGCTACCGAAGTTGATTGTGCGGTGGATTGCGATAAACTCAACATTTTGTTGCCAGAATTGTAATTATCCGTCAAATCACCAGCGATCGCTTGCACACCAACATTATTGATTCCTTGGCTCTGCAAGATGTACTGCGCCGCTTTTGTGCCGGTAATATTATTTTTACTTCTGACTTTGTCATATTTGTTAAAGGTACTTTTGACATACGCTGACGCTGCTAGCGAAATCACCATACCGATAATTACGAGAATGAAAGTCGGGTCATAAAAAAAGCCGAACCCGTATCCGCCCATACCATACACGATAAAATTCCCCCTTTTAATCTTTGACCTTATTTTACCATTAAAGTGGTGAAAAAATTATGAAGATGACTGGAAGATTTTGTTTTTAACCTTTTTTTACAAATTCTGATTTTAGTTTCATTGGGCCGAAGCCATCGATCTTGCAATCAATGTTATGGTCGCCTTCGACTAATTTGATGTTTTTCACTTTCGTTCCTTGTTTGATGGCGCCAGATGCGCCTTTGACTTTCAAGTCTTTGATGACCGTTACTGTATCACCATCTACTAAAATATTGCCATTGGCATCTTTGTATACGGGTGCTTCTTCCGCCGCTTGTTGCTCTTGCCATTCGTTTCCGCATTCAGGACAAACAAACAGCCCGCGATCTTCATAAGCGTATTCAGATTGGCAATTTGGACAATTAGGAATTTGAGTCATAGTGTTGCTCCTTTAAAATATAATTTTCGCTGTAAAAAACAACTCACCATCAGCATACCGAAAAACCACTAGTGGCGCAACCAAAAATCAGTGACCGATAAGCAAAAAAATCGCTTCTGTAGAGTAATAACAGAAGCGATAATTCAAGTGTATCCGAAAAGGAACTACACAGAATTCATTTTTATTTCGAGAAATAATTTGCACAAGCATCGCCGATCCATTGGATGAGTTGTACCAAAAGGATCAACAAGAGAATCACCACAATCAAAATCGCCGTTTCATAGCGATAATAACCATACTGAATCGCTAAATCGCCAATGCCGCCTGCGCCAATCGTTCCCACCATCGCCGAGTAGCCTAAAAGACTGATCAAAGTTAACACAAATCCGCGAATCAAAGCTGGCAGACTTTCTGGTAAAATCACTTCGCGAATAACTTGCCCCGTCGATGCTCCGGAAGCGACACTAGCTTCAAGGACGCCATAGTCGATTTCGGCAAATGCGGATTCAGCGATTCGGGCGTAAAAAGGAATCGCGGCAATCGATAAAGCAATCGCTCCGCCCGCCGGGGTATAAGGATCACCGATCAGCACCGCTGATAACGGAATCAACGTAATCAATAAGATCAAAAATGGTAGCGAACGGATTGCATTGACGACAAAATCGGCCAGATGATGCAAGAAAACATTTTTATGAAAAAGGTTACTGCCGACTAAAAACAGGACTAATCCAATCAATAAGCCGAAAACTACTCCTATAATTGCTGAAGTTCCCACCATGAAGAATGTTTCCCATAGTGCTTGGGTCAGGTTTGTTTTTAAAATCTCAAGCGTATCAGCCATTTTCTTCACCTATCTTTCTTAAAGAAAAGACGTTCGCAGCCAAGTGTGCTCGGGCTTTTGCTGCTTCTTCGGCGGGTCCGGTCAAATAGATATATAAAATACCGATCACATCTTTTTTGATATACTCAATTTTTCCGTGGATAATATTGACCGACACATCGTAGGCTTTAGCTACAGTCGAAATCAGCGGTTCTAACGTATACTCACCTTGATAGCGCAATTCCAGCAAGTCGCCTTCAGTGAAGGATGCTAGAATCTCCTCGGGAAGCGTCAGATCCAAGTAGCGACCTACCAGTTTTTTTGTAATAGGCTGTTTAGGCTGACTGAACAAGCCGTAGGTCGTTTGTTCTTCAACGATGCGACCCTTTTCCATCACTGCTACCCGATCAAAAAACTTGCGAGCAACATCCAATTCATGGGTGATAAAGACGATGGTGATGCCTGTCTGTTCCTTGATTCGGATCAATAATTTCAAAATTTCTTCAGTCGTTTCAACATCTAACGCACTGGTAGCTTCGTCACACAACAAAATCTCAGGTTCGTTGGCAATCGCTCGTGCAATGCCGATCCGTTGCTTTTCTCCCCCAGACAAATTATTCGGATACTCGTGAATTTTGTGAGGCAGATCCACCATTTCCAACAGTTCCTTGATCCTCGCTTCTTGCTGATCTTTCGGATAATGCCCAGCGCGCAAAGCAAAGGCTAAATTTTCCTTGATGGTTCGATTATGGATCAGATTGAAATGCTGAAAGATCATCCCGATTTTTTGTCGTACTTCACGCAAGTGTTTGCCTTTGGCTTGCGTGATGTCTTGACCATCAATCAGAATTTGACCGCTAGAGGGCACCTGCAGTAGATTCAACGTACGAACCAAGGTACTTTTCCCAGCCCCGCTCAATCCGACGATCCCGTATACTTCTCCAGCTTGAACGGAAAAATCAACGGAATCCACTGCTTTTTTGATTTGTTTTTTATGAGTGAATGTCACTGATACTTGTTTTACTTCTATTTTTGCCATAAGATATGCCCTTCTTACTCAGTCCAAAATTTCGGTTGATCAAAGTTGCTGAACGGTGATTCGGCAATCGCTTCTTTAAATGCATCACTTTCTAATACTTCCGTAACTGCCTTAGCAAAATCACTGTCTTCTTCTTCGGAGGACACCACAAAGACATTTTTATATTCTTCTTTCAACGACTCCAACGCCAAAGCATCTGCAGGATCAAGAGAAGCCGCCCAAGCGAAGTTTCCTGGTACTAAAGCTAAATCAACTGTATCTAACGAACGAGCCAATTGGGCTGCGTCTAATTCTTTAAATGTCAGATTCTTCGGATTTTCTTCGATATCATTCACCGTTGCCTTCGTTTCGTCGATATTGTCTGCGATGGTGATCAACTCATTGGCAGCTAACAGTTGCAAGGTCCGAGCTAAATTTGAGGCATCATTGGCAATCGAAACAGTCGCCCCGTCTGCTAACTCATCCAAGCTGGACAGTTGCTTCGAATAGATGCCCATTCCCAATGTTGGCACTTTTTGTAATGCCGTAAGAGATAACTGGTTATCTGCCGAAAATTTTTCTAGATAGGCCGTATGCTGAAACAAATTGGCATCGATTTGGCCATTCGCCAAGGCATTGTTCGGCTGAATATAATCATTAAACACTTTGGTCGTTAGTTGATACCCTTTTTCTTCCAGTAATGGAGAGATCACCTCTGTCACCATATCCCCATATGGTCCTGGTGCCACTCCAACGACTTTTTCTTCCACTGCATCTACACTGTTTTCACCAGACTGTGTATCCTCTGTGCTGCTAGTATTGCCACAAGCTGCCAATGTAATTAAGACAGCAGCAGCAACTAACCCAACGATTCCCTTTTTCAACTGTTTCATTTTTTAGTTCCCCCTTTTTATAATAAAAAAACGTCCTTTCTCCATCATAGAGAAAGGACGAAACAACCATGTTCGTGGTACCACCTTTAATTCATTGGCACAAGCTGCCAACCTTATCAGTTTATCAACTGCTTTGCTATAACGGGCAATCCCGCTGCACGCTTGCTTTTGCTCACGTCCAAACGCTCCAAGGCCATCTTCAGTCAAACGGCTGTGCTCTTTCTCACCAATCCGAGCTCTCTGATCCAATCGAAACTGACTTACTCTTCTTATCATCGCGTGTTTTTTAATTTGTGTTTAACTATACGATAGCCTCAAATGAATGTCAATTCTTTTTTTCACGAAAAAACCATCTTTTTACAATGATTTTCACAGCGTTTACAGAGTCAAATTCTCATCTAAAATCAAGCCTTCAGAGACCATAACCGCATTACCGATCAATTCTAATGCGCCCTGATCAACATCAACTTCCACCGTTAACTCGCCACCTAACACGTGCAGCAAGACATTCGCTGCCGCTTGCTGGTGACGTTTGGTCACGACATACGCAGTGGCACCAGAACCTGTGCCGCACGCATAGGTAAAACCTTCCACCCCTCGTTCATACGTGCGAACGATCAGATCACCCTTGTCATCTTCTTCATAGAAATTGACATTCGCCCCTTTTGGGAAAAACTCCCAATAGCGTATCTCTTTGGCAAGTTCAGCCAGCTGTTCCAACTCAGTTTCTGCCAGACCAGGATAGTGTACCACCGCATGAGGGATTCCTGGATCACCCAATTCCACATAGTCCACGAAAGAAACCATTGGATTCGGGTACGCTTGATCAAATGTAGTCACGGTCGGTGGATTCAAGGTTACTTTGTAGTGTTTTGCCGACAAGCGCCATGCGGGGACATCGCCAGCAACTGTTTCGATGGTCATCTGCTCGCCAGCAATTCCCTTCTCAAAGGCATAACGGGCAATACAGCGAGCGCCGTTGCCGCACATTTCTGCTTCGGTCCCATCAGCATTGTAAAACCGCATCCGAAAATCAGCGGTTCCTGTGGGAAAATCCACTGCCATGACTGCATCCGCGCCGACAGAAAATTTCCGATGGCAAACTTGAGCAGCAAATTGCGACAGTTGTTCATGGGAGAATTTCAATGTGCGGTTATCGATTACGATAAAATCATTCCCCGCACCTTGCATTTTTGTATAAGGAATCGTCATGTTGTCACCTGCTTTTCAAAATTTTACTTGCTGGAAGCTTCTTCTTTTAGAAACGAAGGAACCACTTCATTTTGCAGCATTTGCTCGTAGGACTGGCGTTTAACGGCTAATTCCGCTTGGCCATTTTCCACAAAGACGACTGCGGGTATCTGTAAATTATTGTAGCTGCTGGCCATCGAATAGCCGTAAGCTCCTGTTGCGAACGTAGCAAACAGATCCCCAGTTTCAACGGGCGGTAATGCAAGATCTTTTACTAAGATGTCTGTGCTCTCACAAGCTTTACCAGAAATGGTGATCTTCTGTGTCGCTGCTTCGGAAGCGCGGTTGGCTAAGATCCCAGTGTAAGTTGCCTGATAAAGACCAGGACGAATATTGTCTGTCATGCCACCGTCAATGCTGGCGTATGTTCTGATTCCCGGCAATGTCTTGATACTGCCGATGGTGTGCAAACTGATACCTGCTTCTGCGACGATACTGCGACCGGGTTCAATAACGATGGTCGGACGTTCGCTCTGGTGCTGCGCATAAAAGGCGTCGATTTTTTCCATCACAGGATCTAAAAAATAGCTGTAGGGTTGGCGAATATCTGCATCTGTGTATCGAACGCCAAAGCCGCCGCCAACATTTAGTTCTTTGATCCAATAATCAAAGCGTTCATGAATGGTTTGGACAAGGGCCAAAGCCGCATCAACTGCCGCTAGATGTGAGCGATTGTCCGACAATTGACTGCCGACATGAAAATGCAGGCCATAGAAATCCAATTCAGGTGCTTGAATCACTTCTTCCACTAATGGAAATAAGATTTCTTCATCTAAAGGAATCCCGAATTTTGAATCTTTTTGTCCGGTCGAGATAAATTGATGGGTGCTGACCGAAACCTCGGGTGTGATGCGCAACAAGATTTTAGCAACGACTTGCTTTTCTTGACATAACGCGCGAATCAAGCCGACTTCTTGAATGCCATCAACGATGATCCGTCCCACGCCATAATCAAGGGCGGCTGCTAATTCTTCAATGGATTTGTTATTGCCGTTAAACTCGATGTGTTCTGCTGGAAAATCAGCTTGGATCGCTGTATACAGCTCCCCACCGCTAACCACGTCTAATGAAAGTCCTTCTGACTTGATCACTTGCAGCATCGCTGTAGTACAGAAAGCTTTAGCGGCATATGCTGCTCGTGTCTTGCTGTAGCGCGTCAAAAACTGCGCCTGAATCTTTTGGCATTCTTCGCGAATCTCCGAAACGGAATACACGTAAAGGGGGGTTCCAAAGGTTTTTGCCAGTTCAACGGTATCGCAACCGTCAATGTATAAGTGATTGTTCTTGATTTCTTTTGCCATCGCTTTACTCCTTGTCTGTCGGCTCGTTCAACGCCTCGATCAAACGAACGTAGCATTCGATGCCTTGCAATAGATTTTTTTCGTCAAAATTCATTTTGCTGCTGTGTAAAGGGTGGACATAACCTTTTTCTTCATTTCGGGTACCGACAAAGAAAAAGACGCCGGGGATTTCCTTTTGGTACATCGAAAAATCCTCTGCCAACATATATGGCGGTGTTTCTCGGTAGCTCTCCCCGACCACTTTTTCCAATACTTCCACCATCTCAGGATCATTGTCCACGACACGATAAAGATGTTCGAATTCAACATCCGCCGTGCAATCATATCCTTTGGCGATTTCTTGTGCGACAGTGGTGATTCTGCGCGTCATCGTTTCATAGACTTCATCTTCAAACGCCCGCATCGTTCCTTTTAAAACGACCTTGCCGGGAATGATATTTTCCGCATCTCCCCCATGGATCTTCCCAAAAGTGATGACCCCAGCAGAAAGCGGGCTGATATTGCGTGAAATGATCGAATGCAATCCTTGAATGATCGCAGCCGCAGCTAAAATGGCATCATGCCCTTGATGAGGCTGGGCACCATGGGCACTCGTACCGTTGATCGTTAGATTGATCTCGCCGTTACGGGCCATCATAGGACCTTTCCGACTCGCAATGACTCCTTCGGGAAAGTCTGGGAAGACATGCAGCCCCACGATTTTTTCCACGCCAAAATCTCGTAAGATGCCTTCATCGATCATCAGTTGAGCGCCACCGGGGCTTTCCTCGGCTGGTTGGAAAATCAAAACGATCGTTCCACGAATCACTTCAGGATGCGTCGCTAAGTATTTGGCAAACCCTAGCATCGTTGCCATATGGCCATCATGACCGCAGGCGTGCATTTTTCCTTCATGTTTGGAAGCAAAAGAAACACCGGTCTCTTCTTTGATCGGTAGTGCATCGATATCCGTTCGAAAGGCCAGTGTCTTTCCTGGACGCTCACTGCGAAAGACAGCAATCAAGCCGGTTTCAATCACTGGATAGATTTCTTTGATCCCAAAGGATTGCAACTGACGCAGCAAGTATTCCTTTGTTTTGAACTCAGTTAACCCTAATTCAGGGATTGTATGTAATTCACGACGAAAACGAACCACGTCTTCGGTTAATTCTGTGACTGTTTGCGATACTTGCATGTTAAAACACCTTTCTATACATTCCTTTTAAAAATATCCATAAAAACCAGCGAATATTCAGTTTTTCATTGATATTGTTTAATATTATAGTATATAATTCGAATAATCTATAGTATAAATTGTCGAAATGTTTCGATTTTTATTGAAAATTTTACCCCTCGTTTTGGTACACTTATACGTAGAGTAACGAAAAATAAATTGGTTGAAAGGATGTGTCGTAGTTTGACAATATTCAAAGGTTCTGGCGTTGCGTTGATTACCCCTATGCTTCAAGATGGTTCGGTGGATTTCGATAAGCTGAAGGAGTTAGCGGAGTGGCATGTGCAGCAAGGAACGAATGCAATCATTGCATGCGGTACGACCGGTGAAGCATCCACGTTAGACGATGAAGAACATATCGCGGTGATCGAAGCGGTGGTAAAACAAGTTGCTGGTCGAATCCCCGTTATCGGAGGAACAGGCTCCAACAATACCCAACATGGGATCCATCTTTCAAAAGAAGCACAGCGCGTTGGTGCTGACGCATTATTGGTTGTAACACCTTACTACAACAAAGCGACCAAGAAAAGTTTAGTCGCTCACTATGAAGCAATCTGTCAAAGCGTTGAGCTGCCAGTGATCTTATACTCCGTCAGCTCAAGAACCGGCTTAAATTTAACACCTGAAGCCGTGGCAGAACTAAAAAAAATCCCTAATATCAAAGGCATCAAAGAGGCCAGCGGTGATATTTCGCAAATCGCAGAAATCGCTCGTCTTGCGGATGATGACTTTGCGATCTATTCAGGAAATGACGATCAAGTAACCCCAATTTTAGCTTTAGGTGGCTCTGGCGTGATTTCAACGATCGGCAATATCGCTCCGAAACAAACGGCACAACTCGTTGCTGATTTCTTAAATGGTGATGTAAAAGCAGCCATCAAAGAGCAGTTGCGACAAAAACCGTTGATCGATGCGATTTTCAGTGAAGTAAATCCTGTGCCGATCAAAGCAGCGGTCTCCTTACTGGGCAAATGCGAATTGCATTATCGTTTGCCTTTGGGTGTCCCGGAAGATGCGACCCTCGTTCATTTAGAAGAAGAAATGACCAATTACGGATTGCTGTAAGGAGGAGTTTTTGGTGAAACAAATTTTATTAAGCGGTGCAAACGGTCGCATGGGCAAAGTGTTGCAAAGCCTGATCGCAAAGCACCCTCAGTTAGAAGTGGCCGCCGGCTTAGATCGTACCGAGCAATTAGATGGTCCTTTTCCAATCTATGATCGTCCAGAAAAAATCACGCAACCGATCGATTTGGTGATTGATTTTTCTCATTATAGCAATGTGCCTGCCTTGTTGAACTATTGTGTCGAACAGCAGCTGCCAATCGTGGTTGCTACAACTGGTTTGACGGAAGACACGCAGATGATGCTGCCGTTGGCTGCTAAAGTGATTCCGGTTTTCTATTCTGCCAATATGTCGTTGGGGATCAATGTACTGATCAAAGCACTACAAAGTATCACCCCCGCATTAGAAGCTGACTTTGACATTGAGATCATCGAAAAGCATCATAATCAAAAACTTGATGCACCAAGCGGTACAGCTTTGCTGTTGGCAGATAGTATCAATGACAGCTGCGAAACAAAAAAAGAGTATCTCTACGGGCGTGAAGGCAGTGATCTAGTAAATGACCGCAAGCAGATGGGTATCCATGCCGTTCGCGGCGGAACGATCCCTGGGGAACACATTGTCATCTATGCTGGGCAGGATGAAATCATTGAATTAAAACACACTGCGCTCTCCCGCGAAATCTTCGCCAATGGTGCACTAAAAGCAGCGGAATTTTTAGCCGATCAACCAGCCGGTTTTTATTCCATGCAAAATCTAATCGACAAGTAAAGGTGGTCTCTCATGACAGAATTACAATTTTCCGATCCTTATCAATTAGCAAAATATATCAAAGAAGCAAATAAACAAACACCTGTAAAAGTCTATATCAATGGAGATCTTGGCGACGTCCAAGCAGATGGCATCCAATTGTTTGGTAACGGCACCTTCTATTTCGTGGTTGGTGACAGTCAAAAAGTAGCTGAGTTTTTAACCGCGCACCAAGACAAGATCACCGATCACTATCTGGAAAATGATCGCCGCAACTCAGCGATTCCTTTGTTGGACTTGACGAAAGTCGATGCCCGTATCGAACCAGGTGCCTTTATCCGTGACCAAGCCATCATTGAAAAAAATGCCGTTATCATGATGGGGGCAGTGATCAACATTGGTGCTGTGGTTGGTGAAGAAACCATGATCGATATGGGTGCGATTTTAGGTGCCCGGGCAACCGTTGGGAAAAAAGCCCATATTGGCGCTGGTGCTGTCTTGGCTGGCGTTCTTGAGCCACCTTCAGCAAGCCCAGTCATCATTGAAGACAATGTTTTGATCGGCGCAAATGCCGTCGTCCTTGAAGGCGTCCGTGTCGGCGAAGGTGCAGTCGTTGCTGCCGGTTCTGTGGTGACGGAAGATGTCCCTGCTGGAGCAGTCGTTGCTGGCTCACCAGCTAAAGTCATCAAAATGAAAGACGAGAAAACGAAAAGCAAAACCGAATTTTTAGACGATCTACGGGGGTAAACTTCTTATTTTCTCGTAAATACGCAACAAAAAAACGCAGTACCGGTTCAGTGATGAGCCTGCGCTGCGTTTTGTCTAAAAAAGGGCGTGCCGAAAGCTTTTGGCACGCCCTTTTTCTATTGGCAAATGTGCTTGTAAAAGTGTTTATTCTGCTTGAAATTCTTTGATCGCTGCTTGGATCTCTTGATAGATCACTGCAACTTCTTCAAGGTCTTTTGCATTTGCTCCACTGGCAAGCGGATGTCCACCACCATGATGGCGTTTGGCGATCTCATTGATCACTGGACCTTTCGAACGCATCCGCACACGGTAATAGCCTTCTGGTTGTTCGACAAAGATCGCCCAAGCCATCACTTCGTCGATTTTCCCTGGTAAGGAAACGACTGCTGAGGTTTCCGAATCTACTACGCCAAAACGCTGCTGCAATTCTTGCGATAGGATCACTTTGCCAGCACCAATCTCATCAATCTCGATGTTTTCGTAGACATACCCTGAAAGGCGAGCAACACTGCGAGAGACTTGATCCAATTGACGATTGATCTTCGGAGCATCAAAGCCGTAATCCAATAGTTCAGCCGCTAAGCGCAGGGTTGTCGCTGTCGTTGCCGGATATAAAAACCGTCCAGTATCACCAACAATGCCCGCATATAACAGACGAGCCGCTTCTTGCGTCATCGTCAGCTCGTTTTGAAACATTTGCCAAAACGAAACGATCATCTCACTACAGCTGCTGGCTTTCGTATTGACCCAAACCAGTTCTCCGTAAGGTTCATCATTAGGGTGATGATCGATTTTGATCAATTTCGCCCCTTGATCATAGCGTTGGTCACTGATCCGTGGTGCATTGGCCGTATCTGTAACGATCACCAGCGCCCCTTTATACAAATCATCAGGGATCGTCTGCATCAGCGCCAAGTAATCCAATCCTTCAACGGGTCCGCCAACTTGATAGATTTCTTTTTTGGGAAAACTAGCTCGTAAAATTTCTGCCAACCCCACTTGTGATCCTAATGCATCTGGATCAGGGCGCTGGTGCCGATGGATAATGATCCGGTCGAATGCTTTGATTGTTGCAAGTATTTCTTCTTGTACCTTCATGAATGGTCTCAACTTTCTCTCTAAAATTTTTCCATAAGTGCCGTTTTCGATGATTTATGGGCGTTCCATTACTTGGCATACCACGATCGCTTTTGCCACTAAGGAATTTTCGATCGATACTTCGATATCGATTTTCGCCGAACGTCGCCCCAGTTCTAGAATCTTCGGTTGAATGATGATCTCGCTTTCTAATTGGATCAAACGGAAGTAATGCAGATTGACTTGCTCGATCCAGCTATTGCGTCGTTGATTCAACTGCATCGTACGTTTCGCCGTATTAGCGATTACTTCACTCAAGACACCAAAAGAGATCGTTCCGACTTCATTAACCATTTGGGGCGTCACCGCAAAGCTGAAATACGGCTGTGGCAATTTGTTCCCTTCAAAATCTTGTTCGATAACTTGCATCTGTCCCGAGATTTGGTCAGAAATCGTATCTGAAATTTGCGTTTGTCGTTGGACCATCTGCATCGCTTTCATAATGTCTTGGCGTGTGACAATCCCAATCAAAGAAAGGTCATCAGCTACGACGGGCATCACTTCTAAGCCATCCCAAATCATCTGATGGCTGGCAGAGGCCACACTCATCTCTTTTTTTACGACCCGTGGTTCCCGGGTCATGATTCGTTCGATGATCTGCGTATCAGGCTTTTCTAAGACATCTTTGGCTGTGATGATCCCAACGACCCGCATATTCTTGTTGACGACTGGATAGCGGGAGTGATTGGTAGACTCCGAAAGCAGTTTGTAATCCTTGACCGTATCAAAGGTGTGCAGATACTTGGTTTTTTCCAATGGCATATAAATGTCACTCACCAGCATAATGTCCTTTTTGATCAGCTGGTCGCTTAAGGCACGGTTGATCATCGTTGCCACGGTAAAGGTGTCATAGGTCGTTTGTAAAATCGGCAACTCCAATTCGTCTGCTAAACGACAGATTTCCTCTGTTGTTTCAAAGCCTCCCGTGATCAAGACGGCTGCGCCATCCTCCAGTGCCAACTTGTGGACTTCGTTGCGGTTTCCGACGATCACTAAGGAGCCAGGCGTGATGTAGCGTTCCATTGCTGATTCTTTCATAGCGCCGATAACAAATTTGTTCAAGTCTTTGTCCAAACCGGCAGCGCCGCCCAAAACATCACCTTCAATGATTTGGACGACTTCGCCGAAAGTTAGTTTTTCAATGTGTTTTTTTAGTTTTCGTTCGATACGGATGGTTCCGACACGCTGGATCGTTGAAACCAAGCCGATATTTTCCGCATCTTTGATTGCCCGATAGGCTGTTCCTTCACTGACATTCAAGTCTTTTGCGATTCCCCGCACCGAGATGCGATCGCCTACAGGCAGATTCTCGATATGCGCTAAAATCAAGTCGTGTTTTGTCGCCATAATTATCCCCTATTCCTACTACGAATCTTCCTGTTGCTTAAACTTCTAATGTCTCACCGACTGCAAGGATCTGGCCCACACCTGCCGGCAATAAATTCACGAAGGTTTGCGGATCTTGCTTGATCATTGGAAACGTATTGTAATGGATCGGTACTACTTTGCTCGCGTTTAAAAGGGCCGCTGCTGTTGCGGCATCTTGAACGCCCATCGTAAAATTATCCCCGATCGGTAAAAATGCCACATCGATGTCGAAACGTTCACCGATCATCGCCATATCGCTAAAGAGTGCAGTATCTCCAGCGTGGTAGATGGTTTTGCCTTCTGCTTCTAAAATGATTCCAACAGGATTGCCCATATAGATCATCGTTCCGTCTTCTTCAAGGCCAGAGCTGTGTTTCGCTTCCACCATTGAGATTTTGCCAAACGGAAACTCAAAAGAACCTCCCATATTCATGCCATGCGTCTCAGCAACGCCTTTGCGGGCTGCATAGCGGCAAATTTCAACGACACTGATCACTGGCGCTTCATTTCTTTTGGCGATCGGCACCATATCCCCAATATGATCACTATGACCATGCGTGATCAAAAGCCAATCGGTTTCCACTGTCTCTGCATCTAAATCAGTCAGAGCATTTCCAGTAATAAAAGGGTCAAACAACAATTTTTGGCCATCCGCTAATTGGATAGCAAGCACTGAGTGTCCGTGATACGTGAGTTTCATACAACATTCCCCTTTCCATCTAAGTAATACAGTCTAATATTTTTCATTATAACAGATAACGCCAGAAATCCAAAAGCACAAATTCTGGCAGCTTTATTACATCCGTCCTTTTTCTGGTTCTTGTCAAGAAAAATAAAAAAACTGTTCTACCCTTTCTGAATAAGGAATAGAACAGTTCGACCTGATGACTTCAAGCGATCATAGCGTTTTCTTACGTCCGCCTTGTTTATAGATGCGCCAGACTGTTAAGAATAACGCCGTGATACAAAGAAGGAACGCCCCAAAGAAGGTGATTTTCATGCCATAGGCAAAAATATCTGCCCGACCTGCGATATAGGTCGTCACATGCTTTCCATACGCTTGACTCATTGCTGCATAGAGAATCGTCGTTGCTAAGGATATCCCTAACACCATGCCCAAGTTACGGGCAAAGGAATTTAGACTACCTGCCACCCCAAGATTTTCTTTGGTGACACTGCTCATTACCATCGTATTGTTTGGGGATTGGAACAACGAATTGCCAAGTCCCATGATGGCAGTGGCAACGATATAATACCAAATCGGCGTATCCTGATTCATAAACATATACATCAGCTGAGTGATCGACAGCAACGCTAAGCCAGCTAAGACCAAAATCTCCGGTCCTACACGGTCCGTCAAATACCCGCTAAGTGGTGAACCAATGACCATCATCAAAGGAAAGACCATCATCAGCATCCCTGCCACGCTCGGCGTTAAGCCTCGGGCACTTTGCAAGTAAAAGGGAATCACGACATTGACAAAAAAGTTTGCAGAAAAGATCAGCAACGCCGTGATCAGGCTCATGGTGAAAATTTTATTACGAAAGATCCCAAAGGTAATCAGCGGTTTGCTCACACGCGCTTCTACTCGCAAAAAGACGATGAATGCCACTAAAGCGATCCCACCCAACAGCAGCGGCAGCCACGTTAGAAAGCCACGCTCTTGTCCAAGAAAAATGCCGCCGAAGAAGCTGATAATTGCAATTGAAAACAGCACAAACCCGGTTTTATCGATGGAATCATGACTCATGGTAATATCTTTTGGTAACACCTTTTCTCCAGCAATCATCGTCAGAATACCGACAGGAACATTGATCCAAAAAATAAACGGCCAAGAAAAATGCGCCAAAATCACTCCGCCTAATCCAGGACCGGCGATGGAGCCTAACGAAACAAAGGCACCAATCATCCCTAAGGCGCGTCCTCGTTCACTCATAGGAAAAACTTCAGTAATGATTCCGGTATTCGTCGCCATCGTCATGCTAGCACCGATCGCTTGCACCACTCGGGCAAATAAAAGAAATGCTAAGGAGTGATTAAACCCGCATAACAGCGAACCGATAATAAAAATTAGCATTCCCAAGCGGAAAACTTTGATTTTGCCCCAACTGTCCCCTACCTTACCGAATAATAAAAGGCAGGCACAAACGATCATCAAGTAAACGGACACGACCCATTCCGCTTGATTCATAGGTACACCCATATCTGCCGAGATCGTCGGCAATGCGATATTTACGATACTCCCATCCAGTGTTGACATAAAGGTAAACATCGAAACAGCAATGAGAATCCACCACTTTCTCTGTTGTACTACGGGGTTTTCTTGATAACTATTCACAAATCGACCATCCTCTCTTTGCTTATTTTGTTCCTCTAGTCTTAGGGGGACAACTTTGTATTATTGATCGAAATCCATTCGCCGTCAATCCTTATCTGCCCATTCACGATCAAAATAAGGGGCATTTATTGAAAAAACGTCGCCTGTTTCTTGCACAAAAAAAGACAAAAGCTTCGGTGAAAAGAAATCGGCCGTCAAACGGCTATTCTTTCACCTGCTTTTGTCAGTAGGTCAAAACGAATTATTTACGGTTGCGATTTCTTTGGCTTGATTCCATGATGACCGGCAAGATGACTGGACGGCGTTTGGTTTGTTCAAACAAGAAACGACTCAAACGATCACGGATATCTTGTTTCAATTTGCTCCATTCAAACTCTTCATCATGAAGGTGTTTTTCTACGATTTCTTCCACGATCTCGCCACTTTCACGAATCAGGTCACGGCTGGCTTTCACGTAGACAAACCCGCGAGAAGTGATTTGAGGCGCAGAAATAATTTTCTTTTCACGACGATTGATCGTCACTACCGCAACGAAGATTCCGTCTTCAGATAAGACTTTGCGGTCTCGCAGGACGATATTCCCAATATCACCGACACCGATCCCATCGATCATGACGTTTTCAGCTGGGACCGCACCTGCGGCGATCATTTCGCCTTTTTTGTATTCTAAAACATCCCCGCGTGCAGTAATGAAGATATTTTTCATCGGAATCCCGACTTCTTGCGCCAAGTCCACATGGGCGGCTAATTGGCGGTACTCGCCTTGAATAGGGATAAAGTACTTCGGTTTCATCATATTCAACATCAGCTGCAGATCATTCGGGTTGGCATGACCAGAAACACGGAAATTATCCGAGATCTGTTTCACGGTACCGCCAGCGCGATAGATGATATCTTCCGTTTTCGCAACCACCGTTTCCATTGCCGTTGTCGGCGTCGTTGTGATGTAAACAAGATCTCCTTCTTTGATGCGCAGCGTCCGGTGAGAGCCGTTGGCCATTTTTTGCAACGCTTTGATTGGTTCCCCCATACGACCTGTTTCTAAAATCAACAACTGTTCGTCTGAGTATTTTTTCATTTCTTTTTGGGTGATCAGCAAGTCTTCGGCAGGTAATTTTAATTTCCCTAACTTCATGGCCGTTTTGATGATCCGACCAAAATCTTGACCAGTCAAAACGACTTTGCGGTCAGAACGAAACGCCGCATCTAATACTTGTTGCACCCGTTGCAAATTGCTAGCAACGCTAGCGACGATGATCCGACCTTCCCAGTAACGGATATTGTCATAAACTTCATCTTGGATCGTCAATTCAGAAGCAATCGGCGTTGGATTTTCGGCATTTGAGGACGTACTTAGCAATGCTAAGACTCCTTCTTTTCCAATTTCCGCTAAGCGGCCAAAATCAGTTTGATACATAGGGATCGCTGTTTGGTCAAACTTGAAATCTCCTGTATAAACGATATTGCCAGCTTCTGTTTTTACGCTGATTCCAACAGAATCAGGGATAGAGTGGGTCGTACGGAAAAAGCTGATGGTCGCATGGCCAAAGTCGATCTCCGAATGTTCATCGATCACATGAAAATCTTTGAAGCGCTTGGTAGCTTCATTTTTATTCACGGTCAATTTTGCTAGTTCGATCGTTAACTCGGTCCCAAAGACCGGTACTTGGATATTCTCCAAGAAATAAGGCAATGCACCAATCGCATCTGCATGCCCGTGGGTCAAGAAGACACCCGCCACACGGTCGGCATTTTCTTCTAAATATGTGAAGTCTGGAATCACTGTATCGATCCCTAATAATTCATTTTCTGGATAACGGACACCGCAATCCAGCACAAATATATCCTCGCCAACTTCAGCAATGTACATGTTCTTTCCGTTTTCGCGTACACCGCCAAGAGGAATGATTTTTATCGTTTCCACTTTTATTCACCTCTTAATTTTTTTCTACTGTATTATTTCCCAAGCATAAGCCGTCCCTATTATTATACAACAAAAAAAAGAAAAGCGTGGCATTCACCACACTTTTCTGAAAAACTTATGGTTTACACATGAACTAATCCTTGCTGATGCAGGCTTTCAGCGATTTGAACAGAGTTCCATGCCGCACCTTTCAGCAAATTATCAGAAACGACCCATAAATGCAAGCCGTTTTCGACATCCAAATCTTTGCGAATCCGACCAACAAAGGTTTCCGTTTTGTCCACACTGGTCAAAGCTTGCGGGTACACTTGTTGACTCGGATCATCTTGCAAGACAGCTCCTGGGGATTCGCTGATCCACTGCCTAACTTCCTCAACACTGGCATGGTCTTTGGTCTCGATATAAATCGACTCCGAATGACCGCTAAACACAGGGATTCTCACACACGTAGCTGCTACTTTGATCTGCGCATCTTCCATGATCTTCTTCGTTTCATTGATCATTTTCCACTCTTCGTAAGTATAGTCGTCTTCAGCAAAGACATCGATTTGTGGCAAGGCGTTAAACGCGATTGGGTAGTGCTTTTTATCGCTGCCTGCTGGTAAAATCTCAGGATTTAGTTCATCAGCGGCTTTGCCGGCTAATAGTTCTTGAGATTCACGAGTCAATTCAGCCAAGGCTTGTGCGCCAGCACCTGAAACTGCTTGATACGTTGAAACCAAGACCCTCGATAAACCGACTTTTTGACGAATCGGTTCTAATGCCACCATCATTTGAATCGTTGAACAATTCGGATTGGCAATGATTCCTTTATGTTGCGCTAATGCATGAGGATTCACCTCAGGAACGACTAGAGGAACATTCGGATCCATCCGAAAATGACTGGTATTGTCGATTACGACTGCACCGTGTTTGACTGCTTCTGGAGCAAATTGTTTTGAAATGCCACCACCGGCACTGAACAATGCAATATCGACTCCCGCAAAGGAATCTGCGGTCAGCTCTTGAATAACGAGTGGTTCATTTTTGAACACAAGGGTCTTCCCAGCAGAACGTTTGGATGCCAACAACGTTATTTTTTTGATCGGTAACGTGGTCTTCTCCAACATCTCAATCATTTTTGTTCCTACTGCGCCGGTAGCTCCGACAACTGCTATGTGATACCCTGTACTCATCAAATCACTCCTCGAATAAAAATACATTTTTACTAGTTTATCATATCTTGTAAAAAAGAAAAGGCCTTTCGTGGAAAGAAGCGCAAAAAGAAGGCAGAACTATCTAAATTTTCAATCGTTTTCCCCGTTTCAGGAAAAAACTACCTATATTTAAGGGTTATCATTTGTCACATTTAGGTGTTATAGGATATAATACCGACAGAAGGAATTTTGGGGAAGATTCTTTCCAACGTGCATGGGGAAATTAAAAATACCCAAAACATTGAATGAGGCAAGAATTGCATATGCAATTCTTGCCTCATTTTTATGCTTCATTCGATTCTTCGTTATTTACTTTCACGATAGCAAAGCCTTTGTTATCGATGATCATCGTCTCATCTTCCAGTTGGACAAACTGTTCCATCAAAATTGAATCAGGACGAGAGAGTGTAAGTTGGTCCTCGCCAGTGTTGAAAATACCGATGATCCGCTGTGCCCCCAACTCTCGTTCGAAAATGATCAGGCCATCTTCTTCCGAAACCCAGTTCCAACTCAAGGAACCTTCAGATAAGACTTTTTGGTTGTCTTTGCGTAGTTTGATCAATGACTGGGTGAAATGCAGCAAATCACGATCTTGCTTTTCCTCATCCCAAATCATACATTTACGACAATCCGGATCCATATCACCGGTCAAACCAATCTCATCGCCGTAATACAGGCAAGGAACGCCTTGTTGCAGATACGTAAAGGCCATCACTTGGCGCATCAAGTCTTTGTCTCCCCGAGCCAAAGTTAACAAACGCGGGGTATCATGAGAATCCAAAATATTGAACTGCACTTGGTTGGTTTGCTCCCGATACAACATCAGCTGGTTATTTAATTCCGAGACCATTTTCGTCATGGAGATCTCGTCTTTGACAAAATATTCAATAATTGCATCTGTAAAGGCGTAGTTCATCACTGCATGAAACTCGTCGCCTTGTAACCAGCGTTGAGAAGAATGCCAAATTTCCCCAAGGATATAAAAATCATCTTTGGCCTCATCACACACTTGGCGGAATTTTTTCCAGAAGAAGTGACTAACTTCATTAGCCACGTCCAAGCGCCAAGCATCGATATCAAATTCTTCGATCCAATAACGAGCGATCTTCAACAAATAATCTTGCACATCGGGATTTTCCGTATTGAGTTTCGGCATATGCGGCGTAAAGGCAAAAACATCATAGGTGATGTCATAAGCATCTTCAAAGTTTTCCCCTTCTTTGTAGTTGACAGGAAACTCATTGATGTGGAACCAATCAGCAAACGGCGAATCTTTGCCGTTTTTGATGACATCTAGCCATTGATGCGAAGTATCCCCCATATGGTTGAAAACAGCATCCAGCATAACTTTGATGCCGCGTTTGTGGCATTCCTCCACTAATCGTTTAAAGGTATCGTTATCACCAAAAGCAGGATCGATGGCCAAATAATCGATGGTATCATACTTGTGATTCGAATATGCCTCAAAAATCGGACAGAAATAGATCCCATTGATTCCTAGATCGACAAGGTAATCCAAATGATCGATGACTCCTTGTAGATCCCCACCGAAAAAGTCTTGGCGATCGGGATTTTTTGAGCCCCATGGCAACACACCTTCAGGATCATTTGATGGGTCCCCATTTGCAAAGCGCTCAGGGAAAATTTGATACCAAACCGTTTCTTTCGCCCACTCGGGAATTTTGAAACGATCGGCTTCTTGGAAGTAAGGCATCCGAAAATAATTGTTGTTCATTTCTAAATATTGCTGTTCAAAGGGGTAGACCCCGTGATCCCCATAGAAGACATGCAACCCATCGTAACTTTCGATGGAAAAGCCGTAAGACAAACGGCGGAATTCTGCTCCGACCGATACTTGCCAATAATCATGCAAGTCCGTGGAAAGAATTTTTTGCATTTCAATTCTTTGTTGGTACCAAGCTTCTTTATACAGTGTGTAAGGATCACCGCAAAGTAGCTGGACATGGCGGACGTCTTGACGGGCGGTACGCAAACGGATATGCATTTTATCCTTCTCGTACAAATACGCAAATTCACTTTCGGGACGATGATAGATGGCAGTAGTATTCATAGCAGACTCCTTTGACTTGTTTGATATACCCATTGTCGCACAAATCAGAAGTCAAAACAAGAGAAAAACGCAATCGGTTGCTTTATCTAATAAATCGATAATATAGGTCAATATGAAATTAATTCAGCAATTAAAAAGCAAACGATTGCTTCACCCTTTTTTAATCAAACGGTGTCTTCTTCTCACATTGATTGCCAGTCCGTAAAATGTCATATTTCCGCAAGATCCCCACTGCCTCCGTCAACGATTGACTCAACTGCTGGATATCTTCCGCAGCCATTTGAGCGGTTTTGGCATTCAAGCGGTCTTCCACTTGTTTTTTCTTTTGGATAAACAACTGCTTCCCAGCTTCTTCCAAATAAACATTGACGTTGCGACGATTGACGCCGTTGGTTTTGCGTACCACAAAGCCAGCCTTTTCCAACCCCGAGATCGAACGACTGATTTGGACTTTTGATGTACCGATTTGCTGGGCCAACTCGGACATCGTAATTCCTTCATTACTAGAGATCACCACGAGTTCCAAGATTTCCATTTTGGTCAATTTTAAATCTTCCAGACCGATTTCTTCAAACAATATGTTTCCCATCAGCGAAAATATCTCCGCAAACACTGCCATATTGAATGTTCCTAACGCTTTTTCCATACTCTCCCTCTTTTCTGTCTTTAGTTTAGTATAAATTATTTGTTTAAACAATGATAATCGTTGATTTTTGTTAACCATTATGATAGCGTGGTTACATAATGAAAATAATCGTGAAAACGGCAAGAAAAGAGTGACCCCATGTTAGAATTAAAAGATATCAAGAAGTATTATACAGTTGGCTCCAGTACTACGAAAGCCCTCGACGGCGTCACCGTCGCCTTTCGTAAACAAGAGTTTGTTGCCATTTTAGGGCCAAGCGGCTCTGGGAAAACAACCATGTTGAACGTGATCGGCGGCTTAGATAATTACGACTCTGGTGATATGATCATCAATGGAAAATCAACCAAATCCTTTAAAGACCGCGACTGGGATGCCTATCGGAACAATTCGATTGGCTTTGTCTTCCAAAGCTACAATTTGATCAGTCATTTAGGCATCATCGACAACGTCGAGCTTGGGATGACCTTGAGCGGTGTGTCAAAAGAAGAAAAACGAGCCAAAGCAACCGATGCTTTGACGCGTGTGGGCTTGGCTGAACATATGCACAAAAAACCAAATCAGCTTTCTGGTGGTCAAATGCAGCGGGTAGCGATCGCCCGTGCCTTAGCAAATGATCCTGATATCCTCCTTTGTGATGAACCTACAGGTGCCTTAGATTCAGAGACAAGTGTCCAAATCATGGAACTGATCCAAGAACTATCAAAAGAAAAATTGGTCATCATGGTTACTCATAATCCTGAATTGGCCCACAAATACGCTGGACGGATCATTGAATTCAAAGACGGACGAATTATTAAAGATTCGAACCCCCATGTTGAAGGACAAAAGAAAGACCAATTCGAATTAAAGCACACAAAAATGAGTTTTATGACGGCCTTACGTTTGTCGTTTAACAATATCCGAACCAAAAAAGGGCGCACCTTCTTGACAGCCTTTGCTTCTAGTATCGGAATCATCGGAATCGCCATTGTTTTGTCACTATCAACGGGATTCCAAAAACAAATCGACAATACCCAGTCAGAAACATTAGCTCGTTTTCCGATTACGATCTCACAAGTGGCCACTGAACAAGATCCATCAGCGATGGGTACGCGGGATAAATCTGAAGATTTCCCTTCAGATAAAGAGGTCACTGCCAAATTAAGTGATACGGATCGTGCAACTCATATTAACAAAATCGATCAAGAGTTTCTCGATTACATCAACGACATTGATCCTGAGTTAAGTAACAATATCGGCTACACTCGTTCAACTTCATTGAATCTTTTCCGCAAGATCGATGACAATGTGGAACAAGTCAGCTTCTCCAACGCGTCGCCTGACAATGAACAGACCAATGCCATGATGTCTGCCATGAGTGCCTCAACCGGTATTGGGGTTTCGACTTTCCCTGAGCAGTTATCAGAAGATAACGGCAATTTCTTGAAAGACAACTATGACCTTTTAGAAGGCAGCTACCCAAGTGCCAGCACAGATGTCGTTTTGATCGTCGATGAAAATAACGTAACGAATGTCAATGCATTGATCAATCTCGGTTTTGATATTGAAGATGGTGACACGGTTTCCTTCGACGATATCGTGGGAACAAAAATCACATTGGCGTCTAATGATGCCTTTTACACCGAATTGCCGACTGGAAACTTCATTCCAAACCAAGATTTAAATGAAGTTTTCGATAACAGCAACAACAAAGAATTAACGATCAGCGGAATCTTACGTATCAAGCAAAACTCTACGATGAACTTGCTGTCAACCGGCATTGCCTACAGTGATGCCCTCGCGCAAGAAGTGATCAAAGAAAACCAAGACTCAGCGATCGTCCAAGCACAAAAAGATAGCGACACCAACGTGATGACGAATGAACCCGTTGACGAAAGTGCCAAAGATTCATTGATCGCTTATCTCGGCGGCAGTGATTTACCAAACAGCATTATGATCTATCCAAATGATTTCAGTGCCAAAGAAAAAATCCTTGATTACTTGGATGACTTCAACAAAGGCAAAGACAAAGAAGACCAAATCGTTTATTCCGATTTAGCCGGTACGATGACTCAATTGACTGGTGGCTTGATGGATGCGATCACCTATGTCTTGATCGCTTTTGCAGGAATCTCTTTGGTAACCAGCATGATCATGATCGGTATCATCACTTATACCTCTGTACTAGAACGCACGAAAGAAATTGGGGTCTTAAAAGCATTAGGTGCTCGTAAAAAAGACATCACCCGCGTCTTCGATGCCGAAACCTGTATTTTAGGGATCGCTTCAGGGGCTTTAGGTGTCCTAATTGCTTGGTTAGCTACATTCCCGATCAACGCGATCTTATATAGTATGACTGATCTCGAAAATGTTGCTCAATTAAATCCGGTCCACGGCCTGATCTTGATTGCCGTCAGCACCGTTCTAACCATGATTGGCGGCCACATTCCAGCTCGAATGGCAGCGAAAAAAGATGCAGCGATCGCTTTACGCGCCGACTAATTTTATAAGAAAACCTAACAGGCAGCAGCCATCCCCTTGGCTGCTGTTTTTTTGTCCTTCCTTCTGACTTCCAAAAGGTTTCTCTTGAAAAATCCATAAATGAGGAATACAATAGATTTGTTTTTAGGTATACCTAAAAAGATAGGGTGTGAAACGATGAATGAAGAAAAAAAATTGATCCAAGCGGCCAACGGTCCTAGCTTGGAAGAAATAAATAATACAGTTGCCATCCCAAAAAACGGCAGCTTTTGGCGCAATCTCTTAGCGTTCTCTGGTCCTGGGGCATTGGTAGCCGTGGGCTATATGGACCCAGGAAACTGGATCACCTCGATCGGAGGCGGTGCTGAATATGGCTATCTCTTACTTTCTGTGATCTTGATTTCCAGTTTGATCGCTATGCTACTGCAATACATGGCAGCCAAGCTAGGGATCGTGACCCAGATGGACCTTGCGCAAGCAACTCGTAAACACACCAGCAAAGGTTTAGGCTTTGTCTTGTGGATCGTCACCGAATTGGCTATCATGGCAACGGATATCGCGGAAGTGATCGGAGGAGCGATCGCTCTCAATCTACTATTCGGCTTACCGTTATTAGTTGGGGTCATCTTAACGATTTTCGATGTATTGCTTCTGCTCTTTTTAATGAAACTAGGTTTCCGTAAAATCGAAGCGATCGTCATGACACTGATTTTGGTCATTATGCTGGTCTTTTGTTACGAAGTCATTATTGCTCAACCGGATCTACCGGCTGTCTTGCAAGGCTTTATTCCGCAAAAACAAGTCTTGAACCATGGGCAGCTGACAATGGCATTGGGGATCGTTGGTGCGACTGTGATGCCCCATAATCTCTATCTGCATTCTTCGATCTCCCAGTCACGAAAAATCGATCGCAGCGATACTCAAGAAGTGGCAACGGCCGTGCGGTTCGCTACTTGGGATTCCAATATCCAATTATCCGCTGCGTTTTTGGTCAATTGCCTGCTTTTGATCTTAGGAAGCGCCTTGTTCTTTGGTCATAGCGAAGAAGTCGGCACCTTCTCCGCGCTGTTCAATGCATTGCAAGATTCCTCCATTGCTGGTGCTGTCGCCAGTCCAGTCTTGAGCGTTCTGTTTGCCGTAGCGCTCTTGGCATCCGGTCAAAATTCAACGATCACTGGGACACTGACAGGCCAAGTCGTGATGGAAGGATTTATCCATATGAAGATCCCTACTTGGGCGCGACGTCTGATCACCCGTGGCTTATCGGTGATCCCCGTCTTGCTTTGTACAATTTACTTTGGCGGCAACGAACAAGCTCTGGACGATCTGCTGATCTATTCGCAAGTCTTTTTAAGCATCGCCTTACCCGTTTCGATGATTCCGCTGGTTCTTTTTACCAGCTCAAAAAAAATCATGGGGGAACGCTTCAAGAATCCGCTATGGGTCTCTACCTTAGGCTGGATTTGTGCCATTGCACTGACGGTCTTAAATGTCCGCTTGATCATCGAAACACTCGGCAACTTCTAATAGCGAAAAAAGCTTACGAGGTAGCCTCGTAAGCTTTTTTGGTTAATTCGTTTCTAAATCATGTAAAAACAGACCGCTTAACAGTTTTGGTTCAAACCAAGTTGATTTTGGCGGCATGATTTCTCCCGCATCGGCGACTGCCAAAAGATCGGCCATTTGCGTTGGATACATGGAAAAAGCCAATGTCCATTCTCCGCTATCCACCAAACGTTCCAATTCTTCTGGACCACGAATCCCGCCGACAAAATCAATGCGTTTGTCTGTCCGCACATCTTGGATCGCGAAAATATCAGCCAGCACGTATTGTTGTAAAAGCGACACATCCAGCTGTCCTACCGCATCTTGCGGCACAGATGCCGGTTTGATGGTCAACTCCCACCACGCATGGTTTAGGTACAGATGAATCGAACCACGTTGCGCTGGTTTCTTCGTTGTAGTTTCTTGAATCGTAAAATGCTGGGCTGCCTGCTCAAAAAAGGTTTCTGGCACCGGTACCCGCAAGACCCGATTGTATTCCCAAATCGCTAATTCATTTTCTGGGAATAAGATTGCTAAAAAGCGGTCGCTTTCTTGGCTACTTTGGCCATCGGCTCGCTTTTGCAAGCCAACTTTAACTGCTGACTCTGTACGGTGATGTCCATCCGCAATATAGAGGGCATTTACAGCCTGAAACTGCTGGGCAAAAGAGGCGACTAGCGCTGGATCATCGATCAGCCAAACACGATGCTGCACCTCATGATAGCTGACAAAATCATAGATCGGCGCATGCTCTGCTTGCCACGCATCGATCGCTTCTTTGACTGCTGCTGGTTGGCGATAGCTCAAGAAAATCGGACTTGTATTGGCATCACATGCCAGAATATGATTGATCCGATCGATTTCTTTTTCTGGACGGGTAAACTCGTGTTTCTTGATTTTCCCAGCGACATAATCATCGATCGAGGTACAGGCGACAAGCCCAGTTTGACTTCTGCCAGCCATCGTCAATTCATACAAATAATATGCGGGCGCCGTTTCTTGAATCAACCAGCCTTCTTCTTGAAAAGATGCAAGATTTTCAGCCGCTTTTTGATACACCTGTGTATCATAAGGATCGATTCCTGGCAAGTCGATCTCCGAACGGTCGATGTGGAAATAGCTGTAAGGATTGCCTTGCGCAAACGCTGCGGCTTCTTGTGAATTGACCACGTCATAAGGCAGCTCGGCCACTTTTTCTGCCAATGAGGCTTCTGGACGAATGGCTTTAAACGGAAATACTTGAACCATTAATACCCAACCTCCTGATTTTTGATGACCCGTACACGAACGATATTTTCGTTCTCCCGCAGTTTATCGGCTAATTGATTCAACAATGCCTCATCTTCAGAAGCGACATCTGCTAGGGTGTAAGCAAAGTCTTCCCGTCCACGATTCAGCATATTGTCGATATTAATCCCAGATTCCGCAATGATCGACGAAATCTGACCTAACATATTCGGTACATTGCGATTGATGATCGTCAGACGATAAGGCGAATGAAAAGCCATCTCAACGGTTGGAAAATTCACCGAGCGCTTGATGGTCCCGAATTCCAAGAATTTTTTCAATGTTCGGGCTGCCATCTTGGCACAGTTGACTTCAGCTTCTTCTGTTGAGGCACCTAAATGCGGCAAGACGAGTACTTTTTCATTGTGCAGCAATTGTTCATCCGCAAAATCAGTCGTATAGCCCGCTAAACGGTCGGCTTTTAACGCACGTAAAACGGCATCTGTATCGACGATTTCTTTACGAGAAAAGTTGAATAGCTTCGTTGTTGGTTTCATTTTCGCAAGTTCGGCTTCCCCGACGAGATGATGCGTGTTTTCCATTAGCGGCACATGAACCGTAATAAAATCACAGGTTGAAAAGACTTCCGCAATATCATTGGCACGCTTGACCCGACGAGAGATCGTCCAAGCAGTATCCACTGACACGTAAGGATCATAACCGACTACTTCCATCCCTAGACGATAAGCATCGTTGGCAACCATCGCTCCAATAGAACCAAGGCCGATGATTCCTAACTTTTTACCTTCTAACTCTGTTCCAGCAAATTGACTTTTTTGTGCTTCTGCTTGTTCTTCCACATTATCACCGTTCAAGGTTTGGACCCATTGGGCACCTCGTAAAATCGGGCGGACACTTAAGAGCAGACTAGCAATCACTAATTCTTTGA
Source organism: Enterococcus sp. AZ040 (assembly GCF_050499185.1). Taxonomy (NCBI): domain Bacteria; kingdom Bacillati; phylum Bacillota; class Bacilli; order Lactobacillales; family Enterococcaceae; genus Enterococcus; species Enterococcus sp. AZ040. The sequence continues at coordinate 2,888,909 of NZ_JBMHEW010000001.1, forward strand.
CCGCATTGGCATTGGCACCGGGTGTATTAAAGACGACGATCCCTTTTTCAGTACATGCTTTGACGGGAATGTTGTTGGTCCCAGCCCCTGCACGAGCAATACCTAAGACACTTTCAGGAAAAGCGTAATCGTGCAATTTCTGGCTGCGCAGCAAAATCCCTTGCGGTTGGTCGCTCTCGTTGATGGCATACTTTTCTTTTTCTAAACGCTGTAATCCTTCTGGTGCGATCGCATTGAATGTTTTGATTTGGAACATTTATTTGACCTCCGCTTCAAATGATTTCATAAAGTCGACTAACGCTTGAACGCCAGCTAATGGAAAGGCATTGTACAAGCTTGCTCGCATTCCTCCAACGGAACGATGCCCTTTCAAGTTCTCAAAACCAGCTTTGACAGCTTCTTCATTGAAGCGCTGATCTAATGCTTTATCCCCTGTTACAAAAGGAATATTCGTTAGTGAACGGCTATCAACAGCCACAGGACTACTGTAAAGAGCAGAGGCTTCGATCGTTTCGTATAAAAGCGCCGCTTTTTGGCGGTCTTGTTCTAAAATTGCAGGAATGCCGCCTAATTCTTCCAACCATTCAAACACCAATTTAGCAATATAGATAGCATACGTTGGTGGTGTATTGTACAATGAGTCATTTTTAGCCTGTAGACGATAATCCAGCATTGGAGCGAAAACAGCGTCATCATTGAGTAAATCTTCTCGGATGATCACTACCGTCAACCCTGCAGGACCAATATTCTTTTGGGCCCCAGCATAAATCACACCGAAGTCTTCTACGCGATAGTCATTGGCTAAAATATTTGAGGACATGTCTGCTACGATCGGCACATTGCCAGCCTGCGGAATCGTTTGAAAGGCCGTCCCTTCAATGGTATTGTTCGTGGTGATATGCAAATAAGCCGCTTCTTGATCGATCGCATCTTCTGAAATTTCTGGAATATAAGTAAAGTTTTGATCCTCACTAGAGGCAATGACTTCCACCGTCACGTTTCCAAGCGCTTTTGCTGCTTCAATAGCTTTCTTCGACCAAGAACCGGTATTTACGTATAAGGCTTTTTTGTTTTGTGCAAGATTCAAAGGGATCATACTGAATTGGAGACTCGCGCCGCCTTGTAAAAACAGTACCTGATAGTTTTCAGGAATCCCCATTAATTTTCGTAAAAGTGCTTCTGCATCTTTAATGATTGCTTCAAACAAGGAGGACCGATGACTCAGCTCCATAACGGACATCCCACTTCCGCGGTAATTCAAAAGTTCGGATTGTGCTTTCTCCAATACGGGACGGGGCAATACGGCAGGACCAGCTGAAAAGTTATAAACTGTCATACAAAAAATCTCTCCTTTATGTTAGATGTGAAAATCATTATAACAGATAGCCGAAAATGAAAAAAGCCTTAAAAGAGAAAATAATTTTGAATTTTCAGAAAAGACTACCAATTTCTTAACGTTCGTCATTTCGGCATTTTTTCAAATAGCCAGCGAGAAATTTCATTGTAAACGATCTCGCGGTTGCGCTCATTCAAAATCTCATGACGGCCATGTTCGAGCAAATACATCGTCACGTCAGCATTTTGCTTCAGTTGCTGAGCCAATTGGCGGACGCTTTTGCCATAGTGCCCAACAGGATCGTCTCCACCTGAAATCAGCAGCAGCGGCAATTCTGAATCAATCTTGCGCAGTTGATCCGGATCACTGGCAGCTTGTGTCAATGTAAAGAGATCCTTGTAAGCTGCTAAAGAAAAATGAAATTGGGTGTAAGGGTCCTTCAAATAGCGATCCACTTGCTGCGGATCACTGGTCAACCAATCTTTGGCGGTCCGATTGGGACGAAAACGCCGGTTGTGCTGGCCAAAAACTAGCTGTTCCATTACGTGATAAGGCCATTGCTGAGCGGCAAACGGCCGCAACAAGTTCGTGACGAGTTTGCCTCCTTGCATCAGCACGGCTTTTTCCATCGTGGTGCCCATGATGATCGCTCCTGTCAATGGATGTGGCTGACTAAACAAATAATTCCGCAAAACCAGCGATCCCATACTGTGACCTAAGATAAAGTATGGCCTGTCTGGATAGCAAGCAGCGGCGTACTGATGGACTATTGCCACATCTGCCACTAAATGTTTGGCGCCCTCTTTTTCACCAAAATGCCCATAAGCCTGTGTGTCCTTCACGGATTGCCCATGCCCTAAGTGATCATGACCGACCACCGCATAGCCTTGTGCAGTTAAACATTCCGCAAACTCATGGTAACGTTCAATGTGCTCAATCATTCCGTGGACGATTTGCACGACTGCTTTTGGCTGTTCTTCTGGCAGCCACGTTTTGACAAAAAGCTGATCCTTCCCATTTGATGAAGTCAGCTTTTCTTGATTCATCCTCATAGTTTGCACCTCTTTTGCTTTTTCTTTTCCCTCCGCCAAATAAAACGGTCGTTTTCTTTATTATACATGGAATTTTAGGCTATGGCGGTAGGAGTTGGGAATTTGCGAGGATAAAAAACTCCTGCCACATTGTCTAGAGACAAAGTAGCAGGAGTCAAACGATCATTACCCATCGCTTGGATTGGAAAACTTCCTCACTATTTTTTATTTGAATTTGACGATTTCTAAACGATCAATACTTAGCGTATCCACCCCAATCTCAGACGAAAGGGTGATTTCCTGCGCCCCTTTCGGTAACTTCATGCGGACTTGTAGCGGTTGATAATATTCGGAAGGATAGACATCCACCACGTGGTTTGCTTGTTTCGTTTCAATCCTGACCTGAATTGGGTCATTCAAGGAGAGATAATCAGTGGTTTTGACATAGGCAATCACCAGAAATTCGTCTGCTTCTTCAATCTGCGGGGCAAAGATAATTTTGTCAGTCGTTGATTCAAAGCCTTGGACGACTTTCTTAGAGAGTGCTGCCTCATCTTCGACAAGCACTAAATCGCCCTCCAGCAAAGCACGGCTAGCAGTTAATCGCAGTCGATTGGGCTCAGCTTTTGGCAACGCTTGAACATGCCATTCATCCAAAGGAGCTTCCATTAGAATTTTATCCTCTTGATCCCAACCAAACTTTTGTAAGCGGATCGAACGGTTCCAGCCCGAATGATCCCACCGAGCAGCATGATAAATCAGCCAGTCTTCAGAACCATCTTTTGATTTAGCAAATCCATTATGACCAGGTCCATAGACAGTGTTTGTCTGTTGGAAAATCGGCGCTGGTTCCTTTTGCCAGTTCGCTCTTTCTAGCGGATCATCAGCCACATCTAGGGTCATAAGACCAAGAGCGTAATCATTGTCCCAGCTTCCACTGGCAGAGTATACCAAATTGACTGTTACGTCTTTGATCATCACTTGAGGGGCTTCATTGATCAATGGTGTTTGCCGCATTTCCCATTCATATTCTGGTTCTGAGATAAGTCGTTTCTCCCCAATCACTTCCGTAGGGGAGGCCATTTCCGCTAAATAAAGATTTTGCGCAACATTTTCATACCCTTTCCAGCCCGACCAAAGGAAATAGCGTTTGTCATTGATCTCTAAGACTGTTCCATCAATCGCAAATTTATCATCCATCCCTTTGATCTCTTCCAATTGCCACTCACCCATGTATGGATCTTTTTGATGATTGACTAATGCGTACATACGATGCGTTTCTGAAGGACGATTAGCCGCGAAATACATCACCCAGCGATCATCTAAGTAATGAAGTTCAGGTGCCCAGATACTTTCAAATTCTGCTGGCATTTCCCAGATGATCTTTTTTTCACCAGCAGCAACGTGAGAGAGGTTTTCAGCACGCCAAAGCGTTAAATTATTCCCAGTCGTTTTGGTATAATAAAAGAACGCTTCCGTTTGCAAGATCCAAGGATCTGCCCCATCATTATCGATAATTGAAGTAAAATCGGTCACTTCTTCCCCTGGATCAGTTCCAGCGCTACAACCGGTTATCATAAGCGCAGCAATCAAGATACTTACTCCACTGAGCCAAGCTGCTGATTTCCCCATCGGACATCGCCCCTTTCCTTACCAATCATTTTATTCTACCTGCGGTGGATGAAACTGCTCATTGATCTCTTTAATTGCTGCCAAATCAACTTTTGGTTGGCGATCATAGGTCAGTAACCCATTGATTTCTTGTTCGACATCTGTCAACTGAGTGTAGCAATAGCCCCAGAGTCCGACAGAGTCATAAACAGCCACCATGATTCGCTGATAATCCTTCAAGAAATCTTGTTGATTTTCCACTGAGGTATAGCCCCAACCGGGTTGCCCCGAAACATCGAAGCCAATACCACCAAACTCGGTCAATAAAATAGGCTGATCCTGATAAGAAAATCCTCCAGCGAAAATCGGCCACGGGGTCGATACTCGACTCACCAATTTTTCTCTCGTGCTGAGACTGTCTTTGAAGTATAGATATTTTTGCCGTTCGGATTCTTGCCCATGCGCATAATTATGAATCGCACAAATATCGGTCTCCGTCATCGCCCAACCATCATTTGAAATAACCAACCGTTGCTGGTCTAACGAATGGATAAAGTGATACATCGCTTGAGAAAAATGCTGTTGCTGACGATCAAATGAGATTTTTGGCACACCCCAGCTCTCGTTGATTGGGACCCAAGTAACGATCGAAGGATGACTATAATCCCGAGTAATGATTTCTGCCCACTCTTGCATCAAGCGCGTTACCGAAAGATCTGTATAGATTGCCGGCGCCGCACACTCTCCCCAAACAAGAAATCCTAATTTATCTGCCCAGTATAAAAAGCGTGGGTCTTCTGTTTTTTGGTGTTTTCGGCAACCATTAAATCCCATTTCTTTGGCCAATAAGATGTCTTGTTTAAAGTCCTCATCTGTTGGTGCAGTTAACAAGCCGCTCGGCCAATAGCCTTGATCGAGCACCAGCTTCTGGTAGTAAGGCTTGTTATTTAAGTAAATCATACCGTTTTCTGTATGTATTTTACGCATACCAAAATAACTTTTTAGCTGATCGATGGCCTTCCCTGCTTCTCTAAGAGTCAATTCAACATCAAATAATTGCGGTTTTTCAGGTGTCCAAGACCAGCCTTCATGGTGAAAATTCGTCCGAAAAATTTCTTGCTGGAAAATATCAACCGCAAAACTCAACTTAGAAGTGATAAAGTCTGCCTTTCCGCTGGTAACTAAAGCACCTTTAAAATAGATTTGATATTCTAAGACTACTTGTGGCTGTAACTGGTTCAGTTCTACATCGATCTTAACGGCGCCAGCATCAAAATCACTCGTAAATTTCACCTGTTGCAGATGGGATTCGGCAACTACTTCAAGCCAAACTGGCTGCCAGATCCCTGTTGAGTTTGTGTACCAGATTCCTGCTGATTCTTCTTCCCAAAATTGTTTCCCCCGTGGAATGCTTTCATCAAAATGTGGATCAAATGCTCGCACACTTAGTATTTGCTCTTGTCCAGATACTAAAGCATCCGTGATGTCTATATCAAAAGAGGTATGCCCTCCGCAATGATTTTTCACATGATTGCCATTGACAAACACATCTGCTTCATAGTCCACCGCCCCAAAATGCAAAAGGACACGACTTTTTTCAGGGACTTGCACATTGAAGGTCCGATAATACCATACAACGTCGTGCACTTCTCGATGATCAATGCCGCTCAATGCACTTTGATAGACAAAGGGAACATTGATCTTGTACGGATAGTTTGCTTCATTTGTGTACCACTTTTCTTTTAAACCAAGATTTTGGTCATCAAAGGTAAATTGCCATTCACCATTTAAGCTTAACCAATTCTCTCTCTCAAATTGCGGTCTCGGGTATTCTTCTCTACTCATATTTCCTCCAAAAACAAATTATTTTATGCCACTTTGCAACGACATTGACGCCATAAAGCTTTTTTGCGCCACCAAATACAATAAAAAGGTAGGGATCAAAGCCAAGATTGCTCCGGCAGTTCCAATTCCCGGATAGGTCATGTATTGCCCTTGTAGCAACTGCAGCCCCGGTGTAATCGGTAATTTATCAATATCGTTTATCACGATCGATGGCCACAAGAAGTCATTCCATGAGCCAGTAAAACTAAATAACGCAACCACCGTCAATACAGGTTTGATCAGTGGTAAGATAATATGATAAAAGATTTGAAACTCGTTGGCCCCATCGATCACAGCCGATTCATCCAATTCTTTAGGAATCCCTAAAATGAACTGCCGAACGAGGAAAATGTTATAAACACCTGCAGCCCCAGGAACGATGACTGCCAGAAATGTATTGGTCCAACCTAACGTATCAACGATTTTAAAATTCGGGATCAAATTGACCACCCCGGGAAACATCATCGTTCCTAACAATAGGGCAAAAATCAAATCTCTCCCCTTAAAGGTGAGTCGTGTATAGCCATAGGCTGCAAACGAGACGATCACCATAACCAACAGCGTATGTGAAGTTGAAATAATCATTGAATTCACAAACCAGCGGAACACAGGAGAAGAATCATTGCCTTGTAACAAGCCAAAAAAATTAGCCAGCGTCCAATCTTGTGGAATCAAACTGAACCCAACCTTTTGAATCTCTGCCTCCGATTTAAACGAGGTAAAAATTGCCCATATCAAAGGAAAGAGCCAAATCACACAGACGATCGCTAGCAAAATAAAGGCAATTCTTTTCCCTAGTTTGTTTTCTCGCATCTTCTTCCCTCCTATCTTTCCATTTTTTTGATGACCATAAATTGCACAATCGAAACTGCCATGATTACAAAACCTAGTAAAATAGCCATCGCTGAAGAAATTCCTGCAACCGAGGTACTACTACCAAAAGCATTTTCTTGGATGTACATCATCAACACGCGAGTAGAATTGTTGGGTCCGCCACCCGTCAACATTAGTGGCTGACCATAAATATTAAACTGAGCGATGGTCGTCATGACCGTGGTAAAAACAAGCTGGTTGCGAATACTCGGCAAAGAAATACGGAAAAATTTCGTTATACTATTTGCACCATCTAATTCTGCTGCTTCTAACTGCTCTTTAGAGACGCCATTTAATGCAGCAACATAAATAATTAGATTCCCACCTAATGTCCACCAAATCGTCACGATCAAAATAGCGATCCATGCCCATGGTTGCGTGCCTACAAAATTGATGTCGATACCGAATACTTCTTTGATTGGCCCAAAAGATTTGCTCAAAAGGAACCCCCAAATAATCATGACGGCAGAGATTGCAAACAGTGTTGGCAGATAGAGAATCGATTGAAAAAAACGCATCATTTTTGGTTTAGCAGACAATGCAACCGCTAGCAACAAGGGAATTACAATACATAACGGAACGGAGATTGCCGCAAAAAACAGCGTATTTTTCATTCCATTAAAAAATTGCGTATGATACAACGAGTCTTGATCAAACAAAATCGTTTGAAAATTATCAAACCCGACAAAAATCGGTGTACTGAACAGATCCCATTCAGTAAAAGAAACATAGATCCCAATCACTGCAGGAACTAAAAAGAATAAAAGAAAAAGGAGCATATGCGGACCAATAAAAACGATTGGCCAGCCATTTAACCTTTTTTTCATCAATACCCATCCTTCCTTGTATTTCTAGTGCAGCTCTCAACAAGAAACAACTGTGACAGCCCTTTAAGCCTATCAGAATTCCTCCCCTATCAAAAAATGGACTGAATTCTTTTTATGGTCGCTCTTCCTTCTGCCACAGCCTCTATGTGAGAAGATTATTTCATCTTTTCTTCTACAACTTTTTGGATCTCACCAAAAGTCGTTTGAATATCTGCTTTTCCTGTGATCATGTCCCATGAGCGATTATCATATTCACCAAAGATATACGATAAGCCATCAACTGCGTTAACAGAAATTGCCGCTTGTCCTTTTTCTGTCTTCAATAAGAAGGATTGTGGCATCTCAACATATTCTTCATTGTCTAGCATAGCTAAGGAAGTAGGATTTGCACCTGATTTGACCCACTCTAATTGGTTTGCTTGTAACCAAGTCAGAAAGTCGACCATGCCACTTTTCTTTTCATCGGAACGTTCCTCGTTCGTTTTGAACATTGCAAACTGATCGACGCCTGAACCTTGAATGATATGTTCCGCATCCCATTGAGGAGTAAATGTTTGGCCCCAAGTGAAGTCACTGATTTCTTCCATATTACTTAGCATCCATGTTCCTTCTGGAAGAAAAATCAGTTTCTGGTTTGCAAAAAGTTTATTTGCATCTTCACCATCTGGGACCATGTAGCCGGCATCGTACAGATCCTTAAACTCTTGAACGGCATTGTAAGAATACTCATTATCGATATTGATGTTTCCTTGTGCATCTTGCCATTCCCCACCCATTTGTTGGTAGAGATTCGAATAATTCTGCATGCCCCATGTATAGCCAAAACTATAGATACCATCTGCTTTTGCTTTTTCCCCAGCTTGTCTGATTTCTTCATACGTCACTACGCCATCATCCAACGCTCCTGGAACATATTTATCCACCAAATCTTGGTTGTAATACATCACCCACGAACCCATGGTTGCCGGAATCCCATATTGACTATCATCCACTACACCAGTGTCCCAAGCAGCTTCAACGTAGTTTTCCCGTGCCAATTCTGTCCCATCGATCATGTCATCCCAGGTTTCAAGCATGTCTTGGTGTTTGTACGTAGGCAAAGCTTCTGAGGCAATCAAAGCCAAATCAGGAACACCTTTCCCCGATTTCCCCGCAGTCGTCAACTTTGAAGTAAAGGTATCACCTTGCATGCTTACTAACTTCACTTTAAAGTCTGGGTCTGTTTCATTGTATTGATCAATCGTTTTTTTGATTTTTTCACCGTCTGGTCCTGTCGTCGAAGACCAAAGCAAAATTTCTGAATTATTACTTGAGCTACCACTCCCGCCACAAGCAACTAACAACACTGTACATAATAAGCTTGTCCCTACTAAAACAATAGATTTACTTACTTTCATTTTTTACACTCCTTTTAATTTAACTAAAAAGTAAAATGACATCCAATTATCAATAAACATAATCGTTAGACTATCGTCAAATAATGTTTACACCGTAAAGTTACTATAAACATAAAGCGCTGTCAACATTATTTTAACAAGGTATAACCAAAAATTATATCATTTTACTATTTTGTAAATCCACAAGGTTGTGTTATAATTAAACCATCTTTTCATTAAACATTTTAGTATAACGAGGTGATCGCTATGGAATTGGATTTAACAAACGCATCTTTACCGATCTACGAAGCACTGGCAAATGAAACTCGCTTAGCGATTTTAAGAGAATTAGGCGATAAGAAGAAAAGCATCAGTGAAATTGGACAAAAATTAGCAATCAGCAATGCTTTAATGACCAAACATATCCGTAAACTCGAAGAAGCTCAGTTGATCAAAACCGAAAAAGGATCGGGGCAAGACTGGAAGAAAAAATATTTGTCTCTAAAAACTGATTTCATCAATATCAATTTCCCAGCAAAAGTGTTTCCAGAAATGAATCTAACCTCCCAATCTGTGAAAATCGGCCACTTCACCGATTTTAAAGCTGAGCCTTCTTGTGGAATGGCGACCAAAGACCGCTTGATTGGCGCCTTAGATGATCCAAAATCTTTTCTGGATCAAGAACGTGTTGATGCAAGTATCATCTGGCTAAATAACGGTTTTTTAGAATACAAAATCCCAAATCCTTTGAAAAATGGTGAAAAAATCGAATTACTCGAAATCAGTATGGAGATCGCTTCAGAGTTCCCAATTTCGAATAACTATTGGCCCAGTGATCTTTCCTTTTACTTAAACAATCACTGCATCGGTAGTTACACCGTACCAGGAAACTTTTCGGATGTCAGAGGTTCTCTGACTCCGCAATGGTGGATCGATGAGTTCAGTCAATATGGATTGCTTAAGCATTTACGCATCAATCGCTATGATACTTCCCTCGATGGAGAAAAATTAACAGATCACAACCTGAATGAAATCGACTTAGACCACAGTGACTTTTTCACCTTTAAAATTGCTGCACCTGCAACTGCCGAAAACGCTGGTGGTTTGACCATTTTCGGCGATCGATGGGGAAATTATCCTCAAGATTTATTGTTCAATTTTTACGTATCGGAATGACTGTTGTCGTTTCATTACACAAAAAAAGCACGTAGCGAAGAGAGATCACTCCCTCAGCTAGTGCTTTTTTTCTATTCTCTTAAGCTGTGGCAAAAATGCGTTCAATCAACTGCATCACTGCTCGGACTTCTTCGTTTTTAACGATAGGTTCGGCACCGTTGCGTACAACGTTGTAAAAATTCTTGTAGAAAGGTTCAAAATCCGCTTCGGCTTTCGGGAAAGGAATCTCTTTGGCTGCCAATTCCGATGGCGGTGCCATCGTTTTCGTCAAGCCAACGCCTGCTTGAACTGGTTTTGGTGCGGCCACGTCTTCGCGACCTGTTGCCTGAACCATTTCACCATTTAGATCCCAATCGGTGATGGTGGCTGTTCCTTCCGTTCCTTTGATGTACCAGCGAGGCAATTGCGTGTAATTGGAGGTTCCAACTTCCACGATTGCTTTGACCCCATTTTCAAAGGTAATCAAAGCGAAGAACCCATCATCGACTTCTTCCCCCAACACAAAGCTAAGATCCGCTTTGACGTCTTTCACTGGGCTGTCGATCAGCCATAGCATTTGATCCAGCAAGTGAACGCCCCAGTCTAAGAGCATTCCCCCGCCTTGTTTTTTCACATGACGCCAGTCTCCTGGGATGCCGTTTGCCCCTTGGACCCGTGATTCTAATTGGAACAAATCGCCGATCTGTCCATTACGGTACAGTTCGCGTACAAGTAAAAAATCAGGATCCCAACGGCGGTTTTGGTGAACCATAAAGGTATTGCCGGTTTCTTGGGCAACCGCCACGATCTCATCTAGTTCCGCAGTATTCAGCGCAACAGGCTTCTCGCAAACAACATGTTTGCCTGCTCTCAATGCAGCGATCGATAACTCTTTATGCAAGTCATTAGGTGTGGCGATCAATACTGCTTCGATCGTCTCATCGACTAAGACTTCATCATAGCTTTTAAAGATCTTATGGCCTTTTTCTTGTGAGATCGCTTGACGTTCTTCATTGATATCGTAAGTTCCTACGATGTGGATTCGTTCGTTTTCATTTGGTAAGATATTGTGGACATGGTACGCACCCATGCCGCCATATCCGATTACTGCAAAATTGATTGCACTCATGTCTGACACTCCTCGGTTTTCTTCTTATGCCCACCACATGGATGAAGCTTCTTCACGGATCATAATCGTCTTCAAGTTGCTGATGGCACGATTCAGTCCTTCATCTATGGACATGATTGGATCTTCATGCTCAATACTCAAGACATAATCATACCCATAAATTCTAAGTGCAGAAATAATATCTGACCAGACTTGTAAGCTGTGGCCGCAACCGACTGAACGGAAGGTCCAAGCTCGGGTTTTGACATTGCTATATGGCTGCATGTCCGTCAAGCCATGCATGTTGATATTGTCTTGGTCCAAATACGTATCTTTGGCATGGAAGTGATGGATCGCATCGGCTTCCCCTAAGATTTTGACCGCTGCCACTGGGTCGATACCTTGCCACCATAAATGACTTGGATCCAAGTTACAGCCGATGGCTTTACCCGCAGCATCCCGCAGTTTCAACATCGTATAAGGTGTATGTGCCAAAAAGCCGCCATGAAGTTCGATTCCAATTTTAACACCAGCCGCTTCCGCTTCCGTGTTGATGCCTTTCCAATAAGGAATCAATTTTTGTTCCCATTGATAATTATAATTGTCATCGTATTCCGTCGGCCATGGCAATACTGGCCAGTTGACTTGTGTATCTGTTGCATTTCCGCCTGAAACGCCTGAAAATCCGTTCACAACAGGTACATTCATTAAGCTGGCTAATTTGATGGTTTTGCGCAAAAGTTCATCGGCTTCTTGCGCTTCTGCTTTTAATGGAGAGATTGGGTTGTTGTGACAGCTCAAAGCTGAGATTTCCAATCCTTTATCAGCTAATTTCGCTAAGTATTCTTTTCGCTCTGCTTCACTTGCTAGTAAACGGTCAATGTCTAAGTGGGCATTGCCGGGAGAACCACCGGTACCGATCTCGACGGTTTGGAGCCCTTTTTTCGCTACTTCATCGATCATTTCTTCAAAGCTAAGTTGATTGAATAACGGGGTAAAAACACCTAATTTCATTTTCTTTCCTCCTCAATTGCTTGAAAATGCCCATATGTTGGGTAACGATTTTCTGTTGGTGCACACCAGCGAGCCGCATTTTGGATCACTTTTTGCACTTTGGGATTGTAATAGCTTGGGAATGTCTCATGACCAGGCTGGAAATAGAAGATTTTGCCATTCCCACGGCGGAATGTACAGCCGCTGCGGAAAACTTCACCACCAGGGAACCAGCTGACAAAGATCAATTCATCCGGCGCTGGAATATCAAAGTGCTCGCCATACATTTCCTCTTGCTCTAGTTCGATCCATTCGCCGACTCCTTCAGCGATTGGGTGGCTTGGATTAACATTCCAGATCCGCGCATGCTGATCGTCTACCCGCCATTTCAAATCGCACGACGTTCCCATCAAGGTTTTAAAGATTTTCGAAAAGTGGCCAGAATGCAAGACGATCAGTCCCATTCCTTCCCATACACGCTGCTGCACACGAGCAACGATAGCATCATCGACTTCTTCATGCGCCATATGGCCCCACCAAACCAACACATCCGTGTCAGCCAATACTTGCTCCGTCAACCCATGTTCTGGTTCATCAAGGGTCGCCGTTCGCACTTGGAAATCATCCTCTTCTAAAAACTTGGCAATTTGACCATGGATTCCTTCTGGATACATTTTTTGGACGGTCTCATTCGTTTTTTCATGACGAAACTCGTTCCATACCGTAACGTGGATCATTGGTAGACCTCCTCTACGATGTTTTTTAATTGCAGATAATCAATCCCGCTGGCTTCTAAAGGAGCGAATTTTTGAAACGCTTCCTGCTCGACGATCAACCATGGTAGTTCTAATGCTTTAGCTGCTTCTACATACGACTTGATTGGTAAAATCCCATTGCCGATCTCGGTGCTTTCCTGCGGCTGCTCTTGCATATCTTTGATATGAACCAAGCCGACCTTCGTTTCGCGTTCCTTTAGCCAAGGTAAAACAGCCACGTTTGCAAAGGCTAACCAGTAAAGGTCGGCTTCCAAACGCAGTTGCGGATTGTCTTTGATCAGTTCATCGATCATAGATTCTCCAGCAACTTCAGTAAATTCATGGGCATGGTTGTGGTAGTAGCAAGTCAGCCCTTCTGCTTGCAACTTTTGGGTGATCTGGGTCAACTCCGCAGCAAAGGCTTGCCATTTTTCCAAAGAATCAAAACTGGCATACGGAATGACGATCCGTTGATTGCCAATCGTTTTTTCAAAAGCGACGGTTTCTTCAAAACGATCTCGCAATGCTTCAAACGGGATATGGGAAGCCGCGACCGCCAAATCCAACTGCTCAAGCATTTCTTTGATCTGAGCAGCACTGTGTCCATGATAACCGGCAAATTCAACACCGTCATAGCCGTTTTGTTTAACTGTTTTCAACGCTTCAAAAAGCTCTGTCTTGCAGTCCTCTTGAATACTCCAAAGCTGTAAAGCGATTTTCGGTTTTGTCATTTATGCTCGCTCCTTTTCTTCCAGCAGTTCTTATAGGTAGACTGGCTCACCGGTTTGCGATGATTTGTAGATCGCTTCTAAAATCTCCGTCACGACCATTGCTTCTTCAGGTTTGACCACTGGTTCGGTATCGTTGATGATCGCATGGATCCACGATTGTGCTTCTAAAATTTCTGGCGTCTCCCCGTTTCCTTCATAAAAATCAACGCCGCCTGTTTCAAGTTCGATATTTTTTTCATACAGCAAACTGTGGTCTTCTCCGTTGATGGTCAAACCGTTGTTCATATCCGCACCCGCTTTGCTGCCCATCAGTGTCGTTTTGGCTTCTTTCACATCCAAGCTGTTGAGCGCCCAGCTAGCTTCTAAGAAAATCGTTGCGCCATCTTCCATGACCACAAAACCAAAGGCCGAATCTTCTACTGAGAATTTCTCTGGATCCCAAGGGCCCCAAGCATTTGCGGCATTTTTGGTTTGCGACAACTCATGATACGCTTTTCCGACAACAAATTTTGGTTTGTAATTGTTCATCATCCATAAGGTCAGATCCAATGCGTGGGTACCGATATCGATCAACGGACCGCCGCCTTGCGCTTCTTCATCAAGGAAAACACCCCAAGTTGGCACGGCCCGACGACGGATCGCATGAGCTTTCCCAAAATAAATGTTTCCTAATTGTCCTTCGGCGCACACTTCATGAAGATAACGAGAATCTTTTCTAAAACGGTTTTGGTAGCCGATCGTGAGTTTTTTCCCTGTTCGGTTGGCTGCTTCGATCATTGCTTTGGCTTCTGCCGCTGTTTTTGCCATTGGTTTTTCACACATGACATGACAATCTGCTTCTAGTGCAGCAATCGTCAACTCAGCATGTGAGGCGTTTGGTGTACACACATGGATCACATCTAGATCAGCTTGTGCCAACATTTCTTGATAATCGCTGAATACTTGAGCATCTTCGGTCCCAAATGCTGATTTCGCTTCAACTGCACGTTCAACCAGCAGATCACAAAAGGCAACCATTTCTACTTCTTCTACTTGAGACAAGGCAGGCATGTGCTTGCCGTTTGCGATCCCACCGCACCCAATGATTCCAACTTTAACTGTCATATCTTTCCTCCTGAAAACGCTTATTATTTTCTACCCCCTCATTATAGCGAAACATCGAAAGCAGTTCTTCCCAGTTTCCATTGAAAAAATTCCCGAAAATTATCTTATGAAACTTTAACAAAAAGAACCACTCCACAATTTATGCAAAGCGCTTAAAAAAACACTATCGAGAAAAAAATAGTGCCAGATCAACAAAAAAAACAGTCGACAAGCACAGGCTCATCGGCTGTTTCTATCAATTTTGATTCAATTGTTTCTGGTACTGCAACGGTGATTGACCAACGGCTTCCTTAAAGACATGATGAAATGTTTTGACACTGGCAAAGCCAGCTTTTTCAGCGACTTCTGCCATCGGGATCTTTTCATTTGCCAAGATAAATTTGGCTTGATTGATACGGTATTCCGTCAAAAACTGCATGAAGGTCTTGCCAGTATTGGTTTTAAAGAAACGCGTGAAATAATGAGGACTAAACCCTACATGTCTTGCGGTGTCCTCCATCGTCAAGACTTCTTGGTAATGGGATTCGATGTACTCAAAGACATCATTCAGACGCTGCAAGGTTTCTTTGTATTGTGCGGCCGTTCGTTTTAGTGGATTGACGGCTCGTTTTCGCTTTGGCAAGCTTTGATAGCACTCCCCGATCAACTGGTAAAGCAGCCCGAGAGTCAAATAACGCTTCCCAACAACATTCTCCTCTTCCAACTGATACAACTCGATCAAGAGACCTGTTATTTTTTCCGTAAAACTCGTTGGCCAATTTTTGCTGTGGGGCTCCCCTTCTTCAAAGAGTGTCATCAAGGATACTTCATTTTCTCGAAGCAACGGCTCTTCAAAAAGCTTCATATCAAATTGATAGACATAGCGTTCACTCTCAGGCGATGCTAGAAAATAGTGGGGTTGCCCGCTGGAAAAAAGATACAGATCCCCTTCCTCCAACTCAATGATCGTATCGTCAACACCAATATTGACCGTGCCGCGCTTAGCGTAAATGATCTCGATTTCTTTATGGACATGGGGGTAAACGATGGTCAACCCATCATTTAGAAACGTTCGAAAACGAAATTCACTTTCAAATTCAGGAATTTCAAGATACATACTCATGGCTGACCGACTCCTTCGCTCTATTCTTATTTATTATAAGCGAAAAATTGCCTAAGAGAAAACCTTTTCTCAGCCAATCATAGTTTCTTCTGCTTTTTTGTGGTATCGTATTCAAGAAAAGGAGTCTTGTTTATGAATTATTATGATCAACATCTGCATACATTTTTGTCTTTTGATTCAGATGAACAGTTTGAGAATTATCTAGCTTACCAGCCTGCCTACTTCGTTGCGACAGATCATTTCGATTTGAAGAACCCCTATTCGGGATTCCGTGATGATATTCCTGACTATGAATTACTAGTAAAAACCCACCAGAAGCTGCAAGAGACCACAGCGACGAAACTCTTAAAAGGCATCGAGATTGGTGTCGTGCCTGGTCAAGAACAAGAAATCTTGCGCTATCTTGAAAGCCATCCTTATGACTTGAAATTGATCAGTATCCATCAAAACGGTACCTTTGATTATATGGACGATGCCGTGTTGACGAAGGACAAATTTGCAGTCGCCAAACAATACTTTGACCAAATGGCCCACGTGTTGGACTCGTTTCCAGACGGGCATATCGTGACCCACTTTGATTATGGCTTGCGTCGTTTCCAATTTACAGCTGAGGAATTGGCCGCCCATTTTGAAACAGAGTTAACGACGATCTTCAAAAAAATCGTTGCCCGTGACTTAGCGATGGAAATCAACGCTAAGAGCTTTGGCCCCTATCAAAATGCCCACCTTTACCAATATGCTATCCCGCTGTATCAAAGTGTCGGGGGTAAATTGTTCACCCTCGGCTCTGATGCCCATAAAGCCAGTGATTATCGGTTAGATTTTGCAGCGATGAGCGATCTGCTGCGTTCCTTTGGTGTCAATCAATTAGCGGTATTTCAAGGTAGTGAACGGTTTATGGCGGATCTGCCTGCTCAATAGCGTCACCTTTGAATGCACTCTACAACAACACATTTTCAATAAATGGACAAAAAAACGGCGAACCTTAAAAGGATACGCCGTTTTTTCATTTTAAGACCATATTTACTTAGGTTATTCTGCTGCTAAAATATCTTCCTTGGCATGGATCATTTGAGTCAAAAAGTCACAATAAGGCGTTGGGACTTGGTACTTACGGCCTTTTCGTGAGATTGCGCCATTGATATAATCGATCTCGGTTTTGCGATGATTATTGATCAAATCTTGATACATGGATGGATAGTGCATTCCGATGCCTTCTGGATCATAGGTTTCCTCAATATGGTGGACTACTTCGGATACATCCAGTTCAACAGATTCATGGGTAGCAACTGCCGCAAATTCTTCCACAATCGTTTGGACCATCGCACGCGCCGTTGAGGTTTGTCCGAATTGGGCAATATTCACATTTAAAATCGAACACAAACCATTTAGTGTGCCGTTGACACAGGCTTTGCGATAGATGGAGTAGCGAATGTTCTCAGAATAAGACGCATTTAACCCAGCATCAGCCAAGGCTGCCGCTAATTGACGGGCATCTTCTTCTTTGCCCGGTTCGATATTTTGCAGTTCTACAGAACCATCCCCAAACAAGCGAACATTACCAGGACCAATCAAGTCCGCCGTCCAAATGGTATTTCCTAAAAAGATTTTATCCGTGCTGACATATTTTTCAATCGTGTCCTCATGACCGATCCCGTTTAATAAGCATAAGACTTTCGTTTGCTCTCCGATCATCGGTTTGATCGTTTGCATCATTTGATCCAGTTGCATCGCTTTAGTAAAGACCAGGATCAAGTCTGCTTGTACAGTCGTTGGGATCTCATTTTGCGAATAGATCGAAAAAGGGACTGCGATCTCTTCACCGTTTAAGTTCGCTCGTAATCCGTGTTCACGGATCGCTTCGATATGCGCCGGCCAGCCGTCGATCAACGTGACGTTATTTCCGCCTCTTTTTAGCATAATAGCAAAACGGCTGCCCATAGCACCTGCACCAGCAATAACAATTTTCATCTGAATTCCTCTTTCCTCTTCCACAATTAGGTATAGTTTACTCTAAAATCGTGAAATATGCGAGAGCCTTGCGTTTTTTCTCGATAGGAAAGAAAAAAGAACAATTGGAATAGTTAGATTTTTCAGATAATTAAAAAACGGTCGTTTCCAATTTTGTCCATTCAAAAAGTCGCACGGAAGATTGAAAACTTGACTGAGCTAAACCAGTTTTCGGACTCACGTGCGACCCTTCTATTCAATTATTTCCTGTGAAACAGTTGTCGTTTTAGGCAGTGACTGTTTCATTGTTTGTTGTAAAGTTTTTTAGCCGTTCAGCTTTTTCCGCTTCTGTGATCCCATGTTGTTCCACGTAACGGTTGTGTTCGTGGATGGCACAATCATAGCTACAGGCACCTAAATGGGCAGCTTGATTTTCTTCAGAAGTCAAAAATTGGCGATTGCATTCTGGGTTGGCACAGTTTACATAGCGCTCGCAAGGTGTGCCATCAAACCAGTCGCGACCGATAACTTTTTTATCCACATGATTGATTTCCACACTAATGCGTTCATCAAAGACGTACATTTTGCCATCCCAAAGCTCGCCTTGAACTTCTGGGTCATTCCCATAAGCAAAGATACCACCATGAAGTTGGGCCACATCATCAAAGCCTTCTCGCAGCAACCAGCCTGAGAATTTTTCACAACGGATACCACCAGTACAATAAGTAACGACTTTTTTATCCATAAATTTTTCTTTATTATCGATGATCCATTGCGGCAACTCACGGAAGCTGCGGATATCGGGACGAACGGCTCCTCGGAAATGGCCTAAGTCATATTCATAATCGTTACGGGCATCGATCACCACGGTATCTTCATCTAACAAAGCTTCTTTGAACGCTTTAGGATCTAAATATTTTCCAGTCATTTCTAATGGATCGATGTCATCTTCCAGGTTCAATGAAACCAATTCTTTGCGCGGACGAACGAATAGCTTTTTAAACGCATGTTCTTCTACTTCATCGATTTTATAAAAAATCCCTTTAAAACGGGGATCAGCTTCCATTTTTTCCATATAGCGATTTGTTGCTTCAACCGTTCCAGAAAGCGTGCCATTGATCCCTTCATTGGCTACTAAAATACGGCCCTTGATGCCAATTTCTTTTCCAAATGCTAAATGCTCCTTGGCGAAGCTTTCCGGATCTTCAATTGTTGTATATTTATAAAATAATAAAACGCGGTATGTCAAACCAATTCCTCCTTTTTTTGCACCCTACAGTATAGGTTATCGCGTGACAAAAAACGAGTTTTATGCTTGTACCTTTTCACACAATCTTTTTCTTTGAGCAAACAGTGTCATGGATTGGTTTTATTGAGCTCTGCCACGAAAAAAGCTGTGACTTGATCCATCGTTTCTCCACGCACCAGATGGCGTTCTTCTCGCGAGATAAACTGCAGATTTGCTTCTGGATTTTCTGCCACAAAGGCTTCCACATCAGCATAAGGAATTTTCTCGTCTTGGGTACCATGCCAAAACAAAAGAGGACGCTGTCCTAATTTCTCTGGTTGAGAAGACAGATCGTAAGCATCCATCCAGCTTAAAAGCTGACCATAATCCTCGGGTACAAAGAACCCAGCAGCGCCGGCGTGCATTTGGATGCGGTCACGGTATTTCAACATGGAAGGAGAACCCATGATACAAGCTGCCGCTGTGATTTCTGGATGCTGGCATAACAAACCACACGTGGTCATCCCTCCCATGGAGACACCGCCAACTGCGATCTGACCGTTGACCAAACCAAGATTTTCAAAAAAATCGACTAAGTAAGAAAACTCAAATAGATTGGTTTGGATACTTTGCCAAAAAGTTAAAGAAGGAATCTCCGATAGCTGGGTCTTGCGCTCCCCATGATTGGCTGCATCTGGCAAGACCACCCGAAAACCTTCTCTAGCCAACTTTCTGCCTTGTGTCAACACTAATTCTTTGCTCGTCTGCCAACCATGATAGTAAATAATCAATGGCAGCGGTTCATAAATCATTTCTTCTGGTACGACTTCTAAGACCGGAATATTCCCGATTTTTCTTTTTCGAACAGCTAATTTCATTCTTTTCCACCTCAGCTTAAGTATACAAAAAGTCGCCAAAAGCGCCACTGATACGCTGTAAAAAAAGATCATACCCGAAGAGTATGATCCGTTTTTTCGTTTATGAATGTAAGACCGCTTCTCGAGCCAATGCCAAACAACCGAGCGTTCCAGCGTTGTCTTCCAATGCTGGGGTCACGATATATTTGCTTAACTCAGGTGTTTCGACATACCCATTGACCAATTTTGCAAATGCGTCATGGACGTTTTGCAGCATATGGCGTTGTTTCATCACACCACCGCCAAAAATGATCACATCTGGAGAAAACATCAAAGTTGTATTGTAGGCACATTGAGCAATATAGGAGGCTTCGATTTCCCAATAAGGATCATCTTCTGCAACCTCTTGTCCTTTTTTCCCTAAGCGTTTTTCGATGGCGGGTCCAGCGGCCATCCCTTCTAAACAGTTGCCATGAAATGGACAGCTGCCAGCAAAGTCATCTTTTGGATGAGGGACGACGAGCATATGCCCCATTTCTGGATGACTAAATCCTTCGATAAAGCGCCCTTCTTGTAAGGCACCGCCGCCAACACCTGTACCGATCGTGTAGTAAACGACACTACTCAATCCTTTGCCACTGCCGAAGACATACTCACCATAGGCAGCCGCATTGACATCTGTTGTCCAAGAAATAGGGATCGGAAATTCTTTTTTCATGGTACCGATGAAATCAAAATTTTGCCATGCCAATTTCGGGGTTGAGGTAATGTACCCATAAGTGGCAGAATCGCGATGGATATCGATGGGCCCAAATGAGCCAATCCCAATCCCTGCTAAATCTGCTTGGTATTGTTTGAAGAAATCAATGACTAAAGGCATTGTTTCCTCAGGTGTCGTTGTCGGAAAGCTCACTCTTTCCTTGATCGTCATTTCTTCATCGCCAATGGCACACACAAATTTTGTGCCGCCTGCTTCAATCGAACCGTATAACATGCACATCGCTCCTTTTTTTCTAACTACTTGCTGAACTTGATGCTGCGGCATCATCTGCTTTGACGCGATCGATGGCTACCACTAATGCAATGATCAGGTCATCTAGATCTTCTTCATAGATCACAACTTCATAGGTATCGCCCCAAGAGATCCATTTTTTGTGGATCTCTGCGATCCGCTTGCCGTTGCGGTTGACCACAAAATCCATATCCCACCAATTGCCATCCACATCGATGCCTTCTGCACTGATGGAATAGCGGGCTTTAAAAAATGTGAAATGTTTTTCTAAAACGATCGCTTCTTGGCCGTGGACTTCCACAAAAAATTTTGGTAATAAACTGAACACTTTTTTGGTGATCTCCGCGATCGGTCGCTGCTGCTCATTGAAGATCGTAAAACTTTTCGGGATCTTAAAAAAACTGCCTTCGACATAATAGCGAGGGTTTTGTAAGTCATCGGTCACGGTAAATTTTTCGCCAATGCTGAAAACCTTCTGTTTGATGTAAAGTTTCTTCAAATGCTACACTCCTTTCTCTTTGACATCGCCCGTATTGATCACCGGCTGAGTGCCTTTATCGGTAATGATCGACACCAATAAATTATTGATCAGTTGGACTTTGCGGTCATCTGTGAAATTGATGTCCTGTCCGTCTTCGATTTGTTCTAACGCCATTTGTGTCATGGAGACGGCCCCTTCAACAATGATTTGCCGTGCTGATAAAATTGCTTTAGCTTGTTGGCGCTGCAGCATCGCACTAGCGATCTCAGTCGCATACGCGAGGTGATTTAAGCGGGTCTCTATGACTTCGACCCCAGCAACAGCTAATCGTTCCTGCAATTCTTTTGCCAGCTCCTCCGAGACTTCACTTGTATTGCCTCGCAACGTCAGATCATCGTCATTGAACGTGTCATAAGGGTATTGCGTCGCAATATGACGAATCGCTGTTTCACTTTGGATCTCAATGAAGTCTTGGTAATAATCGACATCAAACAATGCTTTAGCGGTATCTACAACTTTAAATACCACCACTGCCGAGATCTCGATCGGGTTTCCGTCTGAATCATTGACCTTCAACAGCGAACTGTTAAAGTTGCGGACTTTCAATGAAACATTGATTTTTTGGGTTAATGGGGTTGTCACAAACAAGCCGTTGTCTTTAATGGTTCCTAAATATTGTCCAAAAAAGAGGATCGCTTTGGCTTGGTTGGGTTGTACGATCGTTAACGAACTAAGGAAAAGAAACGAAACGATCCATAAAAGAATACTGAGAACGATTTCGAGAACGCTCTCATTTACGAACCCATGATAAAACAAATAACCGCCGCCAACTAATAACCCGATTAGCACAACCAGTGCTAAATACCCATTCACATGAAATGTCTGTTTTTCTGTCATTTTTATTCCTTCCCTTCTTGCTCTTATCTTACCTTGGTTAAAGCCGCTGTGCAAATGTTCTTGCGCATATCAGCGACGATTCCCAATCAAGCTATTTTGTTTTCTGCAACTTTCCCGTTACAATTAAGGTAGGACAAAATTTTTCACAAAAAGGAGTAATTCTTATGGCACAAAAAATTGACTTAGAAACGAGTAAATGGTCGTTGGAATCGATCATTAAAACGGTCGGCACCGATCTTTCCTCTGTTGTGGAGGTACAAAACAAAGACGGCATTGACGTTGTAGTGATCTCGAAAGACGAGTGGCAACATCTTTTGGAATTACTCGATGCGCGTCATGCAGAAGGCTATCGTCTAGAACAAGAGCTTCCTGAAGAAATTTTAATTGACGTTGCCGATACCGACAATCAGTATACAGAAGACGGCGAGTTAGAAATGGAACTGCCTGAACGTGTGCATCCAGCACCTGATTTTGAACTGGATTCAGAAGAAATCGTTGAAAGTGATGACGTACTAGATTAAATAAAAAAGCAAAACGGCCCCGGGCTCGTTTTGCTTTTTTTATAGCTCTTTTTCCTGCTTTTTGGTAATGACTGCTTGCAATCGTTCGATGGCAGGCTGCAATTCTTGTAGCGCCTCTTCTTCGGGTTCTAACTCTGCACACCGTTGCAGTCGCTCTAACCACATTTCTGGTTCTTTGACGCCCAACTGGCCAATGGCCCAATAAGCCGTTCCTCGAATCACTGGGCGCACGTCTTCTGTCGCACAGCGCCAAATCGCTGGCAAGGCACTGCGATCCCCTACATTGGCTAAGGCGATGATGGCATTACGCTGCAACGGTTTTTTCCCCCGCCAAGAGCCAGATAGATGGCCAAATTGTGCCTTGAAGGCTTTGTTTGATAAAGACAGCATCGGTTGCAGTTTTGGATAAACGGTATCGACTTCAGGCTCCATCTCTTGATGAAAATGGAAGTCTTTCCCCCGATTATAAGGGCAGACCAGCTGACAAATATCGCAGCCGTAAATCACGTTATGCATCTTTTTGCGGTACTCTTCTGGCATCATACCCTTCGTCTGGGTTTGATAGGACAAACAGCGCTGGGCATTCATTCGACCATCGCCCAATAACGCTTTGGTGGGGCAAGCCGTCACACAACGCATGCAATCCCCACAACCAAACGGGACTTCTTCATCTGGTTCAAGAGAGATATTAGTGACGATCTCCCCTAGATAAACAAACGAACCAAATTCTTCCGTAATCAGCAAGCCATTACGACCGATAAAGCCAAGACCCGCCCGCTGCGCTGCCGCCACATCCACCAATTCCCCTGTATCGACTTGCGGTGCGAAACGCCATTCGACTTGTTCTTCCATCGTTTGCGCTTGTTCTTTGATAAAGGCGATCAAGCGATCCAATCGTTCTCGCAAAATATCATGGTAATCGATGCCCCACGAGGCACGGGCAAACATGCCGCGTTTTTCATCCCGCGGGACTTTCTCTTTGATTTTTGTCGGATAAGCTAAAGCGATCGCAATGATCGTTTGCGGATTTTCAAATGTCCGTTCAGGATAGATACGCTCTTCGATCACGGGATGCTCAAAACCAGACGTATGACCTTTGGCTTTTTGTTCCCGCAAGGAAGGCTCCAATGCCAAAAACGGCTCCGCTGAAGCAAACCCGATCTTGTCGATGCCAAGCCGCTTGCTTTCTGCAATAATTTTTTCTTTTAAAGACATGCACGCTACCCTCTTTTGTCCGCTAAGCATCTGCTTCTCGGCTTTTTCTCTTCCCCTATTATACGTAAGCACCTGAAAAAAGTCGATGGTGCGGTTTGTTCCCCCCGTTTTTTTCTTTCTTTAAAAGAACACGTGTTGATTGTTTAAGATTTTAATTAATTTTATCGTTATTTTCCTCGCAACGATTGCATTGCCTTTTTCGAATGCTAGACTAGATAAAGGAATTAGAAAGAAATGAACAAATGAAATGGAGATGCTTATGACTCAATTACCCACCGGCTTGACTGCAGCAGAAGTCGCCAAGAAAACCCAAGAGGGGTTGCACAATGATTATGAAACAAAAACCAGTAAATCAACTGCTGCGATCATCAAAGACAATTTACTGACATTATTCAATTTTCTCAATCTATTGATTGGCGTTTTTTTATTTGCCGTAGGCGCCTATTCCAACATGTTCTACTTAGCGATTATTTTTGTGAATATCACCATTGGGATCAGCCAAGAATTGCACGCGCGTAATTTAGTAAAAAAACTCTCACTTGTTTCACCGCAAACGGTACGAGTGATTCGAGATGCCCAAATCCATGAGATTTCAGCCAAAGAATTGGTCTTAGAGGACGTAGTTATTCTTGGTGCTGGGGACCAAATCCCCGCTGATATGACGGTGCTTTCTGGACTAGTCGAAGTCAATGAAGCGATGCTGACTGGTGAAGCCGATCTGGTTGTCAAAGAAGCAGGTGCTTCCTTACTCTCAGGAAGTTTCATCGTCAGCGGTGAAGTGACAGGAACAGTCCTTCATGTCGGTGCAGAAAACTATGCAGCAAAACTAAGCAATGAGGCGAAGGTCCACAAACCGATCCGCTCTGAGCTGCTTGCTTCGATCCGTAGTGTATCCAAATTCACCAGCTATGTAATCGTTCCTTTAGGGGTGATTTTGTTCTTCCAAGCCTTTATGATGCGAGATGCTGGGATCAAGGAATCCGTCGTCGTTTCTGCCGCTGCCTTATTAGGAATGTTACCAAAAGGACTTGTCCTGCTGATCAGTATCGCCTTGACGACAGGTGTCATTAAATTGGCAAAAAAACGGATTTTGGTCCAAGACATGTATGCCGTTGAAACCTTAGCGCATGTCGATACCCTTTGTCTGGATAAGACGGGGACGTTGACGGAAGGCCATATGGTTCTCGAATCGATCGTTCCTCTCCAAGCCGACAGCGACCCTAACATGCTCTTAGGGAATTATTTGGCAGCCAGTACGGATAACAATTTGACGATGCAAGCATTGCGTCAAGGCTGTCCTGAGCTAACGGATCATCAGCCGATCGACGTCGCTGCCTTTTCTTCACAGCGCAAATGGGGTGCTGTGGCTTTTGAACATCTAGGAAATGTCTATCTTGGTGCACCTGAAAAAGTCGCCGGCTCTGCTGCCTTGCCGCAAGTCATAGAAGCGCAAGAAGCTGGTCTACGGGTGTTGATTTTAGCCGTAGAAACTGATCCAAAAACGCCGACATCCTTTGACCCAACCAACGCACAAGCGGTGGCTGTCTTGATTTTATCCGATATCATCCGCCAAAACGCAGAAGAAACCTTGGCTTACTTAGCGGATCAAGGCATCGATCTAAAAGTGATCTCTGGCGATAATCCAATAGCAGTCGCAGCGATCGCCCATCGTGCAGGCCTAGCGAATGCCGATCAAGCCATCGATCTTTCTACCTTAACGACCGAAGCAGAAGTCCGAGAAGCTGCGACACGCTATACGGTCTTTGGTCGTGTGACTCCTGAACAAAAGAAACTACTCGTTCAAGAATTAAAAGCCAATCAACGGACCGTTGCCATGACGGGTGATGGCGTCAACGATGTGTTGGCACTACGGGAAGCCGACGTCAGCATTGCAATGGCTGCTGGCGACAGTGCGGCTCGTCAAATCGCTAACTTTGTCTTATTGGATTCTGACTTTACTACGTTGCCAGATGTTTTATTTGAAGGACGCCGCGTCGTCAATAACGTGACCAAAGCGTCGGGAATCTTCTTTATCAAGACGATTTACAGCTTCTTGCTCTCTTTGGTTTGTATCCTGACATCCAGCGCCTTTCCGTTCTTGCCGATCCAAATCACATTGATCGACTTAGCAATTGAAGGTTATCCATCTTTCTTCCTTTCCTTTGAAGAAAACAAAGCACCGATCAAAGGTCGTTACTTGCCGACAGTCTTGCTCAATGCGTTGCCAAATGCCTTGTTGGTGTTAGTCAATTACTTTGCGATCCGCTTTTTACAAACCGACTACGGTTGGTCGCAATTTGATACGACGACCTTGTTGTACTATTTGTTGATCGGGATCAGCTGTATCGCTGTGATTCGCGCTTGCTTGCCATTAAATCCATTGCGATTGTTCTTAGCGATTACCACTACCGTGGGGATCTATGTCGCAGCAATGCTTTTCCACGGATTGCTGGAAGTCGGTTTCTTGACCGCCGTAACATTGCCTTACTTCCTTGGCATGATGGCATTGAACATCTGCCTGTACGTGGGGCTTTCTTTCCTAACGAAGCGCTTTTCAGCCAAAGTGCTCGTTAAACAATCCTAATTGATTTTGCAGCATCGCTCTTTCTTGCTTTGTCCAGAAAGACGATGCTGTTTTTTTGTCCTCTCCATAGGTGCAACCATACAAGAAGAAAGAAATTTGGTATACTGAACCTGTAGGCGGTTTCAACAGGAAAGCTATCATTTTACCAAAAGCCATCTTGTTGAACAGCCAAATTTAATCAGAAAGTGTTGGTGAAATTGGATGAAAAAAAGTATTTTACTCGTTTCTCACAGTCAGCAACTCACCGAAGGATTAAAACAGATGATCGAAGAAATGGCTGATGGCGAGTCAGTCACGATCTATTCTTTAGGCGGGACAGCAGAAGGAGAGCTGGGTTCTGACGCCACGAAAATCGTGGATGCCGTCAACGAATCCGCAGATGCTGAACTGATCTTAGTCTTTGCCGATCTAGGCAGTGCCGTTTTGAATGCCGAACTTGCTTACGACATGCTGGAACCTCAGCAACAAGAACGCTATCACCTGATCGACGCGCCGCTGGTGGAAGGTGCCTTTGCTGCAGCAATCACCGCTGGTTTTAGTGATGATTTGGCGCAAATCGTTGCAGAAGCAAAAAAAGCAGCCGAGAAAGGATGGCATGAAGCATGAAAAAAATCATTAATGATCCCTCAATGATCGTAGAAGAAATGTTGGCTGGTATCGTAGGCAGTTATCCTGAACTGGTCCATCAAGTCGCCGACTCACGGGTGATCGCTAAGAATAATCAAAAAGAACAAGTCGGTCTTGTTTCTGGCGGTGGGAGCGGACATGAGCCGGCCCATGCTGGCTTTGTCGGTGATGGGATGCTTAGCGCCGCCGTTTTAGGCGATGTCTTCACCTCCCCTACCCCCGACCAGATTTTGACGGCTATCCAAGATTCTGATCAAGGACAAGGCGTCTTGTTGATCGTCAAAAACTATACTGGCGATATCTTGAACTTTGAGATGGCCAAAGATATGGCAGAAATGGAAGAGATCACAACGGAGATCGTGGTCGTTGATGATGATATCGCTGTTGAAAATAGCACCTATACTGCTGGGAAACGAGGAGTTGCCGGTACGGTCTTAGTCCACAAGATTTTAGGCGCAGCTGCTCGTAATGGTGCCAGCTTAAGTGAATTAAAAACACTGGGCGATGCCTTGGTTGCATCGATCAAAACCATTGGGGTCGCATTAAAAGCGGCAACAGTTCCTGAAGTTGGGAAACCAGGTTTTGACTTAGCCGATGATGAGATCGAGTATGGCGTGGGTATCCACGGCGAACCTGGTTACCGTCGAGAAAAACTGAAACCCTCACGTGAACTAGCAAAAGAGTTGGTGGAAAAAATCTTGGCGGATTATGAAAAGACCCCAGAAAAAGTCGGTGTCTTGATCAACGGTATGGGTGGTACGCCGCAAATGGAGTTATTCGTTTTTGCCAATGATGTCGCGAAATTACTCGCAGAAAAAGACATCCCTGTCTCCTTCCATAAAGTCGGCAATTTCATGACTTCCATCGATATGCAGGGACTTTCACTGACCTTGATCGACTTCAGCGAAACGGATCACACCGATGCGTTAAATGAAGCCGTCACAACAATAGCCTGGTAAAGGAGCGAATAGAGATGCAATTGACAACAGAAACGGTGCAAGCATGGTTAGATACCTTCACGAAAGAAATCGAAGCAAACAAGGCCTATTTAAGCGATTTAGATACACCGATCGGCGACGGTGACCATGGCAACAATATGGCACGCGGCGTAGCCGCTTATCAAGAAGCTTATGCCAAACAACAGCCAACGACGATCAGTGATACCTTTAAAGTCTTCTCGATGGCAATGATCTCAAAAGTCGGCGGAGCTTCGGGTCCCCTTTATGGTTCGGCGTTTATGAATATGACCAAAGCAACGAAGGAACTAGAAACAATCGACTCCTTTGAACAATTAGGTACGATCGTTGAAGAAGGCTTGACCGGCATCAAAATGCGGGGAAAAGCTGAGTTTGAAGACAAAACGATGGTCGATGTGTGGCAACCTGTCGCAGAAGCCTTGAAAAAAGGTGAATTGACCAAAGACACGATCGAAGCAGCGAAAGAGCATACCAAAGAACTAGTGGCTAAAAAAGGCCGTGCCTCTTATGTTGGTGAACGTGCCATCGGTCATATCGATCCCGGATCGGCTTCTAGTGCGATTTTATTTGAGTCTTTGTTAACGGTGATAGAAAAGGATTAAAAAAACGATGCTCTTACAAAATACCGTTTAAGACAAAAGACAAACCTTATGATTGCATAAGGTTTGTCTTTTTCTTGTTTATTCATCTTGTAAAATCGTTTGGGCAACTAGCTTCACGTATTGATCCATGCCATCTGGATTTGGATGGACCCGATCTTCATAGAACCAGGACTCTTGATCATTACTCAAATCATACCAATCGATCAAGGTCATATTGTCGTATTTTTCCGCCATGCGCTCCAACATCCGATTGACTTCATTTTGCCAACGCTGTGTCGGTACCCGTACATTGATCCAGTAGACTTTGCGATCACCGATCTCGTTCATAAAGCTGTCAAATTGGGCTTCTGTAAAGGAACCATTCGTCCCTAGCCCCACAAGGACGGTATCCCGCAAAAGATTTTTTTCTTTCAAGTCTTTGATCAATTCAGGGCTCGCATACAGCTGGCGCCCAACATCCCCATCAACTACCGCTTGGGTAAAGACTTCTTTCAAGTCAGCCGTTGCATCCAGCATCACAGAATCACCAAAAGCCGTGATTTCAAGAGATTCCGCTTTTTTCACTTGGGCTGCTGTTAAATCATACTTTTCCATGATATTTTTTTCATCTTCACTCGTGTTCGCCTCATCATCCGCTTCATTTCCTTCAGCATTCGCATTCTTTTGCGATTGCTCTGCCGCTTTTTTATTGGCAGCAATGTTGTCTTTCAACTGCTGCTGCTGGGCATCGACATAATTCGTCGGTGCAGTCACGACGCCAAACAAAGCAACGAGGGTAATGAGTAAGCTGGGCACTAACCACGGTTTTTTCCAACTAAAAATTGGTTTACTGAACCAACCGCGGACCGTTCTGAATGTATCTTTGTACTGGAATTTACGCATTGGGTTTTCGATAAACCGATAGGACAATTCACTGATAAACAAGATCAAGAATAGTTCCACTAACGTGTGCATCAGCACGTTCTCACCGATATTTCCCACTTTTGCTTCGTAAAAAATCATCACTGGAAATTGATACAAATAGATCCCATAACTGCGCTTGCCGATATAACTGAAAATCGGATTACTCAATACACGATTCAAACTGGCTCCGGGATGAGCGGTGACTGCCACAAGAATCGTACATAGGATACTGATCAAGAACATGCCGCCATAATAGACAAAGGTCAAATGATCATCTAAGAAAAAGAACGCTGCGATCAGACCAGCCAAGGAAGCAAAACCAGAGATATTTAAGACCCGTTTGGCTTTTTGCGGTATCTCTTTCTTCAAGTGGGTACTTGGCCAAATGAATGCTAAGGCACTCCCCATCCAGATCGAAAAGAGCCGCGTATCTGTTCCATAATAGACCCGTGTCGGATCAGCGCCTGGTGTGTAAAGGACCGCTAACAGAATTGCCGATAAAATCGTGACTGCGGCAGTAAATTTAAAGGCGCGATGCCTCTGCTTGCCGATTTTCATCAACAAAATAAACACTAAAGGCCAAATCAGATAGTTCTGTCCCTCCACAGCCAGTGACCACAGATGGGTAAAGGGGGATTCATTGCCGAACCGATCAAAATAGGATAACCCATGATTGATCTGCCACCAGTTGTTGTAATACAGCAGCGAGCTAACAAAAACCCCGCGCAAATTATTCAGCAGGTTTCGCTGGAACAAAGTGATATACGCTGCTGAGATAAGCAGCATCACCACCATTCCTGGATAGAGCCGTTTCATCCGCCGAATATAAAAATCTTTGACTTTGATTTTGCCGTTTTGATCCCACTCTTGCCTCAGCAAGTCAGTGATTAAATAACCTGATACGACAAAGAATACTGGAACTCCTAAATACCCGCCTCGCATATGAGTAGGTAGTAAATGATATAAAATAACGCCGATGACTGCCAAGGTTCGAATGCCGTCAAACCCGGTAATATAGCGGCTTGTGCTTAAACGTTTATTCATTTTTCAACCACTTTTCTCTAATTGATCCAATTGTTTCATAAAAAAACAATTTCAGCATGAACGCTATTGATTCCATACTCTCATAATTTACCAGAAATCCCCCATATAAAGCTAGCAACATCTGCTATATTTCAAAAAAATTAATTTTTGGCGAAAAAAAAGTACTTCTATAAAGAAATACTTTTCCAACTCCTTTTTTACAGTTCTTCTTCATAAAATCGACCCAAAATCTGGACATTTTCCGCAATACTAACAAAGGCTTTTGGATCGGCTTCTTTCATAGCACTGCGCAGCATCGGCAGTTCAAAGCGTGTGACTACCGTCAGCAAAACCGTTTGTTTGTCATGCTTGTAGGCTCCTTCGGCTTCATTGATGATGGTAATGCCTCGCCGCATATGTTTTTGGATCGTTTGAATGACTTCTTCTGGGTTGCGAGTGATGATCGTCACCTGCATTTTCTTTTGCTTCGTAAAGACCGCATCCGTCACTTTTCCACTGACAAAAATCGCGATTGCACTATACAACGCATATTGCCAGCCAAACAAGATTCCGGCGGCGAACAAAATAACAATGTTAAAGAAAATCGATATCGAGCCGATCGTCTTCCCTGTCCGTTTGCGGATGGCAATGCTGACAAAATCCAGCCCTCCGGAAGAAAGACCATTCTTCAAGGCATAGCCGATCCCCACTCCATTGATGGCACCACCGAAAATCGCACAGATCATCGGGTCCGTCGTGACGGTTTCTTCTGGCAAAATTTGCACGAATAAGGATGTCAATAAAACAGTGATTCCAGTAAAGATCGTAAATTTGTGGCCGATCTTAAACCAGCCAAGAAAAAATAATGGCACATTCAACAATAATAGCGCAAGAGATAAGGGGATATAAAACCCGATCCATTCTCTTGAGATCGTAGTAATGATCTGAGCGACACCGGTAATGCCGCTGGAATAAATATTGCCCGGCTGATAGAAAAAATTGACCGCAATCGATGCCAGCAGTGCGTACACGATCGAGAATGAAAGTTTGTTGGCATATTCCGGATGAGGGAGCCATTTAAACAGAGGAGTCATTGCATTTCATAGCCTCACTTTTTTGATTTGCCTTTATTATACTTCAGCTCATAAAAAAAGAAACGAGCAATGAAAGAAATGGGTGAATTCTCATGAACTTTTTTCATTCATTCACCAATTTCTATTTCATCACTCATTTCATCATGGGTTTAACGCTTATTCGTTTTCTTCAACCGTTGTTACATCAATGCTCAAGTCAAACAGTTGCATTGGCGAAACGGTACTTGGCGCTTGTGACATTGGATCAGCCGCTTTCCCATTTTTAGGGAAGGCAATGACTTCGCGAATGTTTTCTTCACCAGCCAAGAGCATCACTAACCGGTCTAACCCAAGGGCGATGCCACCATGTGGTGGGAAACCATAATCCAAAGCATCCAATAAGAAGCCAAATTGATTTTGCATCTCGCGACGTGAGAAGCCCAGCGCTTCAAACATTTGCTCTTGCACTTCCCGTGTATGGATACGCAATGATCCGCCACCTAACTCGTAACCGTTTAGCACGATATCGTAGGCTTGCGCATAGACCTTTGAAGGGTCTGTCGTTAACAATGGCAGATCGCTTTCTTTTGGCAATGTGAATGGATGGTGAGCAGAAACGTAGCGGCCTGCTTCTTCATCGTATTCAAATTGCGGCCAATCAGTGACCCATAGGAAGTTGAATTTGCTCTCGTCGATCAAGCCTAATTCTTTTCCTAATTTATTACGGATCGCCCCCAATGTTGCTGAAACGATCTCAAAGGAATCGGCACCAAACATCAGAATATCGCCAACTTCCGCATTGGCTGCTGCAATGATCGCGTCGGTCGCTTCTGTCAAGAATTTAGCGATCGGTCCTTTCAATCCATCTTCTTCAACTTTGACCCATGCCAATCCTTTGGCACCAAATTGACCAGCGTAATGGCCTAGATTGTCCATATCTTTTCTGGAGTATTTGTCTGCAGCCCCTTTGGCGTTCAAGACTTTCACAACGCCGCCTTTTTCAAGAGCCATTTGGAAGACTTTAAAATCAACGTCTTTCACAACTTCAGATAAGTCGATAAGCTCCATGTCAAACCGTGTATCTGGTTTGTCACTGCCGTAGCGTCCCATTGCCTCATCATAGGTCATCCGTGGGAATGGCAAGGTAACTTCGATGCCTTTGACTTCTCGCATCACTTTTGCCAATAGCTCTTCCGTATAGGTTTGGATTTCTTCTGCCGTCAAGAAAGAGGTTTCGATATCGACTTGGGTAAATTCTGGTTGACGGTCGCCCCGCAAATCTTCGTCACGGAAGCAACGTACGATTTGATAGTAGCGATCGAAGCCGGCGCCCATCAATAACTGTTTAAAAATTTGTGGTGATTGCGGCAACGCATAGAAATGACCTGGATAGATCCGTGAAGGAACCAAATAATCCCGCGCGCCCTCTGGTGTTGATTTTCCTAGATAAGGTGTTTCGATATCCAAGAACTCGTTCGTGTCTAAGAAATTGCGGATCGCTTGCGTCGTTTTCGCCCGCATCACGATGTTGTTCGTCATTTTTGGACGACGCAAGTCTAAATAACGGTATTTCATGCGAATCTCGTCGCCAACGGTTTGATCATCTTCAATCAAAAAGGCTGGTGTTTTTGCAGTGTTTAAAATCGTGATTTCGCTGATCATCACTTCATAGGCACCTGTCACCATTTTCGGATTGATGGCTTCTGGTGCACGATTGATTACTTGACCTGTTACTTCTAATACATATTCGCTGCGGCATTTGTCCGCGATTTCCCAGGCTTCTTTCGAAACCTCAGGATTGAAGACGATTTGCACGATCCCTTCCCGGTCGCGCAAGTCAATAAAAATCACGCCACCTAAGTCACGGCGCTTTTGCACCCAGCCTTTTAGTGTCACTGTCTGGTTTAAATGGGTCTCATTTACTAACCCGCAATATACTGTACGTTTTGTCATTCTTTTTCTCCTCACTCAAACATTTTGGTTGTCATTTCATCGTAGATCTCATCGAAGCGGGCATAAAGATCCGCTAACGGAAATTGTTTTTCTTCACGGCTTGCCATGGATTTGATATTGATCACTTGTTCTGCTAATTCTGTTTCGCCTAGAGTCAGAACCAACCGTGCCCCTTGTTTATCAGCAGATTTGAACTGGGCTTTGGCTTTACGATCCATGAAATCACGATCGGCAGAAAAGCCGAAATTACGGATCGCTTGCACGACTTTCAGCGCTTCTAAATTGGTTTCTTGTCCCAGACCAACCACATACGCATCTAACTCATTCAAAGCAGGAATCACAACTTCTTCGGCTTCCATAGTGATCAATAAACGTTCGATCCCCAAAGCAAAACCAAAACCAGGTGTTTCTGGTCCACCTAGCTCTTCCACTAAATGATTGTAACGACCGCCGGCACAGATGGTGGCTTGCGCCCCCATTTTTGGTGCATCACTCATGATCTCAAAAATCGTGTGGGTATAATAATCCAGACCACGCACCATATTCGAATCGACCTCATAAGGGATCTCCAACGCATCCAGCATACTCGTTACGGTTTCAAAATGTGCCTTGGCATCTGGCGTTAAGTAGTCTAAGATCGATGGCGCATCTGCCACAAATTTTTGGTCTCGCTTGTCTTTGCTGTCAAGGACCCGCAAAGGATTCTCATGCAAGCGGCGTTTTGAATCCTCACTAAGCTCCGCTTCATGGGGCGCTAGATAATCGATCAACGCTTGACGATAGTTTTGGCGTGTCTCTTTGTCACCTAATGAATTGATGACCAAGCGCAATTGACTCAGTCCTAATTGACGATAAAAATCCATTGCCATCGCCATTGTCTCAACATCGGTCGCTGGATTTGCTGAACCGAAAACTTCGACACCGATTTGGTGGAATTGACGCAAACGGCCTTTTTGCGGACGTTCATAACGGAACATTGGTCCCATGTAAAACACTTTATAAGGCTTCGTATGTTCTGGTCCGAATAGTTTGTTTTCGACATAAGAACGAGCGATCGGTGCGGTGCCTTCTGGACGCAACGTCACATGACGCTCTCCTTTATCGTAGAAATCATACATTTCTTTTGAAACGATATCCGTTGTGTCCCCGACACTGCGGGCGATCACTTCAAAGTGCTCAAAAATCGGTGTCCGAATTTCGTTGAATTGGTAATCGCGAAACACTAAACGTGCTGTTTCTTCCACAAATTGCCATTTTTCGGATTCTCCTGGCAAAATATCGTTGGTTCCTTTTGGACGTTGGTAACTCATCGTATGCATCCTCCTATTTGTTTCATGGTTGCCCATGTTCTTTGCTTTCATTGCTTGTTTGCTTATTCACCTATTGCTTGTTGCTCATTGATGTGGGTGGGTTGTTCTCGTGTTTGGCTTTTGGGTTATTGCGCTTTTAGTGGTTGGTTGCTGCTGGTCATCATCTATTCTGTCTTGCTCCAAAAGACAATCCCAGTGATTCCTAGTACGGTTATTACGCTCCCTAGGGTCGCCTAGTACTGTTCATCATCTATTCTGTCTTGCTCCGCAAGCCAACCCCAGTGATTCCTAGTATGGTTACTACGCTCCCTGTGGTCGCCTAGTACTGTTCATCATCTATTCTGTCTTGCTCCGCAAGCCAACCCCAGTGATTCCTAGTATGGTTACTACGCTCCCTGTGGTCGCCTAGTACTGTTCATCATCTATTCTGTCTTGCTCCGCAAGCCAATCATAGTGATTCACAGCAAAAAACTCGCCCTTGTTTTTTATACAAGGGCGAGTTTTGATTACACGCGGTACCACCTAAATTCGAGAAATGTTCTTCTCCTTCGCTCGATTAACGCTCGGTCACGGAACAGCTTTTCTTCTGTTCATCTCCAGATTGTCTTTCCTTTACACGTCCTAAACTGCTTTCAGCCGGGGCAGTTTTCTCTTTTAAGGAATAGAATAAAGTACTCGATCCTTCACTGATTTTTGATATTATCTATAAACTACAAGAAAGCTATGAAAAAGTCAAGGTGTTTCACTGTCTTTTTCACTCCGCTGCTTTCAAGTAGCGTTTTCTCTAGTAGTCAACGCAAAGAAGTTACCCTTCTGTTTGCTTTTCTTTCTTTTTGCGTTATGCTGAATAACGAAGGTTTTGTTTCTATGAAAGGAGCTGTTTTTATGTCTTTATATTCAGGCTATATCCGTCAACCACACTACTATGAGACCGATCAAATGGCGATCATCCATCACGCCAATTATATCCGCTGGTTTGAAGAGGCCCGCGTGGAATTACTGGCGTTTTTGGATTTACCATATCATACCATCGAAGAAGCTGGCTTGATCGTTCCTGTGCTGGAAGTCAGTGCGCAATACAAAACGATGATTCGTTACGAAGATGAGGTGCGAATCGATGTTTTGGTCGACAAATATACGGGCACGCGTTTGGATTTTCGCTATGAGATCTACAAAACTAGCGATGGTCAGTTGGCTACGACAGGGACTTCAAAGCATTGTTTTTTA
The DNA here is from genome assembly GCF_050499185.1 of Enterococcus sp. AZ040. NCBI lineage: Bacteria > Bacillati > Bacillota > Bacilli > Lactobacillales > Enterococcaceae > Enterococcus > Enterococcus sp. AZ040. The sequence goes on from NZ_JBMHEW010000001.1 coordinate 2,925,235, forward strand.
GCAAAAGAGACCAATCGCATCGTGCAGCTGAAGCGTAGTTTTCCTGAAATCCATCAACGATTTGCTGATTATGCTGCCCTGTCAGGAGAATAATCAATTCTGATCACTCATTTAAGTCAAAATCCTTGCTTTTTGAAACGGCTTTCGTATAATCAAAAGTAATTTCAGGGAAGGATGATGGCGATGTACGTGATTAAAGTTTTGCATGGTTACATTGGCAAAGATGGTCGTCGCACTCGTGAAAAAATTCCAGACAAGTTATGGGTCTTTGAAGATCGGAAGCAGTCCGAAGCATTTGCAGATAAAATTGGTGGTCGCGTCAAACCGTTAACTGAAGTCAAACAGCATACGTAAAGAAATAAGCCGTTATCGTCTTTTGCGCATAGACGATAGCGGCTTATCTTTTTTACTGCGTAAAAGGATTAGTCATCCAATTCTGTTTCAAGTACTTCACCTGTTTGGGCATTGATTTTCACATCTGTTTGTTTGTTGCCATCTTCTACTTTGACTTCCCAATAGGTTACATTCATTTCTTTGTCTAAGGACCAATCTGTTGCTTGACCACCGCCAGCTTCTTTCACGGCGATATCAGAAATTTCTTCCAATGAAAGCAAGTTGGTTAGGTCCAATTGATCGGCATCTTTTTTGACACCGTTTTGTTCATCGGCATCCAATTTTTCCGTTCTTTCTTCAGAAGTTTCTTTGGTTTCTGCATCGATCTTTAATTCAAACTCATTCGTGTCATCCACGCCTTCTACTTGGTAGAAGTAATTGCCAAAAGAAGTATCCAAATCAATCGAAGTGATCGCTGCATCTGGGTATTTGTCTTGGAATACTTGGATCGCTTCTTCTACGGTCACGGTAGGCAAGCCCCCATTGGCGATCGCTGCACTGCTTGAAGAGCTGTCCGCTGCTTGTGATGAGGTTGTTTCACTTGATGAGGCAACTGCTGTGCTTGAGCTGCTGTTTTGCGCAGGTTCTGAATTTCCCGTGTTGTTTTGTGTACATCCTGCCAATAACCCTAATGCGGCAATTCCGAATAAAATAGTTGTTTTTTTCATGTTTCATTCCTCCAATTGTTTGTGTATTCCTTTTTTCTATATATTTAGAATAACAAGTTCCCAAAGAAAAAGAATCAAAATTGCTTGAAGAAAATCTAAAAAAATCTTCATCTTTCTCTTTCATTTGGAAAGGCAAGTTTAAAGATACTGCCTTGCGGTTGATTGTCTATCACGGTGATTTTGGCATGATATTTGTCTGCCAGCTGTTTTACCAGTGAAAGCCCAATGCCTGAACCGGCAATCTGGCTAGAACGAGAATCTTCTACCCGATAGAACCGTTCAAAAATCAAGGCTTTCTTGTCATCGGGAATCCCAATGCCAAAATCGGCGACGGTTAAAGACAACTGCCTTTGCTCTTGTGTCAAGGTCACATGAATCGGCTGATCAACAGGCGAATACTTCGCGGCATTTTCTAACAGGTTTTGGATGATTTGCTGGAAGTCACGTTTATGTCCTCGCTTCATACATTGGTTCTCCACAAAATATTCAATCGATTGCGGAACGATCGTCGCTTGTTTTTCACACTCTTCTCGGACGATCTGGGAAACATTAACAAGGGTCATTTCTTCTTGGGATTGATTTTTTTCTAGGTCTTGCAATTGATTGCTCAATGTTTCCAAACGCTTCGACTCTTTGTCAATAAATGCCATCGAGGAAGGAATGACTTCGGGATGTTTGGTTCCACGCCGCTGGATCAATTGGACATGTCCGCGAATCGCAGCCAAAGGTGTGCGCAGCTCATGGGAAGCATCGGCAACGAATCGTTTTTCCCGTTCGATCGTCTCACGCTGTTCTTTCAACAATTTATTGAAAGCCAAGGCCACCGAACGAATCTCGATGGGTTCTTCAGACACTGACAATTCTCCTTGTCGGCTTTGTTCAATGGCAGCAATTTCTTGCGCCATGCCGGTAAGTTTCTGACTCCATTTCCCGACACTCCAATAAATCAGCAGGCTGCCCACCACAACAGCGATCAGATTCAAGAAACTGCTGATCATAAAGAGACCATAGGCTAATTCCACACTATCCTCCCCATTGATAGCGATCGTCACCTGATCCCCATCGACTTCTTGGGTTTTCGTGTAATAGATGCCATCCTCTGTAAAAACGATGTCTTCGAGAAATGGCATCACTCGTCCTTGATTGATATCGGCAAAAATCTCTTCCGCATCTTCTGATGAAACGACACTGCCATCGGCTAAGATCACTTGCAGGGCGTCTTCTTCATCTGCCGAAACATAGGCATTGACGAGAGTGTCCCAGGTATCCCCTGATGCCTCGCCTTTTTCGATGGCTTCAAGAATGTTGTTGGCACGATTTTCGATATGTTCAAACAAATAACCTACGGATAATAAAATAAACAGCAGATTGAAGAGAATCAGCAGACCAAAGAGTATCAAGGAAAAGCGGCTCGTCAATTGAAACTGGGCTGTTTTTCTACGTTGGTTGACTGACTTATTCTTCATGGTCGGTCCTCAAGACATAGCCTAATCCTCGAACGGTTGCGATCATTTTGCCTTTGCCGCAAACATCCAGCTTGTTCCGCAGTGTACGGATATAGACATCTACAACATTCGTTTGACCGTCGTATTCATAACCCCAAATCTCATTCAATAGGTCATCTCTGGTTTTGACGACTTCCGGCTCTTTCATTAATTCATATAAAATCCCAAACTCTTTGGGCGTCAACTCAATGGTTTCACCGGCAACCTGAACCAAGTGCTTGGCAATGTCCATCATCAACTCCCCCGCCACTAATTGGTTTTGCTGGTTCTTTTGTTGTTTGGCTTCTCGTTGCAACCGCCGCTCGATCACCCGAATTCTGGCAAACAGTTCTTCGATTTCAAAAGGTTTCGTTAAATAATCATCTAATCCGACATCAAGCCCCGTCACCACATCGGCGGTTTGATTTCTGGCGGTCATCATCAAAATCGGGATGTCGCTTTCTTTGCGTATCCGCCGCGCCACTGTGATGCCGTCATAGATTGGCAGCATCCAATCCAATAAAATCAGATCAAAGGCATTTGCTTGCTGATTGAACAAGGTCAATGCCTCTTGCCCATCTTTGGCCCAGACCGTGTCATATCCCTCAAAAGTCAATTCGGTCTGAATAAAACTGGCTAAACTTTCTTCGTCTTCTACTAGCAAGATCTTCAAGGCCATATGCACTCCTCCTCCTGTTTTGCTTCTATCATAACGGATTTTTTCAAAACTTCCTAACTGATTGAAAGAAAAAAATCATGAAGATTTTTTCATGTTCAACAAAAAAAGACGGCATGAACCAAGGTCCACTCCGTCTTTCATTTATTCCATATTTTTTGCTAGCTGATACGTGCCAACGAGTTCCCCTTGTTGGAGTTGAAGCACGTAAGGACATGTTTCAGCTAAAAACTCACGATCATGACTGATCACCGCTAATAAATCAACTTCCTTAGCGACTGTTCGCAACAGTTTTGCGACTTCTTCCATTTGCTGCAAATCTAACCCACTCGTTGGTTCATCGAAAAACAACAAGCGTTTACCAGAAAGCAGGGCACTGCCGATGGCAACTCGTTGTTTTTCCCCTCCTGACAAGCTTTGCGGATGTCGGGCAAGGAGTGGTGTTAAGTGCAACAATGAGACAATTTCTTCAAAACGAGCTGGGTTTTGGGCTTTGATCAGCAGCTCTTTTTCCACCGTTTCAAAAAACAGCTGCAAGTTGACATCCTGCATCACAAGAAAGCTTTCCTGCAGCAGCTGCTTTTGGGTCCGCTTTTGTCCATTGATGGCAAATACTGCTTCTGGGCATTTTTTCAATCCTGACAGGACTTGCACCAACGTACTTTTGCCAGCACCATTTGGTCCAACGATCCCCACAGCTTGCTTCGTCGGCAATTGTAGTTCAGGCAAGTTAAGCGCCCAATTTCTGCTGTTTGCTGAGCGTTTCGATTGCTTGATCTGCAGATGCGTTGCCCTTAATCCAGACTTTTCTGGCAAAGATTCTCGGCAGTGCTGGGCTGCCAATGTCACCTCGCCTACTTTTCGCAATCCCAACTCGTGAATTGCCTCCTCGGGCAGTGACAAAAGCTGAGCTGCTGGATAAGACGCCCGCAATCGTCCTGCTTCTAATAGACAGAAGCGATCTGCCAGTGGCGCCAAATACGCCAAGCGGTGTTCGGCGATCACAATGGTTTTCCCTTGTTGTTTTAAAGAAGCCAATCCTTGAGTCAACTTTTGGATCGCTTCTTGATCCAAATTACTGGAAGGCTCATCCAATAAGAACACATCATGGGGCAACATCGTGGCTGCAGCGAGAGCAATCAGCTGCTTCTCTCCACCAGATAGGTCAAAGACACTAGCATCAAGCAACGGGGTCAGGGAAAACTGCTGTGCTACTTCGGTGATTCGCTGCCGAATGTTTTCTGGTGCGACGCCCGCATTTTCCATCGAAAAAGCCAACTCCGAATAGACATCCGTGGTGAAAAATTGCGTCTTGGGGTTTTGAAAGACGACGCCAATCGTCTGGGCATAATGGGAGAAATCGGCAACTGGCAAGTCTGTTTCTCCGACACGGATCTTTCCTTGCACTTCGGCGGGATACAGCTCAGGGATCAAGCCATTCACAACATTGAGCAGGGTCGATTTGCCGCTGCCGCTAGCGCCGCACAAAACGATGACTTCCCCAGCTGCGACCGTCAAAGAAAGCTCAGATAATACGGTTCGATTTTCTCGCTTCACTGACACTTGTTCTAATCTGATCATCCAAGCCACATCCTTTTCACGATAAAGCCGCATAATGCTAAAAAGACCAAGCCATCCCACCAGCGCAGCTTCAGTTCGTGGACGGTGGTATGGGGAGTTTCTGATGCTAACCCGCGAACCAGCGCCGTAGCCGACAGTTCGGTTGCGGTCTTTTCAGCCGACATCAGTAATGGGATCAAAAAATACTCCGCACTTTGCAGTGGATGAAGCAAGATCGATCCTGCCGACAGCGAGATGCCGCGAAAGCGCATCGCTTGGCGAATACTTTTGAAATCTTGTACCAATGTGGGAAAAAAACGAAATAAGACTGCCAGCGGGACTAATAATACATTGGGCACGTGCATTTTTTGCAACGCCGCCATCCACTCACTGTTCTTCGTCCCACTAATGGCAAAAGCCGCCGCCATGATCGTTGGCAATAAGCGGCGATAACCGACGGAAAAGAAATCCAGCAACACGATCAATAGGTGGTTTCCTTGGCGAAACAAAAAACTATCTGCCAGTGTCAGCAAGACAAACACGCCATAGAACATCAGACCTTTTTTCCAAAAGCCGCTGACTAAAAATAGCAGCAGCAAGAACGTGACAAAGACAAACTCATCGATCCAGCTAATGGACACCATCATAGTAAAACTAGCAAAGAGAATCACCGCCAATTTGCTGCGGGGATCAAACCTTGTTTTCGACACATTCCTCACCCTTTATGCGATTGGATCGTTGGTTGAAAATGTTTTTCCATCAAGCGGCTGCCAATGCCTAAACCAACCACCGCACCAATCAAAACGGCCAATGCACAAAGCCCTAACATCACATTGGAGGTATGAGCAAACACGCCGGCAATGTAGGTTTCATCTTTTCCGCGAGCCACTAATGAATCGATATAGGCATTTTTCATAAACCACAGGGGCAAGATCGGGCCCATCAAGCCAAAACTAAAGACGATATAACTCGCCATTACGCGAACGTTCTCTTTGAGCTTTGTTTTGTATTGAATCAAATCAGCTACTAAGGCACAAAGCATATTGGGTAAAAAGGCCAATGGAAAATGTCCTGAAATCAAAAAAAAGAGCCCTACCACGGTACCCATAATGGTGATTGCGCCAAATTTCGGTACTTTATTCAATAAAATCAGATAGATAATGCCAGAAAACAAAGCGGTGACTGCTGGAATAAATAAATTATGAAAACCTGGGATCACAAAACGCAAAATCAATAGACAGACGCTCATTAAAAGAAAATAGATCGCTGTATAGATCCCTACTGCAATTAAATCTTGAACCTTTAGTTTTTTCACTGCGTATACGCTCCTTCTTGCAAGCAATCAATGAAAAAACCGTTGCTGCTTGCTTGTACAAACTTATTTTTACAAAGCCTCAGTATAGCACAAAGCAGACGTTTTTATGGGGAGATATGCTTATCAACAGTCGATTTTCTTCTAGAACAGAACCAACAAACAGACGTGACTTCTGAATGGCTCCATTTCAACACACAGGGACCTTTAAAGATCCACTAATGGAAAAATGATGCTTTCACACGCTTAGTTGCTTTTTCCTATTCCCATCTTTGCGAAATTAATGAATAATAGATAAAGACAAACATTAAAAATCAGCACAGACTCTTCATCATTTTCTTTATTAAGAAACCAGCAGGTGCTTCTAAAAAAAACAATAAGAAAGCTGACTGTCGCTTATTCGTTGAAGAAAATCAACGCTGTACTGCTGTGTAAACAGCATAAACCCAACTGTAAAAACATTTTGACACTTGATTTCAAGGCATTGTCAAAGACATTTGATCGTTAGAACGCAGACATTGTCCTACACTAATGGTACAAGGAGCGGATAAAATGAACTTAAGCAAACAAATAAAAAAACATCGGGAACGATTAAGTCTCTCTCAGGAAGGGCTGGCAGAAAAACTCTATGTCTCCCGACAAACGATCTCAAATTGGGAGAATGAAAAAAGTTATCCTGATGTTCACAACTTATTATTGCTCAGTGTTCTATTTGATGTTTCTTTAGATGAATTAGTCAAAGGGGATGTTGAACAAATGAAAGAAACGATTGAGAAAACAGCAATGGATCACTACACAAAAATAATGTTGGTCTTTACATTGTTGGCCGCATTATCTGTTGGGCCTGCTCTCTTTTTACCAGGACACTGGTGGATTGCCCCGCCTCTATGTTTTTGGCTCGTCTCCATGTATGCCGCATTGAAGATCGAAAAAATCAAGAAAACCCAAAATATCAAAACGTATAAAGAGATCGTTGCCTTCATGGAAAATCAAGACCTCGATGCCATTAGGAAAAAGCGGGACATCAAAAAAGATTTCCTCTCAAAAACAGTCATCGTCTTGGTCTTTGCCTTGATTGTCGGCATGCTTGCATGGCTTAGTACATTGCCGCATTTACTGATGCGCTGATCAAAACACAGGTTGAAGCTGCTTTTATGATGAAGCCGCTTCAACCTGTGTTTTTTTCAATTCAATGATCTCATCCGCATAAATCAAATTTTTCGGGCGATGGGTGATCATAATGACTAGTTTATTTTTCAATTGGTCTTTGATCGCTGCAAAAAGCTTTTCTTCTGTTGTTTCGTCTAAAGCAGAGGTGGCTTCATCAAGGACAATGACTTCTGCGTTTGTGAAAAACAATCGGGCAAAAGCGATCCGCTGTTTTTCCCCACCAGAAAGGTTGGCTCCTTTTTCTCCAATTTCAGCAGACAGTCCTCCCTTGAGTGCCTGATAGAATGCGCCTAATTGACATTTTTCTAATACCGCTATGATTTCCTCGTCTGCGATTTCCTTATCAAAAATGATATTTTCTTTCAGCGTTCCTTGGAATATTGGCGCATCTTGCGATAGATAAAAGACATGCTGATAGTAATCATTTAAGTTGTAAGCAGCCAAATTTTTGTGATTGATCAGAACTGCACCGGTCGTCGGCTGATACAAGCCTAAAATCGTTTTGATCAGCGTTGATTTTCCTGCGCCGCTTTCTCCTACTAACCCATAAATCGCTCCCCGCTTCAGCTCCAGTGTGCTATCGGTTAAGATTTTCTTTTCTTGAAGTATGACGGATAGATCCTTAACTGTGATATAGTTGATGGTCTCAGACAATGGATCTCCTTGTGTTAATGCTTTGTCCTCTGGCAGATAAAAAAATTCATTTAACCGTGCAAAGGCAACTTTATCTAAGCTGTATTGAACAAAAATCACGTTAAATATTGCAACAGGCGTATAGATTCGATCCACATAAATAATCAGTGCTGCTAAACCGCCCAAGCTGACTGTAATCTGATTTGTGAATGCCAATACCACAATTGCGACTTTGATCAATGCGACTAAAACTGCAAAAAAACCAAAGAAAAACTCATGGATCATCGTCATTTTCGTCAAACGTTCTGTTGTGTCAGCAGACATATTTTTATATTGTGCGATCTCTTTTTCAAACCGTTTATTGATCCGAAACGTGACCATTTCCGTTAATCCGCGGATAAAGGTGCTGTTCATGGCTTCTTCTGAAACTAGCGCACGTTCTTTGAGAGAGCGTAAAACTTTCAAAAGCAAATTGGTCACGATAAACACCACTAGATAGCCCACAAGGATCGCTGGAATCAACCTTTTATCGATCATAGCAATAAAAGCTAAGTTAAACAGTGTTTCGGGAAGCAATTCTTTAAACAAGCGTCCATAAAAATTCAAATGGATATTTCTGCCAGCCGCTGCTCCTGCTTCGGTTTTCTGTAAGAGTGCTCCAGAGCCGATTTGTAAGTATTCGGAATAGGCAATCTTGCTGATTTTTACTAAAGCTTGTTCTTTGAGATAGAAATACATGCTGTTGTGCAATTTTGTTTTTGGTTTCTGCTCGAGATAGGACAAGAGCGGTACCAGTACAAGCGTTAACCCATAGATAAAAACAACTGGCCAATCAAATGTCTTGCCAAATGAATCGAGTAATTTTTGAAAATAAAAGACATTCGCAGCACTCAAAAATGAGACCGCAATTCCAATCCCAATATATACCGTCAATCCTTTTTTAAAATGCCGCCATAAATCAATCGCCATCGTAAGCTCCTTTTGCTGCAGTGTTCGTGAAAAAGTCGTGAGATAAATAAAACAACCGCTTTCAAAAGTATAATCTATTTTTCGCTTAATGGAAAGAACCGTATGAAAGATAGTGAGAAACCATTCCTCGGTCATCGAGAAAAACAAAAAAACCCCGCTCAAAGAGCGGGGCTAACGTTGTTGCCAACGATTGATTATTTGTTTAAAGCGTCTTTTGCTTGGTCAGCTAATGCAGTAAATGCTGTTGCATCGTTTACAGCCAAGTCAGCTAACATTTTGCGGTTGATGTCGATTTCAGCTAATTTCAAGCCGTGCATCAATTTTGAGTAGCTTAAGCCATTCATACGAGCCGCTGCGTTGATACGAGCGATCCACAATTTGCGGAAGTCGCGTTTCTTTTGACGACGATCGCGGTATGCGTAGTTGTATGAATTCATTACTTGTTCTTTTGCTGTTTTAAATAGAGTGTGTTTAGAACCGTAGTAACCTTTTGCTAATTTAAGCACTTTTTTACGACGTTTACGAGTTACTGTTCCACCTTTAACACGTGCCATGTATAATTCCTCCTAATATGAAAATCGATAATTGTTTGTATACGTGAAGCTTGGGTTACGCAATTATTTCATGCGTGCTAGTTGTTGACGGATACGTTTGTAATCGCCAGCTGAAACCATTGAAGCTTTACGCAATTGACGACGTTGTTTTTTTGTTTTGCCGTGGAAACGGTGACTGGTAAAGGCACGGAAGCGTTTCAATCCGCCGCCGCCAGTGCGTTTTACGCGTTTTGCTAATCCGCGGTGTGTTTTTTGTTTTGGCATAACTAATTTCCTCCTCAAAATCTTTCGTTATCTGACTTTAAACTGAAACTCAGTGAGTCATTATTTATCGTTTTTTGGTGCTAAGACTAAGAACATACTGCGGCCATCCATTTTTGGCTTTTGCTCAACAGTTGCCAAATCAGCAGTTTCTTCCGCCAAACGATCTAACACTTTCTGACCAATTTCTTTATGGGTAATGGCACGGCCTTTGAAACGGATCGAAGCTTTCACTTTGTCCCCTTTTTCAAGGAATTTACGTGCATTACGCAATTTTGTATTGAAATCATTGACGTCGATCGTTGGACTTAAACGAACCTCTTTAATGTTGATTACTTTTTGTTTCTTACGAGCTTCACGGTCTTTTTTCTGTTGCTCAAAGCGGAATTTCCCGTAATCCATAATTCTTGCTACTGGCGGCTTAGCATTTGGTGCCACCAATACCACATCAAGGTTTGCTCGTTCTGCAATTTGCAATGCTTCAGCTTTACTCTTTACACCAAGTTGTTCGCCGTTTTGATCAATCAAACGCAATTCACGTGCACGAATGCCGTCGTTTACCATCATATCCTTTGCTATGGTCATTCACCTCCGAGTTTTTTGAGAGAAAGAAAAGCTTGTCGATTCGAAATCAGACAATAAAAAAACGAGTTCTTCACGAACCCGCACGTACTCCACACAAATAAATGGTAGGAATCCTATTCTGCCCAGCGATATCTTCACTCAGGCGAGAAGCGGGTGCTTCTGCTTTTATTTCTCAACTTTTATAGTATACTGCTTTTTCCTCTTATTGTCAACAGTTTTCATGATTGTTTCAAAAAAAAGCCGGAGCATACGCTCCGACTTTCGTGTTTCTTATTCTGCTTTCAACGCAGCCATCGTGATGTAGTTGTATGGTTGATTGAAGTGAGGCAAGAAGAAGATATCTAATAGCTTCATCTTGTCGATCGTTACGCCTTCTTCGATCGCTAGTGAGAACATGTGGATGCCCATTGCGATTTCAGATGTTCGTGATGCCATTTGTGCACCAACGATGCGGCGTGATTCTTCTTCATAGACGATGCGGATTTTAACCGTCGCATTTTCTTTCATGAAGCCTGGTTTTTGGGTATCTTCGTAATCAGAGTATTTCACTTTCATGCCATTACGTTCGGCAGCTTCTACTGACAAGCCAGTTGAAACCATGTTGTAGCCGAAGATCGAAATCCCGTTTGATCCTTGAACACCTGTTGATTCTAAAGAAGTTCCGCCGATATTATGGGCAGCGACGATCCCTGAACGTACGGCATTCGTTGCTAATGCGATATAAGTGGTTTGTTGCAAAGCATTTGAGTACACAGTTGCACAGTCACCGACTGCGTAAACATCTGCATCGCTTGTCCGTTGATGGCGGTCCACTAAGTACGCGCCGTTAGCAAACAATTCCAAATGATCTTTGCCTAGCTCATTGTTTGGTAAGAAACCGATCGCATTGATCACTAGATCAACTGGGTATTCGCCGTTGTCTGTTACAACTGCTTCTACTTTCTCTGTTCCTTTGTATTCACGTGCTAATTCACCGAAATGCAATTCAATACCATTGTCAGCTAAGTTTTTGTCCATATCTTCTGTGAACCATTTGTCGTAGTAGTTTGGCAATGCCCGTGTCGCTGCATCAAAAAGCAACACATTTTTACCACGGCGTTTTGCTGCTTCAGCAATTTCAACACCGATGTAACCAGCACCGATAACGGCAACGTTTTTCACGTCTTCTGAGGCTAACTCTTTATCAACCGTTTGTCCATCTTGGAATTTTTTCAAGAAATGGATGTTTTTCAAGTCACGTCCAGGTACTTTGGGTGAGATCGGAACAGATCCAGTTGCGATGACAACTTTGTCATAAGATTCAACGATCGTTTCACCTTCACTGGTCACAGCGTGTACTTCTTTTTTCTCAAAATCGATATGGTCAACCACTGTTTCCATATGGATTTTTGCACCTTTTGCTTCAAAATCTTCACGTTTTGTATAGAACAAGCCTTCGTATGAATCGATTTGACGTCCAACCCATAAAGCAGTCCCACAACCTAGGTAGCTTAAGTTTGTATTACGGTCGATCATTACGACCTCTTGGTCTTTGTAGTTATCTAATAGTGTATTGGCAGCAGCAATCCCCGCGTGGTTTGCACCGATAATAACTGTTTTTGTCATGGAAAATTTCCTCCTTTTGTTTACATTGTCATTATAGCTCGCTTGTGAATTTGAAAACTATCAACTTTTTCGCGATTTTAAAAATTTGTGACAGTTTTTCGTTGATATACGTCACTTTCAGCGGGTTAAGTTTCTATATCAAAATTATTTTCGTCTTGCAAGTAAAAAGATTGTGAAAAAATATGTATTAAAAATCGAAGATTTCCCTTGTTATAAAAGCATTCTGCAAACCGATTGAATAAATTTCACAATACCCTGCCGCTTTTTCGTAACTATCGCGGCATCGATTCGCCGTGTTATACTGAGAGAAAAACATACAGGATGGGATCTTGATGAAGAAAAAAATCGTATTGCCACTACCGCCCTTATTGTCGGCATTAGAGCCACAGGATTTTTATTTAGAAGAAGAACTGCTTTTCGAAGGGGGGGTGTTCGAAGGCGGTGATTATAGCTATGATACTTGCAAAAACCTTATCTTGAAGCAATGTCATTTCAAGAAAGTGACGATGCAAAAAACACGCTTGAGTCAATGGGAATGTCAAAATGTCCTCTTTGAGAACTGCGATTTTTCTAATCTGGAATGTTTTGGTGCCAGCTTTCATCGTGTTCACTTTAAACAGTGTAAATTGACTGGTACGAATTTTGCGGAAAGCTATTTCCGTGACTGTACCTTTGAAGATTGCGTGGCAAACTTTGCTTCTTTTAGCAATACCAATTTACGGACGATGCTGTTTCGTCAGTGCCAACTAAACGACAGTGAGTTTTATGAGATGGATTGGAAACACTTGACGCTACAAGAAAACCAGTTGAACAATAGCAACTGGTTTCACACAAAATTAGCAACTTTAGATTTTCGGACCAATCAATTTCAAAAGATCGCGTTGTCCTTTGAACACTTGCGAGGACTAACAGTCGATCAAGAACAAGCCTTGGTCATCGCCGCCGGTCTAGGTTTGGTGATCGACTAACGAATTCTGCGCCACAAGGCAATCAACATCCAGACGGATAACACTAAACTGATCAACAAGGCAATACCCCAACCGAAAATACTATTGGTAAAAGGCAGCGGAACATTCATGCCAAAGAAACTGGTGACGATGGAAGGCACAGTCAATAAGAGGGACCAAACGGTCAAAAACTTCATGGTATCATTCAAGTTATTGTTTAATAGATTATTGTAGGTACCAGACAATTGTTCCAAAATTTGGAATGCCAGTTGGGTCATTTCCACTGCCTGTTTGGCTTCGATCAAGGCATCATCCAGTTGTTCCCGCTCATCATCATCCATCAAACGATAAATGGATAATGCTTTGATTTGCTCCAAGAGGACCGCATTTTGTTTCGTGGCAGACACTAAAAAAACCAGTCCAACTTCCAAATCAGACATTTGCAGTAAGTTTTTATTGGTTGTTTTTTCCCGTAGTCGCTGATTCAAGCGAATCCGCTCACTATTGACTTCTTCGACTAACGGAAAAAACGTGCCAGAAATCAAGAACAAGCTTTGAAACAAAAAATGAATGGGCGTTTGCAGCGGGTTTTGCAGGATCAAGCGCTCCATCATTGGAATCACATAACGGGTATTGTGGGATGCAAAAGTAAAGAGTTGCTTCCTTTTTAAAATAAACGTCATCGGGCTGGTCTCAAAATGATTTTCACGCTTTTCTTGCTGAGGTACATTGAAAACCAGCAGCAATGCTTCCTCTTCGGCATCATATTCGACCCGCGCGCGTTCGTTTTTATCTAAAGAGTACGTAAGCATCTCGTCAGACAAATGATATTGTTTTTGCAGTGCCATCACGCTTTTTGCGTCTTGTTGGTCGACTTGAATCCATTCATAGTTTCCGTCATAAAAGACATGTTTGTTTTCCACAATCCATCCTCCACTCTTGCTTTCTTCTATTATAAAAGAAAACAGCCAGAAGCCCAATCAAAGGACTTTCCTGGCTGTATTGGCTATTACTTATTTACGGGCGTCTTTCAAGGCCTCTTCCACCATCGTTAAAACGGCCTGTGCCGCTTGCGGGTCTTCGACAAAATTGAATTGATCGCCATCGATCTGGATCTTTGGACTCTCATTGTACTCTTCGTACCATTGATCGTAGCGTTTGTTCAACTCTTTGTAATAGTCGTATAACGAAGGATCAAAGGTCAACTGCTCATATTCCCGCCCACGTTTTTCAATACGCTCGAGCATCGTTTCAAAAGAAACGCGAATATGCACCAAAAGATCTGGATGCTTTTTGTGGGCTGCATACGGCAGCTCTTCTAACATATTGGCTAACAATTCATCATAGACTTTGACCTCGGTATCGGTCGCTCGCCCAAGGTCCGCATTTAAATGGAACAACAGTGAATCCTCATAAATGGAACGGTCCAGGACGTTATTGTCGTCTTTCATGGCTTGCTTGATACTTTCAAATCGTTTATTTAAGAAATAGATTTGCAGTAAAAACGCATATTTATTTGGATCTGCATAAAATAATGGTAACACTTCATTGTCATCGATCGATTCATAAAAGGCTTGACTGCCAAAATGATTGGCGATCAATGCGGTCAAACTTGATTTACCGGCACCAATCGTTCCTGCTAATACGATCACGCTCATATCCCCCAACTCACTCATCACTAAATATTGTATGTTGCCTTTGCGATATCAACTATACAACACTATATCTTGTGCCGTCAACTGAAACTTTTGAAGCACAGATCAAGAATTTTTTCAATAAAAGTTTAAAGATTTTTGCTTTTTTTTGAAATCTCATACGGAATGCTTAACGAAAGAGCCTTCTTCTAGTAAAATAGGAAAGGATCTTTAATTAAATTGTGTTTTTGTCAGGAGATAGTTACAATTGACTGACAAACGATAAATGAATCATGTGGGGTAAGCTCCCTAGAGAAATGAGGAAAATAATGTCAATTGGTACTGGCATAGCTACAGGAAAAATCATCTTAATGGGTGAACATTCGGTTGTTTACGGTGAACCAGCAATTGCTTTCCCTTTTGCGGGAGCAAAAGTACAAGTCGAGATCACAGCAAATGAAACAAGCACCTTGATTTCAAGTTACTATCACGGTCTGCTTGAAGAAGTCCCCAGCCACTTAAAAAATGTCAAAGACTTGCTGCATCGTCTGCAACAAGACTTCCACACGGGTCCTTTTGCAACCTCCATCGTCAGCACTATCCCTTCTGAACGGGGAATGGGTTCTAGCGCGGCGGTCGCTGTTGCACTGACTCGCGCTTTTTTTGATTGGATCAAAAAAGACTTTACAAAAGAAGAATTGATGACCTATGTCAACTTTTCTGAAAAAATCGCTCATGGCAATCCTAGCGGGATCGATGCTGCGGCAGCCAGTGGGACAGATGCCATTTACTTTATCAAAGGGCATCCCATCACTTCGTTTCCCCTCACGATCGACGGTTATTTGCTCGTCGCTGATACTGGAATCAAAGGGCAAACGAGAGAAGCAGTCAAAAGTGTCGCCCATCTTTTTGAAACCAGCAAGCAGCTGGCTAGTCAAGCAATCCAGCGTTTAGGGATCGAAACCAAAAAAGCTAAAGAGGCCATCATAGCCAATCAATTAGAAGTATTAGGTGAAAGCATGAACAACGCCCATCAGGCCCTGCAGCAGCTAGGGGTCAGCAATCAGCAACTGGATCAGTTGGTTTCCTTAGCGTTGGCACACGGTGCTTACGGGGCAAAGCTGACCGGCGGGGGCCGGGGCGGCTGTATGATCGCACTAACCAAAACGAAGGAACAGGCTGAGAATATCAGCCGTATTTTATTGTCCGATGGCGCTCGTGCGGCATGGATACAAGGATTAGGAGTTTATGAACATGTATAAGGGAAAGGCTCGCGCCTACACGAATATCGCATTGATCAAGTATTGGGGAAAACAAGATGAAACTTTCATTTTACCGATGAACAATAGTTTGTCCCTGACCCTCGATGCTTTTTACACAGAAACAACGGTGGCTTTTTCACCCGATTTTACGCAAGATCGCTTTACATTGGATGGCGTGGTTCAAACAGACGCTGCCACAAAAAAAGTTGCGGACTTTTTGGATCTGGTACGAAAAAAAGCGGACTGCCCGTGGTATGCCACGGTGGAAAGTCAAAATTTTGTTCCAACCGCTGCCGGACTTGCCTCTTCTGCCAGTGGATTAGCGGCATTGGCGGGTGCCTGTAGTGAAGCACTGGAATTAAACTTGTCGGAGCAAGAGTTATCCCGTTTGGCCCGTCGCGGTTCTGGTTCGGCGTGTCGGAGTATCTACGGCGGCTTTGCTGAATGGCATCAAGGCACCGATGAGACTTCTTTTGCCACGCAAGTGCCGTCGAATGGCTGGGAAGAAGAATTGAGTATGATCTTTATTTTGATCAACGCACAAGCCAAAGAAGTTTCCAGTCGTGAGGGGATGCGTCGAACCGTTGAAACCTCGAGTTTTTATCCGGGTTGGCTTACTGCCACCGCAACTGATCTCGTGAAAATGAAACAAGCGATTGCCGAGAAAGACTTTACTGCTTTAGGTGAAACGACCGAGGCCAACGCCTTGAAAATGCATGGAACGACCTTAGCCGCCGAACCACCTTTTACTTATTGGTCTTCTGAATCTTTACGAGCCATGGAATGTGTCCGAATGCTGCGAAAAAAAGGATTGGCTTGCTATTTCACGATGGATGCTGGTCCCAATGTCAAAGTTTTATGCCAAAAACAAGAAGAACAAACGATTTTACGTGAATTAAGTGCTCACTTTGCCTCAGAACAATTAGTAACTGCTCACGCGGGTAAAGGATTAGCCTTTTTACCGGTGGAAGAATCTTCTGCCATCAACTAAGAAGCCATTAAGAAGCCATCGATTAGGAGTGTCGAAATGATTGAACTATCCGTTCCCGGAAAACTATTTATTGCTGGTGAATACGCCGTTGTCGAACCTGGTCATCCTGCAATCATCGTTGCCGTTGACCAATTTATTACAGTCAATGTGGAAGAGGCCCGTAAAAACGGCAGCATCCAGTCTGCCCAATACAGCGACCTGCCGATTCGCTGGACGCGTCGCAAAGGCGAATTAGTCTTAGACCATCGGGATAATCCTTTCCACTATATTTTGGCAGCCATTCGTCTGACGGAAAAATATGCCCAAGAAAAAGGCATCCCCCTTTCCTTTTACGATTTAAAAGTGACCAGTGAACTGGATAACTCGAATGGTCGCAAATATGGCCTCGGTTCCAGCGGTGCCGTGACTGTTGCCACGGTCAAAGCATTGAATCTGTACTATCAAATGGAAATGGATCGGTTGACCCAATTCAAAATTGCGGCTCTTGCCCATCTCGCTGTTCAAGGCAATGGGTCGTGCGGTGATATTGCGGCCTCTTGTTATGGCGGCTGGATCGCTTTTTCAACCTTCGATCACGACTGGGTCTTAGCCAAACAAAAGGACCATACCTTAACAGAATTGATTGCTTTCGATTGGCCAGGATTATCGATCCGTCCCTTGACGGTTCCGAAATCGCTTCGACTATTGATTGGTTGGACAGGCTCTCCTGCCTCTACTTCTGATTTAGTGGATCAAGTCTATCAATCCAAAGAAGAAAAAGAAAACGCCTATGCCGCCTTTTTAGCAGCCAGCAAAGACTGCGTCAATCGATTGATCGACGGCTTTTTAAATGAAGACAGTCGCACGATCAAAAAAATGATCACGGAAAATCGAAAGCTCCTGCGGGAGTTGTCTGCACTAACTGGTGTACCGATTGAAACCCCCGCACTTAAAAAGCTTTGTGATCTAGCAGAAAATTATTGTGGCGCAGCCAAATCTTCTGGTGCCGGCGGTGGCGATTGTGGCATCGTGATCGTTGACCAGAAAACCGGTATTTTACCATTGATGAGTGCGTGGGAAAAAGCCGAGATCACCCCATTGCCGCTGCATGTTTACCATTACCGGGAGGACCTATCATGAATCGAAAAGATGAACATGTTTCCTTAGCAAAAGCGTTCCATAAAGAACACAGCAACGATTTTGATGCAGTTCGCTTGGTCCACCAGTCCTTTCCGCAAATTGACGTGGCTGATGTGTCAATTACGACGACTGTCTTTGACCGCTCATTTTCCAGCCCTTTTTTCATCAATGCCATGACAGGCGGCAGTGAAAAAACCTTAAAAATCAATCAAGAGTTAGCAGAGATCGCGCAAGCCTGTGACTTGATGATGGCAACCGGCTCCGTTTCGGCTGCCTTAAAAGACCCAAGTGTCGCCGATTCTTTCCGTATCGTCCGTAAAGCCAATCCTGACGGCTTCTTATTAGCCAATATTGGTGCGGGCAGTCCCGTTGAAAATGCACAACGGGCAGTAGAACTGTTTGGCGCCGACGCCTTGCAGATCCATCTTAATGCACCACAAGAATTAGTGATGCCCGAAGGCGATCGTCAATTTAGCCAATGGCTGTCCTTATTGGAAAAAACGGTTGCTTCCGTTGCCGTTCCGGTTGTCGTCAAAGAAGTCGGCTTTGGGATGTCTCGTGAAACGATTCAGCAGTTACTGGCGATCGGCGTACAAACGATTGATGTTGCTGGCAGCGGCGGCACAAGTTTTACTCAAATCGAAAATGCTCGTCGAAAAAAACGTGAATTGGCGTATTTAGACACCTTTGGTCAATCCACCGTGATTTCCTTGCTGGAAGCAAATGAGATCCAACAGCCCTTTACCCGCATCGCTTCAGGCGGCGTTCGGGATGCTTACGATATCTTCAAAGCACTTTGCCTTGGTGCGGATAGTGTAGGACTATCCGCCACGATCCTCGTGCTGCTTTTGTCAAAAGGCAAAGAAGAAACGATCGCCACCTTGCAATCATGGAAGGAACAGCTACAGCTGCTCTACACTATGGCAGGACAGACAAGTACCAAAGACCTCACCAAGATCCAGCTGATTTTTTCTGGTGCTGTCAAAGAGTGGTGTGAAGCACGTCAGATTCCCTTAGCAAAGTATAGTTTGCGTTAACCGATCCAGTCGCTGACTACCACATCGAACAAGCAAAAGCAGTACAATTCGTTTTTTATTGTACTGCTTTTTTTGTGTTCTTTTTTCTATAATAGTGAGTTTCCATTTATCATTTGGATAGTAGCGTTATTTAATCGCTACTTGATAATCACTTTCATTATCAGGTACGTTGTTTTTTTACCATCTTGTTTTCGAATGTGCTATGCTCAAGTTGAGGGAGGAACAATCGATTGTTTCTTGAGAAAAGGATCGGTTTTTTCATTCATAGACTACATTCAAAAGGAGGCGTTTCTTATGAGTAAATCCGAATCGTCGGCTGTTTTTTCAACGATTGCTTGTTTGCTATTGATGGCAACTGGCTTTCTTATGGCATCTTTTTCCATTCCTTATAGCTTTGTCCCTTATCTGTTAGCGATTCTTGCCGGGGGTTGGAAACAAACCTGGGAAGGCACGCAAGAATTGGTGCACGACAAACGGTTGAACGTCGATCTACTGATGGCGTTAGCCGCCATTGGTGCCTGTATCATTGGGCATTGGTTTGAAGGGGCGATGCTGACCTTTATCTTTTGTTTGAGCGGTGCCCTTGAGGAATATACGACCAACAAAAGTACGCGAGAAATTAGTTCATTAATGGCACTGCAACCAACGACTGCCTTAAAAATGATTGAATCTGGGGAGCTCGTCGAAGTACCAGTCGAAGCCCTTCAGTTAAAAGATACGATTATGGTGGCAAAAGGCAGTGCGATCCCGATCGACGGTATCGTGATCCAAGGAACCAGCAGTGTTGATGAGGCGGCCATCAGTGGCGAATCCATTCCTGTCGAGAAACGTTTAGGCAGTGAAGTCTTTGGGGGAACCATCAACCTTGGGCAGCCATTGTACATTGAAGTTACTCAAACGAGTGAAAACACCCGCTTTGCAAAAATCATTCAATTGGTGGAAGAAGCGCAGCAAATGCCAAGTCAAACGGCGACCCTGATCGAAAAAATCGAACGGATCTATGTGCCGATCGTCCTGATCGCCGTCCCACTAATGATCGTTTTGTGTACGTTTTTCACGAATTGGGGGTTCCAAGAAAGTTTTTATCGTGGCATGGTCTTACTAGTAGTGGCATCCCCTTGTGCCTTAGTCGCCTCTGCTACTCCTGCGACGTTAGCAGCCATTTCTCACGCTGCTCGTTTGGGCGTTTTATGCAAAGGCGGACAAGCCTTGGATGCCTTTGCCAATGTCAAAGCGATCGCTTTTGACAAAACCGGAACGCTGACTCGAGGCAAACCTGCTGTCACTGATGTTCATCTATTGCTGGATGAACCGTTTATCCCCCAACTGATTGTTGGGATGGAAAAACAATCAAATCACCCATTGGCTGAAGCGATCTTGGCGTATTTCCACGATGAAAGACCATTGGAATTAGCAGTGGAAGAACAAGCGGGGGTCGGTCTAGCCACCACTTACCAAGCTGCCCATTGGACGATTGGAAAAGAAGTCGATCTAACCTCTGTTGCTGTCAGTGAACAAACCCGCATCCAAGAATTGAAAGCAGCCGGAAAAACCTTGATTTATATCAATCGTGACCGTGTATTAGCAGGGTATTTAGCACTATTGGATCAGCCCCGTCCTGAAGCTCGTGAGAGTCTTGCCTACTTCAATAAGCAAGGAATTCACACGACGATGCTGACGGGTGATCATTTAGGTACTGCCAAAGTGATCGCCGCAGAAATCGGCTTGTCTGACTACGAAAGTGATTGCCTGCCTGATGAGAAAACCACTCGGATCAAAGAAATGAAAGAAACCTACCAAATCAATGCGATGGTCGGTGATGGGATCAATGATGCCCCCGCCTTAGCGACCGCAAGTGTAGGGATCGCGATGGGCGAAGGAACAGATGTCGCAATGGATGTGGCGGAGATCGTCTTGATGAAAAATGATTTGCTGCGTTTGGTCGACAGTCACCGTTTGGCTAAGAAATTACAGCGGATCATCAAACAAAACATCGTCTTTTCTATCAGTGTCATCTTGTTGCTGATCGCTTCAAACTTCCTTGAATTTCTCACGCTACCTCTAGGGGTCGTGGGTCATGAAGGAAGCACGATCTTAGTTATCTTAAACGGGTTGCGTATGCTTTTGCCATTACACAAAGAAACACCCCAGCAAGCCAAACCAACCCGCAAAGATTGCGATGATTGTGTCTTGTATCAACAGTCTTTGCATACGTGACCACTATTTGCACTAGCAAAAACGCCCATTGTTGGCACTTCACTAGAAGTCCATCAACGGGCGTTTTGCTGTTTTTTCTACTTATGCTTGATTGGCAAGTTGTTCCGTGTAGAGTTTGCCATCGTACATCTTAAAGAATGGATAATAGCAGAGAATGGAAACCCCTAAGTTGATCAAAGCGATCAGGATGGCTCGGAAATCACCGCCGGTTCCTAAAAACGCCCCTATGCCCACCGGTGAAATCCAGGGAATTCCCGTAATGACTTTATCGACAAAGCCAAACGAGCTAGCAAAGTAAGCAATCGTCACGTTGATCAAAGGTGTTACGATAAAGGGGATGATCAAATACGGATTGTAGACGATCGGTGCCCCGAAGATCACTGGTTCATTGATGTTAAAAAGCCCCGGTAAGATCGCTGCTTTTCCTAAGACTTTGAGCTGTTGTGATTTTGCCACAAACAGCATCAATAAAACCAATCCAAGTGTACTTCCTGCGCCACCCATAAAAATATACATGTTCACAAAATCCCCAGCAAAAATATTATTGGCACCATCGATATTTTCAGTTAGAGCCACCAATAGGATGGGATTGATGAAACTATTTTTTATAACTGCCGTCCCATGAACCCCCACTGCCCATAAGAGATGGATAAGGAGCATAATCACGATGATTCCTAACCACGAACCCGTCAACTCCTTCACGAATTCAAATGGTTTGGATAGCAATCCGTGAAGATCCGTGTGGAAAACCGCCAGTACTCCATTGATCGCCACCATCAAAAAGGCAATCAAAATCGCTGGGATCAATGACGCAAATGCTTTGCTGACTCCATCAGGAACCCCTTCAGGCATCTGGATGGTGATCTTTCTTTTTACACAAAAACGATAGACTGACGTAGCAAGTACTGCAGTGATAATCCCGATGAAGATCCCTACTCCACTGAAGCGAGTGATCCAACCGCCTAAAGCGACCCCATTATAAACAATGGCGGTTTCGCTCTCTGACTGCAGCAATTGTGCCGCACCATCTGTGATATCGACTTGGACGATCGTCATTAAAAAGGCAAACAAACTTAATAACGCCCCTACAAAACTGCTCATAGTCAAATGCTCTTCTTTATGATAGATCTCAGTTAAATAATACCCTGTTGCTAAACAATAAAAAACAGCAATCGAGCCAACAGACATGGTAGTTACGACACTATAAAGCGGTGAAAATCGTAAAATCGTTTGTTCGAAAAAGCCAGCCAGTGGTGGAATGATTTGTGGTAAATTATTGATGATTAAAAAAATCGATCCGACGATCGTAAAAGGGACCGTAATGATCCCAGCTTGCATGATTGCGCGAATAAAGCGTAAATTCGCCAACTTATTCAATGGCGGCATCAAACGCGTTTCTAAAAAGGTAAAAACACTTGTCATCATTACTCCTCCAACGAAGGGATCGCCCCTTCTTCAATCAGCTTTTGATACCAATAAAAGCTGTCTTTTCTCACTCGTTTTTGTTCTTTTTCCTCTGCATCATTGCGATCTACGTAAATAAAACCATACCGTTTTCGAATCCCTTCATGCACACTAATCAAATCAATGGCAGACCACGGGCTATATCCGATCAGATCCACCCCAGCATTGATCGCGGCTAAGCATTGATTGATATGCTGCGACAAATAATCGATACGGTACGGATCATGAACCGCGCCATCTGCTTCTAGATGGTCTTCGGCCCCTAAGCCGTTTTCAGTAATGATGATCGGCAAGTGGTAACGATCATAAAGTGTTTGCAACGTCGTTTTCAGTCCCAAGGGATCGATGGTCCAATTGAAGGCATTTTTCTTCAAGAACGTATTGGTGAACCCTTTGTAAAAACCACGCTCCATAATGTCTTCACTTTGCTGATCACTGATGCCGTTTTTCATGTCCCCAGCTTCCGTCGGCTGCTCCACTGTCACCGTGGTGTAGAAGTTCATTGCGACAAAGTCAGGCAGAGCCCGTTTCATCAACACCTCATCTTCCGGACCAAAGTCAATCGTGAGGCCGTTTTGGTTCAAATAATCTTGAAAGACCGTATTGTAACGACCGAAGCAGGCGAAATCAAGGTACGCCCAGTTCCGGACACTGTTGAAATACAGCGCCGCTTGGTTGTCTTCTGGTCGACTAGTCGCCGCATAGACCAACGAAATATTCGGCACCGGTCCGATTTTGCCATTCGGTACGATTTCATGACACGCTTCGAAAGCATATTTTTCAGCGATCATCAGGTGATGAAATTGCTGGTATTTTTCTGATAATGGAATCTTTTTCCCTAATATTTTTTGATCCACCAACAGCATGATATTTGGTTCATTGATCGTCAGCCAGTGCGTCACTCGATCCCCATAGGCTGTAAACAGCGTTTTGGCGTATGCGGCAAATGCCTCAACGGTGCTGCGTTTTGTCCAGCCGCCTTCGTCTTCCAATGCTTGCGGCAAGTCAAAATGGTTCAACGTTACAAAGGGCTGAATGCCGTGTTTCAGCAATTCATCAATGACATCGCTGTAATGATCCAATCCTTTTTGATTAATAGTACCGCGCCCTTCTGGAAAAATTCGCGACCAAGCGATCGAAAAACGGAAAATTTTGATCCCCATTTCTGCTAACAAGGCGATATCCTCTTTGTACTGGTGGTAATGGTCGACAGCCACAGTAAAATCCGCGATCTTGTGGTTGTCTCTTGGACGAGTATCTTGGACACTCAGTCCCTTGCCATCGGTTTGATACGCTCCTTCGGTTTGGTGAGCGGAAATCGATGCTCCCCATAAAAAATCAGTTGGAAATGTTTGTTTCATATCGTACTCCTTATCCTAAATAAGATGCGTTTAACATCTTAGAATTATTGCTTGCATGGCAAAGACAATATTCTGAATTATCTCTTATTTTTCGCACTAAAGCAAAAAATAACTCCTGTCAAGTAAGACCCTTTTGAAGATGTGCTACTTAGACAAAAAAAAAGCAAAGTCTAGTTTCCTAGACTTTGCTTTTCAATGCGATAATTTAGAAATAGCAGCTTATTTTTGCTCTGCTTTATCTTCGTTCAATAGTGCTTTTCTTGAAAGGTTCACACGGCCTTGTTTGTCGATTTCTGTGACCTTCACTAAGATTTCGTCGCCTTCTTTGACAACGTCTTCTACTTTGTTGACCCGTTCGTTCGCAAGTTGTGAAATGTGAACTAAGCCGTCTTTGCCTTTGATCAAGTTGACAAACGCACCGAATTTTTCAACACGGACAACTTTCCCAAGGTACACTTCGCCAACTTTTACTTCTTTCGTCAATTCTTCAATGATCTTGATAGCTTTTTGGATCATTTCTGCATCAGCAGAAGCAATCGAAACTTTTCCGTCTTGATCAATATCGATTTTCACGCCAGTTTCATCAATGATGCCATTGATGGTGTCGCCGCCTTTACCGATTACATCTTTGATCTTCGCAGGATCGATTTGGATCATTTCGATCTTCGGTGCGTATTGGCTTAACTCTTCACGAGGAGCAGCCAATGTTGATGTCAATTCATTTAAGATTTCCATCCGTGCTTTTTTCGCTTGATCTAATGCTTCTGTCAAGATTTGTTCAGTGATTCCTTGAATCTTGATATCCATTTGTAACGCAGTGATCCCATCTTTGGTTCCAGCAACTTTAAAGTCCATATCGCCAAGGTGATCTTCTAAGCCTTGAATATCAGTTAAGATCGTGTAGTTTTCACCATCAGATACAAGTCCCATTGCGATACCTGCAACTGGTGCTTTGATTGGCACCCCTGCATCCATCAATGCTAAGGTTCCTGCACAGATACTTGCTTGAGAAGAAGAACCATTTGATTCTAATACTTCTGCAACGAGACGGATTGTGTAAGGGAAGTCTGTTTCATCAGGAATCACTTGTGCTAAGGCACGTTCGCCTAATGCACCATGACCGATTTCACGACGTCCTGGTGAGCCGGCACGACCAGTCGAACCAACAGAAAATTGAGGGAAGTTGTAATGGTGGATGAATCGTTTTGATTCTTCAACCCCTAATCCATCAATGATTTGGTGT
Organism: Enterococcus sp. AZ040; assembly: GCF_050499185.1. Classification (NCBI taxonomy): domain Bacteria; kingdom Bacillati; phylum Bacillota; class Bacilli; order Lactobacillales; family Enterococcaceae; genus Enterococcus; species Enterococcus sp. AZ040. Next base: position 2,950,380 of record NZ_JBMHEW010000001.1, read on the forward strand.
TCGCCTAAAGGTGCTAATGTACAAGCAGACAATGCTTGGGTTTGTCCCCGAGTAAATAGACCAGAACCATGAACACGTGGCAATAAGCCAACTTCTGATGCCAATGGACGGATTTCGTCTAATTGACGGCCATCCGGACGAATCTTGTCGATGGTGATCAATTCGCGAACCACATCTTTTTCAAGATCTTCCGCGATTTGTTTCACTTCTTTCAAGAATTGTGCTTCCTCTTCATGTCCAGCAAATTTTTCTGCATACACTTCTTTCACTGTGTCTTTGACTTTATCGATCTCGTCTTCACGAGCCAATTTTTCTTCAGTCATAACAGCAGTTTTCATTGTTTGGTAGTAGCCGTCGAAAATTTCTTTTTTCAAGTCAGCATCTACTTGTAACAATTTGACTTCCATTTTTGGTTTACCCACAGCTGCGACAACTTCTTCTTGGAAGGCAACCAATTCTTGGATAGCATCAAAACCGAATAATAACGCACCTAACATGTCTTCTTCAGAAACTTCCTTCGCGCCTGATTCAACCATGTTGATAGCTTTTTTCGTTCCAGCTACTGTCAATTCGATATCAGTTTGTTCTGCTTGTTCTACTGTTGGATTCAAGACGTACTCACCATTGACCCGACCAACATCAACACCAGCGATCGGTCCGTCAAACGGGATATCTGAAATAGACAATGCTAAAGAAGAACCTAACATTGCCGCCATTGCTGGCGTACAATCTTGTTCAACACTCATTACGATGTTTGTTACTTGTACTTCGTTACGGAAACCTTCCGCAAACATTGGACGGATCGGACGATCGATCAAGCGGGCAGTCAAGGTTGCTTCCGTACTTGGACGTCCTTCCCGTTTGATAAAGCCACCAGGTACTTTCCCTACGGCATACATTTTTTCTTCGTAATTGATTGTTAATGGGAAAAAGTCGGTATCTTTTGCTTCCTTAGATGCAACCGCTGCACTTAGGACAACCGTATCGCCATAACGAACCAATACAGCTCCGTTTGCTTGTTTGGCTAATTGGCCAACTTCTACTTCTAATGGGCGGCCGCCCCAAGTTGTTTTGAATACTTGTTTTTCTGTCATGTTCTGCTCCTTTTCATCGGATCCCAGCAAGTCACTACTAAACAAATGAAAAAATCGGAATGTCGTTCCGCTGCTTTCATTTGGTTAGTAGGATGCTGCTTACAAGGACCCAAAATTCTTTTTAGCTGCGCTTTTTGATTCACCAGTCAAAAGGCCGCTCTTTCGGTGTTTCACTTTTTAGATGACTCGAGATCACCTGTCAGACTGCATCAGCTGTTTTAGCCGACACTGCAGTCGCAGTGATTCATAGCAAAAAAGTGAGATTCGGGTTGAACCTCACTTTTCTTTGTTTGATTAACGACGTAATCCTAAAGCTTGGATTAATTCGCGGTAACGTTGTACGTCTTTTTGACGTAGGTAAGCTAATAAGTTACGACGATGTCCAACTTTTTTCATCAACCCACGGTATGAATGGTGGTCTTTTTTGTGCATACGTGCATGTTCGTTCAAATGGTTGATTTCTTCTGTTAAAACAGCGATTTGAACTTCTGGAGAACCAGTATCTCCTTCATGACGTGCAAATTTGTTGATGATTTCGTTTTTGCGTTCTTTTGAAATTGCCATGTTTTTCACCTCTTTTTCTTTTTCCCCTGCGACTGAGTAAAACGTTGGTGATTCGTTAAACCAAGTAACAGGTACTGTGCTTTTCACACGTAATTACTTTACTTGATTCTAAGTAAAAAAGCAAGTTTATCTACCTATTCTTTTCGTTTCTTTTGAAAGCTCCTCCAAAACTTATGTTATACTGAGGATACTACTCTATCTAAAGGAAGTGTAAGGATGAGCGTTCTTTCCCGAATCGAGAGCATGAAAAATGAATTATCGCTTTCTGAGAAGAAACTCTTCGCATTCATGGAGGCCAATCCTGAAAAAGTGCCGTCGATGACTGCGAGTCAATTAGCAGAAGCCACTGGGATCAGTGCGCCGACTGTCGTACGCTTTGCGAAAAAAACCGGCTTTGCTAGTTTGACAGATTTAAAAATACAATTATCTGCGGAATCCGGCTTGCGCCAAAATGCCAATGAAAACTTGGGCTATGCCGATGTTGAATTAAATGAGCCCTTTCATGCCATCACATCTAAATTAAGCCACAATGCACAGGTGACTATGAATGAGACGGCTCAATTGTTAGAAGAACAGCTGATGTTGGCTGCCGCTGAACTGATCGCGACTCGTGAGCGAATCTTTGTCTGCGGGATCGGTGCTTCTTCATTGATCGCACAAGATATCCAACAAAAATGGACCCGTTTAGGCAAAATCGTCGTGTTTGAAAATGACTACAATCTCTTGTTGCCGCAACTCGTCAAAAACGAGAAAAAAAGTCTCCTCTGGGTCATTTCCAACAGTGGACACACGCCTGAGATGGTTCACTTAGCAGAAATCGTTAAAAATCTTGGCGTCCCGATTCTGTCACTCACCCGATTTGGCAGTAATCCGTTAACAAAGTTGGCGGATGTTCCCCTGCAAGTGTCCCGTTCCAAAGAAGCCAACCAACGTAGTGCTGCTACGAATTCGATTATCGCCCACCTATTGGCGGTCGATGTCCTTTTCTATGTCTTTTTAAGCAAGAATGAAAAGCTGGCACGCAATATCTATGCCTCACGCCAAGCCATTGCCGATTTTCGTGAGAAGTATTTATAAAATATTCATAGCCAAAGAAGTCCGCAGGAAAGTTTTCCTGCGGTATTTTTTCTTCTAAGGACACTTTGATCAATCAAGGGCATTCTTGGCAGCTACTTCTGCCAACCAAAAACTGGACGCTTTGGGATAACGCTTGAAGTCATTTTTCAAATCCACTCGATAAAACCCATAACGGTTTTTATATGCATTCAACCAGCTCCAGCAATCCATAAAGGTCCACATATGGTAACCGAAACAAGGAGACCCGTCTTCGATTGCATGATGCAGCTGACGCAAATGGTCTTCAACAAAGGCGATCCGATACGTATCATTGACCTGCCCCGTGGCGTCCATGAACCGTTCTTCCTCAGATACCCCCATGCCATTTTCGGAAACAAACCATGGCATGTTTTGATAGTCATTCTTTAGACGCATCGCGATATCGTAAATCCCTTCTGGATAGATTTCCCAGCCGCGATGAGGATTGATTTTTTTCTCTGGCCAATCGTACCCACGAAATAACTGACGTGGCTCAAAGGGACCGGATGCTGCCTTCTGCGGAAGTGGTGCTTGGATCCGCAACGGTTGATAATAATTGCAACCAATAAAATCTACGGTATTTTCACGAAAAATTTCCGCATCTGTTGCTTCATATTCAGGGGACAATTGATGCTCCTTGAATAAGCTCGTTAGCTTTTCTGGAAATTGTCCATAAACGACACAGTCCAAAAAACTGCGAATATACAAGAGATCTGCCCATTCAGCGGCTTCTCGATCAGCCGCTTCTTGACTTTTTGGATAAACAGGTGACAAATTCAAGATGATACAGATTTCTCCATCAGGAAGTGCGATTTTACGAAACTCAGCAACTGCCTTCGCATGGGCTAACAAGGTATGATAACCAACTTGAATTGCCCGCTTGAAATCACGCACTTGCGGCCAATGAGCATCTCCGTAATACCCACATTCAATATGCACCAATGGTTCATTAAAGGTCGCCCATTTTTTCACTAAATCGCCAAATTGTTCAAAAGCAGTTTTTGCATAAAATGCAAAATGGTCCACGGATTCCCGCGCCTCCCAACCTCCTTTTTCCATCAGCCACCAAGGCATGTCAAAATGAAACAAATTAATGATCGGTTCGATGCCTTGATCCAGCATTTCCTGAAAATATGCCCGATAAAACCGGACTGCCGTCTGATTCAATGTTTTTCCATCTGGTAATAAGCGGGTCCATGCAATCGATGTCCGATAGGAATTCAAGTTCATGGCCTTCATGTTTGCTACGTCTTCCCGGTATTGATAGTAGGTATTTGAGGTGTCGCTTGGTCCGACACCATCGTAAAAGCGTGACGGCTCCAACTCAAACCATTTGTCCCATGTAGAGGGACTTTTGCCGTCAACCACTGCGGCCCCCTCGGTTTGCGGTGCTGACGCGGCCGCTCCCCATAAAAAGTTTTTTGGAAAGTGAATCATTCTTTTGCTCCTTTCTGAATTACCTGCCACGTGCGGTCAGGGTTGGACCGTTGAAATACAAATCGATACTGCTGACCTGCTGTTTCGACTTCCAGACAAAACGATGTTGTTTCTTCCAAGGAAATTGCCAGCTGCTGCAATGATGCTTCACCGATCACGAGTTGAAAAGTTGCTTGTCCTTGACTAGGCACCCATACTTTTTGAAAGCCGCATAAGACTTTTTTCCTCGGCACATATGCTTTTGTATACTCTTTTAGATAGCATTGGACCAGTTCTTTACCAGACACAGTAGAATGATTTTCAAGTGTGCCACTGACGATAATGCCTTCCCCTGCATATTCAGCCGAAACCGAGCTGCAAATAAAAGAGGCATAACTAAGACCATAACCAAAAGAATATACTGGTGCGCCTTTTTGATCGAGGTAGTCTTTTTGAAACGCTGTGTTGCGATAATTATAACAGACAGGCAGTTGTCCAACTGTATCAGGAATAGAAACTGCTAATTTCCCACTAGGTACCGTTTCACCAAAAAGAATCCGAGCAATCGCTTCCCCTCCATATTGGCCGGGATAGCCAGCGTAAAGCACCCCATCGAACAAGTCTTGCAAAGGAGCTAAGCAATGCGGTCGACCGGAAATCACGATCCCAATCAGCGGCTTTTTACTCTTCTTCAACGCAAACAGTAAATCCAACTGGCATTGCGGCAAATCGAGGGTAGCCAAGTCGATGTTTTCTCCACTGGTCATTTCCTGAGATCCCCTTAAGGCGGCACCGTTTTTGTCAAAATCCGTTGTGAAATCACGGGCACTGGAGCCGCCGATCGTCACTAAGACGACATCCGCTTTTTCTGCAATCTGACAGGCTTGCCTTCGTTGAGCCAGTGTGCCACTAGAGATTTCGCAGCCTTTCTCGTAGAAGAAGTCAGCTTGATGCGTACTTAAACTGGTCAAACCTTCCCAAAGGGTCGTACATGTTGTTTCTTCCTTGAATGGCGTATAATCCCCCAGCTGATGATAGAGCTGTTTAACGTGAGGACCGATGACGGCAATCTTTTGTCGCGTTTTCTTCAAAGGCAAAATACCATTGTTCTCTAGTAAAACAATCGATTCCTCCGCCAATTTCAAGGCAACTTGTTGCGCCTTTTCTTTACGGGGCAATGAAACACGGGGCGTTGCTTCTTTAAACAAGCCAAGTTTTTCTTTCAAAAGAAGCACACGACGGACTGCATCATCGATCGCCGTTTCCGCAAGTAGCCCCTCAAGGACAGCTTCTTCTAACACTGGGAAAACTTCATCCCATAAACTAACATCCACACCGCTGGTCAAGGATTTGGCGGCCGCTTGTGGGTGGCTCCCCAGCCAGTCAGCAATCCGATCCAGCCCACACCCATCGGCCATCACAATTCCCGTAAAGCCACTTTCTTCTCGTAAAACATCTTGCAGCAAATAAGCATTGGCATGGCACGGGATACCGTCTAGATCATTGTATGCAGCCATACACCCCAAGGCCCCAGCAGCAATCCCTGCTTTCATTGGTGGCAGATGGATCTCGCGGAATTCCCGATCACCGATTGCCACTGGCCCTGCATTGTGTCCCCCCATTCCTGCACCTTGGGCAGCAAAGTGCTTCAATACCGCTAAAACGTTCTGCTTTTCTATCGTTGTTTTTGATCCTTGTAATCCTCTGACGGCCGCTTTGGTAAAGCTGCTGGTTAAAAACGGATCTTCACTGAAACATTCTTCAGTTCGCCCCCAACGCGGATCTCTAGCAATGTCCAATGCGGAAACCAAGCCAACATGGGCTCCTTTTGCCCGAATCTCTTGAGCAGTGATGGTTTGGGCCGCTTGATACAGCTCTGGATTCCAACTAGAACCAACACTAAAATTGACCGGAAACGTCGTCGCTTCTAAACCTTGGTGCCCGTGAGGACACTCTTCACTGAGAAGGGCCGGAATCCCCAGCCGAGTGTGCTCCTGCAAATAAGTTTGAATCATAAGGGATAGCTCATAGGACTCCGTGGTCGTCAGGCCTGTTTGCTTATTTCTACCTGACCAAGGATCAGCTCGAAACACGCCGTAAATCCAGCCAAGACTGCCAAAACGAGCTACTTCTTTTTTAAAGGTTTCAGTCAACATAATTTTTCCGTTAGTTTTTTCATAAACTTCCCAACCATACAGACGCTGATTCAGCTGGCCGATTTTTTCTTTCAACGTCATTTGCCGTAAAAGTGTCTCAATCATATGCTTCTCCATTTCTATTTAGTCTTCTAAATAAAGCATGATGGTCTGGATCTCAAAAGGCTGGAAATGGATTGTGATGCTTTGGGCATCCAGCGGCTCGACCGGCAGTTCAGCGACGGTTTCTTCCAAAAGATTCGTTAAAACCGCTTTTTTGATTCTTTTTTGGCAACGCAATTGACAGGCGGTGGTTTGATTGTGATATTCATACAACCGCACGATCAGTGCCTCTTCATCTTCGGCTTTTTTCACCGTATCCAGCAAGACATTCTTTTGATCGACTGCTAGAAAAGCTTCTGCTGATAGTTGTGGCACACTTGGAACGGTTAGAACGGGAACATTCAATGCCAAAGCTTCTTCCATCGTTTGCGCGTCTTGCCAAGTCCCTTCGTGGGCGTACAAGGAGTAGGTAAACTCATGAAAGCCTTGATCCGCTTCTGGATACGGATCAATCGGCGATTTAATCAAAGAAAGCCCGATCTTTTGATAATCCGTATTGAACCCATATTTCGAATCTGTCAAAATACTAACCCCATAATTTCCTTCTGAGAGATCAACCCATTTTTGACCACAGCTCTCAAAACGTGCTTGGTCCCATGTCGTGTTTTGATGCACAGGTCGTTTTACCTGCCCAAACTGAATATCAAATGTCGCTTCCAATGTGTTGACATCAATCGGCAGCAATGCCTTCAGCAGCAATTGATGCTGCTGCCAATCAACCGCTGTTTCAAAATCGATTCTTCCGGTGCCATGATAAAAATGTAGCCATTGGGTAATAAAAGAATCTTCAAACTGACGTTTGATTTTCAAGGTATCACGAATCTCACCTTGCTCAACGACCTCAGCTGAGGGAACTTGCTTCACAGGATAAGGCTTCTTCTGGTAATAAATATCAATGTCCCACGCATCATAATCCATCGGCAGATCTTCATAAGCTACTAACTGATTCAACCGCTCGCCTTTTGGTACGATCTCTCGTTGATGCCGTTTGTCAAATAAAGAGATGATGTCAAAGTGTTTGTCAAAAATCACTTTAAAATCAACCGTTTCAAACGATTCCTCCAGCCGCATTGCCACTTGCTTTGATTGAGGCACAGCTGAGACAGGGGTCAGTGTTTTGCAGCTCAATCCAGCCATGGCGGGAATTTTGACTAAGAGCCGGTCATCATAGGTCCGCTGAGTCAGGTAAGCTTCTTTGATCCCTGTCTGATCGTCTAAATAGACCAGACCCGTCCGCTCTTGTCCCAGCGGATTAAAGACATGCCATGACGTAGCTTCGGCTGCTTGCACCGCTGGAATCAAAGTTTCGATCAGCTTGCAGCCTTTATCAAAGAGCTGTTGATACTCTTGATCCGTCTGATCATAAACTTCTTTGATCGAGCTTCCCGGCAGAATGTCATGGAATTGATTAAATAGCAGCTGTTTCCAAAGTTGTTCTAATTCAGCTTGCGGATAACGATTGATTGCACAAATACTATAAAGTTTTTCAATCGTCTGTAAGAAAAATTCTCCTTGGCGATTGGCCTTCTTGTTTTTGCCAATCGAAGTCAGTGTTCCACGATGGTATTCAAAGTACAATTCGCCGTACCAGACTGGCCCAGATTTTTCCTTAAAAGAATCTGCCAGTCGATCAAAAAAGCCCCCCACATGATTGCCAGTAATCGTCGGCATATCCGGCAATGTTTTTTGCAGCCGTTTCTGGACTTCTAGCATCTCTTTCGTCGGGCCTCCGCCACCGTCACCGTACCCATAGGCAATCAAAATTTCGTCGTGCTGATCTTTTTGCTGATAACGTTCAAAACTGCCTTTGATCGTGTAAGGATCTAGCAATCCATTATACGTCGTATAATAATCTCTTGGACTGTATCCTTCACTGATGGTGGTAATAAAATGCGTCAAAACGCGGCTGCCATCAATTCCTTGCCAATAGAAGGAATCATAAGGAATTTGATTGAACTGGTTCCATGACAGCTTCGTCGTCATAAAGTAGGGCGTATTTGTTTTGCGTAAAATTTGCGGCAAGGCGGCTGAATAACCAAAGACATCCGGTAGCCATAAGATGCGGCTATCGACTTGAAATTCCTCTTTCATAAACCGTTTGCCATAAAGGATCTGACGAACCAGCGATTCCCCTGAAGTCAAATTGCAATCGGCTTCCACCCACATCGCCCCGTCAACTTCCCATCTTCCTTCTCGAACTTTTTCTTTGATTGCAGCGTAAAGTTCAGGATAATGTGTTTTCATGGAGAGATACAGTTGTGGTTGGCTTTGAAAAAACGTGTAATCTGGATACTCCTCCATCAATTTCAAGACCGTCTGGAAACTGCGCTCACCTTTTTCAATTGCTTGCTGTGCCGTCCAAAGCCACGCCAGATCGATGTGGGTATGGCCGACAGCCGTCACTTTTTGTTTTGGTGTATGCGCTGGTAAGTAACATGACGCAAGCAGTTGCTTGGCTTTTGCGAGACTTTCATAGAATGCCGCTGAGTAGGGCGTACGAAAATCCAAGACATTGGCGACTTGACCAAGAACTTGTTGATAAAATGCTTCGTCACCGCCAAACGCACGAATGGCACGCCAACTATCAAACAGCGTATAAAAATCAAACCAGAGTTCATTGACGACAGGATCCAATGCCAATAAGTTGATATGCAGTGGGAATGGTTTATCGGAACGGCCCGAGAACAGATCAATCTTCAGTTTGACTGCTTTTTGTTGATATCCTTCAGCCAAAGTGACCTCTCGATGATTGACATCGATAGCTTGGACATAGGTATCGTCCAAATAAATTTTGATTTGGGGATTGGTGGTGTTGTCCCACTCTGAGAGGCTTGAATAGACTTGTAAGACACAAGGATTCCCTACCCAATCATTGGGAACTTGAAAGCTGCCTTTCAGCTGATAATAGGTGTTTTTTTCTCCGAAATAACTCCCTTGCTCATACGGTACCCAATCCTCTTGTTTTAAAAAAAGCGGGTCTATTGGCTGTTGATAGCGTACACGGTACTGTTTTAATTTGTAGAAAATTTTTCGGATGCGTTCAAACTCGTAAGGCTGCATAACTCTCATTTTTCATTTGACTCCTCTATCTATTTTTTGAAAAAAAACGGGTGGAGATTGATTGTCTCGACCCGTTTCCCTTATCGTATGATATTAGTTTGCTTTCCAGCGGTCATAGGCCGTTTGATAGACTTCGACATATTCGTCAATGCCCATTGCTTCGATCGTTTTCACATAATCGTCCCAATTGTCTAATGGCTCGACACCTGTGATAAACTTCGCTTCCATTTGTTCTACATAAGTTGTCAAATCAGTGGCAGTGGCTGCTACTTTGTCATTTTCTTCAATCGTTAAATACAGTAGCGGGAATGGTACTTCAGCGATGTCTTCCATCTTTTCTGCCGTTTCTTGTGCAACCCAATCACTAAAACGAGTATCTGGTTCTTCATCAGCCGTTTTGCGAATATGGTATTCACCTGTTGTATCAATGACTATGTTTGGTGTAGTCAATCCATATGCCGGCGTGATTTTGCCGCGTTCGTCTTCCGTGTTGTCTGTATCAATGCCATCCACATAAACCCGGACTTTTTCGCCATCCGCATTTTCTTGGTACTCCCAAAGAACACCTTCTGGCCCTTGTTCAATATATTTTGTGCCTTCTTCCGAATAGAAGTAATCCACCCAACGCATGGAAGCTTCTGGGGAAGGATTGACATTGGTCAATGCAAAAGTTCCCCGAGAGATTCGTGGACTGCCAGGAATCTTGGCTTCTGGTGCCCATTCAGAGGTCAACGGTTGGAACATCGGATCGTTCATCGCCTCTGCCTCACTGCGACCAGTAGTAAAGAAGCTGAAATAGTCGGCAAAAAGCCCTAGTTGATTGTTTTCACCCTTCGCTTTTTTCTGCTCATCTGACTGTCCATAAACTTCTTTATCCAGCAAGCCTTCATCGTAAAGTGTATTCATGTATTCCAAGAATGCTTTGTAGTTTTCTGATGTCGGTGTGTAGGAGACCACATCATCGTCCACTTGAATCCCGCGAGTCCGTAAGCCAAAGGCGGCCATCAACCAAACACGTGTCGAGTTCATATCGACATCCGTCAATGGAATCTCGTCTGCTTGACCATTTCCGTTAGGATCTTCGTCTTTGAAACGCGTCAACAATTCTTGCAGTTCCTCTGTGGTTTTCGGCAGTTCTGATACACCTAAATTATCTAGCCACGTGCCGTTGTACCACATCGGGCCTTGCCACCAGATTGAAGTCGCATTCCGAGAGATCATTGGTAAGGAGTAAATGTGCCCATCTGGCGTGGTGATCGATTTTAAAATAGAAGGATCTTCTTGCGTCAGTGCATAAAGATTTGGCATGATTTCTGGCGTGATATACTCCTCTAAGGGAAGTAAAATCCCTTGTGAACCGTAATCGATCTCCATCGAAGCCGTCAGTGCTTGCGAACCAGCACCGTAAACGATATCCGGCAAGTCGCCGGAAGCAAAAGCTAAGTTCAGTTTCGTACTAAAGTCAGCCGATGGCGGTGTCGTATAAGTCAGTTTGATACCGGTTTTTTCTTGGTAATCCTGTAGCGTCGGCATGTCTTCCCACTCGGCCATTCCCACACCTGGTGCCATGATATTCAAGGTCAGCTCTTCGCCTTCTTTGATGATTGGAAATTGGCTGTCATGATTGATAGCAACCTCTTTCTTTTCTCCAGTTCCCTCATCTGAAGAATTGCCGCAGGCACCCAAGACGAGGGTACTGCATAAAGCGACACCCGCCATTCCTAAAATTTTCTTTTTTAATCCCATTTTCTTCCTCCTTTGATTTTTTTATCCTTTAATTGAACCGACCATCATGCCCTTGACAAAATACTTTTGTAAGAACGGATAGACGATGATTACCGGTAACGAAGAAACGATCATGACGCCGTATTTGATGACTTGAGCGAGTTGCTGTTTGCTGTATAGCATATTCGCCATTTCTGAAGTCACATTGCTGACGGTATTTGAAGACATATCTTGAAGAATCAAAATTTCTCTTAAAATCATCTGCAGCGGGTACATCGATCGATCAGAAAGATAGATCAATGCGTTAAAGAAGCTGTTCCAATGTCCGACGCCATAGAACAAAGCCATTACCGCAATGATCGGCGTTGATAATGGTAAAACGATCTGCATGAATAGACGAAAATCGGAACAACCATCCACAATCGCTGCTTCTTCCATCTCTCGCGGAATTGTGGATTGAAAAAACGTTCGTGTGACAACCACATTGTAAACCGAGACGGCCCCTGGAATCACCAGTGCCCAAACGGTATTCAGCATACCTAAGCTGCGAATCAGCAAATAGCTGGGAATCAAGCCACCAGACAGGAACATGGTAACCAGCATAAAATTGGTGAAGGCTCGTCGCCCATAAAAATCTTCTCGCGATAACGCATAGGCACAAGGCAAGGTTACCAAGAGATTGATCGATGTTCCTAACACTGTATAGTAGATCGTGTTCAAATAGCCACGCCAGATACTGCTGTTGCCCAATAATGTTCGATAGCCTTCGAAGGTGATTCCTTTTGGTAAAAGCCACATTTCACCTGAGTTTACCAGATGCGGATTTGAGATCGAAGCACTGACGATATAGATCAGCGGATATAAAACGATCAGCAATGAAATTGCTAAAAACACATAAACAAAGATCAAAAAGATTTTATCAGCACGGGTATCTTTTATTAAAGAAGTTGTTTTCACTTTTGGTCCTCCCTCCTACAATAGACTAGAATTGCTTAAACGTTTGGCAATATGATTGACTACGATCAACAATACGGAATTGATCAATGAGTTAAATAGGCCGACTGCCGCAGCAAAACTGTACTGCGCATCTAACAGCCCTTGCTGGTAAACAAAGGTCGCAATCACATTCGAGGATTGCATGTTCAAAGGATTCTGCATCAAGATGATTTTTTCAAACCCAACTGACATCAAGCTGCCGAAGCTCATTATCAATAAGATCACCATCGTGGGCATGATCGTTGGAATATTGATATACCAAACGCGTTGCAGACGAGAAGCGCCATCGATCGTTGCCGCTTCGTGCAGTTGCGTATCGACTCCAGATAGAGCTGCCAGATAAATCACAGACCCCCATCCCGTTCCTTGCCAAACTCCGGACAGGACATAAATCGTTTTAAACCAACGGGGATTAGTCATAAAGCTGATCCGCTCGAAACCCAAAAATTCTAATAGGTGATTGATGATCCCTGTTGAAGGAGATAAGAAAGCAATGACCATACCAACCATGACCACCACAGCAATAAAGTTTGGGGCATAAGTGACTGTTTGGGTAATCTTTTTAAACGGGCCGTCTTTGATCTCATTCAAAGCCAATGCCAGGATGATCGGCAGCGGAAAACCGACAACCAACGAATAGATACTGATTCCTAAAGTATTTTTGATGAGTTCCCAAAAATAATAGGAATCGAAGAAACGTTGAAAATGTTTAAATCCAACCCAAGGACTGCCCAAAATCCCTAATGAAGGCATATAATCCTTGAATGCAATAATGATTCCATACATCGGTCCATAAGAGAAAATCAAAATAATCAAAAATGCTGGCAACACAAACAAGTACAATTGCCGATTTTTCTTGATCTTCATTTTTATATCTTGTTTCTTTGTTTTAGGTACTGAAACGGTTTGTCTGATTGGCGCTGTTTCCATTCTTCCTCCTCCTTGCTTGGTGTTAGCCTTATCATGAATTGTATTCGCTTTCAAATCAATGTGTATTTTTTTCCCTATGTGTCGAAACGCGAATCCCAACTGCCCCAACGTTCGGCTGACTGATATCCGACCATAAGAGGTACGGTTCGGTAGCGTTTTTATAGACTGGTAACGCTTTTTTAGTGGCTAGATCAATTAGCTCGTCTTCTTCAGTTGCACCAATCTCTGTTAAAGGAATCTGTTCGAAAGCGCCTGCAGCGATACTGCGAAATGCAAAATGAGCCTTGCCCTCTTTTTGATAGGTCAAATGCCATTCATTTGGCCAAGCTATTGGGTTCGCCCGCGTTTCATAGATGCCTTCACCATATAGCGCCAACCAATTGCCGATTTCTTCTAAGCGTTGGGTCTCTTCGAATGTAAATTCGCCATCAGGTGTTGGGCCGACACCTAAAATCAAATTTCCCCCTTTGCTGACTACCTCAATCAAGGTTTCCAGCAGTTCTTGGCTGCTCTTGAAGGTATCATTCGGCACATATCCCCAATCATTCCCAATCGGGATATTGCTTTCCCAAACTTTTTTAGGAATTTCTGCTAATGCAGGAATTTTGCGTTCTGGTGTCACATAGTTTTCATGACGGCCACCCATCATTCGATCAACGATGATCAATTCCGGCTGTTTCTCACGTGCAATCTCAGCTAAACGATCCATTTGTAGGTCTTCTTTTCCTTGCCCGCACCAACCGGCATCTAGCCAAAGAAAATCGACTTTTCCGTAATTGGAAGTAATCTCTACAATCTGACGATGCACAAATGACACATAGCGCGCCCAGATTTCTGGGTGAAGGTGGGTGTCATAGCTGGCATGACGGCCTTTGACGGTATCATCATCCAACCAGTAAAAAGGAGAATACCAGTCAGCTTTAGAATAGTAGGCTCCTGTTGCAATCCCTGCTTCTTGAAACGCCGTAAACACTTCTTGTAAAATATCGCGTTTAAAGGGACTTAATTTCCCGCCGATTTTAAACTCTGACTCCATTGTGTTAAACATCGAAAACCCATCATGATGCTTTGTTGTGAATAAACAGTACTTAAATCCCGCCTTCTTACAGATCTTGGCCCATTTACGGGTATCCAGCTTCTTCGGCTCAAATCGATTAATCAACTGCCAATAATCCAAACGCAGTGCTTCGATAGTTTCTCGATAGGGCTGGTTTTCTCTAGCCCATTCATCTTTTTCAGATAATTGCCATGATTCAACGATCCCCGCTTCAGCATACAGCCCATAATGGAAGATTACTCCGAATTTCAAGTCTTGAAACCATTCCAGACGCTGCTTGAGCATTTCTGTTTCCGGGACCCACGCTGCTTGCTCTCTCTCCTTGGCTTCTTCAATATCGCCGCGAATTTTTATCATACATTTGCACTCCTTTCTTTGTTCTAAATGTAAACGAAAAAAAGTCCATCTAACAATATGTAACTTTTTTTACTGTGTTAAACCAAGCAAGAGCGTTTGTAAAATTTGTAACGAAAAAAGCTTCCTTCCATAAAAGCGTTAGGAGAAATAAAGCGGATCAAATATATTTGCTGTGTTTTTCCTGTATGGGATGTGTGATTTTTTCATCCATGCCCATTATCCATGGATCAATGGTACGATAAGGACAACAATTAAAGCGGATACAAAATGGTTATCCGTAAGAAAGTGAGGATTTTATGAAACAATCCAATGGTCTTTATCATGTTTCCTATCAAGTCGGTGAATGGCTCCTCCATTGCCTAAAATTGCAGTTTCTTTGGTTTTACTGGGTATTTCGATATGGGATATTTTTAGGCATTTTCCCTGCCACCGCTACGATTATCCAAGCTTTTTTCAACAGTTTCCAAAAAAAGGGACGACCAGCGGCTTTGAAGCCTTGGTTCAGAACTGTCGTGAAAAAAAATTTCCGTCGCGCCAATCAATTAGGAGCCATGCAAGCGGGTTTGCTGCTTTTCTTATGGCTAGAATTGCGCATCTCTAGTACCTTTATCCAAAATAGCTTGATTCACTTTTTTTTGCTGCTGTTGTTTATCAGTGCCCTTTTGATCAGCTTGTATCTGCTGCCAGTGTATTTGCGTTATGACTTGCCCCTTCTTCACTATTTTAAGCAAGCAGTAATACTGATGGTTATCAGTATTCCCCAAACGATTGCGATGATTTTGGGAATCTTAGTAACTACAATCATTTTGACTTTTTTACCGATTTTATTAGTCATCGGCTTTGTTCCTTTGTTCCTTTTTCCAAATAATTGGTTCTCTTTTCAAGCGATCCAACGTTCAGAATCATTGCTGATAAAAGAAACTTAAGAAGGGACGTTCGTAATGAAAGACATTTTTATCCAAAGTAATGAAAATCTTGATGATTTTTTTAGTAACATACTACCGGAACTAGCGTTGCGAGAATCACCGCAAGGGCATCCATTACAGCTGATTCAACGGCCCGGTTCTCTGAAAATTTGCCATGGTCCGCTAGCAACAATCATTTACTATCAAGAAAAGGCCCATTTATTTCGGGCATTAACTTTATGGGTGCATGAAGACCGCCCAGTCTATGTCTTAGAAGAACAGCCGCATTTTGAAGCAATTGGACCAATGATCGATCTGTCCCGCAATGCAGTAATGACCGTTGAAAAACTGCAACGCTTTATTCTATTGACAAGCAAGATGGGGCTTAATCGCCTCATGCTTTATATGGAAGACACTTATGAAATTCCAGAGTATCCTTATTTTGGTCATTTACGAGGCCGTTATACACAAGGTGAGTTAAAGAAGCTTGATAGCTACGCGCAATCTATAGGTGTAACTTTGATTCCGGCGATTCAAACATTGGCACACTTAACGAATCCCTTAAAATGGGGATTTACTAAAAACATTCGGGACACGGAAGATATTTTACTGGTGGGAGAAGAAGAAACATATACCTTTTTGGAAGCAGCGATCCGTTCGATCCGTTCGTGTTTTACGACGGATCAGCTACACATTGGCATGGATGAAGCACACCAATTGGGGAAAGGAAGATATTTGGTATTGCACGGTTTAAAAGACCGTTTCTCGATTATGGCCGAACATCTGCAGCGGGTAGCTGCGCTTTGTCAAAAAGTGGGTTTTAAGCCGATGATGTGGAGCGATATGTTTTTTAGGATCGGTGCACCTACTGGTGATTATTACGATCCAGACGTGTGTTTTCCAACAGAATTGTTTGCTGACCTTCCTGCTGTCAAAATGGTTTACTGGGATTATTACCACCATGATCATGCCTCTTATCAGCGAATGTTTGCGAAACATCGGGAATTAAAACAGCCGATCGTCTTTGCTGGAGGTATCTGGACTTGGAACGGTTTGGCGCCGAACTATGGCAAAAGTTTTGCCACCATGCGTCATGCCTTGCAAGCCGCCAAAGAAAACGATGTTCAGGAAGTTTATGCCACACTTTGGGGCGACGACGGAGCCGAAACACCATTGATTGCTGCGCTACTAGGTTTGCAATATTTCAGTGAAGCGCAGTTTGGAAACGACCTTTCGTTAGAGAAATTAACTAAAAAATTTCAGCTCTTTCACCAGTCAGTTAGTAGCGATTTCTTGCTGCTTGATCGTTTTGATCAAACTGCAGGTGTACCAGAAAACAATCCTCACGGAGAAAACCCCAGCAAGCTACTGCTCTACCAAGACTTGCTGTATGGCTTGTATCAAGAAAACTTAACCGATCTTTCTTTAGCATCCCACTATCAAGCATTGGCTCAAGAGTTGCCCGCTGTGAAATCAACACGGGACACACAAACGATGTTTGCTTTTTATCAGCAGCTGGCTGATGTTTTGGCACAAAAAGCCTGTATTACCGACCAAATCACCAGTGCCTATAAAAGCAAGGACTTCACGGAATTGCGCCAAGCAGTCGATGAGCTCAGTGTCTATAAATCCGCCTTGCAATCCCTTTATGAAGCCCATCGTCAAGTCTGGTTCGACTGGAATCGACCTTTCGGTTTTGAGATTATCGATCTGCGCTATGGGGCCCTGCTGATGCGCTGTGACACGACACTCTGGCGGCTTACTGCCTTCTTGGACGGGGAGCTCGATACTTTGGAAGAATTGACTCAACCGTCCTTACCAATGGTGACCCCTTTCAGCAGCAACACTTCTGTGGGTCGCAATTTATTTCATGGAATCTATAGTGCGGGGAAAATTTCTGATGTTTAAAAGAAGGAGTGAGAAATTATGAAAACATCCTTGCTGCGCCGAACCATCATCGTGAGTTTGCTGGCTGTTGTTAGCCTATTCTTTCTCTATTTTCTAACAACCGATTCTTCTGCTCCAGTTCATGCCCAACCTTCAGAAAAACTGGAGATGACAGGTAATATTACAAATCAAGCAGCGGCGGAGGCTTGTTTGGCAGTGCTGAAAGAAAATTTACAAGCAGCCTCTGACCAAGATGCGACAGCTTATGCCGCCACGCTCGTGGCAGCGGCGCGAGCAGAGACGAGCCAAGAATTGGCTGATTTTTTTGCAGAAGAACAGCTGCAGCACACGCTGCTTTCTTTTGAAGTCGTTAAACAAGAGACAGGATCCATGCTGGTCGCGGCGCAGCAGAAAACGATCAGCCCAAAAGATTCTTCCTACCGTGATCACATCACAGAGGCTTACCATACTTTCGTTAAGGAAGCAGATGGCTGGAAAATTCAAGAAACAGTCATGACGAATACAGAATTTCTTTAAGTGAGTGAAAAAGGAGTGATTTTTAATGAGAACGTATAAGAATTGGCCTGCCAACTACCCTGATCCAAACTGGTTCCTCCATGATCGGTTTGGCTTATTCATCCATTTCGGCCTATTCAGTATTGGCGCTCGACACGAATGGTTTATGACGACAGAAAAAATTGAACCCACCACCTATCGCGAGAACTATTTTTCTCAGTTTGATCCTGATCTTTTCAACGCGGAGGAATGGGCTCAAACCGCAAAGAAGGCTGGTTTTCAATACATGGTCTTCACGACGAAACATCATGAAGGTTTTGCCCTTTGGGACACCGCTCTCAGCGACTACAAAGTAACCAACACCCCATTCAAGCGAGACCTCTTAGCAGAACTGCTGCCGGCATTTCGCAAGGTCGGCATTAAGGTCGGACTGTATCATTCGCTGATCGATTGGTATCATCCAGATTTCACGCTCGACGGCCTGCATCCGCAACGAGAGACTATTCAAGCCCGTCAAGCCAATGACCAGCGGGACATGCGCCGTTATCAAGATTTTTTGGCTGGTCAAGTCACCGAACTATTGACCAATTATGGAACCATCGATTATATGTGGTTTGATTTTCCTTATAGCCATCGAGATTGGGGCTGGTCAAAAGGCAAGGGTGCCGCCGATTGGGATAGTAAGCGGATCGAAGAAATTTGCCGAAGTCTACAGCCGGAGATGTTACTGAATGACCGTTTGGATTTGGGCCGAGGGATTACCACCCCTGAGCAATTCCAACCAGACAAACCATTAGAAGCGAATGGATTGCCTTTAATATGGGAAGCGTGCCAAACGATGTACGAAACGTGGGGCTATGATCGTGATGCTCAGCACTGGAAATCCAGTGAAATGATGACCAAAATGCTGATTGACACAGTAGCAAAAGATGGGAACTTTCTCTTAAATATCGGTCCGAATGCTCGTGGAGAAATCAACTTACCAACTCGCGGCCATTTAGAAGCCATCGGTTCATGGATGCATTATCATCAGCAAGCGATTATCGGCTGTGGTGCCAGCACTTTTCAACCGCCTATTGACAGTCGTTACACCCAAAACGGGAATAAACTTTACTTGCACCTCTTCTCCTACCCCTACAAATCCTTGCATCTTCCGGGACTTGCAGGATGCGTGAAGCATATCCGTTTCTTACATGATGGCTCCGAGTTGTTTTATCGAGGATTTGATCCCGAGGAAGTTCTCACGTCAACGGAAGCCATCATCAACAAAGAGGACCTTGTTCTCAGCTTACCCGTCTGCCCCCCAGATGTGTTGGTACCAGTGGTCGAAATCACTTTAAAAGAAATATAAGCGCCTATTGCACTGTCCTAAATGAATATTTTATTGATACAAAAACATTGTCCTTACTTTCTTTACAAAAAAATGACTAGAAACTGATCGTTTCTAGTCATTTTTTATGGCTATTTTTTCAAAAACTCCCCAAATTCGCTTATACGAAAGTAGCGAGCTAGCTTGTTGAACAGGTGATGAGAACATGCAAACAAGCTGCGGGATTAATCCTTTTTTAAAGGTACTTACCACGGGAGGGTCAAAGTTCCTTAGACAAATAAAGAACAAGATCGTCATTGTTACAACAAGGCACATTCATCGCACAATTTTGATTATTGAACCAAACACCAGATCCATCTGGAATATAGCCTTGTTTTACATACAGTCTCTGGGCCGATCCATAACCATTGTGTAAACCTACCCCTAATGTCACCACGGCAGCTATTTCTCGTGCCTTTTCTTCGGCTGCTTTTAAAAGCTGACTGCCTACCCCTTGTTTTTGATAAGATTCAAAAACATTAAAATCCACAATTTCTGGGTACAAGCCTTTAAATGGTCCGTGCTTTGCTAGAGGGACCAATGTCAAATACCCGGCAGTTTTGTTGTTTATTTTGGCAAGCAAAATGTATCTCTCCCCCGCTTCTTGCTCGTTTAAATACTCCATCAAGAGCTGCTGGCGAGAAGGCCACCCTTGCTTTAAAAACATTTGATCCATTTCAAGGATATCTTTTTTCTTCAACGGTTGAATGTCTATGATCACTTATTGCTCCATTTCTCCCCTCACTCGGAGTTACGTTCATTTTATCAAAATACTATTGGCTTTTGTTTCACTTGTCGCTAAACTTATTCATCATAAAGAAAACAACAGGGATTGTCAGCGATGTGCCCTTTCACCCAATTCCTCTAACAATCAGCTAAATGTCGCTTCCCACCCATCATAAAGCTTTCGAAATGTCTCTTTTGGTCGATTTGGCTCATTATAAACTTTTTGGCTAATGGCCGTTTGGAGCCAAAAAATCGCTTGGATCACTTCACGACTAGTCTGAGCCTCAGGTACATCCGCCCAGACGGATAAAGCGATCGCCTGTGTTTGGGCAAGCTGTTCCTGTGCAACTTGTTGTCCATTGGCAAACGTCGTCAACTGGAATTCATTGCTGATTTTTTCGTAAGTTGGGTAGGTATACCCTGCCGCTTCTCCTAAGACATAATAGAAAAAATTATCATTGTGATTGATCATGGTATAGCCCTTTTCAAAAAAGACATCCGCCGGTGCCATATTCTGGTTCCAACGGGTCCAATAGGAGATTTGACAATTCTCCGTCAACGTTGTCTGCTCTTGGCGATTCAAGCGGTAAAAACCATCATTCCAGACCCGCACAACAAAGCCGAGACTTTCAACAAAGGCCGCCAGCTCATTGACATAATCAATAAAGACTTCGATTCCGCTGGCTTTTTCCCCATAACGCTCGCGGGCAGCTTCGATCATTTGTGGAAAGTTTTCTAACTGGTCAAAATCAATAAACTCATCGGCCCCGATGTGAAAATAGGTGCTGTCTTCAAACAGTTGCGCATATTCTCGATAAACTTCCTGAATAAAGGCTACCGCTTCTGAATCCAAAATGTTCAGTGCTCGATCATCACGAGTGCCATCTGCTGTCGGCAATTGCCATTGAGGTTTTTGTGCTAGGACTTGACGCAAATGACCAGGAGAATCAAAATCAGGGATAATGGCAATTTCATGGTTTTGAGCATACGCAATCAATTCACGAATTTCTTGCTTGGTCAAACATTCTTCCGAAACAATTTCTGGAAATTGCTGGGATTCAATCCGAAAGCCTTCGTTTTCCGAAAAATGAAGTTGCAGATGCGTGAATTGGAAGCAAGCCATGCTGCGGACGATTGCTTTCAAATCAGCTAGCGAATAAAATTTGCGCCCGATATCGATCATCAGACAGCGTTCTTTAAGCGCTGCTAGATAGCTTTTCTGTGCTAATTGACCCGTCGCCTGATCTCGGCCATATTTGGTTAACGCGTAAAAGGCATGTTCTGGCGAGGACACACTGATTGTTTGGTTTTCAAATCGAAAATCAGCATCCAGCTGCGGATCGATCACTATTTTCGGTAACGGATCTTTCGCCGACTGCCAACCTATTTCCTCAAAAAAGACGGCTGCTCGTTGCTGAACTTTTGTCAAATCAACTTGTTTGTTCATCTCATTTTCCCCCATACTTTCAATAATTTCTCATTTTTTGGTTCATTTCACGGTATTGCCCTGGTGTCACACCCACTATTTTTCGGAACTTTCTCGTATAATTGGAAACATCATAATACCCATTGTTGCGAATAATTTCTTTGATTGGCAAATCTGTTTCAATCAGTTCCTCTTTGATTTTTTTCAGTCTTAGTTCTTGAATATATTTGGAGAAGGTTTTGCCGCTTTCTTTTTTTACAAAACGGCTGACATAAGAGACAGAAACACCAACCTCCTCTGCCACCGATTCCAAGGAGAGCTGTGAGGAATGGCAATTTTCTTGGATAAAACTGAAGATTTTCTCATTCATTTCCGACTCGTCATCCAGCGGCTGTTTCTGCACCTTCGTGCAAATCTGCTGGGCAATCGTTAACAAGGCAGACTGCAATTGATTCAAGCTGTTGAAATCAGCACTTTCAGAAGCGGTATGCAGTACCTCTGCCCCCACCAATTCACCGCCGACTTGCGCGATCGTATTCAACAAGTAGTAGCCATACATTTTTTGGACACGAGGCGAAGTCTGTTTACTCTCGCCTTCTTCGATCAACCGCTGGATCGTTTCACTGGCAATCTCAATATTTCCTTGATTCAAGGCTTGGATCAATTTTAATTTTTGATTGTCTGGATAATTGATTGGCAAATGATTGGTCTCTTTGGAAAGCTCCGCATACTAGCTGATTTGCTTGCCTTGACTCCCTTGATTTTCCAGTGCTGCCAACCCTTCGATATAGGATTCATTGATGGCGGTTAGTTGATCGACCGTCATACCGACACCCATTGTGGGTGTTAGGGAGATCGCATGGGTAATTTTTTCCGCAATGGCATCCACAATTTCTTGTTGTTCTTTGCCATCAACAAACCCTACGGTCAAGGCTAACATTTCTTTGGATAAAATTTCCGTCGCATATGCCGTATAATCCGCCTCTTTGATTTCCTCGATATAATCGATCAGAAATTTTTTATCTCCTTGCTTGGCTTTGGAATCCACAGTTTTCGTATCGATGGCGATCACAAAGTAATTTGACTTAGGAAAGCAGACATGAACCGCTTCTAAAAGCAAAGCCAGTTCTTGCTCGGACCGAAAACGTCCGCTCATTAATTTGCGCAGCACTTGCTCTCTGGCATGAGGTGTTTGCAGGCGGACTTCCTGATGTAGTTCTTGGTGCTCAACCAAAAATGCCGCCAAGGTATTATGGACATCATCCATCGAATGAAGGGTCATTTTGGGGTCCCGATGAAACTCCTGAACCAGATTTTCGATTTTGCGAATTGGGCGATAACTACGTAACCCAAGCATCACGACTGCAGTGATACCCGTAAATAATATGGCGATAAATACTAAGACGAACTGCTCTTGTACACGGTTGACCGATGCCAGCGCTTGATTCGGATTAGCAACGGCTACCACTGAAATATTCAATTCATTATTGGCAATCGCTTGAACAAAATACGTTGATTGTTCAAACCGCATTCGTCCTGTTTGAATGCCTTTTTTCATGCGTTCGGGATGATTTAAAAAGCGCGCTAACTCATCATTGGTGGTACTGGCTAATAACTGGTACTCATCATTGATAATATAGGTGTTACTGATCCCATCGTTATTGCTGAGATCAAGAATTCTCTTCAAATTGTTCTCTTTGATTTCATAGATCGCTGAGCCATAGACAGTCATCTCTTCACTTTGAATGGGAACGATATAAAAGAAACGGGAATATCGCTGCTCCTCACCGGCGCCTTCTAATGTCAACAATGTAGGCGCTGAGGAATCCAATTGTGCGGCTAACTGTTCCTGGCCCATTTCATTTTTCGGCAGTACTTTTTTCAAAAATGTGTCAAAAGAGAATGATCCTACGGTTGAATACAAGGTTGCTGGGGACTCTTTATAATATAAATAGACTTCTTCGACTAAGTCGTTGGTGATTTTGTACGTTTGCATGGCCTCTCTTGCTTCTTTGGTCAAGTAAGGATGCTGCAAATATTTCAATGAGACAACATGATCATTGGTCATTTTTTGCGTCAGATAATTCAATTGAATAAACGTATTTTCTAAAGAATATTTCAACTGAATCAATTGATTTCTAGCGGTCAGCATCACTTGTTCATTGATACTTTTGACAGATGTATCATACCAAATCCATGACACGGCTAAAAAAGGCACTAAAAACACGATTAAATAAGAGCTGATGGCACGAATGATTCCCCTAAATAGTTTTTGACGATTCAGTTCCGTGTACTTTCCCATTTGCATCACCTATTCTCTGTTATTTCGAAAGCTCAAAAACGCTTTCATTTATCGATACTTATTTAGGAGAAAAGAATGTATGATACTCTAATAAAATACGCTTTATTTTAATAAAAAACAATGCTTTTTTACAAGTCAGCTATCAGGCTTGTATTTTCTTAACCAGTTATAACAAGCGCCCAATAAATTAGATTCATTGCCGAAACGACAGGCACAAATGTTTGGCACGATAACAGTACTAGGAATCTGCTCAGCAATCATAGCTAATCGTGCGTTTACATGTGGGATCAAGAAACGGCTCGCACTGATTCCACCGCCAATCAAGATGATTTCCGGATCAATCATATATTGCAGGCTATAGCAAGCCGCCGCCAGTTTATCGACAAAATCAGCTACTACTGGCAGACATCGCGGATCTTGCTCTTGAACCAGTGTATCAATACGCTGGCCATTGATTGTTGGGTCTCCGATACGTTTTGCTGTTTTCTCTACTAATGTTCTGGTTGACCCTGCGATGCTCCAAAGTTCCCAATCCTTCCTTTCGGTCGGAAAAAGCAGATAACCAAACTCTCCTGCTAGTAAGTGTTTGCCGCGAATCAATTGATGATCGATCATCAAGCCACCGCCAACGGATGTACCTAGGACAATTGTCGCAAAGGACGCACAATTTTGAGCGTGACCCAACCATTTTTCTGCCAATAGCGCACAGTTGCCATCATTTTCGGCAGCAACTGGACATTGGTATGTACTGCGCAAATGCTTAACCAGTCTTTTACCAAATCCTTCATATAAAGGTGATGTCATCCCGATTTCTTGGCTTTGTGGATCAACCACTCCCGTTGAGCTAATAGCGATGCCATCAAATGCTGCTGCATAGAATGCATCGATCTGTCGACATATACGTTGCGTGACTGTGGAATATTCCTTGTTCATAGGAAATTGAGTCAATTGTCTGCGTTCCCCTTGACTATTCACTAACCCACATTTAATAGCAGTACCGCCAATATCAATTGCTAAAATCCACATTTTCTTGACCTCACAAGGTTTTCTTTTGTCTTGCATTCAGTATACGCAACCAATGTTTTCAGCGACCATATGTATTTCTTGCAACAATATGTCAAATCCGTCCAAGCCATAAAAAAGCCCGCAACGAAAGATATCTTGCATTTAGAAAGAATATACATTGTACATACAGAGATAGCTTCTCTGCTTATTTTTTTAGAACTTGAAAGACCTGGTTTAACGTTCAGCTTCACAAAAGTGTTCATCATGCAAAGCTAAAAAATAGAACTATTAGATACAATGTCTGAGAATTTTATAAACAAAGGAATCAGCTACTCCCGTTTTTTCTATTAAGATAAGCTATAAACAAAAAAACCGTCACGCATAAGACATCCTCTCATGCGTGATCGGCATTCTACTTACTCATTGAATTTTAGGAATAGATCAAACAATTTTAAGAACTTAGTTGCAGACTCTTGGTGTCACAACAAAAAATCTATTCGCAGTAAACTAATTTTGTTCTGTTCTTACACTCTGGTCACTTATTGCTCATTTGATTCATAAAACCTCAATAAAGCGCTTGTGCTCGTTCAATACAATTCCTGCTCCAAATAATCCACCAACGGAACCAAGTATTTTTTATCCGTCCAATCGCAATCTTGTCCATTGGCTTCCATGAGTACCTTCGTCTGTGGGTCATAGGTGTGTGGCTCTTTTTTAGCGGCCGCTTTTCTTAACATTTTCACTAAGGTTCGATCGAAAAAGTTCATTTTGCTTTCCTGCCATTGTCCTCTTCCGTAAAAAAAGGGGATGTCCTTTAGCGGACCCGTGAGATTCTGTTCTCTGAGTTTTTTCACTACCACTTTTTCAGGAACAGAAGCTCCCGCACAAAAGATGAGTATCTCTTTGCCTTTTAGCTGATTGCTATTCTTTTTTAAAAAGGACAGTCCAGCAATACCCGAAGCATAGATTCCCCCACAGAAGATAATTGTGTCATAATCCATTACTTCAGCTATTTTGGCTTTTGGGGTTTCTAGGCAGGGAAAACCTGTTGCTTCTTGAAGCCAGTGGACATACTTTTTGACAGCGCCGTATTTCGATTGATAAACAATAATGCCATTTTTCATGAGGAATTCCTCCCTGCAGTTAGGACTGCGACCTACTTTTTGTGCCATCTATTGCCTGTTTCAAAAACATCTCGTAAGCTTCTTCCTGTTGTGCATAGATTTCACCTAGTGGAATACCTGGTGTCGTTACTGCGAAAATCGTGCCGATTCCGATCGTGTAAATGAGCATATGCAAGTGCAGCTGTTTGGCGGTTTCTATGCTGATGTTCAAATCGGCGGCAATCCTTTTCGCTACTTGAGGATTCGTCTCCAACTGATACAGCTCTTCTAATGACGAAACATTCGCTCTTTTTTGTAAGACAAAAATTCTCAAAATTTGGGGTTCTTCTTTCGCCAATTGCAAATATGCGTGTCCGGTACTGCGAAACAGATCCTGGGAGTCACTATGGGCTTCTAGATACGCTTGTAAAAATTGCCGTGCTCTCTGCTCTACTTCTGTCCGCAGTCCTTCCATATTGGTGCAATAACTATAAATGGGCTGGACTGAACAGCCTAACTTTTCCGCAATATTTTTGACAATCACTTGCTCCATACCGCCTTTTCGAGCAATCTCAAAAGCGGCATCAACCACCATTTCCTTTGTTATTCGTTGTTTTGGCATCCAAGCCCCTCCTTAAGCACAAGTCACATTATATAAACGATTTATATAACTCGATTATATTCTTTTGTTCCTGCGAAGTCAATCGGGTCCAAGACACTACTCCCTCACTCTTTCTATTGAATAAAGAGCTGTCGGTTTCTCCCAAATCATCGTTCATAGGTTGTAAATCTTGCATTACTTCCCAGTGATTGTTGGCTCTTTTATCCGCACAAAAAAGGTACAGCCCACAGAAAAAGGCTGTACCGTTGATAATACGTATGGACTCTTTTGCACTCGAAGCTGCTAAACTTCTGGGGTGTCCTCTGGTGGTGCTTCGAGGATTGGTTCTTCCTCTTCATACAAGGAGGAAACCCGCGTATACCATTCAAACACATGGGTAATGATCACCTTGGCAGCCGCATAGACAGGAATCCCTAAAATGACCCCAACAAGACCAAACAATTTTCCTGAAGTCAAGAGGACTAACAGGATCGTGACAGGATGGATCGATAACTCATTTCCTAGAACTAATGGCGAAATCAAGCGTCCTTCAATGGTTTGCTCAATAACAAAAACGATCAGAACTTGGATCAGTAACACGGGTCCGCCGACGATTCCTAAAAAGACCGCAGGGATCATGGCCAAAAAGGAGCCTAAATAAGGGATCAAGTTTAGAAATCCCGCTGCAATCCCCAGTGTGATGGCATAATCTAAGCCAATAATACTAAAGCCGATCATAAACATCACTGCGACCGCAAACGCCACTGTCAGCTGTCCCCGAATATAGGAGGATACCTGGTCATTCATTTCTTTTAAAACGATCAGTGACGGCTGGCGCATTTTGGTTGGTAAAAATTTGACAAAATAAGGGGCTAGTTTGCGGCCATCTTTCAGTAGGTAGAACAAAATAAACGGCATGGTAATGACCGCTAAAACGATCGTCGCAACGGCTCCGAAGAAACTACCTAGATTTTGAATCGTACTGCGGGAAAGATTTTGGACGATATCCGTCAGAGAAGAAATCAACTTCTCATTGGAAGCTTCGATCTGATCTTGGACTTGCGAGAAGATTGGATCAGACAAGATTTCATTCACCTTATTCTCAATAATCGTCAAATACCCCGGCAGATTATCCGCAAAACTCATGGATTGCTCTTGGATCTTAGGAATGATGACCACCACCCCCCAGACAATCAGACCAACCACCAAAACAAAAAGACCAAAAATACTGTAAATTCGTTTGATTCCTTTGCGCTCCAAATAGTCAACAGTGGGATTCATCAAGTAATACAAGATCCCCGCCAAAATGATTGGCAATCCGACGATGGCTAAAAATTGCCAGACAGGCTCAAACAAATATGAAACTTTCGTGAAGAGCAGCAAAATTAAGAGAATCAATAAAATGACCAGCAAGCTGGTCACTGCTTGATTGTTTAAAAACCATTTCCAAAACCAGGAATGCGGCTTTTTCTGCGTTTCTTTCATGACATTCTTTGCCTCCTAGTTGTACGTCACTTGCATGCCGACTTCTAGGTTCGGCAAAACAGTTGGCGTTAAATAAATCGCACTTGAAAGCGGTTCTTCATCCGGCACTTCGTCAAAGACAAAGGTCACATGCTGGATCGTTTGCAGGATTTGGTTAGCCACCGTTCCTACATATTGGACTTGATAGGTCTGATCACCAAAAGTAATCTGATCCTCTTTCTTTACGACTAACGCTTGCGAATCAGGAATCGTTTGGATGACTGAATATTCTCGCAATGTATCGGTCGCTTCTTCCCCAAAGAAGATGATCATTCTTTCTTGCGAATCGATCGCCTGTGGACCGATTTCTTTGATCGTCCCTTTTTTCATATGATAAACTCCCCTTTCTATCTTCTCGTTTATTATAACATAAAGAGTTTTTCTGCCCGCCCAAATCCGCATTCTATGGTAGAATTAAAGAGGAATGAAACTATTAGGAGGTTTTTTTATGTTGCAAACGATTTATTTAGGTACGTACACTCGTCGCGAAAGTAAGGGGATCTATTCGATCGCTTTAGATACGGAAAAAGGAACACTGACCGATTTGACCTTATGTGCGGAAGAAAAAAGTCCGACTTATCTTGTCCGCAGTAAAAAAGAAGCAGTTTACAGCGTCACAGAAGTAGCTGGCAACGGCGGCGCCGCTGCTTATACCCCAGACTTTACCTTGCTGAATACCGCAACGGAAGAAGGCGCACCCCTTTGCTATGTAGCAGTTGATGAAAACCGTCAGCTTTTATATGGTGCCAACTACCACAAAGGTGAAGTGAATGTTTATAAAATTCTAGAAGATGGCAGCATCGAAGCAACGGACAGCATCTACCATGATGAACCCGTCGGCTCTCATGAAAACCAAGACAAACCTCATGTCCATTATACTGACTTAACACCAGACCAACGTTTAGCAGTTTGTGACCTTGGAACGGACCGGGTCTATACTTATGATATTTCAGAAGATGGCAAACTGACAGAAGTAGCTGTCTATGTGGCAGAAGACGGAACTGGTCCTCGTCACTTAGTCTTCCATCCAAATAACCAATACGCTTACTTAGTGGGCGAATTAGACAGCTCATTGACTGTTTTACGCTACAATCAAGCAGATGGCAGTTTTGAGAAAATCCAAAAGGTGCCAACGATCCCTGCGGACTTTACGGATTTCAACAGTGGCGCTGCGGTACGGATCTCGAACGATGGACGTTTTGTTTACAGCTCAAATCGCGGCCATAATTCAATCGCTGTTTTTGAAGTAACCGATGAAGGCGCTGGCCTGGCTTTTGTTCAATCAATCTCAACAGAAGGCGACTTCCCTCGCGATTTCGATTTGGACCCGACAAACGATTATCTGGTTTGTGCCAACCAAAATTCTGATAACCTAACGTTATACAAACGCGATGAAGCCACTGGCAAATTGACTGTCTTAGAAAAAGACATCTACGCACCAGAATGTGTCTGCGTCTTATTCAAAAAATAAAGTTTTGGAGGATTCCCCCATGTTTGATAAAACACCAAAGGAACTCGTGCTCAAAGATTTTTCTAATATCTACAATAAATGTCAATCAACCTTTGAACTAGTGACGAGCCGCAAATACAATGAATCATTGGTCCTATTAACGACTGCGGAAACGTATGCGATCGCTGAAAAAGCCTATATTCGCTGCGATACTGCCAAAGAGCTGCAAACAGCGGAAGTCATTGCTTTCTTTGATGCTTTTGAGATCTATTATTTTGAATTAAAACAAGTCCTTTTTCATGATGACGATGATTTTGTTTCTTTAAAAAATCGTTTAGAAAAAATGAAAGACACTTACGAAGCATTGACAGCCTCATTTCATTTGTTATGATGAAATCAAATCAAAAGTGAAAAAGGTGACGTTATGAACCAAGAACAAGTGTTGGATCGTTTACGAGAAGAATTGGCCATGCCATTTTTCGAAGCAAAACTAGAAGACAAAGACTATTCCGAAGAAGACTATCAACAAGTCAAAGCGGATTTGGTAAAATACTTTGATGACTATGTACGTAATGTAGAAAATTAAGAAACAGCCTGCGATGATTCATTCATCGCAGGCTGTTTTGCTATTATAACGTCACTAGAAAGTTTTGATTCGTCGTAGCTTCGATCTGAGGATGCTGTTTCAAATAGTCAGCAATCAGTTCCGTCATATCGACTTGAATCTCACGAACGATTTTTTCGGCAGAAAACATGGCGTAGTTGCCACCGCCCACGGCACGGTATTGGTTGATGACGATCTCTAATTCCTGGTCCATCGCAATGGCTTTTTCTTCAAAGTCCAAACGGGTGATTCGTTGACCAACGGGTTGACTAAGATCGATCGTATACTCGATGCCTTCATACATATCGTAGTTATAATATTGCGGTTTTGGTTCAATAAAAGCAGGATTGAAAACGATCTGACCGTCAACAACGGCTAAATAATCCGCCGTTTGTTCTAAAGCAGCTTTTAATTCGGCACCTGTTATTTTGACTACAGCTAATGTATTTGGGTAAATATAATTGGTGATCACATCCCGCATCGTGATGGTTGCGCCAAAGCCTTTGCCTTCATTGTTGAAAAGAGCAGTGCCAGAAATTTTAGCACCGCTGGCAGCCATCTGAACACGATTGATGAATTCAATATAAGGATGCTCTTTCAAGCGTGCCCCCATCGGATCGTTGATTCGCATGTCCCCACTGACTTTGCCTAACGGCTGATCTAGCCATGTTTGTAACTCTTCTTCGATGGGTGCTAACAAAGCCAACGTCTCTTGATCTGGGACAGCATCCGCAACAGGGATCAACGCAGCCGTACTGTTTGTGACATGAACCCCTGTCTGATTTTTTTCAACCGTCAATTCGATGGCGCCGATAAAGCTTCCACGATAACCGGGCTGCACAACAGGGACACCATTGATTTTTGTGGCGATCTCACGATGTTGGTGTCCTGTGAAGAAGGCATCGATTCCTGAAACTTCCTGCAGTAATTGATAGCCCTCATTTTCGCCAGTCAATAATTCGGTCGGTTCCCCAGTGACTAAATCACGCTCGAAGCCGCCATGGTAGCTGATGACAACGATATCGGCTTGTTCTCGTAAGTAAGGTACATAGTTTTTCGCCGTCTCAACAATACTGACAAATTGCATCCCGCGAATCGTCGCAGGTTGTTCCCAATGAGGAATATAGGGCGTCACCATTCCTAAAATCGCGATCTTTACCCCTTCTTTTTCAATGATGGTGTAAGCTTGCCCAAAGAATGGTTCCCCCGCTTCATTTAAAATATTGGCTGCAAGTACCGGCGTTTGGTAGCTGGCGATCGCTTCTTGCAAATAAGGCAGACCGTAGTTGAACTCATGATTGCCTAAGACATGAACATCAACGTCTAGGTGGTTGACGACAGCGGTCAATGCGGCAACGGAGTGCTGGCTTTTGGCAATGTAATAGCTTAAGGGCGATCCTTGGATAAAGTCGCCATTTTCGATCGTTACGACCGATCCGGTGGCTGCTTGGCGCAGTTCTTTCATTTTGGTGGCAACTTTTGCCACGCCGAATCCTTGTTCCGTGTCATCGGCAAAATTGGTTGGATAGACATAGCCATGCATATCGCTCGTTTCTAAAAACGTGATTTTCATTCAAAAGACTCCTTTTCCCCTCAATACACCAAAAGGGCATGCGCATAAGTCGAAAACCCTCGAAAGCCAGCAAATTCTGCTTCCTTGCGTCTTCAAACCTTATGATACAAACCCTTTGGTGTTTCATCTCAGGTGTTTCCCTGATTATACCCTATTTTGACGAAGAAATTCAGAATTATTGGTTCCAAGCATCTTCTAATTGTGGTTTTGCGTTTTCAATCAATTGATCGACATCTTGATCTGTATTAGACAAAATGTTTTCCATGATTGAACGCATTTCATTGTAAGCAGGATCAGCATTTTCAATCACTGGGATCGAGAACAATTCTTTGGTTGCATCTTCTAATTTGGCAGCCACTTTTGTTTCAGGATTGTTTTTGTATTCATCGCTTTCCAAAACAGATTCAACAACTGGCATGTAGCCGGTATCGATTGCCCATGTTTTTTGCGCTTCTGGAGAAGTCAAGAATTTCATGTATTCAAAAGCAGCAGTACGTTGCTCTGGTGTTGCGCTGTTGAACATGTACAAGTCAGTTCCTTGTTGCAAGTTGATTGGTTCTGGACGAGCTGCTACGTCATATTCAAATTTGCCTTCGGTATCTTTTTTAACAAAACCTTCCCCTGCGATTGAGCCGACATACATTGCGACTTGCTCGTTGGCAAATGGTCCAGACAAGTATTGATCAGAACCAGCGATTCGGAAGTAGCCCTCTTTGACACCATCCAGGTAGTAGTTGATGACTTCTTTTGATTCATCGCTGTCTAGTTGCAAGTCTTTGTCAAAATCAACACCTTGGTTTTTCATTGCGATGGCGTAGTAGTTGTTTAATGAGTCAAAACCAGCACCTACTACTTCACCGTTTGATTTTTCATAGATTTCTTGAGAAGCTTCTTTTAATTCTTCAAGGTTTGTCGGTACGTCAATACCATACTCGTCTAACATGTCTGCATTGTAGAACAGCATTTCTGTTGATTTGTTGAAAGGAATCCCGTATTGCACGCCGTCGATCTGCGCGCCTTCTAAAAGGGCACTGCGGATTTCTTCTTGGTCACCCCAACCGATAGTATCATCGTTGATGTATTCGCCAAGGTCAACCAACATGTCATCTTGGGCAGCATTCCATAACCAACCAGGATATGCTTGGGTGATAGTTGGTAGATCTTTTGGTGAAGGCAAGGTTGAATTCACCTTTGCTTGTAGATCAGAGTAGCTGGATTGGTTTTGCAATTCGATCTTGATGTTTGGATTTTCGTCCATGAATTGCTCCGTCAATTTCGTCAATGATTCTTCTTGCGCACCATTCATTGCATGCCAAAAGGTGACAGTCGTATCTTCGCTTAGTTCTGTAACGATTTCATCACTTTCGGTAGAACCAGATGAATCGTTGTTGTTTCCACAAGCCCCTAATACCAATGTCGCGGCTGCAGCTGCTGCAAATGCAAGTTTCTTTGTTTTCATTTTTTCCTCTCCTCTATCACTCTAAAATAATTTTTTCACCGCGTTGCGGCAATATTCTTTCACCGTACGGATTCACCAGATTTTCTGGTTTCAGCGTATGGATTGGAACCAATCGTTGGGGCTCGATCCAGGCAATGATCTGATCTAAATCAGCTGGTTTTGCATGTCCCGAGTTTGGCAAACGGACAAATTCGATCTCCAGTGCTGCCAGTTGATCCAAAAAGACTTGATAAGCTGGATCAAAATCGCCTAACGGCTGCGCATCACTGTGAATATACAATCCACCTGTTTGCAAGTTTTCAAAATGCGCGACTGCTTGCCAAAGGTACTGGCTCGTGTCGGCACATAATGCCTGATAAGAAATGGCGAAGGCTGGATCGAGAGTCGCTGGTACTTGATCATCGATCGTATAGAACGGTACATCTTTATTGAAAATTTCTTTCAACAAAGCAGCTTGCGTCGCCTCTAAAACAACCGTCCGCGGCGCGGCTTCAACAAGCGCCATAAAGCGCTCAACATTGGCTGGATAGCCATTGAAGGTAATTTGTCGTTGGGGATTTTCTTTGACCAAACGCACGAAGGTCTCAATCAATTCTGTTTCACTTTCCACCGTGATCGCTTTGGGGTCCGGTTCTCTTTCTGGGAAGCTGATGCTGACCCCTTCCATCATCAATAGATCCGTGTGTTTGGCTAATTGACAGAATTCTTTGGTACGCTCTGGATGATAGCCATGCAAACGCAAATCACCGGTATAAGCGATAAAATGATCCGGCGTGCGAATTAACAAGGCCGCCGCACCGTACGCATCATGATCGACTGGAATGATCTCGACTTCGATTTCCCCGATCCGAATCACATCATGGGGTTCTAAGCCGATCAATTCACGGACAAAGCTTTTTTCCTCATGAGGAACGGGCAGCAAGAAGTCCCCTTTTTGATTCAACACTTCGAGGATCGCTTTGGTTTCCTTCAAGGTGTACATAGGAATATTTGGGTCTAAAAAGTTGATCATCTTGGAATGATCCAGATGGGCGTGGGAAAGAAAAACTGCTGTTTCTTGGTATTCTTTCGTTTCGCTTCCTTGGTACGTGTAGTCTAAGCGTGGATCGTAGACATTTTTCAGTTCTGGTATCCAGCGATGCGCAACTAACGTTTGTAATTCTTCATCTGGTAAGGGTGTTTCTGGATGATACTCCGAACCGAAATCAAAAAAGATATGGGCATCTTTGTACGCAACTTCGATGACGGTTCCTCCAATCGTTAAAATTCCGCTATGGAAGGTGATCGTTGTTTTATCCTTTGATGCCATCTTTAGCCACTCCTTTGATAATTTCTTTTCTAAAGATCAAGTAAATGATCAGAATTGGAATGACGGTCAAGGTCGCTGCCGCCATTTGTAAATGAACGTCACTGCCGCTTTCTGTGGTAAAGGCAGCCAATCCATTATTTAAGAGACGGTATTTTTTCTCATTCGTCACTAACAACGGCCATAAGAAAGAATTCCAGCTAGAGATGAACGTCAGAATCCCGACTGTCACCAAGGCTGGTTTAGACATGGGGATCAAAATTCGGCGGATATAAGCTAGGTCGCTGGCACCGTCAATTTTGGCTGCCTTATAAAAGGTATTAGAAATACTTTGTAAATAACCGTTTAAATAATAGATGTAAAAAATACTGGTCAGAAACGGAATGATCAAGGCACTATACGTATTCAATAAGCCCATTCGAGCAATCGTATTGTAATTGGTAAAGATGATGGATTCATAAGGAACCATCAGTAAGGAGATCATCAAACCAATCACGAGACGCTTGTATTTGAATTCAAGACTCGTTAATGCAAAAGCAGCTAAAATTGCCGTGATCAGCGTCGCTATGGTAGTGACCGCTGAAACAAAGACCGTATTGAAGAAGTAGCGTAAAAACGGTGCTCGGGTAAAGACTTCCCCGTAGTTGCTCCATTGGAAGGACTCTGGCATGATCGTCGGTGGAATACTGGTTGCTTCACTGTAGGTCATTAGACCAGCTAAAATCATATAGACAAAGGGAAACAGCGTGATCACTGCTAAAATTGCTAAAAACAGCATCGAAACAATCGTGACAATTTTTTTCATTCGTTTATTCGCCCACTTTCTTCAAAAGTTTATTTTGGATAAAGGTGACGAGCAAAATAATGATAAACAAGATCACGGTTGCCGCCATTGCAATCCCCGGACGTCCGGCGATATGGAATTTGTCGTAGATATAAAAGACTGCTGTCGTGGCACTACGAGCGATCCCTGGCTGGCCGCCAAACAAAGCATATACTTGGGTATAAACTTTAAAGGCACTGATCAGATTGACCGTCAACAAGAAAGCAAAGGTCGGGATCAACTGCGGAAAGGTGATTTTCCGAAAAATTTCGCCATCGGTAGCGCCAAACATTTTTGCGATTTTATAATGTTCTTTGTCGATGTTGCGCATTCCTGCCAACAAGATAATAATGTTGAAGGCGAGGCTCGTCCAAACGCCGAAGATGATCAAGGTCGTCATACTCATGTTGACGTTATCTAGCCAGTTGACTGGCGCAATGCCGACAAGACCTAGCAGATAATTAATGATCCCGTAAGAGCCATTGAAAAAGTAACGAAACACGATCCCGATCGCAATCGTACTTGTGACATAGGGCATAAAGAAGATCGTTTCAAAAAAACTTTTGTATTTGACTTTTTCAAAAATGATCCAAGCAATCGCTAATGAGAGAATCAGCGAGATCGGCACGACCGCAAAAGCAAACAGTGCTGTGTTTTGCAGTGCTCGAAAGAATACGGGGTCCGTTAAAACCCTTTGATAGTTCTCAAGCCCAGCATACTGTTGGTTAATCAAGGTTCCTTTTTGGAAACTCATGATGAAAGAACGAAACAGCGGATACACACTGAATAAGAAAATAATGACCAATGAAGGCAGTAAAAACAGCCACGCCTTTGGTTGATTCTCAGGGTTATAATTTTTTTTGAACATTAGTAGACCCGCTCTCCTTTTTCATCAAAGATAAAGGCTTTTTTGTAATGAAAATCAAATGACACTTGCGCGCCTTCTTCAATGATCTCTTCAATACTAACGATCGATTTCATATGTTTTGCAGCCAGATCAAAGTTCAAGATTCGTTCTCGTCCGATCAGCTCCACACTCTTGATTTCTGTTTGGAACAACCCCGTTTGTAAGGTGGTCAGCACATCTTCTGGACGAATACCTAACGTATATTGGCCGTCTGTCAATGGTTTCTTGAAGCGAATGTCGGTAAAGCGGTCAACTGGGATCGTGAATGCTGGATGGATCATTTGTCCCTCTTTGACTTCTACTGGCAAGATGTTGATGATTGGATTACCAATGAATTTCGCTACGAAAAGATTGTTTGGTTCTAAGTAAAGGTTTTGCGGATCATCATTTTGTTGAATGATCCCTTCATTCATCAAAATAATCTTATCACTGATAGAAAGAGCTTCTTCTTGGTCATGAGTCACGAAGATCGTAGTGATTCCTACTTCTTTGACTAACCGACGAATTTCTTCACGGATCTTCAAGCGCAAACGGGCATCTAAGTTACTCAATGGTTCATCCAGCAGTAACACTTCTGGACTTTGCACCAAAGCACGAGTAATGGCGACCCGTTGCTGTTGTCCACCGGAAAGGGTTCCTGGTTTTTTCTGACTTAATTCTTCAATATTGGTCAGCTTCATGAACTTTTCAGCAATTTTCTGTGCTTCGTTTTTCTTGATTTTTTTCTCTCCGACTGTCAAGGGAAACATGACATTTTCTAACACAGTCATATGGGGATAAAGGGCATAGTTCTGAAAAACAAACCCGATATTGCGGTCTTTCGGCTCCGTCTTAACAACGGAAGTACCATTAAAGCGGATATCACCATCGGTGGGACTTAACAACCCCGCGATCAAATTCAATATCGTCGATTTCCCGCAACCACTAGGTCCCAACAAACAAACCAAATCGCCTTTTTCTATTGTAAAATCTACTGCTTTCAAGGCTTCGAACTTATTATCAAAAACCTTCTTCAACCCGACTACTTCTATCAAAACTGCCCCTCCATTTTCTCTTTTTCCTCCGAATAGTTGACTGGCATTTCAAGTCACAAAAAAAACGAACTCTTGATGTTTCGGTCAAACGCTCAAAGAAATTCGATTTTAATCATAACAAACGAATGTTTTTATTCGATACTATTATTGTAAATGTTTTGTAAAAACCAATGGGAATTATGAAAGAATTTTTAATTAATTTACCAAACAATGAGAAAACGATGAGTGATTCAAAGGGAATTCTACCCGCTAATCCCGAACGTTTCGTCATTTTTCGAAAATTTTCATGAAAAAATGAATGAATTTTATCAAATATACATACCTGTGTATAATAACACTATTTTTACACAGCTTTTTTATCAAAAGCACCCTTATTAAATACTTACTAAAATCGTCAGTATCTCTCCGATTAAAATAACAAAAAAGGACGGTTTCCCCAAAGAAAACAATCGTCCTTTTTCCCCTTCAGTTATTCGACTTCATCGATCGTCAACGTCAGCAATTTCGTTGAGACTTGCTCAAGAAAATAACGGTCGTGTTCAATGATCAGCATAGAAGGCTCCACCAAATGGATTACTTCCTCTAATTGCTTCTGATTGAAGACATCCAAATAATTCAGAGGTTCATCCCAGATAAACAATTCTGCTGGTGTTGCTAATGATTTGGCTAGTTCCACGCGTTTACGCTGCCCCATGCTCATTTGCTGGATCGGCGTTTGAAAAACAGCTCTTTCCAAGCCAAGTTTTTTCAAATTATTTAGCAGATCTTGATAATTCAAGCCATGTTCTTGGGCAAACTCTGTCAGCATCCCACAGTTGTCCTCGTAGTTTTGTCGAACATAACTGATGGTGATCCCATGGGCTGTTTTGATCTTCCCTGTCTGCTGTCCTTCGAAAGTACCTAAAATACTCGCAATCAAACTGGACTTGCCAGATCCGTTGGCCCCTTGAATCCCCAAGCGCTCTTTTTGACGGATCGCAAACGTCAGCGGTTTAAACAAAGGCTTCTCATAGCCGAGCTGAAAATGCTCTGCTTCCAGCAACACGTCATGATGGCTAACAAGCGGGGTCATTTTCAGAGGATCGATCCACTCAATATCTTTTAACAACGCAGACTTGTCTTGAATTTGATCTTCCATCCGTTTAACGATCGCTTTCGAGCGCTTCATGGTCCGTGCCGCTCGGGCACCGATCGCCCCCGTATCATAGATTGCCCCACTGCCTTTTTTGGTCGGCGACCCTAATTTGTCCCGTTCGCGTCCTCGGGACCACTCCGCTTTCTCGGCTGCCGTCTGCTTCAAACGACCGATTTCTTTTTTCAACTTGCTGTTTTGTTCTTGCTCATAGGCATCTTTTTGCTGCTTTTGCAGTTCATAAACTGAATAATTCCCTTTGTACAACACCAAGCGGCTTTTTTCGATCGCCAATACATGATCGACGACTTCATCGACAAACTGTCGATCATGGCTCACAACGATAAACCCGGTTTTTTGCTGCAAATAGCGGGCAACATGTTGGCGAGCAGTCACATCCAAATGGTTGGTTGGCTCATCGATCAAAGCAAAATTCTCTTCATCAACGAACAAACGCGCCAATAGAACTTTCGTTTGCTCGCCGCCAGATAAAGTGGCAAAGGGCCGCCAAAGAACTTCTGGATCAAGTTGCAGCAGGTTCAATTCTCGTTCCAAACGCCACTGCTCAAATTCACCGGATTCTTGTAAAACAAAAAGCGTCAGTTGCTGTTCGTCAGCGACTGTTAAGGGAAAATAAACGAATTGCTGCTCATGGGTAATCGAGCCGCTATAAGGCAATTCATTGAGCAGCAAACGCAGCAAGGTCGTTTTGCCGCGACCATTTCTACCAATCAACCCTAATTTCCATTGTGTATCAAGGTTCAAGTTGGCATCCTCAAAAAGCAACCGTTCCTGGCTATCAAAGCCAAAAGTTAAATGATTAATACTGATATTCGACATAAATATACCTCGTCTCTATTCACGGAATAGAGTAGACCTAAAGCTATTTTCAGAATCAGTTTTTAGAGGTACACAAAAAGATCCTCCATTGAAAAAGTCAACCAATCCTGAAAATCTGCAGACTATCCCCTTGGAGGAACAGTTTCATGCAGCTTTCAACAAATTGGTTAATTTTTCAATGGAGGATCCCTCATTTCGTTTAATAGTGCCCTAAGTATAGCATTGATCGACAAAAAAGCGCAAGCTTGCTATTCCTTGCTATTTCAACTTTATATTTTGTTCACAAACTATCCCCGCTTTTGATGGAAATATTTCATTAAAAAACAAAAAAAAACCATCAGGTTGGTTAGTCCTGATGGCAAAAGGAGTAAAATGAAAAATAAAAAGGTTGTTGGTTGTGAATTCATTATACCTCCGATAAAAAAATTTTACATGTGAAAAACATAACAGTTAAATTAAATAACTCTTGTTTAACTTGAATGTTTATCATTTTTTTAACAATAAAGCGGTCATCCGTTGGATAGCAAAAGAAATTTCGTCCGTTGCTTCATCTTGCTTAGCTTCAGCTGAATCAAAGGCTTCTTGGTCGATTTTGTTATCCAGACTCAAAATCATCTCATCACAGCCGGCAACATATTTCATATACGCTCGCTCGAATTTTTTATGGATCCCCATCACATTCGCTGGTGGACGCAATTTGCTGATTTTTTCCAGCATCAAGCGGTATTTGTCCGTGCCTTCTTTAAAAATTCTGGTAATCTCAGCTAGCCGCTCAGGTGTTACCTCTGCTTCTTTCTTCTCGTCGATCGCTTTGCGGATCTCTTCATAATTGGGATTCATTTTCTCCCCGATCGCTTCTGTTTCTTTGACAAGATCGTTGATTGTTTGTACATAAAAACCTAAGTTTGGTCGCACAGTGGGTCCCCTACTTTCTTTGTTATTATCTTCTATTTTACCGTTTCTTGCTGCAAATGAAAAGGTCAAGAAACAGCCATAGGGTTTATCGAAAATAAGCCAGCAAAAAAAGGCCTGCTGCCCATGGAGAAGGACAGCAGACCATTCGTTGTTTTTCTGTTTATTTTTGGCTTATTTGCGTCCCATTGCTCGTTGGATCGCTTTGACGATCTCAACGACTGGAATGATCGCAAAGGAGGCGCCTAAAACGATGCCCCATTGATACAAGTCAAGGTGTGCGACACGGAAGATATCATTCAATCCTGGCACAATGAAGATCACTAGCATCAATGCAAAGGAAAGTAGGATCGCCCAGTTGAAGGCTTTGTTTCTAAATGCTCCTACTTTAAAGAGCGACTGATGGATCGATTTGACGTTGAAGGCATGGAACAATTGCATCAATCCTAACGTGGCAAAGGCCATCGTTAAGGCATCGGCATGGATCGCATCGTACGTATTGTGAACGGGCCATTGGATCGCTGACCAATAAACGAACAGCACGGTTGCTGCTTCTAAGATCCCTTGGTAGATGATACTGCTCATCACACCACCGGAGAAGAAGTTGGAACTGCGTCCCCGCGGTGCATGTTTCATTAGATCTTTTTCAGCAGGCTCCATTCCTAAGGCAATTGCTGGGAAGGTATCGGTTACTAGGTTGATCCAAAGCAAGTGGATCGGCAATAGCGAGTCCCAACCCCACAAGGTTGCTAAGAACAAGGTCAAAACTTCCCCTAGGTTAGCGGCTAGCAAGTATTGAATCGCTTTTTGAATATTGGAGAAGACTTTACGTCCTTCTTCCACCGCTACGACGATCGTAGCAAAGTTGTCATCGGCTAAGACCATATCGGAAGCACCTTTAGAAACTTCGGTACCTGTGATCCCCATGCCAACACCAATATCGGCTTGCTTCAGTGATGGTGCATCGTTGACCCCATCACCGGTCATGGCAACGACTTTGCCTTCTTGCTGCCAAGCTTTGACGATGCGGACTTTATGTTCCGGCGATACCCGCGCATAGACTGAGTAGTGGGCTACCTTTTGGGCAAACTCTTCTTCGCTCATTTTATTGAGTTCAGCGCCGGTCAAGACAGCATCATCATCGCTCGGTTTGATGATCCCTAAACGTCCCGCAATGGCTTCAGCTGTATCCCGGTGGTCTCCGGTGATCATGATGGGACGAATCCCAGCTTCTTTGGCTAAACGTACCGCATCGGCTGCTTCTGCCCGTTCTGGGTCAATCATTCCGACTAAGCCAGCAAAGACCAAATCATTTTCGACGATTTCTGATTCTAAGTTTTCTGGCACTTGATCTACGTATTTGTAGGCCATTCCCAATACCCGCAGCGCTTGTTTTGCCATATCGGTATTGTTGAATAAGATTTTTTCTTTTTCTTCATTCGTCATTGGTAGCTCTTGGCCATCCAATAGTACTTTTGAGGTTCTGCCTAGTAAGACATCCGGTGCACCTTTGACAGCAACTAAATAGCGGCCGTCTTCTTGTTGGTGGATCGTACTCATAAGTTTTCGGTCAGAATCAAAGGGCAGATCCGCTACCCGTGGTTCTTGATTGACGAGATCCCGCACATGGAATCCTTGATCCATCCCGAATTGCACCAATGCGGTCTCGGTCGGATCACCGATCAAGTTGCCTTCTTCACCAAATTTTGTATCATTGGCAAAGTTCATGACTTTTAATGCCATGTTGTCTAACGGAATATCTTCTGAAGCAGCATGTTGTTTGTTATTGACATACAATTTTTCCACGGTCATTTGATTCAACGTCAAAGTACCAGTTTTATCAGAAGCGATAATATCCGTTGCCCCAAGGGTTTCAACCGCTGGTAATTTACGGATCACTGCATTTCGTTTCGCCATTACTTGCGTACCTAAGGCTAAGATGATCGTTACGATCGCTGGCAGCCCTTCTGGGATCGCCGCTACTGCTAATGAGATCGAAGTCAATAGCATGTCGACCCATGACGTATTGTTAAAGATCGTTCCAACAAAGAACATGATCACTGCAATGATAATGATGGCGATCGTCAGGAATTTTCCTAGTTCATTTAAGTTACGTTTCAATGGTGTTTCGGTTTCTTGGGCGCTAGCTAGCATGCCAGCGATTTTCCCAACTTCGGTTCCCATTCCTGTATTGACCACGACCCCTTTTCCGCGGCCATAGGTCACATTACTGTTTGAATAGGCCATATTGACGCGATCGCCGATCCCGACATCCGTCCCTTCGATGACAGTCAATTCTTTTTCGACTGGTACGGATTCACCGGTCAAAGCGGCTTCTTCAATTTTTAACGAACTTGCTTCTAAGAGGCGTAAATCTGCCGGTACGACATCGCCAGCTTCTAATAGGACAATATCCCCCGGAACCAATTCATCGCTCTTGATGGTGACGGTATGACCATTACGCAGTACATTGGCATTTGGTGTGGACATTTCTCTTAGTGCTTCGATGGCCTGCTCTGCCTTTGCCTCTTGAACAACACCCATGATCGCGTTGATAATGACAACTGCTAAAATAATAATTGAGTCCACGACTTCATGGGAAACGACTGCTGAGATAATTGCCGCCGCTAGCAAAACGATGATCATCAAATCTTTAAATTGCTCAAAGAATTTTTGTGCCATCGATTTCTTTTTGCCTTCTTCTAATTCGTTGGGACCATACTCAGATAAGCGTTTTTGCGCTTCATCGTTCGTTAATCCATTGGCATCTGTTTGCATTTCTTCCAGAACATGCTGCGCTTCTTGCGCATAAAACGCCTGCGATAGCTGCTCCTTTTTGTTTTCTTCTGACATGTTTCTCCTCCTTTTATACTTACTCTTCCTTTATTGTACATGATATGAAAAAAAATAGACTTATGTATGCACTGTCTAAGCATACATAAGTCTCACTGTTTAAGACAGCACCAGAAATTTCTTTCAGGATGGTGATACTGCCGCAGATAAAATCCGCCAATTACTCCCTCATGTTCATATCAATAACCTACATTATACAAAAACTTTTCGGGTCTGGCAATTTTATTTTCGCTGAAATTCAACAAAGAATTTCTCTTAAAAATCAAGCGATGACCGAGCCGTTTGGCATGCCTTTTGGCGCTTCCACGATT
Source organism: Enterococcus sp. AZ040 (assembly GCF_050499185.1). Taxonomy (NCBI): domain Bacteria; kingdom Bacillati; phylum Bacillota; class Bacilli; order Lactobacillales; family Enterococcaceae; genus Enterococcus; species Enterococcus sp. AZ040. Next base: position 2,993,500 of record NZ_JBMHEW010000001.1, read on the forward strand.
TGCAGACGACCATCATTGTCTTCTGCAGAAAGGATCATTCCTTGGCTGACTTGCCCCCGCATTTTCCGTGGTTTCAAGTTGGCAACGATCACGACTTTTTTGCCGATCAAATCTTGTGGTTCTGGATAAAATTCAGCAATCCCCGATAAAATTTGACGATCTTGATCATCTCCCGCAGCTAAGCGGAATTGTAGCAGCTTGTCGGCCCCTTTGACTTTTTGACAATCAACGACTTCTGCCACTTTTAATTCGATCTTGTCGAAGTCTTCGTATTTGATCTCGGCTTTGTCTGATTGCAATGTGGTTTCTTCTGGATTCCATTTGACTGTTTCTTCTGGACTTTGTGTCCCTTCAGCCATTTTCTTTTGGATGTAGGCTACTTCTGTTTCAAGTTCCAACCGAGGGAAAATCGGTGTGCCTTTGGCAACGACTTTCGTGCCACTTGGAAATTCACCAAAGCGTAAATCTTTCAGATCCATGGCAACAGAAGCCAGTCCTAATTGTTGGAAAATGTTGGCTGGTGTTTCTGTCATCACCGGTTGCAATAAGATCGCAACGATGCGTAAGCTTTCCGCCAAATGAACCATCACACTGTTTAATTCCGCGCGCTTTTCTTCTTCTTTGGCTAACACCCATGGTTGGGTTTCGTCAATGTATTTGTTGGCACGGGAAATCAATGTCCAAACTTCTGACAATGCCGTACTGAATTCCATTTTATCCATGGCTTCATGGTAACGACCAACCACATTGGCCGCAGTCGTTGACAGCTCGCTATCAAAAGGCGTTACTTTTGAGGCATAATCGGGCACTAAGCCATCACAATATTTATTGATCATGGCGATCGTCCGATTCAGCAGGTTGCCTAAGTCGTTGGCTAGATCGTAGTTCAAACGAGAAACGAAATCTTCTGGTGTAAACACACCATCGCTACCAAAAGGAACCGCCCGTAATAGATAGTAACGCAACGCATCTAAGCTGTAGCGCTCCACTAACATTTCTGGATAAACGACATTGCCTTTTGATTTCGACATCTTGCCGTCTTTCATCATCAACCAGCCATGACCAAAGATTTTTTTCGGTAAGGGCAAGTCTAAGGCCATCAGCATGATTGGCCAATAGATCGTATGGAAACGCACGATTTCTTTCCCAACCATATGCACGTCAGCTGGCCAGTATTTTTGGAACAAGGAATCGTCCTCTGAGCCATAGCCTAATGCCGTAATATAGTTAGATAACGCATCGATCCAAACATACACCACGTGTTCAGGACTAGCCGTGACAGGAATGCCCCATTTAAAGGTCGTTCTGGAAACAGCCAGGTCTTCTAAACCTGGTTTGATGAAGTTATTCAGCATTTCATTTTTGCGTGATTCTGGTTGAATGAACTCTGGATGTTCATCATAGTATTGAACCAAACGATCGGCGTATTTGCTCATGCGGAAGAAATAAGAAGATTCCTTCACCAATTCTACCTCATGACCGCTTGGCGCTTTGCCGCCGATGACTTTGCCCTCTTCATCTCGGTAAACTTCTGCTAATTGCGTTTCAGTAAAGTATTCTTCATCAGAAACAGAATACCAGCCTTCATATTCACCAAGATAGATATCGCCTTGATCAAGCAATTGCTGGAAGATTTTTTGAACGGCTGTTTTATGGTAGTCATCCGTTGTACGGATAAATTTGTCATAACTGATGTCTAGTGTGTTCCATAATTTCTTGACGTCAGCTGCCATTTTGTCGACGTATTCTTGCGGATCTACGCCAAGTTCTTCTGCTTTTTTCTCGATTTTTTGACCGTGCTCATCGACACCCGTTAAATAAAAGACATCAAAGCCCATCAATCGTTTGTATCGTGCTACCGCATCACAAGCGATCGTCGTGTAAGAATTCCCGATATGCAGCTTGCCGCTTGGATAATAAATTGGCGTCGTAATATAGAATGTTTCTTTTTCAGCCATGGACGCAAGTCCTCCTTTTCACTAGTAAAGTGTATACTTAGGTAGTATACAGTTCGCAACCCAAAAATGCTATAAATTTAATCAAAAAAGCGGACATAATAAGACCTTTCTTCATGCTCTAAAAGAAGCAAAGGAATCGTTTTCGTCCTTAAAACGCAGCAAATAAACCAGCAGATTTGAGTATTTCTTTTCTACTAGTTATCATAGCGCAGATAGCCGTTCACTTCAATGTTCTAGGGGAAGAATCTGATCCTGACAACGAATCTCATAAGAAATAAAGGTGTTTTATCTCTCTTTGATTAACAGGTACTTCTTTTGCTATAATGAGGAAGACTTCTCTTATAGAAAGGAACGCTATGACTCGAAAAAACAAACAGCATTTTTTGCTTTTAACCGCGCTTTCTGTGGGGCACTTGCTCTTTTCAACCACAGGTTACCCCTTTTTGTTTGCTTACTTCAACAGCCATGATTACGCGGCGCTTTTTGCGACAGCGCTGGCAATCCTACGGGTAGCTTTTCTGCTATGGATCGCTCTTTGGGGCTATTTAGCACTCAAAGAACACCCTCGGTCTTCTTGGCTTTATCTCGCACTGTTTTTCATTAATTTGATCGTTCCTTATTTTTTCCGTTAAGGAAAACCATCGCGCTCAGTTACTTACTTTATCTAAGGCAGGAGAAACCAATGAAAGAATTTACCTCAAAATCAGCTGAAAAACACTACTATGAGAAAGAAGCTTCTGAAGCAGACTTTCTTACGTGGTATCAGGCACAAGATCAGCCGAAATACGAGAAACCCTCCGTAACCGTCGATATGGTGTTGATGTGTTACAACAAAGAAGAAGAACAACTCAAAATTGCGCTGATCCAAAGAAAAGGCCATCCCTTCCGCAATTCTTGGGCATTGCCGGGGGGCTTCGTCAATCCGAATGAATCGACAGGCCAAAGTGTGATCCGTGAAACCCAAGAAGAGATCGGGGTCACTATCTCCAAACAAAACATCGAACAGCTGCACACCTTCAGCACCCCTGGTCGTGATCCGCGTGGGTGGGTAATCACCGTCAGCTATTTGGCATTTATTGGTGAAGAGCCCTTAAGTGCTGGGGACGATGCGAATCAGGTACGCTGGTTTTCTCTGGAAAGAAAAGCCAATCAAATCTATTTGACCAGCGGTGAGATCGAGATCATTCTTGACCTGGTGACTGGTGCCTCTGTTGGAAAAGATACGCTGGCTTTTGACCACAGCGCGATCATTCTCAAAGCCTTCAAACGGGTTGCCAACAAGATGGAACACGAGCCGCAAGTGCTTCTTGTATTAGGCAAAGATTTTACGATCACGGAAGCCCGCAAAGTATTCGCCAAGTTTTTGGGGATCGATTTCAAAATGATCGATCATTCCAACTTTAAAAAATCCATGCTTCAATATTTTACGGAGGTCGGCGAAAAGCCCGTTGGCATCGGGCGTCCCTCAAAGATCTATCGCTTAAATGACGCATTTTTAGGTGATAAAATGTAAAAAAATACAACCCCCTGCTAAACTGTAGTTTGGCAGGGGGTTGCTGGTTAATCATAATTAGTGAACGTGGTTCCTAGAAACAAAAATCATAAAGATTTTTTCTATACCCTAGGCGATCCCTGGCGTTCCTTCCAGTTCAAGCAGATCAGCTGCTCATTTCGCCTGAGAGCCGCTCTAGCTTCTGTTGGTCCTGCGTGTCCAACGTGACAAAACGCAGTTCTTTGCCGTACCACTGCGCTTTGTACTGGATTTTGCGAACAAACTGATGCCAATCGCTGATGCTGTAATGACCGGCTTTTAGAACCGTTTCTTCAGCAATTTGTTCCAAATAGATTGTATCGTACTGTTTTACGAGATGATAACTGACTTGATCGATGAATTCCCGCTTTTGACAGCAGTGAAAACGATAGAGGCGAGCGACTTTTCCTTTTAGCTTCTGATAATTCCGTGCCTGAGTCAAAAGGATTTTTTTCCGTTTGACCGCCGTAGCTTTCACCTGAAGTTTGCGTTCTGCTCGTGTCAGCTTCTGTTTTGTTTGGATCGCATGCTCACAAGTGACCGGTACCGATTGGTTGGCTTTGATCAGCTGCTGCGGATCATAAACAACCGCGATAGACGCTTGCTGTTTCGGGAGTGGTGTGATCTCTTCCAAACAAAGAATCGAGATATAAAACTCTTCATTGTTTTTCGCTGAGATCGTTGCCGATTTGATTTTCCCTTTGATCTCCCGATGCTTTTTTACTGGAACCAGTGTTTTGAGCTTTGGCAGCTTGATTTGATCCTCTTCAAAGTAAATGGTGTGCTGCTGATTATTCGTAGTATACGATTGCCAAATACTTTTTTTGGTTTTCATTTTTGGAAAGCCAGCCCGCTTTTGAAAGTAATTTCGAAACGCTCGGTCCAGATTCCTTTGTGCATTCGCCAATGCCAAACTATCGGTCTCCTTCAAAAAAGGATACTCCTTTTTTAGTTTGGCTGGCGTCAACCCTTGCTTTGCTTCATTGTTGGCCAGCTCCTCCATCTTCGCCTCCAGCAGTTGATTGTACGTAAACCGAACACAGCCGAAGGTTTCGATGAAAAACTGTTTTTGCTGTCCATTAGGATAGATCCGAAATTTGTATGCTTTTAAAACACCCAGTTTCATCTCCTCCTAACACTCCCTATACCTTTGACGCTAGTTCCCCTTTTTTTGTGCTAACTTTTCTTGGTAGATCTTGGCTTCTTGTTTCGTGGCATAAACGAAATGTCCTGGTGCGATCTCTTCCATTGCTCGTTCTTGGTTATCGTTTGGTTCGCTGACGTATTTGATCCGTTTGCGTTGACGCTCATGGTCAGGATCTGGCAGCGGAATCGCTGATAAAAGACTTTCAGTATACGGATGGACCCCGTAATGATAGATTTCATCACTGGTTCCTACTTCTAGCAGTTTGCCGTTGTGCATCACGCCGATCCGATCGCTGATGTGTTTGACCATCGATAAATCATGGGCGATAAACAAGTACGTCAATTTATGTTCTTCTTGCAGATCTTGCAGCAAGTTGACAACTTGGGCTTGGATCGAAACATCCAATGCCGAGATCGGTTCATCACAAATGATGAATTTTGGATCGACGGCTAATGCTCGGGCGATTCCGATCCGCTGACGTTGTCCCCCTGAAAATTCATGAGGATAACGGGTCCCATGACTTGGGTTTAGTCCGACGGTTCGCAAGAGTTCATCCACCCGATCATTGCGTTCTTTTTCATTTTTAGCTAATCCGTTGATATCGATCCCTTCGGCAATAATGTCGCGAACTTTCATCCGTGGATTCAAGGAGGCATAAGGATCTTGGAAGACCATTTGAACTTCCCGGCGAAAATCAGCCAGCGGTTTCTTGCCTTTGATTTTCATAACATCTTGTCCATCAAAAAGAACTTCGCCTCCGGTAGGATTATTCAAACGAATCACCGTCCGTCCAGTGGTCGATTTTCCGCTTCCGGATTCACCTACTAGACCAAAGGTTTCTCCTTCATAGATTTGGAAGGAGATATCATCGACGGCTTTGACTTCGTCTTTGCGGCCAACGTTAAAATATTGTTTGAGATTCTTTACTTCAAGTAAAACTTTTTCCAACCGTTTCTCCTCCTTTAGACAGATGCCTGAGTATTTTTTTCTTGGAATTTTTTCCAGCGAATCAAGATCTCATCCGGCGGAGTTACCTTCGGTGCTTGCGGCGCTAACAGCCACGTTGCTGCTTTGTGGGTCGGTGAAACATCAAAGAACGGCGGTTGCTGTTCTGCATCGATCTGCAAAGCAAATTCGTTTCGTGGATAAAAAGCGTCCCCGGTTGGCGGGTCCAACAGATCCGGCGGTGAACCAGGAATCGCGTACAAACGATCGCCTGTCCCTTCTAACGTTGGCATCGAACCCAACAAGCCCCAGGTGTATGGATGTTGCGGGTTGTAGAAGATTTCTTCTGCGGTGCCCACTTCGACGATTTTCCCACCATACATCACGGCTACTCGGTCAGCCACATTGGCAACGACACCCAAGTCATGGGTGATAAAGACGATGGACGAATTGATTTTCTTCTGAATATCTTTTAATAACTCTAAGATCTGTGCTTGGATCGTTACATCCAATGCAGTCGTCGGTTCATCTGCAATTAAGATCTGTGGGTAACAGATCAGCGCGATCGCAATAACGATCCGCTGCCGCTGACCACCCGAAAATTGATGCGGATAATTTTTCAAGCGTTTCTCAGCATTCGGGATGCCGACAAGGTTCAGTAATTCCAACGCTTGTCGCAAGCCCTCTTTTTTACTGATTTTGTTGTGCTTCATCAATGACTCTGCCACTTGCTTGCCAATCGGCATCGTTGGGTCTAGTGAAGTCATTGGATCTTGGAAAATCATGGCGATTTCCTTGCCACGGATTTTTTGCAGTTCTTTTTCGGATTTTTTCAAAATGTCCGTCCCATTGAAGAGGATCTGGCCATTATCGACATTGGCATTGCTGGCTAATAACCCCATGATACTGCGGGTTGTCACGGACTTTCCGCTCCCGGATTCGCCCACGATCGCCAAGGTTTCTCCTTTGTATAGATCGAAACTGACATCGCGGATCGCTTGGACTTTCCCAGCAAAGGTGTCAAAAGAAATTTCTAAGTTTTTCACTTCTAAGACTTTTTTCATAGCAATCACTCTTTCATTTTCGGATCAAAGGCATCACGCAAACCGTCTGCCAGCAAATTGAACCCAATCATAATCACAGACAAGGTCACAGCCGGTACCCACATTTGGTAAGGCAGGAACAAGAAGGTTTTGTAGCCATCGCTTAGTAGCATCCCTAAAGATGCTGAAGGTGGTTTTAATCCTAGCCCAATAAAGCTTAGGAAGGCCTCGAAGAAAATCGCCGAGGGAATACTGAACATCATTTGTACGATGATCACGCTGGAAATATTTGGTAATACGTGTTTCATCGCAATCTTAAGACGGCTTTCCCCCAGCGTTGTTGCGGCTAAAACGAATTCCTGATCTTTCAGTTTCATTGTTTGGGCCCGTACGATCCGCGCCATTGGAATCCAGTTAGTGATCGCCATTGCTGCCACGATCGAGAAGATCCCAGGTTCGAAAACTACCAGCATTAAGATCATTACCACCAAGTTGGGAATACCTGATAAGATTTCTAGGAAACGTTGCATCACATTATCGATTCGTCCACCTAAAAGACCAGAGATCAAACCATAGGTTACACCAAAGATGATATCTAGCATCGCTGCGATAAACGCAATCAATAAGGAGATACGTGTCCCTACAAATAGACGACTCAATAAGTCACGACCTAATCCATCCGTTCCTAAAAGGAAATATGTCCCGTCAGGTACATTGGCAGCTGCATACTTATCTACTAGCTCGCCTCCCACCATCGCATAGCCGTTTAAGCCATTGATGTTGATACCGGGAATTTTCGGCGGCAGATTTGTAAAGGTCACATTTTGCGCGGTCGGATCATGTGGCGAGACAAAAATGGTAATGATTGAGATCGTAATAATGATCAGCAACAAAACGATTGAGAAAACAGCGGCTTTGTTCTTTTTCAAACGACGCCACGAATCTTGGAAAAAGGTTAATGAGGGGGTTGCGATCGCTTCACGCTCTTCATTGGTATTTTTTTGTAACGGTTGAAATTTGGCTGCATCGATGGCAGCAACATCATTTGCTGTGTAAGGTTTCTCTGCCATTAGCCACGACTCCCTTCTGAAACTCGGATCCGCGGATCAACGATTCCATATAAAATATCAACAACAAGAATCACAAAGACCAACATTGCGGAATAAAGGATCGTTACCGCCATGATCGTCGGATAGTCATTGGTCATGATTGATTTTACGAACTGTTCACCGATACCCGGGATCGCAAAAATATTTTCTACGACAAGGGAACCAGTCATCAAACCGACAGCTAGCGGTCCTAACAACGTCAATAACGGAATCAAACTATTCCGCAAACCGTGCTTGAAGGCAATTTCCCAGCGGCTCAAACCTTTTGCTCGTGCCAACTCGACATAATCACTATGCAGCACTTCCACCATCTCGGTTCGAATAAACCTAGCGGAATCCGCTAACGGCGACATCGCTAAGGCGACGGTCGGTAAGATCGTGCTGGCAAAGGTCTCCCACTTGGCAATCGGCAAGATCCCTAGTTTGATGGCAAAAATATATTGCAGCAAAACGGCAAAGACAAAGTTAGGGATCGAACGCCCTAAGATCGCCACTAAGGTAGACGTTGTGTCGACCCAAGTATTTTGTTTCATTGCAGAGATCGTTCCTAAAATAATCCCAAAGAAGGTACCAAAGATGATCGCTTGTAGTCCTAGTTGCAGTGAAGGTCCGATTCTTCCTGATAATAAATTCGCTACTGGCTGGTTTTTAAATTGGAAAGAGATCCCAAAGTCACCTTTTAGTAGATTGGTCAAATAAAGCCAATATTGGGTAATGATCGGTTTGTCCAATCCTGCTTGCTCATTTAGCAAGGCAATTTGTTCTGGACTTAATTTTTCAGCATTCGTATATGGTGTTCCTGGCAAAAATTGCATCAAGAAAAAGGTGATCGTGGCAATCAGCCATAATGTTAAGACCATGTAGAACACTCGTTTCAATAAATATTTCAAAAAGCTGTTCACGCAGTTTCCCCCTTAAGTATTTTGACTTCTATTCAATAATTATGTAAATTAACATAGTACGAATCATTAAAAAGGAGTCAGATCATGAAAATAAAAAAAAGTAGTGGGCTCATACCCCTCCTATGCCTCGCAATTTCTGGCGGATGGTTAGCCATAAAAAATGAATTTTCCATAGCAGCTCTTTCAGATGCCCTTTTCTTGTGGGCGCTGTTCTTTTTGATCATTGGCGGTTTTTTATGGGTATTTGCTTCTGGTTTCTTTGACCATTTTCAATATTCCATGAAGAAAGCTTTTTCCAAAAATAAAACAGATTATCTGAAATTATCCCAAGTCGGCAAACAGAGTTACGCCTTTTGGTTATGGCCTGGTGTCTTCTTGTTATTCCTTTCATTGCTCTTTTTAATGATTGCTACTAGTTAATTTCACTCTTATATTTTTACTCATTGAAATGAGAAGCAAAAGGCTGAGACAAGAAATTGTCCCAGCCTTTTCTTCGGCATTTCAAGTCAACTACTCGTGATTATTCGATTGATGTCCACTTGTAGTCGTATTGTGCGCCCGCTGCGTGAGCAACAACACCTTTGACTTTTGTTGCACGTAAATGTGCTTCCGCTTTTTGATAAACTGGAATGACACCTTGTTCATTCATAATGATTTTTTCTGCATTGACTAAATCTTCCCAACGTTTGTCAGGGTCATTGGCATTGGTCGTACCTGCTGCTTTTACAGCTGCATCGTATTCTTCACTGCTCCATTGACCACGGTTGTATGAGTTACCTGTCGTAAACAAGTCAGTAAAGCTACTTGCATCGGCATAGTCAGCACCCCAACCGCCCATTACTGTATCAAAATCACCCGCATTTGAACGATCCAAACGAACAGAGAATGGAACTGGACTTAACGTGACTTTCACACCGTCCAATGTTTTTTCGATCGTGTCTTGCAAGTACTCAATGATTTTCTTGGTTGAGTCTGTATCAGAAGCTAAGATATCAAATTCTAATGAATCGATTCCTAATTCTTCTTTGGCTTTTTCCCAATATTCTTTTGCTTTCTCTTGATCGTAGCTAATGACGCTGCCAGCTGCTTCTGTGAAGTCTGTATGATCGCCAGGGCTGAAAGTCATGCCTTCTGGAACCAAACCACTTGAAGCAATTGAACCATCACCTAAGATGGATGTTACTAAGGCATCACGGTCGATCGCATAAGAGATTGCTTTACGCAAATTTTCGTTACGGAAAGGTGAATCTTCATCACGTTGATTCAATTCTAAGTAAGAAGTCGTTGCTTCTGGTTGAGAAACGAATGCTTCGTCGTTAGCCATCTGTTGCGCCAGTTCACCTGTTAGGATGACATCATCTGCTTGACCATCTTGGAAAAGATTCAAGGCAGTTGAGGATTCTTTCACGACGCTTACGTTGATCGTTTGTAATTTAACAGTGTCTTTGTCCCAATACTGATCGTTCTTTTCATAAGCCCATTCTGTATCCGTTCCTGGTCCATCAAAACCAGTCAGGACAAATGGTCCATTATAAACGGCATTGTCGCTTGTTGATGCATATTGATCGCCATTTTCTTCCACTACTTTTTGATTTTGTGGGAAGAATGATGGGAATGCTAATAAGTAATCAAAGTAAGGTGTTGCTTTTTCTAGGGTGATTTCTAATTCATAATCCCCCACTGCTTTGATGCCTAGCTCTGATGGATCCGTATCGCCAGCTGTGATGGCATCCGCATTTTTGACTGGTGAAAATAGATACGCATATTCTGATGCAGTTTCAGGTTTGACCGTCCGTTGCCAGCCATAAACATAATCCGCTGCTGTAACAGGGTCACCATTTGACCATTTCGCATCTTCACGCAATTTGATCTTGTAAGTTAGTCCATCCTCGCTGACTTCAGCTGCTTCAGCTGCACCAGCAGGTTGTGGTGTGCTGTCAGCATCCAAACGATACAGTCCTTCATATACATTGTTCAATGCACTGAAGCTGATCGTATCGGTTGCTAATGAAAGATCCGCACTTGGCATTTCTTGTGAAACCACTACGTTAAATACTTGTTCTGCGTTGCTATCGCCGCTAGTTGCTGTGTCATTGCTTGAACTATTTGTTCCGCCTGTTGTACAGCCGGCTAACACCACGCCACACACAGCTACTAAACCATAGGCCCATTTATTTTTCATCCTGTCCTACCCCTTAATTGAATTAATTTTCAGAATAATCATTCGATTTCTGAAGTTAGATAAGATTTTAATTAATAATTATTAAAAAAGCAATCCCTTTTTCGATAAAAAACACCTTTGGAAGAAAGTTTTCTTGGTATTTACTTACCTTACTCTCATCAAACATTCGTTAAATGCTATTTTTCCTTTCTTTATTTATAAGAAATAAAGCGAAAAAAATAATAAAAAAACATGGTTAAATGTAACTTACATTCATTTTCTGTCTGCTTTTTTCATTTCAGTCATCAAAATGAGAAATGTCTGATAGAAAAGTAAACATGCAGAAAACAAGGATGATTTCTTATCAAATTCAGACAAAAAAGACCTGATCGCATGCTTACTGATCAGGTCTTTTCATTTTAAGAACTTTTGTTTTGTCCTCGAAAGGATGTCCTTCAATGATTAATGGATCGCGCCGCCAATCGCTTTTAAATCTTCTTTGTCGGCATAATCAACGATAGCTTCCACTGCTGCAGTTAATCCTTTGGCGATGTCTTCGATGCTCATTGCAGGCTGTCCTGCTTTATCGACGACTTGCTGAGGAATAAATGGCACGTGAATAAAACCGCCTTTCATTTCAGGGTATTTTGTATCGATCATGTATTGTACTTGATACATGATGTGGTTGCAGACGAAGGTTCCAGCAGTATTAGAAACGGCTGCAGGTATTCCTGCTTTTTTCATATTTTCTACCATTGCTTTGATTGGCAGTTGTGTGAAGTAGGCAGGCTTTCCTTCTGTTTGGATCGCTTCATCGACGGGTTGATTGCCTTCATTATCAGGAATCCGGGCATCATCCACATTGATTGCCACTCGTTCTGGTGAGATGGCAAACCGGCCGCCCGCTTGACCGATGTTTAAGACGACATCTGGGTGGACCTCTTCAATTTTCTCTTCGACGATCGCCGCTGATTTCCCAAATACAGTGGGGATCTCTACTTTCACGATCTGTGCACCATGAATTGTATCTGGCAGTAATTTCACTGCTTCTAAGGCAGGATTGATTGCTTCTCCGCCAAATGGATCAAATCCGGTAATTAATAGTTTCATTTCCATCATCCTTCCATCTCTGTTTTACCACTAAAATGCCCAAAAGTACATTAAAGCGATGTGGATCACTAACAATAATAAAGCAATTGGGGCTTGTGCTTTAATGACACCATTAGGGTCTTTCATCTCTAACAAAGCCACTGGCAGTGCATTGAAATTGGCTGCCATCGGGGTCAGCAACGTGCCGCAAAAACCAGCGGTCATTGCTAAAGCACCAGCAACAACTGGATCGCCGCCTTGCGCCATTACGAAAGGTACGCCAATACCGGCAGTTATAACGGTAAATGCTGCAAAGCCATTTCCCATGATCATAGTAAAGATCATCATTCCTAAACAGTAAGCCACGACACCGATAAAACGATTGCCTTCTGGCACGACGCCAGAGATTCCTTGAGAAATCACATCACCAACACCAGCAGCGTTAAAAATGACACCTAGTGCTGCTAATAACTGCGGCAAGATACCGGCAGTTCCGACTTGGCGAAGCATCCGGTCGGAATCGTCTAACACTGTTTTTGGTTTAGCGGAAGTTAGCACGACTGCCAACAAGAGTGCTAAGATCGACGCGATCCCGATCCCCACTTGGCCCCCTAATGGTGTATAAGAAATCACCACAGCGATCAATGCCAAGCTGATACATGGTACGAAGATCGTACTACCGATCCGTTTTGCTGACGCTTCGGCTTTTTCATCATCAACGTCGACGATTTTACCGATCTGTACTTGTTTGAAGAAGGTCAAACAGCCCATCAAAACGATCAAAATTCCGTCCACAAGATACGGCAAAAAATTTCCGAAAGCAAAGACGACCCCTAGCAGTAACCAAAAGGCAGAGGTGCCCAATCGTGTAGGATGGTCTGCTTCACGAAAAACCCGGACAGCCGTCATGATCGACAGCAGCCCAATCAAGATATAAAAGAATTCTAGTAATCCGTTAACGATTCCTTCCATCTATTTCTCCTCCTTCTTGCCATATTTTTTTGCTAATTTGCGATCAAAGAGCAAGTTCGATAACGTGGCAATAACTAAGACGATCAATGCGATCGGCAATGATGCTTGAGCGATCGAACTAGCTGCCACATCATATCCAAGTGATTGCAACGTTCCTACGATCAACAGCACACCAGAAGCAGCCACGAAGGTATTTTGCGCAAAGAAATTCCCGAAATTTTCATTAGCGGCAGCCCGAGCTTTGATTTTTTCCTGATCTTTTTCATCCAGTTCCCCAAATTTATTTTCCCCAGCAGCTTGCGCCATCGGGTTAACGATTGGGCGGATAAATTGCGTATGTCCTTGGATCCGAATAGAGAAAAAGCCAGCAAGTTCCCGAATAAATAAGTACAAACTCAAAAACTTCCCTGGTGTTAAGCCTTTGATTTTTTCAATCAATATGACGGCCTGCTGTTTCAAGCCAAAACGTTCCGACAAGCCGACCATTGGTAATGTCAACAAGAACAGTGTAACGAGTCGATTATTGACAAACGCTTCTCCTAACATTGTTAAAAAATCAACAACAGAAATTCCCGATACAAGCGCGGTGACAAAACCAGCAACGATTACGACAGCAATAGTATCTAGCTTCAGCAAAAAGCCGACTAAAATAACTAGAATACCAATTAATTTAATCCATTCCATCAAATCATCCTTTCACAGTAAGTTATTTTTAATGAATACCAGCTTTTAGTATAATCTATTTTTTTCTTGTAAAACAATGTTTTTTGAATTTTCTTTACAGGAATACGCTTTCTTTAAGGCGTTTTTTAATTGCTTAGATAATAAAAAACCAAAAGAAGAACTGCGCTTGTGCAGTCCTTCTTTTGGTTTTTTTTGTTTAAGAAGCAGAAGCTTCTTTTTTCATTTGTTTGCTTCGCAGCTGTCCGCATGCTGCGTCGATATCTGTCCCATGTTCTTTACGAATCACACAGTTGATGCCGTTTTTCTTTAAAATGTCATAAAAAGCTAACACATCGGCTTTTTTACTTCGAGCATATTGGTCATGCTCACTCACTGGGTTATAAGGAATCAAGTTGACGTAAGACAATTTCTTTTTATCCTTCAATAATGCTGCCAACTGACGGGCATGTTCCGGTCGGTCGTTGACATGATCCAGCATGATATACTCAAACGTGATGCGACGATTGGTTTTTTCTAAATAATAATCGACCGCTGCCATCAGTTTTTCAATCGGGAAGCTCCGATTGATCCGCATCATGGAGGTTCTGACTTCATTATTTGGGGCATGCAGCGAAATCGCTAGGTTCACTTGCAAGCCGTTCTCCGCAAACTCTTTGATTTTATGCGCCAAGCCGCTGGTTGACACGGTAATATGCCGCGCACCGATCGCTAAACCTTTTGGGTCGTTAATGATCTGCAAGAAATGCATCACATTGTCATAGTTATCAAAGGGTTCGCCGATCCCCATGACGACTACGTGAGAGACCCGTTCTCCCTCGTTGCGTTCATCAAAATAGTGTTGTACTAACATGATTTGAGCCACGATCTCGCCTGCTGTTAAATCCCGCTGTTTCTTTAATAACCCACTGGCACAAAAGGTACAGCCGATGTTGCAACCGACTTGGGTCGTCACACAAACCGACATGCCATACTCTTGACGCATCAAGACCGTTTCAATCATGTGATTGTCGGGCAATTGAAATAAATACTTGACGGTCCCATCACTGGCTTCTTGTACCACCATCTGCTTCAGGGGATTGATCACAAAGGCTGCCGTCAGTTTCTCAATCAATGGTTTCGGTAAATTGGTCATTTCTTCAAAGCTGGTTACTCGTTTTTCATAGAGCCACTCCCACACTTGGTTGGCTCGAAATTTCTTTTCATTTTGTTCAGTTATCCACAAAGATAGATCTGATTTGGTAAGTCCATAAATCGATGGGTTCACTTTTTTCCCTCTTTTCAAACTAGTCGCTACATACTATAACTGAATTCTTTGTGAAAAGCAACCGTACCTTGGTTGTTTGTCAAAGCAAAACCGTTGCTCTACTGCGCTGGTTGATCATTTTTTCGATGCTCAATGTTCCCATCCATCACGCCATCTTACTTGAAATAGCTCTCACAAACATTTTAGTCATAAAAAACAAGCAGTGAATGAACCAACTCCTGTGAAATAAATGGAGCAGCTCTTTCCTGCTTGTTTGCTTTTCCTTGAAGAGATACTCTCTCATGGGCACTGCTTTCTTCACATGATCACCCTTCAAAAGAAAGGACTCGGCCTTCTTTGGCGGTCAACATCCCCCGTTGCGGTGGCTGTAGCTGTAAATAAAGCTGGAGTGACATTTCTAATATCAGTTCTTTGTCTCCTTGTTGAAAAACGCCGTAATAATGGGTCTGTTCCCGTTTCTCTTCATATGTATGACTGACAAGGTAATACCCTTGTTCCATGGTTTCGTTGCGCTTTTTGGTTTCTGAAAGAAAACGGCGAATATGTTTATAAGTAAAGAGAATCAATAAAATGACAACTACTATTAATACTACATACCCCATTGCTTGTTTTACACCTCGATCGTTGATGTAGCAAAGGTCGGCTCCACACCAATACTGATCATCAAAGCAGCATCGACTTCACACATCACTTTATCGTCTAAATGACAAACTTTTTCTTTCAACCGACTTTTGTCGATCGTGCGGATCTGTTCCATCAAAATGACGGAGTCTTTGCCAATCCCTGTGCAAGAAGCGGAAATCCCAATGTGGGTTGGTAATTTCGGCTTCGCCATTTTTGCCGTGATCGCCGCAATGATCACGGTGGGACTGAAGTGATTGCCCAAGTCATTTTGAATGATCAAGACCGGTCGTATTCCGCCTTGCTCCGATCCAACGACTGGTGAAAGATCGGCAAAATAAATATCTCCCCTTTTTACCATAGGACCACCCTAACTTTTATATTCTCGCGGAACCCTTGCTGAGAGGGTGCACGCTACTTCATAGTGAATCGTTTCTAACTGGTCTGCAACATCCTGCATCGTAATTCGTTTCCCATGATTCTCACCAATCAACGTGACCGTTGTACCGACAGCAAAGGCTCGCGGCAAACGAATCATCAGTTGATCCATACACACCCGACCGACGATTTCACAAGGTTCACCTTCTACTAAGAGTGAGAAGCCTTGCATTTTTCGTAACCAGCCATCCGCATAACCGATAGGCACAGTGCCGATCCATTCCTGATGGGGCGTGATATATGTCTCACCATAGCCAATCCCCGCTCCTTTTTCAAGTAATTTCACTTGGATCAGTTCAGAAACAAGTGAAAGGGCTGGTTTTAAGGAAAATGGTTCCTTCAATGCATGACCTGACGGATTCAATCCATACATCGCGATCCCAAAACGGACCATATTCCCAACGGCCTCTTTGTGCCACAAGGAGGTCGCGCTATTGCCTGTATGTATATATGTCGGCAAATAAGGCAAAACAGTTAAGACTTCTTTAAACCGCTGGTGCTGTGTTTCCCAATAAGTTGTATCAGCTTGATCGGCTGTGGAGAAATGGGTAAAGATTCCTTCCCAATCAAATGTGGGATGAGTTTCCAACCAAAGAACGGCTTGAAGCACTTCTTCTGGGGTCAAAAAACCGATTCTCCCCATGCCGGTATCCACTTTGACATGTACTTTAAGCGGTGTCTTTATAGGATTCTCCTCCAAATAAGTACCGGCTTCTACCAACCAGTCCATCGAAGCGACTGGAAAAGAAAAATCGTATTCTGCAAGTAAGGGAATATCTTGCACGTTCACAACCCCTAAAATCAGCAGCGGGTCAGTGATTCCTGCTTCTCGCAATTCGATTGCCTCATCGATCGTCGCAACGCAAAAACCGGCTGCACCGCCTTCTTTGGCTGCTTGAGCAGTTTGTACCGCTCCGTGCCCGTACCCATTGGCTTTTACCACCGCAAAAAGAAACGTCTCGCTTGGTAAGTGAGCAATCTCATTTTTGATGTTTTCGGTAATCGCGGTCGTATCAATAATCGCTTTCGTTGGTCTATGGTAAGCAACCACCATTTCCAGTTCCTTCTTTCTACTAATGCTTGATCAGACAAACAAATTAAGTTGGTTTTATGTAGTCGGCTGTTCGTCCATAAAGTATCGTCGTTTTTTCACCAAGTGACGACTTCCACTCAGGTTACTCACTATCCGATAATTCTAAGATAATTTGTGCAAAGGCAGTATCATTTGTATGGGTGATACTGACAAACGTTTTTTCTAAAGGGTGCGGTGCTTTGGTAACGATCGGTGCACCGAATTCATTGGTCAAGACTTCAATATCATGAAAAGAAACTTTGCCGATCCCCGTCCCCCAAGCTTTCGAGAACGCTTCTTTGCAGGCATAGCGCCCCCCGAGGAACTCTACCTGACGTTTCAGGGGCAAACGGGCAAATAATTTTGCTTCCTTCTCCGTTAAAATACGCGTTATAAACTGAGGTTTTTTTTCAATTAATTCTTTCATTCGAAGCAGCTCGACTGCATCGATCCCGATTCCTTTAATCATTCTTCTCGCTACCTTTACTTAAGATAGGGGTTTCCAAATTGGAATTGGCCCTTGTTTAGCTAGTTACCATTCTACCAAAAAAATGGCGAATTACCATTCAAATCTGACGAGTTTATACGGAGATTAAGATTTTCAATCACTCGTATTTGTTTTTTATATAAAAAAGACCTTGCAAGTTTCCTTACAAGGTCCACAAACTCAATTAGTCTTGGTTATTTCTGATAACGAAACCGCGTTTTTTGTCGTTGCTACGGCGATTGTTTTTACGGGCACCATCTTTTGAATAGTTACCACGGGCTTTATTGCCGTTGCCGCCGCCACGGTTCCCACCGTTTTCTTTGCGGTTACGATTGCCGCCATTGCTGTTATTGCTGCGACGTCCGTTTTTATTGAATGATTTTTTTCCTTGAGGTAATGGGCGTTCTGGTGTAATTTTGACTGGTTCTAAATCAGCTGGATCTTTCGCCATTGTTTTTAGAAGCAGTGCTGCTAAATCTTGTGCAGAATAACGCTCCAAAAGATCGTCGGCTGCTTGCAAGTATTTATCCAAACCATTTTCATCCAATTTTGTTTCAACAGATTCGATTGCGGCACCTAATTGACCTTTAAAAGCTTCTTTTTCGGTTGGTGGGCGCATTGGTGTCATCCGTTTTTTCGTTAAGTTTTCAATGACATGCAAGTAGCTCATTTCGTTTGGTGTAACGAAAGTCACTGACATTCCGCCTTTTCCGGCACGACCTGTACGTCCGATCCGGTGAACATAGCTTTCAGGATCTTGAGGGATATCGTAGTTGTAAACGTGTGTAACACCAGAAATATCTAATCCGCGAGCTGCTACGTCTGTGGCAACTAAGATATCTAATTGACCACTCTTAAATGAACGTAAAACGCTCATTCGTTTTTGTTGAGAAAGGTCCCCATGAATGCCTTCAGCTTTGTAGCCACGGGCTTCTAAACCACGTGCCAATTCATCAACGCGACGTTTCGTACGACCGAAAACGATCGTCAATTCTGGTGATTGCACATCCAACAAACGAGTCATGACATCGAATTTTTCGTAATCTTTTGAGCGAACATAATATTGATCAATCAAATCAGCGGTCATTTCTTTGGCTTTGATTTGAACATGTTCAGGCTCTTTCATGAATTTCACGCCGATATTTTTGATTGCTGGCGGCATTGTTGCTGAAAATAGTAACGTTTGACGAACATCTGGCACTTGGCTGATGATTTTTTCAATATCTTCCAAGAAGCCCATGTTCAACATTTCGTCTGCTTCATCTAATACAAGCGTTTCAACCGTACCTAATTTTAAGGTGTGGCGGTTGATATGGTCTAACATACGTCCTGGCGTACCAACTACGATATGGGGACGATCTTTTAATTGACGGATTTGACGGCCGATATCGGCTCCACCGTAAACTGCTTGAACGCGAATTTTTTTGTCTTTACCAAGACGATACAATTCTTCTTGGGTTTGGATCGCTAATTCACGGGTTGGGGCAATCACTAATCCTTGTAGTTGATGGTTCGCTGGGTCGATTTTTTCTAACATTGGCAAACCAAATGCGGCGGTTTTACCAGTACCGGTCTGTGCTTGACCGATCACGTCTTTGCCTGCTAAGGCTAATGGAATCGTTGCTTCTTGGATGGGTGTTGCTTCTTCAAAGCCGGCACGCTCAACAGAAGTCAATAATTCGTTGGATAATTCTAGATCTTTAAATTTCAAATGGATCCTCCTAGGCTGGTCATCTTTTCGATGCCTGTTTTTCTATCATCGAAGCGTAGGTTAGTTCTTCAGAAACACAAGAGTAGTCCCATTTACTCTTATCTTTCTCTCGGTACCGAAAAACCGCTTCACGAAGGCATTATAAAAGGCTAAAACAAGTGTTGTTTGTCTCAGCCATCATTTTATCTCAAAACGTCAATGTTTTTTACAGTAATCATTCTGTGCTTCATCTTTCGGCGTTAGATAAGTATAACACGTTTTGAAAGTTTCAGCAAGATTTCAACTCCGCTTTACATTCCTTTTAGTGCATCAACGACTTCGCTCAAGCCCATGCCATTGCTCCCTTTGATTACCAAGCTGTCGGAAGGTTCTAAAGTTTCCTTTAAGGAGGCGATCAGTTGTAGTTTTTCATCTGTCGCAAAATAGCGCACCTTGTCAGCCAGTGGTGACTGAGCTAGTCGTTTTTGCAATGCTTGCATTTCTTTGCCATAAAGAAAAACTAGTTGGAACGAGTCATCTAAATGTGCGGCCATCTGCTCATGCATTTGTGCAGAATCTGGTCCTAATTCAAGCATATCTGCCAATACGGCGATCCGTCGGCCTTCTAACGGCAATTTGCGGAAACTATCCAATACGAGACCCATGGCAGTCGGATTGGCATTGTATATATCGCTCAAAATCGCTGCTCCATTACCGGCAGTCACCCATTGGGTCCGATTTTTCGTTAATTGAAAATGCGCCAAGCCCTCCTTGATGGCTTCATTTGATACACCAAAATGACGTCCTAAACCAATCGCGATCAAGGCATTTTTGACATTATAACCGCCTAATACCGGTAAGGTAAAAGTCGTACCTGCTACCGTAAAAATCGTTTGATCTTGCGATTCCTCTACGATGTCTCCTTGCAGATCTCCCTCTGTTAAGCCAAAAGTTTCAATGGTCTGCGTCAAGTTAGGAACAAAGGGGTCTAACAATGGTTCATCCACCGGCATCATAAAGAAGCCGTCTTTTTTCAATCCTGCGGTGATCTCCATTTTGGCTTTGGCGATCCCTTCTCTGGACCCTAAGTTTTCAATGTGGGCTTCGCCAATCAACGTGATAGCAGCAGCATCAGGTTCTGCTAAGCGCGAAAGGACTTCGATCTCTCCTGCATGGTCCATTCCCATTTCTAAAATCAACACTTGCGTATCTTCTGGTGCATGCAAGATAGTCAAAGGCACGCCTAGTTCATTGTTATGATTACCTTGAGTTTTGTAGGTCTGGTATTTTTGTGCCATAACCGCGTCTACCATATCTTTTGTGGTTGTTTTCCCATTACTTCCGGTAATAGCGATGATTTTTGGCGCAAGTTTTTCTTTGTAGGCTCGTGCTAACTGTTGGAACGCTTTGACAGTATCCGTGACGGGGATCACAAGGATGCCTTGCGGTGGTTGGATGGTGGGATGACTCCACAATGTCGCGATCGCACCATTGTCTTTGGCTTGTTGGGCAAATTCATGTCCATCCCGAGTCCCCGCCAAGGGAACAAAAAGACTGTTTTCTTTGATTAGACGGCTGTCAAACTCCACAGAGGCAAGTGGTGTCTCATTTTCAATTGGCTGACCAAATACGGCAGCGGCTTCTTTTACAGTAAAATTCATCAGGTTCGCTCCTTTTTTACAAAAAAAGAAAGCACAAGATCGCTTCAAGTATTTTCCTTGAGTTGAGCTGGCTTTCTTCCTGCTATTTATTCTGCTTCGTTTTCATTCTCTGCTTCAACTTCTGCTTCTTCCACATTCGTCAAGAAAGAACGTCTTTGGTTGAAACGATTCATCCCTAATTGGATCAATTCTTCAATCAAATCACCATACGGCAATCCGGTCTTCTCCCATAACAGTGGGTACATGCTGAATTCAGTGAATCCCGGCATCGTGTTCAGCTCATTTAAAAAGAGCTCGTTTTTATTGGTCAAAAAGAAATCACAACGGCTCAACCCACTGCCGCCCAACATCGTATAGGCTTTTTTCGCAAACTCTTGGGCTTTGGCTTGTGTTTCTTCGGGAATTTGCGCAGGAATCTGCATCTCGATTCGGTTGTCAATGTATTTGGAATTGTAATCATAAAACGCAACATCTTTTACGATTTCTCCCGGCATGGTGGTCCGCACGTCTTCGTTTCCAAGAACAGCGACTTCGATCTCACGGGCTTCGATTCCTTGTTCAACGATCGCTCGGGTATCGTAGCGATACGCTTCTTGCAACGCATTTTGCAGTTCTTCGCGGTTCTCGGCTTTCGAGATACCGACACTTGATCCCATGTTGGCTGGTTTGACAAACATCGGATAAAGGAGACTGCCTTCGCATTGATCGAAAATCTTTTTCGGATTTTCTTTCCACGCATTTTTCAAGACTGGTACATACGGAACTTGCGGAATTCCCGCAGCTTGCAAGATGTACTTGGTCATGATTTTGTCCATCCCACAGGCACTAGTCAAGACACCAGCACCGACATAAGGCATTCCGATGGTTTCTAAAAACCCTTGGATCGTGCCGTCTTCGCCGTTTGGTCCATGGAGCAATGGAAAGACGATCGCGTCTTCTTCATAGATGGCCCCAGGTGAAATTTCTTCCCCTTTGGTCTCTTCGTTGGTCAATGCCAAAGTATCTGGTGACGTTGGCGCCTCAGACAATAATGGGCCTTTTAACCAGCGTCCTTCTTTAGTGATCATTACTAATTGAACTTGGTAGTAATTATAATATACAGCATTAACAACTGAAAAAGCGGATAACAGTGATACCTCATGCTCTGCACTGCGTCCCCCGTATAATAAAATGATTTTCAAAAGAATTTCCTCCTGTATTCATTGATTCTACCAAACTAAGTCTTCCACATTTTAGCACAAAATCGACCAACCGGCATTAAATCTTGCAGAAATTTCTTTAAGCTTACACAGTCGTTAGTTGAATGTTTTTCATTTTGTCAGTACTATGAATATATCACGGCACGTTTAAAGAGGTGGGACCTATGACAGAACAAACTGCTCCTTCTAGAAAAGGACGATTAAAACAAATCCTTCAAGTCTTTTTGAAATACAAAGTCGTTCAAAATATCAGCAAACAGCAGCATCCCGAAATGGTGCGTCAAGCGTTTGAAGAATTAGGACCAACATTTATCAAAATCGGGCAGATGCTTTCGGTCCGCAATGACCTGCTTTCCAGCACTTTCGTTGATGCCTTCAAGCAGTTACAAGACAATGTCAAAAGTGATCCATTTCCCAAGGTCAAAGCACTGCTGGAAGCAGAACTACAGCAGCCACTAACGGAAGTTTTTTCCGCTTTTGATGAAATCCCAGTCGCCTCAGCTTCCATCGGACAAGCCCACCGAGCAAACTTGATCAGCGGCAAAGAAGTGATCGTCAAAGTGCAGCATCCGGGAATCATTGCGGCGATTCAAGTGGATCTCGATCTTTTTGAAAAGGCTCTACCGTTGGTTCGTGCAATTCCAGAAGCCAATGTGGTGGATTTAAAAAGCGTGTTAAGCGAAGTCAGACGATCCCTTGCCAATGAAACAAATTTTTTACAAGAGATGAAAAATGCGCAGGAATTCTACCGTAACAATCACCAAAACCCGCAATTGGCATTGCCAAAAGTTTATCCCGAATGGTGCACCCAAAAAGTATTAGTCATGGATTACATGGCCGGTGAAAGTTTGAACTGCTTGCTGACCCGCAGCAATCAAGATATCGTTTATGACAATCAGTCCGTGAAAGCAGTGAAAAAACAAGTGGGAACGCTATTAGTCGAAAACTTTATGAAGCAAGTCTTTGAAGATGGCTTCTTTCACGCTGATCCGCATCCTGGCAATCTTTTTTTACATGTCTTCACAGATCAAACCAACCGACCAAAACCATTCCAAGTCAAACAGCGCGTCGGTGTCCTCGGCGGTGTTGATTATTCATTGAAGTGGCAAGAAGAAGCGATTATGCCGCCTTACCAAGTGATTTTCTTAGATTTTGGGATGATGGGACACTTGGATCAGTCATTACGCAGTCGCTTAGCTGATGCATTGATTGCTTTGTATACCCAAGACACCCAAGAAGTCGGCAAAGCTGTCTTGCGTTTGTGCAACAGCAGCGGCAGTTCCTTTGATGAAGTCGCCTTCTATCAGGATCTTCAAAAATTTGTTGAAAACTACTATAATATGCCGCTAAAGGATATCGACTTGCAAAAAGTGATGGGGGAAGTCATCACGATCTGCCATGATAACCAACTGCAGATGCATCGAGACATCACCTTGCTGATTAAGGCTTTTGGCACCTTGGAAGGTGTGATCAAAGCCTTAGACCCCGAATTATCAATGATGGAAGTCACTCAGCCTTTTGCACAAAAATATTTCTTACAGCAGCTGAGTATTGAAGACGAGGTGAAAAAAAGCGCCTTGGCAACCGCAAAAAGCTTGCGGGCACTTAGCCATCTTCCTGATCGAACCTTGGCTGTCTTAGACACTTTTGCGACTGGTAAACACCGGTTAAATTTAGAGATCCGCGAACAAAAACAGCTATTGGATCGCTTTGATCAGATGGTCAATCGACTGGTGATCGGTATTATTCTAGCTGCGGTCATCCTTGGCTCTTCCTTATTGGTGGTCGCCAGCCCGCAACAAGGAGCCTTCGTCCATCAGATGGGGATCTTCGGATATACCTTGGCATTTTTCGCGATCGTAGCTTTAGTCGGCAAATACTTTTATGATCGTTTTCGTAAGAAATAAATAAGCACCTTCAATTCCCGTGTTTCATGCAGAAGCTGGGTCTTGAGGGTGCTTATTTTGCAAGGGTCTGTCGCAATTCGTTTTCAAAGATTCGTTTGAAGACTTCCCGATCCTCTTTCGTAAAGGGCTTCGGTCCTTTTGTGCGCTTGCCTGCTTTACGCATCTGCGCACCTAAGTAGCGTTGACCTAATAAAAAATCGATCGTTTCTGGCAAATACTCTGTACTGTTATGGTGAAAAACTCGTGCTTTTTTGGGCAAGACTAACGAGGCTAAGCCATAATCTTGGGTGACGAGAAAATCGCCGGGTTCTATCTCCTTCACGATTTCATAATCCGCGCGATCCGAGCCTTTGTCGACATAGACAAAGTGGACATGGGCGGGATAGTCTTTGGTCGTATAATGATCGACACTGGTCACGATCACTACCGGCAGCTGATACTGCTGAGCCAGTTCAATCACTTCATTTTTCACCGGCGAACCGTCGCCGTCAATAAAAAGCCGCATCTGCTTGCTCCTCTCAAAAGTTCCTTCTTTTACAATTACTTCTATTGTAAGAGGAGCACCTAGAAGATGCAAGCAGACTTTGCGGTATTTTCATTTCAGTCTTGCTCAATGAGGGAATAAGAATGACGATCTTTGTCTCACTAACTAGCAGTTACCATACGCAAAGCTCACCTTTCAATTTTAGAAAATGCTCGTTCCTTCAACTCATAAACGACATCGCAAGCCTTTGCTACTTCTTGTTCATGGGTCACTAAGATGATACATTTTTTTTGCTCATGGGCAATTTCTTGAAACAGTTTGACGATTTCTTTAGATGTCGTTTCATCCAAATTTCCAGTCGGTTCATCGGCTACGATCAGCTCATGTTCACAGCACAACGCGCGAACGATAGCGACCCGCTGCTGTTGCCCACCCGATAATTGGGTCACTTTTTTCAGTGCCAGCTCTTCCGTGATGCCAACTTTGGCTAAGTTGGCTAAAGCATAGGCCTTTTTATCGGCTTGCTGCGACTTCGCGATCGCCATGGCTGTGATCACATTGTCCAGTGCCGACATATAAGGCAATAGATTATACGCTTGGAACACGATGGAAACATCTTTGCGGCGGTATTCTCGCAATCCGATTTTTGCTAACGTTTCTTCATTGTAGAAAATCTTTCCTTCTTTCGGTGTATCTAGGCCCGTGATCAGTGACAGGAAAGTTGTTTTCCCCGATCCGCTGGAACCTAAGATCGCATACATCTTGCCAGGTTCAAAGGTCAAATCAACGTCACGAAACAGCGCTTCTGCTTCGCTTTGATACCAATATCCTAATTGTTCTGTTCGTAATGTCATGTCGTTCCTCCTAAGAAACCAAGATTTTTTTCGGATTCAACCGCAAAATGCCCGCGGAAGAGAGTAAGATCGAGCCAAAACTGATCCCTAGACCGAGTAATGCCAATAAACCAATTTGTTGAGGGGAAACGGTGATCTCCAAGGACTCCACTTCTGCTGATTGGGTGAAGGATGGGAAAGAACCACCACGATTTCCGCCCATTTGCGGCATCTCCCCGCCTCCAGGACCAGCGTTTTCAGTGGCTGCTTGATCAGTCGTTGTCTCTGTTTGTTGTGCCAATAATTGCTCTCCGACGGCATTCCCGACAAGATTGCCGCTAGCGGCCGCGATCCCTAAAGCAAACACCATACAGACAAAAATCTCTGTGAAAAACTGTAGGATCACTTTAGCCCGTGACTCGCCTAAAGAGAGCAATACACCAATCTCATAGCGACGTTCCCGAATCGACATCATCACGATCAACGTCAAAATAATGATACCGGCAGCAGCAACTAACACAATAATATTTTTTGCAAAGCTAGCGACATTATTCAATGGTGTCAGCATCGACTGATACATTTGATCGTTGGTTTGAATGCTGTAGGTTTCTGTATCGATCAACCCTTCCGCTTCTTCCACGAATGCTGTCATCTCAGACGGATCACTCAAGGTATAGGTTGCTGAATCAATGGTGTCCTCATTGCCGCTCAACGTATTGGCAAGAGTATAAGAGGCAATGATCGTGTTGGCTGGGTTGAGAAAGTTAAACATTTGGCTCATGCTGTTGCCAACTTCACTCGTTTCATAGATTCCCTTGATCGTCACTTCTACTTCATTGTCCTCTGCATCAGTGATCGAAAACGTATCTCCGACCGCCAAATCATTCGCTTCAGCTAGTGAGGATTCGATCAGGACTTGGTTCGTACCTTCATCCTCAGAAGTAATTCCTTCTCCATCCGTGATCGTCGCTGTTCCTTCCGAAAAAGTCGTATACGCCGCACTGCTTGATACACCAGTGATTTGGAAATCACCCGTACTCATATTCCCACCAGGCATTCCTCCTGGCATACCGTCCATTTGCCCCGTCTCGCTGCTATCGGTTGCTTCTGACTCTGTCGATGAGTCACTGCTGGAGATCGGTTCGATCCCGCTGACGGCATCAGCAGAGGTGCTGACTTCAAAACTATATGAGGCAACCCCGTCTAAATCGGCGATCGCTTGGGCATCAGTAATCGCTACTGGTGTCGATTGAAAACTCCCTGGATCTGGTCGGGTGCTTTGGTCATCGCTGTCAGAAGAAGAGCTCCTTTGCTGAAAAGCCTGCTCGCGGTTTGCTTGCAACGTCACAGTTGCGCCAACACTTTTCTGGGCATTTTCAGTCGCTACTAGTGCCGCACTGCGAATCGTCAGACCCGCCAATACAAAAATCAAGATTGCAGAAAATACGGCGATCAGCAACAGGCTCCGGCCTTTTTTCGCCCATAAACTTTGGAGACCTCGTTTCAAAAAATTCATCTTTGTTCCTCCTGAATAGCTATTTATTGTCTTTCGACTATAAGGATCCTAGCTTAAATTGACCTTAAACCGTCTCCTGATTTTTTGAATCATAGAAACAGACCGCAACGGCTGCCTGCGATCTGTTCGATTTATTGATAACCATTTGGTGATGATCGGTGAAACTTCAACTAACGACCAAAACCACCGCCCATCTGATTGGTTGTCGCTGTTGCACCTGATTGGGTCAAGTTAGCGATAGTATCCGTGACGGACAATGTTCCTAACTCTGTCCCATCACTGAGGGTTCCGCCAGCATAATAACCGGAGACTGCTTGTGCATCATTCGTCCCACCACTGACCAACGTATAGCTGCTATCGGTCAAATCTGGGCTGGAAAGAACCACGTGTTGGTAGCTTTTGCTTGGGGCATAGGACAAGATCGTCTGACCTTGACTGTCCTTTAAGGTCACTAGGGTCTCGGCTGATTGGGTTTGATCGAAACTGATTCCGATCGACTGTTGACTACCACCGCTAACGTTCATGGCCATATCGGTCGTGCCTGCCGCTAACAAGACGCCGCCGGTGAGTTCAAATGTGCCGTTATAGTCCAAAGCACCATTGCCACCGGTCGTTGGACCATTTACGATGACGACGCCATCACTCATGGTGACATTGCCATTACTATCCAGGCCATCCCCTTCGGCATCAATGACCAACGTTCCACCAGTGATCGTGATCTGTTTACTGTCATCCGCGGTATCGCCGCCGCCAGGGCCGCCGCCAAAACTGTCTTGACCAAATTGTCCCGTTGTTTCATCCGTATCACTGCCACCACCGGCATTGATCCCATCATCGCTAGCCACGACGTGTGTCGTGCCACCTGCAATCGTGATTACACTTGCTTCTAATCCTTCATAGGATTCTTCGATAGAAATCGTTCCGTCGGAGATCGTCAATTCATTGTCGGCGTGGATCCCATCATCGCCACTGCTGGCAGTGATCGTGCCACCTGCAATGTTGATCGTATCATTGGCATGCAAGCTATCATCCGCACTATCGATCGCAAAGGTGCCGCTGCTGATGGTCATCACACCGCCAGCTTTCAATCCTTTGTAACTTTCATCCGTCACTAGCGACTGACTTTGGGCTCCGTCAGCCGTTTTGATCGTGATATCAGCTGATTGGATGCTTAAATTTGTTTCTGCTTGGATCCCGTCACGACCACTTTGGATCGTAAAGGTACCACCATCAATCGCAACGTAGCCTTTTTCCGCATCTTCCGTATTATTCGCTTGGATGCCATCTCCTTCAGTGGTGTTCAGTGTGTAGTTCCCCGCCAAGATCGACACGGAATCTTTTCCTTTGATGGCATTGTTTTTCGCTGTGATTTCAATCGTCCCCCCTGCTAAAACCAAATCATCTTTGCTGCGCAATCCGTTGCTGTAATTTCCTGTGATCACCAACGTCCCATCGCCGTTGATGGACAAATCTTCTTTACTATAAAAGGCAGCATCTGGTTCTGTCTCGCCTTCAGCCAAGGTGTAGCTGCTGCCATCCGTCAGAGTATTCGTCGTATCACTGGCTAAGGTCGTGATGACTTTTTCTGCTTGTTCGATGACGACGGCCGCCCCGTCTTCATTGGTGATCGTGACACCGGCAAAGATCAGATGGACTTTTTCTTCTTTGTTGACGTTGACAACCAGTTGGCCATTACTTAACGACCCGCTGACGACATAGGTGCCGGCTTGGGTGATCGTCACGGTTTGGTCTTCCACTGAAACGCCATCAACAGCCGTCGTGTCGCTGCCATTCAATTCAAGTTGCGTAGCAGTTGCCTCATCGTAGGAAGCATCAACATCTTCTTCTTCGTAACTACCGTAATAGTCCACAGAATCATCAAGGGTCGTTGAAACGTTGGTCACTGCGGCAGAACCGGAAACTGCTGCTGCGGAACTGGAACTGCTGCTCGTGCTAGTACTATCGGTTTGCCCGCAAGCGCCTAAGAGCAGCGATGAGAGCAAGAGTGGATAAATGAGTTTTTTCATAAAAGGTTCCTCCTTCTACAGCTCATCGCGGTTAGCGGTGAGCTTGCCTAAAACAACAGGTAAATTGCCATTACGAACCCGAACTTCATCAATGATTTGCTTTTCTTGCGCTTGGTCTTTTAACAGCAACTGATAGCGCAATTCATACAAGCTTCCCATCGTCGTCGTTCGAACCGATGTCAGTTTGGCAGAATGCGTATATTTTTCAAAGAGATCATCGAATAATTGTGGATAATCCAAATCTTCCGGAATCGTGACCTTCAGTTCCCGTTCACTCGTGGCTTGTCGATCGCCAAAGGGCATCGTATATAAAAGGGTCAAGAAAAGCGCCACGATAATGGAAAAAATGACAACATAGCCGACATACCCCATCCCAGTTGCCAGACCGATCCCCATCGACCAAAAGACGCTGGTAATCTCTCTAGAACCCCCGGGAACCGAGCGGAAACGAATCAAACTGAAGGCACCTAAGATCGCCACCCCTGTGCCAAGATTGCCGTTGACTAGCATGATCACCGATTGAACGAGAATCGGTAAGACTGCCAAGGTAATGACGAAGTTTTTCGTATAGACATTGCGGATCATATGGATCGCTGCCACTAATAATCCTAAAAGCAATGAGGCGGCGATACAGATCAATAAGCTACTCCATTCAAGGGTGCTCGTATCGCCAGAAAATAGACTAGATAACATGTAACCGTTCCTCCTTCTTGAATAAATGCCGTTGATAGGTTTGGGCATATTTTGAAAAGCTGCCTTTGCGCACACTGTATTTGTTCAGCAGTTCCACAAACCATATTGGATAAGAGCCGAGGGCTTTGACTTCCATCAACACTCCGACTTCCGGTGCTACTAGTGCACCGTCACTACCGGAACCTAACATGAGATCGCAGGTGCGAAAGCGAATGTTTTGATCGAACGTCACGCGAAATTCACTATCATCATCAACAAACAGCGACAGGCGATCATAGGCAATCAAGACTTTTGGTAGCAGGTCCGGGTTTTTCTTAAATAACCAGTGGATCTCCGCGGCGATTTGCGGGGCTTCCTCCATTGACGGCAAGACCCCCGTTTGCAACCAGCGGCAATAGTCAGCATAGGGCATCGGAACGCGGCGTTTGTAGACCACGCCACTGACTTTCTTCTTGATCTCTAAAAAAATCAACTGTTGCTCTGTCGGTACCCCATAGCTGCGGACCCGAAATTTTTCTTTGTATTTCGGTTTGTCCATCGAATGACGAATAAAGCGGTAATCCTGGGTATCATAATACAAGGACATAATCGTGTGTTGCCCATATTCATCGATCGCCATTTTTTGCTGCAACTCGCCAAGAAATGCTGGAAATTGCTCCTTAGTCAATAGATATTTCGTCTCTTTTCTTTGAAAGACTTTTTTTAATTTCATAAAATGTTCCTCCCTTGAAATCCATGCACTGAATTTACGGCAGCTATCTTAAATGCAGCTTAAGACAAAACAGTTTTTTTAAGCATTTTTTATGCTATTCGTGCTATTCTTATCCTTAAAGAGGTGGGAACATGATTAAATTATTAGTAATCGAAGATGACAAAACATTATCTGAAAATATGAAAGAGATCGTCAGCGAAATCGGTGAAGTCACGCAAGCATATGATGGCAGTGAAGGCTTGTACGAGGCGGAAACGGGGATCTATGACTTGATTATTCTTGACTTGATGATGCCTGAGATGAACGGCTATGAGGTGCTTTCAGCATTACGAAAAAAAGGACTCCAAACACCCGTCCTGATTTTAACAGCCAAAGACGGCTTAGAAGACAAAGTAACCGGCTTTCAAAAAGGGGCTGATGATTATTTGACCAAGCCTTTTTATCGGGAAGAATTATTGATGCGGATCAAAGCGTTGCTAAAACGCTCCTTAGGTTTGTTCAATGAAAATACACTGGAATATAACGGGTTGCTCTGTAACCTTGGCACCAACGAGGTCAGCTATCAAGGGGAGCTTTTACCGATTCAAGGGAAAGAATTTGAGCTACTGCTCTATTTTCTACAAAATAGAAACATTATTTTGACCAAGGAACAGATTTTTGATCGCATCTGGGGGTTCGATTCAGAAACGACCCTGACTGTCGTAGAAGTCTACATGAGCAATCTGCGAAAACACTTGCGCCAGACAGGAATCGACAAAGAGATCCGTACGTTGCGAAATGTCGGCTATATTATGCAAGGAGCCTAGTCTATGAATAAAGAACGCTCTAAGAGACAACGGCTGCACTCCTTTCTCCTAAATGTCAGTGCCTTTGCTTTGGTCTTCTTACTTTTAGGAACGATCGTGCTCCAATTATTCAACCAATCGGCTTATCGTCAAACCGATATTTCTTTGGAACAAGCAGTCAAAGATACCCGCTTGATCCAAGCTGAGATCAGCGCTTCGCAATCCAATCTAGAGGTATTGCCACCAGATAGTGCAATGCCGAAGATCCCTGGTACCAATCGCTTCAACACCCAGTTGATCCTCTGGTCTGAGGACGGCGAGATTTTAAACAAACAGACTTTAGGCGGCCGTTTTTCACAATTGGCAAGTCTATCTTTAGATACGAGCCATTTAGACAGTATCACGTCTTTTTCAGTGGTGGATCAGTCCTTGTCAGAGGAAGAAGAGACACTTTTGTTTCGCTCAATCACCACCAAAGCCCCAACCAATGACGCCGGGGTCGGCTATATCCAAGTCTTAGCGAACACCAATCAAATCAAAAATGCCATGAACAATTTCCAAACCATCTTGATTTTATCGATGATTTTTTTCTGGATTCTCTCGATCGGGATCAGCTACTTGCTTTCCAGCTTGAACATGCGCCCAATTTTAGCCTCGTGGAAGAAACAACAAGAATTTGTCGAAAATGCTTCTCACGAGCTGCGCACACCATTGACGATCATTCAAAATAGTCTGGAGCGCCTGTTTACCAAGCCCAATCATACGATCATTGAAGAATCTGAAAGCATTGCACAAGCGTTAGCGGAAACCCGACGGCTAACTGGATTAACGGCTGATCTACTAACGATTGCCCGCAGTGATTCCAATCAACTGCTGTTAACGAAAGAAACCGTCGAATTAGTTCCGTTTATCGATGACTTAGTCAAACCTTTCAAAGAAATTGCCGAACTGGATCAAAAACATTTTATTGTCGAAAATTTTGCCAAAACGACCGCTTGCTTTGATCAAAAGAAAATTCATCAAGTCCTCGTGATTCTCCTAGATAATGCCTTAAAATATACCAGCAGTGGTGATAAAATTACGCTCTTATCGGAGATTTCTAACAAGCAATGGCTGATCGAGGTCAAAAACACGGGACCAACTATTTCCGATGAAGAGAAAGCTCGCATCTTTGACCGCTTCTACCGCGAGGATCGTTCTCGCTCCAAGGAGACCGGCGGCTATGGTTTAGGCTTAGCGATCGCCAAGCAAATCGTCGAAGAGCACAAAGGACAAATTCTGGTCAAAGATCTGCAGCCACGAGGGGTTATTTTTCAGATTCGCTTACCTAAAGAAGGATAAAGGAGAAAAAAATGCAGGTCATCACCCTTAAAGAACACCCTGAATACTTAGCAGAAGCGATCCGTTACTTCCAAAAACAGTGGGCTGGCCCCGATTCCCTCATGGTTTATGAAGACAGCCTGACCCATAGTTTTTCAACAAGCATTTTGCCGCAATGGCTACTGCTGGTCAACGAAGAAATCGCAGCAGACGGACCTTATCAAATCATCGGCTGCGGCGGCTTG
Organism: Enterococcus sp. AZ040; assembly: GCF_050499185.1. NCBI lineage: Bacteria > Bacillati > Bacillota > Bacilli > Lactobacillales > Enterococcaceae > Enterococcus > Enterococcus sp. AZ040. Next base: position 3,025,995 of record NZ_JBMHEW010000001.1, read on the forward strand.
ATCCCCAACGACTTCATCAGTCGGATGGATTTGACGCCTTGGCTTTGCGCCTTGTATGTGGACCCTTTGTGGCGTGGCCAAGGCGGTGCCCGCCTTTTGATCGAAACAGCTAAACAGCGCGCTGCTGGAGCTGGTTTTGATTCTCTGTATCTATGTACGGATCTTTCTACTTTTTATGAGCAGTTTGCTTTCGAACCGATCGGCACTGGCTACCACCCTTGGGGAGAGTCTTCCACCATCTATCGCTGTTCTCTCACGTAAATAAACAAAAAAAGCTGTGAACAAAATTGTTCACAGCTTTTTTCACTCACAGTACTATTGCTAGTAGAATACCCTATCTCCACAAAAGGAATATTCCGACACCCTACAAATCCGGTAGGTTGCTTACGCGGTGTGCCTCTGCTATCAATCTGGTCAGCTAATGCTAGACCTTCTCGACTCGTCGCATGAGGATTACTTTACCATAAAATTAGTCGGAATACTACTGTTTTTTTTATAAAATCAAAAACTGCGGATAAACATCTTTCAAGAAAGAGCACTTATCAGCAGTTTTACATGAACCAGTTGTTTCTTCTCAAAAGAAACGTTCAAATCGATGGATTCAAGAAACCTTAGGATAAGAAGGTTGCCACTTTGGTCGTAATCAAATCAATGGCTACGTGGTTTTCGCCGCCTTCTGGTACGATGACATCAGCATACCGTTTTGTCGGTTCGATAAATTGATGATACATCGGTTTTACGACCGTCAAGTATTGTTCGATCACAGAATCCAACGTCCGGCCACGCTCTTCCATATCACGTTTGATCCGGCGAATGATGCGAATATCATCATCTGTATCAACATAAAGTTTAATATCCATTAAATTACGCAAACGTTCATCTTCTAAAATCAAGATCCCTTCCAAGATAATGACTTCTTTGGGTTCTTGAATGATCGTTGCTTCGCTGCGGGTATGAGCGACATAATCATAGACAGGTTTTTCGATCGTTTGATATGCAAGCAGCTGCTGCAAGTGATCGATCAACAAATCAGTATCAAATGCAAAAGGATGGTCATAGTTGGTGTTCAACCGTTCTTCAAAGCTCAGATCACTTTGGTCTTTATAGTAGGAGTCTTGTTCAAGCATCATAATAGAATGGTTGGGGAAATGATTAAAGATCGCCCGACTCACGCTTGTTTTTCCACTACCTGATCCACCTGTCACACCAATAATAATGGGCTTGCCATTCGTCATTCAATTAACCTCTTTCATCTTAAAAAATTCACACTGGTTCTATTATAGCGAAAATTCGGCAAATTACTACTGTTTCTGTAGAATCAGTGCTGCAATAAAGGAAGTAATTGCTGCAAGCGTTCGATCTCAAAGGTAGGCTGAATCTCACCACTGTTTTTTTTCTTTGGATTAAACCAAATCGTGTCGATCCCTGCCAATTGTCCGCCTAAGATATCTGAAGTCAGTGAATCGCCAATAATGACTGTTTCTTGTTTTTTAACGTTTGGTATGCGGGCAAACACGTAGTCAAAATATTCTTTCATTGGTTTTTGATAACCCGTGTCTTCTGAAACAAAAATATCACGGAAATAGGGCTTCAATTTGGCATCTTCCAAGCGACGGTACTGGGTTTCAGAAACCCCGTTCGTAACCACGTATAGGTCAAAATGCTGCGCCAACTCCGCTAAGATCTCATCACTGTTGTCTAACAGTTTATGTCCTTCATTTAGAAATTCTCGGTACGCCAATTCAACTGCTGGACTATCGACCTGAATGCCTTGCGTTTCAAAAAACAAGCCGAAACGCTCATTGATGACTTGGTCTCTCGTGATTTTCCCTTGCTCAAACTGCTGCCACAAATCATGATTGATCGTTTGATAGCTTTGTTTGCGCTCTGGAGTCATTTCCAAGCCATGAGCTTCAAACAGTGCTTTTAAGGCTTGATCTTCGGTATCTTGAAAGTCGAGGATCGTGTCATCGACATCAAATAATAATGTTTTATACTTCATTTTCTCCCTCTTTCTCAGCGGAAATGCGCCGCCAGTCCTTTTAATTCTTCTTGCGTCAGCGAGCGATAACTGCCCACTGCTAAATCATCTGGTAGAACCAGCGAACCCATCGCTGTTCGTTTCAGCTGAATGACTTTTTTCCCTCGGGATAAAAACATCTTTTTCACTTGATGGAACTTGCCTTCAGCAATTTCTAACGAAACAAAGGAATGATCCGCTCGGGCATCGATGATCGTTAGGGCAGCTGGTTTGCAAGTGACACCACCATGAAAGGTGATCCCTGCAGCAAATGCCGCCACATCCTCAGGAGTCACCAAGTCATTGACCACCACTTCATATCGCTTGGTCACCTTTTTGGTGGGATGCAGCAAGTCATAGCCTAACTGGCCATTCGTCGTAACTAATACCAACCCTTCCGTGTCCCGATCCAATCGACCGACGGCATAAAGATCAGGATGTTGATCTTCGGGTGCAATCAAAGCGATCACTGTCTGGTGCTGTTGATCCAGATTGGCTGTAACGACACCCTTGGGCTTGTTGACGATATAATAGCGTTCCTGTGTTTCCAACTGCCGCCCCGCAACCATGATTTGATGCAAGCTGCTATCGACGTTGCGCTCGGGCCTTCGCTCAATCCTATGATCCACAAAGACTTTTCCTTGCTGAAACAACCGTTTCATCTCTTTCCGGGATGTATTCAATTGTTGCTCGATCACTTTATCTAAACGCATAAATTTTTCTCCATAGTGGCTATTATAGCTTAGGATTTAGCGAAAGGAAACTGCCAGGATTTCAAATGATTTGACTTTCTTTGTCTTTTTGCGTAAGGTTAAAGAGTAAAGTAAATATAGTTTCTCATACACAGCGTTATGACCTGGTGGAGAAAAGTTGAACCAAAACTTTCTGGGGCAGTTGTGTACACAACTGCCCTTTTGCGTGTTTTCACTCACGTACCACTTAATGTGCAGAGTTAACAAAATTTGCTTAAAAAATCTCGTTACTAACGAGAAAATTTTAGGAGGAATTGAGTTATGTCAGTATCATTAGAAGTTACGAAAAGAGAAGTTCGCCCACGTTCTTTACGGAACAAGTTGCGTCACGAAGGAAAAGTACCTGCAATTGTCAATGGGTACAAAGTAGAAAGCACACCGATTGCTGTCAATGCAGCAGAATTAGAAAAAATCTTGCGTGAAAATGGATTGAATACCGTAATCACGATCAGTTTAGAAGGCAAAAAAGTCAATACACTGATCAAAGAGTATCAATCAGATACCTTCACACGCAATTTAACCCACGTTGAATTCCTATCTGTCGATATGAATGAAGAAACAGAAGTAGAAGCAGAAGTAACCTTAATTGGTGAATCTGCTGGTGTCAAAGCTGGTGGTGTTCTAGCACAAAACTTGTATACAGTCGTTGTATCAGCAACACCAGACAAATTGCCTGAACGTGTTGAGATCGATGTGACGTCATTAGAGATCGGCGATTCATTAACAGTGGCTGATCTGCCTAAGAACGACGAGTACACGATCGTGACCGATCCAGAAGAACAAATCGTTGCGGTTACTGAACCACAAGAAATCTCTGAAGATGAAGAAGCCGGCGAAGCTGCTGAACCAGCAGTTATCGGTGAAGACGAAGAGTAATCATAGAACACCGTTCTTAAGACCACGTCTTCAATCAACAGACACTTCTAAGAAATGTAGGACTCTTGAAGGGATTTCCCTTCAAGAGTCCTTTTCATTCTTACGAAGAGCTGGTATGCTGCAACTGACTATTTCCCATTGAAAGACGTCTTTGGGAAAGCTTGGTCCAGCCAACCCAACAAATTTTTAAGAAAATAGTTAAAATGCGTCGCTGACCAAAAAGAAAAGCAGAAGTAGTTGCATTTTTGACGGTTCTTCATTATGATAAATAGACAAATTTGATGTTAATGGCAAGCCTACTTGAAGGAGGGGTTTATTATGTTTGAAACATTTGATGATCACCGCAGTCGTTACGCTTCTGGCGGTATTGTTCAAACACTACCTAGCGAACTGATCGATAGTATATGGTTAATCATTGATCTTGATTTAAAAGGGTTTATTCCGTTGACAAATCTGCTCACCTTTGAAGTCCAAAACAATCATGGTCGTGTCACCCTGCTTTTTTCTCAAGCCCAAAGTCAAATCGAACTTGGTGTTGATCTACCGTACCGGTATTCCGACCTGTATCCCCAAAAAGTCTATGTATATGACGATGGGCAACGGCAAACGATTTTATTGCCTAGCGAGACTCGTTAACGCCCATTCGCCATTCTCTTTTTATAACGACACCTATATAAAAAACCACCCTTTTTATTTTAGAAGGCGGTTTTTTTTTGCATACCTCCTTTCATTTAATTCTGTCTAGCAGCAATTTCAAATAAATACTCGACAAAAACATCGTTTTTTATTACGTTTTATTGACTATTTTTTGCGAGTGAAAATAACGAATGAAGTTCCCTTATAATAAGGACAGTTGCAAAATTTAGCTGAAAGAGGTGCATGATGTTGAAAAATATCCTTGAAAAAGATATTATGCAAATGCTGCGACTCTCCACAACACTTTTAACCGAAAATCCCCTGCCTTTGAATAAAGCTGCTTCCGCCCAAAATATCTCTGTCAAAACGATCCGCCGGCTGCTGTCAAGCTATTTAAACGAGGACCCATTCTTCCACTATGATGTACAACAAGGGCACATTCGTGCAGACCGTCATTTGCAGCAATCAGCCAGTTGCTCCCTCCCCCATATGGAAATGATTGCTGCATTATTCAATAAAAGTGTAAATTATCAGCTACTCTTGCTCTTGTTAAAAATGCCGACTATTTCCTTTGCAGACCTCTACAAACGCTATTATCTCAGCCCATCCAGTTTGCATCGGCGCTTTTCATCCTTTTCTAACTTTTTAGCACCTTATCAACTAGCTATCGATCGCCGCAGTTATCCTTTAATCACTGGCAACGAACGACAACTGCGCTATGTGCTTTTTCGCCTTACCCTCTTAGCAAACCCAGCGCTTATCTCCCCCAATCAAGCGTTTCAGGAGCTGACACAAATCCATCAGTTACGGAAAACTGCTTTTTATCCCAACACATCAATCACGTTTACTCAACAAGTTTTTCCCAAACACTTTGTTCCAAGTTTCTACTTAGTCGGTGAACGCAGCTATTTGTTTTTATGGAAACAGCTTCTAACACTGGAGCCTTTCTATGTACCTGCAGAAGAATCTGTCCTCTTATGCCAAATCATCACCCCAGTTTTGAGGCAGTATCCAATCGAGCAGCCGTTAGAGGTTCTTTTGCCGAAAATTTTCCAAGCCCATCTGCTGGGGGCATTATTGGAGGGCAATTTATTTGTCTATCCGCCATTAAATCCTCGCTTATCTGAACGTTCACAATGCTTGGTCCGTGTTTTCTTGACACAGCTTCCCCACTACGAAAAACTTTTAAAGAAGCATCCCGAGTTGCCCTTGCTCTATGAATGCATTTGGCAAGACGTCTCTTTCTTCCAACCCATCATTGCCTTTCCGCAACAAAAAGAGCGCCCACTTGAATAGCGGTACGCTCTTTTTAAAATCATTTTACTATCAGTGAATTATTTTGCGTCAGCATCAACGATTTTCACTGAACCTTGCCATTGTTCTTCAACAAAGTCTTTGATTTCGTCTGAATGAAGCACTTCGATCAATTTCTTGATTTTGTCGCTATCTTCGTCACCACTGCGGACAGCAATCACGTTGACATAAGGAGAATTATCCGCTTCTAATAAAACAGAATCATCCGCTGGGTTCAAATCGATCCCAAATGCGAAGTTCGCATTGATGGCAATTAGGTCTGCTTCGTCGTTTTGATAAGCAGTCGCCAAAAGAGATGGATCGACGTCATGTTTAAATTCTAAGTTTTTCGGATTTTCAGCAATATCATCAAAGGTTGCCGTTTCTGTATCAACGCCGTCTTTTAAGGTGATCAAGTCAGCATCTTGTAAAATCGTTAGGATACGACCCCAGTCAGATTCAGAAGTGGAAGTAAGAACCGTTGCACCATCTTCTAGTTCTGAAATATCAGAGATTCGTTTTGAGTAAAGACCCATTGGCTCGATATGAATCGCACCAGCATTGACAAAGTCATAGCCATTGTCTGCGATTTGTTTGTTTAAGTAAGGAATGTGTTGGAAGTAATTGGCATCGATATCGCCATTTTCCAATGCTTTGTTTGGCAACACATAATCATCGAAGGTTTTGATTTCAAGATCAATGCCTTCTTCTGCTAGTAAAGGTTTGGCTTGTTCTAAAATTTCCGCATGAGGCGTAACCGATGCACCGATCACTAATTTTGTTGATTCTCCCTCAGCCGCAGATGAATCAGAGCTTCCTGAATTTGAGCCTGTTCCACAAGCAGCTAAAGCGGCAGTTAACAATAAGGTTGTTGCAATACCAAAAATCTTTTTCATATCCATTTCCTCCCATATTTTCCACTTTTTGTTCTTCGTTTCATTTACCGTTTATCGGTGGCCTTCGCAAGGAAATCGCCGACCCCTTGGATAATGAAAACGATAATTAAAATAATCACTGTTGCAACAAGCGTAACAGTGTAATTTCCACGTTGAAATCCTTCTTGCCAAGCCAAAGCGCCTAGCCCACCGGCACCAATCGCACCTGCCATGGCGGTATAACCAATCATTGAGATCGTTGTGACCGTCAGTCCTGAAATCAATGCCGGAACACTTTCTGGAATCACGATCTTATAAATGATCTCCCAGTAACTGGCGCCCATCGCTTCGGCGGCTTCAATCACACCAGGATTGACTTCACGAAAAGCAATTTCCACCATCCGAGCATAAAACGGCGCAGCCGATAAAACTAATGCTGGGATCGCTGCTTTTGCCCCTAGGAACGAACCGACTAATAATGTTGTAAACGGAATGATCAAGACCATCAAAATCATGAATGGCGTTGAGCGAAAGGCGTTACTGATGATGGAAACCACATTATAGAAAATGTTGGCTCCCGCCGTTTGTTTACGCCCTAGTGAATAAAGCGCCAATCCTAGAAGCAAACCGATCACAACCACTAAAACCATTGAGAAAAAAGTCATAAACAAAGTGTCCAGAGTTGCTTGCTGCATGTTGGTCCAGTCGACTTTTTCAAAATTAAAATAGGTTTCTACAAATGATTTATCCACGCTCAATCACCTCCACGCCCACTTGCTGCTCTTTGAAAAAGGCGATCGCTTTTTCGACCTCACTTGCTTCACCTGTCAATAAGACCGTCAAGCCGCCAAAGGATCCTTCATTGGTTTGTTGGATCTTTCCGTAAACGACATTGACATCGATCTGAAAGCGGCGGATCGCTTGTGAAATGACTGGTTCATTGGCGTTGTCTTGTGTAAAGGTCAAGGTCACTAAATGCCCTTGCGGATTTTCTCGTAAGAAGGCTTGCCGTAGTTCTTCAACATCTTCTTCTGGTTCCAAATCTTGCTGAACAAAACGTTTGGTCACTTCTTGCTGTGGGTTACGGAAAACCGATTGTACTGATCCTTCTTCCACGATCTGCCCATGCTCCATCACCGCGACCTTGTTGCAGATTTTGCGAATGACGTTCATTTCATGGGTAATCAGCACGATCGTCAAATGCAATTTTTTATTGATGGAAAGCAAGAGATCCAACACTTCTTCTGTTGTTTGTGGATCTAACGCACTCGTTGCTTCATCACACAGCAAAATTTCTGGTTCATTCGCTAATGCACGAGCAATCCCGACTCTTTGCTTTTGTCCGCCAGACAATTGTGCCGGATAGGCAGTTTCCCGTCCTTCCAACCCAACTAACTTGATCAGCTCTTGCGCCCGTTGCCGTCGTTTTGCTTTTTCAACGCCTGCCAACTCCAATGGCAATTCGATGTTCTCCGCCACCGTTCGAGACCATAATAGATTAAAGTGCTGAAAAATCATGCCGATTTTTTTACGGAAGTTTCTCAATTCTTTGTTTTTCAATGCCAAAATATTTTGACCGTTAATGACTACATCTCCTGCTGTCGGCAATTCTAAGCCGTTCAACAAACGAACTAATGTACTTTTCCCAGCACCAGAGTAGCCAACGATTCCATAGATATCGCCTTTTTCCACTTGCAGTGAAACATCATTGACGGCGTGGACAGCCGTTTGCTTTTTGCCGAATGACTTTTTTACATGCGACAATTCGATTAATGCCATGTTATTCCCATCTTTCCTCTTTGGTTGGTTAAACACAAAAAAAGCTTTCATCCTCTGTACATTATACTGTTACAAAGGACGAAAGCACAACTTCCGCGTTACCACCTTGATTTACTGTCGATTCACATCAACAGCCTCGCTCAGTACTTGAATTGCTTCGCATACTGCTGCACTGTAACGGGTGCCTCCCGTGATAGGCTTGTTTCCACTCACCTATCATGCTCAAAGACCATCTTCCATCCTCTCTCCGTTGCCCATTTGCACCAAACAGGGCTCTCTGTGTACGTTAAGAACATGTACTCTTCTTTTCAAAGCATTCATTTATTGAGCAAATTATAGCAACGTCTTATCCGACTGTCAATTCTTTTTGAAAAAATAGTCGTTTTTACAGATCTGACTTACAAAGCTTCAAATTGACTTGGGTCAACCTCTTTGAAGCTGACCAGCCAAGCATTCATTTCGTCTTCATCATTTAAGGTATCAATGGATTGATCGATTTTTTCATTTACGGAAGAAATCACACCCGTCAATGGACTTGGAAATTCACTGACTGCTTTTTCCGCTTCCAGCTCAACAAGGGTCTCTCCTTGTTTTAAAGCAGTTCCTGCTTTTTGAATCGAAGCAAACGTGACCGCACCAAGTTCTTCTTGCGCTTCTTTTGTTAAACCGACACAATATTCTTTCCCGTTAAACAAAACCCACAAATTATCTTTTTTTCTTAAGCATTTCTTTTCCATGATTCTAGTAAGACTCCTTCATATTCATTTTCTTTAAATCCATTAATCAAAAAGCGGTCGCCGCTAACTAGCAGTGGGCGCTTGATCAACATACCATCGGTTGCCAGCACGTCGGCTGCGTCTTGGGCAGTCATGGTCGGCACTTTTTCTTTTAATTGCAATTCACGGTATTTCATGCCGCTTGTGTTAAAGAAACGGGTTAACGGTGCTTCGCTTGATTGGATCCAAGCCAGCAATTGTTCCGGTTGAGGCGGTGTGGTCACCATATCGATCGCTTCAAAGGGAATCTCGTGCTCTTCTAACCAACGCTTCGCATTTCGGCATGTACTGCATTTTGGGTACCAATAAAATGTAATCATGTGAACTCCTTAAAGTGTTTTTGGTGCGGTCTCAGCTTGATAGCGCATCGATAAAATCAAACCGATCCCAATCATATTGCTTAATAGGGCAGATCCTCCTTGGCTAATAAACGGCAGTGGAATTCCCGTCAACGGTAAGAGACCGATGTTTGCGCCAATGTTTTCAAACACATGGAAGAGAATCATCATAATGATCCCAGTTGCCAAGTAAGCATAAAATTCATTGTTGGTATCGAAACATACCCGGATCATCCGATAGATCAAAATAAAATACAATAAAATGACAAACGCGCTGCCAATAAACCCAAAATTCTCACCGATCACCGAAAAAATCATATCAGATTCTCGGACTGGTACATACACATCGCTGACATTAAATCCTTTCCCGAACATCCCGCCAGAGGCGATCGCCATCAGAGCGTACGCCAATTGGAAGGATTGCCCTTGGGTATCATGAAAAGGATCTAGCCACGAATCGATACGGGCAAACTGGTACTCTTTAAAGATCCCTGTATTGTACAGCAACTCACGACCAACATCGGTAGTCACTAAGAAAATCGTTCCGCCGCCGAGAATCACGAATGCCGCAATCACTGGCACAACGATTCGCCAAGAGATCCCCGACATCAAGAAGACCCCACCGAAAATCGCCAGAAAGACCAACATCGTACCAAAGTCGTTTTGCAAGGTGATCAGGATCAGTACTGGAATCGTGACGGCCAACATTTTCGCAATCAGCAACCCATCTGTTTTCAGATCTCGTTCCCGATGCTTGACATTGTGCTGTGTGACGACTAAGGCCAACATCATAATATAGGCGATCTTCATCAACTCTGACGGCTGGAGAGTAAAGGCCCCAAAACGGAACCAGTTTTTTGACCCTGTCGAGGCAGCCATTGTCCGGTCGTAAAATTTCAAAAGCGCCAACATGACGGCTAATCCGGCTCCATAAATATAGGGAGTCAATTTCCAAAGCCATTTTGATTTGATCTGCATGATAATAATCACCGCAATAATACCTAGCACATACCATAAAGCTTGAAACCCTAACGTTCGCAACATATTCGGGTTATTTGGATCGTGGGTCAACGCCACATACAAGGACGCCACACCAATCAGACATAATAAAAATACGGGTAGAATCACACCGTAATCAATTCGATTATCGTTCGTTTTTATTCGTGAATTTTCCATGTCCACACTCTCTTCTGTAGAATCTTTATCCATTATAGTGATATTTGAGGAGAAAAGAAAGGATTGTCCACGAGCATTCACAAAAAATTTAGAAACTTTAATGATTTTCGGGAAAAGAGGGTTAAAAACAATCCGAAATTGTTTAGAATTACAATGAAAGAAGGGCTATATTCTGATGCATATCTGATCAATCAGAGTAAAACGATCGTATATGTACTAGATAGGAAGTTCAGCGACATACTTTTCAATGAAAACTCGCTGAATTCGTCTATTCTCCTTACTTAATAAAATATCTTATTCTAAGTATTCTTCTTTATTTTAATTATTCTTTACTCAATGTAACCGAACAAAGCAACTTTAAATCAGTCAAAAATTGCCACCTTATTTTCGTTTCAAAGAAATAGCAACCTGTGACTACTTCCCTTAAGTTGCTCAGAATATAAATTGATGCACGACGAGCCTATTTACCACATTAATGTGGTAATGAAATGTTATTTACGCCACCACATAATTTCACTAGAATACAATTAAGGAAGCGCTTCCGGAGGTGAACCAATGATTTTAAATAATCGAGAACAACTACTGTTGCAACTACTATTAGAACAAACGGAGTTTCGCCCTGCCTCTTTTTTTCAAAAGCAGTTAAATGTATCCCAAAAAACGGTTTATAACAATTTAACGACTTTAGAAAAGAAACTAAAAGATTCGGGACTAGCTATCAAAAAAGTACCAAGAAAAGGAATCTTTTTATCTGGTTCTGAATCAGCAAAACAGAATGGTTATCGATTGTTAGCAAAAAAAGAGACTAAACTCGAACTATTTTCACCTAATTATCGTAAAATCTTTATTTTCGCTAACTATCTGTTTTCAGTAAAACCAATGCATTATCAGGAATTCTCTGAATATTTTTATATTAGCAACCAGTCAATAAAGAAAGATGTTGATGAAATCGTTGCTTTCTGTCGATTCCATCAAGTATCAACAAAAATGACTACTAGCGGACTCAAGCTAACCTCAGTTGAATCTGCTGCTCAAAACGTATTCAAATCTTTTTTAGAGAAGTATACCGACGCCAAAGCCAGTGAAAATCTTTTGGTCAACAATCTCTTTGACTCTAAGGTTCTCGATTTAACGAAGAAATTTGTCTCAGACATGACTCAAACAATCGGCCATCCAGTCAATAATTATTCTATTGAATCCTTGAAGCTTTCATTGCGAATTTTTCTTTCAAGACTTCTTATAGATAAACACATTGAAAAACAAGAGCATCTAGTATTTGACGAACTTAGACGAATGAAATTCTATATGATCGCGGTTGATTTTTCTGAAATGATCCAACAGCAACTACCTGTTCAATTTAGTGATACAGATATTCAATATGTATGTTCCTTGTTATTAGCACACGGCATCGAACCTTTTGGTCAAATGGATGAGCCTCACGAATCTACTATCACAAATTGTACGAAACAAATTATTCAAAAAATGTCACATATGTTAAACGCAGATCTGACACAAGATAAATTATTGCTGCAAACATTATTGGCTCATATCGTTCCCATGATCCATCGATCAAAGACAGGAATTTTATTGAAAAACCCACTGATAAAAAGTATCAAAAAACAATACTCAACAATGTATACATTGACCAAATATGCAATTGGAGATTTAGAGGAGCGATTTCAAATCTTATTAACAGAAGACGAAGTTTCTTTTCTGACGATCCATTTTCAGCTAGCCTTTGAAAAGATAAAAATTACTAACCATATACTAATTGTTTGCCAATCTGGTTTTGCTACATCGGAGTTGATTTTTAACCGTATCAAACAGACGATCGCTGCTGATACCGTACTGGAGATCATTCCTTTGAGTAAACTGGTCAGTACATCTCTTGAGACTGTTGATTTGATTATATCAACTATTCCATTGGACATTACAGCACTACCAGTTATTTATATTTCGCCGCTTCCTACTACCGAAGAAATAGGAAGAATCTCAGCAAAGATATCTAATCTTAATGAGAATGAGAAAAATTTTTACTCAAAAAAATACCAGAAAACGACTTTATTACAAAAATATTTAGATCCTACTTTCCTTTTTGTCAAAAAAAAGTTTCGAACAAAAAAAGATGTACTGGATTTTTTAGCAGATGATTATCTGAAAAAAAAGCTTGTTACAACGAAATTTAAGCATTCTCTATTTGAACGAGAGGAACTAGGAAGCACGGGCTTAAAGACAGGAGTAGCCATTCCACATGCTGATCCATATACAGTGAAAGAAACAAAACTTGCTTTTCTCACCCTCGATGCGCCAATTACTTGGGGAGACACAAAAATCCAACTGATTGTTTTGCTTGCGATTGCTGAAGAAAACATGATCGAGGCAAAAGAGTTGATCGCTTCGATTTACGGATTGTTTAACTCAGCCGAAGAAATTCAATGGATCGTTAATAGTCAAACGCAAGAAGAACTGTATCAAAGATTGTTAAGAGGAGGAAATTGATCATGTTTTTTGATCACCAAATCGTGTTACTTGAAAAAGATTCTAAAACAAAAGAGGAAGCTTTTCGACTATTAGCAGACGAACTCATCAAAACTCATTGTGTAAATGATCAGTTCTATCAAAATATCGTACAGCGAGAAGAAACCTTTCCTACAGGTTTAAAAATTAACGGCATTGGGGTAGCGATCCCACATACGGACAGCAAATTTGTTTTACGATCCCAAGTCGCTTTTATGTCACTTGCCTCTCCCCTTTCATTTATTGAAATGGGTTCGCAAGAAAAGAAAATCGATGTATCTCTGTTGTTCATGCTTGCATTGAAGGAACCACATGAGCAATTGGGTATGCTACAAAATCTTATCTCTATGTTTCAAACACCAGGGGTTTTGGAAGCCCTATCCTCAGTAACGACTAAAGAAGCGTATCTTTCGATTATTGAAAAAAATGGACTGCAATAAAAAGGAGGAACAATTATGTTAAATGCATTACAGTGGTTCGTTGATCTAGGTTCAATCGTTGTTTTGCCTATTTTAATTTTTATTTTTGGAATAATTTTGGGAACCAAGCCTGGCAAAGCCTTTACTTCAGCCTTAACTGTTGGTGTCGGGTTTGTTGGATTGAATTTGGTGATTGACCTTCTAAGCAGCAGCTTGGGTCCTGCCGCCCAGCATATGGTTGAACGTCTAGGATTAAATTTGACAACGATTGATGTCGGATGGCCTGCCGCAGCGGCAATTTCTTACGGGACGATTTTAGGAAGCCTTGCGATTCCGATTGGTGTGGTCCTAAATGTTTTACTCATCATTTTAGGGCTGACTAAAGTATTGAATGTAGATATTTGGAATATTTGGCACGCAGCCTTCATCTCTTCTCTGATTTATGCCCTCACTGGAGACTTTGCAATGGGGATCGCGGCCACCGTCATCTATTTGATGATGATTCTTTTAATGGGAGATATTTTAGGTCCGATCATTAATAAGTTCTACGGATTTCCTAATATCACTTTTCCTCATGGTACCGCCGCACCAGGATTCATCTTTGCACTTCCGATGAATTGGCTCTTTGATCGTATTCCGGGACTAAAAGATTGGAAAGCAGATCCAGAAACCATTCAGAAAAAATTTGGTGTCTTTGGTGACTCTACTGTTATGGGCTTTTTGATTGGTCTCATCATGGGAATACTTGCCGGATATGACACAGCAGGTGTCGGCCAATTAGCCGTCCAAACAGGCGCTGTGATGGTTTTGATGCCTAAAATGGTTGCTTTACTGATGGAAGGTCTAACGCCTATTTCTGAATCTGCAAATGAATTCGTCAAAAAACGGTTTCCTGGAAGAGAGCTTTACATCGGTATGGATGCAGCATTATCGGTTGGTCATCCAGCTGTCCTTTCTTCCTCATTGCTGCTAGTTCCGATCACTATTTTGTTAGCCGTAGTTCTACCTGGCAATACGACCTTGCCTTTTGGTGATTTAGCAACCATTCCCTTTCTGATTTGCTTGATGGCTGCTGTTTTTGGAGGAAACATCATTCGAACAGTAATTGCTGGAACGATTTATATGGTAAGCATTCTCTATATTACTTCGTGGGCAGCACCGCTTGTCACTACTGCTGCTCGATCCGCAAACTTTGATCTACAAGGAAACTCTATGATCACTGCTATGGCTGAAGGTGGTTTATGGACCACATTCCTTTATGTCGGCTTAACCAAAATATTAAGCTGGGGCGGTTTAGCCATAATTGGCGTCTCTGTTTTGTTTGGATTGATTTATGTAAATAAAATTCGTCCCAAGAAACAAACATCGAAATTATAGGAGGAAATGATAATGAAAAAACTATTGATTATGTGCGGTACAGGTGTTGCAACTTCAACAATTGTAACAAATAAGGTAAAAGAATGGCTGAAAGAAAAAGGGATGACTGATCAAGTGAAACTGTATCAATCCAAAGTGGCAGATGAGATGAATAAAATTGATAACTATGACATCGTGGTGAGTACAACGGTTGTTCCAGACTCAATCAAAGATCGCGTAATTATGGGGCTGCCACTCTTAACAGGGATTGGTACAGAAGAAATGTACGCGGAAATCGAAAAGAAAATCAAAGAATAAGGAGAATGCCCTATGTTGGTCACAACAAAAGAACTATTCGCACATGCAGAAAAACACAATTATGCATTACCTGCAGCAAATTTTTTCGACTTAACTAGTGCAAGGTCATACGCGGAGACTGCTGAACGTTTAAACAAGCCTTTGATATTGGCCTTCGCTCAGTCCCATATGAACATGTTGACTTTAGAAGAGGCTGCCATGATTGGAAAATTTTTGGCAAAGAAAAGCACTGTACCTATCGCTTTGCACTTAGATCATGGTACCGATGAAGAGGTCATCAAAAGAGCCATTCATTTAGGTTTTACTTCCGTAATGATCGATGCTTCTGAGGAGCCATTTGAAGAAAATGTCCGTCGGTCAAAGGAGATCGCCGATTACGCTCATAAAAATGGTGTCGTTGTTGAAGCCGAAATCGGGCACGTTGGGTCGGAAAACAGTCTGGAATCAGCCGTAAATAGTCAATCTATTTACACAGAACCTTCTGAGGCTGTTACATTTGCCAAATTAACCGGGGTTGATTCGTTGGCAGTTTCTATTGGCACCTCTCACGGACATTATCAAGGGATACCCAAAATAAATTTTGACGTTTTAAAGGAAATACACCATGCCGTCAATGTTCCTCTTGTTCTGCATGGCGGATCCTCTTCTGGCGATGAAAACCTTGAAAAATGTGCCTTAGAAGGTATCCGGAAAATAAATATTTTTACTGACTTTGTCACTGCTGCTATGAATGAAATTCACAAAAATCAACCAAATGACTATTTCGATTTACTTCATTCAGCAAGCAATGGAATGTCCAAGACACTCGAGCACTATTTTACAGTCTTTCATACCAAATCTTATCGTGAAGGAGAAAGCTAATGAAAAAAAGAACTTTAAGAACGCCATTCTTTGTCATCAATCCCAAAGCCTATCTTTATGGAAAACAAGCATTGGCATTGGCAAAAGCTGCTGATGAGTTGTCATCTTTGTATGACATCGACATTCTATTTACTGTTCAGCATGCAGACGTTTCTTTAATTAAACAGGCAACAACACATTTATTCGTCACTGTCCAACATTTAGACGGAATCGAAATTGGTCGTGGAATGGGCTATGTTTTACCCGAAGCAGTGGCAGAAGCCGGAGCTGAAGCTACCTTTTTAAACCATGCTGAACACCCCATGACATTGCAAGAACTGACTAAAGCGATTCAGCGCTCAAATGAATTGGGTCTCTTAACAATTGTCTGTGCGAATTCATTGAGTGAAGCGAGAGCCGCGGCTTCCCTAAAACCCGATGTGATGGTTTGCGAGCCAACCGAACTAATTGGGACAGGACAAACCAGTGATCTTCAATACATGACGGAAACAAATCGTGTTGTTCGGGAAATTGATCCAGAAATCCTGATTTTGCAGGCTGCTGGTATATCTAGCGCTGCCGATGTTGAAAAAGCTTTGTCGTCAGGTGCTGATGGGACTGGCGGGACAAGCGGCATTGTGCAAGCAGATGATCCAGTTCAAACCCTTACAGAAATGATCAAACAAGCGGTGAAGCATAAAAAGGAGGATTAACACTGTGAAATTTTTAAAAGAGCAACTGACGTTAACTTCTAACGGGAATCGAGTGTCTTACCACAACATCACAGAAGAAGTGAAAGCAATGGTTGAAAAAAGCGGAATTTCAAATGGAATCTGTCTCGTACAGTCTCCCCATACGACTTGTTCTGTTATCTTTGAAGAATACATGCATGATACAGACTTTAACGGAGATGAATTTCTTCAAGTTGATTTAAACCGAATTCTCGATAAAATTATTCCTCGTGAACTATCAGAAAATACCGATTATCGTTATCCTGGACCAAAGCATTTAGAATTTTTGATGAGTCTGGACGATCCAAACTACCCAACAGATCCAGCAACGATTTTAAACGGCGATGCACATATTCGCTCGAGTTTTTTCGGTGCAAGCGAAAGTTTTATTTTAAGTAACGGCAAGCTAGAGATCGGCTCTGTAGGCTATATCTATTTTGTTGATTTCGATCAAAATCGTGTGCGAAATAGGTCATGCCATGTAATGCTAATGGGCGAATAAGAACAGTTATCGGGTAAATCAGGAAAAATTGAGATTACTTATCGCCTGCAAAAGAAAAACCATGAATCCTCTAAAAGAAGATTCATGGTTTTTCATTTCTTATGCCAGCTGCAGGATTCGAACCTGTGACCTACGCGTTACGAGTGCGTTGCTCTACCAACTGAGCTAAGCTGGCGTTGTATGGCACAAAGAAAATTATATGCAAAAACGGTTGTTTTGTAAAGAGGTCTGCTGAAAAAAATCTACTTACTGAAATTTTCCGAAAATTGTGATATAATAGAAGTATCAAGGAGGTTTTTACATGGCAACATTTGGTAAATTCGAAACAACAATTGTCCCGTCACAAGAAGGTTCAACGTTTGAGGTCGCTACTCCTGTCATGTTCACGTTCCATGGGAAGAAACAAACTGGTACCATCACAAAGCAGTTGAAAAACTCTGCGGTGGTCGAGCTGAACGAAACCCCAGAAAACCAGAAATTAGTTTCGCAAAGTAATGGTGTATTGATCATCAATTACAAACAATTAACCAAACTATAACCCGTTTAATGCAAGGAGAAAATCAGTTGATTTTCTCCTTTTTTCATTGTCTGATTTTATGAAAAGCTAAAAAAAGCCATGGATAACCGATCGAACCGTTTTGGCAGTCGATCTTCTTCCATGGCATCATTGACGAGGCAAAACTTGAAGCAGTTGCCTTTGTCTTATTTGTATTGATTTATTTTGTACCGAATAGACGGTCACCGGCATCGCCCAAACCAGGAACGATATAGCCGTGTTCATTTAGGCGTTCATCAAGATTTGCAGTGTAGATATCAACATCTGGATGGGCATCTTGCAATGCTTTCACGCCTTCTGGTGCAGCAACTAAGCAGACGAATTTCATGTTTGAAGCGCCGCGTTTTTTCAGTGCGTCGATCGCCATGATCGCTGAACCGCCCGTAGCTAACATTGGGTCAACGATAAATAATTGACGTTCATCGATATCTTCAGGTAATTTTACGAAGTATTCGTGTGGTTCTAGCGTTTCTTCATCACGGTACATCCCGATATGACCAACTTTTGCGGCTGGGATCAATTCAAGGATACCATCAACCATGCCTAGACCTGCGCGCAGGATCGGAATGATCGCTACCTTTTTACCAGATAGTGTTTTTTGTGTTGATTCTTCAATTGGTGTTTCAATCACTAGATCTTCAAGCGGCATGTCGCGAGACACTTCATACGCCATCAACATTGCGATTTCATTAACAACTTCACGGAAAACCTTTGTTCCACAGTTCTTGTCGCGGATCATTGTTAATTTGTGTTGGATCAGCGGGTGATCGATTACTTGAAATTTACCCATTTAAAAAAATCTCCTTTGGTTTTTCTCTTATTTTAAAGCAAATCGGCTCTTGTTACAACCATCTGCCACAGGCAATACTGCTTTTCCTCAAAAAAAGGATTGTGTTAGAAGGAAGGAGACAAGACGGCATGTAACACGCCTCTGCGTTCATTCTAGCCCCTTTTTCACTTTTGGTGATCAAAGAGCTGGAGCGCAGGAAAAACGCGTGAGACATCTTGTCTGACCTTAACTTCTGTCACAGTCCCATTTTATTTGTTTTTGTAAAGTGGATAGTTATCCGTCAATTCTTTGACTTGCGCCGCTACTTCTGCCAAGACGGCTTCATCATTTGGTTTTTCTAAAACTTTGACGATCAATTTCGCCACTTCGACACAATCTTCTTCTTTAAAGCCACGACTAGTGATCGCTGGTGTCCCCACGCGAATCCCACTCGTTTTGAAAGGACTTAATGATTCGAAAGGAATCGAGTTTTTATTGACGGTGATATTGACTTGATCCAGCAATGCTTCTGCTTCTTTTCCGTTCAAATCAAAGCCACGCACATCGATCAATAATAGGTGATTGTCTGTTGCACCAGAGACCAAGCGAGCTTGTGGTGCTTGGTTGAAGACTTTCGCCATTGCTTGCGCATTGCGAATGACTTGTTCAGAGTACTCTTTGAACGACGCATCTTGTGCTTCTTTAAAAGCAACAGCTTTCGCTGCAATCACGTGCTCTAATGGGCCGCCTTGAATACCAGGGAAAACGGCACTATTGATTTTTTTCGCTAAATCTTCATCATTTGTTAAAATCAAGCCGCCTCGAGGGCCGCGTAATGTTTTATGGGTCGTAGAAGTCGTGATGTCCGCATAAGGAACTGGGTTTGGATGAAGACCAGCCGCTACTAAACCAGCGATATGCGCCATATCCACCATCAATTTTGCGCCAACTTCATCGGCGATTTCACGGAACTTCGCAAAATCGATTGTACGTGAGTAAGCACTGGCACCGGCAACGATCAGTTTCGGTTGATGCTTGCGCGCCAAAATACGAACGACATTGTAGTCAATGACTTCTGTTGCAGGATCAACACCATAACTAACAAAATTATAGGTCTTGCCGCTGAAATTCACTGGTGAGCCATGGGTCAAATGACCGCCTGCGGAAAGATCCATCCCTAATACTGTATCGCCTGTTTCGATCAACGCTAAATAAGCTGCTGTGTTGGCTTGAGAACCAGAATGCGGTTGAACATTGGCATATGCCGCACCGAAAATACTTTTCGCCCGTTCAATTGCTAAGTTTTCTACCACATCAACAAATTCACAGCCGCCATAGTAACGACGACCTGGATAACCTTCAGCGTATTTATTTGTCAAAATACTACCTTGCGCAGCCATTACACCTTCTGAAACGATATTTTCAGACGCAATCAATTCCAAATTGTTTTGTTGACGATTCGTTTCTTTTTCGATCGCTTGCCACAATTCGGGATCAAACGTTTGATAATCCATGCTTACAACACCCCTTTACCTTAATGGTAGCATTGTATCACATTTCTTCATAAGCTACCTATAATGAATTCTGGTTTTTTGCTAATTTTCTTGAAAGAAACTTTGATTTGCAGCTTTTTTCAACCGATTCATATAAGCAGCCCCTAAGCCGCTTTCTGGAAACGTGGGTGCGAATAAGACATCTAGCTCAGCAATCGATTCATCTAACGCCCGTAACCCCGCAAACAGCCCTTTTGTCGCAGCTTCCACACTGTCATCAAAAAATAAATAGATGGCTGCAGCTTCGAAGCGGACCTGCTCGGCGATCGTCGGTCCAGCTAAAACACCTACCTTAAGCTGCTGTTCTCTCGCCCAAGCCATGGCTGCCGACCAATCTTGGTCATTGACCATCATGACGTTGGTATTCGGTGCATAGTGCTTGTATTTCATGCCTGGCGCTTTGGGTGCTTCACTTTCTGTTACTAAATGCTGATCGACGAGGACTTTTGTTTGTAAGACTGCTTCAAGCTGTTCTTTAGAGATTGCACCAGGGCGTAAGATGATCGGCGGTGCCGTTGGGTCACTCAAATCTAAGACCGTTGATTCGACACCGATCTGTGTCACCCCATCGTCCAAGATGCCAGCGATTTTGCCTGCCAGATCATGCTGAACATGCGCAGCTGATGTTGGGCTTGGTTTACCAGATGTATTTGCGCTAGGACCAACCAATGGCTGTTGGGCTTGTTTGATCAACGCTAACGTCTTGGTGTTGTTGGGCATCCGAAACGCCGCTGTGGATAAGCCGCCAGTAACGATGCTAGGTAAGCTGTCTTTTTTGATCGAAAAGATCAAGGTTAGGGGCCCAGGCCAGAAAGTTTCCATCAATTTATCAGCAAAAGGATGCTTGTTATCCACAAACGGTTCCAACTGCTCTGGCTCGGCAATATGAACGATCAAAGGGTTGTCACTAGGTCGTCCTTTGACTTGATACACTTGCGCAACAGCCTTTGGCAAAAGCGCGCTAGCCCCTAGTCCATAGACAGTTTCCGTCGGGAACGCCACTAATCCCCCCTCAGCTAAGATAGCTGCTGCTTCGTTTAACTTTGATTGATCAAAAATTTTTGTTTCCACAATTTATCCACATCCTTTTTTGAGAAGTTTCCACACTTATCAACATTTTCTCGTTTCTTATCCACATTTTGTGGATAAGTCGTTTGTCAAGTGTGGATAACCTTGTTTATAACTCCATTTATTCCCAAATTGTTCATTTCATAAGGTTTTTGCACTTTTTCTGTAGCAAAAAAAATTTATTTATCCACATCTTGTGGATGACTGACAAACACCATCCGATCTTGACCCGCAAGATCTTTTACTACGGTAACTTCTTTGTTGGGAAAAGCGGCTGCAAAAAGCTGTTGAACAGCTTGTCCTTGCTGGAAGCCGATTTCCAGCGCCATTTGCCCACTTGGTGCCAAACACTTCGGTGCTTGCTGTGCTAATTGCTTATAGATCGCCAATCCTTGTTCTTGAGCAAAAAGCGCCATTTTAGGTTCTTTTTCCCGTACGCTGATATCCATCAGCGGCCACTCTTCAGCGCTGATATACGGCGGGTTGGAAACGATCAGATCCCATTGCTGATCTGCCACAGGCTCCAAGGTATCTCCTTGGAAAAAGCGGATCTCCGCACCTAAGGCTGTCGCATTTTCTTTAGCAACAGCTAACGCCTCTGCTGAAAGATCCACGGCACTTACCGACCACTGGGGACGTGCCAATTTTAAGGCAATGGCGATCGCTCCTGTACCCGTGCCAATGTCAACGACTCGTAGCGGCTGATCTGCTGGTAGTTTTGCCAGACAGTTTTCCACCAGCTCTTCGGTTTCTGGACGCGGGATCAAGGTTGCAGGGGTCACTTTTAAGCGATGACCATAAAATTCTTCATACCCCAATAAATATTGCGGGGGTTCATGCTGTAGCAACTGTTCAAGATCTGCTGCGATCTGTGCCTCATCTTCCCTTAGGATGGGTTGGTCCATCTGCAGCAGCCAATCGAGTTGCTGCCAGTTTTTTCGCTGTAAAAACAGGTATTGGATCGCATACCCGTCCAGTCCTTTCGTTTCTAAAAAAGAAGAAGCCCGTGAAAGGACTTCTCGATAGGTTTTAGCCATTTTGCATCTCATCTAATTTTGATGTTTGATCGTAAACGATCAGTGCATCAACAATTTCATCGAGTTTTCCAGCTAAAATTTGATCCAATTTTTGAATAGTCAACCCGATACGGTGATCTGTTACGCGGTTTTGCGGGAAGTTATAGGTCCGGATCCGTTCAGAACGATCGCCGGTACCCACTGCTGATTTACGGTTTGCATCGTATTCGCTTTGTGCTTCTTGCTGCATTTGGTCATAGACCCGTGCCCGCAAGACTTTCATCGCTTTCTCACGGTTTTTCAGCTGTGAACGCTCATCTTGCATCGCAACAGCGATCCCAGTTGGCAAGTGAGTCAAACGAACAGCAGAAGCTGTTTTGTTAACGTGCTGACCACCGGCACCAGAGGCATGGTAAATATCGGTACGAATATCTTTGTCTGCGATATCGATTTCGACTTCTTCTGCTTCAGGCATAACCACGACCGTTGCCGTAGACGTATGGATTCGGCCTTGTGATTCGGTAGACGGTACCCTTTGCACTCGGTGGGCGCCGCTCTCATATTTCAATTTTGAAAAGACGTTGTCGCCAGTGATCATCATGATGACTTCTTTGTAGCCGCCGATCCCAGTGACGTTGGCATCCATGACTTCGACTTTCCAGCCTTGGTTTTCCGCATATTTTTGATACATATTGAAAAGATCGCCAGCAAATAAGGCTGCTTCGTCGCCGCCTGCTGCACCACGGATCTCCATGATGATGTTTTTGTCATCATTCGGGTCTTTTGGCAACAACAAAATCTTGATGCGTTCTTCTAAAACGTCTTTTTCTTTTTTCAAGTCAGAGAGTTCTTCTTTGGCCATCTCAGCCATTTCTGCATCTAGGTTTTCCCCAAGCATTTCTTCAGTGTCCTTGATTCCTTCAACGACTTCTTTGTAACGGCGGTAGACTTCCACCGTTTCCCGTGTATTGGCTTCTTCTTTTGAAAGCTGCATGAAGCGTTTGGTGTCAGAGATCACGGCTGGATCACTTAGTAATTCGCCTAATTCTTCGTAACGGTCTTCGATTGCTTGTAACTGATCGTACATTGATTATTCTCCTTCTTTTTTCATTCCCGGGTGAAAGTAATGCTTGCGGCAAACTGGATAATACGCTTCATTGCCGCCGATTTGTACTTGATCGCCCTCGTAAACGGGTTTTCCGTCGATATAGTGCAAGTTCATGGTTGCTTTTTTATGACAGAACCAGCAGATGGTTTTCATCTCTTCGATTTTATCTGCGTAAAGCAGCAAGTATTTTGAGCCTTCAAATAATTCATTGCGGAAATCATTTTTCAAGCCAAAGGCCATTACAGGAATACCTAACTCATCCACGATTTTGGTGAAAGCCAGCACGTGATGCTTCTTTAGGAACTGTGCTTCGTCGATCAAAATACAATAAGGTTTATAACCGAGGTCTTTGATCAAATGAAATAGATCCGTTTCATCAAAAATCGGGATCGCGTCTCGCTCTAAGCCGATGCGACTCGAAACATTTCCCACGCCGCTTCTCGTGTCCAATCCACTTGTCATGATCACGACTGGTTTGTCTTGTTCTTCATAGTTGTGAGCAACTTTCAGTATCTCGATCGTTTTCCCACTATTCATTGCGCCATATTTAAAAAAAAGCTGTGCCATCTCGCCCATCCTTCCTCATACTCCTTTGGTATTATACTTGAAAAAGGAGAATTTTTACAGACTTAAATTCGACACACGCCGCCTTTTACGCAAGAGTTTTACGAAAAGTTAACGGATTTTTTGCTGCCGGTACTTCTTAATCATTTCTGGCTTTTCTGGCCACTTCTGCCAATACTTGACAAGCCAGTGGATATTCTGGATTTTCATTCCCATTGATATCCGTTGCAATGATCACAAAACCGAGCTGCTGGTAGAGCTTGATTGCTGCGTGGCTCCACGTTTGCGTATGAAGATACATCGGCTCGTTGGCTGCCTCTAAGACAGAAACGACTTGCGTGACCAAGCCGCGAGCGATCCCTTGACGTTGAGCTTGCGGCATTACTGCTACCCAATGGACTAGCGGAACCGGTGTACCGTCTTGCTTGGCTTTTTTCCAAGCGGTAGCCGTGCCGACCGGTGTACCTGTTTGATCAAGGGCAAAAAACATTCGCTGTCCTAGCTGTGCTTGCTCGGGCATAAATTCTTTTTCAAAATACGCCAATGCCTCTTCCTCATTGTCAAACTCTCCGACGGATGTTTCGATCCGTGCCCAGTGCCTTTCGTCTCCTGCTTGGTAGCTGCGTAGCGAATAGTTATCGGATTGAATGGGCTGGATCGGTGTGCTTTTGTGTGCTCGCTTCATCCAGATTTCTGCATATGGAATTGATTTATCTAACATTGGTTGTGCCTCTCTTTCCTTGGTTTCGTCCTTGTTCAACGGTTTCTTTGGGATTCAATCACGTAATTTCTTTACTAGAAAAATTTCTGTTAGCTGATTTTGCGTATGGGCGATTCTCCCGATTTCTTCATAGCCCACTCGCTGATAAAAATCTGGTGCTTGGAAATCAAAAGTCGCCGTCTGGCAATTTTCACAGCCAAATGCTTTCAACTGCTGTTCAAGATCCGTAAGAATCTGTTTGCCATACCCTTTTCCCCGCTCGGATGCTTTGACCCACAGGGTGTCAAGATAGCCGATATGATACATTGAGGCGTAGGCAATACCGCCAGCAATCACCACACCCTCTTTTTTGATTACACTGCTAAAGTTCTGATAGGTCTCTGTTTGTGTAAATGGTTTTTGATGCTTTGTGTATGCTGTTAATGCTGTTTCTAACGCAGCCAATTCTTGGTCTGTTCCTTGTTCAATGATTCGCGCCATATTCAATCACTCCTTCTTGTTTCTTGATAATCTGCGATGATCTGATCGACCGTTTCTGCTATCGTTAGGCCTTCTTTGATCAGTCTTTCCTCTGAAGATCCTTTTGGGAAAAGCAAGTCTCGCTCAAGCCACCATTTACGCATCGCTTCCTCGGAAAAATAGTCTCGCTGCATTCGGGTCTGATGTCTTTTGACCGTTTCCTCGAAAGAAAGATCAAAATAATAAACTAGCTTTTTTTGGGGAAAGAGTTTCATTAGAAAGTCGAGAAAGTCTTGGTATTTTTCACGAGAATAAATCCCCTCAACAAGTATCATCGGCACTTTCCCCTTCGCATATAGGACAGCTTCTTTCATCAAACCGCTGGCTAAATTATTAGGGGTATCTTTGACACAAAAAATTTCTCGCCGAAAAACATCTTGTGAAATCAGCACTGCCTCTTCCCCAAAAACGTGCTGAACAGCTTTGGCAATAGTGGTTTTTCCGCTGCCAGAATTCCCCCGTAGTAAAATTAACATGCTTTCCATGGGCGGTTCCTTTCTTCGTTAGTAAGTTATCTAAGCATATCTCTTGTTTTTCTCTACTAGAAGCATACCATAGAAGCAAAGGAGGAATACCTATGAATGATACGGCAATTTTTGCTGGTGGTTGTTTTTGGTGCATGGTGAAGCCTTTTGATTCACAGCCAGGCATCCTCAAAGTGGTTTCGGGCTTTACTGGCGGCCATGTCCCTAACCCAACCTACCAACAAGTAACGACAGGTACCACCGGTCACACCGAAGCAGTTGAAATCACCTTTGATCCTGAAGTCATCTCTTATGAAGAATTAGTTGCCATCTATTGGCAGCAGACAGACCCCACGGATGCGTTTGGTCAGTTTGCCGACCGTGGTGATTCCTATCGTCCAGTGATTTTTTACAATAGTGAAGAACAAAAAGCGATTGCGGAAAAATCAAAGGCGCAGTTGCAAGCTAGCGGCCGCTTTGACCGTCCGATCGTAACGAAGATCGAACCAGCAGAACCTTTTTATCCTGCAGAAGATTATCATCAAGATTTTTACAAAAAAAATGCAGCCCATTACAATGCTTATAGCGAAGGCTCCGGTCGAGCCGGCTTTATTCGCCAAAACTGGGCTTAACATTTTGGGGAACGTTCCTTACAATTCATCACTAACAGCCGATCTGCCTCGTCAGCAGATCGGCTGTTTTCTGTTTTTTCCCAAAAAGGAAATTGACAGTCAGGGCATTTTCGCGCTACACTGATTAGAAAATTCTGACGATTATAAAGGAGTGTTTGTTTGATGTTAGCTAATGAAGTCCGTCCAGGTCCAAACCGTTATATTACGGGCGATGGGGTCTTAATTGATTTGCCGGAGTATTTACGAGAGTTCCAAGAGGTAGCAGTAATTACTGGGGAGCAGTCATTCGATGTGTTTTCGAACTATTACCCTCATTCATTTGACTACCCGATCTACCGCTACGATGGATCATCGAGTTATGAAAATGCGCAAACCTTAGCTGAAGCGATCCAGCAAGCAGATGCCGTGGTGGCAATCGGCGGCGGCAAGGTCGCTGATACAGCAAAAATCACCGCCCAAACCCTTGGCGCAGAGCTGATCGTGATCCCTACATTGGTTTCCAACTGTGCGCCCTTTACCCCGGTGATCGTCGCCTATTACCCCGATCATACGATTTGTAAAATCGACTATGCCAAAAAAGGTGCCTACATGACGATCGTCGACACCCGTTTTTTACTAGCCACACCTGTTGATTACTTTATCGCAGGGATCGCTGATACCTTAGCCAAATATTATGAAATGGAAGCCATCGTCCGCAACATGGCAGAAGACGACAAGACTGCCTTAGTACGGCTAGGTTTCCAAAGCGCTCTTTTGATCAAAAACTTGCTGATTGCCGATGCGATCCAAGCTGTCAAAGACCTAGAAGCTGGGCAGCTGACACCCGCCTTTGCCCGCATCACCGACGCGATCATTGCTTTGGCAGGCGAAGTTGGCGGTTTTGCAGTAGAGTTTGGCCGCACGTCCGGTGCGCATGCGCTGCATGACGGCTTGTCTTATTTGAATGAGACCCATAGTGTCTTGCACGGCAATAAAGTCGCCTACTGCATTTGGGTCCAGCTTGCCTATACCAATGATTTTGATGTGATTGAAGAATTACGGCCGTTTTACGAAGCTTTGCACTTGCCGATGAAGCTGAAGGATCTCCACGTGACACGCCTTGATCGGGATTACTTCGCCTCGGTTCTGACCTATGCTGTCAAGGAAGAAGAAACCTTTATTTTGATTGATCCTGCGATCACACCCGAAAAAGTCTATCAGGCGATCGAAGCAGTAGAGGCGCTGTAAACCGTACAAATTGCTAAACAACTTTATATCAATAAAAAACTGTTTCCCTAATGCATTTCGGAAACAGTTTTTTTATTTGATCAAACTGACACGCAGTAGCGATCCTGGCTGCGCATGTTCTTAGCGGGCAACAGCAACTGACGCATTGCCCATCACTGCACGGCTTCACCCAGCAACCCGTTTTCTAAGCAGTATTGATAAATGCCTTCCTCGGCTACGTGACCAATCACTTCGTCGGCGATCGCTTTTAACTCATCCGAAGCATTGGCCATTGCTAGACCCCAGCCGACTGCCTCCAGCATCTCAATATCATTGTTGCCATCCCCAAAGGCAATGGCTTCGGATTTATCCAAGCCATAGTAAGCCAGCATTTTGGCAATGCCGCTTCCTTTCCCGCTGCTGGCTGGAATAATATCGACTGCCCGATCCCACCAGGCGGTGATTTTCGCCTCTGTAGTATTTGCCATCACTTTGGCGTAGTCTTCTTTCCCTGAACCTAACATCACTTGGAAAATGTCTTGCTGTTGGATCAACTCTTCAAAATCTTCTGCCACGATCACTTCTTGGTGAGCAAAGGAAAAATACTCAACTAAATCAGCATCTTTGCCATTGGCAACGGTACGATCCTTCGTTGCGATTGCTACTGGACGCTTGAGCGCCGTCGCATTTTCTATGATTTGGTGAACATCTTTTTTAGGAATGGGGTTTTGGTGGATCCCCTCTGCTTGATTAAAACAATACGATCCGTTAAAGGTCAAAAACGCATCGAAGGTCACGCCTTCAAATTGCGGCAACGCGATGGGACTTCTGCCAGTCGCAATGCACAACAGGATCCCTTGCTTCTTCAAGGCTTTTAATGTGGCTAACATTCTTTTAGAGATTTGCTTTTTGCTCATGTCGATCAGTGTGCCATCAACATCAAAAAAAATAATTTTCACGTTCTTCATGATCTTCCCCATTTCCGTCTCGATTTTCAAAAAAATTGATGCGCTTTTCTCTCTATTGTTCCGTGCGGATCGTCGCTATTATCTTTTATTTCTTTTATCTTCTCATAAATTGCCAGCGTTTTCTTCTGAAATCGTGAAAATTGATCGGAATACTTACCTATTTTTAAGAATCTTAAAGAACGCCTAGACTATCGGGAACAGCTGATCCAATGTGACTAATACTCCATCCTCATCATTTGAGGGACAGACAGCGGTGGCAACGGCTTTGACGTTTTCTGGCGCATTGTCCATCGCATAGCCTCTCTGGCAATAGGCTAACATTTCCAAATCATTGCCGCCATCGCCAAAAGCGACACATTGCTCAGGAGTGATCCCCCATCGCTCTACCAAGCGTGCCAATCCTGATGCTTTGTGGCAGTTAGGCACGATCAGATCCACGGAACCATGCCCACTGCCTGTTGGCACTAGCAAACCAGCTAGTTCTTTTTGAAATAGTTCCGAATAATAGGCCGTTTTTTCGACAGGAACGGTTGGGGCAAATTTCAGGATCGTGTCCTCTACTTGGGCAAAGTCATCGACCCATTGCAATTTGTGGTAATACTTATTTGTTAATTCAAAAAAAGCATCACTGACCGTTCCCCGTTCACAATAAGCACTATTGAGCCCACACATTACATTTTTAACTTCGGGGTATTTTTTACATAAATCTAAGGTTGCGAAAACCGTTTCTCGGGGAATGTCCGCTGCAAAAAGCACTGTTTCTTTGTCTTTGACAAGTGCTCCGTTTTCTGCAACAAAACTCAGCTCGTGATCATAGCCGGGAAATTGAGCCCGCAACTGGTAATACTGATTGCCGCTGGCAACGACAAACTGACAGCCGACTGCTTTCATGCGGGCCAACACGGCCTTGAAGCGGGGAACATCATACGTATAATCCGTGCGCATAAAGGTTCCATCCATATCGACAGCTACTAACTTGATATCATAAGGGTTGGCATTCATCTACTTCTCTCCATTCTGGCTTTCTTTATTAAAGAAAGCGTTTTTCTTACATTATTATTTTAACATGTATATACAACTTCCGCATCCTTTTTCTTGCTAAAAAATCGATTGAAGGGATAGTGCCTCTCAAAAAAAGAGACTACTGCTTTACACCATTCAATCGTGCCTACCTTTTCAAAAATCCTTACAATGATTGAAGATCATTCAAAGGCAGACCATCGCTGCCAAACACAAGGATTGATTGGCGGCTCCTTTGCCCGAATGAAAAGAATCACTCCAGAAACGTTTCCTTGCGCAATTTCTGCCCCACATAAATTCTATCCTGCTTTCTTTCAAATCTACTTGGTTCTTTGGTATACTGGGGATAGTTTAATTAGTGAGGGGTTTTTGTTATGAACTTTACCCGCTTTGCTCGCTTGACGCAGCGCAGGAGCAAGACGTTTATTTCCCAGAATGTATCTTCAATCCAAGTGATTGTTTTTTATTATATCGTGATGACGGTGGTCTCTTTGGGGCTTTTTTCACTTCCCTTCTTTCGGGAACCGGGCTCTCATGTCGCGTTTATCGATCTGTTCTTTATGGCGGTCAGCACGGTCAGTGTCACAGGGTTGACTACCTTCCCGATCAATGACGTATTTAACGACCGCGGGGTCATTTTATTGGAAGTCCTCTTTCAAGTTGGTGGTTTAGGGATCATGATGATCTCGACCTTTTTTGCGATCGTTTCACGGCGCAAAATCAGTTTAAAGCAGCGCCAATTGATCATGACAGATATGAACCAGCCAAAGCTTAGCGGGATCGTTCGGATGATTCGAACGACGTTTACCATCATTTTAGTTTGTCAGTTGGTAGCAGGTACGATCTTCGCTGTTTATTTTCATCTTTACGGGTATTATGACAATTGGCGTGACGCGATCTTTTATGGGTTTTATCAAGCGATCTCTGCTGTGACCAACTCAGGGTTTGATGTGACGGGCAATTCCATCTTGCCGTTTTCCCATGATTATTTCTTCCTGACGTGTATCATGATTTTGATTTTTATCGGGGGGATCGGATTTCCAGTGATCATGGACTTTCGGGAATGGGTCCTTTTTAAAATGAAAAAACAACGCCGCCGCTTGCCGTTTCGCTTTTCTTTATTCACAAAAATTGCTGTTTTGGCTTTCGTGATCCTCTTTGTCGGCGGTACATTAGCGATCTTTTTCCTTGAGAAAGATTATTTATTCAAAGATTACAGCTTTAGTGGTATGTGGATGAACAGCATGTTTTATTCCATGACAACGCGGAATGCTGGCCTGCAGATCCATGACTTAGGCAACTTCCAAACCACGACGTTGATCGTTTTCTCCTTGCTGATGTTTATTGGTTGTAGTCCCAGCTCTGTTGGTGGGGGGATTCGGACGACGACCATTGCCATCATTGGGCTGTACCTCTATGCCTTCTTGAAAAGTGAGGACAATATCAATATCTTCGGTCGCCGGATCGATCAAGATGACGTCCGTAAATCAGTGGTGGTCTTCATGCTTTCGATGGGCATGTGCTTCTTTTGTGTCTTATTCTTGACCGCCATCGAGGATATCCCTTTGATCGCCATCATTGTTGAAGTTTCCTCGGCCTTTGGAACCACAGGGCTTTCTTTAGGAATCACGGGCGATTTATCAACCATCGGCAAACTCGTGATTGCTCTTTTGATGTTTATCGGCCGTGTCGGTATGCTGTACACCTTGATGTTATTCGTACCAAAAGAAACACGTGACTTAGGCTACGAGTACCCAACGGAAAAAATCATTATCGGTTAAAGCAGCAGCAAACCTGGCAGAAGGTTTGCTGTTTTGCTTTTCAATTTGTTGATCATCGCAAGTGAAAGAGCCGTTTATCAACATGGTCTTTGTAGAAATTTAAAGAATCGCAAAAGCAATTTAACCTTTTTCTTGGTATATGGTATGATAAATTGAATTTGCACAACGAAAGCATTCGCTCTAATGGAGGGTTACATTATGGGAATACGAAGTCATCTGGCTGTTTCAGTCGGTAAGACCTCTCAATGGGTATTAAAGAACTTTTTCAAAGGTGGCTCAAGCCTGCCTGGTAAATTAGCATTAAAAGTTGATCCACATATATTAGATCATTTGGCGAAAGATTACCAAGTCGTCGTGATCACAGGCACCAACGGCAAAACATTGACGACTGCCTTGACTGTCAATATTTTGCGCCAAGAATTTGATGAAGTATTAACGAACCCCACCGGCGCCAATATGGTCCAAGGGATCGTTTCAACCTTTCTATCGGCACGCCCTAAAAAAGGCAAAAAATTTGCGGTTTTAGAAATCGATGAAGCCAGTCTCAGCAAAGTAACGAAGTACATCAAACCGGAATTGTTCGTTTTCACCAATATTTTCCGCGATCAAATGGACCGTTATGGCGAGATCTATACGACCTATAAAATGATCGTTGAAGGTGCGGCAAACTCACCGGAAGCAACGATCCTCTGCAATGGGGATTCGCCACTGTTCAATTCGGTGGCAACTGTCAATCCGCGGAAATACTATGGATTTGATCATTTGCCAGATGAAGAGCAGATGGCCCATTACAATACGGATGGCGTGTTGTGTCCTGAGTGTCATCACATTTTGCATTATAAAATGATCACCTATGCCAATCTTGGGAAATACTACTGCCCAAATTGCGGCTTCCATCGACCAGAATTGGATTATAAACTGACGGAAATGACCGCAATGGACAACACCTCTGCTGATTTTGTGATCGATGGCAATGACTATCGCATCGAAGTTGGTGGGATGTACAATGTCTACAATGCGCTGGCGGCAACTGCGGTTGCGGAATATTATGGCGTAGCACCTGCAAAAATCAAATCTGGTTTGGCCTATGACGAAAAAGTCTTTGGCCGCCAAGAAGTGATCCGCATCGGGGACAAAGAATGTACGTTAGTCTTAGTTAAAAACCCTGTTGGTTTGAACCAAGTCATCGATATGATCGGCCTGTCGCCCTATCCTTTCTCACTAGTCAGCTTGTTGAATGCCAACTACGCAGATGGGATCGACGTCAGCTGGATTTGGGATGGCGACCATGAAGCGTTTGCCGATATGGGGATTCCTCAAGTGATCGCTGGTGGTGATCGTCACAAAGATATGGCGTTGCGGTTAAAAGTTGCGGGGATCCCTGAAGAGAAAATCATTGAAACCCCTGAACTTGATGACGTCATCAAGCAAATTGCAGACTTACCAACAGAAAAAGTCTATATTTTAGCGACTTACACTGCAGTCCTGCAGCTACGCAAAAAGCTTGCGGAAAAAGGCTATATCAAAGGAGGAATGAGTCGTGACTAAGTATCAACTGAATGTTGCCCACTTGTATGGAAATCTTTTGAATACTTATGGCGACAATGGCAATCTCTTGATGCTGCGCTACGTGGCCGAAAAACTAGGCGTGACCTTCAACGCAGAAGTCGTCAGCATTCACGAGCCCTTCGATCCTGAAAAATATGATCTCGTCTTCTTCGGTGGCGGGCAAGATTTTGAACAAGTGATCGTTTCACAAGATATCCAATCAAAAAAAGAAGCCCTGACCAGCTATATCGAAAATGATGGCGTGATGCTGGCAATTTGCGGCGGCTATCAATTGCTGGGTCATTACTACATCGGTGCCAACGGCGAGAAAATCAAGGGGATCGGTGCCTTGGATCATTACACCTTAAGCCAGGAAAACAACCGGTTCATCGGTGACATCGTGATCCACAATGAAGAATTCGATGAGACCTATTATGGCTTTGAAAACCATAATGGCCGTACTTTCTTAGGTAAAGGGGAAAAACCATTGGGGAAAGTCATCCAAGGACAAGGAAACAATGGCGAAGACCAAACCGAAGGCGTGGTTTACCGCAATGTGTTCGGCTCTTACTTCCACGGACCGCTTCTCGCAAGAAATGAGCATTTGGCAGAGCGCTTGATCCGCACCGCCCTTGCCAATCGTTATGGCAACGTCGAAATTTAAATACACGTACTTAGCAAACAAACCTGTTTTTCGCAGGTTTGTTTTTTTATGGGAAATTTCCCCGCAGTTGCTGCCTTTTCTCTTTGTTTGCTTCTACGTTCCTATGCCGCCTCACTTTATTGTAACCGCTATCTTTCTTTTCTATACTGAGGTTGTAGTAAAAATTGAAAGGAGATGTTAAGAAATTATGATGGAAAAAGTTCAGCGGTTTGGCGGTGCGATGTTTACCCCGGTCCTCTTGTTTTCATTTTCGGGGATCATGGTCGCGCTGTGTATTATCTTTAAAAATCCGATGCTTGTGGGGAGCATCGCCACTGAAGGCTCTACTTGGTTCAACATTTGGACGATCATTGAAAACGGTGCATGGACGGTCTTCAACCAAATGGAATTACTATTTGTTATTGGATTACCGATCGGTCTCGCAAAAAAAGCCAATGCGCGAGCGGCAATGGAAGCCTTTGTCGTCTATATTACTTGTAATTATTTTATTTCTGGCATGATCGAGTACTTTGGTCACTTCTTCGGTGTCAACTTTGCAGCTGATCCCGGCGGTGAGAGTGGCTTGAAAATGATCGCCGGCATCAAAACATTAGATACTGGTATTATCGGAGCAATTTTTATTTCGGCGATCGTCGTCTATCTTCACAACAAGTTTTTCGATACGAAGCTGCCTGATTTTCTCGGAATCTTCCAAGGCTCTTCCTTTGTCGTGATCCTTGGATTCTTTTTGATGTTGCCAGTCGCTTTCTTGATTGCATTGATTTGGCCGAAAGTCCAAGCTGGCATTGGGTCCATGCAAGGGTTTCTAGCAAGTGCTGGGGTCTTTGGGGTCTGGCTCTATACTTTCTTAGAGCGAATATTGATCCCCACAGGTCTCCATCATTTCGTGTATACCCCCTTTGTTTTTGGTCCTGCTGTCGTCGAAGAAGGAATCTCCAAATACTGGATGGCACATTTACAAGAATTTGCCCAATCCACCAGACCATTGAAAGAGCTTTTCCCTGAAGGGGGCTTTGCTTTACATGGCAATTCTAAGATCTTTGCTGCACCGGGGATCGCTGCTGCTTTTTATTTCACAGCCAAGCCTGAGAATAAAAAGAAAGTCTTAGCGATTTTGATCCCTGCCACTTTAACTGCCGTTTTAGCTGGTATCACTGAGCCATTGGAATTCACCTTCCTCTTTATCTCACCACCCCTCTTTGCGGTGCACGCTGTTTTAGCAGCGACCATGGCGGCAACGATGTTTGCCTTCGGGGTCGTTGGAGATATGGGGGGCGGCTTGATCGATCTGTTAGCGAAGGTCTGGATTCCGCTATTTCAAAATCATCGCAGTATGATCTTCACGCAGTTGGTGATTGGGTTAGCCTTTACTGCGCTTTATTTCCTTGTTTTCCGCTTCTTGATCCTCAAATTTAAGTTAGCCACACCAGGACGGGAAGAAAACAATAGCGAAGTCAAACTATACACCAAAAAAGATTACAAAGAAAAACAAGCCAACACTGGAACTCCAGTGATTGCCGGTGCCAATCGCTACACCGAACAAGCCGCAGTCTACTTAGAAGGGTTTGGCGGTCGCGACAATATCGATAAAGTCACTAATTGTGCCACTCGCCTAAGAATCACCGTCAAAGATCAAGACCAAGTGCTGCCAGATGACATCTTTAAAGGCGCTGGTGCCCATGGTGTCGTTCGCAACGGCAACGCCTTCCAAGTGATCGTTGGCCTGGATGTGCCACAAGTGAGAGAACAATTCGAAAAATTATTAGCTGTATCAGACTAAGGAGGAAACAAAAATGAAAAAATTTTCAATCGTGATCGCCGGAGGCGGCAGTACCTTTACCCCAGGAATCGTCTTGATGCTTTTAGAACACTTGGATCGTTTCCCGATTCGCCAAATCAAGTTTTACGACAATTTGGAAGAACGACAAGAAAAAGTGGCACAAGCTTGCGAGATTTTATTGAAAGAACGCGCACCCGAAATCAGCTTTTTAGCAACTACTGATCCCGAAACCGCGTTTCAGGATGTCGATTTTGTAATGGCGCATATCCGAGTTGGCTTGTATGCGATGCGCGAAAAGGATGAAAAAATCCCTTTGAAATATGGTGTGGTCGGCCAAGAAACTTGTGGTCCTGGCGGGATCGCTTATGGGATGCGTTCTATCGGCGGTGTATTGGAGTTAGTCGATTACATGGAAAAATATTCCCCTGATGCATGGATGTTGAATTATTCCAATCCTGCAGCGATCGTCGCAGAAGCGACTCGTAAATTGCGCCCTGATGCTAAGATCATTAATATTTGTGATATGCCAGTGGGAATCGAAGAACGGATGGCGCAAGCGATCGGTTTAGCTTCTCGCAAAGAATTGGTCGTTCGCTATTATGGCTTGAATCACTTTGGCTGGTGGACAGATATACGAGACAAAGCTGGCAATGACTTGCTGCCACAGATCCAAGCGCATGTAGCAAAATACGGCTATTCATTGCCAGAAGAAATCGAAGCGAGCCAACATGCTGATGCCAGCTGGATGCACACCTTTGCCAAAGCAAAAGAAGTGTACGAGGTTGATCCATCCACTTTGCCAAATACCTACTTGAAGTATTACTTTTTCCCTCAAGATGAAGTGGCGCACACCAACCCATCTTTTACACGGGCAAATGAAGTCATGGCTGGTCGCGAAAAACACGTCTTTGGTGAATGCCAACGCATCGTAGAAAACCAGACAGCGACTGACACCACGCTTGAAGTGGATGAACACGCCAGCTACATTGTTGACCTTGCACGAGCGATTGCTTATAACACGCAAGAACGGATGCTGTTGATCGTGCCTAACGAAGGAGCGATCGTCAACTTTGATGAACAGGCAATGGTGGAAGTGCCTTGTATCGTCGGCAGTAACGGGGCAGAACCAATCACACAAGGCAAGATCCCTCGCTTCCAAAAAGGATTGATGGAACAACAAGTCGCCGTAGAAAAATTAGTCGTGGAAGCTTGGGCAGAGGGTTCTTACCAGAAGCTGTGGCAAGCACTGATTCTTTCAAAAGTGGTCCCAAATGCCCGTGTAGCCAAAGAATTACTCGATGAATTGATCGAAGCAAATCAAGCCTTTTGGCCAGAATTACACTAGCCAGCGTTCTTCGCCTCCCCTCCTGGCTTTTCAGCTATACTTAATCAATAAGGAGGGGTTTTTGTGAAATTACAGTATTTGATTCAACAGCACCAAGCAGAGTTAAGTGAACTTGATCGTGGCATTCTGAACTATATTCTTTCCAACGGCGCCACCGTTCTATCTATGGGGATCGTCGAGCTATCCGAGCAGGTTCACGTCTCAAAGTCTTCTATTTTACGGTTGACGAAAAAACTTGGTTTTTCTGGCTATTCCGAGTTCAAATATTTTCTACGGCATCAGCAAGAACAGGCAACAACGATTTCGCAGCAAAAAACGATTTTTGAAAAGCAACAAGAGGATATTTTCGCCACCCTCAACTATGTAAAAACGGTAGACTTAGCTGCCCTCAACCGCTTGTTTGACCGCAGCAAAACCATCTACTGCTACCCAACTGGGTTTTCCCAAAAGAAAGCACTGGAGGAGTTTTCCAAAATGATGCTTTCTATGGAAAAACGAGTGATCGTATTGCCGAACAAAACGGAATTTGATATGGTCATGCCGATGATCACTGCCGAAGATTGTGTGATCATCGCCTCACTCAGCGGCGAAACAGAAAACGTCAAAGAGAATCTGACGACTTTTGCGATTCGTCAGATTCCCGTTTTGACATTGAGTGCGCCAGGAGATAATTATTTTGCTCGCCATTCAACGTTTCACCTGACCTATTATTGCGATTTTTTTCAAATCGGTCGCAAGAAAATCCCTAGCCAGTCTTTGATCGGACTGAGCTGCTTGATTGATTATTTGATCCGTTCCTACGGATTATTCACTTTACAGGAGGGCAACCATGACTAAACGAAAATGGGCGTTTCCATTGATTTTACTGAGTTATTGGCTTTTGATCGCCGGTGCTTACTATCTTTATCTTTCCTTGACTGCCTTCAACCATGGGATGACCTTTGCCCAGTACCTCAACTCGCAACCGTTAGCCGCTTTAGGGGTCTTGTTAAGTAGTCTCCTTTTGCTGCAAGGGGCTTGCCTGTACTTTATTCAACGGTTTTCCATGAGTAAAAAAGGCCTTTTGGGTCAGTATTTATTCCTGATCTTCTTTCAACAGTTACTGACAGCGAATGTCATCGGCGCAGGACTCGTCTTTTTTACAAGAAGAAGTCTTTCGAGTCAGGAGGAAAACGCAACCTGGGGCGAAAAGAGTTTTACCTATGGGGCATTAGCATTCATTCTTTTATTGAGTTTATTCTTTTTCCTCCTTGTTCGATCAGCGATTTAACTTCCCCAAAAAGAAAAGCAGTGCCGGTTGGCGCTGCTTTTTTGCTGTAGCTCATGTTAGTTTGGATCTGTTTTTGAAGCAAAAACCACTTTGATTCCAAAGTGATCGCTGACGATTGGAGTACGCGTTCCGTCAAAAACGACTTCATATTCCGTTGCTTGCAGGTCATTAGATGCAAAAACATAATCGATCCGCAATGCTTCTCGATTGTCTTGCCAACCATCAATGGCTTTAACGACAGAGGCTTCACCAATCGTTTCGGTAGCCGTTAAAAAGCTGTCTTGCAGCTGTAAGGAGCTGTCAAGGACCAGTTGATGACCAGAACTGGCGGCATCGTTGTTGAAATCTCCTAGAATCAATAAGGTATCTGCCCGTTCTGCTAAAAATGCTTCTGTCTGTTGCCACTCGTAGGCAAATTTACCGTCTTGCCACCAAGAAAAGTGACAGCTAACGACTTGTACGATCTGCCCATCGGCTTCAGTCACGCCGCTCAGGTTTTTGCGCGTGGTATGATCCCAGACATCCGTGGCTTGTGAAGCAAGATATTCTTTGGCAATGATGGGCTGTTTGGACAATAAGGCATTGCCTTCGTGGTAAATGTCATAGCCTACGTGACTGTAGGTCCATGACCAATAGTAGTCACAGTCTAACAGTTGCAGTTCTTCCACTAGGCGTAAAGCAAAATTGTCCTCCTTGATTTCCACCAGCGTATCTGTCGGGCAATAAAGCCCATCAGGAACGATGGTTTGAGCAGCGATCGTTTGGTTGACTTCTTGCAAGGCGATGATGTCATAGTTGCCTGTTGCAATCTCTTGTGCGATCATTTTGCATTTTTCTAGCTGATTTTCTTCTAACCAGCTATGGGTGTTCAATGTTAATACCTTCATGAATAAGGCTCCTTCTCTCGGTTTGCTTGTACGATTCCTTTTAAAAATAAAAGAGAGCGGGTCAACAAAAGAGTCGACCCGCTTGTCATTTTATTATAGTTTTACGATTCCAACAACTGCGGCTGCTTGTTGCTTGCCGATTTGGGTCAATTCAAAGGAATCGATTTGATCGCTGTTGGTCAACACTACAACGATGGTGGTGTCTTTGCCAGCAGCACTTACTGCAGCGAGATCCATCTCCGCTAACTTGTCACCGACCGCCACTGGTTGTCCTTCAGTGACAGCTACCGTAAAGGGTGCACCGTTTAAGTCAACGGTATCTAAGCCCATGTGAACCAATACTTCGATGCCTTCATCAGAAAGCAAGCCGATCGCATGTTTCGTTGGGAAGATGTTGGTGACTTTCCCGCTGATTGGTGCGACAACTGTCGTCTGCTCTGGACGCACGCCATAACCGTCACCCATCATTTTTTCCGCAAACACTTGGTCTTTGACAGAGGTGATCGGCATCACTTCTCCAGTGGCAACGGCAGCTAGTTCAGCTGTCACGCCTTGGCTTTGATGGGTAGTGGTTTCAGCTGGTGCTTGACTAGCAGTCGGTTCGGGAATCGTGACACCAGAATCTAAGATATCTTGAATGTCTGATTTTAAGACATCTGCTTTCGGTCCATAGACTGCTTGCACACCGTTGTCTTTTACGATCAAGCCTAAAGCCCCTGCGGCTTTCCACGCTTTTTCATCGCCGACCGCTTCCCGATTTTTCACAGAAACTCGTAAACGGGTCATACATGCATCAACGTCGGAGATATTTTCACGTCCCCCTAATAAATGAATGATTTTCACGACT
Source organism: Enterococcus sp. AZ040 (assembly GCF_050499185.1). Taxonomy (NCBI): domain Bacteria; kingdom Bacillati; phylum Bacillota; class Bacilli; order Lactobacillales; family Enterococcaceae; genus Enterococcus; species Enterococcus sp. AZ040. Next base: position 3,065,485 of record NZ_JBMHEW010000001.1, read on the forward strand.
TGCGAATCTGGGTTCAAGTTGCCATCCGCCGAAGCAGTTGCTGGCGCATCGCTGGCCCCTTCTGTTTCATAGTTGCCGTTTCTACCTGGTGTTGCAAAGTTGAATTTTTTGATCAAGAAGTTTGCCAAGAAATACATCCCGACACCAAAGACGATGGTCACTAACACAAAGTTGATCAAATCTTGTCCTAAGCCGGCATTGATCGCCATTGGGGTACGGGTCAACAACTCGATATTCCCAAAAGAATGGACCCGTAAGTTGACGATATCCGCCATCGCAAATGCCGCCCCTTGTACGACTGCATAAACGATGTAAAGCGGTACGGCAGCAAACATAAACATGAACTCCAACGGTTCTGTTACCCCTGTCAAGAAGACAGCGATGGCAGCTGATAAATACATAGAGGTATATTTGTGCCGTTTGTCCACATCGACATTGCGGTACATGGCATAAGACAAGCCCATCAAGATCCCAGATGAACCAATCATTTGTCCAACTTTAAAGCGGGCAGGAACAAAGTTTTCCAATAAAAATTGATATTGTGACGTATCGCCAGCATTGCGCATATTCACTAGATCTGTTGCCCAGGCAAGCCATAATGGGTCTTGTCCAAAGACTTGGGTGCCGGCTTGTGCCCCAGAAAGAATTGTGTAGGTTCCACCTAATTCGGTGTAATTGATCGGGATTGTCAACATATGATGCAGCCCGAATGGTAAGAGCAGCCGCTCCAAGGTTCCAAACAAGAACGGTGCTAAAACGGGCGCACTTTCTTGTGATTGCGCGATCCATAAACCGAAGTTGTTGATGCCGGCTTGAATGTAAGGCCAAACGATCGATAATACTAATGCGACGACTACTGAACGGGCAATCACCACGAAAGGGACGAAGCGTTTGCCGTTAAAGAAGGAAAGCGCATCCGGTAATTTGCGGAAATTATAGTATTTGTTGTAAGCTGTTGCCCCCACAAAACCGGCGATGATTCCGACAAAGACACCCATGTTCAAAGCAGGTGCTTCTAATACACTAGTAAAGAAACCGTCGATCATGATCTTTGTCCCAAACAACGTATGGGTAAAGGCGCCTTCTTCGGTTAACATCGCGCTCGTCACGCCAAAGATCGAACCAGTGATCCGGTTGATCAAAATAAAGGCGATCCCGGCAGCAAATGCCCCACCAGCTCGCTCTTTAGCCCAACTACCACCAATAGCTAATGCAAATAATAAATGCAGGTTACCAATAATTGCCCAACCAATGTTTTCAATGACGCCTCCTGTGGTGATCAAGAATGCCCAGTCGGCATTAATCATTGGGATCGTTTTCCCAATACTGATCATCAAACCAGCGGCTGGCATAACAGCGACAACCACCATTAGCGCTTTTCCGAATTTTTGCCAAAATTCGAAGCTCAATAATTTTTTCATCTTCCTTCTTCCTTCCCTGAATCGATTTACGCAATCGGTTTCTTAATAATTTCATTCTAACGGAGAAAAAAGATTTTGTAAACCCAGAAATATCAAAAGGGATTCTATTCGCTTTTTCACCTTTATATAACTGAATCTCTCTTTCTCGATGTTTCCTAATAGGAAATTCTTTAAACGCAACAACTTTCACTTGACGATGCAATCGTTTGCGCTTATGATAGAGATATCAAAAAGATTCTGGAGGGACTTTCATGAAAAAAATCCAACGATTGTTCGAGATCGATCCATGGAAAATCGCGACATCTACCTTAGATAAAGAAAATCGTCGACTGCAAGAGTCGCTAACAAGCATCGGGAATGGCTACATGGGAATGCGCGGCAACTTCGAAGAACAATACAGCGGCGACCATCACTTAGGTACTTATATCGCAGGTGTCTGGTACCCAGACAAAACCCGTGTTGGCTGGTGGAAAAACGGCTATCCTGAGTATTTTGGCAAAGTGATCAACGCGGTCAACTTTATTGCGATGGACCTATTTGTCAACGACCAGTTAGTCGACTTAGCAAAAATCAGCCCAAGTGATTTCCGTTTAGAACTAGACATGGAAACCGGAATTTTACGCCGCAACTTTACCGTCACTTTGGCAGGCGCCACCGTAAAATTCTCTTTTGAACGCTTCTTGAGCATCGTAAAACGTGAACTTGCCCTCATTAAGATGGACGCTGAGATCATTGAAGGCGACGCTGAGATCAAAGTCGTTTCTAAACTAGATAATAACGTCCATAACGAAGACAGCAACTACGACGAACGTTTCTGGGAAGAATTGGCTCATGGCCAAACCGAAACCTTCCATTACTTGACGACTCGGACCGTAGAAAATAATTTTGACATTGAACGCTTTACTGTCACTTCTGCTATGCGTCATAGCCAAACACCGATTGATTCCGTGAAAAGCGAACTTTGCGTCGCTGATACCTTTGCCTTTTCTGGGGCAGCCGGTGACACCTTCTCATTGATCAAAGAAGTCTTGATCGTTACGAGTCGTGATGTTCCCGCTCATGATCATCCAGCAAAAGTCACCGAATTAGGCACTTTATACAAAGCAGATTATGATGCGTTGCGTGCAGAACAAGTCGCTGCTTGGAAAGCCCGCTGGGATTTAGCCGATGTGATCATTGAAGGCGATGCTGCGGCGCAACAAGGGATTCGTTTCAACCTGTTCCAATTGTTTTCAACCTATTATGGCGAAGACGAGCGCTTGAACATCGGACCGAAAGGCTTTACTGGTGAAAAATATGGCGGTGCGACTTACTGGGATACCGAAGCCTATGCAGTCCCATTGTATTTGGCATTAGCAAAACCAGAAGTGACCCGCAACTTGTTGAAATACCGTCACAACCAATTGCCGCAAGCCCATATCAATGCGCAAAAACAAGGATTAGCAGGTGCCCTTTACCCAATGGTGACCTTCACTGGGATCGAATGCCACAATGAGTGGGAGATCACTTTCGAAGAAATCCACCGAAACGGTGCCATCGCTTATGCCATCTACAACTATACGAATTATACTGGCGATACAAGTTACCTGAAAAAAGAAGGATTAGAAGTGTTAAGCGCGATTTCACGTTTCTGGGCAGATCGTGTCCACTATTCAAAACGTCAGCAAAAATACATGATCCATGGCGTCACTGGACCAAACGAATACGAAAACAATATCAATAACAACTGGTACACCAATAAAATGGCTACTTGGGTCTTAGCTTATACCTTAGCCAGCTATGAAGCCTTCAAAGACGAAGCGACTGTCACGATCTCTGACGAAGAGCAAGCCAAATGGCAAGACATCATCGACAATATGTACTTCCCAGAAGACCAAGAGCTTGGAGTCTTCGTCCAGCATGATACCTTCTTAGACAAAGACTTGATGCCCGTTTCCGATCTTGATCCAAAACATTTGCCGTTGAACCAAAATTGGTCGTGGGATCATATCTTGCGCTCTTGCTTTATCAAGCAAGCCGATGTTTTGCAAGGGATCTACTTCTTCGGCGATCAATTCAGCAAAGAAGAAAAACAACGGAACTTTGATTTCTATGAGCCGATGACAGTGCATGAATCTTCCCTTTCTCCAAGTATCCATGCGATTTTAGCAGCGGAATTAGGCATGGAAGAAAAAGCGTTGGAAATGTATGAGCGGACTGCTCGTCTTGATTTGGACAATTACAACAATGATACCGATGATGGCTTGCACATCACTTCTATGACCGGCAGCTGGTTAGCGATCGTTCAAGGCTTTGCTCAAATGAAAACCGATCACGACCACTTAGGGTTTGCGCCATTCTTACCTAAAACGTGGAGCCGCTATGCCTTCCACATCAACTATCGTGGACGTCTGCTCTTTGTTTCCGTCAATGAGTCGACGGTGACTTTGAAAAAAATCAGCGGTGAGGCATTGCCAATCAAGGTGTATGGCAAAGACTATGTTTTAGAAGACGAAATCAGTACAGCGATTAGCTAAACAAGCCTTCTGAAAGAAGAAATGTCTGCATTTCTTCTTTCTTTTGATTGGCTCTACCCTTGTGCCGACACTTTGTGATACTATAAGCTAAAAAAGGAGGGAAATCAGTGAGCATTACGGTCAAAGATGTCGCCAAAAAGGCTGGCGTCGCTACATCCACGGTTTCTCGTGTCGTAAACGATCATCCCAGTATCTCTGAAGATACTAAGAAGAAAGTGCGCAAAGTAATGGCAGAAATGGGCTACGTCCCCAATCTTGCGGCTCGAAATCTCGGCAAACAGATATCTAGTGCCATCGGCGTGATCTTGCCGCCCCTTGATTCGAAAGAACGACTAGGAAACCCCTTTTATTTAGAAACGATCGAAGCCATCAATGAAGAGGCCCGCCATCATCAAATGACGGTTGCCGTTGCCTCCGCCCGTGACTTTGCTACATTACTAAAAAACGTGGAACGAATGCACCTGCAAAAACAAGTAGATGGCTTTATCTTGGTCTATTCCGATGAAAAAGACCCCATCATCGATTATCTGGTCGAAAAAGAAGTCCCCTTTACCTTGATTGGTCAACCATACAGCAATGAAGACAAAATCGTTTTTGTCGATAATGACAACCAGTTGTTAGGCAAGCAAGCAACCGAGCATCTGATCGCCCAAGGGCATACGAAGATTTTATTTGCTACTAATACGACCCATGAAAATCTGTATTTCGAGCGTTTCTTCGGCTACCAAAAAGCCATGATGCTGGCAAATCTCCCCTTTTATCCAGCATTGACCTTTGAAAAAGCGGAAGATTACGTCACGTTTGAAGAAACGATCAAAGAATCCCAAGCAACGGCCATCGTCGTGATCGATGATCTGTTCGCTGTGCGGATCATTCAATTAGCGACGATGTATGGCTACAAAGTCCCCGACGATTTATCCATCATCAGTTTCAACAATTCGATCTTTGCTACTTTGACACATCCGTATTTGACTAGTATCGATATCAACGTGTTGTCCTTAGGAAAAATCGCTACCGAACGGCTGATGGCGCAATTGAATCATGAAGATTCAAACGGCGTACAGCTGGTCGTACCACATAAGCTGATCAAACGAGAAACAGTCTTGAACCGCAACCAGTTGAACTGATCCGCTGTGTCTGGTCCACTTCCCCCACACGCAAAAGCACCCGCTGTCCCTAGGGATAGCGGGTGCTTTTCATATTTTTATTTATACTCTTTGCTTTCCAGGCGGAACAATGGACTCATTGGTGTATTTTCGTGAATGCGGCGAACGGCTTCCCCCATCAATTCAGCACAAGAAATGTAGTGCAGTTTTTCTGGATGGCGTTCTTCGCTGGTCCAACAAGAATCGGTGACACAAATCCTTTCAATCGCTGATTGATCCAAAATTTCTTTAGCTGGCGGCGAAAGTAAGGCGTGAGACACACAAGCATACACTTCGCTGGCACCAGCTTCCTTCAACAAGTCTGCCGCTTTTGCCAATGTATGGCCGGTATTTAAAATGTCATCAACTAAAATACATTTTTTCCCAACGACATCACCAATCACATAGCCGCCATCGGCTTCATCTTGATCGACGATCGCGATCGCTGTATCTAAGTATTCTGCCAAACTACGGGTCCGTTGGACACCGCTGTTTTTTGGTGAAACAACGACATAGTCGTCACCAGTCATTTTTTGTTCGCGATAATAATGGGCAAACAATGGGATCGTAAAGAGATTATCCACTGGGATGTCGAAAAATCCTTGAACTTGGACGGCATGCAGATCAAGCGTCAAGATCCGAGAAGCCCCTGCTTCCACCAGCATATTGGCAATCAATTTTGCAGTAATCGGCTCATGCGGGTTGGCGGTTCGGTCTTGCCGCGCATATGCGTAATAAGGCAAAACGACATTGATGGTCTTCGCACTAGCCCGTTTCATCGCATCGATCATGATCAGCAACTCTAAATAATGATCATTGACGGGTTCATTCGTCGATTGAATGATATAAATATGGTCGCCCCGCACACTTTCTTCAATATTGATGGCAATCTCTCCATCACTAAACTGTGTCACTTTTGACTTCCCTAGTTCTGTACCGAAAACTTTCGCAATGTTTTCTGCTAATGGTAAATTTCCATTTAAACTAAAAATTTTCAACGAACTATCTTTATAACTTTCGCCCATGATTGCCTCCAATGAATGTGGTTGTTTTCTTCTATTCTAGCACAAAGTGACTGTTTTTTTAACCGTCTCGTTCAAGGAAGTGTGACGGTACCGTTTACCCAACTGGCGGGAATTACTTTTTTGTAGTTGCCCCAGTTGTCATGAACTTTAAAATAGCGTTCTCCGCTGGCGGTTTCAGCGTAGGCGTAAGCCACGACCCAATGATTGCCATATGTGCTGCCTAAAGGCTTCAAAATACCGATGATCACCGGTTTGCCTTCGTCGATTCGTTTGCACGCTCGATGCCAACCGCCAACAACGGTCGCACGTCCGCGGTAAGGCAATTGGAATTGATCGAAAAACCGAGTCAAACCATGACTGACTTGCCAAGCGATCGTCGGCAACCCATGAGGCTGAATCAGCACACGCAGCATTTCCGTCACTACTGTCAGATCCCGCTGTTTTTTTCGGCGAAACGCTTTCGGGATGATCGTTTCATCGATGTAATCTTGATAGTAGGCCAAAAAGACGGCTGCCGCATAGGTGCCGCATAAATACCCTGAAGGAGTGACCCACTGCTTATACGGACGAAACCGCTCTTCGGCGATCCCTTTCCACTCTACTTGTTCCATCTCGTTCACCTGCCTTTTTTCTTATTATACCTTAGATTCTCCTCCTACTTGGATCAAAACCCTTTTTCGTCTAGAAAACTTTTCTTTGCGTCCTTACAGATTTTGTTTCATAATAGTAGAAAGCGAGAGGAGCGAAAGACATGACAACCTTGTTAAAAGATGATTTTTATGACTATGTAAATGGCGAGTGGCTGGAGACCGCTGTTATTCCAGCAGATAAACCCGCTACGGGTGGATTCCAAGATCTCGTTGACGGAATCGATTCCTTAATGATCGCAGAATTTGAAAATATGGCACACGATCCCCATGCTACGCCAAAAGGCCGCATGAAGGATGCTGTGGCTTTTTACCGCTTAGCCAGCGATTTTGCCCAACGAGAGGCAGCTGGCGCTACTGAAGCAAATGCACTATTAGCAAAAATCGAAGCGTTGCGTTCTTATGAGGAATTGAATCAGCAACTGGCAAGTTTCGTTTTAGATGGCATTGCCTTGCCTTTCCAACTGGATGTCGATGCAGACATGAAAAATGCGCAAATGAATACTTTGTCGGTCTATCCGCCTGCTACTATTTTGCCGGATAAAACCTATTACACAGAAAATCCCCAAGCAGGCGAAATGCTGCAAGTCTACTTTGAGATGGCCGTCAACGTTTTAGTTGCTTACGGAAAAGACCAAGCAGAAGCGGAATCGTTGGTAGAGCAAGCGATCGCATTTGATAAATTGATCGCCCCTCACGTCCGCAGTGCGGAAGAAAGTGCGGATTATAGTAAAAACTACAATCCTCGCTCCTTGGAGGAATTTGCAAAGCAAGCTAGCAAGATCGATTTTACACAACTCTTGACAGCCCTTTTACCAGGTACACCAGAAGAGCTGATCGTAACGGAACCCGCTTACTTTGAAGCCTTTGACATTATTGTTTCTGATAGCCATTTTGAACTCTTGAAAGGCTGGATGATCGTCAACCAAAGCTTGCGCTATACTAGCTATCTGAGTGAAGAATTGCGTCAGTTAGGCGGAACCTACAGTCGCTACTTATCAGGGATCGATGAAGCGGCTCCCCAACAAAAAGCGGCTTATTACTTAACGATGGGTCATTTTAGTCAAGTGATCGGTGATTATTATGGACGCAAGTACTTTGGGGAAATGGCGAAAAAAGACGTCAAACACATGGTGGAAACAATGATTGCTGTCTACCAAGATCGTTTGCGCAACAACACGTGGTTAAGTGAAGAAACCCGCCAAAAAGCGATCATCAAATTGAATCGTTTAGGCATCCATGTCGGGTACCCTGATCAAGTTCCTGCTATTTATGATCAATTGCATACCGATGAAGAGAAAAGTCTGCTGGCAAATGCCCTGCATTTCAATCGTTTGTTCCGAGAAGATGGCTTCAAAAAATGGCAGCAGCCCGTGGATCGCGAGGAATGGGAAATGTCCGCCGCTACCGTGAATGCCTACTATCACCCATTTAAGAACGTGATCGTTTTCCCAGCCGCAATCTTACAAGCGCCCTTTTATAGTTTGGAACAATCCACCAGCGCAAATTATGGGGGGATCGGCGCGGTCATTGCTCATGAGATCTCCCACGCCTTTGACAACAACGGGGCAAAATTTGATGAATATGGTAATTTAAACAATTGGTGGACAGAAGAAGATCTGGCCCACTTTGAACGCTTAGCTCAAGCGATGATCGACGAGTTTGATGGCCTGCCCTTTGCCGGCGGTACCGTCAACGGAACATTGACTGTTTCTGAAAACATCGCCGATGCAGGCGGACTAAGCTGTGCGCTAGAAGCAGCGCAAAAAGAAAGCGATGTTTCTTTAACAGACTTCTTCACCAATTGGGCGAAGATTTGGCGTACAAAAGCCAAAGAACAATACCAACAGCTCTTACTGGCGATCGATGTCCACGGACCAGCTAAACTACGGGCCAATATCCAAGTCCAAAATATCGATGAATTTTATACAACCTTTGATATCAAACCTGGTGACCCTATGTATCGTGCACCAGAAGATCGTGTGCAGATCTGGTAAACAAAAGCGCAAGCAGATTTTTCTGCTTGCGCTTTTTCTTCGCCAATTGTTTATTTCTGTAAAGCTTTTTTCATCATACTAATCACAGAATCGAATTGAGAATGCTCATTGACGACTTGATCGGCTTTTTGTCGATTGGGGCGGTCTTTTAGAAAGTCGAAGATTTGGTTTTCATTCTGGATTCCTAGTTTAGCCATAAACTCATCCAAGTTCTGAAAATCTGTATACTTTTGTAAGAAGTCATTGTTCAACAACGCCTTCACATCAAGATTCCCTTTTTGATACGCTTGATAAAGGCTAGTCAGTTCACTGAAACTGAAATTTGCTTTTAATTGATCCATCCATCCCATTTATGCTTCCTCCTTCGCAGAAATGATTTTCGCACCAAGGGTATTTTCAAAATGGCGTAGTGCCCATTCATGTCCGACCGCGTCAAAGCTGGCAACGGTATCTGCATCGATCACCAGTTGGTAGCCTAAATTATAGGCATCCACTGCTGTATGCAAGACACAGATGTCGGTACAAACGCCGGTCAGGTACAATTCCGTGATCCCTCTTTCCCGGAGTCGGATGTCCAAGTCGGTACCACTAAACGCTGAGTAATGGCGCTTGTCGATCCAATAGACATTTGGCGCTTCCTGATAGGTTTCATAAAGCGGGGCTAAACGACCATAAAGATGTCGCCCCGCACTGCCCGCAAGATTGTGAGGTGGGAACAAGCGGTTTTCAGGATGATAGTTGTCTGTTTCCTCATGACGATCAATGGCAAAAACGACATACTCACCGGCTTCGATAAAGGCTTGCGTCCGAGCCACTAAGGCAGCTTCAATCGCTTGCCCAGCAGCACCCGTGGTCAATCGTCCCTCATCTGCAACAAAATCAAACGTATAATCAATGGATAGTAATGCTCTCATGCTTCCTTCCTCCTCTTACGGATCGGCTCTCCTGTTTTTTAAGTTACTTTAATGTTTCAACGAATGCCAAGACCATTTCAGCGGAACGCTTGCCAGCTTCTAAGATAAACTCATCAAAAGAGACGGTTGCTGCGTGGTCGGCGGTGTCGCTGATCGCGCGCACGATCAAGAAAGGAATATTGAATTGCTGCGCGGTCTGTGCGATCGCGGCTCCTTCCATCTCACAAGCCAAGGCATCTGGAAAATGTCCTAAAATCTCCTGTACTTTTTGCGGGTCATGAATGAAGCTGTCGCCTGTAACGATCAGTCCCTTTTTCACGGTATGATGGGTCGCTTCTGCGGCTTTTGTCATCTCACTGATCAAATAGCGGCTGGCTTCATAATACAAAGGCATCCCACCAGGCAACTGGCCATATTCATAACCAAAGCCCGTCACATCGACATCAAAATAGGCCACTTTATCTGAGATCACTAAATCCCCTACTTGTAAACCGACACCGATCCCACCAGCTGATCCAGTATTGATCACCATATTGACCCCGTATTGTTGGATCAGTAAACTAGTGGTGATCGATGCCAGAACTTTACCAATACCTGAACGAACGACGATCACTTCATGATTGCCGATACTTCCTGAAATAAATAGTGCGCCGCCGCGTTCCCAAGAAAGCGGTGAAATCAACTGTTCCCGCAACGCCTTGATTTCTTCCTCCATTGCACCAATAATACCAATTTTCATGTGTTTGCCTCCTGCTTCTCGTTTATTTTTCATCCTTTAAAATGAAAAACAACAGAAATTCCCACGTATCTACTGACGTGTTTTTTCTCCTTTCATGATAAACTAGTTTTGACGAAACGAACAGTTTTTTGTCATTATCAAAGGAGGCACTTATGTCTGAAATTTTCAACGCCATGGCAGCAAAATACGATACCCCTGAACGGATCGCGTTAGCACAATTAGTCACCCAAACCCTTGAACCTTATTTTAAAGACAACCAGCACCAAACTCTGATCGATATCGGCGGCGGTACCGGCCTAGTAAGTCTGCCCTTAGCAGCTTATGTCCAGCACTTAGCCATCTGGGATACTGCCCCTGGCATGATCGAGGTTTCTGAAAAAAAAATCAACCAACTGCAGCTGGCCAATGCTTCTGCAACTGTCCACGATCTGCTGCAAGAATCCTTACAAGCAAAAGCAGACGCTGTGCTGCTATCCCTCGTCTTGCTGCATATTCCTGACACAGCCGCTATGATGGAAAAACTATACGCCTTGCTGCAGCCAGGAGGAACCCTTTACCTAGTGGATTTCCTCAAAAATCCCGCCGTGTCTCACCCGCTGGTTCATAATGGGTTTGACCCTGCTGCATTGACTCAACTGACAGAGGCGATTGGGTTTACCGACACTTCCTTTACCGTTTTTCATGAAGCGGATCATTTGTTCATGAATCAGCCAGCGGCCATGTTTTTAGCTATTTTGAAAAAGCCGACCGAATAACAAAAAAGCCGCACTTGCAGAAGATGCAGGGGCGGCTTTTTCTTAGTACTAGATGAATCACAACAAAAAGATCGCCAAACCGACGACGACTAACAATAAAGTGACGATCACAATGGCTTTCATTAAAAAACGGTTCAGATCCCGAGATTTCTGGTTCTCACCGGCACGGGTCTTCGTGATTTCTTTGTTTTTCTTGCGCACTTTTCGGTAGTGGTTATCAATTTGTTTTTCTTTTTGTTTCCATTCTTTCTTGCTTTGCTTTTCTACGATTTGCTGATTACGTTCAGACGCCGCTTGTTCTTCTTCGCGTCGGCGTCGAAGTTCACTGCGGGTGATCAATGGTTCTTTAGGCAAGTCCGTTCCTCCGTTTCAATTCCAGCAACTCCCAAAATTGGATCGCAAACACGGTCTTCGCATCACAGATCGTTCCATCAGCGATAGCGGCTTGTGCTTGCTCTAAGCTCAATTCATAGACTTCCAGCACTTCGTCTTCGTCTTGCGGTAAGGGATTTGCTACTTTTTCCAGCTCTTTCGCATAATAGACGTGCAAGATTTCATTCGCAAAGCCTGGTGAAAGGTACATAGAAGAAACATGCTCTAGCGTTTTTGCGCGATAGCCAGTCTCTTCTTCCAATTCCCGGGCGCCAGTCAAATCTGGACGTGCGCCTTCTCCTGGATCGATTTTGCCTGCTGGTATCTCTAAAATCACTCGCTCTAATGGCTTTCTGAATTGGCGAACGAACAGCATTTTGTTCTCACTCGTCAAGGCGATCACGGCCACCCCACCTGGGTGGAAGACTAGTTCGCGTTTACTGGTTCCACCATTGGGCAAGGAGACATCATCAACCACCACATCAATGATTTTGCCATGGAAAATTTCATTCCGTTGGATCGTTTTTTCTTCAAAATCTTTAAATTCTAACATCTATCGACACCTAACTTTCCTCATACGTCTTATCTATCAAACACTTTAGCATAATTTAGAAAAAATATCTTCTTAAGAAATGGCAAGAAAGCTTATGAATTTACTAAAAATCGGAAAATCCACCCCAAGTCTGATATTTTTCTTTTAGTGAACATGCTAAAATAAAGATGTCGAATAACCCAATCTACTTGTCCAAGAGATTTTTAGGAGGAGGAAAAATGAAAAAAAACATCTGGCTGATCGTTGGTGCGATCGTCCTCATCAGTATTATTTTTAACGTAGTAGGCGATTCATTTGCGAGCCTATTATTAATCGTCGGTGCGATTTTAGTCTACGTCGGTATCAGAGGACGTAAAGTTCCGGCAGCGGATCCACAAGTTTTGCCTTCTTTAACGAGAGAACGAGAAGCCCATTACTTGAAGAGCGGAATGACTGCTCGTGAGATCGAATTGTTCCGTGAAACGATGAATCAGACGAAACACCAAATCGATAAATACCAAAAAAATATCACTAGCAATAACAAGTTAAAAGCCATTGACTTGCGTCACGATGCCTTGCGTGCCTCAAAAGCTCTTTTCAAAGAACTCGTAAAAGAACCAACTAAACTGCCTTTGGCAAGTCATTTCCTTTACACCCACTTGCCCAATATGGTCGATTTGACCGATAAGTTCATTGAAATCAATAGCCATGAGATCAAAAGTCGTGAGACCTATGATAAAATCGAAGAAAGCACACAAATTATCGAGCAAATGGCTTCCTTGATCGCCAAAGACTACTCCCAATTTGTAGCAGACGATCTTGATGACATGGATATTGAGTTATCCATTGCCAAACAAAGCATAAAACGAGATAATGAATAGGGATAGATTCTGATTGGCAACAAAAAAAGAATCTAAAAAAAAATCTAGCCCAGGCTAGATTTTTTTCGAAAGCAGACAATTATTAGGAGGAGTTATTATGAGTGACACACCAAATCAAGTAAAACCCGTAACGGATACGCTTGACGATTTATTGAACAACCCATTTTCAACCCCTGTCGACACTTTGACCACTACTCAACAAGCGGAGATCAGTCAGCTGAAAGAACAGCAAACAGCACCGCGTTTGATTGACAAATTACCGCCAGAGCGTCAAGCACAGGCCCAAGAATTAGCCAGCAAGATCGATGCAACTGACCAGCAAGCAGTCATCACCTATGGTGCAGCTGCCCAAACCAAACTTGGGGAGTTTTCCCAATCTATGTTGAACCATGTCCAAGCAGCTGATATCGGCCCTGTGGGCGACTCATTGACTGAGTTGATGTATCGCTTGCAAGAAGCCAATCCAGATGAACTGCGTGCAGGTGAAGGCAACTTATTCAAGCGGATGTTTGGTAAAGTAAAACAATCCATTTTTGAAATCACCGCTAAATACCAAAAAATCGGTGCCCAAATCGACAAGATCGCCGTCAAATTGGATAAAGAAAAAGACGGTTTGCTAAAAGACAACCTGATGTTGGAACAGTTGTATCAAAAGAACAAAGATTACTTCGATGCATTGAACATCTACATTGCCGCTGGCGAGTTGAAGATGCAAGAATTGCAAACCAAAATCATTCCTGAAGCCATGAAAAAAGCAGAAGAAACGAATGATCAAATGGACGTACAGATCGCCAACGATTATACGCAATTCCTAGATCGTTTAGACAAACGGACCCATGACTTGCGCTTGGCACGTCAAATCACGATCCAACAGGCACCGCAAATTCGCCTGATCCAAAACACGAACCAAGCGTTAGCAGAAAAAATCCAAGCTTCTGTCAATACAGCGATCCCACTATGGAAAAACCAAGTGGTCATTGCCTTGACTTTATTGCGTCAAAAAGATGCAGTTACGGCACAGCGCCAAGTTTCTGAAACCACCAATGATCTATTGAAGAAAAACTCAGAAATGTTGAAAGTTTCTGCTATTGAAACAGCGAAAGAAAACGAGCGCGGCATCGTCGACATCGAAACATTGCAAAAAACACAAAACGACCTTGTGGAAACGATCCAAGAAACATTACGGATCCAAAAAGAAGGAAAAGAAAAACGTCGTGCTGCCGAAGTGGAATTGGGTCATCTAGAAGAAGACTTGAAAGACCGCTTATTGGATTTAACTAGCAACAAGTAAATTTCACCTATTAAAAGAGGACTTCCATTCATGGAGTCCTCTTTTTTTGAAAAATTTTATTTAAGTGAAAGCAGCGATCCAATCTCAATGAAATGAAACTTCAAAATGATTGACGCCGTCTTGATCCACCGTCAAACTGATTTGCGCCTGCAGCATTTCTGTGATGGCTTTGGCGATGGCTAAACCTAACCCATAGCCACCGTCTTGATGGTTGCGAGAAGGATCCCCGCGGTAGAAGCGGTCAAAGACATAGGGAATTTTTTCTTCGGGGATCGGACAACCACCGTTGGAGACTTGCAGCACTGTCTTTCGTTGCCGTTCGATTAGGGCCACTGTGACTGTTTCTCCAGCGGGCGTGTATTTCAAGGCATTGTCTACCAATATCATGGTCAATTGCCGCAAGGCTTGCTCATTGCTTTCAAGGCGCACCTGTTTAGCGATCTGTTCCTGATAGTGGATCCCTTTTTCCAGCGCAATCGCCTCCATGCTTTGATAAACACTTTGCACGACTTGACTGGCATCGATCACCGAACGCACCATTTCTTGCTCGGCACTTTCAAATTTGGTCAACATCAATAAGCTATTTACTAGCTCATCCATCCGTTCGGAACCTAACTGAATGTTTTCCAGCCATTTCATTTGGCTTTCCAAGGTTTCTTCTGGACTGCCAGCTAATACCTCAGCATTGACTTGAATGATCGCCAGTGGTGTTTTCAACTCATGGGAAGCGTTAGAAACAAACTCTTTTTGTTTGCGCCAAGCCAGTTCCACCGGTCGCAAGGCTCGATTGGCCACATAAAAACTAGCGATATAAATACTGGCTAAAGCTAAAACGCCGATGAGCAAAAGCGTGTTTCTTAAGTTGCTTAGACTGGTTTTGTAGTCGGTGACGTCAAAGAACAGCACTTGATAAAATGGCTCGTAATTATTGATACTGGTGGAATATTCCCCTATTGCATCGTAATCGATTGAGTATTGATTGAAAGAAGTCACTAAAAAGAGCGCATACCGCCAATTTCGACCATTCACCTTCACTTCGTTAGGAATCTCCCCTTGTTTCGCCGCTGCATCGACCAAGGCTTCATAAAGCTCGTTTTGATCGACGCTCTCATCAATACTTTGAATCACGACATCCATTTGGCTAATGTCAAGTAGAGCGATCTCTCTGAGCTCACTGGTACTATTCGTGATGGTCAACATCATTGGATACTCAGGCTCTGTCAGTGATTGCCGCACTTCCTCCTCATCCAAAGGTACCGCAGCTAGGGTGTTTGCTTCTTGCGAGATCAATGATTGGATCTCGTTTTCAATTTGGGTGGCATTCAAAATATAGATAAAGGTAAAGGCACCTAAGACAATGATTGAGATCAACGCCATATTGAACCACAGCATTTTATTTCGCAATTTTTTTAACATGGCGGCTCCTTGCTCTGCAAAATATACCCCGCATTGCGGATCGTGCGAATGCCGATATCCGCTTCAAGCAGCGTCAGTTTTTTCCGCAGCAAAGACACATAGATTTCAACGCGGTTTTCTTCCACATCGGGATCAAAGCCCCAAATTTTATTGATGATGGTTTCTTTTGATAAGATCACTTTGGGTCTAGATAAGAACAGTTCCATCAGTTTCATTTCTTTGGGTGACAACACCACTTGATTGCTAGGCGTGGCTAACTGCAGCTCATTACGATCTAAGCCCACGTTGCCAAAGGCTAACTGGTCTTCTTGATAATCCAAATCTTTTCTTCTGCCTAGCGAACGAATCCGTGCCAGCAACTCTTTCATTTGAAAGGGTTTCGTCAAGTAATCATCTGCCCCTGCATCCAAGCCGAGTACTTTGTCATCGACTTCGCTTTTGGCCGTCAACATAATGATCGGCGTGCGAATATTTTGCTTGCGTAACGTCTTTAGCAATGTGATTCCATCGATTTTGGGCAGCATGATATCCAAAACGAGAATGTCATATACACCACTCGCTGCATAATCTAATCCGGTTTCGCCGTCAAAGGCCAAATCGACGGAATAATGTTGTTTCTTCAATAAGCTGGCAACAGCTTCTGCGATCGATGGCTCATCTTCTACGAATAAAATCCGCATTGGTCAGTCCCCCTTTTGCACTCATCATTTCTTTTTTCAATCACTTTTCGGTAAGCATAATCATTCCTGTAGGATCATTCCAATTGTTCTCCAATAAAACGTTCTGTTGAAACGATCCGCACGTGTTCGCTGGATTGATGAATCCACATGTGTAGCAACAATGCTACCATACCGCTTAGTAAAAACACAAACAGCTTTTTCCTAAGGTCTTGAAAATTCTCTTGATGACGCATGGGTTTCCTCCTTTTGCAGGTTGACTAAAAAAGAAAGCGACTATTCAGAATCAGATGCCGCAGGGGCTGTCTGATTGCCTAAACTGATATCAAAGGTGATCGTATCTTCTAACGGCAGAAACTGATTGAACTTGCTCATCCCCACGATCGTCCCATAGGGTTCTGCTGAGTTGACGTAACGGACTTGATAGCTGATGTTCGCCCCTTTTGAACGGAATTCATCAAAGAAGAGTTTTTGCAGATCCCCTTCAAGGATCTCGCTTCGACGGTAATCTTTGATATAAGGTTGACCTGCCGAATAGACGACTTCAATGCCTTTGTCATCTTTGCTGGTTAAGACGGTCCCGGCGGTCTCACTTTGCGAGATCAATTGTCCATAGGGCAGACTCTGAGTAAACTGCATCCGCATCCGCACAGTGACACCCTCAACAGCGGCCTGGGCATCATCTGGTAAAATCGTTGAAAAGTCTGGTACGGTGACCCCTTTCCCTAGGGAAATCGTTACTTGAAACGCATCCCGTTTCGCGATTTTTTCTTTTGGTGCCACGCTTTGTTCAATGACCTTGCCTTCTTCCACAGTATCCGAAGCCTGTTCTTTGACTTCAAGCTCCAGCTCATGGGCTTTCCCCCATGTTTCTACCTCTGCACGGGTTTTATCACTAAAGTCTGGTACTTCAATATCTTTTTCAAAGGTTTCTTCGCCTTTGGAATAAAAGACTCGTCCGACATCTCGACGATGATAGTTCTCTCGTGAGACTTCTTTATTGGTAAATTCTACTCGAATCGGTGCTTTTTCCTCGATCTCATCGTGGTATTCATCGACGATCGTCAAATTGCTTGCTTGATTTTTTTCGATCCACTCTGCTGCCTCGTCCCTCGTCATTTCCATAAAGTCTGGCAATGCCAATTTCTCTTCTGGATCAGGTCCTTGGCTCACGGTTAGATGCAGGGTGCTTCTTTTTCTGACTCGACTTCTGGCGGCTTCTGCTTGGGCGATCACTTGATTGGCTGGGGCTTCATCATAGGCTGGTGTGACATCAACCGCAAGATCATGTTCCGCTGCCCATTCTCTGACCTCTGAGATCTCTTTGTCCACAAAGTTATCCAACCGGACATACGCCAATTGGAAAAATAAAAAGCCGCTGAGTATAAAGAGTCCAAGCAAGGCAGCTAACCCTAGCAGTCGTTTTTTTCGCCGCTTCTTTTTGAAGGAGGGATCATGTTCGATCCCCTCTTCTAAAGAAGCTGAACCTTTTTCTTTGCGGGAAGCACGGGAAGAAGGTACTTCGGCTGCTGCTGATCCCTTGTCTGGCTGTTTCGGTTCTTCTTCAAACTTCGATAAAAAATCACTCATAGGCCGTCAACGCACCTTTTTTTAAGTAAAAAGTCTGATCTGACTGCTTGGCGATCTCGGTCGAATGGGTCACTACGATGATGCACTTGTTGTGGATCGCCGCTAGTTCTTTAAAAATATCCACGATTTCTTGTTCCATGCCTTCATCCAAATTCCCGGTAGGTTCATCGGCTAAAATGATATCAACGTTGGTCGCTAAAGCACGAGCGATGGCGACCCGCTGCTGTTCCCCACCAGAAAGCTGATTGACGAAACGATCGGCTTTCGTGGAATTGATGCCGATATAGTCCAGCAAACGATACGCAATTTGATCGTGCTGATCCGGGAGTTTGTTGTCTGAAATCGCCATCGAAACAAGGACGTTTTCTAAAGCCGTCAAATAAGGGATCAAGTTGTAACTTTGAAAAATCAAACTGATTTTGTTGCGGCGATATTCTTCATAACCGATCGTTTTGATATTTTTTTCTTCAAAAAACACTTCCCCATCGGTTGGCTGATCCAATGCACTGATCAAGGAAAGAAAAGTGGTCTTTCCTGAGCCTGATTTTCCTAAGATCGTGTAAAATTTGCCTTTTTCAAAGGAGATATTGGTTTTATCTAAAATTTTCCGGCGATTCTCGCCATCTTGGTAGTAATACGTCATGTCTTTTGTTTCTAAAATTGCCATGTTCATCGCTCCTTACAGCATGATTTTTTTCGGATTCAACCGTAAAATATACAACAGCGGCACCACTGCCGAAAGCAAGATCGTCACGATCCCAGTCGCTAAAAAGGCGATCACATAAGATAAGGTATATTGAACGCGAAACGCCTCGTTGATCGTCGCTTGGTCGATTTTCGGTGCACCCACAAAGAATTGTTCCATCCCTGTCTGGTTTGCCTCTAGCATACTGCTGGTTAACAAAGATTCAGAAACCATCTTGCCCAGCATATTCCCTGTAACCAAGGAGATCAGCATTGCACTGACACCAATCAACAGGAGTTCGATCACAATCTGTGCAAACACGTATTTCCGGCGTTCCCCTAACGAAAGGTAGATACCTAACTCATATTTACGATCTCGGGTAAACAAGACAATGATCAAGGAGATAATAATCAAGGAAGCAATCACCGCAATCACTACGACATACGAGGAAATTTGTGATAAGCGATTCATACTGGTTCCCACACGGTCATACTCATCCGTAGAAGCATTGACCTTATAGCCATTTGGCAAGAGTGGTGTCACCTCTTGTTTGAATTGTTCTGCATCTTCTGGTTGATTCAAAATAAATTGCGGGGTAAAGAAATCCTTATCAGAACCAGGATCTGTCGCTGGAAATGCCGCTTGTTGCCCCGCACGTTCCTCTTCAACAATCGTTTTCACAGCATCATTTGGCATATAGATACGATTGAAGGGACTATCATCAAAAAAGGACGAACTCGAATTATCATTTTTTTCATTCGCTTTTTCTAAATTTGTGTTTTTAAAGATCCCGACGATTTCAATTGGGTAATCATTGCCTTTTTGTTTCTCTGTCTCTTCACCAGACGAATAGTCGATAAACTGTCCATCTAAGACCATGGTGTCACCGACGGCTAAGCCGTTTTCCTGAGCCAACTCTTCAGAAATCAACCCCACACGTTTTCCGGTACGCTGTTCCTCTTCAGTGAAGAAGCGTCCCTGTGTTAAATTCACCGTACCTTCTTCAAAGTCTAGCGGCTTTAAGAGATTGGTTCCTGCCAAATGGATCAAGGAAAGCATGCCCCCAACGATCATGACATTGTCATCATCTTCTTGACGACTAAAACGATAAGGTTTGAAGTTTTCAACAGCAATCGATGCTTCTCGCAAATAGTCATACTGTTTGACTTCCGAGCGCTCGCCAATTTGTTTGATCAGCTCCTCCGGCAGCGGCTGAATCTCCTCCATACTTGCGCCGCCCTCACTATTTGCCATCAAGGCTTCATAGTCGATATCGATCGTTGCGAGGGAACCTAATTGGTTTTTGATCTGCTTTTCGACATTTTGAGTCGACTGATTGACCGCAATTGCACCAGCGATCACATTTCCTAAAATTAGAATAACAGCAAACAATATTGCAGATTTCCCTCGCTTTCTCGTCACACTCAGCCATGCCCGTTTCATATAATTCAATTGCCAACATCCTCTCTTTTTTTCTCTAACAAAAGCATACTGGATGAACCTTTAGCGAATCTGTCATTTGGAAAATTTCTCAAAAAAAGCAGATTCATAGAGGACTTTTGATCAAGAAAGACTGTCATTGCAATGATCAGCACCAGAAATGACCACTATTTGAATAACAAAAAAAGCCTCCTAAAACGCTGCTTATAGGAAGCTCGGCTATATTTACATAAAAAAAGACAAAAACCGCATCCGGGTCTTTGCCTTTTCACAATCCTATTCGTCAATTTTCTCATTTAATTCGCTGTTACGATAGCCATATACAAAATAGATCGCGATTCCGATCACTAAGGAGATCCCAAAAACGATCCAGGTCGCCGTTTGTAGACGGGTCATCAAGAAGAGACAGCTGGCAACGGACAACAAAGGCAATAACGGTACCAGTGGTACTTTGAATTCGCCTTTAGCAGGTGGGCCCATCATCTTCCGCAGCTTGATGATTCCTAAGGACATTAAGATCATATACGACAATGCCGCAATGTTGGTCAATTCTGCCAAGATATTCAATGGGAAAGCTGCCGCAAAGAAGAAAGCAAAAACACCCGCGATGTAGGTCGCTTTCTTTGGTGTTTGATGCTTTGGATCAATGGCTTGCATCGCTTTTGGCAATAACCCATCTTTACTGATGGCATATAACAGACGCGCCAAGGAGTACATCATAGCGATCGTCACTGTTAATAAGGTCAAGATCGCACCCACAGAAATGATTGATCCGACAACCCCATGCCCAACATAACGCATTGCAAAAGCCACCGGGTCATTGACTCCTAATTCCGCAAACGGCACGATTCCCGTCATGATCAGTGTGACAATGATATAGAGGACTGTTGCGATCGCAATGGAACCAATGATTCCTCGAGGGACATTTTTCTTGGCATCTTCGACTTCTTCCGCTGCCATTGCGACGGCATCAAAGCCAAGAAAAGCAAAGAAAACTAACGCTGCACCATTAAAAACGCCTGAAAAACCAAAGGGCATAAAGGGCTGCCAGTTGTCTGGTTCCACGAAAAAGGCACCAAAGACGATAAACAAGAGGATCACGCCGAATTTGACCCATACCATAGCATTGTTCAAACGTAACGCTTTTTTCGCTTCTTGGCTGACCCACAAGGTTACGAAAATAATGACTAAACCAGCAATCAGATCAATGTAGGTCCCCTTGCTTGGATCATAACCGCCCGTCAAAGCGGTTGGTAAATGGATATCCGCACTGGCCAAGAAGCCTTGCACATAGCCTGACCAGCCAGATGCCACCGAAGAAACGGCCAATAAGAACTCGCAAATCAAAAACCAGCCTGCCAGCCACGCGGTAAATTCACCAAAAACGACATACAGATACGAATAGGCGCCCCCTAAAACAGGGATCCGAGAAGCAAATTCCGCAAAAGAAAGCCCTGATAACACAACAACGATACCAGCTACAACAAAGGAAAGAATCAATGCCGGTCCGGCATACTCAGCAGAAGCAGTCCCTGTAACAACAAAGATACCTGTGCCGATAATGGCGCCGATCCCCAACATAATCAAATCTTTTAACTTCAACTCTTTTTTTAAATTCGTCACACTTTCCCGTTGTATGACTTTTTTTCGAAATAAATCCATAACTCCTCCTCAAAAATATACGTTTATGTTGCTTTCATATACCCCAGCAAAACACCGCCGATAATCACCAGCAGACAACCAATCACCACATACCGCAGTTCTTTTTTGGTTTTCTTTTCGCCGAGAATAAAAATCCCGCCTAGCGTTGAAATGATGATTCCCATCTGCGACAATGAGAAGCCCACCGCTAGTCCGACTTGCTGAACCGTGATCAGCATGCAGACATTGCCGATGCCCCATAACAATCCTGACAAGGTATTTTTCCCTACAAAACGGTCGACCTTCGTCTTTCTTAAAGCAAATAGGCTGGCACCGATCAGCATCCCGACACTTTGTGGCAAAATGATCGCCAAGGGGTCCAATCCTGCCCAAGTAATCAAAATCGTATAGGCGCCGTACCCAATCGTAGATGAGATCAATGCCCGAAATCCTTTAGGAAAATCAAGCATCTTGCTGCCGGCTTCTACCGGACTTTCACCATCTTGGCGAGCGGTCAGATAAGCCCCGATCACCAATAAGATCAATGCGCTAACACCTAATGCATAATCGCGGGTCTGGGTCCATTCCGCAAAAAACAATGCACCGGCGACCGTATTTAAAATCAGCTGCATGCCGGTTGAAAGCGGCAGTCCAACAGACACACCTAAATATTTCATGCCATGGAATTGACCGTTTTGACCGACGGACCAAAAAAGACCAGACAAAAGACCGATCAAAATCACCTTTCCATCAATCACTGGCATCGTCACAAAAAATACGACCAGCGAAAAGAAAAAGGCACCAATCGTCATTCCTAGCGTTTGCTGGTTCGCATCCCCGCCAAGTTTGGCACTTACTAAACCAATGCTGCCCCACGCAAACATTGGTACTAATGCAACGAGTATCTCCATTTCATTCATCCTTACCATTCAATTTTAAACACAGGCTTTAGTGTATCAGTGAAAACGTTCTAGGGACAAGTGATTTTTGTCAAAAAACACAAAAAGATACTCGAAAAAAAGCAGATTAGCGTTTTTCCTCATAATAACTCAACAACGGAAAGAACAGCGTCATGGTGGTTCCTTTTCCAACTGTCGACGAAGCCGTTAGCTCGATGCCTAATTCCTTCGCCAAACTTTTCGCTAAAAAGAGCCCCAATCCCGTCGAGTGGGTGTCCGTTTGGCGCCCATTTTCGCCCGTAAAGCCTTTATCAAAGATGCGCCGCATGTCTTCTTTAGGAATGCCGATCCCACTATCTTGCAAGTGGAGATAGGTCCCTTGGGCATCTTTTTCGATCAGAATCGTCAGCTGCCCATTTTGTGGTGTGTACTTCACGGCATTGCTGACCAGCTGTCGAAAGATAAAGCCGAGCCATTTTTCATCGGTCAACACTTGCTGATCCTCGCCTTCAACGGCATAGTGCAGGTTCTTTTGGATAAAATAATTGGCCTGACTGCGTAAAACTGGCTGGATGACGGCTTTCAATGAAATTTCTTGGACCAGATAATCTTTTGAAAAGCTGTCCAAGCGGGCGACGTACAAGACTTGCTCGACGTATTCGTTCATGCGGTTCAATTCATTTTCTAGTAAGATGAATTTTTCATCGGGAATATCAAATTCGATCGAATGCAAAAGCAATCGTGATGCAGCTAAAGGGACTTTGATCTCATGGACCCACGAATCGATGTATTCCTTTTGTTCTTCTTGATTGCTGACGACTTGCTGCATCAATTCTTGGTGCTCTCGGATCAACTGATTGATGTAGGATTCGATCCGTTCTTCTTCCGCCGAGCGTGCTCCTTGCAAGTAGTTTTGCAGCAAGCTGTCTCCGGGCTTGGGGGTGATTTTTTGCCAAAAACGCCGCTTAGATAAGTAGCTGATTGCTAAAAAGAACACCATCAAGACACTTTGCATCAAAAAGAGATAGCCGACTGTACCCCAATCCATCGGGGAATGAGGAGTCAGCCAAAAAACTAAGACCGTCAACACGAAAAAGACCAGCCAGCCAATAAACAGCAGCCAACGATCTTTCAAAAAACTGCGCAAAACCCGCCACTTTGTCATGGTACGATATACCCTTGACCAACCTTGGTCTCAATGTAGCCGTTCATCCCCGCTTGTTCGATTTTTCGTCGCAAACGATTGATATTGACCGTCAAGGTATTGTCGTCTACAAATCGCTCGTCATCCCATAAGGCCCGCAAGAGTTTTTCCCGACTTAAAATCTTGCCGTGATTTTTCATCAAAATATACAACAGGCGGTATTCGTTTTTGCTAAGATCGATGCTTTCGCCATTGATATACATGCTGCTGTTGTCGATATTGAGGGTCAAACCGTTATGCACTAACGTTTCACTGCTACTTTCTACATAGTTGTAGGAACGGCGCAGCAGCGCATTGATTTTTGCAATCAGAACGTCGATCTCAAAAGGTTTTGTCACAAAATCGTCCGCTCCCATATTCATGGCCATGATCATATCCATATTGGTATTGCGGCTAGAAATAAAAATGATTGGTACTTTGGAAGCTTCGCGGATTTTTTGACACCAATAGTAGCCATCAAAAACCGGCAAGTTGATATCCAGTAAAATCAGTTGGGGCTCTTGTTCTTCAAAGTCAGTCAACACTTGATGGAAATCCGTCGTGCCAAAGGTCTCAAACTGCCATTTTTCTAGTTCTTCGATAATCAGTTGGCGAATCACCGCTTCATCTTCTACTACCATTATTTTTGCCATATCCGTGAATTCCCTCACTTTGTGTAATTTTCTCCTCTTTACTTTATCAAATATCAAAAACGAATGCGAACATTAATCGCCGTTTTTAGCAAACCCTAAAAAACCTCTTCACTGTCCTGAGGAATCAGTGAAGAGGCAAACAAAAAACGGACGACTAGGTTACTCGATGATCTCAACAGTCTCAATTAGTAGTTTTCCGATAAACAATAAAATCCCATCGAAAAAAAGCACACTCATGTTGACACCTAATAGCATTGATAACCGTTCAACGACATCGATTTTTGGTCGTTTGTTCAAATAACGAAACAAGAAAAAATTCACACCATACGTCACTGCCATGATCAGCAGCATCAAGATCACCATTTTAGTTCCCTGCTTTTCTTCAAATTTTTGGTTGCTGTGCTAAAAACTGTGTCAGTTTACTTTGATCGATGGCTTCATACTGCGATAGGAAGCGACCGATTGCTTGAACGACTGCCGGTAGATGACCCGCTTCATCATTTTCGATCTGCAGCACCAGCAGTGGTTCGTGCAAGCTCATTCGCAGCAAGAACCAGCCTTGGCCATAGGGCGCTGTCAAGTTGATGCGAATGCCTTCCTCATTTTCTGGATCGATCTGCCAGCCTGGCAGCAAATGATCGGCTAAATCCGCGATCACTTGGCGACCATAGTCTTGATAGTCGGCTTTTTGGATCGCAAAGCGCAATTCTTGGGTCTCGGCGGGTTGTTGCAACGCCGCGATCAGCTCATCCAGTGTCGTGCCTTGCTGTTGCAATTGTGGCAGCATCATCAAGAGCTTGGCGATCACGTACGCCCCGTCATCTAAAAAGAAATTTTCTTTAAACGCGGCATGCCCGCTGGTTTCGATGGCTAACTGTGTGTCCAGTCCTGCTTCATTCAATTCAATCGCTTTGTTGATCACATTGCGGTAGCCAGAAATATAGCGTACTTGCTGCCCTCCCAGTGCTTCGATAAAGGTTTTTAAATGATTAGAGGTTGGTGAATTAGTGACGATACGCGTGCCAGGGTGTTCCGCTAAGATGATCTTGCTTAATACAGCAATCATATTGTTGCGGTTCAAGGGCTCACCGCTTTTGGTCACGACAGCCGAGCGGTCGACATCGGTATCGAAAATAATGCCTAGATCGGCTTGTTCTCGTAAGACGGCTTCACGAATACTTGCCATCGCCTCTTTATTGTCTGGATTAGGGATATGATTGGGAAAATGCCCATCCGGTTCTAAAAATTGCGAGCCATTCGTATCTGCCCCTAGCGGCAGCAACACTTTTTCAGCAAAAAAGCCGCCGGCACCATTGCCTGCATCAACAATGATCTTTAATCCAGCCAAAGGTTTTTCCTCATTGGTTCCCATCCCTTGGCGAATTTTTTGCAGTAGATCTTGGGCATAAGGCGTCAGCAGGTCTTTTTGCTGATAGCTTCCTTTTTCCGCTGCCTCATGAACGGTAGTGTGGGTCAAAATATAGTGGATATCCGTTTTTTCGGCACCACCTTGGCGGCTGAAAATTTTTATTCCATTAAAGTAATAAGGCAAATGACTCGCTGTCAGCATCACACCAGCATCACAGTCGAAATCCGCAAACTGTGTGCTCATAAACATGGCTGGTGTCGTTGCCAAGCCACAATCGATCACTGCCACGCCTTCTTGCTGCAGCTGTGCCATCAACACTTCTTGCAGTGCTTCGCCACTCAAGCGACTGTCACGACCGACTGCCACGCGAAAAGGTCCGCTGCCCTTTGTTGCCAACCAGTTGCGCAAGCCCGAAGCAACTTGCCGAACCGCTTGCTCCGTCAGCGTCACCTGTTCTTTTTCTGTTGCGATCGCAATCCCTCGAATATCAGAACCATTTTGCAAATCAACGATGTTCATTTCCTCCACCCCTTCTTGTAACCGGAATCAATTTTATTATACCAGAGAAAAAAGGAAATGAAATTGCTTTTTAGTATTTTTTACTATAAATAGTTTACTTTCCTTATTCTTTAAACGGAATCCCTTCCAGTTGCAGTAGTCGGCGTTTGGTTGCTACCCCACCCCGATACCCCGTTAAGCGGCCGTTTTTTCCTAACACCCGATGACAAGGAACCACGATCATCATCGGGTTACGCCCCACTGCATTTGCGACAGCGCGGACAGCAGTCGGTCGTTGAATGCGCAGCGCCAAGTCACTATACGTAGTGGTTTGTCCATAAGGAATTTGGGTCAGTGCTTGCCAAACGGTTTGTTGAAACGGTGTCCCTACAAAATCAAACGCAAAAGTAAACGTCACTGGTTCCCCTGCAAAATAAGCTTGCAGCTGCGTTTCAATTACTGGATCAAGGTCAGCTATACTACTGATTTCAGCCAATGGAAAGAATTTGAGTAATTCATGATGATCCTGCTGCCGACCAAAATACACTAGCCCTTTTTCCGATTGGACCACCTCATACCATTCTTCGTCTAAAACGATCTTTGCCAATGCTAGTTTCATATTTTCACCTCGTGGAATCCATTTTCCGCAGCACAACTGCTTACGTGCTGCCGCCGTTCTACGGCTGTCTCAGTGACAGTATACCATTTTTTCGAGCTGCGCAAAAAAACCGACTGGCTTACTGCCAATCGGTCGTTGCAAACAAGGGGAAAATAGGCAGATCGCCAGTCGCTGCAGCTTCAAGCCGTAGCAATGGCAGAATCAATCCAATTCGATTTTCCCAGTATATAGCTGATAATAGGTGCCTTTTTCTGCCAACAGCGTTTCATGGGTCCCCCGCTCAATGATACGGCCATGATCCATCACCATGATGGCATCGGAGTTTTGGATTGTAGACAATCGATGGGCGATCACAAACACGGTCCGTCCAGACATCAAACGATCCATCCCTGATTGGACGATACGCTCTGTACGGGTATCGATGCTTGAGGTGGCTTCGTCTAAGATCATCACTGGCGGATCAGCGATCGCTGCGCGAGCAATTGCCAACAGCTGCCGTTGACCTTGGGAAAGCCCTTCGCCATCGCCCGTGATCACGGTGTCGTATTTTTCTGGCAAATGGTTGATAAACATGTCGGCATTGGCTAGTTTCGCTGCTGCCAGCACTTCTTCATCACTAGCATCCAGTTTTCCGAAGCGAATATTCTCGCGAATCGTTCCAGTAAACAAATGGGTGTCTTGCAAAACGATTCCTAATGAGCGACGGAGGGATTCCAGATGGATTTTTTCAATATTGATACCATCATAGCGAATCTTCCCGTCTTGGATGTTGTAGAACCGATTGATCAGATTGGTAATCGTTGTCTTACCAGCACCTGTTGCACCAACAAAGGCAACTTTTTGCCCAGGCTCTGCATACAGATTGATCTCATGTAAGACCAGTTGATTATCGACATAGCCGAAATCAACATCTTCAAACCGCACGTCTCCCGTCACTTCCGTATAGGTAATGGTTCCATCCTCGTGGGGATGTTTCCACGCCCACGTGCCTGTTCGTTCTTTGGTTTCAACTAGTTGACCTTGCGACCATTTGGCATTGACCAGTGTGACGTAGCCATGATCGATTTCTGGCGTTTCATCTAATAGGTTGAAAATTCGCTCAGCACCGGCTAATGCCATGATCACAAAGTTGATTTGTTGTGATACTTGGCTGATAGGGCCATTCAATGAACGGCTCAGTTGCAAGAAAGAAGCGATCATCCCGACCGTCAGTCCAGAAACACCATTGATGGCAAACAGGCCACCAATGATGGCGATCAAGACATATTGGACATTTAGTAAGTTCATCATGATCGGCATCAAGGTATTGGCATTGACATTGGCTTTAGTGGCACTTTCTTGCAGTTGATCATTTAAGGCATCAAATTCTTCCATGACGATTTTTTCATGATTGAAGATTTTGACGACTTTTTGTCCGTGCATCATTTCTTCGATATACCCGTTGACAGCGCCTAAATCTCGTTGCTGTGCGCCAAAGAAGCGGCCGCTGCGGCGAGAAATGATGCGGATCACATTCAGCATCAAAATAACCGACAGCATCACGAACAGAGTCAATGGAACACTGATGGAGAACATGGCGATAAAGACAGAACAAAAGGTTACCGTCGCCATCATCAAGTTTGGAATACTTTGGGAGATCATTTGACGCAACGTATCCGTATCGTTGGTAAAGTGACTCATGATGTCGCCATCTGAGCGGGCATCAAAGTAGCCGACTGGTAGAGACTGCATATGTGTAAACATTTGGTCACGGATTTTTTTCTGCGTGCCCTCACTGATCTTGACCATCATAAAGTTATAGATCAGTGCGGCCAAGATCCCAATCAGGTAGATGATCGCCATTTGGACGATCGCCCGAAACAAGCCGCCAAAATCAGGATTGGCTTGCCCTAAAAGCGGTGTGATATGATCGTCGATCACGACTTGTAAAAACAACGAACCACGAACGTTGGCAAAAGCACTTAACAAGATCATAACAACGACGAATAGGAGTTGTCCTTTGTAGTCGCCAAACATCGTTCGCAATAAACGTTTTAATGTGCGCTTGGGATTTGCTGCTTGTCTATTCTTCACCTTCACCAAATCCTTTCTGCTGCGAATGGTACACTTCTTGATAGATGGCATTGTTTGCCAACAATTCTTCGTGGGTACCGATGCCATTGATTTTGCCATCATCCATTACGATGATCCGGTCGGCGTCTTCGATCGAATTGATCCGTTGGGAAATAATGATCGTCGTCGTTCCCGGAATTTCTCGTTTCAAGCCTTCGCGGATACTGCGATCGGTTTTGGTGTCGACGGCACTAGTAGAATCATCGAGAATCAAGATTTTCGGTTTCTTTAATAAGGCGCGAGCAATCGTCAACCGTTGTTTTTGCCCACCGGAAACATTGTTCCCTCCTTGTGAGATCTGCGTTTCATATTTATCAGGAAACTCTTGAATGAAGGGATCGGCTTGTGCAATCGTCGCCACGCGCTGGATCTCTTCATCCGACGCCTCTTCATTGCCCCAACGTAAATTGTCGTTGATGGTGCCGCTAAAGAGTACATTGTTTTGCAAGACCATACTTACTTGGTCCCGCAATGCTTCTAAATCATAGTCGCGAACATCATGACCGCCGACGATGACACGCCCTTCAATCACATCATATAAGCGCGGGATCAGCTGGACGAGGGTGGATTTCCCGCTCCCGGTTCCACCAATGATCCCAATGACTTCACCGGATTCGATGCGTAGATTCGCATCGGTCAGCGCCAACTTGTTTTTGTCATTGGCGTAACTAAAGCCGACATTTTCAAAAATGATGGAGCCGTCTTTGATTTCTTTGACTGGCTCGTCGGGATTTTTCAAGTCACTTTCTTCATCTAATACTTCCACGACCCGTTCTGCCGACGTTCGTGCGATCAAAATCTGCACGAAAGCCATCGACATCATCATCAAGCTCATCAAAATCTGCATCGTGTAGTTGAACATGCTGACTAATTCACCAGTCGTCAGGCTACTTTGTTCCACGATCAACTGGGCACCAAACCATGACAAGAGCAACATACATGTATAGACTGCAAATTGCATCAATGGCATGTTAAAAGAGACGATTCGTTGCGCAAGAGTGAAATTCCGATAAACATCGGTGGACACTTCGCCAAACAGTTCTTCTTGTTGTTCTTCCCGGACATACGATTTCACGACGCGAACCCCTTGTAGATTCTCTTGCACCACATTATTCAAGCGGTCATAAATGCGGAATACTTTTAGAAATAGCGGATGGGCAAAACGAATCACTAAGGCAAGGCCAATCGCTAAGATCGGTAAAACAACTAAGTAGATCGTCATAAGTTCTGGGCTGATGGTGCTAACCATTGCAAGTGAGAAAATCAGAACTAACGGACTGCGGACCAGAATACGAATAATCATTTGATACGCATTTTGGACGTTGGTCACGTCAGTGGTCAAGCGGGTGATCAAACTGGAGGAAGAAAAGCGGTCAATGTTTGAAAAGGAAAAATCTTGGATTCGGCGAAACAGATTGTGCCGCAGGTTGCGGGCAAAACCAGCCGAAGCGATCGCTGCCGTTCGTCCACCAAGCGTTCCTAAAAGTAATGCGATCAAGGAACATAAAAAAAGCAAGCCGCCATCTCTTAGAATCACACCGGCGTCTCCTTTTTCGATCCCTTGGTCGATCATCATGGCCATGATCAGGGGCATAATGACATCTAAGGCAACCTCTCCTGCTACATACACAGGGGTCAGCAAGCTGTCCTTCTTATAGCTGCCAACATTCGCGAGTAATTTTTTTATCATTTGTTTCGTCCCTTCTATAGATGGCACTGCGGAGCCATTTTTTCTCGTTACCATCAAGTTTACTTTATCGATCCAGCGATTTCAAGCGGCTCGCTCGTGTTTTTTTTTACAATTAGTAAGTAAAAACACCCTTCCAAGGAAGGGTGCTTACCTTTTGATGCTGTGTGAAAAAGTGTCGGTTGCGAGATTATTCGGCAGCAGATGAACTAGCGGTACTGACCGGTTCATCCGCCTCCCCGCCATCCTCTGCCGGCGGTGTTTGGGTACTGCCTTGCAGATTGCCGCGGCTGATACCGATGGTGATCCACGTTTCTAGGGGAATGAACTCGCCGTAGCGGCTCATTTCAACGACGGTTCCTTTTGGTTCCGCCGAATCGACATAGTAGATTTCGTAATAGACATTGGCGCCTTTTGATTTGTATTCATCAAAGAATAGTTTTGGCAAGTCGCCTTCCGTTGCTTGGAAACGGATGTCTTTCAAATACGGTCTGCCTAATGAGTAGACGACTTTGACAGTTGGCAAAGTATCGCTTTCGCTGTACTCTTTGCCCGCTTCCTCCGACTGACTCAAGAAACTACCATACGCCACTTGATCGGAATAGACCGTGCTGACTTGCAGCGGGATTTTTGATTCTAGTCCTTGGGCTTCTTCGATCGTGTATTGTGAAAAATCTGGAACGGTCAAAGCTTGGCCTTTTGAGACCTTCACCACAAATTCTTCTTTTTTCGCAAGTTTGCTGCCTTTGACTGGTTCTTGTGAAACGACCAGATCCAGGGCGACACTGTCAGAAAAGACGGTTTCTTCTTTGTATTTCAAGTCATTCTTTTTCGCCCATTCAGAAGCTTCACTTTTGGCTTTGCCTGTAAAATCAGGTACTTCAATATTTTTTTCAAAGACTTCTTTGCCCTTTGAATAGTAGACACTCAAACGGTCTTTGCGTTTGTATTCGGCTAAATCAAGCTCTTTGTTGGCCGCCTCTTGTTTGATAAAAGCTTCTGCTGCTACATTGTCGTCAAATTGTTCGATCAAAGAGAGGTTTTCGGCTTTATTGCTAGCGATCCAATCTTTTGCTTCGGTCACTTGCATCGCTGAAAAATCCGGTAGCTCTAAGCGTTCTTCAGGATCAGGCCCGAGACTCGCCGTCAGTGTCAGTGTGGCACCCTTCTTGATTTTTTTCTCAGGGTCGACACTTTGGTCGATTACTTGGTTGACGTCTTTGTCAAAGTCATATTCTTGCTCCACTTTGATAGCGACGCCTTCTTCCATGCCCCACGTCCGCGCTTCTGACAGATCTTGGGCAGTGAAATCCGGCACCTTCACATGGGTCATCTGATAATAGACGATCCCGATCACGGCAACCGCCAAGGCGGTCAGTAAAGCAATCAGCAAGATTTTTTTCTGCTGACGCTTTTTGTAGGTCGGATCAAATTCCGTTTCTTCTTTACCAAAACGGCTGACTGGTTCCTTTGAGGCTACCTTCTCAGTCCCAGAACTCGCCGCTTTTGCTTCAGTCGTCTGTGTTTGTTGACGGGCTGCCGAGCGACTCATCGGCTCACTAGCTGTCGGCTCTTCTGATTGGTGAACCGTCGTTGGCTCCGCTGGTTTGCTCGCTTGCTCCGCGCCTCTTGCATTTTGATCTCCGACAGGTTCGCTAGTTTTTTTCTCGCTATTGCCAGCGGATTTCTTTTTGCCATCATAGTTGTCCGGGCTAAAATTTGATAAAAAATCACTCATGTTTACTCAACACACCTTTACGTAAATACAAGACTTCATCCGCTTGTTGAGCGATCTCGTTAGCGTGGGTCACGACGATCACACATTTGTTGTGGACGTGTGCCAGCTCCTTAAAGATATCGATGATCTCTTGTTCCATTTCTTCATCCAAATTCCCGGTTGGTTCGTCCGCTAAAATGATATCGACATTGGTGGCTAACGCCCGGGCGATCGCTACCCGCTGTTGTTCTCCACCAGATAATTGATTGACGAGCCGATCGGCTTTTTCTTTGGTGATGCCTATATAATCCAGTAAATTGTATGCCACTTCTCGCTGATTGTCTGGCAGCTGATTTTTCGTGATCGCCATCGGCACTAAGACATTTTCAACTGCACTTAAATAGGGAATCAGATTATAGCTTTGGAAAATGATACTGATGTCGTCGCGGCGATAATTTTCATGCCCAATTTTTTCGATATCGGTGCCTTCATAAAGTACTTGACCGCTTTTCGGACTATCCAACGCACTGATCAAGGATAAAAACGTCGTTTTTCCCGAACCAGATTGCCCTAAGATGGCATAGAAAGTCCCTTTTTCAAAAGAAACAGAGGTCTCTTTCAGTATATAGCGGCGCTGATCGCCGTCTTGGTAATAGTAATCGACTGCTTTGGTTTCTAATAAAGTCATCGTTGGTTCCTCCTACATCATGATTTTCTTTGGATTCAAGCGTAAAATATACAATAGCGGTAAAATAGCTGAGAACAAGACGGTTCCTAAACCTAACAGCAGATACGTAATGATGTAGCCTGCTGAGAAGGACACTTGATAGGCATTCTTGATATCCATGTAATCAATATCAGCTGCCATCAAACCGCCAGAATAAACACCGCCCATATCATTTTGATTGCTCATCCAATCGTTTTGCATCAAGGTATTTGAAACGGCACCACCTAATAAGTTCCCGGTCACTAAGGACAATAGCAGTGCGGCTAAACTAACCAGCAAGACTTCAATCACGATCTGTCCAATGACTTTCCCACGGCTTTCCCCTAAGGAGAGATAGATGCCCAATTCTTGTTTCCGATCTCGTAAGAAAAGCAAGACCACTAAGGAAATAATAAAGATGGTTGCGATCGACGCAATGATCACGATGTAATTTGCGATCACCCCTAACCGAGTAAAGCCACCGGCGATCTGCTCGTATTGATCCGTATTAGCAATGACACGATAATATTGGGGCAATAAGGCACCGGCTTCTTGTTTAAAGGCTTCGACGTCATCCGTTGAATTTAGGACAAAGATCGGTTGATAATAGGCGTCTGACTCTTCTTCGATCACTTCTTGACCCCAAAGTTTTTCAGACTGCAATTTGTTAAAATCTTGCACTAAATTATTGCTAGCATAAAAGGTATTGATTTGTTCCATCACTTGCCATACCTGATCACTATTTTGTGAATCACTTTGATCTGATGAACTACTTTGATTGCTTTGATCCTTTTTAATTACAGAAAAGATCCCTGCAATGGTCACGGGATAATCAAAGGTCGCGACACGATTGCCACTCTCAGCCGTTTCGTCCGTCGCATCCTCACTATCATCACTTACTCCCTCGCTTGAACCACCTTCCATCATGACTTCTGCCCGTGTATCCCATACCAATTGATCACCGACACTCAGGTTATTCAATTCTGCGATCTCTTTACTGATCAATACCGCGTTCGTCAACTCACTGACATCTTTTTCTGTCAATCCCTCGCCTTCCTCCAAGCGAATCAAGCCTTCTTGCATGTCTAATGGCTCAACCAAATTTCCGCCCTTCAAAGAGAAATAGTTGCCACCCATGCCGACCGAGCCATCCTCCGGCGTATAGGCTTTCAATTTTGTTGTTTCTAACCACGCTTGATTTTGGTAATCAAAATATTTCACATAGCTTAATTGACCGATTTGCTCATAAAGATCCAGCGCTGGTGGTTTCGGATAAAAATCTTCTTGAGACCGCTCTTCGTCCGAAGCATCCGCATGGTCTTTTTCAAAACCTTCCCAATCCATTTCCACCGTAGCTACGTTCCCCATTTTGCGTTTCGTCTCTCGCTCCACGTTGGCAGTGGATTGTTGAATTGCTACAGCACCAGCGATCACATTGCCTAAAATAAATAGAACTAAAAATAAAATAAATGATTTCCCTTTTCTTCTGGTGATACTCTTTAATGCACGCTGCCAAAAGTTCATTGTTATTTCCTCCAGTGACATTATTTTTTAACAATTATTCCATACTTCTCCCTCAAGAACAATCGCAATAAAGGATCGTTTTTCGAATTTAAAATATTAAAAAACGGGTGAAAAAGATATTTCCATTTAAGAACCCTTATAAAAGGACAAGAAAAAGATGTTAAATAACAAATAAAAGAATGGAATTTTTGCTAACAGTTTTGTAAGATTTCCCGATTTCAACTTAGATTTCACTTGGATTCCATCAAAAATGCTTAGCGCTTTCGAGAGTATAAAAAAAACGAAGGAATTCTCCCACTCTTTCCCAGCGAGAAAATCCTTCGTTTTGTATCCCCTATTTTTCTTTCGTATCGATCACGATCGTCACCGGGCCATCATTGACCAAGGCGACTTGCATATCTGCGCCAAATTTTCCAGTAGCAACAGTGATGCCTTCGGCTTGTAAACCTTCATTAAAGGCTTCGTAAAGCGGGATCGCAATACTTGGCGGTGCCGCTTGAATGAAACTAGGGCGATTGCCTTTCTTGGTCTCCCCATAAAGGGTGAACTGTGAAATACTCAAGACGGCGCCGTTTATGCTTTCCAGTGACCGATTCATTTTGCCCTCTTCGTCTTCAAAAACCCGCAGATTTTTGATTTTTCTTACGAGATAAGCCACATCGTCGCCTGTATCCTCATGGGTGATCCCCAACAAAACCATGAACCCTTGTTGGATCGCACCGACGATATTGTCCTCAATCGACACGCTTGCTTGACTGACTCGCTGGATCACTGCCCGCATTCTTTCTCACCCCTTCGTACGTCTGACGCTGTAAACATCTGGAATCTGCTTGATTTTATCAACGATCGATTTCAAATGAGTCAAATTCTGAATCGCCACCGTGATACGGATCGTTGCCATTTTGTCTTTATTGGTTTTGGCTTCGACACTCACTAAGCGTTTCGTGACGCTATTGACCGTCTGCAAGACATCGTTGAGTAACCCAGACCGATCATACCCGTAGATCTCAAGATCGGCATCGTATTCTTTGTTGATGTCGGTGGCATCTTCCCACTCAACATCGATCAAACGGTTCGCTGCCTCTTTGTTTTGAACATTGGGGCAATCGCTGCGGTGGATCGAGATTCCCCGCCCTTTAGTAATATAGCCGACGATCGAATCCCCAGGAACCGGATTGCAGCAGCGGGAGATGCGGATCAACAAGTTATCGACCCCTTCAATGACAATGCCGCCTTCGTGACGAACCTTCATTTTTTCTGGTTCTTTTTTCGCCGGTTGATTGATCATCTCTTGGACTTGCTGCTTTTGCTTCTCGATTTGTTTCTCGCGCCGTTCTTCTTCGGTCAAACGGTTGGCTAAGGTCGTGGGACTGACTTCCCCATAGCCGACAGAGGCAAACAGGTCATCTTCTGTTTGATAATTGAATCGTTCGCAAGCTTCCGCCATTTTGCTTTTCGTCAAGAATTCTTTTGGCACAAAGCCCATATCTTGTAAGGTACGAACCACTGCCTCATGTCCTTTGATGATATTCTCATCACGATCTTGGGCTTTAAAAAATCGTTTGATTTTGTTCTTCGCTTTGCTGGTAGCAACTAGTTTGACCCAGTCGCGGCTTGGCCCAAAGGAATTCGGTGATGTCAGAATCTCAATAATGTCGCCATTTTTCAGCTTATAGTCTAATTGGACCATTTTGCCGTTGACCTTGGCACCAGTAGTTTTGTTGCCGATGTCGGTATGGATGCTATAGGCAAAATCCAGTGGACTGGATCCTTGAGGCAACTCCGTCACATCACCTTTTGGCGTAAATACATAGACTTTGTCGCTGAAAATATCGCCTTTGACACCTTCCATAAATTCAGAAGCATCATAGCTTTCATCTTGTAGTTCCAAAATTTCTCGGAACCAGCCAACTTGTTGGGTCATCTTGTCGGCTCTGACTTTTTCGGTCTTGCCTTCTTTATAGGCCCAGTGCGCAGCAACCCCAAATTCAGCGATCTCATGCATTTCATGGGTCCGAATTTGGATCTCGACAGGATTGCCTTTGGGACCAATGACCGTCGTATGCAGCGATTGGTACATGTTGGCTTTTGGCATAGCGATATAGTCCTTGAACCGCCCAGGCATTGGTTTCCATTTTGTATGGATCGTTCCCAAAACCGCGTAACAATCTTTGATGGAGTCAACGATCACTCGGATCGCCAACAAATCATAAATTTCATTGAACTGTTTCTTTTGGTCTTTCATTTTGCGATAGATCGAGTAAATATGCTTTGGTCGACCATAGATCTCAGCATAGATATCTAGTTCCTCCGTAGCGATCCGAATCTCTTCCACGGTTTCGGAAACGTAGGATTCCCGTTCTTCTCGTTTGGTCTGCATCAAATGCACGATTCGGTAATATTGCTGTGGATTCAAGTAACGCAAAGAAATATCTTCTAGTTCCCATTTGATTCGGCTGATCCCTAAACGATGAGCTAATGGGGCATAGATTTCCATCGTTTCTTGGGCGATGCGGCGTTGTTTGTCTTCCCGCAGATGTTTCAACGTACGCATATTATGTAAACGGTCAGCCAGTTTGACCATGATGACCCGTAAATCTTGCGCCATGGCGATCAACATTTTTCGATGATTTTCTGCTAATTGTTCTTCATGAGATTTGTACTTGATCTTACCCAGCTTGGTCACGCCATCCACTAGCATCGCTACATCGGCACCGAATTCTTCTTTCAGATCGGCTAACGTCACATCGGTATCTTCGACGACATCATGCAAAAAACCAGTTGCAACGGTATGAGGGTCCATCTGCAATTCTGCCAAGATCCCCGCAACTTGGAT
Organism: Enterococcus sp. AZ040; assembly: GCF_050499185.1. Lineage (NCBI taxonomy): Bacteria > Bacillati > Bacillota > Bacilli > Lactobacillales > Enterococcaceae > Enterococcus > Enterococcus sp. AZ040. The sequence continues at coordinate 3,102,972 of NZ_JBMHEW010000001.1, forward strand.
TGGATGAATAATGTAAGGCTCGCCGGATTTACGGAATTGTTCTTTGTGGGCTTCTGTCGCGTAGTCTAATGCTTTTTGGACAAAGGCAACGTGTTCTTCACTCATATAATGAGCGACCAATTTGATGACATTGGGCCCGGTCAATATAACTTCTTTTGCCATTCATTCCGCCTCCTGCTCTTCTTTTTTGTGCTATCAAAAAGGCAGACAGAAGTCGCTGTTAACGTTTCGTCACGCACCCAAAGCCTTGCGGACAAACGTTCTAAGCATGGGACTCCTGTCTAACCTGCAGTTCTTATTTAGTAGTATTATTATACAAATTTTTCAGCTATTTTTCAATCGCTGTTGTTCAAAGCACATCGGGTGCCGGCTTGTCCTTAAGCAATTCTTCAAAAACATGATACGAGAGCCCGATTTTCTCGGCGCCGGCAGCCTGTAGTGATTGCATAGCTTGTTCATCTATTGTGTCAGGATTGATCTGGATCGACAGTTGACTGCCACCATCTAAGGAAAACAAACTCACGTCGTGCAATGCTTCTGCTAGTGGTTGTTTTTGTCCTAACACGATCTTTGGCCATGCTTCTTCTTTCAAGCGTTGTGCCACTTGGATCTTCGTCAATTCATTCATGATCTCGGTTTGCACAGCTAAGCGGATCTCCCCTCCTGTCAAGGTCAAGGAGCGAATCGTTTCGGTCAATTCCGCAAAGCCACGATCATTTTCCATGAAGGAAGAAGCCGGTAGCCAGACTTCCAAAAAATCGGCACCTTCCATAAACGCCCGACCGATTTCAAACGCTACCTTTGCCAGTGTTCCTTGGGCAAGGGGGTAATCGATCACTGCGCCGATTTGTAAGGAAGAGCCTTGTGCCAAGATTTTCGCCCGCCGAATGGCACTAGGCAAAACGACGACTTCCTTTAAAGCCGTTTTATATTGATTGATAAAATCCTTCAAGACCCAGTCGGTCAGATCGGCCGTCAACAAACGGACACTGATTGCTTCTTGGTTCTTATTCATCAACTCACATCCTCTTTAATTCCGTTAGCACACTGACAGCACTTAAAAAATAAAACGGTGCTGTTTCTGTTCGTAAAATCCGAGGGCCTAACCCGCATAATTTAGCGTTGTTTTCCTGGGCTCCTTCGATTTCGGAGGGGGTCAGACCGCCTTCTGGGCCAAAGATCGCTAAAACTTTGCTACCAACGGGCAATTCGGTGATCACTTGCAGCAGCATCGCTGCTTCTCCTTGCTTGGCTGATTCTTCATAAGCCACTAGGACCGCATCGTACTGACTGAGGCTTTGCCAAAATGCTTTGGCGTTATCCAGCAGTGTGATGGCTGGTGCGATCTGCCGTTGGGATTGCTCCGCCGCTTCTTGGGCGATTTTTTGCAGCCGCTGCTGCTTTTTCTGTAACTTCTTTTGATCCCATTTCACGACCGAAGTTTGCGCAGGAAAACCGATAAATGCTGCCGCCCCAAGTTCCGTGCCTTTTTGAACGATCAAGTCCAGCTTATCGCCTTTCGGGTAGCCGCTAGCGATCGTGACCTGCAGCGGCAATTCCTTGTCCTGCTGTTCTTTTTCGACTTCCTCTAAGTAAACCGTTTCTTCATCGGCCTCTTTGATCTTGGCGATGATCGCCAAATGATCCTCAAAAACTAAACCGACTTTCGTGCCGGGAGTCATGCGCATCACTCGGATCATATGGTGGAAGGGTTCTCCCGAAACGGCAAACACCGCTTTTGCTTCATAAGGCTCCTGTAAAAAATATCGCTGCATCTTACTCTACCTCTGGTTTTTTAAAGGCGATCGCATACCAGTCTTTTTGATTGAACAATTGATCAATCTCAAAGCCTTGTGCGATCATGGCATCGATCACTAATTGTTTTTTCGTCTCAATGATCCCAGAAACGATCAAGGTGCCCTCTTGCTTCAATAAACGCCATGCATCAGGGATCATCAATAAAATGATATCCGCTAAAATATTGGCAACGATAAGATCAGCAGGGACCGTCACCCCTTGCAAAAGGTCATTGGCTTGCACGGTCACATCGTGAGCAATGGGGTTCATCGCCATATTTTCTTGGGCGGACCTCACAGCGACTTCATCTAGATCATAAGCAAACACGTCTTTGGCACCTAAATATTTGCTGGCGATACTTAACACCCCTGAGCCCGTCCCGACATCTAAGACGGTTTCACCGCCCCGCAAGTAGACTTCTAGGGCTTGTAATGTCAAGCGTGTCGTAGGATGCGTGCCGGTCCCAAAGGCCATTCCCGGATCAAGGGTGATGATCTTTTCATCTTCTTGCAGCGGTTGATAGTTTTCCCAGCTCGGCACGATCGTCAGATAGCGGGAGATACGGACTGGATGGTAATATTTTTTCCAGGCCGTTGCCCATGCTTCTTCCACGACCTCGCTCGTTGTGATGGTGTTTTTGCCGATTGCCAAACCATACTCCGGCAGACGGTCGATGGCTGCTTTGATCGTCGGCAGCACTTCTGGCAAAAAAATCGTCTCTGGGAAATAGGCACTGACTTGCGCACCTTCTTCTAAGGTCGTATAGGTTTCTTTATCCAAAATTTCGCCATACGCATCGCTTTTAAAATTTTCGACATCTAAAACGTCCTCGATCGCTACCCCACTTGCTCCGTGTTCCATTAAAATATTGGCGACTGCTTCCACTGCTTCGCTAGCTGTCGCTACGGTTACTTCATTCCATTTCATGTTCGTTCTCCTTAGTAACTAGGGTACGGGATCATGGTTTCCCCAGCCCCGGCTTGATAGTTCGTCATTTTCTCCACAAATGCTTCTTCGTTGAATCGCAATTCAAAGATCGCTTCTTCACTGTCATCGTTCAAGAAATCAAGCAGATCGCTTTGGCCTTCTTCTAAAATTTCTTGAATGTAATCAACCAATCCGTCTAACAACGCTTTTTGGATCCCTTTTTTTCCTGCATAAGGAATCGTCGCTAAATAATCTTCTTCATCAAACGTTGATTTTTGTGGATCATACAACAAAATCCCATCTTCAAATTCAATGATCGCTTCCTCTGATGCCACACCTTGCGCATCGTCGATTTGGACTTGTTGAGGATTTTCGGCAAACAAGCGCAACACCAATTCGATGGTATGATTTTTGGCATCCCAATCGATCGCCACATCATAATCGGAGATTTTTTTCGTTAATCGCTGATCTAAGTAAGTCAATATCGTTTCTTTCGCCATCACTATTCCTTCTTTCTAGCCAGCCATGATCTTGCTGAACAGCGGCTTTTCGTATATTTGTTAAATAAGGATTACCAGCTACCGCAAATCGAAGCGGCATCTGAGTCCACTCCCCTTTGTTCGGGATACCAATTCGAGGCAATGCCAAAATTTCTTTTGGGGTACGTCGGCGCTCAGGAACCAAATGCAGCGGACTCGTAAAAATCGATTCGCCGTAAAGCTCAGCTGGAATCTGTAGTGCCTGTACTAGTTTCCCGGGGCCATTGGCTACATCCGGTCCCGTTTTTTGTCGCTGTTGTTCCATCAAGTCAATCCCATCCACCGGTTCTAGCCCGCGAATCATGATTCCTTGTGGGATGCCTTTTGGTTGCGTAATAAAGTTGACAATTCGATGCGTATGCATCGTATATAAATAAATCGTGCCGGGTTCCTGATACATCGCCCGAACCCTTGGTGTGTTTCGCATGCCCACACTATGAGCCGCCAGATCATCGGGACCTAGATACGCTTCACAATCCACGATATACCCACCTAATGTTCCTTCTGGGGTCTCATGTTCCAAATACATCCCTAATAAGGCACGCGCGATGGTCGTTGTCGGCTGTGTCGCAAAAAGTGCCATTAATTCATCCATTCTCATCACCCTCTTTATTCTACACAATTCTCGGTCAACTTACTATCTTTGACTACAGAGTTGCGGTGATCTCAACGATTTCTTTTCAACGAACCTGTTTTTTGCTGACTGAGTGGAAAATACGCGCCCTTTTGTTTTCGTAAGGACGCAAATCAGCTTGTTTATGAGAATGTACGTTCTTATGTTATACTTACAGGAAAAGGAGAGGATCGTTTTATGCAGCAGCCACTTGCTTATCGAATGCGGCCACGGAACTTAGATGAAGTCGTCGGACAGCAGCATTTGGTTGGCCCGGGGAAAATCATTCGCCGAATGGTCGAAGCCAAAATGCTTTCTTCGATGATCCTATACGGACCGCCGGGAACCGGAAAAACCAGCATTGCCAGTGCGATTGCCGGCTCGACACGCTATGCGTTTCGCATGCTGAACGCCGCCACAGATACAAAAAAAGACCTGCAAATCGTGGCAGAGGAAGCCAAAATGAGCGGTACTGTCATTTTATTGCTTGATGAAGTCCATCGACTAGACAAGACAAAACAAGACTTTTTACTGCCCCATTTAGAAAGCGGCAAGATTATTATGATCGGTGCCACGACGGAAAATCCCTACATTACGATCAATCCAGCGATTCGCAGTCGGACACAGATTTTTGAAGTCAAACCGCTCCAAGAAGAAGATATTTTGACCGCCATTGATCAAGCTTTAGCAGATGAAACTCGCGGACTTGGATCAGAAACCATCGTATTGACCGATGATGCCCGCTTGCATCTTTCGCGAGCGACCAACGGTGATTTACGAAGCGCCCTCAATGGCTTAGAACTCGCTGCCCGTTCCACACCAAAAGGACCAGACGGCATTATTCATTTGACCTTAGAGATCATCGAAGAGTGCGTACAGCGCAAAGCATTGACCCATGATAAAGATGGGGATGCGCACTATGATGTGATCTCTGCTTTTCAAAAATCGATTCGCGGCAGCGATGTGGATGGTGCGCTGCATTACTTAGGTCGTTTAGTAGAGGCAGGCGATTTGGCGATCATTTGTCGGCGCTTGATGGTCATCGGTTATGAAGACATCGGTTTAGCTAACCCAGCAGCCGCTGCTCGAACCGTCAATGCTGTGTTAGCCGCTGAACGTTTGGGCTTGCCGGAAGCTCGGATCCCTTTGGCCGATACGGTGGTCGATCTATGTTTGTCACCAAAATCCAACTCGGCCTACATGGCAGTGGATGCAGCGATCGCAGATATTCGTAGCGGTAAAGCTGGCGATGTCCCAGATCATTTACGAGACAGTCATTACAAAGGCGCCGAAAGCTTGAATCGAGGAGTTGGCTATCAATACCCACATAATTTTGATGATGCATGGGTCGATCAGCAATATTTACCTGATAAGCTAAAAGGTACCCACTATTATCAACCGAAAGCCACCGGTAAATACGAGCAAGCGTTGGGCCAACGGTACCAACAATTGCAACAGCGAAAGAAAAAAAACTAGGTACTTAAAAAAAAATAGTGACTTTTTGGTATCGTTTTCAAACAACTTTATTGCACCTTCGTCATTCCTATGCTACTATAAGGGTGGGAATTCTGTGATGTACGAGTTGTCCCTTTTGTGTGTTGACCGAACATTTTTATTGATATCTTGGGATCCGTCTTGTGTCAATGCTGGTAACATGCCTTTTCCTTTGGTAGTTCGAAGCTTAGACCGTGGAACCCACCTGCTAGAATTTGCGGGATCAATACTATGGGAAAAAGAACGGCATCAACGGATATTACCCATTCTTTTTAGAATGTGCCATCTGTTTTTAACAGATGGCTTTTTTGCGTTTTCTAGCCGTTAGAAACCGTGCAACGTCCTCCATCTGATATCAAAGTAAGGGTGGCTTTTGCTATTCTTTCTAGGGTTCGCTATACTAAACCTATCAACTTAGAATAGGATGGCGTATGTTTATGATTCTTCTATTATTTACGATCGTGGCACTCGTATTATTCGGCACCAGTTATTTGCTTTATGCCAAACAAGCGATTTTTTTCACTTTGATCCCTACTACTGAGGCGAATAAAGTCTTCTTAAAAACCTATAGCCTCATTCATTTCCTTTTAGGCGTAGTGGCATTGGTTGTGGGCTTTGTCGATAGAGAGCTGATTGCCTTGTTTTATTTGGCGTTGTTGTTGCTCTCTTCCGCTTCATTCAGCATCTTGCTGGCACAAAAAATGAAAAAAAAGGAAGATTAGGTTTTCTTTTTCCAGAAAAAAGCATTACAATAAAAGTAGAAGATAACAGATGGGAGTGTTTCTTATGTTACAACAATATCAACGAATCATGGTAGCCGTCGATGGGTCTAGCGAGTCAGAATTAGCCTTCAAAAAAGCCGTGAATGTGGCACAGCGGAATGATTCTGAATTAGTTTTAGCACATGTGATCGACACTCGGGCCTTTCAAACCGTTTCTTCTTTTGACGGCATGCTTGCTGAGCAAGCAACCGAAATGGCCAAACAAACTTTGAAAGACTATGAGGATTATGCCCGCAAACACCAAGTAACTGCAGTCAAAACAGTGATTGAATACGGCTCGCCAAAACCAATCATTGCCAAACAATTGCCCGAAGATCACAACATCGATTTGATTATGATCGGTGCCACTGGTTTAAATGCCGTGGAACGAATCTTTATCGGTTCCGTGTCTGAGTATGTCATTCGCCATGCTGGCTGTGATGTGTTAGTTGTGCGGACAGACCTAGAAAACAAAGTCCCAGCAAAAGACCACACGAAAGCTTAATAGTGAGACGACCTGCCGCTGCTTGGCAGGTTTTTTTGTGCAAAAAAAACCGTGACAAAAGCAAAAGAGTTAACGAGCACTTAGGTCTCATTGGTCTTTTTGCCTTTGGTCACAGCTCTTTGACAAGTCGGTTATCCAAACTTGTACAGCAAAAAATGAAAGCAAAGTAATAGGTACTCCTATCTAACCATGTTTCCTTTTGATTGTAAATAGTTTTTCTGAATTTTCTGAATAAATAGTTAATTTACCCATCCTTAAATAAAAAAAGCAAAGCGTCGCTTCCCTTAGGAAAAACGACGCCAAAATCTATGGTGATAATGGGCTATCCAAAGGACGCTGGTCAAGAGGATCACAAAGAAAACCGGACCATTCAATAACCAAAAATCAACCGAAGTCGCAGCAAAGCCATAAAGGATGATAACAATGACGGAAAGAAATAGCGTTGCGACTGTTCCAACGGCTAACCCAAGACTCCCCGCCCCTCTCGTAAACAATTGACTGATATTGGTCCAATCCAAAAGCAGCAATCGATAATCACGAGCAAAATATTTCAAGCACAAAAGAAAACTGCTCCAAAGTGCTCCTACTAGGAAAGAGATAGCCAAAATCAGCGGCATTTTGAATAAAAGCACTGCTGCCAGCACGATGACTGCCGTTAAGCTCAGCTGCAAAACGACGCCAAAGCGGAATTTTTCCCGCAAGTAGCGCTTCATCGATAGCGGCAAGGAGCGGACAAACAAGAAATTCTCCTGATCCAATGAAATCAAATTACTGATAAAAGAAGTCGGGTTGACCATCAGTGCCGCCAAGGCGATCCCCGCCACGAAAACAACACCGATAAACCGCTCATCCAATTCACTTAACTGAATCGCTCCTGTAAACACAAAAGACACTAAGAAAATGATGGGCATCAGCAACGAAGAAGAAAAGACTTGCATGATCAAATTCGGATCACGGATCAACTGCGAATTGTAATTAAACAACAGCTGGCCCAAGCCTTGATTGGGCTTATGTTTCCGACGAACACTCCCTTGGTTAGGCGCCGCGGCTGCCACTTGCTCATAAAACTTCGGCAAGATCAATCGATAGAGGGCAAAAAGCAGCACGCCTGCTGTGGCGATGATCCCTAGCAAGCTAAGCAAACCGGTCGTTTGAAACGGTGCCACCATCACATAATAAAAAGGCAATAAAAAGCTGATCGCTCCCCGGTCTACCACGTCTGTCTCATAAGTATTCACCTGATTCATCATTAAGACCCCGATCACAACAACCAGCATCGTCACGCCTAGCAATAAACTAGTGACCAATTTTTTATGCTTCAAGAAAAACTTGGTGCGCGTCAGGCTGAAGACGATCAAGCTGCAAATGCTGAAGATCAAGACTAAAAACAAGCCGAACAGCAAGAACGCCCATAAAATCGTCAGTAAGAAAAAGACGTTTGCCCGAATCCCTGTCAGGAGAAATAAGACCAGCAGGGGAAAAATAAACGGCGCAACGGTGAGAAACACCACCACGATCTTTGCCAGAAAAATTTCACTCTGTCGAAAGGGAAGCGGCAAATACGCTGGCAGGTCTTGACTCTCGAAAAAGACATTGTAAATAGACGAAATCCCTTGGGAAAAGCCTAAAATCCCGAACAAAGCGACATAATAGGTAAAAAAGCCCGGCATCTGACTAAAATCCAATGTGATCATCGTCAAACCATAGACTAGCAGAAACACCACTCCAGAAAGCGCATATTGAAACAACAAATAACTGGTCAAGGTCGAACCAGCCTTGCCTTTTTTGCGGGCTTTGTCTGTCAGTTGGGGATTGGCATACCGCAAATTAACGGAGGTCAGCGTCAGAAATTGTTGTTTTCGCATCTACGCTTCCTCCGCTTCTGCAAGAATCGCTTCTTCTTGACTTCTCCCAGTCATTTGCAGATAGATCGTTTCCAAAGAAAGCGACGGATGCTGTGCCAGCAAATCTGCCACTGAGCCATTGTACAGCAGCTCACCTTTTTTCAAAATCGCTAATTGATCACACAACTGCTGGGCGGTGTCTAAGACGTGGGTAGAAAAAATCACGGTCTTGCCCTTGGCAGCATGCTGTTTCATCATTTCTTTTAAATCATACGCTGCTTGGGGATCTAAGCCTTGCAATGGTTCGTCCAAGATCCAAATGTCCGGATCGGGGATCAATGCCCCAATCAGCAGCGTTTTTTGCCGCATTCCATGGGAAAAGCTAGCGATGGTCTCTTCTTCATGAGACAGCATATCAAACAAGCGCCCTAATTTTTGCAAACGCTCGGCCTTTTCCGCTGCTGGCACCTCATACGCTGCGGCAATCAAGTCCCAATACTCCCCTGCCGTTAGCTGTAAAAACAAATCTGGCGTGTCCGGCACATAGGCAATTTGTTTTTTTATCGCTTCCCGATGTTCCACGAGGGATTGACCGTCAAAAAAGATTTCCCCACTCGTCGGTTGTAAAATACTAACTAAGCTTTTGATCGTTGTCGACTTCCCTGCCCCGTTGTGTCCCAGAAAGCCAAAGATCTCCCCTTGACGAATCGTCAGGGAAAGATCAGACAATGCTTTTTTTGGTCCATATTGTTTCGTCAGATTCTTGATCTCAATCATTTTCCTGCCTCCTTATTCCATACCTATTGTTATCTTACGCTGAAACGTAGTAAAAGAAAAATGTTTATTGCCATTTTTATCAAATCAATTGACAGGAGCTGCAAAAACAAAGATAATAAGAGCACTTTAGGGGAGTAGCACATGGATCGTTCCATGATCTTAGATCAACAGCAAGCGGGAATCCGCTGGTTTAAGATGTTTCTTGCAAGACCTAAGTGGCAAGGGGCCGCTTAGGTCTTTTTGCAGTTTAAAATGGAGGGAAAACAGTCAATGAGTTCAAGTAAAATGAAAAAAGTGACCGCCGGCGGACTTTTAGTCGCCATGGGGGTGGTCTACGGTGATATCGGTACGAGCCCACTTTACGTAATGAAAGCCCTGGTGGAGGACAATGGCGGACTACGCACCTTAACGCCCGACTTTATCTTAGGCAGCGTCTCGCTCGTCTTTTGGACGCTGACCTTGTTAACGACGATCAAGTACGTCTTGATCGCATTAAACGCGGATAACCATGGAGAAGGCGGGATTTTTTCCCTTTATACCTTAGTTCGTAAAAACAGCCGCTACTTGATTATTCCAGCGATCATCGGGGGCGCAGCCCTGCTAGCAGATGGGGTATTGACGCCTGCCGTGACCGTAACCACTGCCATCGAAGGATTACGGGGAATTCCAGCCTTTTTTGATCGCTTCGGCAATGACCAATCGATCATCGTCGGCATCACCTTAGCAATCTTATTGGTCCTCTTTGCCCTGCAGCGCTTTGGGACTGAGTTTGTCGGCAAAGCCTTCGGACCGATCATGCTAGGCTGGTTCACCTTCTTGGGCATCGTCGGTGTGATGAACTTTGCCGGTGACCTTTCGGTGATTCGGGCCCTTGATCCCCGGTATGCGATCAATTTGCTCTTTAGTCCCGATAACAGCGCTGGTCTCTTTATTCTCGGCAATATCTTTTTGGCGACTACTGGTGCGGAAGCCCTCTACTCGGACTTAGGTCATGTGGGTAAGAAAAACATTTATGCTAGCTGGCCCTATATCAAAATCTGCTTGATGCTGAATTACTTTGGTCAAGCGGCGTGGCTGCTGCAAGTCTATCAAAACCCGACTTATCAAGAAATCGAAAACTTGAATCCATTTTTCCAAGCGTTGCCGCAAGGGTGGACAGTCTTTGGTGTCAGCTTCGCCACACTCGCTGCCATCATTGCTTCGCAAGCTCTGCTGTCTGGCTCCTTTACCTTGGTTTCTGAAGCCATCAAGTTGAAACTATTGCCGCGGATGCAAATCATCTATCCGGGTGCGTCTATCGGGCAAATGTATATTCCTGCCTTGAACACCTTGCTGTGGATCGCCTGTTCCGGCGTAGTCTTATTCTTCCAGACCTCTACTCGGATGGAAGCCGCTTATGGATTGGCCATTACGGTAACGATGTTGATGACCACTATTTTGCTGTATTTCTACTTGCACCAAAACAAGAAGACCCGTTTCTTGGCACCGTTCATCACGCTCTTTTTTGCAGCGATCGAAGGCATTTTCTTTATCTCTAGTGCGACGAAATTTTTCCATGGCGGTTACGTTGCCATCTTATTAGCCAGCGTGATCATCGGTGTGATGCTGATTTGGGAATGGGGCAATCGTATTCAAGAAAATGCTGCCGAAGAAGTTGCACTTTCTACCTACATCCCTCAATTGAAACAGTTGCGGGAAGATGATTCTTTGCCATTATCTCAGACGAACGTCGTCTTCATGGTTCCTAAACTGCAAGACGATCAGATCGGTCAGCAGTTCATCTATTCCATTTTAGACAAACGGCCGAAGCGTGCCAAAGTGTATTGGTTCGTCAATGTGGAAGTCACCGATGAACCTTATACGAAAAAATATGAAGTTTCGATGGCAGATACCGATTTTATCGTTAAACTAAAGCTTTATCTCGGCTTTCGGGTGCCGCAAGAAGTCAATCTCTACATTCGCCAAATCATTCAAGAATTGATGAAAGATGGTCGCTTGCCGCTGCAGCCGCAACGCTATTCCTTAACGCCTGGACGCAATGTGGGTGATTTCCAATTCGTGATGATCGAAGAAGAGCTGTCGAATGCAACTGCATTAAGCAAATGGCAGAAGCAAGTCATGCAGACGAAGCTTTTTATCAAACGCCATACTATTTCACCTGAACGCTGGTTCGGCTTAGAATACAGCGATGTGGTTCATGAGACCGTTCCTTTGGTCATCGGTCAGATGAAAGAAAGCTCTCTGACAGAATTACGCATCGAGGAACGCTAAGAAACCGCCAGTACTGGTTGAACTTTCTGATACTTTCAGGTACACTGAAAAGACAAAGACACAAAGGAGGGAAAACGACCATGATGCGCATGACTAAAATAACAAGTAATGAAAATTACCAACGATACCATATCGCATTTAGCCATGCAATTGGTTTTACAGTTGCTGTTGACGGGACGAGTCTGTCCAAAACAGTTAAATTTACGTAAAATCAATGGCCATCTCAAGGTATTTTTCTCAAAAAAATCTGAGTTTAAATAACACTGGCCATGGATATCCATGGCCTTTTTGAGTGGTCTCAAGGAGAGAGATCATGATCATACAAGCAATTGCTATTAAAAAAACCATCGGCGGGAATCCGTTATTTGAGGAGTTATCCTGCCAAATCGAAGCTGGGGAAAAAATTGCCCTAGTCGGCATCAACGGAACGGGCAAATCAACCTTTTTACAAATCTTGACTGGCAGTGAAGGTGTCGATAGCGGCGTTATCAGCCGCCAAAAAGGCTTGAGGATCGGGACGGTCGAGCAAGAGCTGACAGTTTCTGAAGCAACCGTTACCCACTACCTGCTCCATTCTGCAGCTAACATTCAAGAACTCAAACAGCAAATGAGCCATTACGAAGCCTTGATGGCAGAACCCGATACTGATTTAGAGAAGTGTCTGATCCGTTATGGCGAGCTGCAGCAGCGCTTTGAAGAGCTGGGCGGTTATGGATTAGAAGACCGAATTTCCGCGATCTTACAAGGGTTAGGAATTCCCCATCGGCAGGACGCACGGTTAACAGACCTTAGCGGGGGTGAACGGGTCAAAGTCGCTTTAGCCAAAGTGTTAGTCACCGATGCTGACTTGCTGTTACTGGATGAACCAACCAATCACTTGGATCTTTCAAGTATCCGCTGGTTGGAAAATTATTTACAGAATACGAAAAAAGCGGTTCTAGTCGTTTCTCACGATCGACACTTTCTCGATCAAGTCACCACCAAGACCTGGGAACTGGAAGAAGGCGCCCTGATTGAGTATCCTGGGAACTATAGCCGATTTCGTGTCTTGAAAGAAGCTCGCTTGGCGGAGCTGACCAAAAATTACGAACTGCAGCAAAAAGAAGTCCAGCGACTGAAAGTCATGATTCGTCGATTTCGTCAGTGGGGCCATGAAGGAGACAATGAATCCTTCTTCAAAAAAGCCAAAGAATTGGAACGCCGCCTAGCGAAACTTACACTGGTCAAACCGCCAGCGCCCCCGAAAAATCGGCTGCAAGGCTTGGCAAATGGCGGAAAATCAGGTAAAGAGGTGTTCATCGTTCGCGACTTGCACCAGCAATATGCCGATCAGCTCCTATTCAAAGACAGCAGTTTTGCAATCTACCGTGGGGAGCATCTAGCCATCATCGGCGACAATGGTACCGGAAAATCAACCTTACTCACATTACTTCTCGGTGAGGAGCTTCCTAGCGGCGGCACTATCAAGCGCGGCAGCAGCTTACAAATCGGCTATTTGCCCCAACAGCTACAGTTTGCCGATCCTGAGAGCCGCTTGTTGGCCTACGTACAGACGTTGACAGGAAACGAAGAGGCTGCTCGTCGGCAATTGGCCAAAAGTGGGTTTTATCAAAGTGATGTGGCCAAACGAATCAAAGATTTATCTGGTGGTGAAAAAATCCGTTTGGCGTTACTGAAACTCTTTTTAGAAAAAATCAACGTCCTGATTTTGGATGAACCAACCAATCACCTCGACAGCTATGCCCGAGAAGAAATTGAAGAAATGCTGCAAGATTATCAAGGGACCCTGCTGGCAGTCAGCCATGACCGCTACTTTTTGCAGCAGCACTTCCAAGAAGCCCTGGTCATTGCACAGCAGCAGATCACACGCCAGCCACTAAGCCCATTGATTGACTAAGACATTGATTCGCAACAAAAAAACTTGATTTTCCTACAGTAAGCATGGGTTGTTCAATCCATGCATAGGCGGAAAATCAAGTTTTTATTTTTTGATCAATGAATGTTGCCGATCAAGTTGCGGATCGGTTTTCTAGCTAAATACAAGATGATGCCGACAACAACGGCTACTCCGCCGACGATGCCATAGTACATCCCTTCTGTTTGTGGTGTATAGAACCGAGCGATTTGCGCATTGATGGCTTGTGAAGAAGCGTCTGCTAACAACCAAATCGCCAAGGTTTGTGCTTCGAAAGCTTTCGGCGCTAGTTTGGTCGTCACCGACAAGCCCACAGGTGAAAGACACATTTCCCCCGCAATCATAATGAAGAAGCTCAATACCAACCATAATGGGCTGACCCGTTCTTCTACTCCAAACAAGAGGCTTGGCAGCATTAGCAATAGAAAGGACAAACCGGCTAAGACCAAACCAATGGCAAACTTCACTTCTGTCCGGGGTTGACGAGAACCTAGTTTGGTCCACAACCAGACAAAGACAGGTGTCAGTAAGACGACAAAAAGTGGATTTAAGGTTTGATACAAACTTGCTGGAATATTGATGCCGAATAACGTTGATTGCGTACGGTCAGCGGCAAACAATGCCAAGATCGATGAGCCTTGTTCTTCTAAAGACCAAAAGACGATCGCTGACAAGAACAGCGGAATGTAGGCCAACACTTTTTTCTTTTCATCTGGTGTGACATCTTTCGAACGCAGCATTTTGGTAAAGTAGTAGATCGGCAAGAAAATACCTAGAACACTGATGAAGTTGATGAAGAAATCAACCGTCAGATGGCCCGTTGCAGCAGCTGCGCCAAACAACACTGCCAATGCGAGAAGAACCAGAACGACTGCTCGGAAGAAGGTTTTCTTTTCGGCTGCCGATAAGGGATTCGTTGGCGCGATCGCTACACTTTTCAACGTGGTTTTTCCTTGCACATAATACTGCACCAAACCGATAAACATCCCGATAGCAGCAATCGAAAAGCCTAAGTGGTAGTTGACCTCTTGTCCTAAGATCCCGACGATGATCGGTGCTAACAAGCCACCGATATTGATCCCCATGTAGAAAATTGAGAAACCAGCATCCCGACGGATATCGTCTTTGCTGTACAAATGCCCCACCATACCCGACACGTTGGATTTCAATAGTCCGGTTCCGATGACGATCAGCATCATGGACACAAACAACGCTGGAATCCCTAAAGGTGTTGCCAAGACGATGTGTCCTAACATGATCAAGATTCCACCATAAAAGACGGATTTATTTGATCCTAAAAGACGGTCCGAGATCCAGCCGCCAACAATACTTGACATATACACTAAGGAACCGTAAATCGACATGATCGCCACAGCCGTTCCTTTTGGCAACCCTAAGCCGCCGTTGGCAACTGCATCGTACATGAAGTACACCAAAATCGCCCGCATACCATAATAACTGAATCGTTCCCACATTTCCGTGAAGAATAAAGTTGACAGCCCTCGCGGCTGACCTAAGAATGTTTTTTCTTTTTCCATATGTAATGGCCCCTTATAAAAATTAATGAAAATAAAATAGCGGAATTTTTCTGAAAATTCACAAATGCCAGTTTATTCCCATTTGGCAACTTTTACAAGGGTATTTCCCTGAGAACACCTTGTAAAAAAGGAGGGAAATTTAAATTCAAATGAAAGCAAAATGAGAAGCCCTCCACCTAGGTGCAGTATGAGCCAATTTTCATATGTATAATTATTAAATTATCTGTTTAAAAAATTAGAAAATGGTCTTCACCAATTTTTCTCTCTAGCCCCATTTTGCGGACTTTCCTACAAAAAAACACATGCAAGCATTTCTCTTGCATGTGTTTCAGCTTCTATTCTAAGGAAGGTTTTCGCTTAGCCGCGTAAACGTTCCACATCGCGAGCGATCATTAATTCTTCATCTGTTGGGATCAAAAGTACTTTGACTTTTGACTCTTCAGTTGAGATCACTAATTCTTCGCCGCGTTTTGCATTTTGATCGGCATCTAATTCGCAACCAAACCAAGTCATGCCTTTGATAACTTCGCTGCGGACGTGGGCATCATTTTCACCGATACCGGCAGTAAAGACGATCGCATCAACACCGTTCATGGTCGTTACATAGCCACCAATGTATTTACGGATGCGGTCAGTAAAGACGTCATAAGCAACTTTGACTTCTTCTTTGTCGTAGTTTGCTTCTAGATCGCGCATGTCGCTGGAAATACCAGTTAAGCCTAATAAACCAGATTTTTTGTTTAAAACATCCACCATTTCATCGATATTCAAATCTAATTTTTCCATTAAGTAAGGCAAAACAGCAGGATCGATGTCACCTGAACGTGTGCCCATCGTTACACCAGCTAATGGCGTGAAGCCCATTGATGTATCTACTGATTTTCCGCCGTCAACCGCAGTGATCGACGCACCGTTCCCTAGATGGCAAGTGATGATTTTTAATTCTTCGATTGGTTTGCCTAACATTTCTGCTGCACGCTCAGAAACATAACGGTGGCTTGTACCGTGGAAGCCGTATTTACGTACTTTAAATTCGTTATAGTACTCTAATGGCAAGCTGTATAGGTAATTGTGTTTTGGCATCGTTGCATGGAAAGAAGTATCAAAAACAGCGACACTGATGATTTCTGGCAAGATTTTTTTGAAAGCAGTGATCCCCATCAAGTTTGCTGGGTTGTGTAATGGCGCAAATTCAGCCAATGCTTGGATGCGTTCCATCACTTCGTCTG
This sequence comes from Enterococcus sp. AZ040, assembly GCF_050499185.1. NCBI lineage: Bacteria > Bacillati > Bacillota > Bacilli > Lactobacillales > Enterococcaceae > Enterococcus > Enterococcus sp. AZ040. The sequence goes on from NZ_JBMHEW010000001.1 coordinate 3,119,182, forward strand.
TGATCACAACTGAATCAGGGAAATCTTCTCCGCCGTGAACGACGCGGTGACCGACGCCAGTGATTTCATCATAGGCACCTAAAATGTTTAATTCAATCAGTTGATCCAATAACATTTTTACAGCTACTTCGTGATCGTTGATGTCGATGATTTGTTCGAATTTTTGATCTTCCCCATATTTGATGGTAAAGATAGAATCTTTCAAACCGATTCGTTCAACGATTCCTTTAGCGACAACTGTTTCCTCTGGCATTTGATATAATTGCCATTTTAAACTTGAACTTCCAGCATTGATTGCGATTGTTTTTGACATGATGATCTCCTTATCCGAATTATATTACAGATTTGCTGCTTTCCAAGCCGCAAATTGTTCAAAAAGTTTTGTGATGTTCTTTGGTTCTTTCAGTGAGGCTAGCTTGACCAGCAAGACTTCGTCTGCTTGTTTGCTTGTCCCTCCATGGTTTTGTAAAAGCAAAATACTTTTACGTGAATGTTCATTTTTAAAGAGTTCTTCAGGAAGCTGAATCATTCCTTGCAAATAAACCTTTTCTTTCAGCCATTTTTTCAAAAATTCACTCTGTTCCGTTTCCAAGAAGTTGCTTGGTACTAAGAACAAACCGTAACCGCCAGCTTTGACATAGTTCATCGCTTGTTCCATCAACAAATGATGGGCGTAACTGTGCCCTTCTGGAGCCGCCGTAATGAAGCTGCGGGCTTTGTCATCTTGTGGGTAATAGCCCACCGGTAGATCGCTGATCGCCAGATCCATCGGTTCGATCAAAAGCTCTTGCAAGCCATCTTGATGGAACAAATGCAAGGGCGCTTTGGTCCATTCGCCAGTCGCAGCTGCGATCGCCAACAAGGTTTCGTCAATATCCACACCGGTTCCTTCTACTGGACGCTTCGCTAATTGCAGATTCAGCAAGACTGTCAATAAGAGATTCCCCATGCCTACCGATAAATCAAGAAGTTTCACTGGTTGGTCGGCACTACTCAACTGCTCGATCAAATAGACGAATAAAAACCCAAGACTATCTGGTGTCAGTTGGTGATTGGCCTGTAGGCGCTCCGTTTGGCTGCCTTTCAACAAAACCAACTGCGCAAGCTTGCGTTTTTCTTCTGCCGATAGTTCCATTGCTCGAATTTCTTGATAGATGGTTTCTAAACGAGCAGCAGTTGCTTCATCTGGTACCCCATCGATCACGCGAACTTGGTATTGATCAACAAAATTTTCGATCGTCTCTACGTAAGCATCAAAAAAAGACGTTTCCAATGCGTTTTGAAGCAGTTGGATCGCTTCAACGGTCAAATGAAAAGACGTTTCCATTTTTTCTGCGGACATCTTGCACCTCTTTTCAAAACTATAACAACATATATACCTGTTTAATTTTAGCCGATTCATCCAAAATAATCAATCGCTTTCGTTTAGAATAATTTGTGAAGCTGTAAACATTCTTTTTCTATTTCTGTATGAAAAAGGATGGTCGAAACAACCATCCTTTTCCTGTACTATTCTTCTTGGTCATCTGTGTCTATTTCAGGCTGCTCTTCAGGCAACAAAAAGGTAAAAGTAAATCGCCGACTTTTGACATAGCATTCGATCTGTAAGCTCTGTCCTTGCCGTTCATAAGTCAACTTTCCTACATTATAAAACCGTGTCCCTCGATCTTCCAACTCGTTTTGCAAGAATTCCGCATGGAAAAGTTCACTCATAATACGGGCTTCATAGGTTTCAATGGTTTTTGTATAAAAAAGGGCTGTTGTGCGGCTGTTTTCTAACACCAGCAATAACATCAAGCTCAACAGCTGCACAAACAACAATGCTGTGAGTAAAATACCGCCTTTATGCCGCCTCTTGTGAGTGTATTTTCCATTGTCCAATTTTCTGGTCTCCATTCTCAAAGGAAACGGTAAAGCGGATCGCTGCGCCAATTTTCTCAAAAGACACATCTGCCACTTCTGTCAACAACGGTTGATAGCCATTGTTGTCCCGTTTCCGCAACACGCGGTTGATGCGATCGATCGTTACCGAATTGTTTTGACTGCTTCGCAAATATAGCGTGTTCTCGCTGACTGATAGATAGACACAGGTACTTAATTCCCGTTCCAACTGAAACAAAAAAACATGCCATTCTTGATCTTTGCGAGCCATGATCTGCTGATTGACCGGCGCGAGGTGCTTGACGATCCCGCTGATCATCAATAAGCAGATCGCCAATACCCATAAAGACAACAGACACTCCAACAAAGTAAAGCCTTTACTCTTCATACACAATCTCCCAGAGCTGTTCGCCACTTTGGATGAGTGCCTGTTGATGCTGCGCTGCTTGCCAAAAGCGAACTTGATAGACCGTCTGACGCTGCGTCGTGTAGGTAATGGTTGACGCATCAAAGGAGTGGTTCTGGACTTCTTCATACAGCACCCGCAGCATTTGGGCTTTTTCCTGCAATGCCGCACTTTGCGTCAGTGAAGCGGTCTGCATCGCTAAAAACAATAACACACAGGTTGCCAACACCCCAAAGCCAATCAGGCTTTCTGCTAAGATGAACCCGCTATTCAACGATTTTTTCATAGCGTCCGCTCCCAAATAAAAACTTATAGCTGATGGTTTGCTTTTTCTCCTGCCAATAGAAAACGATCCTTCGCAGACTGCTATTGTTGCCGGACTGACTACTAAAAAGAATATCGGGAAACGCCTGCATCGCTAGTTGAGGAGGGACTTCGATCTTGGTGACCGGCTCAGTTGCAGCGCCATAAAATGAAACAGTTGGCGTTGGCGCTGCTTGATAAACGGCTCGGGTTTGTGTGTTATCGATGATGGCCGATTGCTGTATGGTATAGAGGCCTTTTTCTAAGCGTGCACAAAAGCCTAAGACTTCAGCAGATCGTTGATAGTACTCGATGGCCACGACGGGAAAAAAGAGAAACATACTACTGACCATGAGGACCAAAAGGCTTTCTATTAAAGTAAAACCAGCAAAAGAGCAACGTCGACAGCCCTTAGTCCCCTTGCTCATAAATCGCATATTGCTCCTCAGATACATACCCTTCAGCGATCAATTCTTCTCTCGAGGGCTCCCGATTTTCATTCAGACGAAAGAGTTCGATCTGGGTTTCCACCACTTTCACGATGGCCGCATTTCCTTTCTCATCAATGATTCCTCTTTGCTTGGCAAGATTTGGGACAAACAACAAAACCAAAATACTGATCACTAATAAAACAACCAACATTTCAACCAATGTAAAGCCTTTTTTGACACGCCAAATCCCCTGCTTGCGAGAAGATGCGACTTTCTTTTCTATCATTCGATCACTCCTTGGATATTTCCATAGATTGGTAAAAACATAGCGGCATAGATCCCAACGATCATTAAAGCAACCAACAAAAAAATCAGAGGCTGAACCCAGTGAATAGCTTTTTCGATTCGTTGAAACAAGCGATCCATCAATAATTGACTGTATAAAAAAAGCTCTTCTCCTAACTTTCCCCGTACTTCTCCTTGAAAGACGATCAAAGAAAATTCTGGTGTGAGAAACGAGAAATGACGAAGTTTTTCTGGGAGTTCTCCGCCAAGTGTCAAGGTCACTCGCAACTCTCGCGCTAATTCTTGGATCAAGGTAGCTTTATTGGTGTGCTCCATACACTCAATGATCTGTTGGATATCTAACCCTTGCTGAAACAACTTGCCCCATTCCAATGCGAAAAAACTCGTGTGATAACTCGTGTACAATGCTCCGAACAATGGCAGGTGGCTGAAGAATACAGCTTTTTGCAAGGCAGTGCGGCGGGCAAATACCCAGCGGCTGATCACAAAAAGCAGCACACTTACCAACAAGAAGAGGATAAGTACTGCTGGTGCCCAAGTGATGGCGCGAATGCCCCAATGACCTTCGTCGATCATGCCAGAGGCTAACAATTGAGGCATTAAAAAGCGATGCATGCCAAAGAGAGCCGCCACTAAAAAGACCAGTAGCAAAAGCGGATAGGCCGCTACTTTGTACAGCAGCTGTTTTTGCTTGTTGACCAATTTGTGGTAGTCGACCATCCGCCGCAAGGTCGTCGTGAGATTCCCATGACTTTCTGCTAAATAAAGCTGATTTTTTTCGGTAGCCGATAAAGACAACGGCGCTACTGCTGCTGCCAAGCTTTGCCCTTGGGCAAGATGGGCAATCAGCTGTTCGATCACAGGTTCAGAAAACTGGCGACTGCGCAGCAACACTTGGAGGCTTTCTTGTAGGGAAAAGCCACTCTCCAATAACACCGTGAAGGTGACCAAGAGGGCTTCAGTTGCACGGCGTGGTAGCTGGGGCTTCTTTTTCATAAACTTCATCGGTGATCCACCCACTTTCTTTCACTCGTTTTAATACGTGCTGCCACTGTTTTTCCACTTGCCCCTCATAAAAGTGATACGCCAGCAATCCATGGGGTTCGTTGACTTCATTCGGCAACAATCGCTGATAAACGATCCCTTGCAACGCGTGCGCCAGAAGATCGTCTGCCCCTAGCAATTCCAGCAGCCGTGTCTTGGTTTCTGCTACGCCTCGTGCATGGATCGTGGCAAATACTCGATGACCTGTCAGAGCGGCTCGTACAGCGGCTTGCGCCGTCTCTTTGTTACGGATCTCGCCAATCAAAAGCAGGTCCGGACGATGCCGTAAAGACAAGCGAATCAATTCATCATAGTCTTGTCCGATTTTCAAATTGGTCTGCAGCTGCAAAAAATGCGGCTCTTCAATCTCCACAGGATCTTCGATGGTAATGACTTGTCCCTTGGTTGCCCGTGCTAATTGATACATGAGGGTCGATTTTCCTGAGCCAGTGGGACCAGAAAATAAATATAGGCCTCTTTGTTTGGTTGTCTGTTGGATCTGCTGGACGTCTTCTGCAAAAAAATAGCGCAGATGCTCCTTGTTCAAAGGATAAAGAAACCGCATCACGAGACTTTCACGCCCTTGATAATCACCCACCGTTGAGACGCGCAACCGCTGTAGCTGATCGCCTAACAGATAGCTGACTGCGCCTAACTGAGCTTTGCGCCGTTCTCCCACCTCCATTCCTCCTAAAAATTTGAAGCGGGTGATCAGCTGCTGAGCTTCTTCGTTGGTCAGTACTTGATAGGTCTTTCTGAGATAGCTTTTACTGAAAATCACCTCCATCTGTGTACCGCTAGGCAAAATGGACAGATCCTGCATGCGTTCTTGTCTTCCATAAAGAATCAACTCGTCTGAGAATGCTCGAATATCCACGACTTATCCCTCCTAAAAAGAAATACGCAAACGCTTTGAGAATAGAAAAAAAAGATGAAGCAAATTTGCTTCATCTTTCATCATTCGTTTATTTCTGTGGTTCTTTTGCCACAAATTGGGCTTCCACCCGATAGATCCGCTGCCCGCGGCTTGAGAATTTTTCTTCATATTCCGTCATGATATTGTTCTCAAAGGAACTGTTATGCAAGTCCAACCAAACTTGTTTGATAATCATGCCGTATTGAGAAAAGCTCGCTAAGGAATACTCAAACAATCCTTGGTTATCCGTTTTGAAATGGATCTCGCCGTTGGGACGTAAAATCTGCTCGTCGACTGCTAAAAAGGCTTTGGAAGTCAAACGGCGCTTCTCATGCTTCTTCTTAGGCCATGGATCAGAAAAATTCAAATAGATCTGGTCTACTTCATTGTCTGCAAAATAGTTGGTCAATGCGGAACCATCGACATGCAGCAGTTGCAAGTTCGGGATCTCCTGCTCGATCATTTTATCTAATGCGATCGAAACGACACTAATCTGCATTTCCACACCAATATAATTGATCTCGGGATGAGCTTTCGCCATTTCCGTAATAAATTGGCCTTTTCCCATTCCAATTTCGATATGCAGCGGGTGATCATTGCCAAAGCGTTCATGCCAACGCCCTTTCCATTCAGTAGGCTCTGCCACGACGTATTCTGGATGAGCGTCAATCAGCTCTTTTGCACCTGCACGTTTTCTTACTCTCATGTTTCTTCCTTTCCGAAAAAACAAGATGGAACCAAATTGCCTCGCTCCATCTTCTCTTCATTCGCTATAAATTCGTTTTAATTGTAAAATCTCTGCATTCATGGCTTTGTAATCGCCTCGCAGATAATATTTTTTGACCTCTTGCAGCATACTCAACAATGCGTACCAATAAATCTTTTCGATCACTTCGCTGCTGCTGTGGATACCATAGCGCACGAGCCAATGAGACCAGCCAGATAATGGCACATAGTGACCTAAAATAGTGCCGATATCGATTGCCGGATCTGCAAACATCACGGAATCCCAATCGACTAAATACAAATAGTTTTGACAAACTAGCCAATTTCGATAATTGACATCGCCATGGACGACCGCGGCTTTCTGCTCGTCAAAAGCTGGAATATTGGTTTTTAAATACTCGGTGACCAAATGAATAAAACGGTTTTGGGCGACCGCAGAAGGCAGCTGATCCTGATAATCCATCAGCATCTGTTCAGGCGATCTGACTTGTCCGCCGATTTTGCTTAGCATCTGTGCCAACGTTTTTGAATGATGCAAGTGATACAACACATCAATGACATCATTTCTTTGGCCGATTTCATCGGGATCTAAGACCCGTCCATCCAGCCATTCTTGTGCGGAGAGCGTATCCCCATTTCCCGTCCGTTTCGTCCAGACGAGTTTGGGTGCAATGCCCTCTTTAGAGAGTGCCGCAAGCATCGGGGTCGTATTTCGTTTGATAAAGACTTTGTCGTTGTCCTTGAGCCCGATATAGGCTTTCCCGGTGTCGCCTTTGATTGGCCGCATACGCCAATCTTGATCCAAGCGAATATCCATCCTAGCTTCTCTCCTTATTTCGCAGTACCTCTTATTCTAGCTTCCTAATGGGTCGCCGTCAAGCGCATATGCGTTCGCTTTTTGTAAGAGAGGCCACTTGTGGATCAGGCGTGCATTTTCTTTAATCGCCCTGGCAAGTAGATGCCTAAAAAAAGACCCGCAAACCCTAAGAAGCCAAGAAACGCGATACCGCCTTGCCAAATAAAAGGCAAGCGCAAGCAACAGATCACACCGAAAAGAACTGCGGTCACCAGTAAGAGTGCCCCAAGAATTTTTTTGATCGCTGCGGCTTTTTGTTTTTCTGGCACGGGATACAGATGTGTCAAAACCATGTATTGAAACTCATTGATCAAAGGAATCAGTTGGAAACCGATCAGATAAAGAAACAAGCAGCCGATCAGCAGACTGATCCAAAGCTCATCGACAAAGAATAAGACGAACCCACCAATCAAAGTCAAACGGACATAAAGCCCGCCATATTGCCCCCCACGGATCACTCGGCGCAAGTAAAGATAGAGGTACGTATTGCTGTGCACTGGTTTGATCTTTGCCAGCAGCCAGTCGAGGTATTTGCGCCGTTTGGCTTCCGTCGTGATTTGGGGAACATCTGTAAATAAGTTGATAAAACGATAGATACGCATTAAGCGCGACTGTTCGGCTTGGATCATATAGTCCCAATCCAAAAGCTGGCTATTGGCTTTCAGTCCAAAGAGGAACCAGATTGCTTGGAGGATGCTGATCCCCAATCCTAGCCAAGGTGCTACATAAATACTGGCAAGTGTGGCAGCAAACGTACTTGCGAACCAGATGCCTCGCTGCTGTTTGACTTGCTGCTGAGTTTCTTGATACAAACGAATCCGTTGTAGTGAAAGATCCCCCAGTTTTAAGAGCCACATCATCCCTAAAAAGTATGGGAATGAGGCAAAGGTGCTGTTTGCTGTGACCACGACCAAAGGCATCGTTGCCCCTACGGCTAAAAATAAAACCCCAAAGGGCAGCCAGAGGGAATAACGTAACGCTTGGCTGAGATAACTTGTCATTTGTCCTTCTTTGGCTAACAGAAAAATCAAATCTGCCGGTTTCGTCAGTGTCGCTAAGCGTCCCAGCGGTAAAACAAAGAGCCAAACAGCGACCACGATGATGCCGCCTAATGGAAACGGCCGCGGCAATGTTTTTAGCAATTCAGAATAATAGAGCCCCAGACCTCCGACTAAGAAGGTGCTGATCAAAGCAAAATGATCATTGAAGACATAGCGCAAATAGCGTGTCATCTGTTTTTGATGCCGCTGTAAGCGTTGCGAGAAAAACTGCTTCATGCTTGACTCTCCTTTGTCAGTGCGAGGTACAGATCATCAAGGGAGGCTTCTGGTGCTTGAAATTGGCTTCTTAGTTCCGCCAATGTCCCTTGTGCGCGGATCTCACCGTTATGCAAGAGGATGAATTTGTCACAATACTTCTCTGCGGTTGCTAAAATGTGGGTGGACATCAAAATAGATGCCCCGGTTTGTTTCATCTCATTCATCAGTTCCAATAACGCATTGATCGCTAAAGGATCTAATCCTAGAAAGGGTTCATCAATGATGTAGACACTCGGCTCAATCAAAAAGGCACACAGTACCATGACTTTTTGTTTCATCCCTTTTGAAAAGTTTGCCGGGAACCAATCGAGTTTGTTTTCTAAGCGAAAGGTTTTTAGCAGGCGTTCTGCTCGCTTCATGGCTTCTTCTTGTGGAAGATCGTAGGCCATCGCCGTCACTTCAATGTGCTCTCTTAAGGTCAATTCTTCATATAAAGAAGGGGTTTCGGGGATATACCCGATTTGTTTGCGGTATTGCTCTGGGTTTTCTTTAAGGGTCAAGCCGTCAATCGTGATGGTGCCGCTGTGAGGTTGCAGTAAACCGATGATTTCTTTGATCGTCGTACTCTTCCCTGCCCCGTTCAAGCCGATCAAGCCAACGAGCTCCCCATCGCCGATCGTAAAATCAATATTTTTTAAGACTGGCAGCTGATTATAGCCGCCTGTCACGTTTGCTACTTGTAAAGTCATTTTTTCCCTCCGATTCGCCTGATTATGGCTCTTTGTCAACGTAGGCTCTTTTTGTTCAATTCAGTCAGCTGGCAAAACAGTTGTTTATTTTTCTTTATTCGTGACTTGCAGGATAAATTCATTTTCTCCCACTGTAATGATTTCTTGCGCTAGTTCTTGGCTGCCAAAGCGCTCTTGCCACGTTTGTGCTTCGCTGGCTGGAAAAACGACCATTTGGATCGCACCAGCGGCAAGACGGGTGGTAAAGGCTTGGACAGCGGCTGGTTCGGCATAAGAAACCAGGCTGATCCTCAGCTCTTCTTTTTGATACCCTTGGTCTATTGCCCATGCTTCAACGGCTGCTTCCAATTCACTTTGCACCGCAGGGTCCATTGCTGTTTCAGTGACAATGGCGGCATTGACTACTTCTTCTTGCGGACGTGTCAGAGAATAAGTGATTGAACCAGCAAACACCACAAACAGCGTGATCGCGATCAACCACTCTTTATAGGCATAGGCTAAGTAGCGAAGCTTCGCTGAAGTCGTTGTTTTTTTCTGTAAGGTTTCTTTAATGATCGGTTTCATAGGTTCCTTCTTTCCAAATGATTTCTGATATTAAGTCTAGGGTTGTTGGAATCTAAATGCAAGCGTTTCTCGCTTGCTTCTCGCATTTCTTTAAAAAAGCGCCTTTGTTGAAGGAACAGTTGCCTTGTTCCGACTTTTTCAAAGAGGAAACCAGACGAAAAAAAGCAAAATATGGTAAAGTAGAGGTAATAGATCAAGGAGGTTTTTTACAATGGAAAATTGTATTTTTTGTAAAATCAATAATCGTGAGATTCCTAGCTACAAAGTCTACGAGGATGAGCAAGTCTATGCCTTTTTAGATATTTCCCAAGTCACCCCTGGTCATACATTGGTCATTCCCAAAACGCATGTGACGGATATTTTCGAGTACGATGAAACGTTGGCAGCAGCGGTTTTTGCCCGTATCCCTAAGATTGCTCGGGCGATCGAAAAAGCATTCCCTGAGATCGAAGGCTTAAATATCATCAACAACAATAAAGAATTGGCGTACCAATCCGTCTTCCATTCCCATGTCCATTTGATTCCTCGCTACAGCAAAGACGATGATTTCAAGATCCATTTTGGCAATCATGCAGAGAATTACACGGGGGAAGAGCTGGCGGCAATCGCCGAAAAAATTGGAAAGCAGGTGAACTAAATGATCGGTAATTTTCTTAAAGGACTTTTGTTCGGTTCCATCGCCGGCGGCTTAGGCGGTTTGCTTTTTGCACCAAAAAGCGGCAATGAAACCCGTGAAGAATTGATTCGCTATTTAGATGACACGACAGAAGCGACCTTAGAATTCAATGACAGTGTCAAACAGCTCAAAGATGCTGTGATGGTAACCCGCAAAACGATCGACGAAACGATCCCAGTTGTGACCGAATCTTTCACGAAAGATTTGGAAGCCTTCAAATTCCAAGCACAACCGCGCCTTGCTCGGATAAAAACCCAAATGGAACAATTGAATCAGCACATCACGACGATTCAAGCCCAAAGCGCAGAGGACGACAAACAAATCGAAAATTTGTAGTTTTTATGAATTTTGTTTGAAACATCCGCTGTTTTCTTTCCAACCATTTCTAGAAGTGGTATAGTAGGTGCAGTGATTATTATGAAACTTTTTAGAATTAGGAGTGCTTAAACGAATGAAGAAAAAATTAATTTTAGTAGCAGTCAGTGCAATGAGTCTTTTTGCATTAGCGGCTTGTGGTAACTCAAGTGAGGAAATCGCAACAATGAAGGGCGGTAAAATCACTGTTCAAGATTTTTATGACAAAGCAAAAACAAGTACAGAAAATCAACAAGCGTTGCGTGAAATGATCGTCTTGAAAGTCTTTAATGAAAAATACGGCGATGACGTAACGGAAGAAATGATCGACGAACAATTCAACAACGTGGCTGAGCAATACGGCGGCAGTGATTCCTTTGAATCAACATTGACTGCCTCTGGTTATACGGTGAAATCTTACCGTGCAGACTTGAAACAACAACTTGCGTTACGTGAAGGCTTAAAAGCCAACATGGATATCACTGATGAAGACATGAAAACTGCTTGGGATTCTTTCCACCCTGAAGTAGAAGCACAAATCATCAAAGTAGCAAGTGAAGATGATGCCAAAGACGTCTTAGAAGAAGCGAAAAAAGATGATGCAGACTTTGGCGAAATCGCTAAAGAAAAATCAACGGATGCGGCAACAAAAGAAGATGGCGGAACGATCAAATTCGATTCTACTTCATCAGCTGTACCAAGTGAAGTAAAAACAGCCGCTTTTGATTTAAAAGATGGTGAAATCTCTGAAGTGATCTCTGCAACCAACACGTCAACTTACACGACGGAATACTATATCGTGAAAATGGTGAAAAACCAAGACAAAGGCAATGATATGGATAAATACAAAGATGAATTGACTGAAATTGCTCAAAACACTTTGTTGAATGATTCAACCTTTATGGCAGCAACGATCGGTCAAGAATTGCAAGCAGCTAATGTGAAAATGAAAGACTCTGACTTAGCAGACTTGCTTTCTGATTACATCACAGCGGCTGAAACAGAAGATTCAACTGCTGACTCTTCTGCTACCGATGCAACGGACAGCTCAGCGGCAGATTCTTCTGCTACTGATGCAACCGATGATTCTACTGCAACGAGTGAAAGTGCTACAGATTCTTCTGCTGAATAAACGAAAAAAGAAGTGCCGTCGTAACGGCGCTTCTTTTTTTATGCTAATTAGGTTAATATTGCCGATTCAGCTACTTTTTCCAACATCTGAAAAACCACGCTAAGCAAGCCTAGCGTGGTTTTTTGTTCTTTCCGTCATTCACTTTGGTTGATCGTGCTACAAGGTCACCGCTACACTTCTTTCGGTACATAAAAACTCCGATTGTCCATGCCAAAAATTCGGTCTGTGTATTGACCAGGTTCCGTTAAACGAATCGACGTCAGCATCATTTGCATGGAAGCATCCAAATTATCGATTTGATGGAGGATCTCCGCTTCCATTATGCGGGGGCGAACAGGTGACCCATATTCTAATAAGCCATGGTGGGCTAAAACCATATGCCGCAAAACAACGATATCTTCTTCTTTGTCATCAAATTTCAAAGCCATACAGGCTTGCGTGATTTCTTCATCCACTAAGACCAAATGCCCTACTAGATTCCCCGCCAAGGTATACTCTGTCGTCATCGGACCTGTCAACTCGATCACTTTTCCTAAATCATGCAAAATGATACCCGCATACAGTAGTGAAGCATTCAATTCAGGGTACTCTTTGACGATTGCTTTTCCTAACCGCAGCATAGTGGTCGTATGATACGCCAATCCACTGGCGAAGGCATGGTGATTGCGCTTCGCAGCTGGAAAGTCAAAGAATTCCTTTTTATACTTGTTCAGTAAGAAACGGACGATTCGATTCCAGTGAGGATTCGTGATCTCAAACAAGGTTTGACTGATTTCTTCTTCCATCTCTTCTTTTCGCAAGGGTGCTTTTTCCATGTATTGGCTTGGTTCATGGGGCTCTTCCGGTTTCGCTAAACGCAAATGCATGATTTTGACTTGCGGATTGCCTTGGTAGACCTCCCGTTTTCCATCTAGCAGTACTACTTTCCCGGGTTCAAAACGGGCGATTTCTTCATCTGATGCATCCCAGAACTTTCCGTCGATCGTGCCGGATGTATCTTGAAAGGTGAAGGCAATAAATTTTTTGCCGTTTTTCGCGATCCGCACATCGGCATTCTTGATCAGCAAGAAAAGTTGAAACGTTTCATCAACAGTTAATTCACGAATTTTTTTCATGGGCTTATTTGGCCGATCAGCCAAATCTTTCACTTCCTTTACTCAGATCCTGGATAGGCTGCTGGTACTTCTGATAATAGCTTACCATTTCTTGGTCAGAAGACAAACAAATTACTTGATAACTTTGCCCAAACTCTTTTAACAGTGCGGCAAACCGTTCCTTACGAACACTATCATAATGCAGCCAACCATCATCAATAATGATTGGACACAATGGGTGATTTTTTTGCAGTGCTAGATAACCGAAGCGTAACGCCATGATTAACTGATCCTTCGTGCCTGTGGACAGGTCGATGATCGAAAACGTCTCGCTGGCATTTGCCGCTACCAACAAGCCATTTTCCAAAAGAATCTTTTGATAACGTCCGTTTGATAGCTGTTCAAAATAGGTTGAAGCAGCCGACAATAGCTGCGGCAATTGCTGTTCTGACAACTCGGTCGTGACATCCGTTAAAATCGAAGCCGCCAACTGACGACTCCCCCATGCCACAGCAAGTTCTTCAATGACCGCCTTTAGCTCACTTTCTTCTTGATAAAGCTGATTCAAGGTGCCATTTTTTTGACTAGCTGCTGCTTCTAATTCCAAACGCTGTTTTTGCTCCGTCAACTGCTGTATTTGTGCCTGAAGCTGTGTTTGCTGCTGCTTGATCTGGTCTTTTTGCTGCAGCAATTCTGCTTGCGTCACTGGTTTAGGATAAATCGGTGTTAACATCACCGCCAATTCTTCTGCTCGCTGCTGCGTGCGTTGCGCCGCTTCCCATTGCTTCAACCAGAGGCTGATTTCTGCAGGGTGATCTAAGCCTTGTTGCTGCAAGAGATCACTGGCCTGGGAAAGCAGCTGGTCGCGTTCATTGCGGGTGCGGGTCAACTGTTGGGCCAGCAGCGTGCTAGGTTGTTGCAGTCGTGAAAGCTTGATTGTTTGCATCTCTTCATTAAACCTCTGCAAGATCGCTGCTTTTTCTAACAAGGTTTTGTTTTGCAACGGCAGCCACTCAGCATAAGGTCGGAACTGCTCGTCAAAGGGTGCCAGTTCTTCTGCGACGGCTTGCCGTTCTTGATAGGCTTGTTTGCGCTGCTGTGAGTAGGCTTGATAGCTAGCAACATCTTCATCATAGGCTAATAAATACGACTGCCAGCTTTCCACCGGCAAATTACCAAAAAAGGGTGTCAGGGCTTGGTGGGCACGATCGATCTGCTGCTGCTTTTGCTGCTGTTCATTTCCCAGCTGCGCCAACTCTTCTCCCAGCAGATCCAGCTGCATGAGAACCGTCTGCCATTCCTGTTTGATGCCTTGCTGTTTGTTTGGCGCTGCTTTCATCAACGGCAAAACACTGCCAATGATCGCTGCGATCCCTACACCTAGAGCAAGCCAGCGCCACGGACTCGGCAAAAAGATACCGATCACTACTAGCAGCCCACCGACGATCCCTAGCGGCCATAGCGGGCGAGAAACCGGCTTGCGGCCAATCAATTGAGGATGCTGCTGTTCTAAGCGAGCTGCGGTGGCTTGCAAAGGCTGCGCTTTTTCTTCTAAACGCATCATGCGCTTTTCGAGCTCTTCTAACTGCACACGTTCTTGTAGTAAACGTGTGGTTTGTTCATGGATCGAAGCCGTTACTAGCGGCGGCGATTCTCTGCTCCATTGGCGCTTTTCGACCAAGCGATTCAGCTCCGTGATGGCGACGGCTTCTTGATGATTGGCCGCTGCTTCACGATCTGCCAAACGCGCCATCGTCACTTGCTGCTGCAGCAAGTGATTGATTTGGTGCTCGTGATCAAGGTAAAAGAAATACTTATCTGATTCTTTTCCTTGCTCCAACTGATCTAATTCAGCTTCTTTTTTGCGAATTTCTTCCGTCAGCTGCTGATACTGCTGATAAAACTGTTTGATGGCTTGGACTTGCTGAGGATCGGCTAACGTATCTGCTGGTGCCATTTGCTGCCACTCTTCATAAAGCCCCCAATGACTCAGCTGCTGCTGATTTTCCTGATAGGCTTCATTCAATGCTTGAAACTGGTGTCGCAAGTCTTGGATCTGTTCTTGCAACTGGGCGATCTGCTGATACTGCTGTTGGATGCGGCTTTCTTCGCTTTCTTTTTCCGCAATCGTTTTTTGCAGTTTTTCTAATTGTTTTAACGCCTGATTCAAAGGCAGCTTTTGCCCCCGTGGCTTGTATTGCTGCTGATTGATGGTTTCATATTGTGCCACTTGCTGCAGCATTTTTTGACTGCCGCTGATTCCCAGAGAAATCAACGCTTGGTGCAGCTCATTTTCTTCTAGCTTATCGATCTGGGTCAATTGCTCTTGCTGAAAGGTAAAGACATCGAAGAACAATGCTCGATTGAGGGGCTGCAGGTGTTGTGCCAGCCATTGCTCATCGACCGTCTGACCAGCGACATGGACTTTGGCACGACCGCGGTCTACATGCCGATAGCGTTCCACGATCACTTCGCCGAAGGGTTCCAGAGCCAACCATAACTTGCCACCGTAAGCTGCACCGTTTTTGGGGGTATAGTCTTTTTTCTTGGCTGTCTTTTTCGGAAAGCCAAATAAGATGGCGGCAATAAATTGATACAACGTCGATTTTCCGATCTCGTTGTGCCCAAAGAGCAGCTGATTTTGCGGATGAAAGGCAAAGCTTTGTTCATGGTATTTCCCAAAACCGGTAATCTCTGCTTTTAAAATTCTCATGACTGCTCCTCCCATTGAAAGTCGTCTTTCAACAATTGCTTGGCTTGCTGCAAGACTTCTTCTTGAAATGATTCATGGGTGATCCCCCGCTGGATCAGCGGATGCTGCAATAGATCGGACAGTCGGTCCGCAAAGATCTCTGGTGACTCATACATCGCTAAAAACTGCAGCATATAGTCTTGTGGTACCGCCAATGCGATCTTGTCTTCATTGGCTTGCTCGACTTCAAGGGCATAGATTACTTGCAGCGGCTCTGTTTGTGCCAACCGTTCATTGAGGTAGGTCAGCCATTCATTTTTTTCCGCAGCTGGAAACCAATCTGGCGGCAGCTGCTGCACATCGGTCAACACCAGATGCAGCAAGCGCGAACGAGGACTTTTTAAGCGCTCGATGATCGCTGGCAATACGGCATTCGAGGCGGTCACATCCGCTAAGGAGACCACTTGCTTTTGCCAAGCGATTTCCGCGATCTCCAAGCGCTCGATTGTTGGTCCTTGTGGCGATAATTCTGCCAAAATCACCCCAGTCGCCTGCTCTTTCTTGGTCTTTCCTTGAGGCGTACCGGGATAGAGGATCGGTGGTTGCTCTGAGAGCGTCTTAGGTACATGGATGTGCCCCAAGCCCCAATAATCATAGCCTTTTTGCTTCATTTCACTGATTGAAAAGGGGGCATACCGTTCACCGGCTTGATCCCCGTGGTAAAGCCCAATATGGTAATCCACCGCTGCTCTTGCGGGAAATTCTGTTACTTTATTTTCAGCGATCCAAGGATGTTGGTAGCTAAATCCACTGATTGCATAGGTTTCACCGTTTTTCGTTGTTCCTTGTACCGTTTGAACTTCTTCCGATGAAAAGAGAATGACGTTTTCTGGAAAAGCAAACCAATACCGTTGCGGATCATAATAATCATGGTTGCCGAAAATCATATAGACTGGGATCTCTGCTTCTCCCAGTCGTTGCAGTTGGGCAAAAAAGTCATGCTGCACTTTTAGACTCGGCCGTGCTTGATGGAATGTATCCCCAGCCAGCAAAACAAAATCGACCGCTTTTTCTAAAGCAACATCCACCAAATTACGGATGATTTTTTGATTGATAGCAGGGAGTTGGGTCTTCACTTTTTCAGATAACAGATGGACCCCTTCAAATGACCGGTCGATATGCAGGTCTGCACTATGTAAAAATCGCATTTCTTTCTCCCTCCTTAATGCTTCTATCATAACATTTATCAGTCATTTCGTCAGCAAAATACGAAAATTTGTTCGCCTTTTTCATAAAAAAAACCAAAGAAGCGCTTTTGAAACTTCTTTGGAAACGACTCTTGCAGTTGCAGCCGATTTCTCTGAAGTTTCACTTGCTTCTTTGGTCTTTGTTTGTTGGCGATTACGCTTCGTATAGATCTCTTACAGGACCCATGATGATGCGGTTCAAGTCATTGGCCACTAAACTGAAGGCTTGCTCTTTTTGCATCAAGTCAGAAACGATGCCGTCTTGTTGAATTTTTTGCGATAATTCTTGGGCTTTTTGCGCTTCTTCTTCCGTCATTTCTTCGCCAGCCATCATTTTTTGTTGCAGGCTTTGTTGCAACTCTTGAAACTCTTTGAATAACGCGTACGCTTCTTCATTTGCTTTCAAACGGTCGAAAGAACCTTTCAGATCTTGAAATTGTTCTGACTCCCGTAATTCACGTTCTAATTGGTTTGCTGTATCATAAATATTTGCCATTTTGACGCCTCCTCTTTTTTTCTAGTATACCATTCTTCTCAGGTTCTAGACTAGCAGTTGCCTAATTCCTTTAATTTCCACTAATGGAATTCCACAAGCCGCCAAACAATTCTTTCGTTCCTTCTTTGATCTTGCTGCCGAATTCCTTCATACCTTCTTTGGCGCTTTCGGCAAAGTCATCGATGGTTTGTTGCCAATCATTGCTATTTTGTGACGTACTGCTATCAGGATCTGGTACCTCATCGGCTGCCATTAATTTTCCGCCTGTCCAATAAGCGTCTGCAACTTGGAATTGGGTGCCTTGACTATAAGGCAGTAAGCTTTCGGCCTCTGCTTTAAATATTTTCCCAACAACTTGTCCGCTAGTTCCCGTTAAGTAATGATCTTCACTCACATGTTCAAATCCTAGCCAGGTTGACAGAACCATATCAGGAGTATAGCCGACGATCCATTGGTCATTGACCTTAGAAGCATCAAAGTTGGTCTCTGTCGTACCCGTCTTACCGGCGATCGTAAAGCCGTACGGACTAGCACTAACCCCCGTCCCGTTAGAGAAGGTTCCTAGCATCATGCTCGTCATTTTATCAGCGGTCTCTTTAGAAACCACGCGTTTGCCTTGCACAGACGTATTGTCAACGATCACGGCACCAGTTGAATCAACTATTTTGGTGATCAAATGCGGTTTGTAGTAATACCCGCCATTAGCGAAAACGCCATACGCTGCTGCCATCGTCATTGGAGATTCCCCTTTTTCCAAACCACCTAATGCTAAGCCATAATATTTGTCGGCTTCGGTCAAGGAAAGACCGAATTCTTGTGCTTTGCTATACCCGCGATCTAAGCCGATCTCATGCAGCAGCCAAACTGCTGGCAGATTCAAACTTTGGGCGAGGGCTTGGTACATGACTGCTTCGCCAGCATAGGTCCCGTCAAAGTTTTGAGCATCATAAAAATCAAGGGGCTCGTCTTTCAAGACACTGTCCGGTTCAAACCCAGCTTCTAGGGCAGGGGCGAAGACGCTGATCGGTTTGATCGTGGAACCTGGTGAACGTTTCATTTGCGTGGCAAAATTAAATCCTCTAAAGACGTGCTCACCACGACGACCCACCACCGCTTGCACCCCACCGGTATTCGGATCAAGTGCGACAGAGCCAGATTGCACCATCGTGCCATCAGCGGCATTTTCAGGGAACAAGGCATCGTTTTTATAGGCAGCTTCCATTTGTGCTTGGTAGTTTTGATCCAGGGCTGTATAGATCTTGTAGCCGCGATTCATGACATCATCGGCGTCCAACCCATAGGATTCGGCTTCGTCGATGACCGCATCGAAATAATAAGGATACTTATAGCCAGATTCTGAATTGCCAAATCCATCATAAAGTAAATTGGCTAAGGCAACTTGTGATTCTTGGTCAGCAACGGACTGGTCCAACTTGCCGTTATCCACCATCAAACTCAAGACGGTGTCGCGACGGTTCGTGGCGTTTTCCAGATTGTCGATCGGGTTATAGATCGAAGGACCTTTGAGCATCCCCACCAACGTCGCAGCTTCTCCCACGCTTAGTTCAGAAGCATTGACACCGAAATATTTTAGCGAGGCATCTTGAATGCCCCAAACCCCGTTGCCGAAATAGGAACTGTTCAAATACATTTCTAAAATCTCATCTTTAGAATATTTCTTCTCGATCTCGATCGCTAAGAAAAGCTCCTTGGCTTTTCGACTAAAGGTTTGATCCAAGGACAGATAGGCATTTTTAGCAAGCTGCTGGGTGATGGTACTTCCCCCACCGCCTTCGGCACTGCGGTTGACCAGCAGACGTAGGGCTGCCCGAGCGATCCCTTTGATATCAAACCCGTGGTGATTATAGAAGTTGCGGTCTTCAGTTGAGATCAAAGCGTTAACCACATCACTGGAGATGGCATCAAGAGAAACGTACGTGCCTTTTTGCGAGTACAACTGCCCTGCTTCATCACCATTGGCATCAAAAATCACCGTCGATTCTTTCAGACCTGACTCTAATTCACTGACTTTCGTATTTTTGGCGATATAAAATAAATACCCGCTCATGATTAAGATAGCAACTAAACTAAGTAAAATAAAAATTTTATTTACGTGGTATTTTTTCCAAACCCGCTTGCGCCATTGATGAAATTGCTGCAAATACGGTTTTAACCAGCGCCAAAAGGTCAGCCAACCGGTCTTTATTTTGTGAAGGATGTGTTTCCAATCCATTACTTCACGCTCCTTTGGTTAAGTGTAGCATAAATGACTTTCTTTGTTATACGGCTCTAGACGTAATTTCATTCGAAAAGAATGCTTTATTATTCTAGCATTGAATACTCTGTTTTTTATTGTTTTTTTTATAAGAAAAGCTTAAAGATGCTATAATAGTCGGTAGCGAATAGCAAAGAAAGGACGTTATTATGGAATACACCATGACTTTACCCGAAAATCACCCGCCCATGCCGCTTCGCGATTTGTTGGAACAGGAGTGGCTCGTTCCACGAAAAGTGCGCCATTTTCTGCGCACACGGAAAAATGTGGCCGTCAATCAGCAGCCCGCGATGTTTCATCAAGAAGTTCGTGGCGGCGATCAAATCACTTTGATCATTGAAGACAGTGATTACAGCTACCAGCCGATCCAGTTAGGCCAAGCGGACAAAGTCGACGTACTTTTTGAAGATGAACACTTATTGGTGCTGAACAAGCCTGCCGGGGTCAAGACGCACCCCAATCAGCCATTAGAAGCCGATACTCTGTTGAATGATGCAGCTGCTTACCTTGCGCCGAAACAGCAGCAGCCTTATGTGGTCCATCGTCTAGACAAAGAAACCAGCGGTGTGGTTTTATTTGCAAAAAATCCTTTGGTGTTGCCGATCTTGGGCCGAATGCTGGAAAACAAACAGATTTTCCGTCGCTATCAAGCCACTGTTTTGGGGAAACTTACGCAAGATCAAACGATCGCCAAAAAAATCGGTCGTGACCGTCACGATCGTCGCAAGCGGATCATTGACTCCCGCAACGGTCAGTCAGCCGTCACCCATGTAACCATCGCCCACGCCCAACAAAAGACAACCAATGTGTATTGTGTGTTAGAAACTGGTAGGACCCACCAAATTCGCGTCCACCTTGCCAGCATCGGTCATCCAGTCGTTGGCGACCCGCTTTACCAAAACAAATCAGCGCCACGTTTGCTGCTGCATGGCTACGAATTGCATCTAGAGCATCCTTTTACCAAAGAACAGTTAGTGATCATCGCTCAACCGGGCTTGTGGTAAGCAACCAAAAAGCATGACGACTTGAGGAATCCCTCTTGTCAGTCATGCTTTTTGGTTTCAGATGATTTTCTCCATGCTTCTACTTGGTATTTTGGTTTATAGCGGTAAGTAAGCTGCTGGATCAACGAAATCTGACCACATCGTCTTACTCAGTCCAAAGTGCAGATGGACGCCTGTCGAATTTCCAGTCGTCCCCATCGTACCGACTTGGTCGCCGACTGCAACGGTCGCCCCCTTTGAGACACTGACAGCTGTTAAATGAAAATAATACGAGTAAAAGCCATTATCGTGAGCCAAAATCACGTAATTTCCAGTGCTTGGGCCATAGCCAGCATCTTCTACCTGTCCATCACGAGCGGCGACGATCTTCTCCCCCGCTTGACCTGTGAAGTCGATCCCGTCATGCTGCGTCCCTGAAAAACCAGTCGGGTCTGCTCGAGTACCAAAACCGCTGGAGATCGACACGGAGCCAGTGATTGGCAGTGAAAATTCACTGGCTGCCGCTTTCTCCGCTGCTTCTTTGGCTTTTTGTTTCGCTTCTTCAGCTGCTTTTGCTTCTTGCTCCACTTTTTCTTGTAGGTCTTGCACTTGGGCTTGCGTCTGCTGCAGCTGCTCTTGTTGGGACTGCAATTCTTTTTTGGCTGTTGCTAATTGTTCTTCGCTATGTACTAATTGGGCTTGCGTCAAGGTTTGGTACGAAGTGATTCGTTGTTGTTCGGCTTCTTTTTCCGCCAATTGTTGGTTCACTTCCCGTAAAGCCGCTTGTTGTTCACTAAACTTGCGTAGTTGCTGGATCGTGGCTTGCGGTCCATCGACTACCAGACTGCTTTGCGCTTGGCTTCCTTGGTGCTGGGCTTTTTGATCATTCAGTGCAGTGATCTGCGTTTGAACTTCCTTGCTTTCTTCTGCCAATTGGCTTAATTCTTCCTGATAATCCGCTAATTGACTTTCCAACGCTGTGACTTTCTGTTGGCTGGTGGTGACTTCGTCTTCATAAGAGGCTAGTTCTGTGGTCAAAACCGTCAGTTCCTCGCTGCTCTTGGTTTCAGCAGCATAACTGATAGCTGGCTGGAAAAGCGGCAACGTAAGGGCGAGCAATAAAAAAATCTTTTTCTTCAATGAGGTAACTCCTTCTTTTTTTAGTAGCTTGGCTACTTTAACATGCTTATTCATGAAAAAAAAGAGGGTTTTTCCAACAGTTTAAAGTCTATTGTTGCAAACTTTCATGTAAATCACCTATAAAACGGGCTTTTTTTACAAATATTGCAGCCGAATAACAACTTTCATAAGAATTTCTTTAGCTCGCCGATCGTCTTATCCTCGCTCTTGCAGCTTCGCCAATTCCTCAGGAGTCAATTCCCGATACTCGCCTAATGCCAAATCATCTGGCAGGGACAGGCCTCCCATGCGAATCCGTTTCAAATAAACGACTTCTTTTCCTACTGCATGGACCATCCGTTTGACTTGATGAAACTTGCCTTCATGGAGGATCAGTTTGATTTCGCTGCGCGTTTCGTCTTCATCGACGTTGAGGATCTGCAGTTCAGCCGGCAAGGTCCACTCGCCGTCTAATTTGATGCCTTTGGCAAAGGTTTTTTGATCCTCCGCTGTCATGATTCCCTCGACTTGGGCATAATATTCTTTTTCCACATGCTTCTTAGGCGACAATAATTGATGCGCCAATCCGCCATCGTTCGTAATCAGCAAAAAGCCTTCGGTGTCTTTATCCAACCGTCCTACTGGAAACAAATCTTCGCGAAACGCTTCTTCAGAAAACAAATCTAAGACCGTCTCTTCATAGGAATCGACGGTTGCCGAAATCACTCCAGCGGGTTTATTCAGCAAATAATAAAACTGGCTTTGATAGACGATGGGTTCCCCCTCAAAACAAACGGTATCTTGTGTTTCTAGTACTTGCGCTTTGTCACTCTTGATGACTTGTCCATTGACGGTCACGAGACCTTTTTTGATCAACTGTTTCACTTCTTTGCGGGAGCCATAACCCATATCCGCTAAAAACTTGTCTAAACGCATCGGTTTCTTCCTTTCATATAAAACAGCCGCCAAGGTCTCACAAAGGAGGCTCAGCGGCTGCTTCTAGTTTTATTTGATGTGTAATTTCTGGCGTAAACGAACCATTGATGAGCCGAGTAGTTTTTCAGCTAAACGCAATTTCAGCGCAATGTAGATGTACACACTGCCACCGACTCCTGCTACTAGCAAGCTCAAGATAAAGGCTTGGACTTTTCTTTCAGAGCTAAAGATGAGACCAAAGAGTTGGCGGGCGATCAACGCTGCGATCACCATAATGATCGTCATCGCGCCAATCAATAACGTCCGTCGCAACGTTAAGTTTACATTGAAATGGCCTTTGCGAATCATCTTGCGAATGTTCAGCCAGCAGACGATCCCTAAAGCAATCGTCGTGGAAACTAATGGGCCATAAACTTGGAACAACCGAATCGCTGGATACTGCAGGATCAACTTCACCAGCAACCCTACAAAGAAGAAAACAACGGCTTCTTTGTTGTGGTACATTCCTTGCAGCATACTAGAACTAAGCATAAACAAGCCCAAGACCAGACCAGACAGACAGGCAGCGACTAAAACGCTCGCTCCTAACGCATCTGGACGATAAAACAAGGTGTATAAGGGATAAGACAGCACGATCATCCCAAAGGTCGCTGGGAACATTACAAAGGAATACAATTGTAAGTTGTTGCTGATCAATTTAGCTAAGTTCTTTTTGTCTTTTTTGGCGACTGCTTCACTGATCAAAGGCAAGCCTGTTGAAGCCATGGAAGTAGCTAATCCGATAACCACCATCGTCAACTTATCAGGGTTGCTACCGAAGATCGCCATTAATTCTAAGAGCTGATCATTTGAAAATTCAGTAAAACTACTCATGATCCGCACAAAGGTGTATTGATCCACCAATTTTAAAATCGTGATCCCAGAACCAACGATAATAAAAGGGATCGCTTCTTTGATGGTCGCTAAAACCAATTCTTTGGTTTGCAACACGGTTTCTTCTTTGCTCATATCGACTAAGACGTCCATCCGCACCCGTTGCTTTTGGAAGTAATAGCCTAAAACCAAAATACTGGCTAAGACACCGATAAAGGCGGCAAAGGTCGATTGCGTCACAGCCGCCGTGTATTCGCCTTCGATAACCCGCATAATGATGAAGGTCGCCAAAAGCATATAGCAGACGCGGGCGATTTGTTCGACAACTTGCGAGATCGCAAAAGGTTTCATGTCTTGGTTTCCTTGGAAGTATCCTCGCATAACACTCATACAAGGAAAGACCAATAGTGCAATGCTCAATGAGCGCATTGCAGGAATCAATTCTTCCCCACCTCCTGAAGCCGTTGCCAACCATGGGGCTGCCAAATACATGATTCCGGCGGTCACCACGCCAAAGCCTGCCATCAATTGGAAGGCCCTTAAAAAGAGCTTCTGGCTAGTGCGGTATTCTTGGCGAGAATTATAAAAAGAAATCTGCTTGGCAATTGCCGATGGGATCCCAGCAGTTGAGATCATTAAAAATAAGGCGTAAACATTATAGCCCATCCCAAATAACGCATTTGCTTTATCGGCATTTGCCCCCATCCAATAATACCAAGGTAAAATGTAAATGGCGCCAAGCAAACGTGAACCGATATTGCCCATTGTCATCCAAGCAGATCCTTGAGCCATTTTTTCTTGTGTAGTTAATTCTTTTGACACTGAACGCATGTGATTATCCATCGCCATTATCTCCAACTTTCTACAAACATATCCCTTCCATTTTAATTCGAAAAAGAGTTGGTCGCAATCTATTTTTGCAACATCTTAAAGTTTCTTCAAAATAAGAAGAAAAAAAAGAAAACTTTTCCCTCCTAAACGGCGGTTTTTAGGAGTTATGCTATAATAAGAGAAATCTTTAGAGGAATGAAGGAGAACAACGATGCAAAAGGAACTCATTACCGTGCCACAGATCCGCAAACTCTTATTGCAGGAAAACCTATTAAAAGAAATCATCACCCCCACTGATTGGGTTTATACCGTGCCGCAAGAAATGACTGATATTGCCTTTACCTCCTTAAGTTACGACTCGCGAACGGCCAATGCGGCAACGCTTTTTTTCTGTAAAGGGGCTTCTTTTAAAGAAAGCTACCTGGCCGCCGCCATTGATCAAGGCATTCAGTGCTACATTTCAGAAACACCTTATGACAACTTCGCAACCTACGGGATCATTGTTACGGACATTCGAGAAACGATGGCAGTGATCGCTCAAGCGTTTTATGGTAACCCGCAAGAACAGCTAGTGACCATCGGCATCACTGGCACAAAAGGCAAAACCAGCTGCGCCTATTTTGCTCGGGCGATTTTAGCAGAATCGACGGGTCAAAAAGTAGCATTCTTTTCATCGGAGGAAAACTCAGTCGATGGAAAAACCTTTAATGAAGCAGTGTTGACGACTCCCGAAACACTGGATCTTTATAAAATGATGGCTGAGGCTGTTGCAAACGGCATGACCCATCTTGTAATGGAAGTTTCTTCTCAAGCGTATAAAACCAAACGGGTCGCCGGTATTACCTTTGATATTGGCGCGTTCTTGAATATTTCGCCTGATCACATTGGACCGGTGGAACACCCGACTTATGATGATTACCTTTACTGCAAACGGGAACTGATCCGCAACAGCAAACAAATGATTTTAAATCGTCAAAGCGATCACTACCACTTGCTGCGAGAAACTTGTGAAGTCCATCAAGTTCCTTATATCACCTACGGACGTTCAGACGCCGATTATGTCGTCCAAGAAGGAATGGACCTAAAGAGTTTTGCCCTGACAGCTGCTTCTGATGTCTTGCAAGTCTCTGGTGAATATCAACTGGGGATCTTAGGTTCTTTCAACCATGAGAATGCCGCAGCGGCGATTTTGGCTGCCTGCTTAGCGGGTGCCTCTCGTGAGGACGCTCAGAAAGTCCTGCCGACAGTGATCATCCCTGGACGAATGATCGTTTTAGAAAAAGAAAATGGCGCCGTCATGATCGTTGACTATGCCCACAATTACCTGAGCTTCCAATCATTAAGTGAACTTGCCCGTCAATTACGCCCAGATGGTCGCCTGCTTTTTGTCACTGGCAGTGCTGGCGGAAAAGCCCAATCTCGCCGAGCAGATATGGGACGAGCGCTAGGAGAATATGCGGACAAAGTCTACCTGACCAGCGATGATCCTGATTTTGAAGAAGCAGCTGCGATCGCAAAAGAAATTGCAGATGCTATCACCAATCCTGAAGTTGCCATCATTCATGAGATGGATCGGGCTCAAGCCGTCAAATTGGCGATCGCTGAAGCAGACGGTCGTGATATCGTGATTATTGCGGGCAAAGGCGCCGAACAATACTTGAAAGTCGCTGGAAAAAAAGTCCCTTACATCGGTGACTTGACCTTAGCGCAGCAGCAAGCCAAGCACCAATAGCAACAAGTTTTCTCAACAAAAAAAGCTTTCAGATGATCCATTAAATCATCTGAAAGCTTTTTTCCTGCGTGATTAAGGTTGTTCGTCTTCGTAAGTCTCATAGACATAGGGTGCGCCATCATAACGGAATTCTGTTGAAATGGCAGCGTCAAGGTCTTCGGTAAACATTCGCTTGCTGAAAGGAAACAAAAAGACTTGCCCTTCTTTGGCATCTTCGGCTGCTAAACGGTAAAACAGCTCTTCTTCTGTTAATTGTTGATTCAACTGTTCCAAGACATCGGCAGTGACTGCCTCTTCTTCATAGCCAGGTTTGGCAATCCGTGCATAATCTTCAAAAAAAGCCGTTTGGCCTTCAAATGATTGATACTCCATGTACGTCCCCTCTTTCTTTTCTCTTTCTTTATTATACGAGAGTCTGTGAGGATCAGCGAATAATATGATCGCTAACAAGCGGAAATTTGGCTTTTTTAGCGCTTAAATATGTCAGAAATATTTCAAGTGTATTACGAATCAATTATTTGACAAAATCAGATTGAACACGTATCCAAATTTTGTATAATGGTACATAGAGACTATAAAAGGGGCAAATGTAATGAACAACGCAAAGAAAAAATTATTCGTCGGTACTGGTGCTGCAATTGGTTTTGTCGCAATCGTTGCTATGATGGCTCAGTTCATGATTTCCAATCATCTATTTGGCGGAAGTGATGCTTCATCAGAAATTTTCACTCGCGCTACGTATCCAAACGGCTTTCTACTAGTGATCTTGATTCCATTGGTCGCAACAGCCACTTTGTTCTATGGTATCATTCGCAAAAAATAACAAAAAAGTGTTGCTGAGAACCACTCAGTAACACTTTTTTTCTTTGTCGCTACCAAAAAGCTGCCTAACAGACCATTGACCTGTTAGGCAGCTACTTTTTTAGCGTTTAGTTTGCAACGATATTGACCAATTTATTGGGTACGACGATCACTTTGCGGATCGTTTTTCCTTGGAGCTGTTCTTGGACAAGTTCGTTTTCTTGGGCCAATTGTTCAAGCACTGCTTTTTCCGCGTCTGCTGGAACCATTGCTTTGGCACGAACTTTGCCGTTGACTTGAAAGACGACTTCGATCTCATCTTCCACTAGGGCACTTTCGTCATAGGTTGGCCATGGCACATAAGAGATCCCATTGTCATTTCCGAGGATCGACCAGAGCTCTTCCCCGATATGCGGTGCGATCGGAGCCAATAGCTGCAAAAATCCTTCGACATATTCGTAAGGCAAGGCATCGGCTTTATAGGCTTCATTGACGAAGACCATCAATTGGGAAATCGCCGTATTGAAATGCAGCTGCTCATAATCTTCCGTCACTTTCTTAACTGTTTGATGGTAAACTTTCGACAATTTGCCATCGTTGAATGTCGTGATGCGGTCGCGCATTTTGCCATTTTCATCGACGATCAAGCGCCACACACGATCCAAGAATTTGCGACTGCCTTCGAGGCCATTCTCATTCCAGGCAATCGATGCATCCAGTGGGCCCATGAACATTTCATATAGACGCAAAGTATCCGCACCGTACTGGTTGACGACATCATCAGGATTAACGACATTGCCGCGGGATTTCGACATTTTTTCATTGTTTTCCCCAAGGATCATCCCTTGGTTAAACAATTTTTCAAATGGTTCTTTCGTTGGCACAACACCGATATCATACAAGAATTTATGCCAGAAGCGAGCATAGAGCAAGTGCAAGACAGCGTGCTCCGCGCCACCGATATAAATATCGACTGGCATCCAGCGCTTCAATTTATCATAGTCTGCCAAAACAGACTTATTATGAGGATCAATAAAGCGCAAGAAGTACCATGAGCTTCCAGCCCACTGCGGCATCGTATTGGTTTCGCGACGTCCTTTTTTCCCAGTTTCTGGATCGGTGACATTGACCCAATCCGTGACATTGGCTAATGGTGATTCACCGGTACCGCTTGGTTTGATATTGTCGGTTTTTGGCAAACGCAACGGCAGCTGATCTTCAGAAAGCGCTGTGGTCGTCCCATCTTCCCAATGGATGATTGGGATTGGTTCCCCCCAATACCGTTGACGAGAGAACAACCAATCGCGAAGACGATAGCTGACTTCTTTTTTCCCAACGTGATTTTCTTCCAACCATGCAACCATTTTTTCGATGGCTGTCTCTTTGTCTAGCCCATCCAAAAAGTCTGAATTGATATGCAGTCCATCTTCGGTATAGGCAGATTCTTCCACGTTGCCCCCTGCCAATACAGGAATGATCTCTAAGCCAAATGTTTTGGCAAATTCGTGGTCACGTTCGTCATGGGCAGGAACCGCCATGATCGCACCTGTTCCATAAGAAGCCAAAACGTAATCGGCGATCCAAATCGGGATCTCTTTGCCATTCACGGGATTGATGGCATAGGCACCAGTGAAGACACCGGTTTTTTCTTTGGCCAAATCTGTTCGGTTCAAATCAGATTTTTTCGATGCTTCTTCTACATAGGCATCAATGGCTGCTTTTTGTTCTGGGGTAGTGATTTGAGCCACTAGCTCATGTTCTGGTGCCAATACAGCGTAGGTCGCACCAAACAAGGTATCTGGGCGAGTCGTAAAGACGGTAAAGTCTTTTTCCATCCCTGCCACTTTAAACGTTACGTTGGCTCCGACAGAACGTCCGATCCAATTGCGTTGCATTTCTTTGATGCTTTCTGGCCAATCAACTTCTTCTAAATCGTCCAACAAACGATCAGCATATGCCGTGATTTTTAGCATCCATTGGCGCATCGGTTTGCGGATCACATCATAGCCGCCCCGTTCGCTCTTGCCGTCAATGACTTCTTCATTGGCGATCACAGTTCCAAGCTCTGGTACCCAATTTACCGGAACTTCGGCTTCATAAGCTAACCCTTTTTCATAAAGCTTGGTAAAGATCCATTGGGTCCACTTGTAATATTCAGGATCTGTCGTATTGATTTCACGATTCCAGTCATAGCTGAACCCTAGCGCATTGATTTGACGGCGGAAGGTCTCAATATTTTTCTTCGTAAATTCCGCTGGATCATTTCCTGTATCTAGTGCATATTGTTCGGCAGGCAGACCAAAGGCATCCCAGCCCATTGGGTGCAGTACATTGTACCCTTGGCTGCGTTTGAAGCGGCTCAAGATATCCGTAGCCGTATAGCCTTCTGGATGTCCGACATGTAATCCTTGTCCGGATGGATATGGGAACATATCTAGCGCATAAAATTTTGGTTTGTCCGGCTCATCATGGGTGTTGAACTCATTTTTCTTTGCCCAATATTTTTGCCATTTTTTTTCGATTTCTTTGTGATTGTAATTCACGATGGACTCCTCCTAAAAATTGGTGCTTTGCTCGTCAAATCAACCAGCAAAACTTAAAAAAAGTCCTATAAAAATCGCTATGATTTTTATAGGACGTTATCAACGTGGTACCACCTAAGTTTATCTGCTCCTCAAAAAAGCAGACCTCGATGTTTTAACGGCCATCGCCGTATCTGCCTAGCCAAATCAGGTTCAGTCAGATATCACTCGAAGACGAGTTCGAAAGGTGTGCTGTGCATTTCCACCAACCATGCACTCTCTAAAAGTCCCACCGTACTTCTACTATTCCTTCTCAAACGTGAAAGTTTCTTTGCACTTATCCTAACAAAAATCATTAGGAATAGCAATCTATTTTACCCTAACTGTTTGTCCTGGGTAAATAAAGTTATTTTGAATATTGTTCCATTGAATAAATTGATCCGTCGTGATGCCAAACTTATCTGCGATCCCCCAAACGGAATCACCCGATGCGACCTTGTAAGTACCATTTGTCGCTGAAGTGCTGGTAGTAGCTGTTGTGCCGCCTTGCTTGACGACCACCTTTTGTCCTGGATAGATAAAATCATTTTTGATGTTGTTCCAGTTGCGGAATTGGTCCATCGAAATCCCGTGTTTATTGGCAACTGACCAGACTGAATCACCCGCTGCCACCGTATAGGTGTTGCCTGCAGCACTGCTGCTGGTTTGGCTGCTGACGGTCGTGCTCGTTGTTGTACTTGTACTCGTTGCGGAACTACCACTGACGACAACTTTTTGTCCTGGGTAGACAAAATCATTTTTGATATTGTTCAAACTGCGAAATTGATCCATGGAGATCCCATGTTTGTTGGCGATCGACCAGACTGAATCACCCGCTGCCACTGTATAGGTACCGCCGCTGCTTTGGCTAGCAGTTGATGCAGTGCTGACGGTCGTGGTACTGCTGGTATTCGTAGACGAACCACCGCTGACGACAACTTTTTGTCCTGGGTAGACAAAGTCATTTTTGATATTGTTCAAACTGCGGAATTGATCCATTGAGATCCCATGTTTATTGGCGATCGACCAGACTGAATCACCAGAAACTACGGTATAGGTATTGCCTGATGTAGTTGCTGAAGTATTACGATTGACGATCGATACCGTAGAAGTTGCCGAAGTGCTTTGGGTGCTGCCGTTGACTTTCAACGTTTGCCCTGGATAAACAAAATCATTTTTGATGTTGTTCAAGCTGCGCAACTGGTCCATGGAGATGCCATGTTTGTTAGCGATCGACCATACAGAGTCGCCCGAAGCGACTGTATACGTTTGACTGCCGCTCGTGCTGACAGCCGCCGTTGTAGTCGTAGTATTGGTTGATGCGCTAGCTGTGGCACCACCACCGGCATTGCCAGAAGCAGGTGTGTCGTATTGTGTCAAACCAAATTGTTGGATCACTGCATTCAGGGAAGAAGCATAATTGGGTGCAGTCGCATAGCGGCCTGCTAGCCATGCGGTTGCATCAAGATATGAAGTCGTATTGCTTTTCCAAGCGCCAGAATAATATGAAACGCCGCTTTGTAAAGAGGTTGAGCGTAAAGTACGTGCGTTATCTTCGAATGATTGCGTGTATGATGGGTAGCGCTTAAAGGGTTCATTCATAGTCAACCATTGATTGTTTAAGTACTCCAAAGTACTCATATAAACGGTTTGACCGTTGTAGCTGCCTTTGATCCCGAATAGATTATAATTCGGTGCTTTTGATAAACTGCTTCGGCCCCAACCACTTTCTAAAATGGCTTGTGCGATCATCACAGAAGCATATAAATCGTTGGCTTGTGCCACGGGCTGAGCGTAAGTAGCGATTTCGGCAATAAATGCGGAAGTATTCGGCGCGGCAAAATTGCTAGTAGAAACTTGGGCGATCGAGGTCTCTACGGCTTCTGCTTGAACCGATGACACCAATGGAGCTACAACAGAGCAAGCAGTCAGTGTCGTTCCTAAAACAACTGCACTTTTTTTGATCACTCGATACTTATCGCCCGATTGGTCTGCTTGACGATGTACTTTTCTTGATTGACTCGTGTTCATGTCCGTTATTCCTCCGTTTTTTCCTTATAGTGAACGTAGGTTTAGTATACAATTTCTTAAGAATTTATAAAAGGTATTTGAGCCGATTTCAGAAACTGTAAACTCTTTGTAATCAAACGAACATTTATTGAAATGAAGAGTTTGTATTTAACCCAACGAAAAATATTCCTTGGCAGTGGGATGCTCCCTGAATGGTTCCCTGCTTTTTCCGTCTTGCGATAAATGCTATAATACCTTCTAGATGTCTCTTTGCTTGAAGGGACAGAAATTCTCTAGAAACGAGGCTTTTCCATGCATAAAAAACTTTATTTTCAATTTGCCGGCAGCTGCTTTTTACTGCTGTTCGTTTTTCTCGGCTATCTCGTGAAATTTTATCCTACTTGGTTGGTCTCCTTTGACGAAACCTTGACTCGCATCATCCGCACCGGCTATCCATTTTGGACACCGTTTTTTCTATGGGTCACAAAATTTGCGAATCCTACCACGATCATCTTGCTCTTTCTTGCTGTTTTAGCCGTTTTAGTGATCAATAAATATTATGCAGAAGCACTATGGCTCAGTATCGGCACCATCGGGATTGCTGGGCTCTTTAATCCATTGATCAAACTGGTCTTTTTACGGGAGCGCCCAACTCTTGAACACTTAGTCACGGAATCAAGTTTCAGTTTCCCCAGTGGACACTCGACGGGCAGTATGATTTTTTATGGAACCTTGCTCTTCTTGGTCCCAGTTTTCTTCAAGCAGCCTTTTTGGCAATGGGGCATCCGCCTTTTGCTGGGCCTTTTGATTGGCTGCATCGGCATCAGCCGTATTTATGTTGGTGTGCATTTCCCCAGTGATGTGTTAGGCGGTTTTTGTGTTGGCCTGTCTTGGCTGCTGTTGACCTATCCGTACTACTTGCAAAAACGCTTTGTCTGGCGCTTCACGCGTAAACAATTATAAAAGAAGGTAAAAAAATGAATCCATTTCCTTATGCAGAAGATAAAAACAAACGATACCATTCATGGAACTTTGCTTTGCGGCAAGAATTTGGCGAAAAAATCTTTAAAGTTCCCATCGATGCGGGCTTCGACTGCCCCAATCGTGACGGCACCGTTGCCAAAGGCGGCTGTACATTTTGCAGTGTGTCCGGTTCTGGCGATATGATCGTAGCTCCTGAAGCCCCACTGCCAGAGCAGTTTGAAAAAGAGATCGCCATGATGCACAAAAAGTGGCCACAAGTGGACAAATACATTGTCTATTTTCAAAACTTTACGAACACCCACGCACCGGTGGCAGTGATCCGCGAGCGCTTCGAGCAAGTACTGACACTACCTGGTGTTGTCGGCATCTCCATTGGGACCCGACCAGACTGCTTACCAGCAGATGTCGTTGACTATCTGGCAGAGCTCAATCAACGCTTTTATTTATGGGTCGAATTAGGACTGCAAACGACTTTTGAAACCACGAGCAATGCCATCAACCGCGCCCATGATTATCAAACCTACTTAGACGGCGTCGCCAGCCTGCGCAAACACAATATTCGTGTCTGTACCCATTTGATCAATGGCCTGCCAGGCGAGACGATCGAGATGATGCAAGAAAACGTCCGCCGCACCATTCAAGATTCTGATATCCAAGGCATCAAACTGCACCTGCTGCATTTGATGCGCAATACTCGGATGCTGCGGGATTATCATGAGGGACGTTTGCAATTGATGCGGCGCGATACCTATGTGTCATTGATCTGCGATCAGTTAGAAATGATCCCCCCAGAGATCATCATTCATCGCTTGACAGGCGATGCACCATGGGATTCTCTGGTAGGTCCAATGTGGAGTTTGAAAAAATGGGAAGTCTTGAATGAGATCGATCAAGAAATGCTACGCCGCAACTCCTATCAAGGGAAATTCAACGTGCGAAAGGAGCTTGTCAATGCTTCCGACCGCCATGCGCTATAGCCACACCCTTTTAAAAGAAGTTGTGCAACCGGGACATACCGCTGTTGATGCCACGATGGGCAACGGCTTTGACACGGAATTACTGGCTTCCTTAGTTGGGCCGACTGGTCAGGTGTTTGCTTTTGATATTCAAGAACAAGCCCTCCAAGCCACCAAAAAACGTTTGACTGAAAAAGAGCTGTTGCCGCAAGTTCAGCTGATCCATCAAGGCCATGAGACGTTGGCAGATGTTGTGAGTGGTCCGGTTCACGCCGCCATTTTCAATTTAGGCTACTTGCCTAAAGGGGACAAAGCGATCATCACGCTGCCTGATACAACGAAAACGGCTTTAGAAGCTTTACTGACACGTTTAGTCCCGAAAGGTAGAATCATCCTCGTCTGCTATTATGGACACGCTGGCGGCGAAGCAGAGCTGAAAGAAGTCCACTCCTTTTGTCAGCAGCTGCCGCAAGAGGAATATAATGTCCTTTCCTATCAATTTATCAATCAGCGCAACCAGCCGCCGATCTTATTTTGTATCGAACGAAAAAACCATCAGTCCTCGGCACGTTAAGGTGTCGATCGACTGATGGTTTTTTTATTCACTAAAAAGCCATTGCAGGACTCGTTGGATCCATTGATCCCAAAAATTCCAATCATGATCCCCAGTTCCCGATTCAAACGTTACGGCTAGTTTGCGTTTTTGCAGCTTATCCACCGCATATTCACTTGCCGGATACAGCTGATCCTCGGTTCCGCAGCTAATAAAAAAGCGCGGCGCGGTGCTTGGATCGATGGTCTCAATCAGATGGATCAAATCATTTTCTGACCCTTTGAATTGCTCTAAAGGGCCAAAGATTCCTTCCCAATAAGCTTGGCTTCGCAGCTGCAGCAAGGAATCCATGCTTTCAGCCAGCGCTAATGCGCCAGACAAAGACGCTACCGCCGCAAACTGGTCAGGCTTGCGCAGCCCAAGTTTTACTGCCCCATAGCCCCCCATCGAGAGACCTGCTGCAAAAGTTTTTTCTCGTTTTTGCGTCAGTTGAGGAAACAGTTCATGACAAATTTGTGGTAATTCTTCGGCGATAAACGTCCAATACTTCATTTCGTAGGTCGTATCGGTATACCAGCCCAGATCAGTAGACGGCATGATGACCGCTAGTTGATACTCTGCGGCATATCGCTCGATCGACGTCCGTCGCTGCCAGACACTATGATTTCCGTTCATCCCATGCAATAAATAAAGCACCGGGAGATCTGTGCCCGTTGATTGGCTTTGCGTGCCGATTTTTTTCTTGGTACTTTGAGGCAAGATCACATTGATCATTACCTCCATTTCAAGAACATTTGAATAGATATTTGCTTGTAAAAAAGCCATACAATCACCTGCGATCCTTTTTTTATATTGTACCAGATTCTCGCGAAATCGTGCGGGTCAAACCAATCGCTAGCACAATGAGTAAAACACCGATCCCAAAAACCCAGTGTAGACCGCTATAAAGAATCTCCCGTAATTGCCCTAATAAGGCTGTTGGCAGCTGACGCGCGGCGGCTGGATCAACCAGCTGATTCATGACACTGCTGTCAGTGACTTGCGCCTGTGCCAAGCCCACGCTATTGCTGGTGTTTAAAACGATACCGAAGACCGCCACCATAATGGTTTGCCCAATCGTTCGCAGCAGCGTATTGAAAGAAGTCGCCACGCCGACTTGGGTGGGTGCAACGCTGGTTTGGGCAGTAACGGTACAAACCACCAT
The DNA here is from genome assembly GCF_050499185.1 of Enterococcus sp. AZ040. Taxonomy (NCBI): domain Bacteria; kingdom Bacillati; phylum Bacillota; class Bacilli; order Lactobacillales; family Enterococcaceae; genus Enterococcus; species Enterococcus sp. AZ040. The sequence goes on from NZ_JBMHEW010000001.1 coordinate 3,154,132, forward strand.
CGTTGCCCCTAATCCGACGCCCGTAATAGAAGAAATCACCAAGAACAACCAGAATGATGTCTGTGCCGGTGTCAAAAACAACCACAAGGCACCGGTAGCCGTGATCACTAAGCTAACCGTCAAGACCCAACTGACACTGTGTTGTGTCAACCAACGGCTGGCTAAGAAGGAACCAATCATCCATAAAATCGACAACGGTGCCAACACAAGCCCGCCAATCCCCGCACTCATGCCTAAGACCCCTTGCATCCACATTGGGATATAAACATCGATCCCCATCAGGAAGCCGCTAGCCAAAGCTGCTACGATGTTTACCACCACAAATAGTTTTGAGTGGAACAGCTTCAGATCAATAATCGGATCTGCTGCTTTTTTCTCCACACGAATGAAGCCGATAAACGTGAGGACAGAAAAAACGAACAGACCGATAACAGGCAGACTTACACCATAATCTCCTAGCAATTGGAAGCCTAGCAGGAGCCCTACTAACGTCAACATCAACAAGAGACTGCCTGCATAATCAATGTTGACTGCAGCAAAGGCCTTTTTTTCTTCATGAAAATAAAACCAAATTAAGGCGATCAACCCTAATCCGATGGGCACGTTGATAAAGAAGATCCAATGCCACCCGATCGTATCTACGATCAATCCACCGGCTAAGGGACCAACGACACTGGCGATCCCCCAAGCAGTACTATTGAGCCCTAAGACTTTCGCCCGCTTTTCAACAGGATACAGGTCCGCAATGATCGTTAGGGCAACGGGCATCATGGCCCCTGCGCCTAATCCTTGCAACGCTCTGGCAATGATCAACGTCAACATTGTGTTGGCCATCCCACAAAACGCCGACCCGATAATAAACAGCAGCGTACCAAATAGAAAGACTGGTTTGCGGCCGATGTTATCGGCAAACTTGCCGTAGATCGGGGTCAACATCGCACTGGTCAAAAGATAGATCGAGAAGACCCAGTTCATGATCTCGATCCCTTTCAATGAACTAACGATGGTAGGCATCGCTGTCGTAATGATCGTTCCTTCGATCGCGGTCATAAACGTTGCGACAAAGACCGCAATAGTGACTAATTTTACATTGGTTCGCATGTAACTCCTCCTTTTACTCCAAAAAAAAGAACCCCTATTGATAGTCATCAATAGAGGTCGCCTCTTTTAATCCTTCACACTTGCCAAAAGTGCCGCCACCTTGTCGGTGCGTTCCCATGGCAAATCGATATCTGTACGACCGAAATGTCCGTAAGCGGCAGTCTGACGATAAATCGGACGGCGCAAATCTAACATTTCAATAATTCCTGCTGGTCGCAAATCAAAGTTTTCTCGTACCGCTTGGATCAAGCGCTCGTTGCTGACGGTTCCGGTACCAAAAGTGTTGATGCTGATCGAAACGGGCTGTGCCACACCGATCGCATAGGCTAATTGGACTTCCACTTTTTTGGCTAGCTTTGCTGCTACGATGTTTTTGGCAATGTAGCGAGCCGCATAGCTGGCTGAACGGTCAACTTTGGTTGCGTCTTTTCCAGAAAACGCACCGCCACCATGACGAGCATAGCCGCCATAAGTATCAACGATGATTTTTCTGCCTGTCAAACCGGCATCCCCTTGAGGACCGCCGATCACAAAACGACCAGTAGGATTAATATAATATTTTGTCTGCTCGTCTAAAAGATCGGCAGGAATCACTTCTTTGATCACTTTTTCAATGACATCACGGTGGATCGTTTCATTATCAGCCGCATCATCATGCTGGGTACTAATAACGACGGTGTCCACTCTTTGTGGTTGATCGTTATCATCATACTCAACAGTTACTTGCGATTTTGCATCTGGACGCAAGTAGCTTAGTTCATTGTTTTTACGCAACTCTGCTAATCGACGGACTAACCGATGACTCAATGCGATTGGTAAAGGCATCAATTCAGGTGTTTCATCAACGGCAAAACCAAACATCAAGCCTTGGTCACCGGCACCGATATCTTCTTTATCCGTTTCTCCACGACTTTCTAAAGCATCGTCAACGCCTTGAGCGATATCTGGTGATTGCTCATCGATCGCTACCAAAACAGCAACCGTATCGCCGTCAAAGCCGAATTTTGCTCGTGTATAGCCGATTTCTTTTATGGTTTCTCGGACGACTTTTTGAATATCTACATAAGCAGAAGTAGAAATTTCTCCAAAGACTAAAACCAATCCGGTGGTAACTGACGTTTCGCAAGCGACCCGTGCCATTGGATCTTCGGCAAGCAACGCATCTAAGATGGCATCACTGATTTGGTCGGCTACTTTGTCTGGGTGTCCTTCTGAAACGGACTCTGATGTAAATAAGTGTTTCTCTGTCATTTTTGTATTCCCCCTAATATATGTTTCGGTTACAAGGCATCTTCGCAGCTGCGAATCCTTTCGGGAACTTGCAACGGACTGATTATAACAAATTTTGACCCTTCGTAGTTGAAAAATGATAAAAAAGATCATTTTTGGGTAATAAAAAAACACTCTCAAGAGTGTTTGCATGATCCGTACGGGATTCGAACCCGTGTTACCGCCGTGAAAGGGCGGTGTCTTAACCGCTTGACCAACGGACCAGTTTGAAAATGTAATGGGCCTAAATGGACTCGAACCATCGACCTCACGCTTATCAGGCGTGCGCTCTAACCAGCTGAGCTATAGGCCCTAAATAAAAAATGCAAAGCGGGTGACGAGAATCGAACTCGCGACAACAGCTTGGAAGGCTGTAGTTTTACCACTAAACTACACCCGCATTCCTATGGCGCGGGACAGAATCGAACTGCCGACACATGGAGCTTCAATCCATTGCTCTACCAACTGAGCTACCGAGCCAAAAACAACGGTCTGGACGGGACTCGAACCCGCGACCTCCTGCGTGACAGGCAGGCATTCTAACCAACTGAACTACCAAACCAGAAGCTTTGTATTGCTGCTTTGCCGTTAAACAAAGCGATTGCGGGAGCAGGATTTGAACCTACGACCTTCGGGTTATGAGCCCGACGAGCTACCAGACTGCTCCATCCCGCGATAAGTAATTACTTTTCAGTAATTAAAGGACTGTGATTCTTTTGCTCGCAACAAAAGAGACAGTTAAGGAGGATAAGGGATTCGAACCCTTGCACGGTTTTACCCGCCTGACGGTTTTCAAGACCGTTCCCTTCAGCCGGACTTGGGTAATCCTCCAAAAGTAAAAAATGATCCGTACGGGATTCGAACCCGTGTTACCGCCGTGAAAGGGCGGTGTCTTAACCACTTGACCAACGGACCAATAAAAAAACGGAGAAGGAGGGATTTGAACCCTCGCGCCGGTTTCCCGACCTACACCCTTAGCAGGGGCGCCTCTTCAGCCAC
>NZ_JBMHEW010000001.1:3162500-3480000 GCF_050499185.1 Enterococcus sp. AZ040
CCTTCCGATACGGCTACCTTGTTACGACTTCACCCCAATCATCTATCCCACCTTAGGCGGCTGGCTCCAAAAAGGTTACCTCACCGACTTCGGGTGTTACAAACTCTCGTGGTGTGACGGGCGGTGTGTACAAGGCCCGGGAACGTATTCACCGCGGCGTGCTGATCCGCGATTACTAGCGATTCCGGCTTCATGTAGGCGAGTTGCAGCCTACAATCCGAACTGAGAGAAGCTTTAAGAGATTAGCTTAGCCTCGCGACTTCGCAACTCGTTGTACTTCCCATTGTAGCACGTGTGTAGCCCAGGTCATAAGGGGCATGATGATTTGACGTCATCCCCACCTTCCTCCGGTTTGTCACCGGCAGTCTCGCTAGAGTGCCCAACTAAATGATGGCAACTAACAATAAGGGTTGCGCTCGTTGCGGGACTTAACCCAACATCTCACGACACGAGCTGACGACAACCATGCACCACCTGTCACTTTGCCCCCGAAGGGGAAGCTCTATCTCTAGAGTGGTCAAAGGATGTCAAGACCTGGTAAGGTTCTTCGCGTTGCTTCGAATTAAACCACATGCTCCACCGCTTGTGCGGGCCCCCGTCAATTCCTTTGAGTTTCAACCTTGCGGTCGTACTCCCCAGGCGGAGTGCTTAATGCGTTTGCTGCAGCACTGAAGGGCGGAAACCCTCCAACACTTAGCACTCATCGTTTACGGCGTGGACTACCAGGGTATCTAATCCTGTTCGCTCCCCACGCTTTCGAGCCTCAGCGTCAGTTACAGACCAGAGAGCCGCCTTCGCCACTGGTGTTCCTCCATATATCTACGCATTTCACCGCTACACATGGAATTCCACTCTCCTCTTCTGCACTCAAGTCTCCCAGTTTCCAATGACCCTCCCCGGTTGAGCCGGGGGCTTTCACATCAGACTTAAGAAACCGCCTGCGCTCGCTTTACGCCCAATAAATCCGGACAACGCTTGCCACCTACGTATTACCGCGGCTGCTGGCACGTAGTTAGCCGTGGCTTTCTGGTTAGATACCGTCAAGGGATGAACGTTCTACTCTCATCCTTGTTCTTCTCTAACAACAGAGTTTTACGATCCGAAAACCTTCTTCACTCACGCGGCGTTGCTCGGTCAGACTTTCGTCCATTGCCGAAGATTCCCTACTGCTGCCTCCCGTAGGAGTCTGGGCCGTGTCTCAGTCCCAGTGTGGCCGATCACCCTCTCAGGTCGGCTATGCATCGTTGCCTTGGTGAGCCGTTACCTCACCAACTAGCTAATGCACCGCGGGTCCATCCATCAGTGACGCAAAAGCGCCTTTCAACTTTCTTCCATGCGGAAAATAGTGTTATACGGTATTAGCACCTGTTTCCAAGTGTTATCCCCTTCTGATGGGCAGGTTACCCACGTGTTACTCACCCGTTCGCCACTCTTTTTCTTTCGGTGGAGCAAGCTCCGGTGAAAGAAAAAGCGTTCGACTTGCATGTATTAGGCACGCCGCCAGCGTTCGTCCTGAGCCAGGATCAAACTCTCATAATGATTTGTTTGAATGACCATACGGTCATTAAGCTCATAAAAATTAACTTTGCTAGCTATTGCTTGCATGTATTTGTTTCAATAAATTGAAACGTCCTACACATTGGTTCGTTTGCTTGCTTTGTTCAGTTTTCAAAGGTCTACAGTGCTGTGTTAGCAACTTTTATATCATATCAGAGCGACAATTGATTGTCAACTCTTTTTTAAAAGTTTTTTTCGCTCGTTGTTTTTCAACTTCGCAGCGGCTGTCTCAGCGACTTCATTAGAATAACAAATGATTTGTTATTTGTCAACAACTTTTTTTAATTAATTTTGTTGATGTATCAACATCGATTAACTATTTTAAAATTGCGACTTCGTTATAATATCATCTGTCGAGCTGTGCGTCAACCACTTTTTTCAATTCTTTTTACGAATTCATTTCAGTCATTTGGCACATGTAATAATATACCAACTAAATCCCTTGCGGTCAATCATTTTCTATGGCTTTTTTTAATTTTTACAAACCCGTCTAATCACATTGAATCCAGCTTTTATCGTTCGCATTTAATCCGTTTTCTAGCAATTACCCTGGCTTTTCCCCCTCTAATTCCTCACTGTTTTTCTCCCTGATCCAGCAGACAAGAAAAAAAGCCGCCCATCTCTTGCGAGTGGACGGAGCTTTTTTATCTCATTGTCGGGAATAATAAAACGTCACGAATCGATTGTGCATCGGTCAACAGCATCACTAATCGGTCGATCCCGATCCCTAATCCACCAGTTGGCGGCATACCGTATTCAAGTGCTTCTAAGAAATCTTCATCCACCCCATGGGCTTCATCATTTCCTGCTTCGCGCTCTTTTTCTTGTCCTTCAAAACGTTCTCTTTGATCGATTGGGTCATTCAATTCCGTGAAGGCATTCGCAAATTCACGACCAACGATAAATAATTCAAAGCGATCCGTAAAGCGTTCATCTTCTGGATTCTTTTTCGCTAATGGCGAAACTTCCACTGGATGACCAAAGACAAAGGTTGGCTGCTGTAACGTTTCTTCAACAAATGTCTCAAAGAATTCATTGATGATATGGCCAACAGTCATGGCATCAGTGATTTCAACATGATGTTCTTTCGCTAAACTACGCGCTTCTTCAACGGACATTGGTTGCCAGAAATCAACACCTGTTTGATTTTTGATTGCATCGACCATATGGATTCGTGCAAAGTCGCTAGCTAAATCGACTTCTTGTCCATCGTATTGGATCGTTGCTGTATGCAAGACTTTTTCAGCAGCATTACGGATAATGCCTTCTGTCAAATCCATCACATCTTTGAAATCTGTATAAGCTGTATACGCTTCTAGCATCGTAAACTCGGGATTATGGGTCGTATCGATTCCTTCATTTCGGAAAACGCGGCCGATCTCATAGACTTTTTCCATGCCACCCACGATCAATCGTTTCAAGTGAAGCTCAAGTGCGATTCGTAAATACAGATCCATGTCTAAGGCATTGTGGTGTGTAATGAAGGGACGAGCCGCTGCACCACCTGCTTGATTATGCAATACTGGCGTTTCGACTTCGATATATCCATGTCCGTCAAGGTAACGACGAATTTCGCTAATGATTTGGCTTCGTTTCATGAAACGATCAAAGCTCTCTTTATTACTGATCAAATCCAAGTAACGTTGACGGTAGCGTTGTTCTACGTTCGTCAAGCCATGGTATTTGTCTGGCAATGGACGCAATGCTTTGGATAAGATCACGATTTCTTTGGCTTTGATGGTCACTTCGCCAGTATCGGTCTTCATGATTTCACCAGATACACCAAAGAAATCACCTAGATCTGCATGCTTGAATACTTCGTAAGGTTCGTCCCCCACTTGGTCTTTACGTACATATATTTGAATACGGCCTTCGCGGTCTTGTAAATGCGCAAAACCAGCCTTCCCTTTTCCACGTTTTGTAACGATTCTTCCTGCAATGCTTGCTGAAAGATTCATTTCGGCTAATTCTTCTTTGGTTCTTTGATCAAATAACTCATGTAACTCGGCAGAATTATGGGTGCGTTCGAATCGCTTGCCAAAAGGATCAATGCCTTCTTCCCGTAGTTTTTCCATCTTTTCACGGCGAACCAACATTTGATCATTCAATTCTTCTTGTGTTTGTCGTTCCTCTGTCACGAGTTTTCCTCCATTCTTAACTTGGGTTTCCTTCTTATAATGCCAATGATGACGCAAAAAATCAAGCCGAACTTTCGAATCGACTTGATTTGTTTCTTATTCCTTAAAAGTTGCTACCGGCTGTTTTTCGGTCTTCTCTACAAATGCATCCAATAAATCAAAAATCGTTTGCTTATCTTCTGCTTGATTGATAGCTGCCTTCACTTTGGCTGCCCGTGAAATACCTTTTAAGTAGTACGCAGCATGTTGGCGGAATTCTCGCGAAGCGATTTTTTCCCCTTTTAGATCAGCCAACCGTTCTAAATGAAGTTTCGCTGTCGAAATTTTTTCTCGTGGTGTTGGTTCCGGCAATAACTCGCCTGTCTCCAAGTATTGCTTGGTGCGGTGGATCATCCACGGATTGCCTAAGGCTGCCCGTCCGATCATCACTGCATCAGCGCCGACTTCTTCCAACATTCGTTTCGCATCTTCAGGGGTTCTGACATCGCCGTTGCCCATAAAAGGAATGGTGATACTTTGCTTCACTTGTTTCAAAACGTCCCAATCAGCCGATCCTTCATACATCTGTACACGGGTTCTGCCATGCATACCGATTGCTGCGGCACCCGCTGCTTCCGCGGCTTGGGCATTCTCAACCGCAAAGACGTGCTGCTCATCCCAACCGATCCGCATTTTGACGGTAACGGGCTTGTCGATCGCACTGGAAACAGCATGGACCATTTCATAAACCTTGTCGGGATCTAAAAGCCACTTCGCACCAGCTTCTGCTTTGATGATTTTGTTTACAGGACACCCCATATTGATATCAATGATATCGGCAGTTGTGTTCTCTGCGACAAATTGCGCTGCTTCTACTAAGGATGCTTTATTCCCACCAAAAATCTGAATACTAAGAGGATGCTCGGTCTCGTCAATAAACAGCATCTCAAGGGTCTTCTTGTTACGCAGTTGAATCCCTCGATCACTGATCATCTCACAGACGACTAAACCCGCGCCAAATTCTTTGACTGTCACACGAAACGCAGAATTGGTGATCCCCGCCATTGGCGCAACGACGACGCGGTTAGGAATCTCAACCGAGCCGATCTGCCATGTCTGTCTATCTTTCACTTACGCTTCCGCCTCTTTCTTCAACGCCGCCAATTCCGTTTCATCAAAATGATACTTGTTGCCACAAAACGAGCAGACTGCCTCTGCCCCATGATCTTCATCGATCATTGCTTGGATCTCCTCAGCCCCTAAGGTGATGATCGCTGTCGCAAATTTTTCTTTCGTACAATCACAGTGGAACTGGACGGGCATTTTTTCTAGTACTTCGATCGTCGTGTCTGGTAACAATGTCGCTAAGACCTCTTCTGGTGATTGGCCTTCATCGATCAAGGTTGACACTCGAGGCAATTCTCCCAAACGTTTTTCGATGGCATCAATGATCTCTTCACTGGCACCAGGCATGATCTGTAGCATAAATCCACCGGCTGCCCGAATCGAATCATCGGTTTCTACTAATACACTCAGACCAACAGCAGAAGGAATCTGTTCTGACACTGCTAAATAATAAGTAAAGTCTTCCCCAAGTTCCCCAGAGACGATCGGTGTTTGTCCAGAGAAAGGTTCTTTTAGCCCTAAGTCTTTGATTACGGTAAAAATCCCTTGGTCTCCCACTGCGCCCCGAACATCCAATTTTCCTTGAGGATTCAATGGCAGACTGATCTGTGGATTTTTTATGTATCCTTTTACGTCCCCACGGCCATTGCTGTCTACGACGATTGCCCCAGCAGGACCATTTCCTTGAATTTTGACGGTCAATTTGTCTTCCCCTTTTAAGGTACTGCCTAATAACAAACTTCCCACCATCGCTCGCCCTAAAGCAGCAGATGCCGTATTCCATGTTTCATGGCGTCGTTGTGCTTCGGCGATCGTCTCTGTTGCCGATACGGCGTATGCTCGGACGAAGCCGTCATATGCGAGTGCTTTTACTAAATAATCCTTCATCTTGATTCTCCTTTTTATTCATTAATGAATCATACTAGGAAGCGCCGCTTTTTTCAACTGAATGTGTTTGAATTTAAGAAAAGTCTTCTTAAATAGAAACAAAAAGGCGCCGAGTTTCCTCGGCGCCTTGATACGTCTTGTTTTAGGCGTTATCATCTTTGTTTTCTTGATCAGTCGGTTGGCTTTCGCTATTGCGGCGAACGTCTTCCAATTGTTGATCAAAATCGTTTGATGATGCATCTTCGCTGTGTTTTTCTGCAGCTTGCTTCTCTGCATCTTTTTCTTCCAGCGCACGTTTCGCTTCTTCAAACGTTTGGGCTTTTTCACTAGGATACTCAGAGCTTTCAGTCCCTGCAGGCATTTTGCCTTCTTCAAACAAGGATTTGATTGCTTTAGCATCCAATGTTTCATGTTCAAGTAGTTTTTCAGCGATCAATTTGTGTTGGGCACGATGTTCTTCAATGATTTCATGGGCTTTTTGATGGGCATCCATTAAAATCTTGCGAACTTCTTGATCAATTTCAAAGGCAACTTGTTCAGAGTATGCTTTTGTTTGACCGTAATCGCGACCGACAAAGACTTGATGGTTTCCTTCATATTGAACTGGACCTAATTTATCGCTCATTCCATATTCTGTCACCATGCTTCTTGCAAGCGCAGTTGCTTGTTCAAAGTCATTGGAAGCCCCCGTTGATTGCACACCGAAGATGATTTCTTCAGCCGTACGTCCACCTAGCAAGCCAACGATTTGTTCAAACATATCTTCTTTAGTCATCAAGAATTGATCTTCTTTCGGCAAGGCGATCATGTACCCACCAGCTCGCCCCCGAGGAATGATGGTTACTTTGTGTACCACACGGGCACGACTCAAGACTAAACCAACAATGGTATGTCCTGCTTCATGGTAAGCAACCATTTCACGTTCGCGTTTGTTGATGACACGGTCTTTCTTCGCAGGACCAGCGATCACGCGGTCTTCTGCTTCATCGATATCTGAAGCATCGATTTTTTTCTTGTTACGACGAGCAGCAACTAAGGCGGCTTCGTTCAAGACGTTTTCCAGATCCGCACCGGCAAAGCCAGGTGTTTGTTGGGCAACGACTTTCAAATCAACATCATCTGATAAAGGTTTGTTCCGAGCATGAACACGGAGGATTGCTTCACGGCCTTTCACGTCTGGACGACCAACTAAAATCTGACGGTCAAAACGACCTGGACGCAGCAACGCTGGATCTAGAACATCCGAACGGTTCGTTGCGGCAATGACGATCACGCCTTCATTCCCATCAAAACCATCCATCTCAACCAATAATTGGTTCAATGTTTGTTCCCGCTCATCATGTCCGCCACCCATACCGGCACCACGTTGGCGACCGACGGCATCGATTTCATCGATAAAGATGATGGCTGGTGCATTTTTCTTCGCTGTTTCAAATAAGTCACGTACCCGGCTTGCACCGACACCGACAAACATTTCAACGAAATCTGAACCAGAGATCGAGTAAAACGGTACGCCAGCTTCACCGGCAACGGCTTTGGCTAGCAACGTTTTCCCGGTTCCCGGAGGTCCCTCAAGTAAGACACCTGCTGGGATACGGGCACCTAATTCAACGAAACGTCGAGGATCTTTCAAGAATTCCACGACTTCGACAAGTTCTTGTTTTTCTTCTTCTGCACCGGCTACGTCTGAAAAACGTACGCGGTTGGCTTTTTTGTCCGCTTCTTTGGCTTTTGATTTGCCAAAGTTCATCACACGGCCGCCACCGCCACCGCCGCCGCCTTGTTGGCTCATCATCATATAGAAGAAGAAAATGATGATCACAAGTGGTAAGAAGCTAACCAAAAGCGATAACCAAATACCACTGTTGGATTCTTCTTCGATGGTAGTTTTGACCCCTTGTGCTGAGGCTAGACTGGTGACTTCGCTCAGCGTAGAATCATTTGGTAAAATGATCGTTGAAAAGCGGGTCGAACTCGCCTGTGTATTGCCTAAAACAGACAAGCTGTTGTCATTGCTGACAGTTTGTTCTTCATTGTATTCACCCACGATTCGATAAACACCGTTAGCGGGTTGGACAGTAAATTGTTTGACCTTCCCGTCTTTCAGTTGTTCTGTAAACGTGGAGTACTCGATCGTTGGGGTCTGCTGATTGCCATTTCCAAAAATGAAATAAACGACCATGACCATCGCCAACAAGACAAGTACATAATATAAGGTATTTTTTACCATACCGTTATTTTTCTTATTCATGCGTACCTCCCTGGCTATTTTGTTTTATCAATCCTGACCATTTAATTGTATCACAATTGATTTAGAACAGTCACTAATTTGACTGATAAACACTAGGTTTTAAGACGCCAACGTAAGGTAAGTTTCGATATTGCTCTGCATAGTCCAGTCCATATCCAACAACAAACTCATTTGGCACATCGAAGCCGACGTAATCAGCATCGATCTCAACAACACGGCCTTCCGGCTTATCTAATAACGTCACGATTTTCACTGATTTCGCTTTACGGTATTTGAATAGATCTACCAGATAAGCCAACGTGCGACCGCTGTCAATGATGTCTTCAACGATCAAAAGATCGCGGCCCTCAACATTTGTATCTAAATCTTTAATGATTTTGACTTCTCCAGATGAAATCATGGCATTGCCATAACTTGAGACATCCATGAAGTCTAACTCCAAGTAACAATCCATCTCACGAACGATGTCTGCCATGAAAGGAACGGCACCTTTCAGTACACCTACGACTAGAGGATTTTTATCCGCATAAGCCGCCGTTAATTCTTGACCAAGTTCCACACAACGATTTTTGATTTCGTCACGGGAAATCAAAATTTTCTCAATATCTTTATCTAGCATAAAGTTCTCCTTCCAACTCTTACTTCTGATATTTATAAAGAAGTATGTAGTGTATTTTATCAGTTTCTGGCGTAATACTCAAATAGGAAAATGCATGAGGTAGTAAGGCAATCACCTGTTTATCAAGGTTTGTGACGACCCAACTTTTTTCTCGCTCTTCATTAGGAATTTTTGAATCGATAAAAAAACGACTGATCTTTTTGGTCAGGCCACGTGCCAAGCGGATTCGGTCTCCTGGCTGACGCTTACGTACGATCAGCTCAGAGGAATAGTTTAGCGGTAAATCTTGGGAAAACTCTGACCAATTTGTGATTTTTTTGGGAATATGCTGTTCATTTATCGGAAAATACCCAATCCATTCCTTTTCAGAAAGATAGATCCCTTCTCCTAAAACCAGACGCTGACTGACTTCTGTCAACGGCGCTGCAGGCTTTTGGGGAACAGCAATGGGTTCCAATAGTAATTGGTCATAACTGCGCCGCAGCTGCCACTGTTTGTGCAACGCCAATTGCCATTGCCCTTTCTTTTCGTCTAGCAAACGCAATAGCTGTGGCAGCTGTTTTTGATTGAGTGGCTGCTTTGTGAAAGCTTCTGCTTGTTGCAAAAACCCCGCATAGAAAAAATAGCGCTGCGCCGGCGAAAACGTCGGCAGCTGTTGCAGATCGATCACTAAGCGAGTAGCTTGCTGTTGAACGCACGCAGACAACCATTGCTGCTGCTCTTGCTGGATCAACTGATTGGCGAACTGCATTTCTACAGAAAGCTGTTGAAAATGCGGCAACAGTTGCGGATTTTCCGCTTTTAATGCCGGCACTACTTGCTGGCGTACTCGGTTTCGCAAATACAGCGGTTCGTGATTGCTTTCGTCTTCAAAGTAGGGAATCTGCTGTACTTGCGCATAGTCGTAAATCGCTGTCTTACTGACACTAAGCAACGGCCGAAACAGGATTCCAGCGTGAAAAGGCTGCTGCTGCTGCATCCCGCCAGCCGATTGCAAGCGGCCTTCTCGCATCATCTTCATCAGCATCGTTTCTACTTGGTCATCACTGTGGTGAGCAGTCAGCAAAACATCATAGCCTTCTCGCGACATGACATCGGCAAAAAACGTATAGCGAAAGTCCCGAGCGCTAGCTTCTATGCCGGTTTCTGGCGGATTTTCCCAGCACCGCTCATAAAAAGGAATGCCGCGTTCTTGGCAGTACTGCCGTAAAAAAGCAGCTTCCTCAGCAGATGCTGGACGCAATTGATGGTTTACATGTGCCACACCAAAGACCTGCTCTTTTTGCATTTCGGGAAACAACTGACAAAAGACCTGCAGCAAGACCATGGAGTCGACTCCCGTCGATACCGCCAGCAAAAAGCGGTGTTTTTTTTCAGGATCGATGGCAGTGAGTTGCCCTCGAACGGTTTGAATGACCATCATTTGCCCTCCTTCTCATTTGGTAGACCCACAAGAAAGAAAGCTGAAACAAAACGAACCAACAGTTTTGTTTCAGCTTTTTCCAACTTGCTATTCATGTTTAGTTACGGCGTCCGCCGCGGCCACCGCGTTTTCCTTCTGTATTTCGACGTAATGATGAAAGACGATCATCACTATCTTTTAGAAAAGAACTCATCAATGAATCGAAGTCTTGTTTATTTACATTCGTAGTTTGATTGCGTGAAAAAGATTTTTTCGGATTTGGTCGATTGAATTCTTTTTTCGGGTATTCACGTTTTTCTTCCGGCTTATCTTCTGCTTTGCGGATCGATAGTCCAATTTTTCCATCGTTGCCGATTGCCGTAACAAGTACTGTCACTTCATCCCCAACAGACAACACGTCGTGAATGTCTTTGACGAATCCGTTTGATACTTCACTGATATGCACCAAACCAGTTTTCCCTTCACCAAGATCAATGAACGCACCAAAATTTGTAATACCAGACACTTTGCCCTTTAGTTTCGATCCAACTTCGATTGACATATAAAAAATGTTCCTCCTAATTTTTACCCATTTAAAATAATTCAAACTACTGCGCTGAGTAGGTATGACATTGCTTAATCTTGTGACTCTGTGGATGATGATTCTTGTTCGCTTTGCGCAGAACGCTCATTAGTGTTTTGAGAATCCGTTCCATCTGGCAAGACAGGATAAATTTTTTCGCCATCTTTTGAGTAGAAGAATCGGCTGCGGGCCAATTTTGCCACATACTCATCGTCTTGCAATAAGGCAACATCTCGCTCCAATGAAGCCACTTTTTGTTCAGCTTCTTTTTGTTCGGCGACTGTTTCCGCCTTGTATTCCTTTAGTTTTTGCAGGCGCATTTGGTCGTTAAACATCTGAATCCCCACGACTGCAAATATCGCTAATGCCGCCACGAAAAACGCCACCAGCCGACGTCGGCGAAACACGACTTGCCGCCGCTCTTTTTCAAACTTGGCAAATTGCTCTTTCGCATAATCGGTCTGCAATAGTTCTATTTTTTTATTTGATTCTTTTGCCACCTGAACTCGCTCCCGTCGCTGTCTTTGTTTTTTACATTATACCAACATCCGCAAAGCTTGTCTAACTGAAAATGCCGTAAAAATCAAGCATTTTCTGAGATTCTTTCCTCTGAAACAATCTCATACATTTTTGCAGCGTCTTCTTTTTTCGTCGATTCATGCAATTCATTGACTTTTACTTCCAAGACCTTATTCCCGAACTGAATACGCATAGTATCGCCTACTTTGACGTCACTGCTTGACTTGGCTAATTTGCCGTTGATCTGAATACGTCCCTTGTCTGCCACTTCTTTGGCCACAGAGCGACGCTTGATGATGCGGGAGATTTTAAGAAATTTATCTAATCTCATGTTTTTCACCTCTTCTTAATAGTTTCTTTCCAAATGGAACTAACAGCCATTCGCGAATCGTTAACAATTTGATTTTGATCGCTGTCCCGATAAAGGCTGCGCCTCCCAGACCGACACCGCCTAGGCAAAAAATCAGCGCCTGTAGTCGATGGGTCAAAGGACCGTTCAATAAGATCGCAACGAAGCTATAATATAAGAATAGCACGCTTGCCATGATCCCTAAACAAAGAAATAATTTTTTTCCATAATTTCCTTCATACCAAAAGCGATTGATGCTACTTTGTGCTCGACGCTGTTCGGAAACCACAAAACAGCATAAGGTCGCGCCTAACCCCAACAGCGTACTGATACTTGCTCCTGCAGTCCCATAAGAAGCGGTCAGTGGCCACATCGATAGGCATTTGACCAAAAGACCAATCCCCGCAGCGAGCAAGCCGAAGGTATAGGTATTGCGACTTTGTTGAATGCTTTGATAGGCTTGAATCGTCGCCATCAGAGCGATGGAAAAGACAAACAATACCAGCGCAGCATTGCCAGATCCGTCTTTAAATAAGGCAAAATTGATATAAGGCAGCAAAATCGCTAACCCTACCGCAGAAGCCGAAGCAATCCCGATCGTTAGGCGCAAATACATTTTTGCCGACTTTTCAAACAGCTGCTGATTTTTTACCGTCAAATACTTGGTCAACGTTGGCAAAAACGTCGAGCTTAACGCCATCGCCACCACAAGACCTAGTTGGACGAGGGGTTGTCCGCGATCATAGATCCCTTTCGAAATCCGGGCTGCTTGTGCCGTCAATCCCCCCGCTTCTAGCGCATTGGTCAATAAAAACGAATCCGCTAACTGGAACAAGATCAAATAGCCGCTATAAATCGTCAACAGACCGCCTTCTAAGAAGAACCGTTTTTTCAACGAGGCGGATAAACCAGCGGTATTTTCTCCTGTACGGGTGACTGGTTTATGCCATAGCGATAGGCGTTTGCCGTTGATTTGTCGGCTATAATAACTTAAAATCCACCACGCCGCAAGGCCCCCGACTAAGGCACCCATCATGGCGACAGTCCCCGTTTGATAAATCGTCCAGCCCAATTGCTGGAAAGCTGCCGCAGCACCTAAAATCACACCAACTCTAAGCAGCTGCTCTACAACTTGAGACACTGCGGTTGGCACCATTTGTAGATTTCCTTGAAACATTCCTCGATAAAAGGTCAAGGGTGGGACAAACAAAAAGGTAAAGGAAACGACTCGAATCAAGCCTGCCAGTTGATG
The DNA here is from genome assembly GCF_050499185.1 of Enterococcus sp. AZ040. NCBI lineage: Bacteria > Bacillati > Bacillota > Bacilli > Lactobacillales > Enterococcaceae > Enterococcus > Enterococcus sp. AZ040. The sequence continues at coordinate 3,175,163 of NZ_JBMHEW010000001.1, forward strand.
GTCCCCCATCACTTGCGCGATTGGACCGGCAAATAAAAAGGTCACAGCCCATAAGCCGATCGCCGACCAAAGCACATAAGGCGTCAACGCTTGCAGCCGCTCCTTGCTTTTCAAAGGATCAGGTTCTTCAGCAACAATGCGGGAGATAAACTGCGGCAAACCTGACAACGCCAAAGTCATTGCCAATCCATAAATCGGATAGACCTGTTGATACACATAAAACCCTTCGTCGCCTACCAGGTTCTGAAAAGGGACCCGATAAACGGCACTTAAGATTTTTGCGATAAAGGAAGCGATCGTTAAAATAAACGCCCCTTCCATCGTACGCTTCAATTGTGATTTCGGCATCCCTCTGGTTCCTTTCTAGCCTTGGCTGGCGTATTTTTGTTCCCGTAACGCTTTGACAAAATCTTGGATTTCTAATAGCCAGGTGCTTTCTTTCATCACTGGCGGAATCTGTAATTTAATGGTCATTTGCTCATGATCGACACCCATCGTGGCTTTTAATTTAGTGGCTTTCAATGCTTCAAACAGCTGCTCCACCGAATAATTTTTCGTGCCGACTTTACTCAAAGTAAACGACACCGTCTGTTGCTGCTTGCGGATAGTTTCTAACAAGGCACGATCGCCGTTCATTTTGATCTCGCCCACCGTTAAGAGGTGCGCCACTTCTACAGGGTATTCTCCGAAACGGTCTAATAAATCATCTTGAAGTTCATCAACTGCTTCTTGTGATTCCAGCTCACGAATTCGTTTATAGATCTCGATTTTTTGCCGTTCGTCTTCAATATACGAAGTCGGTAAGTAGGCATCGATCCCCAGATCGATCTCAACGGTCGTTTTTTCTGTTTGGGTATTTTTCCCTTGTTTACGAGTGACTGCTTCCGACAGCATTTGTGAGTACATGTCAAACCCGACTGCATCGATAAAGCCGTGCTGTTGCGCCCCCAATAGATTTCCTGCCCCACGAATCGAAAGATCTCGCATCGCGATTTTGAATCCTGAACCTAACTCCGTAAAGTCCTTAATGGCTTGCAGCCGTTTTTCACTGACTTCGTTCAACACTTTTTGCTGTTCATACATGAAATACGCATAAGCGACTCGATTGCTCCGACCGACACGGCCACGCAACTGATACAACGTCGAAAGCCCCATGTAATCGGCATTTTCCACAAACAACGTATTGGCATTGGGAATATCCACACCGGTTTCAATGATCGTCGTCGTCACCAACACATCGTATTGCCCTTCAATAAAGTCAAACAGGGTATTTTCCAATTGGATCTCGGTCATTTGCCCGTGGGCATAAGCGATTCGTGCATCTGGCACTAACGCCTGCAGTTCTTCGACTTTTCGCTCGATCGTATCGACACGATTATAGAGATAAAACACTTGGCCCCCGCGTGCCATCTCCCGTTGGATCGCTTCTCGCACCGCTCCTGGATTCATCTCCATCACATAGGTTTGGATCGGGTAACGATTTTCCGGTGGTGTTTCGATCACAGATAGGTCCCGCACGCCCAGCATCGACATATGCAATGTTCTTGGGATCGGCGTTGCCGTCAACGTCAACACATCGACTTGCGAACGCAGTTGTTTCAAGCGCTCTTTGTGTTTGACCCCAAAACGTTGTTCTTCATCGATCACCAACAAGCCCAAATCAGCAAACTCGACATCTTTTGACAATAATCGGTGGGTCCCCACCAAAATATCGACTTGCCCTTTGCGCACTTGCTCGATTGTTTCATTCTGCTGTTTTTTCGTCCGAAAACGACTCAGCACCCCAACATTGACGGGGAATCCTTCAAAACGATCGACCATCGTTTCATAGTGCTGCTGCGCCAAGATCGTTGTCGGCACTAAGAAAGCCACTTGTTTGCTTTCTTTGATCGCTTTAAAAGCAGCCCGCAGCGCCACTTCTGTTTTCCCAAAACCGACATCTCCAACTAACAAACGGTCCATTGGCTTTTCTTTTTCCATATCCCGCTTGATCTCTGCCGTACTGCGCAGCTGATCATCGGTTTCCGAATAAGGAAAGGCATCTTCAAATTCTTTTTGATAGGCATCGTCTGGTTGAAAGGCATAGCCTTTTTCTGATTCGCGTTTGGCATACAATAAAATCAAATCATCTGCGATGTCTTCAATTTTAGCCGTCACTTTGCGCTTGGTCTTCGCCCACTCACTGCCGCCTAATTTATTGATTTTCGGTGTTTTCGATTCGGAAGCCACATATTTTTGAATCAAATTCAATTGGGTGACTGGAATAAAGAGCTTGTCTTCGTTTTGGTACAAGATCGTCATATAATCTTGATGGACGCCATCGACTTCTAAGGTTTCCATGCCGATGTACTTCCCGATCCCATGATTCGCATGGACGACATAATCGCCGGCTTTTAACTCATTGTAGCTTTTGAGACGTTCCGCATTGGTGACATTTTGCCGGCGGGCTCTTTTTTTGTTCATCTTTTGGAAAATTTCTTTTTCTGTAACCACCACTAGCTTGTCTTGCGGCATTTCAAAGCCGCTTTGCAAACGTTCCACCACGATTTGGGTGCGTCCCGTAAACAGGCGGTCTTGTTGCGTCTGCACGGCATAGATATCATGATCTCGCAGATCTTGCTCTAACTTCTTAGCCCGTTCTTGGTCACTGACCAGAAAAATCACCGTTTGCTGTTGCTTCTCCCAGCGATCAATCTCAACTTTCAAGAGACCCATTTGGCTGAAAAACTGCTGCATCGGCCGGTATTGGAATTGATGGATCGCTTGGAAGCGAATGTTCCCCATTCCTTTTTGGAATAAAGAAAAGAAGCTGGTCACAAAGGTTTCTTTTTGCAGCAGTTGATGGACATCTATCCCGAATTGCTGTTCAGAAAAGACCCGCAGCTCCGCTAATTTTTGGGTATGCCACTCCGCTTCTTCCCGTTCGATCTCACGATTGGTCTCCATGATCCGAGCATAATCATCGATCATCAAAAAGGCGTCTTCAGAAAAATAATCTAAGACACTCGTTTGCTGACGATAAAGCAAATCCGTGTAATAACGGGCACTTTCACCGGGAATCCCCGCTTGCCATTGGGAGGCCAATTGGCCGAAATAGTCTTCTAAAAAGGCGCGATCGGTTGCTTCTTTGGTGACTGCCAACCGTTTGTTCAATAATTCTTGCAGCTGCTTTTGCCCCGCCGCTAAATCTTCCGCTGAGAAAACCAATTCGGTAGTCGGTAAAATAGCCACTTGCTGCAGCGTTTCCACTGAGCGTTGCGTTTCCACGTTGAAAGAACGCATCGAGTCGATTTCTACATCGAATAACTCGATCCGTACGGGGTATTCGGCATTTAATGGATAAATATCGAGGATGCTCCCACGAATACTGAATTCGCCGGGTTTGCCAATCATTGACTGCCGTTCGTAACCCATCAAGATCAATTGTTGCGGCAAACGCTCTAAATCGATCTCATCGCCGATTTGCCATTGGAATTGGTTGGCTAACCAGGTTTTCTTTTCAGGCAAATACTTTCGCAAAGCCGCCACCGGCAACACATAGATCCCAGTTTTTCCTTGAGAAACAGCATTCAGCGCTGCCACTCGTTCTTCTCGTGCTTCTGGTGAAGAAAAAGCCATTTCGGCTGACAACACTTCGTCCACTGGGAAAACATAGACATCATCCGTCACGTTGCGCAGATCTTCGGCTAGTTGATTCGTATAATACAGATTTGGTGTCACCACGATCACTTGTTTTTGAAATGCCTGATACACACCGGTGATCGCCAATGTTTTTGCCGATCCAGCTAGACCGGTCAGTAATTGCCGGGGGGCCTGTTCACGTAAACCTGCATGCCAAGCCGCCACTGTCGGCACTTTATTTATTAATTCAATTAAATCCATCTCGGCCCTCCTTAGTTAAATCGATTCATTGTGGCAAGAAAGTCGCCGTTGGTCAAGTAATCACTACTTGCCTCGACCGCCTTATCAATACTTTGTAAAACGATGGGCAGATCGTCTTTTGCAAAAGGACTCAGTACATGATTGACCACGGTTTGTCCTGGACGTGGCCGATCGATCCCGATTTTGATGCGGTCAAAGACTGTCGAGTCCAAATGCGCGATCAAACTCTTGATTCCATTGTGTCCCCCCGCACTGCCTTTTTGGCGCAAGCGGATTTTCCCTAATGCTAAATCAAGGTCATCATAGACCACTACTAATTCTTCTTGATAGATGCCAAAATAGGTCATCAACGGACCTACCGAACGACCGGATTCATTCATGAAGGTTTGCGGTTTGACCAAAAGGATTTTTTCACCCTTCAAGAAAAACTCTGCCACTTCTGCTTCAAAAGCCGACTTTTTAAAGGTTGCTTGGTACTTTTGTGCCAAGGCATCCACTACCATAAAGCCAACATTGTGTTTGGTTTTCTCATATTTTTTGCCGGGATTTCCCAAGCCTACAATCATTTTCATTTTTCGATTACGCTCCATTATTTCTAGTTTCAAGCTGATTCTTCATCTATTTTATCGGTTTTCTTATCCAAACACAAAATACTGGGCACACAAATGCGCCCAGTTCTTTTGCTGAAATAATTATAACACGAAATGGACTGTTATGGTGGCGTCCTCTTGCTCAGTTTTTATCTTTCTTAACGAATCTTAATAAAACGTTGATATATCCTCTTTTTGACGTAATAACAAAGAAAGCATTTACAACTGAAACAGCGATATTTTGTGTAATATTGTTGTGCAAATCACATGACAAATATACTTGAAAATGGTAGGATGATAGCGAGTAAAACAATTATGCGGAAGGAATGATACACAGATGACTGCAAAAACGAACAAAAAAGATCACCAAAAGGTAATTCTTGTTGGAGACGGTGCGGTTGGTTCTAGTTACGCGTTTGCGCTGGTGACCCAAAACATTGCGCAAGAAGTCGGAATCATTGATATAAATACAGCAAAAACAGAAGGCGACGCAATTGATTTGTCCCATGCCTTGGCCTTTACTTCCCCTAAAAAAATCTATGCCGCTTCTTATGAAGATGCACATGATGCTGATTTAGTCGTTATTACAGCTGGTGCGCCTCAAAAACCAGGTGAAACCCGCTTAGATTTGGTTCATAAAAACTTGAAAATCAACCGGGAAGTAGTTACCCAAATCGTTGATTCAGGTTTTAACGGAATCTTCTTAGTAGCAGCGAACCCAGTCGATATTTTGACTTACTCGACTTGGAAATTCTCAGGCTTCCCGAAAGAACGCGTCATCGGTTCAGGTACTTCTTTAGACTCTGCACGTTTCCGTCAAGCTTTGGCTGAATTAGTCGATGTTGATGCCCGTAACGTCCATGCCTATATCTTAGGCGAACACGGGGATTCAGAATTCCCTGTTTGGTCTCATGCCAACGTAGCCGGCTTGCAAATCTATGAATGGGTCAAAAATAACCCAGACATCGATGAAGAAGCAATGGTCAACATTTTCTTCAGTGTTCGTGATGCAGCCTACACCATCATCGAGAAAAAAGGTGCGACCTTCTACGGGATCGCGGTAGCCTTAGCACGGATCACTCGTGCGATCTTAGACGATGAAAATGCTGTTTTACCATTGTCTGTGTACATGAACGGCGAATACGGCTTAAACGACTTGTACATCGGTGCGCCTGCAGTTATCAACGCCCAAGGGATTCAAAAAGTGATTGAGATCCCATTGACGGATGGTGAAAAAGACCGGATGGCCGCTTCTGCAAAACAATTAAAAGATATTCTTGATGAAGCTTTTGCGAAACTAGATGCAGAAGACAATCAATAATTTCTTTCACTTCGTTTAGCTAGTCAACTATGCCACTGAACGAACCTTACAGCTCACTCTTTTTCAGAACAATTTGATCAAGATGATTTGCTGCGGTTCGTTCAGTTTTTTTATGCAAAGAAATGCTTTTCTACAGCTTAGCTAAAGATAGTTTAAGAATTTTCTATTTTTCATGGAAGTTTCATTTGCCATATTCGCTTTCTTGGGGGAATATGGTATGATTTAAGCGTTAATATCTATTATGCCATTAGAAAAAAAGGAGTAGTTGAATGACTCGTTCAAACAAACATACTGACGCCAAGAACAATACCAAGAAAATTGTTCTAATCGTTGTGGCTGCTATATTAGTAGTGATCGCTGGCGGCTATACCTACCGAAGTACATATTATGCAAACCGTTTTTTACCAAAGACTGAAATCGATGGGATCGACATCAGCAACAAAACTGTTGCCGAGGCCAATGCCCTGCTGCATGACCGCTACTCGCAAGAAGATTTCACCATCAAAGAAGGCGATAGCGAATGGAAGACAATCAACCTTGCTCAATTTGGGTTACAAACGGATTTCACCAATGAGCTGCAATCATTAAAAGATGAACAGAACCAGTGGAGTTGGGGAATGGCTTATGTTTCCGCTGCAGAAGAAAAAACACTGGACAATCTCTCGGTGGATCAAGATACGCTAAACAGCGAAACGGACACGATCCAAAAGGAACTAGAAACTTTAAATGAGGATCGTACCAAGTCAGCCGATGCAACATTGGAAAAAGGCGAAGACGGCTTTTCTATCAAACCAGAAGTTGACGGCGATGCCATTGATGTGGACAAAGCAGTAGCAGACTTACAAGAAGCCATCGTCAGTGGCGAAAAGGAATTAAATCTCGTCGATTACGTCACAAAACCAAGTGTGACCGCTGATGATCCTGATCTAACCAAAGAAATGGATTCGTTGAATAAAATCGCCAAAGTAACCGGCAATTATACGATCAACGGAAACACGTTTCAAATTCCAAGAGAATCGATCATGGATTGGCTCTCTTACAAAGATGGCAACACCACGATCGACGAAGACAAAGTAAGAAGCTATGTCGCTTCTATCGGAGAGCAATACAACACCAGCACCAATTCTTCGACCTTCAAGAGTACCAAACAAGGCGAAGTAACGGTTCCAGCCGGCACCCTCAGCTGGACGATCCAAACCGATGCGGAAACAGAAGCATTGATTGAGGCGTTAAAAGCCGGCGAAGACTTCACGCGCACACCGATCGCTCAAGGAAGCACCGATGCTGGCAGCCCGTTATTTGGCAACACGTATATCGAAGTTGATCTGAAAAACCAACACATGTGGTATTACAAAGATGGCGAGCTGGTGCTAGATACGAAAATTATCTCTGGAAAACCAGCCACACCAACGCCAACTGGTGTCTTCTATGTCTGGAACAAAGAAGAAGATGCAACCTTGACCGGTGAAGATTATGCGTCCCCTGTTGATTACTGGATGCCGATCGATTGGACCGGTGTCGGAATCCATGATTCTGATTGGCAAACGGAATACGGTGGTGATCTTTGGAAAACCCGCGGCTCTCACGGCTGTATCAATACTCCGCCAGGCGTGATGAAAGAATTGTACAGTAAAGCCGAAGTCGGGACACCCGTGATCGTGATTTAATGGAAAAAAGAGTCAAACCTTTTTATAGATGAACCAAAAGCCGCAAAAAAATTCTTTTGCGGCTTTTTTGTTGTTTCCAAATGTTCCTGTTTACAAAGCGCCATTTAATTAATATACTTAATTAAGCATATTAATTAAAAAGGAGAATCACTTTGGAAAAAGTTGTCTTTATTGATCGTTCTACTTTAGCTGGAAGTCTGATTAAAATTTTCGCCCGCAACATCCAAATGCTGTCCGAGGATCAAATCAGCGTGACTGTTGTGACACCAGAACGTCTGATGAATTATCGTTTTTCGCAAGAAAAAATCGTTTTGGTCGATCCTTTGCTTTCTTTAACAGATCCGATGATCAAGCAGGCCATCCCGCCGCGAATCAAGCGCCTGTCATTTCCCATCAATCATTACAGCGGCATGAATGCTGAAGCCATTCTAGAATTGATCCAACAAGCATAGCCTAAAAAAGGCCGACGGAAACCAATGGTTTCTGCCGGCCTTTTCTCATGCCACTTGCCCTCTGCTAGACAATCGCCTCTTCTTGTTCTAACAAAGTAACTTGTTCTCCTTTGTCTTGTAGCGCAGCGACGTGCATCGTGCCCCACTGACAAAGGGTATCCAATAAGCCGCCTAACGTTTCTCCATATTCACTCAAGGAATACTCAACTTTGGGTGGTACTTGATTATAGGATTTGCGGGTAACGATATCAGACTCTTCTAGTTCCCGCAATTGCTGCGTCAACATTTTTTGACTGATGCCAGGAATTTTTCGCCGTAAATCACTAGGACGCAATGCCCCATGGCGTAAATTACAAAGAATGATTGGTTTCCATTTCCCGCCGATGACATCCATCGTTGCTTCTACACCGATATTATAAATTTTTTCTTCCATTTTTTTCACCTCATCAAGTCTGTAAACACACAAATGTTACCAAAATGTGTGTATCAAACAAAAAAGTACGTACTATACAACCTTACCTCCTCATTATATGATGATTACAGAAAAAAATAAAGGAGATGTTTTTATGATCGAAAAATTATCGGATACCGTTACACTGAACAACGGCAGCAAAATCCCCGGTTTGGGGTTAGGTGTCTTTCAAATCCCTGAAGCTGAAACAGCAGAGGTCGTGAAACAGGCCATTATCAATGGGTATCGCCTGATTGATACGGCGGCTATTTACGGCAACGAAACAGGAACAGGGGAAGGAATCAAACAAGGCTTACAAGAAACGGGGTTGGCTCGTGAAGAACTCTTTGTCACTTCCAAACTTTGGAACGATCATTTAACTTATGATGAAACGATCCATGCTTTCAATGAAAGTTTGGCCCGCTTAAACCTCGAGTATCTCGACTTGTACTTGATCCATTGGCCGGGAAACCAGGCATTTCAAGAGTCATGGCGCGCCTTGGAAGACTTGTATGCCGCTGGAAAAATCAAAGCAATCGGGGTCAGCAACTTCCAGATTCATCACTTGGAGCAACTATTGGCCGCTGCTAAGGTCGTTCCTGTCGTCAATCAGATCGAACTGCATCCCAAACTTACGCAGCAAGACCTGCGGGACTTTTATGCTGAAAAGGGGATTGCGATCCAAGCTTGGTCACCTTTGATGCAAGGCAAACTGCTGAAAGAGGAAACCGTCTTGGCGATCGCCGATGCACAGCAAAAATCAGCGGCACAAGTGCTTTTACGCTGGGCTATCCAACAAGGAATCTTAGTCAATGTCAAATCGACACACCCTGAGCGAATGCGCGCCAATGCAGCGATTTTTGATTTCCATTTATCAGAAGATGAAATGGCTCGCTTGAACGCATTAAATGAGGACCTGCGAGTGGGTCCAGATCCAGACACATTCGATTTTCATTAACCAAACGATATACTAAACAAAACCTTAGGAGGAAGTATAATGACAAACACAAACACAGGCTTTTCAATGGTGAACCACGTGGGAATCACCGTCAGCAATCTCGAACGTTCCATCCAATTTTATGAAGCATTAACTGGAAAGAAAATCGCCAATCAAGATACGATCGGTGGCAAACGAATGGCGCAAACGCAAGGTTTAGAGGATACATTGATCAAATACGCCAATCTTCATTTAGACAATCTCAACATCGACCTTTTAGAATACGTCGAACCAAAATCCAACAAAGCTAGCTATTCCAATGAGCAAATCAGTGCCATGCATCTTTGTTTTGAAGTCGAAAATATTGATGAAGCCGTTGCTCGTCTAAAAGCCATCGGGGTTGAACCTGACGGTACCCCAATCGTTTTTGAAGAACAAGATGGTTTAAAAAGCGGCTTCGGGACAGGTGTTGCCTACTTTACAGATCCAGATGGTACCAATCTTGAACTGATTGCACCTAAAGGACCATTTCAACGCGGATAATTGAAAAAGGGATGGCGACTTATAGCGCCCTCCCTTTTTATTTACGCAAAACTATCTATTTTTTCAATAGTTCCCCTTCATAGAACCCTTTACAGCGAGTACAATAAATAGATAATCCTTTTTATTCGCTGATTTTCCCAACAAACCTCGCTTGAAAGGAAGTGATCTCGATCGATATTGGTCTTTTGTTGTTGATTTTTACGGGTATTTTTTTCATCGTCTTCCGGTTCTTTTACCGAGAAGAACCCAATTATATATTCGGCTTTCGCACCAAGCGCAGTACAGCCAGTGTCAGCAATTGGCGTTTTTCCCAGCAGTGGTTCTCCCTGTTGGCGATGCTCTTTCTAGGTGGGGTCATTTTGCTGCAGCGCAACGAGCTGATTGAAGAGAAATTTTACCAGATAGCCGTCCTTGGTAGCTATCTTCTAGCAGCACTGCTGGTAGAAATAGCGCTTTATCTCAAAGATTCACGCGCGAGCACCAAAAAGTAAGACGAAAAAGACATTCCGGGGAATGTCTTTTTTCTATTCTTTATTTTGACTGTGGATCGTGATTCCCAACACCAGGGCTAAAATTCCTGAAACCACCCAGATGGTCCGGTGGAATAAGAAAATTCCTAGCAAGCTGCTTAAAACCGCCCCAAAAAAGAAACCGCCGATGATCAAGGAAATAGAAATGATCTTGGGTGTCACTGATCGGTCCTGCTTAAACCCGCGCAAATACAAGTAATCAGCCAGCGAACGTAAATTGCCAGTGGTCATCGTGGTGGCATAGGGCATCCCTGCCAAGCGCCGATAAGCGGCATATTGAATCGCTGCAAAAAAAGATAATCCGGAATCAACCAGGACATTGGGTAAAGAACGCGCAAAAAAGCCCAGAACCAAAATACCGATTGCTTCAAAGATCAACGCAGCATTTTGCCAAACGATCCAACCACCAGTCGGAAAATGATGCTGCAGATAATTCGTCACCACGATCCCCACTAAAAACATACAGATTGGTGGCAGATACCGAAAGGCTTGTTCAAACTGCCCCGTTGAAAGATTGATCCCTAACAAAATAACATTCCCCGACTGCATGCTCGCAAACACTTCACCGTGAAAGAGATAGGTATAGGCATCTAAAAAGCCGCCAGCCATCGCGAGAAGAACCCCCACCGGCAAACTTTCATGCACGACAAACTCGGTTTTGCCTTTGACACTACTCAAACTTTTTTCCATTGGTTTCGCCTCTTGTTTTTTATACTTTCTAACAGCTTAACGCTTAAAAACGCCGACAACTCGTTATGTTTTGCGGCGTTTAGGTGACTTTTTCGATAACTGACAAATCAACCACCCCAAAAGAACGGCGGTCAGTGCTCCAGCTGAATCCAGCATGACATCTTGAAAAAGCGGCGTCCGTCCTCCCGTCAGCATTTGATGGTATTCATCGATCCCAGCATAGCCGGTAGCTGCTAACCAAGCAAAAAAAGCGGCTAGCCAATACGGCGTACGGCGATATACGAGAACGAAGAACAGACTGCCCCCTAAGACAAAATAGGTAAAGAAATGCGCGCCTTTACGAATGAAAAATTCCACAAATGAAAAATAGCCTTTTTCCGCAATACTGATCTCCGAACCAGCATAGGAAAAAGAAATCTTCTCTAGCCACTCTTTCAATGGTTCATTTTTTAAGATTCGTGAAAGCAACCCGATTTGTGATTGCTGCTCATAGGTTTGTGAAGAACTGATAAAGAGGATGACCATAACCGCAAGTGCGATACAAAAGTAAAAATTCGGTTCTTTCAGTAATTTTTTCATAGTTTTCACTCCTCATTTTCCTATCTTACCATTTTCATTTGGTGATGCAACTGTTTTTCCAGCAAACCGTGGTGACATTGCACACACAAAAAGAGTGCTTCCGTGAAGATTAGAAGCACTCTTTCTTTTTAAAAATAGCCATCGGTATGAAAAGCCGTCACCCGTTTGGTTGTGAGATTTTGGGGCTTGTGACGTTCAGCTCCTTCAACGATTCTCAGGGCTGTTTTGCGTTTTTTTCTCCAGTAAACAATGACGAACCCATCTCGTAGCCTTCTACATAATGGTTCAACCGATCGACGACCTCTGCTGCCGCTTCTTGTGACGGCGTGATGATCAATAAAATATCAAACCCTGCAATCGTGCCGACAATTTCTGGTAGCTCCATTTCATCAAGATAATTGGCGATCACATCGGCGCCGTTTTCAGCAGTATGAACGACAACTAAAAAGTCAATCTGCGTAATCTTTTTTAGGTACTCATACATCGAAAACGCAATTCTGTCTTCTAGATCCTGCTCTTTGGATTCAAAGATCGAATAATACGGCCGACCGTTTTTAGCATACGTTTTAGCGATGTTCATTTCCCGCATGTCTCTAGAAATCGTGGCTTGGGTAGCTGAAACATTTTCTTTTTTTAATAAATTCATCAATTCTTCTTGAGACTCAATCCGATGTAGGACAAAGAGTTTTTTGATAATTGCTTGTCGCTCTTTTTTTTTCATTTACTTGATCCGCTCCTCTCAAGTCGCCTCGCTTACTGAAATAGTTGATCCGTCTCGTTCACATCTTGAAACGTAGCTTACAAGAACAACATTGAGAAGATTAAAATGGCAAGATTGGAAATTCCGATAACCAGTAACGGTTTGCGCATAAAGCGGGTCCAAGTGGAATAGTTGACCCGAGCCAGCTCCAATCCCCCCATCACGACGCCAGAAGTTGGTGTGATCAAATTCACTAATCCGCAACCAGCAGTAAAGATCATCACCATGACGTTCGGATTGAGTCCGATGCTTTGCGCCAAGGCCCCCATGATCGGGATCGATACATACGCTAGTCCGGAAGTCGATGGAATCAAGAACGATAAGAGCAGATACAAAATGTAGGCGCCAATCACAAACAGGACAGGTGATAGACCTTCTAAAAGATGGGAAGCCCGATCCAAAATAAACAGATCCAAGTACGTCGTTTGCATAATGTAGGAAGCACCCCGTGCCACAACGATGATCAAGACAACGGATAAAATGTCTTTGACCCCATCGATAAAGTTGGTCACGATTTCTTTTTCTGAGAATCCTTGAATCAACGCAATGATGATACTGATGTAGAAGAACCACATGGCCAAATCACCAAAATACCATTCACCGAAGCTATTGCCGGTCAAAAAGGCGGTCCAACCGTCAAACACATGGATATCAAAGTCGCCCCAAGGAATCAAGGAAACCACCATGATCACAAAGGATAAACCAAAAATCGTCAAAATCAGGCGATGTTTTTGCGTAAACACCAAGGCTTCGTTCGTGTCTTTGACAAAATGTTCTTCCATTTCTTTTTGCTCTTGCAGCGATAAGATCGTGGAGCCTTTGTCGGCTTTGACTTTTTTGGCATAAGACATCACCACAAAGATACAGTATGCGGTCGTGACTAACCAAAGCAATGCCCCGACTACTAAGATCGTGCCATTGTTTGGGGCAATATCGATGCTTCGCAAGGCATCCATCGCAACGCCGGTCGCAAAGGGATTGACGGTGGAGCCAATCACGCCGGCACCAGCACCCAGCATAACGGTTCCTGCTGCGACGATCGTATCAAAACCTGATGCCACCATCGTTATTGCTAATAAGGAATAAAAAGGAATCGTTTCTTCCGCCATTCCATAAGTGGAGCCGCCGATCGAAAACAAGATCATTAAAATCGGAATCAAAATCAACTCATTGCCTTTGAGTTTTTTGACCAAATGCTGAATCCCGGCTTCCAAAGCGCCTGTTCGCGTGACGATATTCAAAAAACCACCCAAACAGAGAATAAACACACAGATCTCGATCGCATCACGAAATCCGTTAAAAGGCGCCATAAAGAAATCAGAAAACTTGGCACCCACCACTTGGCTGACCATCTCTTCTTGGCCTGCTGGTAAAGAAGGCGCAAAAGGCTGCCCTGCTAAGAGCCAGGAAGCGACCGTCAAGGCGATAATGATCAGAAATAAGATACTGAATGATGTCAGCGACTTTTTTTCTTTTTGCTTTTTTTTCATCTGTGTTCCCCCTTTTTTGAATCGATCCTATTTGCTGCCAGCCATTACTTGGCAACATGAGAAAAATAATCTTGGTCATAAATAATGAGTTCTTTGTAGCGATAATAAATCTTTCTTTTATGCACGAGCGCCTTGAGCGTTTGACTGACTGTCTCTCGCGTCGTTCCACTGTACTTGGCTATATCATTGATAAAAACTGGAAAAGGGATGCGAATCTGCTCACCTTGTGTCTGCCCATGCTCGATCATCAAAAGACCAATCGTATTAACGACTCTTGTTTGCGCGCTGGAGGTGACACAATACTCGACACGGCGTCTTTGCTTTTCCAACTGCCGGCTCATTTGCTGATTGAGCCACAGCAACTGACTTGTAGACGAAACGACTAGCGGTTCAAACAGTGACATCGCTGCAAACTGCACGACAATGTCTGTTGCAGCGAATGCCGATACATCATAGTTGTCTCTTTCAAACAAGCCAATCAAAGGAAATAACTGATCTGGCCCAACAAAATCTACATAACAATAGGAATCAGTTCCGTCGGTCTTTTCGATCCGCACAAGTCCTTCTATCACAAGGAATATCCGATCTCTTACGTCGCCTTCATAAAAAAGCACTTGACCTTTTTTGTACGTACGGCAGTAAATATGCTCTTTCAAACGCTGCTGATTTTCTTCTTCCAGCCATTGAAAGCTGTTCGCTCTTGTTGATGGATCTTTTATTTGGTGGTCGATCATTTTTCTCACTCCAATGTTTTGGGTCTTGCTTTGCTGCTTCGCTTACTTCCAGGTGATCTGCGTGCCAGCATCATCGATAGCTGCCAGCTTGTCTAAAGAAGTAATCACTGCCCGTTTTTCCGCCCCCATTTTGACAAAGTTCAAAGCGGCTTGTACTTTCGGCAACATACTACCTGGTGAAAAATGGCCTTCATCGACATAGGTTTCCAATTCCGCGGCGGTCACATGATCCAACCACTGCTCACTTTCCTTGCCAAAGTTCAAAGCGATTTTTTCTACGCCCGTTAAAATGATCAGCTGATCCGCATCGACTAATCGAGCCAATTTTTCAGAAGCAAAATCTTTATCGATCACGGCTTCAACACCCAGGCCATTGTCTAGCACGGGAATGCCGCCGCCTCCTGCACAAATGACGATCGTGTTTTGTTCAATCAGCGCTTTGATGCTGGCAACTTCTTGGATCGCTTGTGGTGCAGGACTAGCCACGACTTTCCGCCAGCCACGACCAGCATCTTCCCGGTAGATGGCATCTGAAGCCGCCATGGCTTCTTTGGCAGCCGTTTCCGTTAAGAACGGCCCGATTGGTTTTGTCGGATGGGCAAATGCTGGATCTTGGGCATCGACTGTAATTTCCGTGACCACAGTCACCACCGGCTTCGCTATTTGTGCTGCTTTCAACTGGATTCTCAGCTCATTTTGCAACCAATAGCCAATACTGCCTTGGGTCATGGCGACACAGGTATCTAAAGGCATTGCTGGGTTTTTGCTAGAATCGCTCGCTTGCTGCTGCAAAACCAGGTTTCCCACTTGGGGACCATTCCCATGAGTAATGATCAAATTGACGTCTTTTCGGATCAAGGGAATCAGGTAGTCCACGGTCTGTTTGAGTCGCTCTTTTTGCCCTTTGGCACTGGCATCTTCTGCTAAGATGGCGTTGCCGCCAAGGGCGACAACGATCGTTGGTTTCTTTTCACTCATCTGCTCACTGCTCCTTCTCACACTCTAGGAATAAATAGATCGCCTAATGTTACTGCCATGATCGCTTTGATCGAGTGCATCCGGTTTTCAGCCTCTTCAAATTGACGACCCCAGTGACTACGGAAAATATCGTCTGTGATCTCCATTTCAGAAATGCCAAATTTTTCTTCGATCATTTTTCCATACGTCGTATTCGTATCATGGAACGCTGGCAAGCAGTGCAGCACGATCAAGCCATCGTCTTGTTTTCCGGTGGCCATCACCATTTCGCGGTTGATCTGGTAATCTTTCAACAGCTTCACCCGCTCTTCGAACTGGTCTTCTTCCCCCATTGACACCCAAACATCGGTATACAAGACGTCTGCATCTTTGACGCCTTTTTGGATATCATCTGTTACCATCAACTGACTGCCAGATTCTTTAGCAAATTTGTTGGCATAGTCTGTCACTTCTTGCGCTGGGAAAAGTTCTTTTGGTGCACAGATACGAACGTTGACCCCTAAAATTGCCCCCGTCACTAACAAACTATTCGCCATATTGTTCCGGCCGTCGCCCACATAAACTAGCGTAATGTTTTCCAAGGTGCCGAAGTTTTCTTTGATGGTCATAAAGTCAGCGATCATTTGGGTTGGGTGCCATTCATCGGTTAAGCCATTCCAAACAGGAACACCGGAGAATTTGGCTAAATCTTCAACGACTTGTTGACTGAATCCACGAAACTCAATACCGTCAAACATGCTGCCTAAAACTTTTGCTGTATCTTCGACAGATTCTTTTTTGCCTAGCTGAATATCATTCGCGCCTAAAAATTCTGGATGGGCACCAAGATCGATGGCAGCTGTCGTAAAGGCCGCCCGTGTCCGAGTCGATGTTTTTTCAAACAAAAGGGCAATGTTCTTGCCTTCTAAATAACGATGAGAAATATTTTGTTTTTTCAATTGTTTTAAATAGATTGAAAAATCAATGAGGTATTCTAACTCGGCTTTCGTAAAATCTTTTTCTGCTAAAAAACTTCTTCCTTTAAATACTTGTTCCATCGATGATTCCTCCTCTGATTTAAATATCTTCTCTAACAAATGGCATGCTCATGCAACGAGGACCGCCACGACCACGAACCAATTCACTGCCGGAGATTTTGTGCAATTTGATACCGGCTTCTGCCAACTTCTGATTGGTGATGGTATTGCGGTCATATACGACGACTTCGCCAGGTGCGATCGTCAAGGTATTGGAACCGTCATTCCATTGTTCCCGAGCTGCTGCAATCAAATCACTGCCGCCGCAACGAATCAATTCAACCGTATTTAGTTCTAGATAGCGACATAAAATATTTTCCAACGTGTCCTTTTCTTCTTTGATCGTCACCCCATCACCTGCTCGTGAGATTGAATAAACCGTCAGCTCTCCTTCGATTTCTGGATGGATCGTAAACTTGTCATGATCGACCATTGTAAATACCGTATCTAAATGCATGAATTTGCGCTCTTGACCAATGTCAAACGCTAGAACATACTCAAAGCTTGGCTCATTTTCGAACACTTTGCGGGCCAGCTGCTCAATCGAAGCGGCATCCGTTCGTTGCGAGATACCAATCGCCAACACATGTTTTGACAGAACTAATTCGTCGCCACCTTCGATGCGGGTTGGTTGGGCGCGATCATAAAGCATATGAGGCGGATTTTGCTGGAACATTGGATGATGAGCAAAAATATATTTGCCGTATAACGTTTCGCGCCGTCTTGTTTCTGAATACATGCGATTCAAGGATACTCCGTTACCAATCGTCGCAAAGGGATCTCGTGTAAAATACAAATTCGGCATTGGATCGATCAGAAATGGGTATTGATCATCCACGGTCCCAGCGAGGCTCTGGGTATTTGGCAGCTCCAGTTCATTTTTGGCTAAACCAGCCATAGTTTTGTCGATCAGTTCCCGATCATTGTCACAAGACATAAAATAATCCGTGACTTCTTTGATGATCTCAGAACTTTGGATTGTAGTTTCCGCTAAATAATCCTTGAGAAATTGCTGTTTGATTTCTGGTGACGTGAGCGATTCAGCAGCTAAATCTTCTAGATACAACACCTCCACATCATTTTGACGTAGGACTTCCGCAAACCGATCATGTTCTGCTCTGGCTTGTTCCAAAAAAGGAATATCATCAAATAGCAGGCGGTTCAAATGATCAGGAACAAGGTTCTCCAATTCCCGACCAGGGCGGTGAAGCATGACTTGCTTCAATCGTCCAATCTCTGAAAAAACATGAATAGCATTTGGCATTTTTCTTCCTCCTTCTTCTGTTTACACCTCTATGCTACCTAATTGTATACGCTTTCGCAGTGGTATATTTCGTGTTCTTTTCGCAAAGGATTTGGCATTATGCATGAAAAAGCGAATATCGCTCATCAGGCGTTTTTTTACTCGCTGTTTTTTTTCATATGTAATATTTATCCATCGATTTTTTTCTAAGAATTTGATGAGGATGTGATAGTTTTTTTATTTTTGACGTTTTTCCGCCCTATCAATAGATCAAGGAGTTATACATTCCATTTTTTGTTTTTGGTACAGTTTCATCAAGAACCCTTATTTCATAAGGATTCTGATGGTTGCGACCAAATTTCGTTATGCTATACTTAATAAGATCGAAGGAAAAGAAAGGGGTTTGATAGGAATGACCTATTCAATCAATTGGAATCTGGAAACAATCTTTCCGGGAGGCAGCGATTCTGTTCAATTAAAAGAACGCATGAGCCAACTGGAAGAACAAATTGCAAATTACCGAACAACAGTCGATGCATGGCCGCCCAACAGCGAAGACGATGCAGCAAAATTAGAAGAGTTACTTGATTTATCCGCAACTATTAGTCAAGGATTTTCACAATGCGGCAGCTTTATCAATGCCTTGCTTTCAGCGAATGTCAATGACAGCAAAGCCAAAATCCTGACGGGTGACCTCTACGCAAAATTGCCAGCACTGCAAGCAGCACAAACCGTTTTCTCGAAAAAATTGACAGAAATTTCTGAGGATGATTGGACAGCACTAGTTAAAGCGGAAAACTTAGCACCTGTCGCTTTTCGTTTAAGCGAGATTCGCCGCGACGGCAAAGAATTGTTATCCGAAGCAGAAGAGACCATCATCAATACTTTAAATTTAGATGGCTTGAATGCTTGGAGCCAACATTACGATACGATCGTTGCCTCGATCGAAATTCCTTTCCTGCAAGAAGACGGCACGACGATCAAGTTTTCAGCTGGTCAAGCCTTCAATAAAATGATGGGTGATCCTGATCCGGAAGTTCGTGCGCGTTTATTCGACACTTGGGAAAAGACGTGGGCAGAAAAAGAAGACCTCTTTGCGGATACCTTGAACCACTTAGACGGTTTCCGCCTTTCTACCTTCAAACTTCACGGTGTCACTGATTACTTGAAGGAACCATTAGAATACAATCGTCTGCAAAAAGCGACATTGGATGCTATGTGGGGCACGATCCAAAAGAACAAACAGCCGATCGTTGATTTCTTGACCCGCAAAGCGCAGCTTTTCGGCAAAGAAAAAATGGAATGGCAAGACCAAGATGCGCCAATCATCCTTGGCGATATGGAAGAAAGAACCTACACCTTTGATGAAGCAGCTGACTTCATTTTGACCAACTTCCGTAAGTTCAGCCCAAAAATGGCTGACTTTGCCCAAGTCGCTTTTGAAAAAAGCTGGATCGAAGCAGAAGATCGTCCCGGCAAACGTCCTGGCGGCTATTGCACCAGCTTGCCAGAAACCAAAGAATCACGTATTTTCATGACCTACAGCAATTCTGTCAACGAAGTAGCGACGCTTGCCCATGAGCTCGGTCACGCTTTTCACAGCAGCGTTCTTTGGGAGCTGCCAGAATTAAACCGCAACTATGCCATGAACGTTGCCGAAACAGCAAGTACCTTTGCTGAATTGATCGTTGCTGATGCAACCCTCAAAGAAGCAACGACAAAAGAAGAAAAAATCAATCTATTGGATGCTAAAATGCAAAATGCGATCGCGATGTTCATGAACATCCACGCACGTTTTATTTTTGAGAACAGCTTCTATCAAGCTCGTCAAAAGGGCTTGGTTTCAGCGGAACAAATCACGGAAATGATGACTGCGGCGCAAAAAGAAAGCTATGCGGATGGGTTAGCGACTTATCACCCACATTTCTGGGCAGCCAAATTGCACTTCTTTATTGACGATGTGCCGTTCTACAACTTCCCTTATACCTTTGGTTACCTCTTTAGTATGGGGATCTACGCGTATGCCAATGAAAAAGGGTCTAGCTTTGAAGAAGAATACATTGCTTTATTGCAAGATACTGCTTCAATGACGACGGAAGAACTGGCGCAAAAACACCTTGGTGTCGATTTAACGAAACCAGACTTCTGGCAAGCAGGGATCGACATGGTCCTAAAAGATGTTGCCAGCTTTATGGAATTGACTGAAGACTATATCTAAAAGAAAAAACCCTCTTCCAACAAGACGCTTGGAAGAGGGTTTTTCTATCAGGCATTCAATAAAGTTAAGCCAATCGTTAAGTAGCCGGCGTATAAACACCAAATCAAATAAGGAATAAACAAGTACATCGCTTTTTTGTCGATGCGAGCAAAGAGGATCATACAAATAATCACTGATAACACTAACAAGACAATAATGACCGTTCCTGCCCAGTAAGCATTCCAGCCAAAGAAAACGATACTCCAAAAGAAGTTTAATACTTGCTGGATCGCAAAGAAGATGTAGGCATTCTTTTTAAGCGCTGGATTGACTTTGGCGACGATCAACAGATACAACGCCGTTCCCATAAAGGCATACAAAATCGTCCAAACGATCCCAATGATCCCGCCAGGAGGGGCTAAAAAGGGTTTTTCCATTTGCGCATACGTTCCGGCAATGTCCCCTGCAAACAAACTCGATATGATTCCTGTTGCTTCAATGCCGATCACACAGACCAGCCAAATTAAAAATTTCATGTTCTCCACTCCTTCTTTTTTTCATAACTCACTAGTTTCATCGTACCATCGAATCGAAAAAAAGCAGAATAGAACGCTTAAAAAAAGAAACGGCCGTGTGGACGTTTCTTTCAAGGTAATTTTGATTATATTCAATGACAGCTACTTTGATTGTTCCTCTTCAAACTTCCGCCGTTCATTTTCTACATATTTGTATAACGAACCGTAGCGGCTGCGATAGCCTTTCTTCCATGGTTTCTCTTTGCCGCAAAAATGCAGCAAAACGGTATGTTCGATGACCCAATCCAAACTCCATTCCCCTAGGCTGATCGTCTCATACGTACGGTTTTTCCGTACATCATAGTTATAGAGCTGATCAGGAATCGCCAGCACCCGATCACCATATAACCCATTCAAAATATCTTGATCCGGCAAAAAGAGGTTCAAATGATTTTTCTCAATGAAGGCTGCGATTTCTGTTTCTTTGACCTCTTGCCGTAGCTGGTGCACATTCATCAGCAAGACACCTGAATTATAGTAGCCTTCTGACTCATAATTGCGCAAACGGACTTTATTGATGACCGTCGTCACTTCTGTCAGCTTGGAATGACTGGCAGCGGCATACAGAAAATCCCCTAACGTCAGCTCATACAAGGGGCGCAAATCATTGATGCACAAAATATCCGCATCCAGATACAGGATTTTTTCCACCTGCTGCGGCAAGTAATTTTGTGCCAACAATCGATAGTAGATTGATTCTGGGTAGCGGTCACTAACTGGTGCCGTTTTAAAGATCGAACCAGAACCGATGATGACGGGATGATAGGTCATCGCCAATTTTTGACAAAAGACCTCTAGCTCTGCACCTTGCCTCAATTCTTTTTCTTGTAAGACATAGACATCGAAAGATGCTGCTGTCGTATGGCGTTTGATTGAATATAACGTTGTTTTTAATTGTTCACTGAATCGATCATCAATCGCAAAAAGTAGATTCATGCTCTTGTTCACTCCTCTGTTACTGGATGCACTCGTTGGGCAAAAAATCGAACGCAGTTGCCCGCATCTTCTGTTCTTCTAGTATACCCGATTTTTAGTCATTCTTTCAGTGAAATAGCCTTTCCAGTGAAAACCATTCCTTGGAAACGCAAAAAAATGCTGCTCCATTCAATGAATGAAACAGCAAATGATCGATGATAAATGGTGACCTCCTAAAACAGATCAGCGAATCGTGGCAAAAGCTTTTGACCACAACAACAATTCATCCAGCATGTCATTGACACCTGCAGCCATGTGCGCACCGGGTTTGAAGGTACTGAAATTTTCAAAATCTGTGAAGAGATTGAAGGCTGGGTTAGTCCGCACGGTGGCAACTTTTTGTTCAGCTAAAACGTTACGCAATTGTTCAGCGGCACGAATCCCACCGCCAGAACCATAACTGACGATCCCAGCTGCTTTATCAAACCATTCTTCCCGTGCAGAGTCTACGGCATTTTTCAAGGAAGCCGCAAAACCGTGGTTGTATTCTTGTACGATGAAGATATAGCCATCTAATTCAGCGATTTTTTTGTTCCACGCCATGTTTGGCTCAGCCGTTCCCATAAACGGTAAATCAAATGCCTTTACATCAACGATCTCAAACTGATGCTCTGACCGTTGAGTAGCAATTTCTTGAATATATGCTCCGACTTGCGGACTTACGCGTCCTTCTCTTGTACTGCCTAAAATAATACCAAATTTCATGATAGGTTCCTCCTAAGATTGTTTTCGTTTGTTTTTTAACGATTGGCAAATGTGTCTGCCCAGTCCAGTAATTCCGTCAACATATCGTTCATTCCTGCCGTCATATGTTCGCCAGGAGTAAAGGTGGCAAAATTTTCAAAATCAGTAAATAAGTTGAAGGCTGGATTAGTGCGCACCGTGGCTACTTTTTGTTCCGCCAAAATCAAGCGAACTTGCTCAGCGGCCCGAATACCCCCTGCTGAACCATAGCTGACGATTGCTGCTGCTTTGTTGAACCATTCCTCGCGGGCGCTGTCTAACGCATTTTTCAAGGAAGCCGATAGCCCATGATTGTATTCTTGTACGATGAAGATATAACCGTCTAATTCAGCGATTTTTTCATTCCACGCTTGGTTCGCTTCGCCTGTACCCATAAAGGGCAAGTCGTAGTCTTTGATATCAATGATTTCAAATGAGCGGTCGCTATGTGCTCGTGCTGTTTGTAAAACGTAATTGGCTACTTGCGGACTCACGCGGCCTTCTCTCGTGCTGCCAACGATGATTCCGATTTTTTGCGCTTTTTTCTTTTCCGGAGTGCGATACACCTCTTTCATTACTTCTTTTTCAATTATTTGTTCTTTTTTCCCAAATCCAAAGACCATTCTTTTGTACTCCTTTTATTGTGTTTTCTTTAACGATGGACTCAGCATATCAAACTTACTTTTAGTAAGTCGATCATTTTGCTTACTTTTTGTTAGAAAAAAATCCCAGCTACTTCCTCTTGACATTCGTTCGGCACCGAACTATAATCAACTCATCGATATCATTAGGTACCGAACAATAATTCAAAAGGAGTGTTCTCAATGAGTACAATGACCGATCACTTAATGAAACAGCTTCGTTTTATCAGCGAAGCCAGCAATGCTTTTATGAGTCAAAATAACCAACGCCTTTCTGGACAGCAACGCGTCCTAGCCGTTTTAAATTTAGAAGATGGCTTGGTGCAAAATTACCTCGCAGAAGTTTTAGATTTACGGCCAAGTTCCTTGGCAGAACTATTGAAGAAAATGGAAAGCAGTGGGGATATCCAACGCAAAGAAGATGCAGCCGACAAAAGGATCAAACGAATCTTTCTGACAGAGACTGGACGAAAAAAAGCAGAAAAATTACTGGCACAAAAAGAAGCCGCCAGCAGTCAAACGTTTTTTGCTGGGTTAACAGAGGAAGAACAAACCGAATTTGCCCGTCTGCTTGAAAACATCGCCACTGGGTGGGAAGCTGACTTTCAGCAACAGACGCAACGCTTTATTGACCCGATGGATCGTCTACAAGCTATGCAGGAGATCCGGGAACAGATGATGAAGCAATGGGGTGGAAATTGGCAGGAAATGACGAATGACGATCGCCGAAAAATGAAGCAACAAATGAAAGATACTTGGCAAGATATGGGCGCTGACGAGCGGCGTCAAATGAAAAAGCAGATCAAAGAAGCCATGCGGCAAATGCCATTTCCTGGACACCGCGGCATGTTTGGCAATCGGTCATTTGGGCCATTTGGGCCATTTGATAGTAGCGAGGCGAATGATCCACGGGACACATGGGGAAAAGGCAACTTTTTTGATGCCTACGGGTTTGGACAAGACCGCAAAGCAAGACCTGATTCCGCTTCTAAAGACGAAGCAGCCGAAGATGATTGGCAGGATTTCTAATAGCACCTAATGAAAAAGAAAAAGCTGCAGGACATCTTGCTTGTAGCGGAGGAAAACGAATGGAAACAACGACACCAACAGTGAACAAAAACAAATTTAAAATGAAAGACTTTATCCACCTGATCGTCAGTGTCAATCCCAAGAAAGGCTTGTTTCTTTTAGGGATGCTCTTTAGCCTGATCACGAGTGCCGCCAGTTTGGTCGTGCCGCAGCTGACGAAAACGCTAGTCGATGCCAGCGGCACCCCCACGTTCAGCACCTCCATGCTGGTCGTTTTGATCCTAGCCTTTGTGCTGCAATTAGGCGTAGGCACTTTAGGCGGCTTTCTCTTGCGCTATGTGGGAGAAAGTGCCGTGAAAACATTACGAGAACGTCTTTGGAAACATCTGCTGCATTTGCCAGTCAGCTATTTTGATGACCATAAGTCGGGGGAAAGCAGTTCGCGACTCGTTAATGATACTTCCGTGATCAAAGAACTAGTCACCTCGCAATTTCCCAGCTTTGTCACTGGCTTGATCCAATTGGTTGGTTCGATGATCATCTTGTTTTTGATGGATTGGAAGATGGCGGCGATCATGTTCAGTGCGGTGCCTTTGATCACCTTGATCATGTGGCCGATCGGCAAGATCATGTCGAAACTAGGACGCCAACTACAAGCAGCGACTGCCGATTTCAATGCGGATGCCAGCGAAAAACTCTCAGAGATCCGTTTGATCAAAGCCAGCAACGGAGAAGCTAGTGAACAAGAAAACGGTCGGCGCAACATTGGGGCAATCTTTACCCTCGGGGTCAAGGATGCGAAAGTTAGTGCGATTTTGCAGCCAATCATGACGACGGCAATGCTGGGATTACTCGTAGGAATCCTCGGTTATGGCGCGATCCGTGTCCAAGCCGGCACCTTGACGAGTGGCGCATTGATTGCTTTTCTACTGTATCTCTTTAATATTATTGCGCCTGTGACGACGTTTGCGATGTTCTTTTCACAAGTCCAAAAAGCGATGGGTGCTACGGAACGGATCCAAGAAATTTTGGATACGCCGCTGGAGCCGATCCAGGCAGCACCCAAAGCCGCTATCGACGGCGCAGTCCTACGGGCAGAACAGATCGATTTCAGTTACGATCCCAAACGGCCGATTTTGCAAAACATTTCTTTTGAAGCCAAACCCAACACCGTGATTGCTTTTGCGGGACCAAGCGGCGGCGGAAAATCCACGATCTTCGCTTTACTGGAACGCTTTTATGAACCCACCAGCGGGCGCTTGCTGATTGGTGAACAGCCGATAGCTGACATTGATCTGCAGGACTGGCGGGCACAGATCGGCTATGTTTCCCAAGACAGTGCGGTCTTTGCCGGTACGATTCGGGAAAACTTGCAATACGGATTAAGCCGAACACTGTCAGAGGAGGAATTGTGGCAAGGACTGGCATTGGCTTATGCCGATCAGTTCGTCCAAGAGTTCCCCGAAAAACTAGAAACACAAATCGGCGAACGCGGCGTCAAACTATCTGGCGGGCAAAAACAACGGATCGCCATCGCACGAGCATTCTTGCGAGACCCCAAGCTGCTGATGCTCGATGAAGCGACCGCCAGCCTAGATTCTCAGTCGGAAGAAAAGGTCCAGCGGGCGTTGGATCATCTAATGGAAGGGCGCACGACATTAGTGATCGCCCATCGCTTGTCGACCATCGTGGATGCCGATCAAATCTACTTTATAGAAAAAGGTACCATTACCGGTCAAGGTACCCATGCAGAATTGATCAACAATCACCCGCTTTATGCTGCCTACGTGAATGAACAAATGATCAATTAAAGAATAAAAACTAGAAAAAAAACTGCTTATTGATGGATAAGCAGTTTTTTTCTATTAGCCAACGGCTGAATGTTGCTTCTCTTCACGCGCCACAGGCACTTGATTCCCTCGCTGTAATTCTTTCAGCACCTGGTTTTCTGCCCGCAATAAATCCCTTTCGCTTTGGGCAGTAGCAAGCTTTCCTTGATAGACCAAGACTTCTTCTTGGTAGGTTTTGGCGGTCTTTTGGACTTCTTCTTCTAACTGATCGATTTTATGGGTCAATTCTTGATTGATCTGTTCATATTTTAGGTAAAGCTTTTGGGCATTTTCGATATTCGTTTGTTCCAAATTCGCTTTGCTGGATACTCGGGTAGCCAAATAAGTAAGTACACCAGTAATGAGTGACGGCAAGACAACTGTTACGATCGATGTATCCATGATCCTCCCCCATTCTTTTTGATACGATTCATATCATCTGTTTCCAGTATAAAAGATACGATTCGTATCGTCAACTGATGTGATATTTTTTATATCAAATAATACAAAAATAGATACAAATTATATCCAACGTGCTATACTACAAAAAA
Source organism: Enterococcus sp. AZ040 (assembly GCF_050499185.1). Classification (NCBI taxonomy): domain Bacteria; kingdom Bacillati; phylum Bacillota; class Bacilli; order Lactobacillales; family Enterococcaceae; genus Enterococcus; species Enterococcus sp. AZ040. The sequence goes on from NZ_JBMHEW010000001.1 coordinate 3,201,546, forward strand.
GGAGGCGATCACTCATGCTTGGCGAACGGCTAAGAACACTCAGACTACGAACCAACCAAACCCAACAGCAGATCGCAGATCAGCTAGGGATCACCCGCGCAGCGTATTCGCATTTCGAAAATGATCGTAACGAACCCGATGGCGAGACCATCGTCAAACTCGCGGAGATTTTTCAAGTATCCACCGATTTTTTATTAGGCAGACAAGTCCCGGCAGGCTTTACGCCGCCCTCTGCAAAAGTTCAAACCGTTGCGGCCCATATTGATGATGACGTCACCGATGAGCAGATGGAAGATATCCTCAGCTACATTGAATTTATAAAACAGCGGCACGCCCAAAAGGAATGATGGAAATGGATAAAGTAGAAGAACTGATGGCCGCCTACCCAGACTTGCACTTTATTTTCGATAAAAATATGCCTGATGGTCAGCAAGGATTGTACATCGATCACCATATTTACTTGAACCCTGACCAATCACAAGAAGACCTCTTGAGCACCATCGGTGAAGAAATCGGTCATTATTTGACCAGTGCTGGCGACATTACCGCCCAAGACACCAACGAAAAACGCAAACAAGAACGCAAAGCCCGTGACATTGGTTCTGCGATCGTGGTCACGCCCTATGATATCATCGCTTGTTTTGAAGAAGGCTGCAAAACGTTGGCGGCATGCGCTGATTTTTTAGGTGTCCCCCCACAAACCTTCAAAGACGCAGTCACCTATTATGCTCGCCGCTTTGACGGTATCAAAACCGAAGAAAACTATACCTTGTTTTTCCATATCGACGGCACGATTGAAGTTGTCAAAACCTTTGGCAATCAAGGTTAAGCCTTTTTTGCACAAAAACAGACGTTCCTTTCCTGCTGCTAAATTCAGCGTTTACGGAACGTCTGTTTTTTATCCTTGCATGTTGACCCGCATCAATACGCGGTTCGGTCGATAGTTTTCTGAGGATTGATGAACCAGCGCGCCTTCCTCAAAACGATACAAATTGTATCCATAGCGTTCTTCAAAACGGACCATCCCCTCGCCTTCATCTTCCCCGACAAACGACATACTTGCCACAGTATAGTAAGGAATCCCTGCGATCGTTCCCGTAAATGCATGATGGGTATGTCCACTGAGAATACAAGAGATCTGATACTGCTGCAATAATGCCACCAAACGATTGGCACCGGCCCATGCCGGCGTGCTTGCTTGATAAGGCAACAAATGATGGTGCGTCACAAAAACGATCTTTTTCTCTTTGAGCTGCGCCAGCGTGGCTTGCAGCCATTCAAACTGTCGTTCATCTACGATACCGTCGGCATAGCCATAGCAGGAATTATCGAAAGTCACGATCGCCAATGTCTCCGTTTCATAGACTTGATTAAAAGGCGTATCACTGGCCGTTTCAACTGACTTACCTTGCCAGCCTTGGCGAAAATGCCGTTTGATATCGTGATTACCTAGCGTTACCACGATCGGCACTGAGCCAAAGGCTTTTTCTAAATATTGCTTCAAAGAGGCATAATCGGCAGGCGCGCCATCTTCGGTCAAATCGCCACTGATCACCACCAAATCGATCGCCCCTCGCGCCTTGGCATCTTGGATACACTCTTCAAGAGGAATCAAGGGATTTTGCATGGCTGCCAGCATTCCTTGATACCCTTCCTCACAAGGCAGGTAACTTTCTCGAAAATGGATATCTGATATATGCAATATATTCATAGGTTTATCTCAATTTCTTTCTGATGATTCCAGTCAACTGGTCTAATAAGAAGACGGTCACAACGACGCCCAACAAAATAATACTTACCTTGCTCCAGGTTCTGGTTTGAATAGCAAAAATCAATGGTGCACCGATCCCGCCAGCACCGACTAACCCTAACGTTGCCGCACTGCGGACCGCAATTTCATAATGATTCAATGCAAAGGAACTATAGATGGGTGCTAAGTAAGGGACCCGCACGAAAAACATCGTCTGCCAAAAGTTGGCACCAACTGCTTGCATCTCTTCCGTCAAGCGCTCATCCATGGCTTCCATTTCTTCCGTGAACAGCTTGCCCAGCATACCGATCTGGTGGACACCGATCGCCATAACCCCAGCGAAAGGTCCCGGACCTACCACACGGACAAAAATAATCGCATAAACTAGCTCTGGAAATGCCCGCAAGATATTGCAGATCATTTTGCCGATCTTCGCGACCCACGGCGCAGAAGACCATAGGTTGGCGGCACTCAGCAAGGTCACCGGTATCGCGCAGACTGTTGCGATCATCGTTCCTAGACAGGCGATCCCGATCGTCAGTAACAATAAGCTCCACAGATCCTCCCCGCTACCGTCGTAAAAGAAAGACCAGTCTGGCTGACTCAACCCTTGCAGGACATCTCTTCCCATCGCTAAGGAAAAAGTACTCAATCCGGAATAATCCAGCGTCGCTGCAGATAATGCCAGTAAGATAGCAAAGAGTCCCCATAACAGCCAAGTCGTTTTCTTCACTTCTCTGATCATCATAGGAATGACCTCCTTACCCGCTCACTTAGAAAATCAACGATCGCTACCGTTAGCAAAATCGTCAAGATAATGATCGAGACCCGTTCATAATTCAACAATGCCAATGAGGCGTTCAAGATGACCCCGATCCCGCCGGCACCAACATATCCTAACACCGTCGAAGCTCGAACATTGACTTCAAAGGCATAAAAAGTATAGCTGGCAAACTGGCTGATGACTTGAGGTATGATCGCCCAAACAGTCACTTGAAATTTATTTGCCCCTACCGCCGCCGCTGCTTCGATTGGCGCAAAATCAATGGTTTCGATCGCTTGGAACATCAGCTGTGAAACCATCCCAAAGGTAAAGACCGCGATGGTCAAAACACCAGTGGCTTCACCGATCCCAAAAATCGCTACGAACAATGCCGCCAACAATAAATTGGGGATCGTCCTCACCAGACCTAAGAGAAAACGCATCGGCACAGAGACCCACCGGCTTTCTGTCACGACTGTCGTCGCCAACAGACTCACCGGTATCGCTGCGACTACTCCTAAAACAGTGCCTAAAAAGGACATTTGCAATGTCTTGATCAAGGGCATCATCAGTTGCGGTAAATAACTAAAATCCGGATGCAAAAATCGAGCCATGAAAGCCGTCATCTGGCTTCGATTCGACCACACTTGTGCAAAATCAGCCCCCGTGATCCAGGCACTGCTTTGAAAAAAGAGCAGCAATAAAAGAATCAGCAGCAGGTGTTTGTACCAATTAAAATGAACTGTTTCTTTCAGTTTCATCGATTTCTCCTGCCTTTTCTTCAAAAATTGCTTTCCCATAGATTTGTTCTAAACGCTGATCCGTCAAAGCGGCTGCGTTGCCGTCAAAAACGATTGCACCTGCTTTTAAGGCAATGATCCTTGTTGCATACTGACGAGCCAAGGGAATCGAATGCAGATTGATGACAATCGTTTTGCCCATTTCTTGATTGATCTTCTTCAAATCCTCCATCACTTTCTCTGTGGTGATGGGATCTAGCGATGCCACGGGTTCATCTGCTAAAATCACTGGTGCTTGTTGGACCAAGGCACGGGCGATGGATACCCGCTGCTGTTGCCCACCACTCAACTGGTCGCTTCTCGTTTGCAGTTTGTCTGACAAGCCGACAGTCGCTAGTGCTTCTTTCGTTCTTTCGTAGTCTTCTTTCGTAAACAACCCTAAAATACTTTTCCATGTCCCGTAATACCCCAAACGACCAGATAGCACATTCTTTTGGACAGTACTACGTTTGACCAAATTGAAGCTTTGGGAGATCAATCCGATTTGTCGGCGAATCAAGCGCAATTCTTTTTTATTGGCTTTCGTGACTGATTTGCCATCTACCCGGATATCTCCTTCAGTGATTGGCACTAAGCGATTGATCGAGCGCAAAAAGGTACTCTTACCAGCACCGCTCAAACCAATGATTGCCACAAATTCTCCTTGTTCAATCGTTACATCTATGTTCTGTAATCCTTTGACCCCATTCGGGTAGACTTTGGATACATTCTCAAAAGTTATCATCTGTCTTCTCCATTATGTAGGGACCGCGGCAAAGTTTCCCCAATCGGTCACGGTCTATCTCACTAAAAAATGCACTGATACTGCGTATTCCACCTATTCCCCTAGTAAATCGCTGCACATCTCCGTGTCCCGTTATCCTTCTACCGCAATCCCTGATTTTTTACTCTGCTGCTCGTTTAGTATAGTCGCGAATGGTATCGTAAGCAGAATCAGCTGCTTCTTCATACCCTTGGTGTCCCCACAAGCTCATTGCTTCGGCGCCTTCTTCATCGTCTGCCATATTCAAGAACACTTCTTTGATCTGCTCTTTTAGTTCAGCATCCATCGTCGGTTGAACGGCAATGGCGTCATTCGGGATGTCCCCTTCGGTTAAGTAAAGAACTTTTAGATCTTCGAATAAATCGTTATCTGGGAAGCTTGAAGCAAAGACATTCCGTGCCCCTTGAAACACAAAGGCGGCATCCATCTGACCATTCAAGACTGCAGTGATCTCACTTGGAATATCGTTCACCGTCGTTAATGTAGCATCCGTCGTTGGATCAACTCCTGCATCTTTCAACTCGGCAACTGGGTAAATATAGCCGCTGGCAGAGTTCGGACTCAATGTAGCGATTTTTTTCCCTTTTAAGTCCGTCAATTCTGTCATATCGCTATCCGCACGTACCAAGATCTCCCCTTTGAAGGTATTGGTTTTTTCCCCTTCTAATGGCAAGCCGGTCTCTGGATCATAGGCACCTAATTGAGAAGTCAAAATCGCTTCTGCTGCATCCATATCTTTGGCTTGAACATAAGCGGCTGGCGGCATGATCCCTAAATCAACTTGTCCAGAAGCCATCGCTTCTACGATCGTCGAATAATCCGTTGCTAACGTTACTTCTACTTCACGGTCTAATTTTTTTGATAAATACTCAGCAAACGGTTTTGCTTTGGCTTGCATCGAGCCGTCATTGTTGGTCGGTACGAATTGTACCACCAGCTTTTCTTTTTCGGCTGCGGCACTGCTGTCGCTGCTGCTGCTCCCATTCCCACAGCCGGTCAATGCGGCAACTAACGCAATTCCTAACATTCCTTTAACAATTCGTTTCAATGGCATTTTTTCTCCTCCTAATGGTTTGAAGCTTTCTTACATTCAAATCATACCAAGTATCCCTTCAAAATGAAGTGACACATGTCCTATTTTACCTTATTTTTACATACAATTTACATTAGTTTTTATTTATCGTTCGTGTTGAGTCAAAAGGGGAACTAAGCTATACTTAAAGAAAACCATTCAGGAGTGGCTGATTCCCATGAAAAAAATCGATGATACCGCACGCCTCAGGAATTACATTGACACATACGATCTGCAATCTTATATGGACAATGATTTGTTAGCGATGGCCACTTTGCATTCCTTTGAAAAAGAAGAGCACCTGATTCGAACGGGCACGCCTTCTGAATACTTGTATTTTCTCGTAGAAGGAACCGTGATGGTCTATTCCTTCTCTTCGGATACCCAAACGATTTGTATTGATTACGCCAAGCCGGCTGCACCTTTAGGGGAAGCTTCCTCTTTATGGGAACTCTTGCCGAAAAGCAGTGTCAAAGCCGCTTCTGCTTGCGTCTGCGTCTGCATCCCTTTGAATCGCTACCGCAGCACCTTGCAACAAGACGTCCGCTTTTTGCAAACCATCTGTCAGTTGCTCAGTTCCCGCTTGAATTCGGGGATCAACTTAGCGAATTCATTGACGGAACCTGTAGAGACACGGTTGGCCAAATTTATTCTTGCGCATCAAGAAAACCAACACTTTTCCTTTCAGTTAACCACCTGTGCCGCAATCTTGAATGTCAGCTATCGCCACCTGCTGCGAACCTTTACCAGCTTTCGTGAAGACAAGCTGATCGAAAAACAAAAACAGGGCTATGCAATTCTCGATTTCCCCGCTTTAGAGTCGCTTGCCGAAAATTTAAGCCATGTATAAGGAGCAGCCCATAAGAATGTTCGGATTTTCCCTGAGTACGCGTTCCTGCTGTTGGTCTTGCCCTTAACTAGCGCTGTGACAAGCATTCTCCACCGAAGAAGGCAAGCGAGACCGGCAACTGCGCCTTATTTTCTTACAAAAAACCCGATCCTTGCTGATATTCAGTCGAGGATCGGGTTTCTTTTGCTTATTTTACGATGGCTAAGAAGTCTTCTCCTTGCAAGACATCGGTTTGATTCATATCCATCACATCTAAATATTGCGGCGTATTCGTCACAACGATTGGTGTAATCGTGGATAAGCCGGCAGCTTTGATCGTATCTAGATCAAACTTCACCAACAAATCACCGCGTTTGACTTGATCGTCTTGTTTAACAAAGACCTCAAAGCCTTTGCCATCTAGTTCCACGGTATCCATACCAATATGCATCAAGACTTCTGCTCCATCCGTAGTGGTCAAACCAACAGCATGGCCGGTAGGAAAGAGCGTCGTGATGGTGCCATCTGCCGGCGCATACAAAGCCCCGACGGTCGGTTCGATGGCGATGCCTTTTCCTAATGCACCAGAAGAAAAGACTTGGTCTTTGACTTCTGCTAAGGGAACCACTTTGCCTTCTAACGGACTGCTGAGGATCACTCGTTCTTTAGACGAACTATCTGTGGGTGCTGCTGGCTCTTTTGCTGGTGCTGCACTGGCATCGGTTGCTGGCTGATCTTCAAAACGTAAGAAGAAGGTCAAGACAAACGCGGCGCCAAAAGCGATAGCCGTTCCGATTGAAGCTGCGATCAGACCACTTAGATCTTTCGTATCTTGTGGGATAAAGGAAGGAAGACTTAGTAAGCTGACTAACCCAAAGGTATAGTTTTCGACTTGGCTGAAGCCGATGAAGGCTCCCCCGATGGCACCACTGATACACGCGGCGATAAATGGTTTTTTCAATGGCAAGGTTACCCCATACACCGTCGGTTCTGTGATCCCAAAAATTGAGGTGATCGTTGAAGAAAGGGCCAAGCCTTTCAATTTCACATTTTTTGTCATAAAGAACACTGCTAGCGCTGCACCACCTTGAGAAAGGACAGCTGGCAACAGCATTGGTACCATGGTATCGACACCGGTTTGGCTGAGATTCAACATGATGATCGGTACAAAGCCCCAGTGCATGCCAAACATCACAAAGACTTGCCATAAACCACCCATGACAGCCCCAGCGATCAGTGGGCTGAAGTGGTAAATGCTGTCATAGGCACTACCTAACAAGTTTCCTAAAATCGTTCCTAGTGGACCGACGACAATAAAAGTCAATGGCGCCATAATCAAGAAGACCGCTAAAGGCACACAGATGATCTGTAAGAAGCTAGGAATGACTTTTTTAAAGAAACGCTCCACATAGCTTTGTAAAAAGACCGCTAAAATAATCGGAATGACGGAAGACGTATAAGCACTCGCACCAATAATGACCGGAAGGCCTAAGAAACTCAACGTTTGCCCAGCCAAAGCGGTAATGTCTGGATGAACCAACGCCATCGCTAAGGAAACCGCTAGAAATTCATTGGTACGAAACTTCTTCGCTGCAGTAAAAGCCAACATCACTGGTAAATAGGTAAATAACCCATCGGCAATCGCATACAATACGGTGTAGACCCCAGAATCAGCTGCCAGCCAATTCAAGGTGACTGCCAGCGTCAAGAATCCTTTTAAGACCCCAGCACCTGCCATTGCGCCTAAAAATGGCGTAAAGATCGACGAAATAATATCCACCAGTTGATTCAACAAATTGCCTTTGTCGCCTTTGCTGTCTGCTTCACCATCGAAGTTCGCTACTCCATTCAATTCACGGTAAACGTCGCTGACATGACTGCCGATCACCACTTGGTATTGTCCGCCGCTTTGAACGACTTGGATCACGTCGTCGTCTTGATTCAAGCGTGCCGTATCCGCTTTGTGCTCATCTTTTAATTTGAAACGCAAGCGGGTCGCACAATGCACCACGCTGTTGACATTTTCTTTGCCGCCCACCGCATCAAGGACGCGAACTGCAATTTCTTTATTTGAACTCATTTTTTCAACACTCCTTTTTTAATAAAAAAACCCAGATTGAAAAAACGACCGTCTAACGAGTTTTTTCCTCGCTGACTGTTGTCTTTTCAATCTGGGTATTGCCTGCCTGACAGTAACAATCCGTTAATGATTGAATGTTAATTGGTTTGATCATTGACGACACGTTCGATGTGGATCGTTAAGTAGATCATTTCTGATTCACCGATCGATTTGTCGTAGGTTTTGATCAAGTACTCGTTGATCCGTTGGACCGTTTGAAACGCTTTAGGGTACTTCGATTGCACAAGGGCGAATAAAAATTCATCTTTTTCCCCCGAAAGTTCATCGCTTAAATAACGCTGCGCAAAATACTGCAAATGCGTGGTGATCCGTTGATAATTCAAGGAATCTGGGTTAAAGACTCGTCCATAAAAGCGACTGATGATCGCCAGTACGTCACGTACGATTTCTACCGCTTGCATCGTGGTTTCCATCGTGCCATTGGCTTGTTCGCTATTGACGATATGAAAGGCGATAAAGCCGATCTCCGATTCTGGCAATGTAATCCCGAAGACTTTTTCAAAATAAGCAACGGCATCTGCTGCAACCGCATACTCTTTCGGATAAAATTTGCGTGTCTCAAACAACAATGGATTCGGCAGCTCAATGCCTTCACGTGCCCGAACCAGCGCATAATGGATATGGTCGGTCAGGGTCAAATAAATATTTGGCGACAGCTCGATCCCCAAGGATGCTTCTGCATCATCCACCACTTGCTTGACGGCTTCGACTTCTTCCACAGGAATGTCTGAAAACAATTGCTGAAACTGATTTGCAGTAAAGGTATCCTTTAACACAAATTCTTTTTCGACAAAGGCTTCATCCACTGGATCGCCGACTTTTTTCTTAAACGCAATGCCGCGACCCATATAGATCACTTCCTGACCGGCATCATTGGTCGAGATGACGACATTATTATTTAAAATTTTTCCAATAATCATCGCTTTCCCTCACTCCAAAATAAAAAAACCTAGAATCTCCCCGTTAGCGCGCTGCGGTCAATTCTGGTTTTGCCTGCCGAACAGTAACAATCCTTGTAACTGAAAGAATAATAACACACCCCCGTGGCAGATGCAACCCTTTTCAAACAAAATTTCTACAACGGGTTTTTCCTTTGTTATACCATTGAAGGGTTCTCCTTGCAACATCCTTCACTACCTAAAATGTTTTGTTTTTTAATAAAAAAAGGAACGGCCCAGCTGCAGCCATTCCTGATGCATCAGAGTTGCTTTCTTTGCTGTCCCATGCGCCGCTCTTTCATCGCCGTCCCTAACGTACCATAGGTGAAGACCGCGATCCCCAGCCAAATAAACGCAAAGGCGGAAAATTGGGCCAGTGAATAGGTTTCGTGAAACAAAAAGATGGCTAACAAAAGCATGATCGTCGGGTTGACGTATTGAATAAACCCAAGCGTAATGTAAGAAACATTTTTCGCGGCTTCCGCAAACAGCAGCAGCGGAATAGCCGTCACGATCCCAGCACCCATCAATAAGAGATTGGTTTGCAAGGGATAATTCATAAAGCCGACGGTTGAAAATCCTAAAATATACACGAGCGCAAAGGGGAAAATCACCATCGTTTCGATCGTTAACCCAGTAACCGAACTAATGGGGATCCTTTTTTTGATCAAGCCATACGTACTAAAGGAAAAGGCCATGATCAGTGAGGCATAAGGAATCGTTCCTGTTTGGATCGATAATAAGATCACCCCGATACTTGCCAGCAGACACGCCAGCATGCCAGTACGACTAAGACGTTCCTTCAAAAAAACGGTCGCTAACAAGACATTGACTAGCGGATTGATGTAATAGCCTAAGCTGGCTTGCATCACGTGGCCCGCACTCACCGCGAAGATAAAGGTGAACCAGTTGATGGAGATCAGCACAGAAGCTAAAACGATCAGTCCAGCAAATGCTTTGTTCTTCCACAGCAGACGTGCTTCTTGTAAAAATTGCGTTTTCTTCCCAGAAAGCACGATAAACAACACCATAAAAACAAAGGACCACACGATTCGGTAGCACATCGTTGCTAATGGCGAAACCCCAACGATTATTTTCCAATATAGTGTGACCAAGCCCCACAAGACATAGGCAGACAATCCAAAATAAACGCCTTTATTCTTCATTTTCTCCCTGATTTTTTTCCATTAAAGCAAGCCTTTAATGAAAAAAAATACTCCTCCTAAACCATAAGTTATCTTATTATATCGAATTTTTTGGTTTTTCATAGAGTTTCATGAAATAAATCAAGAAAAGCACCCTTCAAAGAAAGGTGCCCCTCTTTATTCCAGCGGTTCTTCCGCACCTTCCAGCCACACGGCTTCTGGTTTCTGATCACGAATCAAGAATAGCCCCGTTGCAAACAGCAGTCCAGAAGCGATCGTCATCAATAAGAAAGAAACATTCATCCCATGAAGCAACGCACTCGTTCCTGTTAAGGTCGTGCTTTTTTGCGCCACACTATTCATGATCCCGACAAATAATGCTGTCCCGATGGCGCCTGCCACCGTCCGCAAAGAAGTCAATAACGCTGTTCCATGCGCCGTCAGCTGCGGCGGAATATTTTTATTTCCCCACGTCACGAAGGGCATCAACAAACAGCCTGTGGCGGCACAGCGCAGCATGTTCAAAACCACTGCTACCCAGATACCCGTATGCATATGGATAAAATACATGCCGATGTTGCTCAAGACCAGTGAGCCGCCGCCAAAAAGCGTCAACAGACGGATGCCGACTTTGTCATAGATTCGCCCAGCCACGGGACTTAAAAATGCCGAGACCAGGGAACCTGGCAAAACGACTAATCCCGAGATCGTCGCTGATTTGCCTAAAATCGACTGCACGTAAAGCGGCATCAGCATCGCCGAACCCATCAAGACCAAGTAAAGCATGATACTGCCAAAGACACTGATGGCATATTCTTTTGTTTTTAAGACCCGCAGATCCAAAAATGGGGTTTCCGCTCTTAACTGACGGAAGACAAAGAAGATTCCTGCTACCAAACCGATCCCTAAGGTTCCTAAAACCGGCAAGCTGAAAAAGCCATAGCTGCCGATATTGCCAAAGCCTAAAGTGATCCCACCAAAGGCGAAGGCACTCAAAACAAAAGAGGTCTGATCAAATTTGCTGTTGCTTACTGGCAACACATCATCAAAAACCTTTATGGCCCAAATCAACGAGATCAAAACGATCACGGCAACGATATAAAAAATCGCATGCCAGTTCAAGCGGTCCACGATCACCCCAGCAAGAGTCGGTGCGATCACGGGTGCCGCGGTGATCGATAATCCATACCAGCCCATCACCACACCGATACGATTGATCGGATAGATCGATAAGAGGATCACTTGCGCCATTGCGGTCAAGATTCCATTGCCTACGGCCTGCAAAATACGAGCAAGCATCATGACTAGAAAATTGGGCGCTGTGGCACAAAGCAGCAAGCCCACCAACGCAATTCCTAAGGCAGCGAGATAGAGCTTTTTGGTTGGCACACGATTCATAAGATATGCCGTCAAGGGCATAACGATCGCCATTGCCAAAGAATACCCGCTAGTCAGCCATTGGCCCGTAGTGACGGAAATCTGCAAGTCATTGACGATGGCGGGTAAAGCCGTCGTCAATGCGGTCGCCAACATGGATACGGCAATACATGTAATCATTAAATTAATAAAAATCAGCGTCCGCTGACGTTCCGTTCGTTGGACTGTTTCACTCAATCAACGTCCGCCTCCTTCTCAAGATAAAACTGTTCGATTTTTGCTAAGGCTTGACCAAAGGCTTGTTTTTCTTCTGCCGTCAAATAGGTCAACATTTCTTGGTGCGCCTTGCTGCGTTTTTCTTTCATTCGCTGTGCCTCTTCCTTGCCTGCTTCTGTCAGCGAAATCAAATGACTGCGTTTATCTTTCGGATCGACTTCTTTTTGGATCAGCCCTTTTTCAGCCAGTTTCTTTAGTAGTTCGCCAGTGGATGTCGAACGAATCGCTAAATACGCGGCGAGATCTTTTTGGGTCAACGTGCCTTTTTCGTCCAATACCAGTAAACAATTGAACTGCCCCCGTCCCGGCATAAAGCGTCCATACTTTTGTTCCGCATACCGCCGATTTAATTTATACACTTCAAACAATCGTTCCACGATTTCTTGTTCGGAAACCATCGATCTTCAGCTCCTTTCGCCTCTTCACTATTTAGATAGGTACCTAGTTAAAAGTCCGTTCTCCATTTTACATAGGTACCTATCTATTGTCAAGAAAGGATTGACATTGAGAGCGGATGCAGCAACCAAAAACGAAAAAAGCATTGAAACTTACGCTTCAATACTTTCCTCGTGGTTCTTTTTCTCCGCAAACTCTGCCAGCAGTTGCCGAACTTCATCCGTTGATTTGGTATTCATCAATTTTGCTCGCAAATCACTGGCTCCTGGGAAGCCTTTGACATAGATTTTAAAGAAACGATGCAATCCTGCGATCGAGCGTGGCACCATTTTGGCGTAATGATCCTGCAAGTCTAATTGCAGCTGTAGCAAGCCTAATAGCTCTTCTGAGGTATGCTCTTTCGGTTCTTTTTCAAAGGCATAGGGATTCTTGAAAATACCCCGACCGATCATGATTCCGTCTACGCCATATTTTTCTGCTAGCTCTAAACCTTTGGTACGATCAGGGATATCACCGTTGATCGTCAGCTTCGTTTGTGGGGCGATTCGGTCCCGCAAGGCCACCACTTCAGGAATCAATTCCCAATGGGCATCGACCTTGCTCATTTCTTTGCGGGTTCGTAAATGGATCGAAAGGTTAGCGATATCTTGTTGCAGGACATGGGTCAACCAGGCTTCCATTTCCCCTAGTTCGGTATAGCCCAAACGCGTCTTGACGCTGACCGGCAAGCCGCCAGCTTTGGCTGCTTGGATCAGCTCAGCAGCAACTTCTGGTCGCAAGATTAAGCCGCTGCCTTTGCCTCGTCCGGCAACGTTTGGCACTGGACAGCCCATATTTAAGTCAATCCCTTTAAAGCCCATCTCGGCTAATCCGATACTCATTTCACGGAAATACTCTGGCTTGTCTCCCCAAATGTGGGCTACCATCGGTTGCTCATCTTCGGTGAAGACTAAACGTCCCCGCACACTGTCGCGTCCTTCTGGATGACAGTAACTATCGGAGTTGGTAAATTCCGTAAAGAAAACATCTGGTGCGCCGGCAGCTTGAACGACATGCCGAAAAACGACATCGGTGACATCTTCCATTGGTGCTAGAATAAAAAAAGGCTTCGGCAATTCAGCCCAAAAATTTGTTGTCATGATTTACGCTCCATTTCTTTGTCCAAGGATCTTATTTTATGACCCCACTTGCAAAACAAACCCCATTATACTAAGAATGCGTCAAAGAAGCAAAAGAGCAAGACGACACCCGCCGGTGCTTCGCCTTGCTCTTTTGCAACAGACGCTTAATACTGCCGAATAACTGGTGGTTCGTAAGCTTGAATAAAGACTTCCAGCTCCTGGGTTGTTTGCGCAAAACCGATTTTTTCGCGATCGGCCTGCGTCAAGAACTCATTTTCCACCATGTTGTCATACAAGGCTCTCGTTGCGCGGTAAAAGTTGTTCACATCATAAAAAGCACAAGGATTCGGGTTTTGACCGATTCTTGACCACGAGATCATCTCCGTGATTTCTTCCAGCGTCCCGGGACCACCTGGCAGTGCGACAAACGCCTGCGACAATTCGAACATTTTTCGTTTTCTTTCTGACATCGTCTCGACGACATGGAGTTCGGTCAATCCAGGATGTGCTAGTTCCCGATCTTTTAAAAAGGTTGGGATCACCCCGATCACCTGACCGCCATTTTCTAAGACAGCATCTGCCAGCACGCCCATCAAGCCCGCTTTTCCGCCGCCATAGACCAGCGTATTTTGCCGTGAAGCGATCCACTGCCCCAATTCTTGGGCGGCTGTTGCAAAACTAGGTTCATTACCGACACTGGCACCACAATAGACTGCAATTTTCATAAAACTCTCCATCATCCTTCTCAATCATTTTGAAATAGTATATCATGATTCTGATAAAGGTTCTGGGAAAGGATGGAAAAAAAATTATGAACATTGAGGAATATCAACGATTTATCAGTGACTTCTACAAAGCCCGCAACTGGTATCAATATGATCCGTTTATTCGGGCGAATTTTTTAGCAGAAGAAGTCGGGGAAGTGAGCCGTGCCATTCGGACATTGGAGATTGGCCGTGACCGTCCCGATGAACAAGAAGGCTTGCCGGAAGAAAAACTGGCAAATCTGACGGAAGAATTGGGCGATGTACTGGATAACTTATTTATTCTCGCCGATAAATACGATATTTCTCTGGAAACAATCATGCAAAAACACAAAGAAAAGCTTTTGTCTCGCTATCAAATGAACCAAGAGACAGAAAAAAACAGCTAACGGGCTACTTGTTGCGTAACGGGCAGCGGCAAAGGTTGCTTTTCCCAAATACAAAAAACCAACGTTTCTGTGGTCAATCGGCCAGTGAAACGTTGATTTTCTTCTATTATATAAAAAGTTGGTTCTCCTTTTTATGGGAATAGGAGGTGTTTATTGTGCCATTTGCTCTACCAGTTCTTCCAAACCAGTCAAGGCTTGGTAGCCGTAGCCAAAGAGATAATTGTAGTCCATGCTGTAGACTTGTTTGTTTTTGATGGCTTTCATGCTAGAGAGTTTGTCGTTTTTGTATAAGCCTTCAATGATTTCTTGACCGGAAACACTGCCTTCGATCGTTGCCCAGTCGCCGACGATCAAGACATCGGGATCCGTTTCGATCAAAGTTTCGACACTGACTTCCCCTGAATAGTCTTGAAACACATTGTTCAGTTTGATCATATCAAAGTTGCTATTGAAAAAAGACTCATCTTGAGCGGCATAGACACTGACAACACTAGGGTCAGACATAAAGAGATGGGCAAAGGTTTGCTCTTCTTTGTCTGCTACTTTTTCTTCCAAGGCACTCTGACGATCCTTTAATTCTTTTTCAAAAGCAGCGGCTGCCTCAGGGACATTGAAGAGCTTACCAAGGTTTTCAATGTCTTGATAAACAGAATCAAACGTCGCCCCAGTGACAGAGGTTTCTTGGACATAAGTCGGAATGCCCATCTCGTTCAAGGAATCAACGGTGCCGACGCCCCAATCTTGGTTATCGAAAAGTCCCCCGCGGCCAAAAATCAAATCTGGATCCACACTTAAGGCTGTTTCTTTACTGATATAGTCGCTGCCCAGGTCGTTGAGTTCTGCGTAATCAGCAGCAACTTCCTCATCAGCGGCACCAAAGGTTGCACCGACACCCGCAATCTGATCCTTGAGGCCGAGATGCAGCAGCAATTCCGCTGCTGGTCGTGTGTTGGCAACGACTTTTTTTGGTGCCTCATTAAAGGTTTGATCCTTGGCGGTCCATTGCGTGCCGCCTTCTGCTTTGGTGTAGTTGCTGATGGTTAAGGGATACGTACTTTCTGCCTGTGAGGAAGAAGCCGAAGTTCCTTCATCCTTCGTATTGCCGCAAGCGCTTAATGTAAAGACTGCCAATCCTACCCCAATCATTTTTCCCCATTTATTCATCTGTTTGCTCCTTTTCAAAATAATAATGAAACCCTAATCCGCTTGTGATCGGATGATGGTAAATACTGCATTTCACGCCATAGATTTCTTCGATCAGTTCTTCTGTCAGCAGCGTTTCTGGTTCGCCATACCCTACGACCCGACCATCTTTTAAGGCATAGATAATGTCGCAATAGTTGGCTGCTTGTTCCAAATTATGCAGCGCCGCCAACAAGCCAATCTTCAGATGCTTGACGGTCTCTAAGATTTCCAGCTGGTAACGGATATCCAAATGATTGGTCGGCTCATCGAGAATCATAAATTTCGGTTCTTGGGTGATGGCACGAGCAAGGACGACCCGCTGTTTTTCGCCTCCTGATAATGAGAGGTAGCTGCGTTTTCTGTAGGCACTTAACCCTGTTTTGGCTAAGGCTTCGGTGACCAGCTCATGGTCGGCTTTGGTGTCTTGTTCCAACAACCCCTTGTGGGGCGTGCGGCCTAAAAGCACCATCTGTTCTACTGTTAAATCAAAGCTCAACTCATTGAATTGACTGACGACGCTGACTTGCTGGGCGACTTTTTTTTCGGAACTTTTCAAAATATTCATCTCACCCAGATAAATTTCGCCGCTGTCTGGTTTCAACGTTTTGTAGATGGCTTTTAACAACGTGGACTTACCACTGCCATTAGACCCAATCAAACCGACAAATTGCCCTTGTGCGGTTTGGACGGAGATGTCTTTTAGAATCTGCTGATCCCCGATCGTCAGATTGAGCTTTTCAACTGCCAATTTCATCTCGTCACCCCCCAAAGTTGTATTGTCGTTTGACAATGATATAGATAAAGATCGGTGCGCCAATCAGCGCTGTAATGATCCCGATCGGCAGTTCGACTCCTTGCAGGGTCGAGCGGGCGATCACATCCGCCCAAATCAAAAACAACGCGCCTGTCAAAGCGGTCAAAGGCATCAACAGGCGATGATCCGAGCCGCTGACTCCACGTACGATATGAGGAATGATCAAGCCGACAAAGCCGATCATCCCAGAATTCGCAACGATGATACTAGTTAATAGCGCTGCTAGCAGCATGTAAAAACGCCGATAGAAGGTCAGCTTGACCCCTAAAGTGGAAGCAACTTCATCCCCCAGCAAAAGCGTATTCAAAACACGGTATTGCGTCAGGAAGAACAGCGTGATCAAAGAAACCAGAACCACGATAAAGCCCAATTTATTCCAAGAAGCCGAGGCTAGGCTGCCCATCGACCAAAACGCTACAGTCTTCATCCCTTCTGCATTGCTAGCCAGATAGATGATCAAGTTTGAAACAGAGCTGCATAAGGCACTGACGATCGTCCCCGACAGCACAAGTTTTGTGGAAGTCATTTTCCCACCGATACTGGCAAGCAGCAGCACCAAAATAGTCGCAATCCCCGCTCCTGCAAAGGCGCCAAACGATAAGCCCAGCTGCAAGACTAGCGCCGAGCCGCCAAAACCGACTAAGATGGCAAAGGTCGCCCCTAAGGATGCGCCGGAAGAGATCCCTAGGATATATGGATCTGCCAGCGGATTTTGGACCACTGCCTGCATCACTGCCCCGCTGATCGCTAACCCCATCCCCACAAAAATAGAAAGCAAGACCCGCGGTGCCCGAACAAACCAGACGATATTGATGTTTGCGTCTGAAATGCCTGAAAGATCACCAACCAACCCGTGGCTGATTTTATAGAAGAGAATTTGGTAAACTTCGCCAAGGGTGATATTGGCTTGGCCGTTTGCCAAAGCAACTCCTGCAGATAAGAGAATGGCGACAACTAAAACACAGCAAATGATTGTCGACACCATCCAACGATTTGATTTAATCAACCCTACCGACATGTGATTCTCCTTTATTCAGCACGAACTCCTCTGATTTCACAGCAAAAACAACCTGAGTGTTGCCTCGCCGCCATCATAAAAGAAGCATCTGTGCGTTTTTTCGCTTATAAAAGTTCTTCTCATGAAAAGCGCCAAAGCCATGTGCTACTTTGACATCTATTTGCAAATGAGAATCACTCTCAATGAATAGAGTCATTATAAGGAACCTTTTGTGAAATGTAAATAATTTTCTGAAAACTTCCTTAAATAAGAGTTATTCTAATGTTCGTGATTGATTGGGCATTTTCCTTTCCATTGACCTATCGAAAACACGGTACCCGCGAAGAAGCAAATTCTTCGGCAAAATAATCCAGTTTTTTTAATGATGAAAAAAGACAGACTTCATTTTGTACGAAGTCTGTCTCCAGTCTGAAGCCTATGCTTAGGCAGGCTTTTTCTTGCTAGCTTCCCTTTGTTCGAACGTGAAACCTATGCGTTGCCAAGGATTTGCTGATTCAACGAAATCATCTCCAAAAGACCTTGAGCGGCTTCACTGCCTTTATTGCCGGCTTTGGTTCCCGCTCGTTCAACGGCTTGTTCAATCGTTTCAGTCGTCAATACACCAAACATGATCGGAATGTCGGCATTCAGACCAATTTGGGCTACGCCTTTCGCCACTTCATTTGAGATCAATTCATAGTGGGTCGTTGCTCCGCGAATCAAGGCACCTAATGTCACGATCCCATCGTATTGTTTGTGGTCAACGATTTTTTTGGTAATATACGGAATCTCATAAGCACCTGGTACCCAATACACATCGATGTTTTCTGCTTTGACTCCATGACGCACCAAATTGTCTTTGGCGCCTTCCACTAACTTGGAAGTGATAAACTCGTTGAATCGTGAAACCACGATCCCTACTTTGACTGCCTCTCCCTGAAACGTTCCTTCAAATACTGTCATCGCTCATTCTCCTTTGGTTGATTAAATAGATAGGTAATGGTGAAACTTTTCTTTCTTCGTTTTCAAATAGCTGCTGTTTTCTTTATGCACAGGCATCTCCAGCGGTACCCGTGCTGCTACCTTGATCCCTAAGCTTTCTAATTCCTTCACTTTGTCAGGGTTGTTGGTCATCAGTTGAATCTCCTGCACTTCTAAGGAACGTAAAACATCGGCGGCAAACGTGTAATGACGAGCATCTGCTGCAAACCCTAATGCAATGTTTGCTTCATAAGTATCCATGCCTTGTTCCTGCAGCTGATAGGCACGGAGCTTGTTCCGCAAGCCAATACCGCGGCCTTCTTGGCGTAGATACAAAATCGCACCGCGGCCTTTTGCTTCGATCTGCCGCATAGCTTCTTGCAGCTGTTCGCCACAATCACAGCGATGAGAGCCGAAGACGTCGCCAGTTAAACACTCTGAATGGATCCGTAGTAAAAGCGGCTCAGTAGTATGTTGAATCTCGCCTTTGGCTAGTAAAAGGTGTTCATTGCCGAATTCATCTTCAAATAAGGTCAATTGGAACGCCCCATAAGCCGTTGGCAGATCCACCGTGATAGGTGCAGTTCCTCGTAGATATTCCGCCAACTCATCAATGGTCAAAAACGGCAGCTGCCATTTTTCTGCTAATTTTTTCAATTCTGGGACCCGAGCCATTGTGCCATCTTCATTTAAAATCTCACAAATGTAGGCTGCTTCCACGCTGCCAGCAAGCTTTGCTAAATCCACAGCCGCTTCTGTATGTCCTCTGCGTTCCAACACGCCGCCAGGTTGAGCGGTCAATGGGAAGATATGGCCAGGGCGATAAAAATCCGCAGCCTGTGACGCAGGATCAGCCAACTTTTCAATCGTCACTGCCCGGTCTTTCGCAGAAATTCCTGTACTCGTCGTCACGTGATCGACACTGATGGTAAACGCGGTGCCAAAGGCATCCGTATTATTGGCGGTCATCTCAGGCAATGCCAGCTTTTCAGCGATCGCTTGTGAGATGGGTGCACAGATCAAGCCGCGGCCATAAGTCGCCATAAAATTGACAGATTCTGGCGTTGCGTATTCAGCGATCCCAATCAAATCTCCTTCTGATTCCCGATTTTCATCATCGGCGACAATCACTAAGCCGCCCTTTTTTAACCATTCCACTGCTTGTTCTACTTTATGCATCGTCTGCCTTCTTTCATTTTCGTTGGTATTTGACATATTTCCCGATCATATCCGTCTCGATATTGACCCACTCCCCTTGTTTCAACTGCCCCAGCGTCGTCTGGTCTTTGGAATGGGGGATCAAGCTAACGGAAAATGCCTGTGCCGTCGTCTGGGTAACCGTCAAACTGACGCCATTGATCGCAATCGACCCTTGCGGAATGATTTCCCCTTGCACACTGACAGGATAAGCAAACGTCAAGATCAAGGCATTTTCCAACTGCTTTTTCTGGATCAAACGGGTCGTTACATCAATGTGGCCTGCGACAAAGTGGCCTTCAAAACGCTGCGTCGCTGCCATCGCTCGCTCCAAATTGACTTCGGCACCCACCGAGAGTTGTTTAAAGGTCGTTCGTTGAAAGGTTTCCGGCATGATATCCACCGTAAACGTCATCGCTTGTTTGGCGATCGCCGTCAAACACGTCCCGTTGATCGCCATGCTGTCTCCGATCTGGTAATCCGCCAGTAAGCCTTCCGACGCACTGCAGGTTAGCTGGATCGTGCGGCTTTGCTTGCGGATCTCTTTGATGCGGCCTTTTTCCTGAATCAATCCTGTGAACATTCCTCTTGTCTCCTTCCTCGGATGCAAACATCTTCTCCAACTGCCGTAACCGTCACCTCTGTTAGCCGTTGCAGCTGATTCGGGGTACGCTCACTGGCAAAACTTGCGAGACTATTGCCCCCAAGAAACTTTGGCGCCACATAGGTAATGCTTTCTTGCCACAGTCCGCTGGCTAAAAAGGCATCATGGATCGCAGCGCCTCCCTCCACGTAAAGCGATTGGACCTGTCGTGTGGCAAGCTCCTTCAACAATGCAGCGATCGTCAATTCTTCCAGTTGGATCACTGAGACATGCGCTGGCAAATCATTGACAGCTGCCTGCTGCGTAAAAATCCACACAGGTGCCGAATCGTCGGCAAACAGTGCCAGTTCGGGTTGCGACAGCGTTCGTCCCCGACGGTCTACCACGATGCGAATCGGCGGAAAGCTGGTTTCAATCGTGGTCAATAAGGTGGGATCATCCGTCAACACCGTCTGACTGCCCACTAAGATCCCTTGGTAGTCCCCACGTTCTTGATGAACGTTTTGCCAAACCCCTGAACCAGTGATCGCACTGCGGGTTAACGCATCATGAGCGATCCGACCATCTAAAGTGATCGCTTGCTTCAATGCCACGTAAGGTCGCTGATGCTGATGGTAAAAATTATAGTGTGGATTCAAACGGCGCACTTCTGTTTCTTCGATACCCACCAACACGTCGATGCCCTGATTTTCTAAAAAGCGCTTGCCTTGTCCAGCCACGATCGGGTTAGGGTCTAACTGGCCGACGACTACTTTTTTGATGCCGCTGTCGATGATCAGCTGGGTGCAAGGCGGCTGTTTTCCTTGATGGTTGCAAGGTTCTAACGTCACGTATAAAGTCGAATTGATTAGGTCTTCGGAGGAATGGCATTGTTCGATGGCGTTTCGTTCCGCATGGGGCTGTCCATAGACTAAGTGAGCCCCTTTGGCAATGACCCGCTGCTCTTTGACGATCACGGCGCCCACTAGCGGATTGGTAAAGGTTTGGTAACGCCCTTTTTGGGCTTCTGCGATCGCTAAACGCATGTATTCGTTATGCATCTTCCTTCCTCCTTTCAATAAAAAAATGCCTCGTGAGAATCTCACGAGGCATAGACAAACAAGACCGGCAAAAAATCAGTTTTAGACGCACTGCGCCCTTGAAATTTTGTGGTTTTTCTTCTCCCATCCAGACTTTCACTGTCGGTGCCAGATTCACACTGGCTCCACCGCATAGCTATGCGGGTCACGGACTTCAAGCATTGTACTTGTCACCGTCGGTCGGGAATTACACCCTGCCCCGAAGAATACTATTCAATTCATGTGCATTTTAGCCCGACCATTTTTGTTTGTCAATAGGCCTGATTACAAGCCAATAGGAATTCCTCTTGGCTTTTTCTTTTGGCAATCCCAAAGCAGCGACAGCAGAAATCCCTTGTCGTTCCGCCATTTTCCTAAGCTGCAGCAAGGCGATTTTACCTGTAAAAAAATACGAGAAAACCTAGGTTAAATATTTTTTCTCGAACGAAGCCATTTATCGAACTCCGTCACGAGTAAGACGACCATCCCAGAAGCTGCTGAGATGACCCAGCCGATCAAGGACATGTCCTCCGTATGAAAGGCGCTTTGCATAAATGGAACATAGGTCAATAACAGTTGCAGAACCAGCATCACACCAATGATCAAGAACGCTTTTGGATTGGTGAAGGAAGCTTTAGAAAACGCTGGTGCACTGGTACGGATGTTGAACAAATAGAAAATCTTACTCAAGACCACGATATTGACCATCATGGTACTGGCAACGGCTTCGCTGACGCCTTGCAGCAAGAGCCAGTCATGAGCGATCAAACTGATGACTGCCATCAAGATCGACACATACGCCATCTGCCAAATATCGTGACGATTCAACAATTTATTGCCTGTCTTTCGCGGCTTGCGGCTCATGATCCCAGACTCTGCTGGTTCAAAGATAAACGCAAACTGGATCGTAATAGCAGAAACCATGTTGATCCACAGCAGTTGTGTCGCCTGCAGCGGCAATTCTTTTTGCATCATGATCGTAAAGGCAATGATCAGCCCTTCGGCAAAAGATGTCGGCAACAGAAACAGAATGCTCTTTTTGATGTTGTCATAGATCCTGCGTCCTTCGCGAATCGCTAAGGACATGGTACCGAAATTGTCATCGGTCAAGATCATATCAGCAGAATCTTTGGCTACATCCGTGCCGCTGATCCCCATCGCTACACCGATATCCGCCCGCTTCAACGCCGGGGCATCGTTAACGCCGTCCCCTGTCATCGCCGTGACTTTGCCTTTGGCTTGTAGCGCTTTGATAATGTCCAATTTATTTTTCGGCGTGGTTCGTGCAAAGACTTGATTCGTCAAGGCAGCATCTTGAAATTCAGCTTCACTCATCTGATCCAACTCGGCACCTGTCACGACGTGAATCTCATCCGCTAAGCCAAGCTTTTCCCCAATCGCTTTGGCGGTCAGAGGGTGATCCCCAGTAATCATTTTCACTTGAACACCGGCTTGGTTCATTTCCTTCAGGGAGGCAATCACTTCTTCTCGCGGCGGATCGATGATCCCGGCGATCCCTAGTAATTGTAGCCCTTGCTCAAAAATCGTTTCATCAATGTGATCAATCGAAACTTTCTGATAGCCCACCGCTACCACTCGTTTGCCTTCTGCCGACAAGCGGCGAACATGACCTGTCCAATAGGCTTCATTAAAAGGTGCCGCTTGTTTTTGCACCATTTCAAACAATTTATCTGGGGAGCCTTTAACAAATAGCAAGCGTTCCCCCGCAGGGTTTGCCACTAGTTTCGCCATGTAGCGGTTGTCCGAATCAAAGGGCAGCATATCCAGTTCTTGGTAAGCGGGTGCTTGCGGATAGGCAAATTGCTTATGATACAGCGTCAAAAAGGAGCCGTCTGTTGGTTCCCCATTGATCGTCCAGTGATTTCCTTCTGGCACCAATACCGTATCGTTGGCTTCGTAGCCAGCTTCCAAAAACAACTGCAAGATGTCTTGCGTGTAGACGTCCTCCTGCTTTGGACGAATCACGCCCACCGGCGCATAGCCGTCACCCGTCACTTCGTATTCCTGCTCAGCCAATACGATGTCTTTAACTGTCATTTCATTTTTAGTCAGGGTACCGGTCTTATCCGTAGCGATCACATCCACTGAGCCTAGCGTTTCAACCGCCGGCAGTGTTTTGATGATGGTGTGCTTGTTTTTTGCCATGTCGCTGACACCCATCGCCAAAACCACCGAGGTCGTTGCTGGCAATCCTTCTGGGATCGAGCCGACGATCATGGTGACGACGGCTAAGGACAAGACAGAGATCGCGTAGGTTTGCTGGAACAAACTGACGATAAACAGCAAGACCGCCACGCCCATGATCACATAGGTGATGCCTTTCCCCAGTCCATCGATCTCTTTCATCAACGGCGTTTTTCGTTCTTCTGTTTGATTGACTTCTGTGGAGATTTTCCCGATCTCAGTCGTGGCGCCGGTAGCGATCACGATTCCTTTCCCGCTTCCTGACGTCACGGAAGTCGAAGCAAACGCCAAATTCCGTTGTTCTGCTAATGGGGTTGCTTCATCCACTAAGGCATCTGTTATTTTTTCCACCGAATCGGCTTCACCAGTCAAGGCGGATTCTTGGATACGCAAGTTGTCCGCTTCGATGATCCGCAGATCCGCAGGCACATTGTCGCCGGCTTCTAAGAATACGACATCCCCCGGAACGACTTCGGCAGCTGGAATATCTTGCCGAATCCCATTCCGATAGACCGTGGCTTCTGCTGATAGCATCTCTTTGATCCGTTCTAACGCATCGGAAGCATTGGCTTCTTGGTAATAACCGATCAACGCATTGACCAGTACGACGATGCCAATGATCACGGCATCAGAGAAATGCCCCATCAGCAGCGTTAAGATGGCGGAGAAAATCAAAATGTAGATGATCGTGTTATGGAATTGCCGCAGCAGCAAACGCCACTTGGCGGTTTTTTTGACCGCTAATTGATTCAATCCGTAGGTTTCTAACCGCTCGGTTACTTGCGCCTCATCTAATCCTTGTTCGATTGAGGGCACCTTATACTGTTCGATTGTTTCTGACACTGATAATTGAAACTCTTTTTTATTCATTTATTCTTCTTCCTTTTCTTTTTCATTGATGGATAACACAAATAAGCCCCTTATTTAGAAACTGCTCCTAAATAACGCGCTGTTGTTGGTCTCCTATTCAATTAAAAAGTAAGGTAAGTCAAAATAGTGTTTCTGCTCACCGTCACTCGAGTCGCTTGACATTCGTTTACCACCCCCTCTAAAGTTAGCAATAAGCGTAACAAACTATTTTTCCAAAGTCAAGAGTCATCGCTTTCATAGCAATGAAGGGGCATCTCAAAGTTTTACGAAAAAAAGCCGCACGACAACGATTCGCTGCCGTGCAGTTCCTTCAGTACATTCTCTTCAAGCCCAAAGGCACGCCTTAAAGCTGATCCAGTGCCTCGCTGATCGGTGTTTCTCCTGCTTGGACTTTGATGACTTTTTGATAAGTTGCTGGACGTTCCAGCATTTCACCTAACAAGACGGCGACATCCTCGATGGGGATCGCACCAGAGGTCGTTTCACTGATCTCGATCAAACTAGATCCTGGTGTTTCTTTCAACGCACCCGGCTGCAAAATCGTATAGTCTAGTGCGGTATTGTCGATCAGCCAGCGATCAGAGAAAAATTTGGCGATCGTGTAATCCATCAATGACGCCATGCCTTCCCTTTGCCACTGTTCAGGTTCTAAGGCATAGGCTGAGCTAAGGTGGATGTAGCGCTTGATTCCTTTTGATTCAGCGGCTTGCATCACTTTGACCGCACCATACAGATCAGATTGCAGCAAGTCTTTGCCTCGGGAACCCGCCACGAAGTATACCGCTTCCGCATCTGCGAATTTGGCCGCCATCTCTTCCGGTTCCGTGTGTAAATCAAAGAACACGGGCTTGATATTCTCCGTTTCTGTGATTTTCTCACTGCTGCGCGCACCAGCATAAACGATGTGTCCTTGTTTTTCTAGAAAGGCGATCAATTTTTGGCCCACCCGTCCGGTAGCACCAACGACAAAAATTTTCATTTTCTATACTCCTCTCGATTCTTTTTCCAACTCTTGCTAGTATCATCGTAGGACAAAAACCTAGATCCAACAACTATTCTGTTTCTAAACGAAGGAGAAAAAGGCACAGCACAAACCAATTCTTGCTATTTTTCCCCATAGAAACCCATGTTTTTAAAAAAACACCCAAAAAAATGAAAAAAATTTTCTCAAACGATTGACAAAGCCTTGACTCTTTTGTAGACTAGGTAGAAATAATTTAAATATTTAGAAAATTCCAAATAAAGAAAAGGACGGTGGCGTATATGACCCGCACCAATGTTAGCAAACGAATTATTTTATTATTATAGCCGGGACTGTTTGATTTTATACATTCAAAGAGTCCCTATTCACATTGCATCCAAAAAGAAGATCAGCTTCTTGAGATGGAGTGTTTTTTTATACCCATTTTCAAGGAAGCGACCTTTTACAAACTGACACATTGATGTCAGATAGATCCGAAAACGCTCGTTGAACAACTGCTGCCGATTCCCCGCGGTTATGCACTGCACTTATTCTAAAGACCCCTTCTGTTTGAACACTTGATTGGTCAAGCAGAAAAAGGAAGGATGATTTTTCTTATGAAAACCGTCAACACGATCGCTGCTTTTGTAAACAAGTATTTGATCTATATCATGATTTTATTGATGATCGTCTCTTATTTTTTCCCGCAACCCTTCTTATGGATTCCGCCTCGTACAACGATTCTTTTGAGCATCATCATGTTTTGTATGGGGATGACTTTAAACGTTGCTGCGTTTAAAATGGTCGTCTTACAGCCTAAAGCATTCATCTTAGGGGTGCTTTTCCAGTTCACCATCAGCCCATTGGTGGCTTACGGCTTAGCGCAGCTGTTTGGTCTTTCTTCCGGTTTGATCATCGGTTTTGTCTTACTAGGCTGCGTTTCTGGTGGAACCGCCAGCAATGTCATGACCTTTATCGGTAAAGGCGATGTCGCCCTCACCGTTTCCATGACCACGGTATCGACCTTGTTAGCGACCGTCGTTACCCCCTTTTTAGTTTACGTCTTGGCTGGTCAGTACACCGAGATCTCCTTCTGGGAAATGCTCTTGTCTGTCTTGCAGATGGTGCTTTTGCCGATCATTTTAGGGGTGATCGTCCACAAACTCATTGCCAAGCACATCGAGCGATTTCTGCAATCATTTGTGTTGATTTCTTCCGTTAGTATCTTATTGATCGTTGCCGGAACTGTCGCTCGCAACGGTGCCGTCATCGTCCAATCTGGCTTGATCGTGATTTTCTTAGTCTTGCTCCATAACTTGATCGGCTACGGCGCAGGCTATGGTCTGAGCCGTGTGATGGGCGTCAGTGCCACCCAAGCCAAATCCATCATGTTTCAATTAGGAATGAAAAATACCGGCCTAGCGATCTCGTTAGCCAATGCCCACTTTGCCGCCATTGCTGCAGCCGTTACCCCTGCCGCAGTCGGCATGGTGATCCATCAAATTACCGGACCAATTTTAGCCAATCTCGTGGCCAAGAAAGAAGGAAAACAGTATGAGTCAAAGTATCTTTTTGCCAAACTACACAATCGGGGCGGACGCCTACGAAAAAGTAAATGACATCGTAAAACCATACGGCACCAATGCCGTGATCATCGGCGGAAAAACCGCCCTTGAAAAAGCCGAAGACAAGATCAAAGCCGGTTTAACGTCAGAAGTCAAAGTGACGGATACCTTGTGGTACGGCGGCAACTCGACCTATGAAAACGTCGATCAGCTGTTAGCCAATCCAAGCGTCCAAGCCGCCGATGTTCTATTCGCCGTTGGCGGCGGCCGCGTTTGCGATACCGTCAAAGTGGTTGGAGAAAAAGCAGGCAAACCAGTCTTCACCTTTCCAACGATCGGCTCCAACTGCTCACCAGTCACCGCGGTCTGTGTCATCTATAAAGAAAACGGCGAGATGCAAGGGCTGTTTTTCCCTTCGCAACCACCGACCCATGCCTTTATCGACAGTGAGATCATCGCCCAGGCCCCCGATAAGTACTTATGGGCAGGAATCGGCGATGCCCTCTCCAAAGAGATCGAATCGACGTTTTCAGCGCGGGGCGATGAGTTAGACTACACCGATGGGTTAGGCATCCAAATCGGCAAAATGTGCACGGAACGCTTATTGCAATACGGCACACAAGCCTTGAAAGACAGTGCCGCCAATCAGCCATCTTATGCCATTGAGCAAGTCGTCTTGGATATCATCGTGACTACCGGCTTAGTTTCCGTCTTAGTCATCAATGATTACAACTCCGCCCTTGCCCATTCCTTTTACTACGGAACGACCGTTTTGGAAAAAATGGAAGACTATTTGCATGGTGCTTCCGTTAGTTACGGCGTTTTGGCCTTGTTGCAGCTAGATCAGCAAGAAGCCCTCTTCCAGCGCATCTACGCCTTTATGAAGGAAAACAAACTGCCGGTTTGCTTAGCTGATATGGGTCTTAACGCCACCAGCGACCTTGAGGCAATCTTAGACAAAGCAATGACCACCAATGACATCGTCCACGTGCCTTATGAGATCACGCGAGAAATGTTCAAACAAGCAATCTTAGACGTAGAAGCCTACCATGCCAAGCAAAACCAAGCGTCATTGGCAGCTGCGAATTAAATGAAGCCCTCCAGCAATTCGTTGCTGGAGGGTTTTTGTATGGCCTTTTTTTCTCTTACGTTTGATTGCAGTCGGTTTGGATTTCATAAAAAATATTCATAGCAAGTTCATACGATACTACTCATTATCTAGGTCTTTAGAAAATATTAAAAAGCACAATCAGCCTATGATACGACTGAGAGACTGCTTACCTCCCTAATTATCAACTTGTGAATAAAAGCGCATGGAAAAGCAATCCTTGTTATACTTATAAATAACACGAAGTCCTTAGGAAAAGGAGGAACCCTCATGACCCGTTACAAACGATTTCGCTTTGTTCATTTAGGCGCTTTTTTGGTGTTGGGCTTACTTCTCACTGGCTGCAGTGCGGATACGGCACCAATTGAAGAACAACCGACTACTGACACGGTCACTCCTTTTGAACCAGCGGTTTCCTATGAAACTTTTCCATTGCCGCAACCGATCTTAGATGGGGAAACCAGTGTGGCGGAAGCTCTCTTCAATCGGCGCTCGCAACGGGATTTTCAAGACACCGAGCTAACACAAGAACAGCTGGCACAGCTTTTATGGGCCGCTGCCGGTGTCACTACAGAAGATGGTCGCCGGACAGCGCCTTCGGCTGGTGCCTTGTATCCCTTAGACCTCTATGTCGTGGTCACACAGGTAACGGGGCTTGAGCCAGGGCTTTATCTGTATCAACCTGAGCAACATGCCTTAGAAAAAATCCTTGCTGGTGATTTCCGGACCGCATTGGCGGAAGGTTCGTTGGATCAGCAAGCGATCCAACGAGCACCTGCTACATTGCTTTATACAGTGGTTTATGAACGACTGATCGAGCGCTATGGGGACCGAGGAATCGAACGTTATGCCTATATCGAAGTCGGACATTCCGCCCAAAACGTCCTTTTGCAAGCCCAAGCGTTAGGATTAGGCGCTGTGCCGATCGGCGCCTTCACGGATCATGAACTTACAGAGCTGCTGCAGCTGCCATCGGAAAATGAACCCCGCTATTTGATTCCTGTAGGCGTTATTGAGTAACACTGCCGACGAACGAAACCCAATTTTAATGGGACTTCCGAACTGCCGTTAGAAAACGGCAACTGGCAAGGTTGATTTTCCCAGCAAAACCAGTAGAATCGAAAAATCACCTGCAAAAACAGCAGGTGGTTTTTCGATGGACTTACAGTTTGTATGCTCGGACTTCTTCTGGTATTTCTTCTAGCGGTAGCTCTTTTACTACCGCTTCGGTACCTGCTGCCATCGCTGTATCGTAGTACCAGCATTTGTATTTGATCGTATTCATCGTTTCTTGCAAGGCTGCCATTTGCTTGGTGACTTCTTCCAAACGTTCATGAAACAGCTGCTGCCGTTTCTGCAAAGACGCATCGCCTTCTTCGCCCCAATCCAAGAAATTCTTGATGTCTTTGATGGGCATGCCGGTATTCTTCAAACAATCGATCACTCTGATCGTCGCCACTTCTTTTTCTGAAAACACCCGAATGCCGCCATTGCTACGGGCCATATTGGGAAACATTCCTTCTCGATCGTAGTAACGTAGTGTCGAGATAGGAATGTTAGTCGTTTTTGATACTTCACCAATCGAGTAACTCACTTGCATCGCTCCTAAAAAAAATTTTGTTTATCGCTTGACCTAAACCTAACTTCAGGTTCTACAATAAAAATACACCGCAAGCACTGTACTGTCAATCACCCGTCATCTCGCAGGTTTGGGTTTGGCAGCAGCAGGATTCGATGAAAAAATCATTCACTGGAGGAAAGACAAATGACAGAAATCAAAGAAAAAGTTATCGTAATTATGGGAGCCTCTTCAGGAATTGGGGAAGCAACCGCCGTTAAGCTAGCCGAACAAGGGGCAAAAGTAGTAATCGCCGCCCGCCGCGAAGAGCGCATTAAAGCCCTGGCTGAAAAACTAGGAGAAAATGTTTTGTATCAAACAGCCGATGTCACGAATCGCGAACAAGTCCAACAAGTCATTGATTTAGCCATGACCTCCTTTGGTCGGATTGATGTCCTTTTCAATAATGCTGGCATCATGCCTCAAGGAAACTTGGCAGAGTTGAACTATGACAGCTGGCAAAAAATGCTGGATATCAATATCATGGGGGTATTGAACGGGATCGGCGCTGTGCTGCCCATCATGCAAAAACAACAAGATGGCTTGATCATCGCCACTGACTCAGTTGCTGGACATGTCATTTACCCGGGATCTGCCGTGTACAACGGGACAAAGTTTGCGGTTCGTGCAATCATGGAAGGCTTGCGCCAAGAAGAACGTGAACATGGCATTCGCTCCACCATCGTCTCTCCGGGAATGGTCTCCACGGAATTGTTTGAAACCGTCGGTAATGCTCAACTAGAAGCAGCCTTGAAAGAAACCTCTCGCGTAGAAGGCAACAGCCTAACGCCAGAAGATGTAGCAAATGCAGTGGTTTATGCCATTCAACAGCCCAAACATGTGGCGATCAGCGAAGTCTTGCTGCGCCCAGCAAAACAAACCGTTTAAGCTATTTCTACTAGCCCGTGAAACCTGCTATCCGCCTGAGGCGATCGCAGGTTTTTTTGTCGTCAAATCCCGCCGTTCTCCTAGGAAAAATTACTTGTTTTTCTTGTAACACCCGCTTGTCCGAGTAATGTAAACCAATCGTTGCTTTATGTAAACGACTAGGTTCTGTTGCTACGGGGGAATTTTTTTTATACTTAGTACAAAGCTTCCGTATAAAACGACCAATCAGAAACGAACCTACCGTATTTCTCTTATTTATGAATAGCCGAGCATGATTGATATCCCGCCTTCACCGTTGACTTGCAAGTATTATTAGCTGTCCTCTTTTAGTACTTGCTTTTTATAAAAGAATGGAGTGAGTGTATGAATGTGAAACAGCTGCTCGTCATTGCCGAGCAACGAAGAAACATCACGAATCAGAAATTGACCTATGCAGAAAACTTCTTGGCGGCCGGCTACTCTGCTGCCGAATTGCTGGCAGACGAAACCTTTCTCGAATTAGAGCGAAGGGAAACCCAACTGATTGCAGAACGCAATGCTATCTTTTACGAAGAAGTCAGCCACAATTAATCTCACCTGTCCAATTGTAGGCGACGAAAAAGCGAAGGATCAGCAGCACCTTCGCTTTTTTCTATCCCCCTCAAAGGCGTCCTTTGCCCTGAGGATAACGCTGCTTGATCGTCCAATAAAACAGCCCTGCAAAGAAACTGCCGAGAATCAGGAAATTCAAGCCGTATAGACAGTAGAGGAAGAAAAAGTTCAGCTGCCCACTGCTCCAAAAGCCCGTGATTCCCATTAAAACCAGACTGTTGACGCATCCTGTCAACAGACAAACCATGCGACTGCACTCCAAACTTTGTAATAAGTATTTTGTGATTTCATATAACGGACTGACGAGCATTATCCCCAGCATGATTGGCAAAATAGCTGGCAACAAGTCTAAAACAGCGACATCTGTAGTAAACAACTGGAAAAAAGCAGAACGAAAGCCCCAGATCAGACTGGCGATTCCAACATAAGCCACGAAAGAAGAAGCGAAGGCACTTTTTCCCACTGCTAAAATCTTCTGACGATTTTTCTGACCATTCGCCTCACTCGCAAAGACGGTCACTGCGTTGCCATACATCAAAGCAGGCAACCGTGCGATCATCAATCCTTGGCTGCCGATCGCATAGGCGGCCAGCGTACTAACACCCAACCGTGAGACGAAAGCTTCAAAAGCAATAATAAAGACTAAGCCTTCAAAGCATTCCTGAATCATTAAGGGGATCGATTTTTTCAATAAAAAGGCGCGTTTTCGTGGTCTTTGTTTTAGCCCTCTTGCTAGACTTTCTCTTAAAAGAACCCCATAAATCCCCAGCAAGCACAAAGTCGCAAGCATATTTGCGATGCCACTGCCTAAGACCCCCATGGCGGGAAAACCGAGATTGCCGTTGATCAATAAATAGCTAAGCAACACCTGTATCAACGCACTAATGATCGAAACACCGAGGATGTAGTTCGTTTTCTTTTCAATTTTTAAAAGGCTAGTAAAAACAAACGTGACTAACGTAAGTAAAATATAGGGGGACATGATTGCAAGATACAACGTCGCAGTTCCTAGCAGCTCCCCGCTAAATCCGTAGACAACCTGTAAAATGTCTCGTCCAAAAAGCAGGAAAATCAGCAAAAAGCTCACACCGATCGCGACTACTAAAAAAAGAACCGACGACAGATAATCATTTAACTGCGTCTCTTCTCTTTGCCCGACTGCCTTTGCGCCATAAATATTAAAAGCAAGCCCAATCGCACCTATAATACCCGCAAAAGCATAGAGAAACCCGTCGATCAGTGCGATCGCCGCCAGCGCTTCCGTGGATCTTCTTGAAATAATCGCTAAGGAAACTTGTGCAATAATGATTTGAAACAAATTGGAAGCAATCAAAGGCAATGTAAAAGACTGTATTTTTTTGTTCAAGAAGCTCTCCTCTCTCCTTCGTCATAACTGCGCAACACCCACTCGCTTATTGTGATTTTAGTCACAAGAAAAGCGATCGTTGGTCGCTATAAATACTCAACGACCCATCGGGCGTTTTGACGTTTCTCCCTCCATTTAACCATACAGCCTTCTCGGTGTATATTCCTTCATAATTAAAAAACAAAACATACCGACAATCTCCGCTTGTTTCCTCTATTGGTGTCGACAAGCAATCACTGATGAAGAATAAAAAGGTTCAGAAGAACATACTGCTCTTCTGAACCTTTTCTATGGGATGATAAAAAACGCGACAAACCTGTCAAAAATCCCGCTATTTCTTCACGATCAGCTGAACGGCTTGATCGATTTTCTGCTTTTGGGTTTCCGTGTCGCTGTCTGGATTTTCCAAACAATTTTTCAAATTCTCAGCGACAATGATCCCCATAATACGGTTGACGCTGGAACTGACGGCGGACAATTGCGTGATGACATCGGCGCATTCTTTCTCGTCTTCGATCATTTTTTGAATCCCCCGCAACTGGCCTTCGGTTCGCTTTAACCGATTCAAAATATCTTTGTTGCATGCGGTCATCGTTTGATTTCTCCTCTCCATGCTGACATGCCGCCGAGGACATTGGTCACTTGAAACCCTTGCTGGTTCAAAAACTCAGACGCCATTTGCGAACGAGCCCCTGAATGACAGATGACATAGTAATTTTTATCCTTCTCTAAGTTGCTGATTTGTTCCGTAAGCTCGCTCAACGGTAGGTTTTGTGCTGTTTTGATGTGTCCTTGTGCAAACTCATCAACTTCTCTGACATCAAGGATTTCAAGCGCCTCACGTTTTTCTTTTTGGGTAAATTCCTCCATAGATATTGCTTTAATCATGAATAATCATCTCCGGCTTAATAGTATTATACAACGAAAAGGCACCATCGAGGTTTTGACAATTGATGCCCGCTTGTTTTAAGATGCGTTCGGCAATGTAGCTTCTCAATCCGCTATGACACGTAACAACATACGAAACACTTGGATCCAATTCAGACAACCGATCTCTCAATTCATCTAACGGAATGTGGAGCGCCTCTTGAAAACGCCCATTATTGGCTAATTCCATCTCTGAACGAACATCCAACAACTGCTTACCGTTTTCTAAGGCCTCCGTCAATTCGTGCCATTGGATATTCTCACTGATTCCTTCTGCCAGATTGATCGCTGCATAGCCAATCATATTCACTGGATCTTTCGCTGAGCCAAAAGGCGGCGCGTAGGTGGATTCCAGTTCAGGCAAGTCAAAGATCGTTAAGCCGCCTTTGATCGCTGTTGCCAAAATATCGATCCGTTTATCGACCCCTTTGGCACCGATGCCTTGCGCACCATAGATGTTTCCAGTGTCAGCATCAAAAATCAGCTTCAAATAAATATCCGTCGCATCAGGATAATACCCAGCATGGTCTTTGCCTGAAAGATGAACCACCTGAGGATTTAGCCCCGCCAGTTTGGCACTACGCTCACTCAACCCAGTGGACGCTGCGGCAAGATCGAATACGCGCACGATCGCCGTCCCAATACTGCCTTTGTTTTTGCGAGTCAGTCCTCCCAATACATCAGCCACTTGCCGACCTTGGCGATTGGCTGGTGACGCCAAGGAGATCAGCGTGTCTTCGTTAGTGATTTGTTGTTTCACAACGATGGCATCTCCCACCGCGTAAATATCTTTCTTGCTGGTTTGGTATTGCTCATCTACCAGGATACCCCCCCGGTGTCCTAATTGGATACCAGCACGTTTCGCCAAATCCGTTTCTGGTTGGACACCCACCGAAAGAATCGTGATGTCTGAAGCCAGAACCGTTCCATCCTCCAGAACGATTTCTTGCCCTGCTTTTTCAAAAGCGGTCGCTGACTGCGAGGTCAAAACATTGACCCCTTGCTTGATCAATTCATTTTTGACATACGCCGCCATTTCTTCATCCAAAGGTGGCAATACGTGGGGTGCTTTTTCCACGATCGTTACTTGTAGGCCTTTTTTATGTAAATTTTCAGCGACTTCTAACCCAATAAACCCAGCGCCAATGATCGTCGCTTTTTGAGGCTTTTTGTCTTCAAGATGTGTCATGATTTGGTCTAAGTCAGGAACATTGCGCAAAGAAAAGGCGTTGGTTGCTTCTTCTAGCCCTTTGATCGCTGGTACTAGCGGTTTTGCCCCCGGTGATAAAATCAACGCATCATAAGATTCCGTGAAGACCTGTTCGCCATGTTTGACCGTGACCGTTTTCTCCTCCGGATCGATCGCCAGCACTTCATGAAGAGGCCGCACATCTAGGTTAAACCGTTTTTTTAATGCCTCAGGTGTTTGGACCAATAAGGCATCTCGCTCTTCGATCTCACCAGAAATGGCATACGGCAGTCCACAATTCGCAAAAGAGACAAAAGGACCTTTTTCAAAAATAATGATCTCCGCTACTTCTTTAAGCCGACGTAAGCGCGTTGCTGCAGACATTCCTCCTGCTACCCCACCGACAATAACTATTTTTTCCATCGTTACTTTCCTCCTTTGGTTGTTCCCCGCCATTGATTCATGCCACCGCGAACATTGACCACATCAAACCCCTTTTTATTTAGGATTTTGGCTGCTTGTTTGCTTCGCATCCCTGATTGGCAAATGACTGCCAGTTTCTTGTCACCTTTTTGAGTGAAGCCCGCAATCTTGTTTAACGGTACATTTTTGGCGTAGGCAATGTGTCCGCTACGGTACTCCGCCGGCGTGCGAACATCCAGAACCGTCCATTCTTTGGCTCCTTCTTTTTGTAAATCTGCTGTTGACATACTTGGTATGCGTTTAAATAATGAAAACATTTCTTGCTCCTCTCTTATACCCCTCGGGGTATATTAAACAAGATGTTTCCCTATTTGTCAACTAAGTGATTTTCTTTAAGAAAAGAAACTTGCTGTTGCGTTGCTCCCCACTCGATACTCTCGACAGCTGTCAGACAGCTACCGATCAAGCAGCGAAAGACCAGTATCACACATTTCCCTCCCATCGATCACAATGCTATAATAAAAGAAAAGATACACTGTAAAAATAACACATATAAAATCGTTTATTTAGCAGCTGATTGCTTCGGTTATTAAAGATGATTGGCTCCCGCCCTAACCAAGAGCGGACAAAAAAGCGACGCAAGCACCACTTTCCCTTGATTTATCAAGCAGCAAGCCCTGCTTTCTTGGAATCAGCGTGGGTTTCGACTATGCTTAAGTCACATCAGCGAAAGGAAAAAAAGATGGAATTTGGCGAAAAAATCAAAGAAGTACGCACAAGAAATAACTTGACCCAAGAACAATTTGCCACTCAATTACACGTGACGAGACAAGCCGTTTCGAACTGGGAAAACAATCGCAATCTACCAGATTTAGAAATGTTGATTGCCATCGCCACGATTTTTCAACTCTCGCTTGATGAATTGATTTTAGGAGGAACTCAAGTGAACAAGATCACTGAAAAACTAATCAAAGACGGCAGCGAGACCCGACGCGCCAAACTCAATTTGATCACGACCTTGATCGGAACATTTTTACTACTATTCGGCTTTGCCTGCTTCTTCATCAAAGCAAGCTCCGTGGAATACATCGATCAATCCGGCATTTTACATGAAAATTTCTATCTAATCCCCGTAGGATTTTTGTTCCTATTGGCTAGTTTCGTAGTATTTGCGGGAACCGGGATCAATTATTTTCGAGCTGCTAGTAGAAAATGACCCAAAAAAACTCGATTCCAGATGATGGAATCGAGTTTTTTTCTCTGTTCACTATCTTCCTTCAAAGAATCGGAACAAACAAGCCACTGATTTTTTCTTTTGTATTCGTCAAAAGGCTTCTGGTTTGCCATTCTTCTTTTTCTACTAATTTTGCATGAGCTAAGTCTTCCATAAATTGCTGATTTAACTCTGTGATTATTTTCGACGGCCCATAGATGAACATAGATAACTCATGGTTAAGGTAAAAACTACGAATATCAAAATTTGTTGACCCGATCGTTGCAGCAAACTCATCGACAATCATATATTTACAGTGAATAAAAGCAGTCTCATCATAGGTGTAGACTTCGACGCCGGCAGATAATAGGTCATCAATAAACGAATTCGTGCCATGAAAAGAAATTCCTCGATCCCCTTTTCCCGGCACGATCAATTGCACGTTGATCCCGCACCGGGCTGCTCTTCTAAGCGCACCTAAACTTTCTTCATCAGGAATAAAGTAAGGCATTGCGATCTTAATCGAATCCGTCGCCTTTCCAATGAGGTCATTAAAGGAATCCTTAATGATTCGCTCGCTATCATAGGGTCCGCCGTAGATTACCTGAACGATTTCTGAACCACTTTGAACGTCGGTCTTCAACGGAAAATACGTAGCTGTCTGTGTCAAAAAATGAGTGACCGTTTCTTCCATCTCATCAAGAAAGAGCCAATCATAAATAAAGCACTCTTGTACTTCTAGAACAGCAGGTCCTTCTATCCGGATGTTTGTGTCTCGCCAATAAGAAAACTTACTGCCTCGCCCACTATATTCATTTCCAATATTCATGCCTCCTGTATGTGCAATCTCCCCATCAATAACGACCATTTTACGGTGATTGCGCCAGTTCGCTTTATTACTTAGCCAAGGCGAGTTCAACAAATCATACGTGCGCACCTCTACCCCATTCTTTCGCATCAATAATAACAATTGATTAGGAAAGGTGATCGATCCCACGCTATCATACATAAACCGAACTTCCACCCCTTGTTTGGCCTTTTCGACCAAAACATTTGTCAGCTCCTCCCCTGTTTCATCCCCTTTAACGATATAAAAAAACACATGCACATGATGCTTGGCTTTTTTGATATCTTCTAACAAAGAAGCGAACGCCTCAGCGCCTTCGTTTAATAGGGTCAGATGATTATTAGTTGTGGGATACTTGCCCGAAAGATGAAAAATCTCAGTGGAGAGATCATGTTTCCCATGAATGACCTCTGAATGTTCTTGCAAAATAGCCGATACCGTTCGCTGCACTTCCCGTTCATTTTGTATCTGCTGTTCGGGCAATTTCCTCAACCGAGGTTCACGACCAATTAAATAATACAACATGACTCCTACAATCGGTAAAAACAATAAAGCTAAGATCCAAGCAATCTTCGAAGTTCCATCCCTTTGATCAAAAACCACTAAGTAGCCACAAAGAAGAATCGCCAAAATTTCAATGGCCTGCCAAGCATAAATCATCTGATTTAAAAAGAGAATTAATCCAACCGTCACAAGTATCAGTAAAATCGTTAAAATTTTATATTGCTGTAATTTGTTTTTGATCATCCTTCACTCCATCCAAATATGCGCTTATTAATAAACGCTAAAGTAAAAAGCCTCACTATATACTATGATTATATACGTTCTCGTTACGCAAATGTAACTCATTTCATCCCCTACTACTCATTTTTTACCTATTATTTATTAAGAAGAGACGATTTGCAGAAACGAAACAGTAAATGACAAGCGCCTATTCAAATCGGTGCACCAATTAAAACAAACCCTGTAAGCATCCCTCGACTTGTTGCAACAGCAATTTTCTTTACGCAATCGCCAAATTTGAATAAATCCCATCTTTCCATTACTATAAACGAAATTCGATCGTTTTTTTAGCACGGTTATACTATCAAGGAGGTTGTTATGGCAATTCATGTGATGTGGTTTAGAAAGGATCTGCGCTTAGAGGACAATACGGCGCTTACTGAGGCGCTTTTGTCTCTTCAAGCAAACGACCAATTGTTGTGTGTGTTTCATCTCAATGAAAAGCAGTTTCTCCCCGATGCACCAAGCCATGATTACTTTTTTAGCGCCGTTGCTCACTTTATCGAGGCTGCCAAAAAGCAAAATCTGACGATCCACCTCTTGACGGGGACTTTGACAGAAGCCTTTGATCAGTTGTTCGCTCACTATCCAGAATGGAGCCAACTGTACTTCAACTTTGATAACCGTGGATTTGGTCGTAAACGCGACCTCTATATAAAAGAATTGGTCGAGAAAAAAGGCGTCACTGTCCATTTCTTTGAAGAACATCATCTGCACCAACCAACGGAAGTCACCAAAGAGGACGGGACGTATTACAAAAAATTTACGCCCTATTATAAGAAATGGATCCAGCTGCCCAAACCGGTGTATCAAAAGCAGGCCCTTGATTTTGAAAAAGCCGTTGATTTTGATGATGCATCTCACTTTAAAGCGGGGACAGCGTTGCTTGCTGAGCTGCTAAAAAATAGAAAGACCGATTTTTCAACGATCGTTGGGGAAGACTATGCGCATAAACAATTGCAGGCCTTTGTGCAAAAGCGTTTGGCCGCCTATGAAAAAGACCGTGATCTCCCTTCGATCAAAGGAACCAGCCGCCTGTCCCCTTTCTTGTCTTTTGGACAACTCTCTATTCGGAAGGTTTGGGCCGCTTGCCAAGGAATGCCACCCAGCACTGGCAAAGCGACCTTTTTAAAAGAACTGGCTTGGCGAGATTTTTATCATATGATCTACTTCACTCATCCGGAGCAAAAAAACTATGAACTCATTGAGAAATATCGAAACATGGATTGGCAAAAGGATGAAGAGGCGTTTAACAAATGGCAAGCAGGACAAACCGGCTATCCGATCATTGATGCCGCGATGCGGCAGCTGAATCAAACCGGTTGGATGCATAACCGTCTACGGATGATCGTCGCTTCCTTTCTAACCAAAGATTTATTGATCGACTGGCGGCAAGGAGAAGCCTATTTTGCTCGACAATTGATCGACTACGACGCTGCCAGCAATATCGGCGGCTGGCAGTGGGCAGCTTCGACTGGCACCGATGCGGTTCCTTACTTTCGAATTTTCAACCCCATCACTCAGGGGAAAAAATTCGACAAAGAGGGGACGTATATCAAACAATTTGTTCCCGAACTCGCCCAGTTGCCGCTAAAATTCATCCACGAACCTTACTTGATGACTGACGAAGAACAAGCCGACCTAAAGGTAGTTTTAGGCACCAACTATCCGTTGCCTATAGTTGATCACAACGAAGCCAGAAAAAGAGCCCTCGATTTGTATAGTAAAATCGAGCCGTAAGCAGCTGTCATGGCCTGCGCTCAAACATTTTCAGTAGAAAAAA
This sequence comes from Enterococcus sp. AZ040, assembly GCF_050499185.1. Taxonomy (NCBI): domain Bacteria; kingdom Bacillati; phylum Bacillota; class Bacilli; order Lactobacillales; family Enterococcaceae; genus Enterococcus; species Enterococcus sp. AZ040. The sequence continues at coordinate 3,241,242 of NZ_JBMHEW010000001.1, forward strand.
ACGGCTCTATAATTTATGGGACTGATGAATCAGAATTGATTCTTCAGTCCCATTTTCATTTTAGGTATTAAAAAACATATCGTTCTCTAGTATGATTAAATCACCACAAAATAAACAACTGAGAGGACGATATGCTATATGAATGATTCTATCAAAAAAATGCTGAGAATAATAGAGAAAGATTTGATGATTACAGAGGTCTCTTACGAGACCCTTCAGAAGAAAAAGACGTTGGTCGTCGATGCTGTTCTCTCGCCTGCTCCTCGTGCTTGTAGAAGTTGTGGTTCTACTGTGGTAGATGGAAACGGGAAAGCAATTATAGTGAAAAATGGGAAGAAGGAAACGATTGTCCGTTTTGAACAATACAATCATATGCCTTTGGTTATGCGCCTAAAAAAACAGCGCTATACCTGTAAAAACTGCCGAACCCATTGGACTGCTCAAAGTTATTTTGTCCACCCCAGACATTCAATCGCAAATCATGTTAGATATAAAATTGCTTCTTTACTGACTGAAAAAGTATCTTTATCTTTTATTGCGAAAAGCTGTCAGGTATCTTTGACCACCGTTATTCGTACATTGAAAGAGTTTAAAAGCTATTTGCCAAAGCAATCTAAGAAGATTCTCCCCAGAGTATTGATGGTTGATGAATTTCGTTCGCATGCTTCCATAGAAGATAAAATGAGCTTTATTTGCGCAGATGGCGAAACAGGAAAATTAATAGATGTTTTGCCTACGCGTAAATTACCTCGATTAACAAGCTATTTCTTAGGTTGTACCAATCCAGAAGAAGTAGAATTCTTGGTGACAGACATGAACGCCGCCTACTTCCAGCTCACCAAACGTGTTCTGCCAAATGCGAAAGTAGTGATTGATCGGTTTCATATTGTCAAACACATGAATCAAGCGTTCAATGAGTTGCGTATCCGTGAAATGAATGAACTTCGTAAAGCCGGACAGAAAAGCCAGGCAGAAAAACTGAAAAAGAACTGGCGCTTTTTGCTAAAAAATCGTGCAAACATCAACCATTATGAATACAAAACATGGAAAAGTTTCCGAGCACCAAAATACCCATTTCTTACTGAAGCAATGATGATTAATCGATTGCTTGAGTTTTCTACGCCCCTGAAGGAGGCGTATCCCTTTTTTCATGAATTAGTTGAAGCCTTTCGAGACAAAAACCCTGACTTATTTTTCTCCTTATTGACAGAACTTCCCGAAACGTTAGATGACAGCTTTCGGGAGAAGCTTCAAAACCTTCTGACCTATGAAGAAGGCATCACCAACGCAATGATCTATCCTTATTCCAATGGAAAAATAGAAGCGAAGAATACCCACATAAAGACAATGAAACGAGTATCCTACGGATTTAAATCATTCGAGAACATGAGAATTAGAGTCTTTTTGATCAATCAATTAATCAAAGTAAGATAACAAAAAATCTGAGCCAGAATGTGGTTCATTCTGACCCAGATTTGATTTTACGCAACTCATCAGTCCTTATTGACAAAGAGCCAAAAAAACCAGCAAAGACGCTCCGTAAGAGCTCGTCTTTGCTGGTTTTTTATTAAACTGATGCGCCGTTTTTCATCTTTCTATAGTGAAAAAAACAACGACACGTCTTATCAAATAGTCTGCTGGTGAGCATACAAAAAAGAAACATTTTCCATGCTGTGTTTTTTTATTAAGGTCTTTTCGCCTGATTCCGCACTTATTTCTAGTCACTCTAAGCAACAATCCCCTGACGATTTATAGATAGAACCCTTTATTAGCGGCGTTCCCCACTTTTCCACGACTGGCTAGTAACGTTTCTCCTTGCAAAACTGTTCGTCTGATGAAAGGTCATCTATAGAACCATTCTGTTATAATAGCTCCATATTTGAGGATAAGGATGGTTTATATGAAAAAAATAATCGGATTCGTCTTAGTCGTACTTTTAGGGTTTGCCGGATACAAAGGCTATGAATATTATCAATCCACTTACTCAGGACAAACAGCTTACGCGTATGTCCCATCTGAGATTCCCCCTAAGGTAGAACATGAAAGTAAAAGCGGCATCGGCGACCAGTCGCCTTGGTATTCTTACGATTACACGTTAAACTTTGTAAAAGAAGATGGTAGCACACAAACACTCGAGGTTTCATTATCAGAAGATAACGCAAAACCCTTAACCCCAAATTCTTATGTAAAAGCGGTGATCAGTGAAAAGCGTACAATAAAAGGCCCGAATAGCGTTGAAAAAGACGCAATTCCCAAAAAGGTTCTAGAGAAATTAGAAAATCAGAACTAACGATTGCAGACTCACATCTTTATGTGGGTCTTTTTTACATCCTTCCAAAATCAGCATTTTGAATCCCTTCTGTTATTTTCACGCTTGATGTCTTCTGCTCTGTTGCGATACGTTATACAAGGATACTGGACACATTTATCTAGCAGAAAGCTGCTTGACTGACTCTGTTTTCATCTCGGCATCAATGACAAGAGCAATTCAAGCGCCTTTTCCTTTCCCTACTTCGCAGATAATTGAAAAAGCAGCGAATCACCTATCCGTTGACTCGCTGCTTTTTAACTAACAAGTGATGGCTCACACCACAAAAGAATGATACTTAGAATAAGCAATTTGATCGACGATCGCAGAAACCTGATTGACATCTAAATCGGCACCAATGGCGGTCACTTGATAAAATTGGTCATAATTGTTCCCTAATTGGGGGAGATTGGCATTGGAAATCAACAAGTCAAATGTCTCGTCCGGAGTATAGGGTAAAACAACAACATTTTGCTTGCCTTTTAGTTCATTTTTTAACAAGTAAATCGAAGCATCCGCCAAAAGACTAGAGCACATATTTAAGACCCCGATCCGTACCCGATATTCTTCTTTAGGCGATAACATATAAATTAAAAAGACTAGGCGTTTCTTGAGATAGTTGAGTTTCGTGGGCGTAAACAAGTTGGTCGGTGCAATAATGTGTTCCAGAATGTCTGAGATCACTTGATCTCGCAAGGAATTGTGAAACATTTTGTGGTAATAATTTAGCGTGACTCGATCGATGGAATAATTCACTCCATGAAAGTAATAAACTTGTGCGATTAAGGAAAAGACATTGGCTTTGATATCGATCGTCGTATGCGAGGCATCAAGACGATAAATGGACTGGATTGCTGCCATGACTTCATCGGTGATCTCAAAGACGGGATTTTTATTGGTGTACAATCCTAAGCGAAGTTCCTCGTAAGGAATCCCGCCCACCGTAATGAGGAAGAGACAGATAAAGAATGGCACGATCTTCGCTTCATCTACTGAGCAGATACATTTTTTAGAAGCATAGATCTGTCGAATAAAGTGACAGAGGGGCATCTCTTGGCAACGCTCGATTTTGGTTTGTTCTTCCGGACTTAAACTTCCCAAGGTCGTGTGAGACGTGACTTTTTTCATAATCACATACAACCAGATCTTCAGCTGCTTTTGTTGGGCAATCGATAAGGTTATCTTTTTCGCTAACTCCGCAACCAGGTCATCGATCAAAACAGAATCGATCGTTGTCGCACCCATTTTGAAAAAATTATAGTAAAAATAAATGCGTTGTGTCATCGTTCCAACTAGTTTTTTGTTTCTGATCTTTAATTCAAAATGCTGCAACAACTGATTGCACTCAGCGATCAGCCGATTGAGGGTCCCTACACTTATGTTTAATTCATCAGCCAAGACGAAGGCATCATAGCCTGCATGTTGAAACAAATAATGGATGATTTGATATTTAGCAGATTTTTTCAATAGCGTGTCGGTCAAATCATCCAGTGAGACACTATCGGTTACTTGCAGTTCCAACGTATAACGATTGATGATAAATGAGACCTTCTCATTTTTTAGTTGCCGTTGAAGGCTCTCTGATAATTTCGTCAAGGTCGGCATCGTAATATCTAATTCCCGACACGCATCACTTTTTTTGATATGACCGGTCGATAAATACAAAAATTTGAGCAAGATATACTCTAATTTCAAGTCCTTATCCAGTAAGTCTTCTTTATACATGACTGTTTTTCCTCCAGTGTAAATCTATATTCATTCAGAATAGTTACAACCAATTTACAGAAAAAGATAGCAGTACGTTACTTATGAAACAAACAAGCGCAGTAAAAACAGGCCCTTTCTACAGATACTTTTCCTTCACTTACTCCCCAACAAACCATGACTGACAAACAAAAACCCTCGATGCAAGACGAATTTCCCTAATAATTCCCTCACGACAACGTTCTAAGATTTCCTTTTTGTTTATGTAAAACGTTCTTCTCTAAAAAAATATATTTAGACCATAATAATTAATACTATCACAAGCCAGAAATGTCAATAAATGAAATTATCAAGCACTGTTTTTTTACTTTCTCTTAAAAAACGACACTATCAAGTGCTTACCCGTTCTTACAAACAAAAAAATCAAAGGCAGTCGATGCAACCGCCTTTGATTTTTCTATAAACCAATGTTCATTCAGTCTTGCAAAAAACGTTTCATAAAGGGACTTTTTATTCATTGAAAAAAGCAATGAAAGGGTTTCTAGCGATACCGTTTCTTAATGTGAAAAGCCATAGGTTTGATCGGATGAAACATGACGGCTTGGTCGCTTGTTCAAGCGCTCGATTCCTTCTTTCATGTCTTGCACCAGATCCATTGCCATTTGCATACTTAAATCTGCCCGACAGACAAAGCGTTGGATATTGATATGTGATAGATTATCAGGTAATGGATAGGTAGGGACTTGCCAGCCTTTCATCGCAAATTCATCCGTCAAATCATACAGATTCCAAGAAATATCGGCATCTTCTTTTAATTTGTAGCAGACGATCGGCAACCGTGAACCATCATTATAAATATCGAAGTAACCCATGTTTTCAATCTCTTTTGCTAAATATTGGGCAACATCGCTGGTCTTTTTGTGGATCAAGCGGTAGCCTTCAAACCCATTGCGGATAAAGGTGTAATATTGTCCGATGATTTGGCTGGCGCTTCTTGAAAAGTTGATGGCCATCGTTGGCATTTCACCGCCAAGATAACTTACTTTAAAGACCAACTCTTCTGGTAAGAAATCTTTTTCTTTCCAAAGCACCCAACCGATACCAGGATAGACTAACCCATATTTATGTCCAGACGTACTGATGGAACGAACGTTTTTCAAACGGAAATCCCATTCAAGTTCTGGTTCCATAAATGGTGTGTACAATCCCCCACTAGCCGCATCCACGTGGATGTAAACTTTGTAGTCGGTGTGTTTGTTGTATTCCTCTAATTTCTTATCTAGTGCTTTGATATCATCGTATCGTCCAGTGTAAGTGATCCCTAAAATACCGACGACCCCGATCGTATATTCATCTAAATAGTCCGTGACCTTTTCGACATTGATGCTGCCATGTTCTTCATCGATAGGGATCGTCCGCATTTCAATGTCCCAGTAGACACAGAATTTTTCCCAAACGACTTGATAGGCAGAAGAAATCACTAAGTTTGGTTTTTGTTTATTGATATCTAAGCCAAGTTTTTTTGCCCGATTGCGCCAAGCAAATTTTAAGGCCAATCCACCTAGCATACACGCTTCACTTGAGCCTACCGTTGATGTACCGATAAAATCGGACGCTTCTGGGGCATGCCATAAATCAGCGATCATGTTGACACAGCGGTTTTCAATTTCAGCCGTCCGTGGGTACTCGGTTTTATCGATGGCGTTTTTATCAAGGGTTTCACTCATAATTTTGACTGCTTCTGGTTCCATGTAGGTTTGACAGAACGTCGCCAAATTTTGTCTTGAGACCCCTTCATCGATCAATTGATCTTTGACTAATTCATAGGCATCCCGCGGTACCAAGGACTCTTTTGGTAATTTGTACATAGGGATCGCTTGATCCATTGCCTCATTCCCATAGATAGGCTCCAAATATTGGGCTTCTTTTCGATTTTTTTTACTAAATAACATGCAGCTCTCCTCCTCATAGGTTGTGCTTTTTATTTTTTATCGCTTGCTTTTTCACCTACATATTTATAGATGACAAACGGTATCACGACAATAATCAGCCAACTGATGATCAAGATGGCTAAATAGGTTCCGCCCTTTCCGGAGCCGATATCGCTCGGTGGAAAGAAGGAAATAAAGAAAGAAAAAATAGAAACAAGCAAACCAACCATCGCAACACCAATTTTCACATTTTTCCCACCAGGAATATGATACGTTCTTGTTAAGTCGTCTTTTTCTTTGACTAATTTAATATAGGAAAGAAACAAGAGGACATAAGCCACCAGATAGATGCAGACCGTCAACGCCATCGCAACGAAGAAGGATAGATTGGCGCCTCCACCGCCTAATGTCAAGACAACCGCCCAAATGGAAACAATGATGCCTTGTACCAAAACGATATTGATTGGGACATTGTGTTGATTGACTTTGGCCATTTGTTTTGGCAGCAAGCCATTTTCAGCTGCTTCAAGCATCGCCGTCGATGGGCCGACCACCCAAGCAGCAATTTCTGCAATGACACCTAAACAGATGACCACCGCAATCAAACGAACCAGCCATTCCCCGCCGCCAAAATGATGGATCAAATAAGAATAGGCTTGAATCACACCAGTATCAAGAGACAATTGATTTTGGGGAATCGTGGCAGCCACCGTTGCCCCACCTAACGTATCCAAAAGAATCGTCGCTACGACTAAAATCAAAATAGCTTTCGGATAATTCTTTCCAGGATTATCCATGTCTTTTACGTGACTGGCAGAAGATTCAACCCCTGCATAGGCCAAAATAAAGGAAACAAAAACGACCAGCGTATTGATTTTCGTGAAATCAGGAATCCATGCACCTGATCCAAAAGAAACTTTGACGGGATTCCCTTGAGCAATGTAGACAATTCCTAAGATAAAAAGAATGATCCCTGTTGCGACGATCCCCACAAAGAACCCTACTTTGGCAATCTTCGCAGTATTTTTTGTTCCGCCAAATTGCGAGATCGTGATTAGCCAAAAGATCACTAAAGTGGCAATCAGCTTCAGCCAAACATTCGTATTAAGAGCCGGCCAATTTAGGGCATAGGAAAGCGCCCCGACAATAAAGTAAATCATCGTAATAAAGCCTACCGTGATTTGGAACCATTGGAAGAAAATGGCAGCAAAGCCCCATTTTCTCCCTAATGTTTTTGAGACCCAGGTATAGAGTCCCCCTTTTTCCCATCCCTTTACAGTAGCCATCTCCGCAGAGCAAAGGGCTACAGGGATAAACCAGAGGAAACCGCCGACGAGTAAATAAAAAACTAAATTCATCTTCGATGTCGCAAAGGTTGGATACTCATATACCGTCATCACCATTGAAGCAGTTATTGCAAAAAAACTCAACAATGATAGTTTTTTCTTGCTAGTATCCATTTTTTTTACCTCCTATCATTAGATACTATTTTTCAGCAGCGGAAGATAGATCAATATGGTACGTATGTGTCAAATCTCCATCTGCTTTAAATTCGATTTCGACCGCTTTGATCGCTGGCAAACTTTGTTCTTGCGCCACTTTAAAATGAATAAAGCCATCTTTATGTTTGTCATGGGTCAAAATCTCATCATCTAAGTAGTCCACAAACACTTCCGCTTCTACTTTTTTGCCATCATTCAACACCAAATAGGCTTTGTCAGGTTTGATTTTTTTGTCTTTCGAATCTTCATTAAACAATTGATATTTCAGTGAGAGCAATGTTTTGTATTCTTTGTCTTTGTCTTTGTCTTTGAATTCTTCTACATTCACGATTTTTACATGATTCACTAAAAAGCGAATGTGATCCCAACCAGCATTTTCATAATTCGTTTCATACCAAACGACGTCTTTGATTTTCGGATCGATTCCCTTAGTTACGATTTCTTCAAAATACCCGTCATCACTCAATTTTTCACTTCCCACAACTACTTCATCTGACGAATCGCTGATCAACGTTTCCGTTCCAGACCCAGAGACCACTTCCCCTGATTCTTCCACTGTTGAGCATGCACCTAGAGTAAACAAAACGCCTACACCTAAAACGAAACCTGCAACTAATGATGTTTTCTTCATTGTAAATCCTGTCCTTTCTTTTATTATTTTTATTCCATCTCAGGTATACCATTTAACCCAAAAAAGCGAATACCTAATTTTTTATTTTAAAAACAAAAAAACGCGAAAAATAATTCGCGTTTCGGTGCTATCATGAAGTGCAGATAAGAACAATGACCATTGAAAAGAAAGGACTGAGATTTTTGAGAGCGCTTGTGGTCGTCCTAACCGCCGTTTTGTTAGGTATCAGCCCTCTTTCAGCTGACTTTTATCTGGAAAGGACGGACAGACATACTTCTAACGCAACGATTTCTCGGATAGAAGTTGCCCAAAATGAGTGGGCGACTACTGGATCAAAAAGATTTGTTGGAATGCTGATGCTTCCTGATGCAAAAGGCAGCCTGTTGACAGCTGACGGGCATTTTATGAGAAGACCTTCCAAGCTTGCGACGAATAGACGCGTAGCAATAGCAGCTTGTAGGGTTCAAAAAACACCCAAAATCGCACGGGGCAGTCATCTGTCTCAGCGCTGTAGCTCTTTAGCCCCTACGACTTTGCGGTTAGAAAAAGCGTGTCAGGCACGGCAATCAAACGTCCTTAGCTCTCATCCGAGTATCTGGTGTCGTACATGACGCCTTCATCCACAGGGTTTTCGCAGTGATGGCACATAGGTAAGTTAAAAACAAATGATCCTCAAAACGTTTATCCTCGGGCGTATCCTAGACAAATCTACTTCCCCATCTTGAACAAAAAAAATAGCCACTACCTACTTTCCACTTACTTGTGCCATCCTCTGCTTGATAAAATGATCAAAATTTTTTGATTGAAAAGAAAAAATTGCCTATTCTGTTTTGATCATTTTTTAGTGATCGAGCATTGCTTAGCTAGCTAAGCCCCCCAAACCCCAAGCAGCCTCCGAAACTGTTTTTCGGGGGCTGCTTGGGGTGAGCTTTTCATTCAAATCGGAAAGGTTTTTGGAGGCATTGCAAATGAAGCTGACTTGCTTGAGTAGCAGCCTTTCACATTACCAGCATAATCTAAATGATGACGACCTATAAAATGATGAATGATAGACAGTCGTATATAACGACTGCTGAAAATAAAAAGCTTGTGACGCTTATCTTGTTTCTAAAATCGTCTTCAATCAACCTAATTTTAGAGCTTCTATGCATACAGCCAAGCAATCCTCAATTCCTTTACACTTATAGGCAGCCAACTTCCCCCAAAAAAAGAATTAAAAAAACAGCTACTTGTTATCAACTTTCTTCATATACAGAATCGGATAAGGGTTTCCTTGTTCGTCTAACTCGCTTCTTTTGTATACCTCAAATCCCATATGCTCATAAAATCCTTTCGCCTGAGGATTCTGTTCATTTACTCCCAGTTCATTTACAGCATAGTTTTCCATCCCGTATGCCAAGAGTTTTCTTCCTAGTCCCTTGCCTCTTTGTTCATTTGCTATAAAAAGCATTTCAAGATTTCGATCCGAGATCCCCATGAAGCCAGCTGGCTCTCCATTTTCACTTTCTACGATAATCAAATGTGGCACATGATGCAATGCCTCTGGAATGTATTGCTTAATGGCTTGGATTTCGGTCTCTGACAAAAAGGTGTGCGTCGCCTTAACAGAACTCTCCCAAACTTCAATTAATTGTTGCTCTAACTTTTGATTCATACTACTTACTTCTTTTATATTCAAGGATAGTCACACTCTCATCAACTTATTTTCGTTTTTCCTAACAAGAACCGATTGTTTCCTTGATCCAAGCTAAGAATTTTCATCATCATCATAACATGAGATGGATTTAATTAAAATCTATGGATAAAAAATGCCTCGCTCAAATAGATAACGAAACAATCAATTCTAAGAGAGTATGACTTGCGTAGAAACACACTAAGAAAGGAGCTTTCAATACTGATGATTTCTCAAATCATTCTGTTGAAATAAAAATGCTTGTAGCTTTTTCTTCCCGAATAGTCGCCATAACGAACAAAATATATTCTTTTAAACAAACGATTTTAAACCACTTGCCCTAGAGTCCACTTCAGGGTTTATGATTACTTATAGAAAAGATAAGGAGAACCAACGATGAATATAAAAAAAGCAGCGGAAATGTTTGATTTGAGCGTAGACACATTGCGCTATTATGAACGAGTCGGTGTGATTCCACCTGTCCAACGCAATGAGAGTGGCTATCGGGTGTACACAACAAATGATCTGAACTGGATCTATTTAGCAAAACATTTACGAAATGCAGGATTGTCCATCGAATCGCTAATTGAATTTGCTCAATTGGCACAAGTACGTGAAAGTCAAAACGTCGAAAAAGCTCAGAAACAGATTTTAGCCGATCAGCTCGAAGAATTAGAGAAAAAGTTAGCAGCAATGCAGGAAGTAAGAGACCTACTTATTTATAAGATAGAAACGTATGATGAGCATATCGCAAAATTTAAAGCAGGAAATATGACCCCTGATAAAGTGGAAAAATTATGGGAACGAAAAAAGTAACATCTTTTACTTGCTATGGACTTAACTCCAAGGTTTAGGATAGAACATGCAATGAAAATTAAGAGGAGGAAACACTATGCAAACAATCACACTCAATAATGGTGTCACCATGCCGCAACTAGGCTTTGGCGTTTATCAAATTCCTTTGGAAGAAACAGCCGAAGCTGTTTACCAAGCAATCAAAGCTGGGTATCGACTGATCGACACTGCTTCTATTTATGGAAATGAAACAGAAACAGGCGAGGGAATCAAGCGCGCCATCACTGAAGGTCTAGTCACTCGAGAAGAACTTTTTGTTACCTCTAAATTATTTATTCTCCAAGCTTCCGAAGATAAAGCGAAAGAAACGATTGAACATTCGCTTGAAACAATGGGATTAACTTATCTTGATCTCTACCTTATTCACCAACCATATGGAGATATTTATGGTGCTTGGCGCTCAATGGTTGCTGCTCAAAAAACAGGAAAATTACGTGCAATTGGCGTTTCAAATTTCAAATCAGCTAAGATGATCGAGTTTGTCGGCTTGAATGAGGTGAAACCTCAAATCAATCAAATCGAAGTGAACCCTTGGAATCAACGAGCGGAAGATCAGGAATGGCATGAAAAATATGACGTCCAAGTTGAAGCTTGGGCTCCCTTTGCAGAAGGACGCCATGACCTATTTACCAATCCGACATTAGCAGAAATTGGCAAGCAATATGGCAAAACGGTTGGTCAAGTTGTTCTTCGCTGGTTGATGCAAAGAGGGATTGTCGCTTTAGCAAAAACAGTTCGTCCAGAACGGATGGCTGAAAACATTGCTATTTTTGACTTTGAGCTTTCCCAGGAAGACATTGAAAAAATAGCCGCTTTAGATAAAAAAGAGTCCGCATTCTTTGACCACGATGCCCCCCAACAAGTGGAATGGTTTATGGAGCGGATGTTAGATACTGAAAGTTAATAGGTTTTTATTGAAGAAAACCAATACAAGTCCGCTCACATTGCAAAAGGAAGCGGACTTGTATTAGTTCTTACTGAATTGTATGTCGTCACTTTTCTTTGTCAGTATGACAATGTTCTTGGAAATAGGGCCAGTGAGTCTGCTTTGATCAAGGAATTGTTTTTCATATTAGCAATGGGCCCTAAATGATGACTTACAAAATGACGAAGGACAGACATTCGTAGATAAGAACTGTACAAAACAACATGCCTAAAACGTTTATCTGGCCTCTCAAATTAGCTTCAGCCAATCAAACTTTAGAAGTTCTACGCACATTTCTACGGTACCATAGATTTATTTTACGCTTATGGCTATCGTCAAGAAATAGTAATCTTTAAATGAACATAACAGCTTCCAACACAGCACAAGGATAGACAACATGTAATCAAGAGATTCCCCCAATTGTTCCTGCATAAAAAACCCATCCTTTCTATCTATTAACTGAAAATGATAAAAAGACCGATCAACACAATCCCAAAAGTGATACCATCTAAAACAAACCATTCTTTTTTACCATAAGACGCCTTGGTAGCAAAAAAACAACTTATTCCATAAAGAATAAATAGGATTCCTACTGTTATAGGAAACGTTAACCACTCTGTCCAGCCATTAACAAATAAAAGAAGAATCAATGGTAAAATATAAAATAATGCATACCACTTTTTTAAATAGTGCGGCAGCTTCTGGTAATTTGAATACATCTATTTATCCTCACAATTCATTTCATATTGGTCATTTATTTCTGATATGAGCAGTAAGTACTTTCGTTATAAAATGAGACAAAACAAAGCTTAGGATGATAATCCCAAAAGTAATAGCAAAAGATAAAATCGTATTCTCCAGTAAATTAGCAAATAAGGGCAGCTTAATATACAAATAACACCCAATTGCCGCAATAATACTACCTGCTAAATAGAAACAAAGCAGTTCAGTGACTGTTTTTGAAGAATGAACGTTTCGATCAACTGATGAAAAGTCGCCATTTTGAAAAGGTATTGGTGATCCTGTTTGTGAAGGATCAGATTTTGTATTCATTACGTTAAAGGAATTACTAGATAGATTGCTAATTGAATGTTGTTTTCTATTCTTTTCGTGATTGTTCATAGCTATTCAGACCTGCTTCCCTAAAAAAATTCATTATTTTCAATTCCTTCAAAATAATCTCAATACCATGATTTCATGCATTTGTGCTATTGCATCTATTCAAAAAACTCTATATTTTCAAAACCAAGTCGAATCAACAGCACGTTGTAGGATCATCGGTCCATGTTTTGCTTCATATATAAAATCTTTTGACTGTAATCCAGTACACTCCTTAAAAATTTTCTCAAACATAGAAGAATCGTTAATGGGATCGTCATTGTGTGTCAAAGTCAATATATAATGTTTCTCTTTTGGATTACTCCAGACCCCCATATTACTTAAAGAAGCTAAATCAAGCGGTGGAGTATTAGAAGATAAATTAATCGTATACTGGCGTCTATGCAAAACATCATTTATTTTCATAAAGCACTTCCTTAATTAGTTAGTATTTCCTCAAACATTACAGATCCAAACAAACAATATTTACCTTTTCATTTAAATACAAACATACATCATATTATATTGCGTTCCTCTTAAGCATTTTTTCAAGATAAGCTTCAGTTCTTCCTATCTCTAAAATAACAAAAAACCAAATAACCACTCGAGCATACTAACAAAGGAAGCCCGACATAGAGCATACCAGTTCCTAATGGATAATTAATAGCAAGATCAAGTTGGATATTCTTAAGTTCTTCTTTGCTGATTGTGTCAAAATCTTGAATAGGGATCAAAATCGTCTGTAAAAAAAGGCCAACGATCGTCATAAAAAGGCTGATCCCAAAACAGCCAATTGCAAATTTTTTCATAAGAGTCCTCTTTTCAGCATACACTTTCTTACTGTATGTTCTTATTATACATACCAATCATTAAAAAAAGAACCTTAAATTATTTTTTAACATTAATTTTACAACAATAAAAAGAAAATGAATCAATCAGTGAATAAAAAATTGACAAGACTCAATTAGTACTATATAGTTCTATTATGGAAAATTATAAACGTTCAAATAAAAACCGAGTGATCGAAACAGCCGCCAGCCTTTTTCTCAAAGTCGGCTACACGTATACCAGTATGGATGAGGTCGTGCAGCAAAGCGGTGTGTCAAAATCAAATGTCTATTACCATTTCTCAAGTAAGGAGGAATTATTACTAGCAGTGATTGATTTTTGGATCACTATATACCAAGAAAAACTAGCAGACATTTTGAAACAGACCAATCTAACTTTGGAAGAAAAAATGTTGACCTTTCTAGAAAGTTTGGCTGAAGAAATTGAAGAGCGGGACTATCAAGGCAGCTGTCCCTTTATTACTTTCATTATGCAAGCGCCGAAAAATGATCGGCAGGTCCAAGAAAAAATCAATCATTTTTTTGATTATTTAACGCGCATCTGCGAGGGATTGATTCAAGAAGGAATAAATACTAAAGCATTTCGTGAAGACATCAACGTCAAAGAAACGGCGGAGATTTTTGTGAACAACCTTGAAGGGGCACTTTTTTTAGCAGAAGTAAAAAAAGAGAGTCAGTATCTCACTACTACAGCCAAAAATTTATTTAAATTACTCGTTTAAGAGTAATTTTTTTATATAAAATTAGGACTAAATAGTTCTAAAAAAGGAGAAAATAATGAATATTTTAATTATCGGGGCAACTGGGTTTATTGGCAAAGAAATCGTCAAACAACTCGCAAGGGAAGATGTTTTCTTAACATTACTTGTCAGAAATCCAGCGAAAGCAAGACCTTTGCAAGCATTAGCCCCTGAAAAAATAGCGTTGGTAACAGGCGATTTAACAAAAGAAAACTTAGGCCTAAATGCGATCGACCACGAACGAGCAATGCACTGCAACATGATTCTTCACTGCGGCGGTCCGATGGATATCAACTTATCAGAAGCCGCCGCGAAGAACTCCATTTTAGAAGGCAGCAAAAACCTCATGACCCTTGCAACAGAAATCAACAAGAGAAACAAATTGAAAAAGATCATCCACGTAGCTGGGTACATGAGCCCATTCACGGATGATGCTTCTGTCTGGGAAACGACGGATGTGTTCAAAGAGGTGCATCCAGCGTTACTTGGAACCCCGCCCTATGAGCAGATGAAGTTTTTATCTGATATTTATATTCGACAAGAAGCGAAAAAGCACCATATTCCTTTAGCAGTAATCAATCCGCCAACCGTCATCGGTGATGAGCAAACAGGCAGCACCGAACAACTCGAAGGCTTTGGCTTATTTATAAAAATAATCCGAAGTGGAGCCTTACCTGTTATCCCCGGAGGAACCGACTATCGACTGCCGTTAATCAATAAAAATGTACTCGCTCAATTTATTGTCAAAACCATATTCAATGAGACAAAAGACGAAATGACGTATCCCCTTGTTGCCGATAAACACGTCGACAAAGAGATCGTTCAACTGATGGGGCTGATTTCTGAAAGTCTTAATCGAAACAAACCACGGCTGACTGTTCCTTTTGGTTTACTCAAGTTCGTTATGGCAGCTGGCGGAAGCAAACTAACGGGTATTCCTGAAAGCAGTTTAAACTTTTTGACCAATAGAACGTTTGACAACCGGCTGACAAAACGCGATTTTGAACCGGAACTGATAAAAAAAATAGCAGCATTAAACATCCCGCTAGCAGTAGCTGATATTGATTTTCGCTTGACCTATGGGGAAGAAAGCCTAACACCCTACACACGAATAGCTGTCAACGAAGCGACGGTCTATCAATTGGAGGGCTCTGCTACTCCTCTCGTGCTTTTGCATGGCTTATTTAGCGATGGCACCGATCTCTTTCAACTGGGACTAGCATTGAATAAACAAACAGGCAGAAAAATTATCATTGCAGACTTACCAGGATTCGGAAGATCTCCGTTTATTAAAAAGCAACAGCTGTTGACACCATATCTTGAGTTGGTACGCTCACTAAAGAATATCCTGCCTGATGGCTCTGTCTTTATCGGCCATTCTTTTGGGGCTGCCTTGTTACTAACAGCCTCTGAACAGCGCTTCTTTTCAGAGAACGACCAACTGATTCTTTTACAACCACCTGTCCACAAAATTGATTCGGTCCCTGCATCATGGCTCAGTAAACTAGCTTTAAGACATGCCTCTGAACGACAATTACTCGCCTTTTTTACAAAAAAAGGACTGCTGATAGACGAAGCAGTCTCTTCTACCGAGTACTTAAAAAGAGTGAAAAAGAGTGTTCGTTCTTCACGGATAGTCAATACAACACTTCAACTAAATCGGTTGATAAAAGAAATGACCCTTCACCAAAGAATAGATCCTTCAATTCCGATCATATGGGGAACCGAGGATAAAAGCTATTTACCGCCAAGAGAAACGAATAAAATAGTCGATCTGCCATTGGGTCATCATTTTCCAATCAGCCACCCACAGGAAACAGCTGATGTGCTGGTAGAGTTGATCAAAGGTTGATTTTAGGGAGATATAATTTTCTCAAGAACGCTAATCTACTTACGAAAATTCCTACTTAATATAATTAGTAATTGAAAGGTGACCCTCTCTTTGATGAGAATAGTGTCAGTACCTTCCTAACATCCTCCATATAAGAAGATATGTTCCTCTATGAAATAAATTTACATGGCCTCTGTGAAGGTTTCTATCTCTCAACTATCAAGAAAGAGAAGCTTGGCTGAAATCTTTTTCAAATAAAATAAAGTACCCGGAAATAATTTCCGAATACTTTATTTTTTAGCCATTACGCTTTATTCGCTTTTCTTTTTTCCAAAAGAAAATTACACCTGTTAGAAGCACAATTATGACACCTGCTACTAATTCAACTACTGATTTGTTTTCATTTGTTTTAGGAAGTGTTACCTGTTTCTTACTATCAGAAGTTGTTTTTTTCCGATTCTCTTTCTTTTGTTCTGGTGTCGTATGCGTTGAATCATCTTCAGGTTTTTCTTGGCTAGGTTTTTCTTTTACTGTGACTGTAGCCGTTACCGTAATTCCATCATAACTATACGATACTTCATAGCTACCGGCTTTGCTCGGATCAACTTGACTGGCGTCTACTGTCAAGTCTTCGTACACGACTTTCTTTCCTGCTTTGTCTAATGCATTGTCAAAATTTTCTTTTGCCGTCCATTTATCTCCCACATAAATCGTAGAGTCATGGACATTGATGGCTGTCATTTTCTCTTTAACCGTAATGATCGCTGTACTCGTTACACCATCATACGTATAGGTAACTTCGAAGGTTCCTTCTTTACCCATATCTGCTTTACTAGCATCGACCGTTAGAGCTGAAAAATCAACATTGTTGCCATCTTTGTCTAACGCACTATCGAAATTATCTTCTGCTTGCCATGAATCACCCACGTAGATCGTTGAATCATGGACGTTCACCGAGGTATGTTTTTCTTTGACTGTAACAATCGCTTTACTGGTTACACCATCATACGTGTAGGTAACTTCAAAGATGCCTGCTTTACTCGTATCAGCTTTACTCGTATCCACCGTTAGATCTTGGAAATCTACTGAATTACCATCTTTATCTAATGCACTATCGAAATTATCTTCTGCTTGCCATGAATCACCCACATAAATCGTGGAATCATGGACGTTGACGGCTGTCATTTTTTCTTTGACCGTAATGATCGCTTTACTGGTTATACCATCGTACGTATAGGTAACTTCAAAGCTTCCTGCCTTACTCGTGTCGGCTTTACTAGCATCGACAGTTAAAGCTGAAAAATCAACATCGTTACCATCTTTGTCTAACGCACTATCGAAATTATCTTCTGCTTCCCAGTTATCTCCCACATAAATCGTAGAATCATGGACATTGACGGCTGTCATTTTTTCTTTGACCGTAATAATCGCTGTACTGGTTATACCATCATACGTGTAGGTAACTTCGAAAGTTCCTGCTTTACTTGTATCGGCTTTACTAGCATCGACCGTCAGTTCTTGGAAATCTATCGGATTACCATCTTTATCCAACGCACTATCGAAGTTATCCTCTGCTTGCCAGTTATCCCCTACGTAGATTGTTGAGTCATGGACATTGACGGCTGTCATTTTTTCTTTGACCGTAATAACCGCTGTACTGGTTATACCGTCGTACGTATAGGCAACTTCGAAGCTACCTGCCTTACTCGTGTCGGCTTTACTAGCATCGACAGTTAAAGCTGAAAAATCAACATCGTTGCCATCTTTATCCAACGCACTATCGAAATTATCTTCTGCTTGCCAGTTATCCCCCACATAAATCGTGGAATCATGAACATTGACTGTCGTTTGTTTTTCTTTGACTGTCACGGTTGCTATACTGGTTACACCATCATACGTGTACTTGACTTCAAAGGTTCCTGCTTTACTCGTATCGGCGTTACTCTCATCAACCACAAGGTCTTGGAAATATATCGGATTGCCCTCTTTGTCTAATGCACTATCAAAGTTGTCCTCAGCTTGCCAGCTATCTCCTGCATAGATCGTGGAATCATGAACATTGACTGTCGTTTTATTATCTTTTACTGTCACTTTAGAGATACCGCTGACAGAATTAGTAGTATTGGCACTATTATAATAGTACCGATATTCTACTTCATAAACGCCTGGGTAACTTAAGTCTACTTGATCACCAAGGATCTTAATATCATTAGTCAGAGAATATAGTTCATCTCCCAAATCGTCTGAGGCAGAAATAAAACCATCTTGTGGGTTCCAGCTTTCCCCTGTATATAAGGTAATGTTCCTTACATTTAATTTAGGAACTTTCGCCCACATATAGTCGCCAGCCATCGTATCACCATCATAGGTTTTAGTTAGTTTTTCTCTATCATACCTAGCTTTAGTTTCAACATTTATCCAAACACCACCGTAAACTCCGTCATTCGGTGGCGCATTTAAATAATAGCCGCCAAGTACTGTTTTTTTACCTAAAGTTATATAATTCAAGTTAGGAGGAAATGCGCTAGTGTCATACTTCCACGTATCAATATTAGACATATCCCAACTTGAAATATCTAAAGTCGTAAGTGCACTTGAACCAAAAAACATAGAATCCATTGAAACTAAACTAGCCGTATTAAGACCGGATACGTCTATTTGTTTAAGTGCAGGCAGATGTTGAAAAGTACCTATCATAGTTGTTGTGGCATTCGTATTCAAGAAATTTAAATTATCAATTTGAGTTACATTTGTAAGGTACGCAAAAAAATAGTCAAGGTGAGTGCCTGCAATCACCTCTCCCTCCAACACAACTTTTTTAATTGACTGTCCGTAATCAAACCACGATGGCTTATCACCTCCCGCTGGAAATTCAGGAAGCTTCCCTGAGTAAATATGTAAAATCCCATTTTCATCAATTACCCAAGCACTCGTTCCATTTGTTCCCGTAGCTATGTCGCCAACAGCGGAACTATTTGCTTGCTTCTCCTTGTCATTGCCCCCCTCCTTACTACTTAATTTTTGGTCACTCGAAACTGTCTTACTTTCCGTTGGTTCAGTGTGTTCAACGCTCTCCTTAGTTGCAACGGTTTCACTGACAAAATCAGCCCCATCGGTCTGCGATCCACTTTTTAAAGTATTAGTGTTAACAACGGTCTCTTTACTCATTGTATTGCTTTCACAAGTTTTTTCTCCACTATCATCAATGCTTGTTTCATTTGGAGTAAGATTTTCTTCATTTTGTGTTAGCCGATTTTCAATAACATCAGCTACGACTTGGCTGGAATTTATCACAGAAGGGATTGTTAATATAAACATACTAAAAAGTATTACTAATCTTTTTTTCATTTTTAGCGCTGCCTTTCTTTCTTACATTTATCACATATTCAATTTATTAATGAAAATTATTTTCGCACAGCATTTATTTGTAATTAATAAATTTATTAGCAATAAAAAAACGTTAGATTATTTTGCGTTTTTTAAATCATGGTGGTATGATAGCACACAGAAAAAGCGCTCGCTATCTACAATTCTGGTATACCAATGTACGGAAATTGTGTTGGAGAAAAGGGGAGGATTATGTGATACCTGATTACTTAAGAAGGGAAATATCTGTTTTATTTTTTATCATAAACAAAGAACAAACAACCACAAAAGAAATTGCCGAAAGCCTGCAGCTCACTCCTCGAAAAGTACGTGATACCTTAACCATCATCAACAAGCATTTTGAGGAATTTCATAGCATCAGCAGTTTTATTCTCATAAAAAACTCTGGTGTGGTGCAAATCAACTCTGAATTCAAAGAACATTCAGTCTCTTCCGCCTACTCTCTGAAATTGCACCTATTAAAAAACAATGCAGCTTTTAATTATACCGTTTTGTTGCTTACTCGAAGCGCACTGAATAAAGATCATATATTAAATGAACTCTTTATTTCCCCCAGCTATCTGAACATACTAACCCAAAAATTAAATGAGTTTTTCTCAGGTTTTGATTTCCGCATTACAGTTAGGGAGGGCTACTATACTTTAGTTGGAGATGAAATGAATATTCGCTTGTTCTCTTATCTATACTTGCAAGATTCTTTTCATGATTTAGAGTGGCCATTTCAAGATATCTCCCTTCACAGTATTCGCGCATCAGTTCCCGAAGAAATCCTGGAAGAATCTTACAAGCGTTCTTTTACAAAAAATAGATCACTTTATATTTTGTATGCTATTTTGCAAACAAGAATCCATAGTAATCATCGATTGGTTCAACCAGAATCCCTATTGACTCGAACTTTGTTTACAATTATTTTTGAAAGTTTTGATGCAGCAGTAATCTTTCAAAAAAACAGCTTCGGATCCCTTGGTGATAGTACGAAAAATAACGAGATTCTCTATTTTAATTTTCTTTCCCATCTTTTCATTTCAGACATTATCCCTATAGAAGAAAAGATAAAACTAGGAAAAACTTTTTTCGAATCAGATCATTCTTATTGCACTTTCTCTCGCGACGTTTTGGCAGCTAGTTCTGTTCTAATAAACGATAAACTCTCTGATCAGAACAGGCATCTTGTTCTCTACTATTTAACCTTATTCAACGCTTTTTATTTTTTGATAGGAGATACGATTGACTGCTTCGCTCAACTATTTATTCCACCTTTATTTTTTCGATCAAATGTTCAAAATGACTATATGAATGTCATAAAAAAAACTGTTTCTATCTACACCAAAGATGAAAATCACACCAAATATTTATCAAGTCTGTTCTATACGCTCCACACCGCTAATATAAAGACAGAAGTTACAATATACTTACAACTAGTAAAAGACTATTCCGCCAGTTTTTATATTGAAAATAGTCTTATGAACTTCTTTAATAAAGAACACATCAATATTACCGATAATTACGAGATAGCCGATATTGTCGTTACTGATACATTAGTACGATCCGATCCTAAGAAAAAAGTGTTTTATTTGAACTCGATAGAAAATGACGGACGATGGGCTGAGTTACTTTTTCTGATTCAACGTGTTTATTTGGAAAAACAGCACATCCAAAAGGAAAAATTCAGTTTGTAAAGGTTATAGATGTGCATTTTTCTCGGGTACAAATACTCAACATACGATCTATTCATTCATTGTTAGGAAGAAATTCCTTTTTCAAGAAAGCATATGAATTATCTATTGAAGTGATACATCTATAATAGAACGGCTTAGTTCATGCTCATACACTGCTCGTTTTCTTGGTACGATTTTTTAAATACTCTCTTTAAAAATTGATACTAAATTCTGAGAGTCTTGTGCCAATCATTTTTGACAAATAATAACTTGCGACTATCAGGCTTCATTTATACCTTTGGTTCTGATAAAAATTTATCATACACAAATAAAGTACTTGGGAATGAATCCCAAGTACTTTATTTAATCATTACGATTTATTCGCTTTTCTTTTTTTCCAAAAGAAAATTCCACCTACCAATAACACAATTATGAACCCTGCTGCTAATTCAACCACTGATTTGCTTTCGTTTGTTTTCGGAAGTGCTTCATGTTTCTTGCTACCAGAGTTTATCTTTTTCTGATTCTCTTTCTCTTGTTCTTGTGATGTATGCTCTGAATCATCTGCAGGTTCTTCTTGGCTAGGTTTCTCTTTTACTGTGATGGTGGCCGTTACTGTAATTCCATCATAACTATACGTTACTTTGTAACTACCTGCTTTGCTCGGATCAACTTGACTAGTATCTACTGTCAGGGCTGAAAATGCGACATCGTTACCTTCTTTATCTAACGCACTATCAAAATTATTTTCTGCTTGCCAGTTATCTCCTACATAAATCGTGGAATCATGGACATTGACGGCTGTCATTTTTTCTTTGACCGTAATGATCGCTGTACTGGTTATACCGTCGTACGTATACGTGACTTTAAAGCTGCCTGCTTTACTCGTATCTGCTTGACTAGCATCAACCGCAAGATCTTGGAAATCTACTGAATTACCATCTTTGTCTAACGCACTGTCAAAGTTATCTTCTGCTTGCCATGAATCTCCCACATAAATCGTAGAATCGTGGACATTCACCGCAGTTTGTTTTTCTTTGACTGTAACAACCGCTGTATTCGTCACACCGTCATACGTATAAGTGACTTTAAAGCTACCTGCTTTACTTGTATCTGCTTGACTAGCATCGACAATCAGATTTTGGAAATCTACTGAATTACCATCTTTGTCTAACGCACTATCAAAATTATCTTTCGCTTCCCAATTATCCCCCACATAAATCGTGGAATCATGGACATTGACGGCTGTCATTTTTTCTTTGACCGTAATGATCGCTGTACTCGTTACACCATCATACGTATAGGTAACTTCAAAGCTGCCTGCTTTACTTGTATCTGCTTTACTCGCATCAACTGCAAGATCCTGGAAATCTACTGAATTACCATCTTTGTCTAACGCACTATCGAAGTTATCTTCTGCTTCCCAGCTATCCCCAACATAAATCGTAGAATCATGGACATTAACGGCTGTCATTTTTTCTTTAACTGTGACAATCGCTGTACTCGTTACACCATCATACGTATAGGTAACTGCAAAGGTTCCTGCTTTACTCGTATCTGCTTTACTAGCATCGACCGTTAGGGCTGAAAAATCAACATCGTGGCCATCTTTGTCTAATGCACTATCGAAATTATCTTCTGCTTGCCATGGATCACCCACATAGATTATTGAATCAGAGACATTTATAGCGGTCAGCCGAGGCTTGACAACTATTGTTGCATCCTTGGTTAGATTATTGAGAGTATAACTAACCGTATAAGTACCCGCTGTCTGTGTGTCTACTGTACCAGAAACAATCCCGCCATTTGCCAAAAATTCCTCATAGGTTAGCTGTTTTCCTTCTTTTGATGAAGCTTCGATAAAGTTATCAACTGGTGACCATGTGTCCTGTGTATAAATAGTACTATCTTTAATCAAAATATCGGTATAATCAATTTGCGCCTTCTGATAAACATAGGTAACGGTAAACTCACCACGTTTAAATTTTCCAATAGCATCGACAGGTAACTTACTTGTATCTAGCTCATATCCAGGAATTTCTGGAATATAGTCACTAGTTGAAACGTCATAGGGCTGATTTGTACTATCATCAATTCGACGTGAAGGGTAGATTTCATTACCTGATTCATCTACATACTTAATGGTTAAGTGACTGTTTGTAAAACGGATATTGTACGTACCTGTAAATAGGTCATTCCCGTTAGCATCCTTATAAGGAATAACTACAGTAAAACCGAGAAAGTTAAAACCCTCAAGCCCCCATCCCTGGAGGAAACTATCCCATGATATATGCAATGGATTTACACCTATTACTGGATTATTATGTGATGATCCTAGGACAAGAAATTTTTCATTTGATTTATACTCGTAAAAATTACCATAATCGCCACCCAATGTAAGACGAAAATATAGCTCATCCTGCTTATACTCTTCAGGGATTGGTAAATCTACATCCAATGAAATATATTTTAAAGGATCATATTCGACTGTTAAATCATAAGTGAACGTCTCTGAAGCTTCCGTTGGAGTCATAAGCATCTTCGAGTCTTTTTTATGTATTTGATTCTGATCAGCATTATCTGTCATACTTTCGCTCGTATCGGATTCAGATGACTGGCTATCGGATAGTTCTTTACTATTATCCGCTTGCTCCTCATTACTAGCAGCATCATCTTCTTGACTGCTTGACGTTTCATTCTCCAAAAGGTTTTCCTTTGCTTCACTTTCAGAAAATACATCTTTGTTATCAGGCGACGGTTCCTGATTTTCACTTTTTTCAAAGCTGTTCAAAGATTCCGATAAAAGATTGCCAGCTTCTTGTTCTTGAGCGGGTGCTATTCCAAGCGTATCTGTCAATGCTTGTACTGGATTCATTACAATTGACCCAAACAATAATCCAACTAAAAAAAGGTGCATATGTTTATTTTTCATTTTTTTCTCCTCGTTTCGATTTAACAAACGGCATCTTGGCATTAAATTACGCATTTTAATTTATTAAAAAAACCACCTAACTAAAGTTATTACATAAAATTATTTGCTAAATGCTATGGTTTATAATGTGTATCTTAAAAGTGCGTAACCTAAAATTCAAAGGTCCTTACTATCGATTATTTCTTCATCTTAAACCTCTCATCCATATAATTATTTAATCAAAAACAATAATCGTACTTTTTCTATTATCCTTTTTTTGTGTGTATAGGAATTTCTATTTTTTTCATGGAATTAAAATATTAGAACGGCAGACTTTGGATGCTTCTCACTAGAGAACTGACATTTTGGTATAACAGTATACGAGAATGGTGTTTTAGAACCAGGTATAT
Organism: Enterococcus sp. AZ040; assembly: GCF_050499185.1. Taxonomy (NCBI): domain Bacteria; kingdom Bacillati; phylum Bacillota; class Bacilli; order Lactobacillales; family Enterococcaceae; genus Enterococcus; species Enterococcus sp. AZ040. Next base: position 3,265,653 of record NZ_JBMHEW010000001.1, read on the forward strand.
TATCTACTTTTTTCATAGGTTCTTGACTGTGTGGTTATCCGACACTATATTGATATCGATTTACTCACACCTAAGGGACGGAGTCAAACCTGGTATATTTTTTTTGATAAAGAAAATATCTATAAACTCCATCAAATTCTCGTTTTTAAAAATAACGGATACAATCAATTTATAACTTCCGATATTATCTTAATTGTGGTGACAGCTCGGAGAACAGCGGTTGTTGTTAAAGAATAGAGAATGTTGTACATTTCTATAAAAAGCGTTTCAAAATAAAAAAAGCACGGTGCGGATTGCCGTGATCTAATTTATTTCTTTACGCTAAAGGAAGATACGTAAATGGGTTGTTACAACATTCGTAAGAATACGCAACGTGAACAACCGCTGTTCAGTTTCTGATCGGTGATTGTTTTTTTGTCTCGCTAAAAAAACCTCTCAAATGGATGAGAGGTTTTCGATCTATTGAAAACAAATCAATTTACCGATATATAAATGGCACTTCGTAACGAATACATAATGCTCTATTCAACTTTTTTCTACATCAACTAAAAGTAAATAAAGATCTACAAACACTAACAGTTACTTCTTTTTCATATTCTCTATAGTCACACCCCCTCTAGACAATATTTAAATAAATAACTAGAAAAATTACGAAACAAGTGACGGTCAGTTCGATTATATTTTCTGTACGTCGCGTACGGTTCTTAAAAAAAATTCCTGGAGCAGTCGAAGAAAATTGGGAGCGCTATTTTTGGGGGATAAAAAATCCTACTAATATTCCTACTAGGACCAAGTAGAAGGGCCAGTTCGGTGAGATCCCGCGATTAAGAAAAGCCATGGCGAATGCAATCACGTAAATCACTACCTGAATAACCGTAATACTGTAAACCTTTTTTAAATCTTTCGACATCGTTGTGCCCTCCAGTAGAAGAAAAAAATCTTGATTGTAATAGAAGTGCTACGGCGTAACCGAGTTTTATAAAACTAACTGACCAGATTACAACATCCTTTTCAACCGCATAAGCTGTCAATGAAGCGAATCTGCCTCGCATTTGAAAGGCTGTTGTTGGCTGATTCCCTATCCGCTTATTTCTCGGTTAACTCATCCCTGAATTTCAGGAATAGCTCTTTCGCTTGTCCTGTATTCATATTTGTCAGGTCTTTGATTTTCTTGACCATGCCAATATCATTTTCGTTTTTTGAAAGCATTTGTCGTACCATTTCTTCTTTGATGTCTGCTTCTTCTTCCTTCGTTAAATTTCTGACTTCTTTCTTTTTACCAAATAATCCCATCCTGCTCTCTCCTTCTTGTAAAACTTACGCGCTTTTCACACTAGCCAGACTGCGCACTCTTTTTTACCTAAAATGCCGTTTTTCTGTCCATGACTTGATTCCTATACCCTAATCTACCATTTCCGTCGAAATCGAGGAGATGGTTAGTTCTCCTTTTTATTTTTTGGGAAGATATAAAAATAAAACACGGAGCCAATGATGATCGCTGGCGGCACCGAGATGCTCAATAATTTTAAAGCAGTGTTTAAAAGCACACCAAATTTTTCTTGAATAGAAAGATTCATAATCCTGCTGAAGTCTTGATTGAACGAAGTAACGATCATCGTGACAAAAAAGAGCAAGCAAAAACTAATCACCCCATACTTGATACTTACTTTTAAATTCTCATTGTCTTTCTTAGTTTCTTCCAAAAGTAATGTTTCTAATGAGATATCCAATTCTTCGGCTATTTTGATCATATTTTTTTTGCTAGGGTAGGTAGCACCTAACTCCCATTTTGAGATTGTCTTGTCACTTACTTCTAATAATTCTGCTAGCATACTTTGCGTTAGCTTGTTTTTTTCTCTATATTCTTTCAGCTTCATTGCTAATATCGTTTCTTTCATATTGACCACTCCTCATCGATTTCTACCTTTCATTTTGACATAAAACCTACCATTTAACAGGAATTCTTGAAAAAGAGAGTAGAATAGAGGGGATTTTTAGCTACTTCTGGTGATTTACCTGAAATATACTACCGAATCCTTCCTTACAACAATAGTTGTTGTGCATTCTGATATCTTCTAAATAATATCAAACCAGAAATCATAAGCATCTGTAAATAATTAAAGGAGACGCAAAAACTTCCCAGTTTTTGCCCTCCCTCATTTCTCAAGAAAATATGTTAATAGAAGATTCTCTTCCTATCATTCACATTAAAACAAGCCAAAGTATTTTTTCACTTCAATATACACTAAAGGAAAAATGGATAAGCCGATTACCCATAGCCAGTCAACTGCACGAAGAGAGACAAAGCCAAAAATGGTTTGCGTGAATGGAATCGTTACTAACAAGATAATGATCAATGCACCTATGAAGGTTGTCATTACTAACAACGGATTGCTCAAAAAACGCAGCTTCAGGATAGATTCTTTACTTCTACAATTAAACATATGCACAATAGTTGATAACCCCAATACAATAAATGTCATTGTCTGAGAAACCTCTATCGATTCTAGACGTCCAATTAGAATCGCGCCTAATGTGACGCCTGTAAAAACAATTGAAATTTCTACAATTTTTACCAATAATCCTTGCGCAAAAATGCTCGTGTATTTAGTGATAGGGGCTTCCTCCATTGCTTTTTTATCGACTGGTTCAATACTTAGACTCATTCCTGGGATTCCATCTGCAACTACTTTTATGATTAACAATTGAACCGCTGTAACAGGTGCTCCCCACCCAACGAGCAAGGAAATTAAAACGATCGTCAGTGCAGAAATGTTGCAACCTAGCATCGCATATAATGATTTTCTGATATTGCTGTATACCCGTCGTCCTTCTTCAACCGCCTGAACAATCGTCGCAAAATTATCGTCTACTAAAACCATATCAGAAGCTTCCTTTGCTACTTCTGTGCCACCTCCCATTGCGATCCCTACATCAGCTGCTTTTAATGCAGGTGCATCATTGACACCATCGCCAGTCATAGCGACAATCTCATCATTTTTTTGAAATGCTTTTACGATTCGAATTTTATCTTCTGGGGAAGTACGGGCAAAGACTCGATAGTCATCAATCACATGGGCTAATTTTTCATCGCTCATTTCATGTAAATCCGCTCCGGTCATTGCTTTTTTCCCATCGGTGAGAATTCCTACATCCTCTGCGATTTTCTTTGCTGTCAGTAAGTGATCACCTGTGATCATTACGGTTTGAATCCCTGCTTGTTTTGCAATAGAAACAGACGTATAGCTTTCGGGTCGAGCCGGGTCGATAATCCCGACAAATCCTGCAAACTCTAGCTGACTTTCAAGAATTTCTTCAGTAAGACGTGTAGGTTTTTCATCGTATCTTTTATAAGCAACACCCAAAACACGGTATGCTTGATTGGCCAACTCATCATGCTTGTTCACGTAGGTGGGGTTGTTCGCATCAATGAGATCCAAGCGATCAAAAGCCCCTTTTGTGACAGAAACATACTGGTTGTTTACTTTATATAAAACAGTCATTCTTTTTCGTTTTGAATCAAAGGGAACTTCATGAATCTGTTCAAAGGTTGAAGCGACTTTACCTAGTTCCTCTTTAGTGAAGAGCGATGCCAGTTTTTTTCTGATCGCCAACTCTGTTGGATTACTGGTTACTGTTGCATTTTCTTCCATCGAACTAGCAAGATAGAAGAGAAATAAGAGATTTTTTTCCTTCTCTTCTGTTATTTCTAAGCAGGAAGTCAGTCTATCCTTCATCATAATAACTTCTTTCACGATCATCTTATTTTCGGTAATTGTTCCAGTTTTATCTGAGCAGATAATCGAAACACCTCCAACGGTTTCTACTGTTGAAGGAGTCCTAACGATGGTTTTCTTCAGTGCCATATTCCTCATCCCAACAGCTAGAGAGATTGTTACTACGACTGGCAAAACCTCTGGAATAGCAGCAACAGCCATTGATATTGCGGTCATGATACTGGTCTCTAAAGACAATCCTTTGCTGATTCCTATAGCAATCGCTAGAAAGCCAGAGAGAATAGCGATTAGTCCTAGAACTTTCCCAAGTTTTTGCATTTTTATTTGTAGAGGTGCTATGGTTGTTTCTTCCTTGCTTAATAAGCTCGATATTTTACCAATTTCCGTATTCATTCCTGTCTTTTCAACTCGAACGTTTGCTTTTCCTGTGACTACTAATGAGCCAGAAAAAACCAAGTCTTTTCTGTCCCCTAAAGAATCTTCTTTAGAAGAAATATAGGTGGGGTCTTTTTCACTTGGTTCACTTTCACCAGTTAGAAACGATTCATCAACAAAGAAATTACTACTAGTTAGAAGCTTAGCATCTGCTGGAATACGGTCCCCTAATGCCAACTGAACAATATCACCAGGAACAATGTTCAAACTTTCAATCTCTTTTAACGCCCCATCTCTGAATACTTTACTTACGGGAACACTCATCTTATTTAATTCACTCATTGATTTTTCCGCATTTTTTTGCTGTCGAATCGACAAATATAGATTAAGAATGACAATTGAAAAGATGACTATTGGTTCCGTAAAATCATCAGGGTGGTTTTGAAATGCAACGTAACTAGATAAGAGCGTTGCAACGATTAAAATCAAGATGGTAAAATCCTTCATCGACTCTTTCAAATAGTCATAAAAATGCTTCTCGTCTTTGCTTTCTATGGAATTAAACCCATATTTTTCTAGCTTCATTTCTGCTTCTTTACTGGAAAGTCCCGACTGGTTAGGGCTCTTTCCTTTTTCTTTCAATTGTTCTTTTAACATCTGCCTATACCTCCTAAAACAAAAAAGAAGTCAGACAAACTAACCATAAAAGCCTAAGGTTAGTTTTTCTGACTTCAATAAGATTTATTCCGGCGAACAAATCTAATGTCATTATTTAAATTCCACCTAATTATTGCACATCCAAATATTTGGGTCAAGATTTTCACGATGACCGATCAATCAAAATGAGAGAATGGTATGCAAAATCGAGAAAAAGTACGTGTACATCCTAATCCTAGAGACAAGAAGCTCACCCCTACAAAATGATTTCAGGACTTTCTTTACTTAGCACATAATCATTACCTGTTACGTTAAAATATTCTTGAATCAACAGACTTAACTCTTTGATTGCTTCATTCGCCCGAGCCCGTTGCGTTTCATTGATCGACTCAATGAATAAAACAGCATTGGTGGTCTCTTCTGTTAGCATCGTACGTTGAGCTTCCCGCCAATTTAAGCATCGACAGATTGCACCTTTCTCATCATAGTAAATGACTTCCTTTTCCAAGGCTGGGGAATCAGTATCTGCACCTAAGGGAAAGAAAGATTCGCCACCTTTTGCAACGCCTAAATGAAGGTCGCCAACGATTGTATCGAGGTCTTCTCCGCCTAAAGGGACACCATATTTCAAGGAAATACTATTATAAATATCTACTAAAGGATTGATGGGAGAAAATTCTCTGTCTTGATTCACCCGTTTCAACAGTGCTTCGATGGAAGCGCGTACCCCTTTTTTCGTTTTAAATTGCTGAAAAGCACTTCGCCATTCTTGGATCACTTGGTTTTCACTGAAGGTGTCGGTCGTTAAGTAGCGCTTCGCTTGTTCTTTACTACTTTTTAGCAAGTCAGTAAAAAACGTTTCGTGTGCAGCATCGGCAACATTGTTTATATTTTTTACAACAAGGCAGTTGATTTGTGCTTCTGGAAATAGTGCCCAAAATTCTTGATCGATCATTATTTTCTTCACTTTCTCTACACTCCTGTTTAGTTTATTTGAACAAATTCATGTCCTTTATTTTTCAGGATCTCTGTTTTTTCAGCAGCCAGCCGAGCTATATCCTTTTTAACAAAATATCAGCTACCTGTGCTTCCTACCCTAGGTAGCATGAATGTACATTCAATCAGATCCCATCTCCCCAGCGGCGTTATTCGTTTAATAGTCTCTTTTGATCCCATTCTTGACGTTGACCCAATCAACTTCTACCGAAGATTTTATTTTTTTCAGCATTTCCGCAAGATTTTTTCTTTCTAAAGCAGATAACTGTTGAATCGCTACTTTATTTGAATAGTTATTTTCTCTTATGATTAATTGAACCGCTTGTTTCCCTTTGGCGGTTGTGTATAAGTGTTTGATTTTTTTATTTTCTTTGTCTGACTCTTTTAGAATAAACCCATTTTCCTCTAACTTTTTTACCGCCCGGGACAAAGTCGTGCGATCAACTTTGATCCGGGCGGCTAATCGTTCAGGAATAATTCCTTCATTTTCAAATATACGAACTAAGTAAATGTATTGTCCTTTACTGAGTTGAACCTCTTTAAATTCAATATTAGCAATGGATTCCAACATTCTACTGATCGAACCTATCTCACGAAGTATATCCTCCACGAACTATCCCCTCCCTATCTAGCACTATAATAGCCCATTATTGTTGCATATGCAACAATAATGGGCTTGATTTACTTTATTGCTCACTCTTAGAAAATGGGTGCATGGAATAAGCTTGTTGTTTCTGTTCTCAAAAAAAGCAGGAGAATACAGAGAAAAAATTCTGGCTCTATAATTTATGGGACTGATGAATCAGAATTGATTCTTCAGCCCCATTTTCATTTTAGGTATTAAAAAACATATCGTTCTCTAGTATGATTAAATCACCACAAAATAAACAACTGAGAGGACGATATGCTATATGAATGATTCTATCAAAAAAATGTTGAGAATAACAGAGAAAGATTTGATGATTACAGAGATCTCTTACGAGACCCTTCAGAAGAAAAAGACGTTGGTCGTCGATGCTGTTCTCTCGCCTACTCCTCGTGCTTGTAGAAGTTGTGGTTCTACTGTGGTAGATGGAAACGGGAAAACAATTATAGTGAAAAATGGGAAGAAGGAAACGATTGTCCGTTTTGAACAATACAATCATATGCCTTTGGTTATGCGCCTAAAAAAGCAGCGCTATACCTGTAAAAACTGCCGAACCCATTGGACTGCTCAAAGTTATTTTGTCCAACCCAGACATTCAATCGCAAATCATGTTAGATATAAAATTGCTTCTTTACTGACTGAAAAAGTATCTTTATCTTTTATTGCGAAAAGCTGTCAGGTATCTTTGACCACCGTTATTCGTACATTGAAAGAGTTTAAAAGCTATTTACCAAAGCAATCTAAGAAGATTCTCCCCAGAGTATTGATGGTTGATGAATTTCGTTCGCATGCTTCCATAGAAGATAAAATGAGCTTTATTTGCGCAGATGGCGAAACAGGAAAATTAATAGATGTTTTGCCTACGCGTAAATTACCTCGATTAACAAGCTATTTCTTAGGTTGTACCAATCCAGAAGAAGTAGAATTCTTGGTGACAGACATGAACGCCGCCTACTTCCAGCTCACCAAACGTGTTCTGCCAAATGCGAAAGTAGTGATTGATCGGTTTCATATTGTCAAACACATGAATCAAGCGTTCAATGAGTTGCGTATCCGTGAAATGAATGAACTTCGTAAAGCCGGACAGAAAAGCCAGGCAGAAAAACTGAAAAAGAACTGGCGCTTTTTGCTAAAAAATCGTGCAAACATCAACCATTATGAATACAAAACATGGAAAAGTTTCCGAGCACCAAAATACCCATTTCTTACTGAAGCAATGATGATTGATCGATTGCTTGAGTTTTCTACGCCCCTGAAGGAGGCGTATCCCTTTTTTCATGAATTAGTTGAAGCCTTTCGAGACAAAGACCCTGACTTATTTTTCTCCTTATTGACAGAACTTCCCGAAACGTTAGATGACAGCTTTCGGGAGAAGCTTCAAAACCTTCTGACCTATGAAGAAGGCATCACCAACGCAATGATCTATCCTTATTCCAATGGAAAAATAGAAGCGAAGAATACCCACATAAAGACAATGAAACGAGTATCCTACAGATTTAAATCATTCGAGAACATGAGAATTAGAATCTTTTTGATCAGTCAATTAATCAAAGTGAGATAACAAAAAATCTGAGCCAGAATGAGGTTCATTCTGACCCAGATTTGATTTTGCACAACTCATCAGTCCTTATTGACAAATAGCCATTTTTTCCCTTTAGGCCTCCTTCCACGTAAGTAATCTATTCATTTGTTAGGAGAATAGTTTTTTAAACAAAAAATGAGAACACTTAATAATCCACGTTATTAAGTGTTTTATTTATACAAAAATTAATATATGTCTAAATTTTTTTTTTCGTTTAGCTTATTTCTTTGGTTTTTCCTTCTCAAGAATTATAAGTTATTTTTTAGCGAGGCATTACCTTACGCTCCGAATTGTTATTATAAAGATAATAAACTTTTAAAATGTCTTCGGCTTTCCTATAAATCAGTTTTATATTTATTAATAATATTTGCAGAACAAAAATACCCGATTACGAATGATCGGGCTCAGAGAGTTAGAACGAAGCTTCTAAATTTTAGGGCCGGATAAGTCTAACTGCTTTAAGCAAATTGTACAAGAATAAAGTGTTTTTCCTTCAGGTCAATTACTGAAGAATTTTGATGCGAAAATGAGAGAGAATCAACGTTTTTTCTTTTGATACTAATGAGTAGTCTGACTATTAAAACTGTAGAAAGTGTCCTCTTGTTTCACTCATATCTCATTCCATTTGATTACTGATTTTTAATGTTTCTGTCCCTTTATATTAATTGTCCTAATAATCATAAATCTAATTTTTAATTGAACAATGATTTAGTTACGAGTTTATGTACACAAGAATAGAGCAATAAATTTCAATTATGGCATTTAAAAAGAGTGTTCAGGAAATCGTCATTTTCTGAACACTCCATATAATGAAAACTGAAAAAATCACTCAATCATTTTTGAGTGATTTTAATGGTGACCACATTTTTATAGTTTTTTCTTAATTTAGAAATCCATATCGAGATTATGTTAATTTGGGGAAGAATTAACACGCGCACTAATTTTTTATCGTTTCTTAATCGTTTTATAAATGCCGTATGCACAATATAAAATAAACAAGACGGGGATAACGACTAATGGCGTTTTTAGTAATAAATAAGGATCTAAAACACCATTGATTGTACCTTGTTTAACCAAAAGATAGTTACAGTAACTGATCAATTGTAATTGAAATAATAAAATGAATCCGATAAATAAACTATAAATGTATTGTTTCTCCATCTTTTTCTCCTTATAGGTTTTTAAATGAGTAATCCCAATGACTAAAGGTTTTTACAGTAGCGGTTCTAGCTGTCTTTGTTTTGACTCCACTTATATACTCACGCTGTACTACTTTTGTAGATTTGTACACTGGTCTAAAAATTATTTGTTGTCTTTTACCTGCGGGGATATTTATAGAATAAGATACTCCGTAAGTCTTTGATTGCCCAATTGTAATTCCCAACGATGCTCCGATTTTATCGGCACCAATTGGATAACTACCTGAAATCGAAGACGAAACAGATCTACTAGAAGTATTTGAGTTAGTGGCTGACAATGTTGCTTTTCCCTTTCCAGATGGTCCATTTCTCCATGCGCCATAAGATGTACCAGCTGATGTTTTCGATTCAATTCTCCACATTCTATATTGAGCTACTCTAGTATTTACTTGTATGCCTTCCGAGTACAAGTTTGTATCATTATCAAGATTAATTTCAGGAACGTTTAAGTACTCTGCTCCTTCGTCCGAAAAAATTGGTGCATTTTCGTCAGGAAGAATAAGTTCATTAGTTTCTTCCATTGTTTCTGCTTTAGCATAAGTTACTGCACCACCAAAAGCTGTAAATACAGTGGTTGCAACTATTGCTGTTAACATAGTTGTTACGATAGATTTTTTCATTTTGATCCCTCTTTCATTTTTTATACACTAAGTATCCTTGAAATATGAAAAAAATGAAAGAAACGAGAAGTTTACATCATCGGTTTACTACTAAAGGTAAACGAAAAGTTTACTTTTAGTAGTTACTATTACACCTTCAGAATTAAAATTGTCTTCACCATAGAATGGTACTACTCATTTAATAGTTTATCTCTTTCTTGAACTAATCCCTTTTCTTTATCAATCAGTGTCAGAAATATTTTATCAGAATACAGTTCTTCCTGAATTTTACCCCTAAATAGCAGAAATTCTTCCGCATAGTTTAATTTTTGCTGATTGACGCTTCTTCTTTCATTACAAACAGTAAGTAAATTTCGTTTTTTCATTCTTACTCCTACTGATTTTGACGTTATTCAATCTGTTCGATCGAAACTGATCCCCACCCCATATAATTTGCTAAGTGTCCGTATCCAGCATATAAATTTAACGCCAGTGCTAAAATGCTGATAAGCCAAATTAATTTATAGTATGAATTACAGCGCTTATTTCTGACAAATACGAACATACACACAATAATGCCCACTGGAAATATGAACGATGCTAGCGCTGAAAGACCAATTAAAACCAGACTTTCATCTTTTCCCAGCGTATTTCGTAAAAGTTGGAGCTTCTGTTTCTTGCTGGCAATATCTTCATTATTATGTTCAATTTTTTTCTTCAACTTTTCATTCTCATCGAGTAGCTCTCCAATAGAAACTTCATAAAGTTGGCTCAGTAGAATTAAGTTGTCGTAGTCAGGGTAGCCTCGGTCATTTTCCCATTTTGAAATAGATTGTCTTGAAACATTAAGCTTTTCAGCTACAAACACTTGTGAGAATCCTTTGTTTTCCCGATGTGACTTAAGTTTTTCCCCGAGTTCCATCATTAAATACACCTACTTATTATTTTACAACCAGTTTACCATTTGAAATAGTCGTCGTCACGCTCGCATTAGAAGTCATTGTTCCAATCTTGTGTTTGAAGTTACAGATAGCTCTTGATGAATTGCTACTCAAAGAACTTGAAGTAATACTCCCTTGATAAGTGGTCATATTTAAATTAGTTGCAGCTGTAAATTGTTTGTTCGAGTTGACAGTCACATTGTACGATACTAACCAATTACCCGTGCTTTTTTTCGAGACTTTGTATGTCCCTTTACCTACCCTAGTACCGGATGAAATATTTTCAATCATTAGTTCAATAGTTTCTCCCGAGTCATCTATATACGATGACTCGCTTCTAATAGTTGTTGAATCAAGGTCAAATACTAACTCCTCATTTTCGTGCGCAAGTCCCGTTGCTGGAAAAAAAAGAATACCTACTCCTAATATAAATAACGTAAATATTTTTTTCATTTCGTTCTCCTATTCTAAATTTTTCTCTTAGTATACATTGTAATAATGGTATTTATAAGTATCGTTCTATTTACACTACGTAAACTTCAGGTTTACATCCCTTCGTAAACCTGAAATGTAAACAGATTAGTCCTTTAAAGTAAATAGATATGTGTCATTATGAAAATGTAAATGGAAAAGGAGTGTGAATGATGAGAAAGAGAATATTTAAAAATAAAAAAACACCATTATTATTTGCCATACTTTCAACAGTTGCATTATCCATAATTATTTTTTTAGTTTTGCCCGGCCTCTTATTAACTAATCCTAAGTCCGAAGAAACTCAAACTATTGTTTTCGAAAACACCATAAGTTATGGATTACGTGATAGTAATGGTCAGATAGTTGATGTAGGTACACAAATAAACCAAAGTGGCTCATCTTCATTTTCAGGGGATCTTGAAATTATCCAAGATATGGAGGGACAATACCTTTATTACTTAAACATATTAAAGGACTTGCATGAAATTCCCTATGAAGTTAATGGAGAAGAAGTTACTTCGGCAAACATATTTTCATTGACCAATAAACAGAAAATAAATATAGACCTTTCAATAGACAATATTTCTGAGGGAAACGAACTAATGATTTTACTTTTTAAATATCCGAAATCGAACGACTCGATGACCTTAGAAAGAAGTTTAGAATACTCAGTTATGGGACTAAGATTCAATTTGACTAACAACAGTACCTATCCTCAGTCCATTAAATTTCTTAATGATAATGATACGAACGATTACAACGCCAGAATTTCAATGGTAAATGTTCAATCTTCAAATGAAGCGATCCTCGAACTTGAAAAAAGATCTAATGACAGTGTGGAGCTTCTTTTGGGACAAACTAGTAATGAGAACAGCAGACACTCAATTCTTCCCTTTATAAATGGCTCTCTCATAGAAAAAAATGAACTGCCTCCAAACACCGTGTATGAAATCTCTGATAATAAATTGTATAGGATTCCGATTAAAATTCCCGTCACAAAAAAAGAAAACAGTATTTTTCAATTAGTTGATGTTCTGTCGCCATATCAAATGGACGATGGGATATATTCTATTACTGAAATTGATTTCTCAAATCCTGTACTCATAAAAAATAGTAAGTAGGTGGAAAAATATGAAAAAAACAGCAAATCTCGTAAATAACTTAATTTTCGCATATTTCGTATATTGTATATACGTCATAATCTCGCCAATAGTTGTTCCGTTTATTTTCCAGTTATTGTTAGCAAAAGAGGTTCCTCTGGATACAGTAAATCACAGTTTCTCTTTCGTGAAAGCAGTATTATTTATTGTTTTCATCTTGAAGGGTAACTTTGAAAATAAAAAGAAAGAAGGTCATCACAATGAAAAAAGCACTATATAAAATGGGGGTACTGGGTCTCTTACCACTTACAACACTACCAGGTTTTGCATACGCCTCTGAAGAAGGTGGAAATATTCAAGAAGATCCAATTTTAGAAGAAATAGTCATCTCGAATAGTGATTCTAGCTCCATGACAGATGGGGTTTCACGGTCTTCCATCAAATGTACTACGACTGCTACAATCCATTACACACTCGCTCCAATAAGTGCAGCGTCCTCTGCAACTGGAGAAGCGGCTAAAATGATGGACAGTATCTTTGTACGATCACGGCTCTACAATTCAAACGGTGTACTGAAAAATGATAAGTCTTCTACTAAAACAAAAACAGCGTATAATTCTGTTAAAACAAATCATGCCCCAGTAAGTGTGTCAAAAAACTATACCTATGCAAATTCAACATTTAAGAAATCAGGTTATTCAACGGTCACTCATGAAGTTAGAGCGAATCAGTAAAGGAGAATCAATAATGAAAAGAAAAATTATACTTTTTACATTCTTGCTAAGCATCTTAGGATTCAATGTCTCGACGACAGCCCTTGCAAGCGAACAAGGAAATCTACTTGAAGTTGTTGACTCAAACGAAGCAACAATGTCGAATGCACTCACACGCTCTTCTATTTCAGTAAAAGGAAATCTATCAAAATCTAATCTAGTTTTTGTGGCTACTTCAACTGCTAGTCAAACACAAGATTCTATCTGGTCGAAATGTGAGTCTTATACATCTGGAAAAAAACTCATAAACAGCGATCAGAATACAGTAAAAAATAGCAAATATGGAAGCGCACAAGCAACGTTTGGTATACTGCACACTAGCCCTAAATCTTTAGGGTATCATCAGTTTAAAAAATCAGGCTACAACACTGTAACATTAACAACAAAATATAATTGGTAAAATGAGAATGCTTTTAATTCAATCACTGAATTAAAAGCATTTTTTGTGAGTATGGAAAATAAGAAATTCTATTTTCAAACTATATCTGTATAGTTACTTACAATAAAAAATAACCATCACTATGAGCAAGGTATCAAATACTATTAAGTATCTGACCACATCCAAGGTTTGTCCAAATACTCATAAATCTAAATTTTCATTGAACAATGATTTAGTTACGAGTTTATGAACACAAAAATAGAGTGACACATATAAATTATTGTATCTAAAAAGAGTGTCCAGAAATTCGTCACTTTCTTAACACTCTTTGTCGAAAAATTAAGAAGATCAAAAGCTATTAAATTTCTGCCCATCACATAGCTGTTAAAAAAATCATGAACTGAAATTCTTATAAACACCTTTTTTAATTGTTGTTTTTTGTATATCTTTTCAGATGTTTTGCTGTGTATGAATCTTCTAACGTTAATAAGTCTATTGGGTACCCTTGAAACAATACTTTACCTCCAAAGTTCCCCCCGCCAGGTCCCATTTCGATAAGCCATTGAGCCTGACTAATTATTTTGAGATTGTGCTCTAGAACAATCAATGTATTTCCTTTTTGCAAAAGTTTATTTAACAATAATAACAACTTGTCAATATCCGCCTCATGAAGGCCGGTAGATGGTTCATCTAATATTAGACAGTTAGAAGTATCTTGAGCAATTATTTTTGCTATCTTTAAACGCTGAAGTTCTCCACCAGAAAATGTATCTAGCGACTGCCCCAACTTCATATACTCTAGATGAACATCCATGAGAATTTGCATCGTTCTGATCAATAAGCGATCATCAAACAAATCTACTGCTTTTCGAACTGATAATTGTAAAATATCGTAAATAGTGAAACCATGCCATAAAATAGATAAGGCTTCATCGTTATATCTTTTTCCTCGGCATTTCTCACAAACTTGCTCTGCATCCCCCATAAAAGCCAAATCCATTTTTATCACTCCTTTGCCTTTGCACAGAGGACATGCTCCTTTACCGTTATAGCTGAAAAGAGAGGCACTTTTACCAGAACATTGCGCGTAGATGCTCCGAATTTTATCAAAGACATTTAGATACGTGAGAACATTTGAGCGAATGTTGCCATTTATCTGACTCTGGTCTAATATACTTGCTTCAGGATATTTTTTTTTTAAAAGATAGCGAATGAGTGTGCTCTTCCCAGAACCAGCGACTCCGGTTACAACCGTTAATGCTTGTTTTGGCAACACCACAGAAGCGTTTACAACATTGTGCAAACTAACCTCATTTAATTCGTAATAGGAAGAAAATTGTTGTCTTTGGGTATTAACGTTCAACTGATCTGCCAACGCTCTTCCAGTGATGGTGTTCGACTTCAGTAGTTCATCATAGGTTCCTTCAAAGGTGATTTTTCCACCGCTATCCCCGGATCCTGGACCGATCTCAATGATATGGTCTGCAATTTGTATAATATCCGGATCATGGTCAACAAGAACAACAGTATTTCCTTTATCTTTTAACCCCCTAATTATCTTTGCTATTTTTTGAATATCTTCTGGATGGAGTCCAATACTAGGCTCATCAAAAATGTATAGAATATCACTAAGTGCACTGTTAAGATGTTTAACCATTTTTATTCTTTGAGATTCTCCACCAGATAATGTTGCTGTTGGACGGTTAAGAAACAAATAGCCTAGGCCAACCTCCTCCAAACTCTGTAGTTTCTTACTTAAATCTTTCAAAATCACCTGAACAGCAGAAGAATGAATCTCTTTAATAAATTTGTTTAGTTCAGGAATAGGCATCCTCACACAGTCTGCGATCGATTTTCCATTTATCTTTGCAGAGCGAACGAGTTTACTTACTCTAGTGCCTTGACAATTGGGACATTCTTTCACTTGCAGAATGTGATTTAATGGTGCACTATATTGCGTGCTTTCTTTTTCGATAAAATTTTTGGTAATTCTGGGAATGATCCCTTCATAACGTGCAGTTTTTGGCCATTTATTCGTAGGATTACTTGGAGTGCTGCCGAGATCATTTAGTAAACGGTCCAATTCTTCTGCTAGGTAATCTTTAATTTTTTTATTGTTATCGAAATTACCAGATTCTGTATACCTAGACAGGCGCCATCCTCCCGGTTGAAAAGTAGGAAATTGAATAGCTCCCTCTGATAAAGATTTGTCAAAATCGATTAACTTATCGACATCAATCTCTTTGACCTCACCTAATCCCTTACAAACTTCACACATGCCCTTGGGATTATTAAACGAATAATTCATAGAATATCCAATAAAAGGGGTTGCAACCCTCGAGAATAGCAGCCTTAAACTTGAATATATATCTGTTACAGTTCCAACTGTGGAACGTGCATTTCCTCCTAGTTTCTTCTGATTAATCACAATAGACACTGGTAGATTTTCTATTTTATCAACGATTGGTTGAGAATAGTGAGGTAGTAGCTGTTGGATATAACTCGAATAGGTCTCGTTTAGTAATCGTTGGGATTCAGCTGCTAAGGTATCAAATACCAAAGAAGATTTTCCCGAGCCTGAAACACCTGTTACGACAGTTACTTGATACTTAGAAAGTTTCAAAGAAAGATTTTTTAAATTGTTTGTTTTAGCTCCTTCGATAGAAATGAGATCATTCATCATACCTCAGCCTTTCCGTTTTAAGCGCTTCTAAATATTTCTTTGCTAGTTCAGCGAACTGCTCTTTTTCCTTCCGATTAAAAACTGCATTTGCGATTTCAGATAAGTGCGTATGTCCATTATCAATAGTTGTTAATAAATGACTTCCCTCTATTGTCAAAAAAGTGAGTAGTTCTCGACCATCTGCATCATTGGGTTTCTGTTGAATATAATTCATTAATTTTAGCTCTTTTAACGCCTTTGAAAGTTTTGTCCTACTAATTCCTAGCAAAACACTCATTTTTGACGGGCGCATCTCAGTTTCAGAATTTAGAATATTTAAAATATCATATTGAAGCCAACTAATTGTTTTAGGATTTAGTCTGGTTCTTTCCGCCACCAATTCACATTGTAAGTTTACTAATACCTCTTCTAAATTATTCATTGAAAACTTCCCCTCAAATTGATTTCTATTTGGAAACTATATCATTTGGGAAATCAGATGTCAAATAGGTAGTCTATCCATCTGGCGCTTATCATTGTTGTGCGTTGATTCCTGCTTAGTCAAGCAGCCTCTTTCGTAGAAAAACGACAAGTTATTGGAATGGCTAAAAAGGAGTCATGATCCAATGAATTTCTGACACTGGAAAACTTAATTATCGGAAATTCATCGGCCCAAACTAAAAATAGAGTACTCAGAAAATAGATATTTCCAAGCACTCTATGTATTAAAATTCTTTCTTTCACTATCAAAGCAAATGATTTAACTCAAACGATCAATTTGAGCAGGACATGCGTACTTGAATTCATTTGTTCAACAGGTTTCCCTCGTTAACCATGGCTGCTTTTCTTAGTGTATGATTCTAAACTAAATTCAGTTTCTTCATAAGGAACATCTTCCGCATATATGCGATTGTATCGCTGCTTAAATTTTCGAAACCCAAACACCACTAACACTTTCACGATTGCATAAAATGGTATACCGAAAATCAACCCAAACATGCCGAAAAGTTCACCCATTATCCATAGCACAAAAATAATTGTTACTGGATGGATCACCATATGTTTTCCCATGACCTGAGGTTCGATCAGCTCCCCATTTAATAATTGAACAACGATCCAGACAATGCACAACTGAATGAACATCGTAGGAGACGTCATGATTGCAATGATTGCACAAGGGAAAAAGGCGACAACCGGTCCGATATAAGGAACGATAGCTGTTGCGCCAACAAGAAATGCTAAGCTTCCAGAAAAAGGCATGTCGATAATTAAGAAGCCAATAAAAGTCAATGTTCCTATGATCACACAAACGACTAGTTGGCCCTTTAGATAGGCGCCCACCTGATTTTCCATTGTCCGAATGATTTCTTTGACTTCATGACGTAATCTAGGGGGGAAGATACCTAAAGAATACTCTACAAATTGACGGTCATTTTTCAATAAAAAGAACGTGATGATCGGCACTGTCAATAACAACAATAGGACATGGGTAATCGTTGAAAACACTTGTGAAGCACCGAAAATAATATTGCCCAGATATACGCCCACATTATTAGAAACTTGATTTATCCAATTCGCCAGAACCTCGAGTCCCTCATGATATGCTTGTTCATATCTAGTATTTTGTATAAAAGTTTCTATTACTCGTTCAGCTTCAATCAAATAATTTGGGAAGTTTTCGATCAATCGTTCAAATTGTTGGATAAGTAACGGCAGTGCGAGGGCAGTTGACAAGATGAAGGCAGCAGTAAGTGTGCATAATGTAATAATAATACTCAGTACTTTTGAAAGTCCTAGCCCTACCAAAAACTTTACAACTGGTTTAAGTACAAAATATAAAACGAGCGTCATAGTTAACGGAGGAAGAACCACCTGAAATACTTTAACTACTGGCTCAATCAAAAAGGTAAGATTTTTGAACAGCAATAGTGTTGCGCCACCTATAAACAGGACCGCTAAGATGTATAAGAGTGTAGCCCCACCCAACATTTGTATCACTTTATGTTTCTTTTTCATTTCTTCTCCCCGTTCTTTCATTATCTAAATCAATCTTCTTTTCTTGTAAAGATTAGCTCACCCCAAATGGACCTTTTCATTCACTAATCTCCCCCACTTGAGGATTCGATGCGATTTGAAATGAAGACAACTTTTATTTAATAATCTTACCATAATTAGTCATAAAAATACCTCTAAGCTATATCTCTAGCCTAGAGGTGTTTTTCAGATTGATTAATGAGCTATCTTCTCTATATTATTTGACAAACTCCCTTTATTATTTTAGTATTTTCAGAACTTTTTATAATCATTCACAATAAATAAATTTTAATTATCAATGAAAAATCAGCCTCCAAAAAAATTATACCGTTAGCTTAAATGAACATAATAAAAAGAGCCTAATCAAAAATGAAAAACAGGTGAAACATTAATGAATCAAGAACTTTAAAGTTTGCAATTCCTTAAATGAATTATTCTTATATTTAGCGACTCCTATTTTATCTAGACATAGATTTCATTGTAGGTTTCTATACACAATATCGAATAGTATTATTAGAAATTTGATTCAAAAAGAGTGTCCAGAAACGATCATTTTCTGAACACTCTTTCTTCCTCTTATCGATTACTTCTTTTACGTTTTTTAATTGCTACAAATACGAGTGTGACTAACAAAGCTCCGACACTACTTAAAATCAGTTGTCCTTTAATCTGTTGTCCAGTTTTTGGTAAATGATTATTTGAATTACCATTGTTCTTAGGATTATGCGCTTTAGTGTTATATACGTACACCACTTCTTGTCCTGTATCACTGAAGGTGCCTGAAGCATTATCTGGGGTTTCTACTACATACCACCCTGGGATCTCTTTGGCTTCGCTTGTATATGGTAACCCTACTTTTCCGCTTAATACCGTTGGGTCTGCCAACTGATTCCCTTCGGAATCTTGATATTTCACCGTGACTGGTGCTGCATCGCTGCGTTCGTACACGTACACCACTTCTTGCCCTGTATCACTGAAGGTGCCGGAAGCATTATCTGGGGTTTCTACTACATACCACCCTGGGATTTCTTTGGCTTCGCTTGTATATGGTAACCCTACTTTTCCGCTTAATACCGTTGGGTCTGCCAACTGATTCCCTTCGGAATCTTGATATTTCACCGTGACTGGTGCTGCATCGCTGCGTTCATATACGTACACCACTTCTTGCGCTGTGTCACTGAAGGTGCCTGAAGTATTTGTCGGTGTTTGTGCTACATACCACCCTGGGATCTCTTTGGCTTCGCTTGTATATGGTAACCCTACTTTTCCGCTTAATACCGTTGGGTCTGCCAACTGATTCCCTTCGGAATCTTGATATTTCACCGTGACTGGTGCTGCATCGCTGCGTTCATATACGTACACCACTTCTTGCGCTGTGTCGCTAAACGTGCCTGAAGTATTTGTCGGTGTTTGTGCTACATACCACCCTGAGATCTCTTTGGCTTCGCTTGTATATGGTAACCCTACTTTTCCGCTTAATACCGTTGGGTCTGCCAACTGATTTCCTTCGGAATCTTGATATTTCACTGTGACTGGTGCTGCATCGCTGCGTTCATATACGTACACCACTTCTTGCGCTGTGTCACTGAAGGTGCCGGAAGCATTATCTGGGGTTTCTACTACATACCACCCTGGGATCTCTTTGGCTTCGCTTGTATATGGTAACCCTACTTTTCCGCTTAATACCGTTGGATCTGCCAACTGATTCCCTTCGGAATCTTGATATTTCACCGTGACTGGTGCTGCATCGCTGCGTTCATATACGTACACCACTTCTTGCCCTGTATCACTGAAGGTGCCTGAAGCATTATCTGGGGTTTCTACCACGTACCAACTAGGGATCTCTTTGGCTTCACTTGTGTATGGTAACCCTACTTTTCCGCTTAATACCGTTGGGTCTGCCAACTGATTCCCTTCGGAATCTTGATATTTCACTGTGACTGGTGCTGCATCGCTGCGTTCATATACGTACACCACTTCTTGCGCTGTATCACTGAAGGTGCCGGAAGCATTATCTGGGGTTTCTACTACATACCACCCTGGGATTTCTTTGGCTTCGCTTGTATATGGTAACCCTACTTTTCCGCTTAATACCGTTGGGTCTGCCAACTGATTCCCTTCGGAATCTTGATATTTCACTGTGACTGGTGCTGCATCGCTGCGTTCATATACGTACACCACTTCTTGCGCTGTGTCACTGAAGGTGCCTGAAGCATTATCTGGGGTTTCTACTACATACCACCCTGGGATCTCTTTGGCTTCGATTGTATATGGTAACCCTACTTTTCCGCTTAATACCGTTGGGTCTGCCAACTGATTCCCTTCGGAATCTTGATATTTCACCGTGACTGGTGCTGCATCGCTGCGTTCATATACGTACACCACTTCTTGCGCTGTATCACTGAAGGTTCCCGTCGGATTACCTTGAACTTCTTTTATAGTATACCCGTCTATTTCTAACTTATACTCTGGCGTTGTTGCATCAAAAGATTCACCAATATTACCGCTAATTTTTTGAGAAGGCTTCAATTCATTCCCTTCAGTATCAATATAACTCACCGTAACATCTGCAGCGGCTTCTTGATGATTGATCGAAAATTGGTGCAAATAGGTTCCTGAAGAAATGGCGTAAAAACTATATCCATCTGGTTGAGCATAGGATCCGGCAGGATTATTCAGTCGTGCGTTATACTCCATTGTTTCGATACTTTCAAATTCACTTTGAGTAACCCCAGATACAGTAATCCCATCTTCTGTAATACTTAATCTTGAGGAGGGTACCTGTACACCATTCAAATCAAAGTACGTCTGACTAGTACTATTCGATTTTGTAAAAGGAGGCTGATATCCATCAAAATTTGTTAAACGATTAGGCATAATGGAAAATGGAACAAAAAATGATTGATTATCGGGATCGTAATTTAACTCTTTTGCAGATAATGAAGTAATCGCATCATTTCTTCCTGTGTTTTGGCCATAAGCAGCTAAGTTTGATAATTTGGGAAACTCATTTATCACAGTAAAATCTGTCACGCCACAGAACTGTATTCTTAATTCTGTTAGATTTGGTAATGCAACCAGAGGTGCAATTGTCGTAATATTCATATTGGACTCGAAACTTAGCGACTCTAGTCCTTTCATATTAACTATTTTTGAAAATACAGCATCGGTTACATTTGCGGAACTAAGATTTAATCTAGTTAAATTGGCACCAAAGTTTGGTACATTATCATCCGTTACATTAGCACCCATCAAATATACATAAACTAAGTTATTTAACGAAGTGATAACGGAAAAGTCAGTAACCTGATTTTGGCCGCTCATATAAAATGATGATAGATTTGTTGCATATTCCAAGCCTGTCAAATCAGCAATAGCGGAATCTGCAGCGTAGATATAGAGAGTCTGAAGTTTGCTCATCTGTTCCTTCGTGATTTCGGACACATCTATACCTAAAGATTTAGCAACTACGGATTGTAGTGCTGGATCCGGAAGCCAAGCTGCAAAATCTTCTTGATCATTATTTACTGCGACCTCAGATGGATTTGCAGAACTTTGACTTGTCGTCTCATTTTCAACTTGGCTATTCCCCTGATCTTCGCCAGAATATTTTGCGTTGTTAGAAGAGCTTTGCGTTGTTGTTTCTTCCGTGGATTCATTATTATCTTCTGTCGAAGTATCAGAAGATTCACTTTGCGTTGTTGAAGAATCCAGCGTTGTAATCGAATTACTCATATTTTCAGATTCTTCATTAGTTGCTTGTGCTACACTTTCTTGTTGCTCATCTGATCGAACATTCACAATGGGAACAAAAAAAGAAGGTACTATTAAACTTGCCAAAGATATGTAGGAAAAAATTTTCTTTTTCATCTGCCAACTCCATCGTGGTATTTTTTTAACCACCTATTTTTATATCTCATCTATTGTAGTAATAATGTATTCTATAGTAAATACTTTTCAAGCAAGGACAGAGTTCCTTCAACCAAAAATAATCATTATTTTTATAAGATACTTGGTATTATGTAATAATAGTTCCTCTTTGTTTTTTAACAACCCCAGAACAAAATTTAAAGAATGAAAGTTTCTATCTTTGTTAAATGATAGTTAGTGAAAGTCTTCCCGATGTGGACCAAACGTCGAAGAGATGCCCAGATTCATGATAAGATAGATCATTTCTGCATTACCTTTGACCAATTCTGCTTTTCCCGTGTCATAGTTGGTAAGTGCATAGGATTCAATAAGCACGTTTAGCTTCTCGCAATTTTTCACGTCTGTCCTCTATCGTTCGGTTAGAAATTTTATTACGTCTTCATAGGATTCCATACCTGACTTCAAAATATATTATAAAAGACTACTTTTCCTTGATTCTTTTTCCAGATCACTTTATTTTAAAAATTAGTGAATGGCTAGTTACATCATTCAATTTATATCCACATAATTCTTTATTGTAGTATGGATAATCTTGTTCTACTATTTTTAACACTTCTTCGTCTGAAAAATCAAAATCTTCAATAGTGATAATGAGTTCTCGTAATAATACTAACTTAGAATCTATTCCCATAATTATTGGAATATCAATCCAAAAATTCGCGGACGTTAATGCTTCTATCAATTCTTTTAATTTTTGAACTTGGTTTTCAATATAATTTTTTATCAACGGATGTGCTTTTAACTGCTTTTCTTCAAATTGAAATTCTTTGATATATTCAGATAGATTACTGATTTCGATCATAATTTTCGTCCTTTCCAAAATGAAATCAATACTATAAGCCGGTTTCATTTATTGTTTTTCCCTAGATGAAAGCCTCTGAAAGAAGATGCTTCCTTTACAGGTGAACAATGACCTATTTGAAAATTAAAAGAAAAACGCAAGTTGTTTGTTGCGCTGAACTATACACATTAAAGTTGGTTTGAGGTCTAGTTTTTAAAAAGCAATCGTCCTCTTAATAAATAACTGATATTTCACTCGTTATCCAAATGCCAAGTACTATAAGATCTATAATCTAAGTGGATTGGAAGAACCTTTAAGTATTTGTAAATTTTTATTTATCCTTAGGTAAGAAAGCTCAATTCAATGACAATGCTTTTTTTATAGAAAATGAGTTTCTTTATTCATTTCCTACTACAGCTTATTAATTCCCCTTGAATCTATACCTCATTAATACTACCCTTCGCTTTATTTCAAAATACGAATTTGTTGATTTTTTAAACCTTCAAAATCAACAGTTGGTGATTTATACAAAATAGAAGAATTGCGTTTTTACTTTCATAATGTCCTGACTGATTAGTTGATAGAATTAAAATAATGCATTACTATTCTTTTAAATAGAGTTGAAGAATATGGTCTATTTGTTTATAGTATTTTAGAAAGTTAAGATTACTTTAATCAAATTTCAAAGTCGAAGATGATGTGTTCTACTACTTATATATCTCTATAAGTTACAAAAAAGAGGAGGAATTGTTATCTCAAATAAAAAAAGAACGATAACGGAAATTGCTAATCTATTCAATATTGAACCTTCAACTATACGGTTTTGGGAAAAAAAACAACTAATTTCGTTGAGTAGAGACGAAGAGAATAACTACAGATATTTTGATGCTCATTCTATATTACAGTTAGTTGATATTACTTTTTTTAGAAACTTAGAAATTCCCATTACCGATCTAACCCTTCATTTAAATGGTGATTTGGATCAAAGAAACCAAATATTAAACAATACTCTTATTACCGTTGACAACTGGATCAAACAATTAAATGCTGTATCAAAAGTACTTAATACAAGAATAAAGGATATTGCTCATATCAATCATTGTTTAAACGGAGAGAAAAACCTAAATCTAGAGTTTCCTTTTTCGAAATTTGAACCTCTTGATCTTTACAAAAAAGAACACATTTCTTCTTTATTAAATAATCCAACAAATTTTTTATTATTATTTACTGGAGATCATTTTGATACCATAACAGAAGAAATTGGCATTATAGACATTCCCAATAACACTATTCCTAAAGATCTCCTTGCGGAATCAAGTGAAATATACTTTGGTGGGGCGTTAACTGTTGATAGATACGACTATAGTGAAAATAACTTGAATCAGTTATTGGATGATATACAAGATTCTGCCGATTACTCCAGTGTAGTCGCACAGTACATCGTCGGAGGTTTAGAAAATAATCGGCCTATTGACTACTACTTTTTTTGGCTTCTGTAACTGATCATTATCTATGAAAACAATCAAAGCAGAGGGATTAAAATGAACATTTTCTAAGTAATCATTCCCAAAGTTTCATCATGTATGTAGTATTATTTATCGTAGGAATGATTTCCTAAACACTACACTTTTGCAATCTATTATTTCTCGATTATCAAGATATTCCTTTATAAAATGATGTTAAAACTACTACGTTACTTTAATTGCTTATTATTAAGATATTAAGGTACTATATGTTTCTATTATATTTTTTCATATTGTTAAACACCAAAACATATAGTACCGAAAAAAATCAACTTGTCTTTTCTTTCTTTTTTATTAACCAAACTATTAAGATTACGCTGCCTCCCAAAAAGCTCATTGAAGAAATTACTCCTCCTGTTTGTGGCAGACTCTTCTGAATATCTATTTCTGATGGTTGACTATCTAATTCATTTTGTTCAGAACTTACTGTCTCTTCTCTCTGATAAAATTGTACCCCCGCTTGATTCTCATAAGTAGATGCTTCTACGCTTGGCAAAGAATTTGAATAATTCATATAAAGAGAAATTATACTGAAAAAGAGTACGATTAGTATTTTCTTCATTCGCTTCCTCCCAACGTAGGATCACCCACTAGTTCCCAAGTGATCACTGAGCGATACGTCCCATCATCCACTGGCGTATTCGCCGGCAATCTCAATTGAACGCCTGTCAAAGATCCATTCATTACTTCCCCAATTTGAATCTCTGTTGTACCGTGTTCTCCTTCATATAATTCATTGGGATTGCTCATTGCCCCAACTAACTTCGGAGTGTGGCTCAATACAATGTCTTTTGACGGAACCGTTAACCCCGTATGGACCGTTTCTTGGACACTTAAATCTTTGAGTATCATCGTTGCCCCAGTCAACACTTGCTTTTCTGAATTCACAAATGGACTAGCAGAAACAAAAATGGACCATTGCGTAGTATTGCTGTAATCATCAATCGTAATGGTTGGTGCGTGTTCACCCTTGGCCGCTACCTCTTGATGGCGGCTTGATTGCTCAATGATTCCAAAATTAAAATTTCCATTCGTTACATTAGCCAGCTCCAACCGACCTGGTTCAACCGTAAAAGGCACTTCATAATCACGTAGAATAAATTTCCCAGTACTCAAACGTTCTTCAACACGAATAATTCCGACTACTTGTCCGATTTTGGATGTATCGGGATATTCTTGAAAACCGCTAATCGAGACATGACTGGTGTCAGAAAGATCTAAATATTTTGATATGTTTGCCTCCAATTCTTTTTCAGACATTCCTAACTGAATAGTGGTAGGATTTGGGTGTGCTCGATCAAATGTCAATAGGCTGTATCCATTACTTGTCAATTCAAAATATGCACGATTATTCAAGCTATTTACTCTTTCAGATTCAGAATGGGGGGCGTCATATTTTCTGAGTCGTGTAGGTTCACGATGATAGACTTCGACAATATCGCCAACTTTAGCATTTGTCTCCCCAAAACCGTTCCCAAAGTCAGAAACAGCTGAAGCAATCGTTTGAGTTCCTCTTACATCATACGAATAGGTCAACGTATCAGTGCCTATGACACGCCGCGTGTTATCACCTAAATCATGTATGCTAAAGTTATAATAAATACCAGAAAAATTGTTGTGTACATTTCCTGTCGTGCTTGTCGTTCCTCTTCGAGCAGTGATAATTCCAATGTCGGAATGCCAAGTGTAGATCCCAGCACTATAGTCATTAAACCCACTGAATCTTATGGCGTTTCCGAAAGTAACTGTAATTGGTATCTCGAGTATTAATTGTTGACTAGTTCTGTTATGGTTTAATACTACAGAAGCACTGGTTGTTGTTCCGACAATACTCGTATCTGGAGATTTATTTATATTAAGGGTATACTCATCACTTGATAACAAGCCTCCATTAAGCGAAACATTGGTTATGGCCTGGGTAAGCTGACTTTCCGTCAATCGACCACCTAAATCAATTGTTTGAGGCACAACTTCTGCTGTCAATGCACTCTTCGCATAAACATAGGTCACTTCGATGACTCTTCCTAAAATATAGTTTCCAGAAGCTTCACCTCTGATTTCTAGAAGATAAAATTCGTCCAAATTTAAAGCCTCTGTTGTATATTCCGCCCCTGGCATCCCAAGATTTGACTCAGCATCACCTATCTCCTTTCCAGACTCATCAATATGAGTTACATTGAGTATTCCCCCCAAGGCCATTAAACGTGTACTGGATGTCACATCCGGTTCTCTTCTAACCGTATCGCCACGCATATTTACGACAAATATTCCGAAAGTAAGTTCCCCAAAATCGAAATATCCTCCTAAACCGTCAAAGATAATATCTACAGGCGCATGTTTATTAACAAAACCAAAAATTTCAAGAGTAATCCAACCATTTCCTGGAGAACTATCTGCTCTCGTTCGAAAATCTACATAATCAGACCTAATGTCCGTAAAAAAGGCAGCACTGATATCATTTCCATGCGCATCAACCGCTCGAACACTAAATCTTGAAAACTGATTACTGATTCCATAAACACGTGCCACATTGTACGCTCCGGGATTCACTCCGTTAAACGCAGTCGTAAGTTCCATATTAATAGTAGCGATTAGAATTGGTTCATCTATGTGCCAATCACTTATTGTGCTAGTGACAATGCTAGTTAATCTTTGATTTCTTTGCAATTGATCTTCAATAACTCCCTCGACAGTATCTTCAATTGATGACTCTTCCAGATTTTTTGCACTTGTTTGATCAGAGGATCCATCTGATTCTGTCTCCGATTCTTCTCCCTGCTGCTCCTGATTATTACTAGTTTCTTGGATCTCTTCTTCGTAATCAGATTCACTCGTAGACTCTTCGATCACAGTGGCCACAACGATCGCGGGAAATAAAAAATGAGTTGATAGAACTAGGCTCAACACAAAAACAAGTAAGACTTTTTTCATTGGACTATCCCTTTCTCTTTGGTTTCTGTACTGGAGAATAGGGGACATCCCCTTATTCTCCAGATGCGTTTGTTGGATCCGCGACCAACTCCCAAACTAGTGCAGTTGAGTAAGCCGTATCATTTTTTGTGGTATTGGCTGGAATACGTAAGACAACGCCATCAGTCTGTCCTTCTGCATTCGCATTCCCCAGAGCTAGTGTCCATGCACCGGCACCCTGTGAAGCATTGGCGGTTGCCAAAGTTTGTGCGGCTTCTCCTAATACAATCTCGTTTTGATTCGCAATGGGCGTAGCTGATGTGGGATTCACATAACGCAGACCACTCAAGGTGATCGTTGCTCCTTGCAGCTCATGTCCGCTTGCATCACTCAATTGTTTAGGCTGTGAAACTTGCAGCTCCCAGCCTAATCGATCACTCCCACGACGATCTTCTGTTGCGACAAATGGTACCCGTCCTTCTTCTGATGTACCAGAAAATATATGGTCCAATCGTGCCTCTTGAACGATTTCACTTGAAATATTCGGAATCTTACCAAAATCAAAGTTTGAAACATAATTGATTCTTAGTCGGCCTGGGTGGGGGTTAACTGGTACTTCAGGATCTACTTCTTCTCCTGGATTTTCTGGATCTGGAATCACCGGATTAGATGAATCATTTTCTAAAATAATCACCGTTCCCTCTGTCCTTGCGTTCGTCGCATCCTCATACTCTACTTCTGCTGCCTGACTAATTAATGTACCTAGTCCCATACTTCCCGCTAAAAGTGCTGCTGCTATTGTGATTGTTGTTTTCTTCATTGTTCATCCTCCAATTTTTTTGTTTTTTCTTTGTTTTGTTCGTACGTGTTGCTTTCTTATTCTCCTTTATTCTCAATTGATTTAGTATTTTTCCCCTTCCGGTTTCAGCTGGATGAACACTATAAACCAGCATTTTTTTAGAGCGATTCAGCCTTCTTTCTCCCATTAATTCTAATCCATCTGCCAATAATCAGGAGAATAAGAAGTCCAATTCCCCCTAAAATCAGATAAGATAGATAAGGCGTCCTCTCATCAATATTCACTGCACTTTGGTTTAACTGGCGGGCTTCTGACGCGGCAATCGTGAAATTTTCTTCAAAATGATACTCCTTCCCATCTGCTTTTACCCTCATTTTAAGAACATAGTCCCCAGCCTTTATGGGTCGTTCCCCCGTTGGTATACCAAAATTAAAATTAGAATTGGGCGCCATGCGAAGATCGTAGACATCGTACGTATAAATCGCTGCTTTCCCCCCTTTTTCAGTCACAGTAGATTCAACACTCATATTGCGAACAATCGATGCTGCACTATTTTGAATGTTAGCTTCAATAAAGTTTCGATAATTTCTTTGTCCTGTTGTAATGTCTTGTAAATGCAAGTCATTTTCAACTGTTTCCCCGTCTTTTTTGTTTAACAAAATACCAACGGTGTACGCAACTTCATGAACTACTGTTTGTTCGCTTATATTTTTAACTTCTTCCGTAAACCGAATCCCTCCGAGAATGTCTCCCGCCCAGTCTTCTTCTGGGAATAAAACTACTACTTTCATGGTGACAAAACCTAACGCTGGAATCGTACGTTTTGCTTCGTCAATCTTGACCAATTGATCCATTCGATGCGTTAATGAATCATCGTACGTGTCTTCTGCCAAATAACCAGGGATACCATTTTCATTGGTGGAAGCGGGATTCACCGCAGCTTTTACCGTAATTGCTACATCAGACGCATTATAAATCCTAATAGAAACTTCACGTTTTTCTCCCGGCTGACCGTCGAAATGGTAATAGCCTTGCGCATTTACATTTCCATCCTCATCTAACGCTTGAATCGAAAAATTATTCACCTCATCTGCATAGCCTGTTTGATAAAAAAAACCAAGACTTAGGATTACCGTAAATAGAATCCATCGGATTGCGTGTTTCTTTCGTTCTTTCTTTGTTTTCAATATAATTTCCTCATTTCATAAAAGTGAGATAGTTCATTATTAAATATTTAATTCACAAATTAATATACGGGTTAAACCAGGTTTAAGGTCAATGCCTTTTTTTCAAAAAAAACTACAAAATAAAAAAAAATTCAAAAACAGACTTGTAAATGCTGATTTATTAGGCGTTTTCCGGAAAATAAATTAAAATGATCTTTCTTAATTTTTATAAATTAGCATTTATAATAATCAACAGTCTTATTATTTCCTTTCCCACTTGAAATATATTGAACAATTGATTTAATAAACTCAGCTCTATAGAATCCTTCTCTCTTAACACGTACAATGTACTTTCTGATTGCTTTCAATATCAACTTCTAGCAATCCGTCAAAAATAATCTGAGCGCTCGCCACTTTTTTTCTAGAGGAGCTTTTTGATTTACCGATAGGTTGAATGATAATCCCATCTTTCATTACGTTTGTTGAATTTTGTTCAAAAAACAATACAAAATACGCAACGGTAGTTACGTATTGTTACATATGTTCTTTCCGCAACAATTAAAGTGTCTCTATTTCTATAAACTTTCTTTTTAAATGAACAATATTTTGTATATCAATAGACACAAAACGAAAGCTACGTGCTTCAATTGTCATAAAAAAAGAGGGTCCAGAAACTAGTCATTTTCTGAACACTCTTTTAATAGTTTCATAATGCACATTCCATTATCCGAAATTTATTTTTGCGCAACATATTTAGCTGCCAATAATGATTTGTATATTTCATTCGGCAAAAAATCCATGGAGTATACTCTACTGTTCTCTGAAATAATACCTTTTTGATCTAGTTATTGAATTACTTAAGGAGTTATGAAATAAGTAACTAAAAAGGATCAAAACCTTTTAAGTTTCTGTTCACTTTTGATGAGCTGTTCTAATACTCACAAATCTGATTTTTAAGTGAACAATGAGTTGTATCTGATTCTATAGATACAAAAATAAGCTACTCGTTCAGAAAATAAACGAGTAGCCTTGAACTGCCAAAATCTCTAAGGTGTAAATTCTTTAATTTTGTAAAAAATGATTATTGATACAAGAGAATTTCCTTAACAATTTTGATTGAATCTACCATAAAAAACGATCTTCCTACTTAAGTACATAAAAAAGGTATCTAGAGAGGATTCATTTTCTAGATACCTTTCTTTATAAATAGTTCCCAGCGAAAGGAAACATTGCTCCTAAAATATAAGCGTATGTTCACTCGTTTTTCTATTATACACTCAAAAAATTATTCAAGCAGCACGACTATTGCAGGGAAAACCGAATCTATCTTAGAGATTCTATGCTATTTTGCTTTGTTTGCTTCATCGACAGCTTGTTGCGCTTTTTCCTTACTTCCATTGCTGTCATTAGCTTTACTAATTGCGGCTTGCAGTTCACTGTCCACTTGACTCAACGCATCATTGGTATTATCGACGTCTATGGAGCTATCGCTTAAACCGGCGTCCGCAGCAACTGCGTTCGCATAATCCTTTAGCTTCGTATTTGCAGATTCTAAATCTTTTGCATATTGCGCTACCTTATTAACATTGGCGTTCGCACCACTTACAGCAGCAGAAGCTTCACTATTTTGGGCTTGCACGTTTTCGATTGTTTCATTGGCCGCTTGTAAATCACTTTCCGCTTTTGCTTTTGCTGCTTCAGCTTCCGCTTTTTCTTGGACTAGTTGTGCTATTTGGGCTTTTTGACCTTTAATCTCTATCCCCAAAGCGCTTAAAACTTGTGCAATTCTTATGGAATCGTCTTTTGTCCCCAAAAAATGAAACGTCGTTGCAATCGCTGCATAGGCGCCCACACTAAATGAAAAGATCATTCCCAGTGCAGCAAGAGCTAGGACACACCCTTTCTTATGCTCTTCAATATACCTTCCGATTCTTGTTTGTTTCCTTCTTTCTCTCATACACTTCTTCCCTCTCTCATTTTAATTATTTATACTTCTATCTTTCGATAGTTTTTTTATATTGTTTGCTAACTTAGACGATGATAGTCGCTACTCACTCTCTCATTACCCTTTGTTGAAAAGCAACGAAAATAAACTCAGTTACAAATCGACTCCATACCATCCATAATTGAAAAATGGCCAATGTCAATGTCCTAGATTTGATTACAAAGTAAATCATCAGAAAACCAGTTCTGCCGGAACACTATTGTGACATTAAGCACAATGTATAGTTTATCAAACCTCGTTTGTTCGAATCATTTTGGTCTGGTATTTCGGACTTTCCAGATTTGCTGAATTCCACTTTCCTTTTATAAACCTATGAAAATAAGCAATAAAAAAAAGAGTTCAAAAACGTTTTAGTTTTTTGAACCTTTGCTTCTGTAATCCCCTATACTTTTTGAACTATATTTACACAAAGCGCCTATCTATGAGTCACCTTGCATGGCGCTGTCTTAAAAATTATATTTAGTAGCTTCTAACTTCAACATAGATTTAATACACTGGAATCAGCATGTTACTCCAACAATAACGAGAACATTTTTGATAAAGGTGCTTGATCAAGTTCAACCATGATGTCTAGCATTCTTGTTGCCATTGTTCTTCCCTGCTCCTCATTGACTGTCCTCATAATCAGTAATCCTTCAAAAAATTTGTACAGCGTTCTCGAAAAAAAGTCTTGGAAACTGGTGGATAACAACCCCAATTGGGTAAGTAAAACTTCTGCAAACTCATACTGATTTTTTACAAATGTATATTCAATAATATTAATCAGGAGACCACAATATACTTCTCTGCCTTTCTCAAATTGAATATAATACTCCAGCAGTTTAGAAACTCTTTTAAAAAAGATAAATATAAATTCGTGATCTAAAAAATCTAGTGTATTGGCAAATAAATGTATTTCTTGAAGCGTCCAGCTTTCAATCCCCATTAAATAGGACAAAATCAGTTGCTTATCTTCTTCTAAAACGACAGCGGTATTGTATACTCCATAAACTTCTAAATGCTGTAAAATTCTTATTCTCGAGCGTACCTCAGCCACTCTGATCGCATTTATTTGTCCTGATTTTCTTTCTAGTTCTTTTAAAAGTAACGCTAATCCTTTTATGTCTTGCTTATTAGATAGGTTGGCGTAATGATAAGTGTAATGATTTTGTTCATTTAATTTATAGCCATTGGCAATAAACAAGAACTCGCTAATATCCATAGACAAGTTTTCTAATATCTTAATAAGGACATCAGAAGATATATTATGTTTCCCTTTCTCAAATTCAATCGCATATGATTTTGAGATAATATTTCTATAGACTTCTTTTTGACTAAATCCTTTTTTTAGCCGTATTTCTCTAATCGTTTCTCCAAACATGCATTATCCCTCTCTAAAAACGTGATACATTTCTAAATAAAACTGAGTAATACTAAAGTGCATATCATAAAAAACCATTTCATAAATTATTCTCCTTTTCTATTTTTGATGTTCTATGGCACCTAAAGATTATGCTTTCACTGAGAATCTAGACAAAGACTGATCACAATAGCTTCAGTCTTTGCCTATTTTGATTTCTATACAGTTTCTGCGTACCCGGCAGATGACGTTTGGAGAAAATTATTATCCAAATCAATTAATTAAATTGATTAGTTCTTTGTTTTCTTCACTCTTATGCTAACTACACCTAGGACACTTATAACTAAAAAACCTACAGCTTGTAAAATATTGGAAAATAGCGTACTTTCACCAGTCTTTGGGAAAGTATGACCGTTGTTTTTAGATAAAATATTAGAAAAAGCAGTGTCTTTTTTGATAGCTCTCATGGGAACGCTTTTTTTAGCTGAACTTAAAAACCTAACAGGTTTCGCTACAACATCCGTTTTTGTCTTTTCTTTTGATGTTGATCCATTTGTTCGGTTCGATCCTTTTCCACTAGTTTCGGCTATCCTTGTATCTTCTTCGGACTTTGTTGCTTCTGTTGTGGTTGGTACGGCTCCTTTTTTAATCGTTGTCGTTCCTAATGTCGGATCTGTTGTTGTTGGTTGTTCTACAGTTGCTTCAACGGTCATTCCCGTTTGACTTTCTACTGTTGATTCATTTGTTTGGTTTGATTTAGATTCTGTGGTACCTACTGTTGTTAACATTTGTTGGTGTACCGATGTTCCTTCATCTTGTACTTGTATTTGAACTAATTCGTTCGGTTTGTCTGAGTCAGGTTCCTTTAGTTCAGGGTAATATGATGAGCCTTGTATTGATTCTAATGAATCGGAGACGATCTTGCCGTATTCTCTTGTTTCATCATTGAACCAGACATTGCCGTCCTTAGACCATCTATCTCCCTTATCATCAACTGCTCGGCTTTCACTTAAACGTGTAACATGATGACCATTGATTGTATCCGCATGAGCTTCCGCTGCAAACACTAGAATAAATCCCGCAGCTAAAGTAGTAGTTATAACTCTCTTTTTCATTATTTACTCTCCTATAAATTTCTAAATAAATGTTTCAGCTGAGCATCATTGTGATAAAAAACACAACCGAAAACATTTTTAAATTCATTCCTAATTTTCTGAAACTAATCTTGCAGTTTTCATTATAGTCTCCTTTAAATAAAGTTTGCATTAGGTCTTATATTTGAGACCATCTTATTGGCCATATTTAAAATATCTTAAATATAGATCTTTTATAAATAATTCTGTTTATGAGTTATCCGTAAAAAGGGTCATAAACTATTAAGTTTCTGACCCAATCAAATAATTATTCAATCAACCATAAAATGATTTTTCAATCTAAAAATGAGTGATTTACGATTCTATGGTCACAAAACAAAATGATTGATCTCAATTATTTTATATAAAAAATGAGTTCAGAAATTAAGCATTTTCTGAACTCTCTTTTACACTTACCAATCACCTATATATTATTATCAAGTTATTACTTTTTAACTTATTTTTTACAACTAAATTTTTATTCATCACCAAGACCAGGATTATCCACTTTAAATTCGTCGTCTCTTATTTATCTTTGTAACTTCAATAATTAGTATCTGAATTGATTCAGCAAATCGATAAAATAATATAAACACAGTTACTTTCATACCAACTTTTATACTAAACACTTAATTGAAATCTATTGAAAATTAGATTTATTTAAGTGATATTCTTTTAATTTCCTGTTCCAAAGCTCTTTATCTACTCCATCTATTTCTCTAATTACTCTAGCAGGATTGCCACCAACGATAGTATTTCCAGGGACATCTTTCGTTACTACAGATTTTAAGAATCAGGTTGTGATTAATAAAAATTACACTATCCAATCATTCAACTCTTCAAATTTCCCTAATTTATCAAAGTCTTATCTTAAATATCTTTCGTTCTCAAAAACTGTCAATGTGGAATTCGGTATCACTTTCACTAGATTTAAATTTCCTTGTTCAGTCAAAGCGTTGTATCAGTGTAATTGTTTATCCATAGGTGAACAATAAATTATAGCTTCTCTGTTGCAATATTTTTAGATAAATAGTATTCAAAATTTATATCCATAGATAGTAGCATACCGATAAACTCTTCCTTAGGACAATTAAATTCGGATTCTATCCAAGATTTTATCATAGAAAGAAAGCCACTTATATGATAAACACTATACAGATTCATCTTAAAGCCCACAGCATGGTCTCCATATACTTCTTTCCATTCATCTGAAACAGATTTTTCCAAAAAATTGGTTAAATCTGAGAAGAATTTTGTGTCGTAATCGTTTCTAAATACCATTTTACATACTGATTTATTGTTTATAATGTACTCAACAACATGCCTAAAAAATTCTGTCATTCCATTTTTTTGTTTATCCATTATCTCTTTCAAATCTTTCACAACACTATCTTCAATTTGTTCATATAAGTCATATATATCTTTATAGTGACTGTAAAATGTAGCTCTATGAATATCCGATTTGATACACAATTCTTTAACTGTAATTTTCCTCAACTCTTTGCGTATCATGATTTCTGATAAACCTTCTTGTAAAGCTTTCTTAGTTTTTCTAACACGAGGATCTTCATTAGTGCTTTTCATATATACCTCCATTTGTTTACATATATTCGATGGGAATATTCAGCATAAATATTAACGCTAATATAATTATGTATATAAGAAAATACTTTTCACAAGCTTTTTATTCAGTATTGTACACTACATATAAAGATTGTCTATTAAGCGACACTTGTACTACTTATTGAATATTGTATTGAAAAAATCAGTAGATTAAACTTATGACTATAAACATATTTACTACATAATTATGATTAGGAGTGAAGGGCAAAAATGATAGAATATAAAAAAATGGAGAAATCCTACCTTTATCAAGCAGCTAGAATGAATGCTATTAGTTTTTCTGATTACCCTCTTGTGGGTAAAATTCGCAACGAATTTGAAAGTAACGAAGCTTTTATTGATTTTTTGACTGAAGCTCTTAAAGTTTACATCTATGCTCATAGTAAGAAAAATACAGTCTTTTTAGGTTTTGAAAACAATAAAATTAGATCTTTTGCTATCTTAGTTAGTCCTCGTGATAAAAAAGTAAATTTCTTTGATTATATGACATCTGGTGGAGTAAAACTATTAACAATGGCTCCTATAAGCAAAATTTTCTCACTATTACAACTGTTAAGCACCGGGCATAAAGCTGTAAATAGTTTTGCAGGAAAAACGTGGATGCTAGAATCATTGGCTGTAGACTCTTCCCAACGAGGGAAAAACTATGGAAGTAAAATGATCAATGATTGTCTTTTACCATATATAAAAGAAAATAAGCCCCAAAAAAGAACAGAGTATTTCATCACATTTACTAATACTGAACGAAACAGACGATTCTATTCTAAAAATGGTTTCTTTGAATTCGATTCATCGGTAATTAAAGATGGTAATCAAAATATAGGTAACTGGAGTTTTAAAATGGATATCAACTAATTTATCTAATATAAGTTTCTATCGAAAAGCAATCCGGAGTAAATTTGATTTAAAAAACTATATTCTAAGAATTGAAGCTTGCGGCGAGTTTCATATACTCACAAATTACAACCGAATCTTTAAGTGATCTCTATTCAAGTTCATTTATCAATGATCTCCACATATAAGGCATCAAACATGAGTTAATAGCAAGAGCGTGCAGCGTTTAAAAGTAGTCAAAATTAAACTATAAGTATCACATATTCAAATAATGAAATACAAATTCTTTATAAACTTAAACTTTACCCATTTCATTAATTGTTATTGTCTAAAATTATGTTCGTCAATTAAAATAAATGATATCCAGTTAATCAATTAATCAGATTGGCTGACAAAAATAGTGTTACATTGGAGGTCCTTATGTCAGTTTTAGTTTTAGGCGGTGCGGGTTACATTGGTTCAAATGCAGTGGATATGCTTATCAATCAGGGATATGAGGTCGTAGTCGTTGATAATCTTTGTACTGGATTTAAAGAAGCTGTTCATGACAGAGCAAAGTTTTACGAGATAGATATACGAAACAAAAAGTTACTGCGTTCTGTTTTTGAAACTGAAAATATTGACTCTGTGATGTATTTTGCTGCCTTATCTCTAGGTCGTGAATCTGTCGAACAGCCCTTATAATATTTCAACAATAATGTTTACGGAACACAGATTGTTCTTGAAGTCATGCAGGAATTTAACATAAAATATATTGTCTTCTCTTCGTCTGCTTCAGTCTATGGCAATACAGAAATGAATCCTGTTCATGAATTAATACCTACTGCACCAATAAATCCCTACGGATGCTCTAAAGTAATTATGGAGACAATGATGGACTGGGTTAGCCGATCATCCAACATGACATTTGTTTCTATGCGCTATTTTAATGTCGCTGGGGCTGAAAAGGATTTTACACTTGGTGAAGTGCGTCCTCGTCTGATTCCTATTATTCTAGAAGTGGCTCAGAGAAGGCAAGAAAAGATAACCATTTTTGGGAACACTTATACTACTCATGACGGTACCTGTGTACGTGACTACATTCATGTCTTAGATTTAGTTGAAGCACACATATTAGCCTTGGAATATTTAAAATGTGGTGGTGCGAGTGAAATTTTTAATCTAGGATCCTCGAAAGGTTACTCTAATTTAGAAGTGATAAATGCAGCTGAAAAAGTTACAGGGAAAAAAATCCCAGTTGAAATCGTTACGAGTGTCGTTGGAGATGCTTCTTCTTTAATAGCTTCAAACAAAAAAATTAAAACTATTCTTGAATGGGAGCCTAAGTATAGTGGAATTGAGGAAATTATTTCTGATTCTTGGGGATGGCAAAAAAAATACCCAGATGGTTACTCGAATTGATTAGTTAAATAACCTGTTCTTTGACATTTAGTGTTGGTAGAACCAGAAAAATGGTCACATTCATCTCAGCGTGAATGTGACCATTTTCTATTTTCAACATGTGTTCTATCTTTAAAATATATTTATTTTATCACTTTTGAAAGTTATAAAAAAAGATAAGGTAATAATATAAACTAAAAATAAAGGGAAATCATTAATCTTAATTTAAACATCTAAGTTGATTATACTCAGAATCAACCAACGAAATTATTGTGAATATTTTAGAATAATAAGATATTATATATACGGTTATTGAAGTCGCTAATACCAGTTGGACTATTATCAATAAAGTATCTGGTTGCAAATTTGATAAAATGAAAAGGATCTTTTTGGGGAAAAATTTTATAACAGTTTTAGAAACAGGCACCATAGTAATGCAATATAACTTAATTTTTAGAAATATGAGAATAAGAATAATTAAAAGCCCGTATCCCCGAAATAAATTATTTTTAAATCGAGTATTTCTAATTTTAAACACTGCAGAGGTTGCTCTTTCTAGATATGATG
Organism: Enterococcus sp. AZ040; assembly: GCF_050499185.1. Taxonomy (NCBI): domain Bacteria; kingdom Bacillati; phylum Bacillota; class Bacilli; order Lactobacillales; family Enterococcaceae; genus Enterococcus; species Enterococcus sp. AZ040. The sequence goes on from NZ_JBMHEW010000001.1 coordinate 3,303,797, forward strand.
AGAAGTAAATTATACCCAGATCCTCAACTTTAAATTTTGTGATAAATTTAAAGTAAATATGTTTAGAAATAAACTTAGTAACAGGTTTTAACATCAATATCGTCTCAAAAAAAATATATGTCGTGACTATTGATTTCAGTTTAAACGTTTTATTAATTAGTATATATATGAAGAAAACTACAATAACTAAAAAGAAATAAATGTATTGCTTTGCTATAGTACTCTCTTTAGAAATATAACTTTGTACTTCAGTAACGTAACTGCTTCTTTGCCTAAAAAAAGCTTTGACACTTTATTAGCTATTTTCTCTCACCTCGAATCTTTCTTTTCTATTTTAAATTAACTAATCTTATTACATTCGTATTCTCAATTTCTATATGGTATCGAAAAAAAGATATAAATGTTAAGTTTCTGACCCTCTTTTCTTGTTCTATAAAAAAAAACCGAGAGGAAAGATCCTCTTCGGCTTCTGATAATAATTTTACTTTTGGTTAGACGCAAAATTCCCCATAGAAATGGACACTCTATTCCAACTATTGATTTGAGTAATTAATAATACTAGATCAACATATTCTTTTTCATCATAGTAATCGCGTACACGAGCATACAAGTCTTCAGGAACTTTTAAATCTGAAATTAATGTTATAGCTTCTGTAAGCTCCAAAGCGACCTTTTCTGCATCCGTATAAAAATTACACTCTCTCCAAGCACTTATACAGTAGATTCTTTGTTCTGTTTCCCCTAATTTTCGAGCATCGCTGCTATGGAGGTTTAGACAAAAAGCACAGCCATTGATTTGAGAAGCACGAATTTTAATAAGCTCTCGTAGATTTTTATCAATCTCTGTTTTACTTAAGTATTTTTCCACTTCCAACAAGTGTTTCATTCCATCAGGTGCTGTTTTATAATAATCAATTCTTTGTTTCATTTCACTTTCTTCCTTCCTATTGACGAAATCAACCAATTAATTTCTATAAAGTAAATATGATAATTTGTCTTACAATGATATTTAAAAAATTACAAACTATTAGAGGGTGATAAATTTTTCGATCGCACGTAATACGCCATCTTCGTCATTTGATTTAGTAATGAAGTCTGCTTGTATTTTGACTTCCTCAAAAGCATTTTTCATTGCAACACTGATACCTGCTTGAGAAAATAGTTCGATATCATTAAACCCATCACCAAATGCAATCGTCTCAGATTTATCGATGTTCAAAATCGATTGAAGTTGGGCAACTGTTGTTCCTTTATGAACATTTAAGTTCGAAATATCGATCCATGCTGCTTCTGAAGCAACAACATAGGCTCTATCCTGAAATATTGCCAATTCCTTCACTGTTTCAAAAGAGCGTAATTGCGGATCGTATACAGTAATTTTAACGAAATTTTCTGTTATATCAGCAAGATTTTCTAAGGTTTCTAAGATCTCGTATGAGCCTCTCGCCTTTTTGATATCTTGGTCTCTTGTCGTATTTTTTACGTATGCGGCGGTCGGTGTGCAAGCTATAATTACATAGTCGTCTGCAATTTCGTTTAACTTAGCGATAATATCTAAACCTATTTTATTAGGAAGCAATGACTGATAGATATAGTTTCCTTTATGTTTTATCCGTGTTGCACTATCACCTAATATCCATATATCCCTTGATAATTCTTCACCAAAAATTTTTTCTACTCGTTCACATTGTTTTCCTGTACATGCAGCAAACGTGATGTACATTCTCTTCATATCTTGATGAATCTTTTTAAAATATTCTTGATTGAACTTACTATCACTATTCAAAAAAGTTCCATCCATATCACTAATAATCAATTTTATCATTACTATTCCTCAATCTCAGTAGTAGATTTGTGAACTAGATCAGTTAGGTCTATACAAAAAGATCCCACTCATAATTCAGCATTTGTTTAGCCTCCATCATAATTTCTGACTCAGACAACAATGCTGTTCCTTGTGCTCTAACAATCCCAAGTCTAGAGAACCCCATGATTTCCTCAAACATCTGCTTGAGATAATTGTATGAGAAGTCCATTTTAGAATATCGGTCATCATTTGTGTAAATACTACCGCTTGCTTGCAGGAAAAGTATCTTATAATCATCGACCATTAAACCAACAGATCCTGTTTCGGTATATTTAAATGTCTCACGAGCAATCAAGATATTATCCATATAGTCTTTCAAACGAGACGTCACATTGAAATTATGAAGGGGGGACACAATCACGATTCTATGATGATCTTTAAATTGTTGTAACAGAGTCGTAGAAGTCTCATCAATTTTCATTTCATCTTGCGTTAAGCTCTCTCCAACTCGTTTTTTCTCCCAAATTGCTAATAATTGACCTTGCTCAACTCTTGGAATGTCCATATCATAAAGGTTGATAGTAGTGATTTGGTTTGGATCAAATTGCTCATGAAACTTACCTAAAAATAAATCTTGTAGCTTACTTGAATAAGTTGTTTTTTTGTTGAATTCAGGGTGGGAATTAATTAGTAACGTTTTCATGTTAATACCTCTTTTCTTTTGATATACTTACTATACTATGAAAAGGTGTCAGAACATGATACCGTTTAAGGAGAGATTATGAAAAAGTCAGAGCGACTAAATAAAGAATTGATTTTTTTAAAGAACAAAAATTTTTTCAACTTAAAAGATCTTATGGAAGAATTTAATATTTCTAAAAGTACTGCTTTACGTGACATTGAATCTTTAGAAGAAATGGGGCTTGCTTTGTATTCCGATTATGGGAGAAGCGGCGGATATCAATTAATGGATCAGTCACTATTAACGCCTATTTATTTTGATCAAAATGAAATTTTCGCGATTTTTTTTGCCTTAAAAGCACTAGAACTGCTTTCTAGCACTCCTTTTGATAAATCATATACACATATCCAATCAAAACTCATGGTTACTTTAACAAGCAAGCAGCAAAAAGAGATAGAAACACTTTTAACTGTTGTAAAGTACTACAATACAGCGCCATTAAAAACACAAACAAATCTAGCCAAAATACTTGATTCTATCTTAAATGAAAAAGCGATAAAAGTGACCTATGCCCAGTTTGAAGAAATTGAAACAATACTGCAAAGTAATGAACTTTTCTATCGAAACGGGATTTGGTTTTTTAGTGCCTACGATTTTACGACCCACCATTGGGGGACTTACCGAAGCGATTGTGTTGTAGCGAGTGAGATCTTAGAAGAATTTGATCAGTCGTTTTCTATTGAAGAACTAAACCAAATTCAAAAAAAATATGAACAAAATTTTCATGATATACCTTTTCGTTGTCGATTAACGGCATTTGGTAAAGAAATCTTTCATAAACACAACTATCCTAACATGTCCTTAGAGATCAAGGATGGCATTTCTTACATCGTTGGCGGATATAATCAAAAAGAACTTCCTTATATGACTCATTATCTATTACGCTTTGGTAATAGTATAACAGTCGAATATCCTGAAGAGTTAAAGGACAGCTATTTGAAAGAGCTTCAATTGATATTGAAAAAATATTTAAAATGAGAATGATTCAAACGCTCTCAAACTTATTTTAAACTAAAAAAGTATCTTGACCGATATGGGTTAAGATACTTTTTCCTATGTAATCACAAGCATTGTAATTTTGATATAAGATTGATAACTAAAAACTCTTAAGTTTCTGACCCCGTTAAGAATTTGTCCAAATACTTATAAAAATGATTTTCAAATGAACAATCATTTAATTTAAAAGTTTAAGGACATAAAAATAAAAAGCTTTACTGCAATTATGGTATCTAAAAAGAGTGCTCAAAAAATAGTTATTTTCTGAACACTCTTTTAAATAGATTCCTAAACACCTTGATGATTTAATCATTTGGATATTATTAACAGATAAACCGCATAATTTGCTGCACTTTTCAACGCACCCCACCATATTCTTCAAATAATTTAGTCATCATCCATTGTATCTCACTCTTGGTCTGACTTTAATCTCTCACATATTAGGTTGCAGTTTCATTGGTAAATTCAATGATTAAATAATGATGATAACATTTTAGACTATATTATGCTATTTAGCAGTTCACCCATAGTGGCTACAATATACATTTCCTCTGTTTCAAAAATAATATTGTTTTTACTAGAATAAACATTATATATCTCGTGTCCTACTTTTTCACTAATATCTATTTTTTTAATATAGCACATAGTTTTATCAAATAAGTAAATGGAATCTTCTGCAAAAACGCAAATATAATCATTAAATTGTCGAAGCTCAAATATGGTAGCGTCACACCTAATTTCTTTTACTTCAGTTAAATGGCTATACAAATTACATTTAATCATTATTTGTGTTTCTGCATCAGTATATGCGATTAAAAAGATATCACCATTAGCGGATATTGTAGATATAGCCCCTAGATCAATGAATGTCGAAGTTAAATGATGAGGGAGTACCGCATTAAATCTATTTAAATCTATATTGAATTCTACTAATCCATAGTGAGCCCAATCGTTTTCTGCGGATAGTATTCCTTCTTCATTATACGCAACTAATACTCCGCTTGGAGATGGCACTATATTTAGTATTCCATTTCCTAATACAGTAATAGAATTATTTATAAAGATAGCCTCTTCATCATCCATCGAAAAAAATAGGTACCATTCATTTTTATACATCATAATTTCATGAATCTTAATTTCCTTTTGTTCGAACAGTTCATTCTCAAAAGTATGAATTATTTTATCTTCTTCAAAAATTTTAATAGTAGCTTTTTCTTTTGAAAATATACATAAATTGTTTTCTGTGGGTGTAGTTAAGATTGTTAGGTTATCTTTTAATGGTAATTCTCTCATCATATGCACCTGCACTTTTTTTCGTCGTTGATGATAGCTCTAAGATCTGTGACCGTCCCGCGTTCTTTTAACTAATCGGAAAACATAAAGAAACTCAACAATCCATATTATAACAATTCGAGTAATTTTTACAGCAACGAAAAATCCTACCCAAGTAGTGATTGTTACCGGAATTTATCCATATGAAACAAATTTGTTCAATGGATTACTGTCCAAGTGGGCATGCACATTATAGATTCTCTAAATCGAGATTTAGTTAGATAAAAATTCCGTGAGTTAAGTAGGTCATAAAATAATTTTGTACGCCATATTTTTTGAAGATACGTTAAATAAATTAGTTTTAAAATGAAATCTGTAACCTTTAAAATCTAAAGCAGGTTCATCTAGCAGATTATCGCTTCTAAATGAAAAATTATAATTAAAATCTAGTACTCCTTGAAATTTGAGGACGACCTTGGAAGATGTTTCTAGAGAATTTAATAACAATAATAGACTTGCGTTTTCATATATATCACTTTCCATACCTTCTTCACCGGTTAACATACTAATACTAGCATAGGATAGCGATCCATCTAAATTTAGTATCATACCTGAGTAAAACTCCATTTTTTCAACAAATGAATCATGAAAATTCCCATACTTTTCATTCAAATATCCTACTTCATCCGAATTATTTACATAACTCCACAATTCACATCATCTCCTTTTATTAAATTTCCTATTATATCGTGGGTACTTTTGGCCATTTCCATTTCTATTCTTCCAGCTGTGCTTGTGTGGAACATGGGGATGTCGTTTAGCATTACCGTGATTACTGTAATCGATATCAACACGTGGCTTCCCTTTTTTATCATAAATCCTTTTTTGGTGTGTTCTACCATTTTTTTGTTGAGTTTTTGTTTTAGCTTTCCCTCTATATCCCTTAGGGCCTTTATAAGAAAGATTTGGTGTAGATTTTTTATTTTTGTTATAAGGTCGTTTTTTCGCCAAATAATAACCTATACCTGCTCCAGCTAACATAGTTACACCAGTAAAAATCACTTTTGCACTTATATAAATCCCTAGACCAGCTACAATCGCAAAATGCCCATTAGGGTCAACATTCATCACCGGATTATTGTCCGCGTAAGTATATCCATTCATGGTCAATGGATCGTCTTCGTCCCCTGGATCAGGATCAAGAGAGGTAAAAACTCCATGTGCCGGATGATAATACCGTGCCATTAAATAATACTGTTGGATTTCAGCATCGTACGTATATCCGGCATAACCATAAGGATTGCTTTTCGCTAGTTCCGTTTTTGCTTCACTGGTTAGAACGTTTCCCCACGCATCGTAAGTGTAACTGGCTACTTGCTGGCCGTTTTCGTCCGTCAATGCAACCACATCACCATGCCCATTGTAATGATAGTATACCGTGTTTTTCCCACTCTTCATAGCTAAGCGAATATTGTCATCAGAGTAGATATAATGACGTAAAACTTGCCCATTCGTATCTGTTTCATACAGCACATCAATGCTATCACCATCATAATGGTAGTTTGTTATCTGTCCATTAACCTTCTTAGACAATCGTCGGTTGTCCTCGTCGTAAGTGTATGTGATAAATGGTTGGTTTTCTCCCTTTTTCGTCACCCCTACCAAGCGATCCGCTTGATCCCAAGCGTAGTTATATTTTTCATCACTTAGACGATTCACATTTGCATTATAGGTTAGTGCTTGACCATTGAAGCTAATCAACTGGTTTCCGGTATTAAAAGCTGCTTGATGAGTTGTGTTGTTGATAGTTACACTTCCGATTGCACAACCGATTTCCATTTAAAAACTGCTTCAGAAATATTCTGAACTTCCGCTGATTTTACAACTTCAGGCTCACTTGACACATTAAATAAGATTCCACCTATCAAAGCAAGTGAGATCATACAAAGAACAGCGAATGTAATGATTTTTTTCAAATCTATAGTCCAAAAGCATTGAAGTGGTTTCCGCTTTATACAAAGAAAGTCGAAGAGAAATTACCCTCTTCGACTTTTCTGCTTGGAATGAAATTGAAAGGTCATTCAAAACAGCATAATCCATTGGTTGAAAATTAGGCAAATCCGTTTATCTTTCAAGCTTTTCAACACAACCTCAAAAACCTTGATCAGAATAGATACTTGTTAATTTTTTTAATTTCTTTTTTGTTATATATAATCCCGAAACAAATCTCTGTTGAAGATCTAGATTATTGATATTTGATACCCAAATAAAATCATAGTTATTCTGAAAATCTTCTATACTATTTTTTAACTTTTCAGACTTTATACTTAAAAGGAATATATCTTCAAAGACTGTGTCCATATATAGGAATCTATCAAAATTTTCAGAGAATATCATAAAAGGATACATTGTATCATTTGTATAATTCCCCAAGAAATTTTTTAACAATTTTTTATCGAAAAAACACTTTTTACTATATTTAAAGAAGTAATCATCATAATAAACATAAATATTTTCTTCAGTTTTAAAAATCAATTTTAATATCTTATTTCTATCTGCAATTGAAATATTTGAATCACCAAAAAAATTATAAAATTTTTCTTGTTGGAAAAATTTTGAATACATATCTTTTTTTAGATTAAATAATTTATTAAGGTTTTCTCTTATATACTCATAATCTGTCATATTACCACATACGGACTCTAATGATAACGCTACCAACAATCCCTTTTCTAAAATAATTCTTCTTTCCCTGCACTATTCTCTCTCCCTAAACATTATCCTTCTAAATTGAGTGTTAAGCCAGAAGGTCAATTAAATATAATTTAATTGTATATAAATTGTCAATACATTTTTTAACAATATAAATACAAGACTTTCTACTACGAAAATTGATTATAATAGCATGCTTGAAGAAAGTTTAGTGCTAGTTTGAAAATAATAGCTAAAATTATACTGCAAACAAGCGGGATCTGTTGCTGAAGCAATTAAAGCCCTTGAAACGATAAATTATGTCTCCAGACTAAACGTTTGAAGAGTTCTTTAGGAAAAAAGGTCAAAAACTTTTAAGTTTCTGACCCTTTTTTATTCCCTGAATAGTCTACAAAATATGAAATTTTCAACTATTCTTATTTATGGCATTTTTTCTTTCAATTATAAGATTGGAAAAGTATTCGGTTTGCTTTTTGGTCTTTAAAGAGTTTACTGCATGATTAACTAATTTTTCTACAGCCACTTCCCCATACTCTTCTTTTATAAAATTTATAAAAGGAATACTAGGCCTGTAAGCCCGTGCTAATACGTTCTGAGAATATTTAATCTCTTCTACTTTTAAATACCCTTTATCTAACAAGCTTCTTATCACAGCAGCAGTCGTATTTTTGTTTAGTTCTGGAAGTCTTTTTAATATTTCGTGTTTAGTTAAAGCCTGATTGAATTCATAAAAATAGTAAAGAAGTTGATATTCAGATTTGCTTAATTCTAACATAATAGCCCCTTAACTTTTTTTCGATGATTCTCTATTTGTAAAATATAAAAACGACCACTAGCCAATACACATATTTGATAATATCTATTATAATCCATTGTACCTTGCCATTAGTTGCTTGGGCAGAAAAAATTTAAACATATGAAGTTAATAACACTACTGATGATAAAGATCACTATAGCCAAACAGTTAAGATTACAACGATTAAAAGTGTATTTAGAGCTAACATTTATAGCCACGCATACCACTTTTTCATTTAAAAAAACTTTATGCATAATACGATTACTGAAGCAAGCTATCATTAAATTAATGCTTCAAAAACATTGAATTTGGTAGAGATGAGTAGACTATATCAAATAGATTGTCTGAAACAGTTGAAAAGAAATTATATTATTTTAAGTATTAAAATCATATCGTTTTCTACGAATATTTAAATAACTAAGAGGACGATATGCTATTTGAATGACTATTTAAAACAATAAGATTAATTTTCTATTTGAGTTTTAAATTCTATGTTCTCTAATTTATTATCCTTTATTCTATAAACTTTATCACAGAGTTTATTTATATCTTCTTTATTATGACTAGCTATTAATATAGTAGCTCCTTTAGTAGCTATTTTCTTAAATAAAGATCGCATTTTTTCAACACTTTCTTCATCTAAAGCATTCATAGGTTCATCCAATAAAATTACTTCTTGTTTTTCCATAATTGCTTGAGCAATCCCAAGTTTTTTCTTCATTCCTAAAGAGTAATGTTTAACTTTTTCATCTTTTCTATCGATTAGTCCTACTTCTTTTAGTACTTCAAATATATCTGCATCTGATATCTCATTTTTAATACTAGAAAGTAATTTAAGATTTTCAAACCCTGTAATATCTTCTAAAAAAGATGGTTCCTCTATAAGTACCCCTAATTTATCAGGTAGTGCATTATTTCTCGTTATATTAATACCATTCACAGATATATTTCCTTTATCTGGAATAATAAATCCAGAAATAAGTTTAAATAATACACTTTTTCCAGATCCATTTTCACCAACGATACCAATTATCTCGTTAGCTTGACACTGGAAATATAAATCTTCGAAAATGATATGCTTTTTAAATTTCATACTCACATTGTCTAATTGTATTACACTTTCTATAGTTTTCACTAATATCACTCCACTCCTAATTTCTTCAGATTAAACAAATTTAGATATCCTATGATTAAATTTTGTATACTAAACCATAAAAGATTTGGCACTAATGATTCTTTTTCCAATAAGAATAAATTAGTTCTATAAACAGTTAAAATTCCTGTGTTAAGAAATAAAAAATGATTTTTCCCAAAAATGAAAAATGAATATATATAAATTATCAGTAGAAAAACAATGATTCCAAACGCTAATGTCTCTTTTCTTAACTGAGCTTTAACCAGAATAAAAATGTTTATAAGACTAAAACTAGTAAGCATATTTAATAGGCAAAATAGCATTGTTTCTTTTGAAATTAATAAGAAAAAAATTTCGGATAGGCTGCTATTGAAAAGCGTAAAAGCAGATAAATAAACCACAAGAATAGTAACTGCTATTCCCCAATATAGTACGGATAGAATTAAAGAAAAGAAAATAGAGTTATAATACAAATTACATCGACTCTTAAGTCTGATAATGGCTAGATACAAATAGGAATTGTTACTAAAACTAGACGCTGCCGAAAATCCATAAACATAGGTTAGATGTAATACTAAAAATCTTATAATTGTTAAAAAAGAAAAATCTTGGTAGGGAATACCGTTAATGATTGACTTATAAATTAAATCTGGTTGATCACCGACATCTATTAATGTAGAAATATAAATAATTAAAATTAATATAATGCTTGATGCGATAAATTTTTTGCCATTTAATTGTGCGAAATAGATTCTTTGAAACCGTAAATTGCTATGCATTTTAATCTCCTAGTTTAGTATTTTTGTATAGTATATATAGAGATGAATAGTTAGCTACTAAAAGGGATAGCCAATAAAAAAAACTTATAGAAATTGAAATAAACTGGCCATTTGCTCTTTCAAAATAAATCAAATAATGATTAATAGGCATCATAATTTTAATTAAGCTATTTGTAGGTGATTTAAAAAAGTAAGCTTGCAGCCCAATCATTCCAAATATAATTAAAAAGCTAATTCCTTTCTTTTTTAGTAACACAAACAAAAAATTAAATAAATTCCCAATAGTCAATAAGTATAAAAAGAAAAATAGAAAGGCAAGCCCTGTTTGAAATACGGGAGAATAATTAGTATTTGGTATAGCTTGAAACGTATTTTTAAAAAAAGTAACTAATTCTTGACTCCAACTATTATTAAATCTCAACTCATAGATTCCTAATACTGAACTTATGAAGAAAATCCCAGCCATATAATAAAAAGTAACTTTCAAAACTAAATTGATATCTGAAATAAATAGAAATTTTCTATTAGGTATCCTACTAAGATAAAGATAATTATTAAGGTTAAATGAAAACTGCGAATTTATTATGATTAAATAAAGCAGTGGAAAAGCAAAAATTGTGGAATAAAGATTTTGAAAGTTATAAAGTAACCACATGAAAAAATTTCTAGTTGGTGTTTCCAAAAAAAATTGATAGTAAGAAAAACAAATTATTATTAATAATAAACTTACAAAGAATATAATATGACGATTATTTTTAGATAATCTTATAGCTTCTATTCTTCGAATCATATGTTTAAATTTCCTTTTGCGATTTTTTTATAGCCCACAAAGAAAGTCGATATAAGTAGGAATGCTAACTGCAAAGATACTAAATAGCCATTTGTGGCTGTATTTGAAGTTAAATCAAATGTTGTAACTGGTTCATATTTATCAAATCCCATAAAAGGGAAAATAAAAGATGGTAAAAAATATACGATTAAAGGAAAAAACACACATATATATCGATTTTTAAAGTAGAAAGAAGAAACTAAACCAATGTTGGCATATATAAATCCAAAAATACTGCTATTTACTATAATGACAACAGCATAAAACAATTGATTTTTTGAAAAAATGCTAGAAAATGCTCCTCCTATTACCCCTACATATGCATTAGAATAGTCAGGAAATATTAGTAAATTTATTATTAGTAACAATGTCAATGGGAAGAATAAAGATAGAAAACCAGATAAACCCACACTAATAAATTTTTTAAAGAAATAATCTTCTTTCGATTCTCTAACAAATATTGCTGTAGTCATATTATTCTGAAAATCATTTATAAAAGAATCGGCCATTGGTAAAGCCGCTAACAACGGAGCCAATAAAGGGAGTATTGAGGAAGTGCTTAAACTAAATCCAGAAAAGAAAATAGTTAAACCTTTCTCCATTTCGATAAGCAATATGTTACCAGCTATTCCTATTACAATACTCACAATTGATAAAACTATTGAAAAAACAAATAATTTTGATTTTAGCACTAACTTCAATTCGTAGTGTATATATTTCATTATTAAATCCCCTTTAACAAAAAATCTGGCGCTATCATATATTTTAATTTACAAATTATTTTTCGTCTGGACTCCAACTTCCTTGAGCAGCAACTTTAACGGTAGTTGTTACAGGAGTTGCAATTCCAAGTGAAGTGTTGCTACCGTTATAAGAAGAACCGCCACCAGAGTAACTAAGTGTAATTCGGTCCCCAGACCCCATATTGTAAGATGGGGTTATATTTGAACTATCCTTTTTTAAACGAATAGAGGTATTGATTCTTTTATTACCACCTATTGCAGAGTTATTATGAACACCTTTCCCTGCAGACTCTTTCTTCAATGAACCAGTAACGATTGCGCCTTGTCTAGGAATCGTTACATCATAGGTTGAAATACTTCTTGCGAAAGAAGGAATTACAAAACCAAAGAAAGATGCGATTATACCAATTGTCAAAACTAGTCTAATTTTTTTCAAAATAATATTCTCCTTTTATTGATAGCGCCATAATTAACTTTATCGTTTATATAAACCTATATCAATAATTTTTTAAATTATACAGTCTTTTGACAAACAAATTATAGCTTAAAAATAAAATTAGAAATATTAAATTATTGATTTTTCTTAAAATTATTCCAGTAAAGTTTCAATTTAATCCCACCGATTTATTGTCCAGCTGATACCATGCTTCACCACCACTAGACCATATATCTAATGGTTAAATATTGTATCTCTCACCTTATTTTTTTAAATCATAGAAGTATTAATCAGTAAACAAAATATAGATCTAAGCAATAATTCACTACTCCTCTCTGGATAATCTGCCATCAAATCACATTTTACTATTGATTTCTCATTGGACAAAATTAACCAACGAGCGAAGTTTTCCATCATTTGCAAGTGCTAATAATTTTACGATTTTCTTTTTGGCTTTTTCATCCATTGGATCTCACCTTTTGTCTGATTTTAGTTTACCACGTATTGGATAACGGTTTCACTGATAAGTGATAGCACTTCAATAAAATAGAAAATAAAGTGCAGTCACTTTCTAAGCTCAGGAATCTCAAATCCCGCTTTTTCTTGCTCAAGCAACATATCTAAAGCGATACACATTAATTTCGATTCACTTTTCTTGTACTTGGTGTTCAAGTGCTTCAGTCCCTGCTTCCTCTTTTCATTAAGCGTTACAGGAAGACGTGTGTTTCCTTTTGCAATGGTCATAACTCGCTCTCCTTCATTGAAACGATCAAAGATTTAATCAAAGACGCAGCGAGCGTGTAACCACACTCGCCGCAGCTTTGAACGGACTCTTTTCTACTGATTGTTTTTCATGACTTCCTTTGCTTCTTCTGTAAGGGGAAAGACTTTTGCAACAGCCATGCCACAAGGAATTGCCCCTACAGCTTCCTCACAAATGACACCAGCTTCTATCAGTACATCTTCAATGCCCGTATTTTCAGACCACCCTTTGATTGCGACGAAATCTTGTTTGATTCCGACACTCGTGTTCACCGTAGCCGTAGCAAGCAGCTCTTCTTCAGACTGACCTCTTCTTTTCTTAACCAGTTGAATCGCTACATTGTTATTATCTTCATAGTGATCAAATGTCACAATACATTTTTTCTTATTTAAAACGGCGTTCATAGTTTCTCCTCCTAAAGATAAGGAGTTACAAGGCAAAACCCTGATTATTCAGTGATTTCTTCTTTTAATTGATCCGCAAGTTTTGTAAGCTTTGCAGCGTTATCGAATCGCATTCTTTCTATAGAAGATTTCTTGTGCATCAAATCAGAGACAGTCATTGCTTTGACTTCGGATCTATTCTTGATTTCAGTGATCGAGTGACCGCTTTTAAATAGCAGCCATTCAATTTTTTCTTTATCTGCATACATATTTTTTCCTCCTGAAAGGAGTGTGACAATTAAAGCTTGCCACTACTCGCAATTATGGTATATTTTGAGTAGTAGCGTCCCGTGAAAGGATTTGTTACTGTGCATTTATTCTGTTCCCAGCAGAATAAATGCTTTTTTTGTTCCGTCTATTTTTAATAAAACCCCTCCTTAACCTAAATAAAATAACGGTATACCGTATATTTATTATATCACGGCATACCGTTCTTTTCAAGAACTATCTATAATTTTTTACCTTTCGCTAAAGCGATCAAAAGCCGTCGTATCGTTTATTTCGAAGTGCTTTGCTATGAAATAAATGACTGATACAGTAACCGAATTTCCAGCTTGTTTGTACAGCTGACTATTCGAAGTTTCTTGATCGTATCTGCAGTTATAGTGATCAAGCCCGTTACTGATTATTTCTTCAGCAATCTGCCTACTACCGAATTTCGCTGACAAAAAGGTCCAATCAGGAAACAACTGCAGTCGCCAACATTCAAGTGGTGTTAGTTTCCGGATCTGAAAAACATCGGTTACTACGGCTTGCTGATCACTTGTAACGTGGGTATATTTGCTTGCTGATTTCCCACACGTCCCCAACGTTTTGTAGATTTAGGATAAACGAAATTGATACTATCGGCTGGTAGTACTGCAGTATAGCCTTTTTTCGTGGCTGCTTTCACCAGTATTTTGGGTTTGTGGCCGCCACCACTCATGGTGGTAAGTGTAGGGCATAGCCATCTACGGAATGGATCGCTGCAGCTGATCGATAGGAACCATCGATCGACCCTGCCACGATAATTCCGTGACGATCTTGTGTGGTTAAGATAAACATCGGTGTTTCATTTTCCTTCATTCTACGGCCGTTTTGGCGAATAGTGGCTTTATCTGGCATTAGGATCGGAATCGCAATTTTATTTCCTTCCCCTTTGTTTGTGGTGATCGTAGGACTAAGTCCTGAAGCATCATATACTTGGCCATTCATTCCTCCACCGCTTGGATTGACGTTGCCAACAACGATTTGTTTCGGTGTTTTGTAGTCCGTTGCGGTCAAAGTCCCCATCAGACCATCTGTATATTACGTTCTTTCTCGTGTAAATCGACTTAAATCATTCGCTGCATGTGACGCCAGCTAAATGGATCCTTCCTGATTTTTGATCAACTGATCCTTCTTCTCTTGTGATAGGAAAATCTTTTTGGTACCTGCTCCTCTAAGATGTCCGATAATAAATAAACGCTCTCTGTTTTGGGCGACAAACTCTTTGCTTTTAAACAGTTGCCATTCCACGTCATACCCCAATTCATCCAAGGTTCGGAGGATTGTCTCAAACGTAGCCCCTCGTTCATGGTTGAGAAGTCCTTTGACGTTTTCAAGGTATAAAAGCTTAGGTCGCAAGGTAGATGCTAAGCGTGCATTATCAAAAAAGAGAGTTGCTCTAGTATCTGAAAAACCCTTTCTTTTTCCAGCAAGGCTGAAAGCTTGGCACGGAAATCCTCCCGCGATAATGTTCACACGTCCGATTCCTCGAATAAATTCATCTGAAAATTTTGTGATATCATACATTTCTACCTCCTGTTTTGTGTCAGGAATTGATTGATAACTTTTTCTGGCATGGCCATCGATCTCACAATACCCAACACATCGGTAGCCAGCTTGTTCCATCCCTAAACGAAATCCTTCGATTCCTGAAAAAGATCTAAAAAGGTGCCTTTATTTTCTGTTGTACCATTTTCCATTGTTCACTCAGTTTCTTCATGCGCATGAAAGGTATTTCAAGTACCTGATGGATTAAGAATACCGAGAAAATGGATGGTTAAATTGCGGAAAAATGGTGGTACTTAGACCTTTTTAAAGAAAGAAAAGCGATCTTTTTTGCCCTCCACCTTCCAGCTGCTCCCCACCACTTAGGAGGACAAAAAATAGACGTGCAAAGCACGTCTGTAGCGTCAATGATTGATATCTTACTGAAATCTTGCTATAATTACTGTGTAAAGAGGAGTTGCGTCAACAACTCCCCTACAGCACCGTTTAAGACGGTGGCAAGTTTTATATTATTTTAGTAATCAGTCAACTCGCCAAAGTTTAGTGACTGGTTACTTTTTTTGTCGTTTTTTGCTGCAGTTAGGATGCCAAAGATAATCGTTGCGATTAAAGAACCGAAACTAATCATTAGCCCTAATGCTTCAGCTACAGACAAAAGGCTTCTCCTTTCTAAAGAGTTAGCACTTACTTTCATAAGCACCACCACCTTTCAAAAGATAGCCACCGTCACAAACTTTACTGTCCTACTATTATACCAAAAATCCACGTTAAAAACCGATAGTTATCAAGGTTTTTAGCGTTTTTTCATGCGATAAGAGCGGTCTAAGTAAAGGAATTTTTTTCTCGTTTCATTGATTAAAGGAACCATCCATTCGTCTTGTCCCGCATTGAAAGATCCCTTTTATTTCAACATCCGAAGAACACGCACCTGCACCATTTTTTCTCTGACCTTACCTCAAGAAATCCCCACTCCTCACCCTTCCTCCTCCCAGGACAGCTCATCCAAGATCCTAATCAACTTTTGAACCTCTTGATTCAACATCGCACTCTTTAAATAGGCATATTGAATATAAAAAATTTCCTTATCTTCAGGGACTAGCGGTATTTTCACTAAGCCTTCCATTTCTTGAAACACAGGAAATTCCGTCATCAAGGTAATGCCGATATTGGAACTGACCAGCTGGCCAATCGTCTGGACGTCTGAAAAATAAAAGGGGACTTCCGGCTTCTTCTTTGATTTCTCACTTAAATTCTGAAAGGCGCGCATGTGGGTATAGCCTTTTTCCAATAGGATAAAGGGATATTCGGCAGCTTCTTCAAATGAGATTTCCTTTTTCTTAGCTAATGGGTTTTCTTTTGACACAAAAATAAAAAACTCTTGTTGGTGCAATAATTTCACCTGCAGATTCGGGTGGACGAGGGGATTGACACTGCCCAGCAAGCTAAAATCGATTTTTCCTGATAATAGTTTTGAAAGCAATTCATTGGATCCCCCAGATACCAAGTGAAATTTCGAAATAAAGCGGATGATCTCTTTTTCATCTAAGAGTTTTGAAAAGACTTTGGAACGAATGATCGGCGGCAAACCGATATGGGTCCGGTTGTTTTTGGCATGGTCGATGGCTCTGTCTAAGGTCACAAATTCATCTAAGATATATTGCGCATGAGCCTTCAAAATTTCCCCTTCCGTGGTCAATGAGATGGAGCGATGTGAGGCTTCTCGCACGATCAAATCACAGCCATAATGCTCTTCCAAGCGTTTGACAGCGTAGCTGACGGTTGGTTGACTGACCGCAAATTTATGCGCCACTTGGGTAAAAGAAAGCATATCTGCCAAAGCGTTAAAGTATTCTAAATCTCGTATATTCATCGTCTGATTCCTCCCTTAACCGGTTTAAACTAGCAGCGGTTTTGTTATAAATAATTTTTATTATACCACCGATAGTTGACTATAATTCTGTCCGAGGATTAAAGTAGCTAATGGAAATGAACGAGTACTCAAAATATATCCATTGGAGGAACATAATGAAAGCACATGACATCTTAAATAACCCATTTTTGAACAAAGGAACCGCGTTTACACAAGAAGAACGAAAAGAACTAGGGCTGATCGGTTTATTGCCCCCACACGTGCAAACGATCGAAGAACAAGCAGAACAAGCTTATTTGCAATATGTCACCAAAGAATCAGACATTGAAAAACGTCACTTTTTAATGGAAATCTTTAATACCAATCGGACATTGTTCTACTATTTGTTCAATCAACATATCGTTGAATTCAATCCGATCGTCTATGATCCAACGATTGCTGATACCATTGAAAATTACAGCCGCCTATTTGTGGATCCTCAATATGCAGCATACTTAGATATCAATCATCCAGAGAACATCGAAGAAACGTTGAAAAATGCCGCTGGCGATCGGGACATTCGCTTGATCGTAGCCACAGATGCTGAAGGGATTCTTGGGATTGGTGACTGGGGTGTCCAAGGTGTCGATATTTCTGTCGGTAAATTGATGATTTATACAGCAGCTGCTGGGATCGACCCTGCTTCTGTTTTACCAATCGTGATCGATGCCGGTACCAACCGTAAAGAATTGTTAGAGGATCATTTGTATCTAGGCAATCGTCAAGAACGTGTCTACGGTGATGCCTACTACCAATTCATCGATCAATTTGTTCAAACGGCAGAATCATTGTTCCCTAAACTTTACTTGCATTGGGAAGACTTTGGCCGTTCAAATGCTGCAACGATTTTGGACAAATACAAACAAACAATTCCAACTTTTAACGATGACATCCAAGGAACGGGAATCGTTGTGCTGGGCGGTATCTTCGGTGCACTGGATATTACAGGTGAAAAATTAACGGATCAAGTCTACTTATGTTATGGCGGTGGTTCCGCTGGTGCCGGGATTGCCAGTCGAGTCCATGCGGAAATGGTCAGCGAAGGTCTTTCAGAAGAAGAAGCCTACAATCATTTCTTTATGGTTGACAAACAAGGGCTTTTGTTCGATGATATGTCCGATTTGACTCCTGCACAAAAACCATTTGCCAAAAAACGGGCTGACTTTGCCAATGCTGGCGATATGACGCAATTGATCAATGTCATTAAAGTCGCAAAACCAACGATTTTGGTCGGTACTTCAACCAATGCGGGTGCCTTTACCAAAGAAGTTGTGGAAGCGATGTGTGAAAACACTGCTCGTCCAGTGATTTTCCCTATCTCGAATCCAACCAAAAAATTAGAAGCAACGGCTGAACAAGTAATCGAATGGTCTGATGGAAAAGCCTTTGTAGCAACCGGTGTCCCTTCAGGAACGATCCAATACAAAGGGGTCGACTACCAAATCGGTCAAGCAAACAACGCCTTGATCTATCCTGGTCTAGGGTTAGGTATGTTGGCTTCAGAAGCCTCTCTCTTGACCGACGAAATGATTGGTGCCGCTGCTCACTCATTAAGTGGTTTGGTTGATTTGAGCCAACCCGGTGCACCTGTTCTCCCACCATTTGAATACGTTGCGGACGTTTCTATCAAAGTGGCTGAAGCAGTTGCCAATAAAGCCAAAGAACAAGGACTAGCCCAAGCGCAAGAAACCGATATGGCAAAAGCTGTCCAAAATCTTAAATGGTATCCAACATACTAGGAAGGTCTGAAAAATGAATAAATTAAAAACGATGACGATTTCGGGAATTAGTCTTCCCTTGTATCTCTTTTTCATGGTTGTCATATTCAGTGCGATTGCCTTAGACAAGTTGCCATTAAATATGGTTGGGATCACCATTTTACTGGTTGCCTTAGGACACCTGCTGTATTTCATTGGGGAAAAACTCCCGATCATGAATTCTTATCTTGGCGGTGGGTCAGTTTTTACCCTGCTTGGTGCCACCCTTTTGGCCTCCTTCCATCTCGTTCCCACGAAAGTCATTGACGCGGTCAGTGACTTCATGGGGGGCGGTTTTGGTTTTCTTGATTTCTATATTGCCGCTTTGATTTGCGGCTCGATTTTAGGTATGAACCGCAATTTGTTGGTGAAGGCTTCTACGAAATTCATTCCTGTTGCTTTGATCACCATGGTAGTAGGCTTTTTCTCCGTCGGCCTTGTCGGTATGCTGCTAGGCAATGGCTTTGCTGATTCGGTGATGTACGTCTCTCTACCAATGATGTCTGGCGGAATGGGAGCGGGAATCACCCCACTTTCACAAATTTATGCTGATGGCTTGGCAAACGGCAATCAAGCCGCCATCTTTTCTCAATTAGCGCCAGCAGTTACTTTCGGGAATATTCTTGCCATTATTGGTGCTTTATTTATCGCAAAGGCCTTTGCTAAAACCAAATACAATGGCCATGGCACCCTGATCAATGCCACGAAAGAAGAATTAGAAAAACCAAAAATAACGCTTGATGCCCAACAAATCGGGGTCGGGATGTTGTTTTCCTTTTCACTGTTGGTCGTTGGTGCGATTTTAAGCGACTTTTTCCCTAAAATTCACGAGTATGCCTTTATGATCGTGATTGTCTTTATTCTGAAAGCCTTGAATATTGTCCCTAAGAAACTCGAAGATTCTGTGGTGATGTTCAACAATGTTGTAATGACGAATTTGACCCACGCAGTCTTGGCGGGGATTGGTTTGGCATTGATCGATCTGTCAACACTGGCCTCTGCCTTTACTTGGCAATTTGTCGTGCTTTGCCTAACCAGTGTCGTATCTATGGGGGCTGCCAGCTGGTTCTTCGGGATGGTATTAGGGATGTACCCCGTTGAAACCGCAATTGGCGCCGGTATGATCAACAACTCGATGGGGGGAACAGGTAATATCGCTGTATTGTCTGCCTCTGATAGAATGGAAATGATTGCTTTTGCCCAAATGGCCAACCGTTTATGCGGTGCGATCGTGCTGATTCTAGGTGGAATCTTGATCCGTTTCTTCTATTCTTGATCTAAAACAAAAAACAGGTGCTGCTACGCATGATGCATAGCAGCACCTGTTTTTGCATTCCTCAAACGAATTCGTCCAATTGGTTGCACGAATCAAACAAAGGTCCAACCATTTCCTCATAAAAGAGCCAAAAAGAGCAGTGCCTCCGCACTGCTCTTGCTTTCCTGATTCATTCAAGGGTTACAGCTTCTGAAACAAGGTTGGTGCTTGATCAGGAGACCAAGTGTTGTCCCCGTAATTTGAGTGGGTGTTAATCACGACATAATTGCTGCCTTTATGGCTCACGATTTCACCACTTGTATACACTTCTGGTGCAGAGAATGTACCTAGTTTCCACACACGGTATTCTGACTCCCCGCCTCCAGGTGTTTCAGTTTCTTCTTTGGCATTGGTTTTCACGCTCAGCTGGTTACTGAAAGCGGATTGTTCGCCCGTTTTGCTGATTGCTTTGATTTGGTAATTGTAGGTTGTATCCGCTGCTAGATTCGTGTCTTCATAGGTTGTTCCTGTGGCCGTAGCAATTTTGACGCCATTGCGGTAAACATCATATCCAGCGATCCCATTTGTATGAGTCGATGCTTGCCACATTAAGGAAACGCTGCTGTCTGTCACGCTCATTTGATGCAGGTTGCCTGGTGTCGAAGGTGTTTCGACTTGATTGTCTGCTGAGGTAGTCACTTTCACTGCAGCACTTTTTTCTGAAACTAACGCAGTAAAGCCGACTGCTTCTACTTGATAGCTATAGGTTGTGTTGGCTTTTAATTGTGTGTCGGTAAAAGTTGGCTCAGTAGTCGTTGCCACTAAGGCACCATCGCGATACACGTTGTATTCTTTCGCATCGGTTTGACCGTTCCATGCTAAAGCCACCGTGCTGCTAGTCACTCGTTCTGAGCGGACATTTGCTGGTGCTGCTGGTTTTTCGGGAATGACCGTTGAGCCGGAAACGTTGACGTCAATCACGTTATAAAAGGCATTTGGCGTATCGGCAACATCCCAGACCGCTAAAATGACATGGTAACCGAGACGATTTTCTGGAATGGTAATGGTATGGCTTGGGCTATTGCTGGCAGCCGAACCATCGTGATTCACAGTAGCGATCAATTCCAAGCTATCTCTTGAAAGTGGCGCGTTTTGATCCCAACCTGGTTTCGTGATATAGTAATGCCATTTTGTGGTCTTGTGAGGCGCTGTATAATGCCAATTGACCCGCAATGGTCCTTGATTGATGTCTTGTTTGGTCCAACGATTGGTTCCTTGTTCATCAAGAACAAAGTCCCCGATTTGTCCGAGTCCACCATCTGCCGAAGCGATACGACCATCTACTGGTCCTGCTTCTGGAAAGCCCTTTTTGGTTTCCAATGATTGTGGGTTTGAAATGACATTGCCATATTTTTCAAACGCAGCGCTCCACCCTAACGTATTGCGATCCAAAGACCCTTGATAGCCCCGACTGACCGGTGATTCCACATAACCATGAGCAAATACTTGTTTTCCCGTGAAGAACAAGGTCCCTCCAAGTAAGATTGCCACCCCGACCGACCATTTTACCAATGCGTTTTTCATACTCTGCCTCCTAAAATTTTTTATCATCGAATAAACCAATCCTATCCGTTTATTCCTTGATTCCGATTCATTGAAAAGCAAACCCTACATATATAAATAGTTTATTTATATATGTATGATAAACGACTTAATCATTATAAGATTATAATGACTAGTTTTCCGTCCTTTCAGTTAGAAATACAAAAAACTTGAAACGATTCTCCTCCTAATCACTTAAGAGGATTCGTTCCAAGTTACTTTCTTTATAGACGATCTTTTTTAGGAAAAAACAGCCGCTTATTTCCCGTTTTCTTTCACATAGTCAGAGGATTGCGCGCCTGCTTGGCGACCAAAGACCATAATGTCGGCTACAGCATTGCCGCCGATTCGATTTTGTCCGTGGATACCGCCGGTCACTTCACCTGCTGCATACAAGCCAGTGATTGGTGTGCCATCTTCTTTCAACACTTGGGTCTTCGTATTGATCTTGACGCCGCCCATTGTATGGTGGATCCCAGGTGCAATTTGAATCGCATAGAATGGCCCTTCCGTCAAATCATAGTCCATCGCCGTTTCACGACCGAAATCTTTGTCGGCTTTGTCTGCCACTGCTTGGTTCCATGTATCTAAAGTTTTCTTCAAGGTTGCTGGATCGACATCGATTTTTTCAGCTAACGCTTCGATGGTGTCAGCTTCTACCACTACACCTTGTTCTTTGTAGTAATCGACTTGTTTGGCTCTACCTGCTAACGCATTGTCAAAAATCAAGTAGGCATAGCTTTCTGGCAGATCTGTGATGGCAGCTGAAACATTGTCGCGGGTTTCTAATTCATTGTAGAAACGTTCTCCTTGTTGGTTCACCAAAATGGCGCCTTCTCCACGAACGGTTTCACTGATCAACATACCTGTATCTTGAACCACTGTTGGATGGACTTGGATTTGATCCATATCAACCGTTGCGCCGCCTAATTCTTCGATCATCTTGATACCATCGCCTGTACTTCCTTCAGAAGTCGTGCTGACATAGCCTTTCAGATCTGGACGATATTTTTCGATCAGTTCTTTGTTGGAGCCAAAACCACCAGTAGTAACAACCACTGCATCACCAGCGATTTCTTTTTCTTCGCCATTGATTTTCACGTTGACGCCAGTGACTTTGCCGTCTGTTTCATTGATTTTTGTCACATCAGCATTTACAAACAAAGGAATTTCTTGCTCATGAATGTTTCTCAACAGGCCATCCACCAAATACGTACCGACTGCTGAACCGTCGTGAGGACGATGGATCCGTTTTACACTGGCACCACCGCTATAGCTGATATTGTCTAAAGTGATCCCCATTGAATCCAACCAATCAATCGCTGAAGCAGAGTTGTCTACTAAATAATGTAGCAATTCTTGATCGTTGGTTCCTTTACCACCTTTAAGGGTATCTTCAAAAAATTGTTCATTCGAATCTTCAATACCTTGGGCTTCTTGGAATTTGGTTTCTGATGCGTTCATTCCGCCAGAAGATTTCAAGGTATTTCCGCCTGCGATCGGCATTTTTTCTAAAATGACTGGATTCATTCCAGCATCTTTAGCCGACAAGGCTGCTGCCATCCCTGCACCGCCAGCACCAACGATGACGATATCATATTGATCTTTTAACTCTGCTGGATCGGTATACTCTTGTTGGGAAGCACCTGAAGTGACTTCACTTTCTGAAGAAGAGCTTGACGCACTGCTGCTGGCTTTTGTTCCGCCATCGGCACCACATGCACTAAGCAACAATAATGAGGCTGCCCCAATCACCCATTTTGACCATCCACTTTTTTTCATTTGTTTCCCTCCGTTTTTCTTTTTGCCCTTTTCTCCTCACTGATCCCCGTCATATATGATGAGAAAAGAAGCATTTTTCTTGCGAACCCCGCTTAACTTGTTACTTTATTAACAATGGTAAACATCTTGCGATCGGACTATTTTTCTATTCGATAGCGATAAAAACATTGTTTAAGCAACATTTCAACAGAGTTCTATTTTATTTAACCATTGTAACAAAAAAAGAAACTAAGTGTCTCGTAATAATTTGTGTATATTTTAACTATCAATTCTCATCTTTTTCTAATTTTATCGGAAAAAGATACTATATTTTCCTCGCTAATTTCTGCTATTCAAAGCTGCCACAAAGGTCCCGCTCATAGAATGACCGTTAAGTTCGCGGTCAAAAAGATATTGCCGCGATTGTTCTTTCACTGTTCTTTTCCCTTTGTCCTGCGCCTTCTTTTGTATAATAAAAGAAAAAGCAGAAATGGAGTGGCAAATGGAAAAATTGACCCGGATGTTCGAGCGAGTGATCAGTATCTGTATTGATAGCATGTTAGCGATCTTAGTCGTTGTCGTCTTGATTTTTATGGGAAAAGCGATTTTTATGATCAGCACGACGCTCTTTCCTTTAAGTGAAGCGCCCCACCTGTCCTTTTTGATTGAAGAAATTGCCACGTTATTCATTTTGTTAGAAATCATTTTGATGTTGCTGCGGTATATGAAGGACGGACACCATATTCCCGTCCGTTACTTGATTTTGATCAGTATTACTGCGATTTTGCGCGAGCTATTGCTGACGCAAGGCATGGCGAACGATGCCCTATTTTTTGCTCTAGCGATTTTTGTCTTGGTACTGGTCTTGCTAGTCCTGCAAAAAATCAATGCCTTCCAGCATGCCCAAGAAAAAGACCACTGAAACCATCCCATTGGATCAGTTGGGTTCAGTGGCTTTTTCGGGATCAGTTAGAGGAATACCAATATAAAAGGTGGTTCCTTTAGGCGTACTTGTAACATCGATCAACCAGTCGTTTTTTTCCACGATCGAAGAGACAGTAAAGAGTCCTAGACCAGTACCGCCAGTGGCACTCTTGGTCGTGAAGAAGCGGGTAAAGATTTTTTCTTGGATCGCTTCTGGTATGCCGGGACCGTTGTCGACGATTTCGATCAAAGCAAACTCCTGTTGTGCGGAGAAAGCTTGCTTACGAAATGGAAAGGTGGCGCTTTCTGTCGAAGTGCGACTCAATCGAATGCTGCAATCGGCATTTGCTTGGTACACATTCATCAACAAATTGTAAATGATGACTTGCAGATCGATCTTCTCGTAGACGGCATATCCTACTTCTTGGATATCATACGTAAGGGAAAAGGCTTTTGGCAACAGTGCGCGCATAGTATCGATGGCTTCTGTCAAGGTAGTAGCGATCGACTGCACAGTTTTATCGGCACTTTCGAGTTTCGAAAAACGCAGCACATTGCTGGATAACTCTTTGCCTTTTTCCGCCGCTTTGCAGACTTCTTGCAAGTCCTCCACTAAGACTTCATCGTGTTGGTTTTCCTCGATCAGCAATTGCAGATGACCAATCATAGGCGTCAAAAAGTTGTTTAGGTCATGGACGATTGAGGTCGTTAGCAAGCCAATGGTTTCCAGTTTTGATTCTTGCAAAATGTTTTTTTCGATTTCGTGCTTTTCTTTTAACAGCCGTTGTCGTTCTTTCAATGCTTGGTTTTCGACATAGGCTTGATTGCGTTTCATGTAGTTTTTGATCAGTACGGTCAATAAAATCATAATGACAAACAACAAACCCAGCAGGCCGATCAAAATCAAGTTGTCTTGTAAGAAGAGACCGCTTTGCTCCAAAAAATCGGCATTGCTGGCGACGATCAGCCGACTGTCGCCGATGGTGATCCATTGATAAGCAGCCAATTTCAGCACTTTTTGCAGTGTTTCTTCGTTCCACCAATAAGAATAATAGACGGAGGTGCCTTCTTCATTGTCGATTTGTTCTTGCTCCAAGCGCTCAAGATCGGTGAAATCCAGCTCTGGAAATTCTTTTTTGCGGCTCTCAACGATGGAAAAACCAATTTGTTCGTCCGATGGGTGCATAACGATCCGCATATCGGCGTTTTTGACCATCGTATAGCCGGAAACATTGCGATCGGTGGTAAATTCATGATGATACATGCGCTGCAGATTCAAAGGCATCACAAGAACCGCTTCTTTGTCGTCAAGGGTTAGGGACTGATACACATTTAAATAGGCCTCTTTACCATCGAAATAGACTTGCCCATTTTGTACCTGCCGACCCGCCAATACTTTGTCTAAGGATGGATCTTTAAATAACAGTTCCTGCATCGTTGGATCTTGTGGTTTATTTATAGACGTTGCGGTATTTTGGGCGATGACCTGACCTTGTTGGTCGATCAAAAACAATCCGACCATGGCATTGTTCGCGGAATTGATCACTGGTAACGTTAAGGGGCGCTGCAAATCAGCCAAGGCGGCACCTTCGAGGTGGTCATCGGCATAATTGGCAAGAGCCATGTGGTACGATTCGATACTACGGCTGATCAGCTTGATCGCCGCTTGGTTGACCGTTTCTAACTGCCGCAACCCGACGGTTTCAGCTTGTCTTTGTGCGCTTTTATAACTTGTAAAGGTAAAAATAAGTCCAATCAATGTAATGAATAAGGTAGCGACCACGCTTAAATACAGCCAAAACTTTGATGGCGGTTTCATTGTAAACCCCTTTCATATTTACTATAATACTATTGATACAGGAGGCGGATATTTTGCGAGATGAAAAAATTTTAATCGTTGATGATGACCCTGCTATTCGGCGGCTGATTTGGAAATCTTTACAATCGACGGGCATTTTGATCTACCAGACTGATTCCGTTGAAAAAACGATTGCGATCAATTCTCGTGTCAGCTTTGATCTTTTTTTACTGGATATCAGTTTGGAGCATGAAAATGACGGCTATCATTTGGCACAACTGATTCGAGAAGAAAACCCCACGGTGCCGATCGTCTTTTTGAGCGGTAAAAGTGACGAAAAAGATATGATCAACGGCTATGAGATCGGTGCCGATCACTACATTACGAAGCCTTTTTCACCGGCACTCTTAAAAGCACAAATCGTTTCGATTCTTGATCGCCGCAACGTGCTGCGAGAAAAAGGGATCGCCAAACCGGAAGGGGATCTGTGCAGCGGCATGTTTCGTTTTGACCAAAAACGCTATCAGTTTTTCAAAAATGACCAGCCCATCAAGTTGTCTTCAAAAGAAATCATGCTGATGCGCTTTTTCATGGAAAATCCGGATCAAGTGTTCTCGAAAGAACAGATTTACAGCAATGTTTGGCAAGATGGCCAATTCGATGCCAATACCGTGATGGTTTTTATCAATCATCTGCGAAACAAAATTGAAGATGAGCCGAAGCAAGCCCGTTTTTTGAAAACCGTTTGGGGGATCGGCTATACCTTTTTACCAGAAGGAGACGCCTTCTAGCTGCAAGAAATAAAGGGCCAAGGCTAAAAGATCCGCCGAGCCGCCGGGACTCAAATGGCGTGCGATCAACAATTGATCATAGGTCGTTAATTCACGAAGCAAGTCTGTATCCGACAGATTGGCTTGGTGAATTTTTTGCATTTCCTGCTGCACGGTCTTCATCGCCTCGTAGCCGCCTCGGTGGACGAGGTTGCTGTCTTCGGTTTCACTCATTAGATAGACCAACCCTCGCAACAAGGAAACGGAGGTTTTTTGTGGTTGCTGCCGTAAGTACTCCAGCAGTTTTTTAACCGTTGGATAACCAGCTGCGGCTTCTCCACGAATCCCCATCGTGCCGTAGGTTAAATAATTTTTTTCTCCGTAAGACAACTGGTTTTTGTGGGTGATTTGCTGCAGGTCTTGCTTGACCAAATGCTGGCAGATGTCGGCGGCAAGCTGCAGGATCTGATTAGTATCTTCAGCCGTCAGCACAGCCTTGTCATGCTGTTGATAATAGACTCCTGTCGCCCCCAACAAAACTGCAAAGGAAAAGTTCGCCCCTTTGTGGGTATTGATGCCTTTGGTTGCCTGAAGCATCGCTTCTTCTGCTTCTTGACCGATCCCACGTAACTGGTCAAACAGCTGGATCAGGGCGCCTGTATGGGCAAAGCCAACTTGGCTATAGCGCTGAAAAAAAGGCGCCAAACAAGTGATACTGTTGATAAAGGTAAACACATTCATGTCCTGATGCGCACCAGAGGAGCAAGGATCTACTAAACCAGGCTTGGGTGCTAACGCTACCTCATAATGCAGCGCATTGACTGCATAGCTGCTGGCGATAAAAAGACGGGAATCAGTCAATTTTTCTTCGCTCCATTTCAGCAAGAATAAATTGCAGGGAGTGATCCAAATGTTCATGGGTCAACAACGTGATCTGTTCCGTGTCATTGGTTCTCATGCCGCGATAAATCAGCCAATGTTCCGCCAATGCCGCATCCCTTCTTCTAGAAGAGCGAATCGCAATGTCACGAAAATAAACGAGGTACGCTTGCAGATCCAGCACAATACTTTTTAACCGCAGCATCTGGCTTTTTTCGTAAATAAACGCATTGAAGTCAGAAAAGTTTTTCAAGACCCCATCCACATCATCCTCACGATTCAGCTGCTCGCCATGTTCTAACAAGCAGCGCATCTCCCGGAAATCCTCCTCACTCATCAAGGCCATTGCTTTGATAGTCGCCAATGTATCCAATGATTTGCGGATATCGTAAATCTCATAAGCATCTTTGATACTGATCCCTTTTACGACGATGCCGATTTTTGGTACGTGTTCCACCAGTTTTTCAGCCACCAGCTGAGTCATGGCATAACGAATTGGGGTCCGGCTGATGTTTAACGTATCGGAAAATTCTTTCTCATTGATGCGAGAGCCTGCGGGAATGTCTCCTAAAATGATGGTTTTTTTGAACGCTTCATAGATCAAATCTTTTAATGGTTTATTTTTGGTCAGATCCAGATTTTTATTTACTGCATCAATAATTGGATTCATGATTTACTCCTATCATACTAAAAACAAATGAGATTTTTGGGAAAAAATAGATATATCGATAAACAAGGAAAACTACCGAGCAAAATGGCAGCCTGCTCGATAGTTTCTTTATGAAGTTACTGTGGAATATAAAACGGCATATGACCTAATAGTACGATCGTAACGACAAAGATCACGAAAATCCCCAGTGCGTATTTCGCCGCTTCTTTTTGCCATTGCCCCATATCTAAGCCAGTCAAGCGCAATAGCAAGTAGATGAAGGCAACCAATGGACTTAACAAGTGGAACGCTTGGCCCATTAAGGACGCCAAGGCCATCTGCATATTGGTGAAGCCATACGAACGACCCGCTTCTGCTAAGACCGGTAGAACCCCAAAGTAAAACCCATCATTGGAAATAAAGAAGGTCCCAGGTGCGGAAATCAGGGCGATAACTAACCCCCAGAAACCAGCCAATTGTTTAGGAATGATTTGCGTGAAACTATTCGCTAAGGCAGTAGCCATCCCAGAGCCTTGGAACAAGCCCATGAAGACGCCCGCTGCAAAAACTAAAATTACTACTTGCACAGCGTCGCCGCCGTTGGCACCGATCCGTGACGATTGATCTTTCAAAATTGGGTAGTTGACCATCAATGCGATACAAGTACCTACAAGGAATAACAAGATTGGTGGTAAAGCGATACTAGAAATAAAGGAGCTTGCTACTAACCAGCCAATCAAGACGATCGTTAAGATACCGTTGAAGACAAAGTTTTTCGGACGGCGGATCGCTAATGTATCAGGATCAGTCACAGTCGTCATTTCTAATATCTCATCGTTCGTCAGTTCCGTAACCCCTAAACGTTTCCGTTCTTGGATCCCCATTCTGCGAGCCACGAAGAAAATCACATATAACAGAGACAAAATCATTCCTGGCAACAAATAAGAAAGGATATCCGCATCAACTTCCAGCACGGCCATTGCTCGGGCAGTCGGTCCGCCCCATGGCAATAAGTTCATGATGGTGTTTTGCAAAATGATCAAGACACCAAGGTTCATCATTTTCATATTCAGCTTCTTGTAGATGGGAATAAACGCAGAACAACAAATCAAGGTAGTGGTCGTTCCATCACCGTTCAAAGAGACCGCAGCGGCAACGACTGCCGTTGCCATCAAGACTTTCATCGGATCGCCTTTAGCAAAATAAATCATTTTTTTCGTGATTGGATCAAACAAACCGGCATCCAACATAATGGAAAAGTACAAAATCGCAAACAGCAACATGATTCCTGTGTTGGCTGTTGTCGAGATGCCCTCAAGGACAAAATCACCGATGTTGCCTTTTTCGGAAACACCAGCAACCATCGCAACGAGGGTAAATAGTAATGGGATAATTACTAAGGATGTAAAGGGTGACATTTTTTTCTTCATGATGACAAACATGAAGACAATAATCATGGCATAGGACAAAATTGTTAAGAACATTTTCTTCTTCCTTTCATGCATCGAAATGTGTAAGCGTTATCAAAAAACATTTTAAAAAAATTACAGGCCCGTAATTTGTTAGCGACAAGCGTCACTAGTTTGTGAATATTTTTCTTTTCTTAAAGGAAATAATGTTATTGAATGCTTTACACGTCTAAGAATAAACAATCAAGAAATAGAAAAAAAGACCCGTTTAAAAAAAGAACAGCAAAAAAACAATTTCTCTTTTCAAATCTTATTTTTCGTTTAAAAAGTTCTTAACAGAATATTAACGCAAGAAAAACCTTGATAAATCAACGTTTATATCGGTTTTTCACTCTTTTCTCAAAAAAGGAACACTGAAAAAACAATTTTCAGCCGAAATAAATCTCGCTGATTGAACGGGAGTTTCTATAATGAAAGGGAACGAATCATTGAGAAAGGAGAAACCCATGAATCTTATTAAAAGATTGTTCAAAAAAACGCATGATGAACCAGATGCGCCTGTCAGTCCTCCTCTGAAGCCAAGGGAAATGATAGCGGACCCACCCGCGTCTGATTGGCAAGAAGTGTCGGGCTATCAGCCGGCGCCTGCAGAAGATTATCCGTTAGTCAGTCTGATAGCCGCCGCACTAGGTGCCGAGTGTTCCCCTGAAAGTCAGTTTGTCATTCGAAGAATTGAGAAACGCAATCCTGAATTTAAGCGAGTCACCCTGATTGCCGCCAGTATCGCCGCCGGAGAGCTATCAGATTCTCAGTTCACAATCAAAAAAATAGCCAAAAAAAATGAAAACAAGTGAGGGAAAAACATGTTACGTAAATTTAAAATAGCGATCGATGGGCAAGAATACCTTGTCGAAATGGAAGAAATCGGTGCCCCGCAACCTACCGCTCCTGCCCCAGCAGTGCCAACACCGGCTCCAGCAGCGGCACCCGCTCAACCAGAACCAGTCAGCACACCAGAACCAGAAGTAGCACCACAGCCAGCGCCAGGTACGCTTCCTGCTGACGGCGAGCCGATTCATTCTCCAATGCCGGGAACGATTTTACGTCTCTTGGTCAATGTAGGTGATACTGTACAAGAAAACCAGTCGTTGATGATTTTAGAAGCCATGAAGATGGAAAATGAGATCGTGGCACCAAAAGCCGGAACCGTTGTTGCGATTGCAGTCAATGCGGGCGACATGGTCAACCCAGGAGAACTGCTGATTACGATCGGCTAATTTATTGAAAAGGAAGTGACGTAGTGGAAACGTTAATTGAAGGTGTAGTCGGGTTAGGATCGGAGCCGGGACGGATCGTTATGATGCTCATCGGTGGTCTATTGATGTATTTGGGGATCAAGAAAGAATATGAACCAACCTTGTTGGTTCCTATGGGATTGGGCACGTTGTTAGTGAACTTCCCGAACTCAGGTGTGTTAAGTGCTGGTGGAGAAGCTGGCCCGTTCCAAGTATTGTTTGATATGGGGATCTCAACTGAATTGTTCCCTTTGCTTTTGTTTATCGGGATTGGTGCGATGATCGACTTCGGTCCATTGCTGCAAAATCCATTTCTTTTATTGTTTGGTGCCGCTGCGCAATTCGGGATCTTCTTTACGATCATCGTTGCCGTGCTGCTTGGTTTTGATTTAAACGACGCAGCTTCCATCGGGATCATCGGTGCCGCTGACGGACCAACGTCGATTTTTGTCGCAAATACGCTGAACTCGAAATATATGGGTGCGATCATGGTAGCAGCTTACTCTTACATGGCGCTAGTACCGATCATTCAACCGGTAGCCATCAAAGCTGTGACGACCAAGCACGAACGAAAAATCCGCATGACGTATCGTGCCGGTGAAGTTTCGCAAACGGCAAAAATTTTGTTCCCGATCGTGATCTCGATCGTAGCAGGGTTGATTGCTCCTGTTTCATTGCCATTGGTCGGATTTTTGATGTTCGGAAATCTCTTGCGGGAATGTGGTGTCTTGGATCGTTTGTCCATCACCGCTCAAAACGAACTGGTGAATATCATCAGTATCCTCCTAGGTTTATCAATTTCTGTGAAAATGCAATATGAAGAATTTTTACAAGTCGATACATTGATGGTTATTGGTTTAGGGCTGGTTGCCTTCATTATGGACTCGGTCGGCGGCGTGTTGTTTGCGAAAGTGCTGAACTTGTTCCGTAAAGAAAAAATCAACCCAATGATCGGTGCAGCTGGTATCTCTGCGTTTCCAATGTCTAGTCGTGTCATCCAAAAAATGGCGACAGATGAAGATCCGCAAAACTTTATCTTGATGCATGCAGCCGGTGCCAACGTTTCAGGACAGATTGCTTCGGTCATCGCCGGTGGCTTACTGCTGGCACTGATTGCTTAGGTCACTAGAAAGGAGAGGAAAATTATGAGTCAAGATTTACTGACTTCATTTGAATTGTTGTTATTCGGTTGGGGCGGCGTCTTTGTCGTGATCCTGATCATCTACTTCGCATCCTTGCTTTTGTCGAAGCTCTTCCCAGTAAAAAAATAAAGAAGGCATTGTATGTATACCCTAAAAAGAATCTGGCTGCAAAAAGATCCGGAAGTCTTTTTGCAATGGCAAAAATTGATCACCCGTGCTGGCTTAGCCGTCGGTGAAGAAGTAGCCTATACCGTCGGCATTTTTGACCAGCAAACCTTGATTGCTACTGCTTCTTGCTATGCCAATATCATCAAGTATGTGGTGGTCTGTGAAAAAAAACGCTCCGAACAGCTGTTGACGCAATTGATTTCGCACCTTAGCGATCATATCAAAGACGAGGGCTATACCAAGTCCTTCGTCTATACAGCACCGAAAAATCGTCTGTTTTTTGAATCTCTCGGGTTTCGTGAAGTGCTGGCAGCACAAGACATCTTGTTCATGGAACAAGGCGTTCCTTCTTATGAAAGCTATGCCCAACAACTGCAACGGCAGCGAATCGGACAAAACAACGGCGCGATCGTAATGAACGCCAATCCTTTTACCAAGGGACATTTGTACTTAGTTGAAACAGCTGCGAGTCAAAAAGAGCAAGTTTATGTGTTCGTTTTGTCAGAAGACCGTTCACAGTTTTCTGCCAGTGAACGGCTGCAGATGGTGACGGAGGGCTTGGCTCACCTGTCAAATGTAACGGTGCTGCCGACCAACAACTATCTCGTCTCTTCAGCGGTCTTT
This sequence comes from Enterococcus sp. AZ040, assembly GCF_050499185.1. NCBI lineage: Bacteria > Bacillati > Bacillota > Bacilli > Lactobacillales > Enterococcaceae > Enterococcus > Enterococcus sp. AZ040. Next base: position 3,336,944 of record NZ_JBMHEW010000001.1, read on the forward strand.
CCCAGTTATTTCTTAAAAGAGCAAGCACCTGAGGCGATTGCCAAAAAACAAGCCGCCTTTGATGCAACCCTCTTCAAAGAAAAAATTGCCCCGCTGTTGGCGATCACCACGCGTTTTGTAGGCTCAGAGCCTTACTCACCCGTGACCCAACTCTACAATGAGGCAATGGCTGCCGTTTTTTCTCCCGAGCTTGAACTGATCGTGATTGACCGTCTGAAGATCAACCAATCAACCGTTTCGGCTACAAACGTTCGGAAAGCGATTGCAGAAAAAGATTTACCTTCCTTGCAGCAATTTTTGCCAGAAACAACGTTCTCATTTTTAATGCAGCATAACTATATTTAGAGGTGATAATAAGTGGAAATCAAAAAAAGTGCGGTTGCCGGCTCCGTTGAATCCAGTGATATCTTGATCGCGATCGAGCCCACCACAACCCAAACCATCGAGCTGACCCTCGATAGCAGTGTCGAAAAACAATTCGGCAAACAAATTCGCGCCGTCATCCTTGAGACGCTGAACCATCTAGGCGTGACACAGGCCAAAATCACCGCCACCGATAAAGGCGCATTGGACTGTACCATCAAAGCCCGAACTCTGACAGCCGTTCATCGGGCAGCCGAACAAGAACAGTATGCTTGGAAGGAGATCGACACATGGAACGTTTAAGAAGAACGATGATGTTTGTACCAGGAGCTAACGCTGCCATGCTACGGGATGCGCCATTGTATGGCGCCGATTCCGTTATGTTTGATTTAGAAGATGCGGTCTCCTTGAATGAAAAAGACTCTGCTCGGACACTGGTGCATTTTGCCTTAAAAACCTTTGACTATTCTGCCATCGAAACCGTCGTGCGCATCAACGGCCTCGACACGGTGGGTGCCCTTGATATCGAAGCGATGGTCCTAGCGGGGGTCAACGTCATTCGACTACCGAAAACCGAAACCGCCCAAGATATCATTGACGTTGCCGCTGTGATCACACAAGTAGAAGAAGAAAACGATCTGCCTGTAGGAACCACCAAAATGATGGCTGCCATCGAGTCGGCCGAAGGCGTTTTAAATGCCCGAGACATCGCTACAGCTTCCGATCGTTTGATCGGGATCGCTTTAGGGGCAGAAGATTATGTCACCAATATGAAAACCCGTCGCTACCCAGATGGGCAAGAGTTGTTGTTTGCCCGCAGTATGATTTTGCATGCAGCTAGAGCTGCGGGGATCGCCGCCATCGATACCGTCTTTTCTGATATCAATGACACAGATGGCTTTCTCGCTGAAACGACCCGCATCAAGCAGCTTGGTTTTGACGGAAAATCAGTGATCAATCCCCGGCAGATTCCCCTAGTTAATGGGATCTATGCGCCTTCAAAAGCCGAGATCCAACAGGCCAAAGAAGTGATCTGGGCCATTCGTGAAGCCGAAAGCAAAGGTTCTGGTGTGATCTCCTTGAATGGCAAAATGGTCGATAAACCAATCGTTGAGCGAGCGGAACGCGTGATTGCCCTTGCCAAAGCAGCGAAATTGATTACCGAGGAGGAAGTGTAATTATGGTGTTAAACAAAGCAGGAAAAGACATCCCTGAATGCTATGCCACCCAATACGGGGTCTTTGAAAATGAAACAGCCAATATCCATGCCTACAAAGAAGCGAGTCGCAAGATCGAGCCAGTCCTGCCGGGCAAAAGCAAGGTCTTGGGCAGTATTCGTGAAGCCATTGAAAAAACAGGGTTAACGGACGGCATGACGATCTCCTTCCACCATCATTTTCGCGAAGGGGATTTTATCATGAATCTCGTTTTAGACGAGATCGCAAAAATGGGCATCAAGAATCTTGCGATTGCCCCTAGTTCCATCGCCAATGTCCATGAACCATTGATCGGACATATCAAATCTGGGGTCGTGACCAATATCACCTCCAGCGGTCTGCGGGACAAAGTCGGTGCCGCAATCTCCGAAGGCATTATGGATGCTCCAGTCATTATCCGTTCTCATGGCGGTCGGGCTCGTGCCATTGCCGCCGGCGATATCCACATCGATGTCGCCTTCTTAGGGGCCCCTAGCTCAGATGCGTATGGCAATGCCAATGGCACCGTCGGAAAAGCAACCTGCGGCTCATTGGGCTATGCGATGGTCGATGCAAAATACGCCGACCAAGTCGTGATCATCACCGACACCCTGGTACCGTTTCCAAATACCCCAATCAGCATTCCCCAAACGGATGTCGATTATGTCGTGGAAGTCGACGCCATCGGTGATCCTGCAGGGATCGCAAAAGGTGCGACCCGTTTTACCAAAAATCCAAAGGAATTACTGATTGCTGAGTATGCAGCCAAGGTCATCACCAGCTCGCCTTACTACCAACAAGGCTTCTCCTTCCAAACCGGAACAGGCGGTGCCGCATTAGCCGTTTCTCGTTTTTTACGCGAAGCGATGATCAAAGATGAGATCAAAGCCAGCTTTGCCCTCGGCGGCATTACCAATGCCATGGTGGAACTGTTAGAAGAAGGATTAGTGGAAAAACTGATCGATGTCCAAGACTTTGATCATCCTTCCGCGCAATCGCTAGGGAAAAACGCCAATCATTACGAGATCGATGCCAATATGTATGCCTCACCGTTAAGCAAAGGGGCGTTTATCAATCAATTGGATACCGCCATTCTTTCCGCACTGGAAGTCGACACGGATTTCAACATCAATGTCATCACCGGTTCTGACGGTGTGATCCGCGGTGCCTCTGGCGGCCACTCAGATACTAGTATGGCGTGCAAAATGAGCTTAGTGATCGCTCCTCTTGTGCGGGGACGGATCCCAACAATCGTCGATACCGTCAACACGATCGTCACGCCAGGCGCCAGTATTGATGTCGTCGTTACGGAAATCGGGATCGCCATCAATCCTGCTCGCAAAGACTTGATCAGCCATTTTGAAGCATTGGATATTCCCCAGTACACCATTGAAGAATTAAAAGAAAAAGCCTACAGCATTGTCGGTCAACCCGAACCAATCAAGTACGGGGAAAAAACCGTCGCTTTGATCGAATACCGCGATGGCACGATCATTGATGTGGTCAAAAATGTCTGATGCCCTATTTTCAGGAACCCCTGTGACGCTAACCGATATGCTGCAGGCGCGAGAAAATAGAAGCTCCCTTCAACGGGAGCTTCTCGCTGCGGATGAAAAAGCGGCATTGCTTGTTGCCACCATGAATATTCCCGGTCCCGTGAAAAATTCTGTCCCATTGACCGCCGTTTTTGAAGAACTCATTACGGAAATCGAAGAGGCCGTCAAGGAACTGATTCCACTGGCAAACCTCTACCGTAGTTTGGAAACTGGACCGGAATATTATCTCGTACTGCCCACAGATCCTTATGAACTAAAACGAATGATGGTTCAGATTGAGACCCATCATCCTTATGGTCGATTGGTGGATCTGGATGTCTTAGCCAAAAACCAAGACCAGCTTTTACCTATCAGCCGCACCGAAATCGGACTGCCGACAAGAAGCTGCTACGTCTGTGAACAAGATGCCAAAGTTTGTGGCCGTTCTAGAACTCATAGCGTAGCAGACATGCAGCAGCAGATCCGTAAAATCATTCAGGAAAGAGTGAAAGAATGAAAAAAATCCAATTTACCGAAACCGTCTTGCGGGACGGCCAACAAAGTCTGATCGCTACACGAATGCCTACCAGCGATATGCTACCGATTTTAAAAACCATGGATCAAGCGGGCTATCATGCCTTGGAAATGTGGGGCGGCGCAACCTTCGATGCTTGTCTGCGTTTTTTAAATGAAGACCCATGGGAAAGATTGCGGGCGATCCGCAAAGAAGTGAAAAAGACCAAATTGCAAATGCTCTTACGGGGACAAAATCTCTTAGGTTACAAAAACTATGCCGATGACGTCGTTGCTGACTTTGTGACCAAATCGGTTGAAAACGGCATCGACATTCTTCGTTTGTTTGATGCCTTAAATGATGTCCGCAATTTAGAAACCGCCATCCGCGCCACAAAAGCAGCCGGCGGACACTGTCAAACAGCAATCTCTTATACTACTAGCCAAATCCATACGGTGGATTACTTCGTCGACCTTGCCCATAAAATGGCAAACCTCGGCGCCGATTCCATCTGTATCAAAGATATGGCAGGCGTTTTGACACCGCAAACTGGCTACGAGCTGGTCAGCCGAATCAAAGATGCCGTCGATCTACCGCTAGAAGTCCATACCCATGCCACCAGCGGCATCGCTGAGATGACTTACTTAAAAGTTGCGGAAGCCGGTGCAGACATCATTGATACCGCCATCTCCTCCTTTGCTGGCGGCACCAGTCAGCCAGCAACCGAATCTGTGGCAATCGCCTTAGAAGATTGCGGCTTTGCTACGGGACTTGATCTGCAAAAAGTAGCTGAGATTGCAGAACATTTCAATCCCGTTCGTGATCGCTTCCGTGAAGAAGGACTGCTGAATCCAAAAGTCAAAGATATTGAACCTAAAACCTTGATCTATCAAGTACCTGGTGGCATGTTGTCAAACCTACTCAGCCAATTGACGGAACAAGGATTGCAAGACAAGTATGAAGAAGTCCTAGCAGAAGTACCAAAAGTCAGAGCAGACTTGGGCTATCCGCCACTAGTGACCCCATTGTCGCAAATGGTCGGTACCCAAGCCTTGATGAATGTGATTTCAGGAGAACGTTACAAACTTGTCCCAAGTGAGATCAAAGATTACGTCAAAGGACTTTACGGTCAATCGCCAGCACCCATCACCGACGAAATCAAAGAAACAATCATCGGAGATGCTGAAGTGATCACCGTCAGACCAGCTGATCTACTGGCACCACAACTGCCAGTCTTTCGGGAAGAAATCGCTGAGTATGCCAAAAGCGAAGAAGACGTGCTGATGTACGCCCTCTTCCCTCAGCAAGCCCAAGACTTTTTAGGCCGACGAGAAGATCCCTTTTATGATGTCCCCGTACAGACAGTGTCTGTGAGGATTGCGGTGGATTAACAATGAAGCCAGAAATAGAGAAAACAACTTAAAGTGCCCCTCACAAATTCGCTTGCTTTAGCAGATTTGTGAGGGTTGTTATCATTTACAGGCTGTTTATTCGTTTTTACTAATTAGCAGCGCAAAAATACATGCGCCATAGCCACTCCACCAATAAGCTTGCATTCGTCGTTTCTCGCTCACGTATTTTGGGTAGCTGAGAAGCCAGGATTGTACTTCCGCTTCATCCATTCTATAATCAGCTAAAAGAAGGGGTTTAAAGGAGGAGTTATCCATGCAACGATATATCGCTTTATTAAGAGGCATCAATGTCGGTGGAAAGAACAAAATTTCTATGAAAGAATTGAAAGCCGGTTTTGAAGAATTGGGATTTAGCAATGTGGTCACTTATTTGAATAGCGGCAATGTGATTTTTTCCAGTAAAGGGGATGATCCACAAGCCCTTGCCGAAACGATTAAAGCAATGGTCAAACGCGACTTTTCCTTTGATATCGCTATTTATATCATTCGCCAATCAGAGCTGCAGGAACGCTTGACCCATATGCCCGACTGGTCAGGAACGGAAGATAAAACCATCTATGACAACCTGATCTTTTTGATGCCTTCGCTGACCTACGAGGAGTTATCTGAAAAACTCGGGGCTCCGAATGCCGAGCTTGAACAGGTTTTCCCTTACAAAGACGTCGTCTTCTGGTCCTACCTCCGCAAAGACTATCAAAAAACCAATTGGTGGAAAAAAACAGCCAGCACTAGCGTCGGCAAGCAGATTACGATTCGGACCATCAATACCGTAAGGAAGATTGCGGAGCTGTGACGACATTCTAAAAATATTCCCCTCTCAACTTATAAGAAAAACCGTCAGAAGGAGTCCCTCTGACGGTTTTTCTTTGACTATCGAATCGTCTTTTTCGCTTGATGGATTTCAATAAAAAGTGCCAGCAGAAACGTGAAGGTTACGATCCAAATTGAATATTTTTTCAAAATAAGACTGATAAAGGCTAGTAAACAAGCACCAATGACAAATGAGAGCACGACGATCGTATAGTTATGGGCATTGCGTTTTTGAAGCGACGTTTTATTCCGTGAGGTCAGATACAGATACCATTCATTTAGCATTTTCCGATAATTTCCTGAGGTCATCATGATCGTATAAGGATTTCCTTCGATTTGCGTTCCAGTGAACGTCAGCATCAGCAAGCCACTGCCAAAAGCAAGCAGACCAATTTTAAAAAGGTGTAGATTTTGAGACAATAATGGAATGATCAAACTCGATAAAATAACAGGCAACATGGTATAACTGCGCCAATAATGACTGAAATTGCTGCGCTTTAGAAGAATACCTAATAAAAATCCTACCGTAAACAAAATGATCGATACAATCTTAGGCAGCATTTGCTGCCAATTATATTGAGATAAATTCGAAGCCATCAAAATAATGTTCCCCGTCTGGGTAGCAACTAATCCATGAAAGTAATTATGAGAATAGACATCTAATGCCCCACCTGAAAAAGCCATTAAAATCGCAAACAGACGACTGTTATTCGAGACAGCAACAACTTTATAAAATTTTTTTTGCATAGTAGATTCCTCAATCGCTTGATAATTTTGCTAATAGCATTTGTTTTAGACGCTTTTCTTCTATCTGATATATGAAAAAGATCGTTTTTCCTTGAAATGGAGTTTTTTTCAATAGTAAGTATAACAGAATCAACATCTCCTCTTACTTTAATGCAAAGAAAATAAATAGCAAGTAAAGAAGCCCAACAAAGCAAACTTCGTTGAGCTTTCCATACCCGAGATTCGAAAAGAAACCTTTCGCTATCTTTTCATCCAGAAACCAATAGTTCAAACGTACCTGATTCTTATATGCTACTGTTTTGCATGGCGGGCAGGTCATCCTTATTAAGTTTATTTAGATAAGGAATCATCATTAAGACACCCGCAACAAACGCGATACCTTCTGTAATCGTCATTGACCAAATCAATCCATCCAATCCATAGAAATGATGCAGCACTAAAACGATTGGAATAAAGAATGTTCCTTGAATCGTGGACATCACTCCGGTCTGAGCACCTAGTCCAGATGCCTGAAAGATGCCCGTGAATAAACCAGAGAAACCATTAAAGATCGAAGAAACCAACTGTGCCCCTAAAATCGTTAAGCCAACTTGGATCACACGAGGATCACTTGTAAATAACCCCAGCACAGGCACTCGCAACCAATACACAATCAATGCAAAAAGGATGGAGATCCCACCTATCCACAAAGATACTTCTTTCAGTGCTTCTTTCACTCGTTTCGTGTTATGGGCAGAGAAACTGTAGGCAAATAACGGTATGACGCCCAAAAATAGACCCATTGTTAAAAATTCCGGTAGTTGCGTGATTCGAACAGCGATACCAAAGCTAGCCACAACATTGTCCCCATATTCAGCAGAAAAATTGTTCAATAATAATGTGGTGACGATCATGAAAGCTGATTTAAACAGCTCGGATATTCCTATTTTGTAAACTTCTAGCTGATCTTTGATTGAAAGTTTCATGCTCTTTAAAAAGCCCTTCAATGTCTCACTTTTCGTTTCTAGGAACCAGACATAATACGTTGTTGAAGCGATATTCGCAATTACCAGTGATAGCCCTGCACCGATCACATGTAGGTTAAAGACGAGAATCAATAATGCATCAAGTAGGATACTCACTGCAACACTGACAAACATGCCATACATTGATTCTTTTGATGCCCCTTCTGAACGCACCAACTGTTCCAAAGCAAAATTTAAAATGAACGATGCTCCACCAACAAACAAAATCAGTGAATATTGTTTTGTATACAAAAATGTCTGACCACCTGCTCCTAGTAAATGAATAAACGGATCCATGAAAATTACTGCGACAATCCCTATGATCACACCGAGCAGGATGCTCGAGTAAAACGCATAGCCGGCAACTTTCTTGCCCTTTTGAGTGTCTCCATTTCCTAGTAGTCGTGTGATATAGCTTCCTCCACCAACACCTAGCATGTTCCCAACGGCCATCAACAAAATCGTAATGGGCATCGCCAAGGTAATCGCCGACATCATATTGGTATCATGGATCAATCCAATAAAATAAGCATTAATCAAATTATAGATCGTCGTGGTTGAAATACCAACCATCATCGGGATCGATAAATGGGCAATTGCCTTTCGCACCGGACTTTCGCTTAAGTAGTAAATATTGGATTCATTCATTGTGACTTCTTCCATGATGATTCCTCCTTTAATTAGATAGTTAAATGTTAGAATTCTAACTTTAAGGCAATAAGCAGTGATTGACTGCTTATTGCTCATAGACTTTGATCGATTTTTCTTAACAAACGAGTCAGTTCTTCGACTTCTTCTGCATTCAGTGCTTGGACCAGTTCTTTTTCTGCCGCATAAAAAGCTTCATTGGTTTGATCAATCAACGCTTTTCCTTTGGGCAAAACGTATATATTTTTTTGCCGCTCATTATTTTTTGGGATGCGGCGTTCGATATACCCTTTTTTTTCTAACCCTTGAAGCATACTTGTGATACTGGCATCACGACGTTGAAACACTTGGGCCAAATCCTTCTGAATCAATCCCTTGTCTTCATTTTGTGCGATATACGCAATCATTCTTCCTTGCTGCTGACTGATATCCAGGTCTTTTATACGCAGTTCCATCGATTCCCGTGACTTATTCATAATGGAACGCATCAAATTCGAAACGATCAGTTCCTCCAAAACGACTCCCCCTTCGCCAAATGTTAGGTATCTAACTATTCGAAAAGAATATACACCGGTTAAAAAGGAAAGTCAATAAAAAGATTCGCTACCTAATAATTAGATCTCTAATTATTTTCAAATCCAATAATGGTAGTAAGGCTCAGGGAGTTCCACACTGTGGAAAAGTTACTCACAAAAGCAGACAACAAGGTACTTTTTATTGCCTTTGTAGTAAACGTGTATAAAAGAGACTCTGGGTTCATCGATTTTTTCCCCTCATGGTATCAAAGCCAATTAGAAAAGTAGGCTTTATTTTCCGCTCTTGCTAGCGAAAAAAAGAAAGCTTATCCAGAAATCATTTTCTGAATAAGCTTAAACTGATTTATCGATCTAATTAAAAAAATTTTCGTCAACTAAGATCGGCTTCAATACTGTAGTAGGTATTATGAACTCTTGTGTCCCCATGTATCCAGCCGAAACTTCATATTTATCAAACGAAATAACTAGTTCATGATTTTCATTAATATAAAAATTCGGATCATTCTCCAACCAATTTGTATCATTATAGTCTAAAACCCAATATTTGATATCGCTATTTACTCTCATCCGCTCTTTCATTTGGTGCTCAATTTCCTGAGCCAGCACCTCTAAATAGTTTTCCGTTTTAAATAACATCTTTAATGATAATAAGACCTCGTTCTTTTTATCGAATGTATCAAATCGATGTTCGACATTGGTGCTCCCCACTGTCTCTTCAAACGTACGGTCGATTACTAAAAATCGATTATCATTGACTTTCACATCATAGGTACCACTGACATACATTTGTTTTTCGTCCACCTTATTTATTACGTCTATATAACTTTGATATGCTCGTTGTCCTTCACGGAGATATTTTTCATTTAATTGCGAATACACTTGATTTTCTTCTGTTATCTTAGGCACATCAATAGTGATTTCTGCTTCCTCTTTACTGAACAGAAGCGTTTCCCCAGTTATAATTGATACCAAATCCCCCAAAATAGGTATTTCTGATGCAAAACCTCTAAAGGTAGTATTTTGAAGCATAATCAAAAAACTAAAAACCACCAAGATCACGCTTTCGACTCCTCTTCTAAGTACTTTTCGCTTCTTTTCTTCGTATACCTTTGCCTTTTCTATTTGAAAACGCGCAACTATTTCACGCTTTAATTGTTCCTGGTTTTCTCCATCAAACGTGTGCTGTTTCATTTCGCTCATTCTCCTTTTCATATCTTGTTTTTTCTAATTTAAAAGATGCTTAAATTGAACAAGAGAACGGTACATCTTCGTTTTCACCGTATTCTCATTTAAATTAAGTATTTGAGCAATTTCCTGCAAGGTAAATCCATCAAAATATTTTAAAATGATGATATCTCTTTCCGGACTAGGCGTTCTCTCTAGAATTTCCTTTAGTTCAAGAAATTCACTTTGATCGAAACGAAAATGACTTAGTTCTATAGTTTCTTCAAAGGCTAACCCAAATGGTCTTAGTCTCTTCACTCGCCATTGATCAATCGCGGTTCTTACTAAAATTTTATAGAACCATGCTTGAAAATTATCAATTTCTACTGTGTTTCTAAAGCTTTTTAACGCCTTTTGAAAGCTATCCTGCAGGACATCTAAAGCATCTTCATGATCATAAACATAACTGTAGGCAATTCGATACATTTGATCATATTTACCTTCTATCAGTTCTTCTAGTAGATGCTCATAATAGCGCACTTTTTTTGTTTGACTTCTATTCTTAAAAATAAAGATCACTCCTTCAACAACTCTCCAAGGGACTAGAAAAGACTGCTATTTAATTTCTCTTTGGTCAGCTAAACCAAAATACTGATTTAGTGGTTTTTGTCCATAAGAGAGCAATTCGCTTATAGTCACAAACTCATAGCCTCTTTTTCTTAGTTGACTTACCATTTCTGGAATGGATTCTACGGAACGTTCATGGATATCATGAATCAAAATGATTGATCCATTTTCTACAGTATCAATTACCTTATTTACAATCAAATCTTTATTTTTGACTTGCCAATCTTCAGAGTCTACATTCCATTGAATAATAGGCAATCCGATGGTTTTGGCAACGGCGCCGTTTACTGCTCCGTAAGGTGGTCGAAAGAGTTTTGGCAATACCCCTGTAGCATGAAATATTGCCTTATCAGTCTTCAGTACTTCTTCTTTGACTTTATCCAGAGTTACTTGAGTTAAGTCTGGGTGAGTGTATGAATGACTGCCAATTTCATGCCCCTCTCCCACTATTTTTTTCGCGACCTCTGGGTTCTTATCAACCATCTGACCTAAAACAAAAAAAGTCGCTTTTATCTTTTCTTTTTTTAACTCTCCTAGTAATTTTTTCGTAGACGTATCGTTAGGTCCATCATCAAAGGTGAGCGCGACATAGTTTCTTTTTTGGTCTAAGGATTTTTTTGGCAGATTATTATCAGAAACGATTGCTGGATCAATAAAAGGCAGAATTTTTTCAATGTCGACATTCATCTTTGTCAACCCTAAGACCTCTTTATCAAAAGCGATTTGTATTGAGTGAGGGAGAATGGTTATCTTACTATCCTTGCTTAAAAAGTCATATGTTAACACTTGATCTAATTCTTCCTCATCAATTGTTGATTTTAATTTAGTTCGAGTACTAAGTAGTTGTTCTTGTACAACTCTGTTTATCGCAAGCAAGTCTGATTCATCGTTGACAATATCTTTTAATCGAGGCTCATTTCGATTTTTGGATAAGAGTATTTCAGATAGTTCTTTTATTTCACCTAAATATTTCAAAGACTTTGTTTTATCATCCCAAATATATTCCTTTGTTACTAATTGTCGATTAATAAGGGCATCATTCACCTTTTCCTCATTGACATAGGAAAGCACCATTGACCGAGAATCCTTCAATTGTTTCGAAGCAACCTGAGTTTGAGCTTCCAATTGTTTTATAATATTTTTATTTTCAGTCGCAGAATAGTACAGGTAATATTTATTGTATTGATTATCGCCACTCTTTGATTCTTCAATCTGAGTGATATCACGATCAAAAAATGCAGTTTTAATTGTTTTTTCGACTTGCGTTTCAAAATTTGTTTGTTCTTCTCCATACACTTGACTCATTAGGTACTTATACGTGACACCCACTACTAACGTAAGAATCAATGCACAGAATATAGCTATTAACAATAATTTTTTTCTCATAGTATTTCCTCTCTTTCGTTGTTCTATAGGTTATGACGAAAGAACAGGTCAATTAGTTTCATTTATTAGCAAGTTTTTATCAATCGTGAACTTTCTTAATCGTGATTCCTTTATCTCCATAATATTGCTGTCTAAATTCATTAGCGAAAAATAGTAACTTCCAAATTATTCGTTTTTTCCTATCTTTTCCTTTAAGGTTTAGCTTTAACACAGACCTTTACGTTTTCCCTTAACTATGTCATTAGACAGTAGCGTTAGTTCTTAATCTTAATACTTGCGGAAAACAAAAAAAGGCTTCAAAAAATTTTTTTGAAGCCTTTTTTAAGATAATTTTTATTTATACAAACTCTATGACACATTGAATACGATAGAATTCTTCTTTTCTACACTTAGATCATAACCACAGATTTCTTTGAAATATGTCTTGTAATCATTCTCAGTAATTCTAATAATCTCATCTGCTGAGAAATCGTCGAATCGAGATAATTCTAAAACTAGATTCATCTTTGCATCAAGTCCTAGAATTTTTGGGAGCACTTCCCAGAAATTATCTTTTGAAATCGATTCAATCAGCTGACCGAATTCAGTTAGGTGTTTTTCGCAATATGCTTCCAATTTTTCACGTTCAATACCTTTTTTTATTTTCTCAAAATTGAAGTAGTAAGAAAAGGTTTCGTGGTTGTTTCCACCGTCCATTCATTTGCCCCTCTTTCTATGTATTTCTCCTAAAATTTTATTTGTATCAGCTAAACGCTATTATCTTGCCTTCCTTTTTATAACAATTAAATAAAACTGCCCTATCAGCTCCATCGAGGTGTTCTGATAGGGCATAAGTAATTATAAAATACTCTGCCTACTCATTTATTTGTTCACTAATTATAGTAATCAGTCGTTCCATAAATGTGTCTGCTTTTACTCAATAGTAATAAGATAGAAAATACTATGAGTGCATACCCCAGGATGATCAAACTGCTTGTGTTTGAAGAACCTGTTTGCGGTAATTTCCCTTGTCCGATTTGAGAAGCATCTGCGACGATCGTTTTCTTATTGTCATCGTCTGCTTCTTCCTCTTTCTTCGCTGTTTCACCAATTCGACCAGTCACAGTGACCTGCCCTGTTGTCGCCTCTGCGACAATGGTTTCTGATAGCTCCCAGACAGTTAGAGCCAGTAATGCAGCGATGAAAAAAATGATTCTTTTTCGTTTTTTCATACGATAGATCCCTTCTTTACTGGGATTTCAGTTTTTAGTCTTCCTCTACATCCGGCGCAAAACTCAAGACCAATTTGAAACTTGGGTTTGATTCTTCTGATGCATTGGCAGGTGTTGCTTCACCAGTGAACGCAAACGTCCCTTCATTCGTTCCTTGGTTGCCTTCAAGGGTAAACAATTCTGTTTCTGTTACAGTTGGTGTGCCGTTTTCAAACAACTCAATCCCGTTTACGTTTAACAAGTCTACTTCAGACATATTCAATGGTGTATCAACACCTGCAACAGAAGCGATCACACCAACTGCTGAGTTATTTGTCACCGTGTACGTAGGCGAAACGATCTCTTTGTGGCTTGACGCTTCAGTCGTATAGAACAAAGCAGTCGTTGGAATCGTTACATTGATCCATTGGTTCAAGTCATCGGGATTTGGTCCAGGTGTTGTATTCTCGAATTCACCGATGATCCCGTTTACTTGGACATCTCCTGACGTATCGCCTTCACGTCCGTCAATAGTTTGTGTCGCAAAAGCGGTGGTGCCGCTTGCGATTACTCCTGCGATCGTTGCTGTACTTAGAATAGCTGCTACAAATTTTTTCATTTTTATTTCCTCACTTTTCCTTTTTTTAATTCTTAACGATAATCGTTAATTCAGCTTCAGTGACCCCTTGTTTTTCTTTGCTTTCAGGGTCGTAAATATTGATGGTGGCTTTGGCAGGATACTCGCCTTTTGCCAATGGTGTCGCCAAGGCGACATTTTCAACAAATTGATTTGGATAGATCGCACCGGAAGAATAGATGACTTCCCCGCTCGACAGTAAAGAGATGTCCACGGCGATTGGGTACACATTGGTGCCTGGATTAACGATCTCGATGGATCCCGTGCTTTGACCATCTTCAAAAATGGCTTCTGGATTGATTTGCAGGGTGAAATAATTCGCATCTGCAATTTCCTGCGCCCGTTCAGATAATCGCTGATCGGTGGCATCGCCAGATTCAGGCAAAAGGTCTGCACTGATCAACGGAACCGCTTCTTTTGATTGATAGAAATAGTACCCGAGTCCACCGGCAAGTACTGCCAATAGCAACAACCACCAGAGCCATTTCCGTCGTTTTTTGTTTTCGGTTTGATTCGTTTGCTCCAATGGATTCACCTCCTTCCCATTTGGTACGATCTTTTTTTCTTAGTCTCGTGGAACAAAGCGTAAGACGATGCGATAATTCGGTACGAGCAAGTCTTCATAATATCCGCCTTGATCGGCTTCTGAATCAACGACCCATTGCGGGTAATTCCCATAGAAATCCCCTGTTAAGGAAATCGGCACGCGACTTCTTTCTTCTAAGCGAACCAAGTGTTGTTCTTCCATCGCTTCATAGAGTTGAATCTGGGTTTCTTCCGTTTTTAGGTTCAGTCGCAACAGCGGGGTTGAGATATCGTCATAAGTAAGGGTTGGGTCTTCCTCTTCGCTTTCAGCGTAATCGAGGGGATCTTCTCCCTCTTCTAACAAGACGATTCCGGCACTATCATCGATCGCCAATTGATTGATATAGGTATCCACAGCAAGTGGCGATTGATTGCGGATCTCATACGCTTGGCTTTCAAAATTACGATTCGATTCCGCCGTATTGTACAAGGATTCAAAGACCATTTTGGTCGGGATCGTCACTCGCATATGCTCAAGTTTCGATGTCACATCGATACCGATGGTCATCTGGTAGGCTTTATTCCCCACCTCAAGAACAGCGAAGTAACTGCCGTCTTCGTCCACTTCTCGTGTAAGATCCGTTTCTACGATGCGAAAGTCATCCGTCATATCCGCTTCCGTCAACACATTTACGGCTTGCGCGCGACTTTCTTGAAGGATCAAAGCATCTAATTCTTCTTGCGTGCTTAATTCATTAATTTTGAAACGGTCTAAAGTGAAGTTATTCGCTCGATAATTAATTCCTTTTATGACTGTTTGTTCTTCCGTTCTATCACCGGTCGTTTCAACAGAAGGTTTCGAAACTGTAATCGTTACCTTTGTCTCGGTCTCAAGACGTTCATTCCCTATCAAATCAATTTGGAACTGTCGGACTTGTTGATTTGACTCTTGATAATCGCCCCAAACAATTCGAGGATCATCTTTTTCAAGAACTACCTTATCTCCAGACGTCGTTTGGTAACTAATAGTCAACTCATCTACGGACTCTGTTGCATATCCAGTAATAGTTTGGGACTGATCGCTTACTCGATCAATGCTTGCGACAAGCTGTTCTGGAGCTACTCGCTCCCAGATATAGGTTCCTGGGGAACTACCATCATAGTTAGCCATAAACTCAGTTGAGTTTTCAAAAGTTATAACCGAACCATCACCCGACAAATTTTCTTCTAGCGTCCAGCGTCCAGTATATTGTTCAGTACTTGGGATTGCTGGTAAGTTTGCAGCAGCAGAAAAAATAGATTGTTCTCCTAATGTTATTCTATTTAATGTGTTAGTATTACCAAACATACTCTGCATATTAGTTACCTGAGAAGTATTCCAGTTGCTGACGTCAATTTCTTCTAAGTCACTCGCCTGGGCAAACATGAATGCCATGTCTGTTACTTGTGAAGTGTCCCAATTGCTAACATCTATCTTCTTTAAAGAATTCGCATTTTGAAACATCGTTCGCATATTAGTTACCTGAGAAGTATCCCAGTTGCTTACATCTATTTCCTCTAAATTCACATTGTTAAACATAGTTTGTGTAGACAGTAAACTAGAGGTGTTCCAGTTGCTGACGTCAATTTCTTCTAAGTCACTCGCCTCGGTAAACATGAATGCCATGTCTGTTACTTGTGAAGTGTCCCAATTGCTAACATCTATCTTCTTTAAAGAATTCGCATTTTGAAACATCGCTCGCATATTAGTTACCTGAGAAGTATCCCAACTACTAACATCTAGTATATTCAGTGCACGGACCTGACTAAACATGAATCTCATGTCTGTTACTTGAGAAACATCAAACTTATCAGCATTTTCGATAGATTCCAATTCTGCTAGTCCATCAAATAAGAAGGAAGAATTTCTTGGTAAAGTAACAGAATCATTGACTAAGATTTTCTTGACCGATGGATAAGTTTTCCAAGGAGCAGTTGCAACTGCTCCAGCTTCTCCACCATACAAGATGATCGTTTCTGAGATACCATCATATAGCCATGGAACGGATCCCCACATTTCAAATATTTCCCATGTATACGTACCTGGAAAACGGCCATCATAACTTGTCATGAATTCACTTGAACTGGCATACCTGATCCCAAGATTTTCTGTACCTGGTTCCAACTTCCACCCACCGGTATAACCGTCTGTTTGTTGAATCGCTGGAAGCTGAGTGTCAGCTGAAAACAAGCTGTTTTCTCCGAGTGTCAATGATTTTAAATTAGTATTATTAAATATCTGACTCATATTTGTAACACTGGAAGTGTCCCATGAACTAAGATTCAATCGTGTGAGAGATCGGGTTAAATTAAACATTCGGCTCATATTCGTAACTTTTGATGTGTTCCATGTTCCTAAATCTAAAGTAGTAAGACTATTGGCTTGAAGAAACATGTCCCTCATATCCGTGACATTTGATGTGTCCCATGCTCTTAAATCTAAGGTGGTAAGACTTTGAGCATTCATAAACATTTGACTCATATCCGTGACACTTGATGTATCCCACGATGCAAGGTCTAACCTAGTAAAAGCTGCGGGTGTGGCCGCCAGATTCCCAAACATAAGTCTCATATTAGTCACATTTGACGTGTCCCAATTACTAACATCTATTTCCCTTAACCGCCATGTAACTTGAAACATACTCTCCATATTAGTGACGTTAGAAACATCTAGTTTGTCTGCATTCTCTATGACTTCTAAAAGTTGTAATTCCCTAAACATCCCCGACGAGTTACTAGGTAAAATCACTTGATCTTCAAAAATTATTTTGCGAATGTGACGATACTGCCACCATGGCGACTCTCTTGCCGCCCCTGCTGTTCCGCCACCTACTATGATTGTTCCTTCTCCTTCGTAATAAGACCAAGGTACAGTCCCCCATAACCCTTGATCTGTAGGTATCCCTCTGACTAAAATCGAGTCTGTAACTTTACTATCTCTTTTTTCTTGTGCCACTGCCACAGACTCTATTTCTTGTTTTAGTTCATTGTCATGTGAATTTTCTGATATATTGCTATCTACTACTTTTGATGTCTCACTCTCAAATAGTGTATCATCTGAATATTCGTCACTATCTGATTCATTTATTTCTTCTCTTGATGATTTGGATTGAGCAATTTCGTCTTCTTGACGAACATGAACCTCGGCAAAAACAATAATAGGATGAAAAACTTGAACAACCAAAAAACATAATACAGTCAATAATCTTTTCTTCACCTGACCACCTCCTAACATATAAATATAAGGTCATTTAACCAAGTGATCTATATATTCAAATCACTTTCACCTCGTTTTTCGTACTAATGTGATTCAATATTTAAAAATTTCAGAACATTTAACGAGAAAGGTCTGTACACTTAATAAGTGGAATACTTTATGGATGAAAAACACCAAAAACAACCTTCCTAAACCAATAAAGAGATATCTACTTCTTAATTAGTCTCAAATTTCTTCGATTTTTAGATTAGAACAAAAATAGACATTCGATCCGATCGAATGTCATGGAAAAGTTATTAGATTAGGTTTTCTATTTTAGAGAATAAACAACAAATGTCTATTCTAAAAAACGAAGGTTTTTGATACATTTGTCTGTAAGTTTGTATGCATACCTATCTCTTACATGATAAAGGTTACATGATTTTTAGATAAAATGGGAATCAACATTTTCATATTCGGATGAAATAAATGAAAAAAAACACTCGTTAATACTTTTAACGAGTGTACGGAGATTAGAGAAATGGTTTTCGATACGGATCAATTTTTCTTTCCAGATTCCGCCAGTCATGCTCATCTGGGACAGCTTTCAATAACAAGTAATCTGTTTCAATAATATAGTCTAAGAGGTACCGATTATAGTTTGTGACAATCAAATCAATATGATCGGCATTTAATATTTCTTGTGTCAGATGTTGCAATGGCAAAAAGGTCAACGTGTGCTTTGTACCAAACTGTTGCATTGCACGAGTTCGAATCTGTTGGCAGATGAAGTGATCACCTTCTAGAAGAAAATAAATTCTTTTTGTCGGTGAATAAAAATCAAAAATCAAATCACTGTAGATCGTTAAACTCACACAAATATCTTCAAGATATGGCGCAGCCAAAAAGTCTTTTCTTTGATGCTTCTTTAAAAATCGTAAATTCCGTTGATAGTTTTCATTGTCAGAACGCATGAGAGATTCTTTGATGTCCTGTGCCTCTTTGTTCAATGCAGGAGCTAACGCATAGTTCACTTTTCTAGACAAAAAGAAGGATTGCAAGAAAATTTTTATCTTGGCATAGCTCTCATTTGTGAGCTCAAACTCTTGTAAGTAAGCCTCCGTAAGTTTGGCAATTTCTGATCCTTGATGAAACTGCTGGTAGAACTTTTCCTCCGATGCTTCTCGATCTAAGGTACGTTTACAAATAGTAACTAAATAAATCCATGCAAATTCTTCCTTCGCTAGTTCTACGCCGTAAAGCTTGTTGATTCCGTCTTTTAAAGAATACAGGAGGGAGAAGCTATTTCCTTTGTAGGCTAATTCAATCAAGTATTTCGGGACTGTTATCGGAAAACCAAGGCTCGCCCGTTTGATTGCAATAAAAAAAGTATAGTAAAAAGCAGCTGGTGTTGTTCCAGAGCCAATATCATATTGTCCTAGTTTATTGTTTAACTGGGTTAAGACCAACTCATGCAATGCGGGGTCGGGAACAAGGGTATGGGCAGTATCAATCCCTTCGTAATAAAAGTCTTTGAAGAATTTCCGTAAATCCGCTTCGCTCCCTTCAATTGTCAATGGATTCGACACCCATTTTAACCGATAACTGCTCAATATTTTGTTCGATTGACCCAACAACCGTCGAAACGTGCTCTCAGAAAAATGATAATGATGGGCCAACTCGTCAATATCCATCAATTCCCCTTGAAAAATATGACCGATGATTTCAAATAAGCACTCATTTTCTAGCAAATCTTGTTTCTTTTCTTGGTACACGGAAGGTTTTTTCTCTTCAAAAAGAAAGCCACTATTCCCCGAAGTTAGGGTGATACAATCACCAAAATAGTCTTTCACATACTTGAGATCATTTGCAATTGTGCGTTGTGTGACTTGCATCTTTTCTGCCATTTCACCAATTGTAAATAAACGATCTCGCTCCATCACACTCAAAACTCGAAATAAGCGCTTAGTTGTGCGATTACTGATAAATGCTAACTGTAAGTCTCTCATATTCTCCGCCTCATATCTCACTACGTCTTTTGTCTAGATGTTACATACATAACACAACAACAAAAAATGAGCAAGACACGGCTCTTAATCACTTCATAAAAAAATAAGCTGCTTCTAAACACAAAAAAGGATCAAATGCTCTTATGCTTTTCCATTATTATCTATTTGCTTACAGAACATTCTAATCTCCTTAGCGATGGTGGAGAAAAGGAATGCTCTCGAGCTTCTTTCATTGCAAAAATCTCCTTTAAATGGTTTAATGGTTTAAACTTTTAAACGATAATGGAGAGACAATTATGATAGATTATACCAATCTGCAACAAGATTTTTCTGAGTTAAGTGATTTTTTAATCGCGCTAGGTGACAAAAAAAGACAAGCTATCATCATTCGGTTGCTGGAAGCGGAAAATTGTGCTGGCTTACAGGTCACTTCCTTATTAGAGGCCACCAATTTATCTAGACCCGCCATTTCACATCATTTGAAAATCTTGAAAGAAGCCAAAATCGTGAATTTCAGGCAAGAAGGAACAAAAAATTATTACTATCTCGATCATGAGCAAACAGAAATAAAAAAACTCCAATCCTTTTTAACGAAAGTCCTTCACATTATGAACGAGAGGGATCATTCATGAAGAAAGTATTAGTTGTTGAAACAAACATTCAAAAATATGCTGGCACGAACAAGGCTACCGGACTTTGGTTAGGAGAAAGTGCCGAGTTTCTAGATGAGGTCTATCAACAAGGGGTTGACGTTGATTTCGTAAGTCCATTAGGAGGCTTTGTTCCTCTAGATCCAAGAAGCATGAAATATATAGATCAAGCCATTATGAACATTTATCTGGAAGAAAATTTCATTCAAAACGGCTTGATTCAAACGAAAAAACCCGCAGAAGTAAATCCAAATGACTACCATGCGATTTATTTTACCGGAGGGCATGGTGTCATGTGGGATTTTCCTGATAATAAAGAGCTTCAAGAACTCGCTTTAGCTATTTATGAAAACAATGGGTATATTTTATCTGTTTGCCACGGAATCGCTGGTTTACTAAATATAAAAGATAGAGAAGGAAGCTTTTTGATTTCTGGAAAAAAAATCACAGGATTTACGAAAACCGAAGAATTTCTCGCCGGGAAAATGAACAAAGTTCCTTTCTTTAATCAAACCGCCGCAGAAGAAAGAAACGCTCAATTCAAAAAAAGACGCTTTTATAAAGCATTTGCCCTAAAAGATGGGCGGATCATCACTGGCCAAAATCCTTTTTCTGTACGTGCTGTAGCAAAACTATATCTTGAGGAGGTACAGTCATGCAAACAATTTTAGGAAGCAATGGACAAATCGGCTATGAACTAGCAAAAGAACTATACAAAAATTACACAAATGAGCTTCGGCTAGTTAGCCGGAAGCCTCAAAAAATCAATCCTACAGATCAGATCGTTTCCGCAGACTTGATGGACTTTTCGCAAACGAAAAAAGCGATTGAACATAGTGAGATTGTTTACTTCACTGTTGGGTTACCGATGGATGCGGAGCTGTGGGAAACCAATTTTATGAAAATCACAGAAAATGTCATTCGCGCTTGCCAAGAAGCACAGAGCAAACTGGTTTTTTTTGATAATACTTATATGTATCCAAAGGATCGTACACCCCAAAAGGAAGACACGCCATTTTCTCCAGCAGGCAGGAAGTCCCTCGTACGCTCTAAAATGGCTCAATTGGTTTTATCCGAGATGGAAAGTGGCCGTTTAGATGCGGTGATTTGTCGAGCCCCAGAGTTTTACGGCCCTGGCAAGACCCAGAGCATTACTAATACACTCGTCTTAAACAATATAGTCCACAATGCTCCCGTCAAAATACCTGTCAATAAGGACACTTTACGCACACTTATATGGACACCTGATGCTAGCCGAGCAATGGCCCTTATCGGAAATACGCCTAGTGCCTATGGCCAAACTTGGCATTTGCCCTGTGATACACCTCATAGTTTCCAAGACATGATCGATCTCGCCGAAAAAATTGAAGACAAACCATTGAAATACCGCGTCATTCCTTTGTGGCAATTTAAACTTGCTAAGCTATTCAGTAAAAACGCGCGCGAACTAAGTGAGTTATTACCTAGATACACGGTGGATAATCTTTTTGTCTCTGATAAATTCAAAAAGGCATTCCCTCATTTTAAGATCACAACGTTTGAAGAAGGCATTAGGCAGGTACTTGTTGAGAATAGGGCAGGATGACTGGGAATGTTCTTTCACTGTGTATTCAACAAATAACCCCTCCGAGCCCAACGGAACTTAAGCAATCTGCGAGTGTCAATCAACGAAAAGAAGGCGAATCAAAATAAAGAAAGTCCTTGAAAAACACGCACAAGAAGACCACAGAGAACATTATTTAGTTCTTATTTAAAAAAAGCCAAATAGAAGCGAAGAAAACAAATTGTACTTTCTTCGCTTTTTTTCAATTCATTGATTCTTTACCTTCCTCATTGTCCATCTGTTTCTCAAACCGTTTAGAACGCTAGAACAAAATCATCGATTTTTCGTTGATAATAAGCAATTTTCTTCGCATCGATCGCTAATTTCACTTTGTCTTCCTCACTTAACTCCTTTAAATACCGAATAAAATAGCTTTTCAATACAGAGAATTCAAAATAAGAAAGCTTTGCTTGTTTCGCTTGAATCAATAAAAAACTTTATGAATCATCCCGCTATTTAAATAGGTTTCTAACAAATCATTTCCTGAGACGACATTCCCTTGCTCATCTTCAACCTCACCAAGATCCACTTGGCTTTTATCCAATCACCTTTAGCTGTTTTACGATATAATCATTTTTCATCAAATAATGTGCGTCTTCTTTCGTTATATTTTTCTATAGTCTATTTGTACTTCGTGATACTAGTCAGTAATGCTGACAGGGTAAACTTTGAGAAGTTGGGTCGCGCTCTTTGAGATTCTGATCAGTGACGTCTAAAAAGCTCTCGTCGATGCTGTATAATTTACATTCCACTCTTTTAGATTCATAGCCTTTTTACCTTATCTTCTCTTTAAAATTAGAAAATAATGGAGTCTCACTTAAAGCAGAACCAATAATGAACCCACAAGTATTAGTGAAAATATCACCAAAATCAAAAATCCCTAGAGCAAAAACATACTGGCTAATTTCTATAAGAAAAATAACCAAAATAAATAGGAGTAAATTTTTCTTATTAAATTTAAATAAAAAACCACTAGGTATAAACATAACAATATTAAGCAATACCACAGCACTCAGTAAATCTTGAATGAACATAAGAGGATTCCATTCAATTCCTTGTATTCCAATATTTTTGAAAAAAAGTAAATAAATTAATAACAAATAGTAAATAATATAATATATATATATTGCCCATTTGGGAAAAAAACCAGAAATAAAACTTTGAACAAATAAATACAAATAAAAAGTAATAAGCAATATCTGTACCAATGGAATAACAAAATCAACAGATCCACTAGTAGGGAAAAAATTCATCGAAAAAGGATACAAAAATTCCATAAAAAACCATCTGGATAAAAAAAAAGAAACTATAATTATAAAAAAATGGATTAAAATTAATTTTAAGTTTTTCATGAATTCTCCAATATATTATCGTATACATGCAATCGTAATAATATTATATCATGTTGGAGGATAAGTCATGGAGAAATATATGAAAAAGGTAGCATACTCATTGCTTGTGTTAAGCTTTCTAATTCCCGCTGTTGCACACGTAGCAACCGATATTACTTACAAAAGATATGGTATTTGGTCTTGGTCATCTGTAAGTGATTGGTCAGTAAGCTCAACAAAAAAATACAAAGTAACACATAAATAAACAAGAACAACTGCAACCTCGAGTACATCAATGACAGTATATATTAAGAAAAAAGAATTCGTGGGTTCTAGCACTGCAGCTTCGTCTAGTTTTAAAGGCTCAACAAACGGTTCTTTTTCAGTTAATCTAGGCAAAGGAACATACTATTTAAGATTTGAAGCTCCCAAAGCATTAAAATTTGATATTAGTGGTAGCGTAACTCACTAAACAAAAAAACGAGCAAAGTTCTGCTCGTTTTTTTGAGATTGCTCTAAAAGAGAACGCAATCATTCAATTTATTCGTAAAATTTTGGCGTTATAGTTTAGGTAACGGATGAATTAGCCGTGATTTTTCAGTCCCAGATTTGATTTTGTACAATTCATCAGTCCTCGGGAACTAATTTTTACCTAATACGTTTCTTTTAAAGGGTCTATAAGACACAAAATTTTTGAACAACCCATTCCTCCCGGAAATGATTTCGTTGTTGTATGATTTCGCAGAGTACAATGGATTTAGGAAAAAAACCAACGAGGAGTTGCTAAGCAACCCTGTAGTTTGTCCCTTCATAAGTCTGTTAACCAGAGCACTCTGTTCCACTTACTAGCTGTTTCGCTCAGGTGCTCGACTCTCAAATAGAAATCAGAAGACATCTGCTCGCTCTTTTATTCCATATTCTATTAGGTGAAACGTGGCCATCCAGTCAGATTCTGGGAACCCCCACAGTATCAAGATGTTTGCTTCCTAATAGATAATAATCAATTGCTCATTTTGCCGGAAACCTCGGTTACTAATGACAGCGAGGGAACTTCATTAACCGATAGACCGGATGACAAAGAGCCAATATTAGACTCGTCACGTCGCCGTCTGTATTTTTTACAAACACTTATTTGACGACTTCTAATAAATATTTTTTTTAATCAGCTCACCGTTTTTCCACTGCATTTCAACTGTTTTATTCCCTTTGATTTTTAGTCCTTTGACAAAACCATCTTTCAGTTCATTTGGTAATGCAGGCAACCATTTAACGCGTCCATTGCGATCTTGAACAAACAGATTGGCAATCCCAGCGGCCACACCAAAGTTACCGTCAATCTGAAATGGTGGATGTTTGCTCCAAAGATTACTATAGGAAGCTTCCAAAATAGCATGCTGAATATGTTGATAGGCTTGTTGCGAATCTCCTAAAATAGCGAATAAATTGATTAACCAAGCGTTACTCCATCCGGTATGTCCCCCACCATTTTCTAAGCGCAGAGCAATTGACTTTCTCGTTGCATTTAACAGTTCATCTGTCTTATAAAGTTCACCAGGATATGCCCCATAAAGGTGAGAAACGTGGCGATGCCCGGGTTCTACTTCTTCAAATTCTTCTTGCCATTCCAAAATTTGACCTTTCGATCCAATTTTTACAGTTGCTAAATATGGTTGGATTCGCTTAATTCTATCCAACAAATCATCTTGGATACTTAGTGATTCACAAGTTCGCTGGAAGAAATCGAAGTTTTCATTGATTAAGCAGATATCCATTGTAGTTGACAGATGCAACGAGCATTTATTTCCAGCAGCATCGAAAAACAGGTTCTCTGGTGACGAAGATGGACAGCTATGATATGTTCCATCACTTTCTATTAATGTATTGACTAAGAACATCACAGACTTTCGCAATACTGGATAAACCACCTCTTTCAAGTAAGTCCTCTCTCCCGTGTACTCATAGTGCCGGTACAAATCACTGGCTAGCCAAGCACCGCCCATTTGCCACATTGCCCAAGAAGCATCGCCTCTACCAGTCTGGGATTGATAAGGCGCCCCCACTGGATTGGTTGTAAACCAACGATCTGTATTATGATGACACACAGATCCTGCTACACCATAATGAACATAGGCTGTCTTTTCCCCTACACTAGAGAGTTGTTCAATGAAGTTACTATAAGGCGTAAAGCATTCGTGTAAATTACAAGTATCCGCTAACCAATAATTCATTTCTAAATTGATATTTGTTGTGAAATTGCAGGACCAAGGCGCTCGCAGCTGCCAACTCCAGATTCCTTGTAAATTACTCGGCAGACTCCCAGGGCGAGAAGAACTGATCAATAAGTAGCGTCCATATTGAAAATATAAAGCGATTAGTCCAGGATCTGATTGCCCTTCCTTTACCCTTGCAATACGTTCATTCAGCGGCAAATGGACTTGGTCTCCTAAAGACATCTCCACGCGATTGAATAGTTCTTGATAGTCTTTCCTGTGGCACTTTTCCGCTTCTACAAAGCTTGAAACCTTTCGTGACTCTTTTCTTCTAAAAAGAAATGATACATTTTGGGCGTTTTCGATGACGAGTCGATCGTTGTCAAACACCAGATTGCCATCCGTTTTCTCAATGATTAATTCATAGATATGTGTTTCTCCGCGTGTCCCTTGTACAAAGTCCCGTTCATTGCTTATATATTTGGGGTTTACGTGTTCCGGACATTGAACCTGTATTTCAACACAGCTTTCATTCGCATGGTAGATAACCCTTGAGTGTAACTGTGACTCATACGCAATAATAATGGATTCTGCTTCCGGCGCAACGAATCTTCCCCACAAGGCTTGGTCAGGATAACTAGCAAAATACTCGCGCTGATAGACACCTTTCCTTCCTTGGTAGGTTATTTCTACTTTACTTCTACTTAAATCAAGACAACGACAATACTGTTCAATCGCTCCTTCTTGATCTGGTTGCGTAATGATCAGGTTTCCCAAGGGCAAATAGCTTTCGGTATAATTTCCTAAAAAATCCGTTTCCACTTGTTGGCCCGCTTTTAGATAACGGCCTTCTAAAATAGCTTGTTGTATTTCTGATAAATACTTTGCAGCTTCTGGCCTATTTTTATCATATTCGTATCCCGACCAGAGTAATTCATCATTCAAGCCAATTTTTTCAGGAAAACTTCCAAAGATCATTCCCCCTAGACTACCATTTCCAATAGGTAACGTTTCCTCCCATTCCTGCGCTGGACTTGTAAAGAAAAAATTCATTTTGAGTACCTCCATCATAAAAAGACATATGGCTGTTCTTGAAAAGAGTATTGTATCCCTGATTAAACAATCAGGCATGGTCATATGCCCTCTTTAATTCAAGCTAATTCTAGTCATATTCCACGAGAGCGGCTTTGTGTTAATTGTAACTCTTCCTCCGTCAATCACTATCTGCTCCAACGAATCACGAGGGACAACTAACTCTTGATTTGGCCCATTTACCGCTTTTGGATCATAATCAGCCATTTCAGTAGCCTCAATGACACTAGCCAATCTCAAATCAGAATCAACTGTGAATGCAATTTCTTCACAACGATGCTTATTAACAGAGAAAATGACTAACTCATTTTTTTCATCGTTCAAAATAGCAATACTGTCAAGATAGGGCACATTCTTGAATTGGTTTGTATCATAAGTTGCTACATCAACTTTTGTCGTTAATGCTTGGCCATGTCCATACAATGAAGCTTGTTGGTACGGATAGAAGATGGTCTGCTTCCAAGCGGTTCCATTTTTTTCGGTCATAATCGGTGCGATCACGTTTACCAATTGCGCTAAACAAGCAATCTTCACTCGGTCAGAGCTCTTTAACAATGTAATGAGCATGCTGCCAACAAGCAAAGCATCTTCAAAATTGTAGATATCTTCCAAAATGTGCGGTGCTACCGTCCATGGTTTTTGCGCCGCCGTCTCTTCATTGGAGTGGTACCAGACGTTCCATTCATCAAAGGACAACATCATAGTCTTGTCACTTCGTTTTTTTGCTTTCATCGTGTCGCAAATTGCTATTACAGATTTGATAAAACGATCCATATCTTCTGACTTGGCCAAAAATTCAGCAAGGTTATCTGTTTTATTGTCGTAATATTGATGCAGTGATAAGTAATCGACATATTCATAGGTGTGATCCAGTACCGTTAATTCCCAATCCACGAATGTCGGTCGAGTACTGCTGGAACTGCCACACACAACTAGTTCAATTGAATCATCAACCCATTTCATTGCTTTTGCTGTTTCTTCTGCTAAGCGACCATATTCTTCTGCAGTCTTATGTCCAATTTGCCAATCTCCGTCCATCTCATTCCCTAAACACCAAGTCTTAATTGCAAAGGGTTTTTCATCTCCATTTTGCTTTCGAAGATCAGACCAATAGGTACCTCCCTCAAAATTGCAATATTCAACAAGATTACGTGCTGCATCAATGCCCCGTGTCCCCAAATTAACTGCCATATTCACTTCAGTCCCGCACTTCTGCGCCCAATGCATATACTCATGCAATCCCACTTCATTTGTTTCAACACTTTGCCATGCTAAGTCCAATCGCTGAGGACGATTTTCTTTCGGTCCTATGCCATCCTCCCAACGATAACCAGACAAAAAATTCCCTCCAGGATAGCGAACAATTGGAACAGACAACTCTTGTACAAGCTTTAGAACATCTTGGCGAAACCCATTTTCGTCACTCGTTTCATGATTTGGTTGATAAATTCCTTCATAAACGGCTCGCCCCATGTGCTCAATAAATGAACCATAAATTCGACAATCGATTCTCGAAATTTGTTGCGTCTGTGAAATTCGTGTACTAGCTTTCACTTAATCACACTCCTTTTATTCTTACCTCAAATTGATAATGATACTTTTGTAAATGTAGTTGGTATTTGTCTAATACATCAGGACCACAGCTTCTAGAACCAATCCCGTGCTGTTGATAATCGATGTACAAATAGTAGCGGTCTGCTTTTTTTAATTCATGAAGATGTTGTGCAGAATCAATAGCCGCAACAGAATAAGGATGTACACTAAAATTAAAGGAATGGTTTCCTTGAAACTTGAGTGCTAATTGGCTGTCTGCCTTGAATGTTGCCCACTTCGTCTGGCAGTGATTACCACTTTCTTGTGGATACAAATATCGGAAACTCAGCTCATCTGTGGCCTGGGAAAATACATCAAAGTAACTCCCATTTTCGGTATCTGCATAGGTTTCTATGGGCCCCTTCCCAGACCAGCAAGTTTTATCAAACTGTTTATGCAGCTGCCAAACAAGTCCGATACGGGGAACTGTCAGCGGATAGTTATCTTTAGGCTCACCAGAAATTTCATAGATAACTCGACCATCCTTGAAGAAAGTAATCGTCGATGTTTGCTCAATATGCCAAAACTTCCCTGCTGGCCCAATTGCTTCCCTTAAAGATAGCTTCAATTTCTCAGAATCATTGGCGACAATACTGCAGCTTATTACATTTGTTAGCATGCGATCAACACCATACTCCCGCCACGTTTCACTAGAAATAAAATCATTGTTTGTTGTCGGTCGCCAAAAAATACTTTCTGGCGAAGCTAGATAAATGTCTTGTTGTTCGTTCATAAACTGCCATTTGCCACTGACTTTATCCACTCTCAAATAGTTTGTTCCATGTTGGAGCAGCAAAATTTTTGCATCATCCTGAATTTCATTAAAAATGAGCAAATCAGGTTCTGGCTCAGGTAGAGAGAATCCTTCAACTGGCATAGATGCGACAATATTAGCTAGTTTGCCATGAAGTGCTTTTTGATCATCGAAAATCAACACTTTTAAAAGGTTCCCCTTTTCTGTATTCAACAAATCCCTAGGCAACGTAATTTCGACGTCTTTTTCGTGAGGCAAATTGACGGTCACTATCTTTCTTGCTAACACTTCTTGCTCTCTTTTCATTTCAAAACAACACTTCATACCTAGCAGGTCTTTGAAATGATTGCGATTGCGTAGGATTATTTTTCCAACTTCATATGAGGAAAAATCAATGGTGATTGGTTCTTGTTGTCGCTGAATATCTAAATAACTAGGTGATGGTTGCAAATCAGGCGTCATTAACCCATCCAGAACAAAATTGTAGTCATTAGGAATATCACCGAAGTCGCCGCCGTATAAATAGGTTGGTTGTCCCTCTCGCTTTGCTTTGATTCCTTGATCTTTCCATTCCCATAAAAAGCCCCCTTGTAATTGCGGTTCCTTATAAAACATTTCCCAGTACTCTTTTAACGAACCGGGACCATTCCCCATCGCATGTCCATATTCACAGAGGATGTAGGGTTTGATAACTTTCGGATTATCGACGACCTCTTGTAATTCCCGCATCGTCGCATACATTCTAGAATTAAAATCGGCTTGTTGAACATCTTTAACGTAGCGTCCATCCGTTTCTGAGAGACAATCGCGGGACTCTCCTTCATGGTGAATCAAACGAGTAGGATCTTTTTCACGGCACCAACGAATCATGGCTTCATGATTAGTCCCATTTCCAGACTCATTTCCTACCGACCAGATAATGATTGAAGTATAGTTCTTGTCGCGTTCGACCATTTGTTTCATGCGATCAAGATACGCTTCTTTCCATTCTTGACTGCTACTCAAAAAATTTTGATCACCGGTACTTCCTATGCCATGACATTCTAAATCCGCTTCATCCATCACGTATAATCCATAGCGATCACACAACTGATAAAATTCAGGGCTATGAGGATAATGAGCAGCTCGAATGGCATTGAAATGCGCTTGTTTTATCAAATGGATTTCTTCTTCTAAAAAACCTCTTGGCAAAGCTCGCCCCTTCGTCTCATGAAACTCATGATGATTGACTCCTTTAAAGAGAATTGGTTTGCCATTAATACAAATTTTATTTTCCAAAAGAGCAACTTCTCTGAAGCCAATTTCCTGACAAATTTCCTCTTCTGAAGTGACCAAGCGCAACCGATACAGTTCTGGCGTTTCAGCAGTCCATTTTTTTGGTGAAACGACTGGAAAAGCAAAACAATGATTATCTTTATCTATCACGATCTTTTTTTGAAAGACAATGGCTTCTTTTTCTAAAAAGACTTCGCAAGCGAGCTGATTCCCATGAATTTTTGGAAAATCAATCGCCAAAATGCCGTTCTCATAATTGCTATCAAAAGATGTTTGAATTTGGAAATCCCAAATACATTCTTTGGGGCGACTAAGTAACGCTACCTCACGAAAGATACCACTTAACCACCACATATCTTGATCTTCAATATAAGAACTATCGGACCATTGGAAAACCTCGATGACGAGTTGATTCTCACCCTCTTGGATATAAGCGGTTACATCAAATTCAGCTGGATTACGGCTGCCCTTACTAAATCCTATATACTTCCCATTCAGATACAAAGCAAAGCAATTATCTACACCTTCAAACCTAAGAAACTGCTGCATTTTTCGAGGGTCATAGCTAAAATCACAGCGATAAACCCCTACCGGAATCTCAGAAAATGTATAGGGTGGATTGATTGGGAATGGATATTGGATATTTGTATAGTGCGGTTTCCCATACCCTTCCATTTGCCAATTGCTAGGTACAGGAATCAGGTTACTATTTTGCCAAAATTCATCAGAAAAAAATTGCTCTTTTTCAATATCTAGATGAGATGTAAAATATCGAAATCGCCAAAAACCATTCAATGACAAAACTCGCGAAGAATTGTCATGATCATCCGTTGGAGCATAGGGAAGATAATAACTTCGCGAGCTTTCTCTATTTTCATGAATGCGCTTGGGATCTGACAAATAGTTTGTCGTAAACATTCGCTTTCCTCGCTTTCATTCATAATTAGTCTTTCATCCCAGTTGTCGCACCAGAATCTAAGATATAACGTTGGAACACGATAAACACTAATACTAATGGAATAATTGAAATCACTGAGGCAGCAATTAACACGGTCCAGTTCACATTTTCTGCCCCCACCAAGCTCCTGATGGCTACCTGGAAAGTGTATTTCTTGGGGTCGTTCAAAACTATCAACGGCCAAATGTAATCATTCCACCGCCATTGGAAAGAAAAGATGCTCAGCGTCATAATGATTGGTTTGGCAATGGGTAACATGATTTTCATAAATATTGTGCCATCTGAAGCTCCATCGATTCGCGCAGACTCGATTAAGTCATCCGGAATAGAGACAAAGAAGGTTCTGAACATGAAAATTCCTGTAGCAGTATTGATTGAAGGAATAATGATCCCAGCCAAACTATCATACAAACCTAATTTACGAATCACCGTAAATACTGGATTCATGATTACTTCGGTAGGTAACATCGTAGTTGCAATAATACAGACAAAGAAGAATTTCAACCACTTCATGTCATATTTTGCAAACGCAAAGCCACATGTTGCACTGGCAATAACCGTTAATATCGTGGTAATAACTGACGACTTCATGGTGTTCGTAAAGTATTTTACGAAATCCAGACTTGTCCATGCATCAAGATAATTCTGCACAGTTGCGTTCTCTGGCAAGATACTTAACGGGTAGGAAAATAATTCTGACCCGGGTTTAAAAGAGCTAAGTACAAACCATACTAGTGGGAACAAGTACAACATAGCCACAAGAATCAGAGCCACTGTGAGAATGATTGTGCTCGTTTTATCGTGAAGCTTTGAAGTGTCATTCATTTTTACCACCTCCAATTTTCATTTGAACGAGTCCGAGAACTAACAAGATTGCAAATAATACCATAGAGGCTGCACTGGCATACCCAACCCTCATCTTGTCAAATCCAGTTGTATAAATGTATTGCACAATGAACATATTTGCTGTGCCTGGTCCACCATTCGTTAAGGATTGAACTAAAGCAAATTCTTTCATGGCCCCAATACTAGCTAATAGGATCACCATAAAACTAGTTGGTTTTAATGAAGGAATCGTAATGTACAAAAACTTTTGAAAGGATGAGGCACCATCAATATCTGCTGCCTCGTAGTATGATTTAGGTATGTTCTTGAGCGCAGACATAAATTGCAACATATTAAATGCGGTCCCGCCCCAAAGTGCTGCTAACAGAATGACAGCAAATGCCGCGCTTGCATTGGAAAACCACGGAACGGATTCTCCACCTAAATTCCCAATGATGTAGTTTACAAAACCAAAATTTTCTCCAAACAGCCATTTCCAAATAACCCCAGCGACAATTCCTGAAATTGTCCAAGGTAAAAAGAAAACTATTTTCCCTAAGAGTTTTCCTTTTGTGTGCTTGTTATTCAACAAGATGGCAATTCCTAAAGACACAGCGTAAATCAGTGGCACCAAGAAAATTGCATAGGTAAAGGTTCGGAATAAGGAACGATAAAAACTCGCATCTTGAAATAAAGCAATATAGTTAGCAAAACCAAGAAAGTTAGCAGTCCCAAATCCTTTATAATCCGTTAAAGAGTAATAGAAACCCAGAATTGCTGGTATGAGAAAAAAAGTAATGAACAGGACAATATTGACTCCCGTAAAAACTAAAGGCCATATATTTTTTTTAAGTTTCTTCATGCTCTGCTCCCTCTTTCATTTTTACAACTGGCATTACTTGGTACGACGCAAGATGGTCAATCTCATTCCAAACGAACAAGCCAAATTGAGAATCATCAAACGACTCATCGGTCATTTTCGCTTTTTTGACCGCTGCTATAAAAGACTCAAAAGTTGAAAACTCATTCCTGCTCCCGCACTTTACAAGTACCGTATGATCTATTCCTTCAGAAATGATGTCTCTCCCACGAGTATCCCCGCTTTGCTGCATTTTATACCCTTGCGAGAAGTAAACACCAAGGTAGCTTTGATCTTTTTTGATAAAAAGCCAATTAGAATCATCCATATCTACCTGATCTAAATTCCAATAAGGCACATACATGTGTATAAACGGTACATATGCCTTCGATAAATTGTATTTCATACACAGAACATTTTTAAATTGTTTAATACAAGGCATTCTGCCATTTCCGGCCCAATAACTAGGTCGATTTTCGCCACTATGCATAAACTCACCTGGGTTATTAATCCAAAGCTGTGTCCCATCACTGCCTAAGGAAACGTTCATCATATGTTGCTGGTGGCCCTTTTCAAAGCAATGATAGTCGATCCCACTAGCAAGTGAATATTCTCGACATTTATAAAGATACGTCTGCACTTGATTGATTCCCTGAAGGTAAGTTACGGTCAATTCCTCATTTGGCTTTAAATCAATTAAAGACAAGCACTCTTTTGGTGGAACATAATCAGATAGGCAAAACAGTGTCGATGCTCGTAAGGCGTAATTAAAATTTCCTCGGTCCCAAGCAATCGCTAAT
This sequence comes from Enterococcus sp. AZ040, assembly GCF_050499185.1. Classification (NCBI taxonomy): domain Bacteria; kingdom Bacillati; phylum Bacillota; class Bacilli; order Lactobacillales; family Enterococcaceae; genus Enterococcus; species Enterococcus sp. AZ040. The sequence goes on from NZ_JBMHEW010000001.1 coordinate 3,370,432, forward strand.
ATATTACTGAGTTCTCCTAAACGCATGGCTTTCAAATCGTGCTCATAGGTTCTACCGAATGTGGAGGAAAGCGTTCCTCCATGAGAATTTACAGCCATGATTGTGAAGGTGAAATCCAATGCTTTTTTCGCTGCATCTCTTATCTCTTCATCTGGTGCATTCGTATAAAGGCTGAAAAATCCGATTAAATCGATAGGGAGATACGTAGTAGAATTCCATTCAGAAAACCCATAGTGTTCAAATTGCTCAAACCACTGTAACAAACGGTGTTTTCCTAAATCGTATTGTTGACTTCCCTGTCTCCCACTCGTTACAAACGTCTCCTCCGGAAGCAAGCACCCAGCAAAATATTGGCAGGTATGAAACAACAAGGAATGGTTTTCACTGAAGTACCACATAACATCATTGCCAGGTTCATCGATCCAATACCGAAAATGTATCGCCAAATCTTTTAATTTTGTCCTTAGCTTTTCTGGCAATTGCTCTTTTTTCCCTAGCCAAAAGCCTAACAACGGTGCGAACATAAAATCTGCACAATCTCCCCGCTCTTCGATCATACGAAAAGCAGGCTGGAGTTTTTCCCAGCACTCTTCTGACAAGAAACCCGTTAAGTGAATTTCGGCTAACGCACTGTTCATATCCTGAATAGCCAGTTTTGAAAAAATCGTCAGCGCTGTCGCTTTTCTTTCTTCTAAATTTCCACCTAATTGACGCGCGAGTTTTTCTTCGTTATAAACTGTAAAAACAAATTTCTTGAACAGATATGTTTGATCCGGAAGTAAAACCCCCACAAATAGATGCGTTAGTCCTGAGGTAGGGATGTCTTCTACATCACCTAAGGAAATACGTTGATTATTTAACGGCAGAAACTGACTTTCTCGTCGGAAATCTGTGATATTTCCCCCGACTTCTTCTGTAAAGGTAACTTCTTCATAAGTAACAAAGACTTTTTCAAAATAATCATAGTCTGAACAGATACTTACTTCCCCTTTAGAATAAAAGTCTTTTTCAAAATAAAGACCATTCAAGAAATCCTCTGCCTGTTGAAGAATCGTATCGTCATACGATAAAGGTAACACGACTTGAAAGTGATGATTCGACAAAATTTTTAATTCAACAAAAAAGTTTACGTCCCGCTCGGCTAGATCATCCATGTACACGATCAGCTCGTTATCCCCCTGTTCAAGAGGAAGATTTACCGTGGTTTTCGTGCCGTGGTTTCGCGTATAGGGATGAAAATCGGTGAGCAATTTTCCGTTTATCCAAAGAATAGCTCTTCCACAAGTAACCAACGCGCATTCCACCGTTTGGTTCTCTTGGCAACGTAGTTGTGCTCGCAAGTATGTACTTACTTTCTGCGGTGTTGCTTGAAAAGTAGAAAAATCTACCCTCGGGTTTTCAAAGCCATCATACACTTCTGAAAACACTTGCTTTCTAGGGTAAGGCACCTCCGAAAGTTCTCTCAAAAAGTTTGTTCGAATGGGGTATTCAACTTCTTGATATCCTTCCGTCATATTTACAGGAGCATCAATACAACTAGCTTTGCTTGCAACTTTTTGCTTTTGGAGCGTGCTACGTTGCCAGCGATTGATAGAAGTGCCTTGCTTTACTGAATAAATATAATTGCTCATTCTTCTCCCACTTTCAAAATAGAATGGATGTGAACCGGATGAATATCAGTCCAGTTCACATCATTTCTCGCTTTACTTACTTCATCGTGTACCCATCATTGTAGTCTTTTTCGATATTTTCAATCATTTGATCAAACGTGATTTCGTCATTCAACGCTTGAACCATTGAGTCCTTGTATGCACCAGTTAGTCCAACGTATCCAGCCATTGTCATCGCTACTTGATCTGCAGTTTGTTTAGAAGAAATGGGTTGGGCTGCAGCTTCAATTTCTTGGTTGTAGATATCATAAGCCGCTTGTGCATCCCCGTAGTCCACATTTATTCCTTCTTCTGCTGGAAGATAACCAGCTAATTCACATAACTCAGTATAATTTTCTGGTGTGTACAACCACTCCATAAATTTCTGTCCGCCCTCACTGTTCTTACTGTTCTCAAAGCCAACCATAAAATTACCACCCATATTGGTAGCGCGAGTTGTTTCGTACGGCATGTAGATGGCTTGCCAATTGAAATCTTTAATATTCGTAGTAAAATCCTTAATTTGCCAGCTGCCCGACATGTATGCAGGAATCATTCCACTCTTAAACATAGAAGAAGCATCTTCCCCAGAAGTCCAGACCGTTTTTGGAATTGTTCCGTCATTATTTAGATCAATGAACTTTTGTAGCGCGTCTTTTGTCGCGTCATCCGTTTCGTACGTTCCAGTTGCTTCATTTAAAACAAAATCCTGTCCACCAAATTGGTACGTAAACGCTCTCAAACGATGGTCAGAAGGATCCATTACAAACCCATATTTCGCATCTGTTTTTTCTTGAATTGTGTCCACTGCTTCTAAAAATTCATCCCATGTCCAAATGTCTCCTTCATCCTGGGGATAAGAAACACCTGCTTGATCAAATAGATATGTGTTAATAAACATCCCTACCGCAGTGATATCTGTTGGTAGCGCTCGAACCTTGCCGTCGTCATCTTTGATTGTCATCGACTCTAGCGTTTTCCCTTTATTAGCAATATCTGTCAAATCAACTAAGTAGTCTCCCCAATCTGGTAAGATTCCTGAAACGCGGGCAACATCGGGCGCATCATCTGATTGTACAGCTTTTGTAATTTTCGTTTCCATATCTGCATAAGGTACATCTGTCACTTCCACTTTGACGCCAGTCTCTTCTTCATAGCGTTTTGCCATCTCACTATAAGCACCGCCTTCTGATGCATCTCCCGATACAAACAATCTTACCGTTTCGGAAGAAGCAGAATCAGAATTGCCACATGCCGTCAGGCCCATTAATAACCCTACACATAAGCCTGCCTTTAAAATCTTGTTTTTCATTAGTATTTCCTCCTAGTCGTCTATTTAAATTGACTTAAACCCAAAATTGCTGAAAAAAACATGACCATTCCGATGATCGTATGCATCACTTCTACCTTGGTCTTTTTTTCCTTTAATAATAAAATCCCTCCAATAATAGATACAAATATGCACAACTGAGAAATCGTATAACTTAATCCTACGCCTAACTGTGTCACGATATAAAATAAAGAAACATTTGCTATTGTCCAAAATATACCTGTCAGCACATTACGAGAAACTCTTGACAGTTCTTGCTTTCCTGGATCAAACTTCGCAATCACACAAGAGGAGAGAAACATTGCAAATGCTTGAGGTAGAAAGATTTGTAGCCCTTCTACATGAAAAAGTGATGTCGTTATCATATAGCCCATCAGACAAAGTGATGAGGTACAAATCATGATCATGGTTTGTAACGACACCGTTTTTTGTTCAGTATCCTTTTTTTGATTCATTGTAATAAGATAGATGGCAGCTAGGATAACCAGCAGCAATAGCAGGGTAACAAGTGACTGCCTCATACTCTGCCATTCACGGAGAAGGATGCCCGCAGCCAATGACGTAAACACCAATTGTGTTCCATTTGATAATGGCATCACGATCGAAACTGACCCAGTCTTAAGGGCTTTAAATTGGAGATATTGGCCACCTGCCCAAAATGATCCAGAGATCAACGCCGAAATTGCCCCAGTCAAAGTGTACTCAACACCCGTTAAAAAACTGAGAATGATAGAAATACCAAACGCCGTAACAGTTGTTCCCAATAATTGTTCCACGGGTGATCCCCCAGCTTTTTTAGAAATAATAGGCATCAACCCCCATCCCAAAGCTGGCAAACAATAGATGAGATAGTTCATTTGATTTCCTTTTCTTTCAAAGATTTTGTGATGCTCAAGGCAAGCAGTGTCATCGCTTGTCCATACACCATTGGCATTTGTACAATTCCTTTATAGTCCTCCGCGTTGCATGAAATCGGAGTACCTGCAGACACCCCAAGTACCGTACCATCTTCTGCTATTTTGGCAGTTAATGATGAGATTAAATCGTTGATCGCCTCGTCAGAAAGCTGAATGGTAAGGAAGTCATTCTTTATTCCTAAAAGAATGCCGGCAATGATTCCGGCTGAGCCGGACGTTTCCGTATAGGAAGTGGTGTCCGTTAAAATGGTATGCCATAATCCATCCTTGCTCCGGAGGTCTAACAACGTTTTGACTTGATTGTTGTAGAGATTCAATAGGTACACTTCTGACGACTTAGCTAAATACCCTTTCATTATTTCCAAAAACAGCGGTATACCAATCGTGATCCAGCTATTTCCTCGACACCAAAAATTGCCTCCATAGTTTGATTGTTCTTCAAAATTCCACCCATGATAAAACAACCCACTCTTACGATTCAAGAGATACTTACAATGAAGCAGCATTTGTTCTATTGCATCCTCACGCCATGTTTGATTATCGTATTTCACCCCCATTTTCCCCATAAAAAGCACGGTCATGAAAAGAGTATCTACCCAAATTTGCTGTCGATTCTCTTTTACTGTGAATTTGTCTATCCCAGACGTAATATGCTGTAGTCCATTTTCATCTGTTCTAGGAAACTCTCTTTCAATCCACTTCATCCATTCTAGAGCCATGTTTTCAAACTCCGGATAGTCAACAAGCGTTAGTAAAGGACAAATCGTATTCACATTTTTAGTTGGAAGTCCTTTGTTGATCTCTTCAGTTGCCCATTGTTTGATATACTCATCATTTAGCGGTCCTTCCAAATGTAAACCATAGATTGCGACGCCTTGAGGCCAGTCCCATTGTTCCATGCCAAAGTCTCTAGCAAAAAATCCTTTACTTTCTGATAATTGATTATTATTGTCTCTAAAATCTTCTTGATTTAACGGTACGCTATCAAAATACTTAAGCCGTTCTCTCACAAGTGAGATTTTATTATTCGTTACTACCATTCCTAACTCCTCTTGGCTCTTAAGTTTTTTAATTGGTATTGTTTTGGTGACTCGGCTTGTATCTCTTTAAATTTTTTAATATAGCTAGATTCATCACGATAACCAATTTTTTCCGAAACTTGTTTCACAGAGTATCCTTGTTCTAATAATTCTCGTGATTTCATAATTCGCATATAGATTAAATATTGATTTGGGGTCATCCCAAGTGCATTTTTAAATGCGCGAATAATCGTTGATTTACTGATAAAAAACCGTTCACTCAATTCGTCCAGAGTCATTTCATTCATGTATTCTTCTTTAAGAAAAGAAACAATCTCAGAAATTGTTTGGTAATGCTCATACGATATTGGTTTATGTAGTTTCTCATTAGAATAAACGATTTTATTCAATAGAATAAGTAACTCAGTTAACTTCAATTTTAGATGCAAAAGTTCAAACGGTTTTTCTCGCTCTTGGTCACATCGAATCATTTCCTCATAAAGGTTAGTGACTTTAAGACTTTGATCTGAAGTCAACTCGAGACAGTCGACTTTTTGTTTCTTAGAAAATATTTCTAATAGAAAAGGAAAACTGGTTGTAAATTCTTCAATAAAGCTGGGCTTGAACAAAATAAAATAGCGTTCATACAATTTGCTGCGGTCAATAGAGACTCGATGGAGTTCTTCTGAACTAAATAGAGCAACTGTACCAGCATCCGCATCAAATTTTCGCTCATCAATCTGATAAGTCGTGCTGTTTGTTAATGTAAAATGAATTTCAAACCCGTCATGAAAATGCGGCTTATCCATAAAATGAATCCTGTCTATTTTGTGCATTACTACTAAATCATTTTCAATCAGTACCTTATCAACGTTTTCAGTATCTAATCTCATGTTCTCACCTCACTGACAAGATGATTGTAACCGATTTCTCGATGAAATTGTATGCGTTTCCATTCAATAAATCGGGCAATATTGTCATAAAGGATAGAATTTGGCACGATTTTAATTGTTACTAAATAATTAACCGGAAAAAAAGTATGCATTACTTAATCTAGTTGAGTGGCTCGAAACCTCTTGATATCCCTCCAAGCCAAAATTTTTCGATAAGCAGTTTTAAACGGCACATAACGAGAAGAACGTCCGTTGGTTAAGCGTATCTGGCTTAAATGATGATCGCCATTCAAATCAAACTGTCAGAAAGCATTGGCTACTAAATAGAGAAATAGAGGACTCTATCATTTATCGGGCTGATGAATCATAATTGTCGTTGTACCATTTTTGCGCATCGTAAGAAATAAAAAAACCGCGCGTTTCTACGCGTGGCCAAGATAACATGAACGATAAAAAAACCTTTCAATACACGAACAGTGGCTACCAACCACATATCAGATCGAAAGGAAGTTTTTAATGTCTAACAACGATAAACCTTTAGGGCATGTAAGGTGGAGTTGTAACATTCCCCTTGTTTTTACGGGTGGCTATTTACTATAGCTATAAAAAAGTATCGTTCTCTAGGTTGAGTAAATTACTACAAAATAAAAATCGGGATCTTACGAGTATAACATTCCATTATTTTAGATTTGAACCGATTCATGGCCCAAGAAGTTCATCACTAATTCAATATTTACATTCCACTATTTTAGATTTGAACTACACCACCAGAGGATAAGCCGAAGGGTGAAGAAACATTTACATTCCACTATTTTAGATTTGAACTGGTGATCCTGATTTGCAAAGACCATATCTTACTGGATTTACATTCCACTATTTTAGATTTGAACCCCGCATCTATTACAAGTTGAAATAATAGGCGTTATAGGCCTGTTTCTGTCGATGTCCAAAATTAGGAGTGATTCATCCTCTTAGATAACATTATATATCAAAAAAAGCTTATGTTCTAAGTACTTTTCGTCATCTGTCGTAACTAGGGGAAATCAGGTTATTCGACATCGACAGAGAACGTCTGTAAAAAACTTTAGAACCGAACCTAGGCTACTACTCTCCATGAACTTGTTTTAATGTCCTTTTATACTTTTATGAAAATCTGAATTTTCTTAGGTCATTTATTAACCAAATCTTTTTTGATCACCACACAAAAAGCTAGTCAGGAACTGTTCCTAACTAGCTGTAACTGCTTTTTCATCTTCCTGTGTGTACCATTACCTAAGCTAACCGTTAAAGCTAGTTTCATCTTATAAAATCTTCGTAAAAAAGAGGTTCTCTTGACTACTACCTCTCTTACTTTTAACTAACTTTAAGCTTCCCTGCAATCAGCCCCACTAGAAGCAATAAACTGCCGGAAAGAACAAACACCCACCGTACATCAAAAACATCTGCCACCTGTCCCATCAACAAGGTGAATAAAGCAAAAACACCGGAATTCAAGATGCCTGAGGCAGCGTAGATGGCAACCAATCGATCGGCTGCTATTTTTTGTTGGATTAATGAGGCTTGTGGGATATTTTTGATCTGGGAGAAAAGCCCGATTAAAACGGATAATCCTAGAATCAAAAAGCGGTCGCCTGATAGGGCAACGGCAACTGTGATCAGTCCGCCTAAAATAGCGCCCATTACAATCGCTGTTCGTTTGTTTTTATCAAACCGCTCGGAAAATCGCATCACCAGCGCACTTCCTAGCAACGCACCAACAAAATAAGTGGCGTTGATATAGCCCCACCAAGCATCAGGTGCCTGCATCACTTCTCGGACGAATACTAACACAATCGCGGACACCCAGGCTGTATTAGCGATACTTTCCAGCATATCCATGCCAACGATCACCCGAACCAGAGGATCTTTCATAATCCAGCGCCAACCAATAAACAACTGGTGCCCTAACGGCTGCTTTTCGTTTTTTTCTCGAGTCGTTCTAGGCAAAAACGCTAATACTATCGAGGCGCTTAGAAACAGAAAGCTGTCTAATAAAACCAACTGATGAACAGAAAATACCAGCAGCAAGGAGGTTCCGATCGCCCAGCTGCCGATGTTGACTGTTTGAAGCATCGAATTGAATATTCCATTGGCTTTGACGAGGCGATGCTTTTCCACATATTTCGGGATCAAGGCACGGCTAATTGGTTCTGAACAGCCGTCCAAAAACGAAATCAATGCGACAAGGCAATATAAAACCAATAGATTCATTGTTTCAGCTTTCAAATAGAGATACGCGGTCATAAAAAAGAGCACGGCTGTTTTGCACATCTGGCTGACCTTCAGCACTTGTTCTAAGCGAAAATAACTCGTGATGACCGGTGAGAGGAAGCCGGAAATGACACCGCCTCCTGTTACTAGTACCGGGACAAGCGCCGCTGCCAAAGCAGAGTCTGTCCAGCTAAAAATAGAACTGATAATTGCCACAATATAAATGGTATCTCCGACATTCGCCACTGTTTGGCCAATGATCAATTGGGTAAATCCCTGATTCTTCTTCATTTGTTTTCCACCTTTACTTAGAAATAACGATTGCTCGTTTTTCTAGTTATTGATCGCCATTTGCTAAGTAAAGGATTTTATTTTGTCTGATTCATTTGCGGGGCCTCCTCTATCTGGTGTTGCCTAGCTGTCTAATAGTTCTACTATACCAGATTGACGAGCAAAATTATCTTATGTACACTATAATCACATTGATCTAGGAGGCGCCTATGAATAAGTTAGGAACCACGTATCGTAAAATCAGAAAAAGCCGTGGCATCACGCAAGCGCAAGTTTGTAAAGACCTGCTTTCAAGAACCACCTTGTCTAAATTTGAAAATGAAAAATTAACGCCCTCCGTTACCCTTTTTATCGAACTTTTAGCGCGAATCGATTGCGGTTTTGATGAATTTTTTTACATCGCCCAAGGATACCGTTTAAATGAAAAACAACAAATCTTGCATCAATTTTTCTCTTTGTTTTCCAATCAGGATCCAAAAGCATTGCTTGCTTTGAAAGAGCAATGTTTACTTTTCCAAAAAACATCTGTCAGTAAAACCATTGACTTATTGTTGTATGTAATCGACTCTCTCACAGCGCTCTCAACGAATGCAGAAAAAGAAATTCCTTGCCTGCCCAAAGTTCTTTTGACAGTTCCCTGGGATGCGCTTCAGGCTTATTCAGACTGGACCCTTAATGATATCAAATTGATCAATTGTCTTTTATACCTCTTTCCAGTTGAAACCGCCCACGCCATTGCCCGCCAATTGATCCAACAGCTAAAAAAATACGAAGCACTAGAAAACACTGTGCCCTTACAGTGTGCGATCCATTTGAATGTCGCCTTGCTTTATCTGCAAGAACAGCAACACCCAGAGGCGAAAGAAGCCGCGGATCAAGCCCTGCTATTGGCAAAAAAGAGCAAGCGCTATGATTACTACTCGTTAGCCACTGCTCGAAAAAGTTTTGCGATCGGAGATACAGATTTGTTTGCGCAAGCAAGACAGATGGCATCGTTATTTGAGGATAAATGGACTTGTGAGTTGATTGAGAAGGAGGGACGACAGTTTTTGAGTTGATGGCAGGTTTATTGGAGGATTACATTGTTTATAATGAGGGAATTGGTGATGAAAGTTTGTTTTGAGCTGAAAAAGTGACCAGCCCCTCCATCTTTTTTGGAGGGTGATGTTGTGATGATTCAGTCGATCGTTAATTGAATGCTGTTGATGCCCCATTATTTTAGATTTAGATAAGATCCCACGGTTGTTACTAGCGGTCAACAAGCAGCTTTACATTCCACTATTTTAGATTTGAACTTGACCGTCATTACAAGTACCAGGACATTCGAAATGTATTTACATTCCACTATTTTAGATTTGAACCCATTTCCTTTATGACGATTTCTATCTCTTTCCTCCATTTACATTCCATTATTTTAGATTTGAACCAATGAATCAAAGCGATGAGGGATTAGCCCCCTTTATTTATATTCCACTATTTTAGATTTGAACATTGAAGTTTTTAACTAAGACTTTAACCGTATTTCATTTACATTCCACTATTTTAGATTTGAACCTGAGCATTTGAAAAACAAGATCTTTGAAGTATTGAATTTACATTCCACTATTTTAGATTTGAAAAGAGCCGCTTTTTAACAAATTCGCAACAGGAACGCCATTTACATTCCACTATTTTAGATTTGAAAGGCGCTTGTGGGCGATTCAAGGCGATGTTCTGCTATATTTACATTCCACTATTTTAGATTTGAAACCCACCTCTACTACACATTGAAATAATAGGCTTTATAGGACTGTTTCTGTCGATGTCTAAAATTTGAAGTGATTCATCCCCTTAGATAACATTATATATCAAAAGAAGCTTATATTCTAAGTACTTTTCGTCATCTGTCGTAACTAGGGAAATCAGGGTTATTCAAGATCGACAGACGAATCATTTAAAGCATTCTGTCATCAATTTTGGGCTAATGAAACCAAGCACCTTGTTTTCGTATCATTTCAGATTTGTAATAAAAAAAGATTCGGTCTAAATTTTCTCAAGTCTTCTAACGAACGAACTTTTCGTGTTGAATCATTTTCTACGCAAGGACAAAAATATTTCATTAACTAGGTGAACATCTTTGTGCCATAACTCTTAATATAACAACAAAAAAGAAGTGAAACCCAAAAATTATTTTACAATTTTTGAGTTCGCTTCTTTTTATAAACTTCCAGTGACATAACAATAGACTAAAGCCGAACTTTCTCTATTTGTACTCTGGTAAATAACCTGCATGGGCTTCAATTAATTCATCCACTAGGCAAGTAATTGCTTCTAGCGAGAGTTCTGAAGAGAGATGCGGATCTAGGTAAGCTGCTTGATAGATTTTCGACCGATTCAACGTCAATGCAGCTTCGACTGTTAATTCTTGTACGTTGATGTTTGTTCGATTTAACGCTGCTAACTGGGTAGGTAGTTGACCTACATAGGTTGGTTGAACGCCGTTCTTGTCCACTAAACAGGGAACTTCGACACAACAGTCTTCAGGAAGATTGGTTATGAGACCTTTGTTCAAAACATTCCCTGCAATAACAGAAGGAGTACCAGTTACAATTGAATCCATAATGTATGACGCGTATTCATTACTGCGAGTATGGGTTAATTCCCCATTCATAACAATACTTTCCCTCATCTGATTCCAGTCACTAATTTGATTTTCACAGCGTCGCAGATACTCATCTAGTGGAATATCGAAACTATCGATTAATTCTGGGTACAATTTTTTAATAAAGTAAGGATGATACTCCGCATTGTGCTCACTAGATTCTGTAATGTAATAGCCAAAACGTTTCATCAATTCAAAACGCACCGAATCTTGATGGGGATGTGGTTTTGCTGCTGCTAGCTCTCTGATTTTTGGATAAAAATCTTTCCCGTCTTTTGTCAATTCCAGTAAAAAAGCCATATGGTTGATCCCTGCGATCTTCCACTGAAATTCATCAGCATTATATTGTTCTGAAATCCCAAGTTGCTTAAACAACTCTGACACACAAACTTGCACACTATGACAGAGTCCAACAGTTTTAATCTTCGTTCCTTTCAAAATCCCCATCGTCAACATCGCCATTGGATTGGTGTAATTTAGTAACCAAGCTTGAGGGCAGACTTCCTCCATTTCTCTTGCAAACTCTAGCATCACTGGCAATGTCCGTAGGGTGCGGAAAATCCCACCGATCCCCATGGTATCACCAATGGTTTGTCTTAGACCGTATTTTTTGGGAATCTCAAAATCAATCCAAGTAGATGGCTGGTAGCCGCCTACTTGGATTGCATTGATGACAAAATCTGCGCCTGTTAAAGCTTCTTTGCGATTCTGATAGGTTCGGATTTTTGCCCGATCATGATTGGCATTTTTATTGATCGTTCTCAACATTAGCTCTGATTCTCTAAGCCGCTGTTCATTGATATCGTATAATGCAATATCAGCCTCAGATAAACTTGGGGTCAGCATCGCATCCCCTAACACATTTTTTGCAAATATCGTACTTCCTGCACCAATAAATGTAATTTTAACCATATACTTGCTCCTCTCAATCTCTTCCATATTTTCTCGAAAAATAAATCTTCTATTTTCCTATTGGCAACATTTACTCCATCGATTGTTTGTCTATTTTTATCTGTAATAAGACATAATTTTTCAGCACTAGATACATTGATACACTCCCAGCAAAGAACAACAGAAACATCGGAAAAAGAAACCCTATACACGCTATGAGAATAAGAAAAGCCAAGACCTTAGCTGTTTGAACTGGAAATGCCAGTGCAAAGCATCCTGCTGAAAAAAAGGTCTGATACATCGATCTTCCCCAATAAACACTGAGAGGAAACACATAGACAAGCATGGATAAAGTACCAATAATCGCTAATAGTATGGGAATGCGTAAACCGATAAACAGCGGCTCTTCGGAGGTTAGAACTATGTGAAAATTGATCCCTAAGCTGCCGAGAATCAACCAACAGATGAATCCTAACTTATTGCTACGAAAAAAAATTTTTTTATAGCAACTAAAGAAATCCTGTGCTGTCCATTCGGTTTCACCATCAACGATGAAGCTCTTTAACAGAATGAAGCTAGTCATCGTAGCTGGAAAAAATCCAAAGAGACCAACCCCTAAAAGGGTAGACCCTAACCAGAGAATGTTGAGGTACGCAAATTTCATTATCCACTCTAGATACTGTGCCAGTTGATTGATTTTCACTTATTAATCATCCTTTTTTATCTATCCCTTAATCCCTGTCAATGTGATTCCTTCGATAATATAGCGTTGGGCAAACAAATAGACCAGAATAATTGGAATCACCGAAATCGTGGCACCTGCCATCATGTAAGACCAATTTGTCACATAGAGTCCTTTAAAGTTATTTAGCAACAAAGGAACCGTGAATTTTTCAGGCGTTGAAAGATAAATCAATGCATCCATGAAGTTATTGTACGTGCCCATAAAGATAAAGATCGTCATGGCTGCAAGCGCCGGTTTGATCAATGGTAATATGACACTCCAATAAATACGCGGGATGCTCGCACCATCCATCACTGCCGCCTCTTCTAATTCTTTGGGGATTCCTCGAATAAATTGTCTCAATAAAAAAACTGCAAACGCGTTAAATAAAGCACCAGGAATGATCAATGGCAAATGCGTGTTTAACCAGCCTAACTTGTCCATAATCAAATACAATGGAATCATGGTGACTTGCTTAGGAATCATCATTGTCGCTAAAAATAGCAGAAACAGAGCCTCGGAACCTTTGAATTTCAATTTTGCAAAAGCATAAGCAGCCATCGATCCAGTGAAAAGCTGACTAACAACGACGATGATCGTAATGTAGAAGCTGTTCCAATAGGCGCGACCAAAAGGCATCGCTTGCAATGAATCGAGGTAATTTTGCCAGACAATCGGATTCGGGAACCAAACAGGTGGTATTGCAAAAATCTGTGTCATATTTTTTAAGGAACTGCCGATCGTCCAGAGAAAAGGAAAGACCATCAAAAAAGAACCGATTGCTAGTAATCCGTGTAAGCACAATTTGCCTACGCTAATTTTCTTATTCTTCATAATGAACCCACCTTTTTTGCGCATAAAATTGAATCAATGTAAGAACCAAAATCGCTACAAACAGGATAACCGCGCCTGCTGCACTTGACCCAAAGCGAAAATCAATAAAGGCCTGCTGATAAATGTGATAAACAAGTGTATAACTGGCTTTCCCCGGACCACCTCGAGTAAGAACAAATGCTTGGTCAAACACTTGAAACGAACTAATAATCGCCATAATGGATAGAAAGAATGTGGTTGGTGAAAGCATCGGTAAAGTGATTTTAAAAAATTGCTGCAACTTACTGGCGCCATCCATTTCTGCTGCTTCATAATAGGATTTGGAGATATTTTGAATACCTGCTAAAAAAATCACCATATTGTAACCTAGCTGCCACCAGATACTTAACATAGCGATAGACAGCATCACGATCCGAGTATCCGTCAACCAATTAGGTCCTTGGATACCGATCATCCCTAATACCTGATTCAATATCCCAATATCCCCATTTAAAATCCACATCCACATGACGGACACAGAGACTGAGCTTGTCACAACCGGCATGAAGAAGAACAATCGATACACATTTTTTCCAGTACGTTTATTCAAAACGACCGCTAATACCAGCGCCAGACACAGACCGATCGGAACAGTGAATAAGGTATAGAGTAACGTATTGTATGTTGCTGTCCAAAAATCAGGATTGGCAAATTGATTGACATAATTCTGAATCCCTACAAACGTCCGAGCACCAAACCCATCCCATGACATGAAGCTCAAGCCAATTGCTATTGCCACTGGAATCAGAGAAAAAATGATGAGCCCCACTAATTGTGGCGTTAGAAATAACCAGGCCCATTTTGTTGTGCTTTTCCTCATCCTACCACCTCCTCATATAATAAGTATTGCTACGGTTGATTGGCTTCGATCAATTCATTGGCTGTGTTTTCCAAGCGTACTACAGCTTCATCAAGATCTAACTGCCCTAAGAAGAGTAGATCCAGAATACTTTCTAATTGATCACTTAGTCCTGGAACCAATGCCTGTTTATCTTCTACTTTACCGATATCTCTGGCATCGATTAAATAGTTGGCTTGCTCAGGTATCGTGGCATTTTCAATGATGTCATCTGCTGTCGTCACAGAAGGAACAGCATTCCCCTCATCTTCTAACCGATCCCGTTGTCCTTGCTCCGAAGTATAATAGGATAGAAAGCGCAACGCTTCTTCCTTATTTTTTGAATGATCACCTACTGCTAAATACGCGGTTGCAATAAAGCTAGGTTCGATTTGTTCACCTGTGTTAGTAGGATATGGAATGTAATCAAATTCTAATGCCTCATTTTCGCTGAACATTGGTGTGAACCACCGCCCCGCTGACACAAAGGCTGTTTGGTTGGACAAAAACATGGCGTCCCCACCTTGCCCCTCTGGCAAAGCCCCTGCATAGGTGAAATTCCCGTCAACTACATTTTTCGTCAAATAAGCAAAGGTTTCTATTCCTCGTTCATTTTCGGGTAAAATAAATGAACCATCTTCCCCATACATTTCTCCACCATTTGACCACAGCCAACTGAAGTAGTGATGTGCACCATTTTCTAGGACATGACCATATTTTCCATTAGCAGTGACCGTCTCATTTATCCTTTGGAAATTATCCCAGGTCCAATTTCCAGATTCATATAACTTTTGCGGTTCGTTAGGATCCAGTCCTGCTTCTTCTAGCACTTTTTTGTTGTAATACAACAACATCGGATTCGAATCGACAGAAACACCGTAGATTTGCTCTCCTCTTCGAGCAGGACCCCAAATTCCTGAGGCAAAGTCATCAACTTTGACATAGCTATCCTCTGATTCCAAGAAATCTGTTAATTCAATCAATCGTCCCGTCGCAATCAGTTGCGCCATTTGTACCTCCCCTACATAAAATAAGTCAGGAGCTTGACTTCCTTGCAACTGCGTGAGTAATTGCTGCGCATACGTATCACCAGGAGCAGGAATAAGTTCGATGGATACGTTTTCATTTTGTTTCATATAGGCATCAATCGCTCGCTGATATACTTCTTGCTCTGCTGGATTTCCCCAGGCTGTCATGGTTAGCGAAACTTTTCCTTTATTGCTGCCAGACTCCCCTTGATTTGATTCATTGGAACAAGCCGATAGAAACAGGATACTGACAAAACAAACTACCCCTAGTAAACACAATCTTTTTCTCATATAAATTCCTCCTTATATTTGTTTGGTTGAAAATCAAATAAAGCCTAAGCCTTTCTAACAAACTTTGTCTGAAAACAAAGTGGTAACGTATAGAAAATTCCTCCTTCCTCTTTCACATGCTATAATCGATCAAAGTTTTTATGGTGCTGTTAGGAAAGTCTTAGGTGTGTGATGAAACTCTTGTCCAGTTCATGACTATGAGCATACTCTATTGAACTTTATCTTAATCATGAAATTCCTTGGTAAGTTGAAAGATTACTGTTGTCTACGGACTTGCATTATCTGATTGATTTGACAACTCTTGATAAAAAAATAACTGGTAACAGCTGATTCTCATGGAAATAGATTGATTGAAGGTATTTCTCAGAACATAGTCTCATTTTCATTTTCCAACCTATAACAGATTTAATTAAAATCGTATCTATTTTGTATACAACTCATCTTATCACAACAAAATAGATATTTAAACAAAAAAATCTATTTTATATACAAAACATACCTATTTTGTATTCTGTGATACGCTTTTATAAAATAGGTATGAGAGGTGCAGAATTTATGTCCCAGCAAGAGAACTTATACGAATCCTCAAGAATAGGGGAAAATGTGGTTAATTTAAGAGAAAGTAAAAATTATTCTCAAGCGCATCTGGCAAAGCTAATGAACCTTAATAAAAATGTTCTCGGCAGAATTGAACGAGGTGAGCGACCGTTAAGAGATACCGAGATTTTAAAACTAGCAGAAATATTTCATGTGTCTACAGACTTAATTCTTGATAATCAAACCGAAGTCATCCCTGAGTTACAAAAGAATTTCTTAGACTATCGAAATAGCAGTCAAAAAGATATTTCTAAACAAATGTCGATGTTTCTTGATTTTCTAAAAAAAGAACCTAACTTAACCTTCTCAGGAAAAGTGCTTTCTAGTGAAGAGCGAAAGAACATCACTACGGCGTTTGAAGTGACAAGTCGTTTGATTAGTGAACAGTTATCTCGAAAATAGAATAGTGGTATGGTTGCGTATTTCTAGTTGAAAAGCTGCGAGAGAAGCAAGATATCAATACATAAAAAAGAAGTACTCAAAATAAATCATTTTTGAGTACTTCTTTTTATATGCTTAGATTTCTATTACTCTTTGCTAGTTTTACTGGATTTATAAGCGAATAAATTCGCAACGCATCCGGCAATAAACGTTTTAAGAACGAAATTGAGTACTACATACACACATCAATGCTGTCGAATCAACTTACAGCAAAGTTTAACAGCTTTTGAAGTGGATATAAATAGAGGAAATTGGACGTTTACTGATCAATTTGAATCATGATAGATGATAGTTGAATACAATTTATTTATTAATTTTATCAGTCTATTTTTGAGAATCATTTTAAATTACTCTTATTTATTTGAGACCGTATTGTGTGTTCCATGAAAATCTGGTTGTATTTGACACAACGTAGACTGCTACAAATCAAGGTTTTCTTCAAAAGTAAAATCTTAATAATTGTTAGTAAAACTTGTTTGAAAAGGTCAAAAAATATTCGTAATTATGTTAATAAGAAATTTCATTACTAAAAAACACACTATTGTTTAAAATACCAATATTTTTTCGATTTCAAAATTAAAACGTTCGATCTATAGCTATCATGTATTTCATTATTAATACTTGAACCAAAGAAAAATCCAATTATCACACTCTATTAAAAACTATAATCCAAAACCTTCAAGTTCAGCTTTCTCAATAGTTTGCAAAGCAATTTTACTTTGCTTATCTGATAAAAATTTGTTAGCTACTAACATAGCAATTATATTTCGCTCTTTTGGAAAGAATTCCTTACGATGTTTATCAATGAAAAGTAATAAATCTTTATAATAATTTGGATTTTCCTTAAGCCTTTCGTACACTGATGCAGTATCAAAAAAATCATTTTTAAACTTCTCATCATTTCTAGCTTTTTTCTTAGATTGCTTCACAACTTCTTTTGAAATAATGATACTGGATAAATCATAGGCTTTATTTATCTTTACCATTAACTTGACATCATCCCACGCAACTATTCTTTTAGCGTATTCAGTTACATTTCCATCTACTCTTGTTAAAATGTCACGGATCTCATATGATATAGCATCCATAAATCCTAGAACTGGTTGTGGTACTGTCTGTTGTTGCCAGATTTTCGAATAGTTGAATTTCACATTCATTTTTTCTTCAAGATACCAGTAAAGGTAGGATAATGTGTATGCATTAATATTTGCTTTATATCCGTTGGAACCTGCGCCTTTTTTAGTTAGTTGATCCAATCCTTTAAACATGATGACATTCGAGATCATTTCTTTATAAAATTCTTGATTTATAAGATTTGGATCTTTATCCCATGTTTCAACTATCCATTTTGAAAAAGCTTTGAATGCTGCTTGCCCACCTTTAGATGCAATATCTGGCCGTTTCTGATATATGTTAAAGTATTTAGCAAAATCTGATTTTTTAAACATTTGTACTTTAGGGTTTTTATTAGAAAAGTTAGTTTTTTGGCTAGAAGGCATTTTATATGTTTCTTGTGCGTATTGCCCTGCTGCCCTCTCATAATACCAGTAAGTTCCATGGGAAAAACCATCCGCCGCTGGGGTAGAAGTTTTCCTTGATAACTCTTCAATCTTTTTGTGAAATGGATGATTACTTGCTAAATCAACATCTGATACTTTATTCTGTGAATTAGCATATCGCGAAATAGCCGGAATCAATTCGTCTTCAATTTCAATATTTTTTATAACATTCAATTTCATAGGTACTGAGACTTCCTGAAGCTTTTCAACTCCGCCCTTCTCATTAACTAGCACATTTGCAAGACTAGCTGTAGTCTGTCCACCGTTTACGATTTGTAACCCAATAATTTTTGAGATAATATTATTCTCAATTACTATACTTTTAGCAGTGCAAGTTAAGCCATTATTATAAGCAAAGAATTTCTCTGGCTCTTTCAATATGGTAAGTCTAATTCCCTTGTTAACATTACCGCGTGTTTGTAAGAAGGAACGAACATTACTCTCTATCAGCCTACTCCCATATTCATTATATAGTCTTGCTAATGTGTAACCATTAATGTTACACAAATATGACTCATAATCATCCGCCTCATTGGCTTTTAGAGCTGGTATTAATTGAAAATTATTCAAATCTATTTCTAAGTCAACCTTACCTTTTCTACTCTCTGATAAACTTAAAATACGTTCTATCCCAACAAGTTGTGTTGAAATTTTCACATCCTCAATTTCTTCATCCTTTATCCTTCTTAAGTTACGCGTTAAAGGTTTATCTGTGAAAATAAATACCTTAACTGATGTCAACTCGTAGAACTGATTTTTTTCATCTTTTTTCCTCGTATATATTGATCTAGCCAGATTTACAGCCTCATTAGATTCTTCACCATATTTCGAAATCTCTTCTGAATGTGAGAAAAAGTTTCTAGCCCTTTTATAGAGCCTCTCAGCATCAGTAAGCAATAAAGTTGAAATCGTGTCACTAAAATCTATATCATCTACAATCATCAAGTATAAAATTCCATCTAGCTCATTATAAGCAAAGCCAGATATACAGGCTTTTTGGTTTCGAGATAGTGGCATTTCAAAATGAAGGAAGTTTGGTTCAGCTATAATCTCATCATTTTCTACTAAATAATCAGCATAGGTTTCAAAGAAAGCTTCTTCAAAGGTAGAACCCGTTAGCTGACGTTCTTCATTCACTTGTTGTATAAGAGTTTCATGAAATTTATTTATTTCCATATTTCTTCCTCATTTGTTATTAAGTCAACTATGCTACTAAGAGATAAATCATAAGAATAATTTATTACAGCATGTGGAACATTAGAATGATCTATGAACGGAAATCCTGATCCTATTTCAAAATACGATAGTGAATTAACTGTGTACGAAAATTTATCATATACCTTTGCTTCCTCAAGTGGAAAAATACCTAGCTCAAGTAGCTTTCCATTAAACAGGACATGTATGTCTGGACTAGTAATTTTTTCTTTGATAGACACTATTAAGTTTGTCAAATTAATAGATGAATTGGAGATTTCACTTGATTTACTTACTTCAACTACGACTAAATACATGTTCTCGCTCAATTGGTTTTCATTCGAGATTCTAATGGAATCGGACTGCTGTGTTCGTGTTTTTATTTCAAAAATTTTTTCCGTAGTGACGAAGTCTTGATTAGCTTTCTCTGGTCCAGTCCAAGATTTAACCGCATTACTAATTCCAATATTAGGGACCAATACAGTATTTAAAAACCATAATTCTCCAATAAATCCGCGAATCCATTTTTCATCCATTTGTTCTCTTTCACGTTTAAAGAGGTCTGACCAATATTGAAACCTACTAGCTAAAATTTCAAGAACTTGTTGTTCAGTTGTTGCATTCTCTACACAACTAAGCATGTCTTCCGTCAAGACACTAAAAATATCATTTGATATTTCATTATCATCAGTCAAAGAGATGAAAAGTCTGTACTCATTTGGACGCTCTACTATTCGACTAATAATTTTTGTAGTTTTTAATTCAAACTTTGGCTTGTTTTTTAAAATAAAAACAATCGAGTTGGCCCCTTGACTGTCAATACCTTTGAATGTTTTTACTGCCTTAACACGAGTTATAATACTAAACATGTCTGACATCACTCAATATCATCCTCACTTTCGTCCAAAGTAGCGAATTCCTCTATTTGTTTTCCAACAAGCAGTTGTTGTTGCAAAACCGTATTCATTTTTGTTTTATAAACCAATGGTTTTTTCCCAGTCTGTGGAACCCCTAACGATAACGCCCAGAATATCTCAGACTTATGTTGCTCATAGAATAATTGTGTGGGCTCATCTTCACTCGGATTCAACTGCTCTGGATAAAGAATTAGCAACGGGTTTCTTTCATGTTTTTCAAACTCAGAAAAATAAGACTTTTGTGAATCGAATTCTTTTGACTTTTCTAACCCCTTCGCATCAAGACCGTACTTACCATCACTAGGTGAACCAATTCTAGAATTTGAAAAAGCAATAACTTTCAAATTGGGTTCATATCTAAATAGCCTCGTTCTGTTTTTTATATTTTCTATTGTGGAACCTTTATTACCTGCGATCTTTATGTCAAACTTATCAAATTCTTTCATCACCTCGGCCACTACCATTGAATTAAGCTTATTATAATTGCCGTATTTATAACCAAGCAATATCTCCTGGACAGTTTCTTTGTTGGCACCCTTTATAAGTAAGCTTTTATCGAATTCCGACTTGTGTTGTTCAATCCACTGCTCGATTAATTCTCGATTATTTTCTACTTCTTCAGAGGGAAGTTTTGTGGTTTCCTTATACTCTCCAGAAATTCGAACTGTTACTTTATGATTCTTAGCATGCCTCATCTTATTCCGAGCGGTAATTAATAAAGTTGCCTCATCTTGATTGTTTGCTTCACGTATGTATAAGCCAAAATCATTAGGGGTTTGATGTTGGTTTATCATATTTTTCAACTGTCTTTTAAGATCGTTCGTTGCTTCCAAAATTTGATAATACCAATCAATTGATCTATTAGGCATATACAGCTTTATAATGTCATCGTAATTTGGACGATATCCAAACCAACGTCCCATTTGCATCAATGTATCATACATCAGTGTATTACGATAAAGATAACTGATTGATAAACCTTCCAAGGTAAGTCCCCTAGATAGAGCAAAACCACCTACCGCAATAATACGTGCTCCATCAGGATAATCCTCGTATTGAAATCCTTTATTTTGAGCATTAATAACTTCGTTTGTTATTCTATCCGTTGAAACATATAGATTAGTATAAATTTGATTCCAAGTTTCTTTAATATTCGAAAATTCATTATTATACACTTGCATAAAATCTTTATGAATTAGTGTATTCTTATCAAGAATATACTGCTTAATTTGTCGTTTTAAATCACCAACTTCATTTGTTATGAGATCATTTACTTGCTCTTGAATATAATTAAGATGACTAACGTTGACAAGCATTGATCTGTGCTTATTTTTATCTCCTCTCAAGTCTCGAATCACATTTTGTATAAAAAATACTTTTATCGCTTCTTTCAAGCTCTTCGGTAAATCATCAACTACAAAATTTTTTCGTTTCTCTTTAGGAATAACCATTGGAATCTCTCGTTCTGCATCATCATTTGATTTTAATATGCAATGATATTTACTATTTTCAGGGAAAATATTTGCTGCTCCCATATAGTTAGACGGAGTATCCAAAATTTGTATAAAATCTTTAGGGAATAGGTCATCATTTTCTCTATGATCTATCAAAACGTTTGCGAATGGTGTTGCAGTAAAACCAACATAACTAGCTCGTTTAAATAAAGATAAAACTCCTCTAATACCGGTATTAATTGTTGTTGCGTTATTTGCCTCATTTGTATTAATCGTTGCGTTATCTGCCTCATCATCTATGAAGAGCAAACTCTTATCTATATAGGTGCCATTATGTTTTTCCAACCATTTTGCTAGACTATCTAATGAAGTCTTATTCTTTTTTATAACTGCGACCATGGGAACAGACTTAGATATGCCTGTAGTAAAATTCACATTTTTCTTGAAGTCAGCTGTTTTGGTTGTTACTATTAGTGCTTCTAACTCTTTATTCCAATTCTTAATAGTCTTTTTCACATCAAAGTCGCCAGAATCAAAACCTCCAAAACCTTGCTCGATACGTTCTTGGGTCTGTCGCCGTAGTTTCTCAATTGTTCCAGTAGTCACAACAATCACGTTATAACCTGCGTCAGCAGCTTTGTTCATTAATGCAATGAAATTCCCAGTTTTTCCTGATTGAACATCTCCAATCACCAGACCTTTTTTGGAAAACGTCGTCTCCGATAGTGGATCTCCGATACTATTCATCACTTTATCCATAGAATTACTTATAGTGATAATTACATTATTAGGGTATCCAGAAACATACTCTAAATATTTCTCATATGCATCAAATCTATCCGTTCCACGTTCAACACGTGTTTGAACAAACCAATTGGAGTTGGGATTTATTTGCAAAATATCTCCTTCGTCTAGAGATACATTTACATGTTCAAGAACACGGCGTGTTAATTCTTCAAAAGTGCTCTCATTCATTTTGAAAACAGATTGTAAATTTTTTAAATGATCCATAATATCTTCTAAAGTGCGTTTTCCTTCAATTTCTACCGCAGACCGTGCTAAATCAAGATATTTGTCTACTAATTCATAATCAATCATTAAGTTCACCCTCAATTCTTGCCAATAAAGCAGATTTATCAGAAAATACTTCTGAGTATTTAAGTGTTTCTAGCAAAGACAATTTGTTTTTCTTTGTCGTTTGGGTATCAAGTAAAGCCATTATGGTCTCATAAGAATTATCATCAGAATCGTTCCCCTTCTCAATCTCCCGATTAGATGCCATATCATATCGAATACTTTCTAATGGCAAGTGCTCCTCAATCTGTTTTATTAACATACTTAATAATCTATTATCAGAATCAGATAGATTATTTTGAAGCTGTTTGATCAAAGGATTATCCATATTTAAGTAATATGCCACTTTATTTTCTTTCTCAACACGATCAAACACATATTGCAAATTATCTTTATTTCGCCTTGTACCACGATACTTATAAACCCGTTCAGATTCGCCTATGCTCGTTGTGATTATGTTCCTAAGTTGAGCCCTGAGACTGGTTGGAATATTTAATTGTGCTTTTTTCACATCAATCTCCCAAAGATCATCAATCGTATTTGGGATATCAATCTGAATTTTAGCTAAGTTTGCTAATTCATTAGGACGAACGAGTCTAAACCATTTTCCCCAAGCAATTAATCTTTTATTCCTATAAATATATAATCCAGGGCCAAGTCTATTATGCTCAAATTTTCTTAGAATATGTCGTTCTCTTTGAGATAACCGTTTCTGGTAAGGTACTATATACGGTTTGACATCAATTCTTGCGTTACGAGTAGTTTCGAAAAGTACATCTGATGCCTTTGGTTGTGTAGCCTTATTATTAACAAAAAAAGGATCAACAAAATCAATTGCTCTTTGATTAAAGAAAATATTCAATTGATTCTCTTGTAAAAAGCGATGAAATACCAACGACAAATGATTTTCTGCCTTTTCTAAAGCTTCATCAAAGTTAGTGTTAAACTTAGCAGATTGTTCCAACTTATCGAATTTTTCCCAGATGACAATTGTTCCAGAATTTAGCATTGCTAGTTTACTAAAATTGATCGTGCTTTCTATTTCACAATTATCCAAGACTTGTACCATCCAAGCATTCTCTTTTTTTACCACATCTAAGTCCCATACAGCTCCTGAAACTTCAGTCTCTTTAATTGAAACAACAGTCAATTTTCTACATTGACTAAAAGATGCCATCTTTAGACCAAGGCCAAATCTACCAAGATCCTCTTGTGAACGAAAATCAAATATGGATTTTGACCCATACTTCATCGCTTGTATTAACTCTTCATTAGACATTCCATGTCCATTATCAAGAATCGATACATACTTTTGCTCATTATCGAAATCAATATCAATTCTCTTAGCTTTCGCTGAAATCGAGTTATCAATTATATCTGCGACAGCGGTTTCAAAAGTATAGCCGACAGAGCGTTGACTCTCTATCAGATTTGAAGCATCTGGAACTAATTCGTAAAAGCTACTCATTAAAGTAAATCCCTTTCAGTCTAACAATTTCTTGGAAAATCCTTGTCAAAACATCTACCGCAATTGAATTTCCAGACATTCTATATAAATGGCTATTTGTAAAATAATGATTACCTTCATTAGAACTTATGAGTTTGTCAAATTTATGTTCTGGAAACCCCATTAAAAGAAATGTTTCTCGTGGTGTTAAATACCTCATGCGATCATTTTGTAGTATAACCCCAGCATTAGGATTTCGATCCTGTTTGGTAGATATGGTATTTGTAAAAGCTGCCTTAACTGTGCCATTTTCTGCAAGCAGTCTATTTCTTTTATAAATTTTTTCTCTACTCGGCGTATAATTGGGAGTTGCAGCAATAGCTTCTTCTACATGATCAAATCTCAAATAATCAGCTAAATTTGATTCGATATTGTAATTTAATTCGGATATTTCATTTTCATCTACTTCTAGATTCCTAATAGATAACATAAAAGTCCTTGAACGTGATTGTGGGATACCAAAGTTTAGAGAATTCAGACCCCTATAAACTTTATTTGTGTAACCCATCATTCTTAGCTCATCTTGCCATTGAACAAAATTCGGATTGTGTTTAGGCGAGGTAATCGTATTAACGTTTTCCATTAGTAAGAACTTAGGTAGAGGGGCATTCATTTCAGTACGCTCTTTTAATATTCGCTCAACCTCCCAGAGTAAACCAGATCTAGTATTAGCACCTCTTTTTATTCCATCATTATTATTATTGTACCAAGCTGAGCCTATGGAAAGATCTTGGCAAGGAAAACTATAGGTTAATAAATCTGTATTATCTGGAATCATATCACCCTTTACCTGAGTAATATCACATAGATTTTTATTTCTATTAATTGCTGCATATAACTTTTGTAATTTTTCTTCATTAAGTCTACGTAAACCATGATCTGAGAATGGTCTTTTTCCATCTGGACTAAGAGTTACTTTAGACAATCTCTCTAAAATTTCACCTTTAGTTAATTCTGAAGGAGTGTTGTCTCTATGATGCATAATGTCGTATGCATAAATGGCATTTATATCCCACTCAATAGTATTTATAATTTCATGCTCAATGTTTATTTTCTCCAAGGCTTGTTTTTGCGCACCAATACCGGAAAAAGCTTCTACTACTCTTAACATAGTCTATTCCATTCCTTCTTTTACTATCAATATTCTATCCTAAAGCCACTGCTTACTATTTTTTGAAAATTTGTACAAGCTAATCACCAGTTTCCACAACTTTTCAACAAGTCGACGAGAACAATTCAAAAAAATGTATTAGTTTTTTTAATGATTATACTGTCATGTGATAATTATCGTATTAACTCCAATTATAGTCAAGCTTATATATAATACAAAGCCACCCCAATTAATTCACCTTTTTTGAAGATTTATAGCCATTGCTTAGCGGCACGCAATTATAAATCCCCCATTCTAACAAGGAGCTAACTATAAACTGAACAAAGTGAAAATACCTAATTTATATTTATTGTACCTATGTTTTAGAATTCACTGTAATAAACTGAGGGTGACGAATATTTCGATCCCAATTGCTTTAATAAATCCGCTAGGCTAGAGCAATCGATAAAGAAGTTATGTTAACTTTCCATAGTCTACTAGACACTTATGTATCGTTTATATTCTATCCAGATAAAGATGTCTTTAAACTCTTAGGTTACACCTACCTTCCCCCAAAAGGAAAACATTATTATGAATTAACTCCAGAAAAAGGTTCTACAATATTTATTGTCGGTGGAAAATCTATGGATTTTCTACTGACACATTTTTTTGTAAAAAAAGATAGAAAAAGAGATAGCCTAACTGGTAGAATTTATTCGTCTAAAACAAAACTACACCAAGAAAAGAAATTGCCGAACGCTATTTTGTCTCTGACTTAACCGTCCTGCGTATCCTGCACATCTGTTTAAAAACGTAGCCTGCAACTATCGAAATTCCCACAACTTTCGATCAAGAATTTATCTCATTCAAGGCTTGATCTTCAAAGTAAGACAAAAACCAGTTAAGCACTCTGACTAACTGGTTATGACTAAATTTTCAGTTATCTCTCTCTACCAACACTAAATGTCGAAGAGCCATAAAAAAACACCCTCCAAAAGGAGAGTGCTTTGAAATCTTCGATAAAAAGATTAACGTTTTGAAAACTGTGAAGCTTTACGAGCTTTCTTAAGACCTGGTTTTTTACGTTCAACCATACGCGCGTCACGAGTAAGTAATCCAGCACGTTTAAGAGCTAAACGGAAATCAGGATCAACTTGTAACAATGCGCGTGCGATACCGTGACGGATTGCACCTGATTGTCCAGCGTATCCACCACCATTTACGTTTACAAAAACATCGTATGAACCTTTAGTTTCTGTAACGCCGAATGGTTGGTTGATTACTTCACGCAAGTCTGCGTGTGGGATGTATTCTTCAACATCTTTTTTGTTAACAGTAATTTTACCAGTACCTGGTACTAAACGTACGCGGGCTACTGCATTTTTACGACGGCCAGTGCCGATATATTGAGCTTGTGCCAATGAAATTCCCTCCTATTAGATTAAGTTTGTGATGTCCAATACTTCTGGTTGTTGTGCAGCATGTGGGTGTTCAGCGCCAGCATAAACATGAAGTTTCATTCCTTGTTTACGGCCTAAAGTGTTTTTAGGAAGCATGCCTTTTACAGAAGTTTCGATCAAACGACGAGAATTTTTAGCACGTAATTCTCCAGCAGAGACTGATTTCAATCCTCCTGGGAAGTTTGAGTGACGGTAATAAATTTTATCGCTTGCTTTGTTACCTGTTAATTTGATTTTTTCTGCATTAATGACGATTACGAAATCGCCTGTATCCACATGAGGTGTGAATGTTGGTTTATTTTTACCACGTAAGACAGATGCTACTACTGCTGAAAGACGACCCATAGGAACATCTGTTGCATCTACTACGTACCATTTACGTTCTACTTCGCCTGGTTTGGCCATATATGTTGTACGCACAATTTTTTCCTCCAATTCAATTTCACGAATGTTTGACATACACTTGAGTTTCCGGGGCTCTTGTGGGGCAAACAATACCATATAACATAATACCTTCTATAAAGCCTAATGTCAACGTAATTCCGCCTCTTTTTGAAAATTTTCTCCATTCGTTTTCTGCCATTTTCTCTGAAAAATGAAACTTGTTGTTGCAGACTTCTAAAACTGAATACCATAATGAATATTATGTATAAACTTTCATTAACAAAGTGAGCATCCACTTCTTTTCCTTAATCACCGATAATAGTATAAAAACCTGATAATCACCACTTTTATGTATAAATATTTAATTTTACCCTTGATTTATTATTTTTATTCTGATAAGATAGCTTCAATCACTTGAAAACACGCGGAAAAGGAGTTAATAAGTATGAAAGAAAAAGTAATATTGGCCTATTCTGGAGGATTAGATACCTCCGTTTCAATTAAATGGTTAACGGACCAAGGATATGATGTGGTGGCTTGCTGCCTAGACATCGGTGAAGGTCGCGACACCCAATCCATTAAAGACAAAGCTTTGGCAGTTGGCGCGATTGAATCTTATGCCATCGATGCCCGCGAAGAATTCGCCCAAGATTTTGCTTTGATCGCTTTACAAGGCAATACTTTTTATGAAAATTCTTATCCTCTTGTTTCCGCTTTGTCTCGCCCATTGATCGCCAAGAAATTGGTGGAGTTGGCATTAGCGACTGGCGCAACAACCGTCGCCCACGGCTGTACTGGTAAAGGCAACGACCAAGTTCGGTTTGAAGTAGCGATCGCCGCTTTAGCGCCTCACTTGAAAGTGATCGCACCGGTTCGGGAATGGAAATGGTCCCGGGAAGAAGAGATTGCCTATGCAGCTGAAAAAGGGGTACCGATTCCTGCTGACTTGGACAATCCGTATTCTATCGACCAAAACTTGTGGGGACGTGCTTGTGAGTGTGGCGTCTTAGAAGACCCTTGGGCAACGCCGCCAAAAGGAGCCTACGCCATCACGCAAGAATTAGAAGATACTCCTGACGTACCAACGATCGTTGAGATCACCTTTGATCAAGGGGTACCGACGGCCATTGATGGCGAAACGATGAATCTAGCAGAATTGATCATGAAACTGAACCGGGTGGCTGGCGAGCATGGCGTTGGTCGGATCGACCATATCGAAAATCGTCTGGTGGGAATCAAATCACGGGAAGTTTATGAATGTCCAGGAGCGATCGCTTTGATGACGGCTCATAAAGAATTGGAAGATTTGGTCTTTGTACGGGAATTGGCGCATTTCAAACCAATCATCGAGCAACAATTAGCGCAAGTCATCTATGACGGCTTATGGTTCAATCCATTGACGGAAGCCTTGATTACCTTCCTGAAAAGCACACAAGTCTACGTCAACGGAATCGTGCGTTTGAAATTATTCAAAGGCAACGTCATTTGTGAAGGACGGAAATCTGAAAACAGCTTGTACGATGAAAACTTAGCAACGTATACTTCTGCAGATACCTTTGATCAGCATGCGGCTATCGGCTTCATCAAATTATGGGGACTGCCAAGCAAAGTGCACGCTGAGATCCAAGCACAACAGCAACTAACAGAAACATTGATTTAAGTATGCACGGCTGAAGCTGCCGCTTCAGCCGTAATCTTTTTTGAGGTGAGAATATGGCAAAATTATGGGGCGGACGTTTCGATGGGAAAAACGAAGCATGGATCGATGCTTTTGGGGCTTCCATCACGTTTGATCAAAAGTTAGCAAAGCAAGACATTCTTGGCAGTTTGGCACATGTCAAAATGCTGGTCCATACGGGCATCATCAGTCAGCCCGATGGCGAAGCGATCATTGGCGGCTTGACCACGATTCAGCAGCAATTAGCCGCTGGCGAATTGACCTTCACGATTGAAAATGAGGACATCCATTTAAACATCGAGACGTTCTTGCATGAATTGATTGGACCCGTGGCAGGCAAATTGCATACTGCCCGTAGTCGTAATGACCAAGTGGCGACTGATATGCATTTGTATTTGAAAGAAGTCGTGCAAGAGGTGATCGCCTTGATCGCTGAATTGCGAGAAGCGCTGGTTTTACAAGCCGAAGCCAACATCTACACCATCATGCCCGGTTATACCCATCTGCAGCATGCACAGCCGATTTCTTTTGCCCATCACCTCTTAGCCTATTACAGTATGCTGACGCGTGACCAAGAGCGTTTCAGTGAGAGTTTGAGCCGCATCGATGTGATGCCTTTAGGCAGTGCTGCTTTGGCAGGAACTACCTTCCCTATCGATCGTGCTTTCACTGCTCAAGAGTTAGGGTTCAGCAATATTTACAGCAACAGCCTAGATGCGGTCAGCGATCGTGATTTTATCTTGGAATTTTTAAGCAACGCCTCTTTATTGATGATGCATCTGTCTCGTTTTTGTGAAGAGCTGATTCTTTGGTGCAGCCACGAGTACCAATTCGTGGAACTGACCGATACCTTCTCCACCGGCAGCTCCATTATGCCTCAAAAGAAAAACCCTGACATGGCGGAGCTGATCCGTGGAAAAACAGGACGTGTCTATGGGAATCTCTTTGGCCTTTTGACGGTCATGAAGGGCTTGCCGTTGGCGTACAACAAAGATTTCCAAGAAGACAAAGAAGGCATGTTTGACAGTGCCGAAACCATCACGAAAAGCTTGCAGATCATGACAGGCATGATCGCAACGATGAAGGTCAATCAAGCACGAATGCAAGAATCCACTGAAAAGGATTTTTCCAACGCAACAGAATTAGCGGATTACTTAGCTGGCAAAGGCGTGCCTTTCAGACAAGCCCATGAGATCGTCGGCAAACTTGTCAGCGAGTGTTTAAGCAAAGGCATCTATCTGCAAGATGTTTCCTTGGAAGAATACCAAGCGATCCATCCTGCCATCGACAGCGATATTTTTGAAAAACTTGACTCCTATACCGCCGTCAAAAATCGTCATTCTTATGGCGGCACCGGTTTTGATCAAGTGGCACAGCAAATTGAAGCCGCTAAAGCATTATTGGCGGGCAAGTAAAAAAACCAGCGAAGAAAATTCTTCGCTGGTTTTTTGTTGATTAATGACGTACGCGAGATTTCGCTGGATCGATCAATGGCGCTTCGCCTAAGTGCGCTTGGATCATCCAAATACGTTTTTCGATGGCTGTTTTGAAGCCGATGAAGATATCTTGGGTTGGATCGTCGCCTTCTTCACCAGATACTTCGATCCCTTTTTGGTATAAGTCCGCTAAGTAACGGTAACCTTCCACCAATGTAGCTAAGCGTTCTGGAATCGTGCGGTCCCAGTTACCCACTTCATCAGGGATTTGAGTGTGTTCAGCCATTTCACGCAAAGTTGAATATGGTGAACCGTCTAATGTAATCAAGCGTTCAGAAACTTCATCCAATTGCTCATTTAGATCATCCATGAATTCGTCCATCATTGGATGCAATGTCAAAAAGCCAGGTCCACGCATGTACCAGTGTGTTTGGTGAACGACCATAGCCATTTGGCTTAAATCAGCAACAAGTTGGTTTAATACTTCTTTTGTTTGTTCAAATTTCATAACGATTCCTCCTCTAAATTATCTATTTTAAGGATAATACGAAACAATTAAAAAGTACAACAAAATCATCTATTTGAGAAAATTTCTCACTCTCTTACGTATTTCTTTATAAGGGGGGACGAAAAATGACGATTTTCGTGTTTTTTTTAGGCGCTTTACTCGGCTTCTTTTGGCTTTTGCTCTTACAAACCCTGTTTTGGAATCTGCCAAAAAGTGATTCTCGTTCTCACTACCAGAAAGTGAACAAAGTTTCGGATAACCATTGGTTTCTTCTCCTTCCTACAAGATGGCTTTCACCCCCGTTTTATTGGGTTTTCGCCTGCTTGTGCTATGGCGGACTTTGCGGGGTTGCCTTTCATGATTCCGAAAGCTTCCTGACCTTTGTCTGGCTGACCAGTGCCTTTTTACTCAGCTTGACCGACTTGATAGACTATAGCGTCTACCCGCAACTGCTGTACCCCTCCCACCTGCTTCTCGCGCTGGCACAGCTTAGAAGCGGCGCTTCTTTTCAATGGCTGTCTTTAGGCTTGCTGGTTCCACTGGTCTTTTTTGTCTGGCAGGAAAAAATGGGCGGCGGCGATCTCTTAGTGCTGGCAGGCTGGAGTATTTGGCTAACGCCGACGACCCTTTTGGCCCTCTTACTGGTAGCCAGTAGTCTTGGGCTCCTCGCTTTTTTTAGCTATCAAGGCATTTGGAAGAAACGATTGGCGCAGTTGCCCTTCGTCCCCTTCTTGAGTCTTGGTTTGCTGATTGTTCGCTTCCTAGCATTTCATACTTTTGACGCTTTTTTTCTTTGAAGTGAAGAAAAACAAGGCAGGAAAAAGCGGGACAAGTTGGCCTCATCCCGCTTTCTCTTTCTGCTCTGTTGCTTCCCCTGCCTATGATAACGGCGTCCGTTTTTTGCGATCAAGGTAGATGCCTACTGCGATCACTACTAACAACAGTCCCAAGACGACCCAACCAGCGGTCGTGGTGTCATTGGTTTTCGGTAAATTGCCAGTGCCCGGCTTCGTTGTTTTGCCTTCTTTGACACGGTTGTTGAATACCATCTCTGCCGTTTGTTCCGCTTCAGCCACTAATTTTCCTGCTTGATCTTTGACTGTGACCGTTACTTGATAGGTGGTTTCATCATAGATGATCGTTGCGTCATTGCCAGCTTTTTCACGAATCGTGTAACGATGTTCCCCAGCATCGTCATACGTCAATACATCAAAGGTAATCGTTCCATTTGCGTCATTGCGTTGGGTTTGCAGAACCTTTCCAGCTTCATCCACTAATTCAAATATGAATTCGTTGGCTTGCAAGTCTCTACCCGTCAAGACTTTCTTAGCACTTAGTACGACACTGCCAGCTTGTGGCTGGTAGCTGTTTTCAAAGACTTGACTGCCTTCGTACTCCGCCACTGCCGTCAACTGTCCAGCTTCATCGGTGACCGTTACGACTACTGCCAGTTCTTTCGTATCGTAGGTGATGGTACCGTCAGTTCCTGCTTTCTCACGAATGATGTAGTGGTACTCACCTGTTTCATCATAGGCGAGAGCGTCAAAGTAGATTTGTCCGGTTGCATCATTGGCTTTTGTCTGAAGTACAGTTTCGTCTTCATCGACTAGTTCAAAATCGAATTCATTTGCTTGTAGTGTACGACCAGTTAAGACTTTCTCGGCATTCAATACGACACTACCAGCCTTTGGTTGATAGCTGTTTTCAAAGACTTGATTGCCTTCGTATTCTGCCACTGCGGTCAACTGTCCGTCTTCATCGGTGACGGTAACGACTACCGCTAGTTCTTTTGTATCGTACGTGATAGTGCCATCGCTGTCTATTTTCTCACGAATGGTGTAGTGGTACTCACCTGTTTCTTCGTAAGGGAGCGCGTCAAAGTAGATCTTGCCAGTTGCATCATTGGCTTTTGTTTGAAGAATGTTCCCTTCTTCATCGACTAGTTCAAAGTCGAATTCATTTGCTTGTAGCGTACGACCGGTCAATACTTTCTCGGCACTTAGTACAACACTGCCGGCTTTTGGTTGGTAGCTGTTTTCAAAGACTTGGTTGCCTTCATATTCCGCCACTGCGGTCAATTGCCCGTCTTCATCGGTGACGGTAACGACTACTGCCAGTTCTCTCGTATCGTAAGTGATGGTGCCATCGTTTCCTGCTTGCTCACGGATGGTATAGCGGTATTCGCCAGCTTCCTCATAGGCGAGAGCGTCAAAGTAGATTTGTCCGGTTGCATCATTGGCTTTTGTTTGAAGAACAGTTCCTTCTTCATCTACCAGTTCAAAGGCAAACTCGTTGGCTTCCAACGTGCGGCCGGTCAATACTTTTTCGGCACTCAGTACGACACTGCCAGCTTTTGGTTGGTAGCTGTTTTCAAAGACTTGGTTGCCTTCGTATTCTGCCACTGCGGTCAACTGTCCGTCTTCATCAGTGACGGTAACGACTACCGCTAGTTCTTTTGCATCGTAAGTGATGGTACCGTCAGTTCCTGCTTTCTCACGAATAGTGTAGTGATACTCACCGGCTTCCTCGTAAGGGAGCGCGTCAAAGTAGATCTTGCCAGTTGCGTCGTTGGCTTTTGTTTGAAGAACAGTTCCTTCTTCATCTACCAGTTCAAAGGCAAATTCGTCAGCTTGTAAGGTGCGTCCGGTCAATACTTTCTCGGCACTCAGTACGACACTACCAGCTTGTGGCGTATAGTCGTTTTCAAAGATCGCATTGCCATCATACGTTGCTTTTGCCACCAGTTGCCCGTCTTCATCGGTGACTTTCACGACAACGCCAATTTCTTTCATGTCATAGGTAATGGTACTATCTGCGTCAGCTTTTTCTCGAATCGTGTAGCGGTATTCGCCGACTTCGTCATACGTTAATTCATCGAAGTAGATTTGTCCGGTTGCGTCATTGGTTTTCGTCTGCAACACGTTACCTGCTTCACCGACTAGCTCAAAGGCAAACTCGTTGGCTTCCAGAGTGCGGCCCGTCAATACTTTCTCAGCATTCAGCACCACTCCGCCAGCTTTTGGCGTATAGTCATTTTCAAAGACTTGGTTGCCTTCATATTCCGCCACTGCGGTCAATTGTCCGTCTTCATCGGTGACGGTCACGACTACCGCTAGTTCTTTTGCATCGTAAGTGATGGTACCGTCAGTTCCTGCTTTCTCACGGATGGTGTAGTGGTACTCACCGGCTTCCTCGTAAGGGAGCGCGTCAAAGTAGATCTTGCCAGTGGCATCATTGGCTTTTGTTTGAAGAACAGTTCCTTCTTCATCTACCAGTTCAAAGGCAAACTCGTTGGCTTCCAACGTGCGGCCGGTCAATACTTTCTCAGCACTCAGCACCACTTCGCCAGCTTTTGGCGTATAGTCATTTTCAAAGACTTGATTGCCTTCATAGACTGCTTTCGCAATCAACTGGCTGTCTTCTTCAGTGACGGTCACGGTTACCTTTAGTTCTTTGTCGCTATAGGTGATGGTTGGATCATCGCCGGCTTTTTCCCGAATCGTGTAATGATATTCGCCAGGCTCGTTGTAAGTGATGGCGTCAAAGGCAACTTGACCGTTGCCGTCATTGGTTTGTGTTAAAATCACAGAGCCAGTTTCATCCACTAGTTGGAACGTAAATTCGCCGGCTTTTAGCTCGCGCCCATCAAGCAGCTTCTGAACATTCAAGGCGTGGGTCGTTTCTTTGATTTCCCGCTTGTTGGCTAGTTCAAAGACATAATTGACTTGCTTATCAGAAATAGTGAAGGTGTACTGAGTCGCATCTCGTTCGTATCCTTCCGGTGCGGTGATTTCTTGGATCATATAATCGCCGTAACGCAGATTGTCGATCCGATCAATGGCGTTGCCGTTTTCCATGATCTGATTGTTTTTCACCACCAGGTTCGACAAGATGACTTCATAGGTATTTTGTGCATTTTTGCGGCTTAATTGGAAAACCGCTTCTTCATCGATCCCTCGTTCTTTGGTGCCATCGGCATCGTATTTCACGATCGTCAAGGAACCGTTCGTCCCAGAAGACGTTCCGCTGCCATCTGTCGATTTGATGGTGATTTCTTTGGTTACTGTGTGAATCTCGATCTCACTACCCGTCAAATTGACATTGTTGGTCACCCGTTCATTGTTCAAAATCCCGGGGTCAAGTTGTGTTTGATAAACGATAAAGTATGGTTTATCAATCATTTCTTCAAAAGCGATCACTAACGATTGCGTCCCTGCTACCACATCCGAGGTGATTTTCGGATTGTCTTCGTTGGTGAAGGTGACTTTTTCTCCTTTTTCCCACGTACCATTGTTTAAGACCGCTTCATACACATCTACGATCACGGCATCGTCGGCATCTCGTAAAAAGGTGTGTTGATTGTAGTTGATGGTATCGGTCACTACCGCATTGTGGATTTTGCGGCTGTCAGCATTGATCATGACTTCCCAATCGATCAACCGATTGTTTTCGGCATTCTGACTACCGTTTTTCATCAACCAGTCCGTTTTCGCCGACTTATCGGCTTGGCCATCGGCAGTCAACGTTGTGTCATTGTCCGTCAATGTAATAGTATTTTTGTAGGTAAATACTTCTTCCGCTGCTTCCGTTGCCAAGAAGACCGCCAGTGTTTCTGACGTTTCTTTCAGCAAGGTGATCGTAACTGTCTTCGAGTCAGGGTCATAAGTGTAACTGTAATCCTCGTTTAGCACCAATTGCTCTTTCAGTGCTCTGACTTGCGTCGTATACCCAGTTACTGTGACCGTGTAAAGCGCCAAGTCTTTCAAGGTTTGGCCTTCTTGCAGCTGGTCCGTGATGATTGCATCTTTGTTGATTTTTTCTTTGTACGTATTGAATAGCCCCATCCAATAGACTTGATCGCTAGAGGCGGTCTGCTCATCAAAAATAGTTCCTAAGTTCCGACCTAATACGGCAGTAATCGCTTTGGCGACATCTTCCCCTTCACCAATAAATAGGCCGTATTTCAAGGCATTTTTTAACCAGTTGGTATCCATCCAAGTATTGGATTCAGAGGCTTCCGTGAACGTATTGCCGGCTTCGTCTTTATAATGGACAAACGCTGCATTACTAAAACGACTGCTAGAACTTCCTAATGCGATCTGCTGTGAAACATCGAAGCTAGTTTTGAAATTAACCGTGATCGTTGCCGAGGTCGTTTGGTACGCCCCTTGCAGCTTGATCCGAAAACCAGTCTCAAGTTCCTTCGTTGAGCCATCGGCTAGCGTTTTCGTTTCTGTGATTAGCTCTAGCGTATAGTCGGTATTGAGCTCTAAAGGCTCGGTCACTCCGCTTGCCGTCACTACCAGCGTATCCGCCAACAAGGCCAGTGCGCTGCTGTTTGCGCCAGAGATCAATTGATAGCGGTCTTTGATGATTAGGTCACTGACTTTTTGCTGATTGGTATTGGCATCAATTTTCCATGCGACAGTCTTCGTTTCATAGTCTTTGGTGCCAGCTGTTTTCACGACACCGATCGTTTTGGTTGGCGTCACTGTCCCACTGCCCGTCAATGAGGTATTTTGATTGTCGCGGATCGAAGCGTAGTTGTAAATACGAGTATCAGCTAGAACAGATTCATACAACTGGGTATCGTATTGGATCTTGTAGTAACCAGCTTTGGCAAACGTGATGCCAAAGCGGACGATTTCCCCCTCTTTATCCAGCTGGTACGTCCCATCAAAGGACCAATCTTCTGCTGGGATAGAGTTACCATCTTTGTCCGTGATCACCAAAGTCTCTGGAACAAAAAAATGTAGGGCTTTTTCAGGATCCGTTCCTGAATAGGTCTGATCCAAAACTCTGGCTTGGTCTTTGTCCAATGTGACGGAAATTTCCCATGATGCTCGTTTCGTTTCTTGATCATAGCCTTTGAACCGTTTGTATTCCGATTGTTCATCGTAAGTAACCGTTGCTTCTGCAGTTTTTTCTGTAAAATCGCTGCCGTTGATTGTTGCCGTGTTTTTGAAAGAAGAAGCCGTTGGATCGGTGACTGCACTATTGATCACGATTCGAACCGGTTGATTAACCGTTTGATTGAAGGTAAACGTGTTGTTAACGCTGTTAAAGGTATATAAGCCATCGGTACGAACCCACTCCTCGGTGGCTTCATCGTACAAGTAGCCTGTCGAAGTACTATAAGACAAACCTTGAGGCATTTTATCGGTGATCACCACATCATGCAATTCACGACTGGTTTGGTTAAAAATAATTTCCCAAACCACTGAACCGCTGGAAGTCACGTTACCAGTCTTAATGATGTCGACTTCATAAATAGGCAATGTAATGATGATCTCATGACCATCTTCATCGTAGATCCCGGTAGGAATCGTCACTTCTTCGGTGACAGTGCTCACACTTAATTCCGTAATTAGATCGATAGTCCCTGAGCGGTTGGAAAGTGTTTGTGCCGCTTCGTTAAAAGTAACAGTCAACGTGCCATCGAGTGCTAAGGTAAAGGTTCCGATCGATTGCCCACCAGAACGGGTCAATTCGCCGCTAACGGTGTTATGAATAGCAAAATATTCCGGTAATTGATACGTATAATAATCGCCAGCGCGAATTTCTTCCGTATCTGCTAACGACCAGTCAAAATGAATTTTGATGTTGCCGTTATACATCGGTGGATTTTCGGCAGTGAAGGGTTGATCGTTTAAGTCAGTAATTCGGACATTGTCAAAAAGTTGTACTCCCCGTTCGTTTAGGTTGGCACTAAGATTCTCAGCGGTAGTAGAAGCTTCCGTTTCCGCCTCAGTATCTGGTGCTCGGGGTTGAATGCTGTTTTGATTCAGTGTCGAAGATGCTTGGGTTGCTTGACTTTCACTAGGGACGGTTGCTTGTTCTTCTTCTGCTTGACTCGTTTCTGACTGAACTGCTCCCGCTGTCGATGAATCCGTAGGTGCTTTTTCCGTATCGATCGTTCCCGTCTCAGGCTCGGTACTTTCCAGCGTTTCAGTCGTTCTTTCGGTACTTTCGGTTGCGTTGATTGCTTCTGCTAGTATGATCGTTGGTTCACAAAAAATGGAGCCAAGCAAGACTAGCAAACATATATAGATAGAAAATTGTTTTTTCATAATTGTTCATTCCTTTTTTTATTAAATTTTTTCAATTGATCTCGGAAGCGCTCGACGAATAACATTGTTCAACAGTGAGCAAGATATCCCAACAAACAACTGCTTTTTGCCTCCTCCCCATGATTCAAAAATTTTGGTCTTTGCTACTTGTATCAAACGTATTACTACTATTCCACACTTCTATTTTCCCAAAATTTTGGGGTGGGATGTATTCAAAAAAAATACAACACGCAATTTTTTTGAATACATGTAAAAACGTGATACTATTTACTTAAAAGGGGGCTCAGGGGCAATCATGTTACGGAAATTGTTATCATCTACGACACAAAAGAAACTACAGCTGATTGAGTATTTATTAGACGATCAGGGAACGAGTCTTCACGATTTGGCAGTAAAATTTTCCATTTCAATGTCTGCAGCGAAAACCTATATCGCGGAAATCGACAATGAATTTTCGTTTCTGGACTTACAATTTGACGATTATTCAGCTGTTCGCCTCCACCTGCATCCCTTTGCTACTCGGCTAGACGTATACAGCCAGTTTTTGACACGCTCTTCTGCATTTCAATTATTGGAACTACTCTTCTCATCAAGTTTCACTAGTTATGATATGTTGGCTCTAGAATTAAATTTAAGCAAATCGTCGATCATTCGTTTGATCAAGAGGATCAACATGGTTCTGGCACCATATGATTTCTTCATCGCGACCAAACCCATCCAGTTAAAAGGAAATGAACACAACATTCGCCAGTTTTTTCTGATTTTCTTCTTAGAAAAGTACCAGTATGAATTTGTGGATGCCAACATCAACCAAGAACAGGATTTTTTGAAAATCGCTCGTATCATGGCAGCAGCGACACCCTTAAAGCTTTATTTTTCCGACATCAAAAAAATCGCTTTTGTGATCTATATCAACACGAAGCGCGATCGCCTATACGCCTCCAACCCCAATGGAAACCACGTCGAATATTTCTTAGAGAAAATCGATTTGAGCGAATTTACCGGCTACAGTCGGGCCTACGTCGAGAAAATGGTCGGTTATGTCACGACCCATATTGGTCAGGACCCCAACGTCTTTCGTAAGACCAAACAAGAGTTTTATCAAATGACCAAACGTATATTTAAAAAGTACAACTATCATGAAACCAACTTTGAAGAGAAACTCGACGCTGTGGTCTTTTCTTATTTTCTTGGGATCAACTTGCACGTTCCTTACTGCATCTTGGATGATCGCTTTGCTCGTTTTGTCAACAACTGTGATTTGGTCCAACAGGCAGTCAATCAAGACATCGTTCACCTTTTGGCCCATTCAAATTTACCGATCATTCGACCAAGTACGATCAATTACCTGATTTATATTTTCCATATATCTTTCCCAAATTTCGCTAAAGAAATCATCGATGCCAATGCTGGCTTTCGCTTAGCTTTGTTTTATGATACGAATAGTTATCATACGGAATTTATCCAAACGAAAATCCAACAGTTTATTCCTTATCAGCTAACAATCACGATTTTAAATCCTCTGGACTCGTTCTCTCTGACCAAACTGGACGAGACGTATGATTTGATCATCGGCAATCTGACCCCCTCCTGCAGAAAAAACTTGTTTCATTATGCAGACATCAATCTGACTTCGAATGACTTGGCGTTTATCGCTCGGCAGGTTCAGGAAAAGGGGATTCGTATGCTGCAAGAAAAGAATGCACAATAAAAAAACACCCTTGAAAAGCCGCAATTTAGCGATTTTCGAGGGTGTTTCCATTATTTGTTTGCTGTTTAGTTTTGTTCACTACGCCATGGCTGGATATTTTGCTGGCGATACAAAGCTGCTTTCCCAATTGCATTGAAGAGGGTCATTTTTTGCGTAACCACTGCTTTAGCTGCCTCAATGCATTCTGGGTAAATAGCATTTGGATCCCATAATTCTGTTTCAGCTAAAATTTGACGGCATTTTTTGTAAAAGGCGTATTTATAATCAGAGGAGATATTTACTTTTTGGATACCGATTGCCACTGCCTGAGCGATTTCTTCATCGGGATTGGCCGATCCACCATGCAACACCAATGGGATATCGACACGATCTTTGATTTCTTGCAAGACATCCATTTTTAATTCCGGTTTGATATCTTTCGGATAAATACCGTGAGCAGTTCCAATCGCAACTGCTAGTGTGTCAATGCCTGTCTTCTCAATGAACTCTTGTGCATCTTCAGGACGAGTATAAATCACTTCGGAGACGCCCCCTTCAACGGAGGTTCCGGTATTGCCGATCGTTCCTAGCTCGCCTTCGACAGATACCCCAATCGGATGGCAAATCTCGGTAATCTGTTTTGTTAGAGCAATATTTTCTTCAAAAGGCAGCAATGACCCATCAATCATCACTGAGCTGAACCCGCAATGGATCGCCCGCATAATACTCGCCAGACTGTCACCATGATCCATATGGATCACGATTGGCACAGAACTGTTTTTCGCTCTGGAAACTGCATAGTGGAAAAATTCATCCTTTGTAAAGGCCAATTCTGTTGGGTGGACCGCAATGATGGCTGGTGCATCGTTTTCTTCCGCTGCTTCGATAACGACGCGTAAGAAGTTACTGTCTGCGACGTTAAAGGCACCCACGGCAAATTGATTTTCTTTGGCAACGGTCAGTAATTGTTTCATATTGATCAACATATAAGTGTGCTCCATTCTTTTTTAAAGTGATTTGTTTTTTGATCCAGATAATTCGATATACTCTTTGACGACTGTTTTTCCTGCTTCGATGGTTTGGTGGATCAGGGTCGGATAATCGCTTTCCGGACAAGCATTCAGCTGTTGGTGCAGGGCATTTCTTTGGGCTTTCATAAAATCAGCCCCTACATTGATTTTATTGATCCCTAATGCCACGGAACGCAAGATATTTTCTCTGCCGGCTCCCGAGCCACCATGCAAAACCAGCGGCAGGTCAGTGGCTTCTTTGATTGTTTGAACGATGTCAAAGCGAAATGCCGGGCGATACCCTGCTGGATAATCCCCATGACTGGAGCCGTAAGAAAGGGCGAGGCAGTCGACCCCGGTTGCTCGAATAAAATGGATGGCTTCCTCTGGATCGGTATACATCCCATCGCTGGTAAACTGATTCCCAGCCACTGCTCCCATGTCCCCAACTTCTGCTTCGACACTGGCATTATAGGCTTGTGCGAACTGTACGATCTCTTTGGTGATGGCGATGTTTTTTTCTAAAGGATGCATAGAGGCATCCATCATGACGCTTGAGAACCCTTCATGGAGACATTGTTTGACGAAGGCGATATCCTGTCCGTGATCCAGATTGATGGCAACCTCCACATTGGCATTTTCCGCCATTCGAATGATCGGCTGGGTTAAGTAACGATGATCTAGATGGGTCTTTAAATGGTCTTGCAGCAAATCCACGATGATGGGTGCATGTGATTCTGCAGCGGCATCGATCACTGCTTTAGCGGTTTCCAGGTTGAAACAATTGATCGCCATAACGGCATAGTTTTCTCGATTGGCTTTTTGCAGCATCTCTTTCATTGATACATACATTTTCTTCGCTCCTTTTTTTAGGAAATTTCAATCGACGAAAAGTCAATGTCTTCTTCCTCT
Organism: Enterococcus sp. AZ040; assembly: GCF_050499185.1. Classification (NCBI taxonomy): domain Bacteria; kingdom Bacillati; phylum Bacillota; class Bacilli; order Lactobacillales; family Enterococcaceae; genus Enterococcus; species Enterococcus sp. AZ040. The sequence continues at coordinate 3,412,048 of NZ_JBMHEW010000001.1, forward strand.
TCCATGATCGGCGTTTCCACGGGCGCCTTTTTCAATGCAAACAGCAAAACACCGGTGATGGCAGAACCAATCAAGAGTGCGATGGTAAATTTCAATGGATCCGTCATGGCAGGAATGATGAAGACCCCACCAGATGGCACCGGTGAACCGACGCCCCAAACCATGCTTAGACCACCGCCGACGGCTGCTCCGACCGTACAGGAAAAAATGACACGAAACGGATCAACGGCAGCGATTGGGATCACCCCTTCTGTGATCATGCAAAGACCCATTGGAAAAGCGATCTTGATGTTGTCTTCTTCTTCCGTAGAATATTTGGGCCGGCGTAAGAGACGAGAGAGAATCCAAGAGATCGTAACACCAAAGGGCGGCACCATTGAGGCTAAAATTTTCACGGCTTCGGGTTCTTGAATGCCTTCCAATAATAGCCCATCAGCAAATAGCGAGGCGACTTTGTTGACGGGTCCGCCAAAATCAAAGGCAGCCATGCCACCGACAATCGCTCCAAATAAGAAATTCCCCGAGCCTTGCAGATTCGTTAAGAAGGTAGTCAACGCCTCCGTAGCCCACACGATCGGTACACCGATGACGAAGAACATCAAAGCACCGACGATCAGTGTCGACAAGACCGGTACGATCATCATTGGCATCAGACCTTGTGCCCAACGTGGTACTTTAAGGTTTTTTACTAAGAATAAGACCAGATAACCTGCGAGATAGCCTCCTAACATTCCCCCTAAAAAGCCTGCGCCAATCGCATTGGCAATCAGTCCCATAAAGAGTCCCGGAGCGATTCCTGGACGATCGGCAATGGAATAGGCGATTGCGGCAGCGATCACTGGCGCCAGCAGCCCCATCCCTAAAACGCCCAGCGAGACCAGTGCATCCGGGATCGTATAGGCAGCATCGTAATTTTCAATGACCGTGCCGTTGGCAAGATTGCCGATAGCGATCAAAAGTCCAGCTGTTACAACGACCGGCAGCATATATGAGATGGCGGTTAAGGCATGTTTTTTCAACTGCAGCTGTTTCATCATTTGTTTCATCCCCCTTTAAATTTGAATTGTCGGAACATTTATTGATTCATCCCTGATTTAATTTTTCTTCAATCGTTTCAAGCAAACGCTTAGGCGCTTTGATCACCATACTAGTTGGAATTTCTACTATTCGCTTGCCTTCAAAGCGGTCTCTGCCGCCGATTTTAATATCTGCCGCAATAATGACAACATCAGCTGCCTGAATAGCTGCTTCCGTCAATTCACTTTCTGTCCCGATGGTTCCTTGGGTTTCGATATGGACTTCATGACCAAGTTCTTTCGCAGCTGTTTCGATTTTTTGCTTAGCAATATACGTATGAGCGATTCCTGAAGTACAAGCAGCTACACCAACGATTTTCATCTCTTCTCCCCCTTTCTTAGTTTTCTGCCATTGGATCTTTTGCAAGCAAGGCCATCATTTGATCCTTGGTCCCTGACGCAACGAGACGATCAATAAACGATTCATCCGCTAGTAGCATCGCTACCTTTTGCAGCAGCTTGATATGCATCGTATTGGCATCGGTATTTTTGACTGCAAACAAGATAATTACTTGAACGGGCGCTTCATCGATGGACTCCCATTCAAGCGGACGCTTGGTTTTTCCGATCACTAAAGAAGTCTTTTTCACACTGTCTGACTTTCCATGTGGGATTGCTAAGCCATGTCCGATACCGGTCATTCCTTCCGTTTCTCGGGCAAAGACATCTTGGGTGAACCCTGCTAAATCGGTAATTATCTGGTTTTCATATAAAAGTTCAGACAGTTCAGTGATCGCTTCTTCTTTTGAATTCGCTTCCATTTCCATCTTGATAAGATTGGGATTGATTACATCTGCGATGCTGAACGTTTGGATCGTTTGGCTTTCGTTTTTCATCTTTACATCTCTCCTAATAGTTGTTTGACTCGCTTTTCATCCTGTTTGGTAAATACCGAATTGACTAAAATCGTCGGCACCTTCGTTTCTACTGGCAAATTAATGGTGGTTAAGATCAGATCGATATCCTGGTAGTCTTGCGCATGCTTTCGATACATCCGAGCGGAAAGCACATCCACGATATCCAACTCTGGAAATGCCCGTTGGACTTTGACTTTCAGCAGTTCAGAGGTCCCTACGCCGCTGCTGCACATGATTAAGACTCGCTGTCTGCGCCGACGAATGACTTTAAATTTCACAAAATACAGAACCAAGAAACCAATCTCGTCTTCCGATATGGGATTCGTTCCATAGGTTTGCTCCACTTCCTTGCTGACTTGTGCCACTTGCTCAAAAATCCTTGGGTACTCTAGTTGAATGTCATTTAGCAGCCCATTTTTCACGATGATTTTATTTTTTAGCCGATAGAGCATCGGCTGGATATGGCAAAGTAGATTGGTCTTGTCTGTTTGCTGGTTCAATTTGATACCCAGTGCTTTTTCCATCCGCTTAGTAAAAAACTCCGTGATTTCGCTGGCTTCTTTTGTCAGATTGGTCATTGCCAAGGGTTTGTTTTCCACTCTGGAAGACACTAGATACTGGTAGAGATAAAATACCTCACTTTCTGGTAGCTCCGTCACGAGATAGGCATTGATTTTTTCAATCACTTGTTTGGCAACTTGATAAAACTCTTGGTGCTGTTCAATCAAATGCTGTTCTTCCTCATCTAAACCCTCAATTATCTCTTCGCGGTCAATTTCTCCTTCTCTCATTCGTAAAATCAGAATATACAGATGCGAGAAAATATTCATATTGTAAGGATACGCAATACTGTTCGCGAGTTTTCGCTCAATGAATTCAAGAATGGAGGTAATAAAGTTGATATCAAAGGCATTGATGGGATATTTTTGCGCGACCATTTCTTCATTCCACACATGGTTTTTCGTAAAGAGATCACTGACACAGCGACGGATATTTTTTTCGGTACCAATCACTGCAATTCTCTTATCGGATCGGATCAACTGGAGTTCAAAGTACTGAAAATATTCCGAAAGACGATTGATATCACTACTTATCACTGCTTCACTCAAATAGTAAGGGGCGAACAGCTCTTTGATCATTAATCGCTTTGGTGATTTAAACAATACATGCAGTGCAATCGCATGACGCCGCTCAAGCGGCTCATCATGTTGATCCGTTTCTTGATTTTCAATCGTGCCTTTGAGATACGCTTCATAATCCAAACAAAATCCTTTGCCGATTTCAGACCGAATGATTTCTGAACCAGCAGCCTCATTGATCCGCTTGATCGTCCGATAAATGGTTTTTGTTGAAACCTTAGCAGCTGTGGCTAGTTCATTAGCGGTCAAATTCATCCCCTGTATCATAAACTGCTCAATCAAACGTGTTTCTCTCTTGCTCAGCTTCATACTGTCTCCCTCCGTATCTTTACTATAGCCCTCTTTGGCTCGAGTATTTCTTAATCGATGTCCACTGATTTGGACATTTCAAAAATAACGCTTTCATTTATTGTTCCAAATGCCCCTTTTCTAGGATGAAAGAAGGACGCATTCTTTTTCGTAACATTTCCTTTTGCTAAACAAAAAAGCTTGCCATTCCGAAGAATGACAAGCTTTTCCGTCACACTGAGTCAATCAGGTGCTGGGCATTGATTAGTTCTGGCTGTTCAATGCGTCTTCAGCAGCCATTTGTGCTTCGATGTCTGAGATGCTGTAGACATTTTCGCTGGCAACTGTTACTTCTTTTGGTTCCATTTCACGGTAACGAGGCATACCAGTACCAGCTGGGATGATCTTACCGATGATAACATTTTCTTTCAATCCAAGAAGTGGATCTTTCTTGCCGCGAATCGCTGCATCGGTCAACACACGAGTGGTTTCTTGGAAGGACGCAGCAGACAAGAAGCTGTTGGTTTCCAAAGATGCTTTCGTGATTCCTAGTAGGACTGGACGGCTAGTTGCAGGAACGCCGCCGGCTACCAATGTGTCGTAGTTGCGGTCTTTAAAGTCGGCGATATCCAACAATGTTCCTGGCAAGATGCCTGAATCACCTGGATCCATGACGCGGACTTTACGCAGCATTTGACGAACCATTACTTCGATATGTTTGTCGCCGATTTCTACCCCTTGCATCCGGTAAACGCGTTGAACTTCCCGTAATAGGTAGTTTTCAACAGACAAGACATCGCGAACTTGTAACAGTTGTTTTGGATCGATCGAACCTTCCGTCAATGGCGCACCACGATGGATAAAGTCGCCTTCTGCTACTTTCATCCGGGCAGTATAAGGAACGGTATACGTACGCGTATCGGTTTCCCCTTTGATAGTCACTTCTTTGGTCCGAGTTGATGGGTCTTCTGAGATATCGATGACTTCTCCGGTAACTTCGGTAATGACCGCTTGTCCTTTCGGATTACGGGCTTCAAAGATTTCTTGGACACGAGGGAGACCTTGCGTGATATCGTCTCCGGCAACCCCGCCGGTATGGAAGGTACGCATGGTCAACTGAGTACCAGGTTCACCGATTGATTGGGCAGCGATGGTACCGACTGCTTCCCCAACTTCAACTTCAGAACCAGTAGCTAAGTTGCGGCCATAACAATGTTTACATACACCATGTTTGGTGTTACATGTAAAGACAGAGCGAATGGATACTGTTTCGATACCAGCGTCCACGATGGCTTTAGCTAAATCTTCAGTGATCAATTCATTGACCCCTAGAAGGACTTCGCCAGTTTCAGGATGGATCACTGATTTACGTGTGTAACGTCCAATCAAACGTTCTTCTAAGGATTCGATGATTTCGTTTCCTTCGCGAATTGCTTGAATGTCTAAACCACGGTCAGTACCACAATCGTCTTCACGGATGATAACATCTTGGGCAACGTCAACGAGACGACGTGTCAAGTAACCGGAATCGGCTGTTTTCAAGGCGGTATCGGTCATCCCTTTACGGGCACCATGGGTCGAGATAAACATTTCTAAGACAGATAGACCTTCACGGAAGTTTGAGATGATCGGCAATTCCATGATTCGTCCGTTAGGCGCGGCCATCAATCCACGCATCCCAGCAAGCTGAGTAAAGTTGGAGATGTTACCACGGGCACCGGAATCAGACATCATGAAGATTGGGTTTTTCGCTTCCAATGATTCCATCAGTTTTAACTGAATTTCATCTTTGGCTGCATTCCAAACACCAATAACTCGTTCATAACGCTCGTCATCGGTAATCAATCCACGACGGAATTGTTTCGTGATCGTTTCAACTTGTTTGTGGGCATTGTCGATGATTTCATGTTTTTCGTGCAAGTTCATGATATCAGCGATACCAACGGTGATACCCGCCATTGTTGAATGGCTGTATCCTAAGTCTTTCATGCGGTCAAGCATGCGTGACGTTTCAGTGATGCGGAAACGTTTGAAGACTTCTGAAATGATGTTTCCTAAGTTTTTCTTCTTGAATGGGCCAACAAGCTCTTGTTCTTTGATGAAGGCAGGCACATCTGTACCAGCTTCAATAAAGTACTTGTCTGGTGTTTGAACCGTCAAGTTGTAGTCTGTCGGTTCGTTTAAGAATGGGAATTCTGGTGGCATGATCGAGTTAAAGATCACTTTACCCACCGTTGTTACCATCAAGCGTTGTTTTTGTTCAGACGTGAATGGTTTGTCCCCTAAAGTGTTTGGATTGATAGCGATCCGTGTGTGTAAATGCACGTAGCCATTGCGCCATGCCGTAACTGCTTCGTCCATGTCACGGAAGATCATGCCTTCCCCTTCACGGCCTTCTTCTTCCATCGTCAAGTAGTAGTTCCCTAGGACCATATCCTGAGATGGTGTTACAACTGGTTTTCCGTCTTTTGGATTCAAAATGTTTTGGGCTGCTAACATCAGCATACGTGCTTCTGCTTGCGCTTCTTCGTTCAATGGTACGTGAACGGCCATTTGGTCTCCATCGAAATCGGCATTGTAGGCTTCACAAACAAGTGGGTGCAAACGAATGGCACGGCCTTCAACTAAGACTGGTTCAAATGCTTGGATACCTAATCTGTGAAGCGTAGGTGCCCGGTTCAATAGCACTGGATGTTCTCTGATAACATCTTCTAAGACATCCCAAACTTCGTCTTCTTGACGTTCGATTTTGCGTTTGGCATTTTTGATGTTTGACGCGATTTCACGAGAAACAAGTTCCCGCATCACGAATGGTTTGAATAATTCGATCGCCATTTCTTTTGGCAGACCACATTGGTACATTTTAAGGAATGGACCAACGACGATAACTGAACGACCTGAGTAGTCGACCCGTTTTCCTAGCAAGTTTTGACGGAAACGACCTTGTTTCCCTTTCAACATGTGAGAAAGAGATTTCAATGGGCGGTTCCCTGGCCCTGCAACTGGACGGCCACGACGACCGTTATCGATCAAGGCATCGACTGCTTCTTGCAGCATCCGTTTTTCATTTTGAACGATGATGTTTGGTGCATTCAAGTCTAACAAGCGTTTCAAACGGTTGTTACGGTTGATTACACGACGATACAAGTCGTTCAAGTCACTTGTGGCAAAACGTCCACCTTCTAATTGCACCATTGGACGCAAATCAGGCGGGATAACTGGGATAACGTCCATAACCATCCAGCTTGGTTTGTTTCCTGAAGCACGGAATGCTTCTAAGATATCCAAACGGCGGATCGCACGGGTCCGTTTTTGACCAGTTGCGTTTTTCAATTCTTCTTTCAATTCAGCAACTTCGCCTTCAAGATCAACGCCATCTAATAATTGTTTGATGGCTTCGGCACCCATCGCTGCTGAAAATTCTTGACCGTATTGGTCACGTTTTTCACGGTATTCCCGTTCAGTCAATAGTTGTTTTTTCTCAAGGCTGGTGTTTCCTGGTTCAATCACTACGTAAGAAGCAAAGTAGATGATTTCTTCCAATGCACGTGGGCTCATGTCTAAAACAAGACCCATCCGTGAAGGAATGCCTTTGAAGTACCAAATGTGTGATACTGGTGCTGCTAGTTCAATGTGTCCCATGCGTTCACGACGCACTTTTGAACGTGTTACTTCCACGCCGCAACGGTCACAAACGATGCCTTTATAGCGGATCCGTTTGTATTTGCCGCAAGCACATTCCCAGTCTTTGGTTGGACCGAAAATACGCTCGTCAAACAACCCTTCGCGTTCAGGTTTTAACGTACGGTAGTTAATGGTTTCTGGTTTTTTTACTTCACCATAAGACCAGCTTCTGATTTTTTCAGGAGAAGCCAAACCGATTTGCATACTTTCGAATTTATTTACATCGATCAAAAAAGGTTCCCTCCATTTCATTTCATGGACATATCCGATAGAACGGGGGCTATTTCCGCTAGTGGCGGAAATAGCGAGGGCCGTCTATTATTGCAAGCGATCTTCTGCTGTCTCGATTTGTTGGTTCAACGCGTCGGCGGCATTTTTAGCTTCTGTTTGTGCTTTTTGTTCTAATTCACGGGCTGTTTGTTGCTCCGCAAATTTTGTTAAGGCATCAACGGTGATCAAATCATCATCGTCATCATCCATATCACGCAGTTCGATCTCTGCATCATCGATATCTAGGACGCGCATGTCTAGACCCAGTGATTGCAATTCTTTTACTAATACGCGGAATGATTCTGGTACACCTGGTTTTGGAATTGGTTCCCCTTTGACGATCGCTTCGTATGTTTTCACACGACCAACCACGTCATCTGATTTGTAGGTCAAGATTTCTTGCAAGGTGTAAGCAGCACCGTATGCTTCCAGTGCCCAAACTTCCATCTCTCCGAAACGTTGTCCACCAAATTGGGCTTTTCCTCCCAATGGTTGTTGCGTAACCAATGAGTAAGGTCCAATGGAACGGGCATGCAATTTATCATCGACCATGTGGGCCAATTTGATCATGTACATGACACCAACGGAGATGCGGCCATCAAATGGTTCGCCGGTACGTCCGTCGTAAAGCACTGTTTTGGCATCGCTGGCCATTCCTGCTTCAGCAACCGTTGCCCAAACATCTTCATCGCTGGCACCATCAAAGACTGGTGTTGCCACGTGAATGCCTAATTGACGCGCAGCCATTCCTAAATGTAACTCTAATACTTGTCCAATGTTCATCCGAGAAGGTACCCCTAATGGGTTCAGCATGATATCGACTGGTGTGCCATCTGGTAAGAAAGGCATGTCTTCTTCTGGCATAATGCGAGAAACGACCCCTTTGTTTCCGTGACGCCCGGCCATTTTATCCCCTTCATGGATTTTCCGTTTTTGAACGATATAAACGCGAACCAGCATGTTCACACCTGGTGACAATTCATCGCCAGCTTCGCGGGTAAAGATTTTGACATCGTGGACGATTCCGCCGCCGCCGTGAGGCACGCGTAAAGAAGTGTCACGCACTTCGCGGGCTTTTTCACCAAAGATTGCGTGCAACAAACGCTCTTCTGCTGAAAGTTCCGTTACCCCTTTTGGAGTGACTTTCCCAACAAGCAGATCGCCATCTTTGACTTCCGCACCAATGCGGATAATGCCCATTTCGTCTAGGTCTTTCAACGCGTCTTCCCCAACGTTCGGGATTTCGCGAGTGATTTCTTCAGGTCCTAATTTTGTGTCGCGGGCTTCTGATTCATATTCTTCAATATGGACAGAAGTGTAAACATCATCTTTTACCAAACGACGGCTCATGATGATGGCATCTTCATAGTTGTACCCTTCCCAAGTCATGAATGCGACTAAGACGTTTTGTCCTAATGCCATTTCACCTTGTTCCATAGATGGGCCATCTGCTAAGATGTCGCCTTTTTCCACTTTTTCACCAAGTGCCACTAATGGACGTTGGTTGTAGCTGGTTCCTGAGTTTGAACGACGGAATTTGGTAACAGAATAAACGTCTAATGCGCCATTGTCACGACGAACGCGCACTTCGGCTGCATCCACGTATTCTACGATTCCATCATGTTTACATAACAAAGCAGCTCCTGAGTCATGTGCTGATTTGTATTCCATACCAGTACCAACCCAAGGTGCTTTCGGATTGATCAATGGTACAGCTTGCCGCTGCATGTTGGCACCCATCAAGGCACGGTTGGAGTCATCGTTTTCCAAGAAAGGAATACATGCGGTTGCGACTGCGACTACTTGTTTTGGTGATACGTCCATGTAGTCGACTTTATCGATCGATACTTCCAAGTTTTCAGAAGTAGCACGCGCCATAACAACGTCGTTTACGAAAGAGCCGTCTTCATTTAACAAGCTGTTTGCTTGGGCCACAACGTAGTGGTCTTCGGTATCGGCAGTCAAGTAATCGATTTTGTCTGTAACACGGCCTGTTTCGCGGTCAACTCGACGGTATGGTGTTTCAATGAAGCCATACTTGTTGACTTTGGCATAAGAGGCCAAGCTGTTGATCAACCCGATGTTTGGTCCCTCAGGCGTTTCGATCGGACACATACGGCCATAGTGGGAATAGTGAACGTCTCGGACTTCATAGCCGGCACGGTCACGGGTCAAACCACCAGGTCCTAAGGCAGATAGACGACGTTTATGGGTCAACTCACCCAGTGGGTTTGTTTGGTCCATGAACTGTGACAACTGAGAAGAACCAAAGAATTCTTTGATACTTGCGACAACTGGACGAATATTGATCAATTGTTGCGGTGTCAAGGTTTCGGTGTCTTGGATCGACATCCGTTCACGAACGACACGTTCCATCCGAGCAAGCCCGATCCGGAATTGGTTTTGCAATAATTCACCAACAGAACGAATCCGACGATTTCCTAAGTGGTCGATATCATCGACATTGCCGATGCCTTCCATCAAGTTGAAGAAGTAGCTCATTGAAGCAATGATGTCTGCTGGACGAACGGTACGTGTGGCAGTATCTGGATAGCCATTACCGATCACGTTGACTTCTTGTTCTGGATCTTTTGGTGAAAAGACTTTGATGACTTGGACCGTCATTGGTTCGGTAACGACCCCATCTTCTGATGGATAGTACGTTACACTGTTTAGGCCATTATCGATAAATGCGCCTAGTGTTTCCATGACTTGGTGAGTCAAAACAGTGCCTTTTTCAACAATGATCTCGCCTGTTTCAGGGTCAACCAAGGTTTCTGCTAAGGTCAAGTTCAATAGACGTGTTTTCAAGTCTAATTTTTTGTTTACTTTGTAGCGACCAACATTTGCTAAGTCGTAACGTTTTGGATCGAAGAAACGTGCGTTCAGCAAGCTGCGTGAGCTGTCTGCTGTTTTTGGCTCGCCTGGACGAAGACGTTCGTAAACATCTTTCAATCCTTCTTCGGTACGAGAATCGCTTGCGTTTTTATGCAAGTCTTTTTCGATCGTGTTACGCAATGATTCACTGTCGCCGAAAATTTCAAAGATCGTGTCATCAGAACCAAACCCTAGGGCACGGACTAAGACCGTCAAAGGAATTTTACGGGTACGGTCAATCCGTACGTAAGAGATATCTTTGGCATCAGTTTCCATTTCTAGCCACGCACCGCGGTTAGGGATAACAGTTGAACCAAAGCCTTCTTTGCCGTTTTTATCGACTTTGCCATGGAAATATACACCTGGAGAGCGGACCAACTGAGAAACGATAACCCGTTCTGCCCCGTTGATGATAAAGGTTCCTTGTTCAGTCATTAATGGGAAATCACCAAAGAATACTTCTTGGGATTTGATTTCCCCGGTTTCACGGTTCGTCAAACGCAAAGTAACATGTAATGGTGCCGAATAGTTTGCATCATGGGCACGGGCTTCTTCTACTGTATACTTTGGTTCTTTCAATTCATAATCCACAAATTCTAGGGACAAGTTACCGTTGAATCCTTCGATTGGCAAAATATCTTCAAACATTTCTCTGAGGCCCTCATCTAGGAACCATTGGTAAGAGTCGGTTTGAATTTCAATCAAATTCGGTAATTCTAATACTTCACTGATCCGTGCGAAACTTCTACGTTCGCGATGCTTTCCGTATTTTACTACGTGTCCAGCCAAGCTCTTCACCTCTTCATAAAGTCTTTCAAAAAGGCTATCCGATTATTTACAAAACTGTAACAAATATTAAATATAGGTTACAGAAAGCATTTTTTGCGGCTTTTAGGCAAAAAAAAACCAAAAATAGAACGGATGCATTGGGCATTTTCTACTTTTGTTTCCTTATTCCTAAGCCGAAACGGACAATATTTCGTTTCTGCTTTTTTCGTTCAGATAGTTTTTGCAACTCCTTATTATACAGATGAAGCACTTCTCTGTCAAGCTTTCATTGGAAGTTACAATGCTTTTCTGGCGCACCCATTTCCTAAGATTTTCTAAAGAAAAAAACAAGGCTGGTGTGGACGGTTTTTCGTAAGAAACTACTTTGCTTTTTGCCGATTTCTTGCTATGCTAACGAAAACGTTACACGTGAAACATTAGGAAGGATATCCTTATGACGACAAAAGAAAAAATACTGACCTTATTACAAAAAGAAGATACTGTGCTATCTGGAGAGAAACTGGCCCAAGCTTTGTCGATCTCTCGTACCGCAGTCTGGAAAGCCATTAAAGAACTCGAGAAAGAAGGCTATCATTTCGAACACTTGGCCAACGGCTATCGCTTTGTCTCGGATGATCGCTACGATCAAACAGCACTTGCGGCAGCCTTGCCGATGATTCCCACGATTCAAATCAAGGAAGCTGTTGAATCCACCATGAAAGAAGCCAAGATTGCCGCTTTGGATAGTGGACTGGCAACCCCCGCCCTTTTTTTGACCGAAACGCAAACAGGCGGTCATGGCCGCTTCGAACGACCGTTTTTCTCACCGAAAAAACAAGGGATCTATATGAGCTTGCTTTTAAAACCAAACCAAGCGTTTCAAGAATTGCCGCAATATACCGTTCTGGCGGCGGTAGCAGTTGCCGAAGCCATCGATGCCCTTCTAATGAAGGAAACGGCCATTAAGTGGGTCAACGATCTGTACTTAGATGGAAAAAAAATCTGCGGTATTTTGTCTGAAGCAACCAGTGACTTTGAGACAGGCCGTATTACTTCGGTTGTGATCGGTATCGGCATCAGTTTTTCAATTCCGCAACAGCAGTTTCCAGCAGAGATTCGGGAAAAAGCAACCTCACTCTTTCCTGGTGAAGAGTATCCAACCTTTTCTCGGGTCGCGTTGATCCAAGAAATTTGGCGTCGGTTCTTCCAATTGTTAGCGCAACTGCCTGACATGAATTATATGGCCCGCTATCGGCAGAAATCCTTCGTTTTGGGCCGCACCGTTCAATTTACGCAACAAGGTGTGACCTATGAAGGGATCGCCAAAGACATTACCAACACCGGTGAATTAGTGGTGGAAACAGCGACGGAGCGCAAGGTGCTTTCTTCTGGAGAAATCAGTTTGGAACGGTATTGAGGCTGCTTTCGTAGGTAACCAGTCACAGCAAGCGTAAACACAAACACTCCATAAACAGACCTGCTTATTCCGAGGGGTTAAATAAAAAGCAACCTAGGCAGCTCCCAAACAAACTTTACTGCTACGATCAATTCCGCAGAGAAAGCGAGCCTCATCTTTTCATAATAAGTAGGATGCTTGTTCTTTTATCATGTCTTTTCTACAGTTTTTATGCGCTCTTTCATTCCCCACATAAAAAAGATCGACCTGCTCTTTCAAGAGCAGGTCGATCTTTTCTTTTACAGCAATTGCCACAGCAGGCACAAAAGTAAGCCCAAGGCATAGCTGCTGTTGAATAAAATCATGTTTTTAATCGAATAGCCGAAGCTACGTGGGTGCGGCAGGCTGGCTTGATGTTCTTTCAAGTTTTGGCGGATTTTTGGCAGTGTCAGAAACACGAGCAATATCGGCCATTGGAAGAGACCAATCAAGAGGCCCAATAAAATAGCGGCGTAGGAAGCTAGCATCATTCCTTGAAACAGACGGATACCTGCTTCGCGACCGATGTAGTACACCAGTGTGTAGCGGTGATTTTCGATATCGGCTTCCAGATCCCGCAAGTTATTGGCTAACATGATGTCAGCAATCGTGAAAATCAATGGCAAGGATGCCAACACGATGGCACAAACGGCCCAGAGGTTCCCCACTAAGCCAAAGGTCCCGTTCGCAAAATCCAGTGCCAGATAAAACACTTTTTGATCAATAGTATTGATATAGATCGTGATGGCAAAAATCCCTAATCCCATCGTTACGCCGCTGAACACCTCGCCTAAAGGCATCCGCGATAACGGAATGGGGCCAAAGGTATAAAAGACTCCGATAAAGCAAACGACCAACCCCATCACTAGCAGCAACCAGCCAGTGACAAACGACAAGTAAAGACCAATTAACAAGGTTCCTGCCAACATCGCAAAAATCAGATTGCGAACAGTAGCTTCTGAGATGTTTTCTCGCCCGATCACATTGTGCTGGTATTTGTAGGTTTCTGATTTGGCTTTTTTGAAATCCATATAATTGTTGATGGACGTTGTCGTCAAATCAAACAGCAACATCCCCAGAAAAAAGATTGCGGTATTCAAAGGATGAAATTCATGAAAATACACCAACGAGAACAACACACCCATAATGAAGGGGAAGACACTGGCCACTTTGGTACGGATCTCCACTACTTCTAAAAACACTGAAAGAGACATCTTTCACTCCTCCTATTCTAAATCAGCACGATCACCCATCGTGTAGCCTGATTCCTCTGAAAGCTCAAAGGTATTTTTGATGCCGTCTGTTACGTACACTTTATCTTCTTTTGTGATAAAGATCGCATCGGTCCCCTTTTCGGTATGCTGTTCGATATAAGCCAAGCCTTCTTTGACCCCTTTATCAAACGCCACCGTAGTCAACCCGTCACCATCGATGGATTTGTCGGTGATCACAGTCACACTTGCTACATCGCTATCGTAAGGATAACCAGTCTCAGAATCAAAAATATGGTGATACGTTTTGCCGTCTACTTCTAAGTAGCGTTCGTAGATCCCTGAAGTAACCACTGTTTTATTGGTTTCTTTGATACTACCGATAATCGAGCCGCGAGATTTGTTCGGGTCTTGGATTCCGACATTCCATGGCTCATCTGTGCCACGGTTACTATGACCTAACACATAGACATTCCCGCCCAAATCGACGATCGCGGAAGTCACGCCATTGTCCTTCAACACTTTGACGACTTCGTCCGTGATATATCCTTTAGCGATCGCCCCAAGGTCAAGGATCATGTCCTTGTCTTTTAAATAAACGGTTTGATCTTCATCGTTAAACTCGACTTGTTCATAATTGATATGTTTCAATGCTTCATCGATCTCAGATTGCTCTGGCTTGCGGGCATCATCAAAGCCGATTCGCCATAATTGGGTGATGGCACCGATGGCCATATTAAAGCCGCCTTCTGATCTCACACTGTAATCGTAAGCTTCTTTTAGCAAATAATAAATATCATCCGAAACCTTCACTGGTTTGATGCCAGCTTGCGCATTGATTTCATCGATCTCTGATCCTGCTTGGTTGATGGTGATTTTATCGCCTAATTCTCTGATGCGGTCAAAGGCTGGCTTCATAGCGTCCTCTTTGCCTTCATCATAAATGCGGATTCGAGTATAAGTGCCTAATAAAAATTCTTCTTGAAAATATGGTTCTTCCCGCAGCGTCGTTGCTTCCTGATTACTGCCACAAGCTGCCAACATTGTGCCTAAAAAAACAAACATCAGAAAAAACGTTACTTTCTTTTTCATGATTTTCCTCTTTTCTATTGTCTTCAACCTTCATATAATAGCCTTTTTTTGGCAGAATGAAAAGGGGCATTCCGTGATTTCTCAAGGTATTTTAGGAATCCTTAATCGATGCTTTCCATCATTAAAGAACCCATTTCTTTTTAAAAAAAGTACTCACCAGATTGCTTTTTTTTGCACGAACTTTTCCCCTCTCATGGCTGCCCACGAAAAAAAACAGCATTCAAAACGAATGCTGTCCTCTTCATTCAAAAAAGTTGTGATTATTCAGTAACAAAGTTATCGACTTCAATGGTTGTTTGGTCGCCTTTTTCAGCGGCATTCAACAATTGTTGTGCATAGATAACAAAGCTGTGGAAGCTGTGGGTTGCACCAGAAACGACGTCCATATCTGCTACAGAACCATCTTCAGCATTGACTGCAGAAACAAAAGCTTCATTGAAGTTTGGAATGAATTCTTCTGGACCAGTGCCAGATTTTGCTTCCATGTTTTCATTGTATTCTGCATCATCTTTTTTCGACTCGCCGGCTTCGTTCAGGTAGTCGTAGTTTGATTCAGCGATTTTACCGTCAGCCACAGTCATTGAGAAGACCACGCGGTAACCGTTTGAGTAGTTCTTTTCTTCTAATGTATAGGTTCCGTCTTGCAAGTCTGCACCATTGTCGATTTCAATGGTTTCCGTGTTGCCTGCTTGCGCCGCTTGGATCAATTGTTGTGCATAGTTTTGGAAGGAATCAAAGGAATGAGTCGCGCCAGAAACTACTTCGATTGAAGAAGGGCTTTGTGCGGCAACTAATTCTTCATTGAATTTAGGAATAAATTCTTCTGGGCTGATGCCTGCTTTTTCTTTCATCGTTTCATTGTATTCAGTGTTTTCTGTTTTTGATTCGCCATCAGCATTCACGTTGTCATATTTTGATTCAACGATTTTGCCGTCTTTGACTGTGATCTCAAAAGTAACACGGTAGTCGTTTTTGTAGTTCTTTTCTTCTAAACGATACGTCCCATCTTGCATTGGTTCGCCCGCAACAACGGTCGCTTCTGTACTTTCTGTTGATGCTGAATCGCTTGCAGAAGTTTGTGATGTACTTTCATTAGTTGACGAAGAAGCTGTGTTATTGTCGTCTGCTCCGCATCCCCCTAACAACAATGCTGCGAATGAAAATACCGCCATACCTACAATCAATTTCTTTGCTTTCATAATTATCCACCTTTTACTTGTTTATTTTCCCCACAAAAAAGTTTGTGATACATCTAACATTGTAAAGTAAATTTACGATATGTCAACCGCTTCCTTTCCGCTTTTTTACGGAAAAAGGACTTAATTTTTGATTTTCGCAAGTTTTCACGAATTTCAGGAAATATGCGTTTTTTTCATCAGAATCGTTAGACAAATGAACCATTTGTCTATATAATAGGAACGATTGTGTAATTATTATCATAGATTATTTTTATTAAGGAGAGATTTGCAATGGCAAAGAAAAACATTGTCGTTGTCGGTGCCGGTTATGCAGGCGTTTCTGCTACGAAGTACATGGCAAAGAAATTGAAAAAAGACAATGATGTTGAGATAACATTGATCGACCGTCACTCTTATCATACGATGATGACTGAACTGCATGAAGTCGCTGGAGGACGTGTAGAACCTACCGCAATTCAATATGACTTGCAGCGCTTGTTCTCACGCAAGAAAAATGTTCGTTTAGTAACCGATACAGTAACTGGGATCGATAAAGAAAATAAAACCGTCCAAACAAAATTAGGTAGCTATTCATTTGACTACTTGATTTTAGGGATGGGTGGCGAACCGAATGACTTCGGTACACCTGGTGTTAAAGAAAATGGCTTTACTTTATGGTCATTTGACGATGCTGTCCGCATTCGCGAACACATTGAAAAAACTGTCGCAAAAGCAGCGATCGAACCAGATGCAGCATTACGCAAAGCAATGTTGACCTTTGTCGTTTGTGGTTCTGGGTTTACTGGGATCGAAATGATCGGTGAACTGATCGATTGGAAAGATCGTTTAGCTTCCGATTATAAATTGGACCCAAGTGAAATCAGCTTGAAAGTTGTTGAAGCAATGCCAACGATCTTGAACATGCTTGATCGTAACGATGCAGCCAAAGCAGAACGCTACTTGAAGAAAAACAATGTTGATCTTGTCTTGAATGCACCAATCGTTGAAGTGGCACCTGATCACATCAAACTAAAAGATGGTTCAACAATCCCAACCCACACATTGATCTGGACTGCCGGTGTCAAAGGAACTAGCGATGCTGCTGATTTCGGTTTAGAAACCGCTCGTGGATTCCGTCTAGTTGCCAATGAGTTCATGGAAGCAAAAGGCTACGAAGACAAAAACATCTATATTATTGGTGACTTGGTTTACTTCGAAGAATTCCCGAATACACCAACACCACAAATCGTGCAAGCAGCTGAACAAACAGGTCACACTGCAGCAACGAACATCGTTTCAGCCATCAAAGGCGGCGAAAAACATAAATTCAAAGGAAACTACCAAGGATTTATGGTTTCGATTGGTGCCAAATGGGGCGTGGCGAACTTATTCAATAAGATTCACCTGAGCGGTTTCTTAGCGATCATTATGAAACACATCGTTAACTTGAAATACTTCTTTGATATTCGTTCTGGTTACTACATGTTCCAATACTTGATGCATGAAATCTTCCACATCAAAGATGACCGGACAGTAGCCCGTGGTCACACGTCTCGTTACGGTAACGTCTTGTGGAGTGTTCCGCTTCGTATTTTCTATGGTCTTGTCTGGTTCGTTGAAGCCTTCAAGAAAATTTTAGGTACGAATGGGGAAGTCTTCAAACCTGGTACTTGGTTCGGTGAAGGTTCTTGGTTCCAAGGCAACAGCGTATTCCCTTGGACTTGGGAATATCAAACAGTCGCTGATGCAGCAAGTGGTGCTAGTGAAGCAGCCGATGCAGCAAGTGCCGCTAGTGGCGCCGGCGAAGCAGCCGATGCAGCGACACAAGCCGCACACTTTGGTTTGAGCTATGCTTACGGTGAACAACCAATGATCGTGATCGAAAAATCACCTGACTGGTTCACAAAAGTTATGCAATTTATTATGCCAAACAACGACGTTGCAATGTTCTTCCAAAAATTCATGGTCTTCTTTGAAATTGCTTTAGCTCTTGCATTGATGGCTGGTCTCTTCACTTGGTTAGTGAACGCAACGACCATCGTTTTAGTGTTGACTTTCTGTATGTCTGGTATGTTCTACTGGGTAAACATCTGGTTCATTCCAGTTGCGTTTGCCTTGATGAACGGTTCAGGACGCGCAGTCGGTTTAGATCGTTGGGTAATCCCATGGTTGCAACGTACCCTTGGAAAATGGTGGTACGGTACCCCTCGCTCCTTATATGGCAATAAATAAGCCAGCAAAATAGAATACCTGTACGACTTCATGAGACTAAGACATTCTGATTTTCAATCAGTGTCTTGGTCTCTTTCCAAGTACAGAACTTTTTCTTGATCGTCCTTGCACAGAAATCGGTGGATTATTGAGGATTCAGCTAGTAGAATCTTGTCTTCTTATGCTAGAATGAGACACATCACATGAAAGAACAGGAGTCTTTTTTGATGAAACTAAAAGAATTTATCCGCGATGCCCATTTAAAACCATGGGATGGCGTCATCATACTTGTTTTGATCCTCAGCTCTTTTTTACCGATTTTTATTTTTGGCCAGACGCAAACAGCGGACAAAGAAGCCGTCTTGCGGGTCGATGGGACAGAAATCAAACGTTTTGACTTAGTTGAAGGTCAAAAAACGTACACCTATCTTTATGAAGATGAAGACGGGGATACCAATTTACTGGAGATCGAAGGCGATCGGATCCGAATCAAGGAAGCTGATTGCGGCGACCAGATTTGTGTGCGCCGTGGCTGGGCCAGTAATAATGGGGAAACCATCGTCTGTCTACCTCATAAATTGGTGATCGAAATCCAAGCCGCAGATGGGAGTGAGACCGACGATCTAATCTATTGATCGTTTGCTTATGAGTCGATTACAACGAATAATTTTCATCTCACTGCTGGTCGCCCAAGGGGTCGTGATTGGTTTAGTTGAAAATATGATCCCTTATCCATTTGCCTTTGCGCCTGGTGCGAAACTAGGTTTGGCAAATTTAATTACCATTATTGCATTGTTCACCATGCCGAAAAAAGACAGCTTTCTCTTGATTTGGCTAAGACTGATTTTAACGACGTTACTAGGAGGAACGGTTTCAACCTTCTTATATAGTATGAGTGGTTCCTTACTGAGCTACTTTGGGATGTCTTTGGTGAAACAGTTGGGGCCTAAGCGTGTCAGTATCATCGGCATTAGTGCGGCTGGCGGTTTCTTGCACAACGTCGGACAGTTGATCACCGCCTCATGGATCGCTCAATCCTGGAGCGTAATGCTCTACTTGCCGGTCCTGTCTTTCTTTGGGATCTTGTCCGGGATCGCTATCGGGATCGCCGCCAACTACTTGCTGCGTCGTGTTGAAACACTGCGCCGTTTTCAAATTGATTATGAACGCCAGACCAAAGTCAAATGGCGCTCGGATTCAGAATAAAGGAGTTAATTATGAAACTTCATTCCATGTGGCAAGAGTATCCAGCACTGCAAGCTGACTTATCTGCCTCCTTGCAATTGATGGAAAAATCATTAAAATTAAAAAACAAAGAGGTCGAACAAGCGATCCTGTCCATGATCCATTCAGGTGGAAAACTGCTGCGTCCTGCTTATCAGCTGCTCTTTTCTGCTTATGGCAGCGACAAAGATCGCGAAAAAGCCGTCGCATTGGCGGCTTCGATCGAGATGCTCCACACTGCTTCGCTGATCCACGACGATATCGTCGATCATGCGGACACCCGACGCAAGCTGCCGACCATTCGTTCCGAATTTGGCAACGATGTCGCTGTCTATGCTGGTGATTACCTCTTCGTCTGCTGCTTCAAATTGATGGCGGATTATGCTAGCTCCATGAAAAGCTTGCAAATGAATTCCCGTAGTATGGAAAAAATCCTGGCCGGCGAATTAGGACAAATGAGCAAACGATACGATTTGTCCGTCACTATCGAGGATTACTTAGAAAACATTCGCGGCAAAACCGCTGAATTGTTTGCCTTAAGCTGCTTTATCGGGGCTTACGAAAGCGGCACCTCCTTGCGCTTTGCCAATCAAGCCCGTGAGATCGGCGAAGCCATTGGCCTTGCCTTTCAAATCATGGATGACGTCTTGGATTACAGTCAAGATGCGGCTGCTTTAGGAAAACCAGTATTGGAAGATGTTCGGCAAGGCGTCTATTCCCTGCCGCTGTTGATGGCATTGAAAAATGACCGCCAACAACTGTTGCCACTGCTGGAAAAACAAGCTGCCATGACTGAGGCGGATACCCATGAAGTCTATCGGATCGTCCAAGAAAGCGCCGGTATTGACGAAGCCAAGAAACTCGCTGCCGACTACACGAAAAAAGCTTTGCAGGCGATCCAGAAATTGCCTGAGACCAAAGATGAAACCAAAACATATCTTTATCAGATCACTGCTCAGATCCTTGGGCGTCAGAACTGATCAAGGATCTAGGATAAACCCAGCAGCTGGGATCATCCTGAAATAAGCCCCCAAGGTTCGATTTCTGATCTACTTTTGGGGACTTTTTAGTTGATAGCTAGAATTTTATACGCAAAAAAAGCCTCAACGGACAAATCATCTGTCCGTTGAGGCTTTTTTTCTTTTAACGCATCGTCACAAATTCTTCTGACCCCGTCGGATGAATGGCAACGGTTTGATCAAAGTCTGCTTTCGTAGCACCCATTTTGATGGCTACAGCGAAGCCTTGCAACATTTCATCGACACCGATCCCGATGCCGTGCAGACCGATGATTTTTTCTTCTTCTCCTAAGCACACCAATTTCATCTCACATTTTTGGCGATACTCATTTAAAGCAAAGTACATCGGTGTAAAGCGCGAACGATACACCTTTATCTGCTCTTGGCCATATTTTGCCAAGGCTGCTTCTTCGGATAAACCAATCGTGGCAATCGGTGGATGCGTAAAGATGACCGTCGGTACTAAGTGATAATCCAAGTACGCACCGCTTTGACCGTTGAACAAGCGCTCAGACAAGCGACGACCGGCGGCGATCGCAACGGGGGTCAAATCCAATTTTCCAATGACATCACCCACTGCAAAAATCGTGTCAGCCGTAGTAGTTTGATATTTGTCCACAATGATAAACCCTTTTTCATCCAATTGGACATCGGTGTTTTCTAGGCCTAACTTATCCGTATTCGGCACGCGACCACCAGCAAAAAGGACGCAATCGCCGGTCAAGGTTTCACCATTTTCAAAGTGAACGAGATACTCGTCACCTTCTTTAATGATACGAGAGGCAATGTAGCCTGCATAAGTTTCGATCCCTGATTCTTGGTACATCTCCACAAGATTATCCGCAAGCATTTTGTCAAAGGTTCGTAATGGCCGCTCTTTGCGGTACGCCCAAGCCACTTGGCTGCCCAGCTGTTGGCTGACACCGCTGATTTCGGCTGCGATGTAGCCTGCCCCTAAGACGACCATACGCTTTGGTGCTTCTCGCAACGCAAAAAAACCATTCGAGTCAATAGCGTACTCACCGCCGGGAATATTCATCGCGCTAGGTTTTCCACCGGTGGCAATCAAAATGTTTGCTGCATGGTAGTTTTCCCCATTGACGGTAACCGTGTGGTTATCCACAAACTGTGCATAACCGTGGATAACTTCTACATTGTTACTGTCTAAGCCTTTTTGATAGGCTGTGTGTAAAAAATCAATGTATTTTTCACGGTTATCCACAAGCTCAGTGAAATTAAATTTATCCACATGTGGATAAATGCCGTAGCTAGTTGCGTCCCGCTTGATCATTTCTAACATCTCACTGGCTTGCCACATGACTTTTTTCGGCACACAGCCGACATTGACACAGGTGCCGCCTAATTCATTGCCTTCGATCAATAATACTTTGGCGCCGTGCATTCCTGCTCGATTGGCTGAGGCGATCCCGCCGCTGCCGCCGCCAATTACTATGTAGTCGTATGTTTCCATATTTGTTGTTTCCTCCTTAAGATTGTCTATGTTCTCATCGATCCTTTTTGGCTGGATTGATTCAACAAAAAAAGCCGAGAGAAACTCTCGACCTTATTTTTTCTTCCGAATCATGTCTCCGACTTCCACCGGTTCTTTGACCGGCATCGTCAGCAGCATCATAGGATTTGGTGCACGATCGATGGATTCACCGTCTTCATTATACATGACTTCGACGGTTTGGTGAAAGTGATGGAATCCGGGACCGTAAAATTCGATTTCATCGCCAACGGAAAAGTGGTTCCGTTGCCGAATCGTAGCTGTTTTTGTTGCCGGATCATACGCCATGACTTCCCCAATAAATTTGTATTGCGGAATTTTCCGACGCGGACCAAACAACTGCTCATTTTCACTTGGGGTATCGTAGTAAAAGCCTGAGGCAAGCTCTCGCTGCGCAACTTTCCACAGTTCATCGATCCATTCTTGTTTGCAGACATAGTTCTCTGGATCGGCCATGTAACTGTCCACGGCTGCTTTATAAACGTTCGCCACGGTTGAAACATAGTGGATCGATTTCATGCGGCCTTCGATTTTGAAACTATCCACGCCGTTTTCAATCAAATCCGGGATATGTTCGATCATCGACATATCCACAGCACTCATGGAAAACTCTTCTTCCACTGTCCCGTTTTTAGTCAAACTGTTTCGTTCCGTTGCAAAGGGCATGTCAAACAGATCATATTTCCAGCGGCAAGATTGCGAACAGCCGCCGCGATTGGCGTCTCGCATCGACATATGATTGGACAAAGTACAACGGCCAGAATAAGAAATACACATGGCGCCATGAATAAAGGCTTCGATCTCCACGCTAGTATTTTTGCGGATCTCAGCGACTTCCTCCATCGACACTTCTCGGGCGAGAACGACCCGTTCTAGGCCTTCTTCCCGCCAAAATTCCAATGTTTCATAGTTCGTGGCACTGGCTTGGGTGGACAAATGGATCGGTAGACCTGGCGCTTCTGTTGCGCAGATCTGGATCAAAGCGGGATCAGAAACGATCACTGCCGAAATACCGACATCTCGCAATTCCCGAAAGAATTCCCCTGCACCTTCTTGATTGCCCTCGTGGGTCACCATGTTGGCTGCTACATAGACTTTTGCGTTGTGGGCTTTGGCAAAAGCTACCCCTTCCGCCATTTCTTCATAGGTAAAGTTTCCCGCGCGACTCCGTAGGCCATAGGCATTGCCGCCGATATAGACAGCGTCAGCGCCATAGTGGATCGCTGTTTTTAATTTTTCTAACGTACCAGCTGGTGCTAACACTTCTGGTCGTTTCAAAGCTTGTTTAACGGTCATTTGTTCTTGCTCCTTACTTGATATCGTCAGGATCGATGGCATAAAATCCAGTGTCTAACCCACGTTCTGCCGGATGAAGTTGGGCAACTTGTTCACTGAGCACAGCAGCTTGCTCTGCTTGCCACTCCCCACTTTCTACAAGGGTCTTGGCTTGGGCAAACAGTTTAGCAATTGCCACAAAGGCTGCCCCTCGTGTATAGATTCCGTCCAACTTCCAGGTTTGAAAGCCTGTTTCGGCTAATTCCGCCAGCTGCAGCATCAAATTAATGTCGTTATTGGCAAAAATGTGCGTACCGTGGCTATCTTCATAAATGGAATAGTGGGTTTCTTCTTTTTTCGGTTCGGATAAAAACAACCCACGATCGTGGTTCTTTTCTTCCGATTGTTGGGTATAGTTATAATAATTTTGTAAAAGCGGACGCTTCGATTGGTGAATGCAGGTCGCACCATAAACCAATACTTCCACAGGAATATTTAGTTGCGGGGCCATGATTTTCATTTCCTCGAAAGGAACTTCTCGCGCTAAAACGGCTGCCCTTGCCCCTTTTTGTCCCCAAAAATTGATTTGACGAGCGCTTGTTACTAAGGTTTCCCCTGCATAGATAAATGGCAAGGCACATTCTGGATTTTGCTTCATGCGGTAAATGATCCCAGGATCTCCGAGAGCGATTTGATCGGCTTGATTGGTCTTCAGAAATGCTAGGTATTCTGGAATCAGCTTCATTTTTTCTGGGTGCATGATGCCATTGACCGCGATCGTCACTTTCTTTCCAGCTTCGTGGGCCATGTCGATCAGTCTGATTTGCTCTTCACGAGAAAAAGAGGCCGGTAGGCGCAGCCCAAATGTCTCTTCTCCAAAAAACAATGTATCAACATAAGGGATCAGCTGCTGTGCTTGCTCGATCGATTCCACCGTGGCGATAATCTCAACCATAATACTCCTCCTTTTTTCAACTCATTCATAGTATCACACAGCAGGATTCTTTCCAAGAGGTCTCGTTACTCTTTTTTTCACGAATAGCGCTTTGCTCATTAATCAATCGTTGTCATAAAGCTATTTAGAAGGATATTTTTTTGTGAATCATCAATCATAATCAGTGGATACTTCTTGATCACTACTAGACATAGCATGACAAAAAAGCGGCGTTCCTATGGATGCCGATTGCTCGACCATAGAAACGCCACTGCCGTTATTGGCTCGACTTAAACTTGTTGCAAGACCCGTGCTTGTCCCTCTTTGACATTGAGGGTGATCGATCCTTTGGAAGCACCGATCGTCACTTTGTCACCTAAATGAATTTGCCCTGATAGGAGTGCTTCACTTAAACGGTCTTCGACTTCTTTTTGCAAGGCTCGACGAATCGGCCGTGCCCCATATTCTGGATCAAAACCAGCTTTACCGATCACATCAATGGCAGATGGCGTGATCTTCAATTGGATGTCTTGGTTGCCTAATCGTTTGATGATCGCTTTGCTCATGATCTTCACGATCTCGTGGATCTCCCCTTCACCTAAGGATTGGAAGACCACTGTTTCATCCACACGGTTCAAGAACTCTGGACGGAAGGCTTTTTTCAGCTCTTCTAAGATCCGTTTTTGCATCGCTTGGTGATCTTTCGTTAAATCAGTGACATTAAACCCAACGCTTTTTTCTTCGCGGATTTGTTGGGCACCGATATTAGAGGTCATGATCAAAATCGTGTTGCGGAAATCGACCTTCCGACCCTTGGCATCCGTCAAATGACCATCATCTAGCACTTGCAAGAGGATATTGAAGACATCGGGATGGGCTTTTTCCACCTCGTCCAATAAGATGACGGAGTATGGTTTTGAACGGATTTTTTCCGTCAATTGCCCACCTTCATCGTAGCCGACATAGCCTGGCGGTGAACCGATCAAACGGCTCGTGCTGTATTTTTCCATAAATTCGGACATATCGACACGAACCAAGGCATCTTCACTACCAAACATCGCTTCTGCTAAGGCTTTGGCAAGCTCGGTTTTCCCGACACCGGTCGGGCCTAAGAACATGAAGGAACCAATTGGACGGTTCGGATCTTTCAACCCACTGCGGGCGCGGCGGATCGAACGAGCGACTGCCTTGACTGCTTCTTCTTGGCCAACTACCCGTTGATGCAAGATCTTTTCAAGATCCAACAAGCGTTCGCTTTCTTTTTTCTCCATCTGCTGCAAAGGTACGCCGGTCCATTGGGAAACGACCGTAGCAACATCTTCTGCAGTAACACTATCGGCATAGCCTGATGCTTCTTTGACTTCCATAAACGCTACTTCCGTCAGCTGTTGGGTCAATTTCTTTTCCTTGATCCGTAAACGAGCTGCTGCTTCAAAATCTTGCTGACGAATAGCGGCTTCTTTTTCTTCGATCAAGTTGGCGATCTCGTTTTGCAGATCTGCCAATTCTGAACTTTCATCGGTTTTGTCTAAACGCACTTTGGCAGCTGATTCATCCATCAAATCGATGGCTTTATCTGGTAATTGGCGCGAATTGATGTAACGCACGGACAGTTGCACAGCGGCGTGTAACGCATCATCAGAAATTTCCACCCCATGATGTTCTTCATAACGAGGACGCAAGCCCCGTAAAATTTCTTCCGCTTCTTCTGGTGTCGGTTCGTCAACTTGCACCCGGGCAAAACGGCGTTCTAATGCAGAATCTTTTTCAATGTATTTTTGGTACTCATCTAGTGTCGTGGCACCGATGGTTTGCAATTCCCCACGGGCTAAGGCTGGTTTCAGAATATTCGAGGCATCAATCGCCCCTTCTGCTCCGCCGGCCCCAATCAGTGTATGCAATTCATCAATGAATAAGATGATTTGACCATCTTGATAGATCTCATCAATGATTTTTTTCATTCGGTCTTCAAATTCCCCACGATATTTCGTTCCGGCAACTAAAGCCCCCATGTCCAGCATCATCAAGCGTTTGTTTTGCATGTCTTCTGGGACTTCCCCATTGATGATTTTTTGGGCTAAGCCTTCGGCGATCGCGGTTTTCCCAACACCAGGTTCCCCCACGAGAACAGGGTTGTTTTTGGTCCGACGGCTAAGGATCTGGATCAGGCGTTTGACTTCTTTGGCACGACCGACAACAGGATCCAACCGTTTTTCACGGGCTAATTTGGTCAAATCACGGGCTAAGGAATCCAAGGTTGGTGTTCCTTGCTGCGCTTTGGCTTGGGCTGGACGACGACGACCAGCACTTCCGTTGGTTTTGCTTTCATTGAAGCCCATTTTTTTCTTCAAAAGCTGACGCATTTTCGCGAGACTCAAGCCGAGATTCAGCATGATTCGTGAAGCCAAAATGTCTTCGTCTCTTAATAAGCCTAATAATAGATGTTCGGTACCAATCTGTGGTGCCCCTAAACGCTTGGCTTCATCCCCTGCATAAGCAAATGTATGTTTTGCTCGTGGTGAATACGCGAGATAGGCATTTTCTGGGTATTGACGAACGGTGCCGTACCCTGTTAAATGTTCGATTTCTTCACGAATATCGTTTTCTGTGATATTCATTTCCCGTAAAGTTTTGCCGGCGATCCCGTTTTGTTCAATGACCAGTGCCAATAGAATATGTTCAGAACCTACCGCTTGGTGCTTAAAGTATTTTGCTTCTTCTTGGGCGATAGCCAAAACGGCTTTCGCGCGTTGGGTGAATAATTCATCCATCTCTTTCACTTCCTGTCTTCGTAACTTAATCGTTCTAGAATTGCATGGAGCAAATCAGCTCGTGTTCTATTTTCATAAGGAGAACGTCCTAGAACTGCTTTCGCGATGACGGTCAATAATAAGTTGCCTTCTCGCTTGGACAGGATTCCTTCCTCATAAAGTTTCTGGATTATTGCATACGCATCTTTTTCCGAGATGGTTTCATCGAATAGTTGATTCATTTCTTTTAAGTAGTGGTGGCTGTCCGTGATTTTGACTTTTTCAATCCGAATATAGCCGCCCCCGCCGCGTTTGCTTTCAACCGCATAGCCTCTTTGAACGGTGAAGCGGGTATTGATCACGTAGTTTATTTGTGAGGGCACGCAGTTGAACAAATTTGCCATTTCCGCGCGACGAATCTCAATGGTTTCACTATCTTCAAGAATTTTCTTCAAATATGCTTCAATCAAATCGGAAGTATTGTGATGACTCAATTCATTCCCTCCCTTGACTAATTCTGACCTTCATTATACCCAATTTTTGAATCCTTGGAAAGATGTACGCTTGCACAAATGGCAGGACTAAAGGAAATTTTAAAGACACCTGTGCCTCACTATAAGGTTTAGAAACAAAAACAAGCAGCTGGACGGGGAACAAAAAGAGAATTCTTTGGTCCCCGAAGGCTGCTTGGTTAATGTATTTGGTTTTAGCTAGTTTCTAATCACTTTCTGAGCTACTTTCACTCGTAGCGCTTGAATCAGAGGAATCATCTGAACTACTGCTTGGCGTCGATGAGGACGAATCATCTGGTTCAGGTCCTCTAGAGATCGTGACCGTTACAGTAGAGCCAACTTCGACGGAGGTTCCAGCACCTGGAGAGACACGGACAACATGTCCAGCTGGTACCGAGTCATTATAGCCGTCCTCTTCCTCAAAAGTTGAGTCCAATCCCGCTTCATTCAAGTCTGCTTCTGCATCGGCTTGGCTTTTCCCAACGATTCTTGGTACATTGACCATTTCCTGCCCACTGCTGACCGTCAAAGTGATGGTCGTTTGGGAAGTCACCACCGTTTCACCTGTTGCGGGTGCTTGGGCGATGATCGTGCCTGATGGTTGACTGCTAGATTGATAGTTCACTTCGATCTGTGATCGGTCGACACCACGAGAAGTCAATGCTGCTCGTGCATCTGCCTCTGTCATGCCATAATAGTTGTCCATTGCGAAGCTATCTGGTCCAGAGCTGACCTTAAAGGTGATTTCGTCTTCTGCTGGGGAAACTTCCCGCCCTGCTGCTGGTGATTGACTGATAATATCCCCTTCATCGACATCATCTGACGACTCTAGCTCTTCTTTGATTCTGTCTTCATCAAAGCCCAAATCGATCAACTCTTTTTTGACATCATCAAAGGAGCGGCCTTCATAGTCATCAAGGGTGATTTTCTTGGTTCCGCTACTGATGTAGAGGGTCACGACGGAATTCTTTTTGACTTCATTGCCTTCTGGCGGATCGGTCTTGACGACATTGCCTGCTTCGACTTCATCGTCTTCGATTTCTTCTACCTCGTCTGCCACTTGCAAGCCAGCGGCTTCCAGTTCGGCCCGAGCGGCCGCTTCTGTCTGGCCGTTGACTTCAGGAATCGCTACATCCCCCCGACCACCGCCGAATAGGAAGTAACTGCCTATACCTAGCAGTGCGATCACCATAATGACCGGCAGCAGCAGCCAGCGTTTGCGTTTTTTCTTTTTCGGTTTCGCTGATTCTTCGGCTTGATCCGCAGCCGTTTCTGCCACGGGTTCTTCCACTGGCGGCGTTTCAACTTGGGCTGCTTCTACAGGGGTCAGCACTCTCGTTTCATCCATCAGGGCATGAGGTTCCCATCTCGGTTCATTGAGTCGGTCAGGTGACAATACAGTATCAAGATCCGCTCGCATTTCATCGGCAGTTTTGTACCGATCCGCCGGTTCTTTAGCGGTTGCCTTCAATACGACGTTTTCCAACGATTGCGGAACATTTTTGTCATAGATCCGAATCGAAGGGATCTCATCTTGGAAATGTTTCAAGGCGATCGTTACGGCTGATTCGCCATCAAAAGGTACTTTGCCGGTTAAAATTTCATAGAGAATGATCCCAATCGCATAAATATCTGATTGATTGGTCGCCATACTGCCTCGTGCTTGTTCTGGTGAAAGATAATGCACCGAGCCTAGCATCGAGTTGGTTTGGGTGATCGATGTTTCTGATAGGGCGATCGCGATCCCAAAATCGGTGATTTTCACCACGCCGTCTTCATTGATCAGCACATTCTGGGGCTTTAGGTCCCGGTGAATGATGCGGTGTTGATGGGCCAGCGCTACCGCTGATAAGATTTGTTGGATGATATCAACGATCTGCAAATAAGGTACTGGATAGTGCGTTTGGATATAGCGCTTGAGATCCATCCCTTTGACATATTCCATCACCAAAAACTGCATGCCGTCTTCTTCGCCGACATCATAAACGGTTACGATGTTGGGATGAACCAGCTCAGTCGCCGCCAATGCTTCTCGTTGAAAGCGCCGAATCGCACTTTGGTCGTTTTGGAAGTCAAAACGAAGCACTTTGATTGCCACTTCACGGTCTAAGATCAAGTCATGCGCCAAAAACACATTTGCCATTCCGCCGCTGCCGATATTGCCGATGATTTTGTATCGGCCGTTTATCTTCTTCCCAATTTCGATCATGGGCGCTCTCCTCCAACTTTAATCAATAATACCGTGATATTGTCGACACCGCCGCGTTCGTTGGCTTGATCGATCAATGATTGCACTGCTTCTTCCAGCACAGGGGTTTCTTGGATCGTTGCTGTGATCTCTTCATCTGAGACCATGTTGGTCAATCCGTCTGAACACAGCAGCAAATAATCCCCGTCTGCAATAAAGTGGATCGCCACATCGACTTCGACTTCGCTTGGCATGCCGATCGAGCGGGTCAAAACGTTTTTGCGAGGATGATTCAAGGCCATTTCTGCTGTGATTTGTCCTGACTTCACCAATTCATTGACCAGTGAATGGTCCTCTGTGATTTGGGTCAGCACTTGATTGCGTAAAAGATAGGCACGGCTGTCCCCGACATTGGCAATCGTAAACTGGTCGCCTAATAAGGCCACAGCAATGATCGTGGTGCCCATGCCGCTAAGTTCTTCTTGTTCTTGTCCTTTTTGGAAAATCACTTGGCTTTCTGCTTGGATTTTTTGGATCAGCCATTGGGCAGTTTTTTCACTGTCTGTCAGCTCTGTCTGTTCCCAAGCGGTGCCGATCTCACTGACTGCTTGACGGCTAGCGACATCTCCGGCCCGGTGGCCCCCCATGCCATCGGCAAGCAAGGCCAATGTCACATTGGCTTTATTTACATAGGTTGCTGCAAAATCTTGGTTTGTGTTGCGACGTTTGCCGACATCTGTTTGAAAACGAATCTCCAATTTCTTTCACCTCGTTACTTTTTGCGTAGACAACTGATAAAAAAGCCATCTGTCATAAAATCTTGCGGATAGATCGTCAACATATCCTCTTGAACAGCTTCGGCTGCCAGCGGTCCTACCGCAAGAGGCATTTGCTCAAATTCAGGATGGTCAGCGAGAAACGCTGCCACGACTTGTTGATTTTCTTCCTCTAGAATCGTACATGTGCTGTAGACCATTATACCCGATTTTTTCAAGGTTGGGGCGGCACTTTCCAAAATCTCTCGCTGAATCTGCGGCAAGCGTTGGAAATCGGCCTCCGTCTTGCTGTATTTAATGTCCGGCTTACGGCGCATCAACCCTAATCCAGAACAAGGGGCATCCACTAAGATGCGATCAAATTGTTCGGGGGCAAAGGTTTGAGCCGTCTCTCGGGCATCCATCACGCGGGTTTCCACAACTGCTTCTACGCCTAAACGTTGGGCATTTTGCTGAATCAGCTTAACTTTATGGGCATGGATATCCAGTGCTGTCACTTTGCCGCCCTCTGCGGCAGACAAGAAGGCAGCGATATGGGTCGTTTTGCCTCCTGGTGCGGCGCACGCATCCAATACTTGATGGTCCCGGGCTACTTGTAAAACGGGGGCAACCAGCATCGAACTTTCATCTTGGATCGTCAGTAAGCCTTCTTTGTAGAGGGAAGAGCCCGCCATAAAGCCTTTGTCAGCCACAACCCCATAGGGGGAAAGCTCACTTGGTCGTGCGTCAATGCCTTCTTCTTGTAGCCGTTCGATCGCTGCTGCTTGCGAGATGCGCTGCAGATCGATACGACCACTGGCATGATTGGGTTCAAATAGGGCATAGCCTAGCTCACTGGTTTCTTCGATCCCAATTTGTTTGACTAGTTTCTTCGTTAGCCATAAGGGCAGGCTGATTTCCGTTGCTAAACGTTCCATTGGGTCTTTAATCAATGCCAAGTCTGGCACTCCTTGTCGTTGGATCGTGCGCAGCACGCCATTGACGAATTTACCAGTCCCCGGATTGCCTTTGGCTTTCGCAATATCCACGGCTTCATGAATGATGGCATGGGCGGGTACTTTATCGAGATACAGCATCTGATACAAGGAAAGCCGCAGCAGCGTTTTGACCCACGGGTCGACTTTGCGGGCATTTTTAATAAACCGGTCCAAATAATAATCCAATAAAAGCTGACGACTGATGGTGCCGTACACCAATTCAGTCAGTAAGCGACCGTCCTTGTCATTTAAACGCCCTTGATTCATCAATTCCCGCAGCAGTAGATTGGAATAAGCACCGCCTTTTTCGATTCGCAACAACGCTTCTAGTGCCACAAAACGCACTGTATATTGTATGTCTCCAAGATTACGCTTCATAGGTACCTACCTGATCCCCTTTTTGAATCTGTTGTCCACTGCCGTTTAAGAATGCGGCAATGTCTTGTCGGCCTTTTCCAGCTGGCTGCAATTCATCGATAGCCAATACCGTGCCTTCCCCACAAGCGATCAGCAACGTTTTTTTCGTCCGTTCAATGATCGTTCCTGGCTGGGCTGTCGTCGTTTGCTCCAGCGGTGTTACTTGCCAAAGCTTCCAGCGGTTGCCGTTTTGTGTCGTAAAGGCGATCGGCCATGGCCGCATGCCTCGGACTTGGGCATCGATTTGCACCGCCGTTTTCTGCCAGTCGATGGCTTCTTGTTCACGGCTGATATTCGGCGAGAAGGTGACTTTCGCTTCTTCTTGCGGAACCGGCTGCAACTCTCCTGACAAGATTTTCGGCAGGGTTTCCAGCAGCAAGTCTTTGCCTAATAGGCTCAACTTATCAAACATCGTCCCCACATCATCTTGGGCCGTGATCGGCAAATGAGCTTGAGCAAAAATACCGCCAGCATCCATTTTTTTGATCATTTCCATGATGGTTACACCCGTTTCTTGCTCGCCTTCCATGATGGCATAATGCACAGGTGCTCCGCCACGGTATTTCGGTAGTAGGGACGCATGAACGTTGATAGCGCCATACTTCGGTACTTCTAGTAAAGCACTAGGTAAAAATTGGCCGAAAGCTGCCGTGATCAGCAGATCAGGTGCTAAAGCTTGAATCTGCTCCATTTCTGGTGACCCACTGATTTTTTCTGGTTGTAAAACCAACAAGCCATGCTTCAACGCCGCTTCTTTGACGGGTGTCGGAGTGATGGTTTTTTTGCGACCGACGGGACGATCCGGCTGTGTCACGACTGCTGCCACTTCATAGCCGGCTTCAAGCAAGCCTTCTAAAATTGGGACGGAAAACGCCGGGGTACCCATAAAGACGATTTTAGTCATTTTCATGTTCCTCCATATACTTTTCTAAGTCTTCTTCAGGAATGCGTTCGACGAGCTTGTCGACAAACAGCACGCCATTTAAATGATCGATCTCATGCTGCATCGCACGCGCCAAGTAGCCGAATGCTTCCACTTCCATTTCTTCTCCTTCTCGATCGAAATAGCGGACAGTGATCTCGTCTGCTCGTTTGACGGTCCCAAAGGTGTGGGGAATACTCAAGCAGCCTTCCACATCAAGGGATTCACCAGAAGAAGCGATGATCTCAGGGTTGATCATTTCAAAGCGATCGTCTTCTTCGACTTCCACGATCGCCACTTGCAGGTTTTTGCCGACTTGCGGTGCGGCAATACCGATCCCGTCATGGGCGACCATCGTTTCATAAAGGTCGTCTAGTAGCTGAACGAGTTCATCGGTAATTACTTTGACGGGTTTTGCTTGCCGACGAAGACGTTCATCGGGGGTGATAATAATAGGATAACGCATATTTTCTCCTCTAAATAAAATTCAACGGCTCTTGGTCAATCGATACGTACAATCCTTTGCGCTGATCGATTTGACTTTGATCCAACAGACGGGTCAACAAAGCAGGTAGCTGCGGTTCATTTTTGTATTTAATGATCAATTGGTAGTAATAGCGGTTTTTTACCCGCAAAATCGCACTTGGTGCCGGACCCAACAAAATACTGCGCGGTGACAGCTCCTGCTGCAGATCCCGCGCAATCGCAAACATCTTCTGAGCGGCGACTTGCTCTTCGGGATGGCTGCAGGTGATTTTGACGGTGAAATAATACGGTGGATAACCGCTTTGGTGCCGCATCCACATCTCTTTTTGATAGAAATCTTCGTAGTCTTGCGACTGCGCCAACTGGATGGCATAGTGCTCAGGGTTGAATGTTTGGATCACCACTTCGCCGGTTTTTTCCGCCCGACCTGCCCGACCACTGACCTGAGTCAGCAGCTGGAACGTCCGTTCACTCGAACGAAAATCTGGCAAGTTCAAGGCCGTATCGGCATTCAAGACCCCTACCAGCGTGATATCAGGAAAATCCAAGCCTTTGGCGATCATTTGAGTCCCTAACAAAATATCCGCTTTTTTCTCCCCAAACAAGGTCAAGATTTTTTCGTGGGCGCCTTTTTTGCGGGTGGTATCGACATCCATCCGTAAAACCCGCGCTTCGGGAAACAGTTCCTTCAACTCTTCTTCCACTTTTTGCGTGCCCGTTCCGTAATAACGAATCTTGTCTGCATTACAGTTGGGGCAACGATGGGGGATGTGTTCTTCATGTCCGCAATAATGACAGCGCATCGTTTTGGTATCCATATGGAGCGTCAAGGAGATGTCGCAATTTGGGCAAGGCAAAACATACCCACAATCGCGGCACATCACGAAGGAAGAGTAGCCGCGCCGATTCAGCAGCAAGACGATCTGTTCTTTCCGGGCCAAGCGGTCTGTGATTTTTTCCTGTAACGGACGAGAAAAGGTTTGATACTTTTTGTTGGCAAATTCGGTACGCATATCCACGACTTCGATCTGCGGTAATTGCGCACTGGTTTTTGCCCGCTGATTCAATTTCAATAAGCGGTAGACTTCTTTTTGGGCCCGAGCACGAGATTCTAATGACGGCGTCGCACTACCTAACACCACTGGACAATGATGGTACTGGCTGCGCCAAATCGCTAAATCTCTCGCATGGTAACGAGGGGCTTCATCTTGCTTGTAGGAAGCTTCGTGCTCCTCATCGACGATGATGACCCCGATGTTTTTCAACGGAGCAAAAATCGCCGAGCGGGCGCCAACCACCACCTGCGCCTCCCCACGTTCGATCTTACGCCATTCATCGTATTTTTCACCTTGGGACAAGCCGCTGTGTAAAACAGCCACTGCGTCGCCGAGACGGCTTTTAAAGCGTTCGACCATTTGCGGGGTCAAAGCGATCTCCGGTACGAGCATGATCGCGGTTTTGCCTTGTTTCAGCAATTGGGCGATCGCTTGCAGATAGACTTCTGTTTTTCCACTGCCGGTGATCCCTTCCAGTAAAAAAGTCTGCGCCTCTTGGTTATCCGCACAAGCAGTGATTTGCGCTACTGCAGCTGCCTGTTCTTCATTTAATTCAAGGGGGACCGTTTTTTGAAATTGACGGTCTTTGTAAGGATCACGGTAGGCTTCAACTTCCGTAAAGGTCAGCCAGCCAGCTTCTTGTGCTTGGTTCAAAGCCGCGGTGGAAATCCCTTGTTCGGTAAAAAAGGAAACCGGCAAGCGGGCTTCCTCTGTCAAAATCTGTAAGATTTCCAGCTTGCGTTTGGCCCCTTTGCGCAGCTGTTGCTGGACGGCGGGGATTTCTGCTGGCTCGATCTTACGTTCAATATAACGGGTCATTTTCGCTTTGTTTTTATTTTTCACGAGGTACTGCAGTTCAACTACTGCGGCTTCCCGCAAAGGCTTCAACTGCGGCAGCAGCCCTGCACTTTCGGCGGCTTGCCAGCTGAGGATGCCGTCTTCGGGAAAATATTCTTTGATGGGATGATTTCCTTCGAGTAAAACGATCTGCTTTTGGTACTCGGCTTTCATCACACTAGGCAGCATCGTCTGCAAGCAAGTAATCTTAAAGGCAAAGGTCGTTTCCTTCATGTAGTCGGCTAATTGGAGAAGTTCTTCATTGACGACAGGCGACAAATCCAACAAACGAACGATTGGTTTTAAGGTCTGTTGCGGTTCGGCAACTTCTGAAAGCCCGACGACGAACCCTTGGATATGACGGTCACCTTTGCCAAATGGCACTTCGACCCGCATTCCTGTCTCAATGGCGGCTTGTAATTCTGATGGGATCAGATAAGTAAAAGGCTGATCGGTCTGCATCGTGGGAACATCCACGATCACTTCTGCTATGTACGCCATCTCTTCTCCTCCTTTTAGGTTCTATTTTACTAAATGGGCTGGGGTTTGTCTGTACCCCTTACAAAAATTTAACCATCGCCATTCAAAAGAAAAAGCCAGAACACAGGCGTGCTCTAGCTTGCTTTTGTCTATAGCTTTTGTTCGTCGCGGATACGCGCTTCTAATTCTTTTTGTTCTTGGTCTTTTTGCGCTTTGCGCTCTTCTTGTTCCATTTTCAAGCGGGCACGCTTGATCTCTGGATGAGGATCATTAACGACTAATTCCGCTTCGATTTCTTCAAGCGCTTGACCCACGCTTTTCACTGAATCAAAGTTTTCTAATGTTGCTTGCGCACCGGCATCAAGTTCATGCGCCCGTTTGCTTGCTAAGATCACTAATGAATATTTTGAGTTGACACGATCCAACAAAGAATCGATTGAAGGTTTTAACATCATATTTCTTACAGCTCCTCTAACATTTTGATATAGGTTCCGATCACTCGGTCAACGCGAAAATGTTCACTCGAAATAATTTCGCGAATTCGTTGGACTGCCTTAGGTACTTCATCATTGACAACGGCATAATCATACAAAGCCATCATTTCGATTTCTTCACGGGCGACACGCATCCGTTCATCGATCACTTCGGCAGAGTCGGTTCCTCTTCCTGTAATACGAGAGCGTAATTCTGCCAGATCAGGTGGCGTCAGAAAAATAAACACACCATCGGGAACTTTGTCTTTTACTTGTTTTGCCCCTTGCACTTCGATCTCTAAAAATACATCTTTTCCTTGATCCAGTGTTTGTTGGACATAAGATAATGGGGTGCCATAATAATTGCCGACATATTCGGCGTATTCCAGCATTTCACCGGCTTCGATCAAGGCTTCAAATTCTTCCCGCGTGCGGAAATAGTAATCGACCCCTTCCACTTCCCCCTCGCGTTTTTGACGAGTGGTCATTGAAACGGAATATTGAAAATCGTTGTCGTCACTCTCAAAAATTGCTTTGCGCACGGTCCCTTTCCCTACTCCGGAAGGTCCTGATAAAACTATAAGTAATCCTCGCTCTGACATAATGACGTCCTTTCACTGACATTTGCTTAACGTCTATTTTGCACTTTTTTTCAGCAACTTTCAAGAACTACTTTATTATAATGGGAATTTCATGAAATTGCTAGTCTACACTTCGGCTGCTTTCTTAAAAGCCCATGTTGCTTAAGGTATTGATGACCCCTGCTAATTCGTCTTTGGCAGTGATCGCTTTTTCGGTCGGATCCGTCACTTCTTGGCAATCGATACGTACGATGTACCGACGATTTAAAGAAACAGCTACGCCATCAACTAGTAGATGAAGAAAATCCGGCTCGATGGCTACGCAGGCATCTTCCCACGCAGAGAAATTCTCTTTATCAGAGGGAATACTGCGCTTGATGACATTTTTTCCGCTCAGTTCGTGAAAGGTGATATCGTAATATTTCATTGGTTCATTCCTCCTACTCGATGTTTTGAACTTGTTCTCTGATTTTCTCAATGATCGTCTTCATTTGGACGACACTGTTTTTGATTTGGATCGGACTTGATTTTGAGCCAATCGTATTGACTTCTCGGTTCATCTCTTGGATCAAGAAATCCAGCTCTCGACCTATCGGCGTCTCAGCTGCCAGCAGCTCCGTCATCGTCGTTAAATGGATACTTAAACGATCCAGTTCTTCGTGGATATCGCCGCGTTCTAATAAAATCGCCAACTCTGTCAGTAAACGATCGCGCTCGACTTCTTCCCCTAGATAGGCAGTCAGTTTCTTTTCAAAGCGTTCTTGGTAGTCCGCTTCATAGAGGGTCACGAATTGTTTGAGTTCTGTTAGTTTTTCCTGCAGCTGTCGCTGATTTTCTTGTAAGATCTGCAGAATGCCTTGCCCTTCCACCCAGCGGCTTTGGTCGATCGCTGCCAACGCTTGGTCTAATGCTTCCATCACGCCATCGGCTAAGGTGCTTTCTTCTGGCTCTTGATCAGAGATCGTTAGAAAAGCCTCATGGAGCAGGAATTGTTCCAGCAATGCTGCTTTTGGCAGCTCTGTCAGGTCAAAACGGGCGTTGGCTTCGGTATCGATCTCCTGCATGAAACGTTCCAGCAGGTCCCATTGGATCTCGATCTGTTTCGTATTTGCGGTTTTTTCTTTTAACGTCACATACAATTCGATTCGCCCCCGCTGGAGGGTCTGCTTGATCGACTGCCGTAAAGCACCTTCTAGAGGATTCAATTGTTTGGGCATTCGCAGCTGCAGGTCCAAAAAGCGCTGATTGACACTTTTGATCTCAATTTCGATCTGCACATCTGGCGTTTCTGCACTGCCTTTGCCAAAACCAGTCATACTTTTCATTTGATCACTCCTCACCCTTTTGCTTTCTTACATGGAAAGCAGGGCTTTTTTAAGTTCTGCAAATTCTTCATTGGATAAGGTCACGCCTTTGCCCATCTTCTCGTGCTCTGGGCCCCAATCTCTCAGATCAAATTTTGGCGGACGCCCATTCCAGCTCACCAAATTCAATTCTTTGCGCCAGCCTCTTTGATTTTCCGAAAGCACGGCGATCTCTTCAACGATTTCATACGAAAATTTATCCATTTTCTGCTCCTTTCAAAAGATAGTGACTATACGCTGCCATTAAAGCAGTCAGCGGGTAACGCCGACGAATCTGCTGAAGGGCGGGCAGATTCAATTGCTGCGTCCGATAAAAAAAGAAAAAGCGGTTTTGCTCGGACAAGACAAAAAAACGGTCGCGATAATAGCTCAGCCACTCGGTGATCGACCAGGCATCGGCTTCTTCCACTGCCTTTAGCGCAATTTTTTCAGCTAAAGCCGTTAGAATCGTTTCCTGCTCATAAATCACCGTAGGCGCTAGATACAATACTTTCGCGGTACACTCTATCAGTATACGCCCCCACTGCTCAAATGGCACATCCTGTTGATAGAATTTACGCATTTTTTTCCAAAATTCTTTTTTCTTTAGTTCCTGATAAAGCAACGGGTCTGTCTGGCGTAGCTCTTTCAAAAAGCCCCGCCATAACGGCTGAAAATCAACCGTCTTTTCAAAGGTATACCAATGGCCTTGGTATTTGCCGAACACTTTCAAGGTTTCCAAATAGCCCAAGGTCATATTATCCAGCGAACGCTGGGCATCAAAAACCAAAAAGCTGCCTAAGGACCAAGGAGACCCTAACGAAAGTTGCGCAGTTTCTTCCGTCAAAACCGTCCTTTTATTGATGCCGGGTCCTTGGACATCCACGGTGATACATTCCGTTGCCCCTTGCTGTAGAGCGACATCGATGGGCAGGTTGTTGCGATAGCCGCCATCGATATAATAGGCATCATTGATTTTTTGCGCCTGCATCGCTGGATAAAATGAGGCGGATGCCAATAACCAATGCAGGTTTTCTTCTACTGCTGATGGATCAAAGGCATAAACCGTCTCCTTGAAATCTGGCAGACGAGTCGTACAGATCAGCAAACGACAAGCAGTTTGGCTGAATTTTTCTTGATCAAAGGTCTTTTGCAAAAGCTTTGCCAAGGGTTCAGTACTGGCGCCGTTGCTTTTGACCGCTTCTCGGACCAGCGAGTTGGCTTGATTCATCAAATCCCGCAGCGTTTGGGCTCGTACCGAAGCAAGCGGATAGTGCAATACTTGCTCGCTGGAGATATTTGCCCATAAATCGACGGCCGCTTCCACATCGTTCATTAAAATCAAGGCACCATTCAACGCACCGACGGAAGTTCCTGTGATCCATTCAAAGGTGATGCCCCGTTCTTGCAGCGCTTGCCAAACCCCGATTTGATACGCCCCATGAGCACCGCCACCGCCTAAAACCAGCGCCGTCTGATAAGCTAGCGCTCTTTGATACCCTTGAGGGACCACCTGATACCCTTGCTGGATAAACCATTCAGCCAAGGGGGGCCGATGAGGAAGCTGCCACAAGACGGCTGCTACAAAGCGACTGCGGGCGAAGCTTTCTGTCACGGCCAGCAGTTGTTTCCAAGTAAACTCGGCGGCCGCTTCCACCAGCAGATTGGTGATGGTCAGTGTCTTTTGGTCAAAATCAAACTGCCCGGCAAGGTAAAAGCGGCCATAACGGCTGTCGATCTGCCAGCCCTGCTGCGCCATGTCGGCAAGAAAGGCTCGTCGCGCTTTTGAGTGCGACTCAAAAAAGGAAAAGACGAGTCGGCTTTCTTGAAACCCTGCCCTTTGTGCAAGAAAATCGATCGAAGTCAGTTTTTTCACTTTCATCAAGACGCCTCCTTAAGCAAAAAAGAATAGACGAATGACACGCCAGCTGCCGTACCACTCGAGCTATTCTTTTGATTAAAATGTTCGTTGTGCCATGTTGAATGCTGCCAACATCTCATCCGTTGCTTCGTCGACAGGCGTTACAGATTCCAGATCACCTTGGATCACACGACGGGTGACACCGCCCATTTCCCCACAGGTGATCAGCGTGATCATTTTGCGGCCTTCTACTTCGTCAAGCAAATAAACATCGGTCGGGTCGACCCGCACAGAAGAAGTCGCAGTATACGTGTAAATATTTTCCAGATCGGTCACATAGATAGCCGCCCCGATCGCGACATCATCCAATGGTGTAAACAGGAGCTCTGGCGATTGAGCGCGATGGCTAGCTAACGCGTAATTGCCTTCCCCCATTTTTTGGGTGGGACTTAACGTACCAGCACCATACAGCAAGGCCTCGTTGGCCAAGCCTTTAAAAATCGGCAGATTGATCCCAACACTGGGAACCGCCACGCCGCCGATCACTGGCAAAGCTTTGTTGCTCAGCTGCGCCCGTAAGACTGCTTCTGAACTTGCCGGCTCCACGGCATCAAAATCAAAGGTCGCTTCCGCTTCCATATTTTTTTCGACCTCACTACGATCAATGGTGCCGACTGCGTATGCTTCACCTGTTTGTTTAATAAAATAATTTTTGATTTGATTATTAAAAATCAATGCTAAACCAATCAATAACAGCACAAGCAAAAAGAGATTGCTCAGCCAATTCGAAAGTCTGCTTTTCTTTTTTCTCATAGGTTCTCGTCTCCATTAGTTTCTTCTTTTATCATACCAAAATCCTCATAAAGACGCCAATTTTGGCCAGTTTTTTTACGAAAAGACAAGATTTGCCTTTTTTTGTCGAAAAAGGGAACTTAAAAATTGTTTTTTCTGTTATTTTGTAATATAACTTTAAACGAAAAGATACAAGCAATTTTCAGCGCTTTGTTGTAGAATGAACTTAGTATATAGGAGGGATCGATCGGCATGTCTAACACGATTTACGTACATATTGATACAACCAGCAATGCCGTCTTGACCCGCGGGCTTGCCCCCCAAGATTTTAACAAGAGCATCGTCCATCAGCCCAAGAATTTGCTCTTGCTTGATCCTTCCAGTGATTTCGGCGAATTCGACGGTCATACGGGCTTAAAAGTGATACGCGGAATGGAAGATGTCCAACTGTTTTTTCAGCAAATCAACAAAGGTCGCATTGCCGAAGAAATGAAGTGGATCGATTTTAATGATTACGAGATGGTCAAAGAATTGACGCCTTTAGAGATCTCCGAATTGTTATATTTTGGCCACATGAAGACACACCTCCACTCCCCTTTCTTTTACAAACTGCAAAATAACTTTGTTTTCTTTGACTTAAAAGATGCACGTTCCCGCGTTTATTATCGCTACTTAGATGAATATTACCGAATCTTGGCGGATCGGATCACCCGCATCGTCTTAGAAAAAATCAATGATCGCCTCTCCTTTTTTAAAAAAGCAACACCGGTGGAAAAACTCGATTTTAATTTGCTGAAAGAGTTGCGGGGAATCATGCAAGAAGGCATCGTCTTCTGTCTGACACAAGAACAACTGATCGATAAAACTTATACGATTCCGATCTATCTGTCAGAAGATGCTGGCTTGAAAAGCACATTGGTCAATCAAAAAGAGTTAGATCAAATTGCAGTTTTGCGCTACTCAGCCAGCAAAAAAAACTGGTCGTTGGAAATTGATCAAGAAGATTTGGCTTTTGGCTTTTTCGACAAAAAAATGTCTTGATGCTTCTCTTTTTCAAAGAGCATCAAGACATTTTTTCATGGTTCCATTTCTAAAACTAAGCTTTAGGCACAAATAATTTCGGGGCTGCCTTAACTAAGAGACCTAATACAACGCCCACATAAACGATATTGATGATGACCGATGTTCCATTGAAGATCAAGGAATACAGATACGGACTTTGTCCTTCTGGTGCGTACATTCCCCAGACAAAAACCCCTGCCCAATAATGCCAAAACCAACGGCTAATCACCGCCACGATGCCCCCTAAGACGACATACCACGTAACGGTTTTGCTGTTTTGACGGATCGCTTGCTGGATTTTATTAGCAAACAAGCCGCCCATCCCGCCAAAAGCAAAGGCAAAGGGATATTCAAAGATGATCTGTGGAACGGTGATAAAGTTACGCATGGCGCTACCAATCAAAATATTCAGCAAGCCCCACATAAATCCCGCCGTCATTCCCGGCAGCACCCCGCGACGATACGAATACAAGACCAAGGGCACGAGCCCTAGAGACAAGTCGATACTGGAATTGGCTGTCTGGATCGGGATATACGACAAGACGACCCCGATAGCAGCAATCATCGTTCCTTCCGTCCACACTTGCAGCGACATTTTTCGTTTCAAAAAAAACTCCTCCTTTAGAATCATCACAATTCACAAAGGAGAAGTGTTAGACACTTCAACTCGTCACAATTCCTACGTTCGCATGATCGAAACAGGTACGAAGGGTTTAGAGTACTCTCATTCTCAGCCTTTGCAGACTCCCCTTTGTGATTAGATTCTATTTTATTTTGTGCTTGCGTTTCGCAAGTCACTTTCAAGAATACCATAAATTGGTGAAAAGAAACATGACTGCGATCGTTTTTTCTAAAAACATCCTGAAACTCCTCAGAAAAAAACAACCAATGAGCGGTTAAAGACCGACCATTGGCTGTTGTTCTCATGCTTATGAGGCACGATTAAATTGATAATTTTGATTCAAACAGTGGACTTACTGGTTTGTTCTCATGGATTCGTTTGATCGCTTCGCCCATCAAGGCACCAACACTGATCTCATCGATTTTTTTCGACTTACGGTCTTCTGGCAAGTAAATCGAATCTGTCACAACTAGATGCTCAATGGCCGAATCTTCGATTCGTTCCAAGGCAGGTCCTGACAAGACAGGGTGAGTACATGAGGCGTAAACACTTTTGGCACCTGCTTGTTTCAACGCATTCGCAGCCAATGTGATGGTACCAGCAGTATCGATCATATCGTCGATCAAGACACAAGTTTTGCCTTCAACATGACCAATGATATTCATGACTTCCGCTACGTTGGCTTTCGGACGACGTTTGTCGATGATCGCGATTGGTGACTTAAGAAACTCAGCTAATTTGCGGGCACGAGTCACGCCACCGTGGTCTGGTGAAACGACTACGACGTCATCGCCTTGAATGCCTCTTTCCAAGAAGTAGTTGGCGATCAATGGTGCACCCATCAAGTGGTCAACTGGGATA
Source organism: Enterococcus sp. AZ040 (assembly GCF_050499185.1). Taxonomy (NCBI): domain Bacteria; kingdom Bacillati; phylum Bacillota; class Bacilli; order Lactobacillales; family Enterococcaceae; genus Enterococcus; species Enterococcus sp. AZ040. The sequence continues at coordinate 3,455,091 of NZ_JBMHEW010000001.1, forward strand.
TCAAAGAACCCTTGAATCTGTGAAGCATGCAAATCCAGTGTAACCATACGGTTCGCACCGGCTTTTTCGATCATGTTTGCTACAAGTTTTGCGGTGATTGGTTCTCTTGATCGCGCTTTGCGGTCTTGTCTTGCATAACCATAATAAGGCATTACTACATTGATCGTCTTCGCACTGGCGCGCTTCAAAGCATCGATCATGATCAGCAATTCCATTAGGTTATCGTTTACAGGGCTGCTGGTTGATTGAATCACGTAGACGTGGGCACCACGAATACTTTCTTCAATATTCACTTGGATTTCACCATCGCTAAATTGTTTGACTGAACACTTACCTAATTCAACACCTACTGCAGCTGCGATTTTTTCCGCCAAAGGACGATTTGAGTTCAGAGAAAAAATCTTCAATCTTGGATCAAAATAATGATTTGACATGAGAACCTCCACTTTCTTTGCGTTCATCTAGAAAAAAATGACTCCTTTTTACTAGAATCTTCTTCCTAATAAATAGTAGTCATTTTTCCTTAAGAAATCAAGTCATTTCGCTATTTCTAATTTAGATAAGGTAACTTTTTCGCGTAATCCGCTTTATTTTCCTGACGGGCGCGGGCAATCGCCATACTGTGTTTAGGAACATCTTTGGTGATCGTTGAGCCAGCAGCGATCATCGTTTCCTCTTCGATGGTCAAGGGCGCAACCAGATTAGACCCGGAGCCGATAAAGCAATTGTCCCCGACAGTCGTTTTGAATTTGCTCTTGCCGTCATAATTAACAAAGACTACACCGCAGCCGACATTGATGTTTTTGCCTAAGGTTGCATCACCGACATAGGACAAGTGTCCGACTTTGGTGCCTTCACCAATTGTCGCATTTTTGATTTCCACAAAGTTACCGATATGGGCATGGGCCAAAATTTCCGCATTGGGGCGAAGGTGGGCATTGGGACCGACATCGGCGCCATCATGAATGATGCTCTCCTCGATCGTCGATGCCTTGATCGTCACTTGGTTGCCGATCTTGCTGTCTTCAATTTCAGAAGCTGCCGTAATGACACAGTCTTCTCCGATCGTCGTCTGCCCTTTGATGATCACACCGGCTTCGATCAAGGTATCTGAACCAATCACAACGCCTTCGTCGATATAAGTCGTCGCCGGGTCGATCAAGGTCACGCCGTTTTGCATGTGTTGACGGTTGATCCGCTGGCGCATCAAGCGATTGGCTTCGGCTAAGGCGATGCGGTCGTTGACTCCTAAAGATTCATGGAAATCTTCGGTTTGATAAGCAGCGATGATTTTGCCGTCTTCCTTTAAGATCTCGATAATATCAGTCAAGTAGTACTCCCCTTGAGCATTGTCCGTATCTAATTTTGCCAAGGCGTCAAATAACAATTCATTGTCAAAGCAATACGTGCCTGTATTGATTTCTTGGATCAGTGCTTCTTCGGTCGACGCATCTTTTTGCTCGACGATTTTTTCCACGATGCCGACATGATCCCGTACGATCCGGCCATAGCCCGTTGGGTCTGCCGCTTGTGCCGTCAAGATCGTTGCCGATGCATTTTTCCCTTGATGGTAATCGAACAAGTTATTCAAGGTTTCCGTCGTCAATAACGGCGTATCCCCACTAATTACTAAGGTCGTGCCTTTTTTGCCCTTTAAAAATGATTCGGCTTGAACGACAGCGTGACCGGTACCTAATTGTTCGGCTTGTAAGGCGTAATTGGTGCGATCCCCCAGTTGCTCCTTGACCATTTCCGCCCCGTGACCAACGATCGTCACGATCTCTTCAGGATTTGTTTCCACCACTCGGTTCATGATGTGCTCCACCATTGGCTTACCGCAAACCGGATGTAACACTTTATATAACTTCGATTTCATGCGCGTGCCTTTTCCAGCCGCTAAAATTATTGCAAAACGTGCGTCCACGTATTCCACTCCTATCAATCTGAACGATTTTTGTTCATTGAATTTCCTATAAACAGTTTAGCCCAAGTACTTGTAAATTTCAACGATTTAAGGAATCCCTACCTAGACCAATCAAAAAAAGACTGGCGGCCGCCGTTCGAAAAACAGCTGCTTGCGCCAGTCTAAGAGCCACAAAAATCAGGCTTTTTTCTCAAAATAATTTCCCGGTACTACCGAGATCGTTTTGGTCTGGGTATCGACATCTTCAACATACAGCAGAGAGCTGTAATCGCTGATGGCCCGCTTGCCTTTGAATTTCGTTTCGGCAAAAACCGTAATACCGACTAATTCGGCTTCAAATTCTTCAATCAAGCTCTTCATCCCATTGACCGTGCCGCCGCCTTTCATAAAGTCATCGACCACCAATACTCTAGAGCCGCGCTTTAAGCTGCGTTTGGATAATTCCATTTTTTCGATCCGCTCTGAAGAACCAGAGACATAATTGACACTCACGGTCGAGCCTTCAGTGATCTTGGAATCACGACGCACGATCACGAAGGGAACATTCAAGTAGTAAGAGACTGCTTGAGCGATCGGAACTCCTTTAGTAGCAACGGTCATCACCGCATCGATTTGTTCGCCTAAATATTTGGAAGCGATGATGCGGCCGACTTGGCGCAGCAATTCCGGTTCGCCCAATAAGTCAGATAGATAGACATAGCCGCCAGGCAACAAACGGTCTTGCTCAGACAAGCGTTTTGCCAGCCCTTCGACGTACGCATACGCTTCTTCTTCAGAAATTTCAGGCACAAAAAAAACACCGCCAGCAGCGCCTGGCACGGTATCAAGAATGCCTGTTCCTCGTTCTTTAAAGGTCTTTTTGATAATAGATAAATCTTCGCTAATCGATGATTTTGCAGAGGCATATCGTTTAGAAAAGAAGGACAATGAAATCAATTCATGGGGATGATTCAACAAGTAATGTGTCATATCGATCAGTCGTTCACTTCGACGTATTTTCACACCGGACAACTCCTTTAGTTTATTCGCCTTATTATAAGGCTTTTTTTGGATAAATGCGAGCATTATCTGAAATATTGCTTATATCGTTCGGTTTTGATTAGAGTTTAAAAAAAAGAAACGAAAATTCTTCGTTTCTTTTTCATAAAGCCCTTTATTTGAGGCGTTGTTTTCGTTGCACGAGGATCACGATGCGTTTGATCAAATTGATTACTAAGAAAAGAGCGATAAAAACCAGCGTAATCGTCGCTCCCGGTGGTGTGTCCAAATAAAAGGAACTGGTCAAACCAGACATCATCCCAATCATGCCGATCACGACACTGATCAAAATCACCGCGTTGAAGCTTTTGCCTAAACGCATACTGATGGCAGCTGGTAAAACCATGATCGCAGAGATCAGCAATGCACCCGCAATCGGGATCATCATGGCGATTGCCACCCCCGTCAAGACATTAAAGAGCATCGACATCACTCGCACAGGCAAGCCATCGACATGAGCGGTATCTTCATCAAAGGTCAAAATGTACATGGGCCGTTTGAATAAGAAAAATAAAGCAAAAACGACTAAAAACAAAAAGCCTAAGATCCAAACTTGCTCTTGTGTGATCGTAACGATCGACCCAAACAAATACGATTGGATACTCGTTGCGGAGTTTCCACCGCTAAGGTTCATCAAGACGAGGGCTAACGCTAAACCGCCGGACATCAAAATGGCGATCGAAATCTCTGAATAACTGCGGTACAGTGTTCGCAAGTATTCCAAAATGATTGCGGCAATGACTACGATCAATAGCGTCGTCAAACTCGGATTTAGATTTAGAAAGAAGCCTAGTGCCACCCCTGCTAAAGAGACATGGGACAGCGTATCAGCCATCAATGACTGTCGTCGAATCACCAGAAAGACCCCTAGCATTGGTGCGATACCAGCAATAAAAATCGCCGCAAGAAAAGCTCTTCTCATGAATTCATATGAAAGCAGCGCCATGGTGAATCCTCCTTCCGCACTAAACGGATCTGACGGTCCGCATATTCTTTGATATCTTCGTGATCATGAGTGATCATCAAAATCGACTTGCCGTGGTCATGAGCATTGTGCCGCAGCAGTTCATAAAACAGATTGCGGGATTGTTCATCCATCCCCGTAGTCGGTTCATCTAAAATAAATAAATCAGGATCCGTGGCAAAGACCCGTGCCAAGCTGATCCGCTGTTTTTGGCCACCGGACAACTCACCGATCCGTTTATGACGCACGTCCCACATCCCGACGGCATCTAATGCACGGCGGACATGTTCATGGTCTCGTTTCGTCAGTCGCTTGAACCAACGATCTCTTGGGTAGCGGCCTGATTGGACCAATTCCAAAACGGTGCTGGGGAACCCGACGTTAAAGGAAGCAATCTGCTGAGGAATGTAGCCGATGCTTAATTTTTCACCAGCTGCATTCTTGGTCGCCAAGGTGACTGCACCTTTAGAAGGTTTCAACAAACCAAGGGTTGCTTTGATCAAAGTAGATTTTGCCGCCCCATTTTCGCCGGTCAAAATCACGAATTCGCCGTCTTCAACAAAGTAAGAAATGTCTTCCAAGACGGGCTCATCATCATAATAAAAGGTCAAATCTTTTACATCGATATAACGCACGCAGGCGCCTCCTTAGTGAATACTTTTTTGTAATGCTGCCAAATTGTCTTCCATTACAGACAGGTATGTTTCGCCGTTATCCATCTGCTCTTGCGTCAAGCTTTCTAATGGATTCAAGACCGCTAACTCCACGCCCGTTTCAGAGGCTAAGGTCTCAGCCACCTTCGATGAGGCATTTTCTTCAAAATAGATAACTTTGACTTGTTTTTCTTCCACATATTCTTTCAGCTCAGCCAACCGACTTGGCGTTGGTTCTTGATCGGGTGAAATGCCCGAAATCGATTCTTCGACTAAATCATACTGCCGTGCCAAATAGCCAAAGGCTGCGTGCTGCGTAACGAAGGTTCGTTGGGTCGCATCCTTTAATGCCGCTTGGTAGGCTTCATCTAAAGCAGAAAGCTTTTCGATATAGGCAGCCGCATTTTCCGTAAAGGTTGCCTTTTGCTCAGGAAACTTCGCAATCAGGTCATCGCGGATCGTTTCTACTTCTTGGATCGCTAAGACTGGGTCAGTCCAAACATGAGGGTCATACGTATGATCATGGCCTTCATGGCTGTCTTCGTCCTCGTGACCATGCTCTTCCTCTGTGCCTTCCACCAACTGAATGTTTTTGGCCGCTTCAATCACTGCTGTTTGCTCAGGATCGACGGAATCCGTCAAACTAGCAACCCAAGTTTCTAGCTCAGGACTATTGTAGACAAAGGCATCTGCATCCATAATTTTGGTCATATCTTTGGCACTTGGCTCATAGTCATGAGGTTCTGTTCCTGCAGGGATCAGCAAGGAGACATCCGCTGCCTCACCTGCGACTTCTTTCGTAAATTCGTACATTGGGTAAAAGGTCGTGACGATCGACAGCTTTTCTGCGTCACTCGATTGACTTGTCGCTTCTTGCTGCCCACAAGCGCCAAGAAGCACGCCCCCTAAAAGGAGTGCTGTAGTAAGTAAGATTTTTTTCATCGGGATTTCCCCTTCCATTTGCTGGCTCATCTTTTTATTTTTAAAACGGAACAACTCCGTTTTGTTAGCAAAAGTTACTCTATCAAATGATTTCCGGTTCGTCAAGACAAATCGTACGTTTTACGATTTAAAACTTTTATTTCGAGATAAATCGGAAAACATAGGAGAAAACGTTCATTTGAAGCGGATTCTTCTCTCGGGAACATCGTCTTATTTTACACCGTTGGCCATGCGATTCCTTTGTGATAAATTGAAAAATTAGAGAGTAAGTAGGATAATAAGCTAAAAGCACTTGGAGGAAACGAAGATGAACGAATTTGTAACTGTGCCGCCAACTGTAAACAACAGCGAACTGCTGAATCGAATCGATTTACCAGAAGATCCTGCATCGCAGCAAACCGAAGAAATCCGCAAAACGATCGACAAACCATTGTATGAAGAAGACAAAAAGAAAAAATCCGCAAAGAAGCAGCACCAAAAAGAATAGCCTTTGCTTTAGGTAAAGAATCAGACCCCGACGCCTTTTTTTCGTCGGGGTCTTTTCTGTAAGGTAGCTTCTAGATGCTTCCTCCCTACCTCAGCTGCCTTATTCTTTACTATTGAACTGGATTTTATAGAAGGAATGCAAAAAAACACAGGCGAATCCAGCCTGTGTCCTTGACTCATTCATTTCAATGTACGTACAAGATAAACCTCATCGCAGAATCCTTTTAAGGCATTATAGACCCGCTGTGCCCGCGAATATTTTTGACAAAGAGCAAAGACAGTCGGTCCGCTGCCGGTCATCAAGGCAACATCGGCGCCGTATTTCATCATGCGATCTTTGATCTGTTGGACGATCGGATACTTCGGGATCGTGATGGCTTCTAGGCTATTGCCCATGGCAGCGATCATTGCTGGGTAATCTTCGGCTAAGACGGCGGCAGACAATGCTGCGATATCTGGATGGTGCAGTTGGTCCAGCTCAACTTCTTGAAAGATTTTCCCCGTTGAAACACTCAGACGAGGTTTGACTAAGATGACCCAACATTGCGGCATCGGCCGCAGCGGCGTCACCAGCTCCCCTTTTCCTGCAATATGAGCAGTGGTCCCATACAGACAATAGGGAACATCAGTGCCAACTTCCATACCAATATCGATCAGCTCTGCCATGGAGAGGTCCAAGTCCCAAAGGCGAACCATCCCCCGCAGCGCTGCCGCACAATCCGTACTGCCACCACCTAACCCAGCTGCCACCGGGATATTCTTGGTGATGCGAATGCGGATGCCTTTTTTGATACCATAGCGTTTTTTTAAAATACTGGCGGCCTGATAGACATTATTGCGTTTATCGATCGGTAAAAAAGCTTTGTTGGTTTCTACAATGATCTTATCTTCTGCTATCTCTTCCATTATCAGACGGTCGGCTAGATCAACACTAGACATCACCATTTCCAACTCATGGTAGCCGTCTGTTCTTTTCTCTAACACATCGAGACCGAGGTTGATCTTAGCTGGCGCTTTTTCAATAATCTCCATCTTCATTCATCCAATCATCTGATAGTTATTTAGTTCTATCATAGCAGATTCTTATAAGATAGTTGAGTGATTTCTCTTGTTTTTATGATTGTTGCCATTTTGGTTGCCCTTTGGCTTGGTTCCTCGTAAAATAGAGGTACCAACTCAATGGATAAAAGAAAGCGGGGGAACCACATGGCAAATTTGATTCCAAGAGATTTAGCAGGCGGCGAAGAACTATTAGGCAAATTAATGAACAGTTTTTGGCAAGAACGACAAATGAACACGGACATTAAAGAATACGAAGACAAGTATCTCGTTCAAGCAGATTTACCCGGCATCAAGAAAGAAAACATCCGCGTCAGTTACGTCAACAACACGCTGACGATTTCAGCTGCTCAAACAGAAACCACTGAAACCGAGGATGATTTCGGACATTATTTGCGCAAAGAACGCTCCAGCAGTGCCTATCAACGGACCTTCACCATCACAGACATTGATGACGAGTCCATCAAAGCAGTGTTTGAAGACGGCGTTTTGACCCTGACTTTACCGAAAGCTAGCTACAAAGACGCACCTGCAAAAAACATTCCGATCGAATAACCGAGATACCAAAAAGGCAGTCCCTTCAGAGAACGCTCTGGGGGAACTGCCTTTTCTTATTTGCGTGCTTGTCGTCGATACGCCTGTCTTGAGGTCTGCGGTTCTTCTTCGGAGACCTCTTTTTTGACATACAATTTTAAACTGTATGGTTCGTGGTACTTGACATCGTTTTTGACAAAATCACCGCCAGTGATAAATAAGCCCACTGGCTCTAAAGGTTGCTTGCCGGTCCATTGAATCGTGCCAACTTTCGTCATCTCCGTGTAACTGGTCCCGATCTGCAATACGTACTCGTTTTTCCCTTGCTGTTTGACAAAATAGTAAGGGTACAAGGTATTTTTCGGAATCGTAAAGCCGTTGGATGACGGTTTGATCGCCAATTCTTCTTGAGCGATCAAGGTCTGCAAATGATTCGCCAATACCAGCTGATAGTCTTCTTCAAAATCGATCACCGCTTTTTCAGTCGTCAAACGATCAATGTCGGTGGTGCTGATAGTTTCCCCTTCAATATTGAAGACTTCGTCCGGTAAGACTTTGACAAAGGTCTGAGTAACATCGAACTTCATGTTTTTATTCAAGAAATAATAGAAGATATTCAGTACCCAGAAATAGACTAAGACCAAAAAGCCGATCGTATAAAGGATCGCTTGAAAATAGTTTTGGTTCGCAAACATTCCATAGATGATCCGCAAAATATACGCCGTTGGAATGATACTGAGGATGGTATAGGCGCGATTCAAGTATTTGGGACTGATGTCAAGATAGCCCAAAAATTTGTGGATGCCGTTGATTAAATCTAAAATAAGCGTCATTTTCTCACCTACTCATTTCCTTGATTCTCATCCATGATCCCTTGTGGATCTGGCGTGGTCTCTTCACTTGAAGAAGGTGTTTCCTGATTGTTTTCCGATGGTGCCGGTGAAACATTGGCATCGCTTGATGGCGTCGTTTCTGCAGGCACCGAAGAAGACGGGGTCGTTTCTGGTGTTACTACTTCACTGCTGGATGACGGTGTGGTCTGCTGGTCATCGTTCGTCGGTTGTGAGTCCGTGCTAGCAGGTGTTTGATTTTGACTGTCTTCTGTCATCGAAGACGGTGTGCTTTCACTTGGTGCTTGTTCGGTCGTTTCTGTCGTTTCCGTCGCACGACTTGGTTGGCGGTAACTGCCTGAATTCACCACGCCGGTAGCAGTGGCAATGATCGTTGATATCGTTAAAAGTGCAATTGGTTTTAAAATAGGCGGGACTTTTCGCATGATTCTCATCCTTTTCTTACCCGATTCTGCCCATCGGCAGTCTCGGTTCCTTCAGCCTCTTCTTACCTTTATAATCGTTTCTGACAAAAGGGTCAAGATTCCCGAGGCTTCTGTCGCAGGATTTAAAAAAAACTAAACATGTAACTGTTTTCACAAAAAATAACGACGACAGTTGCCGCCGCTACACAAGGTATTCATAAAACTTTTCAAAGGTCAGGTGCAACGTGCCATGGTAATCTCGTAAAAGGGCGGGCAAAGCGATTACTTCTTCATGTTGGATCGGCGCATCGATTTGAATCACCGCTTGCTCATCATCCAGATAGTAGGAACTAAACAGCTCATCATCAGCGATTTCTTCTAATTGATTGGTCAGCTCTTCATAAAACTTTTCTATGATCGGTTCTGCCAACTCATCAAAGACCGGCTGCAAGGCTGCCTCTACAGCTGGAAACGGCTGTGCGAGTAATTGCTGTCCGCTGAGGGAACGCCGGGTATTCTCATAGGTCAAATAAAGCAGGTCGAAATAATCCTCTTCTTCCCCGATCGCTTCTAGCGTCAAAAGGGCTTTTTCTACCAATGAAACCAAGGACGAGGATACCTCTTGATGCATCACCGCATCGACTTTTTCAAATAGTTGCTGTTTCTCGATGACAAATGTTTCTTCCATAAAAATGAATTCCGCTTTTTCAAAGCAAAGGGGAGTATCAGAGATAAATAGTTGGATCGTTGCCATGGCGTTGCCTTCTTTCTTTTTCAAGCTGCGGACAAAACAGATGATTTGTCAACAGCGAAAATCTTCGTTAGCATAAATAATAGCAGGTGAACAAATTGTTCATCAAGTAATAAGGAGGAGATCGAATGAGTAAAGTTGCTATTATTGTCACTGATCTAGTAGAAGATGTTGAGTTGACGTCACCAAAAGAAGCACTGGAAGCGGCCGGACATGAAGTAGTCGTTATTAGTAATGAAGGCACCGAGACCGTAAAAGGCAAACAAGGTGGAACGTTTCCCGTCGATGCGGCCATCGATACGATCGATCCCGCCAGTTTTGATGCTTTGTTGATCCCAGGCGGTTTCTCCCCTGACCAATTACGGACCGATGAGCGCTATGTGTCATTGACGAAAGACTTTTTGACATCTGATCGCCCCGTCTTTGCCATTTGCCACGGCCCACAACTGTTTATCCAAACAGGACTGACGAAAGATTTGACCTTGACGGCTTATGATTCTGTGCGACCAGATTTAGCCTACGCAGGTGCCACCGTAAAAGATGAGCCCGTCGTGATCGACGAAACCTATCGGTTGATCACCAGTCGGAACCCAGATGACTTAGATGCCTTCAATCAAGCGATTACTGAGGCATTGAACTAACCGCGAATAAGACGTGGTTTCTTTGATAGAAAAAAAGCCGCCAGTTGCAGCGTTTGATCCTTCGTATCGATCGAGCTGCAGCTGAGCGGTTTTTTCTTGCGTAGCTTTTCAGTTTTCAGTTCATGGCTCGTTTCCTGTTACTCGTCAGAGGGCAACTCAAAACCATCGAAGGTCTCGCCATCATAGTAGCGCAATAATTCTTCCGTCGATAATAAGGAAGACGTCATTTCTTCCTGCGCCTCATTGACCTCTCGAAGTTGGGCAAGGTAAGCCGCGTAGGCTTCTGCCAACTGCCGATAAACAGCTTGCCGCGAAGTTCCTTCCCCTTGGATCGTCGGCAATTCACGGATAAAGGCCCGATAGACGGGACGGTTTTCCTGCCATTCGATCGGCAACTCAATTACTTGAAGCTGGGCTTCTTCAAACCATCGTTCCATTGCTCTCCCTCATTTCTTTTCTTATTATCGTCAAGTTGGCAGCAAAGGTCAATCGGTGAGCAAAAAAACACAGAACAAGCGTTGAAAGAAATTGACCTATCCGCAAAAGCTCGCTTGTTGGGCTAACTTTTACGGATGCGGCAATTTATCTGCTTGTTCTGTGTGTTACTCGTTTTTATGCGGCAACATACGCATATTTTTCAATGTTTTGTCGGATCGTTTCAATCATGTCTTCATCACGCAAGCCAGTGATTTCTGCAATGACTTCCGGTAGTGATTTTTCATCCAAAAGTGCTTGTAACTGTTGGCTTTGCTCATCTTCAGGGTCTTTGTAATTGAAGATCATGCCGATCGTTTCATAGAGATGATCTGGCTGCATGTTGCGTTTTTCTAACTCAAGGACTGGTCGGATAAAGCGTTCTTCGGTCCCTAATTTGCGGACAGGTGTCCGTGCCACCCGAGTGATGGCATCGGAAATGTGCTTGTTTTTAAAGCGTTGGATGATTTTTTCGATATACCGTTCATGTTCTTCAGGATCAAAGGCCCATTTCTCAATTAAAAGGCGGCCAGTTTCTTCGAGAACGGATTTTAATTGGATCACCACTAAATGATCCTGCATCGCTTCATCGATCGTCTGATAGCCTTGGAGGGCGCCTGTGTACGCTACCGTGGCATGACCCGTATTGACACTGAATAATTTCCGTTCAATATACGGTTCCAGATCCGCCACATAATGGACCCCTTGCAGATGGATCGAGGATTTCATCCCAGACTCTTGGATCACCCATTCGCAGAAGGGTTCTACTTGAACGAATAAGGGATCTTCATGGTGCTGCAGCGGTACGATGCGATCCACCGCTGCATCTGGAAAACCAACCGTCGCTTCCAACGCTGACCAATCCGCAATGTATTTTTGCACTTCGCTTTTTAAAAAGGTCGATCCGCCGATCATATTCTCACAGGCGATCACATCAATGGCTGGCTTGTCTGGGTGTTGCTGACGTGCTTCTAAGCCTTTGGCGATCAGCTCAGCGATATGCGGCAAAATGTTGGGACCAATGGCGGTCGTAAGGATGTCTGCCTCGGCGATCGCTTGGATCACCGCTTCTGGTTCTTTGGCATTGTTCAATCCTGTCACATGCTCGATGTGGATCTGTTCTTGGGTCTCATCGGCTAATTCGATGGTATACCCTTGTCTTGCTTTTAAGGCGTCAATGATCGTTTCATTGACATCAATAAATGTGATTTCAAAGTTGTTGGCAGCCAATATCTCGCCGATAAAGCCGCGACCAATATTACCTGCACCAAAGTGAACTGCCTTCATGTCTTGTCTCCTCCTTAAATCCTTATGCTACGGTCAAACTTTGGGCGATTTCTTCTTTATCCAAAGCATCCGCCAATTCGACGACGTTATCGATATCACTGCAAAAGAGGGCGATTTGTTGGACCAATTGCAGATGATCTTCCCCTTTGCCCGCGATGCCGAAAAGAACGGTGACGATTTTTTCTTCGTCCGCGGTACCGAAATTCACGCCATCAGGTACTTGCACGATACAGATACCTGATTTTTTGACGTATTTTTTGGCTTCATCCGTGCCGTGAGGAATCGCAATAAAGTTCCCCATATAGACTGAGAGCATCTCGTCACGCTCAAGCATGGCTTCGACGTATTCTTCTTCCACACAGCCTGCCGCCAGCAATTTTTCGCCGCAGTAACGAATGGCTTCTTCTTTGGTCGCAAATTGTTTGTTCAATTCAATCATGTCTTTTTCTAATACTTGCATTCGGCTCATCCTTTCTTAATTCGCTGCTTTGATCGATGCCACGATCCGTTGATAGTTCGTCGTTCCCATCAGATTATTAACGGATAGGTGGATCGCTTCTGGCGCTGAAGTTTGCGCTTGCGGCGTTAAGGCTTCTTTTGTGATCACCAGGGAAGAGGCGTTGGCATGGAGATCATTGATATGGCTTTTTCTGATCGGCATCGTCAGAGCTTCTTTGGCTAAAAGATCTTGGAAGACTTTCTGAGCCATCGTTGCCGAACCTTTGCGATCATCGTGGGCCAAAATGATTTCACTGACTTGCTTAAGGTCATTGGCGGAAGGAACATCTGCCTGGTTGCCTGCTTCAGACGTTTTTTCTGACTCCCCCGCTGTCTTAGTCCCTGACAATGTGGCTACGATTTCATCGTACCGTGGAGAGTTCAGGAAATTTTCAACCGCGACGAAGGTCGCATTTGGCGCTTTTTGTTTGGCACGTTCTTGCAATTCTTCTTGAGTGACGATCAGCGTATTGGCATCGTCCGTCAAATTGTTGATGGCGGAATTCGAGACATTTTGTGGAAGACCCGCTTCTTTGACTTTTTTACGTAAGATCGATGCCCCCATAGCACTGGAGCCCATGCCTGCATCACATGCGAAGATGATACGATTGATGCCAGTCATTGGTTGAGCCGCCAAGCCTTTAGCGCTGAGTTTTGCTGCTTGCGTTTGTTGTACTTTTTCTTCAAAATTATCCACTGTATCCTTCGCATCTGCTTTCAAGATCGCGGCAGCGACGATAAAGGATACGCCTGCTCCTACGGCAATTCCGGCTAAGACAGAAACGACACTCATCACCGAGTTGAATGGCGTCATTGCTAAGATCGCAATGATCGAACCTGGTGAAGCAGGTGCCCGTAAGCCTGCACCTAGCAATTGGAAGGTAAAGCTTCCTGATACACCGCCGGCAATCACTGCTAAGAACATCAATGGTTTCATCATGACGTATGGGAAGTAGATCTCATGGATCCCACCGATAAAGTGAATGATGATCGCTCCAGGTGCCGAAGATTTCGCTGCTCCTTTTCCGAAGAAAGTGAAGGCTAGCAAGACTCCTAAACCAGGTCCAGGATTGGCTTCTAATAAGTAAAGAATCGATTTCCCAAATTCGCTGACTTGCTCAGTACCTAGTGGTGTCAAAATTCCATGGTTGATGGCATTGTTTAAGAATAGGATTTTTGCTGGTTCAATAAAAATATTGGCTAATGGAATCAAGTGGGCATTGACGATCACTTCTACCCCTGCTGCCATTGCTTGTGTCAAGGTGTTAACAACTGGTCCGATTGCTACAAAGCCCAGTAATGCTAAGGCAAAGCCGATCAAACCTGATGAAAAGTTGTTGACCAACATTTCAAAGCCAGCGCGAACTTTGTCTTGGAAGATCTCGTCAAATTTCTTGATGACCCAACCGCCTAAAGGACCCATGATCATCGCACCCAATAGCATTGGGATATCCGTTCCGACGATGACCCCCATCGTCGCGATCGCCCCAACCACGGCCCCGCGGTCGCCAGCAATCACTTTCCCGCCGGTATACCCGATCAAGATTGGGATCAAATACGTCAGCATTGGACCGACCATCGTTGCAAAGGCTTCATTTGGTAAATACCCATCTGGAATAAATAATGCCGTTAATACACCCCATGCAATCAATGCGCCGATATTCGGCATCACCATACTCGACAACGTACTGCCTAATTTTTGAACTTTTGCTTTTACTGATGATTTGGCTGCTTTTTGTGTCTGTTCCATTTTTTTCTCTCCTCTCGTCTGCTTACACCCTTATTGTAGGCGCTTCCCAAAACGGTCGAAAGTCGTACTTTGTCACAAAAAACTGTGCCAAAACTTGTAGCCAAACGGATAGAACAAAAAAAGGCGAGTAGCCCCTGCACTCGCTTATTTTTGTTATGTTTCACGTGGAGCATTTCTATCTGGTTTTTGCCAAAACACAAAAAAAAACGTGTACCCGCTCCTTCTACACAAGGTAGAAAGAGCGAGCACACGGAGGCAGCTCATTCACTCATTTCGTTCGCTTCTCTTGTTACAAGCCAGTCTGCTACTGACCGCTTATTCTTCTGCAAGCAAAATCTGTTGGATCTCTTCAACCGATTCGGCATCACTAAGCGCCCGAACATTTTGCATATCGGAACAAAAAAAGGCGATTTCTTGCAAAACAGCTAATTGCTGCTCTTTTAAGACGACTACGAAAAGGATCGTAGCGATTTTGGGTTGCTCCTTCGTGCCAAAGTCGACGCCATCCGGCACTTGGATCAAAAAGAGCCCTTCTTCCTTGATCCATTGCTGGGCTTCTTCTTCCCCATGGGGCAATGCAACAAAGTTACCGATGTAAACACCTGTTTTTTGATGGCGCCGCAAAAGGCTTTTGACATAAGGTAAAGAGACGATCTCCTGGTTGACTAAGTACTCGCCAATTTTTGTCAGAGCCTCTGTGGCATCGGTAAAGTGTTGATCCAACAAAATCCGCTCCTGTGGAATATACATCGCTGATCCCTCCTATTGTTTTACTTCTTCAATCAAGAGCGAAGAGAGTAACTGATAAATAATCGAATCATTGCCGGAATTAAAAATCTCCGTATTTAGATCATTCATAATGATCGAACCACTGATCTTCCCTAACATCTGAGAGCTTGTTTCATTGATAGGATAGGGCGCCAGCATGACTAATAAACGGGTAACAGCGATTTCTTTTTTATCCATCGCTAGAAGTGGCAGCGGCTGTTTCAAATCGAAAATACGAAAAACAGGTTGCAGGATCGCCGAACTCGCCGCGTGAAACAAGGCAAAGTGGGTGTCAGGAATGCCCACTGGCGCTTGGAAGTAGCGCCTTAAGAGACGATCAACAACTTTCTCACGATCTAAAACAACATGTGCATCAAAAGACGTCAGCACCCGCTGCAACGTTTCTTCCAAGTCCGCTGGGTTATCAATCGCCTGCACTTGAAACAGCGCCAATAGCTGGTTAATAGCTTCGATAAAAGCCAAGACCGCTTCATAGGATTCCTCTTTGACCAAAGCAGAGGGCGCTTTTTTGGCGGAACGTTTTTTCTGACTAATGGCTTGGAAGGCCTTCTTCAACTCTTGAATGTCTTCTTCTAGCAGGATCGGTGAAACGAGTTTGTACTCTCCTTGATACCCTGGCAGCAATGAAGTCGAGATCACCAAGTCATAGGTCTCCTCGATATTTTCCCGTTTGACATCCCCCACTCGAAAGAAGGTGATTTGATTGATAAAGGGAAAATGTTTCCGCAGCTGCATCTCTAACAAACTGATGGAGGCTAATCCGCTAGGAGAGATCCCTGCAATATTGACTTCTAACACTTTCGGATTTTTTTCCAACGAATTGGCAAAATGCAGGACCATATAGGCAATTTCTTCTTCCGAGAACTGCTGCTGCGGAAAGACTTGCGGCAGATGATTGCGAATCCCGCTGGCAATCTCGACATACTGGTTCATGATTTTTTCTAGGATAGGGTTGTTCAAATGATCTTCTTCTAAAATAGCCCGCGTCATTACTCCTGAGATATGGGTCAGCAGCATTTTATACAAGTTCGTGTCTTCATAAAACGCCACTTCCGTTTGCTCACTGACCAATTCGATCAAGCGTTTTACACGATAAGCCAAGTCGGTATCAAAATTGTCATCAAAAAAATCACGGTCAAAGGAATTGGCAAAATCACCTAGTAACACGGCAAAAAAGACGATTTCGTTGATGGAATAAAGCAGTTTGGTCTTTTCGGCGATCTGAGCAAAAATCTTTTTCGCCACCTTCAGCAAGTCTTTGTTGATCTGACTCGGGTACGTCTCTTCTTCCACCGTATAGCCCAAAGCTACCCGATCCATGGCTAGCGCCAGCATCAAGACGATAAAGGCCAATTTGCGGTCACTAAGTTCCTTGAACTGCGGCTCGATGGTTTCGCGAATCAACCGCTGGGCTAGTAATAGGTGGTCGCGGGACAGAAATTGAAAAATAAACGGGGCTTCATCATCGCTTTCCAGTAAATGGAAAAATTGGTACTCATTGATCTCCATCACTAGTGTATTGGCTGTGATCAACCGCCGATATTTTTCGGAGCCTTCGATCTCATACCCTTGATTGCGCACGATCCTTAACGGCAGCCGTGCGAGACTTTCTTCTAGCTGTTTGATATCTGAAAAAAACGTCGTATTGCTGATTTGGTAACGCTCCAAGAAAAAATGACTGGATACAGGCTTCGTGGCGGTAGTCAGTTGCAACAAAATACGATGTTGTCGCTCACTAGCCGCGAATGCTTGATCGGTATCTGCCATAATGGCTTCTTGCAATTGGCGAATGCTCGTTTCTGATGCAAAAATTTGGAAATGACCACGACCGACCTTCTCTAAGGTAGCATCTACTGTTTCTAAGGATTTTTCTAGATTAGCCAGTTCACGGTACACCGTTCGTTTACTGACTTTTAAGACTTGCATCATGCGATCTAAAGAAACTGGACCGGTACTATTCATCAATTCCGTTAATAAAAGTGTTTCACGATTGGTCAAAAACATAGTCGACTCCTTCTGTCAGTAACTGACGATACGCATCTGTCGTCAATAAATCATCCACCACCAGTAAAGGAACATCTGGGATCGGGCACTTTTCTGCAAGTTCTTTCGGGAGGATATAGACTGTCTTAGGATCAAGAGCTTGTCCTTCATATGCCATTTTTTTGATGGTCAAAGGAAGCGCTTGTTGGCGGGCCATTTTTCTTAGTATCTCCACTGCCATCGTTTGTGAACCGCGTTTTTTTCCAGTATACAAAAAGATGATCGTTGAAAACCCTAGCGAACTTGCTGCCTCGGTTTGCAGCGATTTTTGCGGATCCTGTTCTCTTCTTTGTAATTCTTGGATCAGCGGGGCATACTCATCTGCCGCAAAAAAATTATCTAACACATAATGCTGTGCATGTGGTGTCTGCTTTTGGGCAATAGCTGCTAATTCCCGTTGGGTGATCACTAACAGCTTGGGATCATCCGTCACACGATAAATCGACTGATAGCGGACAGGAAACGTTAGCTGGGCTTCTTGCAACTGTTTTTTTAGTATGCTGGCACCAATCGCACTGGACCCCATCCCTGCGTCACAGGCCACGACGATCTCCGTGACTTTCTTCATTTTCGGCATCTTACGCTCCTCATTTTCTGTATTGGTCTTCCGTTTTAATAGCACACTAGCGATCGCAAACGATACGACCGTACTGACGACAATCCCAGTTAAGACACCAAGGATCATAGAAGCCGGTGTATTGAGTAAAATCGCCAAAATCGAGCCCGGGGACGCCGGTGCTCTCAAGCCTACTCCTAAAAATTGGAAGATCAGTGTACCGCTGAAACCACCAACGATCGGACCGAGCAACACCCAAGGATCGAGCAGAACAAACGGGAAATAGACTTCATGAATCCCGCCAATGGCCTGCACAAAAATGGATGCTGCGGCATTCGTTCGGTTTCGCTTTGAACCAAAGAAAAGATACGCCGCTAAGACCCCTAATCCTGGACCGGGGTTGGCCTCGATCAAAAATAAAACCGACTGACCGTTAACTGCCGCGGCTTCGATTCCTAGCGGCGTAAATAGTCCATGGTTGACAATATTATTAAAAAACAAAACCTTCAATGGTTCTACAATGATATGAATAAAGGGCAAGACATTTTGCCGAACGAAATAATCAACGAGCTGATAGCTGCCGAGACTGAACCAATTAAAAAGCGGCGCCAATAGGAAATAACTACCTAAAAAAAGGAGTCCGCCAAGCGCACCTGCAATAAAATTGCGCACCAGCATCTCATAGCCACTTTTGACTTTGCTCACGATCGAATCACTGCGATACAACAGCCAGCCTGCCAGTGGTCCCAGTAGCATCGCCCCAAAGACTTGGGGAATTTCCGTTGCGAGAATAGCCCCTAAGACCGCCACTGCTCCTACGACCCCACCTCGCTCAGGTGCCAACATTTGCCCACCTGTATAAGCAATCATGAGGGGCAGCAACACAGTCAAGACCCCTTGTTCCATTTGCTGGATCACTTGTTGATCGACTGAAAAAAAAGGCAGCAGGAATGAAATCAGCATCCACGCAATAAAAATACTTAAATTCGGCATCATCATGCGAGAAAGATAATTCGTATAAAACTTAACCGTTATCATTTTTTCTCTGGAAGACGAGGTCTTGTTCATTTTATCCGCTTCCTTTCTCTTCTCTATTATAAGATGTTCTGGCAAGACTGAAAACAAAAAAAGCATACGTTTTTTAAAACAGAAATCAAAAAAAGCTGACGTAAAACGCCAGCTTTTGAAATAGCTTCAATTGATTTAGTTTACGCGTACCGCGAAATCTGGTGAGTAATAAGAGTAACTGCTAACAGAAACATTTTGACCTGGTGTTGGTGCATGAACGTATTGTCCGTTACCCATAGCGATCGCCACGTGGTGTGTGCTTCCGCGGCTACCCCAGAATAACAAGTCACCAGCTTTTGCTTCATTGATCGAAATCACCGTACCAGAAAATTCTTGTGCGTAAGTTACCCGTGGTAATGAGATCCCAACTTTAGCAAATACATATTGTGTAAAGCCAGAACAGTCAAAGCCGTCTGGTGTCGTACCACCCCATACATAAGGAGTACCAATGTATTTCATTGCTTCTGCTACGATTGCTGAACCGTTGACCGTTTGTGCGGGTGCAGGAGTATTGCTTGCACCATTGCCGCTATTGTTCGATCCTTGGTTGTTATTGTTGGCAGGAGTCGATGGTGTCGTATTTGTTGAACCGCCACCTTGTGATGAACTGCCTTGCGTAGTATCAGTCGTCGTACTAGAATTTGTTGTTGAGTTTGATGTCGTTGAATTCGACGTTGAAGACTCGCTTGATGCTGCTTCCTGAGTAGCTGCTTCAGCTGCTGCCGCTTCTTGAGCCGCTGCTTCTTGTGCTGCTTGTTCACGAGCTGCCGCCGCCGCTTCTTCTGCAGCGATGCGTGCTTGTTCTGCTTCGTATTCTTCTTTTTGTTTTTCTAAATCAGCTTTTTCATCTTCTTTAGATGCTTGTTGAACAGCCAATTCCGCTTGTAAAACATTTAAATCGGCTTGTTTGGCTTGTAGATCCCCTAATTGTGTTTCTAATTCAAATTGGTTCGCTGCGATTTCTGCCAATTTATCGTCGTTTTCTGCTTTCTTCGCTTCAACTGCTTCTTGGTCTGCCTTTTGTTGATCCACAAGATCTTTGTTAGCATTGACGATCGTCGTCATTGCTTGCACACGGCCAATAGCATCTGTTAAAGAGTCAGCTTCTAATACTGCATCAATAAAGTTCGTGCTTTGACCATTGACTTGAACGTCACGGGCTTGTTTTTGGATCGCTTCTTCACGCTTTTCGATCCTGACTTTCAAATCAGCAATTTCTTGCTTCAACTTTTCAGAATCCGCACGCAAATCCCCTTGTTGTTGCAACAAAGTTTGGGCTTTTTCATTGATTGCAGTCACGTCGCTTTCAAGTGTTGCTACTTGTGACTGGATGCTCGCTTGCTGGTTTTGCAAGTCAGAGATCTCTTGATTTTTTTCTTCAATTTTATTGTCAAAATCTGATGCAAAGACAAGTGTCGGTGCTGCTGCAGAAGTAAGAACAATTGAACTTACTAACAATAAAGATAAAATTCGCTTTTTCACTCTTCATTCCTCCGGCTGTTGCTTCCCCTAATATGGTTTTTTTATGTATAAATGCTTAAGAATACCTAAAGTCCTTCACGATAATGTGATTGTAACACAGCCGTATGTCAGAGAGATAAAAGGAATATTACAAAAACATTTCAATCGCTGTTATTTTTATACAGTCAAACGCAAAAAAAATGAAGCTATTCGTCTTTGAATAGCTTCATGAATGGAACAACTAAAAGGATAAACAAAAGGATGTTCAATAAAAGCGTTGGTGCTAAAAAGCGGGAAACAAAGAATGACGTGCTAACTGATGCGATCTTAAACAGCAATTGAACCCCCAATGTCACAACTTCTAAGCTGGTAACAAAGATGATCATTCCGAAAAACATGGTAAATACATTTTGATAAAGCGTATTTTTCAAAATATACATAATCCACACGATCAAGGGAAACGCCACCGTGTAGATGCCGATCACACCGACATAATACACGTCATAGAGACAGCCGATCACCAGCGCCGTGGTGATCAAAAAGTTTTTCGGCAAATACTTCGCGCCACATAAAAGGGCGATCAATAAAAGATGCGCACTGGCGATATAATTGTCTTGGGTCCATTTTTCCAAAAAACGCGTCAGTTGTCCATCTGCCAACATCATCAAAAAGAAGACGCCCGCTGCCAGGTATTTGATGTAGTCATGCTTTTTCATGGCTATTCCTCACCTGCCAAGCGTTTGATAATCGTTACTGCTTGAATATCATACATTTGGGCATACGGTTTTACAAATACTTGGGTATCAAGACCAAACTCATCTTTGGTGGTACGGATCACTGTTCCGATCGCTAAGTCGGCGGGCGAGTTTCCTCCTAATCCAGAGGTCTGCACGACATCGCCTTCCTTCAGCTCATTGTCCCCCGTCAATTGGGTAATGACTAAGGAACGTTCTTTTTGATCGTAACTACTTAGGATCCCAAAGTTTGACCCATCTTCGCCGCTGATCCGAACCGGATAGTGGTTGGAATTCTGGTTTTCAGAAGTCAAAAGTTCAATTTTAGAAGAAGCTGCATTGACCTCAATGACACGACCAATCAAGCCTTTTTGCGACATGACTGCCATGTTGACCTCAACACCATCTCTTGAGCCGCGGTCCACGATCAGCATATCTTGCCAAGTATCAGGTGACCGATTGATGACATTGGCGGAGATCCGTTCATAATTCGTCAAGGTTGCATTCAGCTCTAGCTCTTCTTTCAAGGCATCGATTTCTCTTTGCGCATTGTCCTTCGCTTGTTCCAGTTCCTCAAAACTGTCCAATTTCTCTTTTAAACGTTCATTTTCTTCATAGGTCACAAACAAATTTTTGACTGAATTGGCACCATTTTCGATCCAACGAAAAGGAGCGGTAATCATTTTATCGATAAAGCCAACGGAGTCATTGACCGTAGATTGCACGGCATTGGTGGAGTTTCCCGCTGCTCGGCGGGCGATCGTCACGCTTAATACGGTGACAACTAAAATCACAATAATCAATGTGATGATAATATTTTTATTAGGATTAAACTTTTTCACAAAGACACCTCAAATAATTCCAAACTGTAGTTCCAATTTTACCATTAATACCCTGCAAACAAAAGCTAAGTTGTCCGTCTTAATGTTTTTTTTGTAATTAAGTTTCTGAAATTTTCAACAAAAAAAAGAGACGTTCCGTCTCTTAATCACAACTTTGAATGACTGCTATCATCCCGCTGCTAAAGGAAAAACCTGCTGTTTGTGTCAGAAATTCATTGCTAGCATAAGAAGTTGGGTACGGTACTTGGACGTTTTCTAATAAATACTTGCTACCTGTTAACGTCAAATCTGTTACCGGCGTCAAACAGCAATACGCCAAATACTGCATCCCAGGTTCTTTTTCCAATTGATAGGTGCCTGGTAAAAAGAACTGAACGACATTTTGACGATCTAAAAAACGCAAATTTGGGGCAAATGGACGAAACCGATCTTCTAAAACTAACCACAGATTGGCTAAAAGATGGTCAAGGCGTCCCCCCGTTGCACCAATCACGTCGATTTGCGCTTCTGGATAAAGACGCAACGTCTCAACCAATGCCAATTGAGTATCTGTATCATCTTTTTCAGCAGGGGCTTGGATCACTGTCTTAACTTGTTGTTTGACCGCTTGCAGTTCTGCTGCGGTCAGGGAGTCGAAATCACCGATTGCCAGATCGACTGGCCGTTGGTGCTGAAGCAAAAACAGGGCCCCACGATCAATTCCAATGTATTTATCATACGCCATCAACTGTGGCCAATTTTCAGGACTTCCACCTGCCGCTAACAAAATCTTCATTTATTGCAAAGCTTCTTTCAAGGCTCTGATTTGCGCCGCAGGTTCATCGGCATCGTAAATATAGCTTCCTGCTACAAAGACATTTGCGCCTGCTTCCAGGCAGCGTTTGGCTGTCTCAGGAACGATCCCGCCATCTACTTCGATATCATAATGGTAGCCTTTTTCTTCTTTTAAAGCAGCCAGCGCCGCAATTTTTTCCAGTGATTCTTCAATAAAGGATTGCCCACCAAACCCTGGATTAACCGTCATAACTAACACTTGATCACACATGGATAAAACATGTTCAATGGCTGAAACTGGTGTACCTGGGTTGATGACGATTTCTGCTTTGACATTTTCTGCCACAATCATTTGGATCGCACGATGGATATGAGGCGTTGCTTCCGCGTGGATACCAATGATATCTGCTCCAGCTTCCGCGAAGGCATGGATATACTTTTCTGGCTCGGTGATCATTAGATGAACATCCAACGGCAGCTTGGTAACTGGGCGAATCGCTTTAACGATGTTTGGGCCTAAGGTAATATTAGGAACGAAATGACCGTCCATCACGTCTACGTGAATGTAATCTGCGCCATGGCGCTCTACCAGCTCAATGTCTCTTTGAAGATTTGCAAAATCGGCACTTAAAATAGATGGTGCTAGTTTCATCATGCTTTTCCCTCACTTTTTCTTCTTTTTATAAACCGGACGTCGGTTTTCAATCTCTTCTAAAAATTGCACGTAGTTTTTGTAACGAGTTTCAGCAATCTCATTTGCTGCAACTCCCTGTTTCACTGCACAATCAGGTTCATTGAGGTGCATACACTCCCTAAAGCGGCAGTTGGAAGCTACTGCTAAAAAATCAGGGAAGAGCTTTGGTAACTCTACTGCTTCGATTTCCAGAAAATCGATCGAACTAAATCCTGGTGTATCGGCAACCAATCCATCACAAATCGGCAAAAGCTCCACATGACGGGTCGTATGTTTCCCCCGTCCGAGAGATTCTGAGATCACTCCTGTTTCCAATGCCAATTCCGGGACGATTCGATTCAATAGCGTAGACTTTCCAGCACCGGATTGCCCCATAAAGACAGTGATCCGCTCAGGGAAGTACCGTTGAAGTTCCAATAGATCTTCGCCTTCTGCTTTTGACGTGATCACGTGGTAGCCAATTGCTTGATAGGTCTCCTCAATTGCTTTCATTGCGGCAAGATCTTTCACAAGATCCGCTTTTGTCAAAAAGATGATCGGTTCGATCCCCTCATACTCTAAGGTCACCAAAAAGCGATCCAATAGATTATAGGAAAAGTTCGGCTCAACTAGACTTGTCACGACCACTCCTTGATCCACATTTGCGACTGGCGGTCGAACCAGCTCATTTTTTCGCGGCAAGATCTCTAAAAGATAGCCGTCTGTTTGATTGCTGCTTTCAAAAATCACTTCATCCCCAACCAAAGGAGTGATTTTTCGATTTCGAAAATTTCCTCGAGCGCGGGTTTGAAAGATTTCATCTTCTGATGCCACATAATAAAATCCGCTTAGCGCTTTGATGATTTGTCCCTTCAAACAATTTCCTCCTCGTTTTTTACTATTGTATCATATTTTCAGGTCTTCTCACTGGCTGAAAACACAAAAAAGCCTGAAGCGAATGCTTCAGGCATCAAAAAATCGGGAAGACAGGATTCGAACCTGCGACCCCTTGGTCCCAAACCAAGTGCTCTACCAAGCTGAGCTACTTCCCGATAATAAAAATGAAACAAATAAAAAGACTACGCGCCCAAGAGGAGTCGAACCCCTAACCTTTTGATCCGTAGTCAAACACTCTATCCAATTGAGCTATGGGCGCATATTATGAAATGCCGAGGACCGGAATCGAACCGGTACGGTGATCACTCACCGCAGGATTTTAAGTCCTGTGCGTCTGCCAGTTCCGCCACCCCGGCTGAAAATTGCTAAGGCAAAGCGGAAAACGGGGTTCGAACCCGCGACCCCCACCTTGGCAAGGTGGTGCTCTACCACTGAGCTATTTCCGCGTATTCCTGATGCCGGCTAAAGGACTTGAACCCTCGACCCTCTGATTACAAATCAGATGCTCTACCAACTGAGCTAAGCCGGCAATGAAGTGCGGGTGAAGGGACTTGAACCCCCACGCCCGAAGGCGCTAGATCCTAAATCTAGTGCGTCTGCCAATTCCGCCACACCCGCATAGGTTATTACTATGAGTCGTACAGGGCTCGAACCTGTGACCCTCTGATTAAAAGTCAGATGCTCTACCAACTGAGCTAACGACTCATATGGGGGTTAACGGGATCGAACCGCTGACCCTCTGCTTGTAAGGCAGATGCTCTCCCAGCTGAGCTAAACCCCCATAAGGTAAAAAAAACGCGTGGCGACGTCCTACTCT
>NZ_JBMHEW010000001.1:3482500-3513147 GCF_050499185.1 Enterococcus sp. AZ040
CACCCATTAACGGGCTCTAACTTGTTGTAGGCACACGGTTTCAGGATCTATTTCACTCCCCTTCCGGGGTGCTTTTCACCTTTCCCTCACGGTACTGGTTCACTATCGGTCACTAGGGAGTATTTAGCCTTGGGAGATGGTCCTCCCGGATTCCGACGGAATTCCTCGTGTTCCGCCGTACTCAGGATCCTCCTAGGTGTTATTCAAATTTCGCCTACGGGGTTTTTACCCTCTTTGACATACTTTTCCAAGTATTTCGACTATCTGAATAGACTACCATATCGGAGTCCTACAACCCCAACAAGCAAGCTTGTTGGTTTGGGCTTTTCCCGTTTCGCTCGCCGCTACTCAGGGAATCGAATTTTCTTTCTCTTCCTGCAGGTACTTAGATGTTTCAGTTCTCTGCGTCTACCTCGACTGCGCTATGTATTCACGCAGACGTAACATCCTATAAAAGATGCTGGGTTTCCCCATTCGGAAATCTCTGGATCATAGCTTACTTACAGCTCCCCAAAGCATATCGGTGTTAGTCCCGTCCTTCATCGGCTCCTAGTGCCAAGGCATCCACCGTGCGCCCTTATTCACTTAACCTTTGACCTTACGGTCGGTTTTGAGTACTTCTTCTAGCGATAGAAGGTTGCTCAAGAAAATAAGCGTTGAACTTATTAAAAAACTCTTTTAACATTTCAACTCGGTGTGTGTTACTTGTTTTGATTTTTTCTTCGATATCCAGTTTTCAATGAACAAATTTGTTTGAGAGTAGACCTCTCAAAACTGAACAAAGGCAAACGATGTGTAGTCTTCCGAAATATTCCTTAGAAAGGAGGTGATCCAGCCGCACCTTCCGATACGGCTACCTTGTTACGACTTCACCCCAATCATCTATCCCACCTTAGGCGGCTGGCTCCAAAAAGGTTACCTCACCGACTTCGGGTGTTACAAACTCTCGTGGTGTGACGGGCGGTGTGTACAAGGCCCGGGAACGTATTCACCGCGGCGTGCTGATCCGCGATTACTAGCGATTCCGGCTTCATGTAGGCGAGTTGCAGCCTACAATCCGAACTGAGAGAAGCTTTAAGAGATTAGCTTAGCCTCGCGACTTCGCAACTCGTTGTACTTCCCATTGTAGCACGTGTGTAGCCCAGGTCATAAGGGGCATGATGATTTGACGTCATCCCCACCTTCCTCCGGTTTGTCACCGGCAGTCTCGCTAGAGTGCCCAACTAAATGATGGCAACTAACAATAAGGGTTGCGCTCGTTGCGGGACTTAACCCAACATCTCACGACACGAGCTGACGACAACCATGCACCACCTGTCACTTTGCCCCCGAAGGGGAAGCTCTATCTCTAGAGTGGTCAAAGGATGTCAAGACCTGGTAAGGTTCTTCGCGTTGCTTCGAATTAAACCACATGCTCCACCGCTTGTGCGGGCCCCCGTCAATTCCTTTGAGTTTCAACCTTGCGGTCGTACTCCCCAGGCGGAGTGCTTAATGCGTTTGCTGCAGCACTGAAGGGCGGAAACCCTCCAACACTTAGCACTCATCGTTTACGGCGTGGACTACCAGGGTATCTAATCCTGTTCGCTCCCCACGCTTTCGAGCCTCAGCGTCAGTTACAGACCAGAGAGCCGCCTTCGCCACTGGTGTTCCTCCATATATCTACGCATTTCACCGCTACACATGGAATTCCACTCTCCTCTTCTGCACTCAAGTCTCCCAGTTTCCAATGACCCTCCCCGGTTGAGCCGGGGGCTTTCACATCAGACTTAAGAAACCGCCTGCGCTCGCTTTACGCCCAATAAATCCGGACAACGCTTGCCACCTACGTATTACCGCGGCTGCTGGCACGTAGTTAGCCGTGGCTTTCTGGTTAGATACCGTCAAGGGATGAACGTTTTACTCTCATCCTTGTTCTTCTCTAACAACAGAGTTTTACGATCCGAAAACCTTCTTCACTCACGCGGCGTTGCTCGGTCAGACTTTCGTCCATTGCCGAAGATTCCCTACTGCTGCCTCCCGTAGGAGTCTGGGCCGTGTCTCAGTCCCAGTGTGGCCGATCACCCTCTCAGGTCGGCTATGCATCGTTGCCTTGGTGAGCCGTTACCTCACCAACTAGCTAATGCACCGCGGGTCCATCCATCAGTGACGCAAAAGCGCCTTTCAACTTTCTTCCATGCGGAAAATAGTGTTATACGGTATTAGCACCTGTTTCCAAGTGTTATCCCCTTCTGATGGGCAGGTTACCCACGTGTTACTCACCCGTTCGCCACTCTTTTTCTTTCGGTGGAGCAAGCTCCGGTGAAAGAAAAAGCGTTCGACTTGCATGTATTAGGCACGCCGCCAGCGTTCGTCCTGAGCCAGGATCAAACTCTCATAATGATTTGTTTGAATGACCATACGGTCATTAAGCTCATAAAAATTAACTTTGCTAGCTATTGCTTGCATGTATTTGTTTCAATAAATTGAAACGTCCTACACATTGGTTCGTTTGCTTGCTTTGTTCAGTTTTCAAAGGTCTACAGTGCTGTGTTAGCAACTTTTATATCATATCAGAGCGACGTTTGATTGTCAACTCTTTTTTAAAAGTTTTTTTCGCTCGTTGTTTTTCAACTTCGCAGCGGCTGTCTCAGCGACTTCATTAGAATAACAAATGATTTGTTATTTGTCAACAACTTTTTTTAATTAATTTTGTTGATGTATCAACATCGATTAACTATTTTAAAATTGCGACTTCGTTATAATATCATCTGTCGAGCTGTGCGTCAACCACTTTTTTAAATTCTTTTTACGAATTCGTTTAGTCATTTGGCACATGTAATAATATACCAAGACTTGCGCTATTCGTCAACCATAAAATGATTGATAGACCAACGTTTCTAGTTACTCCGTTTCCAAAGATGATTCGTGATTTTTAGTCCGTGATTTCCGCCTTTTTTAAGGAATTTTTCCGTTATTATTTGCCTATCGTTCGTCTTTTTCCTTTTTGTGTTTTCTTAATTCCTATCATTCTTATAAATTTAAGTATGATTTTATCTATTTTGTGGAATATTTGCTAAAATGGAGAAAAGAATATTGTTCCTAGGAGGACCCAGTATGAAAATACTTGTAGCAGATGATGACAAAGAGATCGTAGAACTATTAAGCATTTATTTACACAATGAAGGTTATGAATCGGTCAAAGCATATGATGGAAAAGAAGCACTGACCAAGATCCGCACCACTTCTGATATCGAACTATTGATCTTAGATATCATGATGCCAGAAATGGATGGCATGCAAGTCGTGAAAGAATTGAGAAAAGAATCCCAAATCCCTATTATTATGCTGACCGCTAAAACAACCGATATGGATAAGATTCGTGGATTGGTCGCCGGTGCGGATGATTATGTCACAAAACCTTTCAACCCATTAGAAGTTATGGCCCGGGTAAAATCGCTATTGAGAAGAACCAAGATGCAGGCTGCTTCAAATCAACCAGAGATTCTAGAAGTAAGCTCCCTTATTATCAATCGCGATTCCCATGAAGTAAAAACCGTCGATGGCAACGAAATTCAATTGACTGCATTAGAATTCGGTATCCTCTACTTGCTGGCATCGCATCCGAACCGTGTCTTTAGCGCCGATGAGATTTTTGAACGAGTTTGGAAACAAGAAAGTGTCGTTTCTGCCAAAACAGTTATGGTCCATGTCAGTCACTTACGAGATAAGATTGAAGAAGCCACGGATGGTGAAAAAGTCATCCAAACAGTATGGGGGGTCGGCTACAAAATAGATGCGAAGTAAACCAACTGAAAAAAAGCGCAACACACCCATCGAAAAAAAGAAACGGATCACGCTGACCTCAAAGGAAATCAGTGAGTTATTTGCCGAAGGAATTGTAACGATTGTTCTTTTACTTCTATTAAATATCGCTATTTTGGTCATCTTGACCTCAATCGTTGAAAATTCACCAGATTTAGTTGATGCCATCTACGCATCGAAGAATGCTTTCACATCTGCCTTTAATACAGATATCTTCCGCAGTGGGCGCAACTTCATTCTACCGATGTTCTTCCTATTAGATGTGATCGTCTTATATTGGCGTTTGATTCGTCGCTACCATCAAATGCAGCTACGTCACATTATCAGCGAGCTTCATTTTATTGCGGAAGGCAATTACGATCATCGCATCCCCTTCGAGTTACGGGGCGATTTAAGTCGGATCGTTTCTAATATCAATGGCTTAGTCGACAGTACGGTGGCGGCGATTGAAGATGAACGGCGGATCGAGCAATCCAAAGATGAGCTGATTACCAATGTCAGTCATGACATTCGAACACCGTTGACTTCGATCATCGGCTATTTAGGTCTAATTGAAGATCGACAATACCATTCAGAAGAAGAATTGCTGAAATATACCCATACGGCGTATGTCAAAGCCAAGCAAATGAAATCCCTTGTCGATGATTTGTTTGAATACACAAAAGTGCGCCAGCCTAGCGTCCCAATCAATGTGATGGAATTTGACATGGCCCAGCTAGTGGAACAATTGGCGGCGGACTTTGAATTAGAAGCTAGTCGGAAAGGCATCAAGATTGAAACATACACCCGTCCGGAACACATCGAGATGGATGGCGATACCGAAAAACTGGTACGGGTCTTCAATAACTTGCTTTCGAATGCCTTGAAATACGGCAAAGGCGCCGATAAGATCCGCATGGAAGTCGAGAAAGTCGGGACCGAAGCGATCTTAACAGTCAAAAACAATGGGCAAATGATCCCTAAGCAAGCCCTTGATTCTCTATTCGACCGTTTCTACCGAGTGGAAGAATCCCGCTCTCAAGAAACAGGAGGAACTGGCTTAGGTCTAGCGATCGCTCAAAGCATCGTCGCCTTACATGGCGGCTATATCTATGCCAAGTCAACGCCGGAATGGACGTCCTTTATTATCCATCTCCCGTTGAAACGCAACAACTTATCCAACACACAAACCTATGGTTGACGACCCAACATTTTTTGGGTATGCTAGAGAAAATAATCAAGGCACAGAACCTAGTATATTTTTTTCATCTGTATAGAGAGCTGATGGTTGGTGAAAATCAGTGTTGGAAAAAATAGAATCCAGTTCTTTAACGTGTATTTTTCGAAAGAAAAATCGTTGGCTCACGATACGAGCAGCAAGGGCAGCGCAAGCTGAACTTGGGTGGCACCGCGAATGGTCATTTCGTCCCAAGCAATACGGGATCGGAATGGCCTTTTTTCTATGGAAAAATCAAAGGAGGATGTATCACTATGTTAGATGTAAAAATGATTCGCCAAAATTTTGCTGAAGTACAAAGCAAACTCGCAACACGAGGTGTCCAAAAAGAAGTGTTGGACCGCTTTTTAACACTTGATGAGCGTCGCCGAGAACTCTTAGTCCAAACGGAAGAGCGCAAGAAATTGCGTAATGCGGTTTCTGGTGAGATCGCCGCCTTGAAACGGGCGAAAGAAGATGCGGCAGATAAAATTGCCCAAATGAAAGAAGTCGGCAGCCAAATCAAGCAATTGGATGAAGAGATCGCTCAAATTGATGAAGACATCAAAGAGATCGCCACGACGTTGCCGAACTTGCCGAATGATTCTGTTCCGGTGGGCAAAGATGAAGACGACAATGTAGAAGTCCGCCGCTGGGCAGACCCAAAAACCTTTGCCTTTGAACCAAAACCCCATTGGGAGATCGCAGAAGACTTGGGGATCCTCGACTTTGAGCGGGGTGCCAAAGTTTCTGGTAGCCGTTTTGTTTACTACAAAGGCTTAGGTGCTCGTTTGGAACGTGCCTTATACAACTTCATGTTGGATCAGCATGTTTATGAGCATGGGTATACGGAGATGATCACCCCGTATATCGTCAACAGCCAAGCAATGTTCGGTACTGGGCAATTTCCGAAGTTCAAAGAAGATGTTTTCCAATTGGCAGACACTGATTTGACTTTGATCCCGACTGCGGAAGTACCTTTGACCAACTACTATCAAGGGGAGATCTTAGAACAAGAACAGCTCCCTGCCTACTTCACTGCCTTGAGCCCATCATTTCGTTCAGAAGCCGGCAGCGCTGGCCGTGACACTCGCGGTTTGATTCGCTTGCACCAATTCAATAAAGTCGAAATGGTGAAATTCAGTGATGCAGAACATTCTTATGAAGAATTAGAGAAAATGACGGCTAATGCCGAAGATATTTTGCAAAAACTCAATTTGCCTTACCGTGTGCTTAGCTTGTGTACAGGAGATATGGGCTTTTCTGCAGCGAAGACCTATGATTTAGAAGTATGGATCCCTGCCCAAGAGATGTATCGTGAGATCAGCTCTTGCTCAAACTGTGAAGACTTCCAAGCACGTCGTGCCATGATCCGTTACCGTGATCAAGAGGGCAAGATTCACTACATGCATACACTAAACGGCTCTGGTTTGGCTGTCGGTCGGACGGTAGCCGCAGTGCTTGAAAATTATCAAAACGAAGACGGCAGTGTAACGGTACCAGAAGTTCTGGTTCCTTATATGGGCGGACTGACAAAAATTGAAAAAGCCTAAGCCTTAGTAACCTCAGTAGCACCCCCCTAGAGAACAGTCACACCGCGTGAGCTGTTGCCTAGGGGTTTTCTTGTTTACGTAGCCTAGAGTGGTTTCCATCCCCCTAACCACTTTGATCACTTCTTGCAAGAGAAACAACGCAACAAGGCTGTAATTTTTAAGCGAATAATTAGAAAAATCCCTTTGTCTTTTTAATCCTCTATCAGAAACCGGGCATGATCGTTGAAAGTGCCTGTGACTTATGGTAACGTGGGCATAATTTAGGATGGAATGAAGGGAGCTTCACCAATGCCCGAACGAAAGACCTATGCCCGTCGGAGTGACTTGCACAAGAAACCAAACAATAATCAAAAACGAACAGCATCAGCTGAAGAAAGACCGAAAGGACCACCCTCGAGAAAGAAGCCGTATCGGAAAGCAATTTTTTCCTTATTTGCCTTATTATTGATCGTTTTGATCGCAACGGCTGGCTCGGTTCTTTACACCTTGCACCAACAAGAAGTTGCGGCCAAAGCAAAATATGAGGCAGCTGCAGAGAAATTACTGGCATCAATCCAAGCAGAACAAAGCCAAAATGGGTTAAAAACAACGCCTGAAGTGCTCTCAGAAGGAGCAAACAAAGAACTGATCTACCGCCCGCAAGACCTCGATGCGTTTCCCATCAAAGATATCAAAGACCGGTTGACAAAAGCCGCTGAGTCATTGCGCAAAAAACAAACGGAAAAAGAAGTCGTCACCGTTGCCCGTATCCAAGCACAAACGGTAGCTGCAAAAGTCTCTACCTATTCATTAAAAGCCGACAGCTATGTATGGAATCGAGAAACCGGTCGTTTTGAAGATGCTGATCGTTTAACAGATGCACCGATCTTCGTATCAGAGAAGACGCAAACCGAATTGTCTTTGAAAGAACTTGTTCCTGATGAAGGCAGCTTATTAGGTATTCAACAAGTCATTCAGCAGAAACTGCTGGATCAAGCCAAGGAACCCGCCAAAATCATCGATGCCGTCTTGGCCATGGAGCGGATCACCTTCGATTCGAAATTTACTTATGATCCGGAAAAGCTGACCATCGAATTGCCAAAAAATCAGACGGAAGCGACAGAAATTACCCTGTCTTACAGCGAGATCGCCCCATTCATTGATCCTGATCTCGTGGCTGCTGACCAACTCAACAATGCCTTGCCAAGTCTTGACCCCAATAAAAAATACGTGGCATTGACCTTTGATGATGGACCCAACAGTACCTCCACTATGGATCTTTTGAACATCTTACAAGAAAATGACGTCAAAGCGACCTTCTTTATGCTGGGACAAATGGTTGAGCAATATCCACAAGCTGCCAAAAAAGTCCAAGAAGCCGGGCACGAGATCGCCAGTCATTCTTACTCTCATCCGCAGCTGAATACTCTTTCAGCGGAAGATTTGCAGGCAGAAGTTACGAAAACCAATAAAGCCATTTACCATGCGACGGGTTTACTACCTAGGAATTTACGGCCCCCTTATGGCGCTATCGACAAACAAAGCGCAGAAACCATCGGCATGCCGATCATTCAATGGGACATCGATTCTCAAGACTGGAAATTGAAGGATCCGAAGAAAATCAATGCCTTGGTTCAACAAAATGTCTTTAATGGTGCCATGATCTTGATCCATGATATCCACCCGAAATCTGTGAAAGCCGTACCGGGAGTCATTAAAACACTCAAAAACGAAGGCTACGAATTCGTGACCGTCGATCAATTATTAGAAGCACGGCAAAAACCGTTGCATCAATACTTTGGGATGAACGATGAACGCCTCGTTGATTAAGAGAAAAAGGAACGCAGCAAATTGTCTCTTGCTGCGTTCCTTTTTGGTTATTGGATCATTCCCTCTTTTTTAGCCCTTCTTTTCTTCATACACATTAGTCACAAAAATTTGAATCAATAGATCAGCGACAGCTTTTGGCGGCATCGTTGAAAAATCTTTGAGCCAGCGTTCGATCAAACCGATAGACCCGCAGACAAAAAAGCTAAGGCACAGTTCCAATTCTTCCTCGGAAGCATCTTGAAAGTATTGGGCAAATCGTTTCAAGGTCTCCGGTTTGATTTCTGACAACAAAAGATTCAGCAAATGGCTGTTGTTCAACAAAATCAAATGGGTGGTACTAGGATTCTCATACAAAATCGTCAATAGTTTTTCCAGCCAAAGATCCAATGACAAATTTTCCTGCTGCAAGTTCGATGCGATCTGCTCAACGAGCTCCCCTTCGATCTCCTCCAACAAAGCGGCTGTGTCCTTATAATATTTATAAAATGTTCCCCGATTGATATCTGCTCGTTCCGCAATCTCTTTGATCGTGATTTTGCGATACTCTTTTTCCAACAATAACTCCTGAAAGGCGCGCCGGATCACTTTTTTCGAGTAGATCGTTCGACGGTTCCCGACAGTCCCTACCATATCGTTTCCCCTTTTCTCTGTACATTTAATCAATATTTGTCTATTTAATGACAAATAAGCAAGCATTGAGGATTGCTCTTACTTTTCTTTCTTAGTATACTAACACCATGTGATTAAATCAACACGTGTTTAAAAAATGGAGGCTTTATTAATGAGTTATGTTGAAGTAAAGAATGAATATAAACGCTATCAGATGGGCGAAACCACTATCACTGCCAACAATGATCTTTCCTTTGCCATTGAAGAAGGCGAATTAGTGGTGATTCTTGGACCTAGTGGTGCCGGAAAATCGACCGTTTTGAATATCTTAGGCGGGATGGACTCGCCAGATGAAGGAGAAATCATTATCGACAATGTCGATATCGCGAAGTTTAACGACAAACAATTAACAGAATACCGCCGCACAGACGTTGGGTTTGTCTTCCAGTTTTATAATTTGGTCCCAAATCTGACAGCAAAAGAAAACATTGAATTGGCTACTGAAGTCTCACCGAATGCACTCGATCCTGATGAAGTCTTGGCCCAAGTCGGGTTAGAAAACCGCAAAAACAACTTTCCTTCTCAGCTTTCTGGTGGGGAACAGCAGCGGGTATCGATCGCTCGGGCGTTAGCCAAAAACCCGAAACTGCTGCTATGCGATGAACCGACTGGTGCTTTGGACTTTGAAACAGGAAAACAAGTGTTGAAGCTTTTGCAAAACGCTAGCCGGAAAAATGGCAATACGGTGTTGATCATCACCCATAATAGCGCCATTGCCCCGATCGCCGATCGGGTGATCCATATCAACGATGCCACTGTCCGTTCCATTGAAGAGAATCCTCATCCCATCTCGATCGATGAAATCGTTTGGTAGGAGGATCTGATGAAAAATAAGACCTATCTTAAAGCAAGTTTGCGAGAGATTCGCCAATCAAAAGGCCGCTTTATCGCAATCACCTTGATCATTTTTTTAGGAACGTTTCTCTTTGTCGGTGTCAAATCGACCGGCCCGATCCTGAACCATTCCGCGAGTGAATATGTCAACGGCCAGCAATTAGCAGATCTGCAAGTCACTTCAACACTGGGATTGACGAAGGACGACATTGATGCCGCGGAAAAAAGCGGTGCTCACACAGAAGCCGCCTATCAATTTTATTACGCTGCCAATTCAGATGAAGTCGTGCAAGTGACCTCCTATGACCCCTCACAGGAACTCAACCAGTTACTGGTGAAGGACGGCCGACTGCCAGAAAAAGCCGATGAAATCGTGCTGGACACCGAAGCAAAAAATTATGGCTGGCAAATAGGTGATACTTTTACGATCGATGATGCCGATAATCTGTCGGACAAAGAGTATACGATCGTTGGGTTTGCCACTTCTCCCATTTATATCAGTGCTGCCGAACGGGGCTATGCAAATGTCGGCAGCGGTGTCGTGACGTACTTTGCTTATGTACCGGAAGAACAGTTCACGATGGAGGTCAAATCGATCCTCTATCTCGCCTTTGATGATGTCGCCGGGCTTGAAACATACTCCGATACGTACACCGACAAGATGGCAGCCCATCAAGAAACGATTGAGGAACTGTTTGCGGACCGTCCTAAGGAACGCTTAGCAGAAATTCAACAAGACGCTTTTGATGAATTAGCCCCTGCAGAAAAAGAAGTCCGCGATGGACAAAAACAGTTAGCTGATGGACAAGCCCAACTGGATCAGGCCAAAGCGGAACTAGAACAACAGCAAGCCGCCTTGGCACAGCTGCCGCCCGTACAACAAGCAGCCCTCGAAGGCCAATTGGCGGCTGGAGAAGCAGAATTGACACAGCAGCAAGACCAATTAGATGAACAGCAACAAGAACTAACCGATGCCCAACAAACACTGGCAGAAAAACGGGCAGAGATCGAAGACTTGGCAGAGCCGACGTATCTTTACAACCAGCGCAAAGACAATCCCGGTTTCCAAGAATATGGTGGGCTGTCTGATCGTATCGCAGCGATCGCCAATGTGTTTCCTGTCTTCTTCTTCTTTATCGCTGCGTTGATCACCTTTACGACACTGACGCGGATGGTAGAAGAAAACCGCAAAGAGATCGGTACCTTAAAAGCGATGGGCTATGGCAAAGTCGAGATCTCCCTTAAATATTTGATTTATGCCCTCCTTTCTTCGGCCATTGGCATTATTAGTGGTGCCGTATTAGGAACCGAACTGTTGCCGCGTTTGATCTATTTCCTATCCAGCGAACGGTATCTTTTAGACGGGATTCGCGTCTATTATGTCTGGTCGCCAATTATTTTGGCCGCAATCGCCTTTTTACTGGCGACGCTTGGTGCCTGTCTGTTTGTTCTGATCAAAGAATTGCGGGAAAAACCTGCCCAGCTGCTGCAAGTTCGCGCACCAAAGCCCGGGAAACGGATTTTATTAGAAGCAATTACCCCCTTATGGTCCCGTTTGAGCTTCAATCAAAAAGTCAGCTTCCGTAACATCTTCCGCTACAAATCGCGAATGATCATGGCAATCATTGGCATCGCCGGTTGTACGGGACTGATGGTGGCAGGCGTTGGGTTGAAAGATTCTCTAAGTGCCGTGACTGCAAAACAATTTGGGCCCATTACGGATTATCAAGCCGTCGTGACCTTAAATGATGCGAAGGAAGAAACCGTTGCTGCCGCTGAAACGGTTTTAACAGACGAGCCTCTTGTGACCCATTCGATGCTAGTCTACAATGAAACGATCGAGATTCGACCGGCTAACCAAGGAAAACAAAGTCTGACCTTGATGGTTCCGGCAGATCAAGATGCTTTTGCAGACTATGTCCATTTGAAAACGACGGCAGGACAGAAGCTGTCATTAACAGAGGGTGCCGTGCTGACTATGAAGTACGCAGAATTATATGATTTGCACGTTGGCGATACATTGACCTTCTATACCAGCGATCAAGAAGCCTATGAAGTACCTATTAGTGGCATCGCAGAAAATTATTTAGGCAATTCTCTTTATCTGTCGCCGACCGTTTATGAAGAAATCACCAATAGTACCTTTGAACCAAATGCGTTCTTAGTCAAAAGCAAGACGATGACGAAAAAACAAGAGGAAGCTTTATCAACAGCCTTGTTAGATACCGACAAAGTCAAAAACACGACGTTCCTTTCCACTCAGATTAAAATGCAGGATGATTCGATGGGTAACTTGAACGCCATTGTCTTGATCTTAGTTGTATTATCAGGGGCATTAGCCTTTGTCGTCTTGTATAACTTGACCAACATCAATGTTTCCGAGCGGATTCGCGAGCTTTCTACTATCAAAGTATTAGGGTTTTACAATAAGGAAGTGACTATGTACATCGTACGAGAAAATATCGTCTTTACGTTATTTGGGATTCTCGCCGGTTACGTGGTAGGTTACTTCTTGACTGACTTTATTTTGATCCAAGCTTCGATGGAGAACATGGTCTTTCCATTAGTGATCAATTGGCCGGCTTATGCTTTAGCCGGCGGCATGACGATTCTCTTTACGATCATCGTGATGTACGTCACCCATGTGAAACTGACTCATGTCAACATGATCGATGCATTGAAATCAAACGAATAAACTGCTGCTAAAGCGATTTGCTGATCATCCAGCAGCGATTTTAGAGAAAAGGGTGCCGATCTCAGCCATTTTGGCAAGATCGGCACCCTTTTTTAGAACCAACGCCCCCTCTGTCCACTTTTGAACAGAGGGGGCGTTGGTTTTCACGTGAAACATTTTATGATTTTACGGAGTAGTTTGGTGCTTCTTTCGTGATTTGAACATCGTGGGGATGTGATTCTTTTAGTCCGTTGCCGCTCATTTGGATGAATTGTGCTTCATCACGTAATTGCTGTAGATTGCCGGCACCGACATAACCCATCCCTGATTTCAACCCGCCAATCATTTGGAAGATGATATCAGAAACGCTGCCTTTATAAGCGACACGTCCTTCAATGCCTTCTGGAACCAATTTGTTGGCTTCATTTACGCCCCCTTGGAAGTAACGGTCGCTGGAGCCTTTTTCCATTGCCCCCAATGAACCCATTCCGCGGTACGTTTTGAAGCGACGGCCTTGATAGATTTCAAATTCACCTGGTGATTCGTCAGTTCCTGCCAACATGCTACCGAGCATTACAGCATGTCCGCCAGCTGCTAAAGCTTTGACGATATCGCCAGAGTACTTGATCCCACCATCGGCAATGATTGCTTTGCCATATTGACGTGCCACAGAGGCTGCATCATAGATCGCTGTCAATTGAGGAACTCCGACACCGGCTACCACCCGAGTAGTACAGATCGATCCTGGACCGATCCCGACTTTTACGACATCGACACCAGCATCATACAATGCTTTCGTGCCTTCTGCAGTGGCAACATTTCCAGCAATCAATGTCGCTTCTGGGAAATGCGCGCGAATTTCAGAGATTTTGCGTAAAACACCCGCACTGTGTCCATGGGCAGTATCAATGACGATCGCGTCCACGCCTGCATCCAATAATGCTTGTGCACGTTCAAAGGTATCGCTGGTAACGCCGACTGCTGCTGCCACTAATAGGCGTCCATGCGTGTCTTTGGCTGCATTCGGGAATTCGATCACTTTTTCAATATCTTTGATGGTGATCAACCCGCTTAAGATCCCTGCTTCATCAACGATCGGTAATTTTTCGATCTTGTGTTGTTGTAAGATTTTTTCCGCGTCTTTCAACGAAGTACCGACAGGTGCTGTGATCAATTGGTCTTTGGTCATCACATCATTGATCGGCATCGTATAATCCGTGACAAAACGCATGTCGCGGTTCGTGATGATACCGACTAATTTGCGGTTCTCCATCGTTTCTACGATCGGTACCCCACTGATGCGGTACTTGCTCATCAAATGTTCTGCATCAGCAACTAAGTGGCTTGGTGTTAAGAAAAACGGATCGATGATCACGCCGCTTTCAGAACGTTTTACTTTGCGCACTTCATCTGCTTGCGCGGCGATACTCATGTTTTTGTGAATCACGCCAAGTCCGCCTTGACGCGCCATTGAGATCGCCATTTTACTATCAGTTACGGTATCCATACTGGCACTTATGATTGGAATATTTAGTGTAATATTCGGGGCAAGCTGCACTTTCATATCCACGTCATTTGGCAAGACGTGACTTTCTGCCGGAATCAATAAGACATCATCAAACGTTAACCCTTTTTTTACAAATTTGGTTTCCCAGTTGGACATTTTTGTAACCACTCCTTAAAGTTTTTAGGTATTTTAAAAAAAATAGCAAAGATTTTTTCATAAGTCAACCATTCGGAAAGCTTTCTTAATAATCCTCTTCAAACCTTTGGTCAAATCTCATAATTCGCCATTTTTTCTAAAAAAACACGCTGATCGTGCGGTCTTTTTAACAAAAGAAGGCGCACGATCAACGTGTAGCCATCAGCCTCTAGGAACAGACAGACTGCTGATGATATTGTATTTGCGTTTCAAGTAGTACTTCGCTGCTAATGCCACTGCCCCGATCAAGGCTTCGATCACAGGGTCCACTTGTGGATTCAATGGTGGTTGGATCATCGCAGAAAGCGAGATCACAACGATCCATAGCATGAAGGCTGCGACTAAAATCAAAATGATCTTCCACATCTTCGGCCGTTTGCTCTTATCAGCACCCGGGCGTTCATATTGATACATGTATTTGTACATCAAGTAGAAGACCCAACCAGCAAGCATCGCCATCAAGAAGAGGGTCAATAAGCCATAAGGTTGTGCTTGTCCTCTAGTAAAGATTCCCATAACCCCTAGCATCAACCCAAAAATCCCTAAAATCAGCAAGGTGTTATCCAACCACATCAAGAAGGGGCCGGATTCTTTTTGCTCAACGGGTTTGTTGATGATGGCTTCGGTACGTTCAGACACTGTACCAAATAATTGGCGGGCCGTTTTGCCGCCTTTTTGTTCTTTGACTAAGACCGGCAGCATCTCATGCAAGGCAATCGTTTTTTCTTCTTCAGAAAGGTTGGCTGCCTCTAGCGATTTTTTTAAATCAAATATATATTGTTGGTTTCGTTTTGTTAATTGTTGTTCTAATTCACGATTTTCGGAAACATAATTTCGCAGAGTTTCTGGTTCCATGAATTGATTCTCCCTTCTGCGTTTTCTTCACAATGGACATTTTACCACAAATTCACTGGGAAGAAAGCCCTTTATACGTTAAAACGGAACAACATCACGTCGCCATCTTGCACGACATAATCTTTTCCTTCCAAACGTACCCGACCGGCTTCTTTGGCCGCTTGCATCGTGCCGTATTGGTTCAGATCTTCAAAGGAAACAGTTTCCGCACGAATAAAGCCGCGCTCAAAGTCCGTATGGATGATCCCCGCTGCTTGCGGTGCTTTGATGCCTTTACGGAACGTCCACGCACGCACTTCTTGTTCACCAGCGGTAAAGTACGTTGCTAGACCCAGCAAATCATAGGCGGCACGAATCAATTGATCCAACCCTGATTCTTCAATTCCTAATGCTTCTAAAAACTCTGCTTTGTCTTCTTCTTCCAGCTCAGCGATCTCTTCTTCAGCACGAGCACTGATGACGATCACTTCCGCATTTTCGCTTGCTGCAAATTCTTTCACTTTGTTGACATAGTCATTGGTTTCATAGTCTGCCACGTCTTCTTCTGCTACGTTGGCAACGTATAAGACTGGTTTGGTCGTTAGTAAAAACAAACTTTTGACGATGCGCTGTTCTTCATCTGTAAATTCGATCGAACGAGCAGAGATCCCTTCTTCTAAGACCGGTTTGATCTTATCAAGAACGGCCAGTTCCGCAACTGCATCTTTGTCTTTGGTTTTGGCAATTTTTGCGACCCGAGTATAGCGCTTGTTGACGGATTCTAAATCCGCTAAAACCAACTCCAAATTGATGGTGTCGATATCAGCTAATGGGTCCACGCGGCCTTCCACGTGGGTGATGTTGTCATCGTCGAAACAACGAACGACATGACAGATCGCATCCACTTGGCGGATATGGCTCAAAAATTGGTTCCCTAATCCTTCCCCTTTGCTGGCACCGCGGACGATTCCGGCAATATCCGTAAATTCAAAGGTGGTTGGGACCGTCTTTTTCGGACGGACTAATTCTGTTAAACGCTGTAAGCGCCAATCTGGCACTTCCACCATTCCTACATTCGGATCGATCGTCGCAAACGGGTAGTTTGCGGCTTCTGCTCCTGCTTTGGTTATTGCATTAAATAAAGTAGATTTGCCCACATTTGGCAATCCAACGATTCCGGCAGTTAACGCCATGCTTCACTTCACTCTTTCTCTTTTTTTTCTAGGATTTTCTTCATCTTTTTATCAAATTCTCGGCGCGTCATCATGACGATGTGGCCGCAATTCGTACACTTTATTTTGATGTCTGCCCCCATGCGGATGATTTCCCAACGATTGGCTTTGCAGGCATGCGGTTTTTTCATTTCGACAATATCCCCAAGATCATACATCTTTATCACCTCAAGCTTCATCAAATTGAATGTTCAATAAATCTAAAATACGGGTTAAATCTTTTTGTGACAGGTATTCGATCTCGATTTTTCCTTTGCCTTCTTTTTCGCGGATCTCGACATTCGTGCCGAATTTATCCATCAACCGTTCTTCGCTTTCTCGTAAATAGTACGGTTTTTCCCGAATCAGACGCGGCACTTTTTTCTTTTCGTTTTTCGTGTCGTTCATCTCAGCGACCATTTGTTCTAATTGGCGGACTGTCAGATTTTCTTTGACACAACGATTGGCTAATTTTAAGATCTGTTCTTTGTTTTTCAAGCCTAATAATGTCCGGGCTTGCCCCATAGACAAACGGTCATCTTGAACCATTTCTTTGACGAGTTTCGGCAAGGACAGTAACCGCAAATAATTGGCGATATACGGGCGGCTTTTCCCTAAACGTTCAGCGACTTGTGCTTGGGTCAATTTCAAGTTCTTCATCAGCATGTCATAGGCTTCTGCTTCTTCTAAAGGATTTAAATCTTCCCGCTGCAAGTTTTCTAAAACGGCGACTTGCATCATCGCTTCTTCATCAAAATTGCGGATGATGGCTGGGATCGTTTCCTTGCCAGCTAATTTGGATGCTCGAAACCGGCGTTCACCAGCAATGATCTCATAGCCTTTGACGGATGATTGCCGCACGATGATCGGTTGAAAGACCCCCGAATGTTGGATCGAATTGGCTAGTTCTTGTAATGAAAGCTCATCAAAGGTTTTTCGCGGTTGATAAGGGTTGGGTCTTAATTCGTTTAAAGGCAGTTCAACGACTTTTTCTGTCTTGATATCGACTTCTTCTAACCCTTGCAGGTCTTGAAACAACGCATCGATCCCACGCCCTAATCCTTTCCCTTTATTCTTCACGGGCTAACACTTCCTTTGCTAACGTCTGATAGACTTCGGCTCCTTTTGAGCGTGGATCATAATCAATGATCGACAATCCATGACTAGGTGCTTCAGACAACCGG
Organism: Enterococcus sp. AZ040; assembly: GCF_050499185.1. NCBI lineage: Bacteria > Bacillati > Bacillota > Bacilli > Lactobacillales > Enterococcaceae > Enterococcus > Enterococcus sp. AZ040. The sequence goes on from NZ_JBMHEW010000001.1 coordinate 3,499,967, forward strand.
ATATTCCGCGGAATAATGGTTTCGTATACTTTTTCTTGGAAATAGCGGCGGACTTCTTCCACGACTTCCGCGCCTAAGTTCGTACGGGCATCATACATCGTCAGTAAGACCCCTTCGATCTCTAACTCAGGGTTAAAATGTTTTTGTACTAAACGCACGGTATTCAATAGTTGGCTCAGCCCTTCCAATGCATAGTACTCACATTGGACTGGGATCAAAATCGAATCACTGGCGGTAAAGGCATTGATCGTCAAATGACCTAAAGATGGCGGGCAATCGATAAAGATATAATCGTATTGTTCTTTGATTTCATTCAAAGCCGATTTCAATCGAGATTCCCGTGCCATCATGGAGGTCAATTCAATTTCCGCACCAGCTAATTGGATCGTCGCTGGAACGATATCCAAGTTTTCTCGGCTGCTAGGTAAAATCGCTTCAACGATCGGTGTTTCATTGACTAATACATCATAGATGTCTTGTTCCACATCTGGTTTGCGAATGCCGACACCGCTTGTGGCGTTGCCTTGGGCATCAATATCTACGAGTAACACTTTTTTGCCGACAAATGCTAAGGACGCACCTAGGTTCACCGTTGTGGTGGTTTTGCCTACGCCGCCTTTTTGGTTTGCAACAGAAATAATACGGGCCATTGATTTTCCTCCTATTTAATTGGTTGTTTCGCTGGCATTCCCGGTTTGCGGGGGTATTTCTTTGGCGTTTCTTTTTTCTTTTGAATGATCAAAAGATGGCGTTCATCGCCGCTGACCGGTAAGGTAAAGCTTTTTTCTTCAATAAATTTGCCGCCTAAGAGTGAGATCGCTGGTTTGGCTTCAACCAGTTCTTCCTCGCTTTTGGCAGCTTTGAGCGCATAAAAATAGCCTGCTTTTTTCACCAATGGCACACAGAGTTCCGTTAACACATTCAAACGGGCAACCGCTCGAGCGGTCACATAATCGAATTGCCCACGAAATTGCGGGTTTTGACCAAATGTTTCTGCACGGTCATGGTACAAGTGGACATTTTCCAATTGTAGATCCGTCACAAGAGTTTGTAAAAAGGTGATGCGCTTATTTAAAGAGTCGACGATCGTCACTTCTAATTCAGGAAACACGATTTTTAGTGGAATACTTGGAAAGCCAGCACCTGAACCGACATCGCACAAATGACTTTTCGGGTCAAAGGCGGTTTCAAAAGCTAAGGAAACAGAATCGTAGAAATGCTTTAAATACACTTCTGATTTTTCCGTGATTGCGGTTAGATTCATCTTCTGATTCCATTCGACTAAACGCTCGAAATAGACAGCGAATTTTTCCATTTGTTCTTCGGTTAAAACGATCCCGTTTTTGCGTAATTCTTCATGAAATTCTTCAGGTAGCATAACGAATCCTTTCTATTTTGTGAAACAGAAAAATGTTTCACAGACTAGTTCCTACTTTAACGCAAAAAGCAGTGTGATGCAATAGCCAGAGATTGCTTTCTAGGAGAATTTACCATTTTTTAACTGGGGCTTTAAGGTTGGTTTAAGGCATAGAAATTATACTCATTTCAATCCAAAAAACTTTTTTCATTTTTCCTTGACCAGCAAGGCTGCCAACCCTGCTGGTCAGCTTTTTTCTCAAAGAAACAAGCATTGATCTCAGGATCAATGCTTGTTTTTGTTTCATATGAAACTTTTTTATTTCACGCGAGGTTCGTTGTATTCTTCGATACGATCAGACGCGCGGGAAGCCGCATGTTTGGCTTTGTTGGTTTGACGTGAAGCAAAGTCGCCGGTTTTAGATGCAGCTGACGATACTTTGTCTTGAACCGTTTCTTGTTCCTCTTCGTATTCAGCGATCGTTTTTACATCTACAACGTTGATGTTGACTTCGATCACTTCTAATTGGGTCATTGTCGTTACTTCTTTTTGAATGACTTCTTTGACTTGTTCAGCGATTTCTGGGATGTTGCGGTCGTATTCAACCACGATATCTAAATCAACGGCTACTTGTTTTTTCCCAACTTCAGTATTGATACCGGCAGTCACATTATCTGTATTAACTAATTTTTCAGCAATATTAGAGAAGAAACCACCATCGACCGTCAACAGGCCATCTACATTTTCTAATGCAATTCCGATAATTTTTTGGATCACTTTGTCATCATAGGTCAATGAACCATGAACGGGTGCATCCCCGGTTGGTCCTTCAAAATCGTTGTGGCCAGGTTTTGGCGGTGCTGGATGATGTCCGGCTGGATCTGGATTTCCTGGTGCTGGATGATCCCCTGGTTTTGGTCCATTTTGTTGTCCTGCTACTGCTTTTTCAGCATTTGGTACCACTGGATCAGGTGATTCAGTCATTGGAATCGCATTTTCATTGGCTTGATGATTGGTGTTGGGAACCACTGGATCTGGATGTGCACTGACATTTTTTTCATTGTTTAATTCGTTTTTATCGTTATTCATTAAAAATTCCTCCTATAAAATACGTTATTGTTGGTTAAAAAATTCGTCGATGATACCGGTACGTTGGAGATACAATCCTAGCGCAAAACCCAAACCTGTTAGGAGTAGAATCAGCAATGTTTTGAAAAAACCGATCGTTACAAACAACACAGCCAGAACAAGGCCGATTGCTCCAAAAATCAATGGGATTTTGTATTGTTGTAGTTCGTTCATCATAGCCCTCCTATTCTACTCGCGGGTTTTCCGGAGTCTCATTTTGTTCAAAATTCGCGTAATTGACTTCGACTTTGACTTTTTCACTTGAGCCAAGCACTCGTTGGACATCTTGTTGGATTTCCGCCATTAAGTTTTCGGTTTTGCCAACTAAGGCAGACGTCCGTTTCAAGCGGCCTTTGATTTTGATTAAAATTCGATTTTTGGTCGCCTTGACATGAACTTTTGGTCCTTCAACAAATTCTTTTTCATTTACTTTCGTACGTACAAGTCCTTCGATCGCTTTCTTATCGATCGTCAATGCGCCCTTATCCTCTTTCAAAACAAAGGTTGTTTTGGTTTTTGGATAAAACAGCACGACTAAGATCACGATCAAGAATACGGCGATTAAAACAACGGCTACCCAAAACATATATTGACGCATAAACAAGTTGTCAAAGAAATACGTGACGACATTGCCTCTGCTGTCCAAACCAAATGGCAGCTGCATGTAAGGATTACTCATTAAAACGATTGGTAATAAGACAGTGATAAAGATCAACGAAACGATGATTGATACGATTTTCCACCCTTTACTCATAGGACACCTCCTCCTTTTTCTCCGATTTTTTGATAAGCTTACAAGTTAATGGCTTCTCCGCCGGTAACACCATAAATCTGTGCTGTCACATAGCTAGCTTTATTGGAAGCTAAAAAGACATAGACGGGTGCCAGCTCAGCTGGTTGTCCTGCCCGCTCCAGTAATGCTTGCTGACCAAATTCAGGCAGCTTGTCTTGCGGTTGGCCATGATCTAACTGTAATGGTGTCCAGATTGGTCCTGGGGCTACCCCATTGACCCGAATCCCTTTTTCAGCAAATTGTTTCGCCAAGCTGACTGTAAAACTGGCGATCGCCGATTTGGTTGCCGCATAATCCATTAAATGGGCGCTTGGACTAAAGGCTTGGACAGAAGTCGTTGTCACGATCGCTCCCCCAGCCGGTAAGTGTGGCTCAGCTGCTTTCACTAATGCAAACATTGAGATAATGTTTACCATAAAGGTGTCTTTCACTTGTTCAATCGGTAATTCTGCAATCGATGGCCGCGTGATTTGCTGTGCTGCGTTCAATACTAATGTATCTAACCCACCTAATGCTGCTACCGCTTTGTCAACGATCTCTTGTGGTGCCGCTTCGTCTCGCAGGTCATGGGGTAGCAAAATCACTTTGCGTCCGGCTTCTTTGATGTACCCTGCAACTTCTTCGGCATCTTCTTCTTCTCCTGGGAAAAAGTGCAGGGCAATGTCTGCTCCTTCACGAGCGAAGGCAATCGCTGCTGCTCGTCCGATCCCAGAATCCCCACCGGTAATCAGTACCCGCCGGTTTTCTAACTGCTGACTTCCCTCATAAGAGTCTTCACCACAATCAGGTTTTGGTCGCATTTCTTCTTGTAAAGCAGGCGTATCTTGTTCCTGTTTGCTGTATTTACCCGTGTGATAAAGTTCCCGTGGATCAGTCAAAATAGGTTCACTCATTCTTACGTCCTCCTTTTCTCTATAATAAAATTCTAAACCATTCATTTTTTTTTGGGAAATATAACGCTTTGTTAACAAAAATAAATCCTCGTTTATTAGAAAATGAAAAAAGAAAGTGCCCTCATTTTTGACCAGAAAGCAAATGATTTCACTTTTTTATAGAAGGGGGTAAACTAATAAGTAATATCTGGTGGTGCCTGTAAAAAGGAACCCCTAGGAAAATGACTTTGGATCAAGAAAAAGGAGGAACCAAACAATGCCTTGGAATGTCCGTGATTATCCTGCGTCAATGAAGAATCTAGACCCCTTAGTTCGTAAAAAAGCGATCGATATCGCCAATGCCCTGCTAGCCGATGGCTATTCCGACGATCGGGCGATCCCGATCGCCACGAGTCAAGCAGAAAAATGGTATGACAATGCAGATGAAGAGGAGAAGAAAGCTTTTCAGAAAGAGAAAAATCCGCAAAAAGATGATGCCCATCAAACCAATAAAAATGCGAAAAAATTAATGGATGCGGATGTTGAAGTTGTGTATGAAGAGGACCAATGGCAAGTCCGTTCCAAAGGAGCAAAACGTGCCAGTGATCATTTCGACAATAAAGCAGAGGCCATCGCCCGTGCCAAAGAAATTGCCGAAAATAAAGAATCCGTGGTGAACGTTTATAAAAAAGACGGCGACCATCAAAAGGATATTGATTTAGGAGAATAAAATTGGCCGCAGAAAAGTGGAAGGAGGTCTTACGTTTGTCGTTTTAACGGCGCGAAACGTTACCTTCTCTTTCGCTTTTTTGTTTCCTTTTACAGCTAGGTTTGGTTAAAACTAAAGCAACCGCTTCTTTAACGTTTCTTTTAAAAAACAACGTTTCATTGTCAGAAACCTAAAAAACGAAGACCTTTTGAATGAACCATTACTTTTAAAATTTCTCGACATCCTAAAAAATAAGCCTATAAAATGCTGCTCTAGCAACAACTGTAAACCATCCGTTGCCGTTGCAAATTAGCTTGTGCTTTCTTTAACTAGCCAAACCTTGTATACTTAAACTATCAAAAGTACAAGGAGTGGTATTTGTGAAAAAATTATTTTTTGTGCCGTTTATTTTTATTTGTTTCTTCTTTGCTCTCCCAGCTGCCGCCCAAACAGTGGAAGAACCTGAACTCGTTTACGACTTAGCATCAGATAGTCCCTATGAGCAGCTGATCACCGTAGATGAAGAAGGCAACGAGTTGATTTTGACCATTGAAAAATTGCCGTCATTCCGGGCAAATCTGGCAGCAGGAACGTATCGCGTGTCAAAAACATCCACCGGTAATTGGACCGCTAGTTACAATGTCACGGTCAATAGCCGCAATCAATTTACAGGCACTTCGAATTTAAGTTTAGTTGCTCACAGAGGAAGTATCACTTCTAGTTCATTAACTCACACGTCCACTAAAGCCACCTGTACGTTTAAGCAAAAAGCAGGTATAATCACTACCAATGGGAGTGTCGTAACCACGATCTCAAATGGGAAGCTAGTTGTTAAATAGCAGATAGGAGCATACATTGGCTTTAGCAGAACAATTAAAAAGCTGTCGCGAGTCTTCCGGATTGTCGCAAACAGCAGTCGCAGAAAAATTACAGATTTCACGCCAGTCGATTTCAAAATGGGAAAACGGGCGCGGCTATCCAGATATTGAGAATTTGATTTTGTTGAGCGATCTCTATCAAGTCTCGATTGATGAGCTCTTGCGGGAAAACGAAGCGTTAAAAGAGCGGATCGAAACCAATAATCAAGAGATCAACGACAAAAAAGAAAAATTGTCGTTACTCCAAAGAACGATGGCAACGGAAAAAGATGAAAGTCTGCTCTTGCTACTGTTAGCTGGAATCGGCTCATTTCTCTTTCCATTAGGTTTGATTTTAGATGGCTTTGTCTTATGGCGTAACAAAAAGGCCAATAATTTTTATGTATTGATCTATATCGTCTGTGCCTTCTCAATTTTCTTGAATTTGTACGATGGCTATGTCCATCTCAGCAACATCATGAATTGGGGAACCACTACGATTGAAAAAGTTGAATAATTCAATTGCTAACACAAAAAGCCCGCTGCGAGTTACTCTCGTAGCGGGCTTTTGACACTGTATTTACCATTTATAAATTGGTTTTTCAAAGAATATTAACCGTCTTTAGTTAACCTTTGCAATCTTCCCTTGTTCGATATACACCATCAAAATACTAATATCAGCTGGGTTTACTCCGCTGATACGGCTCGCTTGGGCGATGGTTTCGGGTTGGATTTTTTGCAGTTTTTGTTTGGCTTCTGTTGCCAAGCCATTGATAGCGGCATAGTCGATGTTTTCAGGAATGCGTTTGGCTTCCATCCGTTTGAGTTTCTCCACTTTTTCGAGGGCTTTTTTAATATAACCTTCGTATTTGATTTGGATCTCGACTTGTTCGATCTCTTTTGGCTTCAATGCTTCATTGGCTTCGATAAATTGCAGCATTTCCGCATACGTCACTTCAGGCCGGCGCAAGAATTCATTTGCTAAAACGCCATCTTTCAAGGTGGCCGTCCCTTTGGCAGTCAAATATGCTTGTACTTCTGGCGTTGGTTTGATGCGGATTTTAGACAAGCGTTTGATTTCTGCTTCAACAGCTTCTTTTTTCGCTACATATGCTTCGTATTGCGCTTCTGGGACGAGCCCAATTTGATGTCCCACTTCGGTCAAACGCAGATCGGCATTATCATGACGCAGCAATAAGCGGTATTCGGCACGAGAGGTCAATAAACGGTATGGTTCATTGGTTCCTTTGGTCACCAAATCATCGATCATCACACCGATATAACCGTCGCTGCGTTTCATAATGAAAGGTTCTTTGCCTTGAATTTTCAAAGCGGCATTGATGCCGGCAATCAAGCCTTGACCGGCCGCTTCTTCATAGCCGCTGGTTCCGTTGGTTTGTCCTGCCGTAAAGAGGTTTTCGATGACTTTGGTTTCTAATGTTGGACGCAATTGATGAGGTACCACGACATCATATTCAATGGCGTAGCCCGTCCGCATCATTTCCGCTTTTTCTAAACCTGCGATGGAATGCAGCATTTGGACTTGGACGTCTTCTGGCATAGAAGTAGAAAGCCCTTGAACATACACTTCTTCGGTGTTCAATCCTTCTGGCTCCAAGAATAGTTGGTGACGAGATTTGTCTGCAAAACGCACGATTTTGTCTTCGATGGATGGACAATAACGGGCACCTACCCCTTCGACGATCCCTGTAAACATCGGCGCCCGATGTAAATTCTGGTTGATGATTTGGTGCGTCCCTTCGTTCGTATAGGTCAACCAGCAAGGTTCTTGGTTTTGATTGTAGGCTTCATCGGGTGTGCTGTAACTAAAGTGATTCGGTTGTTCATCGCCAGGCTGGATCTCCGTTACCTCATAGTTGATGGTGCTGGATTTGACCCGCGGTGGTGTACCGGTTTTAAAACGAGCGATCTCTAGACCAAGCTCTTTCAAATGATCGGCTAATCCAATCGATGGCTGGGAGTTGTTTGGACCAGAAGAATACTTCAACTCTCCAATGATGATCTCCCCTCGCAACGCTGTTCCTGCAGTGATCACTACAGCTTGGGCTTGGTAACGAGCGCCTGTAGATGTCACGACGCCACGGCACTCGCCTTCTTCAACGATCAGCTTTTCAACGATCCCTTGGCGCAGTGTTAGATTGGCTTCTTTTTCGATCGTTCGTTTCATTTCAGCCGCATAGGCATGTTTATCGGCTTGCGCCCGCAAAGCCCGCACTGCGGGACCTTTTCCTGTATTGAGCATCCGCATTTGGATGTAGGTTTTATCGATATTTTTGCCCATTTCTCCGCCTAAAGCATCGATTTCGCGCACCACGACGCCTTTTGCTGGTCCGCCGACGGAGGGATTACAAGGCATGAATGCGACCATGTCTAAGTTGATGGTCAGTAAAAGGGTTTTTGCCCCCATTCGGCTGGCTGCTAAGGCAGCTTCTGATCCGGCATGGCCGGCACCAACAACGATCACGTCATAACTTTCTGCTTGATATTCTTGCATGGTGTTCTCCTTTTTACGCCAGTGGCGCATTCTTTATTTTCCTAAACAAAACTGACTAAATAATTGGGTGATCAACTCATCTTGGACACTGTCGCCGACAACTTCTCCTAGATAGTCCCAGCAGCGTGTCATATCGATTTGAACCAAGTCGACAGGCATTCCTGCTTCGATCCCTTGGATGACCTCAGACAACGACTGAACGGCATTTTCTAATAAGGCAATGTGGCGGGTGTTAGAAAGATAGGAAGCATCCTTGTCGGTGGTTTTCCCCCCAAAGAATAGATCGGCAATGGCTTGTTCCAGTTGATCCAAGCCTTCGTTGGTCAATACAGAGACAGAAAAAATCGGTTCATCTGCTGCGTACTGCGCTAATTCAGCGGGCGCTAGTTTTGGCTCAAGGTCGGTCTTATTCAATAAGATGATCCGACGGCTGCCAGCAGTCAGCTCCAGCAATTGTTTGTCTTCCTGGGTCAATCCTTCGCTTTGGTTGAGAACCAGCAAAATCAACTCCGCTTCTGCCAGTGCTTTGCGGCTGCGTTCGACCCCGATTTTCTCAACGACATCTTCCGTTTCGCGGATACCAGCCGTATCGATCAGTTTCAACGGTACCCCGCGAACATTGACATACTCTTCAATGACATCTCGGGTGGTGCCGGCAATGTCTGTCACGATGGCTTTTTCTTCCCTTAATAAATGGTTCAATAAGCTGGATTTACCGACATTCGGCCGACCGATGATCGCAGTACTCAGGCCTTCTCGCAAAATTTTTCCTTGTTGGGCAGTTGCTAATAAGGCTTGGATCTGCCCTTTGACCATCGTGGCCTTTTCTAACAATAAGCGGGTCGTCAATTCTTCCACATCATCGTATTCAGGGTAATCGATATTCACTTCAACTTGCGCCAACGTCTCTAAGATCTCTTGGCGTAAGGTCCGAATCAAGTGGGAAAGATTGCCATCCAGCTGATTGACAGCGAGATTCATCGCCTTATCGGTCTTAGCACGAATCAGGTCCATCACCGCCTCGGCTTGAGAAAGATCAACCCGTCCATTTAAAAAGGCCCGCTTCGTGAATTCCCCCGGCTCAGCCAAACGTGCGCCTTGTCGTAAAACCAGTTGCAAGAGTTGATTGACGACAACGATCCCGCCGTGACAGTTGATCTCAACGACATCTTCTCGGGTAAAGGTCCGCGGCTTTTTCATCACTGAAAGCATCACTTCATCCATCAAACGGTTTTCTTCTGGGTCCACGATATGACCATAATGAATCGTATGACTAGGGACTTGGGCGAGGGTTTTAGTGCCTGCTTGAAAAATCCGATCCGCAATTGCGATTGCTTCTTCCCCGCTTAATCGCACAATACTGATGGCCCCTTCGCCTGGCGGGGTGGAAATTGCGGCAATCGTATCAAATTCTTGCGTAATATTCGCCATGTTGCATGCTCCTCCTATTTTTTCACATAAAAAAAGTGCCCACTCCACCCGTCAAATTGATTGAAAATCAATAAAAACGAGTAGACTTAGCACTTTGACTGCTTGTCAATTAAATTCTGGAAATAGATTAGCACATTTTTGCGCGAGTCGCAAGCTTCCTTCAAAAACTTTTAAATTTTGCATCTGTCCGCAAAAACCTTTAAAATAAAAGCAAAGAATAAGAAAAGAGGGATCTATTATGGAAACCATCAAATCATCAAACAGTGCTGCCCGCATTAAAGAAATCATTTTATCGACAGGAAACGTGAATCGGCCTTATGTCGTGCGGGATATCGTCTTTGCGGCAGACAAAATCGAAGTAGATCTATTTGATACATCTGTGAACTTGAACGACCTTTTGGCAGATGTGACTTATCGCTTAAAAGAAACCGCCCACAGCTATGGCGCGAACGCGGTGATCAACTGTCATTTCGAACACGATCGCATCGTCGAAGGCGACAAAACCTATCTTGAGATCTTTGCCTATGGTACGGTGGTTCAATTTACTCAATCAACCATCGGCGGCTAATTCCCTCTATCATCAAAAAAAATACAAAAAAGAGTCCGCGGCATACGGACTCTTTTTTGATACCAAAGGCTGACCTACGTAACGTATGTTGACTTTGATAAGAATGATTTCTAGTCAAGGATACTTGGTTTTAAATTTGTTGTCAATCGCTTTTTCCCATCAAAAAAGGGAAAGGCTTGTCAGAGCGCCTTTCCCTTTTTTCATTAAATTCGTTTGTCCGCAGGTTCCACTACTAAGTAGCGATACGGTTCATCCCCTTCAGAATGAGTTTGAACATACGCATCTTTACTCAATACGGAATGAATCTGCTTTCTTTCAAACGCCGGCATCGGCTCTAAAAAGACCGGGCGACCAGTTCGTTTGACTTTTTCAGCAGTACGACTGGCCAAACGTTCTAAGATCGCTTGACGTTTTTCACGGTAATCCCCGACATTCACAACGATCGATAATTTGTTTTTCGCGATGCGGTGAATGTAAACTTGCGCCAAATATTGCAGTGCATTCAAGGTTTTGCCGTGCTTCCCAATTAAAATACCTTGTTTTTGCGTTTCTAAATGAAAGACGATCACGCCGTCTTGACGAGCGGTTTTTACTAAGGCAGGTGCATTCAATGCTTTTGAAATATTTGTCAGATAGAGTCCCAACTGAGCTAGTGCTTCCTCATCTGAAAGATCCGTCAGCAAAACAGGTTCGCTCGCGGCCGCCTCCATCACACTGCTTGCATCCTCTGTCGTCACAGGATCTGGTTCTACCAGCGGTTTTGCTGGTACTTCTTCAACGGGTGCCGGTTCTTCAACGATTCGTTTTTCAATGGAGACCCGTGCTTGTTTTTTTCCCAGCCCCAAGAAGCCTTTTTTTCCTTCATCCAGGACTTCGATTACTGCTTGATCTTTGGTGATACCAAGGACTTGCAATCCCTCTTGAATTGCTTCAGCTACTGTCAGATTTTCATAAATCGGCATTGCAGTGCAACCTCCTCTTATTTTTTCCGTTTCTTTTTAGGACTCATTGCTTTTTTCAGGGCTCGTTCACGCTCGCGTTCTTTGCGGGCGGCTTCTTCTCTTTCTTGGCGAATCTTGAATGGGTTATTTAAGATCATTGTTTGCAAGACTTGGAATGCATTAGAAACAACCCAGTACAAGGAAAGACCGCTGGCAATGTTGATCCCCATCAGTAAGATCATCATCGGCATAGCGAAATTCATGATTTTCAAACTCGCATTTGATTCCACTTGGCTCATACTTGATAAGTAGGTACTTGCAAAAGTAAAGAGCGCCGCTAAAATCGGCAAGATGAAGTATGGGTCACGATCACCCAGCTGCAGCCATAAGAATTTTCCTTCTTGCAGAGCAGGAACCCGTGAGATCGATTGCCACAAGGCCATCAAAATCGGCATTTGTACCAATAATGGTAGACAGCCTGCATAGGGATTGACATTGTTTTCCGCATACAAACGTTGTGTTTCTTCTTTTAACTTGCTTTGTGTTTCTGTATCTTTTGACGCATATTGCTGCTGCAGCGCTTTTAGCTTCGGTTGTAATTCTTGCGTTTTGCGCATGCTTTTGGTTTGAAAGTGCATCAACGGCATCAAAATGACCCGGATGATCAATGTAAAGAGGATGATCCCGATCCCGGCATTGCCGAAGGAGAGGGCTTTGATCGCCTCTGCAAAATAATAAACGATGTAACGATCCCATAGACCGGTACTTTGTGCATTTACTTCACCTGTTGCACCGCAGGCAGATAAGACAACTACTAATGAGAGAACTCCCAAAAATAGTAAGACGCGTTTCCCTTTTTTCACGTAACTAATTCCTTTCCATTAATGAATAATTTTGGCAAGCTTTAAGACATGCTCTAAATTCGAGTAGATTTCCTTTGAGGAACAAGTGGCGATACTTGGACGGGCGATCACAATAAAATCGATCGCTGGTTCGATTCGCGGCTTCATTTCCGTTAAGCTCGCACGAATCTTGCGTTTGACCTCATTTCGCTTCACTGCATTACCGACTTTTTTTCCTACAGATAAACCAACTCGAAAATGTGATTGCTCTTTAGGTAAGACATACACCACGAACTTCCGATTTGCAAAAGAATTTCCTGCCTGAAAAACTTTTTGAAAATCTTGCTCTGTTTTTACTCGATAGGATTTTCTCATCTTCGGTTCCTTCACTTCTTTCAATTAAGCTTCGCGAAACGGATTGAATCCGTAACCACTCACCTGTCAATAATACCATATTTGCCAAAAGTCAGACACTATATTCCGCAAAAACGGCATAAAAAAAAACCACTGGCATTCAGTGGCTTACGCAGAAATAACCTTTCTGCCTTTACGACGACGGCTAGCTAAAACACGACGTCCATTTTTTGTACTCATACGTTTACGGAATCCGTGAACTTTTTGACGTTTACGTTTATTTGGTTGATACGTTCTTTTCATTTATTTCCACCTCCATCAGGATAATGCTTATGCGCACAGACATACTTTGATAGTATAACGAGTCAAGTACTAGTTTGTCAATAAGAAGTTTGCTCAAAATCGACCATTCTTTATCCACAATTCCCTTGATTTGTGTGGGTTTACTGTTTACAGCTAATTTTTGTGGATAACTTTTTCCCCAGAGTTATTTTGACTTTTTCCACAAACAAACAGCCTGTAGAAAAGTTTTCCACAATCGCTTTTCCAGCTGTTGATAACTGCCCTAAAACCTAGTATTATCAAGGCGTAATCTTCACATAGATCTGTGGATAAGAGAGATTTTTTTCTAGTTATGCACATTCTTTTTCTACCTGTGGATAGTGCATTTTCGAACATGTGCATTTCCTTTTTTCTTTTATCCCGTTTTGTGGAAAAGTATTTTTTTCTAACCTTTTTTATCGTAATCTGTGGAAAACTTTTTCAATCCGTGCTATTTTAGTTATATCTATTCTTAGTTATAGGAGGACAATTT
>NZ_JBMHEW010000002.1:0-69954 GCF_050499185.1 Enterococcus sp. AZ040
AGAAGAAAAAATCAATTACTATCAAGGAGCAAATAAAGCAGAAAAACCTCTAAGTGAAGTGCAAAAAACTATTGCACAAGCCATGCAAATGGAAAATCTTTCTATATTGATGGGCGCCGGTTGTTCTAGTTTTCTTATCAATAAAGAAGGAGCAGCCGTAAAAGAAGAAGCAGCCATATCAACAATGGCTGGTCTTTTTAAAGCTTTTATAGAGCAACACCAAGACTTCAAGATATTGGACGTCAGTATAGAAGATAAAGTTAACCAAAACCTTGAAGAACTAATGGACTTTATGAATGCGCTTAGACAAGTAAACCATATTAAGGAAATTGATGAAGAGATCGATAATAAGATTAATATTGTTAAAGAATTCATCACAGATAAAATTACTCAGGGCATGAATTGTAGTGAATTATCTGAAATTTATAAAAAGTTTTATTTAAAAACAATTTCATCAAGTAGAAAAAGTCCGATTAATATAGTAACTACAAATTATGATATGTATAATGAACGCGCATTGGATGAATTGAATTTTATCTATAACAACGGGTTTACTGGTTCATATAGGAGAACATTTAATCCAAATATATATAAATATATGTATGTAGACAACATGAATTTAAATAAGGATATATGGAATAGAGTAGATCATTTTTATAATTTATATAAAATTCATGGATCGATTTCATGGAAGAAAAGTGGAAATGATATATATGAAGTGTCTATGAATGAAATAGATAAAAGTTCTCTCGAAAATGTGATGATATACCCAACCCCTTTAAAAGATAGAAGCACCTTAATGGTACCTTACACAGACTTGATGCGATCATTTCAAGATAATTTAACTCAAAAAAATAGTGTATTAATTACATTAGGGTATAGCTTTGGAGATGATCATATAAACCGAATAATACTAAATAATTTATCAATTCCTTCATTTAGACTAATCATTTTGGGAGAAACTGATTATATAAATGGTGATAGTGAAGAAATAGAGACCAATATAGGAAAAATTAGAAATATGGATGATAGTAGAATTACAATCATTAATTCTAGTAACAAAATTCATTATTTTAAAAATTTTGTTGAAAAGTTGATGCCAGCTATTCCAAGTGAGGAACAAGAAAAACAAAAAATTTCTGATCAAATAAGCAAAGTTTTCTCAGATTTGAGCGAAAGCGGAGGAAACAATAATGGGTAATCGTTCTATTGGAAGACTAATTCTTATAAAAAACTCCATTGTTTTAGCAGAAGTATTCAACAATATAGATAACTATATAAATACATTTGATGGAACCAGGTTTGTTGGAGAGATTGGAACATATGTGTCAATTTATGAATTAGGTCGAACACTCATAGCGGAAGTATTATCTGCTGAAAGTTCTCAGCATGCTTCCAATGCTCCATTAGCTAAGCCCAATGCAAGCAGAATTATTTCATTAAGATTGATAGGCGAAATTACCAATAATGAGTTCTTTTTTGGGGTATCTAAGATGCCATTATTGTATTCTGAAGTCCACATTGTTACAAATGAAGAATTAAATGTGATGTTAGATGTATCCAATTCTGAAATTACCGTTTCGGATAGTAATACAAGAGTCTCAAAATTTTCTTTAGGAAAGTCAGTGTTATTCTCAGAATATGATGTGAAAGTAGATTTAGATAAATTTTTTGGCTACCACTCAGCTATTTTTGGAAATACTGGGGCGGGAAAGTCTAACTCTATTGCAAGAATAATTCAAAACATATTTTTAAAGTCAAATTATTCAGCTCTTGGATCTAGATTGATACTTATTGATTCAAATGGAGAGTATAAAAAATCTTTTTCTGAAATAGAAAAAATAAATAATGATATTAAGTGTCAATTCATAAAACCTCTCTCCGATCAGGATAATTTTGAAGTTCCAATTTGGCTTTTATCAGTAGATGATTGGGCTATCTTGTTAAATGCATCAGAAAAAACACAAATACCGGTTTTGAGAAAAACCATGGAAGTAGTTAAAATTTTTTATTCTGAAAATGATAGTTCTGAAGAAGCTAAGAATCATATATTAGCTTCTACTATCACAGGTATATTAAATAGTTCCGAGTCATCTCCATCTAAATCGGATAAAGTAAGTTCATTATTGACCAACTTCCCAACTAAAAGCATAAAACTAGAAACAAAAATTAATAGTAAAAAAAATTTAAGAGACAGTTTGAATGTTAATTATGGAAAAATAGATGATATTGAAAATATAATATCCTTTCTACAAAAATATATAAATTTCTCTCTAATGGAAGAGATAAAATATAATCAATTAGTGCATTTTTCTCCTAATGATTTTTTAACAGCTATGAAATTTGCGATTCTATATGAAGGTAGCTTGAACAGTCAAAGAGTACAGGAGTACACCGCACCATTGGTTTCTAGGATGCAAAGCTTAGTAGAGTCGCCATTCAGTAAAATCTTTAATAAAACTAGATTTAAAAATAAAGAATCCTTTTTTGAGGAACTCTTGGATAACAATAATATTTTAAACATAGATATAAGCGCTATGGATGATTCGATGTCGGAAGTACTTATAAGAGTATTGGCCAAAATAATTTTAGATTATCAAAAAGGCCATCAAAAAAAAGCAGATAAACCCATAAACTTATTTATTGAAGAAGCACATAGGTATATAAAAGATAATGGTCTTTCACATGGAACATATGATTTTGATATATTTCAAAGGATTTCAAAAGAAGGTAGAAAGTATGGTTTTCTAATATGTGTTTCTACACAAAGGCCTAGTGATTTATCAAAAACAGTAGTTTCTCAATGTAGTAATTTTATTGTTCATAGAATTCAAAATCCGGATGATTTAAATTATATCTCTCGAATGGTGCCTTATATCGACAGAGATATCATTGATCGCTTAACCTATCTACAAACAGGGCATGCTCTCGTTTTTGGCTCTGCAATTAAAATTCCTATGTTGACTTCGTTTGCAGAAGCAATACCTAACACAGATGGAAATAGTGCTAAAATATCAGAAAAATGGTATTTAGAAAAATAAGTTGATTCTATTAAATAGACTCATTTTCTTCCTCGCATTTTTGATTCCAACATCTGATTTTAATATGACAGAGTATTTGAATAAAATTTTTCGACGAAAGAGACACAAGCTAGTTGTGTCTCTTTTAATATGCTTATTTCGAATTATTTAAGAGGTCAACAGAGTATACCCTATTGGTCATTTCGGATATTCGTGATATACTTGGATTTCTAAGAGGTCAACAGAGTTGGGCAACAGAATATATAAAATAAACCGGATTTGAGAATTTTAAAGGAGTTTTATTATGACGAAAATTGGGTATGCTCGAGTAAGCAGCATGGATCAAAATTTAGATCGACAGTTAGAGTTGTTATCAGAGTGTGATAAAATTTTTAGTGATAAAGCGAGTGGGAAAGATACCAATCGTGAAGGATTTCAAGAAATGATGAAATTCATACGTGAAGGTGATATAGTCGTTGTGACAGAATTAAAACGCCTTGGACGAAATAATAAAGAGCTAACAGAAACGATGAATTTAATCCAGCTGAAAAAAGCTACACTGGAAGTTTTGAATTTGCCAGCGCTAACAGGTATCACTGATGATAATTTGCGTCGATTACTTAATAACTTAATTATAGAACTTTATAAGTACCAGGCTGAAGAAGAACGTCGGTATATTCGTGAAACGCAACAACAGGGAATTGCACTTGCCAAAGCCAAAGGTAAATATAAAGGTGGTAAACCTAAATATAGAGAGAATGATCCACGATTACAGTTAGCATTTAAATTATTTTTGGAAGGAGCTACAGATAAAGAGGTAGAAGAACAGATTGGTATTAACAGGAGAACTTTTAGAAGATATAGAATGAAATTTGGCATCACTGATGAACTCAGATCGAAGGAGAAAAAAAATGAAAAATAGCTATATAAAAACAGGTTTTTTGTTTTTGATATTACCGATCTTTATTGCTTGGGTACTATCAATTTTTGAACTTAAAGAAGCTTGGCTAGATTATTGGGGAGGTATCATTGGTTCCGCTCTTGGTGTATTTGGGGCTTTTTTTATATTAAAAGAGCAAATAAAGAATGATAAAAATTCACTTGAAGTGCAATTAGAAAACGATCGAGCACAAAATAAAAGACAACAAATAGACAATACTTTTTTTAATCTGCTTTCCATTCATAATGAGCAAATCACCAATTTGAAGGAGAAAAATATTTTTGTGGAAATAGAAAGTAATTTTGAAAAAGAATTGAAAGAAAAAATGACCTTAGAAGGCAATGAATTTTTGAAAAAAAATTTAGCTCTCGTTAAAAAAGCAGCTAAATCAATGATAAACCCGTATGAAGAATTTTTAACAAGACAGGAAGGAAATATATATGAAGAGCATAGACAAATTTATGAAAAAAGATGGAAAGAAGAGCGCAAAGCAATATCCTTTTATGAACCTATAGAAACTCAAGAAGTAAGTACATTTGATTTAATGGCAGATGTCACAAAAAAAATATTGAAATTCGAAGAAATTGTAAAAGCTCAAGAGAGAGAAGAACTTGGTAATATTGACTATTTTTTTAAAAATATTGAGCAACAAGCTATATTTTATTTGAAAATTGATCTACCAAACGATTTTAAAAAATTAATTGACTCCTTGGATAGATATTATCGATCAAATGACTATCTATGCTTATCTTCCGAGAACAGGATATTAGCAATAGACAACTCTATAAATTTACATTACAGTCTAGTTGGTTCATATTTTCGATTGGTTCACAGTATTACAAAATATATTAATGATAACGTAATCGAGGAAGATATTAAGAATAATTATATCAGTTTTTTGAGAGCTAACATGAATCAGAGAGAAATATTGACAATATTTTATAATGCAGCTTATACAACACGGGGGCAAGAATTATTGTATGAATTAAATAAAATTTCTTTCTTTGGCAATGAAGAGGATATTAGTAGAAATCGGTTTTTTGACAAGTCAGCTCTTTTTTGGGAATTGGATGATGTGAATCTGATGCTAAAGAGATAAGATGATAATTATCTCTTTAGGTAACATTTAAAATATTTGCAAAGGAATTACCGATCAATAAATGTATAGATCTAAAAACAAGTATTAGATATGGAACGAAATATAAAGTTGCAAGAACAGAGAAAAAGGCGGTCGATATTAAATGAGTAGTATTTTGGAAGGAGAAATAAAAGAAATTCACAAGAATTATGGAATACTTACTAGCAATGTAAATGGTAAAGAAGTTGAGCTCTATTTTCTAATTTTGCCTGAAATGTTCAAAGATGGAAGATTTAAACTAAACAAGCAGGTAACATTTAAAACCAGAAAAATTGAAGTAAGAAAGTCTGATGTTTTAATTGCATATAATTTGAATAATATAACAGGCGACGATAAGTCTAATAAAATCAATGTAGTAGAAGATAATAGTGTAATAACAGCTAACAGTTACTATGAGTATTTATTTCAAAAAATGATTAATAAAGAAGGTCTGGATTCTTCAAGTCTAGAGAAATTAATATACGTAGATAAAAATGCTAAGGAATTCTTTCTTAAGTGGATTTTATTTATAGAATCGACAATTAAGGATAAGTTAACTTCGCTTGCTAAAGACATAAATTCTAGAGATATTTATGATAAGTTAGAAGAACATTCAGATACTAAGAAAATTGTAAGCAATCGGTTTAAGAGTATTAGAAATGAGTATATGTTTAAACCAGAGTTTAATTTATTAGAATTAAAGCAACATGGATCAGACCCAAATAATAATATGGTTATAGATTGCCCGTTTTTTCTGTTTTTAGAAGCACTATCTTTAACAGAATTAGGAGATGTATTAAACGTATTGATTGAAGGAAAAATATTATACAAAGATAACTCCGAGTATAAATGTCTTTATTATCTCAAGGATTCATTTGTAGAATTATCTTTTATAAGAAATAAATCAGCGCATGGTAATCCTCTAATACCGCATATACTAGACAATAATTTTAATCCTAGCTATATGTATGAAATGGCTTCAGCATTTCCTGACTGGAAAATCAATAACAATGTAGAAAACTGGTCACTATTTAACTTTATTAGGTATACTGTTAGGTCGCTTACCAAACAGGGAATCAACTTAACTAAGTCAGGAAGCCCAATGCTTTCAGCATTGTATTTCACTAAATCACTGTTGATAAATCCAGCAAAGCGCTCTTTTTTCATGTTTTTTTACGTTATGATGGTCATCAATGCCTATACGGAGGGGAATCATGATAATGAAACACAATTCTGGAATGATTCGATGATAATAATAAATAGTTTACCAGAAACGCAACAGGTGAAGAATGTCCTGGATAGCTTTCCATCTAAAGAGTATTCAATAAAAAGTCAATTATCTCATATAATAATCCCATTAGTTACTTACAAGATGCAAGGAAGAGATTATTTTAGAATGAATTTAGAGATAACTTTTGATATTGGCCGTTCTCAATAAAAATTAAAGTTCAGTCGGGTAGAGTATCTATAACTAAGTAAACTAAGAAATAAAATAGAACAGAAGATGGTGAAACCTTGACTATCTTCTAAGGGATTTTATAATTGTTTATTGTGATATGCTTAGGTCTGCATAATTAGTCTTGCGCTGCCCGTTATTGAATTTTCAGGCAGCACTCTTTTTGGGAGATAGTTAATGGAAGAAGAGAAAATTTTTGAAAAACGTTGGCAGCTAGCTTCAAGTGATCCTCGATAAAATTAAATGTAGCAATGAAAAAAGAGCGAATCTATCAAAGATCCGCTCTTTTTATTTTGTTACTTCAGTGCAACTTAATTCTGGCATGTCAGCTGTAAGATAGTTGCGTGCAAAATCTAAATCAGTGATCCATTCCTCAATGTGATCTTTTTGAATGATCAGCGGCATACGATCGTGGATAGGTGAAACCGATTCATTAGGCTTGGTCGTCATTATGATCGATTCTGTTTCAAATCCTGCACCAGTTTTATGAATACGATAAAAGCCGCCTAGATAAAAAACGTCACTCTCAGCTGAAGTAAACAATAGTTTTTGTTTTTCGGAATCCCATTCGTAGAATCCGGAAAGAGGGAAAACGCAACGTGTCTCTCTAAAGGCTTTTGAGAAAGTTTTCTTTTCTTCTACTGTTTCCGCACGTGCATTGATCATAAGCTGGCCTTTTTTGAATCCTTGGAAGCCCCACTTGGTAACGCCAGGAACAATTTGTGAATCTTTATTAAGGCCAAGTGTAACCACATGATTTGAAGGGAAAATTTCGTTATATCCAACTCGGACTTGCTTACTGGCGGCATTGGGAATTACTTGATCATAATAGTCTTTCAATTCTGATGATGATAAATCAAAGAAATATCGACCGCACATAGTTTTTTTCCTCCATTACTAATTATTTTAGAAAAATCGTGTGCCACAGAGCTATTCTAAGGCGATTTCAAAACCAAACGATGGACGATGATCTTCAATCTTCGTCTGCAAAATCCTGATAATATTCATTTTTGATTAACTTGATCTCTTCCTCTATATTACTCTCTTTTTTATTTTGCTTGTTGAGAGAAGATTCTCCGTCCTTAAAATAATCAACTTTGAACCATTTTTCCTCTTTTTTTATAGATACGTGTCGGACGTCTGTCCAATAGATCAGTTGTTCATTCAGTACAAAATAGTCTTCATATGCTTCACCTAGAAATTGTCCTTCAACAGGATCCAGAAATCTCCCAAATTCGTCTTTAGTGTTTAATTGCAGCGATATAGGCTTGTGATAAAGGAACGATTCTGATAGTATTGCGTCGATTTCCTCACGGTTCATTAATTCCAAACCGACAATTTCTTTTGTAGCCCAAGTTTCGTTTTCTAAGACACCTTTCATAAGATCATCCATGGCGTAAGCCGTTGCCCACTTCAATCCGAATGGTCGATCTCTGTATTGATTATAATCCGTAAAAGTTTTCTTAGTACGTTTTACCATGACCTTCAGCACCTTCAAGTCCAGACATACCACCTGCATGCCCTCCAACAAGGCTGCTGCGAGCGATCGCACGTCCACCTTCCATTATGCTGTTTGCATGAACGATCGATTTAAATCCGAATTTTTTGCGTATAGTATCTACCACATAATCGATTTTTAAGTCTTTTACTTGCTCGTCCGGATCTTCAAAGAGGTCAAGCTGCAAAGCATTAGAATAAACGAGCTTTGAACAGTTTACTCCCACATTTCGAATGTCCTGGTATTTGTAATGACGATCAAATATCTGCAATAAGTAGTTTGCTATTTGTTTGCTACTATTGGTTGCTGGCACCTTCATTTGCTGATGAAACCCTCGACTGCCGGATCGATCGACATAACCCATTGAAAATCCGATCCATAGAGAAATTACTTCAGCTTTCGCACCAGATCTCCGTAATCTTGTTGCTACTTGATCAGCCATTTCTTTGATTACAATTTCTATTTCTTTTCGACGTGTATAGTCTCGGTTTAAGACTTGACTGTTCCCTATCGACTTAGATTTTACTTTGTATTTCTGACCTAAGAATGATCGATCGATGCCCCAGCTGTGTGCATATAGTTGAGTACCTAAGACACCAAAATTTTGCTTCAGCTGATAGTAATTTGCGTGTGCCAGATCATGCATAGTAAATATGCCCATTCGGTTCAGTCTGATAGCCGTCCGACGCCCTATCCCCCAAACATCTGTAATGTTTTCTACAGACCAAAGTTTTTGCTGTACGTCTTCATAACGCCATTCTGCTTTCATATCTGAATTTTTTTTACTTTCGAGGTCTAGTGCGAACTTGGCCAAGAGCGGATTGTCACCAATCCCGATCGTTGTGAAGATTCCAGTTTGCCGATAAACGTCTGTTTGAATCATTCTCGCCAGCTCTTTTGCGTCCTTTGCACCGAACAGCTTTAATGAGTCTGTGACGTCTACAAAGCTCTCATCTATGCTGTATACTGCATGATTTTGTTCGTCAGCGTACTTCTTGTAAATATTGTTAATCTCCATATTCTTTCTCATATACAGTGCCATTCTCGGAGGTGCGATCACGAGCTCTTCCGGATACGGAAAAGGAAGATCACGAGATCTACTGACGTTTGATATTCCATAGGCTTTTTTTGCGGCCGGACTCGATGCCAGGATCAACCCACTTCCTCGCTGAGAAGGATCGTCTGAAGGATAGGACATGACAACTAACTTTGTCTTTAAAGGACTTAGCCCTCTTTCTACACATTCTACGGATGCATAAAATGATTTACAGTCGATACAAAAAATATCCCTTGAAGGTTCTTTCGTGTAATCAAACTTTGGATTTACGCCAAACTGCATAACCATGCTAAATCCCCTTTTCAAAAAAGATACGTTTTATATACACATTAGAACACATGTTCGTTTTCTTAGTCAAGGAAATTAAATGATTAAAAACAGAATCATAAATTATTTGCTAATCAATTATAGTATATCTTATACATTAAATAATAAAGTATAAGATATACATTTGTTTTAGTATAACTTATACCATAAACGTTATTCTGGAATTTTATCAGAATGATTTTTTTCGTCAGCCAGAACAGTAATTCAAGGTATTTGTAGTATATATCTGCTATTAAATGAAATATAGCAAATATATTTAGTATATCTTATACATTAAATAATAAAGTATAAGATATACGTTTATTTTAGTATAACTTATACCATAAATGTTATTTTGAAATTTTATTAGAGTGATTTTTTACGTCAGTCAGAACAGTAATTCAAGGTATTTGTAGTATGGATATGCTATTAAATGAAATATAGCAGATATATTAAATATTTTTAGTATAACTTATACTTTTTATCGATATATAAAGTATAAAATAAATATTGATTAAAACAAATATATAAGTTATACTTTAAATAAAGATAAAAGAAAGTAGGTAAAAATATGACAGCAACTACTTATACAGTCGGGAACTTTAAAGGTGGAGTAGGAAAAACCAAGATAGTTACAATGCTAGCTTTTGATAATGCTGTAGTAAATAAGAAAAAAACACTGGTAATAGATATTGATCCGCAAGCCAACGCTTCACAAATATTAGCAAGAACTGTTGACTTAGATCATATTGATAAAACAATAGTAGATGGGATCAACGAAGAAGACCTTTCAATTTGTATAACGCCGATTATGGAAAATCTAGATTTAATTGCATGTGATACAAGTTTTAGATCGTTTTCTAACTATGTTATTGCTAACTTCGAAGATGAGAAAGAACAAATCATGGTTTTAGAAAAATTATTGGAACCTATTAAAGAAAATTATGAGACCATTTTTATTGATGTGCCTCCAACTATTAGTGCATATTCAGATAATGCTATGGCGGCCTCTGATTACAGTATAATAGCTTTTCAAACACAAGAGGAATCGTTAGATGGAATTGGAAAATATGTTGGGTACCAAAAATTTATGATTAACAACTACGATATTGACCTTGAAGTGATTTCAATAATTGCATGCATGCTTGAACCAGACGATGATTTAGATAAAAGTGTATTGAGCGAGGCTATAGATTTATATGGATCCGCTGTATCGAAGAATATTGTTAATTTCCAAAAACGACTAAAACGTTATTCAAGAGAAGGAATATCTTTGAAAAAGTATCGAAACGGAAATTATGATCAATGGGACTATAGGGCACATGAACCGTTTATAAAAATACTTGCCGAACTTGAATCACGCAGAAAGATTTTTGAAGAATAGCTAGGAGGGAAAGAATATGAGTGAAAGGAAAGAATTTAATGTTGATACCAAAGTTGATACAGAATATGCTGGTCTCTTACAACCAGGAATAAAAAAGAAAAAATCTGTATCAATTAGAGGAGAAAACGAATTTGGACACTCTTCTTTGATGAATAAGAAACCAAAAGCGACTACTTCAGCAGCAAGTAAAAAACGAGGACGTCCTATAGAAATTACAGATGAAAGATTTAAAGTTACAAAACCAAAAAAAATATCTCCTGCTTTGGAGTCAAAACTAAACGTACTACAAGACTACGTTGAGGAACTTCAATCAGTGCAGGGTAGGATTACCTTTGAAAAACTTATTGACACTTTATCGGAAGCGTATATTACGCAAAAATTAGGTGTGGCGAAAGAGGAACACTTGAGAGAAGAAATAAAAGATGCATTTGATAAGCTTTAATTTTTTCAAGTCATTCAACAATAAAAGTATAAGTTATTATTGATTACCAAAATATAAAGTATAACTTATACTTTATATTTTGGTATTAAAAAATATTTGTCACCAGAGAAAGCTTATTTTAAGGGTATCGTTTTATTACCTGCTTTAGTAATTTAAAGTATAAGATATACAATAATGTCTAATTAGGTATAACTTATATGAGGTTTATTTAAGTATAACTTATACTTTATAAAAAATTCTTCTTGTACAAATTTAACTGTTTTGTTATATTCAAATAAATAATACATATAAAAAAGAGACGGATAAAAAAGTGAATTTGGCCTCACTTCTTCATCTGAATCACATACAACAACTATGTGTTCTCGCTCGTCTCATGGAAATTATGTAAGTGGCTGGAAACCACTTATGTGATTTGAATAAATCTATTCGGACTACCAATCCGAACCTATAGGTTTATTTTACCATTTTTTGACGAGCAACTCAATATATATACGCTTATTTTGTCATTCCTTTGAGACTTCTAAGCCATTGAGAGAACACAAATCTTTAAGATTATTTGTGTTCTCTTTTTGTTTAGGAAGGAATAACAGTCATGGCAGTTTCTTTGGATGTCGTATATTCGACGGTATTACAAAATGGTATCCGTAAATTTAAATATAAAAACAGCCACTTAAAACCGGTCTCTTTTAGTGATCAGTCGGGAAAGGGGGCTATTTTTGCGTACCGTTCAAAGGAACACATGATCGAGGGGATTGGACTAGTGATCACTTCAGAAGAAGGGGTGATCGAAAACAATAATCGATTCACTCATTGGACACCAAATGTATTTCGCTATGGAACGTATGCTGATGAAGCCAGAATGTTTACGAAAGGTCATTCGGAGGACAATTTACGTCAAATCAATACATTCTTTGTTGATTTTGACACATTGGATCCAAACTTTGACTATGGAGAAATTATCTTGGCCAGTCACGAGATCGGCTTTATGCCGACAATGATTCTACGTACACCGCATGGATTTCAAGCTTTCTATGTACTAGACAAGCCTGCATACGTGACGAAGAAATCAAATTTTAAAGTGATCAATGTGGCCAAAATGATCTCAAAAAATCTAAGGAAGAAATTTTCAAATGATTATCGGTTTCCTGTCGATGTAAATGCCAATCATTTTGGGATCACACGAATGCCTTCTGAAGAGAATGTTTTATTCTTTGAACCACAGTATCGTTATAGTTTCGAAGAATGGATCGACTGGTCAATGAGAGAAGATGCGGACAAAAAAGCGGAGATCAAGAACGTTTTTGTATTACCATCTACTCAAGAATTTCGTCAAGTAGATGAACCCTGGTTCCAGCTGTTGCTAAAAAGTCAAAAAATACAAGGTGAAAAGGGCGTATATGGTCGAAATAATGTCATATTCACCTTGTCTTTGGCATACTTTTCGTCAGGATACGAAGTAGAAGCATGTGAATTGACGATGTTAGAATTCAATGACCGCTTGGCTAACCCTTTATCTGATCGAGAATTAACCAGAATCATTCGTTCCGCTTACTCCGGAAAATATCAAGCAGCGCACAGAGAAAAAATTGTCCTATTATGCCAAGAGTGGGTCGATGTCAATCTTTCTGAAGAGCAGCTATTCAACAAAAAACGGGGATGGTGGAAATTCAAGAAAGAAAGAGCTGTGCGCAAGTATTCACATAGTCATGAATGGGCAGAAGATCTACTGTCCTATTTGAATGAGCAATCCTATGAAGAACAACCATACATTATTTCTACAAAAAAAGAGTTAACTGAAAGTTTAAAGATCCCAAAACGCTCCCTGGACAAAGTACTGAAGCAGTTAAGAGAAGAGAACAAAATTCATTTTCGTGTTCGTGCTGGTCGTAATGGAGGTATTATGCTAGCTTCGATACATGGATTGATGCGCTCCGTTATCCGGCTAAAAAAAGAAAGCCAGGGGGCTTATTTCGCTGCGATCTCAGAAGCTTTTGGAAGAGAATACACGTTTATCCAGTCAGCACTGAAACGCTTGATAGAACCCAATAAGATCGGCGTACAAACAGATCTGTTCATGATTGATACAGGTTGAAATTAAAAGGTGCAAATTGCCTATTACATTATATCTATGATACGCCCCTTCTTTTTTCTCCGTCTTGCTTGCTGGTCTTAAGAAAGAGTAGTACTATTATCGCAAACGTAATAATATGGTGGGAGGTCTTTCTGACTATGAGTATCAATACCTTTGTGTATCCCTACCCGATCAATGTATTTATTATTTCGCGGTTAGGTATGACAGTAGAGCAATTTTGTGAGTTGCATGGATATAAGCAGAGTACAGTAGCAAGCTGGGTAACAAGAAACCGTGCAGTAAAAACGTTACCTTGTGATTTTTTATATTGTCTTAGTCTTTCTTCAGGCTGGTCGATGGATGATGTTTATCGTCATTTATTGGTATTGGAGGAGAAGTTCTTAAAGAGTATCAATCCAAAAAAAGAAAAAGAACAAATTAATTAGTTATGTCGATCATTCTTCGTTGTGTTTTAGTTTTTTACGTGTTCGTTAAGTGATATAGGCAATGTAACTTAATAAATGATTTTGTCAGTTTACTTTTTTGGGAAGGTTCAAGTATCTGTATTTATTTGTGAAAGGTAATATTATTACATTTTTGTAAGGGTTATTTAAAACAGCAATAGTGTATAATTTAAATAAGATTATATCTTGTCTATGTTTAAAATATCGATAAAATAAATATTTACAATATCCTATTACTAAAATATACTTGAGTTAGAAAGGGGGAACAGTAGATTCATTTTTCGAATTTACTGAAAGATATGAATAAATCCAAAAGGAAAGTATTGACGATTGTTTTATCTTGCACAGTTTTGGTAGTACTTGGTACACTATTTTTCCTGAAAAATAATGGTAAAACAGGCATTTTTATTGAAAATAATAAAGGTGCAATAGAAGTTCCTATTACAATAGCAAGAAATTATCAGAATGATTCAGAAGTTCTTTATGAAAGTAATTCGATAAAGTCTACGAATAAACCAATAGAGGAAGCTAGTATAAGTGGTGAGAGTTCTATTTCAGTTACCATTTATGGAGAAGAGCAAACAGTTACTGGATATGTTGATAGCAATACTAAAAACTTTTCTTTATTGGTAAAAGTAGCTAGTTATGACGAATCAACGGGTAAAATAGTATTAGATTGCAACTATGATGATGGTATGAACAAAATAGAAAAAAAATTGATTTTCCAAAAATAAGGAGAACTAAAAATGAAAAAAATATTTTTAACGTTAGTTTTATTCTTTGGTATTTCAGTATCAAGTAGTATCAATGCATATGCAGATGAGATTGCAACAGATGAATCAGTATCAGAAACAATATCGAATGAGAGTCTAAGCGATGAAGTAATAGATAGTTTAACAATTGATGACTTTGTTAGAGCTTATGAAATTTCGAGCTCAGATGAAGCATTTAAAGATCTATCTGAAGATGATCAAAACTTATATATGATTAAGCTATACAATGAGATATATGAGTCAAAAAGCTATAGGGTAACAGCAAGATACCTGCCATCTGCCTACGAGAATTTGAATAGTGCGGAGAAAAAACTTGTTAAATCATATCCTGCGCAAGCAGCACAAGTGTATACTGCTTCTAGTTTGGCTACAAAAAGGACAAATGCACTATATAAAAACGGGTTGCATAATGGGAACGGAGATGCTTTTAGACATACTTATTGGAATGCTGAGATGGCAACGATGTTAGCCGGATATGGATCAAGTTTCAACCCTTCTAACGGTAAAACAAATGCGAAAAGATGGGCAGATGCTCACGAGGAGAATAAAAATCAACCAGCTAATGAAAAGCAAATGGATCTTTTCAATAATAACGTTGGTAGATCGATTGTAAATAAGAAATATTCATCAAAGGATTTAGAGAAGAAGGCATTAGCAAAAGTTGATGCAGGAAGTTGTAGAAGAATTGTAAATAACAAAGTAGTTGCTACAACTAAAGCAAGATAGTTTTTCGAGAAGAGATGAATATTATCTCTTCTTTTTTTGTATTGATGATTTGGGAAAATAGGAAACTTCAGTTTTAAATATATAAAAAAAAGCCCAGCATAGAATACTAGGCTTTTTCTTATGGTTTTAAAATGTATACAGGTGGAATATGAATATTGTTTGGACGATCACCGTTTCTGTCAGATAGACGTTGGAAACCGCCATGTAGCCCTTCTACCAAACGACTTGAGGGTAATAAGTTGTGCCAATTAGTAACAATTTGATTCAATTTGTTTAGCTTATTTTGTTTTTCATTGTTTTGATTTTCGGTGTAGATGGCTAGAACATTCTCTAAGTATTGTGCCCACATTTTCAGTTCAATGGAGTCAACATGGTCTGCTGTAGCTATTAATTTATTTAAAGGCTGCTTGGCTTCTTCAAAATAACCTAAATCCATTAAGCAATCGGATAGGTTTCCTAAGCAGATTGGATAATACTTTTTGTAGAAATGATTAAATGAGTCCATAACATTGAAGTCGACGTCTATCAATTTTTGACTGACAATCTGAAGCTGATCCATTGATAGCAGGGTCATAAAATCTGCAAAGAATTGCAGATCGTAAGAAGTCAGATGATTTGTAACTAAGATTTGATTCATCAATGCCTGGACTTCAAGAATATCTATTTTAGGTATTTGTCTTGTATCTTTTGCAAAATACTTTTCTAGCAACAATCGCATTCTGCTTAGAATTAGACTGTTTTTTTGATTTTTTATCAGGTCTTCGTATAGGATAATTGCTTCGGCTATATCATGTGTATCAGTGACGATATTGTATCGCTTGAAAAGATTTTTGTATTCATGATTTTCACTTCGATAATAGAGATCCAAGATATCTTCAATCCTAGCATTCAATTTTTTTGCTAGTGGCACAAGTATATATATCGGAAATTCACTTTTACCTTTTTTTATTCTTACATACGAACTTTCACTAAGAATGGTATCAACTAATTCCTTCTGAGATAATCCACGACTTTTTCTCAAATCCTCGATTATTTGCACTAAAATGATAGAATCCTCATTCACAGCTCATTAAACCTCCATAAGAAATTGCGAATTCCGCAATTTTTCAATTTTTTGTTGTAAAAATTTTATCAAGTGGTACTATTTGACTTGTAAATTTACACTATTAAAGTATCGGAGGAAAATACCTATGAGTTTAGATTGGATCTTATTTTTATTTGCTGGTTCAGGTAGTGTTCAAACACGTGATGTGCAAATTGGTACACGCTAAAAGTATTTGTGAAATAAAGTTTTAAAGTCAATTTTAGAGTGATTTTGTAAACATGATCATAAAAAAATACGCCGGCGGTTATAATACATTTTAAACGATCACAATTTCGCTCTTTTTCAATCCAAACAAAAAAAAGCTAGTTAGAAACTAGCTTTCAGGTGGATAGCGATTAAAAGGCGGCATATTTTCAATTTCACTGAATAGCTCTGTAATTGGAATCTCGAGTATTTCAAACAATGTCAGATAGACATACATCGAAGGTTTTTCAATGCGATTATTTTCGATTGTTGAAAGATACGAGTAATTAATATCCGCAATTTCCGCTAAATCCCTTATTGTATATTGGTGTTTGAGTCTAGCTTCTTTAATCGCTTTAGCTAGATGATATCTAATATTTGTGTACTCTTCATTAGTCATTAATTTAGCCTTTTTATTTTTGAAAATACCATATAAAGCAAAAAAATGTTTGTTTATATACAAACAAAATGGTATAATATTAATGTGAAAGTGAAATATAGTGTTGTTGATGTAGTAACTTAAATACTTAGTTAAAATGACCGATAGTAGAAGAAGAGACAAGGATGTTATTTTAGATTAAAAAAATAAATTGTTGTCAAAATAAATTTCTTATGCTATGTTTTACACATAAAAATAAAACAATATTTTTGTTTGACATACTTGTACGAAGCCAAACAAAAAGGAGCCCCCGAAGTAAATCTCGTCACTGCAAGAGCGCCAACTCATGCAGGAGTCATTGATAAACCTCGGTTTCCAATCAAGTGATGCAACACCTGAACGGATTGAGCTCCTTTGCGTCGTAGCTTCTCTACAACGATGTAATTATAACAGATAATGATTGTAGAAAGAAACTTCTGATTCAATGTATTATTGAAAAATGTATGTTTGATCTTTAGTTTCTTCTACAGTTGATCTAGGTGTATGATAGGCCAAATCATCATTTTTGACGCCATCTGTTATTTTCGTTGAAGAGACTGCGATTCTTAGGAGGTAAATTCATGTTCTCGTGAATTTACCTCCTTTTTGTTTGCTTTTATGGAAGTATGATCTAGGAAATGAGGAATGACAATGACAAAAGGGTTAGCAGTATACGTTAAAGATCTAGCAAGAATCAAAACAACGGTACAACTATTTAACACGCAGCATTGGATGATCGAAGGGGAAAACGCCTATCGCTATACGACTCTTTTTGAAAAAGGAAAGCCAAAAAAAATATTTTTCGGGGCTGCCAAAACGGAAACGATCTTTCCACAAATCAAACTTCTTTTTGATCAAAAGGAAAGAGTCATTGCGCAACGATTAAATTCAAATGGTCGTCTGATAACGACAAGGGAAAACAAATATTTCAAAGTCCGGAACCATCGATCAGAACGAGCGTTAGAAGTATATGCCTTGATCACTGCGATAGAAGAAAAAGAATACGAGGAAATGATTCAAAATTATTGGTACCAGGAACGAAAACGAGCGTAACTGCTTTTTGAATCTAAAATTAAACATCTTTTGTTTGCTAGTTTCTAGCAAAATCTCTTGATATGAGTTGATAACGAACGAGTATTGAGAACTAATTGAATAAATGAATTGGGTATTAGAACGCCCCTCTAAACTAAACAGCATGGCTACTAAGGGGTTTAGAGTAACCAGGAATACAATGAACTGGTGAGCCAAAAACATTGAAGGATTTGCCAAGACCGCACGAGTGCGAGCGAATATCCGGCCTTCATAGGAGTTAGATTTCTCCGGTTGTAAAAATCTGCGACTTTTATTTTGTTCTATTTTCGAATCTGGTAAACAAAAGATGTTTAATTGGTTAATATTAAATTTTAAAAAGGGAGTGGAAGTTATGACGAAGACAAATAAGTTATTGGCAGTTGGAAAGTTTTTCTTGAAGATGATGTTTAAAGTTAGTATGGGATTGCTGAAGGTTGCTGTATTTATCTTCATTTTCACTTTCACGTTCGCTGCGATCAACGCTACTTCAACATCATTTTCTGAAAGGTGATAAAAAGTGAAAGTCTCTGAATTAATCAAGATCACGAATAAAATAAGAAAAATGGATAAGTTGAAAAGCCGATTATTGTCGACGCTGATTGTAATAACAACTTTATTTGGTATTGGAATCTTGGGTACATTATTTTTATTCGGCACTCAAAGGTTGGTTATCTCGTTTGTTTTAATCAAGTGGCTTATTGCAATAACTGCAATCATTTGGCTTTTAATTAGTGTTTTGCAGATAAAGATTCTCCTAGAAAAGCGGAAAATTTGAAATTATTTCTTGTCTATATCAAATGTAAAACTGAAGCAGGAGGGAAATATTCTGAAGACGAATCAACTGAAAAGAATGAGAAATACTAATCCAAGTGTATTTAAAGAGACATGGCGTGACAAGCAGATTAGATTAAAACAAGAAGAGCAGCAAAAGCTAGACAATGCTACTGTTCGAAGAGGATCCTTTTCTTGGAAAGAAGGGGAAGTCATTAATTGACAGAAATACAAAACTAGAAAGAGAGTTGAATAAAGTGACTCTACCAATTAACGAGTGTCCACATTGCGGTTGCGCTATATTCTATCGTAAAGACTATATGAGCGGTTCTTCATGGTATTACGCAAGTAATACGATAGATGTAGAAAATGGTTCTATGTATGACGGTTTAAAAACCACGTATGGAAAATGGTGGCATTGTGATGATTGCCATAAGAGGGTTTTTGAAGATGAAGACGTTGAGTAATTCCACTATCCACCAATATTGTTAAATCAATTAAAGGAGGTCAATATGAGTAGTACTGTCTATATGATAGCAACCTTTACTATATGTCTGTATGGGCTATATCTATATGGGAAAATGTCCAATTTGGAAGATATTGACCAATACCTATCAAAAGAAAATCAAGAGTACTTACTAAAAAATTGTTATTATGATCATTCTTTCAAGAAAAACACTTTACAGGAAATTGAACGAATGATTCATCGAATCAATGCACAGTTGATGGATCTGAACGAGGATAGGCTAATAATTAAGGCAGAACTATCAAGCAAAATAGATAGTTTGAAGGCCTTGAAACACAAAATTCTTGTTGACAGTTACAATGAAAAATTAGCCGAACTATCGCCAGATCAACGTGCATTAGATGATTGGGATCGTTTTTAATCCTTGTTTGAAGGGATAAAAAAAGTCCTCCTAGTTTCCGCTAGAAAGACCAAATTATTATGTCCTAAGTAATTATAATAAAAAGAAGAATTATTACAAATATATTGACTTTATTTTTTGAATATTTGAATGCGGGAGCTTGAGGAAAATTTCTCAAGTTTTTTTGTTACCCAAAAGGAGAAAAAAGATGAAGAATGTCTGTCGTAGTCCATAACTAAAGAAAATATCAACAAGTGAAGGGAGGGCAGAAACAGATGGATGCTGAAAAGAAAACCTTGTATTTAACCGTAGGAAAGGAGGTTTCCCTAAGTTTTACAGGAAACGGTGAAGCATTACAGTATATTCGCTTGAGCGTGAATAAGCTGGCAGAAATTATTAATAATGGCTTGGTCGATCGCCAAAGTATTTTTGAAATTGACGAAGTTTCACTGATCACGAAAAGTAATTATAAGACCGTTGTGCAAGTGGTCGCTGGGAAACAAGTATTACACGGTAATACGGATCATGTAGACGTGGTTATCGATAAAGATAAAACAAAACAAAAAGCAGCTGGAAAAGATATTTTCACTAATGGCGACTTTTTATTTATCGTTGATCAAGAACAACACATATCGAAACAAGAGCTGCATACGCTAAATATAAAGAACTCAAAAAGTTATTTAAACGAAGGAGACCGCCTATGATCTTATATGGCCAAGGAACAAAGAATGCGTAATCGAGCGCCACCGTCCTTTTCGAAAATCCATTTTGAAGGAGAGGATGTGAACAGGTACCAATGAAAAAGAAGCACAAACTCGTCGTTTCGTTTTCAGTGATGATCATTTCTCTTCTTGCTATGGCCAACTTTCCTTATGTTTTGGCACAAGAACAAACAGATACCGCTAAAACGGATCAGGAAGTGGCTGCAGTATCGGAAGAGACCTTAAACAAAGAACAGGAATCAACCGTTGTTCAAGGTGCTGATGGCTTACTGTACGTGGTAGCAGACAAATCAGACAAAGAACAGCTGCTTTCTTCAGATACGCCGCAGATCGCTGAAAAAACTGAAGGAGATTTTACAGCTGTTGAAGTAGGGATCGATGAAAAGCGTCAGGAAAAAGCGGATCAGGCAGATCAAGAAATCAAAGACTTTGATGAAATTGATCTAAATGATGTTGAATCTCTGCAGTCGGCAGTCAATAGTGAAGATCTTCCATTTATTGAAGAAGATCAAGTCGCTGAAGAATTGTCAAAAGCCAAAGATTTAGAAGAATCCGAACAGATCTTGATGCAGACACGTTTCTTTTATGCTGAAGAGATCCTGAACCAAACGAATAACTTGAATGATGTTCCTTCTATGTTAAAAGAAAGCAAAGTTGCTTTGCTGGCTTCTGTTTCAAAAACAGTCTCTGAAACAACGATCAATCCACCAGCTGGTTATCCTTGGCTGATGTATATCGTTCGCAGCAACGGCTATTCTTACACAGAAGACCGTGGAATCCGACGGACGATCGATGGGAAAGATGCGTTTTGTTTACAAGCAGGGGTCACGGCAGCTAAGACGTACACGGATGCCGGTAGCAGTTACTTGAGTACTTCTCAAAAAGAAACGATCACGTCCATTATTAGTGCTTACCGTGAATTAGGCGGTTGGGCAAATAATGACGCTGGCAAACAGCGTTGGATGGCCGCATCAAGTCTTGTTTGGGAAAACTCAAACGAAAAACCAAAAAGTATCACCATTACCCCAAATCACAAAGCTGGTGTGACTGATTGGAAAAGTAAAATCAACACTCGTGCTGGTCAGATCCGTACACGTCCGCAATGGGACGCAACGTCTAAGACGGTCTATGAAGGAGAAAAAGCGACCTTTACTGTGAAAAATAGTTGGGGTGATCATAACCTTTACGTAGAATCCGTCAGCGGTGGGGCAAAAGCGACGATCAGTGGCAATAAATTAACCGTTGATACGAATGGATCCACTGCAACAAAAATCACTGTAAATATGGTGAAAGGGTCGAAAACAAACGAAAAATATCCCACTACTGTCTGGGCGAACGGTTCGTATCAAAAACTGGTCACTGGTTCTTTTTATGTTTCAACTTCCGTAACCGTGAATGTGAAGCGAAAAGGGACAGTGGATGTTTTAAAAGTAGATGCAGATACGAAAAAGCCGTTAGCAAATGCCACCTTCCGCTTTACGTATGATGGAAAGACAACAGACGTAAAATCAGGAACGGATGGGAAGGCAAAGCTAGGAGAACGATTAAAGGCTGGGTCAGTAGTCAAAGTGAAAGAAATAACCGCTCCTTCAGGCTACAAGTTAAACGGAACGGAGTTTTCAATCACGGTAGGGGAAAATACGAATGTTTCGAAGACCTGGACAAACGAGCGACTCGCAGGAGCTGTAGAGCTTACCAAAATCGCAGACGTCGATCAAAAGTCGTTAGATGGTGTGGTATTTACACTATACAAATCGGACGGATCCATTTTACAAGATAACCTAAAAACCGACACAAATGGCCAACTGAAAGTAAAGGATCTAACGCTTGGATCCTATTATTTCAAGGAAAAAGCGTCATTGGTTGGTTTTGAAACAGATAGTAAAAACTACTCGTTTACCATTACTGCAGATGTGACTGAAGCAAAGCCGGTGAAATTAACAATCACCAATCAGTACAAATTGAGTGCTTCAAAGACGGTATCAGACAAGAATGAGACAGGCAAAACCAGCAATACTTGGTCAGCTGCTTCCGATGATTTTCTACAATATGATTTAACGACAAGTACGGTAGAAAAACTAGGATCTCGTTACTTAGCTGATTTTGTTATAGAAGACCAGTTTCCAGCTGAAACGGTTGCTATTTCTACGGTACAAGTTTTGGCGCAAGGTAGTGATGTAACAGATCAATTTACAATTACCAAAGATCTGACGAACGGGAAAGTGATTGCTACTGCGAAAAGCACCGCACTTACAACTTCTGGATTTTATGGAAAATCATATGATCTACGTACGAAAATGATGCTAAAGCAAGAAATTCTGACCGCTAAAAACAAAGCAACACTGTCCTTCAGTAAGCAAGGTAGTGTGAAAACAGGAACGAAAACTGCTTCTTCAAACGCTGTTACAACTACTTTACCAGCATTCAAGCTGACAGTGAATCATGTGACAGAAACAGAAAAAGCGCTGCTTAAACAAGTCGTTGAGACGAAGTACGATGGGGAGTCGTACGAGTATAAGCCGCTGGATGATCTATTCGACGTGAAAGGCAATCGCTACCGCTCGAAAGTGACTAGAAGTGGGGTCGTTGCTGGCAAAGATCTTGTACTTGAGATCCCGTATTATCTACCGTCTTTAGAGATCAATGCCGAGAAAGTTTCAATATTGACTGGCAAAGCGTCATTGACGGACAGCTTGAAGGCGACGATCACTTTTTCTAAGTCAGCGAGTTACGAAGATGAACTGAAAAATGTCGTATATCGATTGACTGTAACGGATCAAAAACAGAAGAAGACGGTACTGACAAAGGATATTTCACTTGCTTCTTATGCTTCTAGCCTAGCTGTTGATTTGCCTACTGCAGGCTTTACTAAGGGTGAGAAGGTTCCGTATTCTCTTTCCCTTCAGGTACTGAAAAATCCTGACCAAGTAAAGGCAGAAACAGATACGACCGACTTTTCAACATTCGGCTATACCGCTTCTGAAAAAATCCTCACCAATGCGGATCTGAAAAGCGGTAAGCTTTCTTATAGCGCAGTGAGCCAAACAGAAGCAACGAGAAAAACCAAAGCGTATGTAGAAAAGAAAGAGAGCCTGCAGTTTGATTTTGAAGAGCAGCGTTCGTCAAAAACGGGCTATGGACTACCAATCACATTGGAACCGATCTACAGCAGTGAGATCCAAGATACGCCATTACTCTCGTTTACACTTTCTTCTCCAACGAAGCTAGTCGATACCTATTTAGATCTTCAGTATGTCGAATCAAAAGGGAACGTTCAAATCCCGCTAGATCGTACGATCAATCAAGTAGCGAAACAAACGACTGCCGCTATTACTTCTACAAAATTTGAGTTTCCTCAAATAAGCGTAGAGGAGAAGACGGGTGCATTGTATACGCAAGAACAAGTAAAAAATCCAACCAAAAAAATTGCGAATAAATTACTTGATGGGGGAAGAAAGTTTTATTTGCCGATTTGGGCAGAAAAAGGGGACTACAATCTGACGCTGCAATCGAATGTGATTGGCCGTAACTTTATTCAAGTATCGATGAACCAAACACTTTCGGTCTACGCAAACATGTATGCGACGATTGATAGTAAAACAAAGAAAGAAGATGAATTGTTACTCACGCCGGTTTATCCTGATACGACTGTGCCAAAAGGATGGTCAAAAGCAGAGATCACGTGGTTAAGAGGAAAGTAAGGAGTTGGGCAATATGTATGGTTCAGCCGTTTTTGATGTACGATCGGAATTAAAACAGTCCAGGCACCTATTGCGGAAAGTAGTTTTTAGCAGTTTAGGGATCCTGGTCTTTTTCTTTCTCTTTAAGCAGTTGATCGGGATCCCGTTCAATTACTTGAATCAGATCAGTTCTTCGTTTTTAAACTTTGGTTCTGGAAGCAGCAATGTTTCCGGTTCGCTGACCTCAGCGATTCAACAAAATCAATTTGTTCAGGCCGTTATGGTATTCGTTACTGGGATCTTGGCAGTCTGCACCAAATTTTTTGATGAAATCAAACAAATGTTTTTCAAATAACGATCGGCTTTAATAGCCGGTTTATATTTCTACTGAAGGGAGGTGACATTCATGGATACAGTTCAAAATCATTCTCACACATTGATGAACGTTGCGATTGCAGTAGGTTTAGTTGCAATCGTCGGTGGTGTTGTTTTCAAGTTTTTCCCTGATTTCACAACACAAATGCTAGCTAAAATCACTTATTACGTTTCAACATTGCCAACAAAATAATGGTTAAAAAGATAATCGGGGAAGACAATCTTTGTCTTCTCCTTTTTCTTGGTTAGGAGAGGGAGGAATGACACATTATTGGCGACAGATCACGGTTATGATCGTGGGGGCACTTTTTATGATTCTAATTGCGTGGTTTTTTATAGGAAATGCCAAGAAAGATACCGAAGCATTTAACATTACCGAAGCGTTAAGAACAGCTGCAATCAGTAACAAAGATGATTCTGCACGCATTCAGCCTGGCGCTTTTTATTTGGATCAAGCCAACTTTGAAAAAGAGTTCGAACAGACGATCAAGAAGCAGCCATTCTATGCAAAGAAAACAGTAAAAGTGACGTTCAACTACTTAAAAGAAGCAGATAACAAAGGAATCAAAGGCATTCGTGCCTATGTAGAGTCCGATGGATCCATTGACGAAGCCACATGCATTTTAAGTACGCCGGAAGGAGGGTAAATAAATGGTTGTAATTAGAGAAAAAAAGTCCATTTTTAAAGATGAAAAAGACGTGTTAAGAAATGTAAGGAATATCGTGACTACCAATCAATTCCGACATATACCGTCAGTTACTGAAGAAGAGCGAGACGATTATTTGGAAAAATTAGTTGAAGATAGTCGAGTCGAAGTGATTCGAGACGATTTAGTTGAGCACTATCCGGATGAAGTGATGCGTGCCTTCACGTCTAAAGCTTCTCGTGAAAAGCTCACTAAATTAGTCCAAGAAGAGCAGCGATTTGGAAAAGATGATGAAGGACAAAAAAAAGCGGCCTATGTCGTCAATGAGATCGTCGGTTTTGAATTTATCGATCGTTTACTTTTGCATGACGAGTCAATCACGGATATCGGATGGAACAGTACGTTTCTAACCGTCGAAAGTGCGGATCAACTACGAATTTATACGGCAGAACAATTACAGTTGCCCGATCCTGAAAAGACGGTATTTCGAATCGTAAAGAAGTTCGCGGATGCTGTAGGAAAGCCATTTACTCGAAATGATCCTATCTTGGATAGTGTATCAGGAAATTTACGATTAAATGCTATGCATCAAGTGATCAGTCCAACTGGAACAACGATGTCCTTACGGGTCAGTCGACCAGGTCTAGCATTGACCGAAGAAACGTTTGTCGATTTTGCGCCATCTTTTGTTTTGGAATTTCTAAAAATAATCATGAAGGCTGGATCAATGAGCGTGATCGGTGGGGAGACTGGTTCTGGGAAAACGGAATTGATCAAAATGATGTTATCATTTGTGCCTAAAAAAGACCGTATCTTTATGATTGAGGATGTTCCTGAAACAAGAATCAAGGAACTTTTGCCAGATCATGATATTTTTTCTCTCGTTACAGGAAATATCGTGACGATTTCAGATCTGGTTCAAGCTGCTTTACGGAATTACCCTAAATGGATCGTTCCCTCAGAGACACGTGGTTCTGAAGCTTATGAAATGATCCAAGCTGCACGGACAAACCATTCAGGATTGACGTCGATTCACTCAACGAATTGTCGAGCGCATCCTCGAAGGTTAGTCACCATGTCTAGTATGGGGTATAAAATTAATGAAGAAGCGGTCACTGAAGATATCCTTACTTTCTTCGACTTTGGATTTCAGATCAAAACTGCTTATATCGAGATCGATTCGGAAAATCTTATTTTCAAAAAAATTCGATATTTGTCAGAAATCGTAGAGTATTCAGTAAAAGATACGGCCACTACTTTGTTTAAACAAGTATTAAACAATGGTCAGTTCTACGTTACTACGGGTCAGTTGTCTGATCAGTACAAGGAAAAGCTAGCAGAACGCTTCTTATCCTTTGATTTTCCTGAAATGACCAATGAAAAGATTAATAAATCGGAAGAGCTTGAACAGATTCTTCAAAAGGCGGTGGCTGAGTTTGCGAATCAATCAACTTCAGACGGAAGCTAAGAACCGTGTGAATCTTGAAGAATTACATGCTTTAAACAGTGCTTACGGGCAGCGATTAAAGCAAAAAGAGATCATTCAGCTTGTCGGACTCCCAGCTGTAGTCTTAGGCGTTTTTTCATTAATTCTGACGTATATTTGGTGGATCGTTGTCGGATGTACAGTGATTGGTGCTATTTACGGCTATCGGTTTATTTTGCCAAAGGTCGTGAATCGGAGGTATCAGATGCAGTCATTGGTGGCCAGAAACAAATTTCTTTTGAATCTCACACAAGTGACGATGGACAATGATTTAACTGTTCTTCAGTCTTTGGCCTATGTGATCGATGAAACAGAAGGAGAACTTTCTGAAGATCTTCGAAGCTTGTATGCCGCTCTTGGTGTAGGGTCTGATCCCGAAAGGGTCTCTTATTTATTGAATAACCTATCTGAAAAGTACCATGATGATGCGATTTTTGGTCAGTATTTGGAACAGCTTGACACGATTATTCAAGAAGGTAAAAACAATACGGATTCGTTGCAATATCTAACAGAACACCATAGTAAAATGTTAGAAAAAGTCAATTTGTTTCTAAAGAAGAAGAATGAAATGTTAAGCGGTGTGCAGACACTCCTTATTTTAATGGGCGCTATTATTTTGCTATTTCATGGGGTTTCTTTCTTCATGAACGGTGATTTTGCGCAATACATGGACGGCTATGCCCACCATCCAATCGGTTATGTCAGTTCAGCCATTTGTCTTACTTCGCTTAGTATGATCTTAAATAGCTTTTTCAAACAGTATTTTGATGATTCTGTCACGGAATTGGGGGTGCGAACCAAAAAATGAATCTCGTTATTCGAAACAAAACTACAGAACATAGTGAGAATCGTCCATTCTTTTCTCGCTTGCTTCCGGATCTTGTTTATGAAGATCTCTTAGAAATGAATAATACCAAAGAAAATATTGAAAAGTGGTCAAAAAAGAATGCTCGAAACTTTGGTATCTGCTTTTCTTTTTTTATTGCACTTGGGTTGTTATTGAGTTTGTATCTAATTCCAATCGGTTTCGTGATCAGTGTGTTGGTCTACCTTAACACGATCAAATCAGTAAAAATCGTTTATCAGCAATTTCGATTTGAACGCCAAATTCAATTTTCGAAATTTTCACGGCTACTTGTTCCTGTATTGAAACAAACAAGAGGGGGAATCAATCTTCGCTCTGTTTTTGAGCGAATCGTTCCAAGGATGCCACATGAGATCGATAAGAAGATCTTACAACGGCTCATGTTAGATATGAGTCGAAATCCAAGCAGTTTCGATCCGTTTAAGATGTTCGCCAAACAAATGTCTGGAACAGACAGCAGCCGGTTATTTATGGTTACTTTGGCACGTTTGGCACAAGGATCAGCGAATTTGCAAGTGATCGATCAGCTTTCTAGGATCACCAGCGAAGAAATGATGGCTGGTATTGAACAAATCATCCACTTTAAGATTAGTCGGTTTTCCGGTCTATACATGAAGCTAGTAGGAGCGATTTTGGTCTTTGTTCTTGGTGCTTCTATTGCGATCATTCCTTTCCAACTTGGAAAAGTCTATGTTTATCTCTAAAGAAAGGAGCATAAATTATGGATGTAGAAGATAGTCAGGGAGAAGTTTTCAGCATGTTGTTTTACTGTTTGACTGTACTCGCCTTTTTGAGCGTCGTCGTTTTCGGCTATCAGCTTCAAACGATCACTACTTATCGGCAACAAGTCAATTATCAGATTGAGCGAAAAGGTGGTCTGACAGCTGAAGCAGTTTCAGAGCTCAAAGATTACTCAAATAAACAATTTCACGGCTGGTATACGGTCGAAAGTCCTTCACTAGGGAAAAAGGCTGCGTTTGGAGATACGGTGGCTTATACGATCAAAGCGACCTATCCAGTTTTATTTCTACCAGACAATATCTCTGTGAAGATAGGAATTGAAGGACAAGCGCCTTCTCAAGTGAGGTGAAGATATGGGAAAAGTATTTTCCAAATTGTTACGGCTCATTTTCAGTTTGGTCGTGGGTGCGCTTCTTCTTAAAGTTGTCATTGATTACCAAGACGTCATAAAAGCTGCATGGGAACAGTGGTGGACGCAGCAAAGTATAAGAATGTGAAAGGGGTGATCGTGTGTCCGGGCAATATCGGGTACATTTTTCGCACGTCAACAAAAAATTGACACGAAAATACCGTGCATTGAACACAAAGATGGTTCACGGTATCTTTCAAGCACAACAGATCATGGAACAGCTACAGCGTTCAATCACGGAGCCTACGAAATTGTCAGTAGTGATTGACAATGGCGAACAAGAAATAATCTTAGAAGACGTGGTCGTTGATCCTACACGGAACACGGTACAACTGTTAGATATGTTGCAAGAAGAGATATCCACTCTTGAGACAAATCGCTTGGAAGGAGAAAAGCTTTACCAAGAAATCAATCGGCAATTCAATGAAGAACGAAAAGCATTGCCAGAAATGGAACCAAGACAAAAGCGAACCTACTCGAAAAAATCGAGGGGTTTTTCTTTTTTTAGATAGTCAATTAGCCAGGAAGGAAGAAGTATATGGCAGGGAAAAAATCAGCGGTGTCACCATTTGTAGAAGCCGCAAAAGAATTACTTTCTCAAGAAGGTATTACCTTTAAGGAATGGACGAATGATCATTTACGAGATAAAAAAATGGCCATTCTTGAAGGAAAAGACAAGGAATGGGAAGAATCAACGATTGAAAAGCAATGCGAGTCTTACGTGCTTTCAAAAATCTATACTCTTGTACCAGATAAAAACCAAGTGAAAAATGGAGGAAATAAACATGTTAATGAAACTACAACTAGCACTGCTAACACTACCAACGAATGATTGGGTCACTTCTTTAGATAATTCAGGAAAAACAATCTACACAGCACTACAAAAACTATCACTACCACTGGCCGTTATTATGACGATCGTTGCCGGAATTATTTTCATGAGTTCCGATCGAAAAGCGGACATGGCCAAAAGTATGTGGTTTCGGATTGCTTTAGGAATGATCGTAATTATGTCAGCTGTTTCATTAGCAACCTACTTTCAAGGGATTGGTAAAGGATTCTAAAATTAAATGTACAAAAAGATGGGAAGCATTAGCACTTTCCATCTTTTTTTAAAGGAGAGAACCATGGGAAATTATATTTTGCGTTTTACAAAATTACCAAAAGAAATCAAAGCTACGAAGCGATTGACCCTGAAAAAGAAGTATTCTCTTCCTGAAGCGAGAGAACTTTTTTACCAGGTTCAAGCAGACGTTGGGCCGCTGGATAATAAGATGACTTTAGAGATCCATCGTATAGAAGGAACAAAAGACTATTGGGAGTTCACTCTCCCCTTAACAAAAGATGTACCTTTAGACCTACTGATCGACGAGGATATTATTCAGGAGCTTAGAAACTTAAAGGGAAGCCAAAAAGAACAGTTTGAGGAATTGGAAAATGATCTTTTAGTCGAGTTTGATCAGTCATTTGAACCTGTTGAACAAGAAGTCAACGAACCAAAACCATCATTTCTTAGCGGCTTGTCCTTGCCAGAAGTGAAATTGCCGGAGGTTGCGGAAAATCTGCTTTCTCGTGTATTACCGAAAAAGCAACAAGAAGCAGTTCCTGTTATTGCCGAAGACCAATTAAATGCGCCTGTCAAAGAAGAGGAAGAAATAATAGATTTATCTGAAGACGATTATCTTCCTGATTATGAAACGGTAGAAGAGGGCGAGCTTTCATTTGAAGAACCAGAAGAGAGCAAGCAAGAAATCACAATTTCTCAGAGTTCAGAGGAATTGACTCGTGTTTCTACAGCGAAAGAGCCGGCTCCTGGCATCGTGATACCTCCTTTGGATACCTATTTGGATTTAACGACACAACCAATCTTTAATCCTATCGAATCGCTGATCGCTAAACTAGAAGCAAAGCTGGATCGTCAGACGCAAGAATTGATCATGTATTTTGGTTTAGCCGATAAAAATGATTTTATCAGTGAGCGAAAGAAAGAATTTATCCGAACACAATACAATCCAACGTTCTACAAACAGTTGATCTCAAGCCTATATAAATTAAAAAATGACGTAGAGAACAAATTGATCAAAAAGTTGACGATCGCTTATCAAGAAATTACTTCAGACGATGGTTCTGAAGAATGTCTTGCGGAATTAGCTGCTAAAAAAGCAATTCTAAGTGAAGAATTTACTGATAAGATCGAAGCAGCGTTCACTTCTTTAGAGAATCAATTAGCGCTTGATAAAGCGAGGATCCAAAAGCGGCAACAAGAAGAAGTGGAACGATTGAATAAGCGCCATCAAGACGAGCTTTATCAAATCGATGTCAAACTGCAGGCAGACAAACAGGAAAAAGCGGCACAATTCGATCAAATGAGACAAGAAGCAATCGAACAAGAAGAAGAAAAAATCACTGCTTCTTATGAAGAAAAAGCTCATAAGGCACAGTACAGCCGATTGATTGAGCGTAAGAACAGTCAACTCGAAGAGTTAAGCACGATCCTGGTCGAATCAGTGCAACAAGTCACGGATCAAGAACTGCAGTACTTACAATCAATGAAATCAAAACTGATTGAATCACAGCCTGTCTTTGAAGAGCAACGTCGGATCCATGAACAAGAGTTACGGGAAAAAGCCGTACTTGCGCAGCGTGATCGTGAATTGGCTATAAAAGAAAAAGAATTGTCCCTAAAAGATAAAGCCGTGCAGAATGTTGAATCAACGAAGCAACAAAATCAACAAAAAGAAATGGAAATCTCGCAATTTCTAGCAAAATTGATCGATGATCAGACCCGAAGAGGGGCTGAAAACTTGGCGACGCAACAACAGCTGATGGCATTTATCCAACAGCAACAACAAGGCACGCCTTTACAGTCAGCGCCAACACAACCAGGTGCCGTACAACAAGCAGCAGGGAAACCGTCTTTATGGAAAAAAATCACTTTAAGTGGTGCGGTTTTACTTGCCGTGGCAGGATTTGGCGGCTATGTTCATGCAAAAGCCCAACAAGATCCAAATCAAACAACTGTATCTGCAGCTGTTCAAACAGAAAATTCTTATGCTAGTTTCGAATCAGCTGAACCAGCGGTTCCTTCTTATGATGATCAAATCAGTGCTGGTAAGTATATTGAAGCGGCTAAAGAATATCCTGAA
Organism: Enterococcus sp. AZ040; assembly: GCF_050499185.1. Classification (NCBI taxonomy): domain Bacteria; kingdom Bacillati; phylum Bacillota; class Bacilli; order Lactobacillales; family Enterococcaceae; genus Enterococcus; species Enterococcus sp. AZ040. Next base: position 31,740 of record NZ_JBMHEW010000002.1, read on the forward strand.
AATATTGACCATGTGGTTCAAGTCGTCTTTGAAAAAGAAGACACAGACACCTTAAAGCAGTTAACTAAGCTAGGTGAATCAGATTATGGTTTATTGGATCTGGCCATTCTACAACAGGATCAAAAGGCCATTACGTCGATCTACCAAGAACTGTCAGATGCGTTGAAAAAAGATTTAACCATGGGTCAAAAACAACAGATCGCTTCTGCTTACTTGTTACAGGACAAGCCGAAAGAAGCAAAATCGGTATTGGAATAAGGTGAGCATCTATGCGAGTACGAAGTAAGAAACGCTCCTTTTTCTACCGATTATTTTCTGTGTTCGGTCTGAAAAAAATCGCCCTTTTTATCGGAAGGGGTTATTCGATAAAAGGAGAAGGACTAGCCGAAGAACATAAGCGTCATGCACCAATAGCGTTTCTTGGCTTTTTCAGTGCCTTCTTCTTGGTTTATTTTACGAGCAACTATCTGATCAATTTTATCGTTTCATTTCTGCCGATTCTTGGCAAAGCCTTTACACTTTCGATAAAGCAAGACTTTTCAACGGCTGGAAAGCTGTTTCAGACGTTTCCTTATTTTGCCCGTTCCTTGTTTATTCATGTAGGAACGAACAAGCAGCTGCTTATCACGCTGCCTTTGGCTTTCTTTTTTGCCTGGTTCGTCTTTAAAAAGCTGACTCGAAAATTTGATTCATTGAGTTATGGCCAAGAAGGAGACGCCCGTTTGGCGACGATCCAAGAGATCAAAGAGCAATATCCGGCAGTACCTGATCGAAAAGAACGGTTTGAAGGGATCGGCGGTATTCCTATCACGCACTATATGAACAAGTTTTATATCGATCGCAATACAGTCAATTCACTTATTCTAGGGACGAGTCGATCAGGTAAGGGTGAGTCGATCGTTTTTCCACTGACTGATATCTTGAGTCGAGCGAAGGAACAGTGTTCTCTTATTTTCAATGACCCGAAAGGAGAACTTTATAAAGGATCAAAAGAAACATTAGAAGAAAGGGGCTATGAGGTACAAGTACTTAATTTAGAAACACCCGATCAATCTATGAGTTATAATCCGCTGCAGCTGATTGTTGATGCTTATGTAAGAGGGGATTCTTCTTCTGCGCAGATGTTGGTGGATCAATTCACGTATGCATTGTTCAATGATCCAAACGCTGGTCAGAATAAATGGGTCTATAGCGGTGCGCAGAAACTGTTGAACGGCGTGATCTTAGCCCTAATCGACTACTATTTAGAAAAACACGATTTAGGAAAGATCACAATGTACAATGTGGCACAGTGGATCATTGAAATGACAAATCGAAAGGTCATTGATCGGGTCACTAAAAAAGAGTACACACAACTCGATCTCTACTTTGAACGTTTGCCGCAAGGACATATCGCCAAAGCACAATACTCTTCATTTTCTTCTATGGATTCGAAGAATAAAGGGCCAATTCAAAGTGCCGTCTTGGATAAGTTAACGATTTTCCAAGGGTTTGAAGCGATTGCGAAGATGACGTCAAAAAATAGTTTTCGGCTGAAGTCGGTGGGTTTTCCTAAGTCGTTGTTCTTCCAATTTGATCGATCGATGTATGATCAAATTTTGAAAGTTCGCTTCTTGCGCAATGGACAAGTATTAGGAGTAGAAACGATCCGTCCGAATATGGCTGGTGTGGTGGATTTGAACTTCAATTTGAACTTACACACTGGCGATCAATTAGAAGTGGTTTTCCAAGATAAAAAAGCAACCTATTCGATCACTCTACTTGAAAAAGATGGTGAGTTAAATCGAATCAGTGGAGATTTAGAAGAGTTGAAGCAATGTGAACTTTTCTACACAGAAAAGCCGATCGCTGTATTCATGATCACGCCGGATTATGATCCGTCTAAAAATGTGATTTCTTCCATGTTTGTTAAACAACTGTATACAACACTTGCACAAAATGCTGGAAATACGAGAGGTGGGAAGTGTTTCCGAAGAGTCCATTTTATCCTAGATGAATTTGGGAACATGCCAGCCATTGAAAGTATGGATAACATTGTGACCGTTTGTTTAGGGCGAAACATTCTGTTCGATCTATTTTTACAAAGCTATGCGCAATTAGGCTCTGTATACGGGGACTATACGGCGAAAATCATCAAAGAGAATTGCCAAAACCACTTGTATATCATGAGCCAAGACAAAGATACACACGAAGAAATATCAAAACGAGTTGGTGAGAAAACGGTGGAAAAACATTCGACTGGTGAACAGGATCCACTTTCTCTTGATACGAGTAAACAAACTAATGTTGGCTCTCAACGAATAATTACCCCGTATAAATTATCTACGCTTATGATGGGGGAAATGGTTGTACTAAGGTTGCACAGGGAAAACAAAAAGCGCCAAAAAATCCGGTCGTATTCTATTTTTTCTACGAAAGAGACGTCGATGCCTTTCCGATTTGAATATTTGGGTGAGTACTTTGACCCGAACCGACCGATTGAAGACTTTAACATTCCCTCTGAACATAAAACCTTTGATTTAGCAGCAAACGCAATCGATGTCGATGATTTGATTTCAGAATCAATTAACCGATCGCTGCTCTTGTCTCTGGAAGAAGGCCTTCAGTCAGAAGAGGAACTGTTACAGATTGATGAAGAAGCCTTTGCATCAGTCCTCAAACGTTTTGATACAAAAGATTTGGAAAACTATCGAGAAATTATCAAACTTTCGATTGTCGAGGATCCGGAAGAATCACAAAAAATTGATTTAATCGACTTTTTGAAACAAGCGGTTACTGAAGATCTTAAACCACTTTTTAAAGAAGAAGAACGGTGTGCATTTCTACAGCTGGCTAATTTCTATTTAAACGACTCATACTATAAAGATATTTCTAACTTAGTCCGATTAGATACAGAGTAGACGTGCTATACTAAATTCAAATTGATAGAAAAAGAGGGGTTAATGTGAAACGTTTAAAAATGAGTGGTTTCGGTTTATTATTGGTACTTATTGGTGTTTTTCTTCTAAGTGGATGCTCAAATTCACCAGAAAAAAAGCTGTCAGATATTTTTGAAGAGGGAAAATCTTTCTATTTATCTAATTCGCCTTCAGATGAACCAGAATTTAAAATAGATAAAATGAAGGATGGTTCTCTTACTATTTCCAATATTGATAAGGGAATTTCTGAAACAATGAATTATGAGGTTGAAGAGCAAGAAAAGGGTTTATATCATTACAAAATAGCAAATAGTGAGAATTATGGAATATTTGAAGTTTTGGACAATTTTATATCAGATACAAAGGACTTTAATGTATTCTATGACGAAGAGAATGAAGGATATGCCTTTGTACCTATTTCAAAAAATTATTCGAAAATGGATTCTTCTTTGAAAGAAACTAGAGAAATCTATTCTACAGACCCTCACTATTATGTTGCAGAATATAAAGAATAGATAGTCACTACGAGGAGCCTGAATAAGGCTTCTTTTTTTATGATTGGAAGGTGAGTAAAACGGAAAAAGCAACGGATTTTCTTCAAAAATTTAGTGATTGGATTCAAGATGCAACTTTATTTAGCTATTTATTTAAATGGATAAGTGCAAACTGGGTAAAAGGACTATACAAACTAGCTTCTGGGGTGGAAGATATCTTGGATCAAGTGTTCAAGGTCTTTGGATTTCTTGATAATGGGACAATCGGTAAAATATATACCAGCATGCGATTAGTCTCATTCACTATTTTGATTATTATGATTATTGTTATTGCTTACAAATATATTTTAAACGAACGAGTGGATCTAAAGGCAGGCCTTTTCAGGGCTGTCTTTTTTGTTTGTTTAGGTGTTCAGCTTCCAGGCTTGATTACATCAAGTGTGGAGCTTTCTCAAAAAGTTTATGGAGAAACAAAAAATTTAGATACGACTGAGAAAAGTACACTTTCCTACAGTATTGTAAAAGAAAATTTATCAGACTTGCAGTATTCTTCGAAAAACGGTTTTTCTCGACTGAATAGTGATGCGGGAACTCAAAAAAACAATTTGTCAGAACAAGCTTTTAAAGCTACTGATTTATCAGAAGTTTTAACTCCTGAAAAAATCAGAAAAATGAAGGATAAAGCTAAAAATCAAGATGATACTTCTTACCTAGAATATAGGCTAAAGACTGACGAAGATGGAAAAGTCATATCAGAAAAAATAGAAAACGGAATGTTCGATTTTTTTAAAGAAGGTAAATTTCGTTTTTCATACAGGACGGGCACAATCACTTTGTCACTACTGACAGTGTCGTTTGCTTTTATCTGCTCTGCATTTATAATTGCAACGTCTTTGATTGAGCTACTATTTGCAAAGTTGATGTTTCCAGTTCTTTCTGTTTCTGATATTGAAACCGGACAACGTACAAAAAAAATCCTTTTGGATATTGGGAACAGTTTATTAGCGATTATGTTGACAGGGTTTAGCTTGAGTATCTTTAAGTTATACTTTTCATTTATAGGTAATCTTGATGTCGATTTTCTTCCATATTTAGTACTTTGTATTGTTGGTGTCCGAATTACGATCGACGGCCCAAATTTCTTTGGGAAATTTCTGGGGTTGGATATCGGGCTTCGTTCAGGATGGCAAGCTATGGTTGGTACAGCAGTTGCTGCGAAAGCTGCGACAAGCGCTGTAAAAGGTGGAGTGAATGCTGGTAGTAGTATTAAAGAGCACGCCGGAAATGCAGTCAGCCGTATGAGAGTCAATAACGGTGTACACGAAAATAACAATGACAAATCGATTCAAAGTCGCTCAACGGTTCCAGGAAACAATGGCTCTTCTAGAAGCAGTGTGCAGGAATTTGCAGCGAACATGCGACAGTCGTTTGGCATGCAAGACCAACAAGAGCCGGTGACACAAACGCAAGGATCGAATCGATCAGCGGTTCCAAATGATCAGATAAATCCATCGATTCAAGACAAGGATCAGGTTTCTGCTAATGGAGAGCTGCCTTCAGGAACCAATCTTTCGCCAGAAACACCTTCTCACCCTATGAGTGCTTCTACTTCTTCCAGCGCCGTTTCTCAAGGTAAAGAAACAGATGGAAAAAGCATTGGCAATGTTTCAGCTGAAGCGTTGAAACAGATGGGTGAAAGTGGCAATCGAACCGAATCACCGATCGATCCTATCAACGGCAATCGTGCGAATGGTTTGGCAACGGGGAAAACGACCGCTTCACAGAAAACCCAACGAACGACGATTCCCCCAATCCATACGCCAAGTAGAAAAGCCGCCATCCAAGCAGCGACAGACAAAGTCAATCAGAACAACAATATGCAACAGTCAAACAATCCGAGTGTATCTGAAGGAAATCCGACTAACACTCAGAGAGCTAACGATCAGGAAGTGAAACGAGCAACACCAGAAGCGTCTTACGGCACTTCTGCAGCAGCACCTAGTCAATCTGTTCAATCGAGTGAACAAGCGTCTGAAGGAGCTTCTGTGGCATTTGAACGGACTACAAGTGTGAGTCCTTCTACAGCTGCGATCGTACAACGAAGCAATCAAACGTCTGCTACTGCTGGCACTCAAATGGTGAAACAATCACCAAGTAGAGGAATTGATCGATCAACGGTGATACCTGCTAGACGTAGTGAGCCAAAATCAGGTTCGATCAAACAACCAGGACAACCAACGAACCATCGATCGGTGACTAGCCAGAAACCTGCAGAAAAATCAACGGCACCAACGTATCATATTCCAACGGTTGAATCAAAAACGAAGGAGCTTTCTACACCAAAAGAATTGGCCACCAAATACTTGAAAGAGTCGAGTGTGACACCAGAAAATGATTACTATGATATCTATCAATCCATGAATAAAGTAAATGCCGATGATTATATTTAGGAGGAGATCTTGTGTTAAATGTCCATTGTATTGAAGGCCGACTGGCTGAAAGTCCCATCTTAAAGAAAACGGAACGTGGCACGTGTTATACACGTGTCTTGTTAATATCAAAACGAAACTTCAAGACAAAAAAGGAATCTGACTATCAATCAGATTCCTTTTTATGTGTGCTGTATGGCACGATCGCAAAGTCCTTTGTTGAAATGACGTGTCGAGGATCTCATGTTTCCTTTGTGGCCAGAGTCCAAGTCCGACCGTATGAAAATCAGTCAGGAGAACGGTGTTACGTGTCTGAAGATATCGTACAAAGCTACAACTTGTTAGAAACCAAAGAAGTGACCGATCGTCGGCGAAAGCATTTATCTGAAGGTCAGCCAGCAGAAGAAATGGCTTTAAACGAGTACCGTCAGGCGGTAGAACATATTCCAACCAGTTATGACGAAGCTGATTGGTACCAATAGAGGAGGAAAAACATGGATAAATACCACAATATCGTGATTCAACGAAGTATTAAACAAGAACTAAAGTATAAATCTTTGTATATCTTGGATCTTCTGATCGTCTTTGGCCCCTCGATGTTCCTTTTGTATCTACAAGGGTATCTGCATTTTTCTCTTGTGACGTCGATCCTATTAGGCATTGTTTTCTTTTTCCTTGGCTTGTTCCTATGTGCAAAGCCTGCGTCAAACGGAAACAGAAGAAATTTGTATACGATCTATTGTTTGATCGTAATGGATCGAAATGTGTATGAAGTACAAAGCTATAAAAAAAGGAGAGGGTAAGGCATGGCCGCAAAACAAGTTCAAAGTTTCCGTTCCGTAGGACGAAAGCGCACTAAAGGGGAGAACCCATCTATTCAAGAATTGGTACCAATCAAAAAAATGATCCGAGGAAACGTGGTCAAAAAAAATGGTCGGTACCTCTCTTTTTTGAAAGTCACGACAAGAAATATCAACGGTCTCAGTGCCAGCGAGCAATATCAGGCTATGCGACATTTTGAAAATATGTTGCGGATCTACGAAGAAGAAATGAGTATTTTATCGATGATGTTTCCTACAAATATCGATGACAATCTTGTCTATTGGAACCGACAGCTGCAGCTGGCAAGGGAAGAAAGAAACACCGTTCGAGCAAGAATCATTCGAGAACAGATCAGCCGTTTGGTGTGGGTCGAACAAGAACTATCAAATTTAGAATTCTACTTTATTGTTTATGGAAAAACAGAGAAGGAGCTGAACCTTTCCAAAACGATTCTAAAACGAGCAGGCGGATCCAATCTAGGAATCAAGGATATTCCGCCGAAACAAATTGAGCAGATCTTAATTAAATTAAATAACCTGAATACCCCGATTTAGTCTGGAGGATAAAAATTATGTTAAATGAAAAAGAAATTCAAACACTTGTTAAAGAAGGCTTTGACCTCAGTTTCATCGAAAAAATCCAACCTCAAGGCGGCATTACGTTTCCTGAAGACCGAATGGTCGCAGGGGACGGTACCTATGCTTGTCTTCACATCTATCAATTAGCCAAACGGCCAGCGCCATTTTGGTTGACCACAATTATGAATAACCCAAAAACAATCACAAAATTCGATCTTGCCCCGATCGACAAAGAAGTCATTTTAAGCGATATTGACAAAGCTATGCGTGAATTAGACTCACAAGCAGAAGAAAACCGAACCCGTACCCAACGAAATGAAGCAGTCAATGAGTTTCGTTCTCTGGAACGTTACGCAAATGAAATCAATCAAGGCGACGAAGTCAGTAAAATGGTCGATATACGTATCTATGTGACTGCAGATACACAAGAAGAGCTTGAAAAAGAAGTGGGTGATCTTAGACGTTCGCTCAAAGCCATGGGCTACAAATCTGTTTCGTATATTGGCAAACAAGCCCAAGAATGGCTAGCTTTCTTTCAAAGTTATTCTGAACAACAAAATGAACCAGGCAGTAAGGAAGGCATAACCGTGCCAAGTTCTGCGATCGGTGGCGGTTATCCCTTTAATCACCAATTTTTAAATGATACGGGTGGTGGCTATATTGGGAAAACAGACACAGGCGGGTCATTTATCTACAATCCGTATGCGATCACTGCACTTAGGAAATCGTTTAGTTCCATGACTCTTGGGAAACCTGGTATGGGGAAATCGACGTTACTGAAGCTTTTGGAAGAAATGTTATATGGCAAGCGGACAATCATTCGAGGGTTTGAGAAAAATCGAGATTGGTATAAATTAATCCAGTCGCAAAACGGGAAAATATATGATCTATCTGGAAAAGAAGGCATGTTAAATCCGATGGAACCACTTGCCACAATCACAGATGCTAGCGGAAAAGTGATCGATGAACTGAACAGTTACTTGCAGCATAGAGCAACTTTTTTTAACAAAGTGCGCTTCTTAAATCCCGCTATGCGTTCAGTAGATATTCTCGATTTTGGTAAGATCATGGATGATTTTTATATCTCTTACGGTCTATTACCTGAAAACTATACACAGAATCAAAAAGATATCCATATCATTGGATTGGATCCTTCAAGATATCCCACAGTTGGTGAATTCAAGCATTTCGTTGATCAATTTGTGGAAAGCGGCTATAAGGATCGTGTGACGGACGTCAAAATGGTGGAAATGGAAAACTTTCAAACGGTGATCACGTCAATGTGCGAACAATATGGATCAATCTTCAATGGACGTAGCACGTTTCGAAATATTGATGAAGAAGATGTCCTTTTCTTTGATATTGAAACGATCGGTCACTTTGACGATGAAGTATATAAATGTATGCTTTACACCGCTATGAATATCGTTTGGAACCAGGCACTTAAAAATGGCCGGAAACAAAAAATTGCTTTGGAGAATGGCGATATTACTCCTGATGAAGTTCGATTCTTTGCCTTTTTCTTAGATGAATGTCAAGAGATCCTAAGTCCTGATACGGTGTTTGTCGTTAAACAAGTCGTCAAATTCTTAAAAGAAATGCGGAAGTTTTCGGCCGGTGCTTTCTTTGCGACACAATCGCCACAAGAGCTGTTGCCTGAAACGTCTTCTGATGATTACATTTCAAAAATCAAACAAGTCTTTGAATTATGTAATGCGAAATTCTTTCTACAGCTGGATGCTTCAGTCAGTGAAACAATGAAAAAAGCAATGGGAAATCTGTTGACTGATGGACAGTATGAAGACCTGGCATTACTCGAACAAGGAGAAGTAATCGTCAATTTAGGAGGAAATAACAACTACAAGATCAAAACGGATCCTGATCAAGAACAGTTGAAACGATTTGCAGGAGGTCACTGATAAAATGAAATCGAAAATAATTAAATTGTTGGTCGGAAAAGCAAGTAAGAAGGAGAAAATCCAACTCTTACTTGCTTTTTTAGGTAGTTCAACCGCTGTTTTAACTGCTCTTGTTATTGTGGTAGCCAGCTTGCTTCTCGTGATCTTTATCGGTGGTGCTTCTCAGACAACATCGACTGATGGAGGTATTGAGGGGGGCGGAATTAGTGTCTCAGAAATGACGATGCAATGGAAAGATAAGGTCGCAAAAGAAGCAGAGAAGAACGGGATCCCTGATATGGTGGATCCCTTACTTGGCATTATTGAAGCGGAGACGGGTGGAAATGCCGTACGTTATCCTGATGTCATGCAGTCCAGTGAGTCACAAGGAAATGCCCCTAATACGATTTCAGATCCTTATACGAGCATTGAAGTCGGTGTAAAGTATTTCGCTGGTTTGGTTAAAGCACATAAGGATATGGACGTGTTAAATATCATTCAGTCCTATAATTTTGGCCCTGGATTCTTGTCCTTTGCGACAAACAATTACGACTTAAATCGAGCGATCGCTTTTGCGAATAAGTACGCTCACGGCGTACAAGTGACCTACACGAATCCGGTGGCGGTAAATCTCGGTTATACCTATCGATATGCCTATGGGAATATGTTTTATGCCATGATCGTTAAACAATATCTAACGCCGAAAAGTTCCGGTCTTCCTGGTGGAAGCAGTGATATGGCGAAAGTCGCTCAAGCAGAAATCGATGAAGGTTTGCATGTCGGAGGACAAAAATATTGGTCATGGTATGGCTATGGTGGCCGTGTGGAATGGTGTGCAGTCTTTGTTTCCTATGTGGCCGCAAAAGCAAATGTGAACATGGAAAAATTCGCCTACTGTCCAACTGGTATTCAAAATTTCAAACAAAAAAATGAATGGCAGCCAGTCGGTGTGGAACCAAAAGATGGGTGGGTGATCTTCTTTGATTGGGACGCAGACGGCATCAGTGATCATGTGGGCATCGTAAAAAGCTACTCAAACGGCACAGTCTATACGCTGGAAGGAAACTCAGGAGACAGCACGAAAGAGCGTAATTATGGCAAGACCAGTCAATATATTATGGGCTATGGCACGCCAAAATAAGTCATAGCAAAGGAGTGAAACAACATGATCAAAGAAGCTTTTAAACAGTGGAAACATGCGCTGAAAGAAGAGCATTTACAAATTAAAATCCAAAACAAATGGTTCGAAGAACTAAAAAAAACAGACCTTTATCGACAACTTAAGAAGTACAAATGGTTGAGGAATGGATCTATTTTGATCGACTATATCATTTTAGTCGGGTGCTATCTATCTATTTACACGTTGCCAGTTAGTAAACTAAATGCTATTTTGGGTAGCCATATTACAAAAGTAACCTATCAAAATATTGTATTTATTTATACAATTTTAGTTTTATTACTGATGATTTTCTCTGTTTTCTTTACTGTAGTTCTATCTAAAGACAAGCTGAAGGATGTTCGGGTGCTAAATAATATGCTTATTTTTTTCTTGTTTGGCGGTGTAAATTATTTGTTGCTTTGTTTGGCCTGTATCATTCAACCAGCATACTTATTGTTCGTTTTAGGACTAGGTATTGTAAAAATAGTCATTCGAATATGGAAGGATCTACAAAGAGAAGCCGTGTTCCTATCTTATAACGAAGCAGAGAAAGAAGATTTGATCGGTCATTATAATCGTCATGGCATACTATTTGAAATGGGAGATGAGCCACGTATTTATCGAATGGACTATTTCCAAGAAGAAAACAAAAACAAGGAGTTGAGATCATGAGTTATCAACGATTGAGCGGTATTTTAATACTTGGATTATTAGCTAGCTGGGGAGTTTTTGGACTCTTTATCTGGCATTCAAGCAAACAATCAGAAGCTGCTTCAGAACCTAAAATTGAACAATCTATTGAAGAAAACCATTCGGAGCCGGACAATAGCAGCACTGTTGATCCTACTGAAAATCAGGCATCAGAAACCGTTGAGAGTGAACAAACAAATCAATCAATGGATAAAAAAAGTGCCGTTGTGCAAGACTTTGTGACGACTTATTTCAACACAAAAGATGAACCATTTCTTAAAGATCGTGTCTCGCTGTTGAACGAAAAGAAATTGATTACTGACGAATATAACCAAGAAATGACGCAATCGATTGGGGATATGGACAATGAAGATGCCAAAATGAGCGTAGAAGATCTACGTGTTTATACGAACGATGATCAAACCTATTTCGTCATTTTTGATCTCAATTATGAAGGATTGGATTCAAATCAAGTCCTTGTTTATGTTGCTTCAGCTCACGTCAGTGATTCTAATCAAATCGATCATTATGAGCTAATCGCAACAAATACCAAATTAAAAAAGGGGAATGAATGATGGTTATTTTCGGAAAAATCTCTCACTTTATTTCTTCAGTAAAGGAAATGAAATCGAAAATAAAACAAAAACATTTTCGAACGAAGACACAAACATACACCAAAATATTAATGGCTTTTGGTTTTTTATTTCTATCGATCATCGGTCAAGCTGTGTTATCAAAACCAGCAAATGCGTATTCGGAATCGTCAGTTGAAAAGCCGATTCCTTTTGATGCAGGAGAGGTCACAGTACTAAAAAAACAATATTCGCCAGTTAGTAAAAGTTATCGCATGGATATTTATGTCGATTCAGAAGTCGATCTTGTATCTGATGGAGAGCCAGTTACAAAGGCAACTGTCGTCACAAAAGAAGATATCAATACACCGTTAAAAGTAGAAGTAATCCCCGTTTCTGAAAATTATTTTGTTCTTTTAGCACAAAATATCGACGATGAATTCGGCGCTTTGCGGTTTGATGTTACGTATAAACGATCAAAAGATTCCGATGAATCAGCGCTTAGTCTGTATGGATCCCAAGAAAAATCGACGATCGTTAAAAGTGATCTTTCAACTTTAAGTCAAGCTGAATTGAAAATCAGCGGACTTGAAAATGATATCCGATTACAGCAGCTAAACAGAAAAATGATTGAGGAAGAGAACAAATCTCTTGTTGAAGAAATCAAAAATACACGAGAAAAAATTACTTCTTTCACTGAAGAAAAAGAATACCAAGTCGGAGAGCAGTTAGCAAAAACGGAAGATTCAATCACCACTTTGGAGAATACGATTGAATCATTTAAAGGGAACATTTCAGATAATCAAACCAAAATTTCTGATATCGAAAAGACGATTCAGTTGATTGAATCGAAAATTGACGAACTCAAAAAAGGTGTGTGAGATAACATGTCAAAGAAACGAATTCCGGTATTTTTAGACACGGAACATGAAGATGCTTTGAAAGAATTAAAAACCTATTTGCCCGTTGACGAGGATATTAAAGACAGTCCGATGATTCGATATGCGCTGCTTGAATTACTTAATCGGGTGAGAAAAGAAATAAATTTCGAAAAAAAAGTATTGGATTCTTTGTCTTTATTAGAGATTATGACCAATGCAAAATTGGAGCAAGATCATACCAAAATACAAGACCTTTTTTCTTCTGATGTTTATCAAGAAGCAGTCACAATGAGTAAGAAAGTTGTTCGAAATAAGAACTATCGCTTTAAAAATAGGAAGGACAAATCAAAGAAAGAAGAAAAGAAAAAGGTCAAATCTGTTCAAGAAGATGTCAAAAAAGAACGTGATTTTAATGATATTGTTTCCCAATATTTACCAAAATAATTGAGGGGTGATGATGGCACCTAGGTGGCACTTTTTACAAAAAGTACCACCTAGGTGCCATCGGTAGTGGTAGCTGAGTGCCATTAAAAAAAGGGTTGTGGTGACTTCTCTAAAGGTCTTGAAACGCAATAGGCACAGCCTATTTTCCCACTCTCTCCATGAGAGTGGTGCGTTCACCTTATGCTCTTTCATTGTTCTAACTCTTTTAGGCACTCATAAGATTCAAAAATGATTAAATAGCTGGAGGTTTTTTCATGCCAAGATTTACTTTAATAGTTGAAAATGAGCCGTTGGTTGCGTACCTCGAACAGCGAGCTAAGAAACAAACCTTTAATACAGGAAAGAAAGTCACTCGAAACGAAGTGATCAATCAGATTCTTCAAAATGAAATGATCAATGACCTAACGAATAATCGAGAAGTTGATGCGATTAAAGATAGTTTGGATGATTTTAAGCACATTCTACAACAATACGTCGACACGAATAATGCATTGTTGTACCGTGCGTTTGAAGCTGATGGTATTTAATGAATGAGGTGGTCATATGACACAATGTGCTGGCTCTTATATCAACCTAATGAGCGGTTTTGTCATTTCGTTTGATTCTGAGTATGTAAAATATATGGATCGAGAAGATAAGAAAGTGTATCAAGAAAAAGACCTTTCTGACTTTGAAACGGCCATGACGAATGACGATCCGAGTCAATCATTTGAAGGCTATTTGGATTATATGGATCGAAAAAATGCGTTACTCGCTCAATCAAAATTGACAGATGAAGAAAGAGTATCGCTAGGGGAGATCAACAAACGTCTCGCTGATTATTCGACTTTATCAAAAGCGCAAATTGAGATCATGCAAAAAGAAACGCAAGAAAAAATATGGTCGCTGAATACAGGGATGTTTGATTTCAACAATGATGATTTGACGCAACAAGAAGTTGAGCAATACAAAGAATTATTCGATCGAGCGAACAAAAATGAATCTGTATTGTTTCAAGATGTGGTGTCTTTCGATACAAAAGCATTGATTGAAGCAGGCATTTACAATCCATATTCAAATGAATTAAAAAGGGAACCGTTGATCATGGCTGGTAGAAAAATGATGAACGTCCTTTATGAGAAAGAAAAATTAAATGGATCAACAATCAGTGTAGGTGAGATCCATTACAATACAGGTCACTTTCACGTGCATTTTGCGACGACAGAAGTTGAACCTACCCGTGAAATGATTTTTGTTAAAGAGCATAATCGCTATGAAAGAAAAGGCCAGCGTTCCGATGAAACATTAGAAAAAATGAAATCGACTTTTGCGAATCTAATCTTTGATCGTTCGAGCGAATTGGAACGATTGAATGATTTGAGAAATGGTCTTCGTAGTGAAATCAAAACAGAAATGGCTGCACCAAAAAAAGAAAGTGTTCTGTTGCTTGAGGAATTAAAAGCGCAGCTGCCGGAGAATCAAAGCAAGTGGAATAGTAAAAACCTAACGTCAGAAAGTCGAGAAACAATGAACCAGCTGATTGATTCATTGATGAAAGACAATGGCCACTTTGAAGAATTCAAACAGCTGGCAAAAGAGGAAGATATTTTCAAGAAAGCAACTTATGGTGAGGGAAATCCTAGCAAAGAGAAAAAATCATTTTACGATGGCCGAATGTACGGGCCGGATGGTATTTATTATCGATTAGGAAACAGTATCCTCCAAGAACTGAAAAAGGAAAATGATTCTTCCCAACAAGAAAAACCTTTCCGTCCGTCTTCGCTATCAGGGCAAAAAAGACCTAACAAAGAAATATACAATAGAATGAAACAGGAGTACTTCAAGGGGAAAGAAACGAATGAAAGTCGATCACCGCCAAAGAGAAATCCAAGTGAGCGAACCAAACCATTTAAGGAATCATTCAAGTATCGTCGGTCGGTCACAAATCAAGTCAAACACCTGGAACGGGTGACGAGCAATGAATTTGATCAATTCAAAAATAAAGTAGCTTTTGAAAAGCTGCAGCGTGAAATCGAACAAGCAAAAATGAGTCAAGAGTCTGACCTATTCAATTAGGAGAAAGAGGAAAGATATGGAAAATTATTATTTCATCAATAGCGTGGATACAAAAAATCAAACGATGAATATTCAAGAAGTGGGTGCAGGAGAAATGAGTGCGCAACAGGTACGTATCACGAAAGAGGATGCCGACGTTTATTCTTTAATGTTGGAGGAAGCCACACAAGAAGGGGAGCCGTTGATCGTTCAGTTGGATCTAAAGTAAGGTCAAAACCGGCCGTAGAAAAATTTTTTTCGACCAGCACAAATGAAAGCCGATTTCCTTTTTGGGAAGTCGGCTTTTAATAAGCGAAGCTAATTTAGTTGAAGTAGTTGCTCAATAACCGAAGAGCTGCCTGTTAAAAATAAAATTAGACTACCTATGACTAACAAGATCCCTAAAACAAAACAGGCTATTACGAATTTGGTTGATCTAGATACTTCTTTATTTGAAACACTTATGATCAACAAAGTTATGCCGACAGCTAACGTTAAAAAATACCAAAATCCCATTATTATCGCCAACTTTCTTTGAATAGTTTTTATTTTTAAACTGTTAAATAAATTTTATCATATGCAATAAGAGCTAATCCTTGTGCAAGAAAAATATATGTAAAGTTTAAACTTTCTTATTTCAAGGAAACTGATAGATCAATTTCAAAATTGATAGAGCCACTTTCAAATAGTAAACAGAATAAAAAAAGAAGATCGGCGAAAGCCGGTCTTTTTTTGGAGGGAAAGTTGATGGAACAACAGGACAATGATCGACAAGAAATAGACAATAGTCGATTAGCAAGAGCAAAAAGAAAGTTGGAACGTCTGAAGAGAGAATACAGTGCGCAAATTTCAAGAGTCTATGACCATCAAGCACAAACAAACGGTCAGCCGATGAATGACAAAGCAAATGGCCGGTCTTTTTTTAATAGACAAGAGCAGCTGGAAGGTAGGGCTAGAACTCTTCTTCGTGAAATAGAAGCACAAGAGGAACGGATCTCGACGTTGGAATACCAAAAGGAACGCAAAGAACTCGGCCTAAATAAGCAAGGCGGTCTGATTATGAGGATTGATAACATTCCAATGATCAAAGCAGAAATCGAACAAGCCAAGCAAGGAAACTCGATGTATTCGGCCGCAACGATTCGGAAATACGAAAAGCAACTGGTTGAGTTAGAAGAATTGAAGCGTCGATCAGAAAGGGCGGATAAACATATGAATGAACAAGCACAAAAAATGATTGAAAGTGGACGTCTGACACAATGGAAAAAAAATCCAATGATCTACTTTGTAAAAGGTTATAGAAAACTGGCCGTTGAATTAACGGAGTCGGGAACATTCGAATCTTCTCAACGGTATGCCGCAAAAACGGAAGCAGAACAGTCGGTCATTTCTGATATTTTAAACGAACTAACGGGTGACACTACAGAGGTACCCAACGCTACAAAAGATCAAGAAGCTGCCTTGAACCATTTCTATCGAGTTGAATTTAACGAGGGATCGGAAAGCATTCGTAATTTTGAAGGAGAGATCGTTTCACAACCTTTGATCGAAGAAATCAAACGTTTAGATCGACCAATGGAAAGTGGGTATTATAAATTTTACTTTCAGGAAATTAAAGATGGAGAAATCGTCGATGCGTTTCGTTTAGACGTCGGGGACGGGGTCAATAGTAACCAAGACTATTATAAAAAGCTTGAATCGTTAGCTGCAAAAGATAAGACGAATGCCGTAACAAACGATCGTTCAAAAGCAGCTTACTATTTAAGAATTGAAAACCATGCAGAAGGGGCTTTTTTCAGAATCTATACAGATGAGGAAAATATTTTTAAAAGTACAGTAGCATCCTATGAGTTTGATTTACATGCGAAATTAACTGAAGAAAATATTTGGTTTAGTCAAGATCATAAAGAAGCTGAACAGAAATTAAATGATGATTTTTTGGTAAATAACCGATTGAATCCTAAATATCTTTCCTCTTTTATTAGCCAATGGAATGACTATAAAAAACAAAATAATATTTACATGGGAGTGCCTATTGATCATGGACTGATCGAATTTGATCCGAGTGATTACTATAAAGGAACGTCAGTACCTTTGACACAAGGGAAACTCACAGTCGTTAACCTAGATACTCAAAAGAAAGTTGAACCTTCTGAAGAAGAGCAGTCAGTCAAAAAAAGAAAATCAGCTGAAGAACTAAAAAAAGAAACCGACCAACTCGTCAAAGATGCCATGGAAAATATCAAGAATCATTTTGATGATCCGGAAGACGTCTTAGAACTAGGTGCGTTTATGAGTAAGTTTTACAATTACTCACTAAAAAATACGGCATTGATCCAAAAGCAATTACCTCATGCTCACGCTGTTGCCGGTGCGAAAAAATTCAAAGAAGCTGGTTTTTTTATTCGCAAGGGAGAAAAAGCCATACGGGTTTTGGCGCCAACAACGTATAAATGTTTTATCAACGAACAGGGACGTTCACAGTCACTATCGAAAGCCACCAAGCAACAAAAAGAGAAGATACTCAAAGGAGAACTGAAAACAGAAGAAAGAAGGGCATTCAAAAACGTGCCGGTCTTTGATATTAGTCAGACGACGGCCACAGCTGCTGATCTGCCGAAAATTTTCCCTAATCGTCCTTATAACTTTGATTTGACGAAGGCCACAAACACGAAACTGTTATACCAATCATTAGAAACCTATGCCTTATCAGAAGGCCTAACGATCATTGATGATCTAACGACTGTTACGCCAGTGTTAGGAACCGCAAAAGGGGCATATGGTCAGGGCATTGATGGCTCAGAAATGCTTTTCATGAATCCTCGGTTTACACAAGCAGAACAAGTGCCAACCATGATCCACGAATTGGCACATGCAAAACTTCACTCAAAAACGAGTAACTCAAATTATTCTAGCTCAGTCAAAGAATTTCAAGCGGAGCTGGCTGCGTATATCGTTGCCCACCACTATGGCATTGATACAAAAGAAGAATCGATTCCTTATATTGCGGCTTGGACAAAGAACGGACAGACCGTTGAGGATAAATTAGCTCAAATGGAAGAGGTGAAAGTGTTCTCTCGCCAAATGATTGAACAGATCGATACGCAACTGATGATCCATCAAGAATTGGAACAAAAAGAACAAGAGCAAGCGCCCACGGTAGAAAAACAAAAGCTGACCGAATCACAAAAGACTTACAAAACGTTCTCGGAACAGATTGCTTTTGCGAAGACGGTATCGATTCTAGATATCGCTCATAAAAATGGCATTGACTTAAAAAAAGATTCTGCCAAACAATATCGTATTGCAGACAATCATTCTGTAGTTATTACAGTCCCCAAAAATTTGTTTATTGAAAATAACGGACATTTTGGTGGTGGGCCGATTGACTTTGTCCAAAAGATTGTTGGAATAAAGGACTTTAAAGAAGCCGTTAGACATATTACAGACAATGACTATGACGCAACGGAATTTGAACCAGAAGAAAAAATTGACTACAAATATGATAAAGAAAATGAACGGCCTTTTGTTCGAGCAAAAAAATATTTAATAGAGGAACGCTGCATTGATGAAGAGCTTGTCAATGTTCTTCATAACAAAGGTTTTTTACGACAAGATAAACGTAATAACCTAGTATTGATTTGGAATAATCAAGGGGAAATCTGTGGAAACAGTGAAAAGGGAACGATCAAAGACTCAACCTGGAGAAAAATCGAACCAGGTTCCGATAATTTTGTTGGATTTAACGTTAGAAATGGCGAACCTAAACGGTTGAAATTCTTTGAATCTGGCGTTGATCTTATGAGCTATATGACACTAAATAAATCTGATCTGCAGGATACCTGGTTTGTTTCTATGGAGGGTTTGAAGCCGGAAACGGTCTACTATTATCTAGAAGAGTCACAGCGTGTAGCGCCTTCAGGAGTTGAAGAAATATCTTTCTGTGTCGATAATGATAATTCTGGGAAAGAATTTTTGGAGAGATTTAAAAAATTCACCTACAATCAAAAAGAAAAACAACCGATTGAATTTCAAGCAGAGTTTCCGCAAGCTCCGGTTGGACAAGAAACACAAAAATGGGATTGGAACAATGAGCTGGTCTATCAAGTAAACGAGGGCGAAAATCAAAGAAAAAAGTCTCTCGAATCTGAACCAGCATTGAGCTTATAAAGAAGGTGAACGGATGAAACGAATGATTTTTACAATCATTCAGGGAATAGGGATGGCCGTTGTGCTATCCCTTCTTAGTATGTGGATAGGCGAACAATTTTTTTCAACGTATCTTCCTAGACTTCCTGAAGCAAGACACGGAATTTCCATTTCCGCCGCAACGTTCTCTATTGTATTGGCACCGATCATTGAAGAATACTTGATACGGGTCAAACTATTGCCTTTTTTGATTCGACGTACGAATTTACCAGCTGCAGTTCTTTTCTCTAGTTTCATTTTTTCCGCTTTACATGGGCAGGTTTTTCTACTGCCCTATTTTTTAAACAGCCTGGTCTATTCATGGGTTTCACTCAAAACAAAAAATACTTATGGATCGATGATCGTTCATAGTGCTTATAATTTTATCGCCCTGATTCCTGGTTTATAAGAAATCTAAACTATTTTTCGTTATACTGATTATCAATCACAAAAAAAGAGGTGTGTACGTATTGACTACCGTAATACTAGCAGAAAAACCAAGTCAAGCAGCTTCCTATGCTGGTGCGTTAAAGCATAGCGTGAAAAAGGATGGCTTTTTTGAGATCCAAGATCCAATTTTTTCAGATGAGACTTTTATCACCTTTGGCTTCGGCCATTTGGTCGAATTAGCAGAACCAGGACATTATGATGAAAAATGGAAGAATTGGGCATTGGATGCATTGCCTATCTTTCCGCAACAATACGATTTTCAGGTCGCAGCTGATAAGAAAAAACAATTTAAGATCGTTTCCGGACTGTTAAAGAAAGCCGATACGATCATTATTGCAACAGATAGTGATCGAGAGGGGGAAAATATCGCCTGGTCGATCATTCATGAATCAGGCGCTTTTTCTAATAAAAAAACATACAAGCGTTTATGGATCAATAGTCTTGAAAAAGATGTAATTCGTAGTGGGTTTAAAAATTTAAAGCCAGGAATGGACTATTATCCTTTTTATCAAGAAGCACAGACACGGCAAATTGCCGACTGGCTCATTGGCATGAACGGGAGTATGCTTTACACGTTGAATCTTCGTTCAAAAGGGGCAAATGGAACGTTTTCTCTTGGACGGGTACAAACACCAACGCTTTACATGATCTATCAACGCCAACAAATGATCGAGCATTTTAAAAAAGAACCATTTTATGAAATCGAATCATTGATTAAGGCAACGAACGGCTCGTTCAAAGCCCTATTAAGCCCGTCACAACGTTTTTCTACTAAAGAGGAACTACTTTCCTTTGTTTCTTCTAAGGGCGCTGCAATCGGCACACAACCAGGAACGATCAAAGATCTTCAAACAAAAATGAAGAAAACGAATAGTCCCAATTTGTTCTCATTGAGCAGCCTGCAGTCAAAAATCAATCAGCTGTACAAAGCAACAGCCAGTCAGACGTTGAAAGCCATGCAAGGACTGTATGAAGCAAAATTGTTGAGCTATCCAAGAACAGATACACCATTTATTACAGACAGTGAATTTCAATACTTAAAAGCGAATTACGACAGTTATGCCCGTTTTTTATCCATAGATGAACCCATGGCACAAGATCAGCCAAGAAAGCGATATGTCGATGGAAGTAAGGTGCAAGAGCATTACGCCATTATTCCAACGAAGCAAGTCGCAAGTGAGTCAGCCTTTAATAAATTAGATGATCTACAAAAGAAAATCTATCTGCTCGTCATGAAAACAACGATCGCCATGTTTTTACCAGATTATACTTATGAAGAAACCGTAATAGAAACCATAGTGTCAACTCTCTGTTTTAAAGCGACGGGAAAAGTGCCAAAAGTCGAGGGATGGAAGATCTTATTCAAAGCCGATACCAACAAGGAGAACGAAGAGAGCCAAACATTACCAACTGTGATGATCGGTGAAGCGATTCAAGCGGATGTAAAAAGTGTGGAGAAAGAGACGCAGCCACCGAAACCATTTACTGAAGGCACGTTACTTACAGCAATGAAAACGGCTAATAAGACCGTAGATGATGAACAAGCGATCAAGATCCTTCAGGAAGTCGAAGGAATCGGTACAGAAGCGACACGTGCGAGCATTATTGAAACACTGAAGCAAAAAGAATATATCAAAGTAGAAAAAAATAAATTGATCGTTACCGAAAAAGGAAAATTATTGTGCCAGGCAGTCGAAAGCCAGCACTTATTGACCAGTGCTGAAATGACGGCAAAATGGGAAACATACTTAAAGAAAATCGGTAAAAAAGAAGGGAATCAAGAGACTTTTATTGCCAATATCAAGAAGTTTATCGTGCATTTGATCGAACACGTGCCAGATGATGTTCAGAAGTTGAATTTCCACACCTACCAAGCGGAAGTCAAAAAAGAAGCAGATAAGCAGACGATCGGTAAATGTCCGAAATGTGGCGGAAATGTAGTGTTGAAAAAGTCTTTCTACGGTTGTTCGAATTATCCCAACTGTACGTTTACGTTATCTGATCAGTTCCGGAAGAAAAAATTGACGAAAACCAATCTGAAGGATTTGTTAGTCGGGAAAGAAACCGTGGTTTCAGGAATTAAAAAGGCAGACAAGACGACCTATAATGCAAAAATCAAGTTGAGCGATACGGGACAGATCACTTTTGTATCATTTGTCAATGCGCCAAAAAAAGCAAAGAAAGTAGGGAATAAAGCATGATCAATAACGTCGTATTAGTAGGAAGATTAACGAGAGATCCAGAATTAAAATTTACACCGAACGGTGCTGCAGTGGCCACGTTCACTTTGGCCGTGAATCGAAATTTTACCAATCAAAGCGGTCAAAGAGAAGCTGACTTCATCAATTGTGTCATTTGGCGTAAACCAGCCGAAACCCTTGCCAATTACGCCAAGAAAGGGACGCTTCTTGGCGTGACTGGACGTATTCAGACAAGATCTTACGATAACCCACAAGGACAGCGAGTGTACGTCACAGAAGTCGTGGCAGAGACGTTTCAATTAATGGAATCAAAAGATGTGTCTGAGCAGCGTGCGAATGAATCCAACGAAACAGCTGAAAAAAGCAAACCGACACCGCCACCGCTACCTAAACAAGAAACAAATCCATTTGCACAAAGCAGCTCGGCAATCGATTTACCAGATGATGATTTGCCATTTTGAGAAACAAAGACGAAAAAAGACCTGGAAACCCCAGGTCTTTTTTGATATAAAATTCAGGTTCAAACAACAACTGTTTGTATCACCTATCATGAAAAGAGGAATAATGTGCGATTATTTGATGTTCACCAATTTGAATTACCTGAAAAAGAGGTGATCGATTGGGAAAAAACCAAAGGAGAGATCGGATCGATGCTCTCTAGTTATCTTGTTTCAAGAGAAAGGATGGGATTGACGAGAATGCCGCCGATCCATTCAACGTATTCGCTCTTAGACCAAGATATACCAGAAATCAAACACTCTAGCTTTGTTCAAGAAAATCAGCAGTTCAAACAAGAGTTTCTTTATTTTCACCACTTGTTTTCTTTGGGTCTGACGGCCATTAGCCATCCATATAAACCAGAAATCACCGATCGGAGACGAAAGATTTTTTTGATGCGTTTTGTCTACGGATTATCAATCAATCATGTGAGCGATCGGATCCATTATCAGAAAAATGTGATCGTCGATGATTCTCAATCAGGCTTACTGCAGTTTGCAAATGCTTTGTCTATTTTGGCTTTAAAAGAACAAGAGATCTCTGCCTGATCCTGGTATTTTTTTCTACCGATCACTTCGGGTTGTGTCAGCAACACGGTTTCTGAAGGAGCGGTGGTGGTGGCTGGAGCGACTGAAGGAACAAGCATTTCACTCGAATTTAGACATAAAAAAAACGCTAAAAGCCTTGATAAATATAGGTTTTTAGCGTGAGTTATGGTATAATATGAGTACAGTAAAGTTTGTGACGGTGGCGCTTTTTTTGGAAAGTGAGGTGGTGCATTATGAATGTACTATCGAAATCTGAAGAAAGGAGTAGCCTTTTGCAAGATGTGGATATAATCGGCATTTTGTTAGCAATAGCGCCTGTTTTGTTAGCCTTCATTGGTTTAATCGAAGCATGTGTGAAACTAGCAGATACGATTATAAACACTCGTTCTTCTAAGCGTAAAAGCAAGAAGAAACGAAAAAAGAATGCAAAAAAATAACCGTCAACTTTAGCAGGATGCGGTTATTTCTTAACTAATAAAACTGCCACCGTCTTAAACGGTGCTGTAGGGGAGTTGTTAGCGCAACTCCTCTTTACATAGTAAGTATAGCAAGATTTCAGCGAAATATCAACCTTTTGCTCTACAGACGTGCCTTGCACGTCTATTTTTTTTGCCCTCCTAAGTGGTGGAGGCGGCTGGAACGTGGAGGGCAAAAAAGATCGCTTTTCTTTCTTAAAAAAAGGTCTAAGTACCACCATTGTTCCGAAATTTAACAAACCATTTCCTCGGTATTCTTAATCCATCAGGTACTTGAAATACCTTTCATGCGCATGAAGAAACTGAGTGAACAATGGAAAATGGTACAACAGAAAATAAAGGCACCTTTTTAGATCTTTTTTCAGGAATCGGAGGATTTCGTTTAGGGATGGAACAAGCTGGCTACCGATGTGTTGGGTATTGTGAGATCGATGGCCATGCCAGAAAAAGTTATCAATCAATTTTTGACACAAAACAGGAGGTAGAAATGCATGATATCACAAAACTTTCAGATGAATTTATTCGAGGAATCGGACGTGTGGACATTATCACGGGAGGATTTCCGTGCCAAGCTTTCAGCCTTGCAGGAAAAAGAAAAGGTTTTTCAGATACTAGAGGAACTCTCTTTTTTGAGATTGCACGCTTCGCATCTATCTTGCGACCTAAGCTTTTATACCTTGAAAACGTCAAAGGACTCCTCAACCATGAACGAGGGGCTACGTTTGAGACGATCCTCCGAACCCTGGATGAATTGGGGTATGACGTGGAGTGGCAACTGTTTAACAGCAAAGAGTTTGTCGCCCAAAACAGAGAGCGTGTATTTATTATCGGACATCTTAGAGGAGCAGGTACCAAAAAGATTTTTCCTCTCACAAGAGAAGAAGGATCAGCTGATCAAAAATCAGGAAGGATCCATTTAGCTGGAACGACACATGCAGCGAATGATTTAAGTCGATTTACACGAGAAAGAACGTACTATACGGACGGTCTGATGGGGACTTTGACCGCAACGGACTACAAAACACCGAAACAAATCGTTGTTGGCAACGTCAATCCAAGCGGTGGAGGAATGAATGGCCAAGTGTATGACGCTTCAGGACTTAGTCCTACGATCACCACAAACAAAGGAGAAGGAAATAAAATTGCGATCCCGATCCTAACGCCAGATAAAGCTACTATTCGTCAAAACGGCCGTAGAATGAAGGAAAATGAAGCGCCGATGTTTACCTTAACCACACAAGATCGTCACGGAATTATCGTGGCAGGGTCGATCGATGGTTCCTATCGATCAGCTGCAGCGATCCATTCCGTAGATGGGTTATGCCCTACACTTACCACCATGAATGGTGGCGGCCACGAACCCAAAATACTGGTGAAAGAAGCCACGAAAAAAGGCTATACTGCAGCACTACCAGCCGATAGTATTAATTTCGCTTATCCTAAATCTACAAAACGTCAGGGACGTGTGGGAAATCAGCACGCAAATACCGTCGTTACAGGTGATCAGCAAGCCGTAGTAACTGATGATTTTCAGATCCGGAAACTAACACCACTTGAATGTTGGCGACTGCAGTCGTTTCCTGATTGGGCCTTTTTGGCAGCGAAATTCGGTAATAGGCAGATCGCTGAAGAAATAATCAGTAACGGGCTTGATCACTATAACTGCAGATACGATCAAGAAACTTCGGACAGCCAGCTGTACAAACAAGCTGGAAATTCGGTTACTGTATCAGTCATTTATTTCATAGCAAAACACTTTCAAACTGGCTAAAATCAACTTTTTTGACAATATACACGGATATTGACCCAACAAATCAATCAGTAGGATAAACGTATCAGGACTTGAATAAAAGATTTATGCCTGAATCGTTAGAATGAACCAAATGATTCAAAAAGATACGATTTATTTTGAAGATTGTTTAGTTGGTTTTTATCTTTACTGGTGATGAAAGATTATTTAACCAACGCCGATCGATGGTTAATTTTGTCCAGAGAAATCAATAGTGAAGTATGGTTTGATGGCACGTTATCCGGTGGGGAGCAACCACTGGTTGCTTTAGCCTATAACTTGTTTACCAACCAAGATTTTTATGAATTCGAAGATGGTAAGAGGTATAATGTTTCGCAATAAGAAGTATATTCTGGTGTTGACGAAGCTGGTTATCAGCTGGCCAAGAATACGATCGATGTTCGACTTCAGTTTAATTGAGAAGAACTTTAGTCCCTCTTATATTTCATATGATGTTGAATATGATATGAAAAATGTTATAATGACTTTGAGAAAGATATTTCATGATCAACCCCAAAAGGCCCAACTTGTCTGCTAGCAAGTTGGGTTTTTTGATATAAAAAAGATCCAGCTGCTAGACTGGATCTTCACGGCTAAAAATGTCACGCAACATTACTTTTATCTCTTTTGTTTAGCCATCTCTTGAATAGCTCTAAAGCTATACCAGAAGCAAAAGAAATAAAAAATTTGAGAAAGATGTATTTCATGATCCACACCCCCAATCGTTTCTTACGTGTAAGATTAGTTAGTGACACCTTTAAGTATAATTAAGTTCTGGAGAAAGTCAAAGCTATATAGTGGTAGCAAAGGGTTTTAAAAATTTATATACACAATATATGGTGTATATTCATTTTTCTTTGAGTTAGCATTTTTTTGAACATTATTAATATGATAATGTTTATTATAAATTACCTAAGTTTCATGTTTCACATAATGAATAAAAAACTTTTTAAAATTATTTTTTATTTTTCTCACTATATCCATTTCTTAGAGCAAATTGTATAATTTTATCTATGAACTTAACAATAGTGTCGTACCACCGATGATTTATAGCAAGAAATTTATACACATTTAAGATTAGTTAGAAGCAGATCAGTCTGATATAAATAGTTTCATCAGCTATTATTGCGAGAAAAGGGATAAAATACTAAAAATTTTGTTATCGATGATTTTCAGTCACTTTCATAATAAACGTAATATTTAATTAGTTTTACCCAAAAAATTTGGAAATAGGACGTGATCTATGTGGATAGTTTAAATAATTTAACAGGTATTAAACTAGAAGATTTAGAAAAAAAGATTGCTGAATTATCAGAGAAAAGAATAGAGTTAGTAGCAGAGATAAACGATGAATATGAAAGGATATGGGGTACTGAAGAAGAAAGGGCCACATTTGAAGAAGAACAGTATGAACAATACATTCAATCCCAGACAACTGATCCACATGATGAGCAAGAATTAGCTCTAAGGACATCAGAGGTAAAGTTGAATCAAATAGATAATGACTTAGGTGCTTTTGAAAGAGAGCTTTTTCTACGCAATAATAGTGACAAGATTAATAAAAATTTTTTGAGTAAGGTCGTGGGAGACAAGCTCGACAGGGCGATGAGCATAGATCGCTTGACTTCGATGATAGCTTTACAAGACAACAAGACTTCTTTGAACATAGGTATTATTGGTGAGTGGGGAAGTGGGAAAACGACATTTTTGAAATTATTAAATGATAGGCTGACTGAGAGTGATGAAGATAATATAATATTGTTCAATGCTTCTCAGTATGATGATCAAGAACAAATATGGTTTTCACTATTGCACAGGGTATCAGATAAATATTTATCCTCAAAATTATACTTTAAAAAAATACGCTTCATTTTGAAGTCATTATCAATGAAGAAGGAGCTTCAATTAATATATTGGCCTATCATATTTGTTTTGATTTCCATTATCTCTTTGGTTTATTTACTCAATACTATAGCTACTTTTATCGAAGATCCTGCTTCAGTCGGAATAATTAATAGCTTTTTTGCAGCTTCTTCTGTAACAATAGGAGCTATTACAGGGACAATATCATATCAGTTAGCAGAAAAATTTATACTATATATATCAAGTATAATTAGTAATGATAATGAATTTATCAGAGATAGTGTTAAATATCCCAACTATAAAAGATTTTTAGGTAATAGAGAAAAAGTAAGAAGTGACTTGAAAATTTATAGAGATCTCATGATAAAAGACGAGAGTAAAAAACTTATAATAATGATAGACGAACTCGATAGATGTTCAGAAACCACCATTTTAAGTTTCTTTTCATCTATTGAAGCATTTCTAAATATACCAGGTATAGTATTCATTTTTTCCATTAACCCAAAAGTAGTATATCCTGTTGTTTCAAGTTTAATAATAAATAAAGATAAGTATGGAAATGAAAAGCTGGAAAAGAAAAAATCTGGCGCAGAATTTATAGATAAATATATTGATTTATATTTCACTTTATTACCACCAAAAAGTTATAATAATTATATAGATGAATTGTTGAGTGGCATTGACGGAATTGAACCTAATAATAGGGCAGCCGTTTCTGAATTGGTCAACATAATCAGCTCGAAAGAAGAAGTAACACCAAGACAAGTTAAAAAATTACTTGATATTTCTTTGATATTCCACAAAGAATTTATTGATTTCAGTTTTGAAGAGATAGCTGTTATTTTCTTCATGCAATACTATTTTCCAGATTTTATTATGTTGATACTTTCAATTGATTTGAAGCCCCATACCAAGTTTTCTCATTACTATGCGACACCAAACATCAGAAAATATTTTAAAAGTCGTAAATCAAAATCACACGAAGATAGTAGTTTAGATATTAGTGAATTTAATCTAGCTTTAAAATTTCTAAAAGAATCAAACAAGATTTCCTTTGAAAGAAATTATAATAAAATTTTAAGAGTTTTAGAATATATGTAATTTTTCAAAATAAGTACTAACAAGCTTAGCTAATCGTAATGTAAAATCAATGTGACATAAGCTAAGAGTATCTATTTTAATAAATTTATTCAAAACTATTACGGCTCTTTGTCAATATGGACTGATGAGTTGTGCAAAATCAAATCTGGGTCAGAATAAACCACATTCTGGCTTAGATTTTTTTGTTATTTTACTTTAATTAATTGATTGATCAAAAAGATTCTAATTCTCATGTTCTCAAATGTTTTAAATCCGTAGGATACTCGTTGGCTCTATAATTTATAGGGATCACTACACTTTTTTTAGGTCTTTTTTGATATAAAAAAGAAAGAATTTATGTGGGAATGGAAGAAGCGATATTCCTTTGACATGAAATTATCAGAGAATACAACTGAGAAATTTTGCCTTCAAGTTTCAGAGTTACTATTGCACAATAGTTCAAAGAATTGGAACATCTTTATTGTAGCTGAAGATGAATTTTCTCATATCGCTTATAGAGAATGGATTGCGCGAAAACTAAATACAGAACATATAATTATTGATAGTACTCTTTACTATTCTGTGGAAAACTTACCAGTATATATGGATGGATTGAGTAGTTTAGTTATTTGCGAGAGAACACTTATGAATATGCCTGATGAAACCATACGCGAAGCAAAAACATTTCCTATATCCCTTTCTTTAATCAATGAAGATTTACAAGAATTTTTTAAGGTTGTCTCCTACTTCTAAAATTCCTCATATTGATTGTATAGAGGAATTAAAAAAGTAAACTTGTTGACGCTATAAAAACAGAACAGATAGATTAATATTGTAATAAATTCCTAATTATGAACTGCAATGCTCTATGTTGATGATATCTTATTCTTAGAAACGATTGTTTATCTCAAAAGTTAGTTTAAAAATAAAAAGTAGAGTTGATAGTGGAGGAATATAGATGAAAGTAACTAGGAGTTTCCTAACGCCACAGAAGAACTTACAAGATGAGATTTGTAGATTTTTAATGGAGCCGGATATTTTGTCGAAAGACTAAGGACGATAAGAACAGTACGTGGACCCTTTGACGTCGATTTACATGCTAGATCAGATAAATAGTTGATACTGAGTTTTATCTATATTGGAATATTTCACTTCCTCAAAAAAATCATGCGTTTGGATTAGTTACAAATGATTCTGTAAGTATGTTAGGTATACTAATATCAAAAAATAGACTTAAAAAAAGGGGCATGTGAAGTAGCATACTGTTCCAACTAGTGATATAACGAGGGGTCAGAAACTTAAAAGTTTTTGATCCTTCTTTTTTTGCAATTTGCATGATTTAGTGGATCGTTGTAGTAGTCTGGAAACATTCCTTTTTCTAGTGGAGCTCGCTTTACTTCTTCTTTATTTTATGTCCGTTTTTCTAAATTTGCGTGTCGAAGTGAAAATTTCGATTATTCATTTAATAAAGAATCTTGTAATCTAGGAGATGCAAGAAAGGTTTGCTATTGAGCCTTATTTGTTTATTCTCATGTATTAAAAACCTTCGTTTTTGGGTTTGCAGAAAAAAAGGCATTCGAACAGGTCGAATGCCAAAATAATTGTTGTTAAATTAAGGTTTCTTAGATTTGACAGATATATGGAATGACCAATCTAAAAAACGAAGATTTTTGAGACGACTATTTAAAGGAGGAGGGAAGATGCATAAAACGGTTGGACGTTTGATTGGGATGCTCGCAGTGTTTTTGGCACTTCAATTTCCACTGTCCGTCTATGGTACACAGGTCCAATCCGTCGAGTCAGAAGGATCTGTTGGATTTACCGGGGCGTACAAACCGATCGGTCCGCCCGATCCACCCCCAAGTACCAGTCCGCAAAAACCAGGTGGCTCATTACCCCAAACGAATATGACCGAAGGGTCATTTGCTGGTTGGGTCGGCAGTTTCTTAGTGGTCGGTGTCTTAGTGGTTGTAGGGGACAAAAGAAGAAGAGCAACACAAAAAAATAATTGAATGAAAGCAGGAATAAAGAATGAAATTTATCCGTTTAGCAACTGTAGCTGCATTATCAACAACGATCTTTGCCGGAGGCGTACAAGCCTTCGCTGAAGAGGATACAAAAGAAGTTCGTAAAACAACTACTGATGGTCAAATTACTTTTACACCAGGGAATGACGATACGATCGTTGATCCTGGTGATGAGGGTCCAGATGTAACTATTCCGCCAGTCACGGGTCCGGATGGAGAAAACAAAGGGCCTTTAACGATCGCCACTGTACCAACCATGAACTTCGGTTCACAAATTATCTCAACTACGGATGAGCATTATAACATGGTCGCTGAGATGCAACAAAAAACAGGCACGACCGGTGAAGAGAATAAAGTTCCTTATGTCAGTTTGGCACAAGTCCAAGACACTCGCGGTACCAATGAAGGCTGGGAATTGAGTGTCAGTCTAACGGAATTCCAAGCACCTACGGATACATTAAATAATGTGTTAAAAGGCGCAAAAATTACGTTGTTCGATCCGACCCTTCGTTACAGTGTCAATGATGACGCTCAGGCGCCGACCATTCACGCAAGCGGGTTGGAATTGATTCCAAATAATGATGCCGTACCGATTATGACGGCAGCAAATCACAAAGGTGCCGGTACCTCAACTGCTGTTTGGGGAGATCATGATGCGATCGCAAAACAAGTAGACGACGGCGCAGCTGTTGTGGAGAATGAGGCGATTCAACTATTCGTACCAGGTTCAACCGCCAAAGATGCGGTAACGTATACCTCTACCTTGACATGGGAATTAGAATTAACTCCTGATAATGAATTATAAGAAGTAAACCGTTCCTTTTCCGTGTTCTATTAGTCACTGGCAGCGTTGCAGATCTCTGTGGCGCTGCTTTTTTTAGAAAGGATTATGATAAATGAGACACAAACAAGCTATGCCAAGAAGACTGTGGCTACTAGCAGTACTCTTCTTTTTCTTCCCACTTTCGGCACAAGCCGAAGAGACTGCCTTGAATACACATGTCACTCCGCTTTTTCCAGAAAGCCAAGTAGATGAAAGCAAAGGGTATTATGAGCTGTTACTCGCTCCGGGTCAAAAAGAGACCCTGCAGTTGAAAGTCGGCAATTCCAGTTCAGAACCAATCAACGTTCAAGTAACGCCGCATACTGCTTATACCAATACTTTAGGGAATGTCGAGTATGGCAAAGATGCCAAAGCAGCAGACCCGACCTTGATCCATTCCTTAGATGATTTGATGACCCCTTCGGAGGTCATTACACTGGAGGGAAAAGAAACAAAGATCATAGATATTCCTTTACAGATGCCGAAAGACGCCTTTGAAGGGTATTTAGCCGGCGGTTTACGAATCACCGAAATAAAAGATGAGGAAGAAAGTGATGCCCCAGAAGGAGAAGGAGTCGCGATCAAGAATGAATTTGCCCATGTGATAGGTGTGGTCGTCAGTAATACCAGCGATTCTGTACAGCCAGAGTTGGAACTATTAGATGTCTTTGCGGACCAGTTGAACTATCGGAATGTGATCAGTGCGACCTTGCAAAACTTTACACCGGCTTTTGTGAATCGCTTGGAAGTGGAGGCAACAGTCAAACGAGCAGGAGAGAGCGACGTTCTCTATGAGGCCAGTAAAGAAATGATGCAGATGGCGCCTAATTCGAATTTCAACTTTCCGATTTCCTTAGAGGGCGACCGTTTTCGAAGCGGGAACTACGTGTTAGAACTAACCGCAAAGTCGGGAGACAATGAATGGTCTTGGACTCGTGAGTTTACGATCGATGCCGACGATGCCCGTAAGTTAAACCGGGAAGACGTCATGATCGACAATAGCCCAAATTGGTGGATGATCGGAACCATTAGTTTATTGATTCTATTGGTTGTGATTCTGCTTTATTTCGCTTCAAAGAAAAGAAGGCAAGAAAAAGAGTAAGGAGGAATGTAGCGTGAACTTTCGCAAACAAGCAGTAGTATGTACTACACTCTTACTATTGGCACAAGTGATACCATCGGGAATCACACAGGGCTATGCAGAAACGAATGGACCAGTAGATGAGCAGGCACTCACTGCTTTTCGCAGCCATCTACCAGATTATGTAGCAATTAGTACCAATACTGTTACACCGGTCGAGGAAGCACCACCAGCAATTCAAGAGTTTTCATTTGTAGAAAAGACTTCTCGGACAGGCACAAATCAACCGGTTATCTTACGTTTTACAAGTACCTATCCTGCAGATGAGGTTCTAGTACGGATACCGAAGGAAGGCCAAGTATTGGCAAGTTATTTTTCTGATGGGGAGTCCATCACGCATTCCCATGGAGAGTACTGGACGCTTCACACCAAAGGACAACAAACAGAATTTACTCTTCCTGTGGTGTTTGAGACAGCGGGAAACTACTTCTTGACTGTCGATCATGACGCGGATCATTTCTATTTAGAAGTAGAGGAAAGCACTCTAAAATCAGAGGTCCAGAAATCTTCTGATATAAAGGATCAAGAAAATACTGATTTCAAGGAGCCGCCACTTGAAAGTCAAGATGCAGAAGTGATGAGTGATATTCCCGTTGCAGTTCAACCAGTAATTGCAGCTGAGAAGAACCTATCGATACCCGAAGAACTAATTCAAACAGAAACAAATCGGATTTTGAAAGCCTCTGTTGATCCTCAGACAAGGTCAGCTCCAATTAGAAATTGGTCTCAATTTAGAAGTGCATGGAATGACCGAAATACTTCCTCAATAGTACTTACTGAGTCAATTTCCTTTTCTGGCTCGATTTTAGGAAGTTCATTAAACACCAGAAACACCTCGGTGAATATTATAGGCAGACCCGCAACTCAAGCTCGTGTAGTACTCAATATGTCTGGCTCTAACAATAATTTAGAGCTGAGTGGAGCAGCTACTTTAGAAGTAAGTGATTTTTCTTTATTGGGGGGAGACAGCAATGATCCTATTATTAAACATAATGGTAGCGGTCTAGTTGATATAAATAATATGCTTGCAGCATATAATAACAATGCATCTATTATTCATGCTCAATATATTAATCTAAGAGGATACTTTGACTTGTCTTCACCTTGGGTTGGTCCTGCGATATCTTTGGTTCGTAGTGGAACACTAACTATAACTCCAGCACCAGATAGAAGAAGCTATATATCATCTAGGGATGGTGTTGCCAATAATGGTATAAAACCTATTGAATCTGACTCTTCCAGCAGGATTATAATAAATGCAAATAGACTGACAATGGCAATGAATTCTTCTACGCCTAAGTCATCTTGGCATTCTGTCAATGCCACTCTCACTGGGGTGAATGGCTCACAAGTACTAACTAGTGAATCGGATCCAAATGACTTTGAAGAACGTTACACCCAACTGTTCAGAGAATCATGGTATAGCACACTTATATTTAATGGATCTGGGATTTCTTGGGTCGCTCCCCCGCGCCCTTCCTATGTACTTTCCTTAGAAGCGAGTCCTACTGTTGGGGGAATGCCTATGGCAGAAACAACAACGATTATTCAAGGGGAGACAACCATGATTCATGCGAATCCAGCGGAGAGATTTGACTTTCTTCGTTGGGAAATAGTATCCGGAACCGGAAGCCGTATTTTAAACCCCACAAATGCAACGACTACTTTTACAATGGGGACTACTGATACAGTTGTACAAGCAGTCTATCAAAAGAAACAAGGGGGAGACATAACGGTTGAATATGTCGATAATGCTCTAAAGGAACTGGCAGAACCAGAAATTATCAGCGGGCTGATTGATGAAGAATATGAGACGAAGGCCAAGGAAATTGAAGGATATTCTTTAACGGAAATACCCAAAAATGCATCAGGACAATTTACCGAAAAGGCCCAGACGGTTACTTATGTATATACTAAAGATACTCTAGATCCTGTGTTACCAGTCGATCCATTGGCACCTGACCAAGAAGTGGATCCGGAAAATCCCCCAGAACTTCCTGAAGACCAAGGAGCACTCAGTATTGATTTTGCGTCACATTTTTCGTTTGGAACCCAAGGCATTTCTGCACAGACCAAGTGCTATTATGCCCAACCGCAACGCTTGTTGAATCTGGACGGCACCGTCAATGACGCCGAAGAACGACCAAATTATATCCAAGTCAGTGATCGTCGCCCAGAAGAAGAGCGCCACGGCTGGCAATTAGCAGTTACACAAAATAGTCAGTTTATGGATTCTCAAAACAATCAACTTAGAGGCGCACGTTTGTTGCTTAATAACCAACAATTTGCGTCTGTCCAAGAATCCAGCGAACCGATGCTACAAAATCAAGACGGCGTGGTCTTGATCCCAGAAGAAAAGACGCCCCTTGTGCGCGCACAAGACGGCCAAGGCTCAGGCACGTGGGTCTATCGTTTTGGTGATCGAGAAAGTGCAGGAGAAAGTGTTGCCCTTGAAGTGCCGCCAACGGCGGATCCAAGAACAACCACCTATCAAACGACCCTCACCTGGGAATTAAGTGCTGTCCCCGACAATTAGCCGAAAAAGAAAAGGGCCGCGGCTCTTTTCTTTTTCTTCACAGAAAGGAAAGAAAAAACGATGCAGACGTTATTTCATCAGTTGGTCTTTACGGCCAAAACCAAGCGTTGGTTGACTTTGTTGGAGGTATTGGAAGAAAAAGAACACGTCCTAGCCCAGACTCTGATCGATCAGACCGGCTTCGGGCGGCGAACGATCATGGAAGACATGCGCGCAGTCAAAACTTATTTTGGCAAGACGATCCAATTGGTCGGCAATGAAAAAGGCTATCACTTCGCTTTTTTTGACCCAAAGAGGTATTATGAAAAGAAACAAGAGCTGTTGGAGGAAGAGAAGCTGTTTTTGTTTGTCGATCAGCTAGCTGCAGGAAAATGTTTGGACAACCAACAATGGACGACGTTTCTCGGGGTTTCGAGTTCGGGCTTTCAACGGATGAAACGACAACTCCAAACCCTTTTAAAGCAACAGTATGGACTACAGCTAGTCGCTAAAACAAATCTGCTTCGTGGCCAAGAAGCCAGTATTCGGCAGTTTTTTTATGATTTTTATTTCACGCTGCCTTTATATCCAACCGAGCTTCAAGAACACATTCGACACCTCCATCAGGAAAAAGCGATGGTGCAAGTAGGCCAGTGGCAGCTGGATCCAACAGTCGTCAATCAATGGCTGAAACTAATCAACGTGCGTGTCGAGCAAGGCTATTGCTTGCCGGATCAAGGCAAACACAAAGACTTGCAAGCGACCCTCGTGCAGGCACTGGACCAACAAGTGAACGTGGCACTGCCGGCACCAGAAAAAGCAGCGTTGTTTTTGCTTGCTTTAGACGAACGTCAGTTTTTGAACCCGTTGACACAAAAAGCATTTATTCAAGCCTTCTCACCGACAAAAGAACCACACCTTCTCGTCCGTGAGACCGAAGGTCTGACCTATCGTCTGTTTGAGACGCTGCTTTTTTTGATGGAGACGTTTTTCCAATTGCCGCTGCTTGAAGAAGAAGTGCCCGAAAGTCGCAAGAAGGACGTACTGCTAGCGGCGCTCATGGCCCAGTTTTCGGCGCAGAAAAAGCGATACAGTGAGACCATCGTCCTTTCTTATGATTTGGTTGGTCCTTCCGCCTTGAAGCGTTGGATCAAAACAGAGGTGGAAACTGCGGGGAAAGAAAGAGGCTTTCACTTCGTCGATGCCTCTTTGGTGAATCGACCAGGTGTTCTTCGCCATATCAAGGTAACGAATCAAAACCAACAAATGAGAGCGACTGGGAACATTGAATTGCCACAATTTCCTACAAAAGAAGCGATTCGGTGTATTCTATCCGAGTACTTTTAACGAGTAGACGTGTAGAAGAACAGGAACCAAATGAAAAAGTGAGGGATAGGGATGCGCGAATTGCAAATTTCTTTTATTACGAGTGCCGAGATCCGACGCTGGATGCGGATCTTGACCATTATTGAACGAGAACACGACTTTACGATCGTCGCGTTGAGTGAACGATTGACGATCTCCCAACGAACGATGGTCAAAGATATCCAAGCGATCAAAAGCCATTTTGGTGAGACCATCGAATTGCGTTCACTTCATAGCGGCTTTCATTTTGATGAACGTGATCGAGTAAGGTACCAAGAAAAAAAAGAAGCGCTATTAGAAAACGAAGTTCTGTTTGAGATCATTGGTACGATTTTTTACGGTGAACCCGTTGCACTGGCCGAGTTAGCCCACCAACACAGCTATGCCGAAAGTACCCTGCGGCGGTTTTTGGTAAGAGTCGTACCGATCGTAGCCGAGTATGGTTTGACATTGACCTTAAACCCTGTCAATTTGGTAGGAGACGAAGCCAACATCCGAAAGTTCTTTTTTGACTTTTACTATAGCAGTGAACAGACCCCCTTTACGATTCGTCCGCCCGAAGGGCTGCATGCATTGATTCTAAACGAATTGTCCGGCAAATTAGGAACCTATGAATTGGGGACAGGGACGACCGTGTCTGCCTTTTATTACCATCTGTATATCACGATGGTTCGCGTCAATCAAAACCAGTTTGTTTCCTTGCCGGAGTGGTTGAAGACCATCGATTATCAAGAAAAGGATTTTCAGCTGCTGTATTCTCTACAAGCAAGGATCCATCAGGAATACGAAATCTATTTACCCAAAGAAGAGTTTTCATGGGTTCATTTATCGGTCATTGTCAAACGAACGATCCATCGGGTAGATCATGAACGTGTATTTAGCCAGCACTTCAACTGCTGGGAAGGGCTTGAGCAAGTCACGTCAGATTATTTAGCCGATCCGTTTTTTGCACAATGGGATACCGACACCTTAAGCCATTTTATGACATCGTTTTTTGTCTCACGTCTGATCAATGAAGCGTTGAGTCCGGTATTGAATAAAGAGTTAGAAGAAGTTCGTGTCATGGTCAAGAAAACCTATGGACAGATCCATGAGATCAATTCCTACTTCTTACAAAAGCATGCACAGACACTTCGCTTTTCAGCAGTGACCTTTGAAGATGTGGCCGTCAGTTTTACGTTATACATGGATATGTTGTTTCATTATTATCAACCAGTCAAACAAGTTTTGTTTTTACTGGAAGGAGATTATTTGGTGGTGCAATCGATTCGCCTGCAAGCCCAAGAACTTTTGAGTGACCACTACAATTTACTCTTTCTTCCACTGCAGGAATTGACGCAAGAACGCCTGAATGATGC
The DNA here is from genome assembly GCF_050499185.1 of Enterococcus sp. AZ040. Lineage (NCBI taxonomy): Bacteria > Bacillati > Bacillota > Bacilli > Lactobacillales > Enterococcaceae > Enterococcus > Enterococcus sp. AZ040. The sequence continues at coordinate 68,981 of NZ_JBMHEW010000002.1, forward strand.
ACAGATTGATCTGATCGTCACCAATTACCGGCCATACCTTTTGGATTACGCAATGGAAACCGAGTATATTTTAATGAATAGTATTCCGACGGCGCAAGACTGGACACGGGTCAAACACCAGTTGAATCCATTGATCGACCGGATCGTTTTTTAAAAGAAAGAAGGAAAAAGAACTATGGCGGTATTTACTACCCAAGAAGCCTATCTTCAAGGGTTTCAAATGACCTTGGAAGAAGCAAAAGAACAAGAAAGCCCAGTCCTGAAGGACTATATCCAGTGCCAAACGAACCGATTAGAGTCGTTAGTCGCACAAATCTCCAAAGAAAATTTCTGGCAAGTCTTACCCGAAATCTTAGGGATCGATGCAAGGCTGGGGATTGTCTCAGAATTGATTGTTTTTGATGATTTTTCAAATGAGGATATTGTTCGAATGGTAGAAACAGATTATCCTACCTATTTCAAAGAATTATGTGGGTATGATCTCAGTATGGAACCAAAACATTCTATAATTTTCAATGTTTTATGATTTATCCGCTCACGGCTAATCCTAATCGCTAGTAAGAAAAATAAGCAGAGTGATCAGAAAAAATTATTATTTCTGATCACTCTTTTTAATAAATAATATTCAACACCCGAATTAATTCTCAGCGTTCACTACTCACACGAAACAACAATGTCGTTGAATATATAATTTGGAGTCTTCTAATGAGATCTTTTTTGGGTCAGAAACTTAAAAGTTTTTGACCTTTATTTTTCAAATCATTTTGATGGCTCTATCGGCAGCTCACTTAATTAGGTTCATTAAGTACATTACATAATGTTAATTATTAAAATCCAAATAGGTTGTTTGTTTAATCATAAGTTATTAAATAAGTAGCTATATAAATTTAGTCAATGATTAAAAACTTCGTATAAAAATGATATAATTGTGATAAGAAATTATATTTGGTGGAGGGGTCAAATTTGAGTCAGTT